>NZ_OZ455102.1:0-102500 GCF_982375515.1 Pelodictyon clathratiforme
ATGGAGCATCAAGTCTGGGAGGCCTGTCTTAATGCCATAAGGGAAAAGATCAATCCTCTGGCTTTCAAGACCTGGTTTTTTCCAATCAAGCCGCTGAGCTTTTCGGGCAGTGAGCTGACAATTGAAGTTCCCAGCCAATTTTTTTACGAGTGGATAGAGGAAAATTATTCCTCCTTTTTAAAACTCGCACTCAAGGATGTGATCGGGCCCGAAGCAAAGTTGATGTATTCAATTGTGATGGATAAATCACAAGGGCAACCCGTCACCATAGAATTGCCACACCAGAACGCTATGAACGGCGATTTCATTGCCGCAAGTCGCGCAACAGAAGCACGTGCAAAAAACAGTGAGGAATTTGAAAAAAACCTTGCCCGCTTTGAAACACACCTGAACTCAAAATATACCTTTGATACACTCATCAGGGGTGACTGTAATTCTCTGGCTTTTGCAGCTTCAAAATCTGTTGCGCAAAGCCCCGGTCAAAATGCTTTTAATCCCCTGGTTATTTATGGCGGAGTAGGTCTTGGCAAAACACACATGATGCAGGCTATCGGTAACAGTGTCCGTGAGAACCGGTTATCGGAAAGAGTGCTCTATGTATCAAGTGAAAAATTTGCAATCGACTTCGTCAACGCTATTCAGAATGGAAAAATACAGGAATTTTCCTCGTTTTACCGCTCAATCGACGTACTGATTATTGACGATATTCAGTTTTTTTCGGGCAAGGAAAAAACACAGGAGGAAATTTTTCATATTTTCAACACCCTGCACCAATCAAACAAGCAGATTATTCTCTCGGCAGACAGACCCATCAAAGATATCAAGGGAATTGAAGACCGTTTGATCTCACGCTTTAACTGGGGACTTTCAGCAGACATTCAACCTCCTGATTATGAGACCCGCAAGGCTATTATCCTCAGCAAACTCCATCAAAGCGGTGTGAATCTGGATGAAACCGTTATTGAATTCATTGCGACCAATGTCACCGAGAATGTGAGGGAACTGGAAGGATGCATTGTCAAACTGCTTGCGGCCCAATCGCTTGATAACAGGGAAATTGATCTTCAGTTTACAAAATCAACACTGAAAGACATTATTCGCCACACAACAAAAAGGCTGACTCTCGATACGATAGAAAAAGCGGTCTGCTCTTACTTTTCTATTACGCCTAATGATCTGAAGGGAAAATCGAAAAAGAAGGAGATCGCCGTTGGACGACAGGTGGCGATGTATCTGTCGAAACTTCTGACCGATTCTTCACTGAAAACTATCGGCCTTCATTTTGGAGGAAGAGACCACTCAACCGTTATCCATGCTGTTAACACTACCACAAAAAAAGTTGACACGATCGGGGATGAACGAAAAAAAATAGAAGAGATCAAAAAAAGAATAGAGATCCTCTCCATGTAGTTGCGGGTGTTGACAAGGTGTTGGGTAGGTGTTGATATCTTCTTGATAACCTGTGTGTTATCAACACGTGACTGCGTAGGGGATATTCATCAACAAACCATACACACATACAAGAGGGTACAAGGCACAGGTTATCAACACTTTTACTATCGTTATCACGTAGCGTAACATACAATTTTTAAATTAATTAGCAGAAATTTGCAGTTTGTTGTCCAGATATCCACATCGTCAACAACAACAACAAATTTTTTAAATATTATAAATAGTTAAAGTTGGAGCAGATGAAACTCACCTCTTCGATCCGTCAATTACAGGATGCTATCGGCAAAGTTGCGCAAGCGATTCCCGCAAAAACCATTGATCCGCGTTTTGAAAATGTTCACCTCTCTATTGAGTCTGGTAGCCTGACGTTATTCGCTACTGATGGTGAGTTATCAATAACCGCGAAAAGTGATGTAGAAACAAGTGATTCTGGTAATATTGGTGTTAAGGCGAGGACTTTGCAGGATTTTCTGAGAAGTATGTACGATACCGCAGTAACCTTTGTTATTGAACGGCAGGAAATCAGTGATCATGGAACTCTCCATATTACCACAGACAAAGGCAAGTATAAAATACCCTGTCAGTTTGAAAGCAAGCAGGAAAAACATGAAAAAACGTACGATATCTCTCTTGAACTTGAAACAGCAGAATTTCTTGATCTGATCCAAAAAACAATTTTTGCCTGCAGTGTCGATGGTATGAGACCCGCAATGATGGGGGTACTCTTTGAACTTGAAGGTAATACTATTACCGCAGTTTCGACTGATGGCCATCGGTTGGTACGATGCAGAAAAAACTACAACTCTGCAATTGGAGAAAAACAAAAAATCGTTATACCGGCACGCGTCCTTTCAATTTTACAAAAACTTGCACAGCACGAATTTATTACCATGAGTATAGATTCAGATCGCAGGTTTGTTCGTTTTATTATTGGTAATATTGTGCTTGATGCATCCCTGATTATTGAACCATATCCAAATTATGATGCAGTAATTCCTGTAGAACACGACAAACATTTAATCATAGATCGCTCGATGATTTATGATTCTGTACGTCGTGTCGGACGTTTTTCAAGTATTGGAGATGTCAAGATGGTGATTGAAGGACAGTTACTGAAAGTTATGGCAGAAAATACAAATGAGGGTGAGGCTGCACAAGAAGAGATGCCATGTCTCTATACGGGAGATGATATTACTATAGGTTTTAATTCAAGGTTTATCGAAGCTGCTCTTGCACATCTCGATGATAATGAAATCAGAATTGAATTGAAAAGTCCAACAACTGCAGTTATTTTTAAACCTCACAAGACGGAAGAGGATGATAAACTGATTGTGCTTGTTATGCCTGTGAGAATAAATAATTGAGAGAGAAAATTTTTGAAATTACAGTGTATACATTACGAGAATTTCAGAAACCACCGGTTATTGAATTTTGAGCCAAGTTATGGTATATCAATTCTTTATGGGCCTAACGCATCAGGAAAGACCTCTATACTGGAAGGGGTTCACTATTGTGCATTGACAAGAGGTTTTCATAATGCACTTGATAGTGAGTGTCTCTATTTTTCTTCTGATTTCTTTGTTCTTGAAAGCAGTTTTCTCGATGCTACAGAACGTGCAACAACCGTCAGAGTTCTTTATACAAAGGAAAAAGAAAAAAAAATTATTGTTGATAAGAGCGAAATAAAGCCTTTTTCAAGACATATTGGAAGGATTCCTTGTATTACCTTTTCACCGGCAGAACTGGTAATTGTTAATGGTGCACCAGCAGAAAGAAGGCGTTTTCTTGATAATGCTATTTGTCAGACAAACCGAAGATATCTTGACGATCTGTTGGCCTATAAAAGGGTATTGCAACAAAGAAATGCCCTGATTGGTCAGATGTATGAAAAGACAGGATCACAGAAAGAGATGCTTGCAATTTGGACAGATAGTCTTTCACGTCTTGCAGCCTCAATTGTTTATACAAGAATGCAGTTTTTATCTTCATTTTTGCCACTTTTTCAAACTCTCTATCAACTCTTATCGCCGGATGAGCATCCGACCATAGTGTATCGCTGCTCACTCGGAAAAGTTTTTCATGATAGTTCAATTGATCAATTGTACAGCCAATTTCTTGTAAAGTTTGAAGAGACAGAACGAGAGGAAATTTTACGTGGGCAGACCATGACAGGCCCACATCGTGATGATTTACTTTTTTTACTCCATACCAGGGAGATTAAAAAATATGCTTCACAGGGCCAAATGCGCATCTTTCTTATAGCTCTCAAACTTTCACAACATCGTTTATTTTCAGATATCCTCGGCGAAAAACCAATTTGCCTGCTTGATGATCTGTTCAGTGAACTGGATGCGTCTCACTCAAATGCCATTTTTCGTCTGCTTGAAACATGCGGTCAAACGATTATTACATCTGCTGAAAATAAACCATATAGTCACGTTGATTCAATCTCTATCGAATCGTTGAAGGGTATAAAGGAGATGTAAAGGTGTCACGCACAAAAAATCCCAAACAATTTTCAGTAGTGGCTGGTGAAATGTGTCAGGTATTGGGATTGACAGAAGCTTATCAGCAGTATAAAACATTACAGGTTTGGAAGAGTGTTGTTGGAGATACGATATCTGCATCAACAACAATAGAACGGTTCTCGAATGGGGTGTTGTTTATAAGAGTAAAAAATTCTACCTGGAGAATGGAACTTAATTTCCGAAAACAGAACATTCTCGAAAAATTGAATGCTGCTTTGGAAAATTCGATGGTAAAAGAGATTATTTTTAAATAAAAAGGAGCATCATCTGCGATAATGCTCCTTTCCATAAAAACATCAAAGATTGCAACTGAGTCGATAGATTTCTATCATTTTTTCTGCATAAGACTTTCCAAAAGCTATACATTTCTCAAACTCGGGTTCATGTGGTTTGAATTTAACCATGACGTTCTGATCAAAAACCTTGAGTTTAAGCATGGTAAAGTTGCTCTCTATCATACGTACGGCTTCACCACTCCAACCGTATGAGCCAAATGCTGCAGCAAGTTTTCCCTTGTCGCGTATGGGGTTGATTGTTGCAAAAATTTGGTATATTTGGGGTAAAATATTCTGATTTATTGTTGGTGATCCTACAATAATACCTGAACAATGAGCGATCTTTTCTTCAAGTACAGATGCCTGGACGGATTCGATGTCACAGATATCGATTTTGAAGTCACATGATTGGCTCAGTCCTTCAGCGATTTTCTCGGCCATTAATGTTGTGTTTTCATAGGCCGAAACGTACGCTATAAGAATGTTTTTTTCTTGTGGTAAAGCAATTGCAGTTGTTGCATATTTCATTGAAAGATCAACATATTTTTGCCAGTTTGATCTCAGAATCGGACCATGTCCCGGGCAAATAATATTGATATCAAGCGGTTTAATTTTTTCAATAGCCTGAAGCATGTATTTGCTGAATGGCCTCAGAATACTGTTAAAGTAGTAGGTAAATGAGTCGTCAAAATCACCGACTGCATCATCAAACATTCCTGCATCGCAAAAATGTGATCCAAAAGAATCACAGGTGAATAAGATACGATCCTCTTCAAGCCAGGTATAAATGGTATCAGGCCAATGCAGATTAGGTGCATTGATAAAATGAAGGGTTTTATTACCAAGACTAAGAGTATCGCCTGTTTTGACGACCAATGATTTGAAATCATGGCCAGTCTGATCACGAAGAAACTTTATGGCGTTGCCACTGCCAACAACTGTTGCATTCGGGGCGATTGCAAGCAGGTTCCTGACATTGCCGGAGTGATCAGGTTCTGTATGGTCCACAACGATGTACTCAATTTCTGCCGGATCGGTAACTTGTTTTAATTTTGAAAGATACGCTGGCCAGAATTTTTCTTTTGTTGTTTCAATAACCGTTTTCTTTTCGGCATTTATGAAATAGGAGTTATAGGTCGTTCCATATTTCGTCTCCATAACAATGTCGAAGGTGATAAGACCAGGATCAAGAACACCAATCCAGCTTACGTCGTCTGTTATTTTCAGTATGTTGCTGTCTGTCATTATTACTATTAGGAAAATTCTAAAAAAATAAGGGTTTACCGTTCTAATACATGCAAAATGTACTGAGAGTTCCCTCCATGAACAGTGACGGTAATATAAGCAATATTACTGTTCACAAAATGACTGTCAAGTCAATTCTCCACCGAACGGATCTGTCTCCGTATGTCGTATCTCCCTTTGAAGTTCAATACCATCTGCAGAAAAAGAAAACAGTGTATCATCAGAAAAAATCATACTATAATCCTGGGGTTTAAAAAAGGGAAGAAATTTTTGACAATGCTCATCCAGACGCTTGAGGTAAAAGTGTGTATTTTCATCCGGTTTTTCTCTTTTCCATTCAGACGCAAGCTTTCCTTTATCGTACGCAGATGATCCTGCGCCCGTTCCTGCTATATAGAAAGTTATTCTCTCCCCTTTTGTTATGTTCAGTCCTGCCTTTATGACGATTTCATAGGTTATTGCCTTTGATCTTTTACCTGATTTAACATCTTCAAGATATTGTTCGAGTGAATTTTTCAGGCTTTCTGTTCTTGAAAAATCAGAAATATCCAGTTCATGATTTAAAATCTTGTTTCTGTATTCGGTAAAAAGATTATGCAGTCCATTGATATCCTCGGTTAAGAGGGTTTCAAATCCTCTTCTAACAAAATCCCTTCCAAATTTCTCACCACTTCTGCTGGTAAGTGAAGAACCTTTCAGTTTCATCACATTATCATATCCAAGAAGGGCGTAATTTTTTTTCATATAGGAAATCATTTTTTTGAATCTCCCGTCAAAGCCGATATTGATACCAGACGGCATAAGAGATGAGACTTCACTGACCAGTTCTCGTTCAGCCATTTCGCTCTGCACGTCCGGAGGTGGTATAAACAGAATACCATCCGTATCAACCTCAATGATCTTGCATCCTCTTGCTTCAAATTCCATGATCATTTTTTTTGCAAGAGCCTGTCCCGTTGTTGTTACCTTGTCGGCCTCATAAAAATCGTTGAAAATACCTCCACTGAATCCAAGGTAACCGTACATGGCATTGATCAGGATTTTGAAAGAACTTTGCATGGCATCAAAATTGGCAGCAAGGGTGGATTTTCCGAGAATATTTTCATTCCGTGCTCTCTCTTTTGCTTTGAATCGAAGCTCTTTAAGGTCGTTAAGTACCAATGGAAATATTTTCAGTTCATCACTTTTAGGGCAAATATCATATGAAAGCATGATTGAAGGATAGAGAGATTCAACATCCGCATAGACAATAGGACCAAGAATGCCTTTAAGAAATATCTCGGTATATCCACCGGAGTGCTGTTGACCAGATGTGGGTTTTGGTATTGACTGCTTTCGACGCAGATACTCTCTTACAAAGAGTACCTCAATTTTGGCAGCCTGTCCAATACGAGAGGTCATGGCATACGTATATGGCAACATTTGTGAAAGGTAGAAATTGCTGCCGGATAGAAGTGATGAGAGCGCTCTTGTTTCGCGCACATCATCCAGGGCATAGGCAAGAAGCTTCTCATGATTATTTTGCCAAAGAGAGGCGATATCCTTGTATTCGATGTAGGTACGCTCTTTTGAGGCAAAACCAAAATGTTTTGCAACTGCTTTTAGTCCATAACTCTGCATTGAGCGCCGTGATACATCATAGCTTTGTACCAGAAAAAGGGTGTCGATGACATGGCGTCCCGGTATATCAAAAAAGGGATAATCAATGCTCCGTTCCGCAAAACGAATCGATGCTGGATATGTTTTTGCTAACAACCCATTACGTCCAATGGCAAAAGGAATACCATATCGATCACATCTTCGCTGCAGATAGGAGAGATCAAAACTGAAAATATTGTGTCCCTCAATTACATCAGGATCCATTTTCACAATAAGGGTAACAAGCTCTTCAAGAAGCTCCTTTTCCGTCCTGTTTTTAGAATGAAGAACCTGTTCCCATCCCCTGCTATCACTCAAAGAAATGATAATCACCTCATCATCATCAAGAGCTGTTCCACTATTTTGCCTCTTCATGGGATCATAATGGGTCTCAATATCAAGCTGCATTCGATACAGGTCGTCAAATATCATACCCTTGAAAAGGGTTTTTCCACTTTGCAGAAAGTATTGCGTGACAGCATCACCTTTACTGTAGAGCAGTGAATTATTATCGTATTGTGTGTTTTTATCCTGATTCTCTGTTGTGTCGTTAAGACGTTTTCTGTTGATAAAATCAATAGCGCGTCTATGATTCTTCCAATTCCGAAAAATCGCAAGATTCTTGTAATAGTTCGTTCCAGCGAGCGTTACGAGCCAGAATTTCTCGTTTTCTTCAGGTATAAATCCGTCCAGTAAAGAGTTTTCAGAAAGGAAGAAAAATGGAAAAAATGGTTCATCATGATAACTGACCCCATTGTCATCCCTGTTGAATAGCCTAATATGGGTGTCTGAAAGCTGGTATGCTCCAACAATCCGCTCCTCTTTATCTTTACCAAAGAGCAGATCGTTGGTTACGATATCACTGATTATGCTGTCCATGATTGCTTGTTTAATTGAGAGCGGAAACACAGGATTATGTTTCATGTGAAACACGCACTGTTGCTCAGCGGCCGAGACGTATCATGAGCACAGAAATATCTGATGGCGAGACACCAAGAATTCTCGATGCCTGTCCTATGGTCTCGGGTCGAAGCTTCATCAGTTTTTCCCTTCCCTCATTTGAAAGGCCGGTAACATGATCGTACCTGAAAGAAGCGGGAATCTCATGCAAATCCAAACGCAGTATTTTTTCGGCCATTAACAGATCCCGTTTAAGATAACCTTCATATTTCAGATCAATCTCAACCTGTTCAAAAACTAATGGGTCGTCAGTCACTGCATAGACGCTTTCTTTGAAAGAGAGAGCGGATTCAAGCAGCATGTGAAAATGTACGCCTGGTTTTTTTAACAGGTTCACTGCGCTTTGTGTTGTCGTTACGGGTGGATGCCCGAGTCCCGCAAGTAACGTGTTCGCAACATCGGGCTTGATTTTCGTGTCAAGACAGAGCTGATTGAGGGTATCAATGAGCCTTTTTTTATTGGTGCAGTCAGAAAAGGTATCGGCATCAATCAGTCCTGCAGATTTTGCGTGGTGACAGAGACGAATATCAGCATTGTCATGACGGAGCAACAGGCGGTGTTCAGCAGAAGAGGTAAACATTCTGTAGGGTTCATTCGTCTCTTTTGTAACCAGATCATCAATGAGTACGCCGATATAGGCATCTGAGCGCTTCAAATGGAGCGGGGCTCGTCCCCGAAGCAGAAGTGTGGCATTAATTCCGGCAATTAATCCCTGTGCTGCGGCCTCTTCATAGCCAGAAGTCCCATTAATCTGCCCTGCAAAAAAGAGATTCTTTACAAGCTTTGTTTCAAGACTTCTATTGATTTGATAAGGAAAAAAGTAGTCATATTCAATTGCATATCCAGGGCGTATCATTTTAACGTTACGGAGTCCGGGAAGAGATTGCAGCGCTTCTAACTGAATCTCTTCAGGAAGTGATGTTGAAAAGCCATTGACATACATTTCATTGGTATCGAACCCTTCCGGTTCGAGAAATATATGATGGCTATCCTTGTCAGGGAAGCGACAGATTTTATCTTCAATGGATGGGCAATATCTCGGACCAATACCTTGAACTTTCCCTGAAAATAATGGAGATCGGTCAAATCCTTTTTTCAGGATCTCATGTGTTGCTTTTGTTGTTTTTGTAACAAAACAGCTAATCTGATGCCGGTTAATGACAGGGGTGTTCCTGAATGAAAATGAGATTGGCAGAGGATCACCTGATTGCTCTTCAACCAAATCGTACTCAACCGATCGCGCATCTATTCTTGCTGGTGTTCCCGTTTTTAGTCTACCTGCAGCAAAACCATATTTAACAAGATCCTCTGTTAGCCCGTATACTGGAGGTTCGGCAATGGTTCGGCCACCAGCATAATGATTCATGCCAATATGGATCAGGCCATTCAAAAACGTTCCACAAGAGAGGATGGCCGTCCTGCCATTGATGATACGTCCCGACATAAGCCGCACCCCTGAAAAAGCTCCGCCTGAGCACTCAATACCAACAACAGTGTCCTGGAGAAGATCAATATTAGCCTCCTTCTCGATAACATTCCGCATATACAGTGAGTATAATGTTCGGTCAGCCTGCGCTCTTGGAGAGTGCATGGCTGGCCCCTTGCTTCTGTTGAGCATTCGGAATTGTATGCCGGTGGCGTCAATAGCTTTTGCCATTTCACCCCCAAGGGCATCGATCTCTCTCGTGATTTGCCCCTTTGCGACGCCTCCTATTGCGGGATTACAGGACATCCGGGCAATTGCGGTGAGATCAGAGGAGATAAGCAGGCAGGATGAACCCATTCTTGCTGCAGAAAGGGCAGCTTCGCATCCAGCGTGACCTGCTCCAGTAACTATGATATCGTACATTTTCTGCTTATTGTTTCACGTGAAACATTTAGTTTGACTGATTAAGAATGGCTGTTATCAAAGATACGAATTATCGAACTTTTCCGTTCGATATTCCTTTGTTTAAAGTGGTTAACAGGTATATGTATTATATGTGTATTGTTTTTTTTGACTTTGGATATTAAAGTGTTTGGTCTTATACTGCATCTTTGTGTGGAGTGGCGTTATGGCTGTGGATAATTTTGTTATGTAGAAGAATGAGTGGATGAGTCGGGCTCTGCAATTATGTTGGAAGATTGATATCTTCAGGGGTGCGGCTTGTATCGGTCTGCGTTTCGGATTTCCGTGATTGCATTGGGGGATAATAAAAAAATTGCAATAAATCGGCGCTTTCTTTATATACCTATATAGTTATGCATACTAATAAACCCGGCAGGCTTAGCTGAAAGCTTTGTAGTCCCCCCCTTTAAACCGTAAATATGTCTATGAAAAGAAGACAATTTCTTGCGTCGGGAGCCATAATTTCTTCATTTTTATCGTTGTTTCCCGAGAAACTGCTTGCAGAGTGGAACTCTGAATTTTTTAGGCAGTCTTCATTGGAGCAAGCATTCCTGAATGCTCTGGGCACAAAGGATCTTCTTCGCTCTAATGGAGTAACAATTGTTGCGCCTCCTGTAGCGTCCGACGGTTCGGCTGTGCCTGTTGAAATTCATTCCTCTTTAAAGTGCGATCAGCTTTTCCTCTTTGTTGAAAAAAATCTTACTCCTCTTGTTTTCAAATGTGATCTGCACGAAAGTATGCAGCCATATTTTTCACTGAATATCAAGATGAAAGAGGGGTCAGCGCTGCATGCTGTTGTGAGGGAGAGTGGCAAATATTATGTGACATCCGTGCAGGTTGAGGTAGTGGCGCAAGCCTGTTAATCAAGAATCAGACATCTTTCTACCATGAGCAGCAGTGTAAGAATTTTTGCCCGAGAGGAGAGTGGTATTGTCCATGTTAAAATTATTATTCCACACCCAAATGAATCCGGCTCACGAAAAGATGAGCAGGGTAATCTTGTTGCAGCACATTTTATAAAAGAGGGGGCCGCTTTTCTCAATGGTAATCCTCTTTTTGATATTCAGCTTGGCCCATCAGTTTCAAGAGATCCTTTTCTTCAGTTCAGGTTTTCCGGAAAGAAAGGTGATATCGTGAAAGTTTCGTTTATCGACAACAAGGATGAGCATTTTGTTGCGGACACTGTCGTTCAATAATAGAGTTCCGGTTAGAGAACGGTAATGACTTTTTATCACTAAATATGGAGGAAATACGTTATGGCGGTTAAATTAAGGGTATGGCTGACTGCATGCGCCTTCTCTACGTTAGCGCTTGCCACAGGAAGTGGCGCTTATGCTGCAGGGAATGCTGCCGGTGCAAAGCCTGTCAAGCAAGTGCAGGCAAAACGTGCTGAGGCAAATCCGCGTGGTCTGGTTCTTTCGCTTTCCTGTTCATCATGTCATGGTACGGATGGTAAAAGTGTAGGCATTATTCCGTCGATTTCAGGCAAGACGACCGAGTACCTTGAGACGGCATTAAAAGCCTTTAAATCAGGAGCACGTTACTCGACGGTTATGAGCCGCCATGCCAAAGGATATACCGATGAAGAGATCCGGCTGATTGCCGAGTATTTTGGAAAAAATAACAAATAAGCCGGAGGATGATTATGACGCATAAACTTTCACGTCGGGATTTCAATAAACTTCTTCTGTCGGGTGTCGCTGGTTCTGCATTCGGAATATTTGGTTCGTCGAACAAGGCATTTGCCGGTTCAAAACGAGTGGTTGTTATTGGTGGCGGTTTTGGAGGAGCTGCTGCAGCAAAATACCTGAGAAAACTTGACCCATCAATTTCTGTGACGCTGGTTGAGCCAAAAGCAACCTTCTATACCTGCCCTTTCAGTAACTGGGTGCTCGGTGATCTGAAAACAATGAATGATATTGCCCAGACCTACACCGTCCTCAAGAATAAGTACCAGATCAACATTATCGCTGATTATGCAGTGGCGGTTGATGCTTCGAAAAGCACGGTCAAGCTAAAAAACGGTCAGGTGCTGAACTATGATCGTCTTATTGTTTCACCCGGAATCGATTTTAGATGGGACTCCATACCAGGGTACAGCGAGAGCGTTGCTAACAGTCAAATGCCTCATGCTTTTCAGGCAGGCCCCCAGACCATTCTGCTGCATAAACAGCTTCATGAGATGAGGAACGGAGGCAGGGTGCTCATCTGTCCTCCAGGTAATCCCTTCAGGTGCCCTCCCGGACCCTACGAAAGAGCCAGCCTGATTGCTGGTTATCTGAAAGCAAAGAAACCACTCTCTAAAATTGTTATTCTTGATCCAAAAGACAAGTTCTCAAAACAGGCTCTGTTCAAGAAGGGTTGGGAGCGTCTTTATCCCGGTATGATTGAGTGGCGATCAGGTACAGCAGGTGGCAAGGTAACGGCGGTTGATGCTGCGGCAATGACCGTGACTACTGAGTTTGGTGTAGAGAAAGGTGATGTCATCAACGTCATCCCTCCCCAGAAGGCAGGAAAAATTGCGTTTGATGCAGGTCTGACCGATGCAACAGGTTGGTGCCCCATCAACCCCGTCTCGTTCGAATCAACCATTCATCCTGGAATCCATGTTATCGGTGATGCATCAATCGCCGGAGCGATGCCTAAATCTGGCTTTGCAGCAAGTAGTCAGGGTAAAGTGGCAGCGGCGGCCATTGTCCGCTTATTCCAGGGTAAAGTACCCGCAGCGCCTTCGCTGGTCAATACCTGTTACAGTTTGCTTGCTCCCGGATATGGTATTTCCGTTGCAGGTGTTTACAAACTGACCGCAGAGGGTATCGTTGATATCAAGGATGCTGGCGGAGTGACACCAATCACGGCTGATGATGACCATCTCAACGAGGAAGCCATGTTTGCAGAAGGGTGGTACAGTAATATTGTGCATGATACATGGGGATAAGATTTTTTTGTAGTTGACAGAAGTAAAAGCCCGGCTGGAAGCCGGGTTTTTACTTTACACTCTGTTGATCCGGCTATCTTGGGTGGGGATGCAGATTGTTAGATAATCAATACCCCATTTTATATATTGGCTCAATTATTTCTTTCGAGCGTAACGCGATGCCATCAATGAAAAATAAACGTTTTAACCTTCTTCTTATTGCCGTTGTCACTCTTATGGCTCTCTGGTCATTATGGCCAACCTGGAGTGACTACACTCTTTCGAAGCAGCTCGATTCTTTTGCTTCAGCGCAGGATAGTCTGAAATATGTACTGAATCACCGCGAAGAGCTTGAAAACGCCCGCAAAAAGAGTCTGAAACTCGGTCTGGATCTGAAGGGCGGGATGCATCTGGTTATGGAGGTTGATCAGGTGGATCTTTTTGAACAGAAAGCATGGAATAAGGATGGGAAGTTTACTGCCATCATGCAGAATGTTCGGACAAAAGCATCGCAAAGTGATGCAAAGGTTATTGATCTTATCTCCTCCGAGTTCAAGAGTCAGAATATTCGCCTGAGCCGATATTTCTATGATATCCGCAATTCAGATCAGGAAATTGTTTCGAAACTGGAAAAAGAGTCTGAAGATGCCCTGAACCGTGCCAAGGAGATTATCCGCAATCGTATTGATCAATATGGTGTTGCCGAACCAGTCATTACGACACAGGGAAGCAGGAAAATCATTATTGAGCTTCCTGGTGTTTCAGATGAAAACAGGGTGAGAAACTTGCTCAAAGGGACGGCAAAACTTGAATTCAGACTTCTTCGTGAACCTGAAGTGATGGTCAGGACGCTGGACAGAATCAACTCATATCTTGTTCAAAACCAACAGAATAGTGCCGCAGTACAGGTTGCTCCCGTTCCTGACTCATCATCAGCCGCCTTGCCGGCGCCTGTTGCGCTCTCCGTGCCCAAACCTGTGGCGCCCGTTGCTCCGCAGTCATCTGCAACACCGCTTTATGATGTGATTGGTGTTTTTCAAAATGGTACCGCATTTACAACCGAGCAGTCGAAGGAGTATGTTGTATCGCTGTTGCACCGCAGTGACATCGTGGCATTATTCCCTCCGGATAGTGAGTTACTGCTTGCAGCCAAGCCCGATGTGGGCAAAAATGGAGAAAAGCTCTATTCCATCTATCTGGTCAGAAAGGGGCCTGAGCTGACAGGTGGTGTTATTACAGAGGCAAAAGCCACTTTCGGCTCAGAGGGTGTGCAGCCTGAGGTTTTGATGTCGATGAATTCCGAAGGGACGTCAAAATGGGCTCGTATTACGGGAGCCAATATCGGCAAGCGCATTGCAATTGTGCTGGATGGAGCTGTCTACAGCGCTCCTGTTGTGCAGTCAAAGATTCCAAACGGTAATTCAGTGATCAACGGGATTGAAAGTCTTGAAGAGGCGAAAGATCTTGAAATTGTCCTTAAAGCGGGCGCTCTTCCTGCTCCTGTCCGCATTATTGAAGAGAGGACGGTTGGGCCATCACTCGGCGCTGATTATATTCGCGCCGGAATGCAGTCCATTATCTGGGGTTTTGTGGCTGTGGCTGTTTTTATGGTGGTTTATTACCGGCAGGCGGGAATCGCTGCCGATGTAGCTGTGGTGCTTAACATCCTTATTGTACTCTCGGTGCTTGCAGGTTTTAATGCATCGCTTTCACTTCCGGGTATTGCCGGGATTGTGCTGACCATGGGAATGGCGGTTGATGCGAATGTTCTGATCTACGAACGGATACGTGAAGAGCTTGCTGAAGGCAAGTCGGTTATCACTGCCGTGACGCAAGGTTATGAACGGGCATTTTCCTCGATTCTTGATTCACATGTGACAACCCTCTCAGCGGCATTTCTGCTGTATACGTATGGTATCGGACCTATTCAGGGGTTTGCTGTAACATTGATGATCGGTACCTCGGCAAGCTTGTTTACGGCCATTGTGGTGACCAGAGAGATCTTCCATCTGTTGTTCATCAAAAATCTTATGTCAGACAAAAGTTTCGGTTAATATTTCAAGACGTTTCAACCCATGAGGATCTTTCATAATACCAGCTTTAACTTTATCCGATATCGTAAAATTGCGTACGGTTTTTCTCTTGTTCTGCTTGTTTCGGGCCTTGTTTCTCTCGCTGTTAAAGGGCTGAACTACGGTATTGATTTCAGGGGAGGTTCTGAAGTGGTGATACGCTTCGAGAAAGATGCTGATGTCGGCCAGATTCGTTCGATACTTGATGCGGCAGGTGTTTCAGGCACGCTGAAGCAGTATGGTATGGATCGCTCCTTTCTGTTCAGCACGGTTTTCCAGGGAGATACGGGGGAGTTGAAATCGCTTGTATCCAATGCACTTAATGATCGGATCAAGGATAATCGTCATGAAATTGTTCGCATTGATGCTGTGGGTCCGAGTATTGCATCCGATTTGAAATGGTCTGCGGTTAAAGCTCTTGTTGCAGCCCTTATTGCGATTCTTATTTATGTCGGCATCCGGTTTGAAACAAAATTTGCCGCAACGGGTGTTCTTGCGATTTTGCATGATGTGCTGACAGTTCTCGGAATTTTCAGTATTCTTGGCGGCCTCTTTGCGTTTATGCCCCTTGAAATGGATCAGAGTATCATTGCGGCTTTCCTCACCATAGCAGGTTACTCCATTACCGATACCGTTGTGGTTTATGACCGTATCAGAGAGAGGATCCGGGGTCAGAAACCCTCTGAATATGAAAGGATTTTCAATGAAAGCATGAACCAGACTCTCAATCGTACAATCATCACCTCGGGGACGACGCTGATCAGTGTTTTTGTACTCTTTATCTTTGCCGGACCGGCAATCAGGGGTTTTGCCTTTGCCGTCTTTATTGGTATCCTGATTGGTACCTACTCTTCAATCTTTGTGGCGGCACCTCTTGTCTATGATTGGCTCAGGATTACAAAAAGCTCCGTCCGTTTACGGGGAAGCAAGGTATCCTGAATGTGTTCTGATCACTCTGCTCTTTTATTCACTTTTTTCCCTTGTCCCCATAGTGGCAAGGGAACTCGATAAACATTCACCAGTAAGGAAAACCAGGGCATGAAAAAAGTATTTGGGAAAGCCGCATTGCTGCTTTTTATCGGATCATCATCTCTGCAAGCGCCAGCCATTGCCGACATGGCTGATCGGATTGTTGCTGTAGTTGGAAATGAGGTCATCTTTAAATCAGAAATAGATTCAAGGGAACTCATGGCTCGCATGCAGTATCCCGAACTGACCAAAAACAATGGTTTGTCACGCTCTATACTTGATGGGCTGATTGATCAGAAAATCATCCTTGCAAAAGCCAAAATTGACAGTGTCAGCATTGATGAAAATTCCATATCCTCTGCGGCAAGCGAACGGTTCAGGGAGCTGGGTACCAAATTCACCTCAAAAGCTGATATGGAGAGCCGTCTTGGCAAGTCCTCTGCCGGTATTCTTGAGGGGATTCGCCAGGAGCTGCGCAATCAGCAATTGGTCGATACGCTACGGCGCAAAAAGAGCGCAGGGGTTACTGTCAGTTATGATGAAGTGATGGCATTCTATTCGGCGAACAAGGAGCAGATCCCCCAGATCCCTGAAGAGGTCTCTGTTTCCCAGATTCTCAAATATCCCCCCGTTTCGGCGGAGGAGAAGGCACAATCGCTTGCAACGATGGAGCGGATTCGGACGGAGATCAAAGGTGGCGCCGATTTTGCTGCTATGGCAAGGCAGTACTCCCAGGATCCAGGTTCAGCCCAGTCAGGAGGTGATCTTGGTTTTGTCGCGAAAGGTCAGCTTATACCGAGTTTCGAGAATGCAGCCTACGCTCTCAATGAAGGAAAAATTTCTGATATCGTTGAGACCCGTTATGGATATCATCTTATTCAGTTGCTCAGCAAAGAGCCGAATTCGATCCATGTTCGCCATATTCTCATTGGATTTGATCGCAAGTCAGGAGATTTTTCATCGGTGACCCGGCAGCTCAACGCCGTGCGTGCTGATGTTCTGGGTGGCAAAGAGACTTTTGCTGATATGGCAAAAAAATATTCCGAAGATCCAGCTTCTGCAGCGCAGGGAGGTACGATTCTTTTGTCGGGGTCATCAAATCCACTGTTTTCACCTCTTGCGTTACGCCCTCAATTGCAGCAGATCCTCTCAACATTGCAGAAGAGCGGAGATATCAGTGAGGTTCAGAAAATCGATCCGCCACAGGGTGAGCCGTTCTATGCGATATACCGGTTGAATGAGCGCATTCCAGCTCATAAGCTTAATACCGAAAAAGATTATGCGTACCTCGAAGAGCTGGCACTCGCGGATAAAAATCAGCAGATCTTTATCAAGTGGGTGGAGCAGCTCCGCAAGGAGGTTTACGTCCGTACTTCAGACATCTAAGCGGCGGACGTAACGTGCATTTTTCTCGATAAATTCTCTCCGGGGTTCAACCTTGTCTCCCATAAGCGTGGAAAATACCTGGTCTGCTTCCATGGCGTTTTCCACGTTGACCAGCAGGAGTGAGCGGTGAGCCGGGTCCATGGTGGTACTCCAGAGCTGTTCAGGATTCATCTCTCCAAGACCCTTGTATCGCTGGATGTGGATATTCGCCTTACCCTTCTGCATCTTCTTCATGCCATCTGAAATACTGTTGCGCTCCTCATCATCCCATGCATACTGCTGATCTTTGCCTGATTTAACCAGGTAAAGCGGAGGCTGGGCAATAAAGACTCTGCCAGCTTCAATCAGGGCACGCATGTAGCGGAAGAAGAAGGTCAGGAGCAGAGTTCTGATGTGTGCTCCGTCAACATCAGCATCAGTCATGATGATGATTTTGCCATACCGCAGTTTTTCAACCGAAAACTCCTCTTCACCGAAACTGGTGCCAAGAGCAAGAATGATGGTCTTGATCTCCTCGTTCTCAAGCATTTTGTGCAGCCGGGCTTTCTCCACATTCAGAATTTTACCTTTAAGAGGAAGAATTGCCTGGAAGCTCCGGTCGCGACCCTGCTTGGCGCTGCCGCCTGCCGAATCACCCTCGACGATATAGAGTTCACAATGCTCCGGGTCATTGATCGAACAGTCAGCAAGTTTTCCTGGAAGGCCAGAGCTTTCGAGCACCGATTTTCTGCGGGTAAGCTCCTTTGCCCTTCGGGCCGCCTCTCTCGACATGGCTGCACCCTTCACCTTCTCAATAATCATCTTGAGCACATTCGGATTGCTTTCGGCAAACTCCGACAACTGCTCATTGATGACGGTTTCGACAATGCTCTGCGTCTCTGAGTTTCCAAGCTTGGTCTTGGTCTGCCCCTCAAACTGCGGTTCAGCCACCTTGACGGAGATAACTGCAGTCAGCCCCTCCTTGAAATCATCACCAGTCAGGGATAATTTCAGGTTTTTCAGCAAATCGTTCTTCTGCGCATAGGCATTAAGTGTTCTGGTCAGAGCCTTGCGGAAGCCGGTAACGTGTGTGCCTCCCTCATGCGTATTGATGTTGTTGACATAGCTGAAGACATTCTCCTGATAGGTATCATTATACTGGAGCGCTATTTCAACAATGGTACTATCCCGTTCGCCGTAAAGATAGATCGGCTCCTTGAGCAGGTTGAGGCGGTTCTGATCGGTAAACTGGACAAACTCCTTGATTCCGCCTTCATAATGGAAGATTTCCTGGAACCCTTCAGTATCCTGCACCGTTATCGAGAGCTCTTTGTTGAGGAATGCAAGCTCCCGCATACGGTCGATAATGATATCCTTGCGTAACTCGGTAGTCTTGAAAATAAGATGGTCAGGCAGAAAGGTGGTTTTTGTACCGCGATGGTCTGAACTGCCGATAACTTTGACATCACCCTGTGGAACGCCCCGCTCAAAGCGCTGGAAATAGAGCTTGCCGTCGCGGGAGACCTCGACCTCACACCACTCCGAAAGGGCATTGACCACCGAAGCGCCAACACCATGCAGACCGCCGGAGACCTTGTATGCCCCCTTGTCGAACTTGCCGCCAGCGCCAATGACCGTCATGACCAGCTCAAGCGCCGATTTCTGCTTTTCCGGATGAATATCCACCGGAATACCCCGACCATGGTCAATCACCGTAACCGATCCATCAGGATTCAGGGAGACAAAGATATAATCGTTGAAGCCACCAAGCGTTTCATCAATCGAGTTGTCGACAATTTCGTAGACAAGATGGTGAAGGCCACGGCTGTAAATATCGCCAATATACATGGCAGGGCGCATGCGGACATGCTCGATGCCATCAAGAACCTGGATGTTGGTTGCTCCGTAGCTCGCTTCTGTCGGAGGTGTCGGGAGGGAAAGGATATCGTCTTCCTGCATAATAGTCAGCTATAACTGGTGAGATGGAAATTGAACCTCAAGATAATAAAAATGCCGTCATAATGCTTGCCTATCGGCGAGGAATCAAGCCCAGAAAGCATCGGGAAAATGTTCAATAATAAACGAGCTTATCCGTTTTTCCTCCATATGTTGCACGCGAATTGCAAGCACGTCGAAGCGGCAGTCGCACTCCCCTGCGCTGTGGAGAGCAAGGTAAGCCCGTGCCGCCTTGATGATCTCATGCTGTTTCTGGAGTGTCACCGCTTCAGCCGGGTGCCCCTTGGCAGAAGAGAGGCGGGTTTTTACCTCAACAAAGCAGAGTGTTTTGCCCTGCCGGGCGATAATATCAATCTCATTGCGATGGAAACGGTAATTGCGCTCAAGGATGCGATACCCCTTCTGGACAAGGTAGTTAACCGCGAGCTGTTCACCCTCCTGACCGAGCAGATGCGGGTCGTACCCTGTAGTCATGGCTTTTCACCCAGTTGACGAAGCCTGAAGCTCTGGCGGTGAATCGGGCAGCGTCCATGCTGGCGGATAGCTTCGACATGCGCCCTGGTGGGGTAGCCGACATGGCGCTCAAAACCGTATTGCGGGTACTCACTGGCGTACGCCACCATCAGCTCATCCCGATGGGTTTTGGCCAGCACCGATGCAGCCGCAATTGAAAAGACCTTCGAATCACCCTTCACAACAGTTTCATAAGGGATTGGGAGCTCCGTGCGGAACCGGTTGCCGTCAACAAGAAGCAGCTCTGGCTGGATCGGTAATGCTGCAACAGCCTGGTTCATGGCAAGCATGGTCGCCTGGAGGATGTTGATTTGGTCAATGGTCTCAGGATCAACTTCAGCAACCGCCCAGAAAGCCGCCGCATTCCGGATGGCAGGGGCAAGCAATTCCCTCTCGGCCGCCGAGAGCTTCTTTGAATCATTCACCCTCTCAAGTATCGTACCAACCGGCCTGAACCAGCGAGGGAAGATAACCGCCGCCGCAACCACAGGCCCGGCAAGTGGCCCCCGGCCCGCCTCGTCAATACCGCAGACAAGTGCCGTTGTTTGCCACAGAGGCCATTCGTAATCGGTAATCATCTCTTCTTCTTGCCTCGGTTCTTTGTTGTAAAGTGGCACATTCCTGACATGCAGTGAAAACCCTTGATGCCTCTCACTCCCTTGATAAAGCACCATTCAGGAACTGGACAAGGGGGCTCACTACACCGAATGTTTTGGCAAGTTCCGCCACAAATCCGGGATTGGTGACTTCATCATCGGTGAAAAAGCGCTGGGTGTAATACCCCTTGAACTTGAGATACTCTATTGCCGGATTCGTGCTGTCATACCCCTTTGGCGGCCTGACCAGCTTCCCTGAAGGCAGGATCCCTTCCGGAAAATGAGAAGAGAACTCTTTTTGAGCAATGAGTGACTGCCACTCGGCGAAATGAGCATCAATCTCCCGCCTGAGCTCTTCCAGAACGGCGGCTTCGGGCATATAGATGCCTCCCCCGGCAAACGTTGCACCCGGCTCGATGTGGAGGTAGTAACCTCCGAGGGGGCCTTTCCTTCCGCCTTTGCTGATGAAGGCAAAGAAATTCGTCTTATAGGGAGATTTGTCTTTTGAAAACCGGATATCCCGGTTGATGCGCATCATGCAGCTCTTTGGATCAAGGCCGGAGAGGGCAATACCCTGGTCAAACGCAGAGATCGCCACAAGAAGCTGAAGCACCGTATCGAGCATCTCACCATAAGCCTGCTGGTACTCGCTCTTGTGCTCCGTGAACCAGACTCTCTCATTATTGCCCTTCAACTCACGGAGAAAGGCGAGGGTTGTGTCGGTAATCATCGGTGGAAAGATTAATCTGCGTTACGAAAAGAAAAAGTACACATCCTGTATTTATCTTTCTCAAAAGATGGAGCCTTTTTCAGGCTGACTGGAGTGTATCATTGACCCATTTGTTTAGGCTTTTTCCTGCTTTTATTGCCTTCAGATGAATGGCATGGTGCAGTTCCGGGTTCATTCTCAGTACAAATTTACCGGAAAATGGCTTATCCGGTTTTTCGCCCCGCTCTGCACAAAATTCGAGATAATCATCGACAGAATCCCGGAACGCCTGCACGATCTCATCAACACTGCGTCCCTGAAAGGTGACGACATCTTTCGTGTCGACTACCTCGCCATGAAACAGACCGGCCTCATCGTCAAACTCAATATGCCCTGTGTATCCCTTATAGTTCAGCATGGTACTCCACTCCTGCTTCTTGTAAAAAACGTCTTATTGATTTAAGCGCACTTTTGTCACACTCCTTTTCGGGATGCGGCCTGTGAAAAACTGCACGAACCCCATTCAAAAAAATCCGTACTCTTGATCCGTTTCCCTCGGAAATTTCTGCTCCCAGACCCTGTATCAGCGTTTCAATATCGCACCACTTCACGTCAGAGCGTACCGGATCTTCAAAGATCCTGGTTAAAATTTTTTGCTGTTTTTTATGCACGAACAAGTATCACTAAGTGATATCAAAACGCAACTAATAAATGTAAAAAATAAATCACGTTGAAAAAAAATTACCATCTGAGTGCTTTTAGTCAGTCAAATCTCCTTTGCCACCATGACAACCTGAAATCCATCATTTTCTGCAATTCCTGAGAGGCCGGATGGGAAAAGAGTTCCCGACCATTTTCATCGCATAAGGGTGCGGGTAAGTTCAATCTCTGTTCAGCACCCCCAGAATCTCCTGAAAGCTTGCCAGCCCGGCTTCGAGGTTTTCGATTATTTCCCCGGCCAGTTGATCCGGCTCTTTTCCTGAACAGCCCATCCTGCCGCCATGAGTTGGCAGTCGATGGCGTCACGAGCTTTCTGTTCGGGAGTTTGGTTCAGAGAATTTTTATCCGGCATAACGTGAAAGGAGTGAAACGCAACACGAAAAAACTGATACGTTCAATGTACATAACTTCAAAGAAATCTTGCAAATAGAAAGCCGCCAAGAAGGGCTTTGGTTCTTGATCGTAACGACGCATGTGCGCAGCCTCCTCTGTGCCGGTTTTGGCGGTTTCCTGTCTATTATTTCTTATCTTGATCGTCAATCTGCAGGCCATTCGGCTCATTTTTCCGCCTGACGGCTGTCGCTGGGCGGATGAAACAAAAAAGAGTTATCAGTTGGAGAATGTTCCCTGTAAGGGAGCGGCGTGGTTTTGGGGATCCGTTCTGTGTTGTTGTTTATTTTTAGAGAAGTTGTAACAGGGGGGAATCCCCCGGGTTCTTGCCATTATTAAAGAGTGTGCAAATGAAGAAGAGTTCGAATAAGCAGTTGCTGATGAACAAAACCGGTGACGAGATACAGGTTGCACTGGTTGAGGAGGGACGTCTGGTTGAATTGATTATTGAGCGTCCCGAAAGCAGGAGGAGTATTGGTGATATTTATCTTGGCAGGGTACATAAGGTTGTGGAGGGGCTTAAGGCGGCCTTTGTTGATATCGGCCAGAAGTCGGATGGCTTTTTGCATTTTTCCGATGTCGGCACAACAAATGAGGATTATCGTGCGCTGATTGAGGATGATGATGATGATGAGAATGGCGGTGTGGATGATGGCGATGATGCGCCGCAGGGTGCACGCAGTGGTGATGAACCGGCGGCGGGTGCAAATGTTAAGTCGGCTGCCCGCAGTGGCAGCAAGGCCCCTTCGGCAGATGATCAGGATCGGGCTGAGAAAAGGCAGTCATACACACAGATGATTGCTGGCAAGCTCAAGCCGAATGACTCCATTCTGGTGCAGGTTATCAAGGAGCCGATCAGCAGCAAGGGTTCCCGCCTTACTTCTGATATTACGATTGCCGGGCGCTTCATGGTGCTGCTTCCTTTTGGTGGAGGGCAGGTAGCTGTCTCCCGCAGGGTTGTTGCCCGCAAAGAGCGTTCAAGACTGAAAAAGCTGGTGCGCTCCATGCTTCCTGAAGGTTTTGGGGCCATTATCCGCACTGTTGCTGAAGATCAGGAGGAGACGTTGCTGAAGCAGGATCTTGAGAAGCTTCTTGCCAAGTGGACGCAGATTGAGGAAAAGCTGCAGGATGCTGCCCCTCCCCAGTTGATTTTCAAGGAGGATACGATCATATCGAGTGTTTTGCGTGACTCGCTTACCTCTGATGTCACGGAGATTGTTGCCAATTCACAACTTATTTACAAGGAGACGCTGAACTACATTCAGTGGGCTGCGCCTGAGATGGTGAAAAATGTCACCTTCTATCAGGGAAAACTTCCCTTGTTCGAAGGCTATGGCATTGCCAAGGATGTTGAGTCGATCTTTTCGCGCAAGGTATGGCTTAAGTCGGGTGGCTATATCATTATTGAGCATACCGAGGCGATGGTGGTTGTTGATGTCAACAGTGGAAGGTATGCAGCCAAGCGGGAGCAGGAGGAGAACTCTCTGAAAACCAATCTTGAGGCGGCGCGGGAGGTTGTGCGGCAGTTGCGGCTGCGTGATATCGGCGGCATTATTGTTGTTGACTTTATCGATATGCTTGATCAGAAAAATGCCAAGAAGGTTTATGATTCCATGAAAACCGAATTGCGCAATGATCGGGCGAAATCAAATATTCTTCCCATGTCTGATTTTGGTATCATGCAGATTACCAGGGAAAGAATTCGTCCAAGTTTGATGCAGCGGATGGGCGATCAGTGTCCTGCATGTGGAGGTACCGGGGTGGTGCAGGCAAGGTTTACGACCATTAACCAGATTGAGCGCTGGCTCAGGAAGTATGCGCTTCAGCACAATATGAAATTTCAGCAGCTTGACCTTTATGTCAGTCCGACTGTGGTTGAGCCGTTGCAGAACAGTGACATGAAAACGGAGTTGAAGTGGTTTCTCCAGCACATGCTTTTTGTTCAGGTGAAGCCGGATGAAAGTCTCAGAAGCGACGATTTCCGCTTCTACAGCAGAAAAAATAACAAGGATATTACCGCCGAATATGGCGATATCTAATCAGTAATCAGAGCAGAATGTGTGTTATGGGACAGTATGATTCTTTAAAAGATGCGATTTTGGGTTTTTCTTCACTTGGCGCGTCTGCGCTCTGGGAAATTCCGGAAGCAAGGCGTGTGTTTAATCAGTTCAAGCAGTTGCTTAATGAGGGGCTGGTGAGGGCTGCGGAAAAATTTGAAGGAGAGTGGCGGGTCAACTCCTGGGTCAAGGAGGGAATTTTGCTTGGTATGCGCCTTGGCAGATTGCAGGAGAGTTATGTTGCGCTTGATGAGCATGAGACAGGGTTTGCTTTTATCGACAAGGATACCTATCCGCTTAAAAAGATTACGCTTGCCAATAATGTCCGTATTGTTCCCGGAGGATCGGCTGTGCGTGATGGATCATATCTGGCGCCTTCGGTGGTGATGATGCCTCCTGCTTATGTCAATGTTGGTGCCTATGTTGATGAGGGTACCATGATAGATTCCCATGCCCTTGTGGGTAGTTGTGCACAGGTCGGTAAAAAGGTGCATCTTTCGGCTGGTGTTCAGGTTGGTGGTGTGCTGGAGCCGATCGGCGCCATGCCGGTCATTATTGAGGACGAGGTGATGGTCGGGGGTAACTGTGGCATTTATGAGGGCACCATTGTGAAGGAGCGTGCGGTTATTGGCACCGGGGTGATTCTTAATGGGTCAACTCCTGTTTACGATCTTGCCCTGAATACCATTTACCGCAAAACTTCCGAATCTCCGCTGGTGATTCCTGCCGGGGCGGTTGTTGTTGCCGGATCACGAAAGATCAAGGGGGATTTTGCTGCTGAACACGGGCTTTCCATCTATACACCGCTGATTATCAAATACCGTGACGACAGGACCGATAGCGCTACAGCCCTTGAAGAGGCTCTCAGATAAACGCATGCAGAGCAACGAAAAGAGGAGCAGGGGCTGGTTGTGGAGAGGCTCTTTGCGACAGGGTTTGCTGGCCCTTATGGGCGCATTTTTTTTCTTTTCAGCACACTCTCCTGCACTCCTCCTCTCAGCGGAGCCTGCCCGGTTGGCTCCCGCTGACTCTGCCAGTTCTGCTGACAGAGAGTATTTTGATATTGTCAAAAGTATTGACCTTTTCAGTGAGGTCTATAGTGAGGTCTCAAAAGGCTATGTTGATACGCTGAATGTCAGTGGGTTGATGTATGCCGGTATCGATGGCATGCTTCGTACCCTTGATCCGTATACGGTTTTTCTGGACGAAAATGATGCGGATGAACTCGATGAGCTGACCAGCGGGCACTATGCCGGTATCGGCATTACGATTGCCTCTGTTGACACTTTGTTTTATGTTACATCGGTTGTTGATGGCTATGCTGCGGCAAAAGCGGGCCTCAGGATTGGGGACACTATTGTTGCTATCAACGGTCGGGAGATCAGGACAATGTCGCTGGATGAGGTTAAAACCCTGATCAAGGGGCCTGCCGGTTCACCGATTACCTTCCTGATTGAGCGTCAGGGCGTCCCCTCTTTTTCCTCGACACTGATGCGGGAGGAGGTGCGGGTGAGCACCGTAAGTTATTCCGGTATTCTTGACGGTACGGGCTATATCGAGATGAAGAGTTTCGGTTCCCATTCGATGGATGATCTGCGTGAAGCCATTCAGGGCCTTTTGCGTCAGGCCTCAGAGCAGCATTTTCAGCTTAAAGGCCTGATTCTTGATCTCAGAAATAATCCGGGAGGATTGCTTAATGTTGCCGTTGATGTTGCTTCGCTCTTTGTCAGTAAAGGCAGTGAAGTGGTATCCATTCGGGGACGTTCTCCGGAAATGGCTAAATCCTATGTAACCGCCTCTCCTCCGCTGCTTCCCGCTCTTCCCCTTGTGGTTCTCATCAACAGCCAGAGTGCTTCAGCGGCTGAAATTGTTGCTGGCGCGATTCAGGATCTTGATCGCGGGGTTATTATTGGCGAGCGCTCTTATGGCAAAGGGCTGGTACAGTCGGTTATACGGATTTCCTATAATAGCTCACTGAAGCTGACGACGTCGAAATACTATACTCCTTCGGGCCGTTTGATCCAGAAAGAGGTCAATAATGCGGTGCGTGAATCGCGCAAGGTGATTCCCGTACCGCAGGGAGAGACGGCAACTCAGATTTTCTATACCAAAGGAAAGAGAAAAGTGTATGGCGGAGGTGGTATTCTGCCCGATATCCAGCTCCCTGAACCGGTTACCTCTCCTTATCTTTCGGAGCTGAACAAGAGGGGCCTCATCTTTCTTTTTTCTTCCGCGTATCGTTCCCTGAACCCGGTGATGCCTGTGCAGCCACTCGACCGTGCGGCGGTTATGGTATCGTTTGCTGATTTTCTGCAGCGCAGGAAATTTGTCTACACCTCCGATTCCGAACGCCGTTTCAATGAGTTGCGGGAGAGTATGAAGAAGGTTCAGTCGACAAATACGGAGAGTGATTCTCAGAGTGTCACTGCTTTTCAGCAGGAGATCGATCGGCTCAAGAAGCAGGAGATTACAGCAGAGTCGGAGCATGTTGCCCAGGCTCTTGAAGTGGAAATTCTCCGCCATTTCAATGATCGTATTGCACGAACGGTAGAAATTGGGCATGACACGGCGGTCAAAAAAGCCGTTTGGCTCTTTTCTGATTCCCGTGGTTATTCACGGATTCTTCATCCCTGAATGGCATTCAGTTGTTCCCGTTTATACTCCCTGATTTTACGGTGAGCACCGATGGCAATCATGAGGTTGCTGATGCTCAGCAGGCTTTCGGCCAATCCGTGCAGCAGGTCGTCGTGTGAAAGTGTTGGATACCCTCTGACGACGGTGGCGAGGTACATGCAGAAGATGGTGACTGAGATGAATATCAGCACAAACCAGAAGCCGGCAACAGTCAGACCGGAAAAAATTGTCCGGTCACGGCGCCAGACTTTCAGCAGCAGTACCAGAAAGGTTATATAAACTACGCTTGAGAGTTGGAGAATCGCGTCAAAGATATCGGCCCCAAGGTAGGATTGTGGTTTTCCGGCAATCATGATGGCAGCAAGAGCGGCAGTATAACTGGTTGCTGAGGTTTTTTTGGTGCTTTTCAGCAGGTTCAGTGTGGCGAGCAGGAGAGCTGTGCTGCCAAAGAGATTGATGAGTTCCGACATATCGAGAAGTATCGGAATGGTGTCACCGGAGATGTGATAACCCAGTACAAAAAAGCTGCCACTCCAGTGTGGCAGCATGGCGAGGCCAAAGAGGCGAATGTCGCGCCGCCCCGTTATTTTTCCATAGTGGAAGAGCAGTGCGGCAGCAATTCCCCATTCAAGCGCTGATGAGAGATGGATAATCCAGTTGGGAAGAGAGAGTAACATTTAGCAGCCCTTGATGAGGTGGTAGATATTTTTGGAAAAGATCTTCATCTGGGTTGACCAGGGAGCAGGCACCATTTTTTTATAGAGATAGGAGTCGAAGGTTATCTGCTGTACATCATCGTCGGCGCATATGGCGACAAAACTCTCCCTCAGTCGGTCGTTACGGTAGTAGGCTGCCTGCAGCACTTCAAGACCGAAAAAGATCGGAGCATAGAGCTTGCGGAACTCTTTTTCATAGTTCTGCAAGGGGGTCTTGTTTTTTATATGCTCAATCATGGCCTGAGCCCCAAGTTTTCCGGAGCGCATGGCAAAGAAGATTCCTTCTCCGTTTGCCGGTGTGACCAGTCCTGCAGCGTCTCCGACAAGGATCGCCTTCTCCTGGGTAAATGATTTGCGTGGCTTCATCGGGATTTTTGCAGCTTCGTCAAGATAGGGGGCATCGGTGATCCCGATTTTTTCAATAAAGCGTTTCTGGAGCGCCTTGAGGTTGTGCCGCTTGTCCTCTGTCCCGGTACCGATTGCCAGATGATCCGCCTTGGGGAAAATCCACCCATAAAAGTCAGGAGAGACCTCGCCGTCAAACCATATTTCAACGATATCGCTGAATTTCTGGATGGCCGGGGTGTATTTGAATCGCTGCTGCATGGCAATCACCTTCAGTTCGTTGAGCGGAAAGTGCAGTTCATCGGCAGTTTTTGAGTTTGCGCCGTCGGCTCCGATAATCTTGCGAGCTCGCAGTGGCGCCACCTTGTCGTTGAGTGTATTGATGACAAAGCCGTCTCCCGAGTGTGAGATGGATTTGACCAGTCCTTCAACAATGACGGCTCCGGCCCGTTCAGCTTCAGAACGCAGATAGCGATCAAATTTTTCGCGTCGTACCATGCCGACATAGCCGTTCGGCATATGCATTTCAATGATCCTCCCTTTTGGAGAGCGGGCTCTCATGCGGGAGAGCTTTTTTTCTATCAATTCGGCAGGAATCTGGAACTCCTCGATAAGACCAAGAGGAATTGCTCCCCCGCAGGGTTTGACGTTGTCAAGGTTTCGTTCAATGAGAACGGTTGATATTCCGGCTTTGGCCAGTACGGCGGCTGCTACGGCTCCTGAGGGGCCACCACCGATTACTGCGACATCATAACGCATAGCTTAAAGCGTGATTAGTTTTGAGGCGAGAAATTCCCGTACCCTCGAAATTTCGATCCTCTCTTGTGTTGCCGTGTCGCGGTAACGTACGGTGACGCTGTTTTCCTCCAGAGACTGATGATCAACCGTGATACAGAAGGGTGTGCCGATCTCGTCCTGGCGGCGGTAGCGTTTGCCGATAGAGCCTGCATCATCATATTGGACAAGGTGTGCCGCTGAAAGTTCTTCTCTCAGCAGTGAGGCCATCTCTCCCATTCCGCACTTTTTCATCAGCGGCAGTACGGCTGCTTTGATGGGAGCGACTTTCGGTGAGAGTTTCAGCACAACACGTTCATCGCCATCAACGGTATCTTCTGTGTAGGCATCTGCAAGCAGCGCCAGGAAGAGTCGATCGCATCCGGCAGAGGTTTCCACCACATAGGGGAGGTAGCGCTCATTGGTGAGCTGGTCGATATACTCCATATTTTTGCCGGAATACTCCTGATGCTGTTTCAGATCAAAATCGGTTCTGGAGTGAATCCCCTCAATCTCTTCAATACCGAAGGGGAACTCGAACTTGATGTCGTAGGCAAGGTCGGCATAATGGGCCAGCTTGTCATGTTTGTACCAGTGCAGTTTCTCCTTTCTGAGGCCAAGGGCGCTGGTATACCAGGCAAACCGCTCTTCTCTCCATGCCTCAAAGGCTTCCGCCTGGGTACCGGGTTTGACGAAGTACTGCATCTCCATCTGCTCAAACTCTACCATGCGGAAGATGAAGTTTCCTTTCACAATCTCGTTTCGGAAGGCTTTGCCGATCTGGGCTATGCCGAACGGTACCTTCATGCGTGAAGATTCGCGAACGTTATGGAAGTTCACGAAAATCCCCTGGGCTGTTTCGGGCCGCAGGTAGACAATATTTGATTTATCGGCAACAGCGCCCATATTACACTGGAACATCAGATTGAACTGGCGTACCTCTGTCCAGTCACCCGAGCCGGTGTCCTGTGCCTTGATCCCTTCGGCAATGATAATATCGTAGAGTGCACGGTTCGAGTCCTCTGCCCCGGCGACGGCTTCATATGCGCTTTGTACCCTCAGGAGCTCTTCCTCCTTGCCGTCCCGTCGCAATTTCTCAATATGGTTTTCGATCAGATGGTCAGCACGGTAGCGCCTTTTGGTGGTTTTGTCGTCAATCATCGGATCGTTGAAGCTTGCTACATGACCTGAAGCCTCCCATACCCTCGGGTTCATCATGATCGATGCATCAAGCCCTACAATATTCTGGTGGCGACGGGTCATTGAGTTCCACCAGAGTTCCTTGATGTTTCTTTTCATCTCGCTGCCCAGTGGCCCATAGTCGAAGCATGAGGAGAGTCCCTCATAGATTTCCGATGACGGGAAAATAAACCCTCGACGTTTGGCCAGTGAAACCAGTTTATGCATCACCTTATCAGGAGGCAGATTGACACTTTGCACCCGTGTCTGGTCAGAATTGCTCATCGTTCGTTCAAAATAGTGTGGAAAAATAGCTCCGGGTACTCCCGTTTAACAGAGTAAAACAAGGAATATAACAAACCAGCAGGGATAAATCAGGAAAGGGTGTGGTTAAAAGAGATTCGGTGATGAAGGCTGAATGAGCAAAAGAGAGTTCCCGCTATCGATAAAAAAATTTTTACGTTGCACTATATTGTATCCTGAAGGATCGATATCAGCGATCGAACATTTGCAGATATTCAGGAACTCTAAAAACCATACTCATATGGAAAGCAGCAAACTGCTCATTATCAGTACCATTGGTCAAGAAAACCATGAGAAGGCCACCCTGCCATTCGTGCTTGCTACGGCATCACAGTCACTGGATGTTGAGGTTGTGATGTTTCTTCAGTCATCGGCGGTGGTTCTGGCAAAAAAAGGAGAGGCAGAAAAGGTCAGGGCTGAGGGGTTTGCTCCTCTCGGAGAGCTGTTTGATACCTTCATGGATATGGGTGGAAAACTCTATCTTTGTTCCCCGTGTATTAAGGAAAGAGATATTGCTCCCGGGGATCTGGTCGATGGTGTGCAGATCGGCGCCGCCGGAACACTTGTTCATGAAGTGATGAGTGCTGACTCGGTGGTTACCTACTGATTGTCATTGTAGCCAGGTGCTCTCAAAAAACGCAGGGCGCTCTTTTTCTGTGCCCTGCGTTTTTTTCAGCGTTCCTGCTGGATTTATTTTTGGAGAACGCTCATGATTGCCGCAGCGTCATGGTTGGTTTTTTGAAGAGGGCGTACTGCAGCCATTGGTGGGCGAAGAGCATCAGTTCTGCTTCGTCGGTTTTTACCATTTGAAGCAGTTCATCATCTACCTCGAACACCTGAAGGAAGCGGCTTTCCATCATAAAGTCCCTGAAGGCATCGAGGTCATAGCTGGCCATGAAAAACATTTTCAGGCTTTTTTCATTTGGTTCGAGTTCGGGACTCAGCAGTTTTTTGTCGAGAATGATGTCCATCCAGACCCTGTTTTTGTCGTCATAGTCATCGATCTCCTGGCTTTTTCGCCACTCTCCGACTGTCCACTCCTGTTCTTCCTCAAACCCCTTGCAGTGCGCTTCTTTTATGAGAAAATAGAAGTCGTTTCCTCCTGCCGTTGCGTTTTTGTGGATGCCGAAGCCGATCGGGTAATAACGACATGCCAGAGGCCGGTCATTGTAAACGGTACACCCCTCTTCTGCAACAAATTTGCACTTGCCCTCATCGTGCAGTTTCAGCCTGACAAAAGGGAGCTTCGATTCTTGCTGGATTACCGGTTCGGTGTATGCCGAAAGAAATTCGGCTGACGAGAGACCGAGCCTGTTCTTCATCCTCAGGATGTCATACGGAGTGAGGAAAATATCGGGATTGCTGCAGCAGTTGTTGTAGCACGAAAGCCCTTTGTGGCAACTGAACTGAAAGGTGCTTTCGCTGGTTAGTCTGGTTTGTTCATTGAGTTCTATACCGAGCTTGTCAAGGAAGTTTTCCATAATCCACCTGTTTTAATTCGTTACCGTCATTAACCCCGCAGAAAAGCAGAAAGAAGAGCGGGCTGTCAAGTAAAATAAATTGTATATACTGTGAAGATGATTTATCATGGATGAGTTTCCGGGGCGGCTTTGTTTCAAGCCATAATGCTCTGGGTAACTCACTCAACGCCATCAATTTACCTAAAAAATCGTGTTAATCAGCAGTGTTATGAAGATTACGGAAGCTCCGGATTGCCCCCATTGCGGAACGAAAATGAAAAAATGTGAGCCACCTCCTTTTAATTATGGGGATGGGCTTGGCTGGTGTACACCTTACTTTTACATCTGTTTCAATGATGATTGCAAGCTTTACGCCAACGGCTGGAACAATCTTAAAACCAACTTTAACAAAACGGCATCCTACCGTTGCATGTGCTATCCGGATAACGGGGTTTTTGAGGCCATGTGCGTCTTTACTCCTGATGGCATGAAGGGCCAGATCATAGAAGAGTGAGTGCAAAAAAAAGAGGGATCGCAGTTTTTGCGGCGATCCCTTTCAAGAGCATTCAGTTTCCCTGCTGCATTACATTTCTACATCCCGCTTCATCATTTTGGTATAGGTAATAGCTACGGTTCTGTAGACAAAGTGTGCAAGCTTTGAATAAGGCATGTAGATGATGATGTAAAACACCAGCACCAGATGGATGAAATAGGTGCTGTATGCAATTACAGGCGGAAAATTCATCATTCGCATTACTTGTGCCAGGAAGCCCGACAGACCTACGAGCAGGACGATTCCTACAAATATCCAGTCGAAAGAGGATGTGCTGGTTTCAAATCCACGCTCTTTAAGCCTGTTTTTAATGATCAGCACTCCGCCGGCAAGAAGCGAAATGGCGCTGATGTTTGCAACAAGCTTGAAAATGGTTCTTGCAATCCAGACCATGGTTGTTGATCCACCCAGCAGTGCAAGAATGTCTGGATCGTCAAGCGGATATGGTGATTCCCATTTCAGCCCGTAGAGATAGAATACTGCCCAGGCAGTCGTGATTGCGAGACCGATAAAGCCATAAAAAACAAGTACGTGAGCTATGCCTCTATCCTTGTTTTCGTCACACTTCCTGAATTTTGAGTGCAACATGATCTCCTTGAGCGTCTCCATAAAGCTCGGAAGAAAATCGCCTTTCGGCAGTTTGTTGCCAGATTCTGCGCTGATATTTTTCCAGAACCGGCTCATGCTGACCGCAAACATGAGCACTGCAAGGGCTGAGAGTGGAACGAAAATCATGTCGATATAGTGGACAGGAAAAAACTTGGAGAAGACAATCTCTCCTTCAGGAAAGTTCAGGTGTCCGGTGATACCAAGGATGACGAGAAAAAAGAGCACAGGAATTGCCATGGCCTGCCAGATATTTTTCGGATCGCCAACAATCTTGCCCATTATCCTGGGGAATGCGTTTTCCTGAATGACGCTTTTCCTCAATATTGCAAGCACATCACCAGGTCGGGCTCCCCGAGGACAGTATTTGGAACAATCGTTGCAGTTGTGGCAGAGCCAGATGTCGGCGCTCTTGAGCAATTCATCTTTCAGTCCCCATTGTGCCATCACCATCTCCTTTCTCGGAAACGGCCTGTCATCAGGAGACAATGGGCATACGACAGAGCACGTAGCGCATTGATAGCACTTTTTCATTGTATCGGCACCAGCAGCTTTCAGCTCCCTGATAAACTTGATATCTGGTGTAAATGCAGTTTCTTGAGCCATAAAAAACCTCCAAAATTAACAGCGGAATAAACATGGACAACAGAAACAGGTTGTTATCTGAGAGGGCCTGTTTCTGTTATTCGTAGTAATTATTTTAGAATCCTTTGTACGGATTTTCACCAATTGCTTCAACTTTTTTTGAGAACTCCTCGATAATGCCAGGCAGTTTTTCCCACTCATTGATAGCAAGCTGTACCTGTTCAACCCTTTCCGATTCAAGCATCAGACGACTAAGAGTCTCCTGAACCTTTCCAAGTCGTTCATTTGCCATCTGACTGCCCTTGATATAGTGGCACTGATAGTCATCTCCGAATTTACAACCGAGAAGCAGGATACCGTCAACACCCTGTGAGAGGGCATCGGCAATCCAGACCAGATTCAGGCCACCGAGGCAGCGTAAGGGAATAAACCTGAAATTGGTATTCAGGCCAACCCGGTTCAGTCCCAGCATGTCAAGTGCGGGATAGGCGTCGTTTTCACAGACAAAACAGAGAATAAAGGTACCCGAGTCAGGGACTTCGATTGATTTCAGGACAGAGGAAATCATGTCAACACTGTAGTCCTTGAATGAGATAACCCGTTGTGGACATGCGCCCATGCATACTCCACAGCGACGACAGCGTGAAGGATAGAGAAGCGGGGTGCCATCTTTCTCCTCATCGTAGGCTCCAAAGGGGCATTCGACCGTGCATCGTCTGCATTGGGTGCAGCTTTCAACCCTGATTTCCGGATAGGTACGATCCCAGGTTCTGGGATGCACGGCACGCCCTTGCGCCGTGAGTTCGATACACTGGATAGCTTTAAGTGCTGCGCCCGTTGCATCGCCTACCGACTGCACTGCGTCCATCGGATGGCGGACAGCGCCAGCGGCATAGATGCCCGTTCTTTTGGTCTCGTAAGGGAAGCAGATAAAGTGTGAATCAGGAAAGCCCCATTTGAGATGCGGCATTTCAGGGCCTTGGCGGTATTTCAGGTTCAGGGCAAGACTTAGTGGCTCCAGCTCTACGATTTCTCCATCAGAGGTTTCTCTCTTGACAAAATTGCCGATGTACTCAGGAGTGAGATTATTTACACCTCTGTCTTCAGGAACCATGCCAGATACCATGCCGGTGGCAAGTACGACCATATCAGCATTGATCTTCATCGTTCTGCCGAGAAGATGGTTGTTGATTTCGACGTATATATTTCCTCCCGGACCCTCTTCAAGACCAAGAACTTCGCCTTTGGTCAGAAAAACGCCTTCGTCATCCTGGGATGTCTTGTAGAAGTTTTCGTACAGCCCGAGGGTACGCATGTCTTTGTATATGACAAATGCACCAGCATCCGGATCCGAGTCTCTGACATATTTGGCCTGTTTGAGCGATACATTGCAACAAACAGAGGAACAGTAGGGAACATGCTTTTCATCTCTCTGACCTGCACACTGGATAAAAACAACGTTTTTTGCCGGTTTGCCGTCGGAGGGTCTGAGTACCTTGCCGTTGCCTTTGGTGACAAGTTCCTCCATCTGAAGGTTTGTGATCACGTTGCGGAATTTTCCGTAACCGAGATGCGCAAGGTTATCAGGATTGTAGGGACGCCAGCCTGTTGCAAGGACAATGGCGCCAGCTTCGAAGCTCTCGGTTGTACCCTGTTTGTTAATCGTGACCTTGTACATCCCTGGACCGCCCTCTATGGAAGCAATGGTGGTATCCGTATGGATGCTGATGTTTCCGTCGTTCCGTGCCTCCTCGATTTTTGCGAGTATTGTCGGCTTTTCAAGCTCCGCAAAGGGTGGTGCAGTCGGGAAGACTTTATACATCTTTTTCGCCTGGCCTCCAAGCTCCCGTGCTTTTTCAACAAGCACGGATTTATAGCCAGCTTTTGATGCCTCAAGCGCTGCAGTAAGGCCGGTAACGCCTCCTCCGACCACAAGCAGTGTCCGGTTGACATCGGTGTACTTCGGTTCAGGGATACTTGATTTGCCAATCCTTGTTATGCCCATCCGCATATAGTCGGCAGCCATCATCTGGCTTCCCTCGTTTGTCTTTTCTGTCGAGGACTTGACCCAGACTACCTGTTCTCTCAGATTGACCCGTTCGGTTACATACTTTAACGGGTCGAAATTAAAAACATCGGTATTCACTCTTGGCGAACATGCGGCAATGACAATCTTGTTGACCTCACCGTTATTGATGTCGTCCTTGATTATCTGAACACCTTCCCGGCTACAGAGAAACGGATGTTTTTTGCAGACGGGTACCTTGAACTCTTTTTTTGCTACGGCTTCGAGTTCGTCAACATTCAACATCTCTCCGATTCCGCAGTCGGTACAGAGGTATACTCCAATTTTATTATCGTCAGCCATGTTTTAACTCCTCACCAAACTTTGAATGCTTTTCAATGCCGTCCCGGTTGCGTCCTGAATGGATGATGTAACATCAGATGGCCTTTTCGCTACGCCGACAGAATAGATGCCGGGCGTCTTGCCAGCCTGAATAAATCCGTTTTGCTCAAAATTCAGCATGGCATTTTCCTTTACAGAAGGTACCATACCCGTGGCCAGCACCACCATATCAGCAATCTGACGACTTTTTCTGCCACCTTCGACATCTTCGGAGGTAACGATAACATTGCCAGTTGCGGAATCTTCTTCGATCATGGCGACTTTGCCTTTAACCATCTTGACGTGTTCGTCGGCCTGTACCTTTCCGAGAAAATCTTCGTACTTGCCTGGTGTTCTCAAATCTATGTAGGCAATAAATACCTCTGCATCGGGAATGCGCTCCCTGATGTAGGTTGCCTGTTTAAGGGATGCCATACAGCAGATTGCCGAACAGTAATTCAGATGATTTTCGTCCCGTGATCCTGCGCACTGCACAAACACGACCTTTTTCACCTCTCGCCCATCGGATGGCCTGAGAATTTTCCCTCCGGTTGGCCCGTTTGGCGCAGCAAGCCGTTCCAGCATCATGTTGGTAATGACGTTTTTGATTCGTCCGAAACCGAGGTTTTCCATATTGGCGGCATCATAAGGCTTCCAGCCTGTGGCATAAACAATACTGCCAGCCTTGATCTCTACGGTTTCCGGCTTCATAGCCAGATCGATAGCATTATATTTGCAAGCCGTCACACATTTGTTGCATGAAGGATCACTGCACGCGTTTCGCTCTATAACGTATCTCATGGGATGGGCCATTTCATGGGGCCGATAGATTGCCCTGGTCTTGTCCATTCCGAAATTAAACTCATTGAGCCTTTCAGCAGGGCATACGTCCACACAGGCGTTACAGGATGTGCATTTTTCATTCACATACCGTGGATTTACCTTTAACCTGACGCTGAAATTCCCCTCTTTACCGCTCACCTCCTCTACTTCGGTCAAGGTGTAGACGGTTATTTTTGGATTAAGCTTGATGCGTCTGAAATTCATCTCCAGACCACAATAGGGGGGGCATAGTTTTGGAAAATACTTGTTAAGCTGCGCCACCCGTCCCCCCAGGTATGGATTTTTCTCAACAAGAACGGTGTTATAACCAACCTCTGCAGCCTCAACGGCAGTGGTTATGCCACTGATGCCACCGCCAACAATTAGAATAGTTTCAACTGACATGATTTTCCTCTGCGGATAAACTCTCAAAAGTCATTCGGAAGGGAACCTTTGAACGGATGCTCCCGCGTTACGTTAATCAACTTGACACTCTTGCATGAAGAAGAGCAATCCCCAAGGAAGAACCTCGGGGATGTACTCAATAACAATAGTGTCACTTTTTGCCATTAATCAGGAATGACCTGAACGTAGTCTCTCTTGGATAGTGTCCAGTTCTGGGTGCTTCTGTCGTACTTGGAAATCGTGAAACATTTCCAGTTTTCGTCATCAACATAGAAGTGGTCAGCTCTGAAGTAGTAACCAGGATAGCGACTGTCCTCACGGAACAGAATGTGACGGGCATGGGCTTCACCTGCCATCAGGCGATGATAATTCTCCCAGCAGCGCATCAGTTCATGATTATCTTCAGCCGCCATTTTGCTGGCATCTTCCTTGAGCAGTGACAGGTGTTCCAGACCTTTTTCGAGCATGGTTTTGCTGGTGGTGTACCATGTTGCGACACCGGCGACATATTCGTCCATGATCTTCTGCAACCTTGCCTGGAACATTTTTGGCCGGATGTAGTTGGGGTTGACATTTGGATCAGTGCTGTAATCCTTGTTCTTGCCAAAGATCTCCATTGGCGCGTAAATTTCAGCAATCACCTCTTCCACATCCCTGCCGAGTTCAGGTTTGTAATCTACATGATCGAGGCAGTAGGCGGTCATGTTCTTGCCTGCAATCCGTCCCTCTGCATGTGAGCCTGACGAGAATTTGTGACCAGAGGCTCCAACACCGTCACCGGCGGTAAAGAGACCGTCAACGGTGGTCATCCTGTTATAGCCCCAGTTCCATTCTGCAGGGAAGCCCTTGAGATCATCCGGACCACTGACCCAGATACCGGCACAACCGGCATGAGAACCGAGCAGGTAAGGTTCGGTAGGCATAAGCTCTGAAGGTGTTTTGTCCGGTTCGATGTTGTTTCCTGCCCATACGACGGCCTGACCGATACACATGTCGAGGAAGTCTTCCCATGCTTCGGCTTCAAGATGCTTCATTTGTTTCGGCGTCATGGTTTCACCAAGCGCCTGCATCGCCTCGTGAGTCCTCATGAGGATCGGGCCTTTACCGGCCTTCATGTCGATCATCATCATGTGGTTCCTCATGGCTGTGGTGAGCTTGTGGGGATCTTCGGCATACTTGCCAAAATCCTTGTTGGCGGTCGCCAGATTGGTGACGCAATAGTCCTCTCCAAGGGAGTTGGTGGCTTTACATTTGAAGAAGAGGAACCATGCTCCAACTGGTCCATAACCATCCTTGAACCTTGCCGGAACGAACCTGTTTTCCATCAGTACCAGCTCGCATCCTGCCTGGGCGGCAAGAGCATAGGTGGTACCTGCATTCCAGACCGGGTACCATGCACGACCCTGGCCTTCAGCCGTTGAACGTGGTCTGTAGACGTTCACAGCGCCACCACAGGCAAGCAACATGGTTTTTGCTGTAAACACATAGGCTTTATTTTCCCTGACGCTGAAACCGATGGCGCCTGCGATCCTGTTTGGATCGTTTTTGTCATGGATAAGCTCACTGATAAAGACCCGCTCAAAAAGGTTCTGGTCGACGCCAGTTGCCTTTCTGTTGAATTCAAGTGCTTTTTTTGCGGCTTCGGCAACGATGACTTTGTAGGACTCTCCGTTAATCATAATCTGCCATCTGCCTGATCTGACTGGCTTGCCCCCCTCGCTCAGCTTTGGAGCTGGTTTTGCGCCATCCTGGGTAGAACCATCCTCATCTCTTTTCCATACGGGGAGACCCCACTCTTCGAAGAGATGAACAGAATTGTCTACGTGCCTTCCGAGATCATAGACAAGATCCTCCCGGATAATGCCCATCAGATCTGTTCTGACATATTTTACATAATCGGCAGGATCGTTTTCACCACAATAGGTATTGATTGCCGACAGGCCCTGAGCGACGGCGCCGCTTCTGTCGACCGATGCCTTATCGACCATGGTGATTCTTAATCCTTTTGGTGTGGCCCATTTGGCCGCTTCATATACTGCACCGCAACAAGCCATACCCCCACCTATAAGCAGAATATCCGTATCTATGTAAACTACTTCGGGCTTCTTGCAAAACTTGAATTCGTTTTTCTCTACTCCCATGGATCTACCTCCTGAGCAATTTAATTGTTTATAGTGTTGGATACTCTGTCATGTTGAAGAATCCTGGCTTTTTCAGATTGGCGTAATCATGCTCAGGCTTGCCCGAGTAGAGATCAATCGAACCTTCTGAAGTCGTTCTGATCGGGAATTTGTAGCGTTTCAGGATTCCATTTCTGAATTTGATCGTCCACATGATAGCATCTGTTCCCCTTAACGGAATCACATTTCCACCCAGTGGTACGAAATCAGCATATCCCCTGACTTCGATAGCCTGCTGTGGACAGATTTTCACGCAATTGTAGCACTCCCAGCACTGGTCCGGTTCCTGGTTCCAGGCCAGCATCCTGTCAACATCAAGCTTCATGAGGTCATTGGGACAGATGTACATACATGCTGTCCTTTCCTGACCCTTGCAGCCGTCACATTTTTCTTTAATGACAAAACTCGGCATAATTTGTCCTCCTTTACCAAATATTTGCAGGCAAAACCTGCGATTTACGAAGCTATTGGACTAGTCTATGAAGAAAAAAATCGTCAGAAAAACTTCTCTACATGAGAGCGTCGATTGGTAACGTTATTATCCGCCAGTATTGGTCTGCAGCCCGATATCAACTTTTTCAGTCAGTGTTGCGTAGTAGCGGTGCAGGACTTCAAGCACTTCCGGACGGCTGAAATGCTCAGGGACCTCTTCTCCTTCGGAAAGCATTTTTCTGAGTTTTGTGCCGCTTACATTCAGTCGGTCTTCGTTTGTATGGGGACAGGTCTTCATGGAGGCCATACCATCACATTTGTAACAGTAAAAGGTCCAGTCAATTTTTAATGGCTTGGTCTCCAGCGCATCTTTCGGAATTTGGTCGAAAATATAGTGTGCGTCAAAGGGGCCATAATAATCTCCGACACCCGCATGGTCTCTTCCGACTATCAGGTGACTGCAGCCAAAATTTTGTCTGAATAATGCATGGAGCAGAGCTTCTCTTGGGCCGGCATATCGCATATCAAGCGGATAGCCACCCTGTATGCAGGTGCCCTTGACGAAATAATTGTCCATCAGGACGTTGATGCAGTCTCTTCTGACATCGGCAGGAATATCGCCGGGTTTGAGTTTTCCGAGAAGTTGATGAATCAGTACACCGTCACAGATCTCTATGGCAATCTTGACCAGATATTCATGAGAGCGGTGCATGGGGTTTCTTGTCTGGAAAGCAGCTACGGTGCTCCAGCCATTATCCTCAAACATTTTTCTTGTCTGGGCCGGAGTCATATAGATCCCCTCGAATTCGGAGGGAAAAGAACCTTCGCTGAACACTTTTACGCTACCGCCAAGATTGACGTCGCCCTGGTTCATGACCATCAGTACCCCGGGGTGTTTTGGGTCATCGGTTTTAAAAACTTCCCGACACTCATGTGACTTGTCGATTGCATATTTCTCCTCAATCGTCATACTTCCCATCGTCTCTCCCGATTCTTCGTCCACCAGAGCAACTTCCGCTCCGATTTTCAGCTTATCGGCCTGTTCTTTGGTTGTTGACAAGGTAATGGGAATGGGCCAGAAGGTGCCGTCAGCCAGCTTGCACTCCTCGACGCTTCCTTTCCAGTCCTCATATCCCATGAAGCCACTCAGGGGAGTGAATCCACCGATACCGAGCATGATCAGGTCACCGGTCTCTCTTGATGAAAGAGTGACCCTGGCCATTGACTTTGCTCGTTCCTGTTCATTCTGCAACGCCTGCCCGGACAATAAAAGCGGTTTTAAAATCTTTTCCCTGCCATGCGGATTGACTAACGACATGAGTTATTGCTGGTTAAGTTATTGGGCTACAGTTGAAAGCATGTCATACGGTATAGAGTAGAAATGGAGAGCCTGTCAAGAATACTGATATCTTCAAGCGCTTGTCAAATCGTCTGTTCAAAAGTACGCCTTATTTTTTTTGACGCAGATGAAAAGCCCTTTTTGTCACTCGTAAATCTCTGTCTTTCAGTTGGGTACTGTAATCCTTATTCCTTACCTGCGTGCAGGTCGGTCTGTTTTTTTGCAATCAAACCGGTACGGTGCCTGGTATTGTCGCGTTTCAGGAGCCCTTTGCGGGTTTGATGATATTTTTTTTCTCGTTATCCGACAAAATCGTACTCGATAATGAAAAAAGATGTTTTCAGAAACGGATCGAAGCAAATATAAGACGATAAATCAGGGGATTCAAAGTAAATTTGATCTATTGGATAACGATTCTTTGGATGTTACCATCTGGTTATATGAATATATAGTAATCTTACATAGTAATGTTTTGATTACTTTTTTTCAAGTATTGGGTAGAAGATTTTTTTTATTTTTTTTGGCAATGCCAGATCGTCTGAGGGATGCCTGTTCGGATGGAATCTGCGTGTTCGTGTTTGTGGCGTAATAGCAGCAGTTGTATTCTGACTGGCAGAATGCAACTGCTGTTCAGGCATCAGGAGGTCCAGTAAATGGCTCCCAGAACAAGTGTCGCAAGAAATACTGTCTCTGCCATGATGATGGAAATTGGTTTCCAGCCGACTTCAAAAAGAGATTTCAGTGAGGTCTTCATACCAAGTGCGCCGATGGCGGTCACCAGGCTCCAGCGTGAAACTTCATTGATGAATTTATTCATCTGATCAGGAACCAGATGGGTGCTGTTGATACCGACCAGTAAAACAAAAAAGATAATAAAAGGAGGGAACGAAAACTTTTTTGCCGTTTCACCATCAATTTTTGTTCGGGTATGGAATATCATCGAGAGAGCGAACACCGTTGGTACGAGCATGGAAACGCGTAACAGTTTTATTACGGTAGCGGTATCGCCGGTTTTTTCCGAAACCGAATAACCTGCACCCACAACCTGGGCGACATCGTGAATGGTTCCGCCAAGGAATATACCGGTAGCCTGATCGTCGAGCCCGAACTGCCTGGCTACGATGGGATAAAAGATCATTGCAAGGGTACTCAGAGCAGTTACACTGATAACGGTAAAAATGGTGTTGCGCTCATTATATTCATCCTTGGGAAGAATGGCTGCAATGGCCAGTGCGGCAGATGCGCCACAGATCCCTACACTTCCGCCAGTAAGAATGCCGAAGCGTTTTCCTCTGCCCATTGCTTTGGAAAGGGTAATACCGAAAAGTATGGTAAGAAACACCGAGCCGATAACGATGGTCAAGGGTTTGATGCCGAGAGACTGAATCTGATCGATGGTAATGCGCATTCCGAGAAGCGCCACGCCGATACGAAGGATCGTTGTGGAGGCAAATTGGATGCCTGCAAGCGCTTTACCGTTATCTTCCGAGAGAAACCGGAATGCCATGCCAATCAGCAGAGCAAACAACATCGTTGGAGCGCCATAATGGTCTGACAGAAACGTTGCTGCGGCTGCTACGGTAATCGCCGCCAGAACACCGGGAAAAAGCACTTCAGCTCGAACTTTTGCAGCTTTTGCCTGGCATTGAAAACCACAGCGTTCAGCTTCGATAATCTGATCCTGTGTTGGAATTTCTGTATCCGTCGATGTATAAGGGGTCTTCGAAGTATCCTTGTTGCTGCGGTGTTTATCCATTCTCGGGTTCTGTTAATAAATTAGTAATTCTTTACTGAACCGCGGACGATGAACTTACATGCTTACATACCGGTTCTATATAAATCGTTGTAAAGATAACAAAAAAGGATGGGGCGTCAAGGATAATTTGAAATGCGGGCGGATCCGGAAAAATCATGGGATCGCCTCGTTTCATGCGGCAATACAGGTACTTCACGGCTATAGGGGTGGTCGCTGGCTTGGGCTTTTGGGCGGGATTGAGTACGTTTAGCTTATACAGGCAGGAGAGGGTTTCTGGTTTGGCGTTGAACAGGAAGTGAAAAATGGTGAAGGAATCACATGGTGAAACTGAAAAAAGTCACATTACAGTATATAGAGATTGAAGACCGGATACGCATGCTGGCTGATCTTGATGGTGAGGAGCGTGCGGTTTTCTGGTTGACCCAGCGTCTTTGCAGGCGGCTGGTGCCGAAACTTGTACACCATCTTGAGCATTCTGCACCTGATTCGCATCTTGTTGACAAAGGGTTGATGCTCTCTGTTCAGCAGCACGATGCGGGGTGGCAGCAAAAGTTTTCAGAGCCGGTGAGGAGTACGGGCCTTTCGCGTTCGGTGTTGCCAGAAAAGGTCGATCTTTTTTGTCCTGCTGGAGGCGCAGCCATTATCTTTCCACTTGATGACGGTGGAGAGCCTGCTCGTTTGCAGATGACGATGCTTGAACTGCGTCAGTGGATGGCAGTCATTTATCGGCAGTTTCAGGTGGCAGGCTGGCCGATGGAGGTTTGGCCTCAATGGTTCGCACTTTCTGAACCCGGTAAAAATTAAACATCAACGTCGGCTATCAGTCGATCAACTGGTCTGGATTTCAGTTTTAAGGGCGATCTCTTCAAGAATCGAACTTACCCGAAGGCAGAGAAGCATTGCTCCAGCGAAAACAATGCTGCGGCCTCGGGTGTGGACTTCCCATGTATGTTTTTCAGCTTTTTGGCGACTGCAGCGTACGGCCTTGATGATCTGTTCAATCACTTCCTCAAACGTATGCTCTTCGTCATTGAACAGGACAACGCGGTAAGCATCAAGCAGGTCGGGCCCGGAGCCTTGTTCTCGCTGTTTCGTTACTGGAGTGGTCAGGGATGCCGTCCACCTGTTTGCAAGAGAGGAGTTCATGATCAACACAATCAGGTTAGAAAGTCAAAAATAGCTACCTTGACCCGGAGATGCAAGAGAGTTGGCTACTCTTCGATGACCGGATGGAGTGCTCCGAGAGAAAAGTCGCCTGTTTCAGTAACCCGCATTTTGAATCGGGCTCCAACAGGGATAGTCATCAGATTTCTGATATGGCCATAAGAGAGCCCCCTCATTACCGGGCCATTGGTATGGGCGTGTTCGCTGTAATAGGCAAAGATATTTTGCAAGCGGAGATGTTCCTCTTTTGTATTCTCCGCGCCATTGCCGAACTGGCCGAAAAGAACTCCCTTGCATGACGCAAGTAAGGCCGCGTTGTCGAGATGCGAGAGCATTCTGTCGATGCGGTATGCCGGTTCGTTAATGTCTTCCAGAAAAAGCAGCGCGTCATTTAATGAGGGCAGATAGGGCGTTCCGATCATTGAAGAGAGGACGGAGAGATTGCCGCCGATCAGGCTCCCCTCAGCTTCACCCGCTCTGATGCAGGTTACGGGGTGGGCCGGGTGGTTCCGAAGCGAAAGTGCATAGGAGGGTGAGGTGAGCATTTCCCAAAAATGCTCTTCGGTGTAGGGTGTCGGTTCGTACAGTTCTGTGGTGAGCATCGGCCCTGAAAAACTGATCAGGCCTGTTTTTGCAAAGAGGGCGAGCGACAATGCAGTAATGTCCGAATAGCCGACAAATATTTTCGGATTGTCCGCTATGAGGCTATAATCTATTTTTTTTAGCAGTCTTGAAGCTCCGGCTCCTCCTCGCAGGCAGATGATTGCCTTTATGGCGGGTTCGCGGAACATCTCATGCAGATCATGCAGTTTGTGCTGGTCGGCAATTGCCGGATCGGTATCAATACAGTTGAGGTGGCGCGAGGGCTTGACCTGGTAACCGTTTTTTTCGAGATAACCGATTGCCTGCCCAATTTTTTCTGGATAGGCGCAATGTGACGAGGGTGAGATCAGGCCAATGGTATCTCCCTTGTGCAGGGCTTTTGGGGTAATGGTTTTCATAACACCACAAAACATCAGCGCCTTTGAGAGCGCTGATGTTGATCATTCATTGGTATGAAATCAGGAAATGGTTTCGGTCAGCAGAATTGCCTTGTTGCTGCTGACTTCAAAAAAACCGTCAAGGATTGAAAACGATTGTTCGCTACGATCTGCCAAGGCAAGTTTGACCGTTCCTTTTGTCAGAGAGGAGAGCAATGGTGCATGGTTTTTCAGTACCTGAAACTGACCAAGCTCACCCGGTGCCGTGACACTGACAATTTCCCCTGAAAAATGAAGCTTCAGGGGAGTGACGATCTCTATGTGAAAGCCTTTATCGGAATTCGCCATGGTTAATGCTTTTGTTTAGAGCGTTTTTGCTTTCTCTACGGCTTCCTCAATGGTTCCGACCAGGTAAAATGCACTTTCGGGCAAATTGTCATGCCTTCCTGCGATGATCTCCTTGAAGCCTTTGATGGTCTCTTCAAGCTTCACATATTTACCTGCCAGACCGGTAAAGGCTTCGGCAACGAAAAATGGCTGCGAAAGGAAGCGCTGTACTTTTCTTGCTCTTGAAACAACAAGTTTATCCTCATCACTCAGCTCATCCATACCGAGAATAGCGATAATATCCTGAAGATCCTTGTAGCGCTGCAGAAGCTGTTTGACGGCCTGGGCAGTATCGTAATGATCGTCGCCGACAATGTTCGGGTCGAGAATGCGCGATGTTGAGTCAAGGGGATCAACAGCAGGATAGATACCAAGCTCGGCAATTGAGCGCGAAAGCACCGTTGTTGCATCAAGGTGAGCAAACGCAGTTGCCGGCGCAGGATCGGTAAGATCATCTGCAGGAACATAAATGGCCTGTACAGAGGTAACAGAACCCTTCTTGGTGGAAACAATCCTGTCCTGAAGTTCACCCATCTCTGTTGCCAGGGTAGGCTGATAGCCTACGGCGCTCGGCATACGTCCGAGAAGTGCGGAGACTTCCGAACCTGCCTGGGTAAAGCGGAAGATATTGTCAATAAAGAGCAGCACGTCACGCCCTTCTTCGTCACGGAAATACTCGGCAATACTCAAGCCGGTAAGCGCGACTCTCTGACGGGCGCCTGGAGGTTCGTTCATCTGGCCAAAAACAAGAGCCGTTTTGTCGATAACGCCGGACTCCATCATTTCATGCCACAAGTCGTTTCCTTCACGGGTTCGTTCGCCGACCCCGGCAAAGACGCTGAATCCGGACTGTTGTTTGGCAATATTATTGATCAGTTCCATGATCAAAACGGTTTTGCCTACACCTGCGCCGCCGAAAAGACCTGTTTTACCACCTCGGGAGTAAGGCTCAAGAAGATCGATAACCTTGATACCGGTTTCAAACATCTCGGCCTTTGTCGAGATTTCGTCAAATCTTGGTGCCAGACGGTGGATCGAGTAACTTTTTTTGGTATTGACAGGGCCGCGACCGTCAATCGGGTCTCCGACAACGTTCAGCATTCTGCCAAGAACCTCAAGACCAACAGGGACTTGTATTGGTTTGCCTGTATGGGTAACGTTCATGCCTCGTACAAGGCCGTCTGTGCTCTCCATGGCAACAGTACGGACACGTTCTTCTCCAAGATGCTGTTGCGTTTCCAGAACGAGTTTGGTGCCGTCAGCTCTTGTTACAGTCAGCGCGTCCAGAATTGACGGAAGCCGCCCTTCAGGGAAATCGACATCAACTACAGGGCCGATGATTTGGGAAATCTTACCTTCTTGCATAGTGACAGTTTGGATAGGATTTTATTGTGTAATCAAACGTTGGTGCTTCCGGGCTACTGTGCCTTCTCTCTTATTAATTGCGCGTCACATGACTCCTCTGCCTTGGCTGTTCCGGATACGAGCCACCTGAGGGACTTGAACCCACGACCTACTATTTACGAAACAGTTGCTCTACCAACTGAGCTAAGGTGGCTTAAGCAGGGCGAAAAATCAAGTGCAAATATATTTTTTTTTATAGAGAATCACAAAGACTAAATATCGCGTGATTTATGGCCGTCACAAAAAAGAAGAATTGTTATATTACGGAGCGTAGTCAATAGAGATTATTTTACTTTTAATCGGTTTCGTATGAAAAAAATGGTGTTTTCATTGAAAAGGCGGGTGTTTGCACTCTTGTTCCTCGGCACTCTTGCCGCGACACTGTTTGCTCCCACTCCTGCTGCAGCCTTGCCATTGGCGCCAGAGTTTACTGCAGTTTCTCTTGATGGCAAAACGGTAGCATCGACTAAACTTGCAGGAAAGGCTTATATCGTTAATTTTTTTGCATCATGGTGTCCTCCCTGCAGGGCAGAGATTCCTGATATGGTTCTCCTTCAGAAGAAGTATGAATCAAAGGGGTTTACGTTTATCGGTGTGGCGGTCAATGAAAATGAACCCTCCATGCGTGCTTTTATAACAAAGAACGGCATCAGCTATCCTGTGGTCATGGTCGAAGAGCGACTGATCAAGGCTTTCAGCCGATATATCGAAGGAGGGATTCGTGCAATTCCGACCTCATTTGTTGTCAACTCGTCAGGTCGCATCACCCAGGTCATTACCGGTGGACGAAGCAAAGAGGTGTTTGAAAAAATAATAATTGACGCCCTCAAAAAACCGGTAACCCACAAATAACGTCGTCATTCCATGATTGATGGTTTTCAGTTCCGGTCTCGTTTTGTACAGATCGCATTTTTTTCTACACGTCCGCAATCAGGGGTGATTGCGGACGTTTTTTTTTATAACCAATAGCTTATTAAGAACGATTATGACGTTAATGCAGATGAATCCGCCGGACTATGTGAAAAACAAAAAGCTGATCCAATGGGTGCAGGAGATGGCTGAGCAATGTTGTCCGAGTACCATACACTGGTGTGACGGTTCAGAGGAAGAGTACGACATCCTTGCCCGCCAGATGGTAGAGAGTGGTACGTTTATCAAATTGTCGGAAGAGAAGCGCCCGAACAGCTATCTCTGCCGTTCGGACCCGAGTGATGTTGCAAGGGTTGAAGACAGAACCTACATCTGCAGTATTCGCCGCCAGGATGCAGGTCCAACCAACAATTGGGTCGCTCCGAGGGAGATGAAAGAGACCCTGAAAGGGCTTTTCAAGGGCTGTATGACTGGCCGAACCATGTATGTTATTCCTTTCAGCATGGGGCCTCTTGGGTCTCCCATTGCCCATATCGGTGTCGAAATTACCGATTCTCCCTATGTCGTCACGAATATGCGTATCATGACGCGGATGGGTATCAAGGTTATGGAGTTGCTGGGTGAAAACAGCGATTTTGTGCCTTGTCTGCACTCTGTCGGCGCTCCGCTCCAGCCTGGTGAGCAGGATGTTGCCTGGCCCTGCAACGATACCAAATACATTGTTCATTTTCCTGAAGAGCGCTCTATTGCCTCTTTTGGCAGCGGTTATGGTGGCAACGCCTTGCTTGGCAAGAAATGCTTTGCCCTTCGCATTGCCTCTTCAATGGCACGGGATGAAGGGTGGCTGGCTGAGCACATGCTGATTCTCGGTGTTGAATCGCCGGACGGAGAAAAAACCTACATTGGTGGAGCGTTTCCGAGCGCCTGCGGTAAAACCAATTTTGCGATGCTCATTCCGCCTCAATCTTTTGATGGGTGGAAGGTGACCACCATTGGTGATGATATTGCCTGGATCAAGCCAGGTGAAGATGGTCTTCTTCGTGCGATCAATCCTGAATATGGCTTTTTTGGTGTTGCTCCCGGCACGTCGGATAAATCCAATCCGAACGCCATGGCAACGCTTGCGAAGAACTGTATTTTTACCAATGTCGCCATGACGCCTGATGGTGATGTCTGGTGGGAAGGGATGACCGATGAGGCGCCTGAGCATCTTATCGACTGGCAGGGTCAGGAATGGACTCCTGATTGCGGCCGACTCTCTTCACACCCCAATGCCCGCTTCACCTCTCCGGCAAATCAGTGCCCCTCCCTTGATGCTGACTGGGAAGATCCCAAAGGGGTGCCGATCAGTGCCTTCATCTTTGGTGGTCGTCGCGGAGATACTGTTCCTCTTGTCTACCAGTCAGCAAACTGGAATTCGGGCGTATACCTTGCTGCAACCATGGGTTCTGAAAAGACCGCCGCTGCGGCAGGAAAGGTTGGTGATGTTCGTCGTGATCCTTTTGCCATGATTCCTTTCTGCGGTTATCATATGGGCGACTATTTCAACCATTGGCTTCATGTCGGGCGTACCTTGCCTGAACTGCCAAGAATTTTTGGTGTCAACTGGTTCCGAAAGGATGAGAATGGCAAGTTCCTCTGGCCAGGTTTTGGTGAAAACATGAGGGTGCTGAAGTGGATTGTTGATCGTGTTCGTGGCACAGCCGGAGGTGTAGAGAGTCCTCTTGGGTGGATGCCGAAGTATGATATGATTGACTGGACGGGTCTGGAAGAGATGACTGAAGAGAAGTTTATCAAGCTGATGTCGGTTGATCGTGAAGCGTGGAAGAAAGAGCTGCTTTCACATGAGGCGCTTTTCGAGACGATATATGATCGACTTCCCAAGGAGTTTCCCCATATTCGTGAACTGATGCTCTCAACGCTCTGGATGTCTCCTGCACACTGGTCGCTGGCTCCGGAACATTATTCTGAAGGCTGATGATTTCGTAAATAAGAAAAAAGGCGCCTGCGAAGGCGCCTTTTTTTTTGCTGATCGGGCAGTTTTTCTTACTCTTCGTCGAGGGTAAAGCCGACTTTTACTGTGACCTGCCAGTAGGCAACCTTCTGCTCCTCAACATGGCAGCGGGTTTCAAGGATTTCGACCCAGCGGATGTTTCGGATCGTCTCAGCCGCTTTGGCAACAGCATTGTTGACTGCCTCTTCAATGCTTGTCGGTGAAGAGCCTACCAGTTCAATTTTTTTGTAGATATGAGCGCTCATGGCGTGTAATGGTTTTCGTGCTTGAAAAAAGGAATAACTCCATTTATTATAATAGCAAATCAGGGGAAATCTGCAAAAAACCGCTCTCAGTCAGGGCTTTCTGAAGGGACTTTTTCCTGCTCGGCTCTCTGTCTGTCGATCAGTTTTTCGGCCAAAAGAGTAGCAAGGTTGTACGTTGTTTCCATGGCGCTTAAAAAGTTTATGGAGGAGCGCCAGTAAGGAATTGAGCCAAGTCGTTTTGGCATGGTAGCCTGTACTGCTGGTGAAAGATGAGTGCATGATGGTTCGGGAGAAGGCGAATATCCCCAGAATGCGGCATGTTCGGAGGGAAGAGGTTCCGGTATTGCCGGGGGGTCGTCACCGGTAGCAGTCTGACGTTTGTAACCGATTTTTCTGAGAAACTCCTCCTTGTCTATTCCCCGTAACGTGAAAAGAAGAAAAGGATCCTGGTCAAAGGCCTCTGCCATCAAGTAAACAACAGCGGCAATGTGTTTGCAGGGGTTTGAGTAATCGGGACACGAACAGGTGGTTGTTAAATCATTGTATTTTGCGGGAAAGAGAGCAAGCCCTGCGGTTTTGAATACCCGTGCAAGATTTTCCGGCATCTCCCCGCTGAGGAGCTGCGCTATATATATCGGTTTCGAGGTAAGTTTTTGGGCCAACAGCTCTTTTTGCTCTTTTGAATAGGGCGTCAGTGTGATGGATACCTTATAGGGGCGAACTCTTGAGCCCTGCACTTTTGCCGCAACTCCCTTTTTGGCAGTGATGACAAGGTCGGTTACCTGCCCTTTTCGTGCGTAAGATTTTCCCCTTGTAATTCTCTCGCCAATATCAAAATTTTCAAGTGTTGTAATCCACTCTTTTCCCCACCAGGTTTGCCCGAATGCTCCCCGTTTGTTTTGGGCCTTTATACCACCGGCTACTGCCCTTGGGGCGGAGGAGGTGGGTCTTTTATACCAATAGTATTCCATAGCTCTTATTCTCCCATTGCTTCCTGTCCGAGCATAATGAGCTTGCGCAGATCATTGTTCGACAGTTCGGTCAGCCACTGCTCACCCGTTCCGAGAACCTGGCCGGCGACCGTTGTTTTTTTCTCAATCATCTCATCAATGCGCTCTTCGAGCGTGCCCGTCGTAATAAATTTATGAACTTCAACGTTTTTGTGCTGCCCGATACGGAAAGCCCGGTCAGTTGCCTGATTCTCTACTGCCGGGTTCCACCATCGGTCAAAGTGAACAACGTGGTTCGCTGTTGTCAGGTTAAGACCCGTTCCTCCGGCTTTCAGTGAGAGAATAAAGATGGAGGGTGAACTGCCCTCTTCCTTCTGGAAGCTCTCTACCATCTCATCCCGCCTTTTTTTGGTTACGCCACCGTGCAGAAACAGTACCTCTTCACCGTACAACTCCTGAAGATAGTGCTGGAGCATCGTTCCCATCATGGTAAACTGTGTAAAGAGCAGCGTTTTTTCGCCAGCTTCGCGGATGTCGCCAAGCAGTTCGGTCAGGCGTTTTATTTTTCCTGAACGATGTGCAATGGCAGAGTTGTCGCCAAGCAAATGTGCCGGATGGTTGCAGACCTGCTTGAGCTTGACCAGCAGCGCAAGTACAAGGCCCCGCCGGTCAATCCCTTCGGCGCTTTCAATTTTCTCCTGCAGTTCATCGACAACAGCCTTGTAGAGCGATGCCTGCTCTTTGGTCAGCGAGCAATACTCTTTCATTTCGATCTTGTCGGGCAGATCGGAAATAATCGACTTGTCGCTTTTCATGCGGCGCAGAATAAACGGGCCGGTCAGCGACTTCAGTCGTGCTGAAGCCTCAGGGTCGCCATACCACTGAATCGGCGTGTAGAAGTTCTGTTTGAAAAAGTGCTGGGTTCCAAGAAAACCGGGATTGAGAAAATCCATGAGTGCCCAAAGGTCGCCGACATGATTTTCAACGGGAGTGCCGGTCAGGGCAATACGGTAATCAGCCCGGATTGTTCGGGCAGCTTTTGACTGTTTTGTCTCAGGGTTTTTGATGTTCTGCGCTTCATCGAGAATAATGCCTGCCCAGGGAACCTTCGACAGAAATTCAAGGTCGCGCTGTAACAATCCATAGCTTGAAATGACAAGGGCTGAAGCGCTTGCAGCTTTGCGAAAATCTGCTGTTTTCATCCGGTCGATACCATGATGCACCAGCACCGCTAAATCCGGAGTGAACCGCTCCGCCTCCTTTCGCCAGTTGTTGACTACAGAGGTGGGGCAGATCAGGAGCACCGCCCTTTTTTCTCCAAGTTCACGCTCCCGCTGCAGCAGTGCAAGCGTCTGAATGGTTTTGCCAAGGCCCATGTCGTCGGCAAGACAGGCGCCCAGTCCCCACTTGCGGAGAAATGAGAGCCATGAAAAGCCTCGCTCCTGATAGAGGCGAAGCGTTCCCTCGAAATGCTCAGGTGGTGGAAGCAGTTCAAATTGTCCCTGAGAGGAAAGTTTTTCAAGCAGTTCCTGAAGCCACCCCTCGATTTCAACCGATCGAAGAAAGAGAGCATCCTCCTTTTTTTGTGCTCCGAGAGCTGTTGAGAGGAGTTCTCTGGCAGAAAGTTCACCAGTTGGATGTTTTTCAAGAAAATGGAGAGCATTGGCAAGCTCCTTATGGTCAATCTGTGTCCACTGTCCGCGCACCCGTACCAGCGGAACTTTCAGGTTTGCCAGTGTTTTCAGCTCCTGCAGGTCAAGCTCCTCATTGCCAAGTGCAGCAGCATAATCGCAGGCAACCATGCGATCCAGCGTGAGACCCGACCCGCTTCCTTTCATAGAGGGAAGCTTCACTTTTGTCTTGATCCCGATACGGTTGACTCCTCTGCGACCGATCCACCACGAGGGAAGCTTGACCACAAATCCTGCGCTTCGCAACAGTTCCGCATACTCCAGCAAAAATCTGTAAGCCCCTTCGGTATCAAGATCAAAGCCACCCGGCTGCTTCTTTTTCAGGCTTTGGGTGACTGCGGGGCAGAGGCCGGAGGCTTGTCCCAGGGAAGTAAGCAGGAATTCGGTACAATCGGAGGTATACGTTAAAGCGTGCTGTGATGCCTCGCTTTCGGGGTTCCAGAGATCCCCGGCGTCAAGAATCAGGCTTGGATCCGCTTTCAACTGCAGTTGATAGGCAACATGCCAGCGCTCCTTTTTCCGCCCTTTCAGTGGTGGCTCTGTCAGTTGCAGGCAAAACCTGAAGGGTGATCGCTCATGCAGGTCAATGGGACGCCGCCATGCGTTGAGCTGACAGGCAAACTGCTCAATCTCCTGCTCATTTTTCCATTTCAGCCGGGGATCACTGTTTGATAATGCATGAAGCCACGCGTCATGGATACTCTCGAAGTCACTGATTTTTGGCACCCCTGCTCTTTCAAAAGTACGTGACAGTGTATTGACAAGGAAAGAGAGAAGTCCTTTGAGCAGTAACTTTTTTGGTGTTTCCGGCGGTTGCGTGTCGGTGCGGCCGAGAGAGCGACAGACCGCAGGCATGGCATCGGCAAGCTGTTCAACTGCGAGGGATGTGGCACTGTCGGGGAGGGGCAACCACAAGGCCTCCCAGAATGTATCGTTTTTGATGATCGAAGGGAGCAGCGACTGGGTTCTGACAATGTTCAGTGCAATTTTTACTACCTGCCGTGCCCAGTGGAGAGAGCTTCCGAAGATGATGCCACTGCCGGGGATGTTGCCCTTTTCCGTAAGCAGGGAAAGCTCGAACAGAGCGTTGAAATTCAGCCGAAGCGCGGTAATCGGAAAGGCATGGAGTTGCTCTTCATCACTCAGGTCGGGCATGGCGCCGACAAGCGGAGATGATGGGACAGCTTTTTTCTCGCGGCAGGGCAGCCAGACACAAAACTCTTTTGTGGTGTTGTCGAGCAGGGAAAACATGCCGATTCCAGCCGTTGCGAGGCGTAACTCCTTCAGCATCCCGATCTTTTTTCCCTCACTCCAGAGTAGCGGGACTCCGTCAATGATGGAGATGTGCAGCGCAATCATAAGCTATCCTCTTTGGGTAATTCCTGCATCGCAGTTGCACTGTTCGTAGCTCAATTTTAGCTTATTACTCATCGCTATGCTGTGAAAATATTTCAAGTGTTCAATACTTCATACGGTTACTTTCAGGCCCCTTTCCTGATTTAAAAGAAGGGATAAAATAGAATAACAGGCGGTTCAGAACAACATGCAAACGCTCAATATCAGAAAAAATAATGGTTTTCCTGAAGGGCAGGGCGCCTTGCATATACCAGTCAGTTTTGGTTGATGGGGAGGTGTTCAGGAATCAGGAAAGCGTTGTGGAGCTGAAAGGTGGTATCGGTGCGGCCCGAAACAGCCGTAACACTGATGGCTGTTTCGGGCAAGAGGGGCAAGATTACACGCCCAGCGATTTGAAGAGGAGCGGAAGGGCACAGAGGCCGATGGCAACATTTGTTGCACCGCATATTTTTGTGATGAGAGCGTTCTGCTTGTACCAGGCAAACGGAAGCAGGATGGTCAGTACATTAATGAGCAGCAGAACCGTAGCTAATGGCCAGATTTTTCCGAGAAGGATGGCCTTGTAGCTGAAGACCGCTGTGATGAAAAAGATACCAAGAAACATGTGGGCATAGATTTTTTTGTCGCCGGGGTTATAGAAATGCAGGGCAACAATAACCCAGAAAAGCCCGTAGGTGGCAAAAATAGTGCCCAGGTAGATCCTTATGTCGGCAGGTAACCCCATGTCGAAGAGAAACATGCAGACAGCCGTGAAAAGCTGCGCAACACCGCCGAACCAGAGGGCGACATTTGCAAGATTGCGTCCCAGTTTTGCGTGATCTGTCTCTTTGTCAAGCCCGAATCCCAACTGTTCAAGACCAAACACCCAGACGGTGATAATAAGCCCGAACAACCCGATAGCCTCCGGATTAACAACATTCATTGGAAAAACTCCTTTTTTAGTTGTTGATAAATGTTTAACAAGTCACCATCACACTGTTAACAGTAATGGCCGCGTTAATGTACTGCTATTTTGGCAGAAAGAGGAAGGGTATTGCATGTTGTCTCTCTACTCCGTTGATGGCGCTTTGCTACCTGCAGTAACCTGCTTTTATCTGGAATTGGTTGAAATCAGCATAAGATTTCGCTTTCTTTTGATACCTTTGAACTCTCAAGAATGAGATAACTGAAGATGTTTTTATGCGATGACTTTGCCTGCTGAAACTGTTCTCCCAACCAATCCGAAGCCTCAAAAGCGAAACGGACTTTCCGGCCAATTGCTCACGGCTTTTCCTGCTTTTGAGAGCCCTAATTTCCGGCGCTATTTTCCCGGGCAGGTGATCTCCATGATTGGCACATGGATACAGATGGTAGCGCAAGGGTGGCTGGTGCTTGAAATAACCGGTTCCGCTTTCGACGTGGGGCTTGCGGCGGCGGCCTCCACACTCCCAACCCTTTTTCTCTCCCTCCTCGGTGGCGTGGTTGTTGACCGTTACCCAAGGCGCACCATCCTGCTCTGGACGCAGTCTGCGGCCATGCTGCTCGCCTTTGTGCTTGGGCTCTTTGCCGTGACCGGCACGGTGACCATCTGGATTATCCTTGTACTCTCCTTTCTTCTTGGCTGTGTGAACGCCCTCAATGTGCCTGCACTTCAGGCATTTCTCAGCGAAATCGTGGAGCGGGAGCATCTTGCTTCGGCCATTGCCATGAACTCAGCGATCTATAACGGTTCACGGGTTATCGGCCCCGCTATTGCAGGGTTTCTTATATCGGCCACCGGAACAGGCACCGCCTTTCTGCTCAACGGAGTCAGTTTTTTCGCAGTCATCCTCTCCCTGCTCTCCATGAAGAACACCCTAATAGAGCCTGCTGCAAAAACAAGCCAGAATCCCCTGCAGTCGATCAGGGAGGGGCTGAGCTATGCATGGGGGCATCCGGTGATCAGGACAAGTATCTTTTTTATAGCGGTCATCTCCATTTTTGCATGGTCTTATGTCACCATGCTGCCCGTGATTGCCAAGCGTACCTTCGGCATGGATGCGTCGGGCATGGGATACCTCTATGGCGTGTCGGGTCTCGGCTCGGTCGTCGGCACCGTGCTGGTCTCCATCTATTCCAGGAAAATTGACCGCCTTGTCTTCATTGCCGGAGGAACAATTCTCTTCGCTCTCGCCCTTATCGGCTTTACCTATACCACGCACCTTCCGGCAGCCCTCTTCTTTCTCTTTGTCAGCGGCTTCGGGCTTGTCTCGGCAGTCTCAACCCTCAGCGCCACCATCCAGGGCACGGTTGACGACCGTTTCCGCGGAAGGGTGATGAGCCTCTACATGATGATTTTTATGGGCTTCATGCCGATCGGCAACCTTGAAATCGGCTATCTTTCAGAACACTTCGGTACCGGTATTGCCATCCGTATTGGCTGTGTCGTGACCATTCTGGCGGCAGTGACTCTCATCTTCACCAGCCGAGGGGTGCGCAAGGCCTACAGCAGTTACAAGGCATCGTAACGCTTAAACGGCTTTCAAGTCAAATCCGTACTTGAGGTAACTGATCATCTGGTTCGTTGCATTAACATTTTCAATCCATGCTTTTTCCTCATGGCTGATCCTGATAATTTCCCTGGTACTGATACGGGAAAAAGTTTCGGCGACTGTTGTTAACGTATGCAACTCCTCCGCTGAAAACATTTCTGCATTGAATTTACGACCATCTCCAGGAAAAAATTGTTCCCCTGTTCCGCCATTGTCAAATTCCGTTTCTTCAACAGTGACGTCACCCTGTTTTTCAATCCACTCAAAAATAGTGTTGAAATTATCCGGTACGGGCCCCATCGAAATTGCACAATAACGGGCGCCACTGATCGAATACCCTGTTGTTTTAAAGTTCAGGAAATCCGCATAGAAGAGCAATTTGTTCAGCTTGGTCTTCCACGGTTTAAGTTGTTCAGCAAAAAAGAGAACCATTTCGCAGAGTTTTTCGAGGCTTGGTTTTCTGTAACCGGAATATTCATCGGGCAGTTTTGAGCCAAGAAAATACTCTTCGAGATCAACACAGCTTGTTTTTTTACGGCTTTCTATCAGGTGTTCAATCCTGGCAGTCAGTTTTTCCTGTTGTTTCCCCAGTAAAGCGCCACTCAGGTGTACAATTTTCTTAAACTCCTCAGGATCTTGAGCAACCTGTATCAGTCGGGCACTTGATTCGCTGGGAACCTCACCTTGCTCATAGTTTCTATAGGTGTTTGTTCCTAACCCGAGTATTTCCGCAATTTTGGCTGCCGATAATCCGTAGGCAGCCCTTATTGCGCTGATCTCTTCCGGAAAAGGGAGGTTATGCTCATCTCTGTACTGGTTGTAGACCTGAATCAGGTTTATCTCATCAAGCTCGGTGGTGGTGAACTGCTGCTTACTATCATTGCAGTAGTAATAGTGGTATTGAACAGAATAGTTATTTTTGCGGAATCCCATGATTCGCTGTTCCCGCTTCAGGGTCATTTCCCTGCCTGTTATCGGGCTTCTCATTCTTTTCTCTTTTAAATGGATACGAGATTTTATGTTCAGCAATATGAAATGAAATGCAGATAACGCTTGTACCTGGAGCACCCATAGTGATTTTGATATAGATCTCCTGCCGTTTTACCAGCTTGCCGAAAACCCACATTTCAGAGCCTTTATTCAGGTTGTCCTCAAGAGGGCCTTCACTATAGTCGTCAATTTCAAGAGCCGTAATAATTTTTCGCCTCTCTATTGGTCGTAATTCAAGGTTCAGAAGTGTCTGGGAATTCTTACCCCTGTCATCACGGAAAAGGATATTCCATATCTTCATTTTTTCCTTAAAGTCCCGAAGAAATGCACTGATCTGCTGTTTACTGGCAGTCATCCCAAAGAATTCGCTTGAAAAATCATAATACTTAAGGTTAATTTTTTATACTATAAAGTGAAAATATCAACATAAATAATAAAATATCCAACTATAAAGTGATAAATTTGTTTTGGGCTTAAGGCCTTTTTAGGGGTAAAGATGCATCATAACTGCCTGAAAAATTGCAGTGCAGTGAGTTGTTCGAAAACAAAGGTGACATGACACTATTGCCAGTTAAATCGGGATAGTTGAGCTGTCCTGTTGTGCTTTACTTTGAATTTTCATGATACAGGAAATTGTGAGAAGTATACCTCTATTTTGTAATATTGGGTCTATCGGCATATGTTAATATCTTTGCTGTATAACAAGCCTTAAATTATTTACTAAGGTACTTCAGGGGGAAGTCGGGTTTGGACAACCGTGATGAACGCCTCTAAATAGTGGTTGACATTGTATTCTCCTCGACAGCAAATCGTATACGCGAATTTTTCGAGTTGAGGAACTGGCAATTCTGCTTGTACGCACTCCTGAAACGGTTCGTCAGAGCTATCTTCGTCCGCTTTTGCTTGATGGGCGGATCTCAATGATCCGTCCCGATGTTCCCAATGACCCAGAGCAAGCGTATCGGGCAGTTGAGATAGATGAATGATGAGGAGAGATGCCGTCAGGAACAGGACGGATCAGTAGTGGGTGAGCAAGTATATGAATGAATGATCGGACGACATAAAATTACAGAGTAATCAACCCAACACGATGATGACACAGAACCAACTTTCAGATAACGGCTCGATTCAAATATCCGATAGTGAACTTGATGAGCTTCAAAATTTTCTCATGTCGGATGCCCTCCCTGGAGGGGCAATGTCGCTTGACACACTTGATGGATTTTTTACAGCATTGGTTATTGGGCCGGTAACCGTTCTCCCCAGTGCATGGTTGCCTTTGGTTTGGGATATGAGTGGAGGAGGAGAAGAACCGGAATTTGAGAGTCAGGAACAGGCGCAGCGCATCGTAGAATTGCTGATGAAGTTGATGAACAGCATTGTCGAGTTGTTGTCGAAGTATCCGGATTATTATGAGCCACTGCCAGATACGTATTCGTATGAAAGTGAGGTAGTCAGGGACTCGCTGATCAAGCTCTGGGCGATGGGATTTATGATCGGCGTCAGTTACAACGAAGCTGACTGGGAACCGCTCCTTTCGGATGAAGCCGCCTCAGTACTGCTATCTGCGATTGCTATGCTCGGCATAAGGCCCCACGATGCAGTTCCGCTGCCTACTAAGAAGTTTCGGGAGATTTGGGAGAATGTGCCTGATTGTGTGCTGGCACTCAATGAGTTCTGGCGCCCCTTCCGACTCGGTGAAATTATCAGTGCCAGGGGGATGGCAGGAGCCGGGCGAATCGGACGCAATGATCCATGCCCCTGCGGCAGTGGAAAGAAGTTCAAGAAATGCTGCGGGAAGTGACGTTTTCTGGCAGAATACGCTCATTTATTGATCCGTCACTTCAAGCGGCTTTGCCACTTCTTTGGATCCCGGGATGTATTTCATCGACATCCTGTTGTGCTTCCGGTGCGATGATGAGTTCAGCGGACATAACGGCTTCGTGCCCTGAGTTTTACCTCGGCCCAAGAAAGTCCCGAAGCCGGGTTGTTCGCCAAATTAGCTTTTCGTCGAGCCAACTCCTTCTTTTGCCATTCATATACAGGAACCTCTGATGGGGTCATCGCCAGATCATCCCAAAGGTCTTCTACCAGTTGAAGCTTCTCTGGTGGACTCAGATCAAACACAGAAACAGTATTGGTATTCATTGTTACCCCAGCGGTTCAGCGATGTTTTTGCAGGTTGATATGGAAAAAGCTGATGCGTAATGAATAAACAGGCAGTTGTTTGTCTACTCATTTGAAATTGAGACCATGGGCCTGACTGAATATATACTGGCGAAGGTGTACCTCCATTTTCTGGCATGGCATTACTTAACGATAAAATTTACATATTTTTTCATGATGCCCAAAGCCCTCGAATTTCATGCTATGAATAACCATGCGCCTACGTGCTTGTTGATGACACAGGTACGGTATTGCTGGCCTACAGTGCATTTTTGCGCATATCAATTAAACAGAGTGCTGCGGTCAAGATATCCCTTGTTCACGAGGGTCGTTTCAACCAATCTTGTTGAAACATTGAATCACTATAGGACTTATTCCTCGAAGCTCTGCTTCGTGATAGAATTCTTAAACATAAACTCATACCCCGTAGCTCTGCTGCGGGGTAGTTGATTGCTCACACTAATGACCATGATTCGTTGTCCAAGGGATACCTTTTGGTTGCCACGCTCTTTGCCGTGTTCCAATTGATGCTTTTCATTTCGATTTATCACAATGTGTGCAGTTTGGCAATGGCACACAACTTGTTTTTGCATGTGGTAAAGTGCTGCGCATAACCTGCGGCGCACGCCTTTCCTTGTCAGACTGCAGTCTGGCTGTCAGGTTGATGCGCCTGTTGGGCAGACCTTTTCGAGGCTGGCTTTATTACGCGAAGGTAGTCGGAGGAGGAGAGGCTCGGGCCCATCTTCGTGCCCAGCACCTCTTCTGGACACACGCTCGTGCACGTCAGACAGAGCACGCACTCTGTCGACAAGACTGGCTTGCCCTCCTGCACGTAGCGCATGACGTCGATGTCCATCGGGCAGTTGACCGTACACTTGGTACAGCGGGTGCACCTGTCGTTCTTCGGTGCGATTCGTGTCATCGAAACACTCGCTGACGGCTTGAGGAACCCGACGATAGGACAGACGTACTTGCAGAATGCACGGTTGTCCTTCAAGACGACCGCGAGCACGATTCCCGAGCCAAAGTAGAGTAGATTGCCGATAAGGAACCACCACATCTCCGGAATCATGAACATGCTGGTGTACTGTGGTGTATCGGTCTGGATCGCCTCTTTGTAGATCACGATTCCGTGCTGGCTCTCGACGGTGTAGCCGAAGATGAACACCAGACTCGCGACGAGTCCGAGAGCAAGTGCAAAGTGGAGATAGCGCAGGTGTCCCCAGCGTCCCGGAACCCGTCCGGGGGACATCTTCCAAGGCAGGAGGTCGAGTACGGCGGCTGTCCAGCATGCCCACCCGCACCAGCCTCTGTTGAAGAAGATGGGTCCGACGATCTTGGCTACGAAGTAATGGATAGCAGCGGCTTGGAAAACACCAGCGAAGACCATGAACCAGAAACCCTCGATCTCCATATTCTCCGGCACGATGACGCCGAAGCTCAAGTAGATCAGCCCGCAGCCCAGCCCGAAGAAGAGGTATCCGCCCACCAAGACCTGTGACAACCTTCGCGCCCAAGGCTTCTTGTCTCTGGGGAGCAGAGGCCAGAGACCCATCCCGAGCGAGATCGAAAGCCCGATTATCGCGAAGTTGATAAGATAGAAGGGCTGATCGAACGCCTGCCAGAACCCGATGGCCACAGTAGTGAACACAGCCATCATGAGGAACATCAACTTGAATTCGGCCAACTTCGGTCTGATCATGGTGCTGACTCCTTGAAGGGCGGTGCTCCTGAAACACCTAAACCGCAGATTTTTGAGATGAAACCTATATAATACGTCAGTCAAAAACTACTCAGAACGCTGCCAACCGCTTTCACATAATTTGCGTAAATCTCTTAGAGCTTGTTCGTGAATAAATCGAATGGCACTTGAACGCTAAAATAGCATCAGTTTTACCAACTATTTTTCATTTTTGATACTGTTGCTATAGAGGCGAACATGCAACGCTGCCTGAAATAATTCCAGTAATTTCGTACCGTGTTGTAATGGTTGAAGCACTACAGCCGACATTAAAACCGTGTGCGAATGAGCAATCATCTCATTTTTTCTCATCGCTTGTCTTGTAACCAACAACAGCCTGATGAAAGTATAGCGAAATAATGGAAGGCCATCAAAAAAAATAGCGCGATAACTATCCGATAACTACTCCCTAAAGCGCCTGTTTTCAACAATCTTGTGTTACAAGAAAGCGGGATGTAATCTGATCGTGGACGCTACATGTGATATGTGATTATACAGACCTGAACGCACAGTTCTGATTAACGGTAACCTCTTTATTTTCAGCGGATAAAAGCTGTATAGCACAAAAACACCCCTTGCAGGTGTGCTTTTGGCGACTTATACGATAATGGTCAATGTGCCGACGACAGATCTACAGGCTCCTTTTTCTGTATCCTGATCAGGAGCAGCAGCGGCAGGCAAACCGTAAAGAGGAATGCTATCAGCATGAAGGCGTCCATGTAGGCAAGGTGGTAGCTCTGGGCTGTGAGGGTTCCTTCAAGCGCTTTGAGTGCGACGGTTTCTGCTCCGGCTGGTGATAGCCCGCCCCGGATTGTGGCGGCCTGTTGCAGCAGGTTGATCCTTTCTGCGGCTGCCGGGTCGTAGGGAGAGAGGTGGCTGAGCAGCTCCACCCTGTGTGTTGCCATGCGGTTGGTGATGTAGGTGTTGGTGAGGGCGATGCCGAATGATCCGCCGAGCTGGCGCACCATGTTGTTGAGTCCGGTGGCCTGCCCGATATCTTTGCCGTGCAGCCCTGATACGGCAAGCATGGTGACGGGAATGAAGATGAATCCGAGCGCCACACCGCGCACAAGCAGTATCCAGAAGAAGTTGGATGAGCCGGACTGCATGGTCTGCTGGCTGAGTTCAAAGCAGAAGAAAATAAAGGCGCTCATGCCAACGGCCATGAGTAATTTTGGTGAAACCCCCCGTTGCAGGGCGATGCCGAGGGGGAGGGAGATAATGCCGGTGACCATGGCGCTTGGAAAGAGTACCTCCCCGGTCAGCAGTGCGGTAAAGCCGAGCAGTCGCTGCACAAAGACTGGAAAGACGAAGAGTGAGCCATAGAGGCCGTAACCGACAATAAAGGTGAGCACTGCCGCAATGGCGAGGTTTTTGCTCCGGGCCAGGACGCGCAGATCGACGGCGGGCTCTTTGGTGTGCAGTTCCCAGAAGACAAATGCAAGGAGGGCTGCCACAGCAATGAAGGTGAAAATGGTGATATAGGGTGTGTCAAACCAGTCTTTCGATTGACCTCGTTCAAGGATGAATTGCAGTGAGCCGATACCGACGGCGAGAAGTCCGATGCCCGTCCAGTCGATTGTTGTCACGGCATGGCGTCCCTTTGGTTCTCTGAGATAGGTGAAGGATGACCATGCGGCAAGAAGCCCGACCGGAATGTTGACGAAAAAGCACCATTCCCACGAAAGGTAGTCAACCAGATAGCCTCCAAGCAGCGGGCCGATGGTGGGCCCGAGCACGAGCCCCATGGAGAAGATGCCGGTTGCCTTGCCCCGCTCTTCAGGGCGGTAGGTTTCGTAGAGGATGGCCTGTGAGGTTGGCAGAAGCGCACCGCCGCCGAGTCCCTGAATGAAGCGGAAGAAGACCAGTGCCCAGATGTCGGTTGCCAGGCCGCAAAAGAGCGATGCAAGGGTAAAGAGCAGGATGGAGCCGATATAGTAGTTCCGTCGCCCAAGCAGATTGCCGAGAAACCCGGAGAGGGGAATGACAATGACGTTGGCGATGGCATAGCTGGTGACCACCCATGAGACATCCTCGATGCTTGCGCCAAGGTTTCCGCTGATCTGCGTGATGGCGACGTTGACAATGGTGGTGTCGATCAGCTCCAGCATGGCTGAAACGATAACCGTCAGGGTTATGATGATTTTGCGCAGTCCGGTGTCGTAGGTCTGGGCTGTGTTCGGCAGCATTGCCGCTACCGATGTGCCTTTCTGTTGTTCTGGTCGAGCCATGCGTCTATGAGAGCTATAAATTTATTTGACCTTTATCTCGACTACAACGTTCATGCCGGCGGAGAGTGGGCGGCTTTTGTCGGGCTTTTCGGTCAAGATGATTTTTACCGGAATACGCTGGGTGACCTTCACAAAGTTTCCGCTTGCGTTATCGGGGGGCAGCAGTGCGAATTGTGCGCCGGTGCCTGAAGAGAGCGACTCCACCTTTCCCTTGAACTCTTTGCCGGGGTATGCGTCAACCTTGATGGTGACCGGCAGTCCGGGAGCTATTTTGTCGAGCTGGGTCTCCTTGAAATTGGCTACAATCCAGAGATCGTTGCTTCCTACAAGAGCGATAAGCTGCTGGCCGGGGGCTACGTATTGCCCCGGCTGGACACTTTTTTTTGCAACGTGACCGGAGGCAGGAGCGGTAATGGTGGTGTACGATAATTGAAGCTCAGCCTGGCGCAACTCGGCTTCGCGTTTTTTTACCTCAGCTTTTTGCAGGGGCACCAAGGCAAGCGATGCCTGGTACTGGTTTCCGGCAGCAGCATATTGTGCAGAGGAGGCCTGTGCACCGGCCTTTACAGCATCGAACTCTGCCTGTGAAATGACATCCTGCTGACGGAGATTTTCGTTGCGGCGCAGGTCAGCCTGCAGCTTTCTGCTTGTTGCTCCTGCCGCATTGGCTCCCGCTTGTGCAGCATTTGCCTGATCGGCTGAGGCCGCAACGGAGGCTTGTGCACTCAGCAAGGCGGCTGCGGCAATGTCGCGGCGAACCTCATAATCGGCAGCTTCAAGCCGTATCAGGGTGTCGCCCTGTTTGACCTCCTCGTTATCGCTTGCCAGTACCGCATCAACTCTTCCGGGAACGCGTGAAATAACCGGATAGATATCTCCAACGATCTGGGCATTGTCGGTTTCAACGTAGAGGAAGGAGTGGTAGAGCTTGCTTCCACCCCAGATCAGGGAGAGGGCGACAAGCAGGCCGATAATGACCATGCGCAAAGGGCTTTTCGCTTTCGCACTCTCTTTTCCGGATGGATTTTTTTCAGCCATTGTGTTTGATTCAGGTTGTTCCATGGTCTTTTTTGTTGTTATTAGGTGTTTTCAGAATGACGACGGGACATGCAGCATGGCGCAAAACGGCTTCAGCAGTGCTTCCTACCAGAAGACGGGCAATGGCTGTGGTTCCGTGGGAACCGAGGATAATCATATCCGCATGGTGCTCTTTTGCGTAGTTGAGAATGGCTGCGGCGGGTTCGCCGTGCTCTACCGTAAAGAGCGCAAGGGCTTTGTTTTCGGAGAGGATGTCACTGTATCGCGAAAATTCATGCAGTTGCTTTCTGAGCATTCCGTTTTCACGCTCTCCTCTTGGCACAACAGAGAGGACAATGAGTTCTGCGTCACAACAGTGCATCGAGGCTGCATAATGTACGACGGCATCAGAGGAGGCAGAAAAATCGACTGCGCAGATAATTTTTTTTCGTGGCTTCTCCATTTTACCAGAAAACCTCCCCGGTTGTCCGTTTCAGCGTATAGTTGTTGATCACATAAGCGTAAGCGGCCTGCAGACGGGCAAGTTCGGCCTGCGAGAGGGCAGCTTCCGTATCGAGCAGGTCGAGCGCTGTGGCCATGCCGTTTTCATAGCGGGCCCTGACGTGACGTGCTGCAAGTTCAGCCTGCTGTACCTGTACTCCGGTTGTTGTTATTTTTTCCGAAGCTGTCTGAAGAGCGTGGATGGTTTCCTCGACATCAGTTTTTACCTGCTGTTCGGTATCGATTCTCCGCTGGGTGGCAGCCCGCATCCGGGCGGCGCTCTCCTGGCGCTCTGCGCTGGTACGGAAGCCAGTAAAAAGCGGGATTTCAAGGTGGATGCCAGCGGCAACATTATTGCGCATCTCATTGATATCAGGCTGGTAGCCGTTCGTGATGCCGTATGAGATGCTTCCGGTAACAACGGGTACTCCCTGTTTCATGGCAAGGGAGCGATGCAGTTTTGCTGCAGCTTCATTTTCTCTGGAGAGTTGCAGTTCAAGACGCTGCTCCAGAGCCTGTGCGACAAGTCCGGAGCTTACCGGAACGTTCGGGGTCAGAGCAAATGATCCCTGAAGCATCAGGGGAGCGTTTGCCGCTATGCCGGTCAGGCGCCGCAGGGTTAACTGGCTGCGAAGAAGCTCATGCTGGAGATCAAGGGTTCTGTTTCGGGCAGCCGCAATACGTACTTCGGTGGAGAGAACATCGAAGCGGGTGGCCGATCCTGCCTGGTAACGCTTTGTCGTATAGTCGAGAGCCTTGCTGAGTGCAGCAATCTCTTTCTCTTCAACCCGCAAACTTTCCTGAAGAAACAGAATACCGTAAAAGAGCTGCACAGTTTGATACGAGAGCTCCCTGCGGGCAAGTTCCAGCGACTGTTCCGCTGTTTTTTTCCCGCTCATTGCCAGATCAACATTGGCGCCTCTTTTTCCGAAATCGAGCAGGGTTGCCTTGGCCGTTACTTTGGCGTCGTAGTTGTCGTTCGGCATGAATTGAATCTCTCCGCTGCTGCCGAAACTTATTTTTGATACGGTGTCGAGCCAGGTGTATCCGGCGCTGGCGCTTACCTGAGGGAAATATGCGCTTCTGCTTTGGGTGATGCGGGCATCTGCTGCGGTAATCTCTTCCGCTGCGGCTTTTAGCGCCGGGTTGTTTTCACGGACAAGATGAATGGCACGATCAAGGGTGAGGGGCGCTTCTGCCGGTGCGCTGTCGGCTGTTGCAGGCCTTGGCCATGCAAGCATCAGCGCTGTTGCAGCGATACCGGCGGTTCTGATCAGTATACTCTTCGTTATCATAAAGCTTTTGTTTGTTCCGTTATTTCCTGTGCTACTTTATAAAGCAATTTATGTGCCAGATCGTTCAGATGAGGTGATAATCAGTGGGTTTGGTGCTTTGGCGGGTGTCGTTTTCCTCCCACTTCTTACGAAATTCTTAAATAATCAGAATATTCTGTATCATGTTTTCTTAAATTTCAGGAATATCAATTTCCTTTTTGTTGTGCCATGAGCAACTCATCCGTCCATGAGGCCAGCATGCTGATGCAGTACATCAGCGATGCCGTCGGCTCCATCCGTGATCCCCAGGATCTTTTTCGAACGGTCATCGACAAGCTTCGCCTTGTCTTCGAGTTTGATTCCGCCGCCATTCTCACCTTTGACAAAGAGTGCCGGTACAGTAATCTCTTTTTTGAAATGCTCCGCTTTCAGCTTCCTGAAACCATTGATCGTAACAAGAGGCTGATTGCAGGCTCCTGGATTGAGCCGCATCTTGGTGATCTCTCCGTTTCAGTTATCGGTATCGAGGAAGCTCTGGAGCTCTATCCTGCGGATATGCCGCTTCCGCAGATCCTCTTTGACCTCGGCATGCGGCAGGTGGTGCTTTCGCCACTGCGTACCGGGGGAAAGGGTATCGGCTTTCTCTGTTTTGTTTCAAAGGATGAAAAAAGATGGTCAGAGAGTGAAAAAGAGCTGCTTGCCACACTTTCATCACCGATCGCCGTTGCGGTCAGCAACGCCCTTGCCTATGAGGAGCTCCGGCAGCGTGAAGCGCAAACCGCTATGCAACTTGCCGTCAACAATGTTCTGCTGACCATCAAGGATAGAAACCGGATGCTGTTGGCCGTTTGCGAGCAGATCGACAAGCTTGTGCCCTGCACTTTCCTTGGCATTCGCGTCATGGGCGAAGATGGAAACTACCGCATCTTTGATAATTTCATGCGTGATCAGAGCGGGGGTTTTGTGCCGGTCTCTGCGATTGAGGTACTTGATGTTGATGATATTGAGGCGATAGCAAAGGAAAGTTTTTCCCTGATTTCCAATTCAGGCTGTTTTTGTGGTGATGCGTTTCTCCGGCTTTCCCGGCAGTACCGGATTCTCGCTCTCGTCAAAGAAAAATACGGTATCTGCTCCCTGCTTACGGTTCCGCTCTGGGATACACCGGGAAGTCGTGCCGGACTGATTATCTCCGACACCTCCCGCTCGTTCGAAGAGCATGACCAGGCAACCGTCAACCTGATCGTGCCCCAGCTCTCTTTGGCCTTGCAGAACTATCTCGCCTTTGAGGAGATTGATGAGCTGCGCCGCAAGCTGGAGGGCGAGCGCACCTGCCTCATTGAGGAGATCAAGGCAGCGCATAACTTTGAGGAGATCATCGGTAACAGCGCCTCCCTTTCTGCGGTATTGCGCCGGGTGAGCCAGGTTGCTCCTACCGATGCCACAGTGCTGATTCAGGGTGAAACCGGCACCGGCAAGGAGCTTTTTGCCCGAGCCCTGCACAATCTTTCAGCCCGCAGCAAGCGTGCGTTAATCAAGGTTAACTGTGCGACTTTGCCTGGGCCGCTCATCGAATCGGAGCTTTTCGGTCACGAAAAAGGGAGTTTTACCGGCGCCACAGAACGCCGGATCGGCAAGTTTGAGCTGGCCGAGGGGGGGACGATTTTTCTGGATGAAATTGGTGAACTCCCTCTGGAGCTGCAGGCAAAGCTGCTTCGCGTGCTTCAGGAGCGTGAGCTTGAGCGGCTTGGCGGACGGCAGGTGATCAAGGTTGATGTGCGTGTTATTGCGGCCACCAACCGTGATCTCGCGCGTGAGGTTGCCGAAGGGCGCTTCCGTGAAGATCTCTTTTTTCGGCTCAACGTCTTTCCCCTTTTTATTCCGTCACTCTCTGAACGCCGGGAGGATATTGCCATGCTTGCCGCCCATTTTGCCGCCAAATTTTCAAGGGAGTTCGCCAGGCCGCTTCGCACCTTCAGGGAGAGCGATATGCAGCGTCTGGTCGCTCGGGAATGGAAGGGCAATATCCGCGAGCTTGCCCACCTGATCGAGCAGGCGGTTATTGTTTCTGAAGGGGCGTCGCTGGATTTTTCAGCACTCCTCTCATCGTTGCCCTCCGTTCAGGATGCGCAGCACTCTCTGCGACAGAAAACCATGCGCGATTTTGAATCGGATGTAGCCATGATGGAGCGGGAGTTGATTCTGGATGCTCTCGACCACTCAAACGGCCGGGTGAGCGGTGAGGGTGGCGCTGCAGAAAAGCTTGCCATGCATCCGAAAACGCTCTACTCCCGTATTGACAAGCTCGCTATCCGTAAACGATACCAGTAGGCTGCGGGGAGTGTTGCAGCTTTATCCGAGAATCGTTTATCCACAGAACTTCCGGATGGCTGCCGCCACAATCGGAATGCCCTCGGCGATCTGCTCCGGGCTGTTGTTGCAGTAGGAGAGGCGCAGGGAGTTGTTGCGCTTCCCTTCAGGATCAAATGTTTTTCCGGCCACAAAGACCGCGCCACCTTCGACGGCTTCCATCATGATTCGGGTTGCATCAGCCTCATCCGGCAGCGTGAGCCAGATGTAGAAGCCTCCACGAGGTTCGTTCCACTGCACATAATCAGGCATATGCTCCCTGAGAGCGGCCACCATGGCCTCCGCCCTTCTCTTGTACTCCTGCCGTACTCCCGCAATATAGGTGTAGATTTGACCTGAACGTATGAAAGCATCGGCCAGAACCTGGGTGAAGCTTGGTGAGCAGGCATCGGCAGACTGCTTGATAAGCTCGCATTTCTGATAAATTTCATCGGGCGCGAGCATCCAGCCAAGCCGTAAACCGGGGCCGAGAATTTTCGAGAAAGAGCCGGTATAGCAGACGTTGATCCCTGCCGGATTGATTGCCTTGATCGGCTTTAGGCGCGGGCGATCCTCTTCATAAAAATAGAGGTCACCGTATGCATCATCTTCAATGAGCGGAATATGCTGGCCTTGAAGCGCATTGATGAGCTGCGCCTTGCGTTCAGCAGTGTAGAGCAGCCCTGCCGGATTATGGAAATAGGGGGTGATATAGAGAAATTTTGCCCTCTCTTTCCGGTCGAGTTCCTGCTGCAGCGCCTCCATTGAAATACCGTCGCGATCAACCGCGACCCCTCTCAGCTCCGCCTCACTGGCTCGGAATGCCGAAAGCGCCCCGATAAAGCAGGGATTTTCGACAAGCACAGGCTCCCCCGGATCAATAAAGGCTTTGGCCAGCAGGTTGAGCCCCTGCTGGGAGCCGGTGGTGATAAGCAGCCGGTTCTCTTTAACCGGTAACCCCTTTTTTTCAAGGAAGCCGCCGAGTGACTCAAGAAGTGAGGGAAGACCGGGTGTCGGGCCATACTGAAATGCCGCCTGCTTCTTTTTCAGGTCGAGCCCACGGAAAAGCTCTTCAACTGCTTCCACGGGAAAAAGCTCATTGCCGGGCATTCCCCCCGCAAAAGAGATGATGTCGGGCCTCGACGCAAGGGTCATGAGATCCCTGATTTCCGAAGAACGAAGCGATGATACAGCTTTTGAAAACCTTGGCATTTTCTCCCTTTAAACCTGATAGACATCCCCTTCCTGCAGCAGTTCCATTTTATGCTCCTGCAGGACAGCGATAATTTTTTCCAGTGATTCCGCCCTGATGATGACCGTTGCCTTGCAATTCCCGGAAGCGAAGGCGTACATGTAATCAATCGCGACGTTGTTATCCGAAATGATCTGCAGCGCCTTGTGCAGGCCGCCTGGTTTGTGGGGAATAATCATCCCGACAACCTCGGTCACTTTGACAGCAAATCCCGCTTTGCGCAGCACCTCAGCCGCCGCCTCGGGACGTCCGACAATCATGCGCAGAATGCCGTAGTCGGACGAATCGGCAATGCTGAATGCCGAAATATTGATATCGTTTTCGGCAAGAATACCGGTCAGTTCGGTGAGCCGCCCAGTCCTGTTTTCGAGAAACACCGACAATTGCTTGATAATCATAGCAGTACCCTTTTTTATAATAAGTTATGGCATCTGTGCCACAAAAATTACAGGATGAAAGCTTCTACCACCTGTTTACCTCATCATGACAAGAACTCGTCAAAACAAGTTAAAAACCTGAAACAAAAGAGAATGCAGGAACATACAAAAAAGCCTGCACTCGGAAATAAAAAAAGCCGGGCATAAACCCTTTTTCACAAGTTTGCTGTTGATCGAAGCTCGTTTTGCGCTGTTCGAGCTGGTTTCCTCTTTTATTGATGTGGAATATATTGTATAATGCGTGTATACTTCCCTCTCTTTTCATAGCGGTGTGGCTTTGGGCTTTGTTTAACGATTTTGCCGATCACTCTTAATTATCCCTGCACTCTCTGACGGTTTTGGTAATAGGGTGGCCGCACAGGCGCCTTTACTCTGCAATCCGGATACAGACTTTTTTTATAAAGCATAGTTCTCATGTTAATCGTCATTTAACATTATAAAAAAGGAGAAAAAAATGGCAGCAAAAAAAGATGGAAATCCAAAGGAGTACGGTGAGTTGTGCCCTTCCGGCAGGGTTCGTACGGCGATTATTAATGGTAATACGTTCAGTTATAAATCGCTTCAGTATACCGAAGTTGATGGCATGGCCATGTTCGAAGGCGATATTGTTCTCGGAAAAGTTGCCGATGTCGATCGTGATACTGAAATTCGTAAACAGGAGATGCAGGGGGTTATTGCACGAGGAATTATTATTACCGGTAATCAGTACCGGTGGCCCAATTGCAAAGTGCCCTATACCATTGATCCGGCTCTTCCAAATCAGGCGCGTGTCACTGATGCCATCGCTCACTGGGAGGCGAATACCCGCTTTCGATTTGTACTGCGAACTGCAGCAAATGCGGCAAGTTATCCAGACTGGGTAACCTTCAGGTCTGGCTCGGGGTGCAGCTCCTATGTTGGTCGGCAGGGTGGACAGCAATTTATCTCTCTTGCATCAGGTTGCTCAAAAGGTAATGCAATCCATGAAATTGGTCATACGATCGGCTTTTGGCATGAACACAGCCGTGAAGACCGGAATGCCTTTGTCACGATTCACTGGGACAAAATCATGCCGGGATATGAGCACAATTTCAATCAGCAGATAGCCGATGGCGATGATGTTGGCGCCTACGAGTATGGCTCAATCATGCACTACTCTCGCGATGCCTTTTCAATAGATGGTTCCGATACGATTACCCCCACTGATCCGTCAGCGTCGATTGGCCAGAGAACAGGGCTCAGCCCTGGTGACATAGCAGCGGCAAACACTCTTTGTCCGTTAGTTGTTTGTCCTGCGGCACCGAAAATATGTCCTTCGTCGCCAATTATCCAATGTCCTGCGGCACCGAAGGTATGCTCTCCAGCACCCCTTATACAATGTCCTGCGGCGCCAAAATTGTGTCCGCCATCCCCGCTGCAGTGTGCTGCTGGCCCCAATTGTGCTCCGGCACCAAAAATTGTATGTCTGCCATCACCGCTCCTTAAATGTCCTCCGGCTCCGAAAATCTACTGCGGGGCGGCTCCTTTGGTTAAACCTTTTCCGGGGGAAGAGATACGCCGAAAAGGTTATTCCCTTGATCCATCAACCGGTACCGGGCAGGGTGGTATGAACCAGATCCCCCAGATTGTCATCAACATTAATTTTAATGGCTATCAACCGCCGACAGTCCAGACGAATTATTCAGGAACAGATCCCTATGCTGATGAAAACAGTGACTGGACAGCTTCCGAGTACCCGGATCCGGGAGATTGTTGCGATAATTCCATGACTGATGAATCAGTCGGGAGTTCCGGAAATTTTGATCCGGAATGTTCAGAGTAAATTGATAAGTCACGGTTAACAACTACGGCAGCATCAGCTTTGGCTGGTGCTGCCGTTATTCATAATACATATATGAGTTATCCCTATTTCCCGTTTTCTCTCTGCCAGCAGGAAGATGGTCAGTTCATGCTCTCTTCGCCATACGGGGAATGCAAGGTCAATCGCGATGCAGCAGCAATCCTCAGGTTGTGTAACGGCAGTCGCTCTCTCCAGGATATTGTTGGAAAACTGCAGGCTCGTTATGATCTGGATCATGCCCTGATGCATGTAAAATCTGAAAAACTTATCAATAATCTCGCAGCCAAAGGGCTGGTATGGATCAAAGAAAAACCCATGCGCTGGTTCAACGCACCTCCGCCCCAAACGATATTCTGGGAGGTTACCTCTCGCTGTAATCTTCAGTGCCTGCACTGTGTTGTTTCCGCAGGAGAGAGTGTGACTCATGATCTTTCAACTCGGCGCTGTCTGGAGTTGATTGATGAATGGGCGGCCATCGGAGTACAGGAGATCACTTTCAGTGGGGGAGAGCCACTGCTCAGAGAAGATTTATTCGAACTGGCCGCAGCCGCAAAACAGAGAAATCTCACGATCAGTATGGCAACAAACGGTACCTTGATGACGAGGGATGTGGCTCGAAGATGCAAAGCTCTCGGTTTTGATGTGCAGATCAGTCTGGACGGATCGACTGCGGAGATTTACGGAGCGGTTCGCGGGCGTAAAGAGGCGTTTGCTGATGTCATGGAAGGAATTCGCAATACGCTTTCCGAGGGTGTTAACCTTACCGTCGGAACCGTTTTGACAAAAAATAATGTCGATGATATACCGGAGTTGCTGAAATTGGTGGAACGTTCCGGAATTCCTTATTTCCGCCTGATTCCCTTTATCCCTTCCGGTCGGGGACAACAGAACCGTGATCTTGAGCTTGATCCGCTGCAGGTAAAAAAAGTATCGGAAGAGCTTGTCGCACAACGGGATCTCTGGTCGTTTACCATTCTTCCGGTTGAATTTGAGCTCACTTTTTCAGCTCCTTCAGGCGCATCACTTGATCGGTCAAGAGCAAGTGAATGTGGTGGAGCTACTCACTATTGTACCGTTACTCCGTCAGGTGCTGTTCTTCCGTGCCATTATTTTGAAGGAGTGGTCACTCACTCAGTGAGAAACCGTTCATTCATGGAGGTCTGGAGAAATTCCCGCTTTCTTAACTATTTTCGCAGTATTGAGATTGGTGATATCAAGGGATACTGTCATGATTGCCGTTGGCTCGCTGATTGCCGGGGTGGTTGCAAGGCTGCAAATTTCAGTTATAAGGATCCTTTCCAGTCAAACAGGCACTGTTGGGTTGTCAGGGAGAACCAATAAGAGATCGCCGATGTCCTGAGGTCAATCACTTCACCATTATGAGGAAAGAGCATGATTGTTTCATACCGTATCTCGTTTCCTGAGCCTCTGATTCTTCCTTCAGCGGCTTCTCTCCGTATAGAAATCCGTGATACGTCACTGATCGATGCGCCATCCGTCACCCTTGCGGTAACGCTGTACCATGCAGATCAGCTTGCGAACAGAGCGTTCATTATCGGAACAGTTGAGCTGCCGGAGCAGATTTCGCCAAAAGCTGCGATAACGCTCTGGGCACACCTCTCCCTGAGCGGTGAAGTTCGTGTCAACAAGGAGGACTTCATCACGACAAGTGCATACCCCATTATGAAAACCGATGAGCATGGTCAGGTTGTTGTTGCGATGCAGCCGGTTGACTCATCGGCCCGTGCAACCTGACCGGCTGAGCTCTTCTATTTGAGTTTTCGTTTGTCCACAACCCGCTGTGCCTTGCCCATGCTGCGCTCGATGGTGCCGGGTTCAACCAGTCTTATGGTTGCGCTGATGCCAAGGACGCTTGCAATATTGGCCTTGATGCGTTGGCGGAGCCCTTCAAGTTCCTTTATTTCATCCGAGAAGAACTGTTCTTCAATCTCGACCTGGATTTCAAGAATGTCGAGGTTGTTTTCTCGATCGACAACCAGCAGGTAGTGCGGTTTGGTTTCGCTCATTTCAAGCAGTACTGATTCTACCTGCGAGGGGAAGACATTGACGCCGCGTATAATGAGCATGTCGTCTGAACGGCCTACGCATTTTTCCATTCGTACCAGTGTTCGACCGCATTCGCATTTGTCGGCATGGAGGCGGGTCAAATCGCGCGTGCGGTAGCGGATCAGTGGCATTGCCTCCTTGGTGGCCGGCGTAAAGACCAGTTCGCCCAGCTCTCCGTAGGGCAGCACAACGCCGGTTTCGGGGTTGATGATTTCCGGAATAAAGTGATCTTCAAAGATATGCATCCCTTTCTGGCAATGGCACTCCATCGAGACGCCAGGCCCGATGATTTCGCTGAGGCCGTAAATGTCGTATGCCTTGATGCCGAGTAATTGCTCAATCTGCGTACGCATCTCCTCCGTCCAGGGTTCTGCGCCGAAAACGCCGGCCTTAAGCTTGAGGTTGCGCCGGTCGATCTTCTCTTCAACAAGAGCTTCGCCAAGGTAGGCGGCGTATGAGGGGGTGCAGGCAATCACGGTGGAGCCGAAGTCCTCCATGAGCTGAAGCTGTTTTTTTGTATTGCCACCGGAGATGGGTATGACGGAGGCTCCCACTTTTTCAGCGCCGTAGTGCAGGCCAAGCCCGCCGGTAAAGAGCCCATAGCCGTAGGCAACCTGGATGATGTCGGTTTTACCCACTCCTGCCATGGTGAGCGAACGGGCAACCACTTCGCTCCACATCTGGATATCGTTGTGGGTGTAGCCGACGACGGTAGACTTTCCTGTTGTGCCGCTTGAGGCGTGGAGACGGACAATATCGGCCTGCGGTAACGTAAAGAGGCCGAAGGGGTAGTTGTCGCGCAGATCCTGTTTGGTGGTGAAGGGGAGCTTTTTCAGATCATCGATGGTGGTGATGTCGCCGGGCTCCATCCCCGCATCCTGAAGTTTTTTACGGTAGAAGGGAACGGTGTTGTAGACCCGTTCTACCATAGCGCTTACCCTTGCTCCCTGCAGTTTGCGGAGCTCTTCGCGCTCCATACACTCGTAATGCTCGTTCCAGATCATGACACAGTCGCTTGAGGTTGAGATAATTCCACTCCTTTTCTGAATGCCCGGATGTTCATGGCAACAATTTCTTCCCCTTTTGCCTGAAAAAGGCGACCGATGGCCTCTTCAAGTTTTTCCTGATCGATGCCGGTAAAGGGGGCGGCGGCTCCGAGCATGATCATGTTCGACGTTCTTGGGCTGCCAGCCTTGCGGGCAAGTTCCGGGGCGTTGATCAGTATGGGCTGGTTTGTGCGGTAGAGTTCCCTCATAATTTCCTCCATTGCCGGATAGCCCTCCATATTGATGAAGGGCTCTGTTGAGGTGACGACCCTGCCATTTGTAGCGAGAAAGGGCAGATAGCGCAGCGCTTCGAGCGGTTCTACCGAGAGGATCAGGTTGGCCGTGCCTTCTGCAATAAGGTCGGAGTATATCTCCCGGTCAGCAATACGGAGGTGCGACTGCACCGCTCCTCCCCGCTGGCTCATGCCGTGCACCTCTGCCTGACGGATGGTGAGGCCGCTCTGCAGTGCGGCTTGGTCGATCACTGCCGCGATGGTGAGTATTCCCTGTCCGCCGACTCCGGCAAGAATGATGTTGGTCTGCATGGTCTCGTTAAGGGTTGATTGGCTTGTTTCGCTTTTTCCTTGCAGCAGTTTCAATACATTCGCGCTGTGCAATCACCACCGATACTCCATTCCAGTTGATCTCCTCCTGGAGTATGGCAATGTTCTCTGCAAGATGCGATTTCAGTGGGATGATGGTTCGCAGATGCGCCTCTTCAACGCCGAGCCCAATGCATATTGATAATAATCTTGATCCGTTGGCCGAGGAGTCCTGGCCACCGGTCATGGCTGTGGTATCGTTATCGGCGATGATAATGGTCAGGGGAGTGCGGTCGTTGACGGCATCGAGCAGGCCGGTCATGCCGGAATGGGTGAAGGTTGAGTCGCCTATGACGGCCACTGCAGGTCGGAGTCCGGCGTCTGCTGCGCCTTTAGCCATGGTAATGGATGCGCCCATATCGACGCAGGTGTGAATGGCGTTATATGGCGCAAGAGCGCCGAGAGTGTAGCAGCCGATGTCGGAAAAGACATGTTGCTCCTTGCATGAGCTCATGACGGTGTTGAGCGCTTCGTAAAGGTCGCGGTGTCCGCACCCTTTGCAGAGTTCGGGCGGTCGGTTGACCATGATGGACGGTATGGCCAGTACCTCTTTTTTTGCCATGCCGAGCGCATGAGCGATGCTGTCGGCATTGAGTTCTCCTGCACGGGGGAGTGTGCCGTCGAGGCGTCCCCTGATCTGCTTGCCGTTCTGATGGCCAAAATATCCTCGCAGCAGCTCTTCATAGACCGGGTAGCCCTCTTCAGCGACAAGGATGGTCTCGCAGGTGTTGAAGAGCGCTTCGATCTGTTTCCTCGGCAGAGGGTAGTGGCCGATTTTGAGTATGGGAAAGTCGAGGCTGTATGCCTGTCGCACCTCCATCACATAGTTGAAGGCAATGCCGAAAGCAAGAACGCCTATGCTCCCCCTGCCGGGAAGGAGGCGATTCAGTGATGAGTTCTCGGACAGCTCTTCAAGCCGATCCTGGATGCCGAGGAGGTTGTTGTACTGACGGCGGGCATTCTGTGGCATCAATACAAAGCGTTCAGGGGCATAAAGGGCGTTGAGCGGGTTTTGCGCACGAGTTGCCGTGGCTTCCACTCCTGCGCGAGAATGCGCAAGCCTTGTAGTGAGCCGGAGCAGCACGGGCAGTTTGACCGATTCCGAAAGGTCGAAGGCATAGCGTGTGGCATTATAGAGCTCCTGCTGTGAGGCGGGTTCAAGGAGCGGTACCATAGCAAATTTGCCGTACACCCGGCTGTCCTGCTCGTTTTGCGATGAGTGCATGGAGGGGTCGTCTGCTACAGCAACCACCAGTCCACCGTTGACACCGGTAATGGCCGAGTTGATGAAGGCATCAGCCGCCACGTTCAGCCCGACATGCTTCATGCAGACCAGACTCCGTTTTCCGCCGTACGACATGCCGAGTGCGGCTTCATAGGCGGTTTTTTCATTGGCAGACCAAGCCGAGCGGACGGTTTCCTCCCGGTCATCCTTTTTTTTCTGGATGTATTCGGTGATTTCGGTCGAAGGGGTTCCGGGGTAGGCATAGACGCCTGATATTCCGGCATCAAGAGCGCCGAGAGCAATGGCTTCAGCGCCCAGTAAAAGTTGTTTGTTCATGTAAAAAACTGTTTTTCAAAAGCGCTGACTGGACTTGTCTTCAAAAGCAATTGATGTAAAGAATGGCGCCAGCAGACCCTGTGACGGAATATAAAAAAAAGCTTTACCATCTTGCATGACCGTTTTTCAGTGGAGGTTTGCCTGAAAAGAGGCTTTGCCATAAAGCAGGTTTTTCTTGCTGCTTTATGTAAAAAAAAACAACAACCATCATCAATACGAAAGAATATTTCATATTATCTGAAGGGCAGAGATGCTCTTTGTGCGATGAGGGGTTTTCTCCATCCTTCTGTGAACCTGATGACGCTGTTCAGGTGTTTTGCGATAATCACATAACGTCCCTCACAATCATGTTTCCGTCCAGAAAGAAAGCAACACTCCTTGTCGTTGAGAGTAGTCCGCTTTTATCTACCTCAACAGCACGCTTCATCAGGCAGCAGGGTTATGATGCTGTAACGGCAGATAACGGGGAGAGCTGTATGGAGTTCCTGAAAAGCCTCAAAATTGATGTTTTGTTTCTTGACATTGACATACCAGGCAAAAATGGGAGGGAAATTCTTGCGTATGTTCATGATCATTTTCCTGATCTTCCGGTGATCATGACCACATTGGTCAAGTCAGAGAGCGATGAAACGGACTCTTTTACTGCCGGGGCGTTTGATTATTTACTAAAACCGATCAATCGGATCAGGCTTGATATGACGATTAAAAAAGCGATTACTGAATCGCAGCGTCGTCAGGAGGCGAGTCTTTTCTCCGTGGTTATCACCAATAGTCCGATAGCGATTGCCATTACCGACAGAGAGGGGAATTTTGAATATGTCAATAATGCATTCTGTAGAACAACGGGTTACTCCATGGCCGATGTAATTGGCAAAAAGCCAAGCATATTAAAATCAGGGGAGCAGTCAGATAGCTTTTACAAGGAGCTTTGGGATACCATCACCAGTGGCAGGAACTGGCAGGGAGAATTTCATAACAAGAAAAAAAATGGTGAGTTATACTGGGAGAACTCTGTTATCGTCCCGATTATTGATCCCACCTGGGCTATTTCCCATTATGTGAGCATCAAGCAGGATGTTTCCCTGCGGAAAAAGGAGCTGGAGGCTTTTTCTGAAAGCGAACGTCGCTTTCAGGAGCTTGCTGATCTTTTGCCTCAGACTATTTTTGAAGTTGACCTTCAGGGCTGGATTACCTACACCAACCGTGAGGGCTTTGAGACCTTCGGATACACCCAGGAGGATTTTCAAAAAGGAGTCCACAGTATGTCTCTCTTTGTCCCTGAAGAGCGTGGACGGGTGATGCTTAATATGGAGCGTCGGATGAAAGATATTCCTTTTGCCGACCATGAATATACTGGACTGAAAAAAGATGGTACGACCTTTCCTATACTTGTCTATACCGCAAAGATTATTCGTAATGGCAAGCCAGTCGGTGTTTGGGGTATTGTGCTCGACATTACCGCGCGCAAACAGACCGAGGAAAAACTGCAGCAATTGAACCAGACGCTTGAGGAGCGCATTGAGGAGAGAACCAAAAAACTTGAAACAACTCATCAGCAGATGATTCTGCATGAAAAACTTGCTTCAATAGGCATGCTTGCTGCCGGAATTGCTCATGAGCTGAATAATCCGATCAATTTTGTCAAGATCAATTTTACAACACTCAAGGAGTCCGTTTCCGACTTTCAGGAGATGCTCAAAGAGTACCGCAGTGTCATCAGAAGCTTTGAGGCGGGAGAATGCAGCGCAGTTGAGCTGCAGCGGATGCATCAGATGGAGGCCGAACTGTATATTGATACCCTTTTTGGCGATATTACGGAGATATTTACTGAGTCACAGCGGGGTTTTGAGAGAATCACTGCGATAATTGCGAGCATGAGGAACTTTTCGTTTAGCCATGCTATCGACGAGAGGGTTCTGTTTGACATTAACCACGGAGTCCGTGATGCACTCACTATTGCACGCAATGAATACCGCAACTGCGCTGAAATTGAAACCCTCCTTGAGGAGTTGCCACTCGTCCCCTGTAATCCCGAGCAGATCAATCAGGTCTTTCTCAATCTTATTGTCAACAGTGCTCATGCCATAGCATCAGCAAAGCGCAGCGTACCTGGCAAAATCACTATTCATACCTGGTGTGATACTACTGATGTATACTGTTCAGTTGCTGATGATGGGCCGGGCATCCCGCAAGAAGTTCAGAACCGTATTTTTGATCCGTTCTTCACGACAAAAGAGCCTGGTAAAGGTACCGGGCTTGGGTTGAGTATCTCCTACGACATTATTGTCAACAAACATGCCGGGACACTCTCTGTTGAATGTCCCGCCGGGAAGGGAACTGTTTTTACGCTCTCACTTCCGCTGAAGGCAGTCTGAAGTTTCTGAAAGATCATCAAGGGCAAGGGCCTTTCATACTTGCCTTATGCTTTCGAAGTCTTTGGTAATGGAGTGAAACATTTTGTTTGTCGCGGTCTGCATGATCATCGACATCCCGGCGTTGGTCATGGCGTGAAGAATTTTTTCGGGAATGATCCGGAAGGCAGGGTAAAGAATAAATCGGACATCGATTTTTAAATCGAATTGAACCCGTGTTTTGTTTTCCTCAACGGGATGCATGTACATATCGGCAAATGCTTTTCCCTCAAAAAGATACTTTTCCGGATCCTCGATCCTGGAGGCGACAGGGTAGTGCTTCCATTGCACCTTTTTCCCGATGGTGTAGAGCTTGATCATCTCTTCGGAGAGCTCATCAGGGTTAGAGCATTCGACGTTCTCAGGCAGTTCTATCAGGAGCTCTTCACTCTGTTCAACAAAAAAGATGATATCGAAAGGGTTGCTTTGCGGATCGGTAACACGAAAAAGCCACTTGTAGACGTTTTCAGTGCTGGTGAGTTCAACGCTGTGACAGAAGGGGTTGAAGCCAAGTATTTTTTTCTGGTCCGAAAGGTAGGCCGTTGTTTGATCAAATTCTCCTTGAAATATCCAGTCTCCCCGGCTTACTCCAGTTGCATCCATTTCCATGATCGTAGTTCCACAGGTTTCATTTCATTCGAGTATGCCCACAACGCTCTCATCCATTTCAAAAATATAAGGAGAATTTGTGACAAACTCTCCTTTTCAAATGGTTGGCTTTGTTTGCAGAGGGAGCGTTTATACAAGCTCAGCCTGCAGACGTGCGGCCTGGTCATGCATTTTGAGAGCATTGATGATATCCTGAAGGTCGCCTTGCAGGATCTGTGGAAGGGCGTGGCTGGTGAAGGCGATACGGTGGTCTGTTACGCGCGACTGCGGGTAGTTGTAGGTTCGGATTTTTGCGCTCCGGTCTCCGGTTGTGACCATCGAACGGCGCAGATCGGCTCGTTGCTGCTGTTGTTCGGCAAGTTGGATGTCGTACAGTTTTGTTCGGAGCATCTGCATGGCTCTCTCCTTGTTCTGGAGCTGGGAGCGCTGCTCCTGGCAGGCAGAGACTATGCCGGTTGGCATGTGGGTGATTCTGACTGCGGTCTCTACCTTGTTGACGTTCTGTCCCCCTTTTCCGCCGCTTCGATAGGTGTCGAAGCGCAGGTCTTCACGGCGGATCTCAACATCGACTTCCTCTGCTTCCGGTAATACGGCAACGCTTACCGCAGAGGTATGAATACGCCCCTGTGTTTCGGTGTCGGGGACACGCTGTACCCTGTGTACACCGCTTTCATACTTCATGGTGCCATAGACATCATGGCCGTTGACACTGAGGGTAATTTCACGGAATCCGCCAGGAACGGAGCTTTCATTGAAGTGCAGTGTTTCGCACTGCCATCCCTGGTGTTCGGCATACCGCTGGTACATTCTTGTCAGGTCAGCAGCAAAAAGTGCGGCCTCTTCTCCGCCGGTACCCGCCCGGATTTCGATGATGACGTTGCGAGAATCGGCCTCTTCTTTTGGCAGGAGCAGTATTTTGAGCTGTTGCTCAAGTTCTGGCAGCTTTTTCTGCAGTTCGCTGATTTCAGCCTGTACAAGCTCTTTCATCTCTGCGTCGCTTTCGCTTTTCAGTAATTGGCGTGACTCATCAAGCTCTGTTTTTGTGGCAGCATAGAGGTCGTAGGCCTGTACGATTTCACGGAGGTCGCTGTACTCCTTGTTGAGTTTTCGGAAGCGGACTTGATCGGCGGCCGCATTCGGGTCAGAAAGCAGTTGTTCAAGATCAAGATGTTTCTCTTTTATGGATTGCAGTTTGTCGAGCATTGATGCCGGGCGTCAGCCTCAGGGGTTGAAAAGATCGTTGATGAGAATGTATGCGAAAAGTGACAACAGCAGGGCCATACCGATCTGCTGGATGCGCATTTTGATTTCAAAAGGGATTTCCCTGCGTATGATGCCTTCAAATGCATTCAGCACGAATTGGCCGCCATCAAGGGCAGGAACTGGCAGGATATTGATGATCGCCAGGGAGATGGAGAGCATGGCAAGAAAGAAAAGGAAGCTGACAGGCCCCTGTTCAGCGCTCTGGCTTGCTATTTTGGCAATCTTGATTGGTCCGCCTACTGATTTTCGAAAATCCTCCTTGCCCGTGAAGATTTTGGCGAATCCCTGAACGGTCATGGCGCTCATTTTCCATGTCTGGTTCACTCCGCTGACCATCGATTCCGTGATACCGACTTTTCTTCGTTCTGTTACCAGCGTCTGTTTCAGTGAAATACCGATTTTTCCGGATTCATTGGGTGTGACCGTGGCGATAAATATTTTACCTTCAGTACGGATTCGCGCCGCTGTTATTTTCTCTCCTTCGACAGGTTTGAGGTAGTGCCAGGTAATGGAGATGGGTTTGGCGGCATGTGCAGAGATGATCCCGACAACTTCCGTCCAGTCGGAGACCGTTTTGCCGTTGATTGCCGTAATGAGTCCTCCGGATTGTATTCCGGCTTTTTGGGCGGGCATGTTTTCCAGAGCTTCGTCGATGAGTGGCGGTACGATTGGACGTATGCCGAGACTCTGCGTTTCGTTGATAGTTGAAAGGATGTTTGATGGAGCCTTCAGGGTGATGCTTTGCTGGTCGCGAAGAATGGTATAGTTGAGCGACGGGGTGATGAAGAGCTCCGGATCGAGAGCCTCTTCCCAGCTTTCAAGTTTTTTGCCGTTTGCCAGTTGCAGGCGGTCGCCGGTTTTCATGCCCATGGTTTCAAAGACGGATCCTTTTTCAACGAAGGCAGGAGTGTTGACACTTGTTCGGGCTTCTCCGAGCACAAAGGTTATGCCGAAAAAGATAACTGCCGCGAGAATAAGGTTCATGGTGACCCCTCCGGCAAGCACAATCAGCCGCTGCCAGACTGGTTTGGCCCTGAACTCCCAGGGTTGGGGATCTGAGCCCTGAAAATTGGTGTCGAGGCTTTCATCGACCATGCCGGCAATCTTGACATAGCCGCCGAGAGGAAAGACGCCAATACCGTATTCGGTTTCGCCAATCTTCTTTCTCCAGATTCGCTTTTCCCAAAAGTCAAATCCGATATAAAACTTGTCGACCCTCATGCCGAACAGTTTTGCTGTCAGAAAATGGCCAAGTTCATGTGCGGTAACGAGAATGAAGATGGCGACAATGAAAAAGAATACTGAGCTCAGAAAATCCATAACGTTCCTTTATTTCAATAAAAAAAGCTGTTGCAATCATGCTGGTGTACAAGCTGTACTGCGGCCTTTTGTTCTGGTTTGTTTACCCTGTCAGGCAATAAATTTTTTAGCCATCTCGCGGGCCCACCGGTCGGCCTGGAGATATTCGTCAAGTTCGATCGGGTCGTAAGCTTCGTGAGCCTGCATGGTTTTTTCGACCGTTGCTGCGATGTCGGTAAATCCGATTTTTCTGTCAAGGAATGCGGCTACGGCGATCTCGTTTGCGGCATTAAGCACTGCCGGATAGGTTAAGCCTGCTTTCAGCGCCTCAAACGCAAGGCGGAGTGCAGGGAAGCGCTCCATATCAGGCTCTTCAAAGGTCAGCGTTCCGATTTTTGGCAGATCAAGCTTGTGGATGCCGCTTTCGGAGCGTTCCGGCCAGGAGAGGGCATAGGCAATTGGTGCACGCATGTCGGGCGAGCCAAGCTGTGCGATAACGCAGCCGTCAATATATTCGACCATGGAGTGAATGATGCTTTGTGGATGCACGACGACCCCGATTTTTTCAGCAGGCATGGAAAAGAGCCAGTGGGCCTCTATCACTTCAAGGCCTTTGTTCATCATGGTTGCAGAGTCAATGGTGATTTTTGCCCCCATTGTCCATTGCGGGTGTTTCAGCGCCTGTTCAAGCGTAACATTTTTCAGCTCTTCAGCAGAAGTGTTGCGGAATGGTCCGCCCGATGCGGTCAAAATGATTCGTTCAACATCCTCTGCCCGGTGGCCTGCAAGTGACTGGAAGATTGCTGAGTGTTCACTGTCAACAGGCAGTAAGTGCACGTTATGTTTTTTTACCAGATCAGAGACCAGCTTGCCTGCGACGACGAGCGTCTCTTTGTTTGCAAGGGCGATATGTTTGCCAGCCTTGATTGCACTGACAGTCGGCAAAAGACCGGCGGCTCCGACTATGGCAGAGACGACCATATCCACTCCTTCGGCGGAAGCAATTGCTGCGGCTCCTTCGAGACCGTGAAAAATTTCCGGTTTATGCGATCCAAGAAGTGTTTGCAACTTTTTTACCGAGTCAGCATCCCGAACGGAGACCGCTGCCGGGAGGAACTCTTTGATTTGTTCCGCCAGCAATGCAACATCGTGACCTTCGGCCAGTCCGGCAATTTTGAATTTTTCAGGGTGCTGCCTGACAACATCAAGGGTACTGAGTCCGATTGAGCCGGTTGATCCGAGTATAGCTAATGATCTCATAATGAGTAATAAAAAAGTTGCAGGGGTTGCTGGTGACTTATTGGCCTGAAGTTATGCTTTTTCATGAAGGCTTACAAATAACCGCTTTTGGCAGTATCATCGGATCCATTTTTTCTTTTTGAATTCCTGCGAATTAGTGTTATAATCAGTCCCACTCGATTGGGTTCCTAGCTCAGTTGGTTAGAGCGGCTGGTTTACACCCAGTAGGTCGGGGGTTCGAATCCCTCGGGACCCACATCTCTCCAGAGTAATGAGGCAAAAAGGCAGGTACTCCCTGCCTTTTCGCTTTTCCCTCTTTTCTCTTGCCGGGCTACTTTTCCTCTGCTTTTCGTTCCCCTCTGAGTCTTGCGACGGCCTCTTCAAGCTCGGCCTGCTCTTTGTCGCTGAACTGATCGCTGTTGTTCTGAAGGGCAGAACTCCTGGAGCTTTCTGTGCCATTTTCCGGAGCAAACTCCTCTTCAGGCTGAACAGGAAAAAGCCCTTCAGGACGTTTTCCAAGAATCTCCTCAATCTGGGGGTATTGAAGCATCTCTTTCAAGAGCAATTCACTCGCAAGCTTTTCGAGTTTTTCGCGGTTCACTGTCAGGAGATCCATCACCCTCAGGCGAGACTCTTCTACGATAGCCATAACTTCCCGATCAATGAGACGGGCAGTCTCTTCCCCATATTTCTTATCAATACCGGGACTTCCGTAATACGGATTATTGCTTTCGAAGAAGGAGAGGTTGCCGAGTTTCTCGCTCATTCCGTAGACCATGACCATGTTGTAGGCGATGCTCGTTACCTTTTCAAGATCATTTTGTGCTCCGGTTGAAATTTCACTGAAAATGATCTGTTCGGCGATGCGTCCGCCGAGAAGACCGCAGATGCGGGCAAGCAACTCGCTTTTTGTCATCAGATAGCGGTCTTCGAGCGGTATGTTCATGGTATAGCCGAGTGCACTCATTCCTCTTGGAACGATGGAGATTTTCTGAACAGGGTCGTTTTCAGGCATCATCCAGCTCACAATGGCATGGCCAGCTTCATGATAGGCGACAATCTGCTTTTCACGAGGATTGATGACCTTGTTCTTTTTTTCCAGTCCTGCCACACAGCGCTCTATGGCATCTTCAAAGTCTTTCATCTCAATGCTCACCTTGTTACGGCGTGAGGCGAGCAACGCTGCTTCGTTTGCTGTATTGGCGATTTCCGCGCCTGCGAACCCTGGAGTCTGCGAGGCCAGCGCTTTCAGGTTTACATCTTCGGAAAGGGAGAGCGATTTGGTGTGTACCTTGAAAATGTCGATACGTCCTTTGAGATCGGGTTTATCAACCATGATCTGGCGGTCAAAACGGCCGGGTCGCAGCAGGGCTGAATCGAGCACATCAGGGCGGTTTGTTGCGGCGATCAGAATGACACCCTTGTCGGTTGCAAATCCATCCATTTCAACAAGCAACTGGTTGAGCGTGTTTTCCCGCTCATCATTGGCGCCCATCATGGCGCCCTTTCCGCGGCTTCGCCCAACAGCGTCAATTTCATCAATAAAGATGATACAAGGCGCTTTTTCCTTTGCCTGTTTAAAAAGGTCGCGTACCCTTGCGGCTCCCACGCCGACAAACATTTCTACGAAGTCCGAGCCGCTGATGCTGAAGAACGGGACGTCCGCTTCGCCTGCAACCGCTTTCGCAAGAAGGGTTTTGCCAGTACCCGGAGGACCTACCAGCAGGACACCTTTAGGCAGTTTGCCACCAAGGGTGGTATACTTTTTCGGATCTTTGAGGAAGTCAACGACCTCCATCACCTCAGCCTTTGCTTCGTCGAGGCCAGCAACATCCTTGAAGGTGATGCGGGAGTGCTCGTCAAGGTTTTCGTAGAGTGCGGCCTTGTTTTTGCCGATATTCATGAATTGTGAACCCGGTCCGCCCATACGACGGAAGACAAAAAAGTAGATACCGATAAGCAGGCCGAAAGGGAGAATCCACTGGAGCAGTTCGCTGATCCATGTACTGCTCGCCATGCCCTGATATTTTATTCCCTTGCTTTCCAGCAGCTCGATGAGGGTGTCATCGCGTACCGGATTGACAAAAATTTCATCCTGTTTGGATGCTGACTGAGGCAGGAGCATGCCAGGGCCATCCTTTGGCGGTTCTTTTACGGCAATGCCTGTTTGAACTCCTGGCTTGAGTTTGATATAGATTTTTTCCGGTGCTATTTTTACCGATTCAATCTTGTTTTCAGCAATAAGTTTGCGGAAAGTGCTGTAGGGTATCTCCTGTGTCGAGCCTTGCCAGAAAAAGGCAAGCTGCACTCCTATGAGCAGAACAATGACGACCACATAATACATAATCGAGAATTTCGGTCGCGGTATGTTGTTTTCAGGTTCGTTTTTATAGGGATTTGAAGGTTTAAGCGGTTTCTTTGCCATCAATCAACAATCATGGTTATAAATTAAAAGACTCAGTACAGTGTTCACAGTTTGCGGATCCATGAGCTTCAATTTACAGGATTCTTCTATTTAATGAAGCATCTCGTAAGAAAACATTATCATATATTGGTCAGGTGTAAAATGAAAATTGCCGGTTATAAGTTTCAAAGTGCCCTTTTTGCATCTCTTTGTGTTGTTGCGCTGTGTTATTTGGGTAATAAATTTCTTTTCTAAAACAGCCTGAGAGGAACAGTTTATGAGTGTTGTTCGGGATAAGGCAAACTGCAGGATTTCAGCATTGAAATCGCTCTTGTGTGTCGGGCTTGACAGTGATCCGGAGAAAATCCCTGCTGTTTTTTTACCGTATGAGAATCCGGTTCTTGAGTTTAATCGTGCCGTCATAAGGGCGACATCGGATGTTGCGATAGCTTACAAGCTGAATACGGCTTTTTATGAGGCTCGGGGCATTGCCGGATTGCTCGATATGGAAAAAACGCTTGGCTCGATTCCGGATGTCTGCATGACCATTGCTGATGCCAAACGGGCAGATATTGGCAATACCAGTAAAATGTATGCTCAAGCCTTTTTTGATCACTGGTCTTTTGATGCTCTTACGGTTGCTCCATACATGGGGTTTGATTCCCTTGAGCCTTTTTTTGCCTATGAGGATAAACTGCTTTTTGTGCTTTGTTTGACCTCCAATGAGGGCTCTGTGGATTTTGAGGAGCAGGCGATGCAGGATGGTCGTCCACTCTACCGTTCTGTGCTTGACAAGGTTGCTTCATGGAATCGCAATGGAAACGGCGGCGTTGTTGTCGGTGCGACCAAAAGCGCTCTGCTTTCTGAGATACGTTGCGAGGCACCCAACCTTTTTCTGCTTATTCCCGGGGTGGGTGCACAGGGAGGTTCGCTTGAAGATACGGTTCATTTTGGTGTTGACGCTAACCGCCAAAGTGCGGTGATCAATGTCAGCCGGAGCTTGATTTATCCTTCGGGCTCTTTTTCGGGTATTGATGACTACGAACGGGCGGTCGCTGCAGAGGCATCAAAAATGCATAGTGTGATGAAAGCTATTCTATAAGTCTTGTTTTTTCGGGGGAGCTTGTTCTATTCATGCATTATCTCAGCAGGAGAGCCCTTCCCGGGTTTTTCCGGTTCTTATTGACTTTAAAAAAGTGTTTGTATGTGCGGAATTGTCGGCTATATCGGGTGGCAGGAAGCTTCACCACTGCTTTTGAAAGGGTTGAAGCGGCTTGAATACCGGGGTTATGATTCTGCAGGGATTGCCTTGCTTAACGGCAGTACCCTGACAGTTATGAAACAGAAAGGGAGTGTCAGCGGTCTTGAAAAGGATACTTTGGTGCTCAGAGCTTCAATGCAAGGCGCGACGGCAGGTATCGGCCATACCCGTTGGGCGACCCATGGTGAACCCAGTGATCGTAATGCTCATCCCCATTTGAATGCTGCCGGGGATATCGCCATCATTCATAATGGTATTATTGAAAACTATTCGGCCCTGAAGCAGGAGCTTGTTTCTGAAGGTTATCAATTTTTGAGTGCGACGGATTCCGAGGTGCTGGTACATCTGATTGACTGGATCTGGAAGCAAGATCCGTTGTTGGATCTGGAATCGGCTACCCGAAGCGCCCTTCGTCATGTTGAAGGCGCATATGGTCTTTGTGTGGTCTCTTCTCGTGAACCGGATAAAATCGTTGTTGCACGCAAGGGGAGCCCTCTGGTGATTGGTATCGGACTGGGGGAGTTTTTCATTGCTTCTGATGCGGCCCCCATTGTTGAGCATACCAAAAAGGTGGTTTACCTTGCTGACGGAGAACTTGCCGTAGTGAGACGGGGAGGCTATTGTGTTAAATCAATTGAGAATATCGAACAGCAAAAGACGGTAACCGAGCTTGATTTTACGCTGGAAAAAATAGAGAAAGGTGGTTTTGAACACTTTATGCTCAAGGAGATTTTTGAGCAGCCGGAGGTGGTGCATGATGTTATGCGTGGGCGTGTGCGCCTTGATGAAGGTTGGCTACGGCTTGGCGGGATAGCTGACTATCTTGATCGTCTGAAGCAGGCAAAACGTATTGTGATCTGTGCCTGTGGTACGAGTTGGCACGCGGCTCTGCTTGGCGAATATCTTATTGAAGAGTTTGCCCGTATTCCTGTCGAAGTTGATTACGCCTCGGAGTTCCGGTATCGTAATCCTCTTGTCGGAGTTGAGGATGTGGTTATTGTTATCTCCCAGTCAGGTGAAACGGCTGATACTCTTGCTGCACTTCGCACAGCCAAGGAAAAGGGCGCTATGGTGATGGGGATCTGTAACGTTGTCGGTTCCACCATTGCCCGTGAAACCGTTTGTGGTATGTATACCCATGCCGGGCCTGAAATCGGTGTTGCCTCAACCAAAGCGTTTACAGCCCAGGTGGCCATGCTCTATATGTTAGCCCTGTCGCTCAGTAAGGGCAGAACCATGTCAGACAGCGAGATTACCTTGCATCTCAGGGAGCTTTCAGAGATTCCTGAAAAAGTTGCGCGGATTCTTGAGCTCGACAGCCAGATTAAATTGATAGCGGAGCGCTTCAAGGATGCAAAAAACTTTCTCTATCTTGGACGCGGCTTCAATTTTCCGGTTGCCTTGGAAGGCGCCCTGAAGCTCAAGGAGATCTCCTATATTCATGCAGAAGGTTACCCTGCAGCGGAGATGAAGCATGGTCCGATTGCCCTGATTGACGAAGATATGCCAGTCATTATTCTTGCTACCCGTGACAATACCTATGCCAAGATTCTTAGCAACATTGAAGAGGTGCGAAGCAGGAAAGGGCGGGTTATTGCCATTGCAAGTGAGGGAGATACTGAGGTCAGTCGTCTTACCGAAGAGGTCATCTATATTCCCCAGGCATCCGGGCCGATAACGCCGCTTCTGACAGTGGTTCCCTTGCAGCTTCTTGCCTATCATATTGCAACATTACGGGGCTGCAATGTTGACCGTCCACGAAATCTGGCAAAATCGGTCACGGTCGAATAAGCAGAAAGGGTTAAGTCAAGAGGGTCGTGGGAATTATTATGTAGCACTGTTCGTTGAGGGAAAGGTCTCTTGATTGTCAGGATATCCTTTCCTTCACTGAAACTGTACAAACGTATATGCGAGGTCATGTTGTTGTTACCGGAGCTACCGGTGTGATAGGCGCTGAGCTTGCCCGGAGGCTGATTGAGCGTGGTGAGAAGCTCGTTTTGCTTGTTCGTTCGCCTGAGGCAGCTTCTCTGAAAATTCCTGGAGCGGCGGCTTATGTCAGGTGGGATTCGGAGATGGCGAGCGGTGAGTGGAGCGCTTCTGTTGATGGCGCCAAAGCTGTCATTCATCTTGCCGGAAAACCTTTGCTTGAAAGTCGCTGGAGCGAGGAGCACAAGGCGGAGTGTTATAATTCAAGAATTCTTGGTACCCGTCATATCGTTTCGGCCATTGCCAGTGCGTCGGAAAAACCTCAGGTATTTATCTCATCATCAGCCATTGGTTATTATGGCTCCTTTTTCAGTTGTGACGATACGGCCGATATTTCCGAGTCTGGCAGGGCGGGCAGCGATTTTCTTGCGAAAATCTGTTTTGACTGGGAAAAAGAGGCGCTTGAAGCTGAAAAGAGTGGCGTGCGCCTTGTGTTGTTGAGGACGGGTATTGTGTTGACGACAAGAGGCGGGATGCTGCAGAAGATGCTTGCGCCCTTCCGCTTTTTTCTTGGCGGACCCATTGGTTCAGGTCTTCAGTGCATCTCCTGGATTCATATTGATGACGAGCTTGCCTGTATTCTTGAGGCCCTTGATAATGCGGCTTACTCTGGAGCAATGAATGCGGTCAGTCCGCAACCTGTTTCCATGAATGATTTTGCCAAAGGGCTTGGAGCCGTTCTTGGCCGTCCATCTCTGTTACCGGTACCCCGGTTTGCTGTTGATATGCTGATGGGTGAAGGAGGAGAGTATGCGGTAAAAGGCCAGAGAGTAAAGCCTGTAGTTTTACAGAAGCACGGATTTGCCTTCCGCTATCCGAAACTTTCTGATGCTTTAGCTGATTTGATTGCCAATAAGAAATAACTTGTTTAACGAACGAATTAAAAAGGAGTCTGCAGATGGGTACAAGAGGTCGTGAAATAGTTGGAGAGCATCTTCCCCGTGTTCTTGAGTTGCTTAACAAGGCTTTTGCTGATGAGTGGCTTGCCTACTATCAGTACTGGATTGGGGCAAAGCTGGTTCAGGGCCCTATGAAAGATGCCGTGATTGCCGAACTTCTGCAACATGCTGCAGATGAGCTTCGTCACGCTGATATGGTATCCGCCCGGATTATTCAGCTTGGGGGAAAACCTGTTACCTCTCCTCTCGAGTGGTTTTCGTTGTCGAACTGCGGTTATGCCGCTCCTGACGATCCCTTTGTCAAAAAGATCCTTGAGCAGAACATTGCCGGTGAGCAGTGCGCCATCAATGTTTACAACAGTATTATCGAAGAGATCGGCTTCAAGGATCCGATAACGTATAATCTGGCGGTACAGATTCTCCAGGATGAGGTTCAGCATGAGGAGGATTTGCAGGCGCTTTTCGAGGATCTTGGCGTTTTTCTCGTCAGATCGTAACCTCTCTTTGTTCTTTCCCAATGGCAAAGAAAAGCCCGACAGCATGTGCACGCTGCCGGGCTTTTTTGCGTTAGAGCATAAAAATTCTACCTTAGCGTAACAAAAGATGCTGAATTTTTGGTTTTGGTTAAAAAAATAACTACATATGTGTCGCTACTATTAATTATTAAGGCTTCATTAATTTCATCTGATCTTGTTATGAGAAAAAAACTTTTAACAACACTGCTGTTTCTGCTGGCAGCATCGTTGTTTCAGGGAACAGCTCATGCTGCTGATGCCGTGGTTACCGATACCGGAACAACGTCGTGGATGCTGACTTCTACAGCACTTGTTTTGCTTATGGTTCCTGGACTTGCCATGTTTTATGGCGGACTTGTCCGGACAAAGAATGTGATTGGTACCATGATGCACAGTTTTGCCGCTATGGTGATTATTGGTGTGCTCTGGCCGATGGTTGGCTATGCGCTGAGTTTCGGCCCCGGTGTTCTTGGCGGTTTTATCGGGTGGGACAGCAAGTATTTCATGTTGCAGGGGATTGATGACACGATTATGTCAACACAGATTCCTGAATATGTCTTTGCGATGTTCCAGGGTAAGTTTGCCATTATCACGCCCGCTCTGATTGCTGGTGCGTTTGCTGAAAGGGTTAATTTCAAGGGGTATGCAGTATTTATTGCTCTCTGGAGTATTTTTGTCTACAGTCCGATTTGCCATTGGGTCTGGGCGGCTGATGGTTTCCTTTTTAATCTTGGAGCAATGGGTGCCATTGATTTTGCCGGTGGTACTGTTGTGCATATCTCTTCGGGTATTACCGCGCTTGTTGCTGCACTCTATCTTGGTAAAAGACGTGGTTATCCAAAAAATGTCATGCAACCGAACAACCTGGTGATGACTTTGATTGGCGCGGGTCTTTTGTGGGTCGGCTGGTTCGGGTTTAACGCTGGAAGTGCTATTGCGAGTAACCTTGCCACTGCCCGTGCTTTGACAGTGACCCAGATGGCTGCGGCTTCAGGTGCATTTACCTGGATGGTCATTGAGATTTTTCATCATGGTAAAGCAACCAGCCTTGGTGTTGCTTCAGGGATTCTTGCAGGTCTTGTTGCCATCACACCTGCCGCTGGTGTTGTACAGCCTGTTGGTGCGTTTGCGCTCGGTATGCTGGCTTCAATATTCTGTTACTCTGCAATTTTGCTCAAGAGCAAGCTTGGTTATGATGACAGCCTTGATGCTTTTGGTGTCCATGGTGTCGGTGGTATTGTTGGCGCTATTGCGCTTGTGTTTTTTATTCGTCCGTCATGGATGGCCGATGCTGCAGCGAAAACGGCTGATCATAGCTGGACGATGTGGCAGCAGCTTGGTGTTCAGGCAACAGCCGTAGGAGTGACGGTTGTCTATGCTGCAGTGATCTCTTTCATTCTGCTTTTCCTTGTTGAAAAAACAATCGGCCTTCGTATTTCCGAAGATGATGAAATGTCCGGTCTCGATCACAGCATGCACGGTGAGCATGGATATGGTCTTATCAACCTTAACTAACCTGTAGCAATGAAACTTATTACAGCAATCATTCAGCCTGACAGGCTCGATCATGTGCGCGAGGCACTGATTCAGGCAGATATAACAAGGATTACCGTCAGTCGTGTAACTGGCCATGGCCGACAGGAGGATATTGAGATATACCGCGGCCAGAAAATAGCGCCAAACCTGATTCCAAAAATCCGACTTGATATTGCCGTCAATAATGAGTTTGTCGATATAACGGTCGATACCATCATTAGCGCTGCAAGTCATGGTGTTGGTGAAATCGGTGACGGGAAGATCTTTATCACCCCGCTTGAAGAGTGCATCCGTATCAGAACAAGGGAGCGTGGCGGAAAGGCGATATAACAAACCGTTCATAGCAGACGAAAGGGCAGTTCCGGTAAATTTGGGACTGCCCTTTTTTTTTATGGCGCGGGAGAGGGTGGCAGTTCTCGCCATCCAGGATAATAGGTGTTCAGCCATCTTTCTGCGTTATGATCGCGCAGGAGTGCCGCATTGCGGAAGTCATCAAAGCGTCCGGCGAGGTCACCGATTTTACTTTTTGCGATGCCTCTGTGGAAAAATGCCTCAGCCATTTTTCTGTCGAGCGCAATGGTCTGGGAAAAATCAACAATTGCCCCGGTAAAATCGCCGGTCATGTTTTTTACGATACCCCGGTTGTAGTAGTTGACACTTTTGAAAGCGTTGTCACCAAAGGTTATCGCCATGGTGTAGTCGCTGATGGCTTGCGGATATTTTTTTAACTGCTGCTGTGCGATGCCCCGCATTTGGAATGCCATGGCAAATGCGGGGTTAATTTCAATGGCTTTTGAATACAATCTTATGGCTGTGGGAAGGTCGCCTTGCTGATGCTTTTCAAATCCGAGGTTAAAAGAGCTGTTGGCCGATTCTGCCAACGTGATGCCGACCGTCAGCAGCATCAACGCTGTGACAAGAGGGATACAACACAAAATCTTTTTCATGTGATACTGCAGGGGTCTAAAGTATAAAAAACAGAAGCGCAGCCGACCATTTTCAGTCGCTACGCCCTACATACTAATAGTTTTCGGGACTTTGAAGTTCCTTTTTTTATGCCTTGAGCGATGAGGGTATTCAATCTCTTTCTTTGTGCCTTTTTCACTGCTTTTTCTATCTTGTCCCTGTCACTCATGGCAACGCATCTGCCCTGAAAACTAACATCTAATCGTTGCTTTCCATGCCCGAAATTATACCTTTTAACGGGATTCTTTATAGTCCCGAACTGCTGAAAAGCGCATCAGAGTTGATTTGCCCTCCTTATGATGTCATTTCGGCAGCTTTTCAGCAGCGCCTCTACGGCAGCTCACCCTACAACGCCATACGTCTTGAACTGCCACTCGAGGCCGATCCCTACAGCGCAGCCGCAGAGCGTCTCGCTGAGTGGCTTCAGGGTGGTGAACTGCAGAACGATTCCGTTCCGGCCATTTATCCCTATTTTCAGACTTTTGAGGATTCCGACGGCGTTTCGCATACCCGCTGCGGTTTTTTTGCCGCCATGCGCCTGTATGATTTTTCGGAAAAGAAGGTACTGCCTCACGAAAAAACCCTTTCAGGTCCCAAGGCCGATCGGCTCAACCTCTTCAGAAAAACGAAGACCAACATCAGCGGCATATTCGGTCTCTATGCCGATGAAAGCAAAACTGCGGATTGCCTGATGAAAGCTTTCACCGAGAGCCATGAGCCGATTGTTGATGCACATTTCGAGGGAGTGAGCAACCGGCTGTGGCGCATCACTGATCCGGAGATTGTCGGCCAGTTCCAGCAGTCGCTGCAGGATCGAGCGGTCTATATTGCTGATGGCCATCACCGTTATGATACCGGCGTCAACTATCGCAATGAGCGTGCGGCAGCGAACCCTTCTCATACCGGCCAGGAGCCCTATAACTTTATTTTGACCTATCTGGCCAACATTCATGACGAAGGGCTGCTGATTTTCCCGATCCATCGCCTTGTGCACAGCCTCGAAGGGTTCGATGCCGCTTTGCTGAAGTCGCGTCTTGCAGAGTTTTTTACCGTAACCGAACTGCATGACAGAGCCGCACTGAAGGCATTTCTTGATGGAGAGCCATCGAGTTATGCTTACGGCGTTGTCACTTCCGGCATGGTTCTTGGTATTTGCCTGAAAACCGATCCAAAGCCCCTGCTTGATCCTGCCCGTCCGGAAGCTCTGCAACGCCTCGGTCTGGTGCTTCTGCACGATCTTATCTTGTTCAGATTGCTTGGCATCTCCCAGGAGGCGATGGCAAAGCAGAGTAACCTGACGTATGTCAAGGATGACCGTGAAGTGTTCGACGCGATTGATTCCGGTAAGGTTCAGGTTGGATTTGTGGTCAAGCCAACGACCGTTGAGCAGGTTCTTTCCGTATCGGAGACGGGAGAGGTGATGCCGCAGAAATCGACCTTCTTTTACCCGAAACTGATGACCGGTATGCTTTTTAACCCGCTTGACTGAGAGTTCGTAATGACCGAAGAGTTTCTCTCCCTCTCCGCTGAAGAGAGCTGCCAGTATGCCCGCCGGTTTGCTGCAACCCTTCAGCCTGGCGACATGGTTTCGCTCTGTGGACAGCTCGGCGCGGGCAAAACCGAGTTCATGCGGGGGGTTACGGAGTATTTCAACTGCGACGACCAGCTCTCAAGTCCCACCTTTCCCCTTTTGAACATCTATGAGGGCTCTCTTGATGGCGAGCCGGTAACGCTGCACCATTTCGATCTCTACAGGATCAACTCACAGCAGGAGCTTGAAGGGATTGGTTTCGACGAATATCTCTCCAGCGGTGATTTTTCCTTTGTAGAGTGGGCTGACCGTTTTCCGGAATATGCTACGCGCTATACCGTAACCGTCACCCTTGAATATGCCGGGAACGACAGCCGCAGAATTGTTATTAAACGCAAATCGTGATGAATATTCTTGCCATAGAGTGCACCCATGCGGCCCTTAGTGTTGCGGTCACGAACGCCGGTGTCGTTACCGAAGCCCGGAGCGCCGACTGGAAGAAGGCTGCTGAAACACTTGTTCCCTTGATCGAACAGGTGATGGCAGAAAGCGCTCTCGATCTCAAACAGCTCGACTCCATCGCTATTTCATCCGGCCCCGGCTCCTTTACCGCACTGCGTATCGGGATGGCTATTGCCAAAGGGGTTGCCTATGGCCTCGGAATCCCGCTTGTTCCGGTGCCCACCATGCCGGCAATGGCCGCCTCACTGCATGCTGAATCCGGTTCCATAATGGCGGTTATTCCATCCCGCAAAGGGGAGTATTACTATGCGTCGTATTTCCCTGAGGAGCTTGCTTCAGGCCTCTGGCACGATGAGGTCAAGCGAGGTTCTGCTGCTGATGTTGTGGCTGCCATTTCTTTAGTTAATGGTGGAGCCGTTGTTGTCGGGCGTGGACTCAATGAGCTTATCCCGTTGCTCGCCGATTCCGGTGCGGTTTACAGGGAGGCAGATCTCTTTTCCGCCAGATCCCTTTTCCCCGCAGCCCTAAGGCTCTTTGCCGGGGCCGATGCCGCAGAGCTTAACGGAGTTACCCCCGATTACCGGCAGATGTTTACTCCCAATGGCGGAAATTGATGTATCAATAAACAGAAGCGTTTCGATGATGCCGATTATGTTTTTTTTGAAGGAGAAGATAAAATGGCACAGCCTTTCTTGCGCCTTGGCCGATAAAGATTACGGCGCAAGAAAGTGGCCTCAAATCTATCTGAACGAAGTGGTCGGTGTTTTCGATACTTTTTCTGCTTTGCCGTCGTATAAGTATATAAAACCGAATGTTATATTAGCCGTTCCTCCATTTTGAGGAGCTGGATGATAAACACTGAAGTGTAGGCCTATCGCCAAAGCTTCACCGGGCGGGATTTTTGTGTACGTACCCTCTTCCCGTTCTTTCCCAGACATTTCGTACGAACTCATGCTGATCCCTTCTTGATATAACATTTCAGACGTATGACCAGAACTATCATCGATTAAAACCGGACGTTGTGCGTTGTTTAGAGAAATATAAACAGGCTGAGAGGTGGTGTTCCTGATAGTGGCCTTGACATGGATTTCGTTATCAATAGTTGCCGGAGAGAGCGAAACCGTGAATGGCTCAATTTTTGCCGGTCGATAAGATGGCTTAATCAAGGTAGGTTCCGGTATGGCTACCCGTTGTGTTTCTGGACCTGAAACAGTTAACTGTGGTGCAACCACAGCCATGACACCGGAAGCCATCCCCTTTTGAAGTTTCATGACAGGATTCCAGTCAGGTGCTATGGTTTGAACAACCATAACAGCTAGACTCACGAAAGCACTAATAGCTACAGTGATAGCTCCAATTGCTGCAAAGAGGTAGGTAAGCCACTTGAATATGGGTTTATAAAAGCTTTTTACACCACTTATTGCAGGCCCTTTCCTGTCAAGGCCCGCGCTCTTTTTTGATTTGTTCAAAATATCTAAAACAGCAACGTAGCTGTAGACTGTAGTTGCAACAGACCCTATTGCCGAGAAAAGGGTAGACGCAATACTCCATTTATCTTGCATAGTCGTGAAGGAATTTATGTGAAGTAAATCTGATGGTTTACTTCTGGAAAAATAGATAATTTCGCGCATTTTTCAATAAAATTTTTACGTCATTCCGTGTTGTTTTGATACTATCATGAAGAGAAATGAGTAGTCGTTGATCGCTTTTTCCCCTTCTTGGCGCAAAACCGGACAGGATTGTATTTTCGACCCATCTTGGGCCTACTGGAATCTGAAATGCGGTATACAACCAGCACCATATCTGCCGACCTGTGCCACTCTTCTATAGGGCTGCTACAGCTTCGTGATGTTGAGTCATAGAGGTACCTCATATGGAGAACAACACAGGGCTTTTTGAGCTGGTCTCAGATGGTTATGAAGCTGGCGGAATAACAGCGTCATCCGATGTGCTGTCAGAAAGATAAAATTGTATAATAAAAGTGAAATCTCTGATAGGTTGTCAAATAATCTCATGCAATCTCAAGGACAAAGTCGGGCAAACAGAGTAAATTAAGGGACTGGTTGATATCATGTATACAGTTCATATTTTTTAAGGGAGAAAACATGACACAGCTTATTATTCATAAAGATAAGATGCAGGAAGCTCTGATGCGTTTTTTGAGCACTATCCAAACTGATGAGATTCGTCTGGAATTTGATGACAAGCATTTTTTTGCTGAACCAGTTCAGGGAAAATCGGTTCTGGATATTTTGGCAGAGCAGGCGGAGGATATGGGTCCGGAAGATTTATCCCTTAATGTGGACCACTATCTTTACGGACTATCTAAAAGGTCGGAAAAATGATCTATTTCCTTGATACATCCTATCTGGTTGCCCTGACTCACAGTAGAGATCAATTTCATCAAGAGGCTGTAAGCATAAGTAAAACACTCATACAGCCGATCCGACTTGTTACAACTTCAGCGGTTCTCATGGAGTTTGCCAACATGCTTTCTTCTCCTCATCTTCGAGGCAAAGCGTTCAATTATATTCAATTACTGAAGAATGACATTCATACCGAAATTGTTTGTGTTTCTGAGGAGCAGTTTGAATCAGGGTTGATAATGTTCGGGAAATATCATGACAAAGAATGGGGTTTGGTGGATTGCCTATCATTCCTTGTCATGAAAGAAAAAGGAATTACACTCGCCTTGACTTCTGATGACCATTTTGAACAGGCCGGTTTTACGACTTTATTACAACTCTGATGACGTGCTGGGTATGTAATGCTTAATGAAGCTGCAAGTCCATGCTCTCCAGTTGTTGATTTTACTGTATGTTGTCGTGATGCCTTTGTCAAAGCCTCCTTTGTCCCATTGTGCGAGTGATACTGTTACGGTGCCATCTCAACATCCGGCAAGATTTCGATATCCATCCAGTCCATGCCGGAATTACTCCCCGGCTTTTTTTGCGGTCAGTGAGCTGGCTTTTTCGTATGTTGAGGAGTTACCATTATTGCCATAGTGGGGTTGTTTTGTTGCCTGTTGGCGGTAAGTTGTTGTAAAATATAGTTCATTTATGAAGGATAGAGGTTTATGAGTAGCTTGAAAGAGGAAGAGATGGTGAGTGCCACACAGGTAAAAGAGGTAGCTGTTGGTGAGCTGCTGGCAAGAAGGGCTGCTGAGCTGGCGCTGGAAAAAAAGTGTGAAGAGGTCAAGATTCTTGATCTCCGGGGTTTGACATCGGTTACCGATTATTTTGTGATTGTGACTGCCGATTCTGATCGTAAGGCAAAGGCCGCAGCGGAGCATATTATTGATGAGCTCAAGGTTGATGGCGAGCGTCCGATGCATGTTGAGGGAATGGATTCCATGCACTGGATTCTCCTGGACTATATCGATGTTGTTGTGCATATTTTTATGCCGGATGAGCGCCATTTTTATGACCTTGAATCCCTCTGGTCGGATGCACCTGTAATTACACTGAGCTGATATTATCCACATTTTTTTGCAGTTAGCTCTTTTCAGGCGTACTGCATTGTTCAGAATTCAGACGGATTTTTATACATTACGCCGTTGAGTTATTTATATCAATTATCACCCAGGATTTACCTATGCAGCGCGAAAGAATAGTCCCGATCAGTATTGAAGAAGAAATGCGGGGTTCTTATCTCGATTATTCGATGTCGGTCATTGTCAGTCGTGCGCTGCCCGATGTGCGGGATGGACTGAAGCCGGTTCACCGAAGGGTTCTTTTCGGTATGCACGAACTTGGTCTGCAGGCAGGTAAACCGCATAAAAAGTCTGCCCGTGTTGTTGGTGAAGTGCTTGGCAAGTTCCATCCCCATGGCGATACCGCTGTCTACGACAGTCTTGTGCGTCTGGTGCAGGAGTTTTCCATGCGTTATCCCCTGATTGACGGTCAGGGAAACTTTGGTTCGGTTGATGGTGACTCTCCTGCTGCCATGCGATACACGGAGGTGCGCATGAAGAGCATTGCCGGGGAAATGCTGAAGGATCTCGACAAGGCTACCGTTGACTTTTCCCTTAATTTTGATGACTCGCTTGAGGAGCCTACGGTTCTTCCGTCGGCGATACCCAACCTCCTTGCGAATGGTTCGTCAGGTATTGCGGTCGGTATGGCAACCAATATTCCACCCCAGAATCTCCGGGAGGTTGTTGATGGCATGATCGCCCTGATTGCAAATCCGGAACTGGAAGTGGCTGATCTCATGAAATATGTGATCGCACCTGATTTTCCAACTGGCGGAATTATTTATGGTTATGAGGGTGTTCGTTCGGCTTATATGACCGGCAGGGGTAAGGTTGTGATCCGGGCGCGGGCCATTGTTGAGATTACTCCGAAAAACAGTCGGGAATCGATTGTTGTTACAGAGCTTCCTTATCAGGTGAACAAGGTGCGGCTGATCGAGAAAATCGTTGAGCTGGTGCACGATAAAAAAATTGAAGGTATTGCCGATATCCGCGATGAGTCTGACCGTGACGGCATGAGGCTGGTGATTGAGCTGAAGCGGGATGCTGTGGCTATGGTTGTTCTGAATAACCTGTACAAGCATACCCCGATGCAGGATACGTTCGGGGTGATCATGCTTGCGCTGGTTGATGGGGTGCCGAGGATCCTCAATCTCAAGGAGATGATGGTCTATTATATCAAGCATCGCAATGAGATTGTTCTGCGCCGTACACAATTTGACCTTGCGACAGCCGAAAAGCGGGCCCATATTCTTGAAGGACTGAAGATCTGTCTTGATAACCTTGACGAGGTGATTTCAACGATTCGTGAATCACCGGATGCCTCAACGGCTCAGGAGAGGCTCATTGAGCGTTTCGGACTGTCGGAGTTGCAGTCGAAGGCTATTCTTGAGATGCGTCTGCAGCGTCTGACCGGGATGGAGCGCAAGAAGATCGATCTGGAGTACACGGAGGTACTTGCCTTTATTGAGGAGCTGCGCTTTATTCTCGGCAGTCCTGAGAAACAGATGCAGATTATCCGCGAAGAGTTGCTGAAGGTCAGGGAGGTCTATGGTGATGAACGCCGGACTGAAATTGTGCCGCAGGAGGGTGATTTCTCCATCGAAGATATGATTGCCCAGGAAGATGTGGTGATCACCATTACCCATGAGGGCTTTATCAAGCGTTTCCCGGTTTCGGGTTATCGCCGCCAGGCACGGGGTGGCAAAGGGGTCACAGGGGCTCAGGCCAAGCATGACGATTTTGTCGAGCATATGTTTATTGCCTCGACCCATAATTATATACTCTTCTTCACCAACAGGGGCCGTTGTCACTGGCTGAAAGTGTACGAAATTCCTGAAGCTGGACGTGCTGCGAGGGGTCGTGCGCTGGCCAATATCATGGAGTTGCAGCAGGGCGAGAAAATCAGAGCCTACATCAATATCCGCAATTTTGATGAGCCGGGGTTCATTGTCATGGCGACGACCAATGGTATCGTGAAAAAAACACCGCTTGAAGATTTTTCTCATCCAAGAAAGAATGGTATTGCTGCCATTACTATTGATGAGCATGATGAGCTGCTTGATGCCCGTCTGACTGATGGTGATCATCAGATTATTCTGGCCAAGAATTCCGGTTTTGTCGTACGCTTTCCCGAGGCTGAGATCCGCTCGATGGGACGTACTGCCATGGGCGTCAAGGGTATCACGCTTGACGAGGGTGAGAAGTGTATTTCAATGGTGACCACCAAGCGCTTCGATACGGCGCTGCTTGCTGTTACCGATAACGGTTTTGGCAAGAGAAGTCGTGTGGAGGATTATCGACTGACGCGGCGCGGTGCTCGCGGGGTTATTACCCTTAAGGCTCATGAAAAGGTTGGTGCACTGATTGGTCTGTTGGATGTCAATGATGACGACGATCTGATCATCATTACAGCTCAGGGTATCGTGAATCGCCAGCATGTCTCCGATATACGGTTGACTGGCAGGAACACTTCCGGAGTCAGGCTTGTCAGGCTGATGGCCGGGGATATCATTTCTGCTCTGGCGCGAGTGCCGAAGAGCGATGAAGAGGTTGATTCTGATGTGCTTCTGGAAGATCCTGATGGTCAGATTGACCTGTTTTAAGTCACTGCCAAACATGGGAAAGTATGGATCCGTTCTGTGACGGTTCCCATGAGGCAGAACAATAACGATAGCTTTTATTTATCATTAATCAAGGACGGACGGTTTCATGGCTCGACCGAAAAATGTGAAACATATTTTTGTGACCGGCGGGGTGATCTCCTCGCTCGGCAAAGGGATTCTGTCGGCCTCTCTCGGGATGCTGCTGAAGTCGCGTGGCCTGAAGGTGGCTATACAGAAATATGATCCCTATATCAATGTTGACCCTGGTACGATGTCGCCCTACCAGCACGGGGAGGTCTATGTGACTGATGATGGAGCTGAGACGGACCTTGATCTTGGCCATTACGAACGTTTTCTCGATGAGTCGACGACGCAGTCTTCAAATCTGACGATGGGGCGGGTCTATAAATCGGTTATCGACAAGGAGCGTCGAGGCGAATATCTTGGGGCAACGGTTCAGGTTGTGCCACATGTGATTGATGAGATCAAGGATCGGATGGCCGAGCAGGCTAAAAACGGGGATCTTGATGTGCTTATTACCGAGATCGGCGGGACGATTGGCGATATCGAGTCGCTCCCTTTTCTTGAAGCGATGCGGCAGATGAAGCTTGAGATGGGTGACAGCAACCTGCTGAATATTCATCTCACCTTTGTGCCCTACATCAAGGCTGCCAGTGAACTGAAAACGAAACCAA
>NZ_OZ455102.1:110000-1172500 GCF_982375515.1 Pelodictyon clathratiforme
AGGTATTGGCAGAAAGGAAGAGGCGCTGAAAGCATTTCAGATGGCCGGAGAGATGATAGCCGAGCGTAAAGGTGAGATGAGCGACAAGGAGGAGCTTCAGCGAATGACAGCAGAGCACATTGCATCGCTCCAGGCTCTCACGCCGGATAAAAAACCAGCCGGATACAAAGCCTGGTGGGAGTTCTGGTCATAATCTCCATGAAGCCAATCAAAAAGATACTGGTTATACGCTTAAGCTCCATTGGAGATATTATTCTTACCACCCCGCTTCTCCGGAGCCTCAAGGTCGCCTGGCCGGAGGCGAAGATCGACTACTGCACCAAAACGCCCTTTGTTTCACTCCTTGCAGGCAATCCCCGCCTCTCAGCGATCTCTACGAACGAGCATCCACCATCAGGAAGCTATGATCTTGTGGTTGATTTGCAGCACAATATGCGCTCGCACGCCATTGTCCATTCGCTCCGGGCAGAGCGGCTGGTGCACTACCGTAAAGGCAACTGGAAAAAATGGCTGCTGGTGCAATGCAAGCTCAACCTCTACGGTTCCCCCCGGAGCGTGGTAGAACGTTACCTTGAAACCGTGAAGGAGCTTGGTGCAGCAGGTGATCTTCAGGGATGTGAACTCTATCCCTCCCCAGAGGAGAAGGCCTATGCCCACCCTTATTTTACGAGTGGACGAAAAACACTTGCCCTCTGTTTTGGAGCAAAACACTTTACCAAGCGCTACCCACCGCAGCGCTTTGCCGCCATCCTCTCTCATCTGCTGCGCGAAGAGCCGTTACAGGTACTTCTTCTGGGAGGAAAAGAGGATGCACCGCAGGCAACAGAGATCATCAACTCCCTCCCTGCCGCCTGCCGCCCAACGGTCATCAATCTTGCCGGGAGCTGCACCCTTATGCAAACGGCAGCACTTCTTGAACGCTCTGACGCCATCCTCTGTAACGATACTGGTCTCATGCACATGGCCTCAGCCTTCGGTAAACAGCTCTTTGTGCTTTTTGGCTCCTCCTCATCAGCCTTCGGTTTTCTTCCCTACCATGTCCCCTATGATCTCTTCGAAGTCGAGGGACTCCCTTGCAGACCCTGTTCACATATTGGCCGCGATCGTTGTCCGAAAAAGCATTTTCGCTGCATGAACGATCTTTCCGACACGCTGATTGCCAGCAGGATTCTGGAATTCTTCAGTCATTTATCGTGACGAAAAAGCCAATTCGAGGCATTTTCACTCACGGTTGGAAAAATGATGCAAATAGGTTACCTTTGATGTTCAAATTTGCAGATGGTGTTCACAGGGAAACCTTTGAAGCCGTGGGGCTGGTCTGCGCAATGCCAGACCCTCGCCATATTGCAAGCAACTGAGGACGAATAATACTATCAGATTTTGCGCTATGGAAACAAACAAACTTTATGAATGTACGCTCATCATTGACGGAGGGCTTCAGGATGAGGCCATCGCCGCTGCAATGGCGTTAGTACAGAGGGTCATTACTGAAAAAGGCGGAAGTATCAGCAGTGTTCTCGAAATCGGAAGACGCAAGACAGCATATCCGATCAAGAAGAAAACTATCGGCTACTATGCCCACATCGAATTTACTGCGGCTACATCTGTGATTGCAGAGGTTGAAAAAGTTATTCGTTACGAGGAAGATCTGCTCCGTTACCTGATTATTCATCTTACCAGCGCACTGCTTGAAATGCGCAAAAGGGTTGAGAAGTATAGTGTTGTCATAGGCAGTCCGGAAGACAGCGCACTTGCCGAAGCCGCCGCAGCATCCGATACCGTTGCAAAATGATAGTCAGGGTTAGTTTGAACGCATGCTGAGAAGTGATTCCTTTGAGAACAAAACGGAGAAGATGTTATGGCTGAATTAAAAATGCCGGAAATAAACAGTGTCGTTATTGCTGGGAATCTTACCAAGGATCCTGTTTTCAGGCAGACTAATTCAGGCGGAACGCCTGTCGTTAATTTTTCAATTGCATGTAACCGAAGATTCCGCGACAGCAATCATCAATGGCAGGAAGATGTCTGTTATGTTGGAGTTGTTGCATGGAACAAGCTTGCGGAAAGCTGCCGTGACAATCTTAAAAAAAGTTCTGCAGTCCTTGTGGATGGTGAATTACAAAGCCGGACATGGAAAGCGCAGGACGGATCATCCAGAACCGTTGTTGAAATTAAAGCCAGAAGAATCCAGTTTCTCAACAAGCGCAAAAAGAACGGCGAAGAGGATGACGAAGGCTTTATCGAGGATGATTGTCACGATAACCATCATGAAGAAATTCATGAAGAAGATCCCACTCACATTTACGAATACAAATATCTTTCCTCCGATTGAGGGGATAGGGATAAGCCAAATTTTGTAATGAACTTATGAGACAAAAATTTACACACGCACAGGGCCACAAATCACAGGGCAACAAATCACTGAGCAACGCGTTGGCGTCGAAGAAAAAAGTGTCGAAAAATCAGGTTGTCTTTTTCGATTATCGCGACGAACGCAAGCTGAAGAGATTTATTAACGATCAAGGAAAAATTATTCCTCGTCGCATCACCGGACTCTCTGCCAAAGAGCAGAACCTCCTTACCCATTCAGTAAAATGGGCACGGTTCCTGGCAGTAATCCCTTATGTTGTCGACGAATACAAATAACCAATTTCGCAATCAATTGAACGAGGAAGCTAAGCAGTGAAAGTCATTTTAAGAAACAATGTGGCTACCCTTGGCGATGCAGGTGAAGTTGTTGCCGTCAAGAACGGTTATGCAAACAATTTCCTGATTCCGCAGGGTATGGCTATAAGAGCTACCGAGGGAACGCTCAAAGCTCTTGAAACAGAGAAAAAGCAGCAGACCAAAAAAATCGAGTTGCAGCGCAAACACGCCCGTGAGCATGCTCAGACAATCGAGCAGATGTCACTGAAGGTTTATGCAAAAGCTGGTGATTCGGGCAAACTCTTCGGGACCGTGACTTCGGCTGATATTGCCGATGCCCTCAAAGCTCAGGGGATCGACATCGACCGCCGGAAGATCACCATTGAAGCTCCGATCAAGTCGCTCGGTAAATATGAAGCAGACGCAAAAATCTTTCAGGATATCACGGTCAAAGTTCATTTCGAAGTCGAAGCTGAAGGCTCAGAAGCCTGACCCGTCGCATTCGAGAGGAGAACTGATGAAAAGCATTGCAGGTTAATCCCGCAACGTCAAGCTCCGTGACACGTTCAGTCACGGAGCTTTTTTTTAGCAACTTATGCAATCAAAAGAAAATCACATGGAAGCGAAAGAAATTATTCTCGACGTGATGAAAAAAGAGGGCAGCCCCTTGAATGCCGGCCGGATTGCCGAAATCAGCGGACTGGATCGCAAAGAGGTCGATAAGGCGATGAAGGCGCTGAAAGATGAAGAGCTGATCGTCTCTCCAAAGCGCTGCTACTGGGAAGTCAAGGCCTAATCGATGGGTTTGTTTCCTGTTCTATGATTTTCCGCGGAACATCTGCAACAGCCAGGCTCCGAATGTTTGTTTCGGTCTTCCTTTAACAGGCAGCCCCTCCTTTGCCCACCGCATAATCCCGTACTGCATATTGACCACTTTGCGATATCCGTGGGTCATCAGAATACGGGTTGCTACTGCGCTGCGGCTCCCGCTATTGCAGGCAATAATGACTTGGCGCTTTACCGGAATCTCCTGAAACCGTTTCTCAAAGTCACGAAAAGGAATCAGCATGATTTCAGGCACATCGAAAGATTTTCTGGCAACCTCATATGCTTCGCGGACATCGACAAGCAACGCCCCTTTCTGAATCATTGCAAACGCTTTCGCGGGTACCACTTCCTGGACTTTGTTCATAATCTGTTTTGGATCAGCTTATCAAATAGTTGAGTCAACGACGCCACACTCAGCGCTCCCTTCTCTCCGACCTCATTGTTAACGGCTTTATACCTATACCCCGTACCGGTATAAATAGTACAAAATATCAGGCACAAAACAAGCTCTTATCTTTTGTGAACAGTTCACTCTTCCTTACTCATTATTCTCGTTCCAGTACCTGTAAATCTTGACGACAAAACCCGGCATCAGTTGGATCATATCGGAAACGTCCTCTTCCGACAACGCCTTGTAATCATCCGTGATTTTACTGAGAATCAACATCGGCATTGCAAGCAAACCGCTCTCTTCATCCGCAAAAAGAGGCTTCCATGCTTCCTGGGTCAGCTCCATTCCTAAAGTAAATCCCACGGCCCAATTTTCAACAGCAAGCTCTTTTGCCTCCTCGTCCGGATAGCTGAATCGCTCAAACAAAGGAAGAAAGCCGTCAGGATTGTTGAGGAATTGCAGTGCAATGGTGTTCATATGGCGAAGAAGAAACTCCCAGATCATCTCCTCCTCATCTACAGAAGAAAAACGGGGCACAGCGCTCTTCTCCTGATTCCAGATAGAGGGAATCCAGATTTCCGGCGGAACCACACCCGGGCCGGCAATCAGCGCAGTCATATATCCATCCACCATTTCAATCGAAGACAAAGAATCCTCAGGCATTAAATCAGAGAGCAGAAAGCTTTCCAGCCGATCAAGCTCCTCAACGGAAAGCGGTTGCTGCAGCGGGTCGGTTGGTTTCATGTCAGCAGGCATTAAAATGAGGTATAACAAAGCTCTCTTTATTCCCTAAACGTAGCAAAAAAAAAATTAAATCCTTATGAATCGAAATTCCCGGAGCAGAACCCTCGCGCACCATCGCATCCCTTATTCACCGATAATCTTGATTAGCACCCGCTTTTTTCTCTTGCCATCAAACTCCCCGTAAAAAATCTGCTCCCAGGTACCAAAATGCAACCGACCTTTTGTGACAGCAACCACGACCTCCCGGCCCATGATCTGGCGCTTGTGATGGGCATCACCATTATCCTCTCCGGTTCTGTTGTGCTGGTAGCGGCTTAGCGGCTCATGCGGAGCCAGCTCCTCAAGCCACCGCTTGTAGTCCTGATGCAACCCCGGTTCATCATCATTGATAAAGACCGATGCGGTTATATGCATCGCATTCACCAGGCAGAGCCCCTCCTGAATGCCGCTCTCCTGAAGAGCCCGCTCAACGTCGCCGGTGATATTGACAAAATCCATTCTGGCAGGTATCTGGAGCCAGAGTTCCTTATGGTATGATTTCATGCTGCAGAAGGTTAATGTTCAGAGCCTTGCCGATGTCGGCTCCAAGTTCCAGCGCATTTATTCCCGCTGTTGGTCGTTACGAATATACACCCTGAAAGTAGGATAAAGCGCACACTATCATGAGGTCACTCCCAGATATTTCAGGAACAGCCGATCTCTGGCTACGGATTCAGTAGACCAGCGGTAGTTGCCCATGACAGTTCGTACTTGAGTCGTCTCAATGCAATCGAACCAATCCAGAATCTGAGCGAGAGATCGTTGCTCAAGCCACTGTTCCAATTTTTTTTCGAGATTGACAAGTGCTTTGGTTTTTTCGCTTCCGTTCTTTCCAAGCTCTGCCCGCATTTCCTTGATTTTCTTGGTCAGGAAGCAATGATACCCCAGTGACACAAACTGTACGAATTGCCTTCCCCGCAGGTTGTCTGGATGCCATGTGCGCGGCCTTGCTCCATCAAGGCCTCCCTTCACCACGGCGAAGATCTCCTCTATTTTTTCACGCAATCGATAGTCTGCCAACGCTGTGAAGGTCTTCATGGCCTGATTGCTGACGAGCGCAAAATAGCCGAAGTATTTCGTCGCTTCGACAATGGCCTTGTCGTTGAAACCGACCCTCAATTGTCCACCACGCCCCTTTTTTGAGCAGATCAGATATCGCTCGATTTTTCGTTGCGCAGATTTCGTGAACTCCATCACCCCATCTTCTACTTGAGCTTTGAGTTCAAACAGCTCCTTGCGGAAGTCGAGCTGCTTCTTGGTGTCGCTGTTAGGGGAATAGAAGACATGGACATAAAGGCGGCGCACGAACCTCTCTTCTTCTCCGCTCAGCTTGCCGTTTCGCGACAGTTGGCGCACTCGACCGAACTCGTGCATTCTCATCGCCGTGGCGCCGCAAACCGACGGATCAAACTGGCAAGTGCTCGACATGCCCGCCAGCGTCTCCCGAAGCGCATCCACCGTCTCGCGAACCCAAGTGATATTGGGGTCAACCAGAGTAAGGAATTTCATGTTGCGCAAGGCGAATTTCATCATGTTCCCCTCACTGTAGTAGCCGTTATCGGTAACGATCAAGGGTTTCTCAAGGTTAAAGCACTTGAGTTGCTTCAGGGTGTTCTCAATGGATATGACGTCCGGAACATTGCCAGGCTGCTTGGCGAATGCTAACGGCTCGCGTTCCTTTACGGAATACAAGGTTAGAAGCTTGATGGTTTTCAGTCCGTCACCATCCTTATTGAACCCATGCCGTGCTTCCGACTGGTTCTCGGAGTAGGTCGATATCGTGGTCGAATCAAACGCCAGCACAGGTGCCTTGCCCAGGCGATCCGCCCGGAAGGAGAAGTAGCGCTGCACGCGGTCTTCGTCGCACCCGACACATTTGAACAAGTCACTGTAAACGTCTTCAGTGATAACTTCGCTGTAGGGAAGGGAGTGCATTACCTGCCAACCCTCAAGGCGTGGCAAGGTGTTTCCGCCGGAACCGATCCAGTAACGCGCAATAGAGAGAATCTTGGCAGCGTCGCCCTCGCTGAACGAAGAACGCACGTCATCGTCAATGCCGGAGGCTTTACCGACCCACTCCAGAAGATCCGTGAGGCCACTGTGCCTGCGTAGCGCACCAACCAAGCCCCCTTCATTTTTGCTTTTTTTCGGGCGTGTAGGGATTATCTCCTGTGTTCCCGACTTGATTTTCCCTTGGAGCTTCTGACTGACGGTATAGGTCTTTCTGGTTCGTTCATTATAGCCTGTAACCCGCTCATAGATGTAAATATCGCCATTCGGGCGCCTTTCACGCCGTTCGCCAACGTGAGTTTTTCCAGTTACTGGTTTAGACACGGGGTATTCTCCTTTTTAAAGTGTTTTCCTTATTATACATACGTACACGTTAAAAAGCAAGAAAAAAGCGCGGTTTTTCTAAAAAAAACACAACTTCTCCGGAAAAAACACAACTTTTTTTGAAATAGTGCTCAGGTGGCGATCTTTTTTAGTTAATGTGTGCGCTTTATCCGACTTTCAGGATACACAGAAGCTGTTCACGCTGGCAATGCTAATCCTTACCGGGTTTTGAATCCCTTTCCTGAAGCCCCCTTTGGAACCTCCACGCAATGCGTAACAATAATCGTTCTGATCCTGAGCTTTTTTCCCTTAAGCTTTGTACCTTAAAGTATTAGGCAAGATGCATGGTTTTTTTCAGCCACAATGAGACGCACAATTCCAGGGAGGAACCGTGACCAACGAAAAAAGAACGCCAATGGATTTAATGGATGATATTTACAGCCTTGCATATTGGATGACCGGCTCAGAGGCATCAGCCACTGAGTTGGTCAACATAACCTACCTGAATGTTACTCTTGATACACCGGAAAGTGAGGTATACAAAACATTCAGAGAGTGTTATTTCGACACTTTCGGTTACGAAGAGGCACCCTGTATTCCCAAACCGTCATGTAACCCTATGGAAAAAATGGGGAGTGTATTACTGCAGCGGGATGCCGATATAAAATTATCAGTACTGCTTTCAGCGGTTTCCGGGCTCAAACACGGAGCGATATCCAAAATAATCGGCAAACCCCTTGACACCATCAGAGAGTGGCTATCAGTAGGGCGTAAATCGCTTGCAGAGAGAGTTCTCACATATGATGCCTCACTTTTACATGGCATTTCCATCGATAAAGATCCGCTATGAAATAACTTCGATCAACCGTAAAGCCATAGGATGCATCTCTTCCAATTCCGTGATGCCGAGAAATCGGGAAAACTCCTTCACGTCGTGACAATACGCCTGTCATGTCTTATCACTCCGGATTTTGGCATACCATTCGAGTTGCGGAGGCATGACCTTAAGGGCACGAACCTGCGGTACTGAACGTGCCCGTTTTTCGAGTATCGGAAGGGTGCGGCTTATGGCGCCCCTTCACAAAGTACTCTGTCCCAAATTGGCAGCTTCGCTTCAGGTTATTAAACGTCCTGCCCATCTTGCGTAACATTTTGTACATCTTGATCATACCGTTGCCAGTAACAGATTCCGCTTGGCATCCTTGCTCATAACCTTGCTCATCCCCTCAGTAGTTAAAAAACAGCACCCATAAGAGAATAAAAAATGGGAGCAGTATCGGCAGTGAGTATTTGTAGATGTACTCCAGAAAATCGGGAACGTCAACATCTGCCTGTGCGGCAATGTTTTTTACCATGAAGTTCGGGGCGTTGCCGATGTAGGTCATTGCCCCAAAAAAGACTGCCGCAATCGAGATTGCCATAAGGTAAATGTCTGAGGATACATCGCCCTGAAGCGGGGATGCAACGCCGGTAGCGAAGTGCCTTATATCTTCAGGGGAACCGATATCCAGTCCAAACTTTCCTAACGCACCGGCGAAGAAGTTCAGATAAGTAGGAGCGTTATCAAGTACTCCGGAAAGAGCCCCGGTCAACCAGTAGAAACGTGATACCGAAAAATCAGCAGCATGTGATGACGCGTAGTATCCGATGAGTTCAAGAGCCGGAATCATGGTGGCAAAGATGCCAATAAAAAGAAAAGCAACCTCCTTGATGGGTTCAAAGTTGAATTCATTGCCCTTGAATGCCTCATGATTTGAGAATTTATAGGCGGCAATGGCAACCATAAACATGATCAGTTCCCGGATACCGAATGGCAGATGAAAAAGCTTCTGAAGGCTCGGGATGCCCTCTATTACTGCTGGATCAAGAAAAACCGCAGCAATGATCACTGCGAGAAAGAGGAAATTTCTTCGGCCTGTAATGCTTACTCCGCCGTTTACTTCAGCCCCTTTCATATCACCAGTCCCCCTCTTCACATCGAGAATGATGAAAATGAGAAGAAGACCGGCAACTGTAATGAGCCATGGCAACCATACTTTGGGTAACACCCAGAAAAAGGGGACACCTTTCAAAAAACCGAGAAACAAGGGAGGATCGCCTATAGGAGTAAGTGCGCCACCAATGTTGCTGACAATGAAGATGAAAAAGACAATATGAAATGGTTTGAGACGACCTTTATTGATTCGCATGTAAGGTCTTATGAGCAGCATGGAGGCGCCGGTTGTTCCGACCAGATTTGAAATAATGGCCCCAAAAAAGAGTAAAAGCGCATTCATCAAAGGGGTTCCTTTCCGCTCTATTCTGATGAGTATTCCGCCGGATACCACAAACAGTGATGAGATCAAGGCAATGAAGGAGAGGTACTCTTCAAGGGTATGTTCCAGCACATGCCACCCGCCATCCATTAATAAACCATAGTAACATGCAACAATGAAACCAAGTCCTACGGAAACCTTTGGATAGTGCCGATCCCAGAAGCGATGGAACAAAAGGGGGCCGGTTGCTATCATAACGAGCAGAGCAATAAACGGCGTAACAAGCCAGACTGGTGGGAGACTCTTCTGAAATGTGACAGCAAGGGCGGGCGCCACTGCAGTGATATCGAGAGCTTCAGCATAAAGTGCCCCGCTTAAACCCACTGACACGGCAAACATACAGGCAAAGAAGAGGAGAGAACGTTTTGTCGGTTTCATAAACAACAATCTTCTGCAAAAAGCATGAAATGGAGAAATCCTTGTTCCCATAGTATACATTGATTTTCAGACAATAACTTAAGTTGCTACCTTACTCCATCACACGGCCCGGTTTGAGCGTAGCATAACGGTGCTGCTATCCATCAGAATGCCCGGACATAATGGCGATCAGGCAAGATATTGCACCATGTGAACCCCATCGGTTAAGCCAGTATGAAAATGAGTGATTTCGATAATAAAAATCCCTGTTATGATTAAAAAGATCTTGCACTCATTTAACATACAGCCGGATGCTGAAACCTTCGATGTCATCCACAATGCGGTAGAAAGTGAGATCGTTTTTAAAGGCAGCAGGCTGTGGATTCTGATTTTTGCCACCATTCTTGCCTCTGTAGGATTGAATATCAACTCTACAGCCGTCATTATTGGAGCCATGCTTATTTCACCGCTGATGGGTCCGATTAATGGCATGGGATACAGCATTGCAACATACGATTTCCCTCTGCTTCGAAAGGCGTTCAAGAACTTCTCCTTTGCTGTTCTGGCAAGTCTGGCCGCCTCAACGCTCTACTTTGCCATCAGCCCGGTTTCGAGCGCTCATTCCGAACTGCTTGCACGCACGAGTCCTACTATTTAGTGCCAGAAAGAAAACCCCTGTTTTTTGAAAATTTGACAACCTCCCGCCGGATTAAAAACCATTTTTAATGATCAACAAAAGGCGTTTTTGTGCTGATCGTGACACGCCATGGGTAAACTACCGAATTTTGCTCCAGGAAGCGTCATAACGAACGGATCTCTCCCTGCGAATTGGTAAAAAACTCTTTTTTTGGGGAGAGAACTCAGGCAGCTTTTTTGTAGGGCCCTCGATGTCGCTTCGCATCCTGCTTGTACAAGAGTGCTCCATAACGATGAATGTTGCGAGCCAGCACTGCAAGGGCAACATAGCGATTGAATCCTTTGATGCCATCATCAGGGCATATATCCAAGCCGTGAACCTCAAGTGCGTTGATTGCTGATTCAACTGCCGAATGCTGCCGTCGCAGTCTCCTGAATTCCGGCTCGGATTCATGAGCTTTGTCGATTTTTGAGAGCTTGCCTTTTTTCGGCATAACAACTTTTTCAAGAAGCGCTTTCAGGTCGCGTTGGTTATCCGGGCTATGAAAGCCTTTGTCGTAGCTGATCGATCGCAAGTTTGGAAAACGTTGCTTGGTCTCTTCGATAATGGACACTGCGATGTCGCTATCGACAACTTTTTCCATGACCTGATGATGCAGGATAAAACGATACTGATCTTCGATAATACAGACCCGTAATCCCAACTCAACCGGCACTCCCGCCTTGCCTTTACTGATCCACTCGGTGTGTGGCTGAAAAATTGAAAAGACTTTCTCCGCATGCGGAATAACCTCGTCATTTATCCGACGACGAATTTGCCCCATTTGTACCTCAGCATGAGCAATATAGCCGTTAAGCTGGCTGAGCCGCAACGGATTTAAGCCACCCAGTTCTGCGCCGGTACGCACTGCCCGTTGTAACTGATAATCGACTGCCGCAAGGTAATCGAGGAGTGCTTGCTTTATTTGTTGATCTTTGAGAGCTTTCTTTTCCGGCTTTTTTGATGTCGAGTGCTTGAGCTGTTGCACAATACGACGCATTCTTTTGATATGCCGGATGTTATGATCGTATTGGCGCCATTGACTTAATCCTTCATCAAAAGACCATTTCGCACAGACCTCAATGGCTTTGCGAATGGCATCGAACAACTGGCTTGTATCAGCAGGAAAGTGAACGTTGGTTTCCACCACAAACGAATCACCTCGGGCCATTAAAGGGAAATTTTCTTCCTCTTTTTTTTTACTAACGTATGACCTGCACGGACAATTTCCTGGTTGATTCGATCAAGCAATTCGGGGGTAAACAGTCGGACATTATCTTTGATGGTCTGGAGTTCATAAGATGTTTTATCAGTCCAATCGTTGTGACCAAGCATCTGGCGAAGCGTATCGTGGTGATTGACCAATTCATGAAGCCGATCGTAATCAGCGTTGATTCCCAGTCGAACGACACCCAGTACCAAAATTGCCCATTGCTCCATACCGGGACGCCCTGTGTTTGGGTCAGCTTTTCCTTCTCCTTTTTTCCGTTCAGGACGAACCTCTTCGAGGATGGCAAAAACACGCTTGCGCAACTCCTCGTCGGTGTAGATGCCCTGAAGGCCCCTCAAGATTTTTGGGATATCATCTCGTGATTTCGGATCGAAAACAATGGCAGAAATATCGGTACGACCGAACATCATTTGGTGGTTGATGACGCTACGCATAGTGGATTTCAAAAAACGAAGTTTGGAGTCTGTTTCTCTTTGAGGGCACCCTGCAACACCTTTTCTCTATCAAAAATGCTTCTAATGGGGTATTATTACGCTTTAGCTCAGGGTCCGTCAAATATCTTTGACCATGAAATAACAATATAAACTATTATTTTATAATATCATAACAGTTTTTCGTTCATCCACTATTTACGATGTCCTGATCGCACTTTTTGGCGGGCTTGCCGGTACGATTTCCCTGACTACAAAGCTGAAGGGCAATGTTGTGCCGGGTGTGGCTATTGCTACAGCGCTTATGCCTCCTCTCTGTACGGCGGGTTATGGACTGGCAACCGCTCACTTTCCATTTTTTTTCGGAGCAATCTATCTCTTTGCAATCAATGTGGTGTTTATCGGGATTTCAACAGTCGTCTTTTCGCAGGTTATGGCGTTTCCTATCAAATCCATTATTGATGATGCAAAAAAAGTGCGCATCAACCGCCTGATAACCGTAGTGATTTTGATTATGCTGGTTCCAAGCATCTATTTTGGTTACCTGCTTGTGCAGAATGAGGGATTTTTGGAAAACTCCGGCAAGTTTATCCGTAGCATCAGTTTTTTCCGTGGAGATTATCTTTTGCGTCACGAAATCAATGCCGATCACAAAACGATTACCCTCGTTTATGGCGGACGGACGCTGACGGATGAGGACAAGGCGCAGTTGAAAAAGCGAGCGGCGGAATTCGGGTTGGGAGATGTAGTCCTGAATTATCAGCAGGGACTTAACTTCAGCGAGATATCCATTCAGCTCAGCGAAACTGAACGGCTGAAATCTGAAGTTAACCGTCTCTCCCTTTTACTCCAGCAAAGCGCCCAGCAGCAGGATAGCGTTCAACAGCGCGGTTATACAGGAAAGGTTCTGCTGAAGGAGCTCAGGACACTTTATCCAATGCTCTCAGCATGCCTTTTCACAGAAACCTACCGGTTCAATGCCGATCCAGCATCGAAGGCAACAAAGGTGGCTTATGTTGTTCTATCCGCATCAACCCCTCTGGGAGAGAGTGAAAAAAAGAAAATTTTTGACTGGCTCAAGGTGAGGCTTCAGAACGACAGCTTGAGAACCGTCTTCGATTAATGAGCGTTATTGCCACCCGCCCCCAAGGGCTTTGTAGAGGTCGATCAGGTTGGCAAGAGTCTGTTGATGGATCAGGATTTCGTTCTGCTGAGCCTCGAAGAGGGAGCGTTGGGCGTCAAGCAGGGCGAAAGAGCTGTCGATGCCATGGTCGTAACGCGCTTTTGTGATGGTGCAGGCTTGATCGCTCTCTTTGACCAGAGCTTGCTGGGCCTGCAATTGTTCGGTGTAGGTAGCACGGGCGACCAGTGCATCGGCGACCTCCCGGAAGGCACTCTGGATAGCTTTTTCATATCGGGTGACGGCAATATCCCTGTTTGTTTCAGCCAGTTTGAGGTTGGAGCGCAACCGGCCTCCCTGGAAGATCGGGAGCGTTACCTGTGGGGCGAAGCTCCAGACACCGCTCGACCCGGCTTCGAAGAGATCCGACAAGCTGGCGCTGGCGAATCCGGCGGAACCGGTAAGGCTTATGCTGGGGAAGAATGAGGCCCGTGCGGCTCCGATGTTGGCATTTTCTGCCTTCAGTGCGTATTCCGCCTGCCGTACGTCCGGTCGATCGAGCAGGACGACGGAGGGAATGCCGACGGGGAGTCTCTCCATCACCTCAACATCGGCCAGGGGTTGGGGTTCGAGGAGCGTCGGATCGATCTCCTTTCCGACCAGCAGGGTCAGGGCGTTCTTGTCCTGTTCCACATGACGTTGATATTGCGCACGGCTGGCCCGGGCCGATTCGACCAGTGTTGCGGACTGTGCCACATCGAGTCGTGACTTTGCCCCGAGATCGAAGCTGCGTTTGATGAGATCGCAGGCATCCTGCCTTGTTTTGAGCGTGCTTTCAGTCAGTCGCAGCAGTTCAACATCGGCAAGATAGGTGAGATAGGCGTTGGCAACTTCAGCGACCAGGCTTGTCTGGGCGGCTTTGCGCCCCTCTTCGGTAGCGAGATACTGGTTGATGGCGCGATTACTGAGACTGCGTACACGACCGAAAAGATCAAGTTCATAAGCCGTCGTGCCGATGCCAGCGCTATATGTTGATGTGATTTCCGTTTTTCCGGTGCCGCTCATGCTTGTTGACAACTGCTGTCGGGTGTAGTTTCCCGAGGAATTGATCGATGGCAGGAGATCCGAACGCTGGATGCGCCAGGTGTGGCGGGCCGCTTCGATGTTGAGGGCGGCTATTCTCAGGTCGCGGTTGTTGGCAAGGGATGCTTCGATAAGGCTTTGCAGTTTTGGCGACCTGAACATGCTCCGCCATCCGATATCGGCGGTATGCGACTCTTCCACGGATTGCGGTGCAGCGGAAGCAACCGGCCACTCCTTGGTGACGGGTGCCGTTGGGCGAACATAGGTTGGCGCAAGCGAACAGGCCGTCAGGGTGGTTGCTGCCAGGCATAAAGGAATCAGCAGTTTAGTGTTCATGGTTCGATCCCTTGTTTGTTTTGGGTTACTGCGGTGTCGGTTACCCTCTTTCGGGCAAACCGGGATTGTACGAGGATGAAGAAGAGCGGCACAAAGAAGATCGTCAGTACCGTACCGGACAACATGCCTCCGATTACGCCGATGCCGATGGCGTGCTGGCTTGCCGATCCTGCTCCGGAGGAGAAGGCGAGCGGCGTGACACCAAGGATGAATGCCATGGAGGTCATGATGATCGGTCGAAGTCGCTGACTTGCTGCAGAGAGTACCGCCTCCTGCAGGCTCATTCCGCTTTCGTAGAGCGTTTTGGCGAACTCCACGATGAGGATGGCATTTTTCGCCGTCAGGCCAACAGTTGTCAACAGGCCGACCTTGAAGAAGACGTCGTTTGAAAGGCCTGAGAGAAATGTTGCCAGAACGGTGCCGAGGACCCCGAGCGGGACTACCAGCATGACGGCAATCGGCACGCTCCAGCTTTCGTAAAGAGCTGCCAGACAAAGAAAGACGAAAAGCAGGGAGAGCGTGTAGAGCAGCAGCGTTTGCTGGCCTGCAGCACGCTCTTCGTAGGAGAGGCCGGTCCATTCGACGCCGAAACCTTCAGGGAGTTTCTCCGCCAGGTTTGCCATGATGGCCATGGCATCGCCCGAGCTTACGCCTGGCGCCGGGGCTCCCTGGATATTGACCGACGAGATGCCGTTAAACCGTTCGAGCTTGGGTGAGCCGAAGCTCCACCGCCCCGAGGAAAACGATGAGAAGGGAACCATGTCACCACTGGAGTTCCGGACGTGCCAGATGTTGACGTCCCCCGGGTTCATGCGGTACGGCGCGTCTCCCTGCATGAACACCTTCTTGATGCGCCCCTCATGCACGAAATCGTTCACATAAGATGAACCCCAGGCGGTCTGCAGCGTCGAGTTGATGTCGGCGATCGATACCCCGAAGGCGCTTGCCTGTTCGTGGTCGATATCGATTTTGAATTGTGGCACATCTTCAAGGCCATTGGGACGCACGCCGCTCAGGGAGGGGTTCTTCGCAGCCATTCCGAGCAGTTGGTTCCGGGCGGCCATGAGAGCCTCATGACCCTTGCCGGTCCGGTCTAAAAGCTGAAGGTCGAAACCCGAGGCGTTGCCGAGCTCCATGACGGCTGGCGGGTAAAATGCAAAGATCATGGCATCCTTCACGCTCGACAGGGCGCCCATGGTTCTTCCGGCGATCGAGGCAACATCCTGACCCTTGTTCTTGCGTTTCGACCAGTCCCTGAGCTGGACGAAACCCATGGCCGAGTTCTGGCCCTGACCCGCGAAACTGAAACCGGTGACGCTGAAGATGCTTTCGATGCTCTCTTTTTCCTGATTGAGGAGGTAGCGTTCCATCCTCTTCACGCTTTCGAGTGTCCGCTCCTTGGTCGCTCCGGATGGGGTGGAAAGCTGGACGAAGAGGAAGCCTTGATCTTCGTCCGGCAGAAACGAGGTCGGGATGCGCGTCAAAACGATCCCAAGCAGCACCACGATCAGCATAAAAGCGAGCAGCGAGCGCTTGACCCGTTCCGTCATAACACGGGCGCCGTTGACATAGCGTTCCCGGTTATGGTTGAACATGCCGTTGAACCAGGCGAAAAAGCGCCCGAGAGGGCCAGCACCGTAGAGATGGCCATCCGCTCTGACCGGCTTGAGGAGGCTGGCGCAGAGAGCCGGTGTCAGGATCAGCGCAACCAGCACCGAGAGCAGCATCGCCGAGACGATGGTGATCGAGAACTGGCGGTAGATGGTCCCCGTGGAGCCTTTGAAGAAGGCCATCGGCACGAAGACGGCCGAGAGCACAAGGGCGATACCGATCAGTGCGCTCGATATTTGCTTCATCGATTTCCTGGTCGCCTCCAGCGGGGAGAGTCGCTCCTCTTCCATGATGCGTTCGACGTTCTCAACCACGACAATGGCGTCATCGACAAGCAATCCGATGGCGAGGACCATGGCGAACATGCTGAGGGTGTTGATGGAGAAGCCGAACATCGACATCACCCCGAAGGTACCGAGCAGCACAACCGGAACCGCGATGGTGGGTACCAGTGTGGCCCGGAAGTTCTGGAGAAACAGGAACATGACCAGGAAGACGAGGATGACTGCCACAATCAGGGTATGAACAACCCCTTCGATCGATGTCTTGACGAATGGTGTCGTGTCGAATGGGTAGACGATCTGCACACCCGGCGGGAGAAGCGGCTTCAGGGCGCTCATTTTCGCTTTGACAAGAGTGGCGGTGTTCAGGGCATTTGCCCCGGTCGCCAGGGTGATGGCCATGCCGGCAGCCGGTTTGCCGTTGAAGCGCGTGGTCATGTCGTAGTTCTGCACACCGAGTTCGACGCGGGCCACATCCCTGAGGCGGATCTGCGAGCCGTCGCTATTGACCTTCAGCATGATCTTTTCGAAATCCCCGACGCTCTTCAGGCGCGACTGCGCTGTAATGGTGGCATTCAGTTGCTGGCCCGGAACCGAGGGTGTACCTCCCAACTGCCCGGCAGAGACATCGGCATTCTGTGCCGTGATAGCTGCCTGTACCTCGGTGGTGGTGAGGTTGAAGCTCGCCATCCGGTGGGGATCAAGCCAGATCCGCATCGAGTAGGGCTGCCCGAATACCTGGATGTTCCCGACGCCGGGTACGCGACTCAGCGGATCGAGGAGTTTCGAGTTGATGAAATCGTTCATCGCATATTCATCGATCCGGGGATCGTCCGAATAGACGCCCACGACCATCAGAAAGCCGGTATCTCCCTTGGTCACCTTGATGCCCTGCTGCTGCACCTGTTGGGGAAGGTTCGACATGATCGACTGCAACTTGTTCTGCACCTGCACCTGGGCAATATCGGGGTTAGCTTCGGGCTCGAAGGTCACCGTGATGGTGACGTTGCCGTTCGAATCGCTCCCGGCGCTGAAGTAGCGGAGATGGTCGATACCGGTGAGAGCCTGTTCAATAACCTGCGTCACGCTGTTTTCAACCGCTTCGGCAGATGCGCCGGGATAGGTGGCGCTGACGTTGATGGTCGGCGCCGCGATGCGCGGATATTGCTCAACCGGCAGGGTATTGATGGCGATGATTCCTCCGAGCATGATGCAGATGGAGATCACCCAGGCAAAGACGGGTCGCTCTATAAAAAATCCGGACATGGTATTGGTGCGTTGAAATGTAATGAATTATCTCGCCGGTACGGGTGGCAGTGCAGCCTCGACGGTTTTGACCGCCATGCCGGGCTGGATTTTCATGATGCCTTCGTACACGACCTTTTCGCCTGCTTTGAGTCCGCTGCTCACAAGCCACCTCTCTCCGACAACCTCCGTAACGATGATCGGGCGAGGGTTTGCCTTGCCGTCCGGCCCGACAACCCAGACCGAAACCGACCCGTCCGCACTCCTGCTGACCGATTTTTGCGGCACGAGGATCGCATTCTCCTCTCTCCACTGTTCAAGACGTGCATGAACGAACATGCCGGGGAGGATTTCATTGCCGGGGTTGGTGAACAATATGCGCAGCAGCACCGTACCGGTGCTCGGGTTGACCGTTACATCCGAAAACTTCAGCGTGCCGGGTTCTCCTTTGGGTTTTCCATCCACCAGAAGCTCGATAGGAGCGCTCCCGGCGCTGGAATCGCCCACCTGGCCCTGATGGCGCTGTCGCAGTTGTATCAGCTCCCCGCTCGACTGGGAGACGTCCACATAGATCTGGTCGAGCTGTTGCACCACAGCAAGGGGGTCGGCCTGATTGGCATTGACCAGAGCCCCCTCAGTCACCTTCGATTGGCCGATGCGCCCGGAAATCGGAGACATGACTCTGGTGTAGTCGAGATTGATAGCCGCCGCAGCAACTTCGGATCTGGCCATGGCGACATCTGCCCTCGCCTGGGCAAGGCTCGCTTTCGCATCGTCATACTCCTGCTGGCTGACGCCACCGATTTTGACCAGCTCTTCGTAGCGGCCTGCTTTGGCCTGGAGCGATATCACGTTGGCCTCGGCTTTGCTGAGGCTCGCTTTTGCACTGTTACAGGCTGCCTTGTAGGTCGCGGGGTCGATCTGGTAGAGTTGCTGACCCTGTTGAACAAGGCTTCCTTCCACGAAGAAGCGCTTCGTAACAATGCCACTCACCTGCGGCCGAATCTCGGCCATACGTACAGCCGAAGTCCGCCCCGGCAGCTCTTTTGTCAAGACGAGGAGCTCGGGTTTCATGGTCACGACACTGACCTCCGGTTTCATGCCGGAATCCTGACGCTGCTCTGACGCTCCCTTCGGCCACAGGAACCAGCCGGCAATCAGGGTGACAAGCAAACCGGCGATGATATAAGACCTTTTCATCATTGATAACGTATCCTTTTATGGGTTTGGTGTGGTTGTCGGATGGCTTTCAGGATAACCGATATACATCTTCCGGATCTGTTCCAGGAAGGGCAGACGCTCCTCGTCGCTTCTGTCGACAAGGCCGAACCACTCGTGGCAACTGAATCCTATAAAGGCAAAATAGGCCATGCGGGCCGCTTCAGGCTTCGCTCCGCTATCCATGGCAAGCAAGTCCCGCTCTATCCACTTCAGCATCCGCTGCCGAAGCGACTCCTCGCTCGACATGGAGGATGTGATAGCCATGGAGACAGCGCGTTCCGTATCATCCAAGGCACGCTCGGCAATTTTGAGACGTGCGAAAAGTTCGGGGTGAGGGGTGTCGGCGCACTCGACAAGCGCTGATTCGATGCGTGCCGTATCGCGCTCAAACTGCCGGTCGATCAGAGCTTCGAGCAGGGCGGTCTTGGATTTGTAGTCGTAAACCACCCTCGATTTGCTGATTCCTGCCTCCTGAGCCACAGCATCGATGGAGAGGCGGGATGCACCATGCTTGACAACAACCCGCTCGATTGCATCGAGTATTTCAGAGTCGGTGACTTTTTTCGGTCTTGACATAATGTGTTCTCTTTGATCGAATTTAAGAACGATCGTTCTTTTATGCAAATTGTTTCTGCGATTTTTTCCCTGCCCGTTTCGAATGACTACTGTTCCGAAGTTGCCACCATCATGCCACGCGTGCTTGCGCCGGAACCGGGCATGGAGATCTACGATCCCTGCACCGGTTCCGGCGGCCTTCTTGTGAAATGCGAGATCGCCGAAGAGCTGAACGCCATCGAGCTGGAGGCAAGAGAAACCGACGAAGCCCTGCGGAATATCCTCAGGTAACAGGGAGTCGGCGTATGAAGAAGAAATCCACCGACGCCTCCATACCACCCTGATGATCTCATTCGCAACTGGCTATGAAATCGGAATACTTAATGTCGTTATTCATTAATAAAAGTGAAGGCGTTGTAGCTATCGCGACATAAATCGCGACACGATGTCGTGATTTATTAACAAAAGAGAAGGTGTAGATGCTATCGCGACATGAATTGCGACACCGTGTCGTGATGCGTGCAGTACGCTGTATCAGCTTATGGTACAGGGCATCGAAAACAACTTTGATCTTGTTGAGGAAGAGTGGGATTCCGGATCGCGTCTGTTTACGGTATATTAGAGGACTGGCTCTGTGGGTTTATTACTCGAATAATTCAATGAAGTGAAGTGCAATGAACAATCATTTTGATCTGCCGACAGTCATCGTCATCGTTATTACCTTTGTGTTGTTCACCATTGCGCTCTTTGTGAAAGGGCTGACGCATGACATACTCATGGAGGCAGGTGTGTTCCTGGTTTCCGTGAAACTCATTCTGATGAGTTACAAAAGCAGCGTGACAAGCCGGAAGGTGATGGATGAACTGCAGGAGATTAAAAGCATGTTGCATGCCAGGAAAGAGTAAGGTGCTATCTCAGTTCGTACCAGACACCACGCCCACTGCCGTGCCGGATAAGGTGACCGCGTTCGACCAGGGTTCGGAAGTGTCCTTTCAAGGTGTTGCGGCTGACGCCAGTCAACTTGACAGCTTCTCCTATTGTTATGCGTCCATGTTCACGGGCAAATTCGACGATGTGCAGTGAGAGTTCCGGCAAGGAGACGAAACGATACCGAGCTCTTTGCCATTTTCATCAAAAGGCAGCGACGCTGTTCGAGCTTGTTTTGTGCAAAAGTCTCTTTAAAATCGGGGTCGCTAACCTTAAATTATTGGCCCCATAATGTCGACAATGGAGCCGCCCACAGGCCATCACCCAGTGGCATGGTTTCTGTCCCATCATAAAGCAGAATACCCATTTTGAAGAGGCCGCCTGCTACACTTGCCAGCTTTTTCAGACCGCGTAAATCACCAGCATTGACGGTGGCAGAGGCTTTTACCTCAACACCAATCAGTTGGCCGGAAGCGTTTTCGATCACCATATCCACTTCAAACATGTCAAGGTCACGGTAGTAGAGCAGTTTATAATCGCCTTCCGCCGTAGAGCTGTGCTTGAGCAGTTCACTATAGACGAAGGTTTCCAGAATTTTGCCAAACCGGCTGCGATCTTGCTGCACTTCGGTAGCACCAAGATCAAGCAATGTGGCCAGCAAACCGGCATCAATAAACTGCAACTTGGGGGTTTTGACAACACGCTTGAGTCGATTCCTGGCCCAGACCTCAATGCGCTTAAGCAAATACATCTGTTCCAGCACTCCTGTATAGCGTGAAGCCGTCTTGCTGTCCAAACCGACCTGACCACCCAGTTTGGTGTAATTACACATCTGACCTGATATTTCAGCCAGGATGCGCAAAAACCTTGGCAATTGATCGAGCTTGTCGATGCTGGCCACATCGCGGACATCGCGTTGAATGATGGCATTAAGGTACTGGCGCGCCCACACCGTACGCCTGCGTGCATCGGTGCGGGAAATCGCTTCAGGATAGCCGCCCCGCAAAACAACCTCGCACAATTCATCACCTGTCACCGGCATGGTGACCTTGAGCAGCCTGCCTGCAAAAGCCGCATCGATCCAATTCGCCGTACTCCCATGCAACTCGCTTTGCGACAGCGGCAGCAAGGTGAGCGTCTCCATGCGGCCAGCCAGAGAATCCGCTACCGCAGGCAGTACCATCAAGTTCGCTGATCCGGTAAGCAAGAACCGCCCGGGGCGCCGATCCTCATCAACACTCTTTTTGATAGCAAGCAGCAGTTGAGGCGCACGCTGGATTTCATCAATGACAGCACAATCAAGGCTGCGAATCATCCCGACCGGATCATTTCTGGCAGACAACAACGTCAACTCGTCATCAAGTGTGAGATAGCGCATCCCTTCGATTGCCATTTGTCGCACCAGGGTTGTTTTGCCTGCCTGACGCGGCCCTGCAACCAAAACCACGGGAGTGTCGGCCAACGCTTCAGCAATGCGCATTTCAATCAGGCGAGAGTAATGAGAAGCTTTATTCATTGGTATTCGGGGTCGTAAAATATGGAATCAATAAACGTAAAATATGGAATCGATGAACATAAATTACGGAATATAAACCAGAGTATTCTGGAAAAGAGCAAACTGTAGCTGAAATCAGGCTTGACCACGGACACGGCCAGAGTCGATGGAAATTCGAGTGCTGCGGTAACTTGTTTTCCAGCGAATGGGTAAAGCCCATCGAGTCATCAAATGACGATGAATGGCAAGCCGAGTGGATTTAGTCTGGAGGATTTCAAAGCTTATGCAAAGAGCGCATCCATGAAGCGCGGGCGTGCGGAAACGATTATTGATGAAGTGAGAAACGTTGTGGCGCAATGGCAGTATTATGCCAGCGAGTCGCGCGTCAATCCAGAGCAACGGGATAAAATAGAGTCAGCCCTGAGACTGGAGCCCCTGCGCCATCCCGCAGGTGCTCGACTTCCTGAAGGAGTACATCCTCTTTGCCGAGAAGGACGAGGAGCTGAACAAATATATCCTGCGTCAGCACCAGACCGGCGCGCTGGAGCAGGTGGTCAGGCGTGCCCTCGATCCTGAGCTCTGGGACTATGTCATCGTCCACGAACTGCTCCATTTCTCCTGAACAGCCGCTCAACGTCACCGGTGATATTGACAAAATCCATTCTTGCAGGTATCTGGAGCCAGAGTTCCTTGTGGTAGGATTTCATTATTCAGAAGGTTAACGTTCAGAGTGTTGGCGATATCAGCTCCATGTTCCAGCGCATGAGTTGCCGCTTTTGACCGCAACGAGTGTACACAGAGCCCGTTCATGCTGGCAATGATTGTTGGTTTCTTTTCCGGATTTCCGGATAATACAGGTATAGACTGCCTGAGAAGTAACCCCAACAACCTTGAACACGGTTACTCCTCGCCGGGCACAATACTTCGTGAACTTGCTTTACAACTCCGGCGAGAGAGAGTGAAGTTAATGAAAGCCTCATAAATCAAGACGGGCGAGCCGAAACAACCGCGATTTTCAAGCCAAGGGCACGAAGGACGGCATTGATCGTTTCAAAGCGAGGATGAGCGCCCTGACGTAACGCCTTGTAGAGGCTTTCTCTGCCAAGAGCCGCTTCTTTAGCTATTTGCGCCATGCCACAAGCCTTTGCTACGTCACCAAGCGCAGCGATGAACCTGAAGCCCCTCCCATTTCGCAGGTGTTAATTTACTTGTTTTTTGCTTGGCTTTATGCAATAGTAAAGTCAAACTTTACTATTGCATATAATGATTACGCGTCATCTCCTGTTCGCTGGTGGCTATCCGCGTATTCATGCAGATCACCTTGATCCGGCAGTCATGCTCGGAGATTATTTTGCCACCTATGTTGAACGCGATTTGCGGGATTTGATACAATTACGCTCAATCCGGCAATTTGAAAACTTTGTCCGCCTGGCAGCAGGAAGAGTGGGACAACTGCTCAATCTGCAGTCTCTTGCTGCTGATGCCGGGGTTTCAAGTGTGACAGCAAAAAGCTGGCTTACCCTGCTTGAGGCCTCCTATATTGTTTTTTTACTTCCCCCGTGGTTTGCCAATGTCGGAAAACGATTGACAAAGTCGCCAAAACTCTATTTTTACGATGTAGGTTTGGCTTCCTGGCTGATCGGAATAACACAGGAGTCACATCTGCAAGCTCATCCCTTGCGAGGATCGCTGTTTGAAAATCTGGTGGTTCTTGAAATGCTCAAGGCTCGCATCAATGATGGCCTGGCAGCAAATCTTCATTTTTATCGCGACAGCAGTGGACTGGAAGTTGATGTTCTGCTGGAAGCGGGTAATATGATAAGGCTCTTCGAAATCAAGTCATCGCAGACGATTAATCAGGAGAGTTTCATACAACTCAATAAAGTTGCTGCTATTTTTGGTGAACGTGTCGTGAAAAAAGTGGTGCTCTATGCTGGTCATGAACAACAAGAACGCAGTAATTCCACGGTGTCAAGTTATCTGTATGCCGGTGAAGCCGCAACCAACGAAGGTATCTTGGGGTCTGCTCACGAAACGGACTAAATTGCCTGCTAATCCCGTTTGTAAAAAAGCGTCAAAAGCTTGAAATCAGAGACGCTATTAGCAATTTAGCATCTTTTGAACACGATGCTAATACGTTTTAATAAACTTTTACTTATTATGGGATAATGTTCTTTTGGATGAATTGAGATTTTATAAAATATTTTTTTGAGTGCAGCCGCTTAGGGATCGCCATTGGTTTTAAGAACCTCTTTATTACATGTGATGCAGGAACAAAAAAGCACCTTTACAGTTGTCGTTACAGGCGACGTTACAATGGATTGGAACATAGCGCACAAGTCGCGTGCATTACGTGAACCCACAGAGTGGACTGGTCAAGCAAGAAGTAACATGAACTGGCAATTTGGTAGCGCTGCTTTGCTTGCCGACCTTATCGCGACCATGACACGCGAGCGACATCTGAAGTGGACCCCAACCGGTGGACAAAAAGTGGCTGAGTTTAAGTTGGTAACCTGACCTGTTCATGCAGCGGAAAGGCGCTGCCCCTCTTTTACCTTTAACTCTTCTGTCTGCTTGTTCTTGTTATACTTGTCAACTATTCTTGCACCACCTCCAACGGCTGTCCGGTAAACCTTATCTGGCGTACTGTAGCCCAACGACTGATGCTGCCTTTCAACGTTGAACAATACAAAATATTCCTTTAATCCGCACTGTAATTCTGCTGCGGTGGAGTAACCTTTGAGATATATATCCTCATATTTGACACTCCTCCAGAGTCGTTCGACAAAGATGTTGTCCAGTGCTCGGCCACGTCCATCCATGCTAATACTGATGGATGGGTGCTCCGTGAGCGCTCCGACAAAGGCGGCACTCGTAAACTGGGCGCCTTGATCGGTGTTGAAGATATCGGGTGTCCCGTATTTTCGTAACGCTTCTTGCAGACAGTCAACGCAAAAGGTGCTTTCCATCGAGTTCGATAATCGCCAGGAGAGTACTTTCCGGGAATACCAGTCGATGACTGCCACCAGATACATAAAGCCCTTTGGAAGGCGAATATAGGTGATGTCAGTCGACCAGACTTGGTTGGGTTTTGTGACATCAACTCCCCGCAAGAGATAGGGGTAGATCTTGTGCTCCGGATGCGGTTTGCTGGTGTTGGGGCCCGGTGCCATACCGGCCAGACCCAACCTTCGCATAAGCCGCTGAACCCGTTTCCGGTTGATCTGGTAACCCTCGCTACGAAGATAGTGCATGATTTTACGACTACCATAAAATGGATGCTTGGTGTACTCCTTGTCAATCAGTTCAAGCAACTGCAAGTCTTCTGCATCAGGAAACAACACGATAGACGGCAAATATATCGTCGAACGATTAACGGACACAAGGACGCATTGCTTTGCCACCGGCAATGGCTCTTTGTCGCTGACCCACCATCTGCGCACACTCATAGGGACAGTCCGGACTTTTTTTTAAGCCAATCCAGCTCGACCTTTAACCGCCCGATTTCCGTATAAAGCTTTTCAGGATCTGCAGCCGGTTCAACTGGTTTTGGACCCCGTTTGGCTTCAAACAAGCTTGATGCCTGTTCCTGCAACTCTTTCTTCCACTTACCGACCTGAACGGGGTGTACTCCAAATTCCTGACCGATTTCATTCAGCGTCTTGACCCCTTGAATAGCCTCAAGTGCCACCTTGGCCTTAAAGTCACTGCTGAAATTTTTTCGTGTCCTTTTTGTCATTACCTGCTCCTTTTTGGGGCAAGTTAACAACTTAAACCACTGTCTAAAATTCGGGGTCCACTATACTGTTATCCACTATAACAGTGATGAGCTTAAAATAGAGCGGCAACTTTGGAACATTCGAACTCCGGATTTTGAGCGATGTCGAATTCTTCTGGTCGTTTCAGAGGGGGGGCGGTCAGCACTTGAGTCAGCTCAACATGAACTGTGGAAGCATTTCGATGAGTCTCATGTTACCTTTGTGCTGTATGCTCGAAACCAGGAGCTTGAACTTTGCAGGAATCAGCAATATGCCATAAAGATACTTCAAGCATTTTACTGCATGGGTCTTAAAGAGGCTGATGCAGTTTACCGTGAAGATATTCAGAGTTATCCGGAAGAACTTCATTCACTTTTTATATCGCAGTCAACAGCTTATCAATTACTCTATTCTTTTTCAGTTCTCTGTCAAGGATACCTTGTTGTGCTGTGCGGGCCTGACGGAAATAATGACGATGGTTTTTCGCTCGAGGTTAATGATTCGACCGAGGAAATTCGGACGGCGATAAAAGAAATGAAATGGGGCGAAGTATTACGCTGCAATTGTGTGGCACAAAGTCTTGATCCACGGCTTACAGCATCAGGCCCGGCTGGCCGTAATCAAATGCGGAAAGAAGTATCCGGTTCTTCATACTGGAATATGTTTGACGCAAAGCATAAACAGCAACTGCTTCAAACTTTAGAGCGAATGTTCAAGAGAGTGGACGGTAATGTTGCGTTCAATAATAGTAAGGCGGCAGAGCTACTCAGCGCACTGCCAGAAGTATCGCAAATCGAGAATGATCCACTACTTGTTGCTCAGGCATTCCTTGAGCTGCAATCATTACTGAGGGGTTGAAAAATATGTGTGACTGGCAGCGACTCCGTACTAACTTGAACCATGACTGGTTGAAAAATGAGTATCTGAAGAACCTTGATGCGTTGATTGTTCAGTTGCAGGCAAATAAAACTATAAATAGTCACTTGTCCCGAGAGCTTGAGGCATACCTGACGAGTTGGTTAAGAAGGCACGAAGAAGTAGAAACCTTGCTGAATTCAGCCGAAGATCGTCTTTCGCCACGTACCTATTTTGAAAAGGATCCGTTGAATCGTTGCTCACTGGAAGCAAAGAGCTGGCTGGCTCCACTTGTTCATGTGCTTTGGCTCGTACCCTCTGGTATAAGTGAAAGAGTTGATGAAGCACGTGAAGTATTGGCAAAAGCCGATTACTATCATACCGGCCTGCAGTCGGAATTATCCGGTAGTCAGGAGCTTGTGCTTATTCTCAAATTATTGGAAGCGTTTACTGACTGTGTAGGCAACTTTAGCCGCTTGCTCAGCAGTTTTCCTGACAAGGTAGTATCAGTATGATAAAATTACCACGTGTCCTTATTATTGATGATCAATATGGACGGAGTCACTATTCCGGGGATGGAATGCATCCTCGAACCAGCTTTTGTATTCTTGCTGGAATGAAGGATGTTACAGGGGATATTCCATTTCCTGAGACGCTGGGTTCTCCAATTGTAGAAGCGCTTTTCTTTCGAGGACAGATTGAGAAAAACGGCGTCGTCTATAACGATCTGGATGGAACAATTGATGCCATTCGTAAAGGCTGGAAAGAGTGGCCTCGCTGGGCGATGGTCATGCTTGACTTGCAGTTCATAACTGGTCAAGTGAGGCCAGAAGGAACTGTTGAAGGTTGTGATACAGACAGAGACCCTTCCTCTTATTTTGGTCTCTCGATCCTTGACAGGATAAGATCTGAGCCCGATTTGCATGATATTCCTGTTGTGTTGCTTTCTTCGATGAACCGAACCCCTATAGAAAAGCGATTTGCTGATTATTCGGTATGCCAGTTCCTTGATAAGGATGAGATTGATCGGCACTATGGTCGAGAGCGTATCGCCACCCTTCTGAAGGATCATGGTCTTGTCGAAGACCCGTCCGGCGAAATCATTGGCCATTCTGTGACTCTTCTTAAATGCCTGCGTGAAGCACGGATGCAAGCACGAGCCGGAGGGAAAAACATCCTTATCCTTGGTGAACGAGGCACAGGAAAGGAACTGCTCGCCAGATATATGCACAAACATTCAGGGAGAAGTGGCGAATTGGAGATGTGTTTCCTGCAGGGTTGTCCTGAAACCCTGGTAGAGGATCTGCTTTTCGGGCACGTCAAAGGGGCCTATTCCGGGGCATCTGCAGACCAGGCAGGTGCCGCAGAGCGTGCCGATAAAGGAACTCTGTTTATTGATGAGTTTGGAGCTATTCCTCCTTCTGTTCAGACCAAATTGCTTCGCCTTCTGGGCAGCACTCGGGAAGTTCAGCGTATGGGGTCATCCAAAAAAAGGATTGTTGATCTTTTGGTTGTTCTGGCGACAAACCGCATGAACCTTCAGGTTACGGGTGATTTTCATATGGATCTTCTTGATCGTATCAACGTTGAACACTCTGTCAAGTTGCCTGCATTAAGGGAACGTATAGAAGATATTCCGGCTTTGCTGGAGCATTTTGTTAGCAGCTATGAAGCTAAGTATAGGGATGCCCTTCAGACGGAGCCGCGTAATATTGATCCTGAGGCCATAGCTCAGATGATGGCTTATCCTTGGTATGGCAATATCCGCCAGTTGGAGGCAGTTGTTGCTCATGCGGTGAACCGCTTTCCGAAACTCAGGATTCTTTCAGTCAGTCATTTGTCGATACCTCAGGAGCTGACTGAAAAGCCTGTTGTGTCAAGTCCTGTAAAATCAGATGGAGGAAATTTCCGGCTCATATTTTCTGAAATCCTGTCCCAACTGGAAACAATCACATTTGATACTTCTCCGGAAAAACGAGGAGAACTTGTTGAGGCACTGCCTAAGCTCAAGGCGGCATACTCAACCTGTGCAGCGAATATGATAAGGAGTGCATTGATTGCAACGAGCAAGCATAATCCCGGACACCCTATGGGTCAAATTCAGATCACGCCTGCAGTGAACTTGCTCTTTGGTAACAAGAAACTCTCAGCCTCGCAATGCGCAGATGAAATAAAACGACTCTTTCGGTACTCTCCAAAATCGGTTCAACAATATTGGTCATCGGATTCTGTATTGACAGAAGCATATAATATTGCTGTGAATTTACGGCCTAAACAAGGTGATTCTAATCAAAGAGGGAGCTGACGTTTTTATTCGGGAAGTGTGGAGTATAGACAATAAATATGTTGACAAATCATAGCTTTTGCGAAGAGACAGATTGTCTCTCCAAGGGCTGAATAGTCGCACGTTTTATTTTTTGCGTCCAAACGGCAATTCATATTTAAAATGGATACGATTTCTGCAAATCACGAGCTTCATTACTTTATTCCCGATGAGCAGGGGGAGTCGACCTACTCTGTAAAGCTTCAAGATGAGATTGATAGGGTTCTAACAGCCATAACAAAGAGTGGCTGTGTTTACAGGGAAATTCCTGTATTTCTTTCAAAGGATAAAAATGCTATAAAATCAATAGCAATTATTCCTTCAACATCTGAACATGCTCTAAGAGCGCTTCTCAGGCAGATACTTGATCTTGCATACGGGGAGAAAGATGGATGGTATCCATATGACCGTTACAAGATGGTATACCATAAAAAAACATATTTTGTTTTTTTATATGTGCCCGGTACTTCTGAAGAGTTGCTTGCTATCCTTCAGCCATTGGAGGCTATCTGTACCGAACTCTTCATTGGGAATGTTGAACGCAGTTTCAGACTCTCTGAATTGATTACCAATATTCAAGTCCCCCCTTCGGAAAAAAAAGAACTTTCACCGCATGAACTGCGCCTTTGCATAGAACGTAGCGTATTTTCGGGGGGTGCAACTGAAATCCGGGAGCTGTTGAATAGAGAAAGTAATGCATTTCACACCGTATTGAACACGATAATGAGTATAACCGGTCTTGAATCGAGGTATCGACCGGCAATTCGTCTTCTTTTGGGTGCCGTGACAGCAGGTGAGGTTACTGTAGAGGAAGCTGCAAACGCTTTGAATCAGGATAAGAGAGTGGAAATAAAGGAGGCTATTAATGTGCTTGTTTCAGCACCGCCATTGATAGAGGATAGGGCTGTTGCAAGTTTACAGGATTATGTAAAAGGAAAACGATGTTTGCTGATCGAGGATAAGTATAAGGAAGATGGTTGGGTTTATGTTCTGCCTCTATTGCTCAAAGGATTGGATTTTAACGTTAAATCTAACCCCACTGGGGTTCCTGAAGAAGAGAATCTGCAAAAGTATGACTTCATCATCCTGGATCTCTATTCTTCACCTGCAAACCCATTCGGGGATAAAACGGAAGGGGAAAGTGGTCATCATCAAATCCAGACAATATCCTCTATTCCGCTGTCTGTAAGGCAAATCCTTAACAAGATTCGTGATTTGTATAAAAAGGATGGTCTCGTGAAAACATATATTCCTAATGTCATTATCTTTTCTGCTGACAGAAGTGGCGTATGTGTAAGAACAATGCTGACGGATTTAGGATGTATCGACTACTTCTTCAAGGAACCCTTTGACGGGGTACATAAAGGGCAGTTTTACTCAACCTTCAAGAATTGCATCGTTAATGCGATGATGGCATCAACTGCGCGGGTATGTGGATATGTAAATCGTGAATATGGATGGACGGTTTTTGATGAATGGATAAGGCAGTTTACTCCATCGGATCGGCCAACTGTATTGAGGTTTATGAAACACTTTCGTTACTACTCTGCATTTGATATTATTAATTTACTCGATATATTTTTTAAGGAAAAAACTCGATATGACTCCTCAGGCAAAAAAGTAATTTCGGGTCTATTACCGATTCACTTACCTGCGGATGAAACGCTTCTCATTTCGTATTTAGGTCGATTGAATAAGTCTGGGCCAGCTACTGTATCTATTTTCAGCAAGGCCAAGTGGTTTAGAGACGACTTATTAGGTGCTGAAAAGCCGGTTATGGTTACCTATGATGATCTTCCGAAAAAGATATCAGAAAGGTTGGATAAGCGGGGTTTTGCTAATGTTATTATACTGGATGATGTTGTCATGTCCGGTGGTCAGATACAAAATTATTTATGGAAGTTTATCCAACGCCATTTTAGTGCTAAAATTAATAATAGAGAAAAGCCAATAAATCTTTGTGTGATCAGTGTTATTGGTGTTGATGTGGATAAAATTATGGGTATCGACAGGAATGGGGATGTTGTCGTAAAAATCTGTAAGGATTCTCATCATAAACTATATGACAGTTGTAATTGTAAAGAAACTATTACAATTCCAATTCATTTTATAGACAAGCATAAGGGTGTAATAAAAATTTGTGAGGAAATAACGGCAAATCAGGGTCTTGATTATTGGAGCAAAGTAGAAAGGGTATTACAAACATACACAGGTATATCTGAGCCTCGAAAAAAAGAACGTCAATGTGATTTTGAACCTCTTGGCTGGAAAGATTGCGGCGCTCTTGTAGCGACCTATTCAAATGTGCCAGGAAATAGTTTGCCTATAATTTGGGGCGATAGACGGGATAATAATGATAACCCGTTGTGGACTCCATTGCATCGACGATATTTTAATCCATGGATTGAAGGCGATGGCAAAGATGACCAGATATGTAAAAAAAATACTGAGCCATGTCCCTTGAAGATTCCTTGTGGTCGCGCAAAACATTAGCTCACTGGAAATCTGGTGCTTGGTGCAGGCTTTCTGATTAAGGGCACGGCGCGAATAGAAACCTCCGGTTCTGATTTTGACCTGATCAAAGCAAAATTTGCATGGGCACGTGCAGTAATGGCAGTAACAGCCAGTTCCATTGAACAGACGTTGTAGGGTAGCGCTATACTATGTTCCCGACGCGGACGGGACATCGTCTGTCGTTGCATTTTGACTCCATATTCCGGTATCAATGGTCTGAGATCAGGGCCGCTTATGCGAATCCAAGCCAGACGGCAAGCGCCCGGTTATAGGGATGCTTCCCAACCTTCGCGGTCTGCGGCTGCATCAAGAAACGTAAGTAGTTATTTTTCAAGGGGATCATGTTTGACCAGCAGAGATTGCCGCCTGCACTCTTCCGCAAAACCGGAGTGACGTGTATCGGGAACCCATATCTGTATCGGCCGCATTCCTTCCATGCGTAACTTCTCCCTGTACTTTTGCACCCATTCAAGAACTCTGCCCATCTCTCTCCTTGTTCATTCTTCGTTATATTTGTTACTGGTAACGTGTGCAACAAAAGTGTTTCATGCAACAATATTTTATCCGGAGCAGGTGACCCAGCGCTGTGCAATGGATTTTATGAGTGATAATTCTGGCTGAAGGCAGTCAATGAGGAATAGGGTGTTTTTTACTTGTCGATTAAAATGCCTTGTATTTTTATATCATAAAGTCATAATTTGCCTTGTAATTCAAAATAGTTGCTGTTTTGCCACCTTAATCATGGTACATGCTTCGATTTATTGATAACGATCTTCGGTGCTGGCAGGAAAGTTCACGCCGCAAACCTCTCATCCTCCGGGGTGCTCGTCAGGTTGGTAAAACCTGGTCACTCAAAGAGTTTGGAAAAAACCGGTTTGAATCTCTTGCTCTCGTCGATCTTGAGCGAAATCAGCCCCTTCGCAAGCTCTTCGATGGCGACCTGAAGGTAACGCGCATCTGCTCCGACCTTGAAGTTCTCCTCCAGCAGAAGATCACACCGGGAAAAACGCTGCTCTTTTTTGATGAGATACAGGCCTGTCCTCGTGCCATAACCGCCCTGCGCTATTTTTATGAGGAGATGCCGGAACTGCATGTCATTGCAGCCGGTTCGCTCCTTGAATTTGCGCTTGAAGAGAGTTCCTTCCCTGTGGGCAGGGTTCAGTTTCTCAATCTCTACCCGCTTTGTTTTGCTGAATATCTGGAGGCAATCGGCAACGGCGCTGCGGCAACGGCTGTTCTGGGCAATCCGGCTGAAATATCACCCGCAGTGCATGAGCTGCTGCGCGAGGAGCTGAAACGTTATTTCTTTATCGGGGGAATGCCTGCGGCTGTCAAGGCATATCTTGAAAAACAATCATTGCGTGACGCCTTTGAGGTACAACAGGAGATTGCCGAGTCATACAGGATGGACTTTGCCAAATATACTCCCAGGGTTGACCGCTTCTGTCTAGATTCGGTCTTTACCTCCCTGTCGCAGCATATCGGAAAACAGATCAAATATGCACGCCTTGGTGAAGGGTACAGCAATCCGACACTGAAAAAAGCATTCGATGCCTTGTGCCTTGCTCAGGTAGCCCGAAGGATACCCTCGGCCGAACCATCAGGGCTTCCTTTAGGGGCAACTGCTTCGGCCAAATCATTCAAGGCGCTCATGCTCGATATTGGATTGATGCGCTACCTTTCCGGTATGCCGAATGATATTGAGTATGCAAAAAGCGATCTGCTCGCTATTTACCGGGGAGCTATGGCAGAACAGTTTATCGGACAGGAGATGCTGGTGGCTCAGCAGGGCTGCCTTTATTACTGGGACCGACAAGCCAAAAGCAGTTCGGCTGAAGTTGATTATCTGGCTGTTCTGGATGGCAAGATTCATCCGGTTGAGGTAAAAAGCGGGGCCACCGGTAGCTTGAGGAGCCTGCATCTCTTTCTTGCTTCGTACCCGGAGTGTGGCAAAGCACTGGTCTTTTCCGATCGCCCATATGCAGATTTTCCAGAGCAAAAAATCACATTCCTGCCGCTTTACAGCGCATTTGCTGCCACAACGTCACGACAATGAGGGGCTCGCTCTACGTTCTCTTTTCTTTGCTGTGCCAGACACGAACAATAACGATGGTATCGTTTTTGTTCCACATATAGCGAAGAACGAAAGCTCCGGCACTAAAAGATATGAACCATTCGCGTCTGCCAGTGTCATCGTCCATTGGGCGTCCAATGTCGGGCATTGATTCCAGAAAACCCGCACCCTCCAGAATGGCTCGTGCTGCTCGTGCTGCCGCATCGGGGTTTATTTCGTACAGAAACGCATGAAGCCGCTCCACATCGGCTAATGCTTCTGGAAGCCATTTTATGTTGGGCAAGATGTCACCTTCCCTTGCGCCAGATTTTCCATCCAAGCAGCAGCTTTTTCATGGGGTACAGCTACGCCGGTTAATTGATACCGTTCCCAACGCTCCATATCCTCGCGCTTTTCTTGCTCGTAATGCTCTTCGCGATCAAGGAATGTTTCGATTGCTTTGCACATGAGCCAGTGTGGCGATCTGTCGCGGATACGAGCCAAAGCTGCAAGCCGTTGCCGGGTGGTGTCGTCCAACTTGACGCCTTTTGTTTGTGACATAACCACATCTCCTTTTTGTACAAGGTAACACTTATTGCAATCTTTGGCAACCCTCTTTAGTCAGAGTATTCTGGCGGCTATTTTTGTTTGTGGCGCCTCTCTGGAAAAAATGTTTTTGTTTTTATATAACTGATATTATATTGATATCAATTAAAAGAATCAACGATGAAAGTACTGACCAAGAATACGGATTACGCGATACGGGCATTGCTGGCGCTTGCTGCAAGGAAGGGGAGCTATGTGTCTGCCAGGTCTATTGCGACGGAGCACGATATCCCGTACCAGTTTTTGCGTGGCCTTTTGCAGGAGATGATTCGCCACGATCTGATTGTTTCAAAAGAGGGTGTTCAGGGAGGCTTTATGATGAAAAAGGATCCGGATACTATCAGCGTAACGCAACTGATTGAAATTTTTCAGGGCAAGGTGCAGATGTCGGAGTGCATGTTCCGCAAGCAGATTTGTGGCAATCGTGCGCGTTGTGTGCTGCGTCATGAGATCATGCGTATTGAACAGGTTGTCCAGAGCGAGTTTGAAAAGGTGACCATCGGCAAGCTGATGCGTGACCTTCAGGCGGCAAATCAGGTGAAACCCCCATCAGTAGACCTTGAGCAGGAAATGTTGAACCCATAACAGGAGCGATAAATGCAACGACAGATTATTACGATAGATGAAAAAAAATGTACCGGATGCGGTGATTGTATTCCGGGTTGTCCTGAAGGGGCCTTGCAGGTGATCGATGGCAAAGCCCGCCTCATCAGCGACCTTTTTTGTGATGGACTTGGAGCTTGTATCGGCCATTGTCCGACCGGAGCGATGAACATTGTCAGCCGTGAAGCCGAAGCGTATGACGAAAAGCGTGTCATGCATGAGAGTATTGTAAAAGGCGGGGCCAATGTTATTGCCGCTCATCTGCGTCATCTTATGGATCATGGCCAGAATGAATTCGTTGGGCAGGCGCTTGAATATCTCGAAGAGCAGGGAATTGCCAACCCGCTGGAATGTGGAGCCGTTTCCCAGACGGAAACCCGGCACGCCAATGCAGGGCAGCAGCACGCTCCGCATGCTGGAGGATGTCCTGGCAGCAGGACAATTGATTTCAACGCTAATGGCAAAACGGAAGCGGCTGTTGCCGCCATGCCCGGCGCACCGGTTCAAAGTGCACTTCGCCAGTGGCCGATTCAGCTTCACCTTGTTTCTCCGCAGGCGCCCTGTTTCGAGCGTTCCGATCTGTTGCTTGCTGCCGACTGTGCAGCGTTTGCTGTCGGCGACTTTCACGGAAAGTTCATGCAGGGCAAAAGCCTTGCGATTGCCTGTCCGAAACTTGATTCGGGGATGGAGATCTACGTTGAGAAACTTGCCGCCATGATTGACTTGTCGCATATCAACACCATTACCGTCGCTATCATGGAGGTGCCTTGCTGTGGAGGACTCATGTCGATTGTTGCTGAAGCACAGCGGAGGGCTTCGCGCAAGGTGCCGGTGAAAAAGGTGGTGATCAGCCTGCAGGGCGAGACCCTGTCGGAAGAGTGGGTTTGAAGTGATTTGATCGGAGTGCGGCACTTATACTGATGGAAAAAGGTTTGAATTTTAAAGTGGGAGAGGCAATGCTGAAAGATGCAATGGGTGGATACCGGGGAACGGCGACGGAGATCAGCAGGGTAATTGCCGAGCATCCGGAAAGGGCAGAAGCGTACTATGATCGGGGCAATGCCCGCAGCAGTTGCAATGATTTTGATGGCGCCATAGCCGATTTCAGCATGGCATTACAGATAGGCCTTCGTTTCCGTGAAGCTATTACGGCTTATGGTAATCGCGGTATGGCAAGGGTAAAAAGTGGAGATATGGATGGCGCAATTCAGGATTTCAGCGCAATCATCGAGCGAAAGCCCGCCAACAAACGGCTTTTGTCTACTGCGTATAAGAACAGGGCGTTGGTAAAAGAAAAAAAAGGTGATAGCGAAGGCGCCGCAGGAGACAGGACGATGGCTCTCTTGTTATCATCGGATAGAAACAAACAATAACCAGTAATGGAGGATAGAGCGATGGGAATGTATTGTAACCAGTGTCAGGAGAGCGTTCATGGGAGCGGATGTATCGTGAGAGGTGTCTGCGGAAAGGATGATATGACCGCCAAACTGCAGGATGTGCTTGTTTATGCAACCGAAGGTCTTGCTCTTGCTGCAGAACAACAGCAGGGCAGTGTGTCGAGAAACGTGGGTCAGCTTATCAGCGAGTCTCTTTTTGTAACGGTCACCAATACCAATTTTGATGAGGATGCCATTGTTGCGCAGATCCGCAAAACGCTTGCCCTGCGTGATGAACTGAAGGCGACGCTTGCTGTTCAGCCTGACCATGACGTTGCCTGCTGGACTGGCAGCTCAAAGGATGAGTTTCTTGCAAAAGCTGAGACGTCAGGTCTTGAAAGCCTCAGTGAAAACGAAGATCTTCAGTCACTCAAAAGCCTTGTGCTCTTCGGAATAAAGGGTCTTGCGGCCTATACCGACCATGCGGCGGTGCTCGGTTACCACGATGACGAAATTTATGCTTTTTATGTCAAAGGGCTTGCAGCTCTGACCAAGGAGCTAACGGCCGATGAACTGACCGCGCTGGTACTTGAAACCGGAGGCGTTGCCGTCAAGGCGATGGCGCTGCTCGACAAGGCCAACACTGAAACCTATGGTCAGCCGGAAATTACCACAGTGAAGACCGGTGTCGGCAAAAATCCCGGTATCCTCATTTCAGGTCACGACCTTCGCGATCTGGAAGATCTGCTCAAACAGACGGAAGGTACCGGAGTCGATGTCTATACCCACTGCGAAATGCTTCCAGCCCACTACTATCCGGCATTCAAGAAGTATTCGCACTTTGTCGGCAACTACGGTGGTTCATGGTGGTCACAGGATCGGGAGTTTGAGACCTTCAACGGCCCGATTCTTATGACGACAAACTGCATCGTGCCGGTTCGCGAGTCTTACCGTAACCGGATGTTTACCACCGGTATGGCCGGTTATCCCGGACTGAAGCATATCGCTGCACGCCCTGAAGGCGGTCAGAAAGATTTCTCTGCCCTTGTCGAACTGGCAAAAAGCTGCCCGGCGCCAAAAGAGCTTGAAAATGGTACCATCACCGGAGGATTTGCGCACAACCAGGTGATTGCGCTGGCTGACAAGGTGGTTGCTGCGGTGAAGAGCGGAGCCATCAAGCGCTTTGTGGTGATGGCCGGTTGTGACGGACGTCATAAATCCCGGCAGTACTATACCGATGTTGCCGCAGCCCTTCCTGACAATACCGTTATCCTCACGGCTGGGTGTGCCAAGTACCGCTACAACAAGCTTGAGCTTGGCGATATCGGCGGCATTCCGCGCGTGCTTGATGCCGGACAGTGCAACGACTCCTACTCACTTGCGGTCATTGCCCTGAAACTCAAGGAGGTATTCGAGCTTGACGATATCAACGATCTGCCGATCTCCTTCGATATTGCATGGTATGAGCAGAAAGCCGTTACTGTGCTGCTTGCCCTGCTCTTTCTTGGAGTAAAAGGCATTCGTCTCGGACCAACACTTCCCGAGTTTTTGACTCCGAATGTTGCTGCAGTGCTGGTTGAGAAATTTGGTATCAAGCCGATCGGAACCGTTGCCGCTGATGTCGAAGCCATGATGGCAGGCGCATAAGCCGCGCATACTCCTGTAGAGAGTCGTCGTTAAAGGCGCTTCTGCGGATAGAGAAGAGTATCAGGTCAGGTGCAGCTCGAAAGGCAGTACCTGACCTCTTATTTTAGCTCTGCTCTTAACATGGGGAGTAGCGCTTCTGGTCGCAAGAGGCCGCAAAGGGGAAAAAGCTTGGGCGGAACCGGAGTTTAATGTCGGTGCCGAACATTTGCTTGGCGAAGGAGACCTTCTTGTCGATGTAGAGCCCTTCGAACTGGTGGAAGACGCAGTAGCTTCGTGAGCTGATAGCCTCGTTATCTGAGCGAAAAAATAAAGGTGGGGCACTCATCGGAGATGCTTATCTCCCGTACCTCCGAATATGCCATAAATTATCCTTGCGGGATTGTACCAGATGATGATCAGTCTGGTGACAGTGTCCAATTTTCTATAATTAATCGATCTTGGATTCTGGTAAACGCTTTATCTCCCGTAACAAGAATGGCATTGACTGCCTGAGCATGAGCCGCAATCATGAGGTCAAGTGGTGAGAGCGTCACACCTGTGGTTTCGCACTTGGCTCGAAGATCACCATAAACGATGGCAACCTCTTTATCCCAGGCCAATATTTTTACCCGGATCAAAAACTCATGGACGCGGGCGGTAAGGCCCTTCGGATAGGTTCGTTTTGCCAGGCCATAGAGTAATTCTGCCTGTGTAACTGAAGATATCACAACGCGCTGTATTGGTACAGCAATCAGCCGCTCTCGCACAAGAGGAATGTCTCCTTTGATAACATGACTGGCAATATTTGTATCAAGCATGTAGAGGCTCATTCTGCCCAACCCTCAAAAGGATCTCGCAATTGCTCTGGTTGCGTTCGATCGTCAGCCTGCATAAAATCGGCAGGCACCTCAGTTGTTGTATCAAGCTCAAACAGCCCTGCCCATGAATCGGGATGGTGTGACAAAATGACATCTCCGGAAATTGCATCACGACGGATAAACACCTCTTTCCCCTCAAAACGGAACTCCTTCGGTAATCGGACGGCTTGACTGCGCCCTGACATAAAAATTTTTGCAGTAACAGGCATCGGTAATCCTCCTTGATAAAAAGCCGTTTTCAATCTAAATCTAATTTTGATATCTACCAAGAGAGATATCAAAATTAGATGCACCTTGAAGAGCCACCACACCAAAATTCACGGCGACTGCCGACAGCCGACAGATGAACCTCCTCGCTGACAGGTCGGTGCACCTTGCCATGTTCCCCGAAGAGCTTCCGCACCGGCTCATCAAAATGTTCGTCTTCCGTGGCGATACCGTGCTCGATCCCTTCATGGGGAGCGGGACAACCCCACTTGCCGCAAAGAATCTCGAACGCAACTCGGTCGGGTACGAAATCAATCCTGAGTTTATCGAGATTGCCAAACAGAAGCTCAACGCCCGTCAGCCCGATTTCATGGGCACGGAGGACAAAAAAAAGATCCCCGAAAACCTACCTTTGGCTCCAGAATTGAGAAGGAGAGCGAGGCAGCATGCGAAGAGTTCTTTACGCTCAAGGAGATCCTCAGCCCCGAAAAAGTGGAGCTATCCAACGGGTTGACGGAAAAGCTGATCGGCATCAAGAGCGAGGCCTTCACGTACGACAAAGCGGTCGGCTATCTGACCGAAAAAATCAAGGGAAAGCGTATTTTCCTGAAGTAGGACAAGCTGAAACATCACTTTTACTCTTTACGCATGAGTCTCCGTTTCTTACCCATTATGAACGCTCATTTGCCATAGTGTACTTATTTTGATACATTTCTTAAAGAATAACCCAACACTTGAGGTCAGGTTTTTTAAAACCGATGGTGGTACAGAACCAGTGCGCGATTGGTTACGCGAACTACCCGCTGTTGAGCGAAAAAGAATCGGTGAAGAGATCAAGACTGTTCAATACGGTTGGCCACTGGGGATGCCGCTGGTTCGCAAAATGGAGAAGGATCTTTGGGAAGTGCGTGTCCATTTGCCTACTCGTATTGCAAGGGTATTATTTACGGTACAGGATGGTTTGATAGTGTTGCTTCACGGGTTCATAAAAAAATCACAGGCAACTCCGAAGTCTGACCTGCAATTGGCAAAAAGCAGAATGAGGAATACATGATGAATGAAAAAAATATTGGCAGCAGTTTCGATGAATTTCTTGAAGAAGAGGCTCTTCTGGACGAAGCAACTGCGGTGGCCGTCAAGCGTGTTATTGCCTGGCAAATTGCTCAGGAAATGAAAGCACAACATCTGACGAAATCTTCAATGGCAAGCAAAATGCAAACCAGTCGGGCAGCACTCAACCGTCTGCTTGATGCAACTGATACCAGTCTTACCCTGACAACCCTTGCCAGCGCGGCATCTGTACTTGGGAAAAAATTCAGGATAGAGTTAGTCTGATTCTTTACTTTTTTGAGAGCATTGGACGCTATAACGTTTTGTACTATCTCAAAACCCGGACACCCAACAGTGTATGGCTTGGCAGGAATAGATGCCAAAAATCACTTATACTGCACACTCAACAGTTATGCACGAGGCACTTGTCCTGATAAACCTTTTATTAATCTGATAAAAAAAAGAGACGATGGGGTACGAAGCAATCAAACTTGAATTGATTCAATGGTAGTTAATCTTGAGGACGGTGAAACCTTGGATTATCTCAACGAGCAAAGAGATTCAAATGAAACACAAAATGATTGGTGGCATGACTTCAAACCAAACCATGCAGCGAGATCAAGCACTTCGCACACTGAGCAGCCATAAAGCAGAGCTTGAGGAGCGTTATGGCGTGAAGAAAGTCGGCATCTTCGGCTCCGTCGCCAGAAATTCTGCCAGGGATGACAGCGATATTGATATTGTTGTTGAAATGGAACCGAATATTTTGCTCAGGGTGCAGCTCAAGGAAGAGCTGGAGCAACTGCTGGGCAGCAAAGTTGATCTGATCAGGTATTGGAAAAGAATGAACCCGTTTCTGAAGGCTCGTATTGATAAGGAAGCACAGTATGTATGAAGAATATCAAGCAATAGAGGAGTTTATGGAAGATTGTATGGATCTGATTGATCTTTGGGAAGCAAAGTTTGCAGGGCAGGATCAACTATCTGTATCCCTCGATGAGGTGATCAAGGAGCTAAAGAAAGGCTGATATGCTTGTCTATGGAGAGTGGCAAACTGTTACGCATTTACGTTTATTATCCTGAAGGAGAAAACATCATGGCAAAAATTGAATTACCCTTGTCACAGTTTACTTATGCTGAAAAACTGGATTTGCTGGAGACAATCTGGGATGATCTTTCAAGGGATGAGGCGGCATTTGAATCTCCGGCATGGCATGAGAACATTCTAAACGAACGGAAAGAAGCCTTTTCTGCCGGAACGGCGCAACACTCCGACTGGGCAGAAGCCAAAGAGCGCATAAAAAGGAATCTGTCATGCAGTTGAGGATTTTTGATTCTGTCGAGAGAGATCTTGAAGATGGCTACCATTTCCTCTTTACGCCCCAAACTGCTTCAACATCCGCAAATCATTCTCAAACAGCAGCCTGCATCAATCTTGTACCTCAGCAACACCGTGCGATCAACACCCACGCCGAAGGCGTAGCCTGACCACTCTTCGGGGTCTATGCCGCTGTTGCGCATGACGTTGGGGTGTACCATGTCGTTTTCTCTTTTGGATGGGTTTACAGGAGGCGGCAAAAAGAAATTATCCGGTTTGATTGATATCGCAGTCATGCAATCCCTTTCTCGGCACTCTGATCTCCATGATGAGGCGGGGTTACTATGATGCGTAGTGAATTTTTGATATGTTTCGTGTGTTGTTACAACAATGCTTGCATGTACAAGGCAAGGCTTGAATCGAATTGAAGAAAAGAAAAAGGAGAACCATGGCTGCTCAACACATTACGCTTGATATCCCTGAAAAGATACTGATTGCAGAAAAGACTGATGCACTTGCTTTTGGGAGGGAACTGAGGGTTCTTGCGGCAGTTAAGCTGTTTGAGATGGGGCGGTTGTCGTCTGGTCGTGCTTCAGAGCTTGCCGGAATGAGCCGTGTTGAATTTTTACTCAGTCTCAGCCGCTATAATGTTTTTCCCCTGGCCTCCGAATTAGATGATTTAGAGCATGACCATGCTTCAAGCCATTAGCAATACCTCTCCCTTACTCTATCTTTACCGTATAGGATTGATTGATCGACTTCCTGAAATTTTCGGAGAAATATGGACTCCCGAAGCGGTGAAGATTGAATTAATGGTTGGCGACAAGAGTGGATATGATGTTCCAAACCGGTCAGATTTTTCATTGATCAGGATCATAAACCCAAAAGCACAGTCCTCTGAATGGCTCTCATTAGACCTCGGTCCGGGAGAATTGGCGGCTATGCCGCTTGCTTTAGAAAATTTGCATTGTATTGTTTTGCTTGATGATATGCTTGCTCGTCGAACAGCTCATGCTGCCGGTTTACAGGTTTGGGGTACCCTTAAAGTACTACTGGAAATGAAAGCGCAAGGACTTGTCAATAGGGTTGAGCCCTATGTCAATCGTTTGACTGATGCGGGAATGTGGGTTTCAGATGTTGTGAAGCGTCGGATTCTTGTGTTAGCAGGGGAGTAGAGATCCAAAACCGCTCCACCAACAAGACAACCCAAACACCCAACAGCACCTTGAAGAGCCATCACACCATAATCCACGGCGACAGCCGACAGATGAGGTCGGTGCACCTTGCGATGTTCCCGGAAGAGCTCCCACACCTGCTTATGTAAAATGTTCGCCTTCCGTGGTGATACCGTGCTCGATCCCTTCATGGGTAGCGGCACAACCGCACTTGCCGCAAAGAATCTCGAACGAGGCTCGGTCGGGTGTACGAAATCAATCCTGAGTTTATCGAGATTGCCCGGCAGAAGATCAACACCCGTCAGCCCGATTTCATGTGTACGGAGGACAAAAAAAAGATCCCCGAAAACTCACTTTTGGCTCCAGGATTGAGAAGGAGAGCGAGGCAGAGCGCGACGAGTTCTTCACGGTCAAGGAGATAGTCAGTTCCGAAAAAGTGCGGCTATCCAACGGGTTGACGGTAAAACTGAAACCCTTCACGCACGACAAAGTAGCCGGCTATCTGACCGAAAAAATCAAGGGAAAGCGTATCTTCCTGAAGTATGACAAGCTGAAACATGACGAAGAAAACGTCCTGCTCTGCTATGGGTGAGCTGGTTTAGAGTTGAATGGTTTGACGAATTCAAAATGGTCGCGATACTTGTTCAGGCTATCAGTCCGATTGTCGAACAGTCTCAACTTCTTGCATGACGATACTTGTCAGCAGTCTCAGGCAATAGCGTTAATTCCTCTCCGTTCTACAAGAGAAAGAAGTTTCAAGGTTGTTCCGGCAGGTTTCTTTTGTCCTCGTTCCCATTGACTTACCGATTCCTTTGTTACGTTCAGATAGTGAGCAAAAACTCTCTGACTCACCTCTTCACGTTCACGCAATGCCTTGATCTCTTCCGGGCTGAATGGGTGAATCGGTGTCAAGCAGGATTCGTCGAAGTGACGCATTGTCTGTTTGTCAATCACGCCAGCCTCGAACATGTCTGAAGCTGTTTCATGAACCGCCGCAAGGGCATCGCTTTTATATGTTGTAGCTTTACTCATAACATGTTACAGCCTTGAAGGCTCCTGTCCGAATTAATTTTTCAAGCTTTTCGTCGCAAAGGGAAAAGGTAATTTTTGCAAGTTCTTTATACTCCTTGACATCAGCCTTGGTTATGTTAGCCTGCGCATTTTTTGGAAACCCATAAACGAAAAAAGCCTTGTCACCTTGAGAGTAAAAAATGATTGACCTGTAACCGCCTGATTTCCCTTCATGAAGTCGAGCAATCCTCTGCTTGATGACTCCTCCGCCGTAATCGGCATCGATTAACCCATTTTCGGCATCCTTGACTGCTTTGCACAGCTTTTCATCACTGATGCCCTCATCCTTGGCGAACTTTGCAAACCACCTGTTTTTGAAAATCCGCACTCTTAACCGTTATGGGTTGACATTATTTTTCACCATTGAATATATAGTACCAGGTTTTACTGTTCAAGTATATTTTGCAGAGGTTCAAAAACTGTTCATGAGTTCAAGCGTTCTGCTCTGAACCTCTCCTTCGATGAGCGGCTGGTGCATTCACGCAACCCGGAGGCACTGAACCTCCGGCTTGCCTCCGGGTTGCGTGAATGGAATGAGAGGATCCACGGAAACTATACACATGGCAGATTATTTCCCCAGCCCCTCATTCAGTGTAAATCAAAAGAAATTCTCTATACTTCACTTCAAGCATCCAAAACCGCTCCACCAACAATACAACTCAAACACCCAAGCGCACCTTGAAGAGCCACCACACCATACTCCACGGCGACAGCCGGGAGATGAAGCCTCCTTGCGACAGGTAGGTGCATCTTGTTGTCACCTCACCGCCTTACTGACAGCTCAAGGACTACGGGACGGAGAACCAGATCGGCTTTCACGAGAGTTACGAGAGCTACATCAACAACCTGAACCTTGTCTGGAACGAATGCGAGAGGGTGCTGCACCAAAGCCCACCAAAGAGCAGAAAGAGCGTTCAGCCATGACCACCGAAGAGTGGAATACCTACTTTTCAGGCCACTGGAACTTTGCCGGGGCAAAACAGGAGGGGCATCTTGCCATGTTCCCCGAAGAGCTTCCGCACCGGCTCATCAAAATGTTCGCCTTCCGTGGTGATACGGTGCTTGATCCCTTCATGGGCAGCGGGACAACCTCGCTTGCCGCAAAAAATCTTTGAAGAAATTCGGTCGAGTAGGAAAGCCATCCAGAGTTTATCGAGATTACCAAACAGAAGCGTGATGAAAAAATCGGGCTACTGTTTTCCCTCGTTTCAAGCTCACAAAACCGACAAGAATTGTGTATTATTCCGGAGATTAAAAAAATATTCACAGAGTGCGGATGAGTTTTATTTTGGTGCAGCAGGAAGCCGATGCGTTACTTGCTATGGAAAAGCATTATACAGGGGCTGAAAGGTTCACTTTTCCAAGTCTTGACGGGGCATTGCGAATTTCGTTGCATTCTGAGGCTATGCGTGAGGAGTTTAACCTTGACATTACCCGTGGTCGTATTGAGTTGAAAAAAAACACCTTTCAACTTCGGGCACAAAGAGCCATTGTTCTTGCGCGCATTGATATTGGAGGTGCACCACACAGAAATCCAGATGGAGAGGAAATGCCTTGCCCACATCTTCATGTTTATCGAGAAGGTCACGGGGATAAATGGGCGATTCCATTACCGATCCAATTCTCAAACAGCAAGAATGCCTGGCAAATTTTATATGAGTTTATGGATTATTGCACGGTGATTACCAAACCGATTATTCTTCAGGAGTTATTCACATGATTGGTGAAATCAACACATTGCTCGAAAAATATACGCAGTGGCTCAAAGACAAAACGATTGCAAAACAGATTTGCGCAGACTGGGTCGAAATAACCACTCCTTACATTGACCGCCATAACGATTGTTTGCAGATCTATGCACGAAAAGAAGGAGCTGGCTATATGCTTACCGATGACGGGTACACCATGAGTGATCTTGTCAGTTCTGGTTGCCAACTTGACAGTCCAAAACGTCAGGATCTGCTTAAAACCACTTTGGCGGGTTTTGGTGTGCAGCTTGACCGTGATCAACTGATCGTTCATACAACGCCCGAAAACTTTTCGCTAAAAAAGCACACCATCATTCAGGCAATGCTGGCGGTAAACGATCTGTTTTATCTGGCTTCGCCATTCGTTGCAAGCCTTTTTGTTGAAGATGTAACCAATTGGTTTGAGCTGTCGGATATTCGATACACCCCAAAGATAAAATTTACAGGCAAGAGCGGTTATGACCACATGTTCGATTTTGTGATACCAAAATCAAGGAAACAGCCTGAGCGGCTTGTTCAGGCAATAGCAAACCCGAGGAAGGAATCTGCAGAAGCACTCGTTTTTAAATGGCTTGATACAAAAGAGACCAGGGCATCCGATTCCCAGCTTTATGTTTTTCTCAACGATACAGGCTCCATTGTATCATCATCGGTGGTTGATGCTTTGAAAAATTACGATCTGAAACCTCTTCTTTGGTCAGAGAGAGAAAACTATCGGGATGATTTGGCTGCATAGTGCATAACGATGAAAAGAGGCATAGGCAGGGCGCGGTGCATAATGGTCAGGGTATTTGGAGATCTAACAGCACCTTAAGACAGGTATTGGAAAAGAATGAACCCGTTTCTGAAGGCTCGTATTGATAAGGAAGCGCACTATGTATGACGAATATAATGCAATAGAGGCGTTTGTGGAAGATTGTATGCCGCAGCTGCACATGACGTTTGGGTAAACCATGCCGCAGCCCATGATTTCGAGCCAGCCTGATTTTTTGCAGACTTTGTATCCCTTCCCACCGCAGAGGTAGCAGGTGACGCCCACTTCGGCTGTTGGTTTGGTGAAGTGGAAAAAGCTTGGACGGAACCGGAGTTTGACGCAGATGAAGCAGGCGTTCACCTTGCTGGTACTTTCTGTACCGGGTCAGATTCTGGTGTTTTGTATATCGTTACAAGTTCAGTTTAAAGCCTGAATGGTATTATTGATAAACGTTGGGAGCATACATGATCGAATTCAGGAAAGGAAACATACTGGCAGCAGATGCCGAAGCTTTGGTCAACACGGTCAACTGTGTTGGCGTTATGGGGCGAGGTATTGCTCTTCAGTTCAAGAACGTTTTCCCTGAGAATTTCAAATCTTATGCTGCGGCCTGCAAGCGTAATGAGGTCATGCCCGGAAACATGTTTGTTTTTGAGACAGGTGCATTGACCAATCCTCTCTACATCATCAATTTTCCAACCAAACGCCACTGGAAAGGCAAAAGCCGTATCGAGGATATTGAGGATGGGCTTGTTGCTTTGGCTGAAGAGGTCAAGGCAAGGAATATCCGCTCAATTGCCGTTCCTGCGCTTGGGAGTGGGTTCAAAAGGCCCTTATGGTCCTTATGCTGAAAACCTTCGGCACGTTTTACATGCTATCGAAGGGCATTTGGTTTCTGGTTATGATGATGGTGGGGATAAACCCGACAAGCAATTGACGTTGGTGCCTGGCGCTCTTGATGATGCTCTCTTGTTTCTCAAGGAGAAGGATACCTCCAATACTCAAGAACATTTTGACAGGGTATGTAACCTTGTTGAAGGCTTCGAGTCACCTTTCGGGCTTGAGTTGTTGGCCACAGTGCATTGGGTGGTAAAAAACGAACCAGTTCGGATTGTCGATGATGTTATTACGAGTGTCTATGCCTGGAATGAGAAAAAGAGACAGTTCTTCACACGTCAGATCAGACTTGCACTTGACGTCCTGAAAAAAAAGGGATGGATTGAGTTGTCACCAAATTAAGGCGATCCCTCTCTTACGCCGTAAACTGCTTCAGCATCCTCAAATCATTCTCAAACAGCAACCTGATATCGTCAATCTTGTACCTGAGCAGCACCGTGCGGTCAACACCCATGCCGAAGGCGTAGCCTGACCACTCTTCGGGGTCTATGCCGCAGTTGCGCATGACGTTGGGATGAACCATGCCGCAGCCCATGATTTCGAGCCAGCCTGATTTTTTGCAGACTTTGCATCCCTTGCCACCGCAGAGGTAGCAGGTGACGTCCACTTCGGCTGATGGTTCAGTGAAGGGGAAAAAGCTTGGGCGGAACCGGAGTTTGACGTCGGTGCCGAACATCTGTTTTGCGAAGGAGTAGATGGTGGCTTTGAGATCGGCGAAGGAGACCTTCTTGTCGATGTAGAGCCCTTCGAGCTGGTGGAAGACGCAGTAGCTTCGGGAGCTGATGGCTTCGTTGCGGTAGACCTTTCCTGGGCAGATGACCCGTATGGGTGGTTTCTGGTCGAGCATGACCCTGATCTGCACGGGGGAGGTGTGGGTTCTGAGAAGCACGTCCGAGCCGGGGTTGCCGCTGGTGACAAAAAAGGTGTCCTGCATGTCGCGTGCCGGATGGTCGGGCGGAAAGTTGAGCAGGTCGAAGTTGTACTGATCGGTCTCAAGTTCGGGGCCGGTTGCAATGCCGAATCCCATGGCTGAGAAGATCGATTTCATTTCACCAAGCACCTTCTGTACCGGATGTTCGCTGCCGGTGAAGTAGCGTCGTCCGGGAAGGGTGAGGTCAATTCTATTGCTGCTGCTCTTGCTTTCGGTTCCGGCAAGCCTCTCCTCTGCTTCGGTGAGCTTTGCATCAGCCGTCTGCTTGAGCTGGTTGAGCAACTGGCCCATTCGCGGTTTTTCAGCAGGTTCAACCGTTTTGAGTTGGCCGAAAAGGGCTGCAATGAGTCCTTTCCGAACGGTGTACCTGAGGCGGAAAGCTTCGAGATCGGCCGCTGTGGTAATCTCAAAGTCAATGATCTCCTGCTGTAAACTGCGAATGGTGTTTTCCATTATGACCGGTGTAACATCTTATTCGAAAAGGCTTTTAACAATCACGGTGAATGCTGCGGGATCTTTTACGGCGATCTCGGCAAGTGCCTTGCGGTCGATTTCGACGTTCTTCTTCAGCATGGCGTTGATCATGCGGGAGTAGGTGGTGCCGTTGAGGCGTGCAGCGGCGTTGATACGCATGATCCAGAGCGAACGGAAGGTGCGTTTTTTGACGCGACGGTCACGGTAGGCGTACTGTTCTGCTTTATCGACCGCATGTTTGACGACGGTCAGAATATTGCCGCGTGATCCCCAGAACCCTTTGGCTTTTTTGAGTACTCTTTTTCTCCGTGCTTTTGAGGCGACGGCATTATTTGCTTTAGGCATCGTTGTGTCGAGTTAATGTTAAAAATTTAGGCCTGTATCATCCGTTTGATCTGCTTTGCCTTCAACCCTTCAAGCAGTGCTGTCTGGTGGAGACGGCGGCAGCGTTTGCTGTTCTTTTTCTCAAGGTTGTGTGAGCCATTCATGCGTTCACGCTTGATTTTTCCGGATGATGTTGTCTTAAACCGTTTGCATGCTCCACGGTGGGATTTCATTTTAGGCATGATACGTCCTTTATTTTTTGAATATAAATTGCTCGAATTTCTTCTGTGATTACTCTTCTGTCAGATCCTCAGGCGCCAATGGAGCCAGTGGGGCTGCAGACGGCTGATTTGTTTTTGCCTTGATGCGTTCGTAGGCATCTATTTTCTTCTTGTCGGGCTCGAAATAGACGAAGAGTTTCTTTCCTTCGAATTTCGGGTCGCCGTCACGGGTGCTGACAATGCTGAGCCGCTCGGTCAGGCGTTCTGCCAGTTCAAGTCCCTTGTCTTTGTAGATAATGGAGCGTCCAAGAAAGACGATGGTGGCCCTGACCCGGTTGCCTTTGCGCAGAAACTCTTCAAGGTGTGCGCTCTTGAAGTCGAAGTCATGCTTGTCGGTGTTCGGGTGAAACCGCAGCTCCTTGAGGGTGGTGGTCTTCTGCTTTTTCTTCAGATCCTTGTCCCTCTTGTCCATTTTATAGAGTAACCTGCCGAGGTTGTCGAATTTGCAAACCGGAGGTTCGGCGTTCGGCTGTACTTCGATCAGGTCTTGATTGCGCTCTTCGGCTACCCGCTTGGCGTCAATGGTTTTCATCACCTCCTGTGTTCCGTCCGGAAAAATAATGCGGACTTCCGGAACACGGATCTGCTCATTGACCCGATAGGTGAGTTTCGGCTTTTGAGTCGTAACCTTTTGTTTCTTCATGCGTTCAGGTTTGTTTTAGATAGTCAGGATTTTCCGGTGATCTCTGTCTTGAGTTTTTCGATCAGTCCGCTTACGCTGAATCGCCCTTCATCACCGATGCGATGACGGCGTAACGATACTTCGCCGCTCTCCTGCTCTTTTTGTCCGATGACAATCATGCAGGGGATTTTGCTCACTTCGGCGTCGCGGATTTTTTTGCCGATTTTTTCACTTCTGGTGTCAAGTTCGGCGCGGATTCCTGCTGCGAGGAGCGCCTGGTGTACGCTTTTTGCATAGTCGAGAACATCTTCGGCAATCGGGAGTACCACAGCCTGAACGGGTGCGAGCCAGAGGGGGAAGTTCCCTGCGGTGTGCTCGATGAGGACGCCGATAAAACGCTCCATGGAACCGAAGGGGGCACGGTGAATGACAACGGGGCGGTGTTTCTGGCCATCGCTTCCGGTATAGGTGAGGTCGAACCGTTCCGGCATGACATAGTCAACCTGGACGGTGCCGAGCTGCCACTTTCTGCCAAGGGCGTCACGCACGATAAAGTCAATTTTCGGGCCGTAGAAGCTTGCTTCGCCGACGCCGATAAAGTAGTCGATGCCCATGCGGTCGGCAGCCTCCTGTACATCTTTCTCGGCCTGTTCCCACACTTCGGCGGTACCACCATACTTTGCCTGGTTTTCCGGGTCGTGCATGGAGAGGCGGGTCTGCACCTCTGAAAAGCCGAGCGTTCCAAAGACAAACTGTGTCAGTTCAATGGCGCTGCAGATCTCGTCAACAAGCTGATCGGGGCGGCAGTAAATGTGCGAGTCATCCTGCGTAAATCCGCGTGCACGTACAAGACCATTGAGTTCTCCTGACTGCTCGTGGCGATAGACGGTTCCGAACTCCGTCAGGCGGAGGGGCAGATCGCGGTAACTGCGCATCTTTGAGCTGTAGATGAGGTGGTGGTGCGGGCAGTTCATCGGTTTAAGAAGATACTGCTCCTGCTTGCCCTCTTCATCGTGATAGGTCAGCGGCGGAAACTGCGAGTCGCTGTAGTAGGGATAGTGGCCTGAACGCTTGTAGAGTTCAATATTGCCGATATGCGGCGTATAGACGGGCAGATAGCCGCGTTTGCGCTGCTCCTCCTTGAGGAAGGTTTCAAGTTCATTGCGGATGATGGCCCCTTTCGGCAGCCAGATCGGCAGACCGCTTCCCACCTCAGGCGAAAGCATGAAGAGTTCCAGTTCGGCGCCGAGTTTGCGGTGGTCCCGTCGTTTAGCCTCTTCAAGCCGGGCAACATGCTCTTTCAGCAGCTTTTCGGATGGAAAGGTGATGCCATAAATGCGCTGCATGTTCTCGCGTGCAGAATCACCGCGCCAGTAGGAGGAGGAGATATTGCTGAGCAGAACAGCCTTCACTTTCGAGGTTGAGGGGATGTGCGGCCCGATGCAGAGGTCGGTAAAACCGTCCTGGTGATAGAGCGAAACCCTCTCCACCTCTTTCAGGGTATCTTCAAGAATCTCAACCTTGTAGGGGTCGTTCCGAACGGTTTTGAAAAACTCTATGGCGTCGGTGCGGCTCATCTCTTCGCGCCGGATCTGTATATCGCGCTTGCTGATCTCCAGCATTCTCTCTTCGATCTTGCGGAGATCTTCTTCGCGGAAGCGGTGCGTTGAGGCTACATCGTAGTAGAATCCCTGTTCGATGGAGGGGCCTGCGCCGAACTTGCTGCCGGGATAGAGCTCCTCAATGGCCTGCGCCATGAGATGACTTGAGCTGTGCCAGAAAATATCCTGTCCAGCAGGGGAGCTGAAGGTAATGATTTCTATTGCTGCATCAGCAGTAAGAGGTGTCGAGAGGTCAATCGCAACGCCATTGACCCTGAGTGCAAGGGCATCCTGTGCAAGTTTGCGTCCGATGGAGAGCGCAACGTCATTGCCGGTTGTGCCGATGGGAAAAGTTTTTACACTCCCGTCCGGAAGGGTAAGGGCTATTACAGCCAGTATATCCTGATTGTCAGACATTTATTTATTCCTGTCGTTTCATTCCATGCAAAGGATGTTTTTCCCTTGCCGGAAAATATCAATGCTGCCTCTTTCTGTTAGTACTGCCGGGTCGGGGGGGCTGCTCAGTTTAAAACTGTTTTCCCCGGTTCCGTAATGTGGACTTTAACGATACACATAAAATCAAAATAATCCAAATCAGTTGACCATTCCGAGCAGCTCCGGCGTGACGCACTCTTTCCCCTGTTTCAGGGTAAGCAGCTCCGCTTTGCGTTTCAGCTCTCGTCCATAGGAGATCTGGCTGATGAAAGGCGCTTTTTTGACCATTTCGTTCAGAAGGGCATTGGCTTCGCTGCTCCATGCAACCTTCTGTGCAGGCTCCTCAACGGCGGTGCGGCGGTTAAGGGGGAGAAAGTTAAAAAGCATATCGTAGAGGGCGTTGACAATTTCCTGCAAAAGGTAGACCGCTCCGCTGTGACCCATGAAGGGTGTGCCGAGCGCCCGGCGGACAATGGGGCCGGGGAAACCTGCCGGAATGAATCGTGTTTTGGAGTCAAGTTCCGCCAGATAGATTTTATCGACAATCCTTCCGAAGAGGAACTGCGGCTGTTTTTGCTGAATCTCATTGCGGACAAGGGTGTTGTCGGCCTCGGCGGTGTTGTGGCTGAAGAGGCACTGCATACCCATCTCTCCCGAAAGAAAGGTTTCAAGTCCGAGGGCATAGGTTTTGGCTGCTGTTGCGCCGAATCGAATGGTTGGAAACCACTCTGCCTGTGGCCCGCGCCAGAGATCCCATATGGGTTTCAGTGTGGTTTTTTTCTCTTTCAGCAAGAAGGCATCAGCCTCGTCCTCTTTTTTCAGGAGGCGTCCAAGGTCATGAATGAATTGTTCGGTTTCGCCGAGGCCGAAGGGGGCCTGGAGTACCGGGCGCCCAAGTTTTTCCGCCAGGGCATGGCCAAATTCATGGTACATCACCACAATCACGTCGGAATTTTTCAGGTCGGCAATATCGTGCAGGGAGCTTTCAAAGGGATAGACGTGCAGGAGCTCACCGCCGATTCCGGCAATCAGCCGCTTGATCTCGGCCAGATCGGAGGGGCTGTTGAAGCAACCGTAGGTCGGGCCGATAATGGAGACAGAACCGATTTTTACGGATGGGGGAGTGTTGTTGCCAAACGTATCATTGAGCCAAACCAAAGCACGGTCGCGTCCCTGCCACTCATTCTCTCCGAGTGAGTTTGAGGGGAAAAAACGGACATCAGGGTACTTCATCGTCAGCATTCGTTCATGGTCGCTGCCAATCATCTCGCTTTCGGCACTCGATACCAGAATCAGTTGCCGCCCGGGTGCCTGGAGCTTTTCGATGGTCTGGCGGACAATTTCCGAACTGCCTGAGGAGGCAATCTCCTTTTCGGTGAGGCTGGTCGGGGTAAGGTTTTCAAGGTAGGGCACGGCATCGGTATAGTCGATGACGGCGACACCCACCAGATTGTAGCAGCCGACCGGTGCATCGGCAATGACATGAACGTCCTGAAGTGAACAGAAGGTGTTGACTGCCGCCCAGTAGGCGCTTGCGGTCGATTCGTCCCGAATGGTTTTTCCCATGATAGTCAAGCAGCTTATCGTTTTATTGCAATGATGTTCCGTTCAAACGTGACGGCTCCTGCAGTGAAACAGGGAGCATTCCCTGGGGGGTAAGATTCCCCTTCAGTACCTCTACCGCCATCTCTTCAGATGAGTCGTTTTCGGAGTAGGTGCAGAGATAGGTGGTTATTTCAGGAAAATAGTTGATGATGTATGGGGTTCCAAACGATACAAAGATCAGGGGCTTCTCTTTTGGCACGATACCGGTCAGCGAGTGGATAAACTGCTGTTGCTTTTCCGTCAGTTTCAGGGTGCCAGAACCGGAGAGCGCCTTGACAAAGGAGGTGACGAGAACAGCCGACGCCCTGGTTGCAAGTTCAGTGGCGTTCGCGTAACGGAGAGAGTCGGTATCGGGGTCAATTCTGATATGCGTGGCGGCATAATAGTGATCGAGTTTTTTGCTGTATCCTTTTCCGGTTTCACTATTGGTTTTATCCTGCAGGATGATATTGAGCACATTGCCTGAGGAGGCCTCCCTGTTCAGGGGAAGGTAGTGGTTTGCGTCGCCAGCCAGCGTAATGGCTCGTGAGGTAATGGTTTGCGCAAGCGTGCGGTGAGATTCGGGGTTTATCTCATCTTTGATCCGGTTCAGATTGACAAGTTTCCGGTTGTCAATCTCAAGCCACTGTTTCGCCTGAAGGATTCTGCGTACCGATGCATCAATCTGTTCCATCGGAATAACGCCCTCTTCGACAGCTTTGACGATGGAGGAGTGGGCAAGCTCGGGATCGGGTGAAAAGAGGAGGAGGTCATTGCCAGCCTGAACAGCTTTTACAGAAATTTCCGGGACATTCTCGCCGTTGTAAAGCGCTTTCATGTTGAGGGCATCGGTAATGATCAGCCCGGTGAATCCAAGATCATGACGGAGCAGGTCGGTGACGATTGTTTTGGAAATGGAGGCGGGCTCCAGGGTGCCGGTCAGTTTCGGTACAGCAAGATGTCCGATCATAATAGAGATGACCCCCTGTTCTATGGCGGCTTTAAACGGTTTCAGTTCATAGGCATCCAGTTCCTGGCGGTCAGCCTGGAGGAGAGGGAGCGAGATATGGCTGTCGATGGTAACGTTACCATGCCCCGGAAAGTGTTTTGCGGTTGCAATCATACCGTGCGACTGAAGCCCTTTGATGACGGCATTGGACATGGTAATGGTCAGGGGTATACGGTCGCCGAACGAACGGGTATTGATGATGGGATTGAGCGGGTTGCTGTTCAGGTCAACCGTCGGGGCATAGTTCTGGTGGAGCCCGACAATTTTTGCCTCTTCCGCTATGGCTTTTGCCATCAGGGCGGCGAGTTCAGGATCCTGTGTTGCTGCCACAGCCATGTTTGGCGGGAATTCGGTAGCTCCGCTCAGCCGCATGGCGACACCCCGCTCCATATCGGCGCTCATAAGCAGAGGGCGTGGTGCAATCGACTGAAAATGGTTGGCGAGCATGGCCGCGCTGAAGGCATCACCCTTGAGGAACATAATGCCTCCGATCTTGCCCTCCTGCACCAGTCGGCTCAGAAGCTGGTACTCCTTGTCGTAACTGCCGCTGTAATGGGCCTCAATTTGGGCGATAAGCATCTCACCAACCTTTTCGGAGAGTGTCAAGCCTTTCAGGCTCTCTTCGATATGGGAATCTTTACGGCTGAAAATTTGCTGGGCGCACCACTTTTCCGTGCCCGGTTTTGATTTTGCTGATCCTGTCTCTCCTGCTGTCATCAACAGCAGGAGGATGAAAAGGGGAAAGAGAGCGAGTCGAGATTGTTTTTTCATGCATTGGCCCTGGGAGGCTGTTTTCAGAGTGAGCAGCAGATGTTTAACTGCCTTGAGGCCATAGCATCATCAAGCCGCTTGACCGGTGTTGTTACCGGGGCTGAGGTTACCAGAGCCGGATTGTTTGCGGCCTCATCGGCAATGCTGAGCAGCGCCTGGGCAAATACATCGAGCGTCTCTTTTGATTCCGTCTCCGTCGGCTCAATCATCAGCGCTTCGCTGACAATGAGCGGGAAGTAGATGGTCGGGGCATGAAAGCCGTAGTCGAGCAGCCTTTTTGCAATATCGAGCGTTTTGACGCCGTGCGCCTTTTTCTGTCGATCGCCCGAAAGGCAGAACTCGTGCATCACCGGTTTCGGGTAGGGCAGGTCGTAACTCTCAAGCAGCAGACTCAGCAGGTAGTTGGCATTGATAATGGCATTTTCCGAAACCCGTCGCAACCCGTCGGGGCCGAGCATCCGGATGTAGGTGTATGCCCTGACCAGCACGGCGAAGTTCCCATAGAAATTCATCATTCTGCCGATGCTTTCCGGACGGTCGTAGGAGAGCTTGTAGGTTGTTCCCTCTTTTACAATAACCGGTACCAGCAGGAAGGGAATAAGCTTTTCGCTGACGCCGACCGGGCCGCTTCCGGGGCCGCCGCCGCCGTGCGGTGCAGCAAAGGTTTTGTGCAGGTTGTAATGGACTACATCGAAGCCCATGTCGCCAGGACGGGTTATGCCGAGCAGGGCATTCATGTTTGCGCCATCCATATAGAGCAGGCTGCCGTTGTCGTGCACCATTTTGGAGATAGCGAGGATCTCTGTTTCAAAGAGTCCGATGGTGTTAGGGTTGGTCAGCATCAGTGCGGCCACATCACCGTCAAGCTTGCTTCGAAGGTCATCCAGATCGGTGCGTCCGTCGGCATTGCCTTTGACGGAGATAATATCGTACCCGGCCAGAGCGGCTGAGGCAGGGTTGGTGCCGTGTGCCGAATCGACCACAAGCAGCTTGTGCCGTTTTGAGCCAATCGACTCATGGTATTTCTTGATAAGCAGAATGCCGGTCAGCTCCCCGTGGGCGCCAGCCGCTGGTTGCAGCGTAACAGCCGCCATACCGGCAATTTCGCGCAGCATCTCGGCCAGTTCAAACATGAGCTGCAATGCACCCTGTGTTGTTTCGCCAGGCTGCAGGGGATGGAGGGCGCTGAACCCCGGAAGGTCACAGGTATAATCATTGATCTTGGGATTGTACTTCATCGTACAGCTTCCCAGCGGGTACATGTTCTTGTCAACGTGGTAGTTCAGGTTCGAGAGACGCACAAAGTGACGCACAACCTCGCTTTCGGCCACTTCGGGAAGCTCAGCAGGTGTCGTGCGCAGATATTTTGAAGGGATGATGTTCTCCAGCGGCTGTTCCGGTAACTCGTTTCCGGAGAGGCTGTATCCTTTGCGCCCTTTGCGGGAAAGTTCAAAAATCAGTTTTTCTCTCATTGGTTTGCTTCAAGAGTGGCTGTTGGTCTTTATGATCGACTGTTTTTTAATATAGAAGAAGGGGAAGAGAAGCTCAAGACAATCGGCAAAAAAAGAGAGGGGAACGTGGAATTTCAGTTTTCAAGACTCTTCTCAGCAGTGATTTTCGTCAAGCCTTTCTCAACGTCCTGAAGGAACCAATTGTCGTATTCTGCCACTTTCTGGGTTTTGGCGAGAGATACTGGTGTGCCGGTAACGGGTTTTCCTGCCAATTCCGTTATTGGAATTACCGATGTTGCGCTTATTCTGTTCGTTATCATGATCTTTTTCACCATCCAGTTATCAAGCTATTCATGGATGATGCGTATTATTTATTGAAATAACAAAATGGCTCGCGTTATAATGCAGTAACCACAATTTGTCCCACAGGCTGTGGGACTTTTCAAAATGCAACCATGGAGGTGCCTATGAATGAGCATGATCGGAGCCTCTCGGTGAATATCGATGTGTTGCTTGCTCAGTTGCGTACTCTGATTGCTGATGCTCGCAAAGATGCAAAGCGGACAGTGGATGTTATTCAGGTGCGTACCTGCTGGGAAATTGGTCGTCATATCGTGGAGTTTGAGCAAGGAGGGCAGGCACGCGCTGCTTATGGCAAAAAGCTGCTGTCTCGACTGGCAGAATCATTGACTGGTGAGTTTGGCAAGGGGTTTGATGCCACTAATTTGCGGCACATGCGCCGGTTTTATCTTGCTTTTCCAATTTGCGACACAGTGCGTCGCGAATTGAGCTGGTCGCATTATCGGGCACTGTTGCGTGTTGATAACCCCGAAGCAAGGCTTTGGTACGTGAATGAAGCAGCAGCGCAGAACTGGAGTTTTCGCGCACTCGATCGGCAGATTGGCACATTGTACTATGAGCGATTGCTGCTCAGCAATGACAAGGCCAGCGTGGAGGCTGAAGCCGAAGCCAATATCGCAGCACTGCCTCGTAGCCCCCGTGAGTTCGTGCGCGATCCTGTGATGCTCGAGTTTCTTGGCCTGCCTGGCACAGGCAAGCTGCTGGAGTCAAAGCTGGAGCAGGCACTGATGGATGTTGTTAGCTCAATGGCAAAGTATTAGAATAATTGTCCCGCCTCAAGAAAACATAATTGACTATACTCCGTTATCAAGTGTATACTACGGAATATAAACTTTCTATACGGAGGGATGAGAGTGAGAGCAACCGCAAAAGAGCTGAAATTCAACTCAAAAAAGCTCATATACTCTGTAAATAGGGGAGAGGGAGTTATCATTACTTTCCGGGGAAAACCCTGCGCCAAACTTTTTCCCTACCAGGAAATCAAAAAGCAAACCGAAAAAAATGAATTGTTCAGTCATTCCATGCAATTGGCAGATGCTTTAATTGGAGCTACAGCAATCGCTCATGGTCTTCCTGTTCTCACGGGAAACGATAAACACTACAAATGTAATGAAGGATCTTCAGATCAAGAAGTTTGTGCCATAGCAACATGGAAGCTACAACGAGTTGGCAGTCTATTTGACGGAGTTGGGGTATGAGTGAACAATTCGTAGGCGCGGGCAATAAAAAACCCCGGGATCGTCACCGACTCAAGGTCGGGAGAGGATTTCTCCGGGGACTGCACAAAGATATAGCGTTTAAGGATGGCACATGCAAGCAAATTTTTCAGATCAGCTTCGCCGAGCAATTTCGCATGAACGACTCGATGCCTATCGTAAACACGGTTCCAGCAAAGACGATGCAGAGAGTTGTTTGCGCATTACGCCTGGAACATGGTGTTATCCGAAAGCCTTTATACGCCGCTTCAGTGCCTGGAAGTAATCCTCAGAAACAGTGTTCACGATGCAGCCACAGCGCATTTCAAAACTGATAGATGGTTTGACCTGCCCGGCTTGCTGTCTCCGCAGGAAGTGAACAAAGTGCAAGAAGCCAAAAACACTCTTGTCAAAAGCAAAAAGCCGCTTGATGCAGGCAGGATCATCCCTGAATTAACCTTCGGTTTTTGGATAAGCCTTTTCGACGTGCGATATGAAAAAATTCTCTGGCCGTGGTTACTGAAACCGGTTGTCCCCAATATGTCGCGCCATATCAGAATTAGAGAGAATCTTTCCAAACGCCTCAATCGAGTCCGAACACTCAGAAACAGAATATTTCATCATGAACCAATCTGGCATTGGCGTGATCTCCAAAGTCAACACACTGAAGCTTGAAGTGGACCCCAACCGGTGGACAAAAAGTGGCTGAGTTTAAGTTGGTAACCTGACCTGTTCATGCAGCGGAAAGGCGCTGCCCCTCTTTTACCTTTAACTCTTCTGTCTGCTTGTTCTTGTTATACTTGTCAACTATTCTTGCACCACCTCCAACGGCTGTCCGGTAAACCTTATCTGGCGTACTGTAGCCCAACGACTGATGCTGCCTTTCAACGTTGAACAATACAAAATATTCCTTTAATCCGCACTGTAATTCTGCTGCGGTGGAGTAACCTTTGAGATATATATCCTCATATTTGACACTCCTCCAGAGTCGTTCGACAAAGATGTTGTCCAGTGCTCGGCCACGTCCATCCATGCTAATACTGATGGATGGGTGCTCCGTGAGCGCTCCGACAAAGGCGGCACTCGTAAACTGGGCGCCTTGATCGGTGTTGAAGATATCGGGTGTCCCGTATTTTCGTAACGCTTCTTGCAGACAGTCAACGCAAAAGGTGCTTTCCATCGAGTTCGATAATCGCCAGGAGAGTACTTTCCGGGAATACCAGTCGATGACTGCCACCAGATACATAAAGCCCTTTGGAAGGCGAATATAGGTGATGTCAGTCGACCAGACTTGGTTGGGTTTTGTGACATCAACTCCCCGCAAGAGATAGGGGTAGATCTTGTGCTCCGGATGCGGTTTGCTGGTGTTGGGGCCCGGTGCCATACCGGCCAGACCCAACCTTCGCATAAGCCGCTGAACCCGTTTCCGGTTGATCTGGTAACCCTCGCTACGAAGATAGTGCATGATTTTACGACTACCATAAAATGGATGCTTGGTGTACTCCTTGTCAATCAGTTCAAGCAACTGCAAGTCTTCTGCATCAGGAAACAACACGATAGACGGCAAATATATCGTCGAACGATTAACGGACACAAGGACGCATTGCTTTGCCACCGGCAATGGCTCTTTGTCGCTGACCCACCATCTGCGCACACTCATAGGGACAGTCCGGACTTTTTTTTAAGCCAATCCAGCTCGACCTTTAACCGCCCGATTTCCGTATAAAGCTTTTCAGGATCTGCAGCCGGTTCAACTGGTTTTGGACCCCGTTTGGCTTCAAACAAGCTTGATGCCTGTTCCTGCAACTCTTTCTTCCACTTACCGACCTGAACGGGGTGTACTCCAAATTCCTGACCGATTTCATTCAGCGTCTTGACCCCTTGAATAGCCTCAAGTGCCACCTTGGCCTTAAAGTCACTGCTGAAATTTTTTCGTGTCCTTTTTGTCATTACCTGCTCCTTTTTGGGGCAAGTTAACAACTTAAACCACTGTCTAAAATTCGGGGTCCACTATAGCTCTCGAAACCATTACATGGGTAAATCCAGCAATGATGGCATTTGTACAACCCTTCGACAGTTTTGAAAAGATTTACCAAAATGGTATCGGCAAGTACCGGAATACTCAGAGGCAATCAATGAGTGCGCTTTACCGTCTATTCAGTATGATGGCGTTCGTCGTCAAGCACTTACCGAAAACAGCAATAAACCGCACGGTTACGGGCCTATCAATCCGGCAAATTTTTCACCCTATCCCAAGAACCCTGTCATTGCCCGTTTTTTTCGTGAAATCGGACGTGCTGACGAACTTGGTTCCGGAATGAGAAAGTTGAAAAAATACGGTTAAGCTTACGGGGGAAGTGATCCGGTAATGATTGACGGTGACATTTTCCGGATAATTGTCAAATGCCCGGATTTTGAGACCAGTCCTGCTGAAAAAGTGGCGGGGAGAGAGCATACCCTTACAGTCGCCACTACAGTGGGGACGCTGCTTGCATTGCTGCAGAAAAACGGAGAGTATAGCTGTATGGATATTCGCCAGGCACTGGTTAGAGACAACAATCGTGTCGCCTTGTAGTGCTCTGGATTTACGCAGGTACAGACCGATTCCAAAGAGTCTCCGGTGTAATATCAAGATTTCCTTGCCAAACAGAGGTGCTTGCCAGAGTCAGTGAGGAGCAGATGGTTGAGGTTCATACCTTCATAAGCTGAAGGATGGGGTGGCAGTGCAGGCTCATGATTAATGTCTTTTTTGGGTAGATGTGTTTTGATGGGCTGAACTTGTTTGTTATACTGCAAAAAGACAGTTTTGAACTCAAGGGCAAAATGTATACTTCGGAATATAAACTTTCTATACTGAGGGATGAGAATGAGAGCAACCGCAAAAGAGCTGAAATTCAACTCAAAAAAGCTCATAGACTCTGTAAATAGGGGAGAGGAAGTTATCATTACCTTCCGGGGGAAACCCTGCGCCAAACTTGTTCCCTACCAGGAAATCAAAAATCAAACCGAAAAAAATGAATTGTTCGGAATGTGGGAAGATAACGACATGGTAAACAATGTTGATGAGTATGTCCGAGGTCTAAGAGAAGGATGATTCTGATGGTTATTGACTCTGACGTCCTTATTTGGTATATGCGAGGGAATGAAAAAGCATATCAGCTCATTGAAAACTCATACAATTTTTTCATATCGGTCATTACCTATATGGAACTGGTTCAGGGAATGAGAAACAAACAAGAGTTAATCAAGCTTCGTAAAGCACTCAATGCATGGAATGCACAAATTCTGTATGTCTCTGAAGAGATATCTGCAAAAGCAATGTTTTACGTGGAACAACATTTTCTCAGTCATTCCATGCAACTGGCAGATGCTTTAATTGGAGCTACAGCAATCGCTCATGGTCTTACTGTTCTCACGGGAAACGATAAACACTACAAAGTAATGAAGGATTTTCACATAAAGAAGTTTGTGCCATAAGCGGTTAACAAATGGTGAGTAGACCAGAGGAATCTCACCTTTTGTTGATCGCTTAGCAACATGGGAGCAACAATGAGCTGGCAGAGTATTTTAAGGAGTTGAATTTTGCAACAAGCTGTTGCAAAATTACCGGAGCGGGCCTTGCTTGAGGGTATTCCCTGGGGTCATCACTGCATGTTGATATTTTTATATTCGTGCATACGAATCGGTTTTCTTCGGATGTTGTCGCGTACTGGTTATTCTACATTATCGATGTTAACACTTTAAACGCGCCTTCGGCATCGAATTTTGAGGCAGCATAGTCAGCACTCAATAATTCATCCGTCAAGAAGTTGTCATATTTTTCTGTCGCTTTATTGGCGACTGATCGGGCAAGCTCATAAGCATCTGGCACACCCTCTTTTAACAATGCTCTCAAGCAGCTCTGAAGTTTATTTGGTGATACACTGGAAATCTCTATTGCAATCCCGTAATTATTTGCTGTCAATCCTTTTGACCTGAGCATAGCTACCAAAGTATCTAAAATTTTGTCGCCCATCCAACAGAAGAGATACGTTTCATTTCCTTGAATGAGTATCTTTTTATTGGATAATGAAAGTCGGTCAAAAGCCTCTCTTGCTTCTCCCAACAGTTCTTTTGCCTGAGCATCAAGAAATATCGGTATACCTTTTTCCGTGTAGACGGCAAACATTTCCTTCCGAATCTGATCATGAACTCTGCCTGCTTGCCCATCGAATTGAGGAAGTTTTTTTCCTGTTGCCGGCTTTAGTGAAATTACTTTTTTTTGTGCATCTACGTCTAAAACCGTCCATCGTCTTCCACCGAAAATGAGCAAAGAGTTGACTTCGACGGGACGGTCAAGGGGAAGTGTTCCAAGTGTTCGATCGCCGGTTAGGAGGCGATATTCCTCTGGAGTTGTGAATGCTGCGTAAAAAGAATAGTGGTTAACAATGCGTTCTCCCAATTGACCGTGCAGCAATAATCCATCACTTGCTTGCATGATGAGGCGCTGGTTGCCGAGGGTTCTCAATAAATCCACAAACATCTGTTGCCCGATTTCCTGAAACGCTCCGTTTTTGCAGAGTAAATTATATGCTTGTACCGCAGTTATTCCGCCATACTGAGCTATCAGGGAGAGTAGTTGCTGTACCATCGTCGAGAGGTGCAGCCCGCCGGATGGAGGTGGCTCGTACCACTTTTCAAGCAAAAGCCTTACCATAGCAATTGTCTGTATCAGATTGGAACGAAGGCAAGCCAGGGGTTTGGAGCTTATGGTAACTTCATTTTCCTGAATGTATATCCTTAGAATTGCAGGGTCACCATCTTTTCTTCCCGAACGGCCAAGTCGTTGACGCAAGCTTGCAACAGAGGGAGGTACACCTATCTGAGCAATACTGATCACGCTACCAATATCAATACCCATTTCGAGAGTCGATGTGCAGACGATGTTAACGGGATGTGATTTATCCTTTATTGCAGCTTCGGCTTCTTCGCGAAGTCCTTTTGCAAGGTTCCCGTGGTGTGGCCAAAATTCATTAGGAAGATGTTGTTCTTCGCATTTATTTCGAAGTAAATCCGAAAAATTTTCTACCTGCTCCCGGCTGTTAGGAAAGATAAGGTTGCTTTTTCCCCGGAGGGTCTTAAAAAGGTCTTCTCCTATTTCGAGGCTGCTGCCATCAGGCGGCACCTCCTCGGTCTCTTCGATCGGATGCAGCAGTGGAGCTTTGTTGACATATCCTCTCAAAAGAAGCTGAAGTTCCTGTCCCGTAGCGTTTGAGACAATTATCACAGTTTTTGCTTCTGTTTCGGGGCGCAGGAATCGTGAGGCTAGGTGCATGTCCCCAATGGTTGCGCTCAATCCTATTCTTGGTATTTTTCGCTTGATGGCAAATTCGATACGATGAAGCAAAGATTGCAATTGTTGGCCTCGTTCAGAACCTATAAAGGAGTGAAGCTCGTCAATGACGATGTAAAGAAGATTGTTGAAAATCTGTGGAACAGCACTGCCATGGTTAACAAAAAGGGCTTCAACAGATTCAGGCGTAATCAAGAGGATCCCTGTTGGTTTTTTGAGGAACTTTCCTTTTTTGCTTACAGAAACATCTCCATGCCAAGGATGAACAGGAATATCAAGTCGTTCACACAACTGTTCCATTCGGGAAAATTGATCATTGATGAGTGCCTTCAATGGGCTGATATAGAGGACAGAGGCATTTTGACACTCCTTCGCAAGAAGCTTTGAGCAGATTGGAAGAAATGCCGCTTCCGTCTTGCCTGTGGCTGTCGCCGCAGCAATAATAACATCGGTATTTCCGGCAAGTATGGGTGCTATTGCCCGTTCCTGTGCATCTCGCAGTGTCATCCATTTCTGTTCCCAGATCCAGCGCTGAATCTTTTCATCGAGCAGGAAAAATGCCTGTGATTCGTCAGAGTTTAAAGGATGCAAGGCTCGCCTCGTCGTCAATTATGGTTGTTGGTGAAATCGATGTGTTGAAGGAGCTACTCTCTTCAGGAATAAAGTCGAAATCAGGGTTGGTATCAGGCTTAATCTCCACAGTTCCAAGAATCTCTTGCAATGTGGTATGCTGGTTTTGTTCAAGAACTGAAAGAAGGTTTACAAAACTGGTAATCGTATTTCTTGGTGTCCGAAAATAGGCATCACCAATTCTTTTCGAGCAATGTTCCATGAATGCTTTCAGCCCCTCATCAGAAATTAGATATTCCGGTGAATTTCCGTAGGCAAAGACATGCCGTATCTTTACCAGCAGAATAAAGAAGTCTTCAGGACTGAGGTTGCTGAGACGCAAAACAGGGCCACTATAATCTACCAGCCCTTTAACAGCGAAGGAGTTTTCAGCAAGGCGTGATTGAAGCGCTGGATAGCTGAACAGCCCTTTGCGGGGATCCATAAGAAAATCAGGGGTACCGCCCATGATGAACCCGAGTCCGCCAGCCGTTCCTTGCAACGAATCGTTTAATATTCGAAGAATCTGTTCGTAGTTTGAGTTTCTTGCCTGCACATTTGATAGCTTGTAGAGATTTACCAGTTCATCAAGGCAAATCAGCATTCCATTAAATCCGGCAAGTCTCACAAACCGGGATATCAGTTTGAGGTGGTCATAGAAGCTACCATCATCAATAATTGTCCTCACTCCGAGAGCATTACGGGCATCTGTTTTTGTTGTGAATTCAGCTCGGAGCCATCGTATTGCATCTGCCTTTAATTGCTCATTTCCGGTGTCATGCCCTTTCCAGTAAGCGGCTATAACATGAGCGAAATCATAACCTCCGACCATTTCCGATAGAAACTCAAGTTTCTGGTGAATAACTGATTCAGGATTATTCCCAGATATTTTTGAATCTTTCAGTGCTTCAGTAATGAATCGTTCAACAATGGTTGGCATGGCACCTCCGCCCGGCTTGGTGCGGGTTGATATATTGCGCATCAATTCAGCATATAATGAGCGAGCCTGTCCACCGGTTGCATGTAGCCTTCTGTCCGGATTCAAGTCAGCATGTGCTGTGACCAATCGTTTCTCAAGAGCTATCGCCCTGACAAGATTCAGAAAAAAAGTTTTGCCGGAGCCGTATTCACCTATGACAAAGCGGATCCCGGAACCATTATCAGCAATCCGCTCAATATCTTTGATGAGCGCTGCGATTTCGTTCACTCGACCAACCTGGATGAGGTGCTGGCCAAGACGCGGGACAACTCCTGCGCGTAGTGACTGAATGATTGCGTCTCGCTCTTTTGGTCGAATTGCTGTTGTCATACATTGATCTCCTTGGCAAATTGTGCGTTGATAATTATTGGGTCATCACCTTCAAAGAACATATCTCCAAAGTGATCAAATGATGCGTCGTTTATGCTTTCGAGTGTTCCATCCAGCATCAAGCTGTGGTCGGCTGCAAGTTTTTCCAGTTCGACTCTCGTCCACATGAGCTTGCACGCGAGCTCTTTCATAAATGCAAATGATTTAGGATCAAGTCCAGTAATGGGAACGTCTGTTCTCCTTGCTTCCGACATTAATGTTGTTATCTGCTCATGTTCATTTTCAGAGAAAATATCATTCAGAATTGAGGATATAGTATTGGTCTCTGCATGGATTGTTTTTATTTTGTCCATATCAAGAGAAATACCATTAGATATTTTTGGTGAAGCAGAGATTGAATACTCTGGTAAAGTCTCGAAATCCGAAGTCTTAACGACGACAGGTTCGATAGCCGCAGTATGGGCCTGACTGTAAAGACTCTGTGCATCAAGACCAAGCATGGCATATATCTGCGTAAGAATTTTTATTTCCATTACGTCAATATAGCCGTCCGCCTGAGCAATACAAACAAGAAATTTCCCAAGTGATTCTCTCTGTTCCTGTTTAAGTAACTCTATTCTTTTCTTGACATTATTAATGCCAGGGAAGGAAGAAAGAAGGAATAATAAATGAGCCTTCAGTCTTGTTTTCTCATCTGAAGAGAGGTGTAAGCAAACTTCAAGATGTTTCTCCAACTGTTGCTTTTCGCTTATATTCACAGTACCATCAGAAGTGGCAACGGCAGAGGCCAAATGGAGAACAAGAGTTGAAGCAGAATACTCAGCAGAGGGTATATTAGGCGCATTATCACTGATTTTGAAAAGAACGATATTGTTTTCTTGTTTGGAGAAAAAGTTGCCGAAGCGAGGGTCAGGCTCAATACCAAAGTTTATCTTGCCAAGAAAATTGGCAACGGTTATCACTTCTGTCTTGCCAAAACAGTTCTGATTTATTGGTGGTATTAGTTCTAAAATTGATTGAAAAGAGACCTGCACTGGAGTATCAGAAAGACTTTGCTGTTCCAGCCAGGTTGTCAGTTTTTGAAATTTTGTTGCTACATATTTTTTTACAAGGAGTTTAGGTAGAAGCGACATCGCTTCAAGAGAATTATTGCTATCCGGATTACGCCCAAGAAAGCGGCTATAATCTTCAAGTTTATCAGTACATTCATTTACGAGATCTCTTATTTTTTCTGATTCCTCAGAAACATTAGTCACATCAGGAAGATCCGCAATCGGGATTGTGACATCTTTATCAAACAGAGGACTGGCAGGGTGATATGTCGCATGGAGCTTTTTTTTATTTGGTATTAACAGCATACCCGCGTTAAACTTTTCGGTATACTGAAGTTTGAACAGGTCAAGAAATTCAAGCTTGCAACGTTTAACAGGCGTTTTTTTTTGAATTGATGGATCATTTATTACCCATGCTAAAGCCCACTCTGCAGGGAGTGGAACCTTATCGGCAGCCATTTGTCCAAGTGCAACCTTAAAGATTAAGGGCTGTTTCCAAGAGTATGACTCAAGCGATGGTTCAGTCTGATAAAAAGAAACTCCCCCTCGAATAATCTGCAAAATATCCAGAAAATTATTGGCGTACTGACGAAATGAAGCATTGTTTTTATATACAGTCAGAAGTCGTTGAACTTCTTCGATAATGACTGGTAAATCGTCAACTGCTGAAAAAGCATTATCAAGCAAAACCCGTCTCTCCAAGCCATAAAAGAAAAGAAAAACGTAACCAATATTTGCCATTGGTTCTTTCCTTCCTGTGGAGAGCCAGTCGAGATATGCTGCTCGATGTGTGGCGTGTATTTGTGAGTAATTTGGCCAATACCTCATATTATTACTATTAATATCAGAATTTGCCTTTTCAACTGGCAGAGAGATGTCAATAAGAGATGGTTCTTCTTGTGACTTTGTAATAGATTTTAAAGCAGTCCCAAAATAAAGAAGACCGTCAGGAATTGTATACCCAGAATGTTCAATAGCTTTTCCAAAGGGAACCCATAATTCATCTGTAGATATTATCTTTTTTGTTAAAGATTTTGAGGAGATGGCATTGGCCACTGTATGGGTTGCTTCGTTTTCATTCATCTCAAGAGAAATGCCTTCCGCTATTATTTGCTGAGCGGGGATTGAATACCCTGAAGATGGCAAAAAATCAGTGGTTTGAATTGCTATAGGTTCTACAGCAATTTCATGCGTATGACTGGGAATAGTCAGTGCATCAAGACCCAGCATTGTATATAGTCGAGTAAAATTTTTTATTTTAGTTATGTCAGTGCATCCGTTTAACTTTGCGATGCCAACAAGGAATTTCCATAGTGATTCTTTTTGACTTTGATCGATTATCGCTATGTTTTTTTTGATATCATTAATGCTGAAGGTCTGAGCGGAAGTCTTTATAAACAATGTATGAGCCTGTAGTCTGATTATTTCATCTGAAGAGAGGTGCGGCAAAATTTCAAGCAGTTGCTTCCAATTTTGTTTTTCGCTGATGTGTACAGTTGTTTCAGTAAGGGCAAAGGCCGAGGCTAAATGGAGGCTGAGTGTAGCAACGGAGTATTCCGATGAAGGGAGCTTTGGAGTATTTTCGCTGATTCTGAAAAGAACTACGTTGTGCTCTGGATTCGGGATAAAGTCGCTGAAGCGAGAATCGGGTTCGATCCCTATATTTATTGATTCAAGAAGATTTGCAATATCTATTGCCTCTTTTTCACTAATAGTCAATTTTTTTATTGACATATGCCATAACAATGAAGCAAAAGAGACTAAAATCGGAGCATCAAAAGTAATTATTCTTTCAAACCAATGCTCCAATTTTATTAATTCTTGTTCAATATTATTTTTTAAAAATGATGAAGGTAGATTTGATGAAGCATCAATAGAATTATTATTAATAAAGCGTCTATACGCATCGAGTTTATCTGCACTGGTATTTACTATCCCTGTTGTTTCTGGGGATTTTGTTGTATTTTCTGACGGTGTAGGTGCATAACCTTGATTGGGTGAATCCTGAGACACCGTTTGCATTTCTTTAAAACGCATTGTGCTGAAAATTGACTGCATATAAGATCTTATTGTTTCTTTAAGCAGTGTTGCTATCTGTAACTTTATTGCTGCAATTTCCTTTGTGTTTTGTGTCTGTACTAAAATTTCTGCATCTATTGTTGATTTTAATTTGGCTGGAGTTGATTTTTCTGTTTTGATTAGAGTCTCAAATTTGTTCTCAGTAAGCGGCGTTGTAAGTTCTTTTGTACCATATTTTGCTGTAATCGCTTTGCTGGATTGTGTGATTTTATTTTTATCTGCTATAATATTTATATCAGTCTCATACTTAATACTCGGTAATAGGGTTGCTGAATGGACTTGTTTTTTAGTAAGCAGATTCCATTGCTCCTCCTCTATATAGTCATCTTTTGCCTTCTTTATTAGGTCGAAACGTGCCTGAGTATTGGGCATACCATTTTCCGAAGCCAGTTGGGTTAATCGTAATGCTTCATCATAATCCTGTTCCACGCCAGCACCGGCATAATACATCCAGCCAAGATTATATTGCGCTGTAGGGTGCCCATGATTGGCAGCTAAACGGTACCATTTTACAGCCTCGGTGTTATCTTGTGGAATACCTTGGCCATTAGCAAAATAGCCGCAGTCATATATCATGCCAAGCTCATATTCAGCTTGCGCATCACCATCTTCAGCTTTGCATCGGATAGATGTTAAATCTTTTATTTCTTTATGTGATTTCGTGGTATTAGAAATGATGATTTCGCCTTGATTTGGATAGGACTTGGAATCGTTTATATGATTTTGCGCATGCAAATGTAAAGATTGAGAATATTGGATCTTTTTAATTGCTTTAATAATGCTCCAGATTACGATAGCGGAAATGCTCATAAAAACAAACACATGCCAATACGTTTTAATTAGAGCAAAAGCAATAATAAATACTATAAGAATTCGTCCGGTTGTTAATTTATTCCCCATAATCTTTTATTATTCAGAATAACTCAATGTTAAAATATTTCGTCGAACCAGTGTTAAGACTTATTCAAAGGTCATAATTTTTATTGCTAATCAAAAAGTTATTATTTGTAAAATATAGGTTTTAAATTGTTTACTTGTATGTGCTTATAGCGGATTTTGCCGTCAACATCAACGAAAAAAATATAAAGCCATTCGAGATTTCTTTAATAGTTGCTTTTGCAAAATGTTACAAAATAGCGGCGAGCAGCAGCAAAAGACAGTACTGCGTACACTAACGCATCGTAATCAGTGATAATAGAATGGTCTCCTTGTAGTGCTCTGGATTTACGCAGGTACAGATCTTCTCCAGAGAGTCTCCGGTGCAATATCGAGATTGCCCGGCCAGACTACGGTGCCATATTGGACAGAAGCCTTGAAGAAGAGCGGAGAGTTGAAGAGTTTTGTAAAGGGTTTTTTGTCGAAAAATGGCTTCATGTCAAATATTCTTCTCTCTCCGTTCTCAAAAACAAGTTCCAGGGTGTAGTTGGTATGAGTTGTTACCGTTATAACATCAAGAAGTTGTTCCATAATATTCTCCTTTATTGAAGCGGTGCGATTCGAAATGGCTCTTCACCGGCGCATGCAAGTTCCCAGTCAGCCATAAGCTCTTCTCTGTGAATGTCTATCCATACTTGAACCATCCGAAGCTGCCGATGGGGGATATTTCCAGCAAGAAGACTCCCATCCTCAATGGCTATCGAGACACTTTTTCCCTGGTATCGTGCATGAACGTGCGGAGTATGGTGTTGTTCATCGTCGCCATAAAAAATTGAAATCAGGATTCCGAAAAACATTGAGATAGTTGGCATCTGTTCATCCATTTATTGAATATGGACCATAGCTGTCCAATACGGCTTAATGGAAAAGAGTTATGGTGAAGCTTCTCGTCATGGTGTTTGTTAGAAAGAAAGTACGACTTAACGAAGATAATCTAACGTTATTACGCAAAAGTAGTCCTACTGAGAGAGAAGATTTTTTAGCTCAGGGTGAGATGAATGCGCTCCATAGCCTCTTTGGCAGCAAGCTGTTCGGCATCTTTTTTCCGTTGGGCGGTGCCGGTTCCGAGGAGCTCGCCGGAGCAGCTTACCCCGACGGTGAAGCTCTTTTCGTGTTCTGCGCCGGTTTCGGTTATCACCGTGTAGAGGGGAGGGGGGAGATGGTTTGACTGGGTGTATTCGATGAGGCGGCTTTTGTAGTTATGTTCAGCGGCTACAATGGTATTGAAATTGACATGCTCAATGATGCTGCGGATGACAAAATCGAAAGCTGTTTTGATCCCCTTGTCGAGATAGATGGCGCCGATAAGTGATTCGAAGGCGTCGGCAAGGGCGGACTCGCTGCTCCGGATTTTATGGTGGTCAGCCGATTCGCCGAGGATGAGGTGGTCGCCGAGGCAAAGGCTTCGGGCAAAACCGGCAAGTGATTTGCTGTTGACAATTTTGGCGCGGTTGCTTGAAAGTTCTCCTTCAGCGCTGGTGGGAAATTTTCTGAAAAGGTATTCGGAAATCAACATGCCGAGCACCGAGTCGCCGAGAAATTCAAGGCGCTGGTTTGATTCGATGAGGCTGGTTGTTGCCGGGTCATGAACGACGGAGCGGTGGGTTAACGCGGTCTGATAAAGTGGCAGGTTACTGACGGGCTCTCCGACAAGCTGCTGCAGATAGGCAACAGTTTCAGCCGAAAGATCAGTTTCTGTTCCGGAAGTATTAACCGCTCCCGAACTCCTGTTCGTCTCATTACCATCACCTAAATCAGCCAGGCTTCTCAGCTTTTCCCAAAACTTCTCCAAAGCCGACAATCTTTTTCCTTTACAGCGATGAACCGTTTCTGAAAATGATTGAGCCGTTGTGCCCTCCAAAGCCGAAGCCGTTGTTGAGTGCGTACTCAATTGAGCGTTTTTTGGGTATGTTCGGCGTTACATCCAGCTCAACCAGCGGGTCAAGATTGTCGAGGTTGATGGTTGGTGGAACGGTCTGGTGTTGCATGGCAAGCAGACAGGCAATTGATTCAACAACTCCGGCAGCGCCGAGAAGGTGGCCGGTCATGGATTTTGTTGAACTGATGCTGAGTTTACGGGCGTGCTCACCAAAAAGGGTTTTGATGGCGGCGATTTCGGCAAGATCTCCAAGGGGAGTGGCGGTTCCGTGGGTGTTGATGTAGTCAATGTTTTCGGGTGTAATTCCAGCCAGGGTAATTGCGCTCCTCATGGCATTGACAGCCCCTAAGCCTTCCGGGTGCGGAGCAGTCAGGTGATAGGCATCTGCAGTTGCTCCTACACCGACGATCTCTCCGTAGATTTTTGCACCGCGTGCTTTCGCAGATTCAAGGGATTCAAGAATCAACGATCCGGCGCCTTCACCCATGACAAAACCATCACGGTCACGGTCGTAAGGACGTGAGGCCTGTTCTGGCCTGTCGTTGGCTGTAGAGAGTGCTTTTGCGGAATTAAAGCCTCCAATGCTCATCGGCGTAATAGGAGCCTCTGAACCACCGCAAACCATATAGTCGGCCATTCCGCACTGAATGAGCATGAACGAGTCCATAATGGCATGAAGTGATGTAGCACAGGCAGATGCTGTCGCGTAGTTTGGACCCATCAGTCCGTGACGGATTGAAATCTGCCCTGCCGCAATGTCGGGAATAAGCATGGGAATAAAGAAGGGGCTGATGCGTCTCGGGCCCCTGTCAAGATAATTCCTGAACTGTTGATCGTAGGTGGTCATGCCTCCGATTCCAGAGCCATGTACCACACCGATTCTCAGTGGATCGATCTCTTTCAAATCAAGTCCGGAATCTGTCAGTGCATGAGTGGCTGCAATAACAGCATACTGGCAGTAGGGATCCATACGGTCAGCCGCTTTTCTGTCAATGTAGTCCACTGCCTTAAACCCTTTAAGCTCGCAGGCAAAGGTTGTAGCAAAATCAGTTGCATCGAAATAGGTTATGGGCGCAGCGCCACTTTTCCCTTCATGGAGCGCCGTCCAGAACTCCTCTTTTGTAAGACCTACAGGAGATAAAACTCCTATGCCGGTAACAACTACTCTTTTGCGATCCTGAGCCATCTGTAATGATTTAACTGGTTTTCCGTTTGCCTGCTTTCTTGGGGTATTGCTTACTTCTTGTTGACGATGTAATCGATAGCCTGCTGGACGGTGCCGATTTTCTCTGCATCTTCATCAGGAATCTGTACGCCGAATTCGCTTTCAAGTTCCATGATCAGTTCAACGGTATCAAGTGAATCTGCACCGAGATCATCAGAAAATTTTGATTCCATTTTGATCTGATCCCTGTTAACACCCATCTTGCTGACGATAATATCGTATACCTTATCTTTGATTTCTGCTGCAGTCATTACAATGTTCTCCCGATTAAAAGTTGGTTGTTGATAAAAAATTTTGAAAAAGTCAGACAATATACAAAGAAAAGAGGCTTGCCCAAATCACATTACCATACCGCCATTGACGCTGATGACCTGGCCGGTGATGTATGAGGATTGTTCGCCAGCCAGAAAGGCAACGGCATTGGCTACATCCTGCGGTGTGCCGAAGCTGGAGAGCGGTATGGCGTCGAGCATTTTCTGGCGGACTTCATCGGAAAGCGCATCGGTCATTTTCGAGGAGATGAAGCCTGGTGCGACGGCATTGGCCCTTATGTTGCGCGATGCCAGCTCTTTTGCGACTGATTTGGTGAAGGCAATGACGCCTCCCTTTGATGCCGCATAGTTGGCCTGTCCGGCATTGCCCATGAGCCCAACGACCGAGGCGATGTTGATGATCGAGCCGGAGCGCTGCTTCATCATGATGCGGCTGACCGCTTTGGTGCAGACGAAAGTTCCTTTCAGGTTGACCGTGAGCACAGCATCCCAGTCCTCTTCGCTCATCCGCATTAACAGGCCATCACGGGTTATGCCGGCATTATTGACAAGGATGTCGATTCTTCCTGTTGCGGCAGCAATGTCATTGAAGACGTTCTGCACCGCTTCAGCGTTGGTGACATCGAGTTCGAAGCAGTAGGCTTTTCGGCCAAGTTTCTCAACACCTTCGGCTGTTTCCGTCAGCCATTCGGCTTTGATATCGCATACGACAATATCGGCGCCTCGGGCAGCCAGATCAAAAGCGATGGCCTGTCCGATTCCTCTGGCGCTACCAGTGACAACAGCGATTTTTCCTTCAAACATGGTTTTCTCTCGGTTGATGTTAATTGTATTAAACCAGAGGCAGAAGATCTGCCGCAGTGTCGATACCACGGATGGTTACGGTTTTGTCAATGCGTTTTATCAGGCCCTGAAGCACTTTTTGCGGACCCACTTCGATAAATTCCCTCATTCCGCTCTGAACCATTGCTTCGATAGATTGTGACCACAAAACCGAGCTTGTCAGTTGGAGAATCAGGTTTTTGCGGATTTCTGCGGCGCTGGTTACCGGGGTTGCAACTGCGTTCATGCAGACCGGTATTTCAGCATCTTTTATCTCAATTTCTGCAAGGGCCGCAGCAAGCTCCTCCTCAACCGGCTTCATCAGCGGGGAGTGGAACGCTCCGGAAACGACAAGCTCTTTTGCCATACGGGCTCCTTTTGAGGGGGCAAGTTCGATGGCCTTTTTGACAGCCGCAATATCACCGGAAAGGACAACCTGGCCTGGTGAGTTGAAATTGGCTGCCTGAATGACTCCCTCTTTGCCTGCTTCAGCAAGGAGCGCCTCCAGAGAGCTGTCGGGCATACCGATGATGGCCGCCATGGTTCCAGGGTTTTCTTTGCCGGCATTCTGCATCAGCTCCCCCCGTTTGGCAACAATCCGCATGGCGTCGTCAAAGCTGATGGAACCAGCAAAGCAGAGCGCACTATATTCGCCGAGGCTGTGACCGGCGGTCATTGCGATATCTTGTCTGCCGAGCAGGGTTGCCACAGCAATGCTGTGCAAAAAGATGGCTGGTTGGGTATATTTTGTCTGACGCAACTCCTCTTCGCTGCCGGAAAACATGATGTCGGTTATCCGGTAGCCGAGAATCGAGTCTGCCCTTTCCATCATGGTGCGGGCAGCGGGGAAGTTGTCGAAAATGTCGCGGCCCATGCCGCAATACTGTGAACCCTGTCCTGGAAAAACAAATGCCTTCATGAATGCGATTGTTCAAAAAAGAGGTGAATTGTTCTGGTTACTGCCATTTAATATAGGTGCCACCCCAGGTATAGCCTGCGCCGAAACTGACCAGCACCAGGTTTGAGCCGGTGTGCAATTTCTGCCCTTCATCAAGTTCAGCAAGGCAGATCGGTATGGTGCCTGCTGTTGTGTTGCCATAACGGGCAACGTTCGAGATAACTTTTTTGTCATCAATGCCCATGCGCTCTGCGGTGGCGTTGATGATCCGCTGATTTGCCTGGTGGGGTACAAGGTAGTCGATATCATCTGCAGTGAGATTGTTGCGGCTCATGATTTCACCGGCAACCTCTGCCATGGCCATGACGGCAGCCTTGAAAACCTGTTTGCCGTCCTGATAGATGTAGTGCATTTTTTTGTCTACCGTCTCATGGCTTGCCGGATACCGGCTGCCGCCGCCAGTCATGAGAAGATGATCTGTGCCGTTTGCTCCGTCAGCGTAGAGGCGCGTATCGAGAATGCCGAATCCCTCTTCTTTTGCCGGTTCAAGGATGACGCCGCCAGCGCCGTCACCAAAAAGGATGGCTGTCGAGCGATCGGTATAATCAATAACTGCCGACATTTTGTCGGCGCCGATGACCATAACTTTTTTGTGGGCTCCGCTTTCGATAAAGCGTGACCCAACGTTCAGGGCGTAGAGAAAACCGGAGCAGGCAGCATTTATGTCAAAGGCCCAGGCGTTGCTGGCTCCGATGATGCTTTGTGTAAAACATGCTGTGGAGGGGAAGAGCATGTCCGGGGTCATGGTGGCTACAATGATTAACTCAATCTCACTTGCCGCGATGCCTCGTTTTTCGAGAAGCTGTTTTCCAACCTCTCCGCACATGTATGATGTCGCTTTTTCCGGATCTTTGAGTACCCTGCGTTCGCTGATGCCCGTCCTCGCACGAATCCATTCGTCATTGGTGTCAAGCATGAGCTCGAGGTCATGATTGCTCAGAATATTGGCAGGTAAATATTTGGCTGTCGCCGTGATTGCAGCTTTCATGCGTTGTATGCAGTTATTTCATGCAGGAATGATAGATAGAAAAGTTGCCCTGCAGCTCGGTTGTTACCATCTTTGCTGCAGAGGGGTGCGGTTGGAAAAGTACTACTTTTCGGACAGGACTTCAGCAATGTGTTCATTGACTCGTTTTTCGATCATGTGCTCAGCCATATAGATCATGTTTTTGATTGCTCTTGAAGAGGAACGGCCATGACCGACAATGGAGATGCCGTCAACGCCAAGGAAGGGCACGCCTCCGAATATTTCCACATCAAAAGGATCAAACAATCCCTTGAACAGGCTGGTTGTCATTGCGGCCATCTTCTCGTCCATCTGACCAGAGATCATCACTTTTTCCAGAGATCGTTTGAACAGGATTCCCATAAATTCAGGGATGCTTTCACCGAATTTCAGAATGGTATTGCCCACAACTCCGTCACAGACCACAATGCTGGCCTTTCCTTTCAGAATGTCATGGCCTTCTATGTTTCCAAGGAAGTTTATTTTGCCTGCTCTGTCAGCCTCTTTCAGAAGCCAGTAGGCCTGTTTGAGCATTTCGGAGCCCTTCCCCTCTTCCTCTCCAATATTGAGCAGCCCGGTAAGCGGTTGTTCAATTCCAGCGCCATAGCGCTGATAGATGGTCAGCATCTGGGCAAACTGGACAAGATGTTCCGGCTTGCAGTCAACATTTGCACCGATATCGACAATATTGGTCAACCCTTCCGAAAGACGCGGGAAATATGCGTAAATGGTTGGGCGAAGTACTCCGGGGAGCCTGCCAAGTACAAAAAGGGAAGCTGCCATCTGTGCGCCGGTATTGCCTGCGCTGACAAAAGCATCTGCCTGTTTTGCCTTGCAGAGCTGCAAGCCCTTGACCAGCGATGATTCCTGCTTGGTTTTTACAGCCGTGGCTGGAATATCCTCCATCGTGACCACTTCGGGGGCGTGCAGAAACGTCAGGTTCAGCGCGCTGGTGTCGTAACTCGCAAGCAGCGGTTCAACCTTTTCCGACTGGCCAATCAGCAGAATGTTAAACCGATTACCGCTCTCCTGCAAAGCCTGCACCGTTCCCTCGATCACACAGGCGGGAGCGTGGTCACCGCCCATGGCGTCAACAACAATAGTCAACATGATGGGGTTTTTGTCTTGTTTTAGTTAATCAGCTCTTTGCCAGTTTATTGACGACACATCTGCCCCTGTAGTGTCCGCAATGGCGGCATGCACGGTGGGGAAGAGTTGGTTCGCCGCAGTTTGGACAGTTGACCGTAGTTGCCGGTTTTGTGCGGGCATTGAATTGGGCGCGTCTTTTATCCCTTCGGGATTTCGACATTTTGGCTTTTGGATTTGCCATGGCGGTACTCTTTTATAGTCAGTTAACGATATTTTTTTTCAGCTTTTCAAGGGACTCATGCCACAGCGTGTTCGTGCCGGACTGAGGCTCTTCATTTTCTTCCATATATCCTGTGCTGCCGTAAAGCCTGCAGTCAGGGTTATCCGTACAGGTCACCTTCATGGGTAACGAAAGCAGCAGCGTTTCGCACACTTCTCCGGTAATGTCAATGGATTCAGCATTTCTGTCCAGGCGACTGTAATCTTCATCTCCTTCATGATCAGCATCATGAGCGGTACCGAAGATATAGGAGAGCACAAGTGTCCCTGTCAGGTTTTTTGATACTGGTGCAAGGCAGATATCGCACGTGAAATCAGCCAGCGTCGAAGTGTTGATGGTTATGGTTATTTCATCGGCACTTTTTTCAGCAATCACATGCAGCGCAATCTCTCTTGTAAAACCAGCCTCAGCCAACTGACGACCGGCAAAATCTGCCGCATTACAGGTGAAATGGAACTCATTGGTTCCCTCCACAAGAGTAACCAGACCAATCTCTATCAGCGATTTTTCTTTATGCATAGACCATCTTTTCAGTAAAAGAGAACCAATGTACAAAAATTATTATGGAAAATGAAAAGGCCATGCGCTACTACTTTGAACAAAATGAAGAAAAAAGTCATTTCTGATTTGTATTTCAGAAAAAGCGGTGTATATTAACACCCCATCAGCGAAAATAATGCTGATACAGATTCCGTGGTAGCTCAATGGTAGAGCATGCGACTGTTAATCGCAGGGTTGCAGGTTCGAGTCCTGCCCGCGGAGCACAAAAAAAGGCAGTACACTTAAGCGGTGTAGTGCCTTTTTTCTTTTCAGTCCATCGGATATAGCGCTTTGTAAAGTTTTTCTCGAAACCACAACAATGGCACACATTCTATAATGAGAGCTGATTATCTGAATTTTATTGCTGACTCTTTACTGAGCAGTTGATACAGGTTTGAAATTCATGATGAATCATGTATGTATTTGTTTCTGTTTTTTTTATTTTCAGTGAAAGTGATTTAAGTCATCTGTTGAATTTCTGTGCTGACATGCGTGCAACGAACCTGAAAAACCTCCTGCTCTCCCTGGCCTTGCTGCTACTCAGCATAGTGGCTCCGGAGGGAGGTGTCTTTTAGTTCGTTTTTCAGCCAGAGAGTGAACATTGTCGAAGCCGCCACCCTTTTCGGGTTGGTGGCTTTTTTCGTTTAAAGGATAAAAAAGGAAAAGGCGTTATGAAAAAGATGAAGTATCGGAAGTATGCAGCGTATCCTTCGGTGGCCATTACCGCAAGGAGCTGGCCTGACAAGAGCATTACGAAAGCGCCGATATGGTGCAGTGTCGATCTTCGTGACGGAAACCAGGCGCTGCCCGTGCCGATGAGCGTTGAGGAAAAGGTAACCATGTTCCAGCTTCTTGTTTCTATTGGTTTCAAGGAGATTGAGGTTGGTTTTCCCTCAGCTTCGGCTACGGAGTTTGCTTTTGCCCGTCGGCTTATCGAAGAGCGTCTTATTCCTGATGATGTGACGATTCAGGTGTTGACCCAGGCGCGGGAGCACCTGATACGCAAGACCTTCGATGCCATCAGCGGAGCGAAACATGCCATTGTTCATCTCTACAACTCGACATCGACTTTGCAGCGGGATGTGGTTTTCCGCAAAAACAGGGAGGAGATCAAGGCGATTGCTGTTGAAGGAACGGCGCTTGTTCGCCGCCTGAAGGATGAGAGTGGTAATGCGGGAATCCGTTTCGAGTACAGCCCTGAAAGTTTTACCGGTACGGAGCTTGATTATGCGCTTGATGTCTGTCATGCGGTTATGGATACCTGGGGCGCTTCTGCGGATGAAAAGATCATTCTGAACCTTCCCTCAACGGTTGAAATGTCGCAGCCGAATATTTATGCCGACCGCATTGAGTGGTTCTGCCGCAACATCAAGGCGCGGGATGCTGTTCTGATCAGTGTGCACGCTCATAATGACCGTGGAACTGCGGTTGCTACTGCTGAATTGGCGGTGATGGCCGGTGCTGACCGTGTTGAGGGCGCCTTGTTCGGTAATGGCGAGCGGTGTGGTAACATGGATGTTGTCATTATGGCGCTGAACCTTTTCAGTCAGGGCGTCGATCCTGAGCTGGATTTTTCCGATCTTCCACGGATACGTGAGGTTTATCGCCGCTGTACCCGTATGGATATTCATCCTCGTAATCCCTACTCGGGGGAGTTGGTCTATACGGCTTTTTCCGGTTCGCATCAGGATGCAATCAGCAAGGGGATGAAAGCGCAACCTCTCTCACCCGGTGGGTTGTGGGCTGTTCCCTATCTGCCGATTGACCCTCAGGATGTTGGTTGCAATTATGAGGCTATCGTGCGTATCAACAGTCAGTCGGGTAAGGGTGGGGTGGCCTATGTGCTGGAGAAGGAGTATGGTATCCAGATACCGAAATGGATGCAGCCTGATTTTGCTGAAGTGGTACAGGCTGTTGCTGATACGACTGGTGTCGAGTTGTCGGTGGAGCAGATTCATGATCTTTTTCATGCTGAATATGTCAAACTCCGGCAGCCGATTACGCTCAAGAAGTGTCAGATCAGTTGGGATGATGAAGAGCCTCGTCGTCAGGATGAAGAGGATACCACCATAAGCTGTATCGTACAGACCCGGGAGAAGGAGTTCAATTTCACCGCACAGGGTAATGGTCCTCTTGATGCCTTTGTCAAAGGATTTGTGCGGGAGAGTGGAGTGGATTTCAGTGTTGATGAGTATGCAGAACATGCTATCGGGCGAAGCGCCGGGGCTCTTGCTATAGCTTATATCAAGATTGGCTGTACCGATGGACGGGTTTCTTTTGGTGCAGGGATCGATTCGAATATCAGTCTTGCCTCAATCAAGGCAACGGTAAGTGCCCTGAACAGACTGCCGTAACAGAACAGGAAACAAGGCGGTAACAGCTTTTTTATCTGCTTGTTACCGCTGGTTATCCTTTGGCGGAACGGCAGCATCTTTTTTGTATCTTGCGGATGTGTGGGTGCAGGGGATTCTCTCTTTCCTGCATTATCAAAGATTAAAAATGGTGAGTTTATGGTGAGGTTTGTGATAAAATGTATTGCGGTGCTGCCCCTTTTGCTTTTTTTTGCAGGATGCGTTCAGCCTGCAAGGAGAGGGAAGTTACAGGTTGTTGCTTCTATTGCACCCCTCTCCTACTTTGCAGAAAGGATCGGAGGCAGCCATGTTTCCGTTTCAGTAATGGTACCGCCGGGCGGAAACCCTCACAGTTATGAGCCTGCTCCCCGGCAAATGGTTAAACTCGGCGAGGCAACCCTTTTCATCAAGGCGGGTTCCGGGGTTGAGTTTGAGCTGGATTGGATGGATCGTTTTTTGTCGATCAACAGGGAGCTGAGGGTTTGTAATGGAGCAGAGGGTGTTCGCCTGATTCCGATAAAGCATCATGATGAACAAGAGACACATCATCACGAACAAGATGCACATCATCACGAAGGTTACGATCCTCATTACTGGCTCTCACCTGCAAACGGGGTGATTATTGCCCGAAATATCGAAAAAGCTCTTGTTTTGGCAGATCCGGCGCACAGGGATGATTATGCCGTGAACTGCAGTAAGCTTGTTGCGGAGCTGCAGGCGCTCGACAGGGAGATTCGACAGAAGGTTGCCAGCTTAAAGAGCAGGCGTTTTCTGGTTTTCCATCCGGCGTGGGGGTACTACGCCGAAGCATACCAGTTTGAACAGATCGCAGTTGAGGAGGAGGGCAAAACGCTTACTCCAGGGCAGATGCAGCGAGTTATTGAAAAAGCCAAAGCGAACCATATCAAGGTGGTTTTTGTCTCTCCCCAGTTTAATATTTCCCAGGCGAAAACCATTGCTGCAGAAATTGGTGGGGTAACCCGCAGTGTTGATCCCCTCGCTGCTGATTATCAGGAAAATCTCCGAAGTGCGACACAGGCGTTTAGCGAAAGCTTGCCATGACGACTCCTGTTATCGAGTGTAACCGGCTTTCGGTCGAGCTTGGGGGAGTAATGGTGCTTGATGGCGTGACCCTGTCAGTCTGCAAGGGAGATTATCTCGGTCTTGTCGGGCCAAATGGCGGGGGGAAGACCACATTGCTCAGGGTGATTCTTGGCTTGGAGAAATCATCCGGGGGGAGTGTGAGCGTTTTTGGTGCTCTGCCCGGAAGCTTTCCTGAGCGTATCGGTTATGTACCCCAGCGGCTGTTTTTTGACCGCGAATTTCCGATCAGTGTTCGTGAGCTGGTGCTTATGGGGAGGCTGTCGAAAAAAAAACTGTTTCAGCACTTTAACCGTATCGACAGGGAGAAGGCTGATGCGGCGCTTGGCGTGGCTGGTCTGGAACGGCTGGCTGATCGGAGGATTGGTACCTTGTCGGGAGGAGAGTTGCAGCGGACTCTTATTGCCCGGGCTCTTGCCGGGGAGCCCGAATTGCTGCTGCTCGATGAACCGACAGCAAGCGTTGATCCGCAGATGAAAACCACCATTTACGATTTGCTCGATAACCAGAAAAAAAAGCTCACCATAGTCCTTGTCAGCCACGATATCGGAGGAATAAAAGATCATGTGAGTGGAATTGCTACTCTGAACACTACCCTTTATGCTCCAAGAGATATTTGCCTTTGAATTCATGCGTAATGCGCTCCTTGCAGCACTGCTTTCCAGTGTTGCCTGTGGTGTTATTGGCACCTATGTGGTGGTCAAAAAGATTGGTTTTATCAGTGGAGGTATCGCGCATACGGCGTTTGGAGGGATTGGGCTGGGCTACTACCTTGGGATCAATCCGCTGCTTGGCGTTATTCCGTTCAGTTTGGCTGCAGCGCTGGCTATTGGTCTGTTGAGCAAGAAGGGAAAGGTTGCTGAAGATACCGCAATCGGAACGTTCTGGGCGGTCGGAATGGCCGTTGGAGTTCTTTTTATCGGCCTTAAGCCGGGGTATGCTCCCGATCTCTTCAGCTATCTTTTTGGCAATATTCTGACGGTTCCATCATTTGATCTGTGGATGATTCTGTTGCTCGATCTGCTTATTCTTGCTGTGGTATGGCTGCTGAGCAAGGAATTTCTTGCTATCTCGTTTGATGAGGAGTATGCTGCCGTATCGGGGTTGCAGACAACGGCACTCTATCTTGTAATGCTCTGTCTGATTGCCCTGACGGTGGTGGTTATGGTGCGTGTTGTGGGTATTGTGATGGTGATTGCGCTTCTGACGATTCCTGCAGCCATTGCGCGGATGCTGAGCCGCAGCTTGCCAGGGATGATGGTTCGGGCAGTTGTGCTTTCAGCGCTTTTCAGCATTTTGGGGCTCTGGCTCTCCTTTTTGCTTGATATTGCTTCCGGAGCAACCATTATTCTTGTTGCAGGGTTTTCCTTTTTTCTTGCGCAAGGATGGCGATTCGTCAGCACGTTCTTGAGGGGTCGATAACAGCACGGGCTGAATGTCTGCCCGTGCTCTCTCTCCTGAAGCGGTTCCGGGAGGTTTCCCAAAAACCCTTTAACCTCACCAATCATTTTTTTTGGCAAGTTCAGAGGTGTCTGGAGCAACCGGAAGCGGCAGGATGGTGTGTCAGGCTTTTACCTGGCGTTGCTCCTGGAGCATCATGAAGATTGCGAAAGCGGCACCCGGCAACCAGCCGAACAGCGTGAGAAGCCCGGTCAGCATGATCGTCCCGGCCTCTTTGTTTGTAACTGCAGCCGGGGGAAGAACAACTGCAAGAATCCATCTGCGAATATCCATCTTCAAGCTCCTTTTTTTTATGAAATAATCGTAAATTTAATACTTATACAGACAAGAAGCAATGCAAAAACTTTCTTCGGAGGTTCCGTTGTTGTTAACGGGTGATGCTATTTCTTGCATTTTAATTCTAAAATTGTAAATTGAGGTCCCTTCAGAAATAATCCTGAGTAAAAAGAGTGCTCTTGATTTGTTGAACATAAATAGAAAAAACTTGCTTAATAAAGTTCATCCCGACGTGGTTTTGGATGATGTTGATGAGGTCATTGATGAGCCGAATTTTAATAACCACAATACCTCTCCAGACCCGCCCAGTCCGTACGCTGACCTTGAAAAAAAGTATCGCAAAAATCGGTTTAACAAAAACAGAAGCAAAACATCTTCTGATTTATTTGGTGTGAACGGCGCTGGCAAGCATCCCGCTTCGAAAAGTGTGGATGGTAATCGGTTGCAGAAAAGAAAACCAAAAAAGAAAGCTTTTTCCAAGGCATCCCGCGTTACTTCAGGCAAACGTAACCCTTAACAGGCCAGGCAGGCAGCTCTTTTCAATAGTATTTTCACTGGTAAAGCAACGTTGCCGGTAGGGCAGGGTGTTTGCCTCCTGCAGCCAATACAAGGGATCAGTATGGCATTCGAAATACAGGCTCACCGGGGTGGAAGGGCCCTCTTTCCTGAAAATACCCTTCATGCTTTCTGTCATGCCGCCTCTCTTGGCATCAGGGTTCTTGAGCTTGATTTGGTTGTATCGAAAGATCATCAGATTCTTGTTTCCCATGATCCATGGCTTTCAGCCCCTCTCTGTGCTGATGCTCATGGTCATCAGTTGAGCGCTGAAGATCGGTTTCGTTACATCATTTATGAGATGAACTCTGCCGATATCGCCTCTTTTGACTGTGGGTTGCCTCATCCCTCTTTTCCGGGCCAGCTTCGTGTTGCTTCCTTCAAACCACCTCTTGCCACCGTATTCAGGGAGGTCGACTCCTATATAGTGTCGTCGGGTATGAAGGGAGAAATGATCTATAATCTTGAAATCAAATCGTGGCCAGACAAGGATGATTTGTTTCATCCGCCGCCTGACCAATATGCTGCGCTGGTTGTTCAGCTTATAGAAACTGCCGGGTTATCATTGCGAGTCAGGATTCAGTCTTTTGATGAGAGGGTGATTCGGGCTGCGTGGAGAGTGAACCCTCGGCTCTGTTATGGACTTTTGATTGAGGAGAGGCACAATCCCGACAGACTTATGCTGGAGCTTGGTTTTGTTCCCCGATATGTCAATCCCCATTTTTCTCTTGTTGAGAGGGAGATGACAGAAGCTTTTCATGAAAAGGGTATCGGCATGATACCCTGGACGGTCAACCGGAGGGAGGAGATGCTGGCCATGAAGTCGCTTGGAGCTGAAGGGATCATCACGGATTATCCCGAACGAGCAATTGCTCTTTTTGGTTTGCCGGATTAGCCCTCTTTATCGGGGAGCTCTTTTTTGTTTCAGCGTGAAGAGCCTGCTTTTTTCAGTGCACGCAAGAGAGCTTCAACTTTTGTTGTAATCCAGTCAGGGATTCGGCTCTCTTTTTCTCTGGAAGGGCTGTAAAGGATTCTGTCCAATGAGTCAAGCACAACGGGGAGTTCTGAGCGGGTTTCATCGGGGATTTTGATTTCCTGCATCGCATCGTTCAGCTCTGTCCTTGTCATACCTCCAGGGCTTTTTATGCCTGCCTCTTCCAGCAAGGTGAAAAGTTGCTCTTTCATGGTTCGGGCAGATTTTCCAGACGCTTCTGGTTGTTCACTTTTGTTTTCAGCCAGTACACGCTTTGCGTCCATAAGACGCTTTTTTCTTACCAAAACAATTGCTGCAGAGCTCATTACTATCAGCAATGCGATTGCAATGAAGATTGAGGTGATGGTTTTCTTTTTTTCTGTAGAGGTATTGAGAGGAGCACTTTCGTCGGCTGTAGCTTGTTGTGCTGTTGAGTCGACTGTTATGGTGAGAGGTTGTGCGTAAAGAGTGCTGAACCGTTTTGTTTCAGGATTGAAAACAACAAGCGGTGTTGCGGTGATCTGAAAAACACCTTTCGATTGGGGCCAGACTACCATTGTTGAGATAATAGTGCCCGATGTCAACTCTGACTCTTTTGACAGGATTGTTTTTCTTTCCGGAGGGTTACGACGAAAACTCTCGTGGATGAGCAGGCTGGGAAGTTCAAGGGTAAGGAGGCTCCCTGTTCCGGCGAGTGTCAGTTTCAGGGAGAGTGGCTCTCCTGTTTTGAGCTTTTGCTTGTCGGCCATGAGGTTGAGCGAGAAGAGGCCTACTGCCCCGGAAAGTTTATCCGGAACGGGTTCCGGCAGGGCATGGACAGAGATGGTAAGCGCGGGCGCTGTTATACGGAAACGGTTGTCAGGGAGTACTTTTCCATCCATTGCGACGTTATCCTGCGGGATGGTGCACAGCATGCTGTAGCCTGACAAGGTGATTTTGCCACTCTGGATGGGTACCACTTTGAACTGCTTGATGACGGCACTTCTGAACTGCTTTCCCTGAATTGTTACCGGGATACTTCTGATAAAGCGTTCTGTTTTGGTTTCACTTGCCCATACTCCCTGAAGAGAAGGAGCTACTTCATCAGATATTTTTGGTGCGTCAGTATTAAAATAGAGCCGATAGGTCAGGAGTACCTCCTGGCCTACAAAGGGGTGATCGTTGTTTATTGAGGAGGCAAGGAATGGCTCGGTTTCGAGCACCTTTGACGCTCCGGCGAATGCCGGAACGCAAAGGAGCGCCAGGATAAGCAGTAAAAAAGGGCGGTAGCGATAACGAGCGAAGCCTGTGGCCATATCGATTATTTCATGAGTTCTCTGGAGCGTGCCGCAGCGGCGGCAACTGTTTCAACCAGAATCTGCCGGATATTTTTTTCATCCATGACCTTCAGTCCAGCTTCTGTTGTTCCTCCTGGAGTTGTAACATCCCGTTTGAGCTCTGCCGGGCTTTTCTGTCCAGAGAGTACCATTGTTGCGGCCCCGATCATGGTTTGTGCACCAAGGAGGAGGGCTTCAGCAGGGGAAAGGCCGCACTGTACACCTCCCTCGGCCAGAGCATCCAGAATATGGAACATGTAGGCCGGTCCGCTGCCGGAGAGGGCTGTTGCTGCATCCATCTGCGACTCATCAAGGATCGCCACCTGGCCAATGGAACGGAAAAGGTCAGAGGCAAGAAGGAGATCTTCGTCTGTAGCCATTTTCCCCCGGCAAAGAGCGGTCATTCCCTTTCCAACAAATGCTGGTGTATTAGGCATTACCCTGATAACACGTGTTTCCGCTTGTGCAAATTTCCTGATAAACTCCGAGGAAATTCCCGCTGCAACGCTGATAAGCAGGTGTTTGGCGCCGAGAACGGGTTTCAGCTCCCCGAGTACCTCTTCCATCTGGTAGGGTTTGACGGCAAGAATAATGACCTGTGATTTCAGGGCAAGTTCTATAATTGAGAGGCATGGCAAAACAGGGTAATCGGCGGCAATGGAGGCAAGAGCGGCTGGTTCCTTGTCAAATCCTGCAAGAAAAGTCCCTTCTCTCTGGCTGAGTCCGGCAATAAGCGCACGGGCAATTCTTCCTGTTCCGACAAAGCCAATATGAAGATCGTTCATGAAATTATTTTTTATGAATGAAAAGAGCATACCGATATGTACACTTTTTCATCCGATTTTCCATCCTTACAGAGGAGGCCTCTCTCTTGCCAGCTCTGTTATGTGAACGAAATCTGATGCGTTTGAGGAGGGCAGAGTCGGCTGTTTACACGGAGATTGCTGTGTGATGATAGGCTGTACAGGAGCCAGGGGGAGTAATGCCAATATTCCATCGAGGCATCTCAGGCAGGAAAGCGAGGGCATTTTTGACTGCTATCAGGGCCCGGAATGAACAAGAACAAAGCGGGATCTTCTCCCGCTTTGTTTAGAATCGTGAAAGCGGTACTCTTTATTTGCTCTGCTGGATCATGAACGCTACAGCATTGCCGACCTGGGCGTCGGTGAGCTTTGGATTACCACCTTTTGCGGGCATCATCCCTTTTTTGCCTGTGAAGCCTTTGATGGATTTGCTGACAAGTACAGCCTCTCCCAAGGAGAGACGGGGTGCCCATACCGCCTTATCGCCGGTTTTAGGAGCTCCCATTATGCCGGTCTTGTGACAGGTTGAACAGTTGGCGTCGTACACGGTTTTTCCTGCTGCGGCATTGTAGGCAGCCTGGGCATCGGTTGAGCTCATGGAAAAAACAAAAAGTGCGCAAAAGGCGGCTGAAAGAAAACGAGACATAGACCGAAGTTCCCTGTATAAAAAAATGATAACCTATTATATAAAAAGCAAAAAGACGTGAAATCAACTTCCATCTACTGGGTACAAACGAATCAATTCCATTGCACGGGTTTGAAGTGGTGTTGGTTCGGTATCCTGGGAAATCACAGGGCTTCCTGGAGCAGATTTCAGTCTGCACCGGTTTCGACTGCGAGTGCCCAGTTCCATGATAAGCGAGCGAAAACTGTGAACGGGGAATCCCTCTTTGTTTGTTTTTGTACTTTTTTTCTTTTTTGCCGATTTGGATGAGACTGCAGGCTTGATCGGATCGCGCTCTTTCCTGTCCTGAGCAAGTTCTTCATCATCGAAGAGCAAAGGAGCAAGTGCTTGACGCATGTGCCACTCAACATAATAAACCAGCAAGCACAGAAAGATATGGGCACGAACACGTTCGGCATAATAATGGTATATGGGCCGTACCTGCAGGTCAATACTTTTGAAGGTGCGGAAAACCTGTTCAACTTTTGCTAAATTCTTATAGCTTCTTACGGTATCCTCTGCCGACAGGTTCTGTCGGCTTTCGCTGGTGCGAATAACATAGATGCCATCCAACTCCGCTTCTTGTGCGATCGATTCAGCTTTCCTCTTGAAGGAAAACTCTCCGTCAGCAATCGATAGCTCAAAGTGTTTGGCCATTTTATACCCATTGATCACCTTGCCAACCTTTTGACCAATTTCCGATGCACTCAGCGGGGTTTTCGTGCGACGATGAACCTCATCAACAATTTTTTGTAGCTTGTTTTCTGTTGCATCCAATAACTCCTGGCGCTTGCGCCTCCGTTCATCACAGAGCAGGGGGTTGAAGCAGGCGATCAGGCGTTCATCGGGGAAATCTGCCGAAGTTATTTCTGCCAGATTTTTTTCATCAAACAATGACAACTGCAAATGATTATTTGCTGCAAGTTTGCGAATGTTTTCACTTCGCAACGCTGAAATCCACCCAATCCCGGGATGAGTTTTCAGGATATCAATCTGTGTCTGAGTCAATGTACCACGATCTCCAACCAGAACCACTCGCTGCAAGGCAAAACGCTCTTTCAGCTTCTCCACTTGGTCTGCTACGGTACTGGGATCACCAGTGTTACCCGGATAAACCTCAACAGCTATGGGACGCCCCTTGACATCGGTCAGTACTCCGTAGGTAATAATTGGCTTGCCTCGCCGACCCTGTTTATCGTGGCCTAAACGTGCCAGGGGACAACAATGGCCCTCATAAGAGCTATTGCTCACATCATAAAATACGTGTTGACCTTCACCAAGGTGACGGCTTGCAAATCTCTTTTCAAGAACAGGTTGGCGTTCCAGCAACCAGTCCATGGCTGCATACAATTCATCTTCATCAGCATCCTCAACATTGAGTAACTGCGCAAGAGTTGTGCTATGCCATAACCTCGTAGTGGCCAATTTTGAAGATGGCGCAATCAGGCGTTCGACGATCATTGCCAAAACGAGATCACGCTCACGAGTCCGTCGGGCAGCGATCATTTTGTCAAGACCGATAAGACGAATCATCTCAAGAAGAGCTTCAACATGACCATGAGGCAATGAGCGTTCAATTGAAAATACCTCACTGGGTGAGACCAGCGGTTCATTTTTCAAAACCCGTCGTAACGCAGTAACCTGTTCCGGAGGCCAGTTCGAAATATTAGCCACGGTGCGTTTCATGACTTTGTCGTTCTCACGCCAAGACTCACGGAGCAAGATGGCGGGACGAGAGTTTCTATTTGGAATAATATCAACGTGCATGGGTTTAGTATATCACTAAAACCCAAATAAAACAAGCGGCTTGATGTATTTTACATGGGTACAAAATACGTAAATTCCCTGCAATTTATCGAAATTCAATATGTTATACGATTTTACGTCAAGGAACTTCGGCATAGAGGATCCTCCCTTGGAATTATTATTTGAGTTTATGGTTACGGCTGATGCCGCCAAAGAAAATGAAAGACCCCAATTTTACCATTTTAACCGTATCAATCCAAATGGTTTCGATATCTGCGCCGTTAAGAAACGGATTAAGAATCAGATGGCAGGAGTGTACTTTCCATTCGGGAAAGAGAGACGGGAGCTGCGTTCTGCAGATCCCGCTCAATAAAAAAAGGAGCTTCCTTTACTTTGATTTGTCGGCCATGAAGGCGACAGCGTTGGTTACCTCTTCATCTGTCAAACTGGCGTTGCCACCTTTTGCCGGCATCATGCCTGCTTTACCTGTGAAGCCGTCAATTGATTTTTTAGCCATCACTTCTACCCCCTGAGCAATACGGGCACTCCAGGCGGCTTTGTCTCCGGGTTTCGGTGCACCCATCATACCCGCGTCGTGACATGCGGCACAGTTTGTGTCATAGATGGTTTTTCCTGCGGCAAGTTTTGGGTCTGCCGGTGCTTCTTCCTTTACTGGCTCGGCAACCGGAGCAGCGGCTGGTGCAGCAACTGGTGCGGCGTCAGTCTTTGCTTCAGGAAACTCAAGAGAGGCTGGTGGTTTTTCAAGGCCGCATGCACCGAGGAAAAAGAGTCCTACGGTCAAAAAAGGCAGGAAAGGCTTCATGGTCATTGTTGAAACAGGTTTTGATTGTTGTGCCGGGTGTGGTTCAGAAATCATGACAGACAGTTTAAAAATTATTCGGCGTATGGCAAAATGGTTTTTTTGTATGTTTTTTTTCCATCTGTTGCTGTAAATCGTGGCGGGAAAGTCTGTAGAGATGGGCGTAGAAGAGATTGAAGAGCATCACGGCACTTTTTGCTTGTGGAGCTCTCACGCCTCTGATAAGGGCATTTTTGATGCTGAACACTTGTCGTGTAAGGAGTGAATAGCTCTCGACAAAGGCGTCGAGAGGAATGTTTTTTGGCTGGTAAAGCATCTCCTGGCCGAACGAATAACGATATGCGGTAACATCAAGGGGATCGAACAGCAGTCGTCCCTCTTCGCGGAGTCGTTCGAAAACCTTTGTCCCAGGAATGGGGCGCAAAATATTGATGCCGGGAACGTCGAGCTTTGTCTGGTTTATGAAATCAAGGATTGCGGCCGGAGTGTCGAGCGTGTCGCCGTCGAGACCGTAAATGAAACTGCCGTAAAGGCTGATTCCTGCTTCCCGGATATTTTTAATTGCGCAGACAAGTTCACCCGCCCGGTTTTGATTTTTTTTATGTGCATGTCGGCTTTTTGCTTCGATACTCTCAATACCAACCAGGAGAGCCTGGCATCCAGAACGGGCGAAGGTTTCAAGCAGTTCATGCTGCTGGCCGAGGGTGGTTGTGGATTGTCCGAACCAGCGGATTTTGAGGGGGATGAGTTGCCGGAAAAGTTCCTGGGCATAGAGGGGATCGGCGTTTATGGAGTCATCAACAAAAAAGAATATTCTCTGGTCATGAAGTTTAAAGCGTTCAACTTCACTGACAACGTCAGCAATTGCTCTTCTGCGGAGAGTATGGCCGTTCAGGAGATGCACATTGCAGAAGTCGCAGTTGTACTGGCACCCCCTTCCTGTCTGGATAAGGTTTGTGGTGAAGTATCGGTTTTTGACCAGTGATCGTTTACTGACAGGCCTTGAGATGTTGAGATCGGGAAAGTTGGCGGATTGATAGAGCGGTTTGAGTCTCTCTGTTGTGAGGTCGGTCAGTACCTCCTTCCAGAGGTCATCAGCCTCTCCAAGTACAAGAACATCTGCATGGGGTTTGCAGGAGTCGGTGAAGAGCGTTACATGTGCGCCTCCGAGGACAACTGCAATTCCTCTGGAACGGAGTTGATCGGCAAGAGTGAACGCTTTTCTTGCCATTCCTGTCTGGACGCTTATGCCTACCAGATCCCATGTTTTATCAAAGGGAAATTCCTCGAATCGCATGTCGCAGATCGACTGCTCGACTCCCGGTACGTCAAGAGAGCTCAGGATCATGAGCGAGAGCGGTGGAATAGCAAACTGACTCTGTTTGATCAAGCTTCTGAGTGAGTGGTTGAAGCTCCGTAACAGAGGGTTGCTCCTTTTCTCGTCGTAAAGAGAACGGGCACCATCAACACCGCTTTCCGATGGAAGAAAAACCAGCAGAACATTTTTTTGTCTCGGCATGCTCTATGCTACCAGTCCCGATTATTTTTGCTACCCTGCGCAGTCGATTTTGTTCTCAGGGGGAGGTGCCGCATCAGCGCAGTTTCATCCTGCCGGGCATGGTCAAGCAGACGTTCAGCACTATCATTGCTGATACCCGAGGGCGGTGGAGAGGCGCTTTTTTTGCCGGAGCTGGATGAAGAGGGGTGCTCGGATTGCTCAAGTTCATAAAGGTAACGGCGGACAATTTCATAGTTGATTTTTGCATCACCCTCATCAGGATCAGTTAACAGTACCGTTTTGAAGCGATTGAGCGATTGGCGGAAAAGTATCTTTTTTTCTGCTTTTCCGTTGCTTCCGATAGCTTTCATTGCGAGGGTGTTGCCTTCATTGAATATCGCTTTCACGCCGAGTTCTTTTTGTCTGCCCTCAGCTTTTGATCTGAGAGCAAACAGTGTTGCGGCTTCAGGATATTTTCCCTGCATATAGAGGGCGCAGGCAAGATTGAAGCTGGCAACCCCCCTCTCGTTTTGTTCAGGAAGGGCTGCCAGCTCCCGATAAACGGTTTCTGCCCGGCTGTAAGCGTGCCGTTCATAGAATGCATCGGCTTTGAGTCGTAAACGATACTCCCCCAGCATCTCCTGCATTGAAGGTGCGAGAGCAAAAACAAGCAGGAGTGTGTGCAGCAGCATCATGGCAAAAGCGCTTTCGTGGCTTAGTTGCCAAGAAATGCTTTTTGTACAGCGCTGACGCCCGCGCCAATTTCAAAATCAAAGTTGATCTCCTTCAGCGCACGTTCAATCCCACCGATGACGGTCAGCATGTCGAGCTCATCGTAGAAACCAAGATGAGAGATACGGAAAATCTTGTCCTTGTACTCATCCTGACCAGCGGCAACGGTTATGCCATTGCTGTTTTTCAGCGCTTTGTTGAATGCCGACCACTTTACCCCTTCAGGGATCCATACGGGAGTAACGGCAAACGACGGGGAGTTGCTGAAGAGCTTCATGCCAAGCGCATTACATCCCTGACGGCAAGCATTGGCAAGGCTTTCGTGCCGTTTCCAGATATTTTCAATCCCTTCAGCCTTGATCATCTGCAATGCCTCATCAAGGCCGATTACCAGCGAAACAGCCGGAGTGAAAGGAGTGTCGTCGCCAGCATGGGCTTTCAGGGCTTTTTTCAGGCTCATGTAATACTGTGGCATACCGCTTTGGCCCTTGATGATATCCTGGGCTCTTTCGGATATGGCTACCAGCGCAAGCCCCGGTGGCATCATCAGTCCTTTCTGTGAACCGGTGATGCAGACATCGACGCCCCAGTCATCAAAATGGAACTCATGTGCCCCGACCGCAGTAATGCCATCAACCAGCACCAGTGCGTCTGACTCTTCACGGATCAGTGCACTGAGTGTTTTGATATCAGCAGCCGTGCCCGTTGAGGTTTCCGAATGGGTAAGGCAGACAGCTTTTGCGTCCGGATGCTCCTTGAGCAGCTCTGCCATTCTTTCTGGTTGAATGGCGGAACCCCATGCCACCTTTTCCTCAACGCAATTTCCGGTAAAGACGCGTACCAGTTCTCCCCAACGTTCGCCAAACTTGCCGGCATTGATGGTAATGACCTTGTCGCCCTGTTTGAAGATGCTCGAAATTGTTGCTTCCATGCCGCCAGTCCCCGAACAACTGAGCACAACAACAGGCTGGGTTGTTCGGAACAGATACTTGAGATCGGCGTGAACCCTGGTCAGAATCTCCATGAACTCGGGGTTCCTGTGATGGATAATCGGTGCGGCCATGCGAAGCATGACATTTTCTGGCACAGGGGTTGGCCCTGGTGTAAATAGTCTTTTTTTCATCTCTTCAGAAGAATGGGTTACGTTAAATCCATAAGTGAGGTGAACTCTGCAAAGAGGTAATGGGAGTCGTGTGGTCCAGGAGCGGCTTCAGGATGGTACTGCACCGAAAAGCAGGGTAGATGCCGGTGTTTTACACCCTCTACGGTATTATCATAAAGGTTGAGGTGAGTCATTTCAAGCTCATCGGGCAGTGACTCCATCTCTACAGCAAAACCATGATTTTGTGAGGTTATCTCTATTTGGTTGCTGGCGAGGTTTTTAACCGGGTGATTGCTGCCGTGGTGGCCGAATTTCAGCTTGTAGGTTTCTGCGCCGAACGCCAGCGAAAGCAGTTGGTGACCAAGGCAGATACCGAAAATCGGTAATGGCTTTGTCGTGCGGTTATAATCGACAAGCTGTTTGATGGTCTCGATTGCATAACCGACGGCTGAAGGGTCACCAGGTCCGTTTGAGAGAAAAACTCCGTCCGGATTAAGCTGGATTATCTCATCAGCGGATGTTCCGGCCTTAAGAACTGTTATGCGGCACCCTGCATCTTGCAGCATGCGCAGGATATTGGTTTTGATGCCGTAATCAAGTGCTGCTACATGATAGCGGGCGTTCTCCTTTTCAAGGGTATAATTTTCTTTGGCTGTAACAGTTTTGACCAGATCACGGCCACTCATTTCAGGGCTTTGAAGCGCTGTCTCTCTCAGCTTTTCGTCGTCTGTTTCAAGGGCGGAAATAACGCCTCTCATGGCCCCTTTTTCACGGATTTCGCGTACAAGCTTGCGGGTATCAATACCGGCAAGACCCATTACACCAGCTCTTTTGAGACAGGAGTCAAGACTTTCAGTGGCTTCGAAGTTACTGTGAACGCGCGACACTTCATGGACAATGAAAGCCGAAGCCCATATTTTTTCCGATTCATTATCCGTCGGGTTGATACCGTAGTTTCCTATCAGCGGATAGGTCATCATCACCATCTGGCCGGCATAGGATGGGTCGGTGAGAATTTCCTGGTATCCGGTATGCGATGTATTGAAAACCACCTCGCCAGTTGTTTCTCCGATGTGACCAAACGCGGTTCCATGATAGACTGAACCATTTTCCAGGACCAATTTTGCTGCTGTTGGTTGCATGTTGCTTCTCATTCCTTGGTCGTGAGTTTATCGCTGGTTTCCTGTTTTTCTATATTGGCAATAGCGGTACGGTCGAACTTGATTTTTGTGGTCTCACTTACCTGGACCAGAACGGTTTTCTTTTCCGTGTCAATTCCGGCAACGGTACCATGAGCGCCGCCTATGGTGACAACCTTGTCGCCTCTTTTCAGGCTGTCGAGAACTTTTTCACGATCCTTCTGCTTTTTTTGCTGGGGACGGATCATGAAGAAGTAAAATACAATGAAGATAAGAACCAGGGGGACAATCTGAATGAGCGGATTTGGCGCCGCCTGTCCTGCTACGGGTGGTGCAAAGAGGAGGAGTGGCTGTATGAAGTTATGCATGGTATTGTCGTGATTTTAAAAAAACGTAACGGTTTTTTTCTGCTCAGTAATGTAATGTATTTATGGAACTATTTCAATCATGCCATCCTTGAGCCAGCGGCAAAGCTTGCGTAAGGCGCGATATTGTAGCAGCATTCAGCCTTCATGCCCCGTGAGAGTTTAAGTGCGGCAAGGGTAGCGATCATGGCGGCATTATCGGTTGAGTAGACAGTCCCCGGAACATGGAGCGTAATGCCCTCTCTCTTGCAAGCCTCTTTCATGGCTCTTCGTAATGCTGAGTTTGCACTGACTCCTCCGGCAATTGAAACACTCTTGATACCTCTGCTTCGCGCTGCTGCAATGGTTTTTTCAACCAGTACGCTGACGATGGCATACTGGATGGATGCGGCAATATCGGCTTTATGGTGTTCGATGAATTCAGCGCTCTGTTTTTGCAGCCAGGTGAGTACGGAGGTTTTCAGGCCGGAAAAACTGAAATCAAAATTTCCGAGGTAGTTTTTACTGGTCTGCGATTTTGAGGTGAGCGCTCGTGGAAAGAGGTGGAAAGCGGGATCTCCCTTTTCTGCCAGTTTGTCAATTACCGGGCCTGCCGGATAGGGGAGGCCGAGCATCTTGCCGGTTTTGTCGAACGCCTCTCCAGCGGCATCGTCGAGCGTTCGACCGATCACGCTGTAGGAGAGATCAGGCTCAACAACGGAGAGCAGGGTATGGCCGCCGGAAACTGTCAGCGACACAAAAGCGCCTTCAGGGGAGGAGTGGAAAGGATCCTCCTGAATAAAGGGAGAGAAGATATGGGCTTCGATGTGATTGACCGGGACAAAAGGGATTTGGAGCGCATACGCCATGCCCTGGGCAAAACAGAGTCCGACCATGACGGCGCCGATTAAGCCCGGACCGGCGGTCGCGGCTATGACATCCAGATCATTTTTTGTTATATTGGCCTCAGTTACGGCAGCGTCCACAATTGAAACAATAAGCCGTTCGTGTTCACGTGAAGCCAGTTCCGGTACAACACCGCCAAAGTGTGCGTGACAGCGCTGGGAACTGACAACATTCGAGCGCACCTGTCCGCTGCAAAGCACGGCTCCCGATGTTTCGTCACAACTGGTTTCTATGCCTAAAATATTCATGGTATCCTTATTTCAGTATAGGTTATGGGCAAAGCTAACAATCCAGGCAATAATAGCAAACAGCGTGAGAAGGTAAGCGCTTTCCATGTGCTTTTGATCCTTGTCGGAGCAAACATTATGCTTCTTATGGCTCCTGATCTCGGTCTTCTTAACAGTATGCTCTATATCCCCGATCTCTACACATGGTCAGCGACGGCTATTGGGTTTGCACTGCTGATTCTGGGATTCAGGGGTTTTATGAAGAAAATTTGAAGATGATGTGGTATTTCCGGCACAGCCCAATGAGGGAACCGGAAGGCTCTACCAAACCGGGAACCGTTTCCTTAACAGAGTTTACGCAGGAGGATTTACGATGCAACATGCAGTAGAACTGGAGGAGCTTGGAGAGCAGATAACGGAGGCCTCCCGTTTTCTTGAAAAAACAAGGGAGCAGCTTTCGCAGCGCATTATTGGTCAGCACGAGGTGATCAGCAGGATCTTTATTGCAATGCTGGTCAATGGCCACATTTTGCTTGAGGGGGTTCCCGGATTAGCCAAAACACTTATTATCAGGACATTTGCCGCTGCAATGAACCTGAAGTTCCAGCGTATCCAGTTTACCCCGGATATGTTGCCTGCCGATCTTATCGGCACCATGATTTACAATCCAAAAGATATGGAGTTCTATCCCCGAAAGGGGCCGGTTTTTGCCAACGTTATTCTTGCTGACGAAATAAACCGTTCTCCAGCAAAAGTACAATCTGCGCTTCTTGAAGCCATGCAGGAGCATCAGGTAACGATTGGCAGCCAGACTTTCCCTCTGCAGGAACCCTTTATGGTACTGGCGACCCAAAACCCGATTGAGCACGAAGGTACCTATATTCTTCCTGAAGCTCAGGTTGACCGGTTTATGATGAAGGTTCTTGTGGATTATCCCTCATACGACGAGGAACTTGAGATTATGTTGCAGTCGGCAACCACAGTCAGCGAGTTGCCGGTCATACCGGTTGTCCAGCCTCACGATATTTCAAGGGCAAGAGCCTTGATCGATAGAATTTATGTCGATCCAAGGGTACAGCGTTATATTGTCGATCTTGTTGTTGCTACCAGAAAACCGGCGCAGTATGGCATGGCTGAGCTTGAAGCCATGATTGAGTATGGCGCATCACCCAGGGCCTCGATATTTCTGCTTCTTGCGGCCAAAGCCCATGCATTCCTGCAGCATCGCCCCTATATAACACCGGAGGATGTAAAGACCATTGCCTACGATACCCTCCGCCACCGTATCAGACCGGGGTACGAAGCCGAGGCCGACAACATCAAGCCGGACGACATTATCCGCCAGATATTGCAGCATGTGCAGGTTCCATAACGTTGGCGGACGAACATGAGCACGGAGAAGAGTGTGGAAAAGAGTGAAGAGCATCTGAAGGAACTTCAGAATATTATAAGACGGGTTGAAATCCGCTCAAAGCGGATGGCCAGCGAACTGTTCAGCGGTGAATATCACTCCTCGTTCAAGGGAAAAGGTATTGAGTTCAGTAATGTGCGTGAGTACCAGTATGGCGATGATGTCCGCTCTATTGACTGGAATACCTCTGCCCGAAAACATGAATTATATGTCAAACTCTTTACCGAGGAGCGCGAACGGAGTTTATTGCTTGTTGTTGACGCATCGGCATCAATGCTTTTCGGCAGCCGGGAGCACAGTAAAAAGGAGGTTGCTCTTGAAGTGAGTGCCGTCCTTGCGTTCAGCGCCCTTCAGAACAATGATAAGGTTGGGCTTCTTGTCTTTACTGATCGTGTTGAAACCTATATTCCACCTCGCAAGGGGCGCCATCATGTGCTGGTGATTCTCGAAGAACTTATTCGGATGAAGCCAGGGAACTCTGCCACCAACATCAACGCAGCCCTCTCTTTTGTTCGTTATACCCGCCAGCGGCAGGAAATCATTTTTCTTTTGACGGATCTGGTGGACAGCGACTATGAAAAAGGTATGAAGCTTCTTAATACCCGTCACGATTTTATTCTTGTGCATATCAGTGACCCGCTCGATAAGGCCCTTCCCCTTAGCAGTCTGCTCGATATCGAAGAGCCTGAAACCGGTATGCGACTTACGCTTGATGGCGGAAGCCGTCGCGAAATAGAGCATTATCGGAGTGTGCAGTGCAAACATTATGAGGAACTTCGTCACCGCCTTCGGCGCATGCGTATTGATTCGCTGTTTCTTGATACCGATCGTTCGTTTATTGGTGATCTCAACTCATTTTTTCAGCACCGTGAACGCAAGGTTTGAAAGATACAGGGTCGGGCTCCGGAAGTGGCTTCCTTTTTTGCCGCTTTTCATCTTCCTGATGGTACTTTCCTCTTCCTTTTCCTCTGCAGCGGAAACGGTTCAGCCCACAATCACCGTGAAGGTTAATCCCGACACGGTTCTTGTTGGCGATCGCATGCACTATACCATCAGGGTCCGCCATTCGGAGCAAGAGGTTGCTTCACTTGAAGGGTTTGACAGAAGTGGCACTTCGGCTGAACAGCCCTTCGAATTGATCAGTCGTAAACATGTGGCTACTACCCCTTTTTCCGGTGCGGCAGAAGATTTGTTTGCGTTTGAATTTGGTGTGTTTGGTGCCGGTCACCAATCTATTCCATCCTTTACGGTGGTGATTCGAGATACAAAAGGAAAAATCGCTCAAAAAATAAACTACAGGCCAGCGACCACTCTTTTTGTTCGAGCGCTCACCGACTCTTCAATGCGAGAACTCAGGCCTATTAAGCCACCCCTGAAACCCTCGATTCCCTCTGTTTTGATCATGGGGCTCTTTTTTGGAGCATTTGGTATTGCAGGCATGGTACTTTTGTTGCTTTTTCTGCTCAAACGCACTGTACGTAACAGTGCGGAGAGGATCGATTCCGGACAGGTTGCCCAGCGAAAGCTCAAAAAACTTGGATCAAGTCTTTCAGCGGGAATGCCACCGCACGAATGCTATGAAGAACTCAGCAACATTATGCGCACCTTTCTTGAAAACCACTATCGTATCAGCGCACTTGAAGCCGTAACGCAAGAGATTGAGCGTGATTTGAAAAAGCTCGGTGTTGCCGGGTTTGAAAGTATCATGAATCTGCTTAAACAGGCTGATCTCGTCAAATTTGCCGACAGCCGTCCAGATGCTGAAGAGTCACGCCAGTCACTCAACAAAGCATCAGAGGTAATTCGTTCTGCCCGATCGTCAAAAGCTGAAGGATAAATCCGGTATCTGTTCTTTAGGGGGAAGGCTTCCTGAAGGTATCCGCAACAAGAGTTCTGTCAGTGCGTCGTATCAATACAAACAAGGGGAATGCATGTTTTTGGCATCCCCTTGTTGTTTCCTGTGTAATACCATTTTATTCAGCAACAAAGTGAGCTCTTCTGTTCTGAGCCCAAGCCTCCTCAGTGCTGCCGGTGGCAAACGGTTTTTCTTCCCCATAACTGACCGTCTTCAGGCGGACAGGATCAATACCAAGATTAATGGTGTAATTCCGGGCACTGTTTGCACGGCGCTCACCAAGAGCAAGATTATACTCATTGGTACCTCTCTCATCGCAATGGCCTTCGATGATAACACTGTTATTTTTGAAAACCTGCATCCAGTTGGCATTCGTCTTCAATTGTTCGACGGCATCCGCTCGAAGATCCGATTTATCAAAATCATAGAAAAGATCACCGAGGCCAGGCAAAATTATCTGAATCGGCGGTGGTGGTGGCGGTGGTGGTGCTGCTGCTGGAGCAACGACGACATCTTCCCCACAGCAGCAAGCCCCCAGAAAGAGCATGGCTGGAATAAACAGACTTCTCATTAAAGATTTCATTGGATTCTCCTGGTAATTGTAAGAGCTGGTTTTCAGATCAAGTCCTGAAAAAAAGTGTAACACAGGAGCGTCGGAGATCCTGTGTTACGTGAAATAATCGACAATTTTAGAACTCGACTCTCAGACCAAGCAGAGCACTGTGACTGACAATGTTGCTATTTATTCCTGAGGCGACCGGCGTATTGCTGCTGCTGGAAGCGTCAACCCAGTCATTTGTATAGGTAAAGTCCGTTGTTGCGAAATAGCGGTAGCGGAGATCCAGCTTAACGTTCTGGGACAGAGGAAAAGCAAGGCCTGCACCAAGCTGATAGGCAAGGGTGGTTGCGTGATCGTTATATCCCGGATTCGGATTATCATATAAGGCATTGGTTACTGGATCGTAGTTATATGAGAAATTCATATCATGAAATGAAACTTGGGCAATACCAACGCCAGCCGTAGCATAGAAATCAACCCCACCGCCGAGGTGCACGTCGTAGTAACCGTTACCCATCAATGACAGTGTTGAAACATCACCCCTCATGTCATAGCGCGATCCCTCCTGTGGATAATACTGTAATACATTATCCATGTTGCTGATGCCGGACTTCAATGTGTTCTGCTGATAGCCGACTTCGCCCTCAAGCCTGTAGTTCCCATAATCGCAGCCAATAGCTCCCAGTGCGTTGACACCCGAACCGAGGTCAAAATTAGAATTGCTATTGCCTCCAGCGCCCTGATAGGACTCTTCAGGTGTCATGTTATTCATTCGTGAAATGCCGCCCATACCGCTTATGTAGTGGGTTGCAGCTTGTACAGGGGTACTTGCAACACCTGTTACAGCCAGGAGTACGAGAAGTGCGAGCGTTTTTTTCATTGTGTTCTCCATGATTATTTTGGGTTAGTGCCAATAGAAAAGAAAAAAAGTTATCGTTTTATGATAAGCTTTATTTTATAAAGAAATAATTTATTTCGTTCTTTATTGCTTTTTTTTGTAAAAAGAGTTCATTGTGATATTGATGAATACAGGTGTATAGTACTACTGAAAAGAGTTCTTGCGGAATGAACTTTTTGTATTGTAGCATTGTTTGCTAAAGTGCGTTGCCTGTATTGAAGTATAAGGATTATAGTTTGTTGCAGTAAAAAGAAGTTTTATTATTTATCTGCGGCTAATTTTCTGCTCATTGCCGGGAATACATCAATCATATGTTTGCTAATCAATAACGCAAAAAGTGCTATCATTGAATAACAAGAAGAACGTAATCAAAGTCAGCAAAATAGTGACTGTTGTTTCCCTGTTACTCTTTTCGGTTATGCCCAGGGCATACGCAAGGGAGGAATTGGGGGTAGGTGTCACCTGTCTCTTCTCTGATGTTCCGGTGGATTTGTTTGCTGAAATAGCTCCTGTACTCGATGTAACACCCGATGTGCATCTCAATGTCAACGGCGCCATAGGAATTCATTACTATTTGCATTAATAAATACTATTTTATTGCTTTCTTGTGGCGCTTGTTCTTGATGCCGTATATTGTCGGAGCCATTCAGAAGCTCTTCCCGGAGAGTATGTTCAGTTGGTTGTACGTGATAATGGTCGAGGCATTGACAAGGAGACGATTAAGTCGATATTTGAGCCGTTTTTTACCACAAAGCCCATGACGGAGAGCAGCGGTTTTGGCCTTTCAACGGTCCACGGCATTGTCAGACAGAATAACGGTTTTATCGAGGTATTCAGTCGGGATGGGGAAGGAACGACATTTGAAATATATATACCGAGGTGTTGTGTTGAAGTTCACGGGAGTTCACCTGCAAAAGAGTCGTTCGAGGAGCTGGTTGATGGCGAAACCATTCTCTCGTCCTGATCTTGCCTGTGAAATTTGTGTGACGCTTGATAGTAAGGTGACAATTGTGAATATGTAAAGTGATGTTATGCGCTCTATTTGTTCGTGTTTTCGATGGTATACGCTCTTAAATTGATGAGGATCATGACGAAAGAACCCTCCGGCAACCTTAAGGCAAAAAAGCTTGATGGGGTCACCCTGAAGGCTGCAAATAATTGTTTTCCTATTGTTGGTATTGGTGCTTCAGCAGGAGGATTGGAGGCACTGGAGATTTTTCTGAAAAATGTTCCTTCCCGGTGCGGTATCGCCTTTGTGATTGTTCAGCATCTTGATCCTACTCACAAGGGGATTATGGTGGAGTTGCTGCAGCGGGTTACCGATATCCCGGTCGTTCAGGTGAGAGATCGCCTGAAAATTGAGCCAGACCATGTCTATGTTATTCCTCCAAACAAGGACATGTCGTTGCTGCACGGAGTATTGCATCTGCTTGCTCCGGTAGAGCCTCGAGGGCTTCGTTTGCCTATTGATTTCTTTTTTCGCTCACTTGCAGATGATTTGCAACAGCAGAGTATCGGTGTCATTCTCTCTGGAATGGGCTCCGATGGAAGCCATGGCTTGCGTGCTATAAAAGAGAATGGTGGAGGTGTTTTTGTGCAGGCACCCTCTTCGGCCAAGTTTGACGGAATGCCTCGAAGTGCCATTGAGGCTGGCAGGGTTGATGTTATTGCTCCCGTTGAGGAGCTTCCTGCTAAAATTATTACCTATCTGCGGCATTTTCCATTATTACCCTTACAACAGGATCCTCCGCTGGAAGAGAGAGCGTTAAGCGGTCTGGAAAAAGTGGTGATACTCTTGCGAACCCATACCGGGCAGGATTTTTCGCTCTATAAAAAAAGCACGATCTATCGCCGCATTGAGCGACGCATGGGTATTCACCAGATTGAAAAAATAGCTGACTATGTTCGCTTTTTGCAGGAAAACCCCCATGAGACTGATCTGCTTTTCAAAGAACTTCTGATAGGGGTAACCAGTTTTTTCCGCGATCCGGCAGTGTGGGAAATTTTGAAACTGAAGGCAATTCCAGCCCTGCTTGCTGCTCATCCGGCTGGTGGTGTTTTGCGGGCTTGGGTGGTAGGTTGTTCTTCTGGTGAGGAGGCCTATTCCCTTGCAATTATATTTAAGGAGGCTGTTGCATCGGTCAAACCTCTCGGGAATTTCAAATTGCAGATATTTGCAACTGACCTGGATAAAGATGCTATCGACAAAGCCCGTACAGGATGCTTTCCCTTGAACATTTCGGCAGAAGTCTCAACTGAAAGGCTGCAGCGTTTCTTTGAGCGCGACAATAATAGCTATAGAATATTGCGGGAGATCCGTGAAACGGTAGTGTTTGCGCCGCAGAATGTGATCATGGATCCCCCTTTTACCAAGCTCGATATTCTGGTTTGCCGAAACCTGCTGATCTATATGGAGCCGGAGCTGCAGAAAAAGCTTTTTCCACTTTTTCATTACACTCTTAATCCTGGAGGCATTCTTTTTCTGGGAAGTGCCGAGAGCCTTGGTTCATTTACCTCTCTTTTTAAACCGATTGATGGTAAAACACGGCTTTTCAGCAAGCTTCACCACGGAGTTCGTCCAGAGCCCCTTGCTTTGCCCTTTTCATTTGCGCACTCCTTGCCTGTGCCTCAGGACGTTGCGATTGATCAGCCAAAATCAAAATCCTCAGCCATCAACCTGCAGTCCATGACAGATCAGTTCCTCCTCGAACATTATACTCCTGCTGCCGTGTTGACCAATGACAAGGGGGATATCATTTATATCAGCGGCCATACAGGCAAGTATCTTGAACCGGCGGCAGGAAAAGCCAACTGGAATATTTTTGCGATGGCACGCGAAGGGCTTCGCTATGAACTGAATCTCATGTTCGGCAATGCACTTCGTCAACAAGGAGTGGCTACAAAAAGAGGACTGAGTGTCAGCTCGAACGGAGAAACACAGGCTGTCAATCTGACAATCCGGCTTTTGGAAAAGCCGGATGCTTTGCATGGTCTGGTTTTGATTGTGTTTTCCGATGTCGAAAGGGTTGTGGGAGGAACATTACGGGATCCGGCTCTCTCTGTTGACAGAGGTGGAGCCCGGCAGAAACTGCTCGAGCAGGAATTGAGTCAGGCACGAGATGAGATCCTCAGTATCCGTGAGGAGATGCAGACTTCACAGGAGGAGCTCAAATCAACCAATGAAGAGATGCAGTCGGCCAACGAAGAATTGCAGAGCACTAACGAGGAGCTGACCACATCGAAGGAAGAGATGCAGTCTATGAACGAGGAGCTGCAGACGGTTAATCACGAACTGCAATCAAAGGTGAGTGATTTATCGCAGGCCAACAATGATATGAAAAACCTGCTGAACAGTACTGATATTGCAACACTGTTTCTGGACGATGCACTCAACATTCGCCGTTTCACCACACGGACAGCGGCCATTATCAAACTGATTGCAAGTGACGTAGGACGCCCCATAACCGATATTGTGACGGAGTTGCATTATCCCGCATTAGCTGATGATGCACGAGAGGTTCTTCATACTCTTGTGTACAGTGAAAAACAGGTTTCAGCCAGTAATGGGCGTTGGTTCAGCGTGAAGATTATGCCATACCGAACACAAGAAAACCGCATTGTCGGTCTGGTGATCACCTTCAGTGATATCAGTGTAGCAAAAAAGCTCGAAGAGAGCCTGCGGGAGAGCGAAGAGCGTCTTCGGGCAGCAATTGAAAGTTCGGGTATTATCGTCGCTGCTGTTGACAAGGAGTTTCGTTATATCTGGTTCTATGATCCCCGCCATATGTTCCATGCATCAACTTCAATCGGAATGCGGGATGAGGAGCTTCCTGGGATGCAGAACGCCGCTGAACTGATGGAAATCAGGCAAAAAGTTATTGCAACAGGGGAGAGCGTGCACAGGGATTTGATGTTGAAGCAGGCCGACGGTTGCCGCAGTTTTTATACACTCATTGCAAGGCCTCTGAGAGATGCCGGAGGTAACGTGATCGGAGTGATTACAGTCGCCGCAGACAACACTGCCCGCAAAGAGGCTGAGGTGGCCCAGAAAGAGAGTGAAGATCGTTTTCGCCTTTTGTTTGACGCAATACCCGAGGGTGCTTTACTTCTTGATGCGAAGGGCAGAATTATTATGGTAAATCCAGAGGCAGAACGTATTTTGGGCTTCTCTCGTGAAGAGATGCAGGGGAAAACCTCTTCGGAGCTTCGCTGGAAAATCGTTCGGGAAGATGGTTCTGATTTTCCGTTCGAAGAGCATCCGGCCTTTGTCGCATTGCGTACCGCCCAGCCCGTCAGGGGAGTCATTATCGGTGTGTTTCAACCCGGACACAATCATTGCCGATGGATCCGCATCAATGCACAGCCATGGTTCCAGGCAGGAATGGAAGCACCTTTTCAGGTTTACATGACGTTTGTCGATATCAAATCTTTTCGGTCTTGTCCGGAAATTAAGCAGGAGGAAAACCCTTCATGACAAGGAAACGAGCACCGTTGGTGGATTTAAGCATATTGCGGCGGCAGGCTGAAGCGCAACTCATTGCAGGCCGGAAAAAACATCTTGATGTTACCGCTTCCCCTGATGAAATGCAGCGGATTATCCATGAACTGGCAGTATACCAGATAGAGCTTGAAATGCAGCAGGATGAACTGCTTCAGACGAGATTGGAGCTGGAGGAGAGCCTGGATTGTTACACCGAACTGTATGACTTTGCTCCGCTTGGCTATCTGACACTCGACCGGGAGGGAGTGATACGAAAGGTAAATCTGAGTGGTTCAAAGCTGATTGGCATTGATCGATCCCACCTGATTGGTGATCGTCTGGGAGGATTTATTCTGGCTGAAGATCTTCCGGGATATAATGCTATGCTGGAGCGGGTATTCAGCTCCCGTGACCATGCTTCCTGTGAAGTCATACTTCAGCGTGATGGAACCTCCTCTTCGTTTGATCCTTTCATATCTGGCACAACCGATGTTCTCCATAGCCGTACGGTTCGCATTGATGCTGTTGTCAGTAATGATGGCCAAGAGTGCCGTGCAGTCATTTCGGACATCAGTATGCAAAAGCAGGTTGAACGAGAGAATAAAGCGCTCATGGAGCGTTTGATTCAAGCCAGAAGGACAAAGTCAATTGATCAGCCCGGCGGCGAATCCACAGGCAACTTTAACCATCAGTTGCTTGACAAAGTCATTCATTCAAGGATACGGTTTGCAGCCCTTTCCTATTTGTATGTTGTTGAGCAGGCTTGCTTTGTGGAAATCAAGAAACAGGTCAGGACAACCGATGGTAATTTAAGCGTTCATATGCGGATGCTTGAGTTGGCGGAGTATATCAGTTGCGATAAGGACGTTCAGTCACGCAAGCCGCAAACCATCTACAGGATAACGCCAAAGGGTCACGACGCCTTTATGCAGTACAAGGAGTGTCTCATGGCGTTTCTTGGTACCTGATCTGGCTACGATTGGTTGCAGGTTTTGATTGATTCTGTAACCCGCACCAAATGAACTGCGTTTACCTCTTCGGCCTTCCATGCCACTCTGTTTCAGGCTCCAGCTCATTGGAGCCTTCTTCATAACCTCCATTTCCCTCTTTTGTTCCCCTGTACCTCATGGAGTGTCACGTTGCCTTGTGATGGTCGGGAAGCACAACTGCAGGACTGTTTTTGTGTTTTTATTTCTTTAAAAAATAAAGTTATTTTTCTTTTTATAGCTTTATTTGTTAAAGTTATTGTGTGTTGTCACTCCTTTTTTGTATAGTGATGAAGGAGAAGGATGTATAGGAGCAAACTTCTTCATTCTCATCCCGGGGGCTGTTTCTTCAACAGCCGTGCAGTAAAAAGTATTCAGTCAGTGCTTTTTCGTTTTCTGATTTACAAATCGTGATTTTACTTCATATGGTGGTGTTGTCTTTGTGCAATATTATCCGTTAAGAGTAGAATCGAATGCAATGTTTTTGCTATAACAATATTCTTTTTTTTAAAGAGATTTTTGTATCAAATACATATGTCCAGAGATAAGTTGATCAGGCAATCAGTATAATAATGATGATAAAAGAATGCCGAAATAATTAATGATGAATGAACTATTTGTTTGGTAGCTTTGTTTATTAAAGTTCAAGGAGTGAAGGTATGGTACGATGGTACTTTATTCCGAAAAAAGGTTTGTTAATTAAATGGAGAAACAAAATGCTCGAAACCATAGTCATTATTCTTGTTGTCCTCTGGCTGTTGGGTGTTGTCACCTCGTATACTATGGGAGGACTTATTCACGGCCTTTTGGTCCTCGCTATTGTGGTCATTCTCATTCGTGTCATTCAAGGTCGGCGCATTTAATGACCATGGGGCAGCTTCCGTTTTTTGCTGTGAGCGAAAAAGGGAGGAGAATGGTCGGGAAATTTATAAAACCGGAAAATCCGGACACCATGGTGAGAGTGATCTGCTCTTGAATATTTCAGCAGCAGAAGGGTGCTATCATTACTCTGAACAACATATAAACAGGAGAAAAACGATGAAAAAAACCATTTGGCTTGCTGCTGGCGTTGCAGGAATGCTTCTCGGTACTCCCGCTATTGAGGCTCGCGGGGCGGTGAACGTACAGATTCGTGCTTTGAACGATCACTCGTTTGTGATTGATTCCCGGCCAAGTTTTATCAATTTGCCGGAGCGGGGTTTTTCAGTAGCAGTCGGAACTCCTTATGATATAGTCTATTACGACCATCGCTACTACATAAACCAGAAGGGATCATGGTACCGTTCTTCCAGTTATCGTGGACCGTGGAAGGTTATTCGTGAGAAAAATCTTCCCGGAAAAATAAGAAGACATCGCCTTGAAGATATCAAGAGGTATCGGGATACCGAGTATAGCAAAATCAGTAACCGCAGAACTCTGGAGCAGCAGCGCAGTGACGAAAACAATCGCAGAGTCCTGGAGCAGCAGCGCAGTGATGAAAACAATCGCAGAGTCCTGGAGCAGCAGCGCAGTGATGAAAACAATCGCAGAGTCCTGGAGCAGCAGCGCAGTGACGAAAACAATCGTAGAGTTCTGGAGCAGCAGCGCCATGATGAAAACCGCAGATGAGAGCTCTTGCAGGCAAGATTGACGGATACTTTTTGAATCTAAAATAATACAGGAGAGTCGCTATGAATTTGAAGGAAGCTTATAAAAAGAAAGCTGCTGCCGAGCTGGAACTGGCACAGGCACGATTGGTTGAGTTCAGGGCAAAAGCAAAAAATTTTAATGCCGAAGCTCATCTCAACTATGCCAAACAGCTTGATGAGTTTGAGCATGGGATCGAAACCGCAAAAGGCAAGCTGAAGGAGCTGGGTGAGGCGGGAGAAGAGGCTTGGGAGAAGCTCAAGGATGGTGTGGAGAGTGCCTTACGCTCATCAAGTAATGCTCTCAAAGACATTGCTGACAAGTTTAAGGATTGATGCAGTAAACCGTTTACACAGATGGAGCCGCAGCATCGAATTGCTGCGACTTTATTTGCTTTTTTGAAAAATTGCAGTAAAAATTGGTTATATCAATCTTATACCTGATATGAGGAGTTCCCATGATCAAGGAAAAAAGAACGCCGATGGATTTGATGGATGATATTTACAGCCTTGCGTATTGGATGACCGGCTCTGAGAACGCTGCTGTTGAGCTTGTCAACAGAACCTATTTACATGTTGACAGGAATACTCCTGAAAAAGAGATGTTTTCAATATTCAGAGGGTGTTATTTTGATAGTTTTGGTCGTGATGGGTTGCATCCTGTATCGAAGTCACTGCGAAAGCCTATGAATCGCCTGGTGGCGTCATTAAGCCGACGGGATGCAGATATCAAGCTCTCGGTATTGTTTTCAGAGATCTCCGGACTGAAACATCGGACGATATCAACAATAATCGGCAAGCCCCTTGATACCATAAGAGTATGGTTGTCTGCAGGACGCAAATCGCTTGCAACGGGAATGCTCTCTCTTGATGCTCCTCTGTTGCCAGGTGTTTCTTTAACGCGGGAGAGTGTGCTATGAAAAAACTTCGAATTGCGCAGATAGCTCCCTTGGTGGAGCGTGTTCCTCCGAAGAAATATGGTGGAACCGAAAGAGTTGTTTACCATTTGACGGAAGGATTGGTAGAGAGAGGTCATGACGTCACCCTGTTTGCCTCGGGAGACTCCATAACCAGTGCCAGGCTTGTTGCTCCCATAAAAGAAGCACTTCGACTTGGAGGAGAGGAGCATACGCCCATGATCGTCTCAATGATGATGTTAAGCCGGGTTTATGAGAAAATGCTTCATGAATTTGATATCATTCACTCCCATCTTGAATACCTGACACTTCCGTATGCTCATAAAACGCTGGTGCCAACTGTTCTGACGATGCATGGCAGACTTGATCTCGGAGATAGTTCAGCAATGCTGAGAACCTACCGTGATATGGCTTATGTCTCGATCAGTGATTCCCAGCGCCGTCCTGTCGAAGATATCAACTGGGCAAAAACCATCTATCATGGTTACCCAGCCTCCTGTTTTGAATTCAATGCGACACCAGGAGACTATTTTCTCTATCTCGGTCGTTTTTCTGAAGAAAAAAAACCTGACCAGGCAATCATGCTCGCTCGTGAGTGCAATATACCGCTGAAAATTGCAGCCAAAATTGATCCGACAGACCAGGAATATTTTGAGAAAAAAATCAGGCCACTGCTTGATCATCCACTTATTGAGTATGTCGGTGAGGTTGGTGATCAGCAGAAAGTCGAGCTGTTGAAAAATGCCAAGGCTCTTCTCAATACCATAGATTGGCCTGAGCCGTTTGGTCTGGTCATGATTGAGGCACTTGCCTGTGGCACTCCGGTTATCGTCAGGGGATGTGGATCTGCTCCGGAAGTGATCACGCATGGTAAAACAGGCTTTATTTGTGAAAGCAAGCTCGACTTTATCGAAGCTATTCATAAGGTTGATTCCCTGTCGAGGTACGTTTGCCGCGAGGAGTTTGAACGGCGTTTTTCCCTTGATACGATGGTTGATAATTATGAAGAACTCTACTATAGCTTGCACCAGAACAGGATGACGAATCATGCTCTGTCAGTTCCATTGCACCAGAATGGAGCAAACGTGTTTGGTTGATGCGAGGAATGCTGTTTTCCGCTGATCCGGAGGGAGCTGTTGAATGATGCCGACTTGATGACTTTATGTGTAGAGATGACCGGAATCAGCGGGTTAATTTGATGTATCAAACAAGGACAGACAACGCAAAACAATATTTTTTCTGTGGGTGTACTATGAAACAACTGTTCAGTTGGCGAATATTTACAAGTTTCGGGCTTTTTCTCTCTTTTTTTATGATCCTGATTTCGGGTGTGATACTCTATATCGGCCCATCGGGCAGAGGGCCTGGCGCGATGGGTTGGAGTATGATTGGTTTGACAAAACCAGAATGGCAAAACCAGCATATTATTTTTGGATTTGCCTTTTCCCTTATCTCCCTGTTTCATCTTTTTGCCATTAATTGGAAAGTGTTCTTTTCTTACCTGAAAACAAAAAGCACTGACGGAACCAGACGTTCAGTTGAGCTTCTTGCCATCATTGCTCTCTCTCTTCTTTTTGGTATTGGTACCTACAACAAAGTTCAGCCGTTTTCGGGCATACTTGATTTTGGCAGAAGCATTTCAAAATCATGGGAAGGTCCAAAAATGCAATCTCCAGAAAGGCAGCAGAGGTCAGGTACTATCATCAATTCACGCGGTAATCATGAGTCTGAATAACTTTTCAGGCTGCTGCCGGTGAGGTCGCTTCAATATTCCCTGCCATGTGGTTTGTGAAATGGACGTTGAAGCTACCCAGCGCGATTTTTCGGAGATGAAGGGGGAAATTTTCTGCCGACAGGCTTTAGGTTGTAGTGTCTGTCTGTTCAAATATGAGCGCTCGGTAGTGTAAACAAGCGGAACTCTTGCGGTAGAAGGTCGTTGAAAACAGATGGTTCTCCTTTGGAAAATACGCTGATATGATGTACCATCCAGTAATGATTTATAACGCATAACGTGCTTGGCGAGCAACCAGAACCCGTTCGTACAATTGGGGTTCCTGCAACGGAATATTATGACTGGTTATTTGCAGTATTGGCGGGGAGGAAAGTCCTGGCGCTCTGGGCGCTTTGCTGCTGCTTCGGCGGGGTTGATTTTTTTTATCATCATCGCCCTTACAGGCACGATTGGTGCCACTCTTTCCCTTGCAGCTCTCAAGAGTGATGCCAGTATGCGCACCCTTGTTGAGGCCAGGAAAGCTTTGGAACAGGCGGAAAAGAGTGCCGATCCTGATCAGATTGAGGTTGCTTTGAGTCTGAACAATCTTGCTGGTCAGTGCTTCTTTCTGAATCAATATGCAACAGCCGACACCCTTTTCAGGCGGGCACTGGCAATCCGGGAGAAATCCCTTGGTTCTGCTCACCTCGATGTGGCAACGAGTTTGAACAACCTGGCGGAGTTATATAAAATTCAGGCCCGATACGCAGAGGCAGAGCCTCTCTGCATTCGTGCACTTGCTATCCGTGAGGGCTCTTTTGGGCCGGATCATCCCTCTATTGCAATGAGTCTGAATGCTCTTGCAGGACTTTATTTTATTCAGGGACGGTATCTGGAATCCGAGCTACTCTTCAAGCGTGCATTAGCAATGCATGACAGGCTTCTTGGTCCAGACCATCCTGATCATCCCGAGGTTGTCATGGGCTTGAACAACCTTGCAACTCTTTGTCAGTTTCAGGGCAGATATACTGAAGCCGAGCCATACTATCGACGTGCACTGGCAATCAGTGAAAAGCTTGCTCGGCATGATCAACCGGAAGTTGCGACCTCTTTGAACAACTTTGCAGAGTTCTGTAAGATTCTTGGCCGTTATGCAGAAGCTGAGCCTCTTTTGACCCGTGCGCTCTCAATTCGGGAGAAAATATTTGGTACTGCGCATCCCGATGTTGCGACGAGTCTTAACAATCTTGCCGGCCTTTACTTTGCACAAGGCCGGTTTAGAGAGGCAGCTCCATTATACAAGCGATCACTGGCAATTCGGGAGAAAATTTTTGGTTCCGCTCACCCTGATGTGGCAATAAGCCTGAATAATCTTGCTGAGCTCTACAAAACGCAGGGCAAATATGCTGAAGCGGCTCCACTCTTTCTGCAAGCCCTTGCAATAAAGGAAAAGTTTTTTTGTTCCGCTCACATCCAGACAGTAGTGGGTCTGAATGCTCTTGCCGGTTTTTACTCGTTTCAGGGCCGGTATGCAGATGCTGAAGCGCTTATGAAGAGGGCGCTTGCCATCCGCGATAAGATTGTCGGTTCGGTTCAACCCGACAGAGCAACCTGCATGAATAACCTTGCCGGACTCTATTCCGCACAAGGCCGATACAGAGCTGCTGAGCTGCTGTACAGTCGTTCGTTTGCATTGCGGGTGGAGTCTGTCGGGCCTGAGCATGTCATGGTTGCCGAAAGTCTGAATAACCAGGCTGAACTCTGTCGCTCGTTAGGCCAGTATGCAGATGCTGCTCCACTCTATAATCGTGCACTTGCCATTCAGGAGAAGGTTTTTGGTTTAGATCACCCCTGTGTTGCAAGAACTCTGAACAACATAGGGAAGCTCTATTCAATACAAAATAAATATGCAGATGCTGAGCAACTCTACCGACGTGCACTTGTCATCCGGGAAAAGTTTTTTGGCCCTGATCACCCCTATGTCGCAAGAAGTCTGAATAATCTCGCATCTCTTTATTCTGCTGATGGTCGGTATGCTGAAGCGCATCGCCTTTACGTCCGTGCGCTTGCTATTCGTGAAGAGGCGCTTGGTTTTGATCATCCGGATGTTGCCTTGAGTCTGAATAATCTTGCCGCTCTTTATCAGGCTCAAGGCCGTTGTGCATTGGCCGAGCCACTCTACACTCGTGCACTCGATATTCAGGAGAAGGCTTTCGGGGTCGAGCACCCGGATGTTGCTACAACACTGAACAATCTTGGGAGGCTCTATTATGCCGGTAACCGCAATGTCGAGTCAGAAGCGTTGTACCGGCGAGCACTTGCCATTCAGGAAAAAGTCTTCGGGGCATGGCACCCTGATGTGGCCACCACCCTGAATAATCTTGCATTACTGTACAAATTTGAGGGTAGATACGCTGATGCCAAGCCACTCTTTACCCGCTCCATTGCGATTCGCGAAAAGTGTTTCGGTCAGGATAACCAAAATGTAGCTGTGAGTTTACAGAACCTTGCCGAACTTTATACTGCTGAAGGTCGCTATGCTGAGGCTGAGCCATTTACCAGACGTTCATTGGCAATTGTAGAGAAGAGTCTTGGTCCTGTTGATGCCAATGTTGCTACGCTCCTTGAACATTTGGCGATCATCTGCCGGAAAACCGGGCAGGGAGTTGTTGCTGATGAGGCGCAAAAGCGTGCAGCAGTGATAAGGAGTCTGCATCACTGATATCAGGAGTGGTCATTGTGTGAAATGTCTTATATTGTCGAACAGGCATTAATGATAAACACTCAATTCGTATCAAGGTTGTATCAAGCGAAGAGAAAAAAATGATGAAATGTTTCGTAAAAAGAACTGTTCTCCGGCTCATGAAGTCTTTATTGCTCTCTTTTTTTGTTCTGTTGGGCGTTTCGCCATTATCTCAGGCACGTACATTGAAAGTTGGCGATGAATATGCTGGCGGTATAGTCATTTACCTCTTCCAGCCAGGTGAGGAGGGTTTTAAGGAAAGGGCAGAAGAGGTCATGATTGTCGGTGAGACTACGCTGTCGGAGCATCTCTACTGGTCGGATGCCAAAGCGGCATCCGATAAATTTGATTCACCCTCTTATGGTGACTGGGGTGAATCTGGTGCTTTGTTGCCCGAACGTGTTACTGCCAATGAAGTTATCAAAAGCGATGTTCAACAGATATATCGGTAACGATGGAAGTTCATGTTCTCCAGTGAGAGCGTCCTCTTTTTAATGGATTATTTTTGCATGATGGAAGCACATAAAAGGAAATGCCTCTCCCTGTTGACAGTCATGATGATTTACTCGACCTCCCCTTTTTTGTTGGCAGCTCCCTCTAACGGGGAGACAGAGGTGACGCGAGGCAAGGTTGCTCTTCTTGAAAAGCAGAGTAAGTCAGCATATACCGCGTCGGTGCAACATGGTCTTATTGCGGCGAAAGAGAATCTCTCGGGAAACTTCAATTGGAGCGATGCTTTTGGAGCGTGTGAGCGGATGGAGGAAAATGGTTATAACGACTGGCACTTGCCGAACAAGGATGAGCTGAACAAGCTCTATCTCGCAAGAACACTCATTGGTGGTTTTTCAGACGACAGATACTGGAGCTCGACGGAGTATGATCAACAATCTGCATTAAGTCAGCAATTCCTTGATGGCTCTCAAAAGTTGATTCCCAAGGTAGAGAGTTTGTCCGTCCGGCCAGTTCGCACCTTTTAACTGATCTCTTGTTTATGATAACGGGAAGAAAGTGAGCTATTACTGGATAAAAAAAATCATGTTTTTTGCGCTGCTGCTTTTCCTTTTCGCCGTGTCGGGCACTGCTGCAACGACACCCGGAGAAAGCTGTTCGCTGCTGAATGTCTCTTATGATACTTCGCGGGAGCTTTACAAAACCGAAAATGCGGCGTTTGTACAATACTGGAAAAAGAAAACCGGCCAGACGGTGATCATTAACCAGTCACATGGTGCTACAGGAAAGCAGTCCCGTGCTGTTATTAACGGACTTGAAGAGGCTGATGTGGTGACGCTGGCACTTGCCAGTGATATTGATGCCATTGCCGAGTGTAAACTTCTCGCATGTAACTGGCAGAAAAGGTTTCCGTTCAAAAGCACTCCATACTCATCGACCATTCTCTTTGTGGTTCGGAAGGGAAACCCGAAACAGATCAGAAACTGGGATGATCTGGTGAAACCTGGCGTATCGGTCATTACTTCAAACCCGAAAACATCAGGCGCTGCACGGTGGAACTACCTGGCGGCATGGGGCTACAAGCAAAAACAGACGGGATCAAAAGAGGAGGCACAAGACTTTGTAAAGGCATTATACCGTAATGTTCAGGTGCTTGATACCGGAGCCCGTGGCTCAACCATAACTTTTGCGCAGCGCGGCTTTGGTGATGTGCTTCTGACCTGGGAGTATGAAGCTCATCATATTCTTGAAGAGTACGGTGCAGACAACTTTGAAATCGTCGCTCCATCAATCAGCATTCTTGCAGAGCCACCAGTGGCCATTGTGGATAAAAACGTTATGAAACATGGTTCCCGCAAGTTGGCGGAAGCTTATCTGCATTTTCTCTACACTTCCAGGGCCCAGGAAATTATTGCACAACACTTCTATCGTCCGTGCATTCCTGCTGCACGGAAAAAATATGCGGCAAATTTTTCGCCCGTCAAGCTCTTTACCCTTCAAGAGGTGTTTGGAAGTTGGCGCATTGCCCAGAAAACCCATTTTGGCGATGGAGGAGTTTTTGATCAGATCTACGTACCCTGAAACATTTTTTTCGCTGAAAAGAGCTCACAGTGTTCAGGATATCCAAAGACAGATTTCTGTGAATGGAGCTAAACGGATAATGCTGTTTTATGCTGGATTGGTTTGCCCGTATACCGCGTATTGAGTTGGCAGAGCCCTCGTGGCTGTTGCTTTTGCCGTTGTTTGCTCTGGCTGCCTGGTTCAGGGCTTGGCGGGAGCATCTTGGCAAAACTCCTGCCATTCTCTTTCCGGGAGTTGAAAGGCTGAAAGATTCGGGATTTGATGCCCATTTGTGGTTGCGTGAAATGCCGCATTGGCTGCGTTGGAGTGCTTTTGTTCTCTGTGTACTTGCGCTTACAGGGCCTCATCTTTTATTTCGTCAGAGTGAAGCTGAATCGCGGGGTATTGATGTGATACTGGCCCTTGATATTTCGGAATCGATGCTTCAGAAAGATGTTGGTGGAACAAGCCGTCTTGATGCTGCGCGGGAGGTTTCGCGCAATTTTGTATTGCGTCGTTCGAATGACCGGATTGGGCTTGTGGTGTTTCGTGGAAAGGGGTATACACAGTGTCCGTTGACCCTCGATCATGAGGTGCTTGCCATGCTGCTTGACCGTCTTTCTCCTGGGGTGATACAGGATGATGGTACGGCGATTGGTACGGCGATTCTTATTGCTGTCAATCGTCTCAAAGCGTCGGAGTCGTTGCACAAGGTACTTATTCTTGTTACGGATGGTGAAAATAATGCTGGAGAGGTTGGGCCAGGAACGGCAGCCAGCATAGCAGCTCGGAGCGGGGTCAGAATTTATGTTATAAACGCCGGTTTTAAAGTTGTTGAAGATCGCATTGATCCGCCAGAGGAGAGTGGCCGTTACATACAGAAGGATGAAGAGTCGCTGCAGGGGATTGCCCGAACGACTGGTGGAGGGTATTTCAGAGTCGAGGATCCAGCAGCATTTGATCAAACAATCAGATCTATCGATCGGCTTGAAAAAAAACGGTTTACCGGGCCGGTTATGGAGCATCGTTCAGGGTTGTTTTTGCCGCTCTTGACGATGGCGATTCTGCTGCTGTTGCTGGAGGTTGTTTTGTCGAATACCCGACTGCTCAGGATACCGTAGCGTATTGATATTGAAATAGTTGCCGTACAGGAGTGATCTCATGTGTTTTGCCTGGCCAGATAATATTGGATATTTACTTTTTTTGATGCCCCTTGCCGTGATTTTGGGGTATGGAGTCGTAAGGCAGCTTCATGCACGCGAAGCCGTTTTTGGCCCTGCGCTGATTGATGCTATGATGGGACGCCTGTCTTTGAGAGTTCTGGTTGTAAAAAAACTGTTGATTTTTTGTGGTATCGCGTTGCTGCTCTTTGCGTTGGCGGGTCCCCGGTTTTGCAGTGGAGGCCGACCGGTGTTGCGCAAAGGTGCCGATATCGTTTTTATGCTTGATGTTTCCCGGAGTATGAGGGCAAGAGATGTGCTTCCTGACCGTCTCGGGCAGGCGAAGCAGGAGATAACAAGTATCAGTCGTGCTGTCACTGGCGGACGGATGTCTATTCTTCTTTTTGCTGCCAGTCCACTGGTTCAGTGCCCCCTTACGACGGATCGGGATGCTTTCGATGCTCTGCTTGGCATGGCTTCACCCGATCTGATCGAAGAGCAGGGTACCTCTTTCCGTGCGGCGTTTGAGCTTGCCGGACGACTTCTTGAACCGACATTGGAGGATCGAATGGCATCAGGGGTAAAAGGAGAGAAGATTGTGGTGCTGCTGAGTGATGGGGAGGATCATACCGGTGAGGTTCGGAGTGCAGTCCAGCAGTTGAAAAAAGCGAATGTTCATTTGTTTGTGATAGGAGTTGGTATGCGTCAGCCTGTTGTGATTCCGTTGGATGATGCCGGGGAAGGAGTCAAACGGGATGAGCATGACAGGGTGATCATGAGCAGTTTCAGACCTGAATTCTTACAGATGCTGGCCCGTGAAGCTGCCGGGTTTTATTTTCGAAGCAGTGCCGAACATGCCGTTTATAAGGAGGTTTCTGAAAGCATTAACCGTATTGCCTCCGCTTCCCGATGGGTGATGGAGCCTGGTGAGCGTGAACCGCTTTATCGTTATTTTGTTGCGGCAGGACTTTTTTTACTGCTCACTGAAACTATGGTTGGAAGAGCTGCAGGAAAGAGGCGGAGCTGTTCCTGAGAACTCTTCCGAGAGAGCGTTACCCCTTTCTTGTTGAAAAAAAATGTTACATTATTCCGTATAATCAAGTGGGGTTGGTTCATTTTCAGACGAAAAACAGAGACGTTATGGAGCAGCAGAACAGTGGTAAGAAAGTTCTTGACTCAATTGAAAGGGCAAGGCTGGGGTTGAGGGTATTCAGCTTGCCTTTCGCTGAAGCTGAAGAGGTGATTGATGCCTATGTGAGTGGAGGAGATTATGATCCGGCGTGTGTAGAACTCTTCAAGGATCAGCTTGATACCCAGCGACATATCCAGGAGAAAAGTGTGGAGCTGTTATCTACAGGTGCCCAGATTTTGCGGCTTGTGGTTGGCGCCCTTATAAAAAACATTCCGCAGCCACCTACTGAAGAGAGTTCCTCTTCCTGAACATGAACGTCTCGCAAAACAGCTAAAACCATGCAGTTCGATCCAAACAAGTTTACCCTGAAAGCCCAGGAGGCATTGCAGGCGGCTTCGACGCTTGCTGCCAGCCGTCAGCATCAACAGATAGAGCCGGAACATCTTCTCTATGCCATGTTCGACGATAAAAGCAGTATTGCCGTACAGATAGCACAGAAGCTGGAGGCGTCGGCAGAAACGCTGCAATTGGCGCTTGATCGCGAAATCGAAAGAATTCCGAGGGTTACGGGAGCTTCTGCTACAGGGCAGTATATCTCCCAGAATCTCGGCAAGGTCTTTGATGTAGCTCTTAAAGAGGCCGAAAGCCTGAAGGATGAGTACATCAGCTCCGAGCATCTTTTGATTGCCATGGGTGAGGCTGGCATACCGGTTTCACGGATGTTGCGGGATGCAGGATTCAACAGGGACTCCATTCTCAAAGTCCTTGCCACAGTCAGGGGCTCCCAGCGGGTCACCAGTCAGAGCGCTGAAGAGAGCTATAATTCACTGAAAAAATATTCGCGGAACCTCAATGATCAGGCCCGAAAGGGGAAACTCGATCCCGTTATCGGTCGTGACGAGGAGATTCGCAGAGTGCTGCAGATTCTCAGTCGCCGTACCAAGAACAATCCGGTACTGATCGGTGAACCGGGGGTTGGCAAGACTGCAATTGTCGAAGGAATCGCTCAACGCATTGTGGCTGGTGATGTACCTGAAAACCTCAAGAGTAAAGAGATTGCCGCGCTTGATATTGCCCAGCTTGTGGCTGGAGCCAAATTTCGCGGAGAGTTCGAGGAGCGCCTGAAAGCGGTTGTCCGTGAGGTTCAGTCTGCCGAAGGGGAGGTCATTCTTTTTATTGATGAACTTCACCTGCTTGTTGGTGCCGGGTCAGCGGAGGGGTCAATGGATGCGGCCAATATTTTGAAACCGGCTCTTGCTCGCGGCGAACTGCGTTGTATAGGCGCCACCACCCTTGATGAGTATCGCAAGCATATTGAAAAGGATGCTGCTTTGGAACGTCGTTTCCAGACCGTGGTGGTCGATCAGCCGAGTGTTGAGGACACGGTATCTATTTTGCGCGGACTCAAGGAGAAATACGAGATCCATCATGGCGTACGTATCAAGGATGCGGCTATCGTTGCCGCTGCCGAGCTTTCCAACCGCTATATTGCAGACCGTTTTTTGCCCGATAAGGCTATTGATCTGATTGACGAGGCTTCATCGCGTCTCCGCCTTGAAATCGACAGCAGTCCTGAAGAGCTTGATCGGATAAACCGTGAGATCCGTCGTCTTGAAATTGAACGAGAAGCCTTGAGGCGCGAAATTGAAGCTGGAGGGCAATAACCTGCTTTTTCGGGCTTTGAATTTATTGCGTTTTTAAAACGTTGTAACCTCTTTACAACCGTCAGGAAGAAGTTCTCTTTGGGGGCTTCGTTCTGTTAATTTATTTTTGTTATGAGGTTATCGCGTAAAAGGGTCGCATCGCTGCTTGTTCTTTCACTTTTTTCGCAGGAAAGTCCGATTACAGCAAGTGCCGCAATATCAAGAATCCCTGTTGAACAGCTTGATGGGAAACAGCGGGTGAGCGTTGTGCCCTGTGCTGATTATGAGGCAGGGGCGCTGCATACCCTGATGTTTGGTGCACACTGGCGATCACTCTGGACAACCCCTGTCGAGATGCCAGTTCTTGATCTGGGCTCTTTTGCTGGTGGATTGGTGCCGTTTGAGAAAGGGGGCGGTTTTCAGACGATGACGTTGAGTTTCAGGGGAGCAAATGGAAGGGAATATCGTTTTCGTTCTCTCGATAAAGACCCTTCACGCGGCATGCCCTCCAAGCTGAAGAATACCGTTATTTCTGCAGTTTTACAGGATCAGGTTACCACTTCAAATCCTGTGTCGGGCGTTATTGTTTCCCCGTTGCTTGATGCTGCTTCTATTTATAATGTTGCTCCGGAATTGACGGTTTTACCTTACGATAAAGATCGTCTTGGTGAATATTATGATGAATTTTCCGGTCTTGCGGGGACAATAGAGGAACGTCCGAATGAAAGTGAAGGTGCAGGTACAGGTTTCAAAGGATCGGATAAAATATCTGGTACGTATACCGTTTTTAACAGCCTTGAAAAAGATAACGACAACCAGGTTGATAGCGCATCCTATTTAAGGGCAAGATTGCTTGATCTCTTTATCGGTGACTGGGATCGTCACTCCGATCAGTGGAAATGGGCCGGTTATAAAAAAGAGGGCAATACCAGATGGTATCCTATTCCCCGAGACAGGGATCATGCCTTCTCCCGTCAGGACGGAGTATTTTCATGGATTATTACCAGGGTTGTTCCCCGGATGACGAATTTTGGGGAAAATTATCCGAGTATCAAAAATTTAAGCTTCTCCGGTCGTCCTCTTGACCGGCGTCTCTTGTCCGGGATTGACAGGACAGAGTGGGATTCGGTTACCATCGAAGTCAAGCAGAAACTGACTGACCAGCTTATCCATGATGCCGTCATGAAGATGCCGCCTGCAATGTACGACAAGGAGGGTGCTCGTCTTGAACGTGAGCTTCGATCAAGAAGAGACCTACTTGACAAAGCATCTGCAGAACTCTATCTGCTTTATGCTGGAGATGTGGATGTCTATACAAGCAATAAATCTGAGTATGCAAAGGTACATCGTACGGCGGATGGCAGTATAGAGGTTGCAGTTTCCAAAAGAGATGGCAATACCGGAGCCGCAAAGGGAGTGCCTTTCTATTCACGCATCTTCCATCCTGTCGAAACAAATGAGGTCAGACTCTATCTTCAGGGAGGCGATGACCGGGTTATTGTTGATGGGCCGGTCTGCAAAGGTGGAGTGAAAGTAAGGGTTATTGGCGGTGAGGGGCAGGATATCTTTGAAGATTATTCCATAAGAGCTCTCTCTGGTGACCCCGATACCTCCGCGATGATGACCTTTTTCTATGATGATGGTGAGAAATCGGAATTTGTCACCGGGAACCATACCGTGGTTGACCGTCATACGGTTTCTGTTCCGGTTGATGATCAGGAGAAATATGATCTGATGGCGCGTGATGAAGGTCGAGAGATTGGTTTTCGTCCAAGCGTTGATTATTCCTCGGATACCGGAGTATTTCTTGGGATGGGAGCCACTCTTGTAGATTACAGCTTCAGAGCGACCCCTTATCGTTACAGAATGCAACTGAACGGAGGTTTTTCTACCGGAGAGGATATTCGTTATAAACTGAAGTACACAGGCGATTTCCGGTCGCTTTTCAGGAATACATCACTTTTTGTAGAAGCGGGTACGACGGGTATTGATATCATTAACTTCTACGGGCTTGGAAACGAAAAATACTATAATGGCACAGGCCTCACGGAAGATGATTTTGAAATTCTCAACCAGGTTACCTCTTTAAGTGCCTCATTGCGTTATCCGATGGATAGGAATTATAACTGGAGCGCAGGAGTCGGTGCAAAATGGATAGACCTTGCTCTTACCCCAGGTTCATTCAATGACCTGAACAGAGCCCAGGTTCCCGGTATCAATCATGATTTTGCTGGCAGTTTCAGGGTTGGATTTCATTATGATTCACGCGATAGCGGAGATGACATTGCACTTTCACCAAGAAAGCAGGCAAGTTCTCTTGCAGTCGCAGGTCAGGCGGGCAATACAACGGCTCTCAGCGGAATCATGGTGGATGTCAGTGGGAGCTATTATCCCGAGTTTTTTGGAAATGAACAGGCATATGGAAAACTCAGTGGTGAATTCCGTACCTATATCCCGCTGGTTTCATCCCGTTATTCACGGCTGGCCCTTCGTTTTGGCGGAGAGAAGTTATGGGGTGAATATCCCTTTTATGAAGCGGCTTTTCTTGGTGGTTCCACCTCATTGAGGGGTTATGACCGGCAGCGTTTTGCCGGAGATGCTTCACTCTATGCCGGTTCGGAACTTCGTCTCTACCTGGGTACCTTCAAGTTTCTTGTTCCGATTATGTATGGCCCCCTGGCTTTTGCTGAAACCGGCAGGGTTTTTCTTGACGGAGAGGATTCCAGCGCATGGCATTCCAGTGCTGGCGGAGGGTTGTGGTTTGGCGGTATTGAGTCGCGCTATTCCGCAAGCATCGTTTTTGCACAGGGATTTGATGATGGCCGACTGATGGAGGATTACGGAATCTATCTCAGGACGGGTTTCAGTTTTTAGTCCTATATTTGTGCCCATTTATTGCTTGACCAGGCTTCAGACAAAAAATTAAATTACACACCATCTTTACTCTGTCCTGCCCAACACTTTTGTTGCCAACAAAAGTGTTGGGCAGGATTTGCTTTTGTTGTTTTGTTTTTTTAATATTCCAACAAAACTGTTGGTAAGTGAGGATATTGAAAATCTTGAGGGGAGGATGGTATGGAAAGGACGTTGCGGCAGGCACAGGGAAACTGGGTTGATGGTGATCGGTTTTGGGGAAGAGCGGATGATATCAGGATTCTGACTCGCAAGATTGATGAAGGGGCGCATATCTCCCTTGTTGCTCAGCGGCGCATGGGGAAAACCAGTCTCATGAAGGAGTTGCAGCGGAGGCTTTCTGATCGCTATATCTGCCTGTTCATTGATCTTCAGAAAGATTCTGAACCTGCTGATGCAGTTGTTCAACTCAGTCTTTCGATAAAGCCATATGAGCCTCTCTGGAAGAGGGTAAAAAGTTTGTTTGCCAATGTGTGGGGTGTGGTATCAGGAGGAATTGAAGAAGTCAGTTATGGCGATATCGCTCTTAAATTGAGGGCGGGACTGAACTCGGGAAACTGGATGGAGAAGGGTGATGCACTTTTTTCGATTCTTGCAAAATCTGATCGTCCGGTTCTGCTGATGATCGACGAGGTGCCTCTGATGGTGAACCGAATGCTGAAGGGGGACGATTTCGTCATCACCAAAGAGAGAATAGCAGAAGTCGACAGGTTCATGTCGTGGCTCAGGAAAAACAGTATCGAACATCAGGGAAAGATCAGGATAATGCTTTCGGGTAGTATCGGTTTCGAGCCGGTACTGAGGCAGGCAAGGCTGAGTTCGACGATCAATAATTATCAACCCTACGATCTCAGTCCATGGGATGCTGAAACGGCTACAGGATGTTTACGTGCTCTCGCTCAGCAGTATGGTATAGAATTCCTCAATCAGGCAGAAGAGGCAATGGTCAGAAAGCTCGGTTACTGTATTCCCCACCATGTCCAGTTGTTTTTTGCGCACGTTCTTGATCGTTGTGACAGGCAAAATGAGATGCAGTTTTCTGCTGATGAGGTTGACGATCTTTACGAACATGAGATGCTTGGCATCCGCGGACATGCTGAGCTTACGCATTACCAGGAACGGTTGGAACTTTTTTTCAGTAAGGATAGACTACCTCTCGTGCTGGCCATTTTAACAGAAACAGCAATTGCCGGTCAGTTGACCATCCCTGTAATTCGGGAGCTTCAGCGTGAGTATGCAAGAAAAGAGCCTGGTTCCGATGAAGAGATAAAGGAAATTCTTCGAGTACTTGAGCACGACGGTTATCTCAGGAAGATTGGGGAGGGCTATCGTTACGAATCAAATCTTTTGAAAGACTGGTGGAAAAAGGCGCATGCGGAGTTTTATGTTCCGGTGAACAAGAGGGAGAAATAAGAGTATGGTCAAACGTTTTGTGAAATACAACCCTGCTTTTCTTGAAAGTGATGAGCTGATAGAAAATTTTGTTGTCCGGCAGATCGACTTTCGGATGATTACCAGAATCATTCGGGAGAATACCATGGCATCAAATCAGCATATGCTGGTTATTGGGCCACGAGGAAGCGGAAAGACCACTCTGGTTCGTCGGATTGCCCTTGAAGTAGAGCGTGATGAGGAACTGGAGAGTGCGTGTTATCCACTTATATTTGCTGAAGAAAGCTACAATGCTGTTTCCGCTGCTGACTTCTGGCTTGAGGCGCTTTTTCATCTGGCTGAGCATACAGGAGATGCACAAATGATGCGTACCTATCAAGAACTCCGTCGTGACCCTGATGAACAGCGTCTTGGAGAGAGAGCGCTTGGGCAGTTACTTGATTTTGCCGATAAGATCGGCAAGCGCCTTCTTCTTGTGGTAGAAAATCTTGACATGCTGCTTTCAGAGTTTTCAGATAAACAGGAAGCATGGAAACTTCGTCATACATTGATGAACGAACCGCGTTTGATGCTGCTTGCAACAGCAACAGGAAGATTTGAGGAAATCGATCATCCGGCGCACGCCATGTTTGAATTGTTCAAAATTCATGAACTCAAGGCGCTTGACGATCAGGAATGCAATACCGTTTGGGAACTCATAGCCGGAGAGAAGCTTCCGGGAGAGCAGATCAGGCCGGTAAGGATTCTGACAGGGGGAAATGCCCGTCTGATAGCCCTCATTGCGAGGTTTGGGGCCAAACGCTCATTCCAGCAACTCCTTGATGATCTCATAGATTTGATAGATGAGCATACCGATTATTTCAAAAGCCATCTCGACGCTATGGCTTCCAAAGAGCGCAAAGTCTATCTCGCTCTTGCTGAATTATGGAGTCTTTCAACAGCAAAAGAGGTAGCCGAAGTGGCACGGCTTGACGTCAATACTGCCAGTGCGCTTCTTAACAGGCTGGTCAGTCGTAGTAAAGTTTTATTTGAGGAGAAAGGTAAAAGAACAAAATGGTACAGGATATCGGAAGGGATCTACAATATCTATTACCTCATGCGCAGGCGTGGAGGCCCATCAGCAAGGGTCAAAGCCGCAGTCAAGTTCATGGTCAGTCTCTATGATCCTGTTTCAGCAGTCAGGATGTTGATTGACGAGACTGGTACTCTTCAGCCGGAGCAATGCATAGACCATTATGCTGCTTTTGAACAGGTGGTTAAAAATATTTCTGATCGCCAACTTCTACAGAGAATAGGTGCTGTTACGCCGAAAAGTTTTTTGGAGTCACCCTATCTCACTGATACGGTGAAAAATAGCTTGAGAGTTGAAAGCGTAACAGAATCGAAAAAGGATATAAACGAAGGCGTTGATCGTAAAGCGGTAATAGAATTGTTTAAAAAGGGATGTCAATTGGTCAAGGATAAAGATTATGAGACAGCAATTCAGTTTTTTGATCATATCATCAAAAGATATAAAGATCGAACGGAAGTCGAGATTAGCTCATTGGTTGTAAGTGCTCTTTTTAATAAAGGCGTTATACTTCATAAACTGGCGCGTGAGAATGAGGCGATTAAGACGTATGAAGAACTTATTGTAACGTATAGTAATCGTTATGAAGTTGAGATAGCTGAGTGGGTTGTAAGTGCTATGTTCAATAAAGTGACTGCACTTTGGACACTCAATCGCAAGGATGAGCTAATTCATGCGTATGAAGAACTCGTTATAAAGTATAGAAAACGGACTGAAGTCGAGATTGCAGAATGGATTGCAAAAGCCCTGTTTAACCAAGGGTTTGTGCTTAGTAGTTTAAATCGTGAGGATGAAGGGATTCACAAATATGAAGAGCTTGTTGGATTGTATGGAACTCGACATGAAGCCGAGATTTCTGAAAGGGTTGTAAGAGCTCTGTTTAACAAAGGAGTTCTACTTCTACAACTCGAACGATACCAGGAGGCTGAACCTGTTTTTATGCAGGCAATTGAACGGGCTCCCCTTATGTGGGAAGCGTACGTTGAATTAGTAAAATTGTTCTTGAAGATGCCAGAGAGACTGAATGATGCTCTTGATTTTGCAAGAAAGTATGTTGAGACTCCTGGTCTCGTTGAGCAATCAATAGAAGGAGCTATAAAGCTGTTTGTGGAACTTGCCGCATCGGGGTATGCGAAAGAGGCACTTGGCATTCTTGTCGATTCTCCTGCTGAGTCCCATCTTGAACCTTTGGTGGTTGCTTTACGGTTATACACTGGTGAAGAGGTAAGAAGTGCGGTTGAGATACAAGAAGTTGCGAAAGATGTCGTCAAACGGATTGAGCATCGGCGGAGCGTAAGGGAAAAAACGGATGAGCATGCTCTTGCATCCTGCCTCTGAGGGGTATTTCGGGGAGCTGGTCGTGTTTGGTTTACGGTTCATTGCAGGAGTTTAACGCTGAAAATCGTACATTACGGCTTGCATCTCATTGTATGTTTTCTATGCTTTGCTTTTATTAAACAACAAAAAAAGGCGACAATGATGAAGATGATGAAAATTGTTACTCTTGCGTTTCTGTTCGCAGGACTTTTCTGCTCCAGGGCATCTGCTGGATGGGACCCTGCTGACTCGGATCATGCAAGAATGTCGGTCGACTCTTTCCGGGCAAATGCCGGACTTTCCCGTTTTTTTGACAGTGCCTATGGGTATGTTGTTTTTCCTGATGTTTACAAAGGGGGATTCATCATGTTGGGCGGGGGACATGGAAAAGGATATGTCTATGAACTCAATAATCTTGTTGGGCGCTCAACAATTACCCAGCTTAATGTTGGTCCGCAACTTGGTGGTCAATCTTTTTCGGAAATCATTTTTTTTAAAAGCAGGGGAGATCTTGACGATTTTAAAAAAGGTAACTATGAGCTTAATGCCCAGGTTACAGCCATCATAGTTACGACAGGAATGGCAACCAACACAGATTATTCCAATGGTGTAGCCGTCTTTGTTCTTCCAAAGGCCGGGGTTATGGCTGAAGCTACTGTGGGTGGGCAGAAGTTTTCCTATGAGTCGTATTGACCATCCTGATTTTTCCAAGCAGGAGAGGCCTCGGTGCTGATGATCCGGTGTTTTTCCAATAACGTTAATTTTTACAATGAAGTATGAATTAGTGGTGGGCCTTGAGGTGCATTGTCAGCTCAATACCACAAGCAAAGCCTTCTGTGGCTGTTCGGCGAAGTTCGGCAAGTCGGCCAATACCAATGTATGTCCTGTCTGTCTCGCTCTTCCCGGAGCGCTGCCGGTTCTTAACCGTCGTGTTGTTGAAGATGCCGTGAAGCTTGGTCTTGCAACGGGTTGCTCTATAGCGCCCCACTCAGTGCTTGCCCGGAAAAACTATTTTTACCCTGATTTGCCGAAAGGGTACCAGATTTCGCAGTTTGAAGAACCGATATGCAGCGAAGGGATGGTGCACATTGATGCCGGAGAGGGTAATCGGGAGATTCGACTGATCAGGATTCATATTGAGGAGGACGCCGGAAAATCAATTCATGATATCGGTGAGGAGACCTATATCGATCTCAACCGGAGTGGTGTCCCTTTGCTTGAAATTGTAAGTTATCCTGACCTGCGCACTTCGAAAGAGGCGTCAGCTTATCTGCAGAAGGTACGCCAGATCGTCAAATATCTTGGTATCTCGGATGGCAACATGGAGGAGGGAAGTCTTCGCTGTGATGCAAACGTCTCTTTGCGGCCAGTCGGGGAGACGGAGTATGGTACCCGTACTGAGATCAAGAATATGAACTCTTTCAAGAATGTTGAAAAGGCAATCGATTACGAGGTCGAGCGTCATCGTGAGATTCTTGAAGCCGGTGGGGTTATTCTGCAGGAGACCCGTCTCTGGGATGCCGACAAGGGGGAGACCCGTTCCATGCGCGGCAAGGAGTTTGCCCATGATTATCGTTACTTCCCTGATCCTGATCTGGTGCCGGTGCTGGTTGATCAGGAGATGATTGATCGGATCATGAGTGAGCTTCCCGAGTTTCCGGAAGAGAGGGCTGTCCGGTTTGTTGATGAGTATGCCATTCCGGCCTATGATGCAGCCGTGCTGACTGTCGAGCGCGAGGTTGCGGACTATTTCGAGGAGAGCGTCAGGGTTTCTGGCGATGCCAAGGCTTCGTCCAACTGGGTGATGGGTGAGGTGATGCGCGTGCTGAAAGAGAGTTATCTGGATATTGCGGAGTTCTCCATTCTTCCGGAACGGCTTGGAGGGTTGATTGCGCTGATTGGAAAGGGTGTGATCAGTACTACCATCGCCAAGCAGGTTTTTGAGCTGATGCTGAAGAGTGGCGATGCTCCAGCGGAAATTGTTGAACGGGAGGGACTTGCACAGGTTTCTGACAGTGGCGCGATTGAGACGGTTGTGCAGGCAATTCTTGATGCCAACCCCGGTCAGTTGGCCGCCTATCGCGGCGGAAAAACCAAGCTCCTTGGCTTTTTTGTTGGTCAGTGCATGAGCCAGATGAAGGGCAAGGCCAATCCCCAGATGGTTAATGAGGTGCTGTTAAGGAAGCTCGAGGGGTGAGTGATCAGGATTCACTGTCGAAGAGATCTTTGGTTCGCAGCGATTCGGGCCAGCTTTTTGCGAGTTCAGGGTTGATCACCTCGATTTTTTTTCTGGCTTCCAGCAGCCTTTTTTTACAGTTTTCGGCGATGGCAAGCCCCTCTTCGTACATGCCAATAGTGTTTTCGAGGCCGGTTTCCGGATTTTCGATATTCCGGGTGATCTCTTCGAGTCGTGAGATCAGCTCTTCAATAGGGAGTTTTCCGGTGTGGGTTGTTGCCATGATGTTTCAGTATTTAGATGTTGTGTACCAAAATAGAGAAAGAGAAAGATTATTCAAAAGGCAGGTGTGTGAGTGAAGTTTGTTGATAGTGCGTCGATTTTTGTTCATGCTGGAGACGGCGGAAAAGGGTGTGTCAGTTTTCGGAGGGAGAAGTTTGTGCCAAAAGGTGGCCCGGATGGTGGAGATGGCGGTCGGGGAGGCCATGTATGGCTGAGAACCAATCGGCAGTTGACCACTCTTCTCGATTTCAAATATAAAAAGAAGTATATCGCTGTTCGCGGTGTGCATGGTCAGGGCGCCCGTAAAACAGGCAGGGATGGGGCCGATGTTGTTATTGATGTCCCCTGCGGTACCATTGTCAGAAATGGTGAAACCAACGAAATTATTGCCGACCTGACTGGCGAGGATCAGGAAATCTTGATTGCGAGAGGTGGCAAAGGGGGGCGGGGAAACCAGCACTTCGCAACACCAACCCGACAGGCGCCCCGATATGCCGAGCCGGGTCAGAAGGGTGAGCTGCTTATGCTCAACATGGAGTTGAAGCTTATGGCTGATGTTGGTCTGGTTGGATTTCCCAATGCGGGCAAGTCAACACTGATTTCGGTGATCAGCGCGGCCAAGCCAAAAATTGCCGATTATCCCTTTACAACACTGGTTCCCAATTTGGGCATTGTGCGCTACGAGGAGTACAAATCGTTTGTGATGGCTGATATTCCGGGAATTATCGAGGGTGCGGCAGAGGGAAAAGGGCTAGGTCTCCAGTTTCTTCGTCATATTGAGCGTACAAAAATACTTGCCATTCTTATTGCGGCTGATTCACCTGATATTGCTGATGAATATCATACCCTTCTTGGGGAGCTTGAAAAATTTGAGAAGGAACTGCTCGATAAACCAAGGTTAGTGGTTGTGACGAAAATGGATATTGCCGCTGAAGATCTTGAAATTCCCACGCTTGAGGAGGGAGTCAGGGTTCTTTCGATTTCAGCCGTATCCGGCCAGGGGCTTAAAGAGCTCAAGGATGAACTCTGGAGAGAGGTTTCGGGTCGTATCAGGGCTGCAGAACCGTTGGATGAGAGTCTCGGCTGATTATGCAACAAGCTGAACTCTATGTCAGGTATGCGCGTCTGGCTGACGCCTCGGCTATTGCCGCTATCACCGCAGAGTATGCGCGTCAGGGAATCATGCTGGAGCGCTCCGGTGATAATATTGTTGAAAATATTCGTAACTTTTTTGTCGCTGAGTACAATGGCGAAGTGATAGGTTGTTGTGCTATTGCATTCTATACCCTGAAGCTTGCTGAAATACGCTCACTCGCGGTATTTAACCGCTATAAAATGAGGGGTATAGGGCGGAGGCTGGTCGAAAAGGCGGAGTCGGTGTTACATGAAGAGGGGGTTGAGGAGGTTTTTGTTCTGACACTCAGCCGTGAGTTTTTCCGTCGTCTTGGATACAGCGAAATCAAGAAAGAGTATTTTCCTCAAAAAATATGGAGGGATTGTACTCATTGCCCAAAGCTTATGGCCTGCGATGAAATTGCGATGGTGAAAAAATTGTAACTTAATTACACAAAATGGTATAGGAAATTCGTGATTGTTCAGGAAGTTATCGTTAAAAACAAGGCAGGGCTGCATACCAGACCTGCGGCTGCGGTTGTCAAACTCGCATCCCGTTTCAAATCAGATTTTTTTATTGAGATGCAGGGTGTTGAAATTAATGCGAAGTCCATTATTGGTGTCATGAGTCTTGCGGCTCCGAAGGGTACCCGGTTGACGCTTAAGCTGGATGGCGAGGATGCTGCTGAGGCTTCCCGTCAGTTGGTTGAGTTTTTTGAGCAGGGTTTTGGAGAGGTATAGCGTTGCGCATTGCCTTCATATCCCCTTTTTTTCCACTGAAGGGAGGAATCGCCCGCTTCAGTGGAATGTTGAGGGATGCCCTTCAAGACCGGGGATATGATGTTACTCCTGTTGCGTTCAGGGCTCTCTACCCCGATTTTTTGGTCAAGGGTGGAGTTGAAGAGGCTCAGGGAGCAGATCTCACCTTTTTTAATGAGTCGCGTCTGGTACTGTTCAACCCCATTTCCTGGTTTGGAGCGATACGACATCTCCGGTCACTGAAACCAGATCTGCTTCTTGTGGCTTACTGGAGCGGATTTCTGGCACCGCTTTTTTTTACGATACGTCGTCTGACCGGTATCAGGATGGTGGTGCTGCTCCATAACCTCTCTTCACATGAATCATTTTTATTCGACCCACTTATGCAGAGGCTGCTGGCTGCTTCCGCCGATGGATTTTTGACCCTTTCGGAGGCTGTTACCAAAACGGTGCAGAGAGCTCTGCCTGAAATCCCTTTGCTGCAGCTTTTTCATCCCCTCTATGAGCCGGATGGGGAGCACTCTTCGGTGCAGGATGCACGTCAGGCGCTCAAGCTCGACGCTCACTCTCCGGTGCTGCTTTTTTTTGGTTATGTGCGCCATTACAAGGGGCTCGACACCATGCTTCGTGCCATGCCAGCGATTCTGCAGCGGGATCCCGCGCTTCGTCTTGTCGTTGCCGGACAGTTTCATGAGGATCATGGTATCTATCGCAAGCTTGTTGCGCAGCTTGGCATCGAAGGAAACGTCGATTTTTACCCCGGTTACGTTTCCACTGAACGCAGTGCCCTCTTTTTTGCTGCGGCAGACGCTGTTGTACTTCCCTATCGCAGTGCAACGCAGTCGGGAGTGGTGCAACTTGCTTATGGCCACGGTTTGCCCGTGATCGTCACACCGGCAGGCGCCCTTCCCGAGATGGTTCGCCCTGGTAAAACAGGCTGGGTTGCCCCTGACTGTTCGGCTGAGGGGTTTGCCGGGGCAGTCGGTGAGTTTCTCAATCGTCGTGACAAGCATGAGCTTGAGGCGATGCGCCCGGCTATAGAAGCTTTCCGGCGTCACTTTTCCTGGGAGGTTTTTGCAGAACAGGCCGGGCATTTTCTTGAAGCAAGAGCTGTACGGAGGTGATGACCTCTCCGTTGAGCTGCATCGTGGTGCTGAACTGGAACGGCGCAAAGGATACGCTTGCCTGTCTGGATTCGCTTGCGGCACTGATCTCACCATCCTGCAGGGTGCTTGTTGTCGATAATGGATCGACTGATGGCTCTCCGGAAAAGATACGGGAGCGCTTTCCGGCTGTTGAGCTTCTTCTCCTGCCGGTCAATATCGGCTATGCTGGGGGCAACAATGCCGGATTCAGAAGGGTTATGGAGCTGAAGGCTGAATTCGTGATCTTTCTGAACAACGATACTCTTGTGGAGAGCAGTTTTTATACTCCATTGATCGATACCCTGCAGTGCAACCCTGGGGCAGGAATAGCCGTACCGAAAATTTATTATTCGGATCGTCCGGAGAGGCTCTGGTACGCCGGTGGTGTTGTCAACCTTTCGACCGGCCTTATCCGCCATGTCGGGTTGCGGAAAAAAGATGCTCCCGATTTTGATCGTCCGGCTCTTACCGGTTACGCTACAGGCTGCTGTTTCGCAATGCGTTGTCGTGATTTCGATAGTGTTGGCGGGTTTGATGAAACGTTCGGGATGTATGCCGAGGATGTCGATCTCTCCCTGCGGGTTCGCGCTCGGGGTATGAGTATCAATTATGTGCCCTCCTCAAGGGTCTGGCACAAGGTTTCGGCGTCGCTTTCCGGCAGACCGCTGCGGAAACTGCTCAAGAAAAGTATCGGGGCACTTCATCTTTTCAGAAAGCACCGGGCATGGAGCGGTATGGTGCTCTATCTGCTTCTGCTTCCCCTGCGTCTTGCCGGCAGTTTTGGTGAAGAGTTGAGGGAAAAAAAGTCCACAACATAACCGATCGCACAGGGAAAAACAGATGATGCAGAACAAGTACAGAACCGTTATTGACAGAGCCTATCTTGACGAACAGGGTCACCTGCTCCGATGGCAAAGAACACTCGAATTTCTGAGAGGCTCCTCACTCTCCGGTGCGTCACTTGTCAGCGGGCTCGATCTGGGTGATCGAACCCCGTTTACGGCTTCGCTGGAGCAGCATTTTGAATGTCCGTTCGAGAACACAACAGTCGATCTCGACCTTGAGCCACTTTCGGGCTCCTTCGGGGTTGTGACCGCTTTTGAGGTGCTTGAGCATCTCTACAATCCGCTTCATGCGCTGCTTGAAGTCAAAGGGCTTCTGGCTGGTGAGCATGCCTGCCTCTTTGTCTCCATGCCGCTTTGGAAACCCTCCATCCTTGCAAGTTCCGACCATTTTCATGAGATGACGCGCTCTGAAGCGCTCTCGCTGTTCACACGTGCCGGGTTTACCGTTCTCCGAAGTGCGGAGTTTCGTATCCGTCACCCGTTGTTTTATCTTACGGGAGTGAAGCCGCTGCTGCGGGCATGGTATGAAAAAGTGCAGATCTATGAACTTGTCATCCAATAGGGGAGCGCCTTGCAGTCCGTTCAGGCTTGTCTGGTTTTCCGAGATACAGTGGGACTTTCTCTCAACCCGGAAGCAGCGCCTCTTGTGCCGCTTTCCGGAGAGTTGGAGCATTCTTTTCATAGAGCCTTTTGCGCTTCGCCGCCGCCACCACTGGATTCCAGTCAAAAGGGGGCGGGTCTGGGTTGTCACTGTTCCTTTTCTGAAGAGCGTTCCCTTCAGGATAGGGCGCCTGCTCGATCTTCCTTTGCTGCGCTGGCTTCTCTCCCTGCCCGGAATCCTGCTGATGCTCTTCTGGGTGACGATCCTCGGATTTGGCTCCTCAAACAGAATTATTGGCCTGAGCAATATCTACTGGGGCAGGGTTGCAGCCCTCCTGCCATGCCGCCTTCGCTTCTATGATGCCAATGATGATCATCTTGCCTTTCCCGACAATCCGCACTGGCTGAAGGGCTCTCTTGATCACTATCTTTCGAAGGTTGATCTGCTCTTCAGTGTCAGTCGTGAGCTGACCAGCCGTCTCAGGGTGCCACCCGGCGTTCGCCTGGTTGATCTTGGCAACGGTGTTGAGTTCAGCCATTTTGCCATCTCCCGTCCTCGCAAGCCGGCCGCTCTTTCCCGCCTCAAGGGGCCAATTCTTGGCTATGCGGGGGCCATGGACTGGCTTGATAGCTCCCTGATTGCTGCTACTGCCCGTGCATGGCCGGAGTATTCGATTGTGCTACTCGGTCCGGCCTATGAGAGAGAGTGGTGGCAAAAACAGGCCGCCATCAACGAGCTGCCAAACGTCCACTATTTCGGCAAGATTGAGTACAGCGAACTTCCCGCCTGGGTGCAGCACTTCGATCTTGCCCTGATGCCGCTCCTTTCAAGTGATCTGAAAAGGGTATCCCATCCCAACAAGCTCTATGAATATGCCGCCGCAGGGGTGCCGGTACTCTCCATGAACTATTGCAGTGCGGTGGAGCGGGCGCGGGAGGTGCTGCATGTGGCCGTTTCTCAGGAGGAGTTTGTCCGCATGGTGCCGGAAGCTCTTGCTGACCGGCGTGTTGAGGCGCGGCAGGCATTTGCCCGGCAGCACAGTTGGGATACGCTTGCTGCCGTCATGGTGCAGGAGCTGGAGAAGGCCTCTCGGGAGAGGAGTCTGTGAACCGCAATGCCGTCATAGCCGGTCAGGCGGGCTTCTCCTTTGCCGGATTTCTCTTCGGCCAGACAGCCCGATTCGCCTATAACCTTGTGGTTGCAAGGTTGCTCGGTGTTGATGCTCTTGGCACCTACGCTCTCGCCATTGCCGTTATCCAGATTGCCGAGGTGCTTGCTGTTGCAGGGCTCGATTCGGGTCTGCTGCGCTTTGTCAGTTTGCACCGAGATGATCCTCTTCGCCAGAGGGCTGTGATTGGTGCCGCCCTGAAAATGAGCATCACGCTTTCACTCATCGTGGCGCTCCTGCTGCTTCTCTTTTCAGCGCCGATCTCTACAATCCTCAATGGCAGTAGCCTCCTGCGGCTTGCGATTTGCTGCTATGCTGCGGCAATTCCCTTCAATGTGGCAACCCTGCTGTTTGGCCATGCCATGCAGGGGTTCCGCCAGCTCAAGCCCAAAATTGTTGCTACACAGATTGTTAGCCCACTGCTTTTGCTTCTCTTGACTCTTCTCTTCCGTTATACTGCAGGAGAGGATGCCGCCCTCTTTTTTCCCTTTGCACTGGCGGGCGTTGGGGCATTTTTCTGGATTCGTCCCTCTCTTTCCAGAATCAGCGGGACTCTTCAAGGGGATATTCTCCATGCCCACACAGACAAGGTGATGCTTGCATACGCCATTCCCTTTATGGCGGTCTCACTCCTGAGCATGATGAGCCATTGGCTTGATGTTATGATGCTTGGTATGCTTACCGATACGGCAACGGTCGGGCTCTATCATCCTGCAGCCAGAACGGCGGGGCTCATCCGATCAGTCCTCCTTGCCTTTACCGGCATTGCTGCGCCAATGATTGCCGAGCTGCATACGGGGAGGCAGAATGCTGAGATAGGACGGATCTTCAAGATGGTGACACGCTGGATAGTAACGGTGGTTCTTCCGCCAGCCATACTTTTCATGGTGTTGCCCGAACTGGTGCTTTCGGTTTTCGGCGCCCGCTTTGCTGCGGAAGGAGCTGTCGCGCTGCTTCTCCTGACGGTTGCCTCATTCCTGCAGGCCAGCTTTGGCCTCTCAGCGACAGTACTTGCCATGACCGGCCATGCGCGGCTCAGCCTCCTGAACGCTCTTGCTGCCCTTGGCTTGCAGGTGGCGCTCAATTTTCTCCTGATCCCAAAGATGGGTTTGAATGGTGCCGCTCTTGCTACCTTGCTGCTTTTTTTGATGCTCTCTGTTCTCCGTCTTGTTGAGATTCGCCGCATCCTGAAGATTCACCCTTTTGGCAAAGCGCTCTGGAAACCCTTTACTGCCGGATTATCTACAGCCTTACTTCTCATGGCTCTACGCCCGTGGTTGCTTGGCCTGCCACCTTTTGCCGCTCTGGCTGTTTCCGCCCTGTTATCGCTCTGCAGCTTTACGGTATTGCTGCTGCTCCTGAAGTTGGAAGAGGAGGAGAGAGAGATTATCTTAAAGCACCTGCCCTTTCTTGACAAGAACCCAAAGCCATAACGCTGTGAAGAAAAAGATTCTCCTGTTGCTCACTGTTTTTGGCGGCTACACTCTTCTGGTTCTGCTGCTCTTTTATCCGCTTGTCTTTCAATCGAAGATGCTTCTTGCGCCCGATACCCTTATTCCCCAGGCTTCGACAATGGCGCTTGACCGGCTTCAGGCCCAAACCGGCGCATATCCGCTCTGGCAGCCCTGGCTCTTTTCAGGTATGCCGACTGTGGAGGCATTCAGCTACCTCAGCGGACTCTATTACCCCAACCTTGTTTTCAACCTCTTTCATACTGATGGCATCGTTTTGCAGCTCCTCCACCTCGCCTTTGCCGGTTTGGGACTCTTCCTTTTTCTTCGCCAGTACGGCTTGACAATCCTTGCAGCCTCTTTTGGCGGGGTGCTCTTCATGCTCAACCCCTATCTGAGCGCCATGCTGGTGCATGGTCACGGCAGCCAGCTTATGACGGTGGCCTACATGCCCTGGATGCTCTGGGCCACCATGCGTCTCATACAGCGTGGAGGGCTGGTCGATGCCGGGATGCTTGCGCTTTTAGCCGGGTTTCAGTTGCAGCGCTCACACGTTCAGATTGCCTGGTATTCCTGGATGCTCATGCTGCTGCTGGCTGTTGTTTTGTTTTTTTCGCATCGCGGGTTTTTTACAAAAAAGAGCGCTGTTTCAGGGATGCATCCTGTGCTTCCTGGAGGTGGTAATGGGGGTGCGGATGAGGGCAGCCACAAGGGCGGCCCCTACATGACATTGCGAATATTTTTGTTGTTGGTTTTGGCGTTGGGTTGCGGCATTGCCATGTCGGCATCGATATACCTGCCTGCATCCGAGTATGCCGCATATTCAGTGAGGGGGATGGCTGCAGAGGGAGGAGGTTCAGCGTGGGAGTATGCCACACTCTGGTCAATGCACCCTCTGGAGTTGCTCACCTTTCTTGTGCCGGGACTCTTCGGCTTTGGCGGAGTAACCTATTGGGGTTTCATGCCCTTCACCGACTTTCCCCATTATGCCGGAATTGTGGTGCTGCTGCTCGCTGTAGCAGGAGCTGTTATCCGCAGAAAAGAGCCGATGACCTGGTTTTTTATTGCGGGTGCACTGCTTGCGCTGCTGCTCTCTTTTGGACGTTTTTTTAGTCCAGTGTTTGATCTCTTCTACCATTTTGCGCCACTCTTCAGCCGCTTCAGGGTGCCCTCCATGGCGCTCATCATGCTCTATCTGATCATCTCTTGTCTTGCCGCAATCGGAGTCAACGACCTGCTTCAGCGCCAGTCGGAGCGGTTCTTGAAACCGATCAGGATCGGAGCGCTGCTTCTTGCAGCTTTTCTGCTCCTCTTCCTTGCCTTTGAACCGTCGCTTGAAAGTTTCTTCCGCTCACTCTTTCCCGAACCGCAGGTTGGAAGTTTTGACCTGGCCTTTATGGTCAATAAGGTGCGCTGGGAGAATCTGACGGGGAGTCTCTGGATAGTCCTGCTCATTGCATCTCTTTTCTCCGGAGTGCTCTGGCTCAGCATCAAGGAGAAGCTCTCCCACAAAATAACGGCCATCCTGCTCTTTCTTCTTGCACTTGGCGATCTGCTCTGGATGGATATACAGATCATCTACCCATCCACCAGCTCGCTCCGCTCCCCGGTTTTCGCTGATAGCCGCATGGTGGAACCCGCTTTCCGGCACGACGACATCACTCGTTACCTTGCCGCACAGAAAGGGCCTTTCAGAATCTACCCCGCAGGGCCACTCTTTGCGGAGAACAAGTTCGCCCTCTTCGGTATTGAGTCCGTGGGTGGCTACCATCCTGCCAAGCTCAAGCTCTATGAAGAGTTTCTTGCTAAAACGGAGAATCTTGCAAGCCTCAATATCCTGCGGATGCTTAATGTCGGCTACATTGTCACTCCTCAACCCATCGAGCATTCCGCGTTCAAGCTGGTTAAAACCGGTGAACTGCAATTGGCAAGCGGCCCGGTGACAGCTTACGTTTACAGCCTTCAGGGAAGCGCCCCAAGAGCATGGTTTGCAAACCGTGTGACTGGTGTGCATGGTAACGACGCCCTCTTTGCCCGACTTCTTGATGATCAGGCACCAGTCGGAGAGGCTTATGTTGATGGCTCTCTCTGGAAAGGAGTCCGAACCTTTGCATCGGCAACGGTCACATCACTTGACGCAAAAGCAGAATCCATGGTCTTGAAGGTTGCTGCTCCCGGAGAGGCATTCCTTGTGACCAGCGAAATTCATTACCCCCTGAGGTGGAAGGTGAAGATTGATGGCAGGGAAACTGCAGTCGTGAAAGTGAACGGCCTGCTGCGCGGTGTTGTGATTCCGGCAGGCAGCAGGGAGGTCAGGTTTTACTATGATCGAAACGGCTTTGAAACCGGTCGCAGGATATCGCTTGGCGCTTTCGTTGTGGCGTTGTTGATGGTGGCAGGGGGAGTGATCGGAGGTCGGTTCCGGCAAAAGGGCGGAAAATGAGATCATTTGGTTACGAGGTGTACTTCTCTGCTGGACTCCTCTTGCTTGTCGGCAAGGTGTTCTTAATGTTGAGTAAAATTACTCAATAGAGTGAGCAAAAATTTATGCTCATTGAGCGCACTCAAAAAAAGTTCTGACATAACGGGTCGAATCGGAACCCCGTCAATATATCCAGGTGCTTTACGGCGTCACGAAAGAAAATCTGCATAACGAATGCGATACCGGTGAAGTTGCAGGCAAAGAAAACTGGTAATCCAATGGCATACCCTGTTGGGGTTGTAGCAATTCTTTTTGCATAATAATGGCAGGGGAGTACGGCATAAATCCAAGAGCTTAAGGGGGTTTCAGCTTGCCGCAGTACAGAATCAAGAACGGTTCATTCAAAATGTCAGCTTTGCTTTCTGCTAACTCATAATTACAGAGCACTACGGAGGTTGCGGTGTTGTCATCTCCTGCAACAAAACAAATGTTCTGCCTCCGAGCACTCCTGCCCGCTCAACCCAAGACGTCTCGCAAGAACTTTCCACTCTTTAACAACCTCGCACACTTCACGGACAATTATCCCGGCACGAGCGCGATTCATTCGGTAATATTCGGCAGTCGCAATCGCAACCTGAAAATCAGGCTGACGGTTATAGAGATCAAGTGACAGCACATGCTCTGCTTTTCTGAACGAAGGATTCATGTCGAAAGCTGGTGCCAGTCGCCATCCTGAAGGGGAGCGTATGAAGCCGTGATTGCGAAGATGGTCATCGCGGTTTGCCGTGGCGATGTTGAACACCACTCTTGTGAACAGCTCTTCGAGGTTACGTGCGATGTGATCAGCTTCACCGTAGGTGGAGAGAAATTCTGCCAGCTCCAGATAACTGGCATCGTCGGTATCGGTATGGTGAAGCATGGTCATGGCTGAGGCAAAAAAATGGCGCAGCTTCCTGGTTCGCCATCGCTCGCTCCTGCTGGTGCTTTTTTGCGTGGCGCCCTTCTCCGCCGGGGAAGCGATTCGTCCTGCAGGCGACGGCCAAGTGCGTCCTCTTTGGAGATCAACGACAAGTCCGCAAGCAGTCCGAGGACGCGAAGCACCTGAACGTAGAAGCCGATAGCAACCGACGGGTCACCAGTCTCAATTTTGTAGAGAGTAGGACGTGAAAGATTGGCCCTTGCACAAACGGTCTCCATGGAAAAGCGGCGACGAAGTCGCGCATCTCTGAGGCGCTGCCCCAGAGCCTCCATCTCTTTTGCCGAAGCGGGGTATAATGGTGTGGCTCTACTTGTCATAACGATAATTTGTGATTTATCATTACGGTTATAGCTTGTGAAAATGAGGCAGGGTTTATATTGTTCAACAGGCAACTCTTTGCTGAATCTCGGGCTCTCTGCGCCACCGTTTTATTATTTTTGAAGTGCTGCATAGCGTAGACAAGTTTTTCTTGTTGGATGTTTTCTGAATGCTCAACATATTGAGTAATTTTACTCAATATGTTGAGCAAAAAACCATGATCATCAAGCGCTTTCAAAAGAAAGTTCTGACACAACGGATCGAATCAGAACCCCGTCAATTCATTCAGGTGCTTTACGGCCCGCGTCAAGTTGGTAAAACCACGCTGGCATTGCAGTTTATGGAGTCAACAAAGCTTTCGGTTCATTTCGCTTCTGCAGATCTTGTTGCATCCGGGCAATCGAGCTGGATCAGCCAGCAATGGGAGGCGGCACGCATCAAGCTTCGGCAATCAGAAGAGAAGGAGGCGGTGCTCATCATCGACGAAATCCAGAAAATCGGCAACTGGAGCGAAGCGGTAAAGAGGGAGTGGGACAGCGACACCGCACAACGGCAATCACTCAAGGTGGTTCTGCTCGGCTCATCCCGGCTGTTACTGCAGCAAGGGTTGACGGAATCACTCGCTGGCCGATTTGAAACCCTCTTCATCGGGCACTGGTCGTACCGTGAAATGAACGAGGCATTTGACTTCACTCCTGAACAGTATGTCTGGTTTGGAGGCTATCCAGGTGCGGCAGCATTGATCAACGATGAAGAGCGCTGGAGGCGCTACATTACCGATTCACTCATCGAGACAAGCATTTCGAAAGATATTCTGATGCTGACCCGTGTTGACAAGCCAGCCTTGATGAAACGGCTCTTTGAACTGGGATGCGGTTATTCAGGCCAGATTCTCTCCTATACAAAAATCCTTGGTCAACTGCAGGATGCAGGTAATACAACAACACTGGCACACTATCTGCGCCTGCTCGATACCGCTGGCTTACTTGGCGGACTGGAAAAGTACAGCCCTGAAATGGTGCGGCGCCGGGCATCCATTCCGAAATTTCAGGTGCATAACACAGCTTTGATCAGCGCACAGCAGCAGTACTCTTTTCAGGAGATTGTCACAAACCCGTCGCAATGGGGCAGATGGGTTGAGTCGGCAATTGGCGCCCATCTCATTAATCATGCCCGCACCGATGCAATTAACCTCTTTTACTGGCGTCAGGGGAATCATGAGGTAGATTTTGTTTTGGAGCACAAAGGAAAAGTGATCGGCCTTGAAGTTAAAAGTGGCCGTACCGGGCACGCTTCCGGCATGGCAGCATTTGAGCAACAGTGCAAGCCGTACAAGGTTCTTCTGGTTGGAAACTCGGGGATTCCATGGCAGGAGTTTCTTGAACTGGAATCTTTGGAGCTGTTTGCGTGAGTGAGCCGTAGCCCGCCAATCTTTTTGCTTTATCCAGCAAAAAGTAATATCTACATTGTATAAACAAAATGGAGGTAGAGATGCTCACAAAGGTTCAGAAGTGGGGCAACAGCCTTGCCTTGAGAATACCGAAAACCTGGGCGCTTGAGGCCAGGCTCGAAAACAATTCAGAGGTAGAGATTTCTCTGGTTGAGGGAAAACTCGTTATCACTCCAGTGGTCACTATAAAACAAGATCTTGCTCACCTGCTTTCCGGCGTCACGAAAGAAAATCTGCATAACGAATGCGATACCGGTAATGCTGCAGGCAAAGAAAACTGGTAATCCGATGGCTTATACTCCGGATCGTGGTGACATGGTGTGGATTGCCTTTAATCCTCAGGCGGGTCATGAGCAGGCAGGACGTCGTCCAGCATTGGTCTTGTCTCCCAAAGCGTACAACTCCAAAGTTGGTCTGGCGCTTCTTTGCCCCATCACCAGCCAGATTAAAGGGTATCCCTTTGAAGTGCTGCTTCCTGAAGGGTTGAACATCAATGGCGCGATTTTATCTGATCAGGTAAAAAGTCTTGACTGGAAGATCCGGCAGGCAGAGTTAATTTGCCTATTGCCCTCGTCGGTAGTTGATGAAGTGCTGCATAAGTTGCATACCCTGTTGGGGTTGTAGCAAATCCCCTCCCCCATTATCCCGCAGTACAGAATCAAGAACGGTTCATTCAAAATGTCAGCTTTGTGTTCTGCTAACTCATACATTACGGAGCACTACGGAGTTTGCGGTGTTGTCATCTCCCGCAATAAAACAAATGTTCAGCCTCCGAGCACTCCTGCCCGCTTAATCCAAGACGTTTTGCAAGAACTTTCCACTCTTTCACAATCTCGCACACTTCACGGACAATTATCCCGGCACGAGCGCGATTGATTCGGTAATATTCGGCAGTCGCAATCGCAACCTGAAAATCAGGCTGACGGTTATAGAGATCAAGTGACAGCACATGCTCTGCTTTTCTGAACGAAGGATTCATGTCGAAAGCAGGTGCCAGTCGCCATCCTGAAGGGGAGCGTATGAAGCCGTGATTGCGCAGATGGTCATCGCGGTTTGCCGTGGCGATGTTGAACACCACTCTTGTGAACAGCTCTTCGAGGTTACGTGCGATGTGATCAGCTTCACCGTAGGTAGAGAGAAATTCTGCAATCTCCAGATAACTGGCATCGTCGGTGTCGGCATGGTGAAGCATGGTCATGGCCGAGGCAAAAAAACGGCGATGGTTACTGGTTCGGTCAAATCGCTGCACCAGAAAGGTGTGGTATCCTTTACCAATCTGCATGAGGCGAGCTTCGGGAACGGTAATATGGCATTGCTGTGCCAGCTCATGCAGCAGCTTTTCCCAGAGGGCAACATCGTAGTCATCGTCAGCAGAGGGGAATTTGGCAATCCAGAGAGCGCCATCCTCATCAACCAGATTCGCTTTGGGACGAGCGCCGCCAAGTGACGAACCGGGGGCAACAAGAACGTTCAGCCACTCTTTGATTTTACCGAAGTCATCCTGCTTTTTTCTGGTCAACTCAAAGGCCATCTCCTGCAACTCAGCAATTTTTGCCACCGGTGGAGCAGATAACGCCTCGTTGGCCAGATAGAGCGATTCCCCGGGGTGGCTGAAACGCAAGGCACCCATGCGCGTGCAGTCCTGAACTCCCAGCAGAAAATCCCAGGGGGCAAGCGTTCTCGGTGTACGCTCCTCCTCCTTTGCCTCAATCGCCTCCCTCCGTTTCATCAGGAGTTGTCCCCAGCGATCGGGACATGAATCCATGAAGACTCCAAAATTGGAGCCTCCCGGAAAGAAGTCGCCCGCCGAGAGATCAAGCTCCGGATCAAGTGGAAATGCGTTGACCTGCCTGAGCCATGCTGGATCATAAACAAAACGGACTGTACCCCGAGCCCCACGCGAGAGTGTGCCTATCTGCTGGAGAGGTCCGAATGCCGGGTCGTCAAGCCACACCAAGAGCTGCTCCTCTTCACGCTTCGCCATCACTCGCTCCTGCTGGCGTTTTTTTGCGCGGTGCCCTTCTTCGTTGGGGAAGCGATTCATCCTGCAGGCGACGGCCCAAAGCGTCCTCTTTGGCGATCAACGACAAATCCCCAAGCAGTCCGAGAACACGAAGCACCTGGATGTAGAAGCCGACAGCGACCGACGGGTCACCATTCTCAATTTTATAGAGCGTTGGACGAGAGAGGTTTGCCCTGGCGCAGACGGTCTCCATGGAAAAACGACGACGAAGCCTCGCATCCCTGAGGCGCTGCCCCAGAGCCTCCATCTCTTTCGCCGAAGCGGGGTATAGTGGTGTGGCTCTGTTTGTCATAACGATAACGTTTGCTTTTATTATAATGATAATTTGTGAATTAACATTGCGGTTAGATAGTTCCAGGCGATGAGCATATCGTGTATGGTCTTGTCCTGAGACTCTTTGTTAAAGCCAAACCAGTACTTTTTTACTGTATTTGCTGATAGTTTAGTGTACCGTTTTCAGTAGACCGCGCCAAGAGCATGGTTCGCCAGTTGGATCATCGCTGTGAACAATAACGAAGAGTTGTTTGCCCGGCTTTTTGATGATGAGGGCCCTGATGGTGTGGCGTATGCCGATGCTTCACTTTGGAGAGGAACAACCACTTTTGCATCGGCAACGGTGATGTCGCTTGATGCTAAAGGGGAGTCGATGGTTGTGAAGGTTGCTGCGCCCAGCGAGGCATTTTTTGTTTATTATCCGCTGCGGTAGAAAGGTGAAGATTGATGGCCGCTATGCTTTAATGGTGAAGGTGAACGGGCTGTTGCGAGACCTTTTGGTGCCGAGTGGCAGCATGGAAGTGGGGTTTTATTATGATCGAAGCGGCTTTGAGACTGGGCGTTAGGTATCGCTTGGTGCTTTTGTGGTGGCGGTGTTGATGGTGGTGGTGGGAATCGGCTGGTAGGTTTTGAGAAAGTCTTGGGAGTCGAGAATTCCGCGTGGTTATCACTAAAATCCTTGTTTTGGTTTGAATTACGGTACCATGTTATTTATCTTAGCTCTCAGCAGATATTGAAAAAGGGCTATTCGCGGATTTTAATGGGAATAGAGTAAGAAAGAGTTTGTAAGGTGTAATATTGATTCATCGAATGAGTCAGAATGGATCCCTATGATGAAAGACAGGTGTATGAAAATATGCCATAGAAACAGCATCTTTGACGATTTAAGCAAGAATAAACTGAAGCGATAACAAGATGTAAAAAAATGAGATGCAGCTTTTAATAGCCTCGTCAAGGGTCTTTATCAGCTTCGAAAGCTACCGAACAAAGGCATTATTATATCGTAGCAATCTTAACCTTCCTACTGTATTATGAAGTATTATGGTTTCACTGCAACCCACTAAATTATGCGGAGAGCCAAAAAAAAAGTTTATTTGATAGGGGAAAGTATTGAATGCAAAACGTGAACGCTGACCCCCCTGATAATCAAACATCTTTTAAAAGAAGTATAATGCCAAATCGAACAAAAGTTTTTATTAGCTATAGCCGTCAGGATAAACGTTGGTTAACTGAAGTAAAAAAATACTTGAAGCCACTTGTTAGAAATGGATTGGAACTATGGCACGACAATTGTATCGAACCTGGCGATAGATGGGAAGAAAAAATTGAGCAGGCCTTATATCAAACAAAAGTTGCAATTCTTCTTATAACCCAAGATTTCTTTAATTCAGATTATATAGAAGCCAAGGAACTTTCGCTGCTTTTACGTGCGGCTAAAAATAACGAGGTGACTATTATTCCGTTGTATCTAACGGACACTTTCTCCACTAATGAAGAATTATCGCGTATTCAAGGAATCAATGATCCTAAATTTTCACTTGATAAATTAGTTGAATCTGAGCAAAAAACTGTTTTGGTAAGTTTGAGTGAACAGATTAGAAATCTATTTAGTAACTCAACACAGATTGGTTTTGGTTCTTGGGAAGAGCAACGAAAACCCGAAAGGAATTCAGAACCTGTTCGCGTGGCGCTTATTGCAGTTAATTCTCCTACGCATCATTCACTCTGGAATGCATTAAGCGTTGGGCTCTCCGCATAATTTAGTGGGTTGCAGTGAAACCATAATACTTCATAATACAGTAGGAAGGTTAAGATTGCTACGATATAATAATGCCTTTGTTCGGTAGCTTTCGAAGCTGATAAAGACCCTTGACGAGGCTATTAAAAGCTGCATCTCATTTTTTTACATCTTGTTATCGCTTCAGTTTATTCTTGCTTAAATCGTCAAAGATGCTGTTTCTATGGCATATTTTCATACACCTGTCTTTCATCATAGGGATCCATTCTGACTCATTCGATGAATCAATATTACACCTTACAAACTCTTTCTTACTCTATTCCCATTAAAATCCGCGAATAGCCAAGCGTTGAAGTGTTATCCGGAGATTTGCGGGGGTATTTCGGAGCCAAGGTTTCAGTTGTTGTACAAAGGGTCGATCGTGATCGAGACATTTCTTCTTGCATCAAGGAGATACAAAATCATAAGCCTGATATTATTGGATTCTCTATAGGTCTTGGCTCATTGGAACTTGCAGAATCGCTTTACAAACAGTGTTCAGACATTCAACTTTGCGGAGATCAAGCGCCGAAACTTGTACTTGGGAATAAAATCCCGTCTTATTACCCAAAAGATTGCATAGATCGATTTCCTAAAGCTGCTGTTGTTGTTGGAGAAGGAGAATTGGCTCTACGTGACTTGGTAGAAGTGGTACGTGGGAACATTTTAATTAAAAAGGTATCCAATCTCGTCTATAAATTAGATAATGGTGTTTTGGAGCAAAACAAGTCAGAAGAGGCTCCTGACCTTAAAGATCTTGATTACCCACCGTCGGTAGATACAGTTCCTGAAATCGTAAAGCGAGGAGGAAACGCACTTGTCCAAGCAAGTCGTGGATGTCCTTGGTCCCAATGTGCTTATTGTACAATATTTTCTTTTCGTGGGGGCAAGCGTTGGGAGTCCTTTTCGAACGAGAGAATTATAGCAAATATAGAATTGCTTGTAGCTCAAGGGATTACCGAAATTGAATTTGCCGATGATGAATTTCTTGGCGGTCGAACTTCAGTAAGGATTAGGCGTTGTAATATTTTGGTAGAAGCATTTCGAAAAATACGTGAACGTGTTAAAGATTTTTCTTTTCGGATTTTTCTTGAGCCGTCTACAATTTATCGAAGTAATGATATTAGTGGTAATGAAGATATTAGAAAATTGCTTCAAGAGCTCAAGTCTGTCGGACTTGAAAGAGTATATATTGGAGTTGAAAGCGGTTCGAATAAACAGCTGGAGAGATATAAACGCGATGGTAGACTTGATGTTATAAAAGGAGCCATCAAAGTTCTGACAGATATTGGTATAGATATGGATGCTGGTTTTATAATGTTTGACACTTTTGCCACATTGGAAGAACTTCAAGACAATATAGTATTGTTTCGTTCCTTACCAAAAGGTTCGAATACTTGGCCTTTTCGACCCCTTGCCATCAATGAGGGGTCTGATTACCTGAAGGATTGTATTAAATGGAACGTGAAGCTTACAAAGAATCTCTCTTACATGAGTTATACCTGTGATTACTTTGATCCAAGTGTTCGACTTATTGCGCAAACAATAGACGCTGTTAGCTTACATACTCGCACTCTTTTCTACGCATTAAAACGTGGTAGTACAATGTACTATTCTGATAAGAAAAGAACGGATTCGATACGATTTTGCCAAGAATACGTTAACAGAAATAGTGATATATATATCGATTTATTAGAAGAATTGGTGTTTTCTGCTCAAAAAGGAATTTTGGATACTGCCAATTTAATAATCGAGGCGGAAGAAAAACTTAAAAAACTTGTTGCTGAGGTAAAGAAAAGCGTTAAAGATGTCTTGATAGATGACCCTGACTATTTTCTTCATGATGAAATAACTCGTATAGAGTCGTTACATGTTTTGATTGATGTACCACCAGTAGCAACATTTTCTGCAAGTTCTTTACGTAGAATCGTTATCGTAGATCTTGATCATACACTTTTTGATTCTACTGCAGTACGTCGAAAGTGTGCCGAACAAGCCATTAAAGAATTGGGACTCTCAGAAAAAATAGAAAATGAAGCACTTGATCTTTACTGTCGATGTATTTATGATAACTATGCCGACTATGAACTAAACAAATTTCCAGATTTTCGTGTTGTATGGAATACAGCGGAGTCATACAGGGTTTTATTGGCTCTCATTGAATTGGGTATTCATCCTCAAAACTATCAAAAAGAATCTGAAAGCCAGGGCTTTTATTTAAGATTGAGGGGTATGATTGATGATATTTATCAACAATATTCTAGCAAAATTAAAAAGGCACAAGATATTTTCTGGAAAACACCTATGGTTCTATATGATTATGCAATAGAATTTTTAGATAATTTAAAAAATGATTCTCAATATAATTTAATTCTCGCGTCGGAAGGTGATAATATATGTCAGGGTAGTAAAATTAAATATTTAGGATTAGATAAATATTTCGATAGTGATCATGTAAAAATCACGGGGAAGGCGTTAGCTGCAACTTCGCTAAAAGTAATGGCTGAAAGAGCTTATAAGGAGATTCAAAAAAAGATTTATATTTCGCGCAAGTCTATGTTTGAATTAAATATAACAAATACAGAAAACGATAATTTGAAGAATGAAATCATAGCCAAGGTGAAATGGTACTATAAAATCTTGGAAGTAATCGACTGGATTGTTTTATATGCACTTTCTGTATACACTAAAAATAGAATAGTTGATCGGCTTAGTGTTTTAGAAATTGCAAATAGTCAGATCGAGATGCCTGGTGATAAGGTTCAGGTTCTTATGATTGGAGATAGATGGAGCGATATGGAGCCATATACGCATCTGTGTAGGCAACTTCATACAGTCCAGATTAGGCAAGGGCCATATATGAATGAAACCATCGGAAAAGCTGATTATTGTGCAATAAACCTCCAAGAGATAGGTGTGTATCTATCAAAATCTGATACATGGGTAAAAATATTACCTATGGATATCGAAAATCTACCAGAAAAGGGTATGATTGATATGGATAAAAATATTTCTAGGGAACTCAAAACACTTTCGCGTACAAAAAATTTGAAAGCTGTCAGGTCTCTTGCTGGAGAAATATGTCGCATGCTTAATATTAAATAAATAGAGGGAGCTTAGAATGGGTGAATGGAAATGGAATAGTAGTTGCGAGATATATCGTAGCCCGTGGATTCGATTACGAGAGGATAGCGTACTTCGGCCAGATGGAAAACCGGGGACTTATGACGTCGTTGAAATGAAAGGTGGAGTAGGGATTGTTGCGTATCGTGGCAATACCCATATTTGTCTTGTCGGGCAGTATCGCTATGCTCCTGCTTGCTATTCATGGGAAATTCCGAAAGGCGCTTTTGAGGGTTTCGGAATGACAGAGGACCCTTTGGAGACAGCAAAACGGGAGTTAAAAGAAGAGACCGGTCTATATGGAGGGCGGTGGACTTCTCTTGTTTCTCTACACACACTAATGGGTTCAACAAACGATCTGGTACATCTTTTTACAGTAGAGGATCTAACCGAAGGTCCTACGGAAATGGAGGCGACTGAAGATATTACGGTTCGTTATGTAACGCTTTCGGAATTTGACCAAATGGTTTTTGATGGCTTAATTACGGATGCTACCAGTATCGCCGCTGTGGCAATTGCTCAGAAAAACTCGATCAGGTAATTCTTGATCTCATTCCGACACCAGTAAGATGATTGATTGGGAGTATAACGATTCTACGGATGGCAATGCGTGCCGTGAGCATCACCAGTTGCGCCAGTGGCCGCCTTGCCTTGTCAATGTTTCCAAGCTTCTCTTTATCTGGTAAATGCAACTGTTGACAATTTTCAATAGAAATGCGCCATGTAGTTTCCATAGATATAGAATTGTTGATATGACAACAAGAAAATAACAGACGAAGCTAGGAATTAGCTCAAACCCTAAGACATCTATTCTATTGATTTCACCTTTTATTCTGAGCGATATACTCAACAAAATAATTGCTGGAAATGCCGCAGTATACAAAAACCAAATCCATTTCGAAAAAAGTGGATACTTTTCAAGGTAAGATTTACCCTCCCTTGTAAATACTCGTGTTCCGCCATACCTTCCGCTCAATACGTCTTCCAAGTGATGGATATAGTCATATTGACGTTCAATTTGAACTACTATTTGAAAATACTTAGAAGATGCACCAAATAGCAATAGCCATAGCAGTGCTCCAAACAGATTAGAACCCTTATCGACGATAACGCCAACTTTATTATTTATGATTTGGGTTAAAGCTCCATTTACAAGTGCAGTTGATGTGACCTGCAAAGAGAAAAATGCAAGAATGATCAGTAGAGCATAAAATAGGATGTCGCGCTGTTTTATGCTGGCAAGATGAATTTCATAGGTATCTTTGTAATGTGAGCAAAGATTATTGAACTCTGCTTCTCCCAGAGATTTTCCGTCGTTATTTAGCTGCATCGTTCAGTGTCTTGATTATTGACTATAGGGAGACGATGTTATTTCTGCATCTTGGACTGCGGGATTGTTTACAGAACACTCATCCTGATCTATTTTATGTCTAACGTTCAACAAGCCCGAGGATTGCTGCGAGCTTCTCGGCGATGGCAACGAATGCTTGGTCTTGCTCGGGAGCGGGTAAGCTTGATAATGGTTTCTCAGGTGGATGTGCCGACTGGAATTCACTGATCGGGCTTTGCCTGTATGAAGAGGAGCGGACAGGAATCCAAAAGATCGTCACGCCATCAGATTCAGCCGCCTGAAGCATTTTCGGTAACTCGCTGTTTGTAATGAAGTCGGAGTTCAAGAAGTTTTCTGATACGAGAAGTACGGCCACCTTCGCCCGATGAAGTGCTTCTTGGATACTTCTGCGCCATTTCTGCCCGGGCTGTATGTTCTGGTCACTCCAGATCTCAACGCCATGGTTGCGTTCGAGCCACGAAAGGTGAACGCGTAGCATCTGTAACCAGTGGTCACCGTCGTTATGAGCGTAGCTGATGAAGATCCCCTGGCGTGGAACGCGCCTATGCCAGACCTGGAGGATACGCATCAGAAGTGTGTTATAGCCAGCTTCGGTTGCGATGTCAGTGTAGCTGGCGCCGTGGTTTACAGGTGGCATTTGATCCCTGTGGTAGTGTCCGAGACCGATCAGAATGAATTTCTCTGGTCGTTCGGACGACTCTCGATTGATCGCATACCAGTCCCACCAGCGAAAGGGAACGTCGTGTTGCCGATCGATTCTGGTAGTTTCGTTCAGTTGAGACCAGTCAGACCATTCGCCATTGAACATACGGTGCGCGGGATCCGAGTAGGCATACTCGGGCGTGCAAAAGAGCAATACTGAATCGGCTTCTGCGATCTGCTGAGCCGACCAAGCAAGCCAAGGATCCTGAGGATTGCCAGGTATTGGCTGTGGCTGAGAAAAGCCGTGGAGACCATCGCGAAAGTAGATATCAAGTCTGACATCTACACCATCGTTGCGTAAACGATCGGCGAGTTCTCTCACTCTGGGATTAGGCACGCGACCCCACCGGTTCTGTACCGGATCGAATTCGTCGATCCAACTATAACTGATGAATACTACTGCCATCGCTTCTCTCCTTTATCTCTTTACAGTGCCTGGACTGTCTTTCTAAACCCTATATTATAATCAGATTGATCTGCCTAAACTGCGGATTTTTGAATTGTAACCCACATAACGCACCGTATGTGCACGATTCAAAACAGCGCGACTCTTATATGCGAAAAGCAGTTAAGAAAATTAAATTGAGTTTATTTCTGCTTCTTGTATGGATCAGCATAAAGGCACTCACGACGCCCTCTTTTGCAGATCAAGAACCAAGACAATGTACGCATGGATTTGAATTATTCTTCGGTTGACAGCGTGTTTTTTTAACCTATTGATGAATGAACTTGACATTGTTGAATATTCCGGCAAAATTGTACCACCATTTTCTGGCTTGATTTGCTGTTGGAAGCTACATAAAATTTGCGGCTAACGCCATGATAATGGTATTCCAACCCTCTTTTCATGCCCATTATTAATTGAACCCCGTCCAACTAAAGGCAAAATCTCGTATTATACAGGCTGTAGTTCAAAAAACGACAGCTTCCATTCGTTATCGTTACCGTAACTACTGAAATTGCAACCAGTTCAAGGTGCCCCACAGCACAATATCGGTCATAAATCAGCCTTGTCATTATGCTTCCAACCGTAAAGGATATTTGCCAGCTCAATGAAGGAGCGCTGGAGATAAGAATCAGCGACAGTATCGAGCGAATCGACAATGACTCTATTGACGCTGCGGCTGGCCAGCTCTTCCTCAAGCACTCTTACCTGACCAACGGGATGAAAGAGTTGGTGAATGAGGGGTTTAAGCGGCTTTCTGGCTCTTCAGGTGGTCGGCCTGTTTTCCGATTGAAGCAGGCAATGGGTGGAGGAAAGACCCATCTGATCAAAACGATGGCGTTTCTTGCTCGCCACCCGAAGCTCCGCACGGAATTTTTTCCTGAAACTTCCTCCCGTTATGCATTTGGCGCGGCTCAAGTGGCCTTTTTCAATGGTCGTGAGCAGCCTAATGATTATTTCTGGGGGAGAATTGCGGCGCAGCTTGGCTCTGAAGGTTTTTTTAAAGCGGGGACAGAGTCACCGGGGCAGGAGCACTGGCAGGCTTTGTTTGACAACATAGAGGCTCCGGTTCTCATTTTGCTGGATGAAATGCCGACGTACTTTGGCTATTATCGCACGCAGGCTGTCGGCAGCGGGACGGTTGCGGATATTGCAGGGAGAGCCTTTGCCAACCTGCTTACGGCTTCGAGCGGCAAAAAGAACATCTGTATCATTGTTTCCGATCTGGAAGCCAGTTACGCCGAAGGCACCCAAATTATCAATGCTGCGCTTGAATCATCTCGTAAAGAGCTGAATCGAATAGAGTTCAATATTACCCCGGTTGATCTGTCGGGGGATGAAACCTACGCAATTCTCAAAAAAAGGTTGTTTTCCCGGCTGCCGGATAACGCACAAATTGCCCATATCGCTGAAAGTTTCGGCAAGGCAATAGAGCAGGCGCAGCGCTCAAAAACCATTGAGCAACAGAAATCGCCGGAGCAACTCGCCTCTGAAGTGGAGCAGACCTATCCGTTTCACCCTCAGATGAAACACATTTTTGCCCTCTTCAAGGAAAACAAGGAGTTTCAGCAGACGCGTGGCCTGTTGGAGCTTGCCTCACGGCTGTTAAAGTCGGTCTGGGAACGGAAAGAAAACGATGTCATGCTTATCGGCCCGCAGCACTTTGATCTTTCCATTGATGAGGTGAGAGAGAAAATCATCTCCATCTCACGACTCGACGATGCGGTTGCAAGGGATATCTACTCTTCCGATGGCAGCGCCCATGCTCAAACCATTGATGCAAATGCAGGCAACGACGCTGCGGCTCAGGTTGCCAATCTGCTTCTTGTTTCAAGCCTCTCAACGGCGGTCAATCCGGTTAAAGGCCTTACCCTCTCGGAAACCCTTGAATGCCTCGCCACCCCGAATGCTGATCTGAGTTTTTACCAGCAGGCCTGTGAAAACCTTACAAAATCAAGCTGGTATCTCCATAAATCAGCCGAAGGTCGCATCTATTTTGACAAGCTCGAAAACCTCACCAAGATGCTTACCGGTCTTGCTGCACGAGCGCCTGAACCCAAAGTTTCAGAGCTGATTGCACATCGTCTGCGAGAGGCATTCGAACCAAAAAGCAAAAGAGCCTATCAAAAAGTGCTGGCCCTGCCAAGTATTGATGAAATTGAAAAGGAGGTACAGGTAAACCGCGTCCTCGCAATCATTTCGCCAGATTCAAAATTGCCACCGGAAGAGGTTGGCAAGCTTTTTTCAACGCTTGTACGAAAAAACAATCTGCTGGTGCTCACCGGCGAAAAATCGTTTGAGGTTGGCAAATTGCATGAAGCTGCCCGTCAGGTCTATGCTGTCGGCCAGGCGAATACTACGGGGAAAGTAAAGAAAGGAGACCCGCAATGGGAGGAATTTGAAGATCTTAAAGCGAGCTATGAACATCAGTTCAACAGTGTTGTCAAGTCACTCTTTGACAAGCTCCTTTTTCCTTCGCAACGCCCAGGGCTGGAGCCAAAACTTGAGGCCCGACCGCTGGAGCATACCGGAAATACAACGGATGGTGAAAACCAGATTATTGCAACACTCACCAAAGATCCGGTCAAGCTTTACGTTGATTGGGTGGAGAGTACAAAGTTCAGTGGTGTCCGCAGCCGTATCGAGCGCCTCTTTGAAAATCAGGATGAAGTGGCATGGTCAGATATCAGGGATCGGGCGCAATCCAACTGCTCCATGTATTTTCTTGTGCCCGGCGATCTGGAGAGAATCAAACAGCGGGCTATCACTGAGGCTCTTTGGGAAGACCTGCAAAATGGGTGGATCTCAAAAAAACCAAAACCCAAGGTCTCCGGCGTTCAGGTTCTTCCCCTGGGGCAAATGAATGATGCCGGAAAAATAATGCTGGAGGTGACCGTTCTTAACTCCAATCCTGAAACGACCCATGTTCACTATGCAGAAAATGGAGAGGTTTCGACCGAGAGCCCAAAGCTCAATGACCGGAAGCTGGTAACAGATGCCTTGACCGTGGCATTTCTGGCGGTTGATTATTCGGGAAAAACTGAGACAGGTCAGCCGAAAATTTGGAAAAATGAGCTGAAAATACAGTGGGAGATAACCCCTGAAATTGGAAAGGTACGCACCGTACGTATTCCGGTGCTTCCAAGAGCTGACACTATTCGATATACTCTTGATGGTTCAGAACCCCGGAATGGCAGAGAGTACACTGGGCCCTTTGAAGTTGATAACCAACCCCGCCGGCTTTTGATTTTTGCTGAAGCGAGCGGCCTTGAGAAAAAAGCAGATTACCAGATCGTTTCTGGTGATCCTGGAAGCGGGCGCGGTGTTGCAAAGGAGCCGCCTCTCACGCTGCCCGTACTTTTTCCGGTTTCAAACGGTGTGACACTGAATTCGAGAGAGCTTGTTTTTTCGGCGCTCAACAAGGCAAGTGAGCGAAACGTTGTTTTTGATGAAGTGCAGATCAGTGTGCAACATGGCCAAGCGGCTGGCAGGCTCGACAGAATGGGGCAACCCATTTCAGGCGAAAAGCTGCTGCATCTTTTGAGCGCGGTCATTGATGACTTTTCGCCGACCGCTTCTCTGACGATCCATTTCCGAAATGCCCGTTTTCAGACAGGGCAGGATATGATTGATTTTGCGCAAAAAATCGGGCATCACTACAAAAGCAGCGAATGGCAGGAGGCGTGATGACAAACAGCAACTTGATTGGCCTCGACCCCTCGGCAAAAAAGAGATACCTTGGCTTTGGGGCGCCCTCAGCTTATGGCTCCCATGTTTTCAGGGTTATCGTTCCCGCTGGCATGACCGGTAATATTATTGTTCAGGAAGATTACGGTTATCTCGCTGGTATCAACGGAACGCCCGACTTTGAAATTCGTGCCATGCTTCCCCGTTCAAAATGGAAGCTCGTTGCAGAGACGGCCAAACGCGACTTCAACGCCCGGCTTCGCTCCAAAAAAGTATCAATTTCAACATGGAAACCCCAGGACAATTACCTTGACCGTATGCTTGGCAAAGAGCTTTGTGTGCTTGTCTGGGCCGTTGAACATGCTGCAAATGACGATGAGATAGAGGTTATCTGCCGAAAATGGAGAGCGTTGCGACCCGAAGAACGGTGGTGGCTCTACACGGTGACTGCCGCAGAAGGTGGATTGGCTGAAGATTCCGGCAGGGGGTGGCGCAAGGCTTTGTATCTGGCGCTTTCGGATGGCCAAGCCCAGCCAAAACCAAAGAAAAAAGTTCCTGAAAATGATCCCCGTTCCATCGGTCTTTTTGATTCATTGAGCAATGATTGAGCAATATGTCGAGTGCAGTTATACCCTTCAGCCTTAAAGAGGCACCGGCCTTGATTGAAACGCTCTTGCCAGTGCAGCGCCTCTCCGTTGATATTTATAAAGAGCGTATGGCCGGTTCAGGGCAAACGCTCACGGCACTTGGTTCATACTGGAAAGGGCGAAAACCCCTTGTGCTTGGCCGTGCCTGTGTTTTAGGCGCACTGCTGCCTGCTACAGAAAACCCGAAAGAAGATCTTGAAATTTTTGAGCTGCTGATGGGGATGGATGACCTCTCCGTCTCGAAGCGCAGGGGGCTGCCATCCGCAAAACTTGCCGTTGAAACGCTTGAGATTGAGGATATCGAGGAGCATGTACGGGTAACGCCGGAAGGTCAGCTCCCGATGTCAGCCCCTTTCAGGATTGAAGATTACCAATACTACGACAAGCACGGTTTTGCCAAGTACGCAAAGGTACACTGGCGCAGTGATGTGAACCCTGACGAGTTGCACCGCGTGTGTCTGCCGCTTCTCCCGAAAGAGTCCTACAAAGAGCGCATCGGCAATGCAAAGCGGGCAGAGGAGATGTTTGATAACCTCCATACCCATATCTGGAGCCGTGTCAATCAGCATCTTGGCACGGTGGCATCATCGTTTCCTGAGCTGGTCGAACAGCTTGGCATTATGCGTTTTGGCCATCGCCCTCGTGTGGCCGATACCTTTTGCGGATCAGGCCAGATTCCCTTTGAAGCGGCCCGTCTCGGCTGTGATGTCTATGCCTCTGACCTCAACCCGGTTGCCTGTATGCTGACCTGGGGCGCCTTCAATATTGTTGGCGCCAGTGCAGAAGAGCGTGAACAGATTGATGATGAACAGGTTGCTCTTGCGGCGAAAGTCAAGGAAGAGATTGATGCTCTTGGAATTGAAACTGATGGCAACGGTTGGCGGGGGAAGGTCTATCTCTATTGCCTTGAGGTGACTTGTCCAACCTCTGGCTGGAAAGTGCCTGTTTTGCCAACGCTGGTTGTGAGCAAAGGAAAGAGAGTCATCGCGAAATTGCTCCCGGATAAGGTTAACAAACGCTATGATATTGCGCTTGAATATGATGTTACTGCTGAAGAGTTGATACATCCTGAAAGTCGGATAAAGCGCACACATTAACTAAAAAAGATCGCCACCTGAGCACTATTTCAAAAAAAGTTGTGTTTTTTCCGGAGAAGTTGTGTTTTTTTTAGAAAAACCGCGCTTTTTTCTTGCTTTTTAACGTGTACGTATGTATAATAAGGAAAACACTTTAAAAAGGAGAATACCCCGTGTCTAAACCAGTAACTGGAAAAACTCACGTTGGCGAACGGCGTGAAAGGCGCCCGAATGGCGATATTTACATCTATGAGCGGGTTACAGGCTATAATGAACGAACCAGAAAGACCTATACCGTCAGTCAGAAGCTCCAAGGGAAAATCAAGTCGGGAACACAGGAGATAATCCCTACACGCCCGAAAAAAAGCAAAAATGAAGGGGGCTTGGTTGGTGCGCTACGCAGGCACAGTGGCCTCACGGATCTTCTGGAGTGGGTCGGTAAAGCCTCCGGCATTGACGATGACGTGCGTTCTTCGTTCAGCGAGGGCGACGCTGCCAAGATTCTCTCTATTGCGCGTTACTGGATCGGTTCCGGCGGAAACACCTTGCCACGCCTTGAGGGTTGGCAGGTAATGCACTCCCTTCCCTACAGCGAAGTTATCACTGAAGACGTTTACAGTGACTTGTTCAAATGTGTCGGGTGCGACGAAGACCGCGTGCAGCGCTACTTCTCCTTCCGGGCGGATCGCCTGGGCAAGGCACCTGTGCTGGCGTTTGATTCGACCACGATATCGACCTACTCCGAGAACCAGTCGGAAGCACGGCATGGGTTCAATAAGGATGGTGACGGACTGAAAACCATCAAGCTTCTAACCTTGTATTCCGTAAAGGAACGCGAGCCGTTAGCATTCGCCAAGCAGCCTGGCAATGTTCCGGACGTCATATCCATTGAGAACACCCTGAAGCAACTCAAGTGCTTTAACCTTGAGAAACCCTTGATCGTTACCGATAACGGCTACTACAGTGAGGGGAACATGATGAAATTCGCCTTGCGCAACATGAAATTCCTTACTCTGGTTGACCCCAATATCACTTGGGTTCGCGAGACGGTGGATGCGCTTCGGGAGACGCTGGCGGGCATGTCGAGCACTTGCCAGTTTGATCCGTCGGTTTGCGGCGCCACGGCGATGAGAATGCACGAGTTCGGTCGAGTGCGCCAACTGTCGCGAAACGGCAAGCTGAGCGGAGAAGAAGAGAGGTTCGTGCGCCGCCTTTATGTCCATGTCTTCTATTCCCCTAACAGCGACACCAAGAAGCAGCTCGACTTCCGCAAGGAGCTGTTTGAACTCAAAGCTCAAGTAGAAGATGGGGTGATGGAGTTCACGAAATCTGCGCAACGAAAAATCGAGCGATATCTGATCTGCTCAAAAAAGGGGCGTGGTGGACAATTGAGGGTCGGTTTCAACGACAAGGCCATTGTCGAAGCGACGAAATACTTCGGCTATTTTGCGCTCGTCAGCAATCAGGCCATGAAGACCTTCACAGCGTTGGCAGACTATCGATTGCGTGAAAAAATAGAGGAGATCTTCGCCGTGGTGAAGGGAGGCCTTGATGGAGCAAGGCCGCGCACATGGCATCCAGACAACCTGCGGGGAAGGCAATTCGTACAGTTTGTGTCACTGGGGTATCATTGCTTCCTGACCAAGAAAATCAAGGAAATGCGGGCAGAGCTTGGAAAGAACGGAAGCGAAAAAACCAAAGCACTTGTCAATCTCGAAAAAAAATTGGAACAGTGGCTTGAGCAACGATCTCTCGCTCAGATTCTGGATTGGTTCGATTGCATTGAGACGACTCAAGTACGAACTGTCATGGGCAACTACCGCTGGTCTACTGAATCCGTAGCCAGAGATCGGCTGTTCCTGAAATATCTGGGAGTGACCTCATGATAGTGTGCGCTTTATCCTACTTTCAGGATACATGCAGAAAACGGCACCTATCAGAACCAGAGTTTAGTGCATACTGTCAATGGTTTTGAACACCGCAACAAAATTTCAAGTATTCGCGGTGATTACAATGAGATTGTCAATGGCAAGCGCATCAATCGGAACCGGCTTCGGCAGTGGGGTGTTTCAGACATTGTCTTCCGTGATGATGATATTTTCAATGAACGGCTCTATGCAATTCAGTGGTTTAAGGACTATGCCACAAGCCGGTCAGAAATAGAATTCAGGAGTGTTACTCTGGATGATTTGGAACGAGAGGCAAAAGTTACCGCTTATGTCCAGGAACACCTTGCAGAGTGGCAGGAAAAGGGTTGGGTGCCGGACATGCGGATTGAGACAGGTGATGAAACTGAGCGCTTATATCGTGAGCGAGGATGGACTCATTGGCATCACCTATGGCCAAGTCGTCAATTGCTTTATTTGGCTCTGATTAAAAGAGCCTTATCTTCACCAGAATTGGTTGTCTTATTTTCTGGAGCCCTTGATTATACCAGTAAATTGTGTCGATGGGCTACATCTGGGCGGCGTATTGCTAAAGATGGAAGCGGGAAATTTGTAGGTGGGGCAAGTGATAGCCCTACAAATGCTTTTTATAATCAGGCATTGAATACAATTTTCAACTATGGAACTCGGTCTATAGATCAAATGTTTGGTGTTTTGAGCAAAAACATAAAATCTATTCCATGTGATGATAGGCTTTGTTTTACGATAGAGACACTCTCTGCGGACCAGATTGAAACAATAAACGACATTTACATCACCGATCCTCCCTACGGTGATGCAGTGAAGTACGAGGAGATTCTCGAATTCTTCATCGCTTGGCTGCGAAAAAATCCCCCGGCTGAATTCTCTGACTGGATATGGGACAGCCGTCGTAAACTGGCGATCAAGGGGGAAGATCATGACTTTAAAATCAGCATGATCAACGCCTACAAGCGGATGGCCGAATATATGCCGGACAATGGCTTGCAGATCATCATGTTTACCCATCAAAGCGGTTCAATCTGGGCGGATATGGCAAACATTGTTTGGGCTTCTGGCTTGAAGGTTACTGCTGCCTGGTATGTCGTCACAGAAACTGATAGCGAGTTGAGGGGCGGTCAATATGTGAAAGGCACCATTCTGCTGGTGTTGCGCAAGCGGGCTGATAACCTTGACGGTGCCCGGGATGAAATTGCCTATGAATTGATTGATGAGGTGGAGCGTCAGGTGCTCTTTCTTACCGGGCTGAACGAAAATGCCAAAGCGCTCTATCGGGAAGAAAACCTCTTTGAGGATGCCGATATCCAGATGGCGGGTTATGCTGCTGCTTTGCGGGTGCTTACCCGTTATGGCTCCATCAACGGAGTTGATATGGCTCAGGAGGCTCTCCGTCCCCGTGTGAAGGGGCAAAAAACCATGGTCGATGAGCTTATTGAGTTCGCGGTCGATCTGGCCAACCAGCATCTTGTGCCCCAGGGGTTAAGCCGTGAGGTGTGGAATGACCTCAGCAATACAGAGCGCTTCTACCTGAAAATGGTTGATATGGAGAGTCGCGGTGTACACATGCTTTCCAACTATCAGAACTTTGCCAAGGCATTCAAGGTGGCCGATTTTTCGGAGCTGATTGGCGACACCAAAGCGAACGAGACCGCCCTTAAAACGGCGCAGATCTTCGGCAAGCGCGGAATGAGCAGTTCGGATGCGTTTGGATTGACCGCAACCCGAAGCATTCTCTATGCCATTTATCTGCTTCTCGAAAACAAGCTCTCATCGGACGATATTCTGAACCAGTTCCGTCAGCTTGCTCTGGAGTACTACCAGAAGCGCGACAAACTCATCGCTCTTGCTGATTATCTCTCGAAAAAAACAGTCGGTATCCGTGATGATGAGAGCCGGTGTGCCATGATTTTGCGTGACTTGATTCGTAACGACGGAACCTGCTGAGCTATGGGCGATATCCGAAGATTTTCTTCATTGCGTGAACGGCTTGATCACGTTTTCCTTGCCGAAAAACTTCACAATGCACGCTCCTACAAACGGATTGCCGGATACTTTCGCTCATCCATCTTTGAGCTGGTTGGTGAGGAGATTGAACATATCCCTGATGTTCGCATTATCTGTAACAGCGAACTTGACCCCAATGATATCATGGTCTCCAAGGCAGCACGGGAAGCGGCGCTGAAAGAGCGGTGGAATCAGATGCCGGTGGAAACAGAGGCGTTGATGCACCGGGAGCAGTACAAAAAGCTCTACGAACTGCTTTTGTCGGGGCGGGTGCACATCAAGGTTGTTCCGAAAAACACCGTTTTTGTTCATGGCAAGGCTGGGCTCATTACACTGGCAAACGGGCAGCGAACCTGCTTTCTCGGGTCGGTCAACGATAGCCGGGCAGCCTTCTCAAAGAACCATGAAATTTTATGGGAAGACCAGTCGGCGGAAGGGTGCGACTGGGTGGAGCAGGAGTTCGATGCACTGTGGAAACTGGGTCACGATCTGCCGGATGCCATAATCACCGAGGTAAAGCGCATCAGTGAGCGAGTTGAGGTGAGTTTTGCCGATCTGAAGCCGGAGGAGATACCAGCGGCGGCCATGATTGAATCGCCGATCTACCGTGGCGGTGAGCAATTGCAGCCCTGGCAGCGCTCCTTTGTCACAAGCTTTCTCCAACACCGTAACGTGTTTGGAAAAATAAGGCTGCTTCTTGCTGACGAGGTTGGATTGGGCAAAACCCTCTCAATGGCTACTGCCGCTCTTGTTGCCGCCCTGCTTGGTGATGGCCCGGTCCTTGTTCTTTGCCCTGCGACGCTTACCCTGCAATGGCAGACAGAGATCAATGACTGGCTGGGCATTCCAAGTGCGGTCTGGGTCTCCAACGCCAAACACTGGTTAACACCGGATGGACGGCCCGTCCCTTCACGAGGTGCAGAAGATATTGCCCACGCCCCTTATCAAATTGCCATTGTTTCAACAGGGCTGATTGTGCATGACTCCGAGGAGGCTGGTATTTTAAGGAATCTCAGATTTGGGACGTTGATACTGGATGAAGCTCACAAGGCGCGTGTCAGAGGCGGGCTGAAGCAAGAGCAGGAACCAAATAATCTGCTGGCGTTCATGCGGGAAGTTGTGAAGAACTCGAAGCATGTTCTGCTTGGAACGGCAACACCGATTCAGACCGACGTTCGTGAGCTATGGGATCTTGTTGCTCTTCTCAATCAGGGGGCGGAATTTGTGATGGGACGCGATTATGTCTCCTCATGGCGAGACTGGGAAAAAACAGTGCCACTGGTGACCGGCGAAGAGGTTGTTTCAGATGAAATGACGGCATGGAACCTTCTTCGCGCACCGCTTCCGGCAAGAGAAACACCCATGATGGATCAGAGTGCAGCCCGTCTGGTCAGAATGATTCGCACCGATCTTGGTATTCCGGATTCCAAATTCTTTACCGATGCAGCCCCGGAATCGTTAGCTCTCATGACCCGAAAAATGGATCTGCAGTCAATTCTTGGTACTGATTTTTTTCATCGCAATAATCCATTCATTCGGCATGTGGTGATAAGAAGACGTGAAGCACTTGAAAATGCGGGTCTCCTCGATAAAATTGCGGTCAGTGTTCACCCGATTCCTGATGCCCGGCCCGGCACCTATACTGGAGCGGTATTTCAGGGCATTGGCCTCATGACCAACCACCCGTTCGAGCTTGCCTATCAGGCTGCGGAAAGCTTTGTCTCGGAACTCAGTAAGCGGACAAAAGGGGCTCAACTGTTGCGGTCAATCTTTTTGCAGCGAATATGTTCATCCTTTGAGTCTGGCAAACTGACCGTGACGAGGATGCTCAAGAAGCAGCTCAATGAACACGACGATGACGACATACAAAAAGTCGAGCGCAGTGTCCTTGAAACATTGACAGAAGCTGAAATTTCATATCTGCACATCATCCTTGAAGAGTTATCCCGAAGTGAGGCGGTTGATCCCAAGCTTAGGGCGGTGAAATGGTTTCTGCAACATTTTCAAAGCGAAGGGAAGAGCTGGAACGAGTGGGGCTGCATCGTCTTTTCCCAATATTATGATACCGTCAATTGGGTTGCCCTGGAACTTGCGAAACTTTTCCCTGAGCAGATTGTTGCCGTCTATGCAGGCGCGGGGAAAAGCGGGCTCTATCGAGGGGATCAATTTGTCTCAATCAATCGCGACAGTATTAAAAAAATGGTCAAAGAGCGGGAAGTTTCTTTGGTTGTCGCTACCGATGCCGCGTGTGAAGGACTCAACTTGCAGACACTTGGAACCCTTATCAATATTGATCTCCCCTGGAACCCAGCCAGACTTGAACAGCGATTGGGGCGGATCAAGCGATTTGGTCAGGCTCGCAAAAGCGTGGATATGCTCAACCTCACCTATCATGCCACACGTGATGAAGATGTCTACGCAAAAATATCTGAACGGATGAAAGAGCGCTACGATATTTTCGGGGGATTACCTGATTGTATTGAGGATGACTGGATAGACAACATTGAGGGATTTGTCAAGCTTGCAGACACTCACCTCCATATGCGCAAACAGGTCGCGAATATCTTTGAGACCACTTGGGGTAGTACCATCAAGAGCGAAGATGACCGCTGGGAGGAGTGTGCCCGTGTGCTGTCGCAAAAGGATATCAACGCCGTTATGAGCAAGCCCTGGGGGAAGAGGGGATGGTAAAATTGGATGTGGTTGAACAAGCTGTAGCGACAAGAAGCGAAGAGGAGGCATTGCATATTGGTATCGCCACTGCACAAGAGAGTTATCGGATATGATTATAGAGGTGTACTATGGGTGAACGTCTCATTCCATACGTTTTAATCTGCTTCGCCAGTATGTTGGGCGCCTTTTTTGATGGGCTACAGCGACTATCAAAATTAAATCGGATTCAATGGAATAGAACAAGCTATAAGGAAAATGAAGGAGTACTTTGCTGCGGATAGTGCCTCTTATTTGTTTTGCGACAAGGGGATTGGAAATTACTATGGATATTACCCTATGTACTTCCGCAATAAATGCCAAGCCTACTCCGGGAGCTGCATTTTCGTAGTAGCGGGAAGCCTCCCGAAACTCTTCATCTGCTTCCGGCAAGAATTCATAGTTCATGACAATTCGCTTATCGCTCTTTTGAATACTTCGTTACCAGAAATACCGTGAACCTTCCCTGCACGATAATCATCAAGTCGCCTTTCTGCTTCATCCAGCCAAAGTTGTTCGACTTCCGACACTGTTGGCTCATCCAGACTCAAGAGCAGTTTGCCAACGAGACTGCCTCGGGAGTGAATATCCAGATTGAGTGCTTCTGATTCAATTTTTTTTATTGTCATTGGCATGTTAGTATCTCCTATTAATTGTTGAGGTTATCATTGCCTGACGAGTACGGATTAAAAAATGGGTCGTTTTCAACTGCTTCCAAACACTGTGCCAGCGATTAGTTTTGATAAACGTATGCGTTCAATACGCTACCGGTCGGAGAGATTGTTCTGCACCTTCGAGTTACACATTACTACTTTCACGAATTACCTCTTCTTCAACCGCTTTTTTTAAATGAACAGGTTTAAAGACATTTCCTTCATCAAAGCAAGCCTTGGTGCTTTTTGGTGGATGTCTGGCGCAATTCGGACATCAAGTCTCCCATTTTATTTTTCTCGCCGTTGTTTTTACATATTTCAAGATAATCGTTTACAGCCTCTTCAAATCCTGTTTTCAGTTCAATGATACTATCGCCTTCAAATGACATAAGATCTTCAATTCCCTCGATCTTGCCAAAAAACACCTCATCATCTGCATTGAAGTGTACCGATCCTGTATAGTCCTTAAAGACCAGAACGTCTTTCATAGAAGTCCCCTTGATTTCAGTTCCTCAACGACCTGTTCAATTTGGTATTGTTTTAACTCATTACCTGGGTGTGTTTTATGTAAACGGATACTCTTGTGTCTGCAAAACGATAGAGCCAGGCTGCTGGATTACCCGCCTGTCAGCTTCAGTGAATGGCCAGGCTTCTACTTTGCTATTGAGGTCGCAATATTCGGATTTCCTGGATTGACGCTTAAGGTTCGAGTGTTTGGAATGATGACCAAGTCCATATCCTCCATTGGAATGGCGCCAAGTATTTGCTCTCATACCTGACACTGTTTAGCTCAATCAGCATAATCGGGAAAAAGCAGGAATTTGTTTCGGTAATATAGGCACTTTGGATGAGCCGACAGTCATTAAAATAAGTGGCCGATTTTGGTGGCGTTTGACGGGGGCTTCACGGGGAATAGATGTTCTGCCAGTTCCAGATAACTGGCATCGTCGGTGTCGGTATGGTGACGCATGGTCATGGCTGAGGCGAAAAAATGGCGCTGCTTCCTGGTTCGCCATCACTCGCTCCTGCTGGTACTTTTTTGCGTGGCGCTCTTCTCCGCTGGGGAAGCGATTCGTCCTGCAGGCGACGGCCAAGTGCGTCCTCTTTGGCGATCAACGACAAGTCCGCAAGCAGTCCGAGGACGCGAAGCACCTGAACGTAGAAGCCGATAGCAACCGACGGGTCACCAGTCTCAATTTTGTAGAGCGTAGGACGTGAAAGGTTGGCCCTTGCACAGACGGTCTGCATGGAAAAGCGGCGACAAAGCGGGGTATAGTGGTGTAGCTCTACTTGTCATAACGATAATTTGTGATTTATCATTACGGTTATATGGTTTGGAGGATGAGTTTATCTATTTGGGATGCAGGAAGTTGTATATTTTGTTTATGCCTGTGAATCGCTCATGTTATTCAAATATTGCTTAGTCTATTGAGTGAATAATTCAACAGACTGAATAAAATCTGCGCTTGATTGCGACAGCCCACACACAAAGCGCTCCGGGTTTTGCCGGATTACCTGTTGAAAGAAGGGCTTCTCCATCATGGATCGGTAGTGGTATATAATATAAGAGGAAGTTTCGCAGACCACTGAACCGGCTGTTTTGCCTGTTCTGGCGGGGGTTAAGGGATGGTGCAGATTATTTTCATCAGAAGGCGAAATATATTCATTTAGGTTTTGTTTTTTTTCATAATTCGCTTACATTGTCTGTCCTTATGGATTTTTAAGCATTGCATTGCGTTTTTTGTAATCAGGGGTTTTTTAAAAAGAAAGAGAGTTTCAGTATGCCGACGATTCAGCAGCTTATCAGGCTCGGAAGAAGTGTAAAAGCCTCAAAAACAGCGTCTCCGGCGCTTGAGAAGTGCCCGCAAAAGCGGGGGGTTTGTACTCGTGTTTACACAACAACTCCAAAAAAGCCTAACTCCGCGTTACGGAAGGTTGCGCGTGTAAGGTTATCCAACAAGATAGAAGTCACAGCATATATTCCGGGAGAAGGTCACAATCTTCAGGAGCATTCAATTGTTCTGATTCGTGGCGGCAGGGTAAAGGATCTTCCTGGTGTGCGTTATCATATTGTGCGTGGTTCGCTGGATACGTCCGGTGTGGCTGATCGTAAGCAGAGTCGGTCGAAGTATGGAGCCAAACAGCCGAAAGCTGGTGTGCCAGCTCCGGTCAAGGGTAAGGGTAAAAGGTAGATAAGTCGAATCATAAATTCAGAGAAGAACATGCCCAAAAAAGTTGGCTATAAAAGAATCGGTGTTGATTTCCGTTACGGGGACGAGAGTGTTGCCCGTTTTATCAATGCTGTGATGCTTGATGGTAAGAAGGCTGTTGCTACAAAGATAGTCTATGATGCGTTTGCTATCATTGCCGAGAAACTTGCCGGAGAAGATCCGCTTGAGGTGTACCGCAAGGCTATGTCGCATATTGCGCCGGTCGTTGAGGTTCGCAGCAAGAGGGTTGGTGGTGCTACCTATCAGATTCCGATGGAGGTGAAAGCTTCGCGGAGAGGAGCACTGGCTTTTCGCTGGTTGAAGATTTATGCTGCAAAGCGCGGAGGCAGGTCTATGGCTGAGAAGCTGGCTGCCGAGCTGATGGATGCTGCCAATGAGCAGGGTGCATCGGTTAAGAAGCGTGATGAGGTACACCGTATGGCTGATGCTAACAAGGCGTTTGCGCATTTCAGGTTCTAAGAGTTTGTTAAAGTGTGGATTAAAGGTCTAAAATTTTGTTATGGCACGGCTGGTTGATTTAGATAAAGTACGGAATATCGGTATCATGGCTCACATTGATGCCGGAAAGACGACGACGACAGAGAGGATTCTCTATTATACCGGTCGTCTGCATCGGATGGGTGAGGTGCATGATGGTGGTGCGACGATGGACTGGATGGATCAGGAGAAGGAGCGTGGTATTACCATCACTTCTGCTGCTACAACCTGTTTTTGGATGCCGAAGTTTGGCAACTATATCGGAGTTAATCACCGTATCAATATTATCGATACGCCTGGCCATGTTGACTTTACGGTTGAGGTTGAGCGTTCCCTGCGTGTACTTGACGGCGCTGTTGCGCTCTTTTGTGCCGTTGGTGGCGTGGAGCCTCAGTCCGAGACGGTATGGCGCCAGGCAAACAAGTATGGTGTGCCGAGGATTGCCTATATCAACAAGATGGACAGGACTGGCGCAAACTTTTTTGAGACGGTAAAGGCTATCAGGGAACGACTCGGTGCTAATCCGGTTCCTCTTCAGATACCGATTGGAGAGGGCGAGATTTTTGCCGGCTTCGTTGATCTTATCAGGATGAAGGGTATCATCTACAATAAAGAAGATGGCAGTACCTATGATGAGGTCGAGATTCCGCATGACCTGCAGAATGAGGCAAGGACATGGCGGATCAATATGCTTGAGGCTGTTTCGGAGCATGACGATACGCTTCTTGAAAAATATCTGAACGGTGAGGATATCACTGAGTCAGAGGTAAGGAATGTGTTGCGTCAGGCAACGCTGAAGGTTACCATTATTCCGGTGCTTTGCGGCTCTTCTTTCAAGAACAAGGGTGTCCAGTTTATGCTTGATGCTGTTGTTGAGTATCTTGCTTCACCTGTTGATGTCGGCGCCGTTGAGGGTCATCATCCACGTACCGAAGAGCCTGTTACTCGCGAACCGAAAGATGAGGAGCCGTTTGCTGCGCTCGCATTCAAGATTGCGACGGATCCGTTTGTCGGGAAGCTTACCTTTTTCAGGGTTTATTCCGGCGTGCTCAAGGCAGGAAGTTATGTACTCAATACGATGACCGGCAAGAAAGAGAGAATCGGTCGTGTACTGCAGATGCACTCGAACAAGAGAGAAGATATAGATTGTGTTTATTGTGGCGATATCGCTGCTGCTGTTGGTCTGAAGGATGTAAGAACCGGAGATACGCTTTGCGACGAAAACAGTCCGGTGGTTCTTGAGAAGATGGTTTTTCCTGAGCCGGTTATCGAGATTGCTATCGAGCCTAAAACCAAGAGCGATTCCGACAGACTCGGTATGTCACTCGCCAAGCTTGCAGAAGAGGATCCGACCTTCAAGGTGAAAACTGATGATGAGACGGGTCAGACGCTTATTGCCGGTATGGGTGAACTGCATCTTGAGATTCTGGTTGACCGTCTGAAACGTGAGTTCAAGGTTGAGGCCAACGTAGGCAAGCCGCAGGTTGCTTACCGTGAAACGATAAGAAAGTCTGTGGAGTTTGAAGGTAAGTTTGTTCGTCAGTCCGGCGGTAAAGGTCAGTTTGGTTTGGTCGTTCTCCGCGTTGAGCCGCTTGAAGAGGGCAAGGGATATGAATTTGTTGATGCTGTAAAGGGTGGAGTTATCCCGAGGGAGTATATTCCGGCTGTTAATGCTGGTGTTCAGCAGGCGATGAAGAGTGGTGTTGTTGCAGGCTTCCCGATGCAGGATATCAAGGTTACACTTCTGGATGGCAAGTATCATGAGGTTGACTCTTCGGAAATGGCATTCAAGATCGCTGGTTCCATCGGTTTCAAGGGTGGCGCAAAGAAAGCTGATCCGGTTTTGCTTGAGCCGATCATGAAGGTCGAGGTTGTTACGCCTGATGAGTATCTTGGTGATGTCATGGGTGATTTGTCGAGCCGTCGTGGTCATATCGAAGGCATGGGGCAGAGGGCAGGAGCCCAGTTTGTCAACGCCAAGGTTCCGCTTTCAGCAATGTTCGGATATTCGACCGACTTGCGTTCGATGAGTCAGGGAAGAGCGAATTATTCCATGGAGTTTGATTGTTATCGCGAAGTTCCACGCAGTATTGCGGAAGCTTTGCAGGAGAAGAGGACGAGCAAGGATTCGGACTAAGCGAGGCGATGGCTGTACCAGTTTTAATTACTACAAACAATAACAGATAACCGACACGGAGATAAGTTATGGCAAAAGAGTCCTACAAAAGGGATAAACCCCATGTCAATATAGGAACCATTGGTCACGTTGATCATGGCAAGACAACCTTGACCGCAGCGATTACTTCGGTTCTCGCCAAGCAGGGACTTGCTGCAGCGCGTGACTTCGGCAGTATCGACAAGGCTCCTGAAGAGAGAGAGCGTGGTATTACCATTTCAACAGCGCACGTTGAGTACCAGACAAAAAAGCGTCACTATGCGCATATTGACTGTCCTGGTCACGCTGATTACATTAAAAACATGATCACTGGTGCAGCCCAGATGGATGGCGCCATTCTTGTTGTTGCAGGTACTGATGGTCCTATGCCTCAGACTCGCGAGCACATCCTGCTTGCCCGTCAGGTAAACGTCCCTTCACTTGTTGTTTTCCTGAACAAAGTTGATATTGCTGACCCTGAACTTATCGAGCTTGTTGAGCTTGAGCTGAGAGAGCTTTTGACTCAGTACAATTTCCCTGGTGATGATATTCCGATTGTCAAGGGTTCCGCACTGAAGGCTCTTGAAGGTGATCCTGAAGGTGAAAAGGCAATTATGGAGCTTATGGATGCAGTTGATTCCTTTATCCCTGATCCAGTTCGCGACATTGACAAGCCGTTCCTGATGCCGGTCGAAGATGTTTTCTCTATTTCTGGTCGTGGTACTGTTGGTACCGGCAGAATTGAGAGAGGCCGTATCAAGATCAACGAAGAGGTTGAAATCGTCGGTCTGAGACCTACACGCAAATCGGTCGTTACCGGTATCGAAATGTTCCAGAAGCTTCTTGATGAAGGTCAGGCTGGTGATAACGCTGGTCTTCTTCTCCGTGGTGTTGATAAAACAGAACTTGAGCGTGGTATGGTTATTGCCAAACCGGGCACCATCAAGCCGCACACCAAGTTCAAGGCTGAGGTCTATATTCTGAAGAAGGAAGAGGGTGGCCGTCATACACCGTTCTTTAACGGTTACCGTCCCCAGTTCTATTTCCGTACAACAGATGTTACCGGTTCTGTAACGCTGCCTGAAGGTGTCGAGATGGTTATGCCTGGTGACAACCTTGGTGTTGAAGTCGAGTTGCTTGCCCCGATCGCTATGGATGAGGGCCTGCGTTTTGCTATTCGTGAAGGTGGTCGTACCGTTGGTGCGGGTTCCGTTACCACGATTATTGAATAAGAAGAGTGTATGGCGTCCCGGGACGGGGTCGTAAATCCCGTCCCTTTTTTATTGATAACACGAAACAGGGTTGACAAGTGGCTGTACAGCAAAAGATAAGAATCAAGCTCAAGTCTTACGACCATAGCCTGGTTGATAAGTGGGCTCTAAGGATTATTGATGTGGTCAAGCAGACGGATGCTATTATCTTTGGTCCAATACCGCTGCCTACAAAATCGCATGTTTACACCGTAAACCGGTCTCCGCATGTCGACAAGAAGTCCCGTGAGCAGTTTTCATTCTCCTCTCACAAGAGGTTGATTGAAATTATAAACCCGACATCCAGAACCATTGATATGCTGATGAAGCTCGAACTTCCAAGCGGCGTTGATGTTGAAATTAAGTCTTAAAGAATTAGAAAAGATAATCATATGGGTGCGATTCTTGGAAAAAAAATCGGCATGACCCGTTTATTCAATGAGAAACGCGAGGCGGTATCCTGCACGATTATCCAGGCAGGTCCATGCTTTGTAACACAGGTTAAACGTGCAGATAAAGAGGGTTACGACGCTTATCAGATTGGTATTGGAGAAAGGAAAGAGAAGAAGGTAAGCAAACCGTTACAGGGTCATTACAAAAAAGCAGGCGTTGCGCCGGGTTTCAAGTTGGCTGAGTTTGATTTTAAGGAACTGAATCAGGAGCTTGAGCTGGGCAGTGCTGTAAGTGTTGAATCGTTCACCGAAGGTGAGAAGGTCAATGTTCTCGGAGTCTCAAAAGGAAAAGGTTTTGCCGGTGTCATGAAACGTCACAATTTCAGTGGCGGTCAGAGAACACATGGTCAGTCTGACAGGCAGAGAGCGCCAGGATCTGTTGGTGGTTCATCCGATCCATCGAGGGTTTTCAAGGGTACCAGAATGGCCGGACGAATGGGTTCAGACAATATTACGGTACGGAATCTTGTGATTTTCAAGATCATGCCTGAGTCTAACCTTATTGTTATCAAGGGATCGGTGCCGGGCCCAAAGAACTCCTATGTCAAGATTGTTTCTACAAAAAAGTAAATGCTGAATGCACGAAGCTATGGAACTTAAAGTCTTAAATACCGGCGGTACTGAAACCGGGGAAGTGGTAACGCTCCGTGACGATATATTCGGCGCTGAAATATCTGAACATGCGATGTACCTCGACGTCAAGTCGATTCTCGCAAACAGACGGCAGGGAACGCACAAGTCAAAAACACGTGGAGAGGTAAGAGGTGGTGGCAGAAAGCCGCTTCGCCAGAAAGGAACCGGTAATGCTCGTCAGGGTTCAAGCCGTTCGCCACTCAATATCGGTGGTGGTACCATATTCGGTCCTGTCCCCCATGCATACGATCAGAAGGTCAACAAGAAGGTTAAGCTTCTTGCAAGACGCTCTGCTCTGAGTTCGAAGGCGAAGGCCGGTCAGATTGTTGTTATTGAGGATTTTGTCTTTGAGAACATCAAGACGAAACCTTTTGCCCAGATTCTGAAAAATCTTGGTCTCGCTGAGAAAAAAACTCTTATGTTGACGCCCGGGTATGATCTGATCATTGCAAGATCCGGAAAGAATATCGCGGCACTGAATATCATGACAGCCGACAAGGCATCGACCTATGATATTCTTCACAGCCATACGCTACTCGTTCAGAAGACAGCGCTGAAAAAAATAGAAGATACTTTAGGGTAATTGCAGTTTTCCAGAAAAAGGAGTTAAAGAGATGATAAACCCGTTGTTGCGCCCTTTGTTGACAGAGAAAAGTACTGGGCTGACAGAAAAGAAAGGACAGTATGTCTTTGTCGTTAAACCCGATGCAGACAAGACTGATATCAAGAAAGCTGTTGAGAAGAAATTTGGTGTTGAGGTGAAATCGATTCGTACGATTAATTGCCTCGGCAAGTCCCGTGCCCAGAACACCCGCAAGGGCAGGGTTACCGGAAAGAAAAGTGACTGGAAAAAAGCGATTATCACTCTTGAAAAGGGTCAGTCAATAGACTATTACTCAAATACAGCCCAGAAGAGCGAAGGATAGAACTCATAAAAAGGATAGATCATACATTCAAATGGCTATAAGGAAGTTAGCGCCGGTTACGCCAGGGTCAAGGTTCATGTCATACCCTGCATTCGATGAAATCACAAAAAGCACGCCGGAAAAAAGCCTGCTTGTGCCGCTCAAGAAGTCAGGTGGCCGCAACGCTGCGGGACGCAAAACTTCAAGGCATAGAGGTGGCGGGCATAAAAGGCATTACAGGATTATCGATTTCAAGCGCAACAAGGATGGTATTCCTGCAACGGTTGCTGCTATTGAGTATGATCCGAACCGTTCATCAAGAATTGCATTATTGCATTACAATGACGGAGAAAAACGTTATATTCTCGCCCCGAAAGGTTTAAATGTTGGCGACAAGGTGGAAAGCGGAGAGAAGGTCGAAATCAAGACCGGCAACACCATGCCCCTGAAGAATATCCCTCTTGGTACCGATATTCATAACATTGAGATGAAAGCGGGTAAGGGTGGACAGATTGTCCGGTCGGCAGGTGGATTTGCAGTTCTTGCAGCGCGTGAGGGTGATTATGTTACGTTGAAGCTTCCTTCCGGCGAAATCCGCAAGCTCAGGGTTGAGTGTCGTGCGACGATCGGTGTGGTAGGCAATACTGACCATGAAAATATTGTTCTCGGAAAAGCTGGCAGAAGTCGTTGGCTTGGTATTCGTCCCCAGACAAGAGGTATGGCCATGAACCCGGTTGATCACCCGATGGGCGGTGGTGAAGGCAAGTCGAAGTCGGGCGGTGGAAGAAAGCATCCAATGTCGCCATGGGGTCAGCTTGCAAAGGGTCTGAAGACCAGAAATAAGAAAAAGGCTTCACAGAAATTGATTGTACGGGGCAGAAACGCCAAATAACTATAGCGGTTAACAACAACAAGCAGAGAAATTATGCCAAGATCACTTAAAAAGGGACCGTTCATTGATATAAAACTGGAAAAGCGGATCCTTGATATGAATAGCAAGGGAGAAAAAAAGGTTATCAAGACCTGGTCCAGAAGTTCAATGATTTCACCTGATTTTGTCGGTCATACAGTGGCTGTGCATAATGGCAAGAACCATGTGCCAGTCTATGTAGGTGATAATATGGTAGGTCATAAGCTTGGAGAGTTTGCCCCGACGAGATCATTTCGCGGCCATGCTGGTGGTGGAAAGGCAGAAAAAGGCGGATCAGCACCAAGAAAAAAATAAATTGAATAACGCGAAAGGGTAAAGATTACAATGGAAGCTAAAGCAATTTTACGGGATACGCCAACATCGCCAAGAAAGATGCGTCTTGTAGCGGGTCTCGTTCGTGGAAAACCGGTTGATCTGGCCAAGGCCATTCTGCTCAACTCAACAAAGGCCGCTTCTCGAAATGTTATGATGACGCTCAAATCCGCCGTTGCAAATTATGCGCAGCGTAACCCGGACGAACGGGTCAGTGATCAGGAGCTTTTTGTCAAGACTATTTTTGTTGATGAAGGCACCACACTGAAGAGAACGTTACCGGCACCTATGGGTCGGGCATTCAGGATTCGGAAGAGATCGAATCATCTTACGATCGTCATTGATAAGGTTAAAAATCCAGTAACTAAATAATAACAAGGAGAGAGCATTGGGTCAGAAAGTTAATCCTACTGGATTTAGGCTGGGAATTATCAGAGACTGGGCTTCACGCTGGTATGATGACAGTCCTGTTATTTCGGAGAAAATTAAGCAGGACCATGTTATCCGTACTTATGTTCTTGCAAGGCTGAAGAAGGAGAGGGCAGGCATTGCACGTATTATTATCGAGAGAACGACGAAGCATGTCAAGATCAATATCTATGCAGCCCGTCCGGGTGCTGTTGTTGGAAGAAAGGGTGAAGAGATCAACAACCTTTCCCAGGAGCTGAGTCGTATCACCGGAAAAGAGGTGAAGATCGATGTTGTTGAGGTTGTCAAACCGGAAATAGAGGCACAGTTGATTGGCGATAACATTGCCTACCAGCTTGAAAATCGTGTTTCATTCAGAAGAGCCATGAAACAGGCTATCCAGCAGGCCATGCGCTCTGGAGCAGAAGGTGTCAGGATCAGATGCGGAGGCCGTCTCGGTGGTGCTGAAATTGCCCGTTCGGAACAGTATAAAGAGGGAAAGATTCCGCTTCATACCATCCGTGCCAATGTTGATTATGCGAGCGTCACCGCTCATACCATAGCCGGTACCATCGGTATCAAGGTATGGGTTTATAAAGGTGAAGTCCTCGTTCAGCGCATTGATGCAATCGAAGAGGATGAACTGAAGAGAATCAAGGAAAGACGCAATGATGCAGGTGCAAGAAATCGCGATAGTCGCACAAAGCGCCGTCATCGTACCAAGCGATAAATATAACGTACCATACAATCAGAAAATAGAATGGAGTTGCCTGTATGTTAATGCCAAAGAGAGTTAAATATAGAAAGACACAACGGGGCCGGATGAAAGGCAATTCAGGACGTGGTACAGATGTATCTTTCGGTTCGTTCGGTCTTAAAGCAATTGAGCCAGCATGGATTACCAGTCGTCAGATTGAGGCTGCCCGTGTTGCCATGACGAGATTTATGAAGAGGGATGGTAAAATCTGGATCAGGATTTTCCCGGATAAACCGGTAACAAAAAAACCTGCTGAAACCCGAATGGGTTCTGGTAAAGGTTCTCCAGAGTTTTGGGTTGCAGTGGTAAAACCCGGAAGAATCATGTTCGAGGCTGATGGAGTTCCGAAAGAGGTTGCCACAGAGGCATTCCGGCTTGCAGCGAAAAAACTGCCCATCAAGACCAGGTTCATTGTCCGTCCTGATTACGAAGATTAACCGAGCAACTAATTCGACACGAGGGTTACTTATTATGAAAAAGTATGAAATTGCGGCATTGAATAAACAGGAACTGATCGACAGGCTCAAAGAGCTTGAGAACAGACTTGCCGATATCAATTTTTTTAAGGTTATTGAACAGCCGCAGAATCCAATGGTTTTCCGCAATTCGAAGCGGGATATTGCGCGCATGAAAAACCGGCTCCATCAACTTGCGGCTTCCGAAACGGGCCAGGTTTGACGGAAAGGCAAACAATAAAACTGGTTACTTACATGGAAGAAAATAAAATGGGCAGTGTATCAATGGAACAGAATGCTCCAGTAAGGGGAAGAAAAAAAAGCTGGTTAGGCAAGGTTGTCAGTGACAAGATGGATAAGTCGTGTGTTGTTGCCGTAGAACGTAGCGTACAGCATCCGGTTTACAAGAAATATTTCAAGAAGACGACGAAGCTGACAGCTCATGATGAAAAGAATGAAGCTGGTATCGGTGATTTGGTTAAAGTGGTCGAATGTCGTCCATTGAGCAAAAGGAAAAGCTGTCGTTTGGTCGAAATTATAGAAAAAGCCAGGTAAGAGAGCATTTTTATACATTTAATAAAGTTTGAAACAGGATGATCCAGAAAGAAACAAATCTGGTTGTTGCCGATAACAGCGGAGCCAAAAAGGTTCGTTGTATTCACGTTTTCGGCGGAACCGGGAGGCGTTATGCCTCATTGGGTGATCAGATTATAGTATCAGTCAAGGCTGCTGTTCCTGGTGGTATTGTAAAGAAGAAGGATGTGTGCAGGGCCGTTGTCGTGCGCTGTGTCAAGGAATCCCGGAGAAAAGATGGTTCCTATATTCGCTTTGACGAAAACGCAGTTGTTCTTCTTAATGCTCAGGGTGAACCGAGGGGAACCCGTATATTCGGGCCGGTAGCAAGAGAGCTTCGCGACAGGAAATTTATGAAGATTGTATCGTTGGCACCTGAAGTATTGTAGGGTGACGCAGGCGGGAGTAACTCAGTTGGTAGAGTCACAGCCTTCCAAGCTGTTGGTCGCGAGTTCGAGTCTCGTCTCCCGCTCCAGATTTTATGAATAATATCATATCAGTAAAAAATGAAAACAGGTATTAAAAAGGTTAAGTTGCACGTCAAGAAGAATGACTCGGTCGTCGTCATCAGCGGCAATGATAAAGGCAAGGAAGGAAAGATTCTGAAAGTGTTTCCGATAAAAAGCCGTGTTATTGTAGAAGGTGTCAATATCCGGAAGCGCCACATGCGTCCGACCCAGGGGCAGACACAGGGATCGATTATTGAGCGGGAGTTCCCGATTCATTCTTCCAACGTGAAGAAAAGTTAAGTGTTTCTACTAAAAGGCTCCGATGACCAAGACCATCGCGGGTAAACTGATAATGAACAAGATGGACAAGAATAAAGAGATGACACCGACAACACCTTCACTGGCAAGACTTGAAACATTCTTTAAAGAGAAAGTAACTCCCAATCTTGTCGAGCGCTTTCAGTACAAGAATGCCATGCTGGTACCGAAGCTTAAAAAAATATCGATCAATATCGGTGTAGGTGCTGCAGCGGCAGAACCAAAACTGCTTGAAATTGCTCTTCAGGAGCTTGCCCAGATTACAGGTCAGAAACCCCAGATCCGTAAATCAAAAAAAGCAATATCAAACTTTAAATTACGCGAAGGCCAGGCTATAGGTTGCCGCGTAACGTTACGCCGCAAGGCCATGTACGAGTTTTTTGATCGTTTTGTCAGTCTTGCCGTTCCAAGAATACGTGATTTCCGTGGGCTCAGCGATACCAGTTTCGATGGCCGTGGAAACTATACCGTTGGAGTCAGGGAGCAGATTATATTTCCGGAAATCGATATTGACAAAGTACCGAGAATATCCGGAATGGATATCAGTTTTGTAACTTCAGCTTCGACAGATGAAGAGGCTTATGTACTGCTCTCGGAACTTGGAATGCCATTCAAAAAGAAGAACAACTAAATAATTCAGAAAACAGATGGCCAAGAAAAGCGTTATAGCAAGGAACGAGAAGAGAATCAAGCTTGTAGCGAAATATGCAGTCCTCCGTGCGGAGCTGCTTAAAGCTGGCGATTATGAAGCCCTTCGCAAGTTGCCAAGAGACAGTTCTGCAACAAGGGTTCGCAACCGTTGTGTGCTTACAGGTCGTGGAAGAGGTGTTTATGCAAAGTATGGGTTATGCCGGCATATGTTCCGCAAATTCGCTCTTGAAGGAAAGTTGCCTGGTGTGAAGAAAGCAAGCTGGTAAGAAGCTGGTTTGTCATTATCAAAGTAAGGTATTTGTTCATTTTAGAAAGTAACCAACGTTTGCTATGCCTGTAACGGATTCTATTGCAGATTATATCACCCGTATCAGAAATGCGGGAAGAGCAAAAAATAAAACAACCGATATCCCGTATTCAAAGCTCAGGGAGAATCTTTCGCAATTGCTTGTGGAGAAAGGGTACATTAAAAACTTTACGGTCATAACCACCGAAAAATTTCCGTTTCTTCGGATTGATCTGAAGTATACTGCCCATGGTGATCCTGCTATCAAGGAGATCAGCAGAGTCAGCAAGCCGGGTCGGCGTGTTTATGATGGAAAAGATATTAAAAAATATCTTGGTGGTCTCGGGTTGTATATCCTCTCATCATCGAAAGGGGTAATAACCGATAAAGAGGCAAGGGCACAGGGCGTAGGTGGTGAAATCCTGTTCCGTATCTATTAATCCATAAGCCAAAGAGCATTAGAATACCATGTCAAGAATAGGAAAAATGCCCATACCCCTGAGCAATCAGGCGAAGATAGAGATCAAAGATTCAAACATCAGGGTATCCGGTCCTAAAGGCACTCTTGAACAGAGGCTGACCGATCAGGTAACCGTATCGGAAGAAAACGGTTTAGTTACCGTATTGAGAATCGATGACAGTAAAAAGGCTAAAGCACAGCATGGTCTTTACCGTATGCTTATCAGCAATATGGTTGATGGTGTAACAAAAGGTTTTACCAGAAAACTCGAAATTGCTGGCGTCGGGTATCGTGCTGAGCTGAAAAATGATCTGCTTGCCCTGACACTTGGCTATTCGCATATGATCTATTTCAAGGCTCCGGATGAGATTAAAATTGAAGTGCCTGATCAGGTCACTGTTCTTGTAAGTGGCATTGACAAGGCTCTTGTTGGTCAGGTTGCCGCCAAGATCCGTTCATTCAGAAAGCCGGAACCTTATCGTGGAAAAGGCATTAAATATGAAGGTGAAGTCATCCGCCGCAAGGAAGGTAAGGCTGCAGGCAAATAAAGCGTGAACGAAAAGCTCAAGTAGTCAGGCAATAACATTATACAACGGTTCAATAGAATGAGTCAAATCGATAAGGCCTCCCGGAGGCAGAAAATCAAGGACAGAAGCAGAGGCAACGTCCAGGGGACATCGGCAAAGCCGAGGCTTTGTGTTTACAGGAGCCTTTCGCAGATTTATGCACAGTTGATTGATGATGTGAATGGCAAAACCATATTGGCCGCATCAACACTTTCAAAAGACAATTCGGCTCTCAAGGGTTCAAAGTCAGAACTCTGCCGCATAATCGGAAATCAGCTTGGTCAGAAAGCCCTTGCTCAGGGTATAACATGTGTGGTATTTGACAGGAATGGATTTCGTTATCATGGCAGGGTCAAGGCATTGGCTGATGGTGCGAGAGAAGCAGGACTGATCTTTTAAAAACTTTTCAAAGAGATAGGTAAATGGCAAAAACATCTGCTAAGAATATCAGGCCCGGTGAATTAAATCTGAAAGAAAAGCTGGTTCATATCAACAGGACTGCAAAGGTTGTCAAAGGCGGTAAACGCTTCGGATTCAACGCTATTGTTGTGGTTGGCGATAAAGAAGGCCATGTAGGCTACGGGCTTGGAAAAGCAAACGAAGTACAGGATGCCATTGCAAAAGGCATCGAAGACGGAAAGAAAAATGTGATCAAGGTGCCGATTGTGAAGGGTACCATACCTCATCAGATTGTTGCCAAGTTTGGTTCGGCAAAGGTTATGATGAAGCCGGCAACCCCTGGTACCGGTCTTATTGCTGGTGGAGCGGTGAGGGCTGTGCTTGAAATGGCAGGTATTCATGACATTCTGACAAAATCACTTGGATCTTCCAATCCGCACAATGTGGTTAAGGCTGCCATCAAGGGACTTCAGAGCATCTCTGATGCCTATGATGTTGGTGAAAGACGGTCAAAGAGCCTGAAAGAGGTTTTTGAAAGCTAAAAATGACAAATGCGATCATGAGTGAGAAAATATTAAGGATTACCCAGGTGCGCAGCATTATTGGTGGCACAAAAAAGCAGAGAGCCACCATTCAGGCGCTTGGCCTCGGCAGGCCAAATTATCATGTTGACCGTCAGGACAATCCCTGCACCAGGGGGCAGATAAGGGTTGTGCAGCACCTTGTAAAGGTTGAAGAGGTCTAAGATTTTTACTAATAGCAAGTCGGGAATTGAAACCATGGATTTAAGTTCACTTCGTCCTGCAAAAGGCGCAGTAAAAAACAAAAAGAGGGTCGGTCGCGGTCAAGGTTCAGGTAACGGAACGACCGCTGGCAAGGGAAATAATGGTCAGCAGTCACGTAGCGGCTACAAAAGACCTATTATTGAAGGCGGCCAAGTACCTGTTTACCGGAGATTGCCAAAATTCGGTTTTACTCCTCTTGATAAGAAGCCGGTAAATACGGTCAATCTTACCCAGATCGATAAATGGATTCAGGATGGTCTTGTAGAAAACGAGATTACCATTCTTGATCTCAAATCGCTTCTGCATGCGAGTAATGCTGATTATTTCAAGATTCTCGGCAATGGTGAACTGACAAGCGCTATCACCATTACCGCTCATGCTTTCAGCAAAAGTGCCGAGGAGAAAATAGCCGCAGCAGGCGGAACAGTAGTGAAAGCCTTCCGTACGCTGGAAGAGGCATCCAAGGTCAGGGATCTGCCGTTTGAAGAGGCTCTCCTGAAACCAAAGGCAAAGCTCGTAAAGAGAGCAAAAAAATCCACCAAGCCTTGAATCCGTTAAAAGGACGCTATGAAGCTTAATGAAAGTATAAGGAACATCAATAAAATCCCTGAACTCCGTCAGCGGATCCTTTATACGCTTCTTCTTTTATTTGTCTACAGGCTGGGTTCACATATTACCATTCCGGGTGTTGATGCGGCTGCTGTGTCAGGCGCATCGCAGACCCACTCCAACGATCTCTTCGGACTATTTGACCTTTTTGTCGGCGGTGCTTTTGCCAGAGCTTCGATCTTTTCTCTTGGTATCATGCCCTATATCTCAGCATCGATCATCGTGCAGTTGCTTGGGGCGGTTACTCCATATTTCCAGAAACTCCAGAAAGAGGGGGAAGATGGCCGGCAGAAAATCAGTCAGATGACACGATATGGAACAGTTCTTATTGCGGTACTCCAAGCTTGGGGAGTGAGTGTAAGCCTCGCCAGTCCAGCCTCCTTCGGCACTGCCATTGTTCCCGATCCAGGGATCTTTTTTACCATCACCGTAGTGGTTCTCCTGACAGCTTCGACGGTCTTTGTCATGTGGCTCGGAGAAAAAATTACTGAACGGGGTATTGGTAATGGCATATCACTCATTATCATGATCGGTATCCTTGCAAGGTTTCCTCAGGCTCTTGTGGCCGAGTTTCGTTCTGTCTCGCTGGGAAGCAAGAACTGGGTAATTGAGATTATCATTCTTGCCATGATGGCGGCGATTGTTGCTTTTGTGGTTATCCTGACGGTTGGTACCCGCCGTGTTCCTGTCCAGCATGCCAAAAGGGTTGTTGGGCGCAAGGTCTACGGAGGCAGTACCCAGTATATTCCAATGCGGATCAATACCGCCGGTGTCATGCCGATTATCTTTGCACAATCGATCATGTTTCTTCCTGGCACCTTCCTCTCTTTTTTCCCTGAAAATGAGGTGATGCAGAGCATTGCCAAGTTACTCGCTTATGACTCCTGGTGGTATGCACTCATGTTCGGCACCATGATTGTCTTCTTTACCTATTTTTATACAGCAATTGCCTTCAATCCAAAGGAAGTTGCCGACACCATGCGCCGTCAGGGAGGCTTTATTCCGGGTGTTCGACCTGGCAAGAGCACGGCAGATTTTATAGATAATATTTTGACTCGTATTACACTGCCTGGTGCCATATCGCTTGCCATCATCGCAATCCTGCCAACATTTTTGACTAAATTCGCCAATGTAACACCAGGGTTTGCCCAGTTTTTTGGTGGAACAAGTCTTCTGATTATTGTTGGAGTCGGCCTTGATACCTTGCAGCAGGTTGAAAGTCATCTGCTCATGCGGCACTACGATGGTTTTATGAAGTCAGGCAAAACACGCGGACGACAGAGCAGGTAATGGAAAATACATGATTACGATAAAAAGCGAGCGGGAAATTGAGCTGATGAGAGAGTCCGGTGCTTTGGTCGCCAAGGCGCTTGATTTGCTGGAGCAGGAAATCAAACCGGGCATGACGACAAAAGAGCTCGATGTCATGGCCGAAGAGTTTATCAGGGATAATCATGCTGTTCCAAGTTTTCTGAATTATACCCCGAAAGGGGATCCCGATGCAACACCATATCCAGCGACACTTTGTGTTTCACTCAATGAAGAGGTGGTGCACGGTATACCAAGCAAAAAACGGGTGATCAGGGAAGGTGATATTGTTTCCGTTGACTGTGGAGTTTACAAGGGTGGTTATCACGGTGATGCAGCTCGTACGTTTGTACTCGGTGTCATAGATGAAAAGGTTCAGCAACTGGTCGATGTAACTCGCGAATGTCTTGCACGTGGCATTGCGATGGCAGTCGAAGGAAATCGCCTCCACGATATTTCATCAGCCATAGAAGATTATGCCCGTTCATTCAGGTTCAGTGTTATTGAAAACATGGTCGGTCATGGTATTGGAAGTGAACTGCACGAAGACCCTGCTGTACCAAATTATGGGAAAAAGAATACTGGCCCACTGCTGAAGACAGGCATGACACTTGCCATTGAGCCTATGATCGCCCTTGGACGATCGCGCAGGGCAATCAGCCGTCGTGGAGGATGGGTTGCAGTGACAGAGGATGGGAAGCCTTCGGCACATTTTGAGCATACGATTGTTGTAAGGGCCGGTAAAGCTGAGATACTGACCGGTACCTTCCTTGATGGTAAACACCCTTGATCGATTACAACACTTTATAAGAACTAAGGAGCAGACAATTTGGCCAAAGAAGAATCAATTGAAATTGAAGGCGTTATTCTCGAAGCGCTTCCAAACGCGCAATTCAAGGTGAAACTCGAAAACAGCCTTGAGGTATTGGCGCATGTTTCCGGCAAAATCAGGATGCACTACATCAGGATTCTGCCCGGTGACAAGGTAAAAGTCCAAATATCACCCTACGATATCTCCAAGGGCCGGATTACCTATCGATACAAATAAGTGGTGAAATAAGTGATGAGATTATTGATTTTTTAATCTTTATTTATTACATTACAGACCTTTTCAGGTTTCGGGTCAGTTAGTTTAATCATTGCATATTGCATCTGGATGTTATTATGAAAATATATTCTTCTATTAAAAAGCGCTGTGAGCACTGCCGCATCGTCAAGCGCAAAGGCAAGAGATATGTGATTTGTAAAGTAAATCCCAGCCATAAGCAGCGCCAGGGTTGATCTTCAGAAAAACAATAGAACTTTAAAGAGAATATGAGGATAGCTGGGGTAAATTTGCCGTTAAACAAACATGCAGTTATTGCTTTGACGCATGTTTATGGTATTGGGAGAGCATCAGCAGAAAGCATTCTGCAGAGAGCCGGTATTGCGCCAAACAGAAAGATTTCTGAGCTGAATGATGAGGAGGCGCATGCAATCAGAGAAATTATTGCCGAACAATACAAGGTTGAAGGGCAGGCTCGAGGTGAGCAACAGACTGCCATTAAACGTTTGATGGATATCGGTTGCTACAGGGGACTTCGTCACCGACGCTCTCTGCCTGTTCGCGGACAAAGAACACGTACTAACGCAAGGACCAGAAAAGGTAAACGGAAGACCGTCGCCGGCAAGAAGAAGGCAGTCAAGAAGTAGTAGTGTAGAGTAAGCAATAAAATCTTCGATACTAAAGAGTGTAAGTTCATGGCTACAATAAGCAAGAAAAAAAAGAAGGTAAAGGTTACTCCTGAAGGTGCCGTACATATCAAGGCATCGTTCAATAACATCATGGTGACCATTACTGATCTTCAGGGCAATACGGTTTCCTGGTCCAGTGCAGGCAAAAATGGGTTCAAGGGGTCGAAAAAGAACACTCCTTATGCATCCCAGATTACCTCGGAAGCTGCCGCAAAAGAGGCTTACGACCTTGGAATGAGGCATGTGAATGTCTTTATCAAAGGCCCTGGTGCCGGACGTGATGCCGCAATAAGGGCGTTGCAGGGAGCTGGTCTCGATGTTCGCACCATTAAGGATATAACACCACTTCCGCATAATGGCTGCAGGCCTCCAAAGCGCAGAAGGGTCTGATTTTATATATTCATAGAATTTCAATGAAGCAAGTGATATGGCAAGATTCAGAGGCTCAATAACAAAAGTATCCCGCAGGTTAGGTATTGCGCTTGCACCAAAGGCAGAAAAATATCTTGAAAGACGTCCTTTTCCTCCAGGTCAGCATGGTCAGGGTCGGAAAGGAAAAGTTTCTGAATATGCTCTCCAGCTTAGAGAGAAACAGAAGATGAAATATCTTTACGGTATTCTCGAAAAGCAATTCAGGAATTATTATAAAAAAGCAGTATCACAGAGAGGTGTTACAGGCGATAACCTTGTCAAGCTTCTTGAGAGACGTTTTGACAACGTTGTCTTTCGTGCCGGATTTGCTCCTTCACGTTCAGGCGCACGCCAGCTTGTTACGCACGGCCATCTTCTCATAAACGGCAAGAAGGTCGATATTCCATCCTATATCGTTTCTCCATCTGAAGTCATTGAATTCCGTCAGAGAAGCAAAAATATGGGAGCCGTAACGGATTCCCTCAATAAGGCCCCTGAATCCCGTATTCCTTCATGGATACAGGTTGACAAGGCCAACCAGAAAGCTGTATTTCTGAGTGTACCTGAGAGAGTGGAAGTACAGGAGCCTTTCAACGAACAGTTGGTCGTTGAATTGTACTCGAAGTGATTTTAATGAATTCTAAGGTATAAATTACTATGATATACCAGATGCAGATGCCTGCAAAAATAGAGGTTGACGAATCTTCCCATACGGATTGTTTCGGCAGGTTCATTGCCCAGCCGCTCGAGCGCGGTTATGGCGTGACCCTTGGAAACGTTATGAGAAGGGTTCTTCTGGCCTCACTACCGGGAACTGCAATAACAGGGATCAAGATAGATGGTGTTTTTCATGAGTTTGCTGCCATTGATGGTGTTCGTGAGGATGTGCCCGAAATTGTTCTGAACCTTAAAAAAGTACGTTTCAAGTCTACCTGTAAAAGAAACTGCAAGACCTCGTTGACCCTTGTCGGCCCTATGGATTTTACGGCTGGTGATATTATTGCACAGGAGGGTGAGTTCGAGGTGTTGAACAAGGATATGCATGTTGCGACCATAAATGCCGGTGCGACAGTCAAGATCGATCTCTATATCGGAAGAGGACGTGGTTATATGCCTGCCGAGGAAAACAGGCCAGAAGGGATGCCAATAGGTTATATTGCCGTTGACGCTATTTATACACCGATCAGAAATGTGAAGTTTACTGTAGAAAATACGCGCGTCGGGCAGCGGACCGATTATGAAAAAATGATTCTTGATGTTGAGACAGATGGTTCTGTAAGTCCTGATGACTCCATCAGTCTTGCAGGTAAAATCATCACTGATCATGTTACCTTTTTTGCCAATTTCTCACCTACAGAAGAGGAGTTTACCGAAGAGGAATTCAAACAGCAGGATGACGAGTTTGAGACGATGCGCAGGCTCTTTCACACCAAAATCGAAGATCTCGATCTTTCTGTTCGTTCGCACAACTGCCTCAGACTTGCAGAAATCGATACCATTGGTGAACTCGTCTCGCATAAGGAGGACGAATTGCTTAATTACAAGAACTTTGGCAAGAAGTCACTCACGGAACTCAAGGAACAGCTTGAAAAGTTTGACCTGAAGTTTGGTATGGATATTACCAAGTATCAGATGAAATGATAAAATCGTAACCGTTTTTTTGAATTATTGAGATCAGGAAATAGACATGCGTAAAGTTAAGCCGGCAAGAAAACTCGGAAGAACCGCAGCCCATAGAAAGGCGACGCTCAGCAATCTGTCAACGCAACTGCTTGTCTACAAGCGCATTGAGACGACAGAGGCAAAAGCGAAAGAGACCCGCAGGGTTGTTGAGAAAATCATTACCAAAGCTCGCAAGGGTACGGTTCATGCCCAGCGCGAAATATTCAAGGATATTCGTGACAAACAGGCAATCAGAATTCTGTTTGAAGAGATTGTCGCCAAGGTTGGTACCCGTCAGGGAGGATATACTCGTGTTATCAAGCTCGCTCCCCGTTTTGGAGACGCAGCAAAAATGGCAGTGATTGAACTTGTCGATTATCAGGAAGCACCATCAGCAAGCCAGAAGACTGGCAAGCAGGATCGTGCCAAACGAGTCAAAGGTTCCAAGAAAACCGCTGAAGCAGCAGTTTCTGTGGCCGGGTAAACTTCTCTCCCTGTTTCCCTCCTTTCTGCTCTTGTCATCAGTCAGTCATTGTTTGCGGAAGAGTTCTTTCCGTGGACAATGACTATCTGCTTTTCAGAGAAAAAGGGGCTGATGCCATGGATAGGATGCAGTTCAACTTTTGAAGGGAAACCCTCCTGCCCCTTGTTTGACTTCATGGCAGCCGCAATCTCATTTTCAAGATTTCCCCCCTTCAGGCAAATCAGGGTTCCGCCAGCTTTCAGAAGAGGTGCTGAGTAAGAGCAGAGTTTGTCAAGAGGAGCAACCTGCCTTGAAAGAACCGTATCAAACACAACACCTTTAAGCTCTTCTACCCGCGTATGCAGAGCAATAGCATTGTTGATGCCCAGCTCTGTAATCATGGCTTGACAGGCTGCAATTTTCTTCCCCGTCGCATCCACCAGAAGAAAACGAGTACGGGGGAAGAGAAGAGAGAGCGGAATACCTGGTAATCCTCCACCAGTTCCCAGATCAAGAACATCTTCCCCCTCGCGGAAAGAGTGGTAGAGAGTGATCAGGAGCGAGTGAAAGATATGTTTGATAATGACCGGAGCATCTTCCTTCCGACTGATCAGGTTTATCTTGTGATTCCATCGCTCAAGGCAATCACCATATCGTGCCAGTTGCTGAAGTGTCGGGAGATCAATCTCCATCCCCTGTTCAGCACATAACATCTGCAGGGTCAACACATTATCATTCATTCGTTCCATAGGTAGTCATCCTTTCTGTTCTGAGGTTTAACCCCAAAAAACGATATTTTGGGATGAATGACAAATCGGCTGTGCTCTTTGCACGTATGCAGCTCCTTATTTCAACAGAAATAGTCGTAAATTCAAGTTCAAGTCTATTCGTGCGTGTCTTTTTCAGAAACTGCTGGCAAGAGAATGTGTTATATGGGTAACGATGCAAGAGCGCATGTTTATGCGGTTATCATGGCAGGTGGAATTGGTAAAAAACTGTGGCCTCTTTCAAGAAAAAAAATGCCAAAGCAGTTTGTTGATTTGCTGGATGATGGAACGATGATTGCCAAAACGGTACGGCGCATCTCCGGTCTGGTGCCAGAGGAGAATATCTTTATCATTACCAGCGAAATGGGTCGCACACTGCTCTCAGCTTCCCTTGGCAGTTTTCGTCAAGACCATATCATTGTTGAGCCTGCCAGTCGCAACACAGCTCCCTGTATAGCTCTTGCGACGGCACATATCAAAAAAAGGGATGTGGATGCTGTTACCATTGTGCTTCCTTCTGACCATCTCGTTCTTGACCAACAGGCATTCATCAAAGTTGTGGAGGCAGGCATTGAGATAGCCAGCGAAAAAAAAGGGCTTGTAACCATCGGTATTAAACCCGACAGGCCGGAAACCGCTTATGGCTATATTCAGGCTGATGCTGAACTGCCACTTCCTTCCGTTCTCTCAGACAGTTCTGACTTCATGCTTTTCAAGGTAAAGGCTTTTGCAGAAAAGCCGGATGCTGCAACGGCAGTTGAGTTTCTGGAAAGCAAAGATTTTTACTGGAACAGCGGGGTCTTTATCTGGCATATTGATGCAATATCACGGGAGTTTGAGCGCTCTATGCCGGAATTATACAAGGATCTTCTTGCCATCTATGACAGCCTTGGAACGGAGAGTGAACAGAAGGTCATTGAAGATGTCTACTCATGGATTCATCCTCTCTCCATTGATTATGGCATCATGGAGAAGGCCGAAACGGTTTTTGTGCTGACGGGAGAATTTGGCTGGACTGATCTTGGCTGCTGGGACGAGGTACTCAAAGTCGCCGGCGACCGGAGTGTTTCTGCCGGAGATGTGCCTGACAACCGCCTCGTCCAGATTGATTGCGACAATAATTTTATCAAGAACAGTTCAGGCAAAGTTGTCTGTACCATTGGAATGCATGATATCATTATTGTCGTCACCGATGACGCACTTCTGGTCTGCAGCAAAGGGAAGTCATGCCATGTTGGTGACGCTGTCGATACCCTCCGGCGCGAAGGGCTTGAAGAATATCTTTAAACGCTGGCTCTCTTCGACCAACTGGCACCCTCTTTGGTATCCTTGATTTCAATTCCGGCAACAAGGAGCTGGTCGCGGATTTTGTCGCTGAGGGCGAAATCCTTGCTCTTTCTGGCTTCAGCCCGCAGGTCAAGCAGGATATCCATTACGCCATCAAGTCTTTTGCCATTCAGTTCCTCATTTCTACTACCGGATTGGTTATCGTGCTGAAGAATGCAGAGAATTTCCCTTCCGGCCAGGTCAAGAAAAGCTGCAGCTTCTTGCTGAGGAAGTTCCGAGATACTTTCGGTACGATCAAGAGCCGCGTTGATTGATTTTGAGAGGTCGAAAAGAACAGAAATCGCAATGGGGGTGTTGAAATCATCATCCATCGCCTCGGTAAAGCGTTGAATAAATGGGGCCGTATCAAAGTCACCGCTACCCGGAGTCTGTTCCCGGAGTCGTCTTTGGGTCTCACGGAGTTTTTCAAGACCGGTCTGTGAAGCGCGTATCGCTGCGTCCGAAAAGTCAAGCGGAGAGCGATAATGCGACTGCAGGATAAAGAATCTGATGACCATCGGATCGAAGCTCAAGAAGAGATCTTTGAGATTGATGAAGTTTTTCAGGGACTTCCCCATTTTTATCCCATTGACCGTCACCATGTTATTGTGCATCCAGAACCTCACATAGGGTTTCCCGGTGACCGATTCTGACTGGGCAATTTCACAGTCATGGTGAGGAAACTTGTTCTCCATCCCCCCGCCATGAATATCGATTGTCTCGCCAAGATATTTCATCGACATTGCAGAACATTCCAGATGCCAGCCCGGATAGCCGATACTCCATGGAGAGTTCCATTTCATCAGATGCCCCTCTTCAGCCTTTTTCCAGAGCGCAAAGTCGGAAGGGTGCTGCTTTTCAGAGCGTACTCCCACCCTGATACCCGATTGCACCGCCTCCTGGTCCGTTCGTCCCGAGAGTTTTCCATATCCCGGAAACGACTCCACCGAGAAATAGACGTTGCCATGCACCTCATAGGCGTGACCGGCATCGATGAGTCGCTCAATCAGTTCAATCTGCTCAGGAATGTGAGCTGTAGCCGCAGGAGCGATATTGGGACGGAGCACCTCCAGTTTGTCCATATCCTCATAGAAACTTCGTGTATAGAACTGCGAAATCTCCATGGGATCTGTTTTTTCGAGAAGGGCCTGCTTCGATATTTTGTCTTCACCCTCATCGGCATCATCGGTCAGGTGGCCCACATCAGTAATGTTCTGCACATATTTTACCCGGTAGCCGCTATGGCGCAGCCAACGAACGACCACGTCAAATGAGACATAGCTTTTTGCATGACCGAGATGGGCATGACCATAAACAGTCGGTCCGCACACATACATGGTAACAATCGGTGGATGCAGGGGTTCGAATTTCTCTTTTGTTCTGCCGAGGGAATTATAAATGAAGAGTGACATCTTCTGTTGTTCTGCCTTTTTCTTTATGGTGGAGTGAGGATGCTGAGCTTGAAATAGTCCGGTGAAAGTTAAACATTTGGGTTTTTAACGCAAGGTTTTTAGCTTCCTTTTTTGTGCCTCTTTTTTTGTGACCGCTCTTTTTGTATGAAAATTGTCAATACCGCCTTTCACATCAGTGTTTCCGCTCTTTCAGGGCTTCCGGAAGATTCCTTTCCTGAAATCGTTTTTGCAGGAAGATCCAATGTTGGAAAATCAACACTCCTTAACTCTCTGACGGGGGTTAAAGGTCTCGCAAAAACCAGCGCAACTCCTGGAAAAACAAGACTGATCAACTACTTTCTGATTAACCGGGATGTTTATTTTGTTGACCTTCCCGGTTATGGTTATGCAGCCGTAGGTCATGCAGAGAAGGCCCTCTGGGGCAATCTCCTCTCCTCCTATATCATTCAACGGCGGAGCATTTCGCTGGTCGTGCTGCTTTTGGACTCCCGTCATCCGGCCATGCAGTCTGACAGGGCAATGATCAGCTTTCTTGAGTCTCATGATCGGCCCTACGGCATTGTTCTGACCAAATATGACAAACTTACACAAAAGGAAAAGGTACAGACTGGTCGTATTATGGAAAGTTGCGCTGCTAAAGCCAAATTTATTGTAAATTATTCATCTTTTTCAGGCAAGGGAAAGAGTGAGCTTCTGGCTCATTTTGATCAATACATCTGTCAATAAAAACAATCGTCGTGGAATCAAAAAAATTCAGGACACCGTCTCAGTCGGCAACCGTTATTGTCGGTACACAGTTCGGTGATGAAGGCAAAGGGAAGCTTGTGGATTACCTTTCGGACAAATATGATATCGTTGTCCGTTATCAGGGAGGAGCGAACGCCGGTCATACCATCTGTTTCGATAACAAAACTGTCGTACTGCACCTTATTCCCTCCGGAATATTTCATAAAGGATGTGTTTGCGTCATCGGTAACGGTGTTGTTATTGACCCTGCAGCGTTGCTTGATGAGATCAGAAAGGTCGAGGAACTTGGTTATGAAGTAACAGGCAGACTGTTTATCAGTCACAATGCCCATCTCATCATGCCCTATCATAAGCTGCTCGACTCCCTGCATGAAAGCGCTCAGGGTGATCAGAAAATCGGTACAACCGGTCGGGGCATAGGACCGAGCTATGAGGACAAGTTTGCCCGCAAGGGAATCAGGGTTGTGGATCTTCTCAATCCAGAGGTACTCAAGGAGAAGCTCCGTGAAAATCTTGCAGCCAAGAACAAACTTTTCAAAAATATTTATGAGAAGGAAGAGATTGATGTCGAAACGATGGTGCGTGAATATGAAGATTTCGACAAGATTATTGATCCTTATGTAACCAATACCCAACTCTACCTGAATCGTCAGCTTCAGGAGGGTAAAACGGTACTGCTTGAAGGCGCCCAGGGCTGTCTGCTTGATGTTGACCATGGAACCTATCCCTATGTGACCTCATCGAATCCAACCTCAGGAGGTGCCAGTACCGGATCAGGCATCGCGCCGAACTACATCGGCAAGGTGATCGGTGTCTGCAAGGCATACATGACAAGAGTTGGAAACGGGGCATTCCCAACGGAACTTCTTGATGAGACAGGGGAACGGCTTGGCAAGATTGGTCACGAGTTTGGTGCCACGACAGGAAGAAAACGCCGTTGTGGCTGGATCGATCTGGTGGCCCTCCGCTATTCGCTTACCATAAACGGCGTGACGGAAATTGCGCTCACCAAGCTTGATGTGCTCGACACCTTTGAGGAGATCAGGATTTGTACCTCCTATATGCTTGATGGCAAGGAGATCCATGATTTTCCGACCGACCATCAGACGCTTTCAAGGGTGACGCCGCTCTATACCACCTTGAAAGGGTGGATGGCATCAAACGCCCATGCCCGCTCCTTCTCCGAGATGCAGCCTGAAGCGCAGAACTATGTGACCTTCCTTGAAGATGAACTTCAGGTTCAGGTTACCTTTATCTCTGTCGGTCCTGGACGCGAAGAGACTGTTTTCAGATAACACTGAAGTTGTTTTGCCATGGCTTTGATGGATATAGCGGTTCTTCCTCTCGACGCAAAAGAGGGTGGTTTCAGCGGCTTTGTTGCCGGTTTGCAGGAGCTGCTTGCCGCCAGCGGTTGCAGTTACCGCCTTCATGATATGGGTACAACGGTTGAAGGGCCTGCGCCCCTGCTCTTCAATCTTGCGCTCAAGCTTCATGAGTACTCGTTCAGTCAGGGTGGCAGGCGCGTTTATACGGTCATGAAGATCGATGACCGCCGGGATCGGGCAGTTCGCCTTGGAGACAAGAGTGCCTCGGTCAAAGCGAAAATAGTCCCGACAAGGGAGCCGGGAGAGTAGGGGGATTAGTGAAAAATATTTTATCTTCACATGGTCTTTACGTTTGACCTCTGTAATACAGTTTATTGCGGGCAGTAACTCTCAAAAGAAAACATTCATGATGCAGGTTCCCGGAGATATTCAGGTAATCAAGGAAGATAACGTTACACACAGTTTTTGTGGCCTTGCCTGTGTTGGATGGATGTATCAGAAGATCAAGGACAGCTTTTTTCTTATTCTTGGAACGCACACCTGTGCCCATTTTCTGCAGAATGCGCTCGGCATGATGATCTTTGCCAAGCCGCGTTTTGGTATTGCGCTCATGGAAGAGGGTGATCTTTCGAAGCAGGAGCCAAGCCTTCAGGATATTATCAGTGAAATCATGGCCGATCACCATCCGTCCGTAATTTTTCTGCTCTCTTCATGTACCCCTGAGGTCATGAAGGTTGACTTCAAAGGGCTGGCCCATCTGCTCAGTACACCGGATGTACCAGTACTTTTTGTTCCGGCAAGTGGTCTGGTCTACAATTTTACCCAGGCTGAAGACTCAGTCCTTGCCGCTCTTGTACCTTTCTGTCCCGAAGCCCCGGCAGGTCAGAAAAAGGTGGTTTTTCTCGGTTCCGTCAACGATGTAACGGCCGACGATCTGAGGGCAGAGGCCGAAGAGCTTGGGATTCCAGTCGGTGGCTTTCTTCCTGAATCCCGTTTCGACAAAATGCCGGCTATTGGCCCCGATACCGTCCTTGCTCCGATTCAACCCTATCTTTCACGGGTTGCCGTCAAACTTTCCCGTGAACGGGGATGCAGCGTTCTTCATTCACTCTTTCCGTTCGGCCCCGATGGAACCAGAGCCTTCTGGGAGGATCTGGCCCGTGAATTTGGCATTACCGTCGATCTTCGTGATCGCGAAAAAGCTGCGTGGGAGAAGATCCGCAGCCAGACAGAGCTTCTGAAGGGCAAAAAGATCTTTCTGACTGCCGACACCATGATGGAGCTGCCACTTGCGCGTTTTCTTCATAGTGCAGGCGCCGATGTGGTTGAGTGCAGCAGCGCCTATATCAACAAAAAATTTCATGCGCGTGAACTTGAGGCACTTGATGGCGTTCGCGTTGTCGAGCAGCCGAACTTTCATCGCCAGCTTGAGGATGTTCGGCGTATCAAGCCCGATTTGATCATTACCTCGCTGATGACAGCAAACCCTTTTGTTGGCAACGGTTTTGTTGTGAAATGGAGCATGGAGTTCATGCTGATGTCCATTCATAGCTGGTCGGGAGTTATTACCCTCGCGAACATGTTTGTTTCACCGCTCCAGCGCCGCAGCAAGCTGCCAGCGTTCGACAAGGAAGTCTGGCTTGAAGGTGTCATGCCAAGCGCTGAATAATTCACCGTCATGAAAATGCAATAAACAAACAACACAAGAGTATGCGCTTAGCTTTCTGGCTCTACGAGGGCACCGCCCTTCACGGTATCAGCCGAGTAACCAACAGTATGAAAGGGGTTCACACCGTTTATCATGCTCCCCAGGGGGACGATTACATTACGGCAACCTATACCATGCTCGAGCGAACCCCACAATTTCCCGGCTTATCGATCAGTGTTGTTCGTGGAAGAGACCTTGCCCAGGGAGTATCAAGACTACCCTCGACACTCCAGCAGGTCGAACACCATTACCATCCTGAACTTATTGTCATCGCACCGAGTTGCAGCACAGCCCTTCTTCAGGAAGATCTCCATCAACTTGCAGCCCACTCGGGCCTGCCGCAGGAGAAAATTCTGGTCTATGCGCTCAACCCATTCAGAGTATCGGAAAATGAGGCGGCAGATGGTCTGCTGACCGAACTGGTCAAACGTTTTGCTTCTCCCCAGGAGAAAACAGCACAGCCATCGGTGAACCTCCTTGGCTTTACCTCGCTCGGATTTCACTTGCGTGCCAACCTGACCAGCATCCGTCGCATGTTGCAGACGCTTGGCATTGCGGTCAATGTTGTTGCTCCCTGGGGAGCCAGCATCGATGATCTCCGGAAACTTCCAGCCGCCTGGCTCAATATTGCCCCTTACCGTGAGATCGGTTCAACGGCAGCGGAATATCTTGCTGATGCATTCGCTATGCCAGCGCTTTATGAAGCCCCGATCGGAGTCGAACCTACCCTTGCATGGCTTCGCTCCCTGATCGAGAAGCTTAACGCAGCGGGCGCTGAACGGGGAGTTGCTCCGATTGTCATGCCGCAACTCAACGCATTCTCGCTCGACGGCCTGAGCGCTCCAAGCGGTGTTCCCTGGTTTGCCAGAACTGCCGATATGGAAAGTTTCAGCAATAAACGTGCCTTTGTGTTCGGTGATGCCACGCATACCGTCGCCCTCGTCAAGTTTCTGCGTGACGAACTTGGTATGCAGATCATCGGTGCGGGCACCTATCTGGAACGTCATGCCGATTGGGTGCGCAAAGAGCTTGAAGGCTACCTTCCCGGAGCGCTTATCGTAACCGACAAGTTCCAGGATGTTGCACAAATTATTGATGATCAAATGCCGGATCTGGTCTGCGGTACGCAGATGGAACGGCACAGTTGCCGCAAGCTCGATGTTCCCTGCATGGTGGTCTGTCCACCGACCCATATTGAAAACCACCTGCTTGGCTATTATCCCTTCTTTGGATTTGATGGAGCTGATGTTATTGCCGACAGGGTCTATCTTTCCTGCAAACTCGGTTTGGAAAAGCATCTGATCGACTTTTTCGGTGATGCGGGTCTTGAGTACGAAGAGCCCGAAGTATCCGCCCCTTCTGAAGAACCTGTGGCACTCTCCGTCGCCCCTAATGATCATCCTTCACCGGAGGCTGCAGCAGAGGCTGTAGTGATTGCAGAGGAGGGAGAGATGAAGTGGAGCGATGAGGCTGAAACCATGCTGAAAAAGGTACCCTTCTTTGTCCGTAAAAAGGTCAGGAAAAACACCGAAACTTTTGCCCGCGCGAGTGGTGCATCCATGATCTCCGTTGATGTGTTCCGACAGGCAAAAGAGTCGCTGGGTGGTTAAGATTTTCTATCAATCATATTCTCTGTTATCATTATGAGTTTAGTTTTAGCGGTATATGGCAAGGGCGGCATAGGAAAAAGCACCACAAGCGCCAACATCTCAGCGGCACTTGCCCTGAAAGGCGCCAAGGTACTGCAGATCGGCTGCGATCCCAAGCATGACAGTACCTTCCCCATTACAGGAAAGCTGCAGAAAACCGTTATCGAAGCTCTTGAAGAGGTTGATTTTCATCATGAGGAGCTCAGCGCGGAAGATATTATCGAGACCGGTTTTGCCGGTATTGACTGTCTCGAGGCTGGCGGCCCTCCCGCCGGAAGCGGCTGCGGCGGATATGTAGTCGGTGAATCCGTTGCCCTGCTTCAGGAACTCGGCCTTTATGACAAATATGATGTCATCCTGTTTGATGTACTTGGCGACGTTGTCTGCGGTGGTTTCAGTGCCCCGCTCAACTATGCCGACTATGCAATTATCATTGCAACCAACGATTTCGACAGTATTTTCGCAGCCAACCGTCTTTGCATGGCTATCCAGCAGAAAAGCGTACGCTACAAGGTCAAGCTTGCCGGAATTGTTGCCAACCGGGTTGACTACGTCACTGGTGGAGGCACCAATATGCTCGATCAGTTTGCTGAAAAAGTGGGAACCAAACTGCTTGCCAAAGTGCCCTACCACGAACTGATCCGCAAAAGCCGTTTTGCCGGAAAAACCATGTATGCCATGGAGGATACACCGGACAAGGAAGAGTGCCTCAAGCCCTACAACGAAATTGCTGATTTTCTCATTCAGGAAAGTCCTATTGCTTCGGTACCTGTACCAATCGGCGACAGGGAGATCTTCAAAATGGTCAACGGCTGGCAGTAATCTTGCTTCTTTAAGATTTTATAGGTCATATGAGTCTCATGACCTATAGGACTCATAAGATCACTAAGATTATGAAAACCTCCGACCAAACCTTTTTACCGCCTCATGGTAACTACCGTAACCTGCTCTCTTACCAGAAGGCGGAGGTGGTTTATGACCTTACCTTTCGCTTCTGTAAGCGCTTTTTGATGCGGGGTGACCGTACTATTGACCAGATGGTACAGGCGGCACGTTCCGGTAAACAGAATATCGTTGAAGGCAGTAAAGCCTCAGTTACTTCAAAAGAGATGGAGATCAAGCTGACCAATGTGGCACGGGCCAGTCTTGAAGAGCTTTTGGAAGATTATCGGGATTTTTTGCGGGTACGTGACGGTAACATTTGGCAGAAAGAGTCTAAAGAGGCCCGTTATGTCAGAAAACTGGGCAGCAAACCTCAGGAGAACTTTGAACGCTATCGGGAATTTGTTGAAACCCGTCCGTCAGAGGTGGTGGCCAATATCGCCATTTGCCTGATTCACCAGACAAACTATCTCCTTGATCAGCAAATTCGACGACTGGAAAAGGATTTTCTTAAAGAGGGCGGCCTTCGTGAATGCATGACTCGTGCCCGACTGCAGGCACGAGAGCAGCAAAAAAACCGGGGGTAAAAGGTACTGAAGAAAGGTTGCTTTTTTATAAGTCTTATGAGACTATACGAACTATAGGACTTATAAAAGCAGCTCTTTCCTTTGAAAATTCAGATTTCGCACCGGTAATGGCATCGGATGTTTCCGTTTTCCTTGCGGATATCAGGTTTGATTTTCGTTGTCGGGTTGACCAGTTCCTGCAGGAGGGCGGTGAAGGTGCCGAGGTAAAAGTTACCAACGACCTGGTGGGAAGGGAAGGTTACCTTGACAGTTATTTCGGGTGGGCGATTCATGGTGTAGCTGAATTCGCCACTGCCAGCAAAAGTCCATGCATTTTTACTGATGGCAAAGAGGAATAGTCTGAATGCCGGACGGGGTGGCAGGAGCTTAACTAATTGCTGGAAGATGCCGGGAATGCGCACCTTCAGGAGGTAGCGGGCTGTTCTTTCTCCGGACTCTTTAAGGATACCGGAGGTTGCTGTGTCACCAATCTCTTTCTGCAGCGCAATGACGAGGGAGTGAAATTTAGCCTCTTCAACCATCTCTTTCGGGAGGTTTCCGACAAGGTATCCCTGACCGATTTTGCGGAGCATGGCTTCAGATTTTTTTTTGCCATAGGTTGTTTCAAGCGCTGCAACGGTCTGGATGATGGAGTTCGGCCCTATTTTGGAAGGTGTGCTCATTATGCAAAAATAATCATTGTTTGTTACCTGGAAGTGATGATGCGAATATCGATATGCTCTGTTGTCCATCGAGGTCGTACCGTTACCTTTTCCGGATAATATCCGAATGGTTCTGCGGCTTGAAATGGCTCAAGAGAACCGTGGTTCCGTTGCCTTTGTGGTTCGGGCTTTTTGGTGCCGGAAGGGACAAATGCGCTGACAGTATAGCTGCCGGGAGGGAGTTCGGGGAAAGAGTAGTGCCATGTTTCGTTCCGGTCACGCACTGCGATGGTGCTGTACGATGCCGTCAGGCTTGATGCCTCAACAACCACATATTGTCCGGAAGCAAAGCATTTTCCTGAGAGCGCTCCAGTTTCTGTAAGGCTACCTGTTTTCACGGCTGGTCTGGAGAGAAATCTGGCAGTATCGTTGTGCTTTCCGGAAAGCATGAAGAGCAGGTCGGAAGAGCCAGAGGGAACAATTGCCCTGCTGCAGAGTCCGATCTCCTCTGTTGCAGTATTATAGCGCAGATCATTGTTTCGGTCGTTGACAGCAACAATTCTGTACGATCCTGCTGCCATGTGCCTCAACGAGAAGAGTCCGGATGGCTCTGCCTGTATAAAATAATCCGGTTCTCTCTGCAGCAGGTTTCTTGCTCCGACATGTTCCGGGAGTTCCGTAAAAGCAAGTATCAGGGCATTCGTGGCTGGGGAATAGTCGGCATTGATCACCTTTCCGCTGATGGTTCCACGGTTGATAACAGCTCCGGTTGAAAATGCCAGGGTATACGGGGCTTGCAAGGTGTGTCCACTATGATCGCTGAGCTTCTTGTCGAGGGTGAGGATGTAGGTTTTGCCCGGTTCAAGTGGTTTGAACCCTTTTATTATCGCTTTTTTTCCATCAACAGTTATATCGCAGTCGCCGATTGGTGGAGAAATAACGAGTGCATTGAGCAGTTGCCGTCCGGTAATCTCATGGTTGAAGGTCAGTTGTATCGACTCAGCCGAAACATTTACGGCTGATGGTGCAGGGTCGGAAAAGATCACCTGCAAAGGAGTTGTGTCAAGAGGGCCGCCCGACGGTGGTCGATCAGAAGCGCACCCGCTGGCAAGCCAGAGCAGGAGAATAAGAAACACCTTCATGATAGGGGAGCTGCTTTGCATGAAAATCCTTCGACTCCTTGGTAAATATACGGGAAGAGAGGCTTGATTGTATGTGTCTGTGAAAATTCGTAAATTAAAAACTAATGTAGTTCTATGAAAGCTTTTCATGAAAAATTATAGATTGAGTGTCATATAGATGTCCAGACGAAATTTTAAAGTTCTTTATGTCTCCGGTGAAGTCTCTCCTTTTGTAAGAATCAGTCCCCTTGCTGATTTTATGGCATCATTCCCCCAGGCTATCGAGGAGGAAGGATTCGAGGCCCGCATCATGATGCCGAAGTACGGTACTATCAATGACCGCAAGTTCCGGTTGCATGATGTTCTGCGTCTCTCCGACATTGAGGTTGATCTCAAGGAGAAAGTTGATTTGCTGAACGTCAAGGTTACGGCCCTGCCTTCAAGCAAGATTCAAACCTATTTCCTGTATAACGAAAAATATTTTAAGCGTAACGGTCTTTTTACCGATATACACAACGGAAGTGATTTGAAAGGCAGTACCGACAAGGTTGTTTTTTTCAATGTTGGAGTACTTGAAACTCTTCAGCGGCTGGGCTGGAAACCTGATATTATCCACTGTCACGACTGGCATGCGGCTCTTATTCCACTTCTACTGAAAACAGTCTATGCCTCTCATGAGTTTTTCAGGGATATAAAAACGGTTTTTACCATTCACAATATTTACCGTCAGGGGATTCTTCCCATGAAGGCATTCCAGAAGCTGCTTCCCGAGGAGGTCAGCTCTGCCCTGCATTGCAGCAACGATGAGGTGAATATGCTCTATACCGGCGTTGAACATGCAGACCTTCTGACGACGACGTCAAAAGTTTATGCCGAAGAGATTGTGCATGATGGCCTGCAGACCTATGGTCTTGGACGGGTTCTTGAGGAGCATCAGGCAAAGTTTTACGGGATACTCAATGGTATCGACAGCAGGCAGTGGAACTCTGCGGCGGACAAGCTTATCAAGAAACGGTACAGCCTCGAGCATATGGATGGCAAGCTCGACAACAAAAAAGCGTTGCTCGAGGAAGCTGGCCTTCCTTACACGGAAGGAACTCCTGTAGTGGGGGTGATTCTCAATTTTGACGAGTTTCAGGGAGCAGAACTCTTGCAGCAAAGTCTTGAGCAGCTTGCAGCCCTCGATATACAGCTTATTATCAGCGGTTCAGGTGACAAGAAATATGAAAAAGTGTTCCAGGATTTTGCTCTGGAGCATCCCGAGCAGGTGAGTGTTCATGGTGAATATTCGGACTCCTTTTTTCATCTTGCCATTGCGGGTCTCGATATTTTGCTCATGCCAGGTATGATTGAGTCATGCGGCATGATTCAGATGTTTGCCATGAACTACGGAACGATACCGGTTGCCTATGCTGGCGGAGGGATTGTTGAAACCATAGAGGAGCGGGACGAAGAGAGTGGTTCCGGCTTTATTTTTCACGACTATTCAGCCGAGTCGCTTGTCGGCAAGCTTGAAGAGGCTCTTGCCTGTTTTCATGATGAAGAGAGCTGGCAGCAGATTGTGATGACAGCCATGACCCGCGACTTTACCTGGAAAAAATCGGCAGAGGAGTACGATCAGTTGTACCGTGAACTTCTTGAACCATAGGCAGAAAAATGGCGCAGACAATAAAGGTTCTCTTTCTCGATCGTGACGGCACCATCAATCAGGATACTGGTTCCTACGTTTTTTTGAAGGAACAGTTGAAACTGATTGATCGTGCGGACGATGCCATTGCACTTGCCAAAAGTGCCGGGTTTCGGATTGTTCTTGTGAGCAATCAGGCGGGGATTGCCAGGGGGATCGCCACCATCGCCCAGGTTGAAGAGGTGAACCGCTACCTCAATGAGCTGCTTGCGCTCAAAAATGCCAGTTTCGATCGCTCATACTACTGTCCCTTTCATCCCGCATACCCTCATCCGGAGTATGACCGTTTTGCCGAGTTCCGCAAACCGGCAACCGGTATGGTTGAACTGGCCATCAATGATTTTCTGGCAGAAGGGCTTATTGTTGATAGAAGTGCATCGTTTTTTGTCGGAGATAAAACGCTTGATATCGAGTGTGGCCTGCGTGCCGGACTTCGACCAGTGCTGGTTCGAACCGGCCACAATGAAGAGGCGCTCTGTATGACCCAGAACATCATTCCTGAATTTGTAGCTGACGATCTCTATAAAGCCGTTACGGAGCATATTCTTGCCATCTCCTGATCGCCCTTTACTCCCTTGTGTCACACCCCTCAGCTTATGCTGACTCTTTATCTCCATATTCCATTTTGCAAAGCACGCTGCTCTTATTGTGACTTTTATCTGGTTACGGGCAGAGGGCATATCAGCGACTTTTTCCGTGCACTCTCTCTTGAAACAGCATCCCGGTTAACAGATCTGAAAGGAGAGACGGTTGGCGCCATTCATTTTGGAGGAGGCACTCCCTCAATGGTTCCCGTGAGCTATCTTGCCGCATGGCTTGAAGAGGTTGCTGCCTTGTGCAGTTTTTCTCCTGAAATCGAAATAACCCTTGAAGCCAATCCTGAAGATCTTGATAAAAAGAAGATGGAGGAGCTTCGGGCAGCGGGGATAACAAGGCTCAGCATCGGCGTTCAATCCTTTACAGCCGAAAAGCTGCAGGCTCTTGGTCGGGCGCATACGGCATTGCAGTCCCGACAGGTAACAGCAGCCGCACTTCGTCTGTTTGAGTCGGTCAGTGTTGACCTTATTTGCGGGGTACCCGGAGAGAATACTGTGATGTGGAAGAGCGATCTGCATGAGGCTCTGGCACTGCGCCCGCACCATGTGTCGGTCTATATGCTCTCGGTTGAACCGAAGACCATCCTCCATCACAGGGTAGCAAAAGGGAGTGTTACCGTACCGGATGATGCCGTGCAGGCAGCATGTTATGAGCATGCCCAAAGTGAACTGCAGCTTCAGGGCTACAGCCATTACGAAGTATCCAATTTCTGCTTGCCCGGACATCATTCCCGCTATAACCTTGCGAGCTGGAAGCGTGAGCCATACCTTGGCTTTGGCCCCTCTGCACACAGTTTTTCTGTTTCTCAGGAGCGTGAGATTCGTACGGCAAACGTCTCAAGCCTTACACGATATCTTGCAGCTCCTGCAGACGCAGTTGTTTTTCGTGAAGAGCTTTCGGCTGAAGAACGCTTTACGGAACAGGTTTTTCTTTCACTTCGAATAAACAGTGGTCTGGATGTTGATTTTTTGCGAAAAGGAAATAAATTAGAGCACACTCTTTCACAGACCATTGCCCGATTTTCAGAAAAGGGATGGATAGAGCAGCAGGAAGGATCTCTATATTTGACTCAGAAAGGTTTTTTGTTTGTCGATCTCATTGCCGGGGAGTTTCTTTTCGGGTAACCCAATATTTCAGAGCACGTTTCACGTATGATACACCGGACGATTAACCGCACGCTTGCCGTCTCTCTTTTTCTTGCTGCTGAAATTTTATATCTCCGTACCATGGCTCCCACCTTTTCGTTCTGGGATTGCGGGGAGTTTATTGCCACAGCTTATACCCTCGGGATTCCTCACCCTCCCGGAGCGCCGCTTTTTCTTCTGCTTGGGCGTCTTTTTTCCATGATTCCTTTTTTCGGTGATATTGGCGCGAGGGTTAACTTGATCAGCACACTCGCCAGTGCCGCAACCATCATGCTGACCTACCTCATCACGGTAAGGCTGATCATCATGTATCGCAAACGTGATCCCGACCTCTGGAGCCCGGCTGAAAAAGTATCGGCTTACGGTGGAGCTGTTATCGGCGCTCTTGCCCTTGCCCTCTCCGACAGTTTCTGGTTCAACGCTGTTGAAGCTGAGGTTTACGCACTCTCTTCGCTTTTTACAGCATTGGTTGTCTGGCTCATCCTCCGCTGGTATGAAGAGGAGCCAAAACCCGGTCATGAACGGTGGCTCTTGCTTGTCATGTACATTATTGGCCTTTCGATCGGTGTGCACCTGCTCAGCCTGCTTGCCGTTTTTGCTGTTGCACTGGTCTACTACTTCAAAAAATATGATGTCACGGTTAAATCTTTTGCCCTGCTTATGGTCGCCTCATCGGGGCTTTTTTTCCTGATCTATATTGGAATTATCAAAGGGCTTCCGATTCTGCTGCAACTGACCTCATGGTGGGGATTTCTCCTTTTCCTTGCCCTGCTTGCCTATGCCACGTGGTATTCGCACCTGCATCGCAAGGCGCTCATGAACACCCTTCTGATGTCGCTGTTTCTGATCATTATTGGGTATACCTCCTACGGCATGATCTTCGTACGGGCGCAGGCAGGCCCACCCATAAACGAAAACAATCCCTCCTCGTCCGAAACCTTTTTCTCGTACCTCAACCGTGATCAGTATGGTGATATGCCGCTCTGGCCGAGACGGTGGTCAACCGAGCCGGTACATCAATATTTTTACCAGCACTACTCAAGTGATCTCGACTATTTCCTCACCTACCAGATGCAGAAGATGTACTTCCGCTATTTCGGCTGGCAGTTCATCGGACGTGAAAACGATATGGAGGGTTCAGGAGTGGACTGGTCGGTGCTCTGGGGTATTCCTTTTCTTGTGGGAGTGGCTGGAGCGATCACCCATTTCAGGCGCGAGTGGAAGATGGGGCTGGTTGTTACCGCGCTTTTTGTGCTGACCGGAGCAGCGCTTGTTATCTATCTCAACCAGACAGAACCTCAGCCGAGAGAGCGGGATTACAGTTATGCAGGCAGTTTTTTTGCCTTCGCCCTCTGGATAGGAATAGGTGTTGAGAGTATCTGGCAGTGGCTTGCAAAGCGGTCGAAGTCTGGCGTTCCCGGAAACCAGATGCTGTTTGCCGTGCTTACGGTTACAGCCGGTTTGCTTTTTATCAACGCCCGGATGCTGCAGGCAAACTACCGGGTGCACGACCGCTCGGGAAACTTTGTTCCTTGGGACTGGGCATGGAATATGCTCCAGAGCTGTGAAAAAGATGCCATACTGTTTACCAACGGAGATAACGATACCTTCCCTTTGTGGTACCTGCAGGAGGTCGAACGGATCAGGACGGATGTTCGTGTCGTCAATCTGAGCCTTGCCAATACCGGTTGGTATCTCGACCAGTTAAAAAACAGCAGCCCTCGCGGAGCAAAGCCGGTGGCGTTCACCATGAGTGACGGTGAAATTGCCGGTATTACCTATGTACCCATTGATTCTGTTGATGCCGAGCTTCCCTCACAGGATGCCCGTCAGCAGCTCCTGCGTAATGCCCGTCTCCACGGCCAGTCGCTCCCCTCAGAACCACTTGGCACCATGAAATGGCTCCTCAAGCCTGGATTGACCTACGATGGCCAGGGCTACCTTCGGCCACAGGATATTGCTGTTTATGAGATTCTGATGAACAACTTTTCCCGGCGTCCGATCTACTTTGCCCTGACGGTTGATCCCGAAAGCATGATTGGTCTTCAAAATTACCTCCGTCTTGATGGCCTTGCCTACCGGGTCGTTCCGATTAAAAGCGTCGATCCGATGAGCTATGTAGATTCTGCGCTGCTCTACAGAAACCTTGTTGGGCTCTATCGCTACCGAAACCTTAATAATACCGCCATTAACCTTGAAGAGACCTCAAGGAGGCTTTGTGGCAACTATACGCCTCTGTTTGTCCGCCTTGCCCTTGAACTGGCTGCCGAGCCTGAAGGCCAGCTTACCATACCGGATGCTTCGGGAAAGGAGAAGATTTACCATCGGGGAGCGCTTGCGCTGCAGGTTCTTGACACTTCGTCCAAACTGCTTCCTCTTGCACAGTATCCCCTGAACCCCGAACTTGCAGGATCCGTGATCGCACTCTATGTCCGTCTTGGTGAAAAGCAGAAAAGCTCACCGTATATTAGCTATCTTGAAAAACTAAGCCGTCAGTCATCATCGCTTTCTGATCCTCGCCTCTTCTATGTTCTTGCAAGGGCCTATCGCGATATTGGCAGAAATGAGGATGCGAAACGCATTATTGTATTGCTTGCCAGAGAATTGAAACAACCAGGACTGGTAGACGAGTTTGAAACCATGAAGTAACTAACACTATGCAAAGCACTATTCATCCAACTGCCGTGATTGGCCAGAGTGCCATTCTCGGAGAAGGCGTTACCGTCGGGCCCTTTACGGTCATTGAGGACGATGTTGAAATTGGTGATGGCACCATCATCTGGCCTCATGTCCATATCGCTTCAGGCGCTCGAATTGGTTGTGACTGCAAGATCCATTCCGGAGCTGTGCTTGCCAATGAGCCTCAGGATCTCAAATTTTCCGGAGAGAAGACCTTGCTTTATGTTGGCGACAGAACGGTTATCCGGGAGTGCGTTACCCTTAACCGGGGCACAAAGGCGAGCGGTAAAACGGTGATCGGTTCTGATAATCTCTTTATGGCCTATTCGCATGTCGGTCATGACTGCGTGATCGGCAATCATGTGGTTGTGGCAAATTGCGTTCCCTTCGGTGGCCATTGTGTGGTTGGTGACTATGTCGTTATCGGCGGTCTTGCCGCAGTGCACCAGTTTGTCCGCATTGGTCGCTTTTCCATGCTCGGTGGGCTTTCAAGAATTACGCTTGACGTTCCTCCCTTTATCATGGCCTCAGGAAATGAAACGTTCCGCTACGAGGGGCTTAACGCCATTGGCCTGAAACGGCGAGGCTTTACCTCTGAAAAGATCACCCTCATTAAAGACGCCTACAGGATTCTCTTTCAGTCGGGTCTGTTGCTTGCCAATGGCCTTGAAAAAGTGAAATCGGAACTTCCCCAGGAACCCGAAATTCTTGAAATTCTTGACTTCTTTGCATCAGGCGTCCATGGCAGGAAGTTTGTCAAGCCCTTCAAAAACTGATAGTTAAAAGAAAAAAAATATGTCCCGTTGGGCAATTGGTGTCGATCTCGGAGGTACCGGAATCAAGGCTGCAATCGTTGGTGAAGAGAGTGGAATTCTGACGAAACAGAGAGCTCTCACCGATACGGTGTCCGGCCCGACAGGGATCGTCGGGCAGCTTGCGGCTATTATTACCGATCTTTACCATGTTGCTTCCGAGACACTTGATGTTGCTGATTTTGCTGGTGTCGGATTAGGGGCGCCGGGAGCGGTCGATGCCGAGAAAGGCATACTGAGCTACCCTCCCAACCTTCCTGGATGGACGGTCTTTCCCCTGCGTGACGAACTGCAGAAGCTGCTGCGCCAAAAGGAAGAGCTTTCAATTCCGGTTTTTCTCGATAATGATGCCAACGTTGCAGCGTTCGGCGAAGCGGTCTATGGCGCTGGCCGTGAGTTTCGCGATTTTCTCATGGTGACCCTCGGAACCGGTGTTGGAGGAGGAATTGTTCTCAACAGGAAGCTTTATCGAGGCCCTCATGGAACTGCCGGTGAGGTTGGCTTCATGATCATTGATTTTGAAAGTCCCATTTTTCACGCCGATATATGCGGGACGCTTGAGAGCCTTATCGGTAAAAAGGCAATTGTAGCTCTTGCCTGTAAAATGATCAAGGCGAGCAAGTCAGATTCCCGTCTTGCTCGTCTGTATAACCGCGATCATAGCAGGATTTCACCACGCAAGCTTGAACATGCAGCTTTGTCAGGAGATGCTGTTGCTCTTGCGGTATGGGAGAGGGTTGGTACCATTCTTGGCGTAGGGCTTGCAAACGTTACCGCTCTGATGGATATCAGAAAATTTGTGATCGGCGGAGGAATTGCCGCCGCCGGAAACCTTGTCTTCGATCCTGCCCTCGACCAGCTCAGGCGCTCAACCCTTCCCTCCATGCATGAAGGGCTGGAACTGGTGCCGGCGCATCTTGGCAACAAGGCTGGTATCTATGGCGCAGCAGCATTATGCTTCGGCTAACCATCCGGAGATTATCTCATGCTTGAGCAGCAGCTTCATCTTCTCTTTCCCCATGTTTGCCTTATCTGCCGCAAACTGTTGCTTAAGGGAGAAGAGTACTGCTGCAGCTCCTGCCGGGCCAAATTTGATCCCTTCACTACTCCCCGGGCGGCAGAAGAGCTGCTGCGTCGTACCATCGCGGAACATTTTGATGAAACATTCCTGTTTGAACGGGGCTGGTGCCGTTACCAATTTCATAAAAAAAGCCCGCTGCAGCAGCTCCTTCATGCCATGAAATATGAAGGGCTCTACAATCTCGGGAACAGTTTCGGGCGCCAATTGGGAGAGTGGATCTCATCCGGAGCGGATACAGCGGATATCGAGTGCATTGTGCCCGTTCCGCTCCATCGGCTGAAAAAAATCGAACGATCCTATAACCAGGCAGAAAAAATTGCCGAAGGCATAGCGCAGTCGCTGCAAAAACCATTACAGAGAAAACTTCTGGTACGGAAACGCTACACCGTGTCGCAGACCGGACTTTCTGCTGCAGAGCGGAAAAAAAATCCCGAAGGGGCCTTTCAGGTTGCAAAAGGTGTTGTAGGCCGTCATGTGCTGCTTGTGGATGATGTGATCACAACCGGAGCAACCATGGCGGCAGCAGCCTCGGCACTGCGCGAGGGCGGGGCTGAACGAATCTCTCTTGCCGCAGTTGCTTTAGCCATCAAGGAGTAAAAAACGTATGGAACTCTTTTATACCTCGACCCAACATATTGATCTTGATGCAAGGAACCTTGTGGTTGATGGTGATGAATTTCATCATCTCGTTCGGGTTCTGCGGAAAAAAACAGGAGAGAAGATTCTGGTCACTGATGGCAACGGTCTGCGTTGCGAGGCCAGCATTGCGGAGATTGGCAAAACGTCGTTCACTGCTGACATTCTTGCCTGCAGCCGAATTGATCGGCCAAACACTGAAGTGACCGTTGCCCTCTCCCTGCTCAAGGCTCCCCAGCGATTTGAACTCTTTCTGGAAAAAGCGACCGAGCTTGGAGTCTCCACCATCATTCCCATGCTCACGGCGCGGACGCTCTCCCATCCATCAAATGAAAAAGTGCAGGGCAAGCTTAACCGCTGGAGAACCATCATGCTTTCAGCAGCCCGGCAATCAAAACGCCATTATCTGCCACAGCTCACTGAGCCGCTCACCTTTAAAAAAGCTGCGGCGCTTCAGGGTTATGATCTCAAGCTTATTCCCTATGAACTTTCAGAGGCCCCTCCAAAGGTGAAATGCAGCGGCAAAAAAATCCTCTTTCTCATTGGTGGTGAAGGCGGATTCACTGCCAATGAAATCGAGGAGGCCCGTGCCGCTGGTTTCAATGAACTCTCTTTTGGAAAAACAATTCTCAGGGCCGAAACCGCCGGAATTTTTGCAGTCGCATTGGTTCGCACACAGCTCCTTGAAGAGGAGCGCATCGAGTGGTTTTAAGGCTTTACAAGGCTCATAAATAAAACGATCATGAACAGCATCAAAACAAACCAGCTCATTCTTCTTGTCCTTCTTCTGGTTATTTCGGTCACCTTTGTTGCCATGATCCGATATTTTCTCATGGCGATTGTGCTTGCGGCTCTTTTTTCGGCACTTGCCATGCCGGTTTTCAACCGTTTTGAGCGCTGGTTCAAGGGACGAAAAAGCCTGAGCGCCTCCATGACCATGCTCACACTGCTGCTTATCGTTTTTCTTCCTTTTGCAGCACTTCTCGGTATTGTTGCCAAACAGGCAATCAGGATAAGCCGCATTGCCGTGCCTTGGGTACAGCAGCAGATTCTGGAGCCAGGCGCATTCGACCAGCAGCTTCGCTCACTCTCCTTTTATCCCGAACTCCTGCTTTACCGTACCGAGATTTTTCAGAAAGTCGGAGAGTTTGCCAGTAGCACAGGTACGATGCTGTTCAACACCATCTCCACGTTTACCTACTCAGCCGTCAGCGACCTCTTTCTCTTCTTTCTCTTTCTCTACACCATGTTCTTTTTTATACGGGATGGGAAACAGCTTCTGGCACACTTTCTCTCCTACCTTCCCCTGCGACAAACTGATCAGAATCGACTGCTCGACAAGTTCATATCAGTGACCAGAGCGACCATAAAGGGAACCATGGTAGTCGGTGCAGTGCAGGGTTCCCTTGCAGGCCTTGCTCTGCACTTCGCCGGTATCGACAGCGCCCTCTTCTGGGGTACCATCATGTCGCTCTTTTCGATACTGCCTGTTCTTGGCTCAGCGCTTGTCTGGGTTCCGGCAGTTATCTATCTGGCAGCCACAGGGCAGTATCCACAGGCCATAGGGGTTCTCCTTTTCTGCAGCATTGTAGTCGGTCAGATCGACAATATTCTACGCCCCATGCTGATCGGGCGCGACACGCAAATGCCCGAACTGCTTATATTTTTTGGAACACTTGGCGGTATCAGCCTCTTCGGAGTCTTCGGCTTCATTCTCGGCCCCATTGTCGCCGCTCTTTTTATGACCATATGGGAGATGTACGGAGAGACCTTCAAAGAGTATCTTTCCGAAATTAAAAGCGATAAACCCTCAGGAAAGGAGGATGTATCATAACATCCACCAGGCAGAGTGGAGTGATGCAACAAAAAAAGCGACCTTGCGGGGTCGCTTTTTTGCTATCAGGATACAAACCGGTCAGTTGCTTCTGACAACCTCTTCAGCCGAAAAGAAAAATCCAGCCTCGATGGCGGCGTTCTCTTCAGAATCGGAGCCGTGAACGATGTTCTCGCCCTTGCTGTCAGCATAGAGCTTGCGCACGGTGCCAGCATCAGCCTGAGCCGGATCGGTAGCGCCAATAAGAGTGCGGAAATCGGCAACAGCATTCTCTTTTTCAAGAATGATCGGTACACAAGGGCCCGAAGACATGAACTCAACCAGTTCACCATAAAAAGGGCGCTCACGGTGCACGGCATAAAACTCCCCGGCAGTTTCCTGCGTCAGCCTGATTTTTTTCATGGCCACAACACGGAAGCCAGCGCGTTCAATTTGGTCGATAACTGCACCGATAAGCTGCTTGCGCACGCAATCGGGTTTCAGTATGGTAAGCGTTCTTTCCATTTTTTTGTATGCATTAGTTGCTGAAGAAACAAGGTCGAGCGAAGATACAGAAATGTGCCGGAATATTGAAACGTGAGGGCACCTATTCGTGCTGGTTGGGCGCACGGGTGGCTTAGCTTGTATCAACTGCAAGTGGATGGAAATATTGAGCCACTGAGTATGATTTTGTCGGATATGTACGTTAATATTTCACTCATTATCCGATAACACTGCAAGCTATCCAAGAAAAAATTCTGTCTATGCAGCCTGTCGGAATTGACGTTTTAGCCAAAATAGCAATGATGTCTCCCATAAGCCACAAGTCATCTTATTTTTCGTATTGTCAATCTATGGCGCCACTATTTTGCTCCTGAAGAGACCAAAATAGGGCCAATCAGACGCTTTTACCACCATATTCATGCCATTATCTGACGTAATACATTCAATCGCTTCAGATTCCAGGCAATGCTGACAAGATCCCATTCACCTCTTACATTTTCTATACCTCTGAGCAGAAACTGCCGGAAGCCCATCACTGATTTGATGACTCCAAACACCGGCTCAACCGTACATTTGCTTTTTGCATAGACGGCCTTGCCGTCCTTTGTTTTCAATCGATGTTTCATTTTTGTTACTGCGTCAGCATCTTTGGCTATGGGTTCGGGTTCACTGAAGCGGTTAGCAGGCGACTGGTTATGAGATTCTCTGCTTGCTGCGATGTAAGGGGTTATCGTTTCTTTTTCACAAAGCTCAACATTCTTTTCACTGAAATATCCGGCGTCAGCAATCACCTCGGTTAACGTTCCCAGCTTTGCAGGCAAGTTGTTCAGCTCTTCAAGAGCGGGCCGAAGCTCAAGTTTATCATTTGTATGTTGGGTAACATGAACTCCAACTATCAGCATGGTATCGAGATCAACACTCGCCTGAGCGTTATAGGCCTGCATGAATTCGCCTCCCGATACCGGCATGATCCGTGACTCCTCATCCGTCAAATTAACCTGGTCACGATCCCTCACTCCCGGCTCTGGTGCTTTCGGTGTTTTGCCTCTGCTTTTTTTACCACTTTCTTGCGCTTTCCGTTCACGTTCTGCCAGTTTCTCCTCATGTTCGGCTTGTTCTTTTGCATATCGCTCCTCAGCCCGACGTTCAATTTCAAGCTTTGCCTTGGCAATAGCTTCAAGCCGTTTTTCACGGCGTTCAAGCTCTTCAGGAATACTCATCCCGTCCGGGATTGCTGACTGATCGGCCTGTTCAGCCTGACGAAGCAGGGAGTCAACTTCCGCCTTCAACTGCTTTTCAAGTTTGCAGGCATGACCCCAACTCAGTGCCTGATGCTTGGAAGCATTGGCCTTGATTTTGGTACCATCAAGACTGATCTTGCCGATCTTGAGGATGTTCATTTCATGGGCAAGAGTCAAAATCTGGATAAAAAATGGTTTCAGTTCAGCGAGAAAGCGTTTCCTGAAATTTGCGATGGTGTCATGATCCGGATGACTGTTTCCGGTGATATAGCGAACCGCTATGGATTCATAAGAGGCAAGTTCCAGTTTCCTGCTTGAAAAGGTTCCGGTGGCATAGCCGTAAAACAGGAGGCTTAACAACATTTCCGGATCATAGGCTTTGCAGCCTCTGCCTGCATAGGCGTCTCTTAATGGAGTAAGATCAAGTTGTGCAACAATATCAACAACAAAGCGTGCGAGATGATTGACCGGCAGCCAATCCTGAACAGATGGCGGCAAAAGGTAGAGTGTATCTCGATCGGCTGAAAGAAAGTCGGAATGCATTGCTTTTCAGTGGATAGTTAAGCGATTATGATGCATGCAATATATGACTTATCTTGTTTATTATAAAATGGTTATGCGGCTATTTTTACGATTTCGTGTTGCTGGGTAATCCGACAGGCTGCTAGCCATTGATTTACCTATCACCACCTTCGCACGCCGGGACATAGGGGGAGTTCGGATCTCGCCGAGCAGACACAAGAGTGGCTGGTTGTCGCTCTTTAGCATATTTTATTATATATCCAAATGAGGCACAAGGTGAGTTTTCTATAGTTATCTGGAACCGGACAAGCTATCAAAGAAAAAATTCTGGAAATAATGCCCGAAAAGGACATGCATCACACATGATGATCTGGCACATCGGTTTGAGACTTGTGCCGATGGTGGCGCAGCAACGCGCTGTTACGTGTATACATTATTAATTCGGTTTAATTGCATGTTTCAGGAGTGGGTGTACCTGGATAATCAATTGTTGCCTTGTTGTGATGAACCGTTATCGAGAGCCGTGTCATGTGCGCCGGAGTTGCTTTCTGAAAACAGAAATGAAGACGAAAAGGTGTTTCAGCGGTGCTTTTTTATGCTATGTGCCGGAGGGGTGAGCACCTCATAGTCACAAAATATCAAGCGTGGTGGTCTTAATTTTTTTTGGGAAGGGTACAATAAACCACGATTTCAATATCCAAGGTCAAACCTTGAAGACTGAAAGATGAGCGAAGAACAAAAATTGTTGATTTTTGATATAATTTTGCTGGAAAACCTTATTATAATGAACTCAGGGAGGGTTTTTTATAGTAAATGCTAAATTCAAAGGAATTTTATGGCTCTTACAGATCAAGAACTAACACTCCTGAAAACTGCACTTGATAGCCGATTCGTCCCACACCTTCCTGCACTTATAGATCAAAAAAAATCGGTTTCTGAACGAGTAACCAAAAATTGCTCAAGAGCGTTAAGTGCCTTTGTGATAAAACATATTGCTGACCTCTCCGAAACAGACGCTTGTCAATATGTAACTGATGATTTTGACGATAAAGGAGTTGATGCAATATATTATCAGGCTTCTTCTCAGACTCTTTATTTGATTCAATCAAAGCTGAAATTAAATGAAGAATTTTCACTTGATGAAGCTAACGCGTTTTGTCAAGGTGTACGAAAAATTATAAGACAAAATTTTGATGATTTTAATTCTCATATCCAGAATCGCAAAGCAGAGATTGAACGAGATGTAGAAGATTGCTCTAATATACAACTGGTTATCGCATATACTGGACCGAGAATTAGTGCAAATGCAAAACAAGCGATACGTGAAATGCTTACAGATATAAGCCAAGGAGAAGAGCGCTTCGTTGACACTATTATGGAGTATGATGCTGAAATAATTAAATCTAAGCTTAGTGAGTCAAATGCCTATCCACGTGTTGATGCAACTCTTTGGCTTGAGTGTCAAAGGGCGGTGGACGATGGGCATACTTCCTATTTCGGCCTTGTTGCATTAAAAAGCTTAGTAGATCTGCATAAACAACACGATAAAGCTCTTTATGTTAAAAATATACGTACTTTTTTAGGTCGAACAACTGATGTTAATTCAGCAATACAAAAAACCCTTAGGGAGCAACCCAGTGATTTCTGGTATTTAAACAATGGGGTGACGGCTCTTTGTGCAAACATAGAGCCTAAAAATATGAAAGATGGAAAGAAAAAGATTCAAATTCAAGGTATATCCATCATTAATGGAGCACAGACCATTGCATCTTCAGCGACTGTTGCAAATGAAAATGTGGATATCAGTAGCGCAAAGGTTCTTCTTACGTTAATTAAATCTCCACCAGAAAGTGCATTTGGAAAGAGCGTCACAAAGGCAAGAAATCATCAAAATCCAGTTTCGCTTTTTAATTTTTCTGCATTGGATGAAGAACAGGAACGTTTACGTCGTGATATTGCAAATCTTAATATTGAATACCTTTACAAAGATGGGGTGTCTGATCAAAGTGGCAATTCAATAAGTATCAACGAAGCGGTATACGCCTTATCCTGTCTGCAACAGGATCCTCGCTTTCTTGTATGGTTAAAAAAGGAGCCAGGGAATATCCTCGATCCTGAAACCGAAAACTACCGTTTAATATTTCCGGAAACATTGACGGCCTTTCGTCTCATAAACGCTGTTATTGTATACCGAACAATTCAGAAAAATTTAAAGCAAAATATCCTAAGCACTAATGGTACTGAGAGATTATGTTACAAACATGGGAATTTAGTACTTGCATCTGTGCTTATTAAGCGATTGTTAAAAGAAATTGATATGCCAAGTGTAATTAGGATGGAAGTTCTTGAGGAGAAGCTGAGCTATCCCTTTGATCAAGCACGCAACTCGCTTTGGGCGTATGTGACACCCGTAGTTCCACCATCCAATGAAGCTGGCCCTGGCCCGCTTGCTCTTTTTAAAAACCAAGCTCATACAATTAGTGTGATGAAGTCAACAATGATTGATAATTTTGGCCTTCTAAATGATCCGGTTATTGCAATTAAAGAGAGACGGCAGACGGAAAATCAACCTTACCCAATCGAATTATTTAATTATCTATCAGCAAAAGCTCCACAAATCAGGTTTGATCAATGACAAATAAGAAACGACTTGAATTAACGTGGATTGGAAAGGATAAACGGCCAAAGCTGGAACCGAGGATTTTGCTTGAGGATGTGGCGAGGTCGTATCATGCCAAGCATCTTGTGACGGATAATGATATTTTTGATAACCGGCTGATTTTTGGTGATAATCTGCTTGCCCTGAAAGCGTTGGAGCAGGAGTTTTCGGGCAAGGTGAAGTGTGTCTATATCGATCCGCCGTTTAATACCCAACAAGCATTCGAGCATTATGATGATGGTCTTGAACATTCCATCTGGCTTGGATTGATCCGTGACAGAATTGACATTATTAGGAACCTCATCTCTGAAGACGGTACATTGTTTGTCCATATTGATGACAATGAGCTTGGATATCTGATTGTTTTGCTTGACGAGATATTTGGTAGACAAAATCGGATTACGGTTGTTTCCTTTAAACAAGGAGCGGCGACAGGACATAAAGCCATAAATCCTGGCGTTGTAAGTACCTCGAACTTCATTGTTCTGTACGCAAAGAACAAGACCTTATGGAAACCTAATCGTGTTTTTACCGCAAGAAATAAGCGTGATACACGGTATGGGCAGTTTATTGATAATTTTGATGCGCCCTATGCTCAATGGCGTTTTATTACTTTAACTCAGGCTTTTGCAAGAAGTCTAAATCTTCCTATCCGAGGGCTGAAAAAGGCGGTCGGCGATAGCTATGAAGCGCTGCTCTCTGATTTTGTTGTAGCAAATGCTCCACGAGTAGTTCGTCTTGCAAGACCAGATTATGACGCTGTGAGTGGTGATGCAAGGTCTATGATTGATGCCTCACATAAAACGAGTGAAATTTTGCGTCTTGAGCGAGAGGAATTCTCTGACATGTTTTTTGTTGCAGGAGAGCGCATTCTTTTTTACTCGGATAAGTTGAAATTGATAGATGGCAAGTATGTCGCGGGAGAACCCCTCACAACCATTTGGGATGATCTATTGTCGAACAATATTCATAATGAAGGAGGTATTGAGTTCCCTAAAGGAAAAAAGCCCGAAGCGTTGATTAAGCGTTGTTTTGAGTTAGCAACCATTGATGGCGATTTGGTTCTTGATTCTTTTGCTGGTTCCGGTACGACTGGCGCAGTTGCCCACAAAATGGGGCGACGATGGATTATGGTGGAGTTGGGAGAGCATTGTCACACTCACATCATTCCACGCCTGCAAAAAGTTATTGATGGGGAGGATAAAGGCGGTGTAACGGAAGCTACAGGCTGGAAGGGTGGCGGGGGGTTTCGTTATTACCGAATTGCGCCTTCTCTGCTTGACAAAGATAAATGGGGCAATTGGGTTATCAGCAAGGAGTATAACGCAGCGCAGTTGACGGAAGCTCTTTGCAAGTTGGAGGGGTTCACCTATGCGCCAAGTGATACGCTGTACTGGCAGCAAGGCCATTCAACTGAACGTGACTTTATCTATATCACGACGCAGACACTTGGAGCCGATCAGCTTCATGCTTTGAGTGAAGATGTTGGCACTGAACGATCTTTGCTTGTTCTATGTAGTGCCTTTCGTGGGAATCCTGAGCGGTTCACCAACCTTACCGTCAAAAGAATTCCCAGTACCGTTCTTTCCAAATGCGAATGGAGGCATGATGATTATTCGTTGATTCTCCAGAACTTGCCGATGGCGCAACGGGAAGAAGAGACCCTGAAAAAGAAAAAATCCGCACACCCAAGTTTGTTTGATAATCAGGATGCTTAAATCATGAACACCCTAACATTTAATAGTTCCGAAATTGATTGGACGGTGACCGGGACGCTTTTTGCAGTTGTGATTTCCCTGATTTCAGCCGTAATAGCCGCTATGGCACGTCAGGATTCAAAAAAATCTGCCAGAGAAGTAGAAAAAGCAAGAAAAGTTTCTCAAGCAGATTTGTTGGCAGAGCATTTCCATAACATTAACTATTTGATTCCTGACGCCACTCTATCCTCTTACCCACGACCTGATAATTTCAATAATATTGATTTAGGTATAAAATCAGCTAAAATAATTATTTCGCTAATTGGTGACCAAATATTAAAGAATCATCTTGAAGAGTTAGTGGACTTGCATGGCAAATTCCATGACAAAGTAACTGAGGCTCGTTCGTTACCTACAGAAAGCGCGGTGATAGCTAACACTGAAACTTTCGAAAGCCTTCACAATAAAATAGTTGCGATAAAAAATCAGATTGATATCTGTAAACCTTCTTATCTTGAGATCAGTTAATCCATGAACCGTCACGTTAACTCCATCTCTGGGCGATTGTCACTTCGTGAACCGCAACGGCGTTCACTGGAAATTCTTGACCGGGTGACGGAGATTGTGCCACCGCACAAGAGCAGTGACCTCGTGGCGGCCTTGATGATCATCAAATCAGAATTTCCAGCCGTTACAGACTTTGAGCGTGAGTTCCCTTCTCTCTGTTTTGCGCTTGCTACAGGAGTTGGTAAAACAAGGCTGATGGGAGCCTTCATCTCTTACCTTCATCTGGCGCATGGGCTCAATAATTTCTTTGTGCTGGCTCCAAACCTGACCATCTACAACAAGCTCATTGCCGACTTTACGCCCAACACGTCAAAATATGTGTTCAAGGGTATTGCTGAGTTCTCTATCGCTCCCCCTGCAATTATTACCGGTGACGATTATCAGCAGTTGGCGGGGAACCTGTTCGATCAGACGTTGCGCTGCAAGATCAATATTTTCAACATCTCGAAAATCAATTCCGAAGTGAGGGGAGGTAGCCTGCCTCGTATAAAGCGGTTGGCTGAATATATCGGACAAAGCTATTTCGATTACCTGGCTGCGTTGCCTGACCTTGTTTTGTTGATGGATGAGTCGCACCGTTACCGTGCTTCAGCGGGTGTTCGCGCCATTAATGAACTGAAACCTGTTCTTGGTCTGGAACTTACCGCTACCCCATTTATGGAAACAACCAAGGGGCCGATACCCTTCAAGAATGTTGTGCTGAGCTATCCGTTGGCAAAGGCGATGGAAGATGGTTTTGTGAAAGAGCCTGCCGTTGTGACACGCAAGGATTTCAATTCAGCGGGAATGCCGCTGGAGGCTTTGGAGAAGCTGAAGCTTGAAGATGGTATCCGACTGCATGAGGGCACAAAGGTTGAACTGGAAACCTATGCCCGTGAATCTGGCAACCGTATTGTGAAGCCTTTCGTTCTTGTGATTGCAAGAGATACGACTCATGCAGGGCAGTTGCTGGCGCTTATTCAGTCAGCCGATTTTTTTGAAGGGCGGTATAAAGAGCATGTTATTCAGGTTGATTCGAGTATGACCGGCGAGAAGGAGGATGTGATGGTTCAGCGCCTGCTTGCCGTGGAAAGCACTGATGAGCCAACGGAAATTGTTATTCACGTTAATATGCTGAAGGAGGGTTGGGATGTTACCAATCTGTATACCATTGTGCCTTTACGTGCTGCTAATGCGCGGATATTGATTGAGCAGTCAATCGGGCGCGGCTTGCGCTTGCCCTATGGTCGGCGGACAGGTGTTCCCGCTGTTGACCGATTGAGTATTGTTGCTCATGACCGGTTTCAGGAGATTGTTGATGAGGCTCAACGGCCTGATTCTGTGATTCGTTTGCAGCAGATCATTCTTGACCCTGATGAGCTTCGGCGGGGTGCTGTGACGGTAGTTTCTCAATCAAACCTTTCATCGCAACTGGGGATTAAGCCGCAACAGGTATCGAGTAGTACACAAGTGGCCCCAACGAGCAAAGTATCAGTTTTCAGTACTCCGGAAGAACAAAAGGTTGCGCAACTTGCCTATGAAGCAATCAGGAAGGTTGGCAGTGATGTTCGGGTTCTTCCAAGTATCAGCCACCTTCAGGATCAGAAGGTATTGGACGTGGTTTCGAGCCAAGTTGATGCGGCTTATCAACCTGCACAGTATGAGCTGGGCGTTGTTGCGGAGAAACTTGATATCGCTGCTATTGTTAAAAAGACGGCCATTTTGGTGCAGGAACAGTCCATAGATATTCCCCGTATTTTGGTTGCGCCGAAGGGTGAGGTTTGTTCTGGTTTCAACTCTTTCAAACTTCAACTGGAAAGCCTCAAGTATCAACCGCCTGAAGATGAGTTGTGGATTCAATATCTCCGCACGGGTGAGCATCAGGTTGTCGGGTTTGGTGACGAAGAGAGTGATGAGGTTCGGCTTGAGGATTACATCGTTAATGGGTTGATTGATTTTGATGACGTTTCTTATGATGATCATGCAGACCTTCTTTACGGCTTGGCGCAACAGGTTGTTGCTTATTTCAAGAGTTATCTCGAAGAGGCCAAGGTCGAGAAAATTCTGAGATATCACCAGAAGGATGTTGCCCACTTTGTTCATGCTCAAATGCAAGAGCATTACTGGGAAGGTGATACGGACTATGACATTGAGGTAAAATGCGGGTTTGTGCCACTGAAAGAGAGTGCCTATAGCGTTAACGGAAAAGATTCAGCCTTGGATTATCGACAGGCTCCTGAGGATAAAAGCAACATGGCAAAGTATCTGTTTGGTGGATTTTCAAAATGCCTTTATCCGGTACAGAAGTTTGATTCTGATACTGAACGGCAAGTTTCCGTCATTCTGGAACGTGAAGCGGCAAAGTGGTTCCGGCCAGCACGAGGGCAGTTCGAAATTTATTATCGTTCTTCTACAGGGGAGCAGGAGTATCAGCCTGATTTTGTGGCTGAAACGGAGGATGCTATCTACATGTTGGAGCCAAAGGCACGAAAGGAGATGGAGGCGTCTGATGTGCTTGCCAAAAAAGCGGCGGCGGTACAATGGTGCAAGAATGCGTCTGATTTTGCCAAAACACATGGTGGCAAGTCTTGGATTTATCTCCTTATCCCGCATGATGCGATTGCTGTGAACATGACCTTGAAGGGGTTGTTGTTGTTCAGAGACTAAGGACTTATTCGTAAATAAATTGATGAATTAAGGAACGACATTGATAACGAGCAGTTTTAAGTTAAAAGAGCGGATGATGCCTAGTGTCATGTCACGCTTTAAAAGACCATTAAATAATGATTATTAGGATTTGCAAAAATCATTTATCTCTAATTTATAAAATAAGTTATAGAGGAATATTTGGCGCAAGCATGTGCAACCTTATACGCTTGACTTGACACTAGCCGGGTTGGGTGTGAGTGGGAACGCCTATAACGATGTAAAGTGAAAAGAGAAGTATTTCATTTCAATGTTGGCATCATCAGCACAGATATGCGTCTGAGACCGATTCGATGAGTGCTTTCAAAAAAACCTCGTAAACATCTCAACAGAGGCTTCGATATGCTTGAGGGATATTACAACAAGCTGTTGAGTTTCATGAGGAGGAACACGTCCACCTCATACAGGGTCATCTCACTGTTGGCAGGTGCAATCTGCTTTCTTCTCCTTCTGCCATTTTGTTTTTTTCTGGTTGGCGACAACATCGACCAGCAGATACACTTGAGATACCCCAGGTTATTGGAAATTTCAATTTCTTGTGGTCGCCATCTTTTTCGGATTATTCTTCCTGCTATGGGCGACCTATACCCAGTGGTTCATTGGTAAAGGTACCCCTGCTCCTAACGCACCGACTCAAACGCTGGTGGTAGTTGGTCCGTATAAACTGTGCAGAAATCCAATTGAACTCGGGGCAATATTTTACTATACGGGGATCGGGACTCTATTTGGCACTCTCACTGTTGGTTTCATTTGCGGTACGCTTGGGTTTGTTTTCGGAACTCTCTATCACAAACTTATTGAAGAGAAGGAGCTGGCGTTACGTTTCGGTCAGGATTACCTTGCCTATAAAAAAGAGGTTCCTTTTTTATTTCCAGCTATCAGGAAATCCAAACCAGGTGGGAGGTTCCTGAAATCGTGAACGTGCAATACTCACAAGCTTGGGAATTGGGTGATTGTTCACGCCTACCCACCTGTCAGTAACGCAATCAGTTAAGCAAGACGATACCATTTTCATTGACTCGTACATAGGCGTTGCGACATGCCGGGGAAAACGAGGGCGTCTCAGGCTTTTGCCACTTTTTTTTCGGTTTCGCTCAGGAGGGTGAAGGGGAGCTGGTTGCGCTCGGTAAAACTTTTGTGGGATGCCTGACTGTCGGGGCTGATGCCGAATACCACAATGCCGCGCTGGATAAACTCCAGAACATTGTTCCGGTAATCCCACAATTGGGCAGTACAGATCGGGGTATCGTCACTGAGGTGAAAGATGATGAGTACATTTTTCCAATCAGGTCAGGACTTGCTACAATATAGGGGTGTCTTATAGCCAAGGTTGACTTACGGGCGATAGTGAGCGCTTCGGCTTTTCATTTTTAACGGGAATTTGGCGCCCTTCTTCTCAATATTTGTATTTGGGTTGTGAACAGAGGAAGGCAGTGCAACGGAGTGCTTTATGACGCAGCTTTTTGATATTTCTTGCTGTAATATTTGACGGCGTAAGATTATTTTGCTATACTTTATGAGGTTATCCGTTTGGCAAGGCAAGCGCTCTTTTGCGACTCACTTGCTGGAGGGTGGGTATGATGTTCGAACCATTCTGGATTAATGGGGCATAAAGATGTAAGCACCACGATGATTTATACGCATGTTTTAAACAAAGGTGGTCATGGTGTAAAAAGTCCTGTTGATATGTTTATCGCTGGTTTAGACTGATCTGTATAAACCGGCAGGATAAATTAGTTTTGTTTCTCCATATCATTTATAGAAAATAAGTTAAGTGCTATATCTGAATAATTCGGAAGTTGTCTTATACAGAAAGCAGCTTTCTACTTTTCCAGAATTAGGCAGATCAGTCTAAACATTGTTAGATAAAAATACTCCCTGATTATTTGTTGATTTTCATTTCAAAAAATAATATTAAAAGAATTTATTTAAATCCTTTATTGATTACGTTTTTTATCCATATTAAAAAGAAGTAATTGCTATGAAACATATAACCGCTACGGACACCCTTGAGTTATCAGTCCCGGAGAGAATTCAACTGGTAGAAGACATATGGGATACGATATCTAACGAACCTGAAGCTGTCAAGTTATCGCACGAAGAAAAAAAAATAATTGATGAACGTTTGGAAGCATATCACAGAAACCCCACATTAGGTGCTCCGTGGAAAGATGTTTATAAGAGAATAGTATCTAAGCAATGAAACATCAAATCATAATCAGACCTGAGGCTGAAAATGATTTAAGAGAATCATTCCTTTGGTATGAAGAAAAAAGGCTGGGGTTGGGACATGACTTCTTGCTTCAGATTGAGGCTGGTCTTAAATTTATCCAAAGGAACCCTGAGTTAACCACAGTAGAATATAAAGAAGCAAGGAAGCACATCATTAAAAAATTCCCTTATAAAATAATCTATCTCACTACTGTCCGGCTATAAGTTGAATAAATCTAACTAGTTAGAGGCATAGGTGTTCTCAATTGTGCCAGCAGAATTCGTAACTAATTGATTTATATCGACTTTCTCAAAAACACTGACACTCAGGATTTGTAGAAAAGTGTAGAGAGATATATCTAAATTCATGCGTTTTTTTATTAATGCAATAAGCACATATACTGAGATTGCTGTCCAAATTTGTGTTTTAACAGCGTTTTCTGAAGTACCATAAAACGCCTTAATTCGCAAATGTTGTTTAATCCATTTAAAGAAAAGCTCAATCTTCCACCTGCTTTTATAAAGTTGTGCAATGACCTGAGCAGGAAGAATAAAATTATTTGTTAAAAACACATAAAGTTTACCAGTTTCAGGATCAGCATACTTGATTCTTCTCATCTTATCCGGATATTCTTTTGCTGATTTAACACTTGTAAGCATTATAGTTTGGTCACATCGAACATTGGTAGATTCATTGACTGAATGAGAGTATTGTCGTCTAAAACTTAAATTTGATTTACCTCTTGTGACAAAGAATGCTTGAGATTCATTAATATGAAACAATCGCTCAAAGTCAATATAACCACGATCCATAATGTAGAAAGAACCCGGCTCAATAATTAGCATATCGAGGATATTTACATCGTGAACCTTGCCATCAGTAATGGCTATAAAAGAAGGAATACTGCCCCGTAAGTCTAATAATGTGTGTATTTTAACAGCCCCTTTGTGTGTCCGAAACTTTGCCCAAGGAAACAAGGAAAGACACAAATCAATCGTTGTCGAATCTAAAGCATAAACAGTTTCATCAAGTGTCACGCCAAATGAATCTTTACAATATAGTTCTCGTGCTTTATGTATCAGGATTTGCGCAAAATCCTGGTAAATCCTCCAATCTCTTTTTTCATTTGCATCGGCTAATGTACTTCGTGCTATTGTACCTCGTATGCCCATGTGATAGAGTTTATTTTGCATACCAAGTAAACAGGTTGTAATATCTCGAAGACTTTCTCGATAGGTTAATTGAGCAAAAAATAAACAGAGATATTGATCCAGGCAGGTAAACGATTGTACCTTATGATTACCTCCGTAACGTTTGACACAAACTCTAAATTGATGAATAGGCAAATGTTCCTGGAGTTGAGCAAAAATGGTTTTTCCTGTATACATTTATCATCCCTTTTCTAAAAATTATGGAATGATAAAAATAACAAGTTTTTTTCAAGTCGGTGACGATCAAAAACGTATCGTAACTTGTTTTATTATTGGGCGATAAACAGTGTTAATTTTTTCAACAACCGGACACCAGTGAATCTATCTATTCAAAAATGATGCAATTTTTGTTCTGGCAGTGCTTCATGGCAAAAGAAGTACAGCCTTATTAAAAAACAGAATAGACTGCATCTAACAAAATCACTTCACCTGTCTGTCGGCTTCGCCGCCAGCAGGTGACCTTTTCGTTAGGTTTCATACACAACACGCACGCTTCGCAAAATGGATAGCTACCAAGACCCTCAGCACGGTAAGACTTATATTAGTCCGAGTCTTGACTCATTTGGTGAGCCAAAGCGGAAGGTGCGCATTGCCACAAAGCTCATTGAGCATCCAGAGAGCTACGCTTTTGCTCAGATCAAAAACGAAGTCGTGCTAAGACATAAGGAAGATGCTAAGACCTGTATTACTGCCAAGTTTTTCGAAGATGATCGCGGAATCTTTGTACCTGCCACTCGAAGGCAGTGGCTCAATGAAAATTTCTGACGAGGAACTGCGCCGAGTCGTACTTTCCAACGTCCAAGCTCAAGCTCTTTTCCAAGATAATCAAGAGCTATTCGCTGAAGTCATTCGTTCAGCCGTAACAAAGGAGGATGTTGTAGCTGTCGGGTATCGCAAGCGTCAATTGCAGGTTTTCCAGCAACTTCTTGAAAATGACGAATACTTCAAAACGGTCAAGACGCAGAAGCAATGTAACAGCGAAGCAGTGTGGCAAAAATTCTTTGAGAAAAATCCGTGGATTTTTGGCTACGGATTAAGCTACATCCAATTATCCACCCTTGATGACAGGAAACTTGAGCAAGTGGTTCACGGTCACACAGTATCAGAGCACGGAAAGAGAGTGGACGCGCTGCTTAAAACTCGCGGGGTTATCTCAAGCCTCTGCTTCGTCGAGATAAAGACACACAAGACAGAGTTACTCAAATCCCGGCCCTATCGGGTTGGTTGTTGGTCACCATCAGATGAGCTTTCGGGCGCTATCGCGCAGGTTCAAGGCACCGTTGTACTCGCCACTGAAACGATAAAATCCAAACTCGCTCTCACGGATGATGTTGGAAATCCAACTGGCGAAGAGGCTTTCAACTACATGCCCAAATCTTTTCTTGTTGTTGGCAGCCTTCACGAGTTCGTCGGTGACCACGGCGTAAATCAGGAGCGGTATCGTTCGTTCGAACTGTTCAGGCGCAATACAAACAGCCCGGAAATAGTTACGTTCGACGAACTTTACGAACGAGCACGATTCATCGTTCACCAAAATGAAACCTAACCCTACATTCAACCCGGACTACGCAAAAAGCGCGTAGCCGGTTAATTTCACGTTAGCCCGCACAAAAAGCAGGCACATTTTATACATTTCTGAGAGAATAATATGTTCCGATATGATCTAAATAGTCTTTCCCCTGAGTTATTCGCTAAGTTGTGTAATGCCTTATTAATCCGAACGGTCTCGGAAAAAATAAGACCATTTGACACAGTAGGGTCTGACGCTGGACGTGACAGCGATTATGATGGTAAAGGAAATGGTGATTATTCGGAATTAGAAGGATATTGGATTTTCCAATATAAACATCACGATGTATCACGATTAGGCGTGAAAGAAGCTCGAAATGTTATTCGCCAAGAGATATCTTCTGAACTTAGACATTTGTTCGAGCCGAAAAAGAAACAACCCGATATTTACATAATGATAACGAATGTTCCTTTTTCTGGCGTTGTAACCGTTGGCACACATGATTGGTTTAGCAAGGAGATAACAAAATACTCATTAGTACATGCAGAAATATGGGACTACACAAAGCTCGAGTCAATGATTGATGCTAATTATGAAATCCATAAATCTTTCTTTCCTGATCTAACATATACACAGAGTTTTTTCAAGCAGGTCACTGATCGTCTCTCATCCTCAATATTCTGGGAAGGCTTTGAACAGTTATTAAATGTCTCTTCTCAATCTGTCATAGTGTTTCGCTCAAGATCAGATCTGGAATATGCCAAGAATCTTTTATGGGAGCTGTACGACAACCTTAATATCATAATAGGTGTTTTTTCTACTATAAGCAATTACGTTTATAGTTGGCCTGAATTTATAGATGTTGCGGAGATTGCTGTACAAAATCCAGAATACAAGATTAGCTTGGGAGAGCATCACTGGATTGAACATGGGGGTGGTGGGGGCAGTCGCAATATTTGGACGGTTCTCCGTGTATTGATTAAAAAAGCTGAAAATCACTCGTGGAGTGCTCATCAGCAAGTAATGGAAATCGCAGAACGTTACAGTAGTGTCGCAAAAACTATTGCCGAAAATTCCAAACGGTTTTTTAATGAGAGCGATTATGATAGCTTTTATAGAGAGAATGACTTCCTTGTGACTCCCTTACAGTTTATAAGATTCAAAACCGTTCAAGATGTTTTGGATTCCCTAAATCAGCTAATTATGTCCAAAGAAAATGGTCATCAAGGATCACTCGAGGGTGCATGGAAAGCGACTGAAGCTTTTCATAATGCAATATTATTAACAGATGGGTTACGTCGGAGTGTAAAAGAAACCCTGAAGCAACTTGATTCATCATTAATAATGAGCGAGAGCCAGACCAAACAGGGTAATAAGTAGTAGACAATATCCATTTGATGTAGATTTTGCAAAAAACAACATTTCGTCTCAGAAAAATCAAGGTCATAATCTACGTAAGGGAAATGAATTATTAGGTAAGGTTAGCGAACAAATGAACAAATAGATAAAGTCCTCCCCAAGCAAAAAGCGGGCTAACAAAGCGTGCACTGGACGCTGGGGTACGGTGCGGCTTTTTAAGCATTTTTCTGGCTTCGAGTTTTTTCTGCTCCCAAGCAGAGTCCGCGCCCGCCCCAGCGCCAGTAACGCAAACCGTTAGGCGCTACTGTACAAATTAAGGAAACAGAAATGAATGATGTTCTGCTTGTAAATATTACATGGAACCCGAAAAACTGGACAAACAGATATATTAATCCACGAGCAGGGCATGAATACGCCAGACAAAATGCTGGACACGAATCACTCAACTTCAAATTTGATAAACGAGATATTGATACAGAAAAATTTATACACGGTTTCGTTCAATGGACAAATCCCCCAAAAAAGTTTCAGAACGGAGGATTAATTATTTTTTACACAAAAAATATTGACTATAAAAAAGGACAAGTTGTGGGAGTCTACGGCAAATCCGAAATTATTGATCCGCAACAGCACTTTGTTGTTAAAGGTTTTCAAAACAACCAATATAGCATTAACATCAGAGCCGAAAAGCGGTTTTCGATTTTATTCCCTGTTCCCCTTTCTGCAGACAATTACAAAGCCAAATCAAGTGACAGAATGGTTCCACAAGTTGGATTCACTTATAAAGACAACATATTTGCGAAAAAAATTCTCTATGATGAACTTGTAGAATTATCTAACACAGGTATTTTGCAATCCGATTACAAAAAGCTCTCTGATATTTACGAATACTATGTCGAAGAAAAATTCGAACTTCCGTATTGCTCGCAAGACGAAAAAGAGCAGGAAGAACTTGCCCAATTCTATAAACAAGCAAAGATAAAAGAAGAAATTCTTGATGAGCTAAATAATCTACAACCGTCGGATAGTGAAGAAATTATTGTGAACAAAAAAACATATAAACGAGACAATAAGACAATTGCTCAAATAAAAATTCTTCGGGACTTCAAATGCCAAATTTGCGGAGTAACAATTACAAAAAAGGATCGCAGTAAATATATCGAAGCGGCGCACATCAAAGCGAAGCATCAAAAAGGCAGAGAGACTATAGATAATATAATTTTACTTTGCCCCAACCACCACAAAGAATTTGACTTAGGCGATAGAATAATAAAATCACACGATAGCAATTTTATTGATTTTGTACTCAACGGGCAACAGTACAAAATCAGTTTGACAACAGGACAATAAAAGCAGCTAACAAAGCGTGCACATGACTTGTGGGATTCTGTGGCATTTTCGAGTATTTTTCTGGTTTCGAGTTTTTCGTGCTTCCGAACAGAATCCACACCCGCACACACGCTGGTAACGCTAACCGTTAGGAGTTTAAATTATGAAATTGAAATTGCATGTTTTCTTGTCAGTCGCATTATGTCTTGCTTGTTCCGATGTTTTTGCGCAAAGCTACAGGTACGATGTGCCTGTGACGCTCGAAGGTGTTCTGGTTTCATCGATAGCCGATCCAGAAATTACGTACGATGAGAAATCGCATCAGTTCCCTGCTGTTAGGCTGCACAAATCTATATCGGTGCTGTGCGCACCAACGGAAACCGATTGCCAACCGGAGTTAGGCGTTACTTTATTGCATTTGGTATTAAAAAAACCAGATATGGCTAAATTCAAGAGTTTGAAAGGCAAGCCTGTCAAGTTGAATGGGACTCTGTTCCACTCTGACAATGGTCACCATTTCACGTCGGTGTTATTGGATGTTGGATCAATCATCCCCTAACAATGCGGTCGTGAGGGTTGCTCCGCAATCAGCGCTGCTGATCGCTCCGTGCCCCTCACCTAAATATTAGGCCCGCGAAAGCGAATTCCGCACTCACGGGTTCTTAATAACTGCGGCAAACCAATAAAAAGGAGGATAGAAAATGGCAGACTTGAGAATCTCCAGAAAGGGCATAATTCAAGGGGAATTCACTCTTGAACAGATCATTGATGGAGCGCGGACGGGCAATTTTCTGCCTTCGGATGATGTCTTGCAAAAAGGAAGCTCAAGCTGGACGAAGCTCGGCAATATTGAGGGTGTTGAGTTTCCAAAGCCTATAGTTCCGTCTCCGCTTGTGGAGTGTGAGGCTCCGCCCCGTCCACCGGAATACAGCGGTATCTACCGCTCTTCCGACCAGAAAATGCTGACAGGATTTTGTGCGGGGATAGCGCATCGTTTCGGTATCCATCATGGAGTTGCCCGCTTTGCATTCGTCATACTCATCATCATAACCAGTAGCATTTTGTTTTGGATTTACTGGCTAAGCCTTCTCTTGCCCAAGTTGCCGACGAAAGATGTAGCTTGATTTTGCAGCAAAATCGGAGAGCATTTGTTTGTTACTGCATATTCTATTGCTATTATCGTGTATCTGCTTACCTGGAATTGTACTCATATTGCTAATGCTGTTGTGCGGCCAAAAATCGAATCTCTGTGTAGAGAATTCGGCTATGAACCGCCAATAATTTGTACACCACAAGAACTGATGGAGGGCTGATTTTATGTGGCAAGACCCAATAGTAAAAGAAACGCGTGAGCTTCGAGAAGAATATGCTGAGAAGTTTAACCATGATCCCGACGCTATCTTTGAGGATATTCTTAAGCGTCAGAGTCAAACGGAAAAGAGGCTGGTTTCCCTGCCACCGCGAAAGCCCCTGTTTAAACCCAAAGCAGCCTAACACCCATGCCACGAAGCGGTGTTATCTGAGCAGTGATGGGCTTCCGGCAGTTTCTGCTCAGAGGCATAGAAAATGTAAGAGGTGAATGGGAGCTTGTCAGTATTGCCTGGAATCTGAAGCGATTGCATGTGTTACGCCAGATAACGGCTTGAATATTGTGGTAAAAGCGCCTGATTGCCCCTGTTTTATCTCTTCAACAGAAAAAAGTATCGTCATAAATGACCAAAATCAAAAAATAAGGGGACTTGCAGTTTATGGACGATAGCATTGCTATTTTTCCTAAAACGTCAATTCCGACAGGCTGTTTGCAGACATCGCAACAGTCGAATCCCAGGTTGGATCGTCGAAACCCAAGGTCGGCATCATCAGAGAGTCCGTTCTGTCGATTCAAAAGATCCTCGAAGGCGCAGGAGGAAATGTGCTGGGTACCTTGATCGTGGAGTTGGGCAAAATGGCGATGCGCCTGTAGGGTACCGTCTAACAAGGCGTTGCAGCAGACGGCGCTTGCGTGCCGCTGCTGAACGCCATAGCGTTAGTACAGCAATGAAATATGGGTGAACTATGAATGACGAAAGGTTTCAAGACCTTCAGGGACTGGTAAAGCAACAGTCTCTGATGATGGATTCAGTGCCAATTCAAATGTGGTTTCTTACAGACATCTTCACATATGGGCGCGTGAATCAGTGCCATGCAGATTTTATGGGAATGCGCAAGCAGGCTATAGAATTCAAAGCACTACGTTATCTGTTTCCGGCAGATGTTGCTGCCCTGTGCGAGCAATCGAACCGCCAAGTGCTTGAAACACGCAACACCGTAGTCTCCGAAGAATGGCTAACAGATTCAAATGGAGTACGGCATCTACTGGAAATTACAAAGACACCCAAGTTTGACAACAACGGAAGTGTTCAATACATCGTTTGTTGTGCAATAATCATCACGGAACAGAGATCGGCGGCGGCCGCACTCAAGCAACACGAAGAAAATTTTCGATCTTTCATTGAAAAAACATCAGATATTGTTGTAATCGGTAATTGCGACGGAAAGATTATATACTCTAATCCCGTAACCTCTGATAAATTGGGTTACAGTTCCGATGAATTGCGCACCATACAAATACTTGATCTACATCCTAAGTCGGTTCAGCAAGAAGCTACATCCATTCTAACTGATATGTTCACCGGCAAACGGACAACTTGCCCCTTGCCACTTATGCATAAGAACGGCACCATCCTTCCCGTTGAAACGCGGGTATGGTTTGGGAAATGGAACGGAGCAGATTGTATTTATGGCGTTTCACAAGACCTTGGCAGAGAACAGGAGGCTTTGCAAAAGTTTGACAAACTCTTCAGAATGAACCCTGCCTTGATGGCTGTAAGCAGCATTCCTGATAGAATATTTACTGATGTCAACGATGCCTTTCTTCGCATACTTGGTTATTCCGCAGACGAGATTATCGGCAAGACAGGCTCGGAAATAGGTATATTTGCGAATGAAGAAGAACAGGAACGGGTCGCCAATACACTCGCTTGCTATGGCAATATCCATGAAGTTGAACTAAAAGTAAAAACAAAGGCAGGAGTTGTTCTCGATGGTCTTTTCTCGGGCGACATTATCGAGAGTCAAGGTGTTAAGTATTACCTGACGGTTATGATTGATATAACTGAACGTAAACAAGCAGAGGCAGAACGTCAACATACCATTAAAGAACTCCGTCATGCATTAAATGAGATTAAGACATTGCGCGGCATTGTTCCTATTTGCGCAAGCTGCAAAAAGATCAGGGATGATAAAGGGTACTGGGAGCAAGTTGAAGCGTATGTTGCAAAACACACAGAGGCGCATTTTTCCCACGGTATATGTCCCGAATGTATGACAAAATTGTATCCGGAATTCTGCAAGAAAAAAGATATTGGAATAACAGGATAGGAATTTCCTAACAATACCATGCTCACTGACGGAAATCCCACTGTGCTCCGTTCCCGTCAGTGATGTTTAGACGCTCTACAGGAATTGATTCGGCAATAAAAGAAGGATAAACGCTAACGATTCATGAACTGATAACGTTGGATTACGTGATTACATTTTGTTGACTACTTATCAGGGAGATCCATAATGCAGAAACAACGTGAAATGCCTTACGTCGCTCATGTTTTTGTTTGTACCAATGACCGTGGGGGAGAAAAAAAATCGTGTGCAGACAATAACAGTCAACTTACGAAAGACAAGTTAAAACAAGCTGTTGACGAGAAAGGCTGGAAAGGGAAGGTCAGGATTTCCACATCAGGATGTATGGGGCTTTGCGGCAACGGTTCTCATGTGATGATTTACCCTCAGAAGGTATGGTTTTCCGGGGTTCTTCCTGATGATGTGGATGAAATTGTGTCTGCCATCGAACGAATCCTGGAAGATGACTGAAAAACAGGGGATACGCTGAAAATTGCCGAACAACAGTGTTATGAAGGATACTCATGTGATCGGAAAACAAGAATAAGCCAAAAACGGAAAATAAGAATCACCCAGGGTTAGCGCATCCCGGCGGGACGTTCATGAAATCGTGAAGTTGCAATACTCACAAACCAGGGGATTGGGTGATTGTCCGCCTCTGCCCACCTGTCAGTAGCGCCATCAGTGAGATGTGAAGGAGATATGAATTTTCAAATACAACAAATCGGTACCATATTTTCACCCTATAAAACGAAAGCAGAGTGCCCGATTCAAGGAAGTGTTGTGCCTGACGGGAAAGGGCGGATTGAGCTTTTCGCGGAATATGTTGAGGGATTGGAAACAATTGAAACTTTTTCACATCTGATCCTTTTCTATATTTTCGATAGAGCTGAAGTGATTCAATTGTCCCGACCAACATTCCTTGATGATGCAGCTCATGGAGTCTTTGTTTCCCGTCACCCTTGTCGGCCGAATCGAATCGGGATGTCTATCGTAAAGCTGGAGAAAAGAACGAACAATATCCTCGATGTAAGCGAGATAGATATATTAGACAATACGCCTCTTGTTGACATAAAGCCATATCTTCCCCGATTTGATTATCGGGAAAATGCCAATAACGGATGGACGGAAACAAAAGAATTGCGAGAAAAACCGAAACACAGGGAATAACTCAAAACGCTTGTGTTGGGCTTCAGCCGATCATGCTTTGCAGTGCAGATGCAGTTACCGAGCAAGTCACCGAGCAAGTTACCGAGCAAGTTACCGAGCAAGTCGGAGAGGATAAACTGTTGGCCATATTGGAGTTTTGTTCTGCAGCCAGAAGCAGAGAAGAGATTCAGGCATTCTTGGGATTAAAGCATCGCGAACATTTCCGGGCAGAGATTCTGGCTCCTTTGCTGAAAGCTGGCTTTTTGGTACCGACCATACCGGAAAAGCCCAACAGTCCGAAGCAAAAATATGTTGCTGTGAAGGAGCTGGGAAATCAGTGATATTGCTGAAACGCTTTTCTGCCATATGCCGCTTATCAGTTGTTATGCTGCTTTCCCTGCTCTGAGCTTGCTTTACCTCTCTCTCATGTCTACGCCGCATCGATTTTTGCCAGCAGATCCTTCATTGGCTGATAGATGATGGGCAGAAAGTCGCTGTAGGCGAGCAAGACGACCCCATTTTCATCAACAAGCACATAGGCGCGTTGCGACATACCGAGAAAACCGAGGGCGTCATAGGCTTTTGCTACGCTTTTTTCGGTGTCGCTTAAAAGGGAGAAGGGAAGTTTGTTGCGTTCAGCAAAGCTTTTGTGGGAGGCCTGACTGTCGGAGCTGATGCCGAGCACTACAATGTCGCGTTTGGTAAATTCCAGAACATTGTTCCGGTAATCGCACAACTGGGCGGTGCAGACCGGGGTATCGTCACCGGGGTAGAAGATGATGAGTACTTTTTTTCCGGCAAAGTCTGAGAGAGAGATCTGTTTCCCTGCGGAATCGGGAAGGGTAAATGCTGGTGCTTTTGTCTGTTCTGCTATCATGGTTCCGGACGATTTAGGAGGCTGGGCTGCTTTTTGCAACTCTGAAAAGTAATATAGTACTATCGAAGGGTTATGAACTCATATCATTTTTCCCCTTCTTGCGTGATGTCCGGGCGGTCGCAATCTTTTGTTACGAGTGTGGGCTACTCTTTCATCGCTTTCAATCAAGCCGCAGGGCTTAAATTGTTGTGTAATGGCGAAAAAAAGAGAAGGGATGGCCTGTTTTTATTTTAATAAGACAAAAAAAGTCTTATTATCCAAGAGTGAGTTTCAGGGTATGGAGATCATTTTTTATGCCTTTCGAAGTGTTGTAAGTGCGTTGCTGTCTCCGTACAACATTGCATTTTTACTGTGGGCATGAACTCAGTTGTTGTGATAAAGAGAGTTTATTGGCTATTATTCCCTTTCTTGAGAAGGACATAGGCTGTAATAACGAATTTTGAAAGTACTATGGCAGAGATGAAAGTATATTTTGATCACAATGCCACAACCCCGCTGCACCCTGAGGTGAAGAAGGAGATGATTGAGGCAATGGAGATGTTTGGCAATCCGTCAAGCATGCACTCGTGGGGGCGTGAGGCAAGGGCAAATGTTGAGGACGCTCGCGGGAAAGTGGCTGCGTTTATTGGCGCTGATGAACGGGAAATTGTTTTTGTCGGCAGTGGTTCGGAAGCCAATAATACGGTGCTCTCGCTTTTTGTCTGCGCATCGAGTCAGTGTATCCCAGGGGGTAAATTGCGCGGCACCATTATTACAACTAAAATTGAGCATCCCTGCGTTCTTGAGACCTCTGAATGTCTTGCTCATCGGGGAGCACGGGTAAAATATCTCGATGTTGACCAGTATGGTAAAATTGATCTTGACCAGCTTGCCGGTATGCTTGGCGATGATGTTGGTCTTGTATCGGTCATGATGGCAAACAATGAAATCGGCACGTTGCAGGATATTGAGACGATCACGAAAATGGTGCATGAGAGTGGAGCGTTCATGCATACCGATGCGGTACAGGCTGTCGGGAAGATGCCGGTCGATGTCCGGAAACTCGGTGTTGATTTCCTTACTCTTTCAGCTCACAAGATGTATGGCCCGAAAGGGGTGGGTGCTCTCTTTGTGAAAAAGGGTATTCCCTACTGTCCGCTCATCCGGGGCGGTCATCAGGAGTTTGGGCGACGCGCAGGAACCGAAAACACTCTCGGAATTCTCGGTATGGGAAGAGCGGTGGAAATGAGAACGCTTGAAATGCAGGAGGAGGAGGAGCGGTTGCTGCATCTGAAGCAGGTGCTGAGAAGGGGTATTGAGGAGCGTATTGATGATATTCATGTTAACGGTCACCCCACTGACGCTCTTGCCAGTACGCTTAACGTTTCGTTTATGGGGGTAGAGGGTGAATCCATTCTTCTCTATCTTGATCTTCAGGGTATTGCGGTTTCAACTGGTTCGGCCTGTGCTTCGGGTTCTCTTGATCCTTCGCATGTGCTTTTGGCGACAGGGGTCAATGCTGAGCTTGCCCACGGTTCGATCCGTTTCAGTATGGGACGCGAAAGTTCGATGCAGGAGGTTGAGTACCTGCTTGATGTTTTACCACCAATAATTCAACGAATAAGAAATATGTCAACGGCTTATATAAAAGGAGGATTGCATGCTGCAACCAGGTGAATGGGCATATAGCGATAAACTGAAGGAACACTTCATGAATCCCAAGAATATTCTCCAGGGTGAGAATACCGATGATTTTGACGGAGTCGGCATGGAGGGTAATCTGCAGTGCGGTGATCAGATGATGGTGGTTATCAAGGTGGACAAGGAAAAAGAGACCATTACCGACTGTCAGTGGAAAACGTATGGTTGTGCCAGTGCGATTGCCAGTACCTCGGTTTTGTCGGAAATGGTGAAGGGCAGGACGCTCGATGCGGCGTTTCATATCTCTCCCAAGGAGGTTGCTCTGGAACTCGGCGGCCTGCCGGATCACAAGATTCACTGCTCGGTGCTTGGTGACAAGGCGTTGCGTTCGGCTATCAATAACTATTATACCCGCAACGGTCAGGAGGAGAAGGTCAAACAGGAGCAGGTCAAGGTGATTTGCCAGTGTATGAGTATTACTGACCATGATATCGAGGATGCCGTGCTTGAGGGGGCTCGTACCTATTTCGAACTCCAGGAGCGAACCAAACTTGGCACGGTATGCGGTCAGTGCAAGGATGAAGCTGAGCTGCTGCTTGAAAAATTCAAGCATATTCATTTCGGGGCATGAGGCGCACTGAAAAAACGATGTTTGAGAAACAGCAGAGATGATGACGACAGGAGGGAAAAACACCTTTTACATTCATACGTTCGGTTGTCAGATGAACCAGGCGGATTCCGCAACTATAACCTCCCTGCTGCAGCAGGCTGGTTATGTTGCAGCAGAAAGCGAGGATCGGGCCGGAATTATTCTGCTCAATACCTGTGCGGTGAGGGAGAATGCGGTTGATCGTATTGAGCATTATCTGCAACACCTGCAGGGGCTGAAAAAAAGAGATAAACGCTTGATAGTCGGGATTTTAGGCTGTATTCCGCAGCACCAGCGGGAGGAGATGTTTGCCACCTCTCCGGCCATTGATCTTCTTGCAGGGCCGGATACCTATCGAACCCTGCCGCAGCTTATTGAGCAGGCCCGCTCTGGGGCAAAGCCATTCTCGCTGGACTTCAATGTTGCTGAAACCTATGAAGGCATTGATCCGGTAAGGCAGGGGTCAATCAGTGCCTTTGTTCCTGTCATGCGAGGGTGCAACAACATGTGCGCCTATTGCGTGGTACCCTTTACCCGAGGTCGTGAACGAAGTCATCCCTTCCGTGCGGTCATGGGAGAAGTTCAGAAGCTTGTTGCATCCGGTTACAGTGAGATTACCCTTCTCGGGCAGAATGTCAATTCTTACGACGATCCTGAACAAGGAGTGAATTTTGCAGCGCTGCTTGATGCCGTCAGTTGTGCTGCTCCCCAGGCAAGAGTCCGTTTTACCACCTCCCATCCGAAAGATATTTCCGGTGAACTTGTTCGTACCATTGCCAATCGCCCGAACATCTGTAACCATATCCACCTGCCAGTGCAATCCGGCTCAACAGCCACGCTCGGACGCATGAACCGGGGTCACACGATCGAAGAGTACCTGGAAAAAATAGCGCTGATTCGCTCACTTCTTCCCGGCGTTACGCTCTCTACCGACATCATTGCCGGCTTCTGCGGTGAGCAGGAGGAGGATCATCAGGCCTCACTTGAGCTTCTTTCCACTCTTCGGTTCGATTCAGCTTATATGTTTTATTACTCAACCAGACCCGGTACATTTGCCGCACGTACGTTGGTGGATGATGTGCCGGAAGTGGTAAAAAAACGAAGGCTGCAGGAGATTATTGATCTTCAGAATACTATTTCGGGGGAGCTTTTTCAACAGGCGATTGGCTCTGTTGTGGAAGTGCTTGCTGAATCCGAAAGCAAGCGCTCTGCCGAACAGCTCATGGGCCGAACGCCAGGTAATCGGGCAGTGGTTTTCGATCGTGAAGGGTATCGTCCGGGCGATTTGGTGAGGGTGCTGATCACTGCAGCCACATCAGCAACCCTGACTGGCAGGCCCGTGTGAAATGTTGCAAACCTTCCTGTTATTAGGAGTTTTTTATCTTGACTGGTATTTGTAAATTGCCCTCTTTACTACCCCTATCATTTAATCGGCCCCTTTTTGGGCTTCGGAGAGAAGTAACACATGGCAGTTTCCGCAAAACCCGGGTTTACCGATAAAGTACGAGCACATCTTGAGCTTCTCGATCCTGTTACCTGGATCAGTGTTTTTCCCTGTCTTGCCGGAGGAGTCATGGCGTCAGGAGCCATGAAGGGTACGCTTCACGATTATCTGTTGCTTTTCGCTATTTTTTTGATGTTTGGTCCGCTTGGTACCGGATTCAGTCAGTCGGTCAATGACTGTTTTGATCTTGAACTTGACCGGATCAATGAGCCAACCCGTCCGATTCCTTCAGGTCGTTTGAGTGAAAAAGAGGGATTATGGAACAGTATCATTGCCCTTTTGCTTGCCATGGGACTTGGAATATTCATGGGAGTGCATATTGGAGGATATCGTGGCTGGGTTATCGTCTCCTCGATTTTTGCCGCACTTCTTGTCGCCTACCTCTATTCCGCTCCACCCTTCAAGCTGAAAAAAAATATTCTCACTTCAGCTCCTGCTGTAGGCTTTTCCTATGGTTTTGTCTCGTTTATATCAGCAAACGCCCTGTTCGGCGATATCCGTCCGGAAGCGATCTGGCTTGCCAGTCTGAACTTTTTCATGGCGGTAGCCTTGATTATCCTCAATGACTTCAAGTCGGCAGAAGGTGACAAGGATGGTGGGCTCAAGTCACTGACAGTCATGATCGGTGCAAAAAAAACGTTTCTGGTCTCTTTTATTATTATTGACCTTGTTTTTTCTGTTCTTGCTTACCTCTCGTATTCATGGGGGTTTATGATTCCCGCGTTTTTTGTTCTGATTGGCCTTGTTTTGAATCTGGTTCTTCAGGTTCAGCTTTTGCGAGATCCGAAGGGTGGAATTTCGTTCTTGCAGGGAGCCGTTGATGATGGATTCGGCAATGCAATCGGCAAGAGTGATATTCAGGAACACAACACCTTTCTCCGGTTTCAGGTTGCCAATAACATTCTCTTTTTACTCAACAATCTGCTTGTTGCCGGTATGGTTGGATTGAAGTATATCACTGTTCAATAATTTTTTTTACAGAGGCTTTATAACTTACCTAAACTGAGCGATTTGTTATAAAAAAAGCTCCCATATTTACGGTTAAAGTGTTATATTAAAATGTGTAACGGGAAATTACCACTTGTAATGCAACACAAACAGAAAAATAAGGAAGCTCTATGTCGAAAGGTACAAAAAATAGCCGCAAAAAAGACCATCACATCAGTTCTGTCGGGACAACCAATGATTGTATTACCAACCGTGCTGGGCTGACATTGTTCGCCACCTATCTGCAGAGTATTCAGCTCATGCCGATTATGGATGAAATGTTTTGTGCCATGCGAAAAAACAAAAAAGGCGTCCCGGTTGTTGATCTGCTTCTTCAATTGTTGTGCTTTTTTATGGATGGTACCAGCCGTCACCTGACGCAGTTCGACCAGCTCAAAAAAGAAAGGAGCTATGCTCCGCTGATTGGCTGTAAGCCAGAGCACTTGGCATCGTCTCATGCAGTCAAGAGATTTTTTGGAATTTTCTCTTTTCATCAAGTCAAGCTGTTCCGTTATTTATTGCAAAAGATTTTTTTGTGGCGTCTGAAAATTGATCAGCCCGCAGTTATTGAACTGGGTATTGATTCTATGGTGATGGATAATAATGATGCTCTGAAACGAGAAGGTGTTGAACCAACGTACAAGAAAGTCAACGGTTTTCATCCCGTACAAATGAATTGGGGCAGGTACTTTGTTGATGCTGTTTTCCGTGTTGGCTCAGATCATTCAAATCATGGTCAAACGGTTGAAATGATGATACGTCATATTGTTGCTACGATCAGAAAGGAGTATCGTGTTAACGTACCGATCATTATTCGAATGGATTCCGGCTTCTACGATCAGAAGTTGTTCAAAACCTGTGAGTCGTTGCATGTTGGTTATATATGCGGCGGAAAGCTTTACGACAATGTAAAAAAAGCTGCGGAGGAGAACGCCAATTGGTCTAACTTTAACTCGCACAATAAAAAGGAGATATGGGAGTATACCGAGTTTATGTGTCAACAAGAAACTTGGGATTTGGCCCGTCGGACGATTTATAGTCGTATGATTCAGCATGACCGGCAACTTGTCGTACCTGGACTGGGTACTGATAGCGTCATCGTCACCAACATTGGTATGGGTTGTTGTTTGATTGACGAACTTCTCTATCAAGCCGGTGCCGAGAATCTTCTTTTCGCTCACGATATTCTCGGAAACTATCACCAGCGTGGCAATGATGAATTGGCCAACCGTGCCATCAAAAACTTTGGCGAAGAACAATTACCCTTCAAGTATTTTTATGCTAATGCAGCATGGTACTTTCTCATGCTGCTTGGTAATAATCTGTTCGAGAGCTTCAAAGCAGATGTCAGCTCATCAGTTATTGCTACAACAGTTTATGCAGATACATTTCGTCGGCAGCTTATTGATACCGCAGCCAAAATTGTTCGTAATGGCAAAAAGCTTATGATGAAAGTTCCAACGGACTGCTTTCATCGGCTGCAATTCGATAAACTCTTTGAGCGCTGTTTAAACGTTACTGTTTTGATGTGTTAAACAACGCGTTACGGCAATAGAATGCCTATGCCAATTAGCATTGGAGGGGAGGTTGCGCCCAAAAAGAACCTACCACAGCTATTTCGCTCAGATTGTCACAATATTTTTAAAATGAGTGCCTTGCTGTTCAGAAAATGGACAAGCAATTGGGTCTGGAATAATCTTTTTTGGTATAAAATCAGGATTCTTCAGGCTGTTTGGCTATAATTTGTCTCAATTGTTTTTCTTTTCTGTATTTCTGACGTTGGATGGGTTGCTGTTTTACGAATCGCTCAGTTTAGGAACTTACTAACCATGATGCCATTATGGATACTTTACAGGTAACCTTTTTTTCACTTCCAGTAGTATGGCATAACGCACTGGTTACATTGATGACCTTTGTCTATGTCTTCAGCGTTCCTCCTCTGATGGATTATCTGGTGACCAATCACTCTCTTCCCCGCGATATCAGTCGCAAGATTACGCACATTTGTGCCGGATCAGCCATTGTTTTTCTTCCTCTTTTTGTTGATGGACACTGGTCACAATATCTCAATATTACGGTTTTTGCTGTATGGACACTGCTGCTCATCCAGAAAGGGCTTTTTGCTGCCGAAGATGACCAGGCGGTTAAAACCATGACCCGTACCGGCGACAAACGTGAACTGCTTAAAGGAACCCTTTATTTTGTGCTTGTTGCCATGATCTGTGGTACACTCTATTACAAGCAGGCTGCAGGAGTGATGGCCATGGCCATGCTCGGCTGGGGAGATGGTCTTGCACCGATCATTGGTACCCGATATGGAAAAATGAAATACCATATCCTCAGTGATAAAAGTGTTGAAGGGAGTATTGCCTTCCTTGTCGGAAGTCTCTGTGCCGGACTCTTTTTTGTTCATCTCATTGTGCCGGAATCGTTTGATGCAGGAAAAATCCTCGTTATCGCCCTGATTGCAACGATTGTTGAAGGAGTAAGCCCCAAGGAGGTCGATAACCTGACGATTCCTTTTGCCGTTATTGTCGCCTCCGCATTTTTGTGAGATGAGCGTATGAAGAAGGGAGAGACGCAGCCTATTTATTTCATCAGTGATCTGCATATTGGTCTGCAGGATGAAAAAAGCGAGCAGCTCAAGATGGAAAACCTTGAACGACTTTTTGCCATCATCAAGGCGGAAGGTCGTTCGCTTTATATGCTTGGTGATATCGTCGATTACTGGATGGAGTTTCGCCATCTCATTCCAAAGGGGTTTACCCGTTTTTTGTGTCTGTTGTCGGACCTGGTGCGCCACAATATTGAGGTTGTTTATGTTGCAGGAAACCATGATTTTTATCTCGGGCGCTACTTTGACGATGAGCTTGGCATAAAAACGCTCTATGGTATGCATGAGCTGCTTTACGATGGTCGCAAATTCATTTTTGCTCATGGTGATGGCCTGGGTAAAGGGGATCTTGGTTACAAGCTTTTTGCCCGCCTGGTCAGGAATCGCTTCAATCTTGCTCTGCTGTCGGGGTTTCATCCGGATCTGGCTATAGGCATGATGAAAATGTTTTCACAGTTCAGTCGTGCGCACAAGCCTCCTGATCGTGTGTTTCAGACAGATCGTTTGTTAAACTTTGCCGAATCCCTGGTGGTCGAACAGGAGTTTGATTACTTTGTGTGTGGTCATAACCATGTCAAGGGAATCAGGGAGCTGTCCGCTGCTCGCAGCAGCTATGTCAATCTGGGGACATGGATTGATGGCAGTTCACCCTATGGAGTGTTCCAAAATGGATTTTTTCAGCTCAGGGAGCTATAACGTTAATATCAAGAGGTAGTTGCTGTTATGGATAGTATTAATCAGGTACTGAAACTTGGTTTGCCGAAAGGAAGTCTGCAGGATTCCACCATCGATCTTTTCGCACAGGCGGGGTTTCATTTTTCCGTTCAGAGTCGTTCCTATTTTCCTTCCATAGATGATGATGAGCTGGAAGCTATCTTGATCAGGGCACAGGAGATGGCTCACTATGTCGAGCTGGGTGCTTTTGATGTTGGATTGACGGGTAAGGACTGGATTATTGAAACCGATGCAGATGTTGTCGAGGTTGCCGATCTGGTCTATTCCAAAGCATCGATGAGGCCGGTTCGCTGGGTACTTTGTGTTCCTGAAAGCTCGACGGTCAGGTCGGTCAAAGACCTTGAAGGGAAGCATATCGCTACCGAAGTAGTCAATATTACCAGGAAGTACCTTGCAAAAAACGGGGTCAACGCCATGGTGGAGTTCAGTTGGGGTGCAACTGAAGTGAAACCTCCCGACCTTGCCGATGCTATTGTTGAGGTTACTGAAACGGGTTCTTCGCTCCGGGCAAACAAGTTGCGTATTGTTGATACCATCCTTGAATCCAATACCAAACTGATTGCCAACAAGGCGTCATGGAATGATCCCTGGAAGAGAGAGAAGATCGAGAATATGGCCATGCTTTTACTTGGAGCTATCAACGCCCAGGGTAAGGTTGGACTGAAAATGAATGCCCCGAAATCAGCGATCGACAAAATCCTTGCCATTATTCCGGCCCTTCGTCAGCCGACCATCTCCAGTCTTGCTGAAGAGCAGTGGGTTGCCCTTGAGGTTATCGTCAGCGAAAAAACGGTACGCAAGCTGATTCCTGAGCTTAAACGGGCTGGTGCAGAGGGGATTTTCGAGTATAATATCAATAAACTGATCGACTGATAGCTTTTGCCTGATTTATAAACCCTGCAGGCTGCCCGCAAGGGCGGCCTTTTTATGGTCGCCATGCTCCTTTATCAGATAGTGGTACTGCTTTCATTACTGCTCTTTCTTGGCATTTTGCTCAGAAACATGATCGACTTGCCGGGTATGCCGGAGCACTGCCCTGAACAGGGTGTGCTTGTGTCGGTTCTTGTTCCGGCTCGCAATGAAGCGTTGAACATTGAGCGCTGTGTGCGATCACTCATGCGGCAGGAGTATGCTCCATTCGAGATTCTTGTGCTGGATGATGACTCAACCGATGCCACTCCTGAGCTGTTGCGTCGTCTCGTCGTGGAGTCGGGCGGAAAAGTGCGGATCGTGCAGGGAGAAGCGCTTCCCGATGGATGGCATGGGAAAAGCTGGGCATGTTCCCAGCTTGGTCATCAGGCAAAGGGTGAGCTTTTGCTCTTTACTGATGCCGATACCACGCATAAACCGGATGCACTCAGGCGTACGGTTGGAGCCATGCAGGCATCAGGAGCCGATATGCTCTCCCTGATGCCCCATCAGGAGCTTGGCTCATTCTGGGAGAAGCTGGTGGTGCCGCTGGTTCATGTTATTCTCATGTGCTACCTTCCGCTCCGCTTTGTGCGGACGAGCAGAAGGGCTGCTTTCTGTTTTGCCAATGGTCAGTTTATTCTTTTCCGCAGGGAGTGTTACACCCGTATTAATGGTCATGCCGCAGTCAGGGAGGCCATTGTTGAAGATGTCTGGCTCTGCAAGAGTGTGAAAAAAGCAGGTGGTACCGTTGTAGCCTTCAATGGTTCCGATATCGTCAGTTGCAGGATGTATCATAATTTCAGGGAAATTTGGGAAGGGTTTTCGAAAAACCTCTTTGCAGCTCTCGGTTACAGTACACCTGGTCTTTTTGTGCTGATTCTGATGATTAGCGCACTTTATCTTGTGCCCTGCCTCTTTTTCTCTTACGCACTCATTGCCGGTGAATTCACGGTCTCGCTTTTCTGGCTTCCCCTGATGCAGATGATGGTTGCTCTTCTCTGCAGGATCTTTATTGCCCGTATTTTCCGTCAGTCACTCGCAATGACCTTGTTGCATGTCTTCTCACAGGTCGTTCTTTTGGCCATCGCCTGCAACTCATTTTATGCTATAAAATTCGGAAAAGGTGCGAGTTGGAAGGGAAGGAACTACAATTTTTCCTGATGGAGCGGGAGAATTCGGGGAAGGTGATAATTTTTTTTAAATTGGCACTTCGCATGTAACGTATCCATCCAGGCGATCTGGTGCCACCAGAAGAGTATCAATTCAAACAAGAGCATAGCTTATGGGTTTCTTATCGAAAATATTCGGGAAAAAAGAGGTAGAACTGAAACTTCCAAAGGTTATTGAAGATGTCAACCTGATAAAGACGATGGAAGGTCATCTCGACAGGGTGCTTGGAGTGAAGTTCAGCGCAGATGGCAAAAAACTGGTCAGTGGCAGTTTTGATGAAACGGTGATGCTGTGGGATGTTGCGTCCGGGCAGAGTCTCTTTACCATGAAGGGGCATGAAACCTGGGTTGAGTGTATCGATTTCAGCCGCAATGGCAAACTGCTTGCAAGCGGAAGTACCGACAGTACGGTAAGAATATGGGATGCTGAAACCGGCAAATGTCTTCATGTCTGCAAAGGTCATGATACGGCAGTGCGTATGGTGGCGTTCAGTCCGGATAGTAAAGTTGTGGCGAGTTGTTCACGCGATACAACAATCCGGCGGTGGAGTGTTGAGACAGGAGAGGAACTTTCAAGGCTTCTGGGTCATAAATCCTATATCGAGTGTCTTGCCTACAGCCATAATGGTAAAACAATTGCCAGTTGCGGCGAGGAACCTGTCATCAAAATATGGGATGTTGAAAGCGGAAAAAACAGTGCGAATTACAGAACAAACGATCGTCTCTCTCATGCATTGGCCTTCAGTCCGGACGACAGGTTTATTGCGTTTTGTGGCCGCGATGCAATGGTCAAAATTCTTGATGCTGCAAGCGGAGAGATTACCAGGGTATTTGAGGGCCATCAGGACGCTGTCAGAAGCGTTTGTTTCACTCCGGACGGCTCCAGGGTTGTCAGTGCGGCTAATGATGAAACAGTAAGGTTGTGGGATATTGAGAGCGGCAAACAGTTGCATCTCTATCGGGGTCATGTGCTTGAAGTGCAGTCTGTTGATGTCTCTCCCGATGGAAAAATAATTGCCAGCGGAAGTGATGACCGCAAGATCAAGCTCTGGGCAATCAGATAGAAGGGTTACTGCATAGGTGTTATCGGGGTCGGGAGCTCTTTCGGAAGGCTTTCTGCTTTTTTTTTGCCAATGTTAAAAAAGTAGCGTAAACTACAGAACTTCCTTTTTGATTTAGCTGAAAGTGAGTAAATTAATTTTACGAAAAATAAATTCATTTTTGAGCGCCTCATGTCGAGGTTCGCTCATTGTAACGCCAAGTTTAACTGGCAAAAATAAAAAGAGGTAGATATGGGTACTCAGGTTGAAGGAACAGTCAAATGGTTCAACGAAGAAAAAGGTTACGGTTTTATTGAGCAGAAAGGCGGAAAAGATGTTTTTGTACATCACAGTGCTATCAATGGCACCGGACGCAAAACTCTTGTTGAAGGCCAGAAAGTTATGATGGAAGTAACTCAGGGAGCAAAAGGCCTCCAGGCTGAAGATGTAACTCCTCTTTAAATTATTTTCCGGTTACAGGACGGTTTTTCAGACAACAAAGGACGCACTATCATGCGTCCTTTGCTGTTTGGTGCTGCAGAGGCAGTATTGGGAAGAGGGTATCCATCCTTTTTCCGAAGCCGTACTGAAAGTTCAAAAAGAATCTTTGTCATCCATTATTAAACCATCGTCAGTAATGGCCAGCGAACCAGACCTGATTCCGGGTATCTACATCTATTGCGATCGCTGGTGCGAGCGTTGTGCATTTACCTCGCGCTGTCTTCAGTTTCGTCTTGAGGCGGAAGAACGGGAGGGCGTGGAGGCCTTGCAGAATTTTGACGCATTGAATCTGCAGTTCTGGGAGGAGATGGGAGAAGCGCTGGTGCAGGCTATGCGTCTTATCCGTGAAATTGCCGTCAGAGAGGGTCTTGAATCTGCTGATCTGCAAAAGGAAACCGTTCACTCTGAACCACCCGAAACGTTCCAGCATGATGCTCGAGAGCACCCCTGTGCGAGCGCTGCCCTTCTCTACGCCGGAATGGTTAATGAATGGTTTGCTATTGCTGATGAACTTCCCGATACGGAAGAATCTTTGCTGATCCATCCACCGCCATCTCTTGAAGAACCGATCCAGGTTATCCGGCATTACCAGTATTTTATTTACCCTAAACTTGTTCGTGCTGTTGAAGGGCGCCTCAGCGGAGAGGCTTCATCAGAGAGTGAGATGGAGGCTGACGGATGTGGTACAGCCAAAGTTGCCTTGATTGCCATTGATCGTTCTCTTGCCGCATGGAGTCTGATTTATGGGGAGTATCCTTCCGAAGAGGACAGCACGTTATCAATTCTGGTGCATCTTGACCGATTGCGCCGTTCAGTCGAAGTCCTCTTTCCCGCAGCGCGGGCCTTTATCCGACCGGGATTCGATGCATAGATGTTCCGGAGATTTTTTTCTGAACAAAACCTTTATCCCAGCTTATATGCTTCATACCAACGAACAACATCTTGTAGAATTTCTGCTCCAATGTCAGCCGGGACAGCCCAGAACCCGAGGCAATTGGGAGGTTGACCATCAGGGCAGGCCCTTTCTTCTTCCCTCCATCGGAGGCATTACCCTGAATGTTCAGGTTGGCGACCCTGCATTCGGCTGGCAAGGCGATCATATTGAGCCGGGCGTCAGTTGCACCGCAGATACGCAAAAACCTTTCGAGCATCCCAATGTTGGCCTGCAGATGTACTCCTGTGCGGGAAATATCGCTACCATCGCTACCGGGGAGGCCAAAGGCTCAACAGGACGTGTGATCGGTCATCATGGGGGATCGGAGCATGTGATTGTCGATTTTGAACGCGAGGCCAAAGAGAAGCTGCTCTACACCGACACCATCATCATTCGTGCCAAAGGGCAGGGGCTGAAGCTGATGGATTATCCTGATATTACTCTTTTTAATCTCGATCCAGCCTTGCTTCATGCCATGAAGATTCGGGAAGCTGAAGGCTGTGTGCTTGAAGTGCCCGTCACCACTCTGGTGCCTGCAGTCTGCATGGGATCGGGTATTGGTTCTGCCCATGTGGCAAAAGGGGACTACGATATCATGACCAGTGATGCGGAAACCGTTAAAGAGTACGGAATTGACAAGATTCGACTCGGCGATTTTGTTGCTCTGCAGGATCACGATAATCGTTTCGGCAGGGCATACCGGAAAGGTGCGATCACGATTGGTATTGTCGTGCACAGCGACTGTCTTGAAGCTGGTCATGGGCCGGGAGTCACCACTCTTATGACCTCCGCCTCGCCGTTGATCAGGCCAGTTCTGGATCCGAAAGCCAATATCGCTGACCTGTTTGGTATTGGTACGATTTTCGCAAGGGGATGAATCCGTGACGTTTCATCCCTGGTTTCGTTGTGCTTGTCCCCGGCTCCTGTGGTTGCCGGTATTGCACAGATTGAAGCGGCATTGGGACTGAACATTTGTTAGCGGTATTCAGTAATTCTGCAGGTCGTTGCTCTGTGGCATTATGATTATTCGCTTTATAATGTTGTTTTTTTTAAATAAAAACTTAACTTATAAGTGAAGTTTTTATTTGGGTTGCTGTTCCTGGATCAAGGTTGATCGTAAGCGTAGCTTGAAATGATTGTAGTTGTGCCATTATTGGTCGAATGGATTCAAGCAATTCACATTAAAGTGCCTGTCGTGTGTCAGGGGTTTGTTGCGTTTTTTTACCAATAAGGTTATGTGGTTTTAACGGTGCAATGACTTGTGATGTGCTATAATGTGAGCTGTAGCGTGCGGGAATGAATCAGAAATGAAGGTTTGTATATTTAATGTTGGTATACTATACTGAGTGTCGTGTGTGCCGGTTTGGTGCATTTTTTTTGAAAAAAGATAAATAGATATTGTAATCATGCCTGTAACAAAGAACGAAGAGCCGACTTTGACCCACAACGGTAAAACGTACAACGTTTCAGAATTGTCTGAAACAGCACAAAAACAATTGATGAACGTTAAGATTGCTGATAATGAAATCCGGCGTCTGCAAATGCAGTTGGCGATTGCCCAGACGGCTCATAATGCCTATCAGCAGGCGTTGATTGAAGCACTTCCTTCGCAGGAGTGAGACTGGTCTGCTCCTAAAGGTTTTTTCTGCAGCCATCTGAAGCTCATTCAAACAGCTACAGGTGGGCTGCAGGTATGTACCTTTGCTCTTGGTTATGTTTATTTTTGACAAAACAGATTGTGAATGATTATGCATGCAAGGATGAACTGATGTGAAACAAAATAAAGAAAAATCTCCCTTGCGTGAGGCTCTTGCTTCGCTCATTCCCTTTCTTAAACGGGCCTTTTATTTCAGTCTCGTTGTTAATGTGCTGGTGCTTGCTCCGAGTGCCTACATGATGGAGGTGTATGATCGTGTCGTGAACAGTCGCAGTCATACAACATTGCTGATGCTTACGCTTCTGGTAGTAGGCGCCTATCTGCTGCTTGAGGCACTGGAATGGGTACGCCGCCAGGTGATGCACGATGCTGGTATGAAGCTCGACAAGGGATTGCGTGAACAAGTGTTTGGCGCCGTTTTTATGGCAAGGATTCAGAACATTCCTGGAGTGGGTGCCCAGGCGCTGCGTGATCTCAAGACCCTTCGTGAATTTTTGCCCTCTCCCGGTTTTCTTGCCTTTATTGATACTCCTCTTGCCTTGCTGGTGCTGGTAATTATTTTTCTCATGGCGCCAGCTCTCGGCTGGTTTGCTGTGGCTGGTGCTCTGGTGCAGTTTATGATTGGAGTGATTAATGAACGCCGTATCCGCGAACCGCTTTTGGCGGCTAACCGAAATGCGATGCGCGCTCAGACCTATGCGGATGGGGTAATTCGTAACGCCCAGGTTATAGAATCGATGGGAATGCTTGGTCATATCCATAAACGATGGATGGAGCGTCAACAAGAGTTTCTCTGGCAACAGGCAGAAGCATCCGACCATGCGGGAACAAATTCAGCCCTTTCGAAGCTGGTGCAAAGTCTTTTGACCTCTCTTTTGCTTGGCATGGGTTGCTGGCTGACACTGAAAGGGGAGTTGCATGGATCCGGTATGATTGTTGCATCCATTCTTGGTGGAAGGGTGCTCGCACCGCTTGTTCAGGTTATCGGTAGCTGGCGTCAGGTGGAAGGCGCCCTTGAGTCGTTCAGCCGTCTGGAGGGCTTGCTGAAGGAGTTTCCCCTTCAGGAAAAGGGGATGTCACTGCCGGAACCGACTGGTTTTCTTGCAGTTGAGGGCGTTATAGCAGGTGCTCCCAGAAGCCCGGTGCAGATTCTCAAGGGGGTAAGTTTCAGAGTTGCCCCGGGAGGGTCGCTGGCGATTGTCGGTCCATCGGCTTCAGGCAAGACCACCCTTGCAAGGCTTCTGGTTGGTGTGTGGCCGGCCATGCAGGGTAAGGTGCGCCTTGACGGAAATGATATCTATCAGTGGGACAAGGAGGAACTTGGGCAGTATATTGGCTATTTACCCCAGAATGTTGAGTTGTTCGAAGGTACCATTGCTGAAAATGTTGCTCGTTTCGGGGATCCTGATGATGAAAAAGTGCATGAAGCATGTCGTATGGTGGGGCTTTCGGATTTTATTGAAACGCTTCCGAAGAGGTTCGACACGCAGATAGGCGATGATGGTTCGTTTCTTTCCGGCGGTGAGCGGCAGCGCGTTGCTCTGGCCAGAGCAGTATACGGAATGCCGAAGTTTGTGGTGCTTGATGAACCGAATGCAAGTCTTGACGAAGCTGGAGATGCAGCGTTGCTCAATGCGGTAAAATTGTTGAGGGCACGGGGCACGACGGTGATTGTCATTACGCATCGCTTAAATATTCTGGGGGCAATAGAGCATATGCTCGTACTGGTTGACGGGCAGGTACAGCGCTTCGGTACTTGTCAGGAGGTAATGGAGGCTCTTCAGTCGCAATCAGCGGCCCAGCAGCAGCCTCTGAAACCAAAGCCTCAGGGCTAACTCTTATATGCAAACAGACCCTTTATGAAACCTGAATTTTTTAATCGCAGTGCATTATCCCGTCAGCTCTGGGAGTTTCGACGAGAGTTTATGTGGGTTGGTATTTTCAGTATGATTGCCAATATCCTGATGCTGACCCCCACCATCTATATGCTTCAGGTCTATGGTCGTGTCATGAAGAGCGGCAGTGAGCTGACGCTTCTTATGGTGACCTTTTTTCTGATCTTTTTTTATGCGGTTATGGCTTTTGCCGAGTGGCTTCGTTCGCGCCTTTTGGTACGGGCGGGGGTCAGGCTCGATGAAGCGCTCAATTCACTGGTTTTTAAGGCAAGCTTTGAAGCATACCTGAACCGTACCAAACACAATGTTGCAGAGGCCTTTTCGGATCTGACCAATATTCGCCAGTTTCTGACGGCCAATGGCATGATTGCCTTTTTCGATACTCCGTGGACGCCTGTTTATATTGCGGTAATCTTTTTTCTCAGTCCGTTTCTTGGTTATCTCTCTATCTTTTTTGCCTTTATTCAGCTTGGCGTGACCTGGCTCAGCAATCGGATGAGCATGAAGGAGATACAGATTGCGGCTGATGCAGGTAACAACAGTTACCGCTATGTGCAGAGCAAACTTCGAAATATTGAACCGATACATGCTATGGGTATGGCCGGGAACCTTCGTCAACGCTGGTTCATGTTGCATGACGCTTCGCTGGCCAAGGCAGAGGACTCTCTGGATCGTCAGCATCGCCAGCAGGCATTTGCCAAGTTTGTGCGTTACAGCATGCAGTCGATGACGCTTGGTGCGGGTGCTCTTATGGTTATTGAAGGAAAAATGTCAGCCGGTTCAATGATTGCTGCCAATGTGCTGATGTCGAGAGCTCTTCAGCCACTTGATCTGGTGGTTGCTACCTGGAAACCATTTGTTCAGGCTCGCACGGCCTTTGTTCGTTTGGAGAAACTCCTTGAGGATTTTCCGGAGCGTCATCCTGGAACCAAACATCAGGATCCTTTTGGTGAGATAAGGCTTGAAGGACTATCTGCTTCTGCCGAGGGACGTGAGGCCCCCATTCTTGATGATCTTACAGCAATGTTTCCTTCTGGCAAGGTGACCGTAGTACTTGGCCCATCTGGATCGGGAAAATCAACCTTGGCGCGCTGTATTGTCGGGATATGGCCCGATACAAAAGGGCGTGTTCTCATCGACGGTGAGCCGATTGAGAGCTGGGACAGGATGGAACTTGGGCCGCATATTGGTTATCTCCCGCAGGACATTGAGCTCTTTGATGGATCGATTGCTGACAATATTGCCCGTTTTGCTGAGGTTGATTCTCAAAAAGTGATCGAGGCAGCTAAGCGTACGGGTATTCATGAGATGATTTTGCGTTTTCCGCATGGTTACAATACGCAGATCGGTGATGCCGGAGGAATGCTGTCGGGTGGTCAGCGACAGCGTCTGGGCCTTGCCAGAGCGATGTATGGCAATCCAGCTCTTCTGGTGCTCGATGAACCAAACGCGAATCTTGATGATGCCGGTGAACGTTCATTGCTGGAGGCAGTCAAGGATTTGAGAAAAGCTGGTAAAACAGTTATTCTTGTAACGCATCGGCCCACTGTTCTTGCTGCTGCAGATTTGATTGTTTTGATGCAGAATGGAAAAATTGTTCGTTGTGGAGCCCGTGATGAAGTTTTATCGGCTTTACGTGCAGGGAGCGCCCGGCCAGCTTCGGGTACCCCGGGCTGATTTCGGCTTTTGAAAAATGTTTAAACGATAGCAATGAGTATTCGTGATATAATGGCAAAGGTGAAGCTTGCTCCAGACGAGAAGGAGACAGGTAACAAGGGTGAGGAGTATCGTGATACCCGCGGTCCCGTAAAGCTCGGCATATGGATATTACTTATCGGATTTGGCAGCTTTCTGCTTTGGGCTGCCTTTGCCCCGCTTGATGAGGGTGTTCCCTGTCAGGGATTGGTCAGTATAGCTACAAAGCGCAAGGTTGTGGAAAATCTGCGTGGAGGCAGGGTCGAGAAAGTTAATGTTCGGGAGGGTCAGATGGTTAAAGAGGGAGATGTGCTGATCATGCTCGACAGTCAGACGGCAAGGGCTCGTTATGATGAGGTGCATCAGCATTATCTGGGCATGCGTGCAACGGCTGACCGTTTAATTGCTGAAATGCGTGGTGCCCCGTCAATTACGTTTCATAAAGATTTGTTGACAGAACCTGATCGTCAACTGGCTCAACAGAATATGCAGAACCAGCGCCAGCTTTTTTTGTCGCGCCGTGTATCGCTGCAGATTTTGAATAAGCAACTTGAGGCCATGACATCATTGGCACGAGAGGGTTATGCGCCATTAAACCAGCAGCACGAATTAGAGTTGAAGATTGCAGAATTCAAGAGCAGTACCGCCTCCCAACTGGCACAGGTACAGCTTGAAGTGGAGGCCGATGGTGAAAAAACCAGAGCGCTTGCTGAAGAGCTGGCCGATACGGAGGTACGCTCACCAGCATCAGGGCAGGTCGTTGGTTTGCAGGTGCAGACAGTAGGTGCGGTTATCCAGCCTGGTCAGAAAATTATGGATATTGTGCCGCTTCATGAGAGCCTTCTTATTGACACCAAAGTTGCTCCTCATCTTATCGACAGTATTCATAACGGTTTGCCGGTTGATGTGAGCTTTTCTTCATTTGCACACTCTCCGCAGCTCGTTGTAGAGGGAGTAGTTGAATCGCTCTCGAAAGATATTGTAACAGATCCCCAGGTTAATCCGATGACACCAGGTGCATCCTATTACCTTGCAAGAGTCTCTGTGACTCCAGAAGGAATGACCTCCCTTGGCCGTCGGGAGATGCAGCCGGGAATGCCGGTACAGGTCGTTATCAAGACAGGCGAAAGGTCGTTGCTGACCTATCTTGTCGATCCGTTGATCAAGAGGATTGCGGTATCAATGAAAGAGGAGTAGGGTTGTTTTGAGAACTAAACGTGATGAGTGAGGCGGTCATGAAGCTATGGATTTGTCTGATTGCTTTTGCAGGGATGTTTATTGCGCTGCCGCTGTATGGAGATCCGATTGATCTTTCGACAGCCTTGCAGAAGGCAAGAGAGTATGATGCCCGGTTAGGTGCCGCACAGGCTGATAATCTGATATACAGGGAGGAAGTTGGCAGGGCGAGGGCCCAGTTGCGCCCCTCTGTACGTATGAACGCAGCAAGGGGTAGAAATGCGACGCAATATACCAGCCTTGCAGGGAGAACGACTGCCAGTTATTATAATTCGATTAACTACGGTGTTTCAGTTCGCCAGCCGTTGCTTAACTTGTCGAATTTTGTTGGCTATAAGCAGGCTAAGGCTGTGGCTGTAAAAAGTGATATTGACCTTCAGAAAGAGGATGCTTCGCTGATGGTCAGGATAGCAGAGGCCTATTGTAATGCCTTGTATGCAGAGGATAACCTTGATTTCAGTCAAACGCTCGTCAAGGCAGCAGAGGAGCAGCTTCAGCAGGCTAAAAAACGTTTTGAGAAGGGGTTTGGTACAGTTACCGAGATCAGCGAGGCACAGGCAGGTTATGATATGGCGCTGGCTGATGGATTGGAGATTGTCAATAGTGTTGAGTTCACCCGTCGTGAACTGGAGCATCTTACGGGAGAGTATCCTGATGAACTCTGTAGAGTTGTGCCTGAAAAGCTGCTTTTGGCCCAGCCGGAACCCGGAAATGTTCAATCATGGATTGATCTGGCTCTTGTCAATAATTACGATGTGGTTGGCGGACACCAGGAAATCAAGATTGCAAAAAAGGAGATCGAAAAACAGAAATTTTCCCGTTATCCAACGGTTGATCTTGTTGCCGGGAGAAACTACTCGGAGAGTGAAAATAATTATTCAATCGGTTCTATTTACGATACCTATTCGGTCAGTCTGCAGATGAGTATGCCAATTTATACCGGTGGCTACGCAAGTGCTTCTGTGCGTCAAGCATATGCCAAACGGCTCAAGGCAGAGGAGCAACTCAGTGCCCAGGAAAGGGGAGTTCAGTCTGATGTTCGCAAGTACTACAACGGGATTGTCAGCAGTATCGCCCAGATTCATGCCTATGAACAGGCGGTTCAATCTCATGAAATTGCCTTGACCGGTACGAAAAAAGGATTTGAAGCAGGACTGCGTACGAATGTCGATGTTCTCGATGCTCAACAGAAGCTTTTTTCAAGCAGAAGAAATCTTGCGAAATCGCGTTACCAGTATATCCTCAATCGCCTTATGCTCAAGCAAGCCTCAGGGACGCTGTCCGCCGGTGACGTTGAAGAGGTGAACGGATGGCTTGCGACGACAAAAAGGCTATAACTATTGTCTCCCTTCTCTTTATATGACAAACAAGATGTGCCAAAACAGCGGCCGAGAGTGACTGTTTTGGTCATTTGTGGAATATTATTTTGACCCATCTTCTTTTTTACCTCTTCTTTGTAAAGATGGAGGTGAAACCGTAGATTGAGGCCAAGAGATTGTTCGTGAACAGATAACTATTGTATGAAATTATTTATAAGGCTTGTTCGTTACCTCCTGCCTTCCAAGGGGAAGATAGTACTTGTCGTCGTCGTCAGTATCATGTCTTCTCTGCTTGGTGTGGTTTCAATCTATTCAGTGCTTCCTCTTTTGAATGCCGTCTTTACTGCTGAAAGCACCATTGATGCTCCAGTGCATTTGGAGGCAAAGGCTCCAGGGGAAAAGAGAGTGGAAAAAAAAGAAAGCTCCGGTTTGGGTGCATTCCAGGGTATTGATACAGAAAAACTTAAAGCTTCGGTTACCGAGAATTTCGAAGAGATATTTCATGCAGAGACTAAAGAACGTACGCTTCTCAATATCTGCCTTTTTCTGATTGCATCGTTTGCTGTCAAGAATCTCTTTGTCTATCTGAACGGTCAGATCATTTTCAGGATTCAGACCAAGACAGCAAAAAAACTCCGTGATGATGTGTTCAGTAACATCATTGAGATGCACCTCGATTATTTCAACAAAAATCGGGTTGGTAACTTGATGAACCTGGTCTACAACGATGTGCAGGCCGTTAACAATACTGTAAGCTCAACTTTCGTCAATTTTCTTCAGAATCCTTTTTCAGTATTTGTATACGTCACTGTTCTTGTTGTGCTGAGCTGGAAGCTTACGCTTTTTGCATCCTTGACGTCACTGATGATATTTTTTGTTATACGTACTATTGGCAAGCAGGTCAAGGGTCTTGCCACCAGTTTCCGTAATACGATGGGGGATATGAACTCCGTTTTACAGGAAAAATTCAGCGGTATCAAGGTTATCAAGTCGAGTGCATTCGAAAATGTAGAACTTGAACGTTTTCAAGCGTTTACCCGTGGATTTCGGAATCTTGATATTCGGATTGCACGATTGCGCAATATAATTGGGCCGCTGAATGAAACACTGCTTGTTGCAGCAATAGCTCTTGTTCTCTGGTTTGGCGGGCTGCAGGTATTTGAGGGAAGGATGACCTCATCAGAACTTATTTTGTTCGCTTTTACCCTCTATTCAACAATGGGGCCAATCAAGATGTTTGGTGATGTCAATACCCAGATGGCCCTTGGTATGATCTCTGCAGAGCGTTTATTTGAGCTGCTGGATACGGTTCCTGATATAAAAAATGGTACACGTGCAATTAAAGGCTTTGAGCATGATATCAGGTTTGAGGATGTCTGTTTTAAATATGCCAAGGATTCTGATGCTCCGAATGTACTTGACCATGTCTCCTTCGAGCTCAATAAAGGTGAGATGGTGGCACTTGTAGGTCAATCCGGATCTGGAAAGTCTACGGCAGTTGATCTGCTTCTGCGCTTTTACGATGTTGATTCAGGCAGGATAACTATAGATGGGATTGATATTCGGGAATATGATTTTAAGCAATTGCGCAGAATGATCGGTGTTGTCAGTCAGGAGGTAATTTTGTTCAACGACACAATCAAGGCTAATATCGCTTATGGCACTCATGATGAGGTTGGTCTGGAGAGGGTTATTGTTGCGGCAAAAATGGCGAATGCCAATCAGTTTATTGAAGAAAAGCCGGAGCAGTATGATACGTTAATAGGCGACAGGGGGGTACAGTTGTCAGGCGGACAGCGTCAGCGGCTTGCTATCGCTCGTGCCATGGTAAAAAATCCCGAACTGTTGATTTTTGATGAGGCAACAAGTGCTCTTGATAATGAATCTGAGAAGGTGGTACAACAGGCGATTGATCATGCTCTTGAAAATCGTACCGCGCTTGTTGTGGCACATCGGCTCTCTACTATCAGGAATGCCGATAGAATTATTGTTATGGATCGGGGCCGGGCTGCTGAGTCGGGTAATCACGAAGAACTTCTTCAGATTAATGGCTTATACAAGCACCTTTATGAAATTCAGTTTTCAGGAAAGGTGGTGGAAAACGGGGCATCATTACCTGTATCCTGAATATGGCTGCAAGTTTATATAATAACAGTTTATCGGTTTCAGCGATTATTGCGGTCTATAACCCTGACCTGTTTTATTTTAAGCAAGCGGTTGCGTCGGTACTCTCCCAGATCTTTCCCGTGCAGGAGCTTGTGCTGGTCAATGACGGAGGCAGTGAAACATTCAGGAGTATTCTGCCGGATGACGAGCGAATCAGGGTGTTTTCAAAACAGAATGAAGGGGTGGCTGCTGCCCGCAACTTTGCTCTTGAGCAATGCAGGGGAGAGTACATTGCTCTTCTCGATCAGGATGATTACTGGTATCCTGACAAGTTGTGTGAGCAGATGGCCATGATTCCGGTACCCGGAGAGCCCTGTATGGTAACTTCACCGGTTGATATTGTCGTTGCTAATGGCAGCGTGCAGAACAAAATATCAAGACGAAAGTCTGATGAGTATCGATGGAAGACGAGTCAGGAAAATGTTTTACTGAGTCTTTTTGAAGGAAATTTCATCTATTCATCAACGCCGTTGATACATCGCGCTGTGTTTGAAAAAGCAGGAGGGTTTGATCCGTGGACTCAACCTCATGATGAATGGGATCTGTATCTGAGAATAGTTCTTGCTGGCTTTTCTCTCTACTGCTATCGCGAGAAGCCGCTCTCAGTCTGGAGAAGTCATGATGCGAATGAATCTAATAAGTTGAATGTCATGATGTGCTCAAAATGTCGGGTAGAGAAAAAGCTTCTCAAAACCGTGGCAGATGATGTGATTCGAAGGATACTTGCTACAAATCTGCTCATTGACTTGTTGGAAAGGGTTAACCTGCTCTATAAACAAAGAGAATACAGGCGGTTCAGAGCATTGGTGATAATTCATCTTTTCCGGCTGTTACGGCATAAATACAATTTCAGGGGCGTTGGAATTGAACTTCACAGGGCATATTCAGACCGTGTCCGTAAAATTGCTCTGAAAAGTGCAAGAAGGTATGTTGTTTCTTATTTTATGCTCTGAAAAGTTTTTGAAAACATCTCCGTTCTCCTCCCATATGTTGAATCAGTCCCGGTAAATTTTAATGGTATCGTTTATGGATTGCCCATGGATCTGAATACTTATTAAACTCAGTTAAAAAGCGTTTATTATTCAGAATTACGTATCAGATAATGTGTGGTCAGAAAATCGGTTTTGAGCCATTAACATCCTGAAAAAAGGATACGTATAGTGGTCTGCATGCCGGTCAGCGGCTATTTGCTTTTTTTTATCAGTCAAGGAGGCTCAGCGGCGGGAAATAATCCGGCCAGGGAAAGTGGATTGTCGCTGAACACTCGGTATTACCTTATGTTGTTTGTTATGGCATTAAAGATTCTTTGTTTGCATGTTGCGGAAGATCAGGCGAGTTATCGCTACCGGGTTGAGCAGTTTCTTCCGTTCTGGGAGGAGTATGGTATTGAGATGCATACAGTGCGTATTACCGGAAAAAGCTATCCTGAAAAGCTGCGCCTTGCGCTTGGGAGTAAAAAGTATGATTATGTCTGGCTTCAAAGAAAGCTGCTGGCTCTTTTTTTTATTACACTTATAGCGAGACGGTCACGACTTCTGTATGACTATGATGATGCGTTGTATGCGAGGGAGAGCTACATAGATGGGTTACCGAAGAAGCCGACAAAACCTGGTTCGAAACAATCCATTAGTCGCCTCAATAGCCTGTTGAAGCGAACCTCGATGGTGTTTGCTGGAAGTGATGCGCTCGTCAATTATGCCCGACAGTTTAATCCTGATGGTACTTTTCTTGTCCCAACGGCATTCAGCAAAGTGCCTGAACTTCCGGTGCGCGTTTCCTGTTCTGACGACAGGGTTACTTTTGGCTGGATCGGCAATAACCTGAATCTCTTTTTTCTTTCGCTTATTGATGACGCTGCCTCTTCGTTGCAGGCTCGTTATCCGGCAGTCCGGTTTTCAGTGATGAGTGGCAAACCTCCCGAAGGGCTGAAAACCTGCTGGAATTTTGTTTCCTGGTCGAAGGAGGCAGAAGTGGAGTGGTTAGAATCTATTGATATCGGTATGATGCCGCTGGTTGATGATGAATGGAGCCGGGGGAAATGTGCTTTCAAGCTCTTGCAGTACATGGCTCATGGCAAACCGGTGATTGCATCGGCTGTCGGGGCTAACCGTGCTGCCGTAATTGATGGTGTCAGCGGCTACCTTGCCTCATCCTCTGCGGAGTGGCTTGCTGCGTTCGAGTCGTTGGTGACAAGCCCGGATCGACGTCGTGCAATGGGTAAGGAGAGCTGCAAACATTTTCTGCAAACCTACGAGCGGCAAAAGGTGCAGGAGCAGATGGCTGATCTGCTGCATCGCCATTTCAACCAGACGCAACAACACTGAGCTGTTGGTTTAAACGATTCCAATGCTCTTGCCCTGGCTGAATGACAGGGTCATCGGAAGCCTTTTCTTCGTGGTAGCTCTGATAACCGGGCTTTTCGGGTGCTCTGTCCATGGGCCATAGAGCGTATCGGATGAAAAGAGGTGCAGGTTCTGCAGTTTGCGCGCAAAGCTGAAGAGATACCACCGTCCGTCGTGAAGTACGATAGAGGGATCCAGCAGAGGAGGGTAGCGTTTATTACTTTTGATGAGTGTGGCACATTGCTCCCACTTCCCTGGAAATGGAGCTGCCTTGTAGAGTTTTATTTGACGGGATTTTGCACATTCAGGGATCATGTACATGTTGCAATCATCCAAAAATACGGACGGATACTCTTCTTGTTACAGAGAAAAGCTGTAACGTGAGGGCAAAAAATATCTTGTCTGGCGTTTATGTTTTTTTATCATCACCATACCATTGATGTGGCAAGGCATTTGTTTTTCACTCGACCTTTTTGGCGAGCAATTGTACTTTTTCAGCAACTGCAGTGACCGAAATATCACTGACCTCACCGGTAGCCGAAATGATGAGTTCAAAAGGGATGAATAACGGTCCGAAACGTGAAAGATCCTGCGGAGCTTCGCGATAGAGCCCTATTACAGGGATGTCATAACAGGAAGCGACATGAATCAGTGAAGTGTCAGGAGTGATGAGGAGCTTGACTGTAGCAATGATCAGCCCTGCCTCATAGATATTTTGTGTGGAGGGCGAGGCAAGAACATTGCTGAATCGTGTTTCGATTCGTTGTTTTTCTTCACGCCCTTCCGGACCGCTTAAGACAATAAAGGTCTCATCAGAGTATAGTTGAAGCAGCTCTTCCCAACTTTTCTCCAGCCATTGCCGGTTCATTTCACCTGCGCTGAGGTTGATTCCGATGATTGTTTTTACAGCGATTTTTTGAAGAAACATTACGATTGCATCCGAAACCGGCATTGGTGGCAGTGAGGGACGGCATTGATCGTTCGGAGGGTGAGAGCCAAAGAGGGTCAGCAAGGCACAGTTTTTCATTGCCATGTGGGAGTGAAACGGTATGGCAATAAGGTGGTCAAAAAGTCCCTCATGGAACTCGCAGGCATGTCCGACCTTGTAACGGGCTCTGATCAGGGCCGATTGCAGCAGAAAATGGGTTGAAGGATGGTCTTTGGTATTGAAGAGGAGATCGAACCTGTGCGTCAACACCTCTTTGAAATAGTTGAGTGGGTTTTTTTTAACCTGATGAACGGCTGTGACATTTGGATCGCAGCAGAAAAAGTCGAATGAGCTCTGGCTGAAGGTAATGATATGGATAGCAAGTTTTGGATATTGTATCCGGAGGTTTTTCAGGAGTGGGGTGAGTAAAACTGAGTCACCAAGTTTTTCCTGTGCCAGAATCGCAATAGAGCGAAGCTTACCGGTAAAGGGGATGCCGGATGTTCTCTTGGGAGCAGTGAGCTGCAGGAATCGGGCAAATACCTGCCGGAGTACTCTTTTCTTCTTCTTCTTCCTTTGCTTCACAGACGGCTTTTCTTTTCGATGATTTTTTGCTGCAGGTGTTGTTCCAGGTTGTTGAGCATTGCGGCCATGGTGAACTCCCTGTTTACCCTTTCATATCCAGCTCTGCCGAATTCTGCAAGCTTCACGGGATTATCAATGATGCTGGTTATTGCCGAGGCAAGAGCTTCAGGATCTTTTGGTGGAACGATAAGACCCGTCCTCCCCTCATCCATCAGTTCCCTCGCTCCATTGACATCTGTAGCGATAACAGGCTTCTTCATGGCCATTGCTTCCATGACGACATTGGGCATCCCCTCAAAGAGCGAGGCGAGAACAAACAGATCGCACCCCTTAAGATAGGGGTAAATATCGTCAGCATATCCAAGAAAGATGAATGAATCCTCAAGGCCGATATCCGTAACCTGCTTTTTCAGTTCCGTTTCCAGTTTTCCCTCACCTGAAATGGTAAAGATAAGGTCATTTCTTGTTTTTTTCAGGATTGCTGCCGCCTCAATCAGGTAACTGAACCCCTTTTGTTCAGAGAGCCTTCCAGCACTGTAGATGATTTTTTTATCGGGATAGCAATTTGAAAAGTCATAAGCACAAACATGGGGCGGAATGATAAGGCCGTTGTAGATGACTTTTACAAACTGGTCATCGAACCAGCCATAATTATGGTAAGCTTCACGGATGGTTGTGCTGTTGGTGATGATGCCATCAGCAAGCTTTGTCAGAGTGAATTCATGCTTCCGTTTTTTGCTGCAGAGTAGCATTCCGTGGCGGGCGAGAACCGTTGTCTTGCCGTAAAGCCTGGCCGCAAGCCCGGCAACTCGCACATCTTTGTTGAGATTGCAGATGATGAGGTCAATGGCATGGACTTTCAGGAACGCGGCAATTTTCAGTGTGTTCAGAGGACTGAAATCACCTCGAATCTCGAAAACAGTTGTTTCAACACCCTGTGATGCGGCATAATTAAGTGTTTTGGAGTTTTTTTTACTTCCGAGAGTAACGTGGTGCCCCCTTTCCGCAAGTCCTTTCGCGGCATTGACCATCCATTTTTCGCCACCACCGAATTTTTCGCGGCCAATGGAATTGATGAAAAGAATATTCATACTGAGTGTTTCATGCTGACAGATGTTGATTGTTGTCTGCTTACTTGTTTGAACGGGTTGGTAGTCAGTTACTGCTGTACAAACCTGAAAAACTCAATCATCTCTTTTTCCATTTTTTCAAGCGAAAATTGTTCGACAGCAACAGATTTGGCTTCGCACGCTATTTTTTTTCTGAATGGCACATCTCTGTACAGATGCATGAGGTGATCAGCCAGAGACTGTTCTTCTCCATATTCGACGAAAAGGCAATGCTGATTATGAGTTAACACCTCCTCCACTCCTCCGGCCCTCGTGGTAATAATGGCATTGTCAAGCAATGCCGCTTCAAGTGTGGCGTAGGGAATACCTTCATTCCTGGAGGTCAGAGCAAAGATATCACTCGTTGCGAGATAGGGATAAGGATTTTTTATGAAACCGGTAAATGTAACGAGCCGCTCAATATTGAGCGAACGCGTGAGCTCTTTCAATGCATCAAGTTGCCCGCCTGTGCCGATAATGATCAGACCTGCGTTATCAATGCTATTTTGAGAGACAAAGAGTGCAAACCCTGTAATGAGAAAATCAAACCCTTTTCTTTCTGATAATTCACCCAGGGAGGTGATGGTAAAATCAAATTTTTTCTCTATTGCCTCTATCTTATTGACGTCGATGAAAAGACCGTTTGGAATGACCGCAATGTTCTTTGACTTCATATAGGATGACTGCAGCAAGACATCCTTGATCATATGTGCATTAACCATAATGCCGTCGGCAAGTCTGTGATAGACCAGCTCATTAATTCCTTTGTTTTTTAAATCGCGAACAATGCCGAGAATCAGGATGTTTTTTGCTTTGGTCAATTTGCAGGCAATTCCAGCAAGGAAATAATCTTTCCGTTTGGTGGGAACAACAATATCGATATGATGTTCCTTGATAATGCTTACCAGTCTTGCAAGGGTATAAAGGTCCGCTTCATGGTGAAAGGGCAGTTGGAATTTTTTTATGTTGAAGCGCTCTCCTATCTCATCTTTACGGTACGCTAACAAGCAATGGTGTTTTTTTGCCATGACATCAGCCGCATGTAAAACCCAAGCCTCATTACCGCCCCATTTTCTTGCCGAACAGGTGAAGAGAATGTTCATAAATTCAGTTTACTTGGGTTACTCTGTCGCTTTGGAGTATATCTTTGATCTGCCTGATTTTTTTTTCAGGCAATAAAATAATTTTTTTTAACAAAAGATTGTGTTCCTCTTTAAGCTGCGATTTGCTCTGTTATTTCCTCTTATGATAAAGAGAATATCACGCGCATAGTTAGCCATCTTTTCCCGGATGGCGCTCAATGGTTTCCCGGCAGAATTGCATGATTTCTTGAGTCATGACTGGAATTGAGAATTTACGCAGGACGGTTTCTCTGGCATTCTTGCCGAGCTGTATTCTCTGCCTTTCGTCACGGTAAAGCTGTAGCAGGAGTGTTGCCAGTGCCTCTTCGTCGCCATAATCGAAAAGAAACCCATTTTTGTTATCAGTGATGACTTCGCGGACACCTCCGGCATAAGTACTCAGAGGAGGACAGCAGAGATACATAGCTTCAAGCAGGGCATTTGATAGACCTTCATTAGTTGACACCATTGCAAAAATGTCACTTATCGCGATCAAAGGAAATGGATTCTGTAAAAAACCGGTAAAGAGAACCTTGTCTGTTATACCGAGGTTTTCAGTAAGTATCTCAAATTCCTGCCTGTCAGTACCTTCGCCAATAATAACCAGTCCCGCATTTTTAGCTCCTGATAAGGCAAGAAAACGTGCAAACGAGCGGATCAGAAAATCAAAACCCTTGTTGCGGGTTATCCTGCCCAACGCACTGATAACGAAAGGGAATGGTTTGTTGATCGGTTCAAGAATGCGACCTTCAATTTCCGCAGTATCAAGGCCGTTGTAAATAACCCTGATTTTTTCCTGTGGGATATAGCCGGTTTCAAGCAATGTCTCTTTGATTTTTTTTGCATTGACGATGATTCCGTCGGTGAGGGTGTGATACATGAACCGCTGCCAGGGCCAGAGCAGTTTTCTGTCGGCACCGAGTCGCAGAATAACGGATTTACCGGTTATTTTTCCTGCAAGACCCGCCATCAAGTAGTCTTTGCGTTTGGTCGGGATGATGATATCAATCTGTTTTTTTTGGATGATATGCACAAGGCGAACAACGGTATAGAGGTCGATATGACTCAGGCAGGGAAGACGGAATCCGGGAATGGTGAAGCGCTCCCCAACAATATTGCGACGGTAGACCAAAAAGGTTTTATGTTTTTTTGAAATGGCTTCAGCCGCCATGTGTGTCCATTTTTCAGTTCCACCCCAAGTCCGGGCGGAGTTCATAAAAAGAATGTTCATATGGTGTTGGTCCAGAGCAATATCTGCAATACCCGCTATTCGGCAGAGGCACCCGGTTAAACAAAAGTTTTTGCTTGTTTTTCAACTGTCCAATGCCTATCTGTTGATAGAACCTGAATGTCAGAGGGTTCAGGAGGACAAGGTATCAAATTCTCAAGGAATTCATTGTAACGGATTATCAATGCAGACTTTTTTCTCTTCTGACCCATTTGCGGCGCGGCGGCCCTCCTTTTTTGCCAATACCCTTTTTTTGATCGTCGTCATGCTGCTCTATCCTCTTGCCGGTGTCTTGCTTTTTTCTTTTGTTGGCAGCGGGCGCGAGGCGACCTTTTCCTTGTTACCCATCGAGAGGGGTATGCTTCCTCTCATTCGTCTGGTTCAGGTTGTCGGACAGCTTCTTGTGCTTGCCCTGCCTGTGCTTCTGCTTTCCGCATGGCATACAGGCCGTAAAAATCCCTTTTCCCGTGAAGGTTTTGCTTTTTTAGGAATAGGTAAAAGTGTTGACTTTAGTGTAACAGCATTGGCGGTTGGCGGTATTTTTTTGCTGCAGCCACTGTTGTATACCCTTATCGCACTGCAGGATCTCTATCTCTGGACAGCTCTTGGAGCTGCTGGAAGAGAGGTGGTTCGTCAGCGTGATCTGATGGACTCGTTCATCAAGGAGCTTGCACTGGTTCGCACTATTCCGGAACTGTTTCTGGTCGCCTTTGTCCTTGCCTTTACCCCGGCAGTTTGTGAAGAGCTGCTGTTCAGGGGTTATATCCAGCAGAACTATACACGATCAATGTCTTCTGGCAGTGCGGTACTGCTGACGGGTTGTATTTTTGCGCTCTTTCACCTGAGTGCGGCAAATCTTCTGCCCCTTGTTTTGCTTGGGTGGTATATTGGCTATATTTACTCGTTGACGGGCAACCTGGTGATTCCTTTCTTTGTTCATTTTTCGAACAATCTTGCTGCGCTTCTTCTTCTTGTCTTTTTCGAAGGGAGCCGTTCTGCCGGAATCACGGGGTCGGCGGCCCTTATTTTTTCGCCATGGTGGTGGCTGGTTGTTGCGGGAAGTCTATTTCTTTTTGTTCTGGTTCTTTGGCGGTTGTTTGCTGATTTCTCTTCACGAGATGGAGTTGTGCGGGCAGGTGTTTTCCATTGATACGGGTCAGTTTTTAATACAGGATATATGGGTAAACTTTTAAGTGTTAATTTGCTCCAAAGGATCGTCGTGGCTCTTGCAGGTATCCCCCTGCTGTTGTGGCTCATCCAGCTTGGCGGACTCTGGTTTTTTCTGTTCTTCTCTCTATTAGCGCTGCTTGCTGTTTTTGAGTTTCATCGCCTTGCCCTGCATAAGGCTCACCCGCCAGCCCTCTGGATTGTATTACTGATAACGGCACTGTTTCAGGCGAATTTCTATCTGCATTGGGCGGAGGTTTGGGAGCTTATGCTTGCAGTTGTGCTCTCCCTTCTGGTCATGGAGCTTTTTTTGAAAGAGGGTTCTCCGCTGCTTAATTTAGGGGCCATCCTGCCTGGCCTTCTCTATGTCAATCTCTCTTTTGGCTCCCTGCTGCGGCTTCGTCTTGATGCTGCTGATGGCAAGGGAGAAATAATGGTCTTTCTCATGTTTTTTTGTGTCTGGTCAGCCGATATTTTTGCCTACTTCGGTGGAAGCTCTCTGGGAGGCAAATTTATTCACAGAAAATTGTTCGAGCGTCTGAGTCCCCATAAAACATGGGAGGGCTTTTTGTCCGGTCTTGCAGGGAGCGTTGCTGCAGCAATGATTTATGGAAGCTTTATCCCACAACTGCCAGTATCGACAGCATTATTGACAGGATTGCTGATCGGGCTTGCGAGTCCGGCAGGCGATCTCATTGAATCAATGTTCAAAAGAGATGCCGGGGTAAAAGACTCTTCCGGCCTGATTCCAGGTCATGGGGGAGTGCTGGATCGGTTTGACACAATCATGTTTGTGTCGCCATTTATCTATTTCATCACCATGCATCTCTGAATTGCCACAAAGAGCGCCTTCGTGGACGGTACGGATACTAAATGTTTTTTATATTATCAGCTCAGTTTGTGGGCAGAGAGCATCTTTTAACAGGCAGAAGTTTTAACCGCAAGAGGTTGTCATATAATGAAAATTGAAGGCCTTCTTTCCGAAAAGTATGTCGTTTTGAATCTTGAACTTGCCTTAAAAAGTCAGGTGATTGAAAAAATGCTCTCCATTGTGACCGATCATCCCGGTGTGGTCGATATTGGAAAGCTTCGCGAGGATGTTCTCAAGCGCGAACAGGAGATGTCGACCGGTATCGGCAAAACGTTAGCCTTGCCTCACGCAAAAAGTTCCGGAGTGACCCAGCCAGTTATGGCGTTCGCCACGCTCAGCCGCGCAATCAATTTTGATTCGATTGATAATGAGCCGGTTCGTATTGTCTTTCTTCTTGCAACACCTGAAGATATGCTTGCGGAACACTTGAAGCTGCTCGGACGCATTACAAGGCTTGCAGGTCGGGATGATGTGCGCAAGAGGCTTGTGCTTGCCAGATCAGCAGGCGAGGTTATTGAGCTTTTCAGGGAAGAGGAAAAAGACTTCCCACAGATCTAAACATTTTTACCAGCAGGGGATTATTACAGTTATGCCGCAGTATCAGGCAGTAAAGGGCACAAGGGATATTTTTCCGGAAGAGGCAGCCCGATGGAAATATGTAGAAGGAGTAGTTCATGCAATAGCCTCCCTTTATGGCTTCAGTGAAATAAGGACTCCTGTTTTTGAATATACCGAATTGTTTCAGAGAGGGATTGGTTCGACTACGGACATTGTTGGCAAGGAGATGTTCTCTTTTCTGCCCGATCCGAAAGGGCGTTCATTGACGCTGCGACCAGAGATGACCGCCGGAGTGATGAGGGCGGCTCTGCAGAACAATCTGCTCTCTTCTGCTCCCGTACAGAAGTTGTACTATATCGGTGAACTCTTTCGCAAGGAGAGGCCCCAGGCTGGCCGACAGCGTCAGTTCTCACAGTTTGGAGCTGAACTGCTTGGTGTCTCCTCTCCCGCTGCGGTAGCCGAGGTTATCACCCTTATGATGCAGCTCTTTGCTTCACTCGGTCTGCGTAGCCTGAAGCTCAGGATCAACAGTCTTGGCGACACCGAAGATCGTCTTCGTTACCGTGAGGCGCTGCAGCTCTATTTTACTCCCTTTCATGAGCTTCTCGATGATGCATCGAAAGAGCGACTTGAAAAAAATCCCCTCCGCATTCTCGATACAAAAAATCCTGCTCTTCAGGAGCTTGTTGCCGGGGCTCCACGGCTTTACGATTATCTCAAAGATGCTTCCCTCCAGGATTTTGAGAAGGTGCTCTTTTACCTTGAAGAACGTGATATTGCCTATGAAATCGATTATCGCCTTGTTCGGGGTCTTGACTATTACTGCAATACTGCCTTCGAAGTAACCAGTTCAGAGCTTGGTGCGCAGGATGCCATCGGCGGGGGCGGGCGCTATGACGGTCTTGCCCGGGAGCTTGGCAGTTCGGTGGATGTTCCTGCTTCAGGGTTTGCTGTCGGTATGGAGAGACTTTTGATCACGATGGAAAAGCAGGGGCTTTTTGCCACACTCGCCCCTCAGGGTCCACTTGTTTATGTTATTGTGCAGCAGCAGGATTTGGCCGATAATGCCTTGCAGATTGTCTGGCGATTGCGCAAGGCAGGCATCAAGACAGAAGTTGATTTGGCCGCAAGAAGCATGAAGGCGCAGATGAGAGAAGCAAACAAAATAAAAGCAGCCTATGCGCTCTTTATCGGCACGACGGAAGAGACGACCGGGCTCTATGCCTTGAAAAATCTCGAAACCTCAGAGCAAATTACCCTCACTCTGGAAGCTGTGCTTGAACTTCTTCGTGAACAGGCGGTTGGGGAGCAGCTTGATTGATGACGATCATGAACCACATCGTGATACTTTATGGCAAAAAAGAGTGTTGTCTCTGTGACGAGGCCATGGAGGTTTTGCAGAAAGTCAAGGCCTCATTGCCGTTTGAACTGCAAAAAATAGATATTTCAACGAATCCGGAATTACTCGAAGAGTTCGGACTTACGATTCCGGTTGTTTTTGTTGACGGTATTCAGGTATTTAAGTATCGGATTAACGAAAAAAAATTGCGTCTCCTGTTGACCCCCGTTTAGCTCTCTGCTCATGCGCCCTTCTCCTTGATGGGAACGTGCGCCGGAGCGAGTGGTAAGGCAGCCGCTCTCCGGGTGAGGGGCGGTTTGAGGTTAAAGAATGTTAAATGATGTGAATTAAAAATGATGCGATGTTGAAATTCATTCTTCTTCTTATTGTTGTCTATCTGGTGATGCGTACCGTTGTGCGAATCCTTCGTGGAGGACTCTTTTTTATCAACAAAGGGAGCTCCACTCAAAGCGAACGTCCATCATCTTCAAAGCGCCAGATCGAAGAGGCCGATTATGAGGTTATAGCAAGTGATCTCAAAAATAAAGAGCATGATACCAAATAAGGAGCTTTGCTTTGGACAGGTTTTTTCGTATAATAGCACACTTGATTTAACGAGGTGTACAATCATCTTATCTAAAGTGGGGAATTCCCCACTTTTTTGTTTTCTATATAAAGTTCGTATGAGGTGTTCATGCAAGAGCGCATCAATAATTGTGTCACCCAGGTTTTGGCAGAGTCCGCCGGTACGAGAGGTGAAGGGGCTTATCTTATTGATATAAAAGTAAAAGGAAAGGGAAGCGGTCGGAAGATAGAGATCCTGATGGATGCCGATGATGGTATTCGCATCCATCAGTGTGCATATATCAGCAGAAGAGTCAGGGAGCGGATTGAAGGTGATGATGATCTTCTTGAGCTTGTTGGCGAAAATTTTGACCTGATGGTCTCTTCTCCTGGTCTTGGAGAACCCATCATTATTCCCCGTCAGTATATAAGGCATGTTGGAAAGCTGTTGCAGGTTACCTATGCCGACTCAAACGGCGATCCTGTAGAGCTTGTCGGTCATCTTCAGGAGGTATCGCTTTTGGATGAGCATGGGGCAAAAATTGTGATCATGCCGGAACAGAAAAAAAAGAAAGGTCAACAGCCAAAAACAGAAGCGGTCATATTGTACCTCAATCAGGTAATCCGTGCGATTCCTGAGGCGGAATTATAAGAGAAGTTTATACGGGCGAGTGGAAATATTCTTTTAAAAATGCACAATCAAGAAAGAGATGGTCAGAAAGAAGATAAAAGATGAGGGACAAGATCGGAGGTTGCAGATTGCCAGCGCTTTCGGCGAAATCGAGCAGTCCAAGATCTTTCTGGATAAACGCACGGAAAGTGCGGCTGTAAAAATGGATATTGCCGATCTCCTTAAGGATATTATCCAGAAGCAACTCAGAAAAGACTATGATCCCGAAGTTGAATCCAACATTTTCATCAACCCCGAACGGGGAGATTTCGAAGTCTATATTCTGAAAAAAATTGTTGAAGAAATAGATATAGAGAGCATCGAGATCACGCTCAAAGAGGTAAGAAAAATTGACGACTCCCTTGAAATTGGAGATTATTATGAAGAGGGGCCGATCCGCCTTGAAGACTATCTGAGTCGCAAATCCATTCAGATTATCAAACAGTCAGTGCAGAAGAAGGTACGTGACCTTGAACGGCTTGTTGTTTACGAAGAGTGTCTTGAAAAAGTGGGTGAGATTGTTGCTGGTGAGGTCTATCAGGTTCGTGCGAATGAAGTTATTTTCACTTACAACACATCGAAAGACCATCGCGTTGAACTGGTGTTGCCGAAGTCAGAGATGATGAAAAAAGATAATCCGCGTCGAACCCCGCGGATGAAACTCTATGTCAAGCGTATTGAGCGTGAGAAAGCAAAAGTGCGGCTTGATGATGGCAGTATGGTTGAACGTGAAAAAGCAGACGGCGGCATGAAAGTCATTGTGTCGAGAGTTGATGACCGTTTTTTATACAAGCTGTTTGAACACGAAGTTCCGGAAATTCTTGATGGGCTTATTGTTATCAAGGCCATTGCACGGGTACCGGGTGAACGCGCAAAGGTTGCAGTTGAATCCACCAGTGCAAGGATAGACCCGGTTGGAGCAACAGTCGGATATCGAGGGAAACGTATTCAAAGCATAGTCAAAGAGCTGAACAACGAAAATATCGATGTTATCTACTATGCCGATGAACCACAGATTTATATTTCAAGGGCCATGCAGCCTGCAAAAATTGATCCTCTTACGGTTCATGCCGATGTGAAAACACGGAAAGCAAGGGTAATGCTCAAGCCCGACCAGATCAAATATGCTATTGGAAAGAATGGGAACAATATCCATCTGGCTGAAAAACTGACGGGTTATGAAATCGATGTTTATCGTGATGTGATCGACAAATCGACGGAAGATCCTACCGATATTGATATCATTGAGTTCCGTGAAGAGTTTGGTGATGACATGATTTACCAGCTTCTTGATGGTGGTCTCGACACTGCCAAAAAGGTACTGAAGGCTGGAGTTGATGAAATTGAACTCTCCCTTTTGGGATCGTCCAAACCCGAAGAGCAGACAGTTTTTGGGAAAAGTTACAAGACCGGCGTAAAACCGAGGGAGCGGAAAGTTACCGACGAGGAGAAGCGCTATTGGAAGAAGATTGCTGAAAATATTTATAAAACCGTAAAGGAACAGTTTACCGAAGCGGATCTGGAGGCTCTGTTTGATGATGAAATTGAGCCTGAAACAGATGACTTGGCGGTTGAAAAATCATGAGAACCGTCACAGAATGAACATCGCTAAAGAGTAAAGCGTTTTTAAATCCAGAGGAGGATGTAATGGCCCTTGAGGACATGGAAAAGAAATACCGGATAAGTGATATAGCAAGAGAACTGCAGGTAAGTCCGCAGGAAGTATTACTTTTTGTCAAGCAGGAAGGGGGCAGGGTAGCCTCTACATCCTCTATGGTCGGTGAAGAGATACACGGCCTTATTTTTGGCCATTTCAGCGTTGAGAAGAAAATGGTTGACGAGACCAAAAAAATCAGGGCGGAAAAAGAGAAGCGCCTCTCACGGCTGGAAGAGCAGTCGCGAAAAACATATGAAAAAGAGCAGCACCTCAGCGAAACCCTTAGCCCTCCGGCACCTCCGCTGGTTGTTGTGCATGAACCCAAAAAAGAGGTTATTGTTGCCGCACCCATAGAGAATATTCCGGAGCCCCCTTCGAAGCCTTTGGAAATCCCTGTTGCAGAGACCCCGGCCTCCGAAGAGCCTGATGCTCCTCCTGCAGTTACTGAACTCATTGAACAACCCGTCGTTATTGAACAACAGCCTCTTGCGCCGGTTTCTGATGCACCGGTACCTCCGGTGATCATCGAGCTTCCCGTGCCTTCTGAAGTTCCTGAATCACAGGTACTTCCTGAGTCCAGGGTACTTCCTGAGTCCCAGGTTCTTTCGGAGTCACCTCTCCTGCCGGAGCCACCTGTGCTTTCTGAACCTCAAGAGCAGCAGGAACTTCCTGAGTTGCCTGAACTTCCGGAGATCCCGGCACTTCCCGAACCCGCCCCCAAAAAAGAGGAGCCATCGGTTAACGAACATCTGGTCTCCTTTGATGCGCCGCAGATGATGGGAGGTCTTACGGTACTTGGTACTCTTGACATGCAGGCCGGCAGGCACAAGAAGAATCGTAAAAAGAATTTTCAGGAGCAGGCTGATGCCCTGAAAGATGAATTTGAGCCAAAGCCCGCAGAAGAGAGTCGCGTAGAGGAGAAAGTGGTTGTTGCCAAAAAGCCTCCTGTTAAAGCGGCTGCGGATGTCAAACCAAAGCCAGTGGTTGCCGACAGCTCATCGAGTGCAAAGAAAAAAGGCAAGAAGAAAAAGAAGCCGGCAGTTGACGACAAGGTCATTTCGGCAAATATTCAGAAAACGATCAGCGGGATTGATGATCGCAGCAGCACCGGTTCACGCCAGAAATTCCGCAAGATGCGTCGTAACGAGCGTGAACGCGAGCACGAAGAGGATGAGGCCTTTCGTGAGGCACAGCGGCTGGTTGTTCGGGTTACCGAGTATGCCTCTCCGCATGAATTGGCCGAGCTCATGGGTATTACGGCGAAAGATATTATCCAGAAGTGTTTCGCGCTGGGCAAATTTGTAACCATCAATCAGCGACTTGACAAGGAATCGATTGAACTGATCGCTCTTGAATTCGGTTTTGAAGCCGAATTTATTTCAGAGGTTGAGGCCACTGCGGTTATTGTGACCGAGGATGCAGAAGCTGACATGCAGACTCGTCCACCTGTTGTCACGATCATGGGGCATGTTGATCACGGAAAGACCTCGCTCCTCGATTATATACGCAACAGCAAAGTTGTTGCCGGTGAATCCGGTGGAATTACCCAGCATATTGGGGCCTACGAAGTAACGGTTGAAGGAGACCGGAAAATAACCTTCCTTGATACACCAGGTCATGAAGCCTTTACTGCAATGCGGGCCAGGGGTGCACAGGTAACCGATATTGTTATTCTTGTTGTTGCAGCAGATGACAGCGTCATGCCTCAGACGATCGAAGCCATCAATCACGCCAAAGCGGCGGGTGTTCCGATTGTTGTTGCACTCAATAAAATAGATAAGGTCGAAGCCAATCCAGAGAAGATCAAGACCCAGTTGTCAGAAGCTGGAGTCCTGGTTGAAGAGTGGGGTGGCGTCTATCAGTGCCAGGAAATATCAGCCAAGAAAGGTATCGGCATTGCAGAACTTATGGAAAAAGTGCTGACTGAAGCCGAAATGCGAGAGCTGAGGGGCAATTATTCACGAGAGGTACCGGCAAGTGGTATTATTGTCGAATCGGAACTCGACAAGGGCAAGGGTGTTATTTCCACCGTCCTCGTACAGCGTGGAATTCTCAAGGTCGGCGATCCTTTTGTTGCCGGCAATACCATGGGTAAGGTTCGTGCCCTTATGGATGAGCGCGGCAAGAGAATTCCTTTTGCCAACCCTTCACAGCCAGTCAGGGTTCTTGGGTTTGAGGATCTTCCTCAATCTGGTGATGCACTGACCGTTATGGTGACGGACAGGGAGGCGCGCGACTTGGCGCAGAAGCGCCAGGTTATCCGTCGCGAGCATGACTTCCGCCGCAGTACCCGCGTCAAGCTCGACAGTATTGCCCGCCAGATCAAGGAAGGGCTAATGAAAGAGCTGAGCGTCATTATCAAAGCCGATACTGATGGCTCCATTCAGGCTCTGGCTGACGGACTTATGAAAATACAGAACGAAGAGGTCAAGGTACAGATTATCCACCAGGGTGTCGGGCAGATTACCGAAACCGACGTGCTGCTTGCAGCCGCTTCCGATGCCATTATTATTGGTTTCAGAGTGCGTCCGAACGTCAATGCCAAAAAGCTGGCAGAAAAAGAAGATCTCGATGTTCGTTTTTACAGCGTTATTTATCATGTGCTTGAAGATGTCGAGAAGGCGCTTGAAGGTATGCTCTCTCCTGAACTTCATGAAGAGAGTCTTGGTTCGCTTGAAATCCGTCAGATCTTTAAAGTTCCAAAGATTGGCAATGTCGGCGGCTGCTATATGCTTGAAGGCAAGATGTTCCGTGACTCCAAGGTTCGCCTGCTTCGTGACGGTGTCCAGATCTACGAAGGTCAGCTTGCAGCGCTCAAGCGCTTCAAGGACGATGTCAAGGAGGTTGATGCTGGCTATGAGTGCGGGATGAGTCTCAAAAACTATGATGATATCAAGGTTGGCGACATTGTCGAAGCCTATAAAATCGTTGAGAAAAAACGAAAACTGTGAACCGCTTATTGTTGATTTATGTCGATACGTACTGAGAGAGTTGCATCCCTGTTACAGCAGGAACTTGGAGCAATCCTGCAAAAAGAGCTTCCTCGCAGCGGCCCGATCATCACCGTTGTCGAGGTGAAGATTACGGCCGATTTGAGCATAGCCAGAGCTTATGTTTCAATTATTGGTACACCTGAGGAACAACAGGAGGCCATGGCCTTACTGCAGGATAAAACAAAAAGTATCCGGAAGATTCTCTCTTCGAAGATTCGTCACCATTTCAGGCGTATTCCGGAACTTGAATTCCATGAGGATCATCTCTATGAGCGTGCAAACCGCATTGAGCAGCTTTTGAGCGGGGTGAGAAAAAGTTCCGCAGAAAATGTTTAACCGGGAGCTGGGCGTAAAGGGCGTGCATGGATGAACAGCGAATAAGGGAGCCTTTACCTGATGAAGGCAGTTTTCTCCTGATCGACAAGCCACTCGACTGGACGTCGTTTGATGTGGTCGCAAAAATCAGGAATACCTACAAGCAGAGCGGTCTGAAGCGCAAGGTTGGTCATTGTGGAACCCTTGATCCAAAAGCGACCGGACTGCTTATCCTGGCGACGGGAAAGAAGACGAAAGAGATCGCAACGCTCGAAGTGCTCGACAAGGTTTACGATGGAGCCATAAAGCTTGGCGCCATGACGGAAAGTCACGATGTTGAAACGATGGAATATGGCCAGTGCGGCGTGGCACATCTGACGGAAAGTGAGATTCGCATCGCAGCCTCAACTTTTGAAGGGAGGCGTCAGCAGCAACCCCCCATGCACTCTGCAGCCTGGCATAATGGAAAACGCCTCTATGAGCATGCCCGCAAGGGAGTGGTGATCAAAGAGCGAAAAGCAAAAGAGATTGTTATTCACCGTTTTGAGGTTATCCGGGTTGAGCTTCCGATGGTCTATTTTTCCCTTCATGTTTCCAAGGGAGCCTATATCAGGGTTATTGCCCATGAACTCGGCACTCTGCTTGGTGTTGGAGGCTATCTGGCCTCCCTCACACGAGTCTCTATTGGCCCTTATGCGCTGAGTTCAGCCAAAACAGTTTCAGACACCGTTGAAGATATTCTTCAGCAGGCATCAAACGCCCTCCCGGGGTGAGAGGAGATACACGCAAGTATGCGTATTGTTGAGTATGATAAGGGCCATATCTGCAGTTATGGCTCAGCCACTCCAATTGACTTTTCAGTTACTGCTTCCGCCGTGACGGTTGGCTCCTATGACGGCGTGCACAAAGGGCACAGGATGATTATTGCCCGCATGGTTGCCATCGCAAAAGCCCGCAATTTGAGAAGTGTTATTGTAACCTTTGAACCGCACCCGAGAAGGGTGCTCAAAGGCGCAGTTTCAGGCCCTCTCGGCTTGCTCACTACGCTCGATGAAAAAATCAGCCTTCTTGCCGATGAAGGTGTCGATCTTCTGTTTGTTGTACGCTTCACTCCTGATTTTGCATCGCGCAGCTCCGATGACTTTATCCGCAATGTTCTTGTTGGACTGCTTGGCGCCAAAAGTATTATTGTCGGTTACGATCACGCTTTTGGCCGTGACAGGAGCGGGAGTGGCAAAACGCTTGAAACGCTTGGCAGTGAACTCGGCTTTGATGTGGAGGTTGTCAACGAAGTGATGATTGGGCATGAACATTTTTCAAGCACACGAATCAGAGTCCTGCTTGCAAACGGCAAGATCGAAGAGGCCAATGCATTTCTTGGTTCACCCTACATGATCAGCGGAACAGTGGTTGATGGTGAGCGGCGAGGACGGGAAATCGGGTTTCCGACGGTAAACCTCAGACTTTCGGATTCCGGCAAACTCCTGCCCCGTGCCGGAGTCTATCTCGCCCAAACGGTGCTGGATGGTCTCTCTTTCATGGCTCTCATGAATGTCGGTATTCGTCCCACGGTTTCATCCGAAGGGATGACAACCGTTGAAGCCCACATTCTCGGATATAGCGGAACCCTTTATGGTTCTACAATTTGTTTCATGCTGCTCAAGTTTATCAGGGAAGAACGGAAATTTTCGTCACTTGAAGAGCTGAAAATGCAAATCGAAAAAGATAAAAAAACGGTGGAGTTGTATTGTTAATAATATTATATTGAAGGTCAACCGATTTAACATAACAAACGAAGAGATATGAGCCTGACAAAAGAGTTTAAAGCCGACGTAATCAAGCAGTTTGGCGCTTCAGAGAAGAATACCGGAAAATCCGAGGTTCAGGTTGCCTTATATACCCGTAGAATCAGCGATCTTACTGGACATTTGCAGTTGCACCCGAAAGACAAGCATTCGCGTCGCGGATTGCTGATGCTTGTGGCAAAGCGCAAGAAAATGCTGAATTACGTGAAAAATATCGATATTGATCGTTATCGCAAAGTGATAGCTGAACTTGATCTTCGCAAGTAAGAGAGCCGTCGCAACTTATTTTGCCCCGATCTCTGCAGGGTTTTTGCCCTGCAGGTTATCTCTTTAACCAGGAATGCAGCAGGAAACACTATGTTGGAAAGCATGACCGGATATGGCAGCGCGGAGTCAGTTGAAAGCGGTGTCCGGACTCTTGTGGAGTTACGGTCAGTAAATAACCGTTTTGCTGAAATCAGTGTCAAGTTGCCCCGCCAATTACTCTCGTTTGAACTCGAAGTCAGGGAGATGATTCGTGCCCATTTTCAGAGGGGTAAAATCGCCGCTTTCATTCAAATTCAGCTTGATGATGCACAACCCATACCCGTCAGCATCAATACTGCGAAAGTAAAAGCCTACAAAGAGTTGCTCGATACCCTCAACAGGGAAGCCGGTTTTGGAACCCCTGTTCTTCTTGAGCATCTGTTGCGGTTTCCAGAAATATTTGATAATGGTACGACTTCACTCGATCAAGTCGATCAGCATTGGCCATTTGTAAAAAATCTGCTGCAGGAAGCAATAGAACGGCTCAAGGCAATGCGGCGCCGGGAAGGCGAAGAGCTTTCGATCGACTTCAGAGGAAGAATAGCCGAAATCGAAAACACGCTTAAACTCATCACCTTGCTCGCGGCTGATAACCTTGAAGCGGTACGAACAAGGCTGGCTGCAAAAGTGGAAGCTGTTGCCGGAAAGGATTTGGTTTACAGCCGTGACCGTCTTGAAATGGAGTTGGTTCTTGCCGCCGACAAGCTCGACATTACCGAAGAGCTGACCCGTTTTGCCAGCCACAATAAATTTTTTATTGAAGAGTTGCAGAACGACGAGAGTGGTACCGGAAGGAAACTCAATTTTCTGCTTCAGGAACAGTTGCGCGAAGCAAATACGATTGCATCAAAATCCCAGAATGCGGAAATATCCCAGAAAATTGTTCAGATCAAGGAAGATCTTGAAAAAATCAGGGAGCAATTGCAAAATATAGAGTAATGCTATGGTTGACGCCTTGCAGCACAAGGGTAAATTAATTGTCTTTTCCGCGCCATCAGGTACGGGAAAGTCCACTATTGCCACAATGGTGCTTGAGCGCATCCCCAATATACAGTTTTCGGTATCCGCCACAACCCGGACGAAAAGAGCTGGGGAGCAGGAGGGGGTTAACTACTATTTTCTCACCAGAGAGGAATTTGAGGAAAAGATTCGTAACGGTGGCTTTATTGAACATGAGTTCTTTTTTGGAAACCATTACGGTACGCTGCTCGACAAAACAGAACAGATCATTGATAGAGGCACCCATATGCTGCTTGATCTTGATGTGAAGGGAGCGATGAATGTGCGGCAGCTTTTCCCTGGTAACTCATTATTGCTCTTTTTAAAACCTCCGAGTATAGAGGTTTTGGAAGAGAGACTTAAAGGGCGGGAGAGTGAAGATGAAGAGAGTCTGAAAGCGCGGCTTGAGCGGGCCCGGCTGGAGCTGGGTTATGCAGACCGCTTTGATGAGGTGATTGTGAACGATCATCTCGACGACGCGGTTGAAGCGGTCACAGCGATAGTCAGCAAATTTCTTTCAAACACGTAAAAAAAAGTACAATGCCGGTTAAACCTGTTGATCTGAATAAATTGAGAAGTGCGCACTCGAACCTGTACGAGACCGTAGTCGCCATTTCCAAAAAAGCAAAGAGATTACATGACGAAGAGCGGGCAGAACTTGAAGACAAGCTTCTTCCCTATAAAGAGATGATTCGCAACCCCAGCAGTGAATCAGAATCAGACAAGATATTCCCTGAACAGATAGCGATCAGTCTTGAATTTGAAGTTCGTGAGAAGTCATCGCATAAAGCTGTTGCCGACTACTTCGCGCAGAAATACAATTACACGCTGGAAAAACCGGCAGAAAAAAAGATCATTCAAGTAGAAGAAGATGATGAAACTGACGGGGATTAGTCAGATAACCCTTCGCGTCAATGATTTGCGCAGCGCTGAAGAATTTTATGGTGGCATTCTTGGTCTCAAGCTTGACCACAGGGTAGGTGCAAACATTACCTACCTGCGTATCAATTCTGATCTGCTGGTGCTGGTCAAAGCCGAAACCCCTGGATCCCCCGACGCGCGGGATATACGGGTGGATCATTTTGGATTTCGGCTTGCCTCAGACGCCGAAGTAGATGCGGCAGCGCTCTATCTTGATGAGTGTGGCGTGCATATGGTGACCCGTCCCGCCCATCGCAGGGAGGGCAGAGCCTTTTTTGTCATGGATCCTGATGGAAATTTGGTCGAATTTTACTCCATGCACGAAAGCGGCATACAGGGAGAGAGCATAAAAGATATTGATTTGCTTGCTCCCGACTCTTTCGTAACGGGAACCCGTAAAAAGACAAAAAAAGAGACAGAGCAGCAAAAACCACGACGCACCCGAAAATAAGATTCTGTTTGCCCCGACTTGTCGGGGCTTTTCCTTTTTCACGATTACTCAGTGATCGGATTTTTCTTCATCTTTTGCAGCAGCAGTCGTTCTGCATCCAGCAGTTGTTCCGGGGTATTGATACCGAGAATTTCATCCGGATTGTCGGTCTTGAAAGCATAAACCTGCCTGCCGCTCTGGAAGCAGACGCCGAACACATCAGTCAGATAGTACTCATTCTGTGCATTGTTCGTGTTGATTTTGGCAAGAGCATCAAAAAGAAGCCGTGCGTTGAAAACGTAAACACCGGAATTGATCTCCCGGACAGAGAGCTCCTCTTTCGAAGCATCCTTTTGTTCCACAATTTTAAGAACACTGTCGCCGCTCTCCTGTCGGATGATTCTTCCATATCCGGTTGGGTCATGAAGTTCTGCAGTCAGGACAGTAGCTGCGCCATTTTTTGAACGGTGAAAGGTGATCAGTTCCCGCAGTGTATCCGGATTGACCAGTGGGGCATCGCCGGAGAGAATAAGTACCTCACCATCAAAATTACTGAGGTGGGTTTCTGCCTGCATGATGGCATGACCAGTTCCAAGCTGTGGCTCCTGACGTGCTGCTGTCAGGTAATACCTGGAGGTAGCTTTTACAACCAGTTCTGCCTGGTGTCCGACAATAAGGATGGTTTTGTCGGGATCAAGAGTGCTCGCTGTATCAAGAACATACTCGATAAGAGGGCGCCCATTGGCCAGATGAAGCACCTTGGGCAGATCTGACTGCATTCGGGTGCCTTTTCCTGCGGCCATAATGATGATTGCAAGTGCCATTGATTGCTCTGTCTTGTGGGGTATAGAGGAGGGAATTATGATAACGGTTCATCCTGTTCGCCTACATGATGCCGGGACTTCGGATTGTTCTCCTTGTCGACAATAAGAACCATCGGTTTATAGTTTCTCGCTTCGGCCTCATCCATGAGGGCAAAGGTCATGATGATGATTTCATCACCAACCAGAGCACATCTGGCAGCCGCTCCGTTGAGCTGAATTTCTCTTGAGCCATGAGCGCCCTTGATGATATAGGTTTCAAAACGCTCCCCGTTATTGTTGTTGACAACAAGAACTTTTTCGTTGGGAATCATATCGACCATCTCAAGAAGCTCATTATCAATGGTGATGCTCCCTTCATATTCGAGATCGCCACTGGTCACGATAGCGTTGTGGATTTTTGATTTCAGGATGTGTAATTTCATGAACAGACTAACTTCATTATTGTTTTATAAATGACTCTCCGCTTCCCCGGAAAATCCGATACCTTCTCAAGGCTTGATCGGTCTCAAAGCCCTCTCCCCGAATAGTTTCCCCAGGTCTGGTAATGGTAACAAACCTCTCCGAACGAATCATTTTATCTTTTGCGGTTCGTTTGACGTACTCGGTCTTTATCACTGTCGAGCCTTCCGAGGTGATGATAACATTCCCTTCGGCCTCAATATCCTGATTGTCATGAACGACTGCCTTTCCGGCACTGATGGTCGTCGTTGTATGGCCATTGATGTCAAAGAGGTCAACCCTGACCCCCTGGTCAAGGTGATGTTCACTACTCTTGTTTTTTCGGTATTCCGCGCCGTGTCCCGCTTCAATGACTCCACGCCTGACTCCGTTTTCTGTAAGAGCAATCCTGACCTTCCAGCTCTCCTGAACGGGATGGTCAAGACCAATGAAGCCTGTTTCGGGAGAGCGGCGCTCCTTGACCGGATTGCCGCATCCCGATAGCATAATCAGAACAACATGCAGAAAAAGAACGATAACTCTTTTCAAATCAGGAGATCATTACTTGATATTCAACTGGTTCATCACCTTGAAGGTGAGATCATTTTCAGGTGCCACATAGATGGCAATATTTTTTTCAAGCACCAGCGAAAATCCCTCTTTTTGTGCTATAGCCTCAACAGCAGCCAATACTTTCTGGCGAATCGGAATAAGCAGTTCCTGCTGTTTCTTTTCAACGAGACCTCCACGTCCGAACTTCTCCTGCCGATATTTGTCGATAGCCATCGCTTTTGCCCCAATCTCTTTTTCCTTCAGCTCTCTTGCAGCTTTTGACAGAGAGCCTGCCTGTTGGCTATATGCGGCCACTAATTTCTGATACTCCTGGGTCAGGCGATCGAGCTCTTTCTGTAACGGAGCGGCTGTTGTCTGCAAGGTAAGATCAGCCTGTTTTGTTTCCGGCAGTTGCTGCAGGATTTTTCCTGAATCGACCACACTGACTTTTCCTGTCTCCTGTGCGGCAAAGGATTGAGGGGCAACAAGCACCATACTCAAGCCAACCGCCATAACGATACGGCGAGACATTTTCATAAATTTCCCTGAATGAATCATCAATTTTAAAGTTTAAAAGTTAGCGGATTAACAGTGTCAAGATCTTTTGAATGCGCAAATGGTCACAATCAGACCTCCAAAGGTAAGAATTCCATGGTAAAAAACTACAAAAAGCTGAAAAACCATTAGGCCCCAACGAGCCATTGCATTAAAAGAAATCAATCTATCTTATTCAATTATTTTGGTTTAAAAAAACGCAGGCCAAACTGTTGACAGTTCCTCTCCGGGCCAAAATGCCTGTACATGATCTCTTCAGTTGCGTTGTAACGCTTCGTTTCTTTTGAAAGCATTTATGTGTATTATCAAGATGAGTTATAGAACCTCTCCCCGTCGTTCAATAAATAAAAATAATAATGGGTTTTTACAGTAAAATCAAAACACGCGTTCGACAGCTTTTCGGCCACGAAGTAACTGCTCGGGTTGAGCTTCAATGCGAGTGCTGTAATATTCATGACTGGCGCATTTGTCCTGTGGGTATTGACCGGAATAGTGAGGTTTTTTCACTTGGAGTAGGCGATGATATCGGGTTTGATAAAGGTTTGATTGTCGCCTATAACTGCAATGTTCATGCTTTTGATCCGACACCGCGATGGATTGAGTGGATCAAATCTCAGGATCTTTCTCCGCAATTTCATTTTTATCCCTATGCGATTGGCGGAAGGGACGGTAGAATGAAACTTTTTCCTCGTATGCCGAAAGGCAAGCCTTCATCAACGATGCTTACAGTCATGAATGAAGGAGCTAAAGATGAAGGGGACGGTATAGATGTAACGGTCAAAAGACTTTCAACATTGATGGCGGAGCTTGGTGTTTCTCATATTGATATTCTTAAAATGGATATTGAGGCTGCCGAATATGAAGTTATTGATGATTTTCTTGCAGCTCAACTTTCGGTTTATCAACTTTTGGTAGAGTTTCATCATCGATTTTCATCAGTGCCGTTGCAGAAAACAAGAGATACCCTTGATAAATTGTATAAGGCCGGGTACAGGATTTTCTATATCACTGAAAAAGCAAGGGAGTACTCTTTTATTCATCTTGATACGTATGAAAAGTATCTCCGCGAAGCTTGAGTGGGGGAATGCGATTCTTATAAAAACTTTTTTTGGAAAAACTGTCCCGCCTGTTGCACAACCGCCGCTTTCAATTCAAGTTCAAACAGGTGCACCAGAAGCGAGGAGACATCAATACCTGATGCGACGGCAAGGGTATCGATGTGGATTGGTTCCCTCTCCATGCATTGCATGATGGCCTGTTCGATCGGGGTCAATGTGCCTTGCTGAGAGTTATCCTGCAAGGCTGGTCTGGAACACTTTTCTGCGAATTGCGGCCCAAGTTCAGTCAGGATATCATCAACGCTCATGACCGCTTTGGCTGAACCCTGCTGGATAAGCCGGTTTGTTCCCCGTGACGTTCGGGAGAAGATGCTTCCTGGCACAGCAAAGACCTCCCGGTTCTGCTCAAGAGCCGAAGATGCCGTGATGAGTGAGCCCCCCTTCAGATCCGACTCCACCACAATGGTGCCGGAGGTTATGCCCGATATAATTCGATTGCGTTTCGGGAATTTTCCCGGTGTGAGTTCTGAACCAAACCACTCCTCCGAAATGAGAGCGCCGTTCTCAACAATTTTCGGCCAGAGTTTTCCTTTTGGATCGGTATAGATGCTCTCCACGCCGCTTGCAAGCACAGCCACCGTTCTTCCCCCATTTTCCACGGTCGCTGTATGTGCAACCATATCGATACCATAAGCCAGTCCGCTGAAAACAACGACACCACAATTGGCCAGATCACGGCAGAGCAGAGCCGTAACCTGTTTGCCATATTGCGAGGCATATCTCGTACCGACAACAGCAAGGCCCGGCTGGTTTGTATCAGGCAGCTTTCCCCGCACAAAGAGGCAGGGAGGCGGATCATAGATCTCTTTTAACAGTGCAGGGTAGTTGGGGTCAAGAATGGTAATCAGCTCAGCGTGGTGGCGCGGCAGTTCAGCAATCTGTTGTTCCGCACTTGCCAGGGCCTTCTCCCTTGTCTCCGCATGGTGAAGAAAATGGTGCATCTGCCGGGCCAGAGATTCCCCGATGCCCGACACCTGTATAAGCTCTCCCACGTCGCAGTGGAGTACATCAGCCAGTCGATTATGCAGGAATGTTGTGATCGCCTTGATTCTTGCAGGGCCTATACCCGGAATAAGCGTCAGGGCAAGCAGCAGAATCCGCTCTTCCATTGCAGCGGGGAGTGACATAGTGCACAGAATGGTTAGAAGTCCCTCTTCATCAGAATATTCGCAAATCCTTTAAGATACTCTCGTCCTTCCGCATAGGGGAGCCCGTCAATTGCCGAGAGCGCCTCTTCGGTCGTACGGTTAATCAGTGATGCCGTCTCTTCCAGGACGCCGCACTGTTGATAGATAGCCCTAACCTCAGGAACTCTCTGGGCCTCAATGCCTTTATTGCTGATGATGAAGTTCAGCAGATCACGCTCTTTGCCTGACGTCAATTCAAGAGAGCGCAGCAAGAGATAGGTTTTTTTACCATTGATGATATCACCGCCAGCCATCTTCCCGGACTTTCCATCTTCGGCCATGATGTCAAGATAATCATCCTGTATCTGGAACGCCTGGCCAATTTTTTCACCGAAAAGCACCAGACTCCGCAACTGCTCATCCGTCGCATCGCCCGCAACGCCACCAGCTTCAAGAGCGGCTGAAATAAGCCGTCCGGTTTTCTTTGCGATCATGTCGAGATAGTCGGCAATTGTGGCATCATTTTTCTCTTCAAGCTCTATATCAAGGGCTTGGCCTTCACAAATAGTGATATTGGCATCATTGAGAATATGCACCAGCTCTCCATGCCGTTCACTTTGTGCCTCAAGGGCGAGTTCATAGGCGTAGGCAATCATCATATCACCCGTGAGGATAGCGGCATTGGTGTTCCACCGCCGGTGCACGGTCGGTCTGCCGTGGCGGAGCTCCGCCTGATCCATGATGTCGTCATGAATCAGGGTGAAATTATGGAGGATTTCAACCGCAAGTGCAACATTGAGCGCATGTTCCGAAGAGCCGCATACGGCCTCCGAAGCAAGCAGTGTAAGAAACGGACGGATTCTCTTTCCTTTTCCTTCAAGAATATATCTGGCCGGAGCGTACAGGGTGATCGGGCTCTCCCTGACGAAACAGTTTCCGAGAGCACTATTGATTCTCGACAGGTAAAGACGGTACTTGTTCTCGACAAGTTCCTGTGTCAGGGCTTCATGCATGGTAAAATCGCTCATGGTTTAGTGATAAGGGTTTTATGCCGAAGCTCCGCTATGGTTGCGGTTCCGGTCAGGAACATGACTGCCCTGAGATCGTTCAGCCAGGATGTAATGGTCTCTTCAAGAACACCGTCATGAAGAGCTTTGAGAAGAGCTCTTGCCGAAGCGGCCAGTTGTGCTCCAAGGGCGAGGGATTTGGCGACATCCATACCACTCCCGACACCTCCTGAAGCAACGATTTCAATTCCGTTCAAACCGGGCGACTCTTTTTTCAGAGCGCCAATATCAATCAGGCATTGTGCCGTAGGAATTCCCCAGTTCAGCAGCTCATCCAGAGCCTGCAGGCTGAAGCGCCTCTCCTGGCCAAACTGCCGGGTATAGCGAATCTCCTCAACCTTCTGCCAACTGATGCCTCCTGCGCCGGCAACATCAATCGCCTTTACTCCAGCCGCAATGAGCTGCCGCGCAGCAGATGCCGAAATGCCGCATCCAACCTCTTTCACAAGAACCGGCACCGGAATTTTGGCAGAGAGTAGAGCAAGCTGTTCAAGCACATGGCGGAAATCGGTATTCCCTTCAGGTTGAAAAAGCTCCTGTGCGGCATTCAGATGGACAATCAGCCCATCAGCCCTCAGCAGCTCCAGCATGGTATTGATCTCGCTTTCCGTCAGCCCCTTCGCAACCTCTGGCGCTCCGATGTTCGCAAAAATCTGTACAGTCGGCGCATATTTCCGTACAACAGCAAAGCTCTCCCGGTACGAACGGTTTTCCAGCGCCTGCCGCATACTGCCCACCCCAAGCGGAATCCCAAACCGTTCAGCCGCCTCAGCAAGGCGCTGGTTGAGTGTTGCCGCTTCGCTGTACCCACCCGTCATTGACGAGATCATCAGCGGTGCGCCGATGCTCTTTCCAAGAAAAGAGGTCGAAAGATCAATATCGGAAAACGAGATCTCCGGCAACGCAGCATGCTCAAAGGCAAAGCGCTCAAACCCCGTCGTTTTTCCGTTAAAGACAACGTCGCCATGCAGGCAGATCTCGATGTGATCCTGCTTGCGCTCGGTTGTTCTGCTGTTTGCTGTTTCGCTCATGCCGTCCCGGATGCCCCTCTTGCAGGATTGGTGATAGTTGCGGTTTTAAAATTTAATCCAGTAATATATACCATAAACATGAGTACGCAATAACAGAAGAGGTTCAGCCACCCTTTATTGTTGCGCTCGAAGGGGCTGCAGCGTGTTTGCGGGCGTTGCCGGGCTGTGTTTTCAGTTAGGGGTACTTGCTGCCGTGATGCGATCTGGCACAAGGCGGGCTATTTTTGATGGCGTCAAGTATTTTCCTTGTTGAGGTCAAAGTCTCAAAACCTGAAAAAATTGATGTAAAAAGGCATTTATTGCTTATTCTGATTACTGACCTACAATACCAAATTTGTTAAGCTTGATTTGCTACGTACTATTATTTTAGCGCCAAACTATCTCATCCAGCTTATCAGTAAGTCAGACAGCATTACCTGCAAGACACGAAATGCAAAGTATTGTATAAAAGGCTCTTCGCGCATTTTAATGGAAAAGAAATTTCATTTTACGGCACCCTCAGATTTTCATATCCAGTTTCCCACAGTAAAAGAGGATCCTTGTTCGATAGCTTTCGAAGCCTCGAAACCCTCGAGCAGTTGCTTTTATTAACTGGATTTTGCTGTTTATTCCTTCCGATATAGCGTTGCTGACTTGATGTTTGAGGTGAGTAGACCGGAGGAATTTCACCTCCAGCCCCTCGCAGATCCGGACAGGAACGTCCCCGCTCATCCGGCTCCCATCATCTAGCCATCGAGGTATACCCCGCTTTCCAATGCGCAAATAAGTTTGGATTCTCTTCCGCCAGAAGTCGCAGTTTTCTGCTTGCTCTGGTTTTGTGCCCACTCAATTGCTTGTACTTTCTCATCATCCAGTGTGCCAAGTAATAGTTCATGTGTTGCCAAACCGGAGCCATTGCTGAACCGTAAAATCGCGTGTAGTAGTTCTTCCATCCCCTCAGTATCGGGTTGAACTGTGCTGATAAATCCGCAAGTTCCAAGCTGTTTTTGAGCTGTAGCTTCCACCTTCTGATCGTCTGCCGCATGTGTCGCAGTGCATCCCGGCTTACTCCCGGCAGAAACCCAATAAAGTAAGTTCCATCTTTCTTCTTGGCTTCCCGTGAACAGAAGGTAAAACCAAGAAATGTAAACTGATTTACTGGATGCTCGTCCTTGCGATTGCTATCCCTGCAATACACTATTTGCGTCTTATCAGGGTGTAACTCTAATCCGCACTCACGAAAACGCTCACCAATCTTTCGCTTTACCAGCTCTGCCTGTATCTTGCTTTTACAGTGAAGAACGCCATCATCGGAGTACCGACAAAACGGCACACCGGGTAGATTTTCGCTCACCCACCGGTCAAACGCATAGTGCAGAAACAGGTTCGCCAACAGTGGACTCACCACTCCCCCTTGGGGCGTTCCTTTTGTCCGTTCTATCAGCTCACCTTCCGGGGTCTCCATCGGTGCCTTTAGCCACCGCTCTACGTAAAGAAAAACCCAAGGAGTTTGGCAATGTTTCCGAAGAGCGCGCATTAACAACTCATGATCGATGTTATCAAACAGCCCCTTGATGTCGAATTCTACAACCCAATCATATTCCCAATTTCTCTTCCTCACTACAGCTATAGCGTCATGAGCTGAACGCCCCGGACGATAACCATACGAATCTTCATGAAAAACTGGTTCCAATATGGGCTCAAGCACCATTTTTACAACGCTTTGAGCTACCCTGTCCGCCACGGTTGGAACACCAAGCATACGCACTCCTCCAGATTTCTTCGGAATGCCCACACCCCTTACCGGCGGCGGAAAATAACTGCCGGAACTGAGCCTGTTCCATACCTTGTACAGGTTGTCTTTCAGTTTTGTTTCAAATGCCTGTAACGATTCTCGGTCTACACCGGCTGCACCTCCATTAGATTTCACTTGTTGATACGCTTTCAAGACAAGTTCTTTGGAAATTTCATATGGCTTTGTCATACCGAAAAGCTCCTTCTGTTTGCACAGTTGACATGACTGTATGACCAGATGACGCGACCCCTTTGCTCCAGCCTCATTACAAGGCTTTCATTGCTCGTACGAGTCGCTCCGTCCCTTGATGGCGCATTGGTATTATCGGCCTCGCTTTTTACACTTGCGCCTTTCCCTTTGCATCGCCAACGAAGGTTCCTGTAGTTCAATACAAGAGCCCGAACCAGGATCACGCTGCCTTTATGCCGGACACCGCTTGGCCAGTAAACAGGTTTCCGCCAAACTTTTCCTGAATTAACTACTCCCTTCAGTTTTGATGTCATCTTAATCTTTTCGACACGTTCACGGCAGTTTGTTTGTACTCGTCTTCCTTGGCTCACACCTGACATCTTTACGATGCCTTTTCCGTAACGCTCACGACAAGGGCTTTTGACTAATGCCGCTTACGGTGGTTTGCACCCTGCTCCTGCAAGCCGAATGCGAGGGGACTTCCCTCATCTCTTATAATGCTTGGCTACAGCGCACAGTAATTGAGAATGTTCCCTTTATGACGTTCCATCATATCTTTCACTTTTATCAGTGGCTTCAGTTTTGTCTTGTCGACTAACTCACACCAGTACGCGAAAAATATCTCGCCCCTCAGTCCTGATGAGCAGTTCCAGAAATCACGAAAGATATTCTTCAACACCCAAGCCACACCGGTCTTAAATTCGCATGCTATCAACTCGTTAAACCGTGTTTTTTGGCTCTTGGTCATCTTTTCGGGATTTCGAAGCCAGGTGTATTTCGAGCCAACCAACCTTGTATCCCCATCTTTCTTCAGTTCCTGTGATTCCTGATGCCGAACCTTGTTAACTGCGTCATTAAGATATTTGCTGATGTGAAACCGGTCGTGAACAATATCAGCCGCAGGAAGGAGCTTATGTGTAGCTGTTGCAAAGGCTTGCCACATATCCAGCGATACCGACTTAACTGCCTTTCGTTGTTGTTTTGAAAGGGTTCCTAACAGCTTTTTCGTTGCTGTCAGTGTCCGATCCTCAATGACATCAAGTACTCGGCTTTTATCAAGATCATTGAGTATGGTGATGTATTTCTGGCCCGACCTGAAGCTTTTTTCGTCCATACCTACATGCACTACATCATCGGGCTCACGGCGTAGAAGTCCTCGCTCTACAGCACGTTTCATAATCTGATCCACAGCATGCCAATCAAGCTTGAGTATATTTGAGGCCGCTTGTACACTGGAACAGTGCTGGAGCAGAGCAACGGCAAAACCTTCAAACATGAGGGTAAAACGGGAATGGGGGGCCGCCCAAGGGACTGCTATGGTCTTCACACCACACGTTTCGCACTGACAACGGGGAATGCGTGCTATGATGATGGTTTCAAACTGCATGGTATCAAGATGCCGCCAACGTTGTTCAGGGGCCTTGTCATAGGCTTTCCCGCGCACCCCACATTGAGGGCATATTACTTCATCGCCTACAAAACGGAGGTGAACTTCTATCTTCAGACCAGAAACGGAAAGGTTGACATCATCGACCTCCCAGATGGCAGGAAATCCCAGTAATTGCTGGTAATGCTCGGTTAGTTTTTGCATCTTGGTGGTTAGGATTGAAATACTGCAGTCTACAATTTTATCCCATCATTCCACTAAATTATGCGGAGAGCCGTATAAAAAATAAAATAATATGACTAAAAAAAGAATAGGTAAGACAGAGTTTGTTAAATGGTTTGGACCAGTGCTCGAAGCTTTAAGGAAAAAGTAGGGCTTGGTGTTACACCAAGGACGGTTTATGAACCGGACATGACTTTTTTTGAACAGTATAGAGAAAAGAAATAAAGCTGGTAAAATGGGCATACTATAATTTCGTTGTCAAATATTGTTTGAAAAATACAGATTTACTCGCTACTTTTGGTGTTAGTACTATAAATCAGTGACAGTATTATTTTATTTGAGTTCAAATGATTCTGAAAAAATATGATAAGGTGGTGTTGTGAAGCGGATTCCTATTGAAATTTGAAAAATTTGAGGTTGAAAAATATGCCGAATATTGCAAATCTCAAAATCCCTCTATCAGGTAGGTTGGGAAAGTTTTCTGGATATTTTAAAGGATTTTTATAGTATCCATATTCATGATCACTTGAGCATTACATTTATATGACAGTACAATCAGGGTCATGAAGTTGAAGTAGGGAATTGCCATTAATGAATGAGAGAAATGCATAAACTGAATAATATACAGTTGTGTGAAGTATTGATTGTGGTGCTTTTGGTTTTTGCATATCGCATGTAAAAGGTTCTGGAAATGCCACAGAAGAAGGATTTCATAAAATATAAACTGGAAGCGAAGGATAACTGCTGATACTGCCTTGATACTTGGATCCTATTTTGGAAATTCTCCAAAATCCCGGCTTGGTTTACAGCATAATTTTGATATTGAAGCAGAATGGTTTGATCTACCTGTGGGTTTGAAAAAATAAAACGAATAAGAGCTGAAAATGTCTTGCAAAAAGCGATAGGTTCAATATTTGATTTGATAAAGAATTAAAAACTTCATAAAAATTATTGTACCATGATTACTGATACGCAGAGAAGAATGCAAATATTAAGAAAAGTACACCGGATCCCTGTTGATAAACTAAAAGAGTTGGACGAGTTTGTTTCAAAGCTTGAAGAAGGTATTGTAACAAAATCTAAAGCTCTTTCATTTGCAGGATCGTGGCGAGATATTGATGATACAGTATTCGATGAATTAACAAATAACTTGATAAGCAATCGTCAGAGAAACAGGAGGAGGATTGATGAATAGAGTTCTTGTTGATACGGATATTTTGTCATATTATTTTAAAGGTGATCAAGTTGTTGTTGGTAATTTTGAAAAATATTTGCAGCAATATGATTTGATCGAAATAAGTTTAATAACGTATTACGAAATTGTTGGAGGGCTATTGGCAAAAAGTGCACTAAAGCAATTGACCGTATTTGAGGATTTTGTTGTTGAAAATATTGTTCTTCCAATGACTGATAAATCAGCAAAGATTTCTGCGGAATTGTATTCTTTATTGAGACAGACTGGTAAAATAATTGATGATATTGATTTGTTGATTGCTGGCATTGCGATTGAGAATGATATGACTCTGGTTACCAATAACGAGAGCCATTTCGGAAGGATTTCTGGTTTAAGGATTGAGAATTGGAAAAAGCAGGGCCAATAAAAGGCAAGATTGTTATGCTGAAAACCTTGTTCTCCATAGCCGTGCGTCATCTGCTCGGGCGACGTCGGCAGACGCTGACCACTATTCTTGGTGTGGCGGTCAGTACGATGGTGCTGATTACCACCAACTCCCTTACCCGCGGTCTGCTCGACTCTTTTGTTGAGACCATTGTGAACGTTGCGCCTCACATTACGCTGAAGGGCGAATCCATGCGTCCCATGCCAGTTAATCTTTTTGAAGAGGAGCGCTCCCTCTCGGTTGCCTTTGTTGACAACAACATCAAAAAGCTTGATCCGGAAGAGGTGCGTAATTATCGTCAGATTCTTACGGTGTTTAGTTCTCCGACCTATGAAAAAAAGATTCTTGCCGCATCCCCCTATGTTCTTTCGCAGGTTATGGCTGTCAAAGGAAGCCGGAACCAGCCGCTGGTGCTCAAGGGTGTTCTGATTGAGAGAGAGGATGCGATCAGCGGTATCGGCAAAAAATTGACACAGGGTAACATCGCCCTGTTTGAAAAAACCCCCAATGCGCTCCTTGTGGGACGAACGGTTGCAAGGGATATGAACCTTAAAATGAATGACCTGGTAGTGATCATCCCCTCATCCGGAAAGAGTCGGCAGTGCAAGGTTGCCGGGATCTTTTTTTCCGGCGTCAATGCGGTCGATAACAGTGTTTTTGTTTCACTCAAACTAGCCCAGATCATTGAAGGGTTGCCAGCAAACAAGGTAACAGGCATAGCGCTGAAAGTGGCCGATCCCTTTGTCAATGCTGCACTTGCCAGCGAACTCGAACGGATTACCGGCTACCGTTGCCTCACCTGGCAGGAGGAAAACGCCAGTATTCTCTCCCTTTTCGCCCGCATCGGGTACATCGTTTTCTCTCTGGTGGCTTTTGTCGGCGTTGTCTCCGGGTTCGGTGTGGCGAATATTCTCGTGACCACCGTTTTTGAAAAGAGCCGCGACATAGCTATCATGAAGTCCTTTGGATTTTCTGCACGTCAGTTGGTTGCCATGTTTGTTCTTGAAGGGTTTATGGTTGGATTGGCGGGCGCTCTTGTTGGTGGGGTTCTTGCACTTGGTGCGATCGATCTCTTTGCCAGTTTGCCTGTCGAAAGTTCACAAGGCCCGCTGACCAAAACCGGTTTCAGCATGTCCTATAATCCCCTCTATTTTCTGCTCATCATCGGCATAACGGTTCTGATCAGTACGCTTGCGGCTATTCTGCCCTCAGCCAGAGCAGCCAAACTTGAACCGGTCAGTGTGCTCCGCGACAGCAGTCTGTAGCGTTGAGTCCACATTCAGGCAGGAGCGCCATTCTCCCCGATGTGGAGCGTTTGTTCGGGGTGCTGGAGCAGGTAGAGCTTGTAGTAGAGCCCTCTTTTTGCGAGCAGCTCCTGGTGATTGCCGCTCTCTCTGATCACCCCTTTGTGCAAGACAATAATCCTGTCCGCTTTCTGGACGGTGGAAAGCCGGTGAGCAATAATAATAGAGGTGCGTTCACTCATCAGGCGGGCAGTTGCTGCGTCAATAAGGGATTCAGTTTCTGTGTCAACTGAACTGGTGGCCTCATCGAGCACAAGGATTTCCGGATTGTAGAGGAGTGCACGGACAAAGGCGATCAACTGTTTCTGCCCAGAGGAGAGGCCAGTGCCGTTTTCAAGTACCCTGTACTGGTAACCTCCGGGGAGCTGGTCAATAAAGCGGTCAGCACCGACAATTCGCGCCGCTTCCCTCATCTCCTCATCTGTGACATCAGGTTTGCCAAAGGCGAGGTTTTCGCGTATGGTGCCAGAAAAGAGAAAGACATCCTGCATGACCACACCAATCAGTTTTCTTACCGAGTGTTCAGCTATATCGGACAGCTCTATACTGTCAATGCTCACCGACCCTTTTGCAAAGGGGTAGAGGCGGGAGAGAATATTGATCAGCGTGGTTTTGCCGCTTCCTGTTGCGCCGACAATGGCAATTTTTTCTCCATGCCGGATAGTAAAGGAGATATCTTTCAGTATCCAGTTTTCGCTCTCATAGGCGAACCAGACGTTCTTGAACGCGATGCTCTCTTTGAAGCACTCAATCTCCCTCTTTCCTGCAGGCTCTTCTATTCCTTCCTTTTCATCAAGGAGACGGATGATGCGGTCTGAGCTGGCAATAGCGGTCTGAATAACGTTGAATCGGTCAGAAAGATGCTGCAAGGGACGGAAAAAAAGCCAGATATACTGGACAAATGAGATAACCACTCCGATGGAGAGATCAGCCTTGAGCAGGCGGACTCCGCTGTACCAGATGACGAGGCCGGCAGCGGCAGAGCTGAGTGTCTCAATCAGTGGATAATAGATTGAAAAATAGAGGACTGTCCGGATGTTGGCATCCCGGTGATCGGCATTGATCGAGGCATATTTTCGCCCTTCGCGCTCTTCACGGTTAAAAAGCTGGACGATGCTCATGCCGGTGAGATGTTCCTGAAAAAAGGTGTTCAGACGGGCCTGATGGGTAAGCACATCCTGAAAGGCAATTCTTACCCTGTTTTTGAAAGCGATGGTCGCCCAGATCATCAGGGGAAGAATACTGAGAACGATAAGGGTCAACTGCCAGTCGATCCACGCCATCAGTACCACGATGAAAAAGAGCTGCAGAAGGTCACCAAGAATGGTGATGATGCCGCTGGAGAGCATTTCGTTCAGTGATTCCACATCACCGGTTGTACGGGTGATCAGCCGGCCTATCGGGTTTCGGTCATAAAACCGTGCCGGAAGCTTCTGCAGGTGTCTGAAAATATCCATTCGGATGTCCAAAACAGCCTTTTGACCGATAATCTGGGTCATCCAGGTCGTGATAAACTGCTTGATGCCATCAAGAAGAATGGCGCCTGCAAGAAAAATACTGATAACGGTAAGTCCCTTGAGATTGCCATGGGCGATATAGTCGTCAATGGCGATCTTTGTCAGATACGGGCGCAGCGGGCCGAGAAAAGAGCCAGCGATGGTGATGGCGATAGCCCAGGCAACAAGAGTCCTGTAGGGTTTGATATACCCTAAAAGGCGAGAAACAATGTAGAAGTCAACCGATCGTTTTTTCCCTTTCTGCAGGGTCTCATCCTGCTGAGGCCGGAAACTTGCTCTTCTCCCGGGGCTGTTACTCATGACTCTCAATACCCGCGACTCTTTGTTCAATTTCATGCTTCAGTTCGCTTGCCAGCTCATCAGCTCCTGTTTTTGAGGGCGCCTCAGCATAGATGCGTATGATGGGTTCCGTATTGGAAGGGCGCAGATGAACCCAACTGTCAGCAAAATCAAGTTTAAGTCCGTCAAGCCGGTTTGCTGCTGCGCTGTGGTAGTGGCTGGCAATATCGGTGAAGAGTTTTTCAAGCGCAGCACGGCTGGTAGAACCGAGCACAATTTTCTGTTTCGACATAAAATAGTCGGGAAAGGTACGCCGGAACTCGGACAGCGAACCACCCCCGTTCTCACTGCGCCAGAGAGTAAAGGCTTGTACGATAAGTGCGATACCGACCAGAGCGTCCCTGCCGTAATGCAGTTCCGGAAGGATGACCCCCCCGTTTCCTTCACCGCCAATAACAGCACCCACCTCTTTCATCATCTCGCTGACGTTGGCCTCTCCAATTTTTGCGCTGTAGCACGCCACACCATGTTTTGCTGCAATATCGCGCAGTGCCCGACTGCTCGAAAGATTGTTTACCACCGCTCCGATTTTGTGCTTCAGGTAAAAATCAGCGCAGGCAACCAGCGTGTACTCCTCTCCGAAAAGCGAGCCATCTTCGCAGAGCAGGGCAAGCCGGTCTACGTCAGGATCAACAATCAGGGCAAAATCGCAGCCACTCTCCTTGAGTGCGGCGATGGTGGTGGAAAGATTTTCCTCGATGGGCTCGGGATTGCGCGGAAAAAGTCCGCTGCCGCCACAGGCAACCTCAACAATGTTCTTGATACCCAGTTCAGTGCAAAGCCGGGGAATAATTGAGGCTCCAGCCCCTTCAACGCAGTCAACAAGTACCCGGAACTGCTCTTTTTCAATGGTTGTGGTATCAATACAGGGGAGATCGAGCACTTTTTTGATATGCAGTTCGTCATACTGCTCATTTTGGGAGAGTGTGCCGATCCTGTCCCAGTGTGCATGGACAAACAACTCCTTTTCAGCAATGGCAAGCAGCTCATCAACCTCTTCGGCGCCGAGGAATTCGCCCTTGTGGTTGAGCATTTTCAGTGCATTCCAGGCAACAGGGTTGTGTGAAGCGGTAATGATCAGTCCTCCGTCGGCACCCTCCCCTGTAACAGCAAGTTCAACGGTTGGTGTTGTTGCAATGCCGAGATCAACAACATCGCATCCGCAAAGCAGCAGCGTACTGCTGACCAGATCCCCGATTGCCTTGCCTGTCGGACGGGTATCGCGGCCAATGACAATCGTTGGCTTTTTTCCAGAATGGTTTTTGCCACATCTCTCTTTCTGACGAAAGACAAGGGAGGCAAAAGCCATCGCAAATGCTGTGAGATTTTTTGGGGTCAGGCTTTCGCCGACAATACCCCTTATACCGGAAACGCTGATCATCAGACTCATAACAAGATTGGTAACGGTGGTTAAAATTTTGCCCAATATACAGAAAAAAAGAGGTATGAACATGCAGGATGGGAGGGAGGGAGTCTTGTCATTGAGAAGTGCAGATGAAGAGGGTCGTGCAGGTGGGGTGATGGATACAGGGGAGTGCAGCAGAGGGTTAACGGGTGGAGAGATCTGCCGCATAGAGAGCTGAGAGAGGAGAGGGGGAGAAAATACTTTTGAATGTTTGCAGGTTTCTTCTATATTATATGCCTTTTGTTATTCAACAATATATTACTAACAGCACCTTATATGCCTTTACACAAATCGGCTGAAAAAAGATTGCGGCAGTCAGAAAGAAGAAATGCCAGGAACAGATCAAGGAAAAAAGAGCTGAAAGTTCTTGTTAAAACCATGCAGAAACTGATTGATACCAGTGCGGAAAAGGCGGTCGTCGAAGTTGCCTACCGTTCAGCGGTTCAGAAGCTTGATCGTCTCGGGGTAAAGAATTACATTCATGCCAATAAAGCATCCCGCAAAAAGTCACAACTGACACGTCTGATGAACAGTTATGTGAAAGCTGACTAAAGCGAGAGAGCTTTTTTTGGCGCGACCAATAGAGATCTTCATTGTCTGACATCCGGCCTCAAAAAGCCGCAGAGCATTTTCTGCAGTTGTTTTTCAGGCCGGGTTTCCATACCCTCTTTCATGTTTGCATATTTTCGCGGCAAGCTTACTTCGGTATTGCCAGAAGAGGTGGTTGTAGAGGTTTCCGGTATTGCTTACCAGTTTCTGATTTCAGCAGCCACACATCGTCAATTACCCGAACAGGGTAGTGAGGTGTTCCTTTTTTCACATCTTGTTGTCAGGGAAGATCTTCTGCAACTTTACGGCTTTTCGGGAGAAGAGGAGCGTCAATTGTTCCGGTTGCTTCTGCTCACTACGGGTGTGGGACCCAAACTTGCCCTCGCCCTTCTTTCCGGATTATCAGTTCAGGATATTCACGACGCTATTCTGACCAATACTCCCGAACGCCTCTACGGTATCACCGGTGTTGGAAAAAAGACGGCTGCAAGGATTATTCTTGAGTTACGCGATAAAGTTCTGAAACTTTCTCCTGTTTCTGCTCTTGCTTCTCCGGCCCGGCTTTCGTCAACCCTCTTGCGCGATGATGCCGTCAATGCTCTTGTAACTCTTGGATTTTCCAGAATCATTGTTCAAAAAGCTGTTGTAGCTATTCTCGAACAAAACCCCGGATTGACAGTCGAAGAGGTGATCAAAGCAGCTCTCGTCTCAATTCATAACAGTTAGCAGATAACGGTGACCTACCAGGAAGCTCTCGATTTTCTTTACCCACTGCATCGCTTCGGAATAAAACCAGGCCTTGAACGTGTTCGCACGTTGCTTGATCTTCATGGCTCACCGCAGAAGCGGTTGGGATTGCTTGTCCATATCGCCGGAACCAATGGCAAAGGGAGTGTTGCTGCGGCACTTGCCTCGATCTTTCAGGCTGCAGGTAAAAAGTGTGCACTCTATACCTCTCCGCATCTGGTCGATTTTACCGAGAGGATTCGTATCAATGGCTCCCGTATTCCACAGGAGAGAGTTGCCCACTACTGTACTCGTTTCCGTGATGCGGTTGTAGAAAATCACTCCACCTTTTTTGAGGCAACAACAGCCATCGCCTTTGCCTGGTTTGCCGATGAAGGCGTTGATGTTACCATCCTTGAGACCGGCATGGGCGGAAGGCTTGATGCAACCAATGTTGTGCACTCTGATTATGTGGTGATTACAACAATCGCTCTTGATCACACGGACTGGCTTGGCGGGACGCTACCCCTTATTGCTGCTGAAAAAGCGGCTATTATCAAAAAAGGGAGCAGGGTATTTACTGCTGTATCCCGGCAGGAAGCCCTTCTTCCGATACAAACGATGGCGGAATTGTGTGATGCACCACTTTTTGTTTATGGAAAAGATGCACTCAGTACCATTATTTCTGCTCAACCGGGAGTGCTTGAGCTTGAGGTTACGACAGCGTCCCGAAAGTATCGAGGCTTGAAGGTACCCCTTACCGGATCGTTTCATGCCGCCAACGTCTCCCTTGCCGTTATGGTGGCGGAAGACACCGGCATTGCTGCCGAACAGATCTCTTCGGGGCTTGAACGGTTATTGCAGACCGGGTACCGCGCAAGGCTGGAACAGATTGGTATGAATCCCGCCATACTTCTTGACGTATCGCATAATCCTGATGGTATGCGAGAAACCGTCAACACTCTTCTTTCTTTCCGGAAAAAATACCGCCGGATCTCTGTTGTGCTTGGTCTGGCTTCAGACAAGGATGCCAGGGCGGTTATCCGGGAACTGCATCGTCTTGAATGCTCTTTTGTTCTTGTCAATATTCCCTCGGAGCGCTCAGTTTCAGCCGAAGTACTCAGCTCAATATGTCAGGAAGAGGGCTCAGCGGCAACTGTATGCGCTACCGGCAGAGAAGGGCTTGCTTATCTGTTGTCAAGGGCAGGTGCTGATGATTTGATTCTTGTGACAGGCTCGTTCTATCTTGCAGGTGAGATTATCGCTACGGGAAGATGATAATACGCTGGTGTGAAGAACGCTTTTTTGTCGAAATTTTTTTATATTCTACACGAGCCACTGAAATTCTTCGTGTGTTGAAAGGAACATCCCGTTCCATAATTCCTTACCGTGCTTATCCCGTTTTCAATTATAGATAGTCTTCCCTGGTCATCTTCTTTTTCCTGCTTTCATGGTACATGATGAAGCGTTAAGAGGTAATCTTCCGATAATGTATTGTACGCATTACTGGTTATGGTGCAGGGATACTCACCGGTGGGGTGAGATGGGTTCACTATTTTATTGCCTTTTTAAATAACAAGCGTTGAATACAATCAAAATGTCGAACAATTCGGTTTGTAAAGGTCTGGACATCAATATGCTCCAGAAAAAGAAGGTTTCTGAACTGCATGTTTTAGCCAAAGAGCTTGGAGTGATGGCTGCCGGTTTGCGAAAGGAGGAGCTGATTTTCAAGATTATTGAGGCGCAGTCACAGAAAAATACCGACTCCGAAAGCGGTAACGTCATGGTCAACACCGGCGTTCTGCAGGTCATCCCGGAAGGTTACGGCTTTTTACGGTCAGCCAATTACAACTACCTTTCCTCTCCTGACGATATTTATGTATCCCCGTCCCAGATCAAGCGATTTAACATGCGTACCGGTGATACCGTCTCCGGACAAGTAAGGGCTCCAAAGGAGGGAGAACGCTTTTTTGCCTTGCTGAAGATCAACACCATTGATGGTAACGACCCTGAAATTACACGAGAGCGCCCCTACTTCGAAAATCTGACCCCCCTTTTTCCGCGAGAGCGCCTCAAGCTCGAAACCAAGCAGTCGGAAGCATGTGGCCGCATCATGGATATTTTTACCCCTATCGGTAAAGGGCAGAGAGGCCTGATTGTGGCGCAGCCGAAAACCGGCAAAACGATGTTGTTGCAGATGATTGCCAATGCCATTATCAAAAATCATCCAGAGGTCTACCTTATTGTGCTGCTTATCGACGAACGCCCTGAAGAGGTGACCGACATGGCCCGGAGTGTTCCGGCAGAAGTGGTAAGCTCCACCTTTGATGAGGATCCCGAACGTCACGTTCTTGTAGCCGATATGGTGCTTGAAAAGGCGAAGCGGCTTGTGGAGGTTGGTCGTGATGTGGTGGTGCTGCTCGATTCCATTACACGGCTTGCAAGGGCTCACAATACCATCATTCCCCATTCAGGAAAAATCCTGTCAGGTGGTATCGATGCCAATGCCCTTACCAAACCGAAACGCTTCTTTGGTGCAGCCCGTAATATCGAGGAAGGCGGAAGCCTGACCATTATTGCCACCGCGCTTATTGATACCGGTTCCCGCATGGATGATGTTATTTTCGAAGAGTTCAAAGGAACAGGCAATATGGAGCTTCTGCTCGACCGTCGGCTTTCTGAGCGTCGTATTTTCCCATCCATTGATATTCTTCGCTCCAGTACCCGTAAGGAAGAGCTGCTCTTTACACAGGAAGAGCTTTCAAGGACATGGTTGCTCAGAAAATACCTTGCCGACAAGAACCCTATCGAGTGCATGGAGTTCATGCGTGAGAAAATGGCTGACACCAAGGATAACAAGGACTTTTTCAAATACATGAATGCCTGAAGAGGGTATTGCCCCCGATCAGCGATACGACAAGAGAGATCCTCGCAGGGCAGCATTCGACCTCTTGATGCAAAGAAGAGACTCTCTTCCGTTCGTGCATCGGAGTGTTTCCTGTCGATAGTCTCTCCTGCGACAACATTTTATGAAAAGAGTAGGAATAATTATTTGCAGTTCTGAAAAAAGTTTCTATATTATCTGCCTTTAAAACAAGAGGAAAGACACTTACTATATGCCCTGCGGAAAAAAGAGAAAACGTCATAAAATGGCGGTACACAAGCGCAAAAAGATGCGCCGTAAGAATCGGCACAAGAAGCGCCAGAGATACCAGAATAAGTAAGTTCCGGTACTCCAGTACCATGGTTACAGGTTGAGAATATAGCTCAGTCGGTAGAGCATCTGCCTTTTAAGCAGAGGGTCGAAGGTTCGAGTCCTTCTATTCTCACTGACTGCTGGTTTGAATTCAGTAGTTAAGACAAGCCCGAGTGGTGAAATTGGTAGACACACTATCTTGAGGGGGTAGCGCCGAAAGGTGTAGGAGTTCGAATCTCCTCTCGGGCACTTGTTTTTTTCAGAAAAGCCGCTTCAAAGCGGCTTTTCTGATTAAAGTGAAATTTTTATTGCACATGGTAGTGCAATGGCTATCAGGAGAAACTGCTATGGATATTGCTGTCTGTCTCTGTCAGGTACCCGATACCGCCTCGGTTATCACCGTTCTTGATGGAGCTGTTGACCTCTCAAGAGTTCATGAGGTGATGAATCCCTTCGACGAGTATGCTCTTGAAGAAGCGGTACGTCTCAAAGAGCGTTTTGAAGGGAGTGTTGTGACCCTCTTCTGCGTAGCTCCCCCCTCAGCAAAAGAGATGCTCCGCAAAGCCCTTGCCCTGGGTGGAGATAGGGCTGTACTGATAAGCGGTACAAAAGAGCCATCAGATCCCTTTCAGACCGCCTTGCTTCTCAGCCGTGCAATTTCTGCCTGTTACGCGACGGCTCTTCCGGATCTTATTTTTTGCGGTAAGCACTCAACCGACTTTCAAAGCGCCCAGGTTCCACTGATGCTTGCCGAACTGCTTGATCTTGCATCGGTCAGCGCCATTATCAAACTGAACGCATCAACTGAGGGCATTCAGGTTGAGCGTGAAATTGAGGGGGGCATTGAATTGCTCGATCTTCACTATCCGGCACTCTTCAGCGTTGAAAAAGGGTTGAATGTGCCGCGTAAAACGACGATCAAAGCGGTCATTGAAGCGCGAAAAAAACCGATTGATCATCTATCCCTCACGCTTAGCGAGAGCCCTTTTGTCGCCATTACCGCCATGAAGCCCCTGATAAGGAAAAAACAGTGTCGATTTGTGTCGGACGCAAAAGAGCTGATCCGGCTGCTCGGTCATGAAGAGGCTCTATTCTGAGCTGAGAGGAAAAAGAGGAGGCAATAAGGCTATGAAGAGATGTTTGGTTTTTCTCGAACAGAGGGAAGGTGTTGTTAAACAAGCTTCCATTGACACCTGGAACAGGGTTCAGGAGCTTGCCACCCTGCGACCGGACATAACCGTCTCAGCTCTCCTTGCTGGCCCGGCGGACCTCCGTCAGCTTGAAGGCCGTATGGCAGGAACGGGGGTTCTTTACCTGGCCAGTGACGCCCGTTTCAGCAGGTACAATCCGGAACACTATCAGAGGTTGATTACTGATATCATGAAGAGGGAGGCGTGCAGTGATCTCTTTTTTGCTGATACGGTACTCAGCCGTGATCTTGCACCCCGGCTCTCCGTGCGTCTTAAGGCATCACTGCTCTCGGGATGCTCAATCATTGAAGATATCGCCTCCGAGGCTTCTTGCACAAGAGCGCTCTATTCTGGTTCCGTAATCGCCTCGTTTGCACCCCGGCGTCCATTAAGCATTTATACCACCTCTTCACGTCCAACGCATCCAATCATCCCTTCCGAAACTCATATTTCACTTGTTCTCCTTGAGCCACCCGGTTTCATCGAAGCGACTCTTTTACCTGTTGTTTGCGGGATGGTGATGCGTGAAAGCGGTTCAGACGTGACAGAAGCCGGAATTATTGTTGCCGGTGGCAGAGGAATGGGCAGCGCAGAGGATTTTGAGCAGCTTGAAGAGCTTGCCCGGCTCCTTGGAGGTGTCGTGGGAGCGAGCCGTCCCGTGGTTGATGAAGGGTGGCGGCCACATGCCGAACAGATCGGCCAGACTGGCAAAACTGTGGCTCCAGCCCTCTATGTTGCCTGTGCCATATCAGGTGCACCTCAGCATCTGGCCGGTATAGGATCATCCAGAAAAGTGGTTGCCATCAACAGTGATCCTCATGCACCGATTTTTGATGTTGCTGATTATGGTATTGTTGGTGATGTGCACCTTGTACTGCCAAAACTGATAGAAGGGCTGCAGGAATTTTTGAAGAAGAGATGATTAACTGTTATATAATGGTTGTGTGCTGATGGCACGCTTTATGGAAATATTGAGCATAATTATTCTTTGAGCCCATGCGTAAACTTCAGGTAGATATTCTTGGACTTTCGACAAGTCCCCATACCAACGGAGCCTATGCCCTTATCCTTTATGAACTTGAGGGAAAACGTAAACTACCGATCATTATCGGCGGCTTCGAGGCGCAGGCCATTGCCCTGAAACTTGAAAACATTAAACCCCCGAGGCCATTTACCCACGATCTTTTCAAAAATATTGCCGATGCGTTTCATTTGCATGTCAATGAAATTATTATTGATGAACTGCACAATGAAACCTTTTATGCCAAAGTAGTCTGTGAGGTGAACGGTGAAGTGCATGAAATCGATGCACGTCCCAGTGATGCTATCGCCATTGCTGTGCGTTTTAATGCGCCACTTTTTGTCACAGAAGAGATCATGAACGAGGCCGGTATCAAGGAAGAGCAGAAAGAGGAAGGTGAAGAGGATGGCATTCCCCTCGAAACAGAAGAGAGAGTTGCAGGGCTGCTCAATCCTGAAGCGCTGCTCGACGAGCTGCAGGCGGCCCTTAATGACGCCATCAGCAACGAAAACTATGAAGAGGCCGCAAGACTTCGCGACGAAATATCGCGGATGAAAAGGAGATCCTGAAGAGAGAACTGTTTTTCAGTGTATTCGTATTTCCTTCAATCTTGCCAGGGTCAATGTCACCGTTTCGGTCACCCCAATGGACATTGACCCCTTCAGATCGTAACCGGAGTTATTCCATTGTCGTGCCAAAGCTGAACATGAAGCTCCATCCCTGTTTTGTCTTGTCCGGAACGCTCTCGACGGCGTCGAAGCCATAGCCGTAATCAAGTCCGATTTGACCGATAATAGGCAGGTAGAGTCGGAGGCCAAGTCCGGCTGATTTTTTCAGATCCGAAAAATCAACTGCCTCCGCATTTTCCCAGAGATTACCAGCTTCAACAAAGGCAAGTCCATAGATGCTTACCGAGGACGACAGGGTAATCGGGTAGCGCATTTCAGAAGTGAACTTCGAGTAAATATTTCCTGCATACAAGCTTGAGCTTGCCGAACTCCCTCCAAGTTTTGTCCCAAGGCTCCGGTCGTCATACCCTCTCAGCGACACCGTTGGCAGCGAGGACATGCCACTGCCACCCATGTAGAAGTACTCGGTGTAAGGGATGTAATCATTTTCATTGAAAGTCGACAGATAGCCGTGTTGTGTCGAAAGGTTCAAAACGAACTTTTTTGTAATCGGGAAGAACCAGCTCGAGGTTCCGGTGAATTTGTAGAAATCAACGGTACCCGGCAGTGGTCCGCCGGCAAGCTGTGCCGTTATTGAGTTTTTGCTGCCCCTTCTCGGATAGATCGGGCTGTCGATACTGTTGCGGCCAATGGTTTGCGAAATGGAAAACTCGTCGGCCTTGACGGGAGCGTTTGGATCGGTATAATCAACAAAACTGAGGAAGCCACCTTCACTGTGAAGGTATTTCAGTTTCCAGTTGACTGAGCAGTAGTCATCTGGCCAGGCCAGGCGCCTTCCGATGGAAAGTGTCGTACCAGTCTGGTCGATCGTATTTGGGTTATCGATACTGTCATCCGTGTAGTCGTAGGCACGATGAGTTTTAAAGGCTGAAAAACCAAGTGCAGTAGGTCCGCCAAATGCCCATGGCTCAGTAAAAGAGAGACTGAGTGTATTGTAGTCGTAACTTCCGAACTGCCATTGCAGGCCCAACTGCTGGCCATCACCGTGTGGCAGAGGCCTGTATGCATCACGGTTGAAAATATCCTGCAGTGAGAAGTTATTGAAAGTGACACCGATTGCGCCGGTAAATCCGCTGCCGCTGTAACCGACCGAAGCGTTAAACGTATCGGTCTGTTTTTCGTTGACCGAGTAGATCAGGTCAACAGTGTTGTTTTCAGGGTTCGGTTGAATGTCCGGGGTAATCTGTTCAGGGTCGAAGTAATTGAGCATACTGAGTTCGCGGATACTGCGGACAACATTCTTGCGGCTGAACATATCGCCAGGAACCGTGTAAAGCTCACGGCGGATCACATGATCCTTTGTTTTGGTATTGCCTTTGATCTTGATGGTGTTGAGCTGGAACTGCTCTCCCTCGCGCAAAGAGAGGACCAGATCGACCAGATCAGGTTTGACAATCTTTTCATCAATGTTTGCCCTGAAGGCGAGGTAGCCGCGATCAAGATAGATTGAACTGATATCGGAGTTGTCCTGCGAATAGTTCAGGCGCTCCTGGATCAGTTTGGGACTGTAAATATCACCCGGCTTGATTCGGAACGTTTTCTCAAGAATCTCCGTAGTCGCAAACTCCTTCGTATTCCCTTTCCAGGTGATTTTTCCGATTCGGTATTTTTGCCCCTCCTCAAGATAAATATCGAGAAAAAGTCCTTTTTTATCATCCGTGTAGCTAATTGCATCGCGAATAATACGTGCATCCCGGTAGCCGTTGTTCCGGTAAAACTCAATCAGCAGATTTTTGTCATCACCGAATTTATCGGTATCAAGTTTAGGTGTTCCGAAGATTTTACGCCACCATGAGTTTTGTGTCGTCTCCTTGAAAACGCCTCTCAGCTTATTTTGGCTGAAAGCGCTGTTGCCGTGAAAAGTGATTCTCTCAATTGAGACTTTCGCTCCTTCCGTAATCGAGAAAATAGCTTTAACCTGATTTTTTCCGTTCTCCACCAGGCGGAAGGTTGCTCCTGCCGTCAGGTACCCCTTCGATGCATAGAACTTTTCGATTTTATTGCTGGCAGTAAGCAACTCCTGTTCGCTTATTTTTTTACCAGTCACAAGCGCGGCTGTTCGCTTCAGCTCATCATTTTCCAGCTTGCTGTTGCCTTTAAACGCGATATCAGCAAGCACCGGCAGCTCATTGACGGTGAATTTCAGCGCGATGTTATTTTGGCCAAGATCACTTTTTTCAACCTTGATATCACTGAAAAGCTGGAGTTTCCAAAGATATTGGAGCGCTCCTGAGAGCTCCATTCCGGGGACGGAAATTTTGTCCATCACTTTCAGCGGAAGGCTGGTCGTTAATTCCTGTTCGCTGAGTGATTCAAGGCCGCTGAAGGAGATGGCCGTCACGGTGTAGATCTCCTTTTTCGGTGTCGTTATTTTTGTCTGCTCTGCTGCCGCGGGCTTTGCAACAGGCAGATTTTTTGCTTCAACGGTTTTCCCTGCAGCATCAAGGGCAAGAGCAAGTAGAACCAACGTTATCAGTTTTCGCGTTTGTTTCATGAAGTTTCCGGGATCAATCAGGTTAAAGCTTGTTTGTTGGTATATTTTTTTTCTGAACTTGTTCACTTGTCTGTCCAAATCTTCTCTCTCTGCTTTGAAATTCCCGTACGGCCTCATAAAGCTGAGAACGGTGAAAGTCGGGCCAATAGGTGTTGGTAAAGAAAATTTCGGAATAGGCGCACTGCCAAAGCATGAAATTGCTTATTCTGAACTCACCGCTTGTCCGAATCAGCAGATCGGGATCGGGTATGGAGCTGGTGGAGAGGTATGATGCGAGCAGATGTTCATCAACAGACTCCGCATTGATTCTTCCCGCCTGAACATCAAAGGCAATCGCCTGGCAAGCTTGGGTAAGATCCCATTGACCGCTGTAACTGAGAGCAATATTCAGCATCAGTTTGCTGTTGTTCTTGGTAAGTTCCATGGTTTTTGTCAGAACAGAACGTACTTTTTCAGGCAGAATCTCCATTTCTCCGATAACATTGAGACGGATGTTGTTGTCGTGGAGTTTACGGGTTTCTCTTCCAATAACCTTGACAAGAAGCTGCATCAGCGCCGAGACCTCTTTTTCCGGCCTTTTCCAGTTTTCTGTTGAAAAGGTAAAGAGGGTAAGGTAGCGAATGCCAAGTTGGGAGCATGATTCCACAACATCCCTGACCGATTCTACACCAGCGACATGGCCTTCGATTCTTGTTTTGCCCTTCAATCGTGCCCATCGTCCATTTCCATCCATAATGATTGCAATATGGTTGGGGAGCTGACACGTCGCTTTCAGATCAGCCTGAATGCGTTTATCGTCATCATCAGTATCCGAGGAAAACCAACTGGTTTTAGGCGTTGCTGTAAAGTCCATTATTTTTATAAGAGCCATAAATCCTGGTTTCTGTCTTGTCGCCTGAAGGTCAATCATTGAGCGAAGAATACTAATCTTGCGGCAGACTAAATCACCCCAAATTGAATAATATGCAGTTATTTCTTATTATACAAACTTTACACGGAACGGAGAGCCAGCATCAGGAGAGCTATTTTTTTTCTGAACGGTAAATATCCGGATTTCCAGAAATCCTTCTCATAAAATAATTCATAACAGACGTGCAATTTAGTAGTTACGAAGATCTTCGATCCAGGCTTGTCTCGCATGCAATAACCTGTGAAGAGGTCGTGCGTTTTTATTTGGAACGTATAGAGAATCATCGCGGCGATAATATTTACATAACGGTTTTTCATGATCAGGCGTTGGAACGGGCAAGAACCCTCGATCGGAAACTCAGGGAGGGAGGGAATCCTGGAAAATTGTTCGGGATGCCTATGGCAATCAAGGACAATATTGCCATGAAAAATTGCAGGCTTACCTGTGCCTCGAAAATTCTTGAGAATTACGAAAGTGTTTATGATGCCACTGCAGTGCTCCGACTTGAGGAGGCAGACGCTATTTTTCTTGGAAAAACCAATATGGACGAGTTTGCCATGGGCAGCTCGAATGAGAATTCAGCATTTGGCAACGTTCCCAATCCCTTTGATAAAACAAGAGTTCCTGGAGGCAGTTCAGGTGGATCTGCTGCTGCCGTTGCAAATGGCCTTGCTCTGGTGGCTCTCGGATCGGATACCGGAGGCTCTGTTCGTCAGCCAGCAGGTTTCTGTGATATTGTTGGGCTGAAACCGACCTATGGCAGGATCTCCCGTTATGGTCTTGTGGCGTTTGCCTCCTCCTTCGATCAGATAGGAGTGCTTGGTCTGAACTGTGATGATGTTGCTCTTGTGCTCGGGGTTATGGCGGGCAAGGATGAAGGTGATGCCACTTCCTCCCGGCATCCCGTTGCCGATTACGCATCTGAAATGGCGACGCTCTCTGTTGATGGATTAAAGATAGGTGTACCGAAAGAGTATTTTCCTGAAACACTGAACCCTGAAGTATCCCGCATGGTGAAGGGAAAGCTTGAAGAGCTTCGCGCTCAGGGAGCTGAACTTGTTCCAGTCACGCTTCCTGACAGTGCATATGCCATAGCAGCCTACTACATACTTGTTACCGCCGAAGCCTCATCCAATCTTGCCCGTTTTGATGGTGCACGATATGGCTACCGCTCCGAAATGTCGGAAGATCTTGCCGCCATGTATGTCAATTCAAGGACAGAAGGGTTCGGCAGGGAGGTCAAGCGCCGCATTATGCTTGGAACCTACGTGCTTTCCGCAGGCTATTATGATACCTACTACAAAAAGGCACAGCAGGTCCGCCGGGTTTTTCAGGATCGGTATCGTGAGGCCTTGGATAAGGTCGATGTCATAGCCGGTCCGACCTCACCCTTTCCTCCTTTTGGGATCGGTGACAAAACCGAAAATCCTCTTGAAATGTATCTTGCCGATGTTTTCACCGTTCCGGCAAGTATCGTCGGTATGCCGGCAATCAGTGTTCCACTCGGGTTTGACAGTATGAACCTGCCTGTAGGGATGCACCTTATCTGTAATTTTTTTGAGGAAGGAAAGCTGCTCGGGATAGCCCGACACATGCAGCGATCCCTGTGAGTTTCGGTAGGAGTATTTAGCAACTTAATTTTAATGATACGGTAAAATGAGTGTATTAGTAAACAAGGATACCCGCCTGCTCGTGCAAGGGATAACCGGTGGGGAAGGTACCTTTCACACCTCCCAGATTCTTGAATATGGAACCAATGTGGTCGCCGGAGTCACACCGGGCAAAGGTGGTATACTCTATCATGGCAACGAAAAAGACAAGTTTTGCCGACCAGTGCCGGTTTTTGATACAGTACGTGAAGCCGTGCAGAAGGCCGAAGCCAATGCAACCGTCATTTTTGTTCCGGCAGCATTTGCAGCCGATGCGGTTATGGAGGCTGCTGATGCCGGACTGAAAGTGATTATCTGTATCACTGAAGGCATTCCTGTTAACGATATGATGAAAGCATATGCTTTTGTCAAGCAAAAGGGAGCCGTTCTTGTGGGGCCAAACTGTCCGGGCGTTATTACTCCAGGTGAAGCCAAAGTTGGTATCATGCCTGGTTTTATCCACAAAAAAGGAACGATTGGGGTTGTTTCCCGGAGTGGCACCCTTACCTACGAAGCGGTTCACCAACTGACAGAGGTTGGTCTTGGTCAATCGACCTGTATCGGTATTGGTGGGGATCCAATTATTGGTACCCAGTTTATTGACGCCATCAAGCTCTTTGCTATGGATGATGAAACTGAAGGGCTTGTGATGATCGGTGAAATAGGTGGAAGTGCTGAAGAGGAAGCTGCTGCCTACATCAAGGAATACTTCAAAAAACCGGTTATTGGATTCATTGCCGGTCGCACAGCGCCTCCAGGCCGGAGAATGGGCCATGCCGGCGCAATTGTATCCGGAGGAAAAGGAACAGCCGAAGACAAAATAACAGCAATGGAAGCAGCAGGCATTCATGTTGTAAAAAGCCCCGCCGATATTGGCGAAGCAATGCTAAAAGCACTGGGTCGGTAAGGCAAAGTTAGGTCAGGAAAATAGGAGTTATGGGACTTATGGGACTTATATAAGCCCTGTTGGTACTATAACTCCTATAAGTCCCATAAGTCCCATAACTCCTATACTTCCCATAACTTCCCAACTTCCCATAACTCCCCAACTCCCCAACCTCCCCCCCTATAACCCCAGTACAATTAAATCATGAATATGCACCATTCCAACAGGATGCTGTTCATCGTCGCACACCAGCAACTGTGTAATGCGCCAGGTTTCAAGAATGTCAAGACACTCTTTAGCCATGGTGTCGCCTGTGACAGTCTTGGGATTTGCAGTCATAACTGAACCCGCGCTGAGGTTGAGGAACTCCCTGCCACTCTGCACCAGGCGACGAAGGTCACCATCGGTAAAAATGCCGCACAGCTTACCATCATCAGTTATAACAGCGCTTACTCCATATCGCTTCGATGTCATTTCAAGGATAAGACCGGTCACCGAAGCACTCTCTGACACGATAGGGACAGCATCGCCTTTTGCCATGATGTCACTTACTTTTACAGTCAACCGTCGTCCGAGTGATCCTTTGGGATGGGTCAGCGCAAAATCTCTTTGTGTGAAATTTTTCACCTGCATCAACGCAATGGCAAGGGCATCTCCCATGGCGAGCATAGCCGTTGTCGAGGTTGTCGGTGCCAGATCATACGGACAAGCCTCTTTTGCTATGCCGGTATCAAGTGTGATATCCGCTTTCTGGGCAAGAAAAGAGCGGGGATTGCCAGTCATCGCAATAATTTTTGCACCAATCTGGCGGAGTGCCGGGATGATAAAGTTCAGCTCCTCGGTTGTGCCGCTTTTCGAAAGACAGATGACGGTATCGGTATGACCGACAATCCCAAGATCTCCATGAGCGGCATCTGCCGGATGAAGAAAAAGGGCTGTTGAACCAGTTGATGACATCGTTGCGGCTATTTTTTGTGCAATGATACCTGATTTCCCCATACCGGAGATGATGATTTTTCCCTGGCATGATGCAAGAAGTTCCACGGCAGCCGAAAAACTCTCATCAAGTCGTTCGGCTATCAAATGAATGGCGCGGGCTTCCTGATCAAGAATTATTTTTCCAAGCGCTGTAATTTCCTGTTTTTGGGATGGTATGCTCATGGTCTTCTGGCAGAATTGATGCTTCAATGAAGAAAAGATGGTTGGTTACTATTTTGATAAACTCTAATATCGGCTAAATTGAGCAAATACCGTTTTCTTTGCTAATCGACATAACCCGATTTCCCATGAGTTGGCTCGTTCTTCTGGGTATTTCCCTGTTACTTTTTTTCCTTCTGGTTTTTTTGCTCACCAGGTTTTTGGGATATATGAAAAAAGAGCAGAATCTGCAGATAGAATCATTTAGAGACTCGATTATTGACAAAGACAACCCTGTCGGCCTGTATGGAGATGAGCTTGAAAAACTCAAGCAGCAGCAAAATGAGGCGCAGCGCCATCTTCAGGAGGTGATATCAAAAATTCCTGTTATTCAAAAAGATGGCAGGTTTCAGATTGATGAGGAGGCGATACGACAGCGCCGGGCAGCCGCTCAGGCCAATGGAACCTCTGCGACAGCAAACGATGGTACCGTTTAAGTATTTCTGATTTTATTTGTGGCATGTTCTCAAAGTTAAAGCTTCTTTTCAAAGATACCGTCATCTACGGTTCAAGTACGATATTGGCCCGCAGTCTCAATTATCTGCTGGTTCCCCTCTATGCAAACAAACTTTCAACGTTTGACAATGGGGTACAAACCATCATTTATGCCAATATTGCTCTGGCAAATGTTCTTTTTTCCTATGGCCTTGAGACCTCATATCTCAAGGTCGTTTCCGATTCGGCAGATCATGAGAGGGATGAGACGCAGCTTTTTTCAACAGCTTTTCTGACACTTTTCCTCACCTCAACCCTGTTTGCTGTCGGCATTGCGCTTTTTGCGCCGCTCCTTGCCCAGCTCATAGGGCTCTCTGCGGGAGATTATCTTTTTGTCCGCTATGCAGCCCTTATTTTATGGCTTGACACCCTGCTGGTCATTCCCTTTGCAGAACTTCGCCTCAAAAGAAAAGCCTTGCAGTTTGCCATCGCCAGAGTAGCAGGTGTGGTAGCGGTTGTTATCAGTGCGGTGATTCTTATTGTTCCCCTCAATGCCGGTTTGCCAGGCGTCTTTATTGCAGAGGCATTCGGATCCCTGATCAGCCTTCTGCTGGTCATTCCGGTTCTCCGTCAGTTCAGGCTCTTTTTTTCAGCCGACCAGTTGCGTTCCATGCTTCGCATAGGGCTGCCCTATGTGCCGACAGGGATCGCCGGACTTCTGATTCATCTTATTGATCGCAATATTTTAATTCGCATATCCCCCTCAACAATTGAGCGTATTTATGGAAAAGGCTACCAGCCCTCCGATATTGTCGGTATTTATGGAAGAATTGCTGCGTTTGGTGTGGTGCTCCAGCTCTTTATCCAGGTTTTCCGCTTTGCGTGGCAGCCTTTTTTTCTTCAGCACTCCAAGGATCCGGATGCAAAACAGTTGTTCCGGCATATACTGAGTATTTCAACCCTTTTCACCATGTTCCTGGCGCTTGCAGCCACCTTTTTTGTGCCTGATCTGGTTCGCTATCACTATGGTGGAAGTTTTTACCTGCTCCCTCCCCGCTACTGGATCGGGCTATCAATTTTGCCGTGGATTTTTTTGAGTTACGTTTTTGACATGATCTCAACCAACCTCTCTGCAGGACTTCTTATTACCGGAAACACCCGTTATCTGCCTGTCGTCACCTTTGCCGGCGCTGCTGTAACAGCGTTTTTCTGCTGGTGGCTTATTCCTCTGCGAGGCATGGATGGCGCCGCTTATGCTATTGTGGCAGGAACGGCTGTCATGTCTGTTGTCATGGCCTGGTACTCACTAAAAGTTTTTCCGCTCCGCCATGACTGGCTTAAACTGTTTTTGCTGCTTGTAACGGCTGTTGCGATGGCATCAGTTCAGTTCCTTGCAGGGTCTGAGCTGCCCCAGGCCGGGGTTGTTTTTGCCTTCAAAATCGGGTTGCTCACCCTCTACCTTCTTATTGCAGCGGCCCTTTTTCGTCATGAGGCGCGGCTTGTTGCTGTTAAAGCAGGGCAAAAATTCCGCAGGAGGTGATTACTGCCACTCTCAGCGACCCGGAGATGGGTTCTCTCCCCACCGCTCACTTCTGTCAGGCCGCTTTCGTGCAGCAATACGCTCCAGTATTATCCTCAGCGAATCCCGCTGTCCGGGTGTACACACCTTTGCCAGTTCATGAAAGTGAAAGGCAAGCTGCCGTTCTACGGCTGCGTGACGGGAACCGATATTTCCAGCAATGCTCTCTATTTTTATGGTATCAGGCTTTTCTTGCAGAGCCTCCTGAATCAGTTGTTTTTTCAGCAAGGCAATTGCCTTCATTTCAGCTCCGACGTTGTGAAAATGTTCCTTTCGCAGTTTATCAAAACTGATCCTCTGCGACTCATCAAGGTCAAGCTGCCTGCTAAACGAGAGGCGCTTTTTGTTATGGATTACCGATTCGGTTCCGGGTATCAGCCTGCAACTCTCACGCCACCACAACGTAGCAAGCAGCGTCACATTGAGCACAGCGAGCAGCACAAGCGCTGTCGTAACAAGTCGTCTTGAATCAAGAAGGTTCATGGCATCCTCAAATCAGATTCTCCCTGCATAAGGCAGGAATTTCGTATCATCGTTTTCATCGGCTCTTTTTTGTATTGTGTCGCTTCAAGGATACTCCTCCCCCCCTGTTTCTGTTGCGGGAGAAGTGGTCGCAGCAGTCTGCTCATAGTAGGCAAACTCCTGACTGCTGTAGTCATCATTCTGACTGTCAAGCAGTTCACTGACAGCCCCTCCTGTTACCTGACGGTTACCATCAAACACCGATACAAGCGCTGAACCGAGATTAACAACAAGCAGGAGAGCCATAAATGCCAGGCGAAAATCAAGACGATCGCCCCTTCGAACCCTGGCTCCCTCTCCGAATTCCCGTTCCACTCTCTCCATCAGCCGTACCCTGAAGAGATGGTGCACCTCAAGAGGCTGCAGCTCATCAAGTAATGCCATGGTCTCAACGACCCTGGCCTCTATATTTTCATCACATTTTTTCATCTGTACACTCCTGTTTCATTGTGTAGGACGACAGGTATGTCAAAACCTTGTGGCTTGAAGAAAAAATCACTGTTCGCTATAGTAGGCATAAAGCTTATCGTGAAGGTTTTTTTTTGCCCTGTGCACCAGGGATTCGACCGCTGATACTGATGTTTTAAGGAGATCAGCGATTTCCTGATTACTGTACCCCTCCTGTTTGCTGAGAAGAAACGCGGTTTTTTGACTGTCGGGAAGCGAATTCAGGGCATTTTGCAATATTCTTGCCTGCTCGCTTCCTGCCAGAGCTTCGGCAGGATTATCCGTGGTGGGGGCAGCAATCTCTTCAGAGGGATCAGAAACACCGATAATTCTTTTCAATGAGCTGAACCGCTTTTTCCTCTTCAAGCGACGCAGGTGATCAAGCGACTTTGTGACGGCGATTCGGTATATCCATGTCGAGAGTTTTGCCTCTTCACGAAACTGCTCAAGAGAGCGAAACACCTCAACAAAAACATCCTGAGCAAGATCCTCTGCATCTTCTCGATTAAAAACAAATCGGTAACAGGTATTGACCACCATCTCCTGATGTTCGGCAACAAGGCCTTTGAACAGCTCTTCGCGGGCTCTCATACCTGACACAAGCCTCTTCAGGCGAGTTTTGCAGCAAAGGCAAGAACTTTGTCAACCTTCTCCTGTGAGTCAGCCTCACAATAGAGACGCAGTATCGGTTCTGTGCCGGATGGGCGGATAAGCATCCATCCACCTTCAAAGTGATATTTGTAGCCATCGAGATTACTGAATTTCAAAACTTTATAACCGGCGATGGTTGCAAGATCTCCCTTTGATGCGCGGTCGATAATGGCCTGTTTTTTTGCATCACTGACATGCAGATCGTGGCGATTGTAACAGAAAAAGCCATACTCATCATAGAGTTCCTGAACCAGCTCCGAAAGAGTCTTTTCGCGGCGCGTCATCATCTCAAGGATCAGCAGGCCAGTATAGACGCCGTCCCGTTCCGGCAGAAACGCCGTAATACCTATGCCGCCCGACTCTTCACCACCCATGAGGATATTATTGGTTGTCATGAGTTTGCTGACATGCTTGAAGCCGACCTGAAGTTCATGCATGAGCAGATGATGCTTCTCGCAGATTTTATCAATGACATCGGTCAGCGCAAATGTTTTGGCGACCTCACCGGTCTGATGCTTCTCCTCGACCAGATCCTTGAGAATAATGGCAAAGAGTTTATGGGAGTCCACAAAGGCGCCATGTTCATCAAGCATACCAATCCTGTCGGCATCACCATCATTGATAATGGCGACATCAGGTTCAACCTCCTTGAAAAATTCGATAAACTCACCGATATACTGAGGCATCGGCTCAGGATTGATCCCTCCAAACCCCGGGTTGATGCTGCAATGGTAGCAACTGAGCATGGACTCATCAAACAGGCTGGTAAGAAGATCCTGTCCGGCGCCATGCATGGCATTATGTGCTATCTTGATGCGTGATTCGCGGATCAGGGGGAGATTGATGCTGCTTTTCAGGTAGTTGAGATAAAATCCCTTCATATCGACCAGCTCAATCAGCTTTTTGTCGGGTACAAGAAGGGTTTGCGGATCGATTTCGAGAAGATGGCTCTCAATTTCAGCAATGACCTCCGGGTGCGCTGGACCACCATAAGAGGCTTTAACCTTGAATCCATTATAGATAGCCGGATTGTGGGAGGCCGTGATGACAATACCACCAGCAAGCTGCTTCGCTTTTGTATAGAGAGAGACGGCAGGTGTTGAGGCAAAACTATCAGACAAAAAGACCTTAAGCCCCTGCGATGAAAAAACTTCCGCAGTATATTCAGCAAACTCTCTCGACATGAAGCGTGTATCGTAGCCAACGCACACCCCCTTCGCCCTGTTCGGGTGGCCGAGAAAATATCGGGCCGAGGCCAGTGCTGCAAGTTTGAGGTTGTCAAACGTATAATCTTTTGCTATAATCGCGCGCCATCCGTCAGTACCGAATTTAACTTGCATTCTTTATTGAATTTGATATAATAAAAAAGAGCCACATCGCTCTAAAATACAGATTCCCGGTCGTTCATCCAATTATCTCTCTTTTTTGATGTCAAAAAAGCTTTTTGTATTAGCAGGTGAGCTCTCCGGTGATATGCATGCAGCCGGAGTCATCACTGAACTGCTGAAAGCAAGGCCTGAACTCAAGGTTTTTGGTATCGGTGGTGAAAAACTGCGCACTCTTGGAGCAGAGTTGCTCTACGACACTGCGCAGATGAGCATCATGGGTTTTCTTGACGTGCTCAAACATGCCGGATTTCTTCGTCGGGTTATTCGGGAACTCAAGGAAGCCATACGTCGTGAAAAACCACAGGCAGCCTTTCTTGTTGACTATCCAGGCATGAACCTCATGATGGCCCGTTTTTTTCATCAACTCGGTATTCCGGTTATCTACTACATCTCCCCCCAGGTTTGGGCATGGAAAGAGGGTCGGGTAAAGGCGATCCGGCGTGATGTTGATCGGCTCCTTGTTATCTTCGATTTCGAGGTTGAATTTTTTCGACGCCATGGTATCAATGCAGAATTTGTCGGTCATCCCGTTATCGAGCAGCTTGCAGAACTCTCACTGCCATCCAGAGAGCTTTTTGTACAGAGATATAATCTGGCGCCGGATACCCTTCTGATCGGTCTTCTTCCAGGAAGTCGCAAGCAGGAGATTGCTCACATTTTACCGGAAATGCTGAAAGCAGCCCGTCTGCTGAGCCAAAATTACCGTGTGGTTTTTCTCTTCGGACGCGCACCGCACCTCGACGAAGAGGTTTACCATGCATGGTCGGCATATCCGGATCTTTCCGTTATCAACTGTTCGGCTTATGAAGTCATGCAGTACAGCGATCTTGCACTGGTCACCTCTGGTACCGCAACGCTTGAATCACTCTGTTTCGGTGTACCAATGGTAGTTGTCTACAGGACAGGATGGCTTAATTACCTGATTGGTCGTCAGTTGGTAAAGCTGACAAGCATTTCACTTGCCAACATTGTAGCCAAAGGGCTCGGAAGCAGCGAAAGGGCCGTGCCCGAACTTATCCAGCATGAGGCCAGTGGAACGGAGATATACCAGACTGCCTGCACAATCCTTGACGATCCCGAAAAAGCCGGCACGATGCGCCGCGAGCTGCTTGCAGCAAGGGAAAGGCTTGCCAGCGACTCACCTTCACACAAAATTGCGGCGATTCTGCAGGAATATCTTTAACATGATGGAGAATTGTACATCCGTTGGCCCGAAAAGCCGGAACTCCATCTCTTCCGTCATCAGGGTTTACGACTCTTGTTCGTGATCAATAAAAAAAGCTGATACTATGGAAAAAGCAGTTGCATACCTCGTTGGTCATCCTGTACTCTTTATCATTGCCGTCATCATTTCGATCATGATCCTCTTCTCCTTTCTCAGAAGGGTCATGCGGCTCTTTTTTGTTGTTGCAGCCATGCTCATCCTTTATGCCGCCTGGCTCCATTTTACCGGAGGCAACATTCATCAATCCTTTCACCATATCGAACAGGGGTTCCAGAGTGTGATCCATGTTGTTGGAGAGCTGTTCAAGTTCCTCCTTGATTTTTTGAAATCTCCCCAAAAAGGGGGAGTGTAACGCTCAGTTTCCACTTGCAGCAACGTGACGCAGAACTTCCTCGCTTTGCAGTAACCGGTCGTAATACCCGTATTGCTCCATTTTGTCCGATGCAGCCAGATTTGAACTTAAAATTTCGGATTCGGATACATCTGTTTTGGAAGCAATCATGAACTGTTCCGCCATGTCAGAGTAACCCGGATCACCCGGGTTAAAAATAGCGGCTATTATGCCCCCTCCATACTCATCACCAATTTTCTGCGGCGCTCCAGACGAGCATACTGCCAGAGAAACCGTTCCGACAGAGGTAAGCAGCAATGCTTTTACCAGTCTGCAGGAATCATCATTTCCACATATTTTCATAGTGTCATAACTTTATCGTTACGCTATAACAGAGAAGTCTTGCGTTTAGCCTCAATAACCGGTTTTAACTCTACGCTTTTATCGTGTTTTGCCCGTTATGAGCAGGGCTCGTTTTTCAAGCTCCCCTGCGGCCCCATCCCTTCCTGTTTTCCGGTAAAGGAGCGCAAGATTTTGAAGAATTTGTGCAATAACGGGGTGATCGGGGGAAAGTGCGCACTCAACAATAGCGATCGAACGGAGATAGAGTGGCTCAGCCTCGGCATGTTGGCCTTTGGCATCCAGAATTACAGCAAGGTTATTCAGGCAGGTCGCAACGCTTGGATGAAGAGTGCCGAAATTCTTCTCCCTGATTGCAAGTGACCGTTTAACGCAATCCTCAGCCTCATGATCGTCTTTGCTGGCGAGGTACCCTTCTGCATGGTTGTTCAGGGCGACCATATGGCTGTCGTGATGCGTTGCATCAACATTCTCCATGATGGCCATCGCATCGCTGTAAAGAGGCGCGGCCTCGGCATGGCGGCCTCCAGCAGAGTAAAGCGCCGCAAGGTTGTTCATGCTTATTGCTGTATCAAGGCTTTTCGGGCCAAAGAGCCTCTTCGTGATGTCGAGAGCTCGGAGATAGAGCGGCTCGGCTACAGCATACTCTCCCTGATCGGAGTAGAGCAGGGCAAAATTGTTAAGAGTCAGGGCAATATCGGGATGAAGGGGAGGAAAGAGCTTTTCCCGTATGTCGAGAGAACGGCGGTAAAGAGGAGCAGCTTCACGGTATCTGGCCTGAATGCGAAACAACTCTGCCATGTTATTCAGACTTGTTGCGATATCGGGGTGAAGAGGAGCAAACAACTTCTCCCGTAGAGCCAGAGAACGGGTCAAAAGCGCCTCGGCCTGTGTATACTTGCCCAGGATAGTGTAAAGCACCCCAAGGTTATTCAGGCTTGTTGCCAGATCAGGGTGTTCAGGAGTGAGTACTTTTTTCCTGATGGCGAGCGCACGTTGGGAGAGAGGTAACGCTTCAGCATATCTTCCCTCACTTTTGTAGAGTGCCGCAAGGTTACTCAGACTCGTTGCGACATCAGGGTGTACAGCGCCAAAGAGCTTCTCCCTGATTTTCAGTGAACGTATGAAGAGAGGTGCTGCCTCAGCGTATTTTCCCTGATTTTTTTTCAGGACGCCTGTGTTGCAGAGGCTCAGGGCAACATCGGGGTGTTCCGGGCCAAAGAGCCTCTCCCTCATGGCCAGCGCACGGCGGTTGCAGGAGTCGGCCTCTGCATACCGGCCCTGAATGCGCATCAATTCTGCAAGGTTATTGAGTGTCGTTGCAACTTCAGGATGATCAGGGTGAAGAGGGCCAACAAGCTTATCGTGAATGGCAAGCGCCTGGCGGTAGAGTGGTTCGGCCTTTTGATATTGTCCGAGGGTAAAGTAAAGCCCTGCAAGATGGTTCATGCTCAACCCTGTATCATGATGCTCGGTACCGAGAAGCTTTGTCAGGGTGGCCAGCGCAACCTCGTGGAGAGGAAGAGCTTCTGCCATGCGGCCCATGCTGACGTACAGCTCTGCAAGATTGTGCATACTTTTTGCCACATAAGGGTGTTGCAGGCCAAAGTTTTTTTCTCTGATGGCCAGTGCGCGCATCGACAGTGGCAACGCTTCAGCATATTTCCCCTCACTTTTACAGATTAATGCAAGGTTGCTCAGACTTGTGGCTACTTCAGGGTGAAGAGGGCCAAGCAGCTTCTCCCTGATGGCCAGCGCCCGGCGGCAGAGCGGTTCAGCTTTGGCGTACCTTCCCTGATTGTTATAGAGGAGTGCAAGGTTGTTCAGGTTTGTGGCCACCAAAGGGTGTTCAAGGCCAAAAGCGCGCTCCCGGAGAGCAAGAGCTCGCAAAGAGAGAGGTTCAGCTTCAGCATACCGGCCTTCAGAGCGGTAGAGTTCCGACAAGTTGTTGAGCGCCCTTGCTGCATCTGGCTCGGCGCTGCCTGGATTGTTTTCCCAGATATCAAGAGCACGGAGGTAGAGTGGTTCAGCTTCGGCATACCTTCCCCGGTCATAGAAAACTCTTGCAAGATTGTTCAGACTCTGGGCAATATCGGGGTGATTCTCTCCGAAAAGTTGTTCCCGGATGGCAAGCGAGCGTTTGCAGAGAGACTCAGCCTCTGCATAGTGACCCTGCATATAGTACAGCTCGCTCATATTGTTCAGGATCAGGGCAAACTCCGCATTGAGAGAACCGAACATCCGCTCCTGTATGGCAAGCGCACGGGTCAGAAGAGGCTCTGCTTCGGCATATTTTCCTTCGGCATTGTATAACATGGCCAGATTGTTGAGACTCACGGCCACATCGGCATGATCGGGGCCAAGCAGCTTCGTGCGAATATCGAGAGCCCGGAGGTAAAGTGGTTCAGCCTCAGCATACCGTCCCTCGACAAAGTAGAGAGCCGCAAGGTTGTTCAGGCAGAGCGTCAGATCGGTTTGAGCAAGGCTGGAATCCGATACCTCAAGCGCTTTCTTGGCTTTGATGATCTCTTGTTCGTAGCTTTTTGCCGAATAGAGCCTGTCGGCATCGCTATTGACTGCCGCATGGAGCGTCTCGTTACACTCAATCGTGAAAAAGATGAAAAGGCGGACAAAAATTGCCAGAATCACCCCGGAAGTGAAGAGAGACGAAGGCGCCTTTTGAGAGCTACCCTCAGGTGACTGACAGGGCGTCAATCCATTGCAGCCGAAAACGCACATGTACAGAAGAGAGAGCGTTGCCTGAAAGATGTTGATGATCCTGACCCCGGACGACCCCGGACGCTTTAAAATACGAAGTGTTTGGCTGAAAAAAAACCGGAAGAGTACTTTTTTTTTATCGATTGGGCCTGCTGTGGCTATGGCAAGTGAGTGCGCCCGGTTTGTATCAGGAGAGGCCCGGGGGGCGCGACAATGCTCCTGTGGGGCAGCTTTCAGCCATGACGGCAATGTCGATAGCTCCATCAAACTCCTCAAGCATCCGCACACAGATGCCACAGTCAACGCACTTTTCGCGTTCCATGCCCATATCGGCATTTTCTGCCCGGTAAAACCCCTGATGATCATGCTTTTGTGCAGCTTCAACGGGCAGGTAACGGGAGGCGAGTACCCGCAACCGACAATCGTTGACGGCATTGCAGCGGCATTGCAGGCAGCGCAGCGCCTCCTCACGGGCCTGGGTTTCCGTGTATCCTGTAACCACTTCGCAGAAGCTGTTGGTGCGATCGGTCGGCAGCAGTTCAGCCAGAGCCACCCTTTCTGCCGGTTCAGCCTTGTCGTAGAATGCCCCTGGAGCCTCATCACGCGCTCCATAGGAGGAGTTAAAAGAGGCTTTCGGAACCGTAACGGCTTCATCCCCCAAAAAAAGGTTGATGGCATAAGCAGCCCGTTTTCCCTGCTCAACGGCCTGGATGGCCGTATCAGCCCCGGTTACACAATCTCCACCTGCAAACAGCCAGGGTCTTGCCGATTGCAGGGTCTCGGGGTGAACCAGCACTTCACCGTGCTCCGTGCTGCCGATACCGGCATGATCTGCTACAGAGCGGTCAATCTGCTGCCCGATAGCCGAGATGACCGTGTCGGCCATGATGGTGAATTCCGATCCCTCAACAGGTACCGGTCTCCTTCGCCCCGATTGGTCAGGCGCGCCTGGCTTCATCATGATAGCCGTTATTTCAAGAGCATCATTCAGCCTCCTGATTGCAGTCGGGGCAGCCCATTCAACAAGCGAGATCCCTTCAGACAGAGCCTCATCGATTTCAGATGCGTTGGCAGGCATCTCTTTTCTTGAACGGCGGTAGAGGATGGTAACCGTAGAAGCTCCAAGACGCATTGCGCTTCTTGCCGCATCAATGGCGGTGTTGCCTCCACCGGTAACGACGACCCGCCCCTCCAAATGAGGCTGATCATCTAAAGCAACCCTTCGCAGAAAGGCGATGCCGCTCGTCACGCCAGGCTCATCTTCACCGGCAATATGCATTTTCGAAGCCTTTTGGGCGCCAATCGCAAGAAAAACAGCATCAAATTGAGCCTGAAGCGTTTCAAGGGTGACCTCTTGACCGAAAGTGGTATTGAAACGGAACTCCAGACCCATCTCGAGCAGGGGAGCAATGTCACTGTCGATAACGGTTTCAGGAAGCCGGAAGCGGGGAATGCCGTAGCGCAGCATTCCGCCAGCCTCCTCACTCGACTCGAGAATGGTCACCCCATGTCCCTTGCTGAGCAAAAACCAGGCAGCGGAAAGGCCGGCAGCTCCGGCGCCGACAATGGCCACTTTTTTCCCTGTTTTCGGAGCAATTTCAGGGATGAACCGCTCGGGTTGCGCCGAATCCCTGTCGGCAGCATAGCGTTTCAGGGCACAGATCGAGACCGGCTGGTCTACACCGTGCCGGCGGCACTCATCCTCGCAGGGAGCCGGGCAGATACGACCGAGAATTCCGGGGAGAGGAATGCTCTGCTTGATAATCCGTATGGCCTCACGCTCATCATGGCGGGCAATGGCCGCGACAAAATCCGGGATATTGCAACCTGCAGGGCAGGAGAGCTCACAAGGCCCCATGCAATCACCTCCATGCTCTTCAATGATCCGTTCAAGGCTCTGACGCCTCATGGCGCTGATCTCCGCGTTGTCCGTTTCAATAACCATCCCCTCGGAAGCCAGTGTATCACATGCCGGAACAAAGCGATTTTTGCCCTTGATCTCAACAATACACATCCAGCACGACCCCGTCTCGTGCAGGGAGTTGAGAAAGCAGAGCGTTGGAATCGTGATACCAGCCTCCGCAGCCGCTTCAAGAATCGAAGTTCCCTGTGCTGTTGTAACTGCCTGCTGATCGATGATAAGAGAGAGCTGCTTCATGGGTATAAACAAAAAACGTTCCGGATTGTTGTGCGTTGATGGCCCTTACTGTGCAAAGTTCTTTTCAAGATGGAGAGCGACTTTTTCAAGATGCCACATAGGCGTTGAGGTGGCGCCGCATACGCCCACCGTCGCCACAGCCCTGCCGTCACTGTTGCGTAACCATCTCTCCTCAATCTCCTCAATCTCTTCGATAAAATAGCTCCGGGGATTTGCCTCCTTGCAGATATGGTAGAGTACCTGCCCGTTAGAACTTTTTTTCCCGGCCACAAAAATGACAACATCATTGGCAAGGGAAAAGTCATGCAACTTCTGGTTTCGACTCGATACCTGGCGGCAGATGGTATCTTTGAAGAGCAGCGAAGGCATGGAGAGCACTCCGGTCATCGCGGCAGTGATATCGATATCGCGAATGGCCATCCATGCGCTCTTTTCACTGGAGAGGTATTGAGCGAAACGTGCCTCAAGAAGCGCTTTCAGCTCGTAAAATCCCGGAACATCCATGGTGGTCTGAGAGATGAGCGCACTTTTTTTTGCGAGGTCAAGTCCCTTTAACTCATCAGGATCACTGAGATCAGCATGTTTGATAATGACAGCCTGGTTGTTGCATTGGCCGTTGATACCGATAACTTCCGGATGGCTCTGTTTGCCATAGATGATAATCTGGTAACCCAGCTCAAAAAGTAATCTTGTTGTGCGTTGCAGTCGGGAGACGACCGGGCAGGTGGTGTCGGTAACCGTCAGATTATTTTCACGCGCAATCCTGTAGGTTGAGGGAGGCTCTCCATGTGCCCTGATAAGGACGTGAGCATCTCTGAGCTCCCTGAAAGCCCTTTCATCAACGGTTACAAGGCCGAGAGCTTCAAGCCGTTTCACCTCGACCTCATTATGGACAATATCACCGAAAGAGTATAATCCACCCTCCTGCTGGAGCTTTTCTTCGGCGGCATAGATAGTTCCCTGAACTCCAATGCAGAAGCCTGATGAAGTTCTGTCGAGGTTTATGTTCACGCTGTGCACACATTAAATGATCAATAGGGAGAAGTCAAAAGTAACAAGTATGAAGGCAAAAGGCAAAAGCGATCTGCTATACTTCCACCAGTTCAACATCGGGCAATTCGGAGCCCATGAAGAGCTGGTAGAGCATGCTGAATTTCTGTGGCAGATCGCTGACCAGAAGGTGCGGTGCAGATACCTTCAGGGAAGAGGAAAGATGGCCCGATTCCTCAAGGAGCTCTCTCGTTCTGAGGGCAACAGCTTCAGCCGAGTCGATGATACGGATTTCAGGGCCAACAATCTCTTCAATCACCTTGCGCAGAATCGGATAGTGTGTACAGCCCAGTACCAGCGTATCGATTCCCTCTCTGGTAATTTCTGCCAGATACTCTTCAGCGATAAGCCTTGTTGCCAGATGGTCAATAAACCCCTCCTCAGCCAGCGGCACAAAAAGAGGACAGGCTCGCGAAACAACCTCGATCTCCGAATTAAATTCATTGATCGCAATACCATAGGCATTCGAAGAGACCGTTGCCCGGGTGCCGATAACCCCGATCCGGTTGTTTCTTGTCACCTCGGTGGCAAGCCTGGCGCCCGCCCTCAGAACCCCGGTAACAGGGATCACGCCGCATGATTTCTGAACGACATCAAGGGCAAGAGCAGAGACCGTATTGCAGGCCACAATGATTATTTTCGGCTGATAGCGCATAAGCATAGCCGTATCGTCGGCAGCATACTTCCTGATGGTAACCTGTGATTTCGGCCCATAGGGTACCCTTGCCGTATCGCCAAAATAGAGAATGCGCTCGAACGGCAAAGCCGCCTGTACAGCCTTCACAACAGTCAGCCCGCCAATACCAGAATCAAAAATACCTATGGGAGCCTCAGTGGTAACTTTATGGTGCAGCATCATATATAAAAAGAGTACGCAAAAAAGGTAAAAAGCGCCGTAAAAAGTGATCATCCCCTCTCCATAGAACCCATAAGTCCCATGACTCCCATAAGTCCCATATCCCCTATTCTCTTCAAAAATCAAACATTAAACCGAAAAACAATAACATCCCCATCCCTCACAATATACTCCTTCCCCTCCGAGCGAAGCTTGCCCGCCACCTTCACCTTCTGCTCTGAACCAAGTTCAATAAGGTCACGGTAGTACATCACCTCAGCCCGGATAAACCCCTTTTCAAAATCAGAGTGGATTGCACCGGCAGCTTCCGGCGCAGCGGCACCCTTCCGAATCGTCCAGGCATGAACCTCCTTTTCACCTGCGGTAAAATAGGTCTGCAGGCCAAGCAGGTCATAGGCGGTCTTGATCAGCCGGTCGAGACCGGAGAGATGCAGGCCAAGACTTTCAAGAAACTCCGGTCTCTCCTCCTCGGGCAGTTCAGCTATCTCTGCCTCGGTTTTTGCACTGATGATCAGCATTTTTGAGCCCGATGCTTCCGCTATTTCAGCAACCTTTCTGGTGAAGTGGTTTCCATCCGGAAGGTCGGTCTCAGCAACATTTGCAGCAAAGAGGATTGGTTTCGACGACAGGAGAAAGAACTGCCGGGCAATTGCCTGCTCCTCCGGGGTTTCAATGATCTTGCGGACAGGAATGCCATCACTGAGCCCACTGATAATTTTTTCCGCCACGTCAAGCTGCAGGAGCAGCTCTTTATCCTTTCGTGCATTTTTCCGGAGTCGGTCAATCCGGCGCTCCATACTGTCAAGATCGGCCAGCATCAGCTCCGTTTCAATCGTGACGATATCATCAGCAGGATCTATTCTCCCCTCAACATGGATGATATTGTCATCTTCAAAACAGCGGACAACATGGACGATAGCATCAACCTCCCTGATATGGGAAAGAAACTGGTTTCCAAGCCCTTCGCCCTTGCTTGCCCCTTTGACCAGACCGGCGATATCAACAATTTCAAGAGTTGCCGGTACCAGCGTTGGTGTTTTTACGACATCAGCAATCTGCTGCATCCGTTCGTCCGGTACAAGGACGGTTCCCACATTGGGCTCAATGGTACAAAAGGGATAATTTGCCGCTTCAGCCTGTTTGGCCGTGATGGCATTGAAAAGCGTGGACTTTCCGACATTTGGCAATCCGACAATGCCGCAGCGAAGTGACATAAAAAATATTTTTTGAATGAGTGGCCGTGACAAAAATAAGGGTTTTAACATGTAACCAATATGTTTGGAAAAAGCAAATATTTTTTATAAAATAGCAGGCTAAATCAAAATGCTCAAGTGAAACAGGAAACGGGAAAAAAACGTATCATTATTGCCATTGACGGTCCGGCTGCATCCGGAAAAAGTACTACAGCACGCAAGGTCGCGCACCTGCTCGGGTACACCTATATTGATACCGGCGCCATGTACCGGAGTGTAACTCTCAAGGCTCTGAAGCAGGGAGTTCTTGATAGCCTGCACCATTCCCCCGAGAGCGTTTCCGGTTTGCTTCACGATATTGTCATCCATTTTGAGGGCGACCACGTTTTTCTTGATGGCGAGGATGTCACTGCCGAAATCAGATCGAACCAGGTGAGTCGCGAAGTCAGTTTTATCAGTTCACTCAAACCGGTACGTGACCGACTTCGTGAGATGCAGCAGCATCTCGGCCGTCAGCGGGGCGTTGTCATGGATGGGCGCGACATCGGCACCGTTGTCTTTCCCGATGCAGAGCTGAAAATCTATCTTGTTGCAGACGCCCGCGAAAGGGCCAAAAGGCGCCATGCCGAACTGACGGCAAAGTCTGCCGAAGGTGTTGAGCTGCCAGATCTTGACTCGCTTGAACAGGAGATAACGAAAAGGGACCGGGATGATGCCGAAAGAGAACATGCCCCCTTGAAAAAACATCCCGAAGCCTATGAAATTGATACATCAGCAATGACCATCGAGCGTCAGGTAGAGATGGTCTGCCAACTTGCGCGGGCAAGGGAGTGACGGGAGCCCCGACAGATATTACAAGAAGACAACACAAATAATTTTTTATTAAACCATAAAACCGCCAGGCCGATATCTCTCGCGGCAGGCAGGCTAACCTACAAGAGAGGAAGGAAAAAATTAATGGCAGAAGCATTCACACAGGAAAAAAAGGTCAAGGAAAGACCGGCAAGAAAAAAACTCAAATTTTTTGCGCATTACGAGCCCGCTGAACTTGCATTGATGGAGCAGCTTTATTCAAGCACGCTCAACGAAATCACCGAAGACGAAATTATCAAGGGCAGAATTGTCTCGATATCCAACAAGGATGTTACCATTGATGTTGGTTTCAAGTCGGAAGGTATCGTCTCTCTGCTTGAATTCAGGGCTGAAGATGAAGTACAGGTAGGCGATGATGTTGAAGTCTATCTTGAGAACATCGAAGACAAGATGGGACAGCTCATTCTTTCCAAGAAGAAAGCCGATGTTCTGAGAATCTGGGACAAGATCTATGATTCAATCGAGAACGATACCATCATCAATGGCAAGATCATCAATCGTGTCAAGGGTGGCATGACGGTCTCCCTTTCTGGTGTCGAAGCCTTCCTTCCCGGTTCGCAGATTGATGTAAAGCCGGTTCGTGATTTCGATGCCCTTGTTGGCCAGACCATGGACTTCAGGGTTGTCAAAATCAATCCGGTTACCCAGAATATTGTTGTCAGCCATAAAGTTATTCTCGAAGAGGCTTATGCCGCCCGTCGTGAAGAGATGCTCGCCAACATCAAGGTTGGCATGGTACTCGAAGGCACAGTCAAGAACATCACCGACTTCGGTATCTTTGTCGATCTTGGCGGTCTGGACGGTCTGGTACACATTACCGATATCACCTGGGGCAGAATCAACCATCCTTCAGAGGTTGTTGATCTTGACCAGCCCATCAAGGTTGTGGTTGTCGGCTTTGACGAGAACACCAAGAGAGTCTCTCTTGGCATGAAACAGCTTGAATCACATCCTTGGGAAAATATCGAGGTCAAATATCCCGTCACATCCAAGGCACAGGGTCGTGTTGTCTCCATTACCGATTACGGCGCTTTTGTTGAAATCGAAAAGGGTATCGAAGGCCTCGTCCACATCTCGGAAATGAGTTGGACCCAGCACATCAAGCATCCAGGGCAGTTCGTCACCTTGGGGCAGGAAGTCGAATGTGTGATCCTCAATATCGACAAGGATCATACCAAGCTCTCCCTCTCCATGAAACGGGTGAACGAAGATCCATGGATTGCCCTTTCAGAAAAATATATCGAAGGTTCACTGCACAAGGGAACAGTCAGCAACATCACCGATTTCGGTGTCTTTGTTGAGCTTGAGCCCGGTGTTGACGGTCTGGTACACATTTCCGACCTCTCATGGACCAAAAAAATCCGTCATCCAAGTGAACTGGTCAAAAAGAACCAGGATCTGGAAGTCAAAGTACTCAAGTTTGACGTACATGCACGCCGTATTGCCCTCGGTCACAAGCAGATCAACCAGGATCCCTGGGACGAGTTCGAGCAGAAATATGCAGTAGGCGCCGAAACACCCGGAGAGATCTCACAGATCATCGAGAAAGGCGTTATTGTCATTCTTCCTGGAGATGTCGATGGATTTGTTCCAGTATCACATCTGCTTCAGGGTGGCGTAAAGGATATTCACTCATCCTTCAAGATTGGTGATGCCCTGCCGCTTCGTGTCATTGAATTCGACAAGGAGAACAAGCGCATCATTCTCTCAGCCCTTGAGTACTTCAAAGACAAAAACAAGGAAGAGATCGAAGCCTACCTGGCAGCTCATCCCAATGAGAAAAAAGAGATTGAGGCAGCAACCGCTGAACTCGAACCTCCGGTCAAATCCAGCGAGAAAAAAGTGAGCGAAAGCGTTAAATAAGTCACTCTTCTTTCCTGCACGTTGTAACAAAAAAGCCTTCTCTTCATCAGGGAAGGCTTTTTTGCTATGGGTAGGAGCATCCGTCAAATCGGAAGGTTTAACTTCGATCAGTCTGCGTAATGCCAAGAATATCTGACACTCTTGAGGTTGTCATCAATATCATCAATAACCAATGCCAAATCAGCTATCGACCAGAGTAAGTGTAAAGCTGTTTTTTCCCCGGTTATACCCGTGATACTCAATCTCCTCAATACAGTACTCAAATTCCAGGCTGTAAGTGCCGGGGGCTGTATCACTTGTAATCAACGCATACTCTCGGGTAGTACACCTTGATGGTCCTAACGTGCCATAGCAAATAAGGCTTGACGCTGCAAGCTCAACTGCCATTTCATTATTAGGGAGTACATAATTTGGTATGATACGTATGGCAATAATCTTCAGACCTTTAAAAGTGATGTTGCAATAGGGGTTGCATGCTGTGATATAGATGATTTCTGTATCATGAGTTTCAATTTGGTCCTGAGGTGAGTCACCCCAATGCAGTTTAAAGCATGGCTCCAGACTGGGGGAAATCGTTACTTCTGTGCACTCATGCAGAGTGCATGCAGGGGGATTACTATTTCCTGCAATGGTAAACTTTTTTCGAATGCTGGCGTAATATAATCGGCGTTCTTCCAGGATTACACGATAACGGCAGGGTGAGCAGCCACATCCGCAAAGAATTTCTTTCAAAAAAGTAAAATCAATGCGGCCTGTTCCGATGTAACGATCGGGATATATGGTGGATACGTAGGTCTGTACTATCTCCAGATACTCAGGTTGCGTAAGCCCGGACAAACGCGAACGGATAATGGCAACCATAGCAGATACATGAGGAGCCGCCATCGAGGTGCCGGATAGTTGCATGAAACCACTTGAATTAACGCTAACTGGCACTGTAGACCAGATATCCTTCCCTGGAGCCGCCACATCGACGACACTTCCCCAGTTTGAGGATAACGAACTGGAAAATATCGCTCGCGCATCGTTTATGTCCGTCGCTGCTACACAAATGACTTGCGGGTCGCTCGCCGGATAATAATTTATTGCATCGACACCATCATTTCCTGCGGCAGCTACAATAACAGGGGGTGGAGTCTGAGCAAGTGCAGCCCCGATAGCTAAAGAGATAACAGGGTCAAATGGTACCTGAACCCCCCAACTACAGTTAATGACATCAGCACCGAGCCCTATTGCCCAGTAAATGCCACTAGCCGCCATGGCGCTTCCCGTTGGCAAACTACCATATATTCTTATTCCCATGAGCTGGGCGGCAGGTGCTGCGCCGATAACGCCATACAGGTTATTTCCACGTGCAGCGACAATACCTGCAACATGAGTACCATGACCAAGAGGATGATAATCTGTAATATCCGATATAGGGCCATTGTTTAAGTTAATGCCATGTACTCCTGGGTAGACTTCCCATAATTGATGCTGGAGCTCCGGGTGTGTTGTGTCAATTCCTGTATCTACAATGGCAACGACCGGACCACATCCTCGTGAGCAATCCCAAACAGCTTCAACATTGGTTTTTTGATGCCCCCAAAGCTGACTGTTCATCGTATCGTTGGGAGGTATCTGGAAGTTAAATAGCTTTACTTCAACTTCTTCTGTCACCGACTCTAATGCATTATTATTTTTGTACTTATGGATAAACGCATTCCGCAATTCCTGAGTCTTGAAGACCACCTGAAAACAGCGATGCAGCTTTTGTTCTTCAGGAATCATGTTTTCATAAGACTCTTTGATGCTCGATTCATCATCTATTTTTTTATCAAATTCCCCTTTGGAGAATGCCGTCAAACGGGCAGGAGAAAAAAAAACGCGCTCGAATGTTACAATACCATCACCCGTTGCGACGCTGCGTGCCTCGTCGAGCAAAAAAATGGTTTTGAAAAACAGGTTGGCTGCGGGTGGCAGAGGGTTACCGTGTTGAGTGTCTGCAGTTGCGTTCATTTTGAAGGCTCCTTAACGTTTAGTGTTCTCAGATATCATGAACTTGAACTCAATTCATCATTATCGTTACTATTGTCGAAGGATAGGCGTAAAGTGTAAGTTGTGTATTGATTGTATGAAATATTTGTGAATAAAGCCAGGTATTTCTGCTTTTTTATGGTGTTGTGTCACGGATGCGCTCATGTCAGGTTTTTATTAACTCTTTTCGATAATTGTTATTATGAGGTAAAAGTGCAAAAAATGCAGACACTTGAATATTTGCATTTGTTATACCCACTTTACAATAACGAAGGAAATAATGCCCTTCGTGTTCGCATTGCGTTTGTGCAGAAAACACTGGCCGAGAGGCTCGGTGTATGTGAGGTGCTTGGGAGTAAGTGTCAAGGAAAGCTTTTATTATGGTCGATCAGGACACAATTGAACTTCGAAGCGTTTTTTTGGGGGGAGAGCGGGGAGAGCGGGCTAATGACTGAAAAGCTCTCGTGGTTAAAGTCCATGCAGCGTAAATCCGGCGGATGCGAGGGTAAGGATTGCGTTCTTACCTGGGGAGATCTCGCCTTATGTCTGAAAGGGCGACGCAGCAATGTGGGGCAAGAAGTCAGCAGAGGCCATAATAGCCCCATGTTATAGTTTTTTTCGCTCAACCACTATATGAAGCTTGCTGTGCACCAAAGTATTTCAGGCATACATAAGACGACGACCATTAGGTTCCGGAATTGGGTCACCGAACTCTGTTGCCGTATCTATCCAAAGAAGCATCGCCTCATTTACATTCGCAAGGGCCTCCTCCTGTGAGGCACCATGTGCCATGCAACCAGGAAGTTCCGGGATTTCAGCAATAAAAGCGCTATCCTCTTCGCTCCAGTATAAGATGGTCTCATATTTGTGTCTCATTTTCGCCCGCCAAAAGGTATTTAATGATATCCGTAACTTTTCAGGAAGTTCTGATTCTTTCGCCAGTCGGGCCGAACCTTGATAAAGAGCTCAAGGAAGACCGGGCGGCCCAGCATCTCCTCAATATCCTTTCTTGCCGTCTGGCCAAGCTTCTTCAGAGCGGCCCCCTTGCTGCCGATCAGAATCTGTTTCTGAGTCTCCCGTTCAACGATAACCGAACAGCGGATAAGATCCTTTCTTGTTGGATCATTTTCGTACTGTTCGCGGAACTCATCAATAACCACTTCGGTAGAGTAGGGAACCTCACGGCCATAGAGCAGAAATATTTTTTCGCGGATAATTTCACTCACGAAAAAGCGTTCCGGAGCCGTACTGAGCGTATCTTCCGGATAGAGCGGATAGTCGAGCGGAAGAAACGGCTGAATGGTCTCGATAAGCTGCGGGAGGTTAGTCGCTTTCAATGCCGAAACCGAGAGCACGGCAGCCGGGTTCCAGCTCTTTCTGACGAACGCCTCAGCCTCCTCCTGACGTTCAGCGCTGACCAGGTCACATTTATTCAGAACAGCAATAACCGGTTTTCCCGCTGGTTTCAGCCAGTTGCCAAAAAGCTCTTCGGCGAAAGGGCGGTCAAAAAAATCCTTTTTTCCTGAAAAGGGGAGCAGGGCAATGACCACATCGGCATCTTTCAGCGTATCGCGGATCACTCCAAGCATCGATTCATGAAGTTTTTGTTGCGGCTTCATGATTCCCGGCGTATCAAGAAAGATAATCTGACACTTTTCGTTATGGTAGATACCGGTAATTTTTTTTCTGGTAGTTTGCGGCTTGGGTGTTACAATGGAGAGCTTGTAGTCGAGCAGCTCGTTAAGCAGGGTAGATTTGCCTGCATTGGGCGGCCCGATGATAATGGCGAAACCGCAGGAAAAAGGAGAAGATGACATGGAACTTTTTTATAAAAGGTTCAATCTGTTTGCACAAATACAATACTGACTATACTAAATTACCATCTGTCATGATAATGAAAAAAGGGTAAGCTCAATACGCAAATGGAAAAACAATCCAAACTTGATCTCTCGCTTCTGCTATCGATGTCGGGGCTTATTGTTTTCGGGCTCATGGCCATTTACAGCGCAACAAACGGAACGGGCGACACAACCCTTTTTTACCGACAGTTGGTCTGGGCTATCGTTGGCGTGGTCGCCTTGCTCTTTGTCTACTATAACGATGTTCGTTTTATCAGGGATAACTCCTATATCTTTTACGCTGTCGGGCTGCTGCTTCTGGTGGCCGTTCTGATTTTTGGTAAAAAAATAGCAGGACAGACAAGCTGGATGAAAATTGGTTTTTTGAGTTTTCAGCCCTCTGAAATAGCCAAGATGGCGACCATTCTTGCACTCGCAAGATTTCTTTCCGATGACGAAACGGACATCAGCTCAATTCCCCATCTGCTGGTTGCCCTTGCAATTCCCTTTTTCCCCGTCCTGCTCATCATGCTGCAACCGGATATGGGAACCATGCTTACCTTTTTGCCCCTGATTGCCTCCATGCTCATTCTTGCAGGATTTGATATCTATGTTCTGATGTTGATTGTTTTTCCCGTCATTCTCATGATTTCCGGTTTCTTCAATATCTATTTTATTTTTGTTCTTGCATTGCTTCTGATGACCATACTACGTCTTCAACATACGAAATTCAACGTTCATCAGTTGTTTGTTATCGGCTCAGGTCTTGCTGCCAGTCTTTTTACCCACAATTTTGCCAGTGAAATTCTCAAGCCTCATCAGATAAAAAGAATTCAGACCTTTATTGATCCCATGTCAGATCCAAGAGGCGCAGGATATAACGCCCTCCAGGCTAAAATAGCGATCAGTTCAGGCGGTTTTTTTGGTAAAGGATTTCTTGAAGGAACTCAGACGCAACTGCGTTTTATTCCCGCACAGTGGACTGATTTTATTTTTTGTGTTATTGCCGAAGAGCTTGGTTTTATTGGAGCATCCCTTTTGATTGCGCTTTTTCTTGCGCTGATTCTCAGAATAATCTGGGCTATTCATTCAATAAACAACAAATTCGTTGAACTCACACTTGCCGGATTCGTTTCGCTCTTATGTGTCCATGTGATTATCAATATTGGTATGACGCTTGGCATGATTCCGGTCATTGGAGTTCCTCTTCCTTTTGTCTCTTATGGCGGCTCTTCTCTGGTCGGAAATATGATTATGGTTGGGCTGGCAATGAATTTCCTTCGGAACAAAAGAACTCTCGGTTATTCCGGAAGGTTGGGATAAAACGAAAAAAGCGCATGGTGATGCGCTTTTTTCCCTGAAAGGCTCCTTCGCAGGAGTTCACCTGATTCTGTAGACAAAACGTTTGCCCTCTTTTCCTGTCGGGACACGGTCGATTTCCGGATCAGCCACCCCATACTTGTTAAACCAGAGGCTCACGGTTGTTCCCTTTATATTCAGTGCCTCAGCAATATCCCGTGGTTTGAAGCTCTTGTCAGGATTCGTCCGGAGCAACTCCTTGATTGATGCGCCAAGCTGGCCGCGTGCAAACTTCGAACTGGCAGTTGGAACAGAAGCAGCTCCCTCAAGCCTCGAAAGGTTTGTTTCAAGCTTTTTTATAACGTTTGCAAGCTCATCTTCCAGGGGCCTCACTTTTTCATTGAACTCTTTCTGAATCAAATTGATCTCTGCCTGCAGATTCTTTTTTTCTTCAACAAGTGACTGAAAATAATCAATCCTTTGAATAAAAAGATCATATTTGTCAGGCGATCCACTCTCTTTTATTATAGCGCTCATGGTACTCTCTCTTTGTGTTTTGAACAGCAATATCGTTATTCGGCTTAAATATATACTAATATCTTTATCCCTGCAAGACGATACTATTGAGTCATCATGGTTTGTCATTTATTGTTTTTTCTTTATAATGACGAGCGCTTTCAGAGTATGACAAAGTGAGAAAAAGAATAATATGAAAGAACATAGCAATAAAAAAGTTGCTGCTGTAACACTTGGATGTAAACTGAACTATGCCGAAACATCCACTATTCTTGATCAATTGTCCAAAAAAGGCTGGCTGTTATCGTCGATTGGGGAGAGAGCAGATCTTATTATTATTCATACCTGTGCAGTGACAAAACAGGCAGAACAGAAATGTCGTCAAAAAATAAGGGCGATTAAAAGAAAAAATCCCTCCAGCAAAATTGCTGTTATTGGTTGTTATTCCCAGTTCAACCCTGAAGCGCTTTCCGCAATAGATGGAATAGATGCAATCCTCGGCAGTAACGATAAATTTGACATAAAACGATATGAAGATATTCTGCTCGGGACGGAGCCATCACCCCTTGTCAGGGTTACGCCAGCCAACACGATTGAAAAGGTATACCCAGGCTATTCACTGCCGGCAGCAGCAAGTTGTGAACGAACCCGTGCATTTTTGAAAATACAGGATGGTTGCGACAATGGCTGTTCCTACTGTGCAATTCCCCTGATCAGGGGAGGGTCACGATCCCTGCCTGCTGCCCATATTGTCGAGCGAGCCCATCTGCTGGCCTCGTCCGGATATCGGGAGATTGTGCTTACCGGTGTCAATACCGGTGATTATCGTTCTGGAGGCCTCAAGCTGAAAGAGCTGTTACGCATGCTTGAAGAGGTCAGTATCAGTCGTATTCGTATCAGCTCCATAGAGCCCGACATTGTTGACCGTGAGCTGATTGCACTTGTTGCAGGATCAAAAAAAATTGTACCCCATTTTCATATTCCCCTTCAAAGTGGTTCCGACAGAATCCTCAGGGCCATGCGCCGCCATTACGATACGGCACTCTATCGCGACCGGGTGTTGATGTCGGTTGAAAACATTGCTGACTGTGCAATTGGAGCCGATGTCATGGTTGGCTATCCAGGAGAAACAGAAGAAGATTTTCTGAAGATGTACCATTTTATTGAAGAACTTCCTCTTGCCTCCCTTCATGTGTTCAGTTGTTCAATTCGTCCCGGAACCCGGCTTGCCCTCCAGATCACAAACAGTGAGCGCAAACCCGTTGAATCCGCAGAGATCGCCCGGCGCTACAGCGAACTTGCAGAGCTTGGCCGTCGGCATGAAGCCCGCTTCAAGGCACGTTATACCGGAAAAGAGTGCATGGTACTCATCGAGCGCTCAAAGCCCGTGGAGGCGGGGCAGCCCGCATACAGCGGTTATACCCGAAACTACCTCAGAGTCCTGGTTGAGAGCAACGAAAGCCAATTGCAACACACCCTTCCAGGAAATGAAGTGCCGGTACGGATCGACTCCCTCGATGAGGATTTGAATTTAAAAGGGAGAGTGCTATCTTGATTTTCATGCCCTGTTCTTCTCTCTTCTTATTAACAAAATCATTCAGAATCCATGCCCATTAAATCCCGTATTCGTTCCATTCCCGACTATCCAAAAAAAGGGATCCTCTTTCGCGATATCACCACACTCATCAAGGATCCGGTTGGTTTCCGGCTGGTTATTGACAGTTTGACGCAGCACTATCTGCAAGAGGGGATGGATTTTGATGTTATCGTCGGTATTGAGGCGCGGGGATTCATTATTGGTGGTGCGCTCTCCTATGCGCTTGGCAAAGGCTTCATTCCCGTCAGAAAGCCCGGAAAACTGCCTGCTGATGTTGTTTCGCAGGAGTACCAGCTTGAGTACGGAAGTGACACGATCGAAATTCATGTAGACGCGCTCGTTGCAGGTCAGAAAGTTCTTCTTGTTGACGATCTGCTGGCAACCGGAGGCACAGCCCTTGCAGCCGCAGCATTGGTAGAAAAGGTTGGCGGCATTGTCGCCGAGATGGCATTTATTGTCAATCTTCCCGACATCGGAGGAGAGAGAAAAATCCTTGAAAAGGGCTACAGCATCTACTCCCTTACCGATTTTGAAGGCGAATAACGAAAAGTTCACCCGATAGCGCATCTCCCTCGCATCGCAAGCTCATGAAACGGCAGTTACGGCTGCCGTTCATCTCCCCTCAGCATGTGCACTCACGACCCCTTCATCTCCTTCAGGGCATCATGCTCCAATTCATTCTGACGCCAGGCTCTTCACTCAGCGTTGCAGGAATGCTGCACGAAAACAACACACCGACAAGCCCTCACATGCTGACGGTCGCGCCCAGGGAACTCCCTGACGGCTATCACCTCTGTTGGCAGAGTTATTCAGTATCGCTCTTCAGGCTTTCACTTACCGCATGTTTGAACTCTTTCGAGATTTTGAATGTCGGCACGTTTTTGGGCTCCACCGTCACCTTCTCGCCTGTTCGCGGGTTTCTTGCCTGACGAAAATTTTTATGCCTGATATTGAATGAGCCAAAACCCCTGATCTCAATTCGCTTTCCGGTTTTCAGTGAATCAATGATGCTTTCAAACAGGCTGTCAACCACCGATTCCGTTTCATTTTTTGTCAAGCCGGTTTTGTGCGCGATAACATTGACAAGATCAGCCTTTGTGGTCGTTTTTCCCATGGTAATGGACGGTTCAGATTATTAATGAAGTATCTGCTTATTTAAACCAAAGATGAAGAGCGACAATTCCCATAAAAACAGCAAAAGCCTTGCGGAGAGTATCACTTGAAAGATGGATTGCTATTTTAGCTCCAAAATAGGCCCCTGTAAAGAGCCCGGCGGCAATAAGAAGAGCAATCCAGATGTTCGTTGTCGAAATTTTTCCGGAATGATAATACTCAATCACTCCAAGCAGACCAACCGGCAGAAGCAGCGCCACAAGCGACGTAGCAATAGCGCTCTGCTGCGTCATGCCAAAGAGCAGCACCAAAGCAGGGACAATGATGATGCCTCCTCCGACGCCGAACATGCCCGAAAGGATACCAGCCGAAACGCCGAGAAAAAGCAAAGCAGCGATATGCATTGGCATTTTTGCAGTGATCTCCGGTTATGCGGTTACAGGATTGGGAAGAGCACCCTGTCCAGGGCCTGTAATCTCTTGTATCTCCCTTGCGTTCAGCGACTCTTTTTCAATCAGTATTCCGGCAAGTCGATGCAGAACAGCAAGCTGTTCACTGAGCACCGTTTTTGCATTTTCCATACACCCCATAATGATATTGCGAACCTCAACATCAATCTGCAGGGCAGTCTCCTCACTGTACTCGCGAATATGGGAGTAATCCTTTCCAAGAAAAACCTCCTTGTGGCTATCCCCATAGTTAATCGGGCCCAGTGATTCACTCATACCCCATTGTCGCACCATCCTCCGGGCAATATCGGTCGCCTTCTCAATATCGTTTGCCGCGCCCGTACTGCACTCCTGAAAAACAAGCTCCTCGGCCACCCTGCCACCCAGCGCATAGGTAATCATCGCAAGCAGGTACTCCCTGTTATGGGTATAGCGGTCTTCGAGAGGCAGATAAGCGGTAAGACCGAGACTGCGTCCCCTTGGAATGATCGTTACCTTATGGATAGGATCAGATCCCTTGGTATGAATCGAAACAAGCACATGGCCAGCCTCATGATAGGCCGTCAGTTTTTTCTGCTCATCAGAAATAAACATGCTTCTCCTTTCGGGGCCCATCAAGATTTTATCGCGTGCCTGCTCGAAATTGACGGCTGTAATAAGCACCTGTTCATGGCGTGCAGCGAGAAGGGCAGCCTCATTGACCAGATTTGCCAGATCAGCGCCCGAGAAGCCAGGAGAGCTTTTTGCAAGCACCGTGATATCGACATCCCCATCAAGAGGCGTATTTCTGGTATGGATTTTCAGAATGGCTTCGCGCCCCCGGATATCAGGTTTGTCGATGGTGATCTGGCGGTCAAAGCGTCCCGGTCGAAGCAGTGCGCTATCGAGGACATCAGGGCGATTTGTTGCCGCAATCAGGATAACATTCTCGTTTGTCGTAAAACCATCCATTTCAACAAGAAGCTGGTTCAGGGTCTGCTCCCTCTCATCATGACCGCCACCCAATCCAGCGCCCCGGCTTCTTCCGACCGCATCAATCTCATCGATAAAAATGATACAAGGCGCATTTTTCTTCGCCTGTTCAAAGAGATCCCGAACCCTGGCAGCGCCGACGCCGACAAACATCTCAACAAAATCCGCACCCGAAATGGAGAAAAAAGGAACCTTTGCCTCACCGGCGATGGCCTTGGCAAGCAAGGTTTTTCCGGTACCTGGAGGGCCAAGCAGCAGCACCCCTTTCGGTATTTTTCCGCCGATTTTCTGGAATTTTTCAGGATTCGTGAGAAACTCTACCGTCTCCTGCAACTCTTCAATGGCCTCATCAACACCGGCAACATCCTTAAAGGTGGTTTTAACCTCAAACTCGCTGACCATCTTTGCGCGGCTTTTTCCGAAACTGAAAATATTTTTTGCCTGGGCGCCATTCTGTCCACTCATTCTCCTGAAAAGAAAAAAATAGAGAGCCGCAAAAATAATCCATGGGGCGAAGAGCGCTAAAAAAGTGTTCAAGTCGCTGGAGCCCTTCTCAACCTTCAGTCGCACCCCCTTTTCCGTCAGCATATCAGCCTGTTCAAGAGTGAAAGAGGGAACCCTCACGGCAAAACGATTCGTCTGCAGCGTCGTTTTGTCGATGAGCTGAAGCTGGGCTGGTGCGTTCAGTTTTCCGCTCAGGATTGCCGATTTATCTTCATACGTTTTAACCGTCACCTCCGTAACGAGGGCTCTGGAAAGAACGGATTTATACTCGTTATAGGTTATCTCAGGGGCATCAGTGCCTGAAAAAAAACGAAGAAAAACAAAGAGCATCAACAGTCCTGCCATCAGAAAAAGAAGAAAGCCAGGAAACTTTCCCTGTGGACTTTCGCCTTTAGAGCGAAACCATCCGGGGGTACCGCCCTCTTCCTGCACAGGCTTGAACTTATTTCGCGAGCCATCTTTTCCTGGTCTCTTTACGGGATTTTCAGACATAAAAAATGTTAGGTAATGACACAAAATGTAACTTGCTACATTAAAAGTAATTAAAAGTAAAGTTACAATCGAGAACAAAAAGTTTTTTTTAAATGTTTCCTTGACTGAAAAGTTTTAGCCATTACGTGCAGGGGATTCAAGACTTTCGGGTTAATCTTCTATCTTATGAATGAATGCGGTGAGTTTTTCTTAAATTCCCAGCTCTTCCAATAGCTCCCTGTAAACAATTAACAGTACGACGCTCATTATGGTTGGTCAAAGGGTTAGAACCAGGTTTGCACCTTCTCCAACAGGATATTTGCATGTAGGCGGTCTGCGAACCGCCCTGTATAACTACCTGTTTGCAAAAAAAATGCACGGAGACTTCATTATCAGAATTGAAGACACCGATCAAACTCGGAAAGTTGAGGGGGCGCAGCAGAATCTTATCAAGGCCCTTGAATGGGCAGGAATTGTGGCTGATGAAAGTCCTGAAAAAGGTGGCAACTATGGTCCCTACGTCCAGTCCGAGCGACTTGATCTCTACGGACGTTACTGTCAGCAACTGCTCGACGACCAGCATGCCTATTACTGTTTCGCAACGCACGAGGAGCTTGAAGAGAACCGGCAGCTCCAGATAAAACAGGGTCTTCAGCCGAAATACAACAGAAAATGGCTCCCTGAAGAGATGGGTGGTTCCATGCCGCCGAGTGTCATCAGAAAAAAACTTGACGAAGGGGGCCCCTACGTCATTCGCATGAAAGTGCCCGATTACGTTTCAGTCTGGTTTGAGGATATCATCCGCGGTCCCGTCGAATTTGATTCCGCAACCATAGACGATCAGGTGCTGATGAAATCAGATGGTTTTCCGACCTACCATTTTGCAAGCGTCATTGATGATCACTTGATGGAGTTCACCCATATCATCAGAGGCGAAGAGTGGCTCTCCTCCATGCCAAAGCACCTTCTTCTCTACGAATTTTTTGGCTGGGAACCACCCAAGGTTGCTCATCTGCCGCTTCTGCTCAATGCTGACCGTTCAAAACTCAGCAAAAGGCAGGGAGATGTTGCCGTCGAAGACTATATCCGCAAAGGGTACAGCAATGATGCCATCATCAATTTTGTAGCCATGCTCGGCTGGAACGAAGGAGAGGGGAGCGAGCAGGAGGTCTACAGCATGGAGCAGCTTATTGAAAAATTCTCGCTCGAACGGGTAGGCAAGGCCGGTGCTGTTTTCAACATCGATAAACTCAACTGGCTCGAAAAACAGTACATCAAGAATCGGCCCACAGAGCAGCTTGTTCCCGTCATAAAACCGATTCTTCTGGCCGAGCTTGAGCGCAAGGAGACGATGATGCCCGTCGACCTCATCACCAGTGAAGCCTACCTTGAAAAAGTTATCGAGCTGATGCGCGAGCGCGTCGGATTTGAGCACGAATTTGTAACCTTTTCCTCCTATTTCTTTTTCGAGCCCGACTCCTATGATGAGGAAGCCGTCAAGAAGCGGTGGGCGCCCGACACCAACTCACTGCTTCAGGAGTTTACCGAAATACTCGCCACCCTCGAAGAGTTCAGTGCAGAGAACATCGAAGCGCATCTCAAGGAGTTTGTTGCCCCGAAAGGTCTGAAAGCAGCAGCGCTCATACACCCCCTGAGAATAGTCTCCTCCGGAGTGAGTTTTGGCCCGAGTCTCTACCACATGCTCGAAGTACTCGGCAAAGAGACCGTACTTCGCCGCATTCTGAAAGGGAGAGAAAAAATCACCTTTTCGGCGTAGCCAGTCGGATGGTATTGCGGAGCGCAGCGCCTGAGTGCTCCGCAATTTTGTTTTTTCTTTTTGTTGTGAAAGATTTATTCCTATATTTTGCCATCTCGGAGGACAGATAGCTCAGTTGGTAGAGCAAAGGACTGAAAATCCTTGTGTCGTGGGTTCGATTCCCTCTCTGTCCACAACGGTTAAAGGCGGCACAAACAATGTTGTCATCTTTTTCACATGAACATAGCTCCTCCACTATCCTGCGATCCACCTTATCCGACTCACATATGTCATGCAAAGCATCCCGCAATGCACACCGTGTTTGAATATCACCAACCCCCCGCATGAAAATTACCACAAAGCTCGATCAGGAACGCTGGCACGAAATGCAGGATCCGGGAGCGTACGAGTGGTGGTACTTCGATGCTGAAGACAAAGAGAGCGGATTCTCTTTCGTCCTCATCTGGTTCTCCGGCTTTCCTTTTTCCCCATACTACACCAGCCATTACGAAAAGTGGAAAAACCGGAGCCGGGCCGACGCACCCTCACCCTCCAACTACTCCGGCTTCAGTTTCCAATTGTATGAAAACCAGCGAGAGATCATCAATTTCATCCGCGAGGGTCGCCGCGAACTCTTTGAAAGCAGTCGCACCGATATTGGTGTCCGCTTCGAAAAAAACCGTTTTACCTACAACGCACTGCGGGACGAGTATACCCTCGACATTGACTTTACCTTTCCGGCCCGTCACAAAGCCCTCAAAGCAACCTTGCTGTTCAAATCGTGCAAGAGGCTCGTTTACGAAAAAAAAGATAACAACAACAACGGCAGGGTACCCCTTCACCAGTGGCTTTTAAGCGTTCCGGGAGCCGATGTCGAAGGCGCCATTACCATTACAGAAACATCAGACCATACCGTTCGTACCATTCCAGTCAAGGCGAAAGGCTATCATGACCATAACCTCGGCGCCGTTCCCATGCAGGAATATATCTCCCGCTGGTACTGGGGCCGTGCCTTTTCCGCGCACTTCGACATCATCTATTATGTCGTGTTTTTTAAAAACAACGACTATCAACCACTTTCCCTCCTGCTTCTTCACGACAACCAGAGCGAAACCTTTACCATTTATGATACAGTGCAGTTTCATGAAAGCAACTTCAGACGAGGTCTTTTTTCCCCCCTGCACAGCCGCGATCTTTACCTGCACTTTGAACATGCAAACCTGAAAATTCACCACAACACCGTGCTCGATGCCGGGCCCTTCTATTTACGTTTTGCCTCCTCAATCACCCTGCAGACCGAGGATCAGCAGATCGAGAACATCACAGGGATATCGGAATTTCTCAATCCACTCCGATTAGAGTCAAGGTTTATGCGCGTTTTCACCCGCAGCCGCATCTGGCGAGATGGAGAGGCGTCGATCATGTACGGCATTTATAACCGTTTTAAGCGTTCTTTGGATTGGAATAATCGATGAAAAAATTATAAATTCACTCTCTGTTTGGGTTCGCCTGAATTTAATACGTGAAGGTTGCTGTTATTCGCTATCAAATATGGAAAATGGAGGCAGTAACGTATTGTTTTAAGCCACGGGCGGTAAATACCTTTTGATTTGATAACATAGATATAAAAAAGGAGACAGGTTGTAATGGCACAACAAGGTAATTTCAAGAGCCCGTCAAGAATGGGAGGACTTGGAGATAGCGCGTCACCCTCTTCGGCCGGTTCAGTTTCCGGTGGCAAGCCCCGGGATCAGGGTATCAAAGAGGCCGATTTTGAGCGTCGCAGTTTTCTTGGAAAAATTGTTGGAGGCGTCGGAGCGGCAGTGGCCATATCAACATTGTATCCGGTTGTCAGATATCTCATTCCGCCACCCCTCAAAGAGGTCGCAAGCGTCAATGAACTGAATGTCGGCAAGGCAACAGAAGTACCTGAAAATACCGGCAAGATCTATCAGTTCAACAAAGACAAGGTCATTGTCATCAACGACAACGGAAAGCTGACCGCATGCAGTGCAGTGTGTACGCATCTCGGCTGCAGTGTAAGTTGGGACAATGCCCAGAACCTCATCTTCTGCCCCTGTCATGGAGCGAAGTACCAGCAGACCGGCGAAATCATCTCAGGCCCGCAGCCGTTACCCTTGGCTCCGTACAAAGTAAGGGTTGAAGGGGAAAATCTCATTATTTCGAAAGCTTAACCTTTAATTTTTGAAAACCAAGGGAGTCAGGAAAGATGGCTGAAAACAATAAAAACGCTATGGCAGGAAGTGCTCCGGCCAAGCCGAAACCCGCCGCTCCGGTTGCCGCCAAGCCGGCTGCTCCAGGCACGGCAAAACCCGCTGCTCCAGGCGCGGCCAAACCTGCGGCCTCCACAGGCGGCGTCTATAAACCACCCGTAGAGCGTGCGGCCTCAAATCCCTACAAGGATTCGAGAGTCAGTGACCTGGGCGCATGGTTCCAGGAACGATTCTACGTTGTACTGCCGGTAATCGATTATCTGAAGAAAAAGGAAGTCCCAAAGCACCGTCTCTCATTCTGGTACTATTTTGGCGGCCTCACCCTTTTCTTCTTCATTATCCAGATTCTGACCGGTCTGCTGCTTCTCCAGTACTACAAACCAACAGAAGCAGAAGCATTCACCTCATTTGTCTTCATTCAGCAGGAAGTACCCTTCGGCTGGCTTCTTCGCCAGATGCATGCATGGTCGGCCAACGCAATGGTCATGATGGCCTTCATTCACATGTTCAGCACCTTCTTCATGAAGTCCTACCGTAAACCACGTGAGTTGATGTGGGTGAGCGGATTTGTCCTGCTTGTGCTCAGCCTCGGCTTCGGATTTACCGGATACCTTCTTCCCTGGAACGAACTCGCATTCTTTGCAACCCAGGTAGGAACCGAAGTTCCAAAAGTTGCACCCGGCGGTGCATTCCTTGTCACTCTCCTGCGTGGTGGTGAAGAGGTGAGCGGTGAAACCCTTACCCGTATGTTCTCACTGCATGTAGTGCTGCTTCCCGGTCTTCTGATGCTGGTACTCTCGGCTCACCTGCTTCTGGTTCAGGTTCTTGGCACATCGGCGCCGATCGGATACAAAGAGTCAGGCATGATCAAAGGATACGAGAAGTTCTTCCCGACCTTCCTTGCCAAAGATGCAATCGGCTGGCTGATCGGTTTCGCTCTTCTTGTCTACCTTGCAGTGGTTTCCCCCTGGGAGATAGGCGTCAAGGCCGACGCACTTGCCTCTGCGCCACTTGGCATCAAACCCGAATGGTATTTCTGGGCACAGTTCCAGTTGCTCAAGGATTTCACCTTCCCCAACGGAGAGCTGGTTGCAATCATCCTCTTCACCGTAGGCGCAATCCTCTGGATACTGGTTCCGTTCATTGACACCAAGTCATCAAAAGAGGAGAAAAGTCCAATCTTTACCATCATTGGACTGCTCGTTCTCGCCTTCCTGCTCATCAACACCTATCGTGTTTACCTCGAATCCGCAGCATTATAAGCCACTCAATTCTGCAACAAAAAAAGCCCGGTTCACTACCGGGCTTTTTTTGTCTATCGCATCTCACTGAAAAAGAAAAACAGCCTCTCTCCCAACCACTTCTTGCGGGGCTACGGGGCGACTATACTTTCAGTCGCATCAACTCGCCAATCTCATATCCCGAAAGGAAAGCCTCCATGTCAAGCGCTCCTGAAGCCTCCACCCAACGGGCAACTACCCTCTCCATTTGCTCAACCTCAACCTCAACCTCAACCTCAACCTCATCATCAGAAGCAACCCCATAACGCTCTTTCAGCAACTCCTGTAACGTAAGCCACGCCACCAGAACGCTGAAACGATGCTCGCGGAACCATCTTTTACCATGCCGCTCATCAAATTGCAGCATACGGCCCAGATGGAGCTGATTGAGGGTAGAGAGCGCTTTCACAGGAGCGAGCAGAGAGGCCTCAGCCGCTTCATCTGCTCCTGCAGCCGCCGGTTGAGGAGTGAGCATGCAGACAAGCAGGTCAGGCAGGTTTTCAGCAGGAATACCGATCATTCCCGATTCAGGATAGATTGCCCTGAGCGCATCACTCATCAGCCAGTCATCAATCAGGTTCGAATGGATCTCTCCGGCTGCAGCAACCATCTGCTGCACTGCATCAAGCATAACCCACTGCCGCACAAGGGTTGCATACTCCAGGCCCCCTTCGCTGCCCAAACCAAGAGCCAACTGAAGTTTGCCGGAATGCGCATCTCCCTTCAGAAGATCCGGAAAGAGGAGAGCCCTGCCATAAAGCTCAGCCGCCTTCGATGCAAGAGCGGAGGGAACAGCAAGCGGTTTTTCCATAATTTCACTGAACGTAGCGCCAGCCCTGTTAAGCAGCGAAGCCACGGCACTCTCGAACAGGCCAATCGCATCGCTTTCCACTCCACACTCATCCACAGCAGGAAGCAGTTCCCCCGTCAGGGCGGCTGTGATAATCCGGTGCAGCGGCGAGAGACTCATGGCAAGAGCAGCACGCTCTATCGACTCGAGCCCCCGGCCATTGAGCTCCGCAGCAAGCCGGTCGTAGGGCCTGAGTTTTGACGGCGTAACAACCCTGAAATCAAGGAAGACATTATACTTATAGCCATCGAGAGCAACAAGGAGCCCATTGTCGGCAATCTCCCTGCAAGAGCGGAGAAACTCCATACCACTCGCATGATCCCTGAAGATAACGAAGGCATTCTCCTGACGGCCAATATTGAGTCCTTCAGAGAGTGAACTCTGGCGGATCTCATGATCCTGCAGATAGCCGACCGAAGTTTTAATCCAGCCCGTAGCCTGTTCAAAGCAGTTGTTAAAGACAACAAGGGCAGTTTCCTCACCCAGTCGATTGGAATAGGCGAAGATATTCTCATTGACTGCCCCTTCCGGTGAATAGACATCATAAAGGAAAAAATTGCGCACCTCGGCAAAGAGCGGACGCTTCTTCATGATCGGAAAGATCTCGCGATAATGACGCCCGACAAGATTTTCGTCCGGCTGCTCATCATAATAGGCCTTTGCATACTCCATGCCATATTTCTCGGTAAAACCCTCCACCTGTCCATGGCCAAACATAGGCAGTCCAGGCATGGTCAGCATCATCATGCAGACACCGAAATATTTATCCCCCCGGCCAAACTGCGCAATGGCCGTATCTTCATCAGGGTTATTCATGAAGTTGACATAGCGCTTGAGAATTTCAGCGTCAAATTCAAGGGTATTCTTGATCAGGTAGCGATAATTGGCATTATCCTCCTTTTTCAGCATGTGCATAAAAGCGCTGTTATAGACCCGGTGCATGCCAAGCGTGCGGACAAAATAGCCCTCAAGCATCCAGAACGCCTCTGCAAGCAGCAGCGTATCAGGCACTTTCTGGTGAATACGGTCAACCACCTCACGCCAGAACTCCTCAGGGATGGCGGCATCAAATTCCGACATGCTCATGGCATTTGCTGAACGCGATGGAACCCCCGCGCTGTGACCATGAAGCGGAAACCAGAGACGCTGGATATGCCGTTTCGCCAGCACCATTGCAGCATCGAAACGGATAATGGGGAACATCCTCGCAACCTGAAGAATCTGCTGAATCACCCCTTCACGAACCTCCGCACTCAAAAAATTCAACTGTGCAGTATCATTCCAGGGCATAATGGTACCATCATTGCCATGATAGATGTATCGCGTATCACCAGTGAGGTAATCAACCCGCTTGAAGGTCACTGCCGCATCAGAACGGTTCCAGTACCCATCTTCGAGGTAGATACCATAGCGCGAATCACTGCTGAGGTTCGGCCCATTATAGGAGTAGTTATAATAAGGAGCCGTGTGAGAGGAGAGAAACCAGTCCGGATTGTTTCGGACAAGTTCAGAATCCATTCCGGTGTGATTTGGCACCATATCACTTGCGAGGCGGATACCACGCTGTTTGGCTCTCTGAAAAAGGTTGTGATAACCCTCATAACCGCCAATGTCATCGGAAATCGTATAATTTTCAAGAGCATATGCCGACGCCTTGGCCTCAGGATTTCCCTGGAGCTGCTTGATTTTCTGGGAAGCAAAGCTGCGCTGCCAGAGTCCGATAAGCCATAATGCCGTAAAGCCGCGTTCAGCAATAAGGTCAAGCTCAGCATCGGGAATATCCTGCAGTCGGTGAACCGGGCGCCGATAGATCTTGCTGAGCTGATCGAGCCAGACATAGGTGCTTTTGGCAAGCATCACCACTTCAGGCATCCACGACGAATCAATAGAGTAGTTTGCCGGAGCATTGGCATCATCCAGAGAGCTGTATTCCGGGACATGAACCTCTTTCTCAAACACATGGCCATCATTTCGCAGAGCACGCTCCTGGGCAATCTTTTCGAAAAAGAGGTACTTATCCTCATCCTCAATAAAATCGATGGCGCCGCCAAGCAATCCCCAAAGAGGCGACTCATCGAGCAGATCACCCCAATTCAGGCGGATATAGCGAAGCTGTTCAAGAATGGAGGTCGGAGCATGTTTTATGGGGCGGGTGAGCAATTCAGCAAGATCGATATGGTCGGGCCCCACAGGCCCCATTGCCTGCATGGAGCTTCGCATGGTCATAATCACCTTCCGGTACGAACTCTCCCGTGTCAGCTTCTCATCGTTCAAAAGATCGGAAAACTGTTCCAAAGCGGGGTTCTGATTATTCAGCCAGACCAGGAAAGACTCCTCAAGCACATGCTTCCGATTCTCCTGCAGCCGAAGCCACTCCGAAGGCGTTTCCGTTCCGGCATAGACATTCTGCGCAGGAAAAGAGGCGACAAATCGTTTCAGGTACTCCTCCGACTCCTCCTCAGAAAGCATCTCCTTCAGCGTACCCGAGAGACGCTCCAGAAAGTCCGGTTGCCGTAAAGCGATCGCTTTCGTCATAATCGAGTGAAAGAGCGCATGCAGCAGTTTCATGCCGAGGAACTGCGCTGGCAGCACCGGCTTCGCATCGGCGCCCTTCAGCTTTTTCAGAAAATTGTTGATGACGGCAGTCTGTCGTTCCGATGTTATGATACTTTCCTGACCGGAAGATGGTAAAGAGAGGAACTCAGGATCAGTCAGATGAAAAAGTTCCCTGGCATTTCTGTTTACATAAAAGTGCTCTTTGTTCTGCAACGCTGGCGGGTTTTGTTTGATTGGTGAAGTATGGAATTTCTGCAAAAAAACGCTCCGACCCTTGTTGTGCGGTTTCGAATTGGCCGGGGCAAAAGCGTACGATTATTTGAATTTCTTGTCGATATAGCGCTGAAGATAGGTAAATCCCAGATCCTTCGCAGAGCGGAGCACCTCAAGCCCGAAGGTCGAGAGTGCACCCTTCCGTGGCGACGGCGCGTGCTCAACTGAAGGGGAGATAGTCACTGCTGCCGGGGCGGAAGCGGAAGAGGTCATACCGCTTCTCAGCGTTTTTCCAAGCTGTAATCCAGCAACAAAAAGCAGGGCTGTGGCAGGAAACGGATGTTTTCTGACCAGTTCAACCGGCGAAAGCTCAGCCCCGATCTCCTCTTTCAGTTGATGACCCCTTGCCTTGATCTGGGTCTCCTTTTCCGCAATAGTATTCTGCAGCTCTTCAATGCGTGCCTGAATGCCCGTTAACGGTTCATTAGTTGTAGTCATGGAGCGATAAAAGAATTTTCTGAATCAGGTTTCTCAGCAATAATGGCTTGAACCTGGTGAAGAATAAAAAGCAAGAGAGAAAAAGAAGGCTCACGATGAGATAGCCCAGAAAAGGATGACCCAGAAGCTCGCCGATCAGCAGCGCAACAGTTGTGAGCAGGTAGGTCATACCGACAACAAGGATTACAGCAACGACAGCCGCCGATGCAATCACAGAGAGCTTCTCGGTCAACTCAATTTTGAGCAGCTCAAACTTTGCATCAATAATAGCCCTCACGTCCTCATAGGTCGACACTGCCGTATCATCAAGGAGTTTGGCAATGCCGCTGCGTCTGCTTTTCGAAGAGGCAGAACCCTGCTCCTTTCCTGCTTTACGGTTCATCATGTTTTCTGACTGGTCAATAGCTGTTATCTCCTTTTCTTGAATAAAAGTCCGAACAAGGTGCCGGCACCCAGTGAAACGAGTATTGCAGGCATCGGATTTTTTTTGACATAATCCGTCGCCTTGTCAGCCTTTTTCAAAAGCCACTCATACGAATCGCTCTCCCTGAAGGAAGAAAAGGTGTCAGAAATGGTCTCACTGAGCTCCTTGAGCTGCTCCGGAATTTTTGTTTCGTGTTGCGGCTCCTCAACCGGATCGGCGGGTTTGCTGCGATGAATGGTTACCTCTACTTCCTGTTCCATAAGAGTATAAAAACTGGTTATGCGTATTTACGGTACAAAACTTGATTTCAAAACGCTCGCACGGCAATATAATAAAAAACAATGTGCTCTTTGCATGGCACACTTACTGCAGAAGCCGTCCACCCTCCACATTAAGAACCTGACCGGTGATATAGTCACTCTCCAGAAGAAAGGTGATACATTTAACAATATCAAGCGGGTCACCAAGACGCTGAAGCGGTATTTTTCTCACCATCTCCTCCTCGGAATCCATCTCCTTCTGTGGATTGAGTGTGATCGTTCCCGGAGCTATAGAGTTTACCAGAATAGTCGGTGCAAACTCCTTTGCGAAAATCCTGGTCAGGTGCTGTATACCGCACTTCGATACCGTATAGGGTGCAAAGTTTCGCCAGACCAGATCAGCAGAAATATCCGTCATCGTAATGATGCGCGAGACGAAGGGCTGTTTGCACATGATTGCAGCAGCCTCCTGCATGGTAAAAAAAGTTCCCTTCAGATTGGTATCGACCAGACTGTCCCATTGCTCCTCAGTAACATTGGGCAAGGGTGTCCTGAAAAAATTCGATGCGCTGGTAATAAGCAGGTCAAGCCGGTCAAACTGCTCCCTGAACGTCGCAAACGCACGCACAATATCGCCACTCTTCGACACATCACACCGAACCATCTGCGACAGAGGACTGATCCACCTGATTTTTTCAAGAACTTCGGTAGCCCTCGACTCCGAAGCATTCCAGGTAAAAAAAACCGTATATCCCTGTCCGGCCACAGCAAGCGCAATTTCACTGCCAAGCACACCCGAAGCGCCAGTCATGAAGCATACCTTTTTGCCCGAAAGAGTCATTTTTGTTTGCGTTTAATTTCTTCCTGTCCAACCTGAAAGTAAACAGGAACGAGGCATTAAAAGTTGAGAGGCAGTGCCCCGATTATGCGAGCTTTCTGAAAGAGGAGGCCTTGATTGCGGCAAAAAGAGGAGAATCGATCGTAATATCCAGTTCATCTGCGGCTGAACGGACAATTTCAGCAACAAGTTTTTCACCATTGACCGACAACACAATACCAACCCTTCCATCCGACTCAAACATCTCTGTAACCGTGCAATGCAAAAGATTTCGTGCGCTGATCGCTTCAGGATGTTTTTTGAAAAGGATGATCTCACGAGACGAAAGCTCAAAAAGGGATGCTCTGTCGGCCCCTCCACCCGAAATCAGGAGGCTGTTCCGGCCCCAGGAGTAAGCATACAAACCGTTCTGCAGAACCGGATCGGCAAGATGCAGAAGATTGAGATAGCCCTTCGGATTATCAGCCATGCTGTTTCGTGCAAGCTGGTCGGGAGTTGTTGTTTCATCCATTCGGCCATTCCTGATCACAAGAATTCGGTCGGTCATCAATTGCATCTCAAGGATCGAGTGCGAAATAAAGAGGTAAGGGATTCCGAACTCCTCACTCACACTCTTCAGATAGGGAATGATCTGAAATCGCAGCGTATCATCAAGAGCCGAGAGCGGTTCATCCATCAGCAGCAGGCGAGGATTTGCAAGCACCGCCCGGCCAAGAGCGACACGCTGTTTCTCACCGCCGGAAAGATTATGCACACCCCGCTGCATGAGCGGCTGCAGTTTCAATAAAGCAATCAGAGCCTCCGGTTTGATACGGCGGTTTTCAGCGTGGCAACGCCTGTAGCCGTAAAGCAGATTAGCTTTGACCGAGAGATGCGGAAAAAGCATCGCCTGCTGAAAAACAATCGCAATGCGCCGACGTTCAGGGGAGAGATCGATACCCTTCACCGAGCTGAACATGCACTCATCATTCAGATAGATCTCACCCCTGTCCGGCTGAAGAAGCCCTGAAATAAGATGCACAAGCGTCGACTTGCCGCTCCCGGACTGGCCGAAAATACCGATGCGATCCCCCGACACATCCGCCTTGAGCTGCAGGAGGAAGCTGCCCTGTTTTTTCTCAGCATCAATCCGCAGATTCAAAGCGCACTCCTCCGGTCAAGTTTTTTACCAAGCAGTTCATGAACAAGAAGCACAACGACCGAAATAATGATCGAGACCAGGCAGAGCGAGAGAGCCATAGTGACACTTGAGGGCGAACTGGCATAATCGTAGATAGCCAGCGGAATGGTTTGCGTCATACCGGGAATATTGCCGGCAACAATAATGGTAGCGCCAAATTCACCAAGGCTTCGGGCAAACATCAGCGACGAACCCGCCATGATTCCCCGCAGGGAGAGCGGGAGAATAATGGTAACAAGCGTGTCGTACCATGCGGCGCCAAGGCTTCGGGAGGCCTCGATAAGCTGCTGGTCGATAGACTCCATGCCAAGCCGTATTGAGCGAACCAGCAGGGGAAAGCCGACGGTTGCCGAAGCAAGAACGGCAGCTTTCCAGGTAAAAATAATCGGCATGCCCGATGCATCGAGTACTTTTCCGATCCAGCCATTTTTTCCAAGCAGCAGCAGCAGAAAAAAACCGATCACTACCGGAGGAAGCGTGAGCGGGAGGTTGACCAGCACTTCGAGCACCACTTTTCCCCTGAACTTCCTGAAGACCATCAGCCATGCAAGAGCAAAACCGAAAGGCAAAGCAAGCAGAGTCGCCGTAAGCGCCACCTTCAGAGAGAGCCAGATAGCAGAAATATCTTCAGGTGTCAGTGTCATAACATCATAACTATCTTAAGGGTATAGGCCGTTTTCCGGGTTCATCCTATTTAAGGACAAAGCCATATTTGCGCAGAACCGATTGAGCCTCAGCACCCTGCAGGAAGAGATAGAAAGCCTTTGCCTCCCCATTTTTTGCCGCCTTTACGGTCAACGCCATCGGGTAGGTCACTCTTGGATAGAGCTTTTGCGGCACCACAAAAAGCAATCCGGCTTTTTGCGCCAGCAGGGCATCAGTGCGGTAAACAAAGCTGCCATCAACTTCGCCGAGTTCCGCATACATCAGGCACTCCCTCACATCCTTGGCCATAACAAGCTTTCCGGCAAGCTGCATCTCAATGCCGGCATTTTTAAAGGCCGTCATGGCATACTCACCTGCAGGCACACTTTTCGGACTGCCAATGGCAATCTTGTCAAGCTTCAGCAGCTCCTTCATCGAACTCACCTTTTTGGTCGTTCTCCCGGCAAAAACCAGCGAGTTGTAAGCAAACATTTTTGCGTTAGCGCCATCCACAAGATTTTTTTCTTTCAGATAATCCATCCACTGATTGTTTGCGGCAATAAACAGGTCAACCGGAGCGCCGTTTTCAATCTGACCGGCAAGCGTTCCCGATGGGCCAAAATTTTTCAGAAACACCGTTGAAGGGTGCTTTGCCGTGTAACTCGCAGTCAACTCATTGATAACCTCTTTCATGCTTGCAGCAACAGAGAGGTTCAGCTCACCAGCCACGGCCGGGAGAGCAAGAGAGAGGAGCACAAAACAGAGAAGGGCGATGCGTTTCATGGATCGTATCATTATCATGACTGTTTTAAGGTTCTGAGGAGGTGATTGCAACAGCGATATCCGAAGGCTTACCGAAATAGACTGACGAGAGCACAAGCATATCAACCCCGGTTTCAGCATAAGCCGCAGCATTCTCCGCATTGATACCTCCCGCCGCCGAAATGGTGACACCGGGCGCCACCTCACGCAGTTGCTGAACCAGCCGGGAGAGCGCTTCAGGCTGCATCTTGTCAAGCTGTACCACATCAGCGCCCGCTGCAGCAATGGCAAGCGCCTCTTCCAGGTTGAAGGCCTCAACAATAATTTTTTGTTCAGGCGCTTTCAGCTTCAGCTCCGTCACCGTTTGAAGAAAAGGCTCAAGGCCGCCACAGAAGGCAGTATGCTGCCGGAAGATCAGCAGCGACTCCGACAAGCCAAGCCGATGCGGAAGTGCACCGCCGGCCATGATAGCCTTGATAGCAACCTTCTTTGTTCCCGGAAAGGACTTGCGGGTAGTGACGACGGTTATGGATGCATGAACCTCCTTGACCCGTGTAACAATTTTCCGTGTCCGGGTGGCAATGCCCGATGCATATTCCAGTATGTTCAGTGCCACTTTCCATCCTGCGTGCAGGCTCTCGGCAGAACCCGTGGCTGAAAGGAAGGTAACGCCCGCTTCAATCGTTGTCCCGCTCGGAAGCAGAGAGGTCACGGTTGCTCCGCACCGTTCAAGAAGACGGGCCGCCTCCTCCGTACAGCAGAGTGTTGTCAATTCCCGGCTGGTAAAGGTGATCTCCCCCTGCAGAGAGCCAATGCCGAGCAGGAAGGTTGTCAAATCACCATAAGGCATATCTTCCTCGATAAAACGTTCGATATCGGAGTCAGGAAGTTGATAGAGCATGATTGCGTTGTTTTATCGTTATAACATCACCACTATTCCGGTGCTGAAAAAAAAAGAGTTTTGCCGCGTGAAAAACCGGAATTGACTCCCTGCGGGAAACGTGCAGCGCTCTTGCTTTCGTTGTCCCTGTTTCTTCGCGCCCCTGCTTTTTCTTCGCTTATTGACTGAAAAATAATAAAAAATAAGACAAAAGAGGCAAAAAATCTTATTAATTTCGGTTATCGTGATTCCCGGAAGCTCTCTTTGCTACATTGGTGTTGTTTTTTTTGAGCGCCAGCCTGTTGCGCTCAATGCCCGGTCAGAGGAGCGTTATATGGAGTGGAATATAGCGGATTATCTCTTTTTTAAAAACCGGCGGCGGTTTTTTCTCCTGCCCTCAGCCGAGGTATGCCGCCATCACCGCAGGATCTTTTGCCAGCGCTGCACTGGAACCCTCCAGCACAACGCGACCCTGTTCAATGATATAGGCGCGGTCGGAGACGGCCAGGGCGCTCTTGGCAAACTGTTCAGAAAGAAGAATCGTCATACCGGAGGCGCGGAGCGAAGAGATGGCAAGAAAGACCTCCTTGACCAGCATGGGTGCAAGCCCCATCGAAGGCTCATCAAGAATCATAAGACGTGGGCGGGCCATAAGGAGGCGGCCAATGGCAAGCATCTGCTGCTCTCCGCCCGAAAGGCTCCCGGCCTGCTGTGAGCGCCGTTCTCCAAGACGGGGGAACATCTCATAGATCCGCTGCAGATCGCCTGAGGCTGCCCGGCGAAAAGGGCCGAAAGAGGGAAGGCGCGGATAGGCGCCAAGCAGCAGATTTTCCTCAACCGAGAGGGGAGCGAAGAGCCGTCTTCCTTCCGGGCAAAGAGAGAGTCCGCGTCTGGCTACCTGGCTGGCAGGGAGCCCCATAATCTCTTCTCCTCCAAAAAGTACCTTGCCTCCCCTCGGAGTGAGCAGTCCGCACACGGACTTCACCAGTGTGCTCTTGCCCGCGCCATTGGCTCCGACAAGTGCAACACACGATCTCTCGGCAACCTCTATTGAAATCCCCCGAACAGCATCATCGCCGCTGTATCCGGCGCGCAGGTTTTCCACTTTCAGCATGGCAGCAGCTCATTATTCCCTGTTTCAGTGTCATCACTCCCCAGATAGGCCTCAATTACTTTGGGGTCGCGTCGTACCTGATTTGGAGTGCCGAGTGCAATCAGACGCCCGCCATCCATCACAGCAACCCGGTCGCAAAGCTCAGCGACCACATCCTGATGGTGCTCAATAAGCAAAATAGGAACCCCGGCCTCTTTAATCGAGGCGATCAGCAGAACAAGCCTCGCAATGTCCGGTTTCGACATGCCCGCCGCAGGCTCATCAAGCATCAGAAGATGGGGGCGGGTAGCCAGCGCCCGTGCAATTTCAAGAAATCGTAAATCACCATACGCCATTTCGGAACAGCGCACTCTTGCCTTCTCTCCCAGACCGACAGCAAGCAACCAGCCCAGAGCCTCCCGCTCTCCCCCCTCCTTCAGGCAAACAAGCACCGACTCCAGTGCAGTCAGGCCGGAGAAAGACTGCAGGTTCTGAAAGGTTCGGGATGCGCCCGCCGCACATGCCGACATCAGACTGCCGGGAACAGGACTCCTGCCGGCAATGGTAACCGAACCACTATCAGGGGCATAGAGGCCGGAAATCAGATTCACCAACGTTGTTTTCCCCGATCCGTTAGGCCCGATCAGACCGAGCGTCTCACCCTCCCTGATTTCCAGTGAAACACTCTCCACAGCACGCACACCGCCGAATGATTTACAGAGGTCGGTCAGGCGCAGAGCGATCCCCTTCGCTCTTCTTGAAGAGCCGATCCCTCCCGCTGCCGGCGGCAAAGGAAGAGGAGCAAAACGTATCAGCCTCTGGAGTGTAGTCGTCATCGCTCCCGCAATTCCATTCGGAAACCCGACAACAACGGCAAAAAGGAACAACGCAAAAATCCCCTTGCGCCAATCCTCCACATTTTGCACAAAAAATGAGAGGGCGACCGCCAACGCCATGGCAGAGGCAGGAGCGACCTCGCGAAAAACAGGCGCCCGTCTCGACAGCAGCGCACGAAAGGTCGGAACAAAGGTCAGAATGCATCCTGCAGAGACGAGAACGGAAAAAAGCGTGCGGTTCGAGAGCAGATTGGGCAACATGGCCACAACTGCAGCCCCGAGGAAGGCTCCCCACTGGCTTCGCCTGCCCCCGAAAACAACGCCAAGCAGCAGTATAACCATCAGCTCATATCCGAAAGCCCCCGGCTGCAGATAGCCAAAATTCATCGTATGTAACCCTCCGGCCAAACCGGCAAGCGTACTTCCCCACGCGAATGCGAGTACCTTGTGCCTCAGGGCGCCAATACCAAGCGCATCAGTGGCGGTTGGCGAGTCACGTAACGCCTCAATAGCCAGCCCGAAACGCGACTTGAGCAGGCTCTGTGAAGCCTCCCAGGCAACGAACAGGGTCGCCAGACAGAGCCAGTAAAAACCGGTAGAGTCGAGGATCAGCCCGAAAAGCCGGGGCCTGGTAACGGATAAGCCAAGAGCGCCATTGGTAACCGACTCAAACTCATTAAGGACAATAACCGACAGGGTCGCGAAAGAGAGGGTGGAAAGCGCAAACTGCGGTCCTTCAAGCCGCAGGGCTGGCAGCGCCAGAGCAGCGCCGGGAATCAGGGCGGCAGCGATTCCAGCCACCAGCGCCAACGGCAGGGGAGCGCCAGCCTGTACGGCAAGAGCCGCGCCATAAGCGCCGAGCGCAAACAGCGCCGCCTGGGCAAGGTTGACCTGACCCAGATATCCCACCGTTGCGTCAAGACCGATAAGAAGAACGCCATAGACCGCCATCAGCGTAAGCAGGCCAAGAGCATACTGACCATGCCAGAAAGTCGGAAGCGCAGCCAGAGCAATGAACATGGCAGCACGTACGATTCGTTCTGCCGTTTTCTCCCTCACACCCACATCAAGAGCAGCGAACATGATTTCTCCCTCAGACTTTCCTGATTATTTTTTTACCAAAGAGACCCTGGGGACGAATTGCGAGTGCAAGGATCAGCAGCACAAGAGCAGGAGCCTCGCGCCATCCACTTCCGAGCAGAAAACCGGAAATATTTTCCGTAGCCCCGAACACAACTCCCGTAAGCAGAAGCCCGAAACCACTACTGAGACCGGCAACCACTGCTACCGAAAAGGCCTTCAGCGTTAACGCCGCCGCCATAGTTGGCCCGACGGTCGTTACAGGAGCAATGATGGTTCCGGCAAATGCCGCCGCCATTCCGGAGAGCGCCCATGAAAGGGAGATCGCCGATTGCGAGCGAATGCCGCAAAGCTCGGCAGCATCCTGATCAGCGCTGACAGCCTGCACAGCAATACCGATCATGGTGTACCGCTTCGCAAGCTCTATCAACGCCATGATGCCCAAAGCGCCACCGGCGATGGCCAGCTCAGGCCAGGTAACCGATATCCCGAAAAACTCCAGCACCCCGTCAGGCCAGGGTGCCGGAAAGGCTCTGTCATCACGTCCCCAGATATTCTCCGCAGCGGAAACACCAAACAGCCCCACAATGATGGTCAGCAGAATCCACCCCTCATTCTGCTGCTGCAGGGCCAGCCGCACCGCAGAACGCTCAACAAACCACCCGAGAGCAGCGCCCGCCACCATAGCGCCTGCTACGGAAGCCCAGTAGGGAAGAGCGGAATCAGAGAGAGTCAGGCCAACAAAAGCGCCAAGCATCACCAGTTCACCCTGTCCAAAGTTAACCGCCTTGCCCGCCGCATGAGTGAGCTGAAACCCATACGCCACCAATGCATAGGCCATGCCCATCAGCCCGCCGCCGACAGCCATTTGAGCCAGAGCCAGAAGATCCCCATTCATAGTCGCAGGTCAGCGTAGCTCATTACCTCTTTCCCTCCAGCACACTCCGGTCAGCCGGATTAGCCAGCACAACCCTGCTGTTCTGCACCTTGCCCATGACCGTGTTCGAGCGGCGGAAGGCCTCATGTGTCTCCACATTTGCCGGATTCCACTTCGACCATGGCTTTTTCCAGTCAGCGATGCTCCCCCTGACGGTCACCTTGAGATTTTCCAATGCACTCTTGATGCTCGACGGCTTCGTAGAACCCGCCTCATGAATAGCCTCAGCAAGCAGCAGGGCCGCGTCATAACCCTGTGCAGCCGAAACCGGAGAAGGAATCCTTGCGACGCCATAAGCCCTGCGGTAAGCCTGTATAAAAGGTTTCGCCCTTGCTATCGACTCATCCTCAATAAAGGTCTGTGGCATCAAAGCGCCATTGCCAGCAGCCCCGGCCGTATCAATAAAATTGCTCATGGAGAGTGGCCATCCCCCAATCAGAGGAACCCTGAAACCCAGTTTCTGCTTCCCTGAGGCAACGGCGGCAAGCTCAGGCCCGATACCCCAGATAAGGATTGCCTGTGCACCGGCGGCCTTCGCCTTGATGAGCTGCCCGGTCATATCCTTGTCACCGATGCCGAACTTCTCGATAGCCACCACTTTCAGCCTGCCACCCTGCCTGTTGACCTGGCGGATAAGGTCATCACGTCCCGAAACCCCGTAGTTTGTTGCATCGTGCAAAATTGCAACCTTCCGGCACCCCATCTTTACAGCCTGCTCTACAACCATCTGTGACTGAATGCCATCATGTGCGGCAAAGCGGAAAATAGGCAGCTCCCTGTTACCCGCACTGCTCCATTGCGTCATTGAGGCGCTTCCGGCGGCAGGAGTAATGATTTTGACGATTCCCTTCTCAACGTAATACTTGTCACCCATCACAGCAATACCGGTGTTGACCGTCCCGATGACGGCCGAGACATCGCTCATCGACGAAATCTCCTGGGCAATCAGGGCGCCACGATCATTTTTCCCCTCATCGTCGCGTTCAATCAGCTCCACGCGCATCATGGTTCCGCCGACATTGATACCGCCTTTCTGATTGATCTGGGAAAAAGCCAGCTTGGCGCCATCCCTCATAGAGGCGCCCATCGGGGCTGATCCGCCTGAAAAAGGACCTGTGATGGCAATCTTGACGACATTGGCAGCCAGAGCGGCAGAAGAAAAACATGTCGCAACGAGAAACGGGAGAATAGAGCGGAAAGCGTTCATATTCTATTTATTTCTTGAGGTTTATGAGATTATGTTTCGAAAAGGCAACATTCACGAAGCTCGGAAGCGGGGGCTCTTTTTTACTCACCTGGTTATACCGCAATATAAAGCTCTTTTCACGCATATACAATAATCGAACTCCTGATCGCATCAAAAAAATAGCTATCCCTCTTTCTGCCTTTTTTGTTATAATATCCCACAGTGCCACTTTTCAGGGATCTTTTTTTACTCAAGGCACTTACCCGGCGAAATCCAGAACAACGAAGGTGGCAACCGATGGCTGAAACGATTCTCAGGCTTGAAAAAATCCGCAAAGAGCTTGGCCTCTCCAAGGCTATTCGCCAGACTATCATTCCAAACCTTTCGCTGGAAATCATGGCAGGGGAGTTTGTCGCTATAACAGGACCGTCGGGTTCGGGCAAATCCACCCTTCTCTATATCATGGGAGGGCTCGACAAGCCAACCTCCGGCACGGTATGGCTCGACGGGGAGGCAATTACCGAAAAAAATGAAACCGAGATGAACCATATCAGAAATGAAAAAATTGGCTTTATCTATCAGTTTCACTTTTTGCTTCCCGAGTTCAATGCCGTTGAAAATGTCAGTATGCCGATGATGATCAATGGTCGTCGCACCAAAAAAGAGATCAGGGAGCGGGCCATGAAACTGCTCGACATGGTTGACATGCAGAACAAATATACCAACAAGCCAAGCCAGCTCTCCGGTGGCCAGCAGCAGCGGGTTGCCATTGCACGGGCGCTGGCCAACGAACCCAAAGTGCTGCTTGGCGATGAACCGACCGGAAATCTTGACTCCCGCTCGGCCAACAATGTCTATCAACTCTTTGACCGTCTGAACCGTGAGCTGAACCAGACCGTTATCGTCGTTACCCACGATGAAGAGTTTGCAAACCGTGCGGGACGACGAATTCATCTGGTAGACGGACAGATCGAGAGTGACCGGCCACTTCGAACGATGGCAGAACCACTCTCCGGCAGCTAAATTAAACGATCGGCACGAACCTATCTTTATCCATACCAATCCATGACCTTGCTACTCGATAACATCAGGCTGACCCACCCCCATCTCTTCCAGGCATTTTCACTGCTCCCGGATGCAGAGCAGCATCTGCAGCGTATCATGGAACTCGACCGTTACTGGGAGCGGTTAAAGCAACCTCTCCGGCAAGTGATCATGCCGGGCGATACCCTGCCAAAAGATGCCCTTATCAGCGGCGAATATGATCTGATTTATGCAGGAGGAACCCTCAGTCTGCTCCATGCAGCCGTGATGGCGGGGAAGTATGGACGTAAAGTGTTGATTTTTGACCGCCAGACACCGGCAAAATCGACCAGAGACTGGAATATTTCAAGGAACGAGCTGATGAATCTCTCCGCCATCGGGCTCTTTACCGAACGAGAAGTTGACTCGACCATTGGCCGCCGCTACAAAAACGGCTGGGTCGAGTTTTACCAGCCTGATGGCAAGCAGAAGCGGCTTGTTATGGAAAACGTGCTCGATTGCGCCGTTGATGCCGACCGGTTACTCAATCTGGCAAAAGAGAGAATCCTCGGCGCACCGGGCAACGCCCTTCTTGCCGAAACCAGCTTTGTCCGTTGTTATCAATTTGACGACCACATCATTGTGCAGGTAGAAGATCGCCAGGGCAACCCCTTCTTCTACAAGAGCAAGGTACTGGTCGATGTGATGGGCATCCTCTCGCCCATTGCCATGCAGCTCAACGAAGGCATTCCCCAGACCCACGTCTGCCCGACGGTAGGCACCATAGCGAGCGGTTTTGAAAATGCAGTGTTCGATATCGGTGAAATTCTTGCGAGCATCGGGCCTGCCGATACATCGGCTGAAAAAGGGCGGCAATTGATCTGGGAAGGCTTTCCTGCTGAAGGGAGAAACTATATCACCTACCTCTTCTTCTATGACGAGGCCGACTCCCCGAACGACAAATCCCTGCTCAGCCTCTTCGAGAGCTACTTCATCACGCTTCCGGACTACAAAAAGCCCGGCAAGGATTTTCAGATCCATCGTCCCGTCTACGGCATCATTCCAGCCTACTGTCATGACGGGTTTAACCGGAGCCGTGAGATTGCCGATAGCCACATCATTCTCTTCGGCGACGCCGCATCACTCGGCTCTCCGCTCACCTTCTGCGGCTTTGGATCAATGGTTCGCAACCTCCACCACCTCACAGCCGATCTTGACCGGGCGCTCACGGAAAACAACCTCGCCAAAAAGCACCTCGAAAAAATCAGCGCCTATGAACCAAACGTCGCCTCGATGGCCAACCTCATGAAATACATGTGCTTCAACAAGGCCACCGATGAACCCAACTTTGTCAACGACCTGATGAACGAGGTGATGATTGTGCTCGACGACCTGCCCCAGCGCTATCGTCAAGCCATGTTCCGCGACGAAATGAAGATTGAAGAACTTGCAGTGGTGATGCTCCGGCTCGCCTGGCGCTACCCGAAAGTACTGGCAGCAACCTGGGAGAAACTTGGCATTCAGGGCTCCCTCTCCTTTTTCAAAAATCTTGCCGGATGGGCATTTTCAGCACTCAGATAACCTTTTTTTCATCGATGACCGATATCATTCGTGCCGCAGAGGCGATTGCACAGCTTCGCCGGGAGATCGAGCGGCACACCCATCTCTACTATGTTGAGGCAAAGCCGGAGCTCTCCGATTTTGAATTTGACCAGCTTCTCGATCAACTCATCACCCTTGAGCGGCAATTCCCGCAACTGCTTACCCCCGACAGCCCCTCGCAGCGGGTGGGAGGAGCCATTACCAGGGAATTTCCTGCAGTGCAGCATCGTGAGCCGATGCTCAGCCTCTCAAACAGCTACTCCATCACCGAGGTGGAGGAGTTTTACAACCGCGTCCGAAAACTCCTCGCCCTCGAAGGGGTTGTGGAGCAGGAGATGGTTGCCGAGCTGAAATTTGACGGTGTTGCCATCAGCCTCATCTACCAAGACGGCATTCTCGTACGCGGCGCAACACGGGGTGACGGTCGGCAGGGTGATGATATCACGGCTAATCTGAAGACCGTTGCCACCATTCCCCTCCGACTGGAGGAGACTCTTGTCGCAGCTCTTCAGGGGGAGGAGAGAGCGATCGAGGTGCGCGGCGAAGTCTTCATGCGCAAGGAGGATTTTGAACGTCTCAACGAGAGCCGTCCCGATGAAGATCGATTTGCCAACCCCCGCAATGCCACGGCAGGCTCACTCAAACTGCAGGATTCCGGTGAAGTGGCCCGTCGCAGCATGAGTTTTGTTGCCTACTACCTGAAAGGGCTCAAGGATGAATCCACACCCCACATCCATCGTCTCGAACTGCTCGCCCGTCTCGGCTTCTTTACCGGCGACCACTACCGGCTCTGCAATACCCTCGAGGAGATCAACACCTATATTGCCGAATGGGCAGAAAAGCGCTGGCAGCTCCCCTACGAGACCGACGGAGTGGTGCTCAAACTCAACGATGTCCCTTTCCGCGAAAAACTTGGCGCAACCGCAAAAAGCCCACGCTGGGCCATAGCCTACAAATATCCGGCACAACAGGCCAGATCGGTGCTCCAAAACGTGCTCTTCCAGGTAGGACGGCTCGGCACCATCACCCCTGTTGCCGAACTTGAGCCCGTCCTGCTTGCCGGTTCAACCGTCTCCCGCTCCACCCTCCATAACTTCGACGAAATCGAGCGCCTTGGGCTCATGCTCCGCGACCGGGTCATCATCGAAAAATCAGGCGAGGTCATTCCCAAAGTGGTGCGCACCCTCTTCGAAGAGCGCCCCGCCGATGCCATGCCCATTCTGCCGCCTACCCATTGCCCCTCATGCGGCGCCCCGCTCGTCCGACCGGAGAACGAAGTCAGTTACTCCTGCCCGAACGAAGAGGAGTGCCCGGCCCAAATAAAAGGGCGGCTGCTGCACTTTGCATCGCGCAATGCCATGGATATCCAGACCCTCGGCGACGCCCTCGTCGAGCAGCTTGTAGCCAAAGGGCTTGTCAAAGATCCCGGCGACCTCTACTTTCTTCAGGAACCACAGCTCGAAAAGCTTGAACGCATGGGGCCAAAATCGGCACAAAACATCCTGCGCGCTTTGGAGAAAAGTCGGGAAAAAAGCTATGAACGACTCCTCTACGCTCTCGGTATCCGTCACGTCGGACGCGCCACCGCCCGTGAACTCTCGCAAGCCTGCCCCTCCATCGATCTTCTCCGGGAGGCCAGCGAGGAGCAGCTTGCCACCATCCCCGATATCGGCCCGGTTGTCGCCCGCAGCATCATCGACTACTTTGCAAAACCATCATGGCCACACCTCCTTGAAAAACTCCGCACGGCAGCGCTGCAACTCAGTGCATCGGAGCCCAAAGAGCAGGTCAACCGCAATTTCGAGGGAGTCACAGTACTCTTTACCGGCAGCCTTGAACGCTACGACCGCCAGAAAGCCTCGGAACTGGTGCTTGAACGCGGCGGCAGGGTAGTCGGCTCCGTCAGCAAAAAGACCGGCATGGTTGTTGCTGGCCAAGACCCCGGCAGCAAGCTGCAGAAAGCCAACAAGCTCGGAGTCAGGGTTGTGTCGGAAGATGAATTTGAAGCCATGCTGTAAACGGAGACAACAATCAACCAGAAACCTCTAATCAGAGATGCGCCGGTGAACCAGAAAGAGCAAAGGGTGATGATCGCCGTCCGTCTGATACTCCTTGTTACCATCGCAGTTATCAGTTGGCAGGCCACCATCCTGAACGGCATAGAGCCGCCACCCTTCACGAATGGCGACAAGGTACTTCATTTTCTCGCCTTTGGAACGCTTGCCTTTCTGGTGGATTTTGCCTTTCCGCGCAGCCGGTTTGGCGCCGTCAAAATTATTCTGCTCATCCTCTACGGGCTGGCCATCGAGGTTGTCCAGTCCTGGCTGCCCTACCGATCAGCCTCCGCCGCAGACCTGCTGACCGATATTGGCGGTATCTGCACCTATGCGCTCTCCATACCGCTCCTCAAACGCCTGCAACTCTATCGCGGGCACTGGCAACAGTAATTTTTACAACACCAGAAACCCTCACTCCAACCCCGGCCACCTATTTTTTCGCGACATAGAGAATGGAGGTTTCAAAGGTCATCGGGAAAAAATTGGCCTGTTTGAAACCGCTTTTTTTCAGGATGGCGGTGAACGCCTCAGCCTGCGGAAACTTTTCAACCGAGTGGGGCAGATAGTCGTAGGCAAAGGTGGACTTGCTGAACAATCCCGCAATTTTCGGCAGTACTTTTTTGAAATAGACCAGGTAAAGCTTTTTCATAAGCGCATTACGCGGTATCATCGGCTCAATAATGAGCGCATGGCCGCCCGGCTTCAGGACACGATAAAACTCCCGCATCCCCTCATTCAGGTTTTCAAAATTTCTCACACCAAATCCGGCGCTGACCACATCAAAGCTCGCATTGTCGAAAGGAAGCTTCTCCGCATAGCCCTCAATAAAGCTGATCTGGGGATATTTTTTCCTTGCAAGAACCAGCATTTCAGGCGAAAGGTCAAGAGCAGAGACCTTTGCGCCCTCTATTTTCGACATGGAGTTCGCCAGGTCACCCGTGCCGGTAGCCACATCAAGAATCCGTGGAGCGCGATTTGTTCCGAGTACCTCCTTCGCCCTCTTCGTAGCCATTGCCCGCCAATAGTTATCTATTCCAAGACTGAGCAGATGATTCAAAAAATCATAGGTCGGAGCAACCTCATCAAACATTCTTTTGATAGAGGCCCTCGATTTCGTCTGATTCAGAGATTGCGCACTCTCCCTGGCCTGACGCGCCGAAACTTCAGCTTTTTTTGCCATAAACATCTTCCGGGTTAAACATCAGCGTGTCACAGATCTCCATGGAGAGCGCCTCTGTGGCTTTACGGTAAAAACAGGAGTGATAGCCAACATGGCAGGCGCCGCCAGTCTGTGAAACTTTCAGGAGCAGGGTATCGCCATCACAGTCGATCAGGATATCATGAACCACCTGCATGTTGCCCGACGATTCCCCCTTCAGCCAAAGCTTGTTGCGGCTTCGGCTCCAGTAACAGGCTCTCTTCTTGTCCAGAGTCATCTGGAGGCTTTCAAGATTCATCCAGGCCATCATCAGCACCTTGCCCGTCTCCTGATCCTGTACAATCGCCGGCACCAGCCCCCGGTCATCAAATTTAACCGTTTCAAGAAAGCTTTTCCCCATATCTTGATTATCGCCCATTGATGGTGTAGATTAAGTGGTTTTTATACAAGCGCTCCTCCCCCCTGGGAGGGCCTTCAAAAAGAAACAGTTTTTAAAGATTGATAAAATTATGGAAAAACCAAGATCGGAATGGATAAAAAGATCAAAACAGGTAACTTCCCAAAGCTGAATTCATATTAAACCAGGCACATGCAATCCCTACAGAAATTTCTTCCCAAATATACCATAGCTCTTGCTCTCCTTTTTCTTGCCACGGTCATTTTTCTGATGACGAGGGGCAACACCGTCGATATTGAGGTCGATCAGGTGACCAATGCAGAGCTGGTTCAGGCAATCTATGCAACCGGCTTTGTTGAGGCCGAAGCAGTAGCCAACCTCAGCGCTGAAACATCGGGCACGGTACGCTCTGTCGGTGCACTCGAAGGGGAGCATGTAACCGCTGGTCAGAAAATTCTTCAATTCAGCAGCCCCCAGCCAGAGTTCGCCGTTCGTGAAGCAAAGGCTGCCCTGGCCGAACAGCAGGCTCAGACCCACGACAACAAGCTGCGGCGAACCAGAAAGGAGAACCTCTTCCGTGAAGGCGCAATATCGCGTCAGGAGCTGGATGAGGCCGAAAAAATGAGCATCCAGGGCGAAGAGCTGCTCCGGCAGAAAGCCCTTCAGTTGCAGATGCGTGAAGATGACCTGAAAAAACTGACAGTCAGCGCCCCTTTTGCCGGTATTCTCACCCTCCAGAGCGTCAAAGAGGGCGATTATGTCGCAGCCAACAGCCTTGTCGCCCGGGTTGTTGACCCATCGGCCTATGTGGTTACCGTCGAGGTTGACGAACTCGATATTCCCCGTATACGCTTCGGTCAGGCGACGACCGTTGCCTTTGATGCCTGGCCCGACAAGCGCTTCAAGGCCACCGTCTCCCGTATTGTACAGCAAACAGACCGGGTCACAAAGACCTCAAGGATCTATCTGAAGCTCGACCATCCAGCCACCGACATTCAGGCAGGTATGACCGCAACAGCAAACATCATCTACAATATCAGGCCGAATGCCCTTCTGGTCAGAAAAAGCTCGCTCTTTGAAGAAAACGCACAGAGCACTGTCTGGAAAATTGCAAACGGCAAACTCAAAAAACAGCCAGTTCGGACAGGAGCAAGCGACTTGACCTTTGTTGAAATCTTGCAGGGGCTCAAAAAAGGCGACAAGATTGCACTTGCACCCGCAAAAAATTTACGTGAAGGCATGGAGGTCAACACCATTTCCCCCAGGAAAAACTGACCTCATCATGGAGAGCAGATGAGACAACGAGAGAAAATCGCCGTTATTCTTGCGGCGCATGGTGAGGCTGAAACAACCCGATTCATCGAAAACTACCGGGTTGCCTCTCATACGCTTGCGCACGCGGCCCTTGTTATGCCCATTCCAAAGCCGCTACAGAGAGCGATAGCGCTTACCTCATCACTCAAAAAAAAGCTGCGGGCAACAGCCGATACGCAAGCATCGCCACAAAACAGCATCACCCGCGACCAGGCAGCCGCCCTGCAGCGCCAGCTCAATCACTCTCCCGCAGCAGCGCTCTTCGACTTCGAGGTCCATGCCGCTTTTTCGGCTTCGCCCCCTTATGTGGAGCATGTCATGGAACAGACACGCTCCAGTGACGCTCAGGTTATCGTCTCCATGGCGCCCATCGACAGCAGCCTCTCCTGTGGTCTGATCTGCTCCTGTCTGGCCAACTCCCGCAAAGCTGAGGAGCTCGGGAAGGTCAAGGTTCTCAGTCGCTTCTGGAACGATGAGCAGCTCTACTCCATTTATTGCGATCACCTGTTTGAGCAACGTTCCCTGCGCCAGGCTCCCGGTAGCGAAGCGCAAACCCTCCTTCTGCTTTTTCATGGTACGCTGGTTGCCGATACCAAAGGAAATACCCCACAGTTTCGTACCGGTCTTGATGAAACACGCCATTTCGCCCGGCGCCTCCAGCAACTCATTGAAGAGGATCCCCGAAATCCATATAGCCGGATTGAGACGGTCTACCTCAACCATAATGTTGGCGGAGAGTGGACAAAACCCTCCTTTGAAGAGAGCTGCGCGAAGCTTCGGCAAAACGGAGCCGGAAGCGTTGACCTTTTCGCCGGCGGTTATTTTGCTGACGGCAACGAAACCATCCACCGTGCAGCGGAGCTTGCCGCGACGGCATCGGTAAAAAATGTAACATCAATTCCCTGCATTAACAGCACCCCCGCCTTTACCGCCTGGCTGACAGCAAGAGTCATCGAGGCCGCACGGCAGCTCCGGGGTTTGAGATGAACCTGCACGACTGAATGGTTAAGGCCTCACGCGTGTTTATTGTTCGACTGACGTTTCAGTCAATACCTGACAAAAGATGAAGAAAAGAGAGATTATTATGGGCAGAGCGGCTGTTTTTATTGATGGAGCCAACCTTTTTTATACACAGCGCCATCTGGGATGGCAGATAGATTTTTCCCGTCTGATGGCCTTTTTTATCTCCGGTTACGCCACCGTAGAGGCAAATTATTACGTCCCGGCATCAGAACCCGTCTCCGAAGAAAATGCCGCATTTACCAGAGTGCTGATGGCCCACGGCTACCATATCACCTCAAAACCGGTCAAAAAGATCGTCAACAAGGAGACCGGAGTCATCGTCATGAAAGGCAATCTCGATGTAGAACTTGTTGTAGACGCTCTGAGCCGAGCCGATCAGTACGACACCTTTATTCTGTTCAGTGGCGACAGTGATTTTATACCCCTGCTGAGGGCCCTGAAAGAGAAGGGAAAAGAGGTTCTGGTCTACTCCACCCAGGGGCTGAGCGCCAGAGAGCTGCTCGCCGAACCCGGCATAGCCTATCATGACCTTGCACTCCTCAAGGAGCGTATTGAACAGCTCCGGTCGGGAGAGGGTATGCGCACCGATGGCTCAGCGTCGGGTAACGATCAGGAATTTTCGCTTCCCCTCCCCGACATTGGCGTGACCTTTACCGGCAGCGTGCTGAAAATCCAGCCCTACGGGATATTTCTCAGCAATCCCTACCACGTCAAATGCCTTCTTCCCCTGAGCTTTCTCGGCATCAGCAAATATATCAGCGATTTAACAGCAATCGTGCGTATGACCGATCTCTTTGACGTTGTTGTTTTCCACGTCAATACCACCCGCGCCATTGCTGAAATTACCGTCAAGCTTGCCGACAAAAAGATGGTCGAAGAGCTGACATCAAGACTGGAAGGGTAGGGGGGCTATCGCTGAAGGCGGAGCGGCAGTTCCAGATCGTTGGCCTCAAGCAGCTCCCTGTTCCCGAGAATCTCTTCTGTCGGCCCGTCAGCCGTAATGCGCCCCTGCTTCATGATGCAGACTCGCTGGCAGGTATCCTGGATAAAATCAAGGTCGTGTGATACCGTTATTCTTGTTATGCCAAGCCCGTTAACCAGGTTGATCAGTTTTCTGCGGTTTTTCGGGTCAAGATCGGCAGTGGGTTCATCCATCACCATCACCTCCGGTTTCATGACCAGAACCGCAGCAAAGGAGGCAAAGCGCTTTTGACCCTGCGAAAGCTGTGAAGGCGCTCTGTTGCGCAGCTCCCAGAGGTTCAGCTCACGGAGCCTCGCTTCAACCACCATTGCGACCTCGGCCGCATCCATCCCCAGATTCTCCGGCCCGAACGCAACATCATCATAAAGCCGTGCCGTAAAAAGCTGGTCATCCGGATTTTGAAAGAGCAGACCAACCATCCTGTGGATTCGGTCAAGATTCTTTTTGTTCAGGTCTACGCCGCCAATCGAAATGGAGCCCTTCTGGGGCAGAAAGTAGCCATTCAGGTGGTTGACCAGCGTCGATTTTCCAGCGCCATTTGCCCCCACAATACCCACGGAATCACCTTCGCCGACAGCAAGGCTGATATGGTCGATGGCCTTTGTGCCGTCAGGCCAGGAAAAGCAGAGTCCTTCAATAGCGATCATTCGGGGGGGAATTAAAAGATCAGGCGAAGAGCAAGGAAAAGCAGAGCCCAGAGTCCGATCGTTCTCCAGTCACTGCGGCTTATCTTTTCAGCAGGGCGGTTTACCAGTCGTCCCTGAAACCCCCTGGCGCTCATGCTGCGGTAGATCCTTTCTGCACGGGTTATCGTCCTTAACAGCAAGGAGCCAATGAGCGGAGCAGTACGGAAGAGCCCTTTTCCCTTTCTGCCGAACGAGCGGATATCCCTTGCCTTTTGAATCGATTGAGCCTCCTCCTGCAAAACAGAGCGGTAGCGGTCGAGCAACAGCAACTGCGTTACCAGTACATCAGGAAGATGAAGCGCCTCAAGGGCGCGGCAGATTCGGTAAAACGGAATGCTCTGGGTAACCGAAAGCAGGGCAGCCACAGAGATGATGGTTTTTGCAACAATAACCGTCCCGGAAATCATCCCTCCACTGATACGTAATCCCGAAATCAGCAAAACAGGGTTCCGGTCGAGCAACAAGTTCCCGGCAGCCATGAAGAGCACAAAAGGAGAGATCAGCAACAATCGTTTCACAATCAGTTTTACATCTGCCTGTGCCGCGCTCATCAGAAACAGCGGAAAGGCTCCGAAAGCAAGCACTTCCGCCATGTTGAATTTCGGAATCGAAAGCAGAGAGAAGAGAAAGAGAACCGTTACCAGAAGAGCCGATCGGTCACTTCCAAGGAAGGGGAGTGGCCGGGGTGGCGCTCCACGCCCTTCAGGAAGAGAGGCTGCAGATGGTAAGCGGGCGTACATCACCGCTGTTTTTCTCCCTTCTGTTTTCTGCCCAGCAAAAGACCGACGGTTCCGGCAGCAGCAAGAACCGAAAGGCTGCCCACAATACCCGACAAACTGCTACCCGCATCGACCGGTGACTCCGGGTTTGCAAGGAATTCCGGGGCAGATTTGAAGCCATAATCGGGAAGAAAGGCAACCTTCTGCTGAAAAGCTTCAAGCGCCTCATGCACAGCTCCGCCTGCCGGGCTGAACTCTTTGGAGCCCGATACCTTCGCAATCGACCACTCCAGGCCGTCAGGTTGCGAAGAGGCAAACCACGACCCCACCCCTCCGACGAAAAGAGCCAGAATGGCAAAGAGTGCAAAGGTAAAACGGGGATGAACAGCCGCTTTTGCCGGAACAAGCAGTCCCGGTTCTGTTCGGGCAACAAAAGCAAGCACGCCCCAGGTAACCAGACCCTCAACAACCCCGATGGCAAGATGGACTGGCAGCATGAAAAGAACAAAGGTGCCGAAGGGTAACTCGGTTATACCAGAAAAGAGTGTCTCCAGAACAACCGACAATGCACCCATCAGGAGAGCCGCAGTTGCAGCCGTCAAGCTGCCGACAGCAAGTTTCCCCGGAGTTGGAGCATTTCCGGCAATAACCCGATACAGAAAAGGAAAAGCAATAAATGAGGGAAAAAAGGCAAGGTTGAACACATTGCAGCCAAGCGCAAGCAGCCCCCCGTCAGCAAAAAAAAGGCACTGGATAATGAGTACCGAGGCAAGGGTGATAAATGCCCGGTATGGGCCGAGCAGGACAGCAAGGAGAAGCCCGCCGCCCAGGTGACCGCTGGAACCAGTGCCAGGAAGCGTGAAATTGATCATCTGCGCAGCAAAAACAAAAGCGCCGAGCACACCCATGAGCGCTGTTTTACTGTTATCACGCTCTTCGGTGATTTTTTTCGCCGAATAACCGATCAGCGCTCCGCTCACAATCCAGAATCCCCCCCCGACAACCGGCGAAAGAAGCGCATCCGCCATATGCATAATCACATCTCCATTTACGTAAGGGCGGGGTCATCCCGCCCTCTTCTCCTCCCACGCAAATCCGTATCCATCCCGTAGGCGCGGGGTCATCCCGCCCTCTTCTCCTCCCACGCAAATCCGTATCCATCCCGTAGGCGCGGGGTCATCCCGCCCCCATTATCCCATTCCTTCACCAGCCCCTACTCGCCGGCAGCCATCAATTTCTCATGAATTGCCGCAGCAGCAGTTCTTCCTGCACCCATGGCAAGAATAACCGTAGCGCCACCGGTAACAATATCGCCACCGGCATAGACACTCTCTTTCGAGGTTGCCATGGTATTGATATCCACAACAATCGTATCCCGCTTGCTGACCTCAATATCCGGCGTTGTCTGCTGGATGAGCGGATTTGAACCATTACCGATCGAAATAATCGCCATATCAACAGGGAGGATGAACTCTGAGCCCTTGATCGGCACAGGGCGTCGTCGTCCGGAATCGTCCGGTTCGCCCAGCTCCATGCGGAGGCACTTTGCGCCCGTAAGCCACTGCTCCTCATTGCCAACAAACTCCAGAGGGTTCATGAGCATAAGGAATTCAATCCCCTCCTCCTTTGCATGATGCACCTCCTCAAGCCGTGCAGGCATCTCAGCCTCAGAACGGCGGTAAACGATATAAGCGTGCTCCGCGCCGAGCCTTTTTGCCGTGCGAACCGCATCCATCGCCGTGTTGCCCCCACCGAAGACCGCGACATTTTTCCCCGTGCAGTTAAACACCGGAGTATCATTGTCAGGGAACTGATAAGACTTCATCAGGTTGACCCTCGTCAAAAACTCATTGGCGGAATAGACCCCGAGCAGATTTTCTCCGGGGATACCCATAAACCAGGGCAAACCGGCTCCCACCCCAATAAAAATCGCATCAAATCCCTCCTCTTCAAGCAGCTCATCAATGGTGACCGAACGGCCAGCAACCGAATTGGTGATAAAAACCACTCCCAGTTTTTTCATACCCTCAATTTCAGCCTGCACAATCTCTTTGGGAAGGCGGAATTCCGGAATGCCATACATCAGGACGCCGCCCAGCTCATGCAACGCCTCAAAAACCGTCACCGCATGGCCCAACTGCACCAGATCGTTGGCACAGCTCAAGCCAGCCGGTCCGCTGCCGATAACCGCAACTTTTTTTCCGGTTGCCGGTTGTACCGTCGGCAACTCCACGCTCCCGTTTTCACGCTCATAATCAGCCGCGAAACGTTCGAGGTTGCCGATAGCAACGGGAGTATATTTTTTGGCGAGCACGCATGTTTTCTCGCACTGATCCTCCTGCGGGCAGACTCTGCCACAGATCGCAGGCAAAACATTATCCTCCTTGATTTTTCGGGCCGCACCCAGAAAATTGCCATCAGCAATAAGCTTTATGAACTGATCAATCTTGATGTTGACCGGGCACCCCTTGATGCAGACCGGATCCTTACACTGAATACAACGCTGAGCCTCCCGCTGAGCCTGCTCAATCGTATAGCCAAGATTGACCTCCTGAAAGTTGTGACTCCGTATCACCGGATCCTGAGACGGCATCTGTTGACGCGGTATGGCAAGGCGTTCTTTGGTCGTGATATGTTGTGCGTCCATAGTAATTCGTTTTAAAATAAAAGAGGCTTAATGCAAAAAAACCATACCTGAAAAGATATGGAGAGCAAGAGTAGCGAGGTCGGGCTACCCCGTAAATGGATAGCTATTTCAGGGTATTGAGGTTGCACTTGTGAGCAAACAAATCAGCCGATTTCCGCTCCTCCGGCAGGTACATCTTGTTCCGGTCAGAAAGATTTTTAAAATCAACCAGATGCGCGTCAAATTCAGGCCCGTCAACACAGGCGAACTTGGTCTGGTTATCCACCGTAACCCTGCAGCCACCGCACATACCGGTACCATCAACCATAATCGGATTCAGGCTCACGACCGTCTTGATCCCGTAAGGACGGGTCACCTCAGCCACAGCTCTCATCATCGGAATCGGCCCGATAGCAAGCACATAATCGATAGTTTTTCCCGAGTCAAGAAGCTCCTGCAGCTTCTGGGTGACAAAGCCATGAAAGCCATACGAACCATCATCCGTCGTGATATAGGCCTCGTCACTCACCGCCCGCATCTCAGGCTCAAGAATCACCAGCTCCTTTGAACGGGCGCCATTGATGGTAATAACATAATTTCCAGCCTCCTTCAGGGCAACAGCCGTTGGATAGGCAATTGCAGTGCCAACACCACCACCGATACTGACCGCCGTGCCAAATTTCTCGATATGCGATGGTGTTCCAAGCGGGCCCACAATATCGTGGATGGAATCACCTTCAGCCTTGCAGTTCAGCTCTCTGGTCGATTTACCCATTCCCTGGACAATAAGGGAGATCGTCCCTTTTTCAGGATCAGAATCAGCAATGGTCAACGGAATCCGTTCACTGCTCTCGCCCACCCTGATCATCACAAATTGTCCGGCTTTTCTTTTTTTTGCAATACGGGGAGCTTCGATCTCAATTTTTTTGATATTTTCAGCTAAAAATATTGCAGAAACAATTTTATACATTGGCTCTTCGATTTCGTATGATAATGGAGGCTTTCGGACTCTTTTTCGGCAAGACGAAAAAGTCATCATAATAAGCATTTGATAATTAAAATAAAAGAGACTCCTGAAAAATAGCACTCCATCCTGCAATCATTAAACGTTATTGTCACACATGGTTTTTATTGCCGATTATGGCGCAGGGAATCTTCGTTCTGTTCTCAAGGCATTTGACTATATCGGAGTCAAAGCTATCGTCAGCAGTGATCCAGCCAAACTTGCCGGTTACAAAAAAGTGATTCTTCCCGGAGTCGGAGCTTTCGGCTCTGCCACTGAGTCACTCAACGCATCGGGCTTTACCGGAGCGCTTCTCGAACATGTCGATAAAGGGGGCCAGCTCCTTGGAATCTGCCTCGGGATGCAGTTGCTCCTTACCGACAGCGAAGAGATGGGCGCTCACAAAGGGCTCGATCTCATTCCAGGGCGCGTGCTGCGTTTCCGGAGCGAAACCGACAAAATTCCCCAGATCGGGTGGAACTCGGTCGATCAGCAGAAAGAGAGTACCCTCTTCCGGGGAATAGAGGATCACTCCTTCTTCTACTTTGTACACTCCTACTACTGTGATCCCCTCTGCACCGATGATGTTGCAGCAACAACATGGTTCGCAGGAAAAAACTTTTGTTCAGCCATTGAAAAAAATGGTATTTTCGCAGTTCAATTTCATCCGGAAAAGAGCTCCGACGCCGGTTTGCAGGTGCTGAAAAACTTTGCCGGCTGCTAACACCGCTTTCCAGTTATTCACTTATGTTGATTATTCCAGCCATAGACATCAAAGAGGGGAAGTGTGTACGACTGACCCGTGGCGACTTCAGCCAGAAAAAAATATACCTCGACAACCCCAACGACATGGCCATCATCTGGCGCAAGCAGAACGCCAAAATGCTCCATATCGTTGACCTCGATGCCGCCCTTACCGGCGAAATGGTCAATTTTGAAAAAATCAGGGAGATCGTCACCAATCTCGACATTCCCGTCCAGGTCGGCGGTGGTATCCGCTCCGCCGATGCAGTCAAGCGCTACCTCGACATCGGTGTCGGTCGCGTGGTCATCGGCTCGGCAGCCGTAACCAATCCAAAGCTGGTCGAAGAGCTGCTGCACACCTACACCTCCTCACAGATTGTTGTCGGCATCGATGCAGAGAACGGAATCCCGAAAATCAAAGGGTGGACCGAAAGCAGCATGATTCAGGACTACGATCTGGCGTTGCAGATGAAAGAGATGGGCATCGAGCGCATCATCTACACCGACATCTCCCGCGACGGCATGATGCAGGGCTTTGGTTACGAAAGCACCAGACGCTTCGCCGAAAGGGCAGGGATGAAAATTACCGCCTCCGGTGGAGTTACCAATGCCGAAGACCTGCATCGGCTCAATGAACTCCAACCCTTCGGCGTTGATTCCGTCATTATTGGCAAAGCCCTCTACGAATGCAATTTTCCCTGTCAGGAGCTTTGGTACAACTTTGAAGAGGAGATCAGCCTCGATCACAATTTCTCGACAGCCCGAAAAAAATAGCAGGGAGCCTGGCGCCTGAACGAGGGCCGCGAACAGGCAGGAAACGACAGCGATAACGATAGAGATCACTATGAAAAAGAGTAATAAAGATGATGAAGTCAGAATTAACCGATATCTCGCCTCGTGTGGCATAGCCTCACGCAGGGCTGCCGACCAGCTCGTGCTCGATGGCAGGGTTATGGTCAACGGCACCGTCATTACCACACCAGGCATCAAGGTAAGCCCCACTCGTGACGAGGTCATTGTAGACGGTGAAAAATTTGCCCAGCCTGAGCACCGCAAGGTCTACATTCTCTTCAACAAACCCAGAAACGTCATCACCACCAACAGCGACGAAAAAAATCGGGAGATGGTACTCGATTTTATTGATGTCGAAGAGCGGGTCTTTCCCGTTGGTCGCCTCGACCGGAAAACAACCGGCGTCATCCTGCTGACCAATGATGGAACACTGGCCCATAAATTGATGCACCCTTCATCAAATGTGAAAAAAGAGTATATTGCTGAGCTTTCTGAAAAATTCACGCCAAATCTTCTGCCGCAACTGACAGGAGGGATGCGTTTGAAAGATACCGGGGAAAAGGTCAGTCCCTGCCGCGCAAAAATACTGGAAGATGGCATGCAGGTACTGGTAAGCATTCATGAAGGAAAGAACCACCAGGTCAGAAGAATGTTTGAAACCCTCGGTTTTGAAGTAAAGCGGCTTGAGCGGGTTGCCTATGCAGGCCTGCTGGCCGGAGAACTACGGCGAGGCGAATGGCGATACCTGAGCCGCAATGAGGTTCAGGCACTCTACAAATTAACCGAAAGCCCATAAGCCATCTGCCGGTTTTGTCAACCAAGCAAAACCACTATGGTTATGAAGCAGCAACACTCCTTCTGCAAACGTCATGCCGGCAGGGAACTCATGACGTTTGTTTTTCTCCTCCTCCTTCTCATTGCCTCTTCCCCGGCACGCTGTGCCGACAGCAGCGACATCGAGGATCTCCTCAGCAATGCAGAATCAGAGATCAATATCGAGCAGTTGCTTGACCTTGTCGAGCAGTTGAAAAAAGAGAGGATTCTGCTCAATGAGGCCGACGCCGCCGACCTGCGTCAACTGCCCTGGCTCACGACCGCCGACGTCGAAACCATTCTCATCCATCGTCGCAACCAGGGGCCCATTCTCACCCTGCAGCAACTCGAAACCCTTATCGGCAAAGAAAAAACAGCCCTCATCGCCCCCTATATCCGTTTGACAAAAGAGCCCTCCTCCCGTCTTCCAGCCAAAACCGATGCCATAGAGGGCACGCTCTACAGCCGCCTCTTTTGGGAAACCACAGCCCGGAAAGGCATTCTGAACGGGAACTACGCCGGAGAGAACTACAAGCTCTATCACCGTCTGCAGGTTGCAGCCCCTCACCTCAAGGCGACCCTCCTGCAGGAAAAGGATATCGGCGAGCCCGACGTGGCCGACTTCACCTCACTCAGCATCAGCGCCAGCGATATCGGCATCATGAAACAGGGCCTGCTCGGCAACTACAGGGTAAACCTTGCCCAGGGGCTGCTCATCGGCCAGGGACGCTATTTTTCCAAAGGCTCCGACCCCACCGGCAGCATCCGGCTTCCATCACGCCAGCTTCTTCCCTACACCTCCAGCTCGGAATATGGCTTTCTCCAGGGAGCAGCAACAACCCTGAAGCTTGCACCCTTTGAAGTGACCCTCTTTTACTCCTCCAACCATCGTGACGCCCTCATCAGCGACGAGGGGGTCATTACCAGTTTCAGCTCATCAGGCTACCACCGGAGCGAACTCGAAATATCGAGAAAAGATAACGTCACCGAAACCATCTCCGGGGCAAACCTGCTTTACCATTACCAGTCGGGCTCCTTCAGCGGCAGGGCAGGGGGGAGTCTGCTCAACTACCGCTATCCACTGCCATTCGATGAACTCGACCCCTTTGCCGCCATAAGCAGACACTCTTCGGCAACGCTCTACAGCCTCGAAACCGATCTCTCCCTTGGCCATGCAAGCCTCTTTGCCGAAGCGGCCTTTTCCACTCGCCCGGATGACGCATCATGGACGGCAGGCACGGAGTATCAGATTCGCCAGGGGCTCAGCGCCGTTGCCGCGCTCCGCCGCTATGGCGCCCGCTACTACTCTCCCTTTGCAGGGGCCTTTGCCGAAAGGGGCAGCGGAGCCTCAAACGAAGAGGGATACTATGTCGGCCTCAACGCCAGGGTCAGCAAAAGCCTTGCACTTGCGGCCTACCACGACCGCTTCACCTTTCCCCTGCTTGACGATCACTGCCCCTACCCCTCAGATGGCAACGATTCAAGGCTCTTCATCACCTGGAAACAGTCGCCCCTGCTCACCTGGAACCTCCAATTCCAGCACAAATACCGCGAAGAGCAGTCCAATCAGGGCACATCAAGCCACCCCCTCTGGAGAGCACTTCCCCAGATAACCAATCGCTGCCGTCTCGACTGCGATGTCACCCCCTCCCGTGCCCTCCACCTGCGAAGCCGAGGCGAGGTGAAAAAAGTGGTCAAGGAGTACCTCGCTGGCGATCAGCGCTTTTATGGATGGCTTCTCTCCCAGCAGGCAGGATACAGCGCCGGTAAATTCAGCCTCAAAGGGCGTATAACCGTTTTCAACACAGAAGATTTCGATGCAGCCCTCTACGCCTATGAGGACGACCTTCCCCTCACCTCCTCACTCGGCATGTACGACGGGCGCGGTAAATCCCTCTTCCTTGTGGCAGCATGGCAGGCGCTTCCACAGATGAAGCTTGCCGCACGATACGAGAAAAGCTGGTACAGTGACCGGGAGGTATACAGCAGCGGCAACGACGAGCGGGCCACCAGCGCACCCGGTTCCTTTCATCTTGGCTGTTTTTTGACCTTCTGAGTGGAGTGTCGGCAGGGGGGTCACTCAAGAGCGGCAGCACGCAGCAGCCGATCCCTGATCGCCCTGCCAAGTCCCTCATTTGAGGGCAGTTCGCAGTAGATGACGCCGATCCCTTCCGCGTCGCAGAGCCGGAAAAAGCCGAAGAGCTCCCGGCCATACTCCTCAAGAGTGGAGCACACCTTGCAGAGTGTAACCCCTTCCGGCGGCGCCGAGAGGCCGATAGAGGCTGATGAAGGGGAGTCTGCAACAGGGCTCTTCTCGCCACTCCAGAGGATAATCGAGGCCTTCGGCGCATAATGGGGATACTTCAGGCCGGGGCATTTCGGGCTCTCCTCCGGCTTGTTCGTGACCGCATTGACCGTTATCTCTGGCACTACCTCCCGCAGTTGTTCCAGTGTGATCGCTCCGGCCCTGAGCAGCAGCGGCTTCGCCCCCGAACACTCCACAATGGTCGATTCAAGGCCGATCGTACTTGGCCTGCCCCGCAGCACGCACTCAATCCTCCCCTCAAGATCCTCCATCACCGCCTCCCAGCTTGTCGCGCTCGGCAGCCCCGAACGATTTGCCGAAGGAGCGGCAACCGGGCAGCCACAGAGACGCAGAAACTCCTGAGCCACCGGATTTGACGGGCAGCGCACCCCCACAGTTTCAAGACCGGCTGTAACGCTGAAGGGAACAGAGCTTTTTTTTTGCAGCACCAGCGTCAGGGGGCCGGGGAAAAAGTGCTCAATCAGCGCTCGTGCATCCGCATGAAGCGCCTCTGCCACCTCATCGAGTTGATCAATGCTGCCGAGGTGAACAATCAGTGGGTTATCCGACGGACGTCCCTTTGCCCGAAAAAGCTGGAGGATTGCCTCCGGATGGCAGATACCGGCGCCAAGGCCATAGACCGTCTCGGTTGGAAATGCCACAACCCCACCTGAGTTCAGGATAGCGGCTGCCTCTTCAGGTGAATCAGTAAGGATGGTCTGCATGATAGCGGCTTGAGGGAAAAATTCTACCGGAAAATGGAGAGAAGGGTAAAGAGCGTGGCTACCGAAGCGCTGGCAAGAGGAATTGAAAGGTTATCGTCAACCTTGAACTTTCCGATACGCACCAGGAAGGCCTCCGTCAGCGTTCCGGTTATTGCCATGATGATACCGATAACGGGATGCAGCCCCGGCACAAGGGAGACAACAACGAGCGCCGAGAGAAAAAAGGCAACGCTTCCCTCAACGCTCTTCTGTCCAAACCGGTGTTTACCGAACGATTTGCCGATAATGGCCGCAAGCGTATCCGAAACAGCAACCATGCTGAAGGCCGCAACCGCAATAACTTTCGGGAAAAAGAGCACCAGAAGGAGAGCCGCCATCATGATATAGGTCGCACCGTTCAGATGGCCCTTTGCCCGCTTGAGCTCATGCGCCCTGAGCATCGCTCCGAACGTCCGGTGATACCAGGCAGAAACCGGTGTGAAAAAATTTTTCAGCAGGTCAATCAGAAAAAAGCCGGAAAAAAGCGGCACAAGAATCAACAGAGCAAGATCGCGGCTGATAAACCAGTAAATAACCGGGATAGAGAGCGACGAGAGATGAATAGCCTTGCGTGCTACTTCATAACGGAGTTCCAGCCGGTCAATCTCTTCCATAAGCATAAAAAAGGTTCATCAGGGAAGCGGTATCAGGAGCGACCCGCTTACAGGCTGGAATATACAACGAAAACTCCATAAGCCAGAAAAGTTCAGCCCAACAGCTTCCTTTTCCTTTTCCCTTTCAAAACGTGTACCTTGCAGTGCATTCCAAAATCGCATTTTGAACTACAGGTATGAAGCATGAAAACTTAAGGGTCGCTGCCATTGATCTCGGCACCAACTCCTTCCATATGATTATTGTCGAAGAGAGCCCGCAGAAGGGGATCGTTGAGATAGACCGGGTCAAAGATATGATCTGCATCGGTCGCGGCAGCATTTCTACAAAAATGCTTGATGAAGAGGCCATGCAGTCCGGTATTGCGGCGTTGAAAAATTTTCTTGTTCTGGCCTCACATCATGGTGTGGCCTCCGAAAATGTTATTGCCTTCGCCACCAGCGCCATCCGCGAGGCAAAAAACAGTGGCGACTTTATCCGCCGGGTCAAAGAGGAGACCGGCCTCAAAATCAAGATTATCTCCGGCAAAGAGGAGGCTGAATTTATCTATTACGGCGTTCGCAATGCGGTGAAAATAGGCAACAGCTCCGACCTGCTCTTCGATATTGGCGGCGGATCGGTTGAATTTGTTCTTGTCAACCAGAAAGGGCTCCAACTGCTCGAAAGTCGTAAAATCGGTGTTGCCAGAATGTGCGAACGCTTTGTAGCCTCCGAACCGATCGCCTCTCATGATATCAAGATGCTGGAGCAGTACTTCACGGCAGAGATGGTCACCGCTGTTGAAAAGGCCTCACAACTGAAGGTGACCAGGGCAATCGCCTCCTCGGGAACAGCGCAGAATATCGCCCGCATGATACAGTCGATGAAGGGGAGCCAGAGTGAGACATCGCTCAACAACAGCACCTTTACCCGCACCGAGTTTCAGGCGCTCTATCAGGCAATTCTCCCTCTTGGCGCCGCCGAACGCAAAAAAATTACCGGTCTTGATGAAAAAAGAGTTGATCTTATTGTGCCAGGGCTCATCCTTGTCGATATGATCTTCCGGCTTTTCAACCTCACCGAGATCGTCATTTCCGATTCCGCCCTGCGGGAGGGAATGGTGCTCCACTACCTGAAGCATCGCCTCCAGTCAGGCACAAAACGGAGCAGTGACGATGACCTCGATATTCGCCGGGAGAGCGTTTATGAACTTGCCTTCCGCTGCGGCTGGACGCGCAACCACGCAGAGCACGTAGCCCGTCTCAGCCTCCAGCTTTTCGACAAGCTCGCCCTTCTGCACCATCTTGACGAGTCGTACCGTGAACTGCTCGAGTATGCATCGCTGCTGCACAACATTGGAGCATTCATTGCCATCTCCTCCCATCACAAACACAGCCAGTATATTATCCTCAACGGGGAACTTCGCGGCTTCTCGCCCCTTGAAACCGAGATCATCGCCCATGTGGCCCGCTATCACCGCAAATCCCCCCCGACGGAGCGCCATGCAGCATACAGCATGCTTCCCTCCGCCAGCAAGCGTGCGGTTGATCTCCTCTCCGGCATCCTGCGCCTTGCCAACGGTCTCGAACGCGGTCACCGTCAGAACGTTCAGAAAATCAACGTCCAGGTCACCGCAAATACCATTATCCTCCACCTCAAAACCCGTTTTGAGCCCGACATCGAGATATGGGCCGCCGATCTGCTGAAACCGTGGCTTGAGAAGCTCCTCAATAAAAGCATAATCCTTGAAGCACTCTGAAGTGAAGGGAGAGAGCCTTTTCGAACGACTCGCCGCCACCCTTGCAACCGAGGGCACCCTCTGGCTCGAATCCGCCTTCTGTAACGAGCCGGAGGGCGGAGCGCTCCTCTTCTCTGACCCGCTGGAGGTGGTGACCCTTCCCACACTCAACGATATCGAGCTTTTTTTCCGGAGGATCGAGGAACAGAGCGCCGCAGGTTTTCATCTTGCCGGCTGGCTCACCTATGAGGCCGGTTACGCCTTTGAAGAGAGGCTTCTTCACGGCCTCTCACCCGACGACCCTCATCTTCCCCCCTCGCCCCTTGGCTGGTTTGGAGTCTACCGGGAACCGGAGCGCTTTTCAGCCGCAGAGGTTCAGGAGCTTTTCGCCGAACCGGGCCCTCGCTCCGACCTCATCATCACCGACCTCTCCTTCAATCTCTCCGAAGAGGAATACGGCAGAAAAATTGAACGCATCAAAGAGCAGATAGCAGCAGGCAATCTCTATCAGGTGAACTTTACCGGACGCTACCGCTTCACCAGCAACAGCGAGCCAACGGCGCTCTTTGCCGCGCTGCGGGGTCGGCAACCCTCATCCTACACCGCCTGTATCAACAGCGGCGGGCGCACCATCCTCTCCTGCTCTCCCGAACTCTTTTTCAGGCGGCGCGGCTCACTCATCGAAACCATGCCGATGAAAGGAACCGCACCGAGAGGCCGCACCATCGAAGAGGACAACCGCCTCAGGGAGGGGCTTGCCGGATGCCAGAAAAACCGGGCCGAAAATCTCATGATCGTCGATCTCCTCCGTAACGACCTCGGTCGGATATGCAAGCCCGGCACAGTCGAAGCAGGGGATCTCTTCACCATCGAAACATGGCCGACACTCCACCAACTGCTCTCAACCATCCGGGGAGAGCTGCGGGAGGGAATCAAGCTCAGCGAACTCTTCCGGGCCCTCTATCCCTCAGGCTCCATTACCGGTGCGCCCAAAATAAGCGCCATGAAGCTCATACAGAGCCTTGAACCAACGTCAAGAGGGATCTATACCGGCACCATCGGCTATATCACCCCCGACAGCGAGATGGTTTTCAGTGTCGCAATCCGCACCATCGAGCTATCCGGAAAACAGGGCACCTACGGATCAGGAGGCGGCATCGTATGGGACTCCGATCCCCAGGATGAGTACCGCGAGTGCCAGCTCAAGGCCAAGATCCTTACCAACCCCGGCAGGAGCCGCAGCGCTGCAGCAACAGAGACCGGCATTGCGCCAGGCAGCGATAGAGCAGCACAGCAACCTGAAGAGCACCGCATTCAGCTCATTGCACCTGCATCAGCAGAGGACGTTGTTCTGGGCTGTAACTTCGGTCAAACGGACGCCCATCATCAGCCTCCGGGTGGGGTTTCCGGCAGCGAAGCAGGGCAACACTTCGGGCTTTTTGAAAGCCTGCTCTGGAACGGCAACTATCTCTGGCTCGACGAACACCTCCAGCGCCTTGCCGCATCAGCCGCCACGCTCGGCTTTCCATGCGACACCGCCGCTGCCACCCACCTGCTTCACCAGCTTGAAGAGGAGATGCGCCATCATGGCAGCCAGAACAGCAACCCGCAACCCGGCCAGCAGCAGGAACATCTCCGCACCGAAGAACAGTGCCGGGGTGCCGCACGCTGCAAGGTACGCCTCAGCCTCACAAGAGAGGGAAGCTGCAGCGCCAGTTACGAGCCCATAACGGTGCAAGGCTCCACCACACCGCTCCGTTTATGCATTGCCGCAGAGCCCACCCATTCATCCAACCCCCTGCTCCGGCACAAAACCACCAAAAGGGAGCTTTACGACCACTACTTCACCCTTGCCCGCCAGCAAGGCTACGACGAAATCCTCTTCCACAACGAACGCGGCGAGATCACCGAAGGCGCCATCAGCACCATCTTTATCCGCAAAGGCCAGCAACTCTGCACCCCGCCACTCCACTGCGGCCTGCTCAACGGCATTTTCCGCCATTACATCCTCGCCACCCGCCCCACCGCAACCGAAAAAATCATCACCATCAACGACCTCGCCACCGCCGACGCCATATTCATCGCAAATTCAGTCCGAGGCCTCAGACCCGCCACAATGTGTAAAAACCCGCCGACCATGGGACCTGATACATAACTGCAAAAAACTCCCTATATTCCCCTTATAACAAAAAAACATCAACCACATTTCTTTTACCCACCATGCGCGACCACACCCCTGACTTCAAGATGCATGAGCTTACCGCCCAAAACAAAACGCTCATTCGTCAGACTGTCCAGCAGCTTCTGGAGAAACTCGCCACTGACGGCAAGCTCACCTCCGATACCCTGCTCGAATTCTGGGTTGAAGTTCCTGCAATAAAACGCTCCAGAGGTACCTTCCCGGGCGGCTTTCTGATGCCCGACAGCTTTGTCTATATCAGCGACTATTTTCAGCCCGACGCGCCGGATTCCCTTATCCCTGGCGAGGCCTATGCCGACGGGGAAGTAACCCTCGACAAGGTCTGGGATGACCTGCTTGATGAACTCTACTACCAGGTCGAAATATTCACCTCACCCGTCTCCTCAGGAAAAGGGATAACGCTTGAATTATGGGCAGGCAATCGTCAGCGTCCGGAAGGCGAGTGGATCTACGCCGTCGATCGTAAAGTAGAACTTGGTTAGTTTTTTGCCGGATAGTCGCAGATGCCCGAAACGGTACAATGTGCACAGTCTGGCTTTTTTGCCTTGCAGGTGTAACGACCATGCAGCAGCAGATAGTGATGAAAGGGGATAACCCATGCTTCGGGAATAATCGTCATCAGCCCGGCTTCGGTCTCTTCCGGCTTTTCGGTATGAACCAGTCCGATCCGGTTCGAAACCCGGTGCACATGTGTATCGACCGGCATGACCGGCTGGTCAAAAGCGTTGCTCAGCACAACGTTCGCTGTTTTTCTGCCAACACCGGGCAGGCTTTCGAGTCCCTCCCTCGTACCTGGTACCACGCCCTGCCAGCGCTCAACCAAAATCCTGCTTACCGCAAGGATATTTTTAGCCTTGTTGTTGCAATAATTTATGGAGCGCACAAGGCTTCTGACCTCATCAAGCTCCATCCGGCTCATGGTTTCGGCATCCGGTGCACACCTGAAGAGCTCCCTCGTAATAACATTGACCTGCCTGTCGGTAGCCTGGGCCGCCATGATGGTCGCTATGAGCAACTGAAAAGGGCTCTCGTAGTTCAGTTCGCTTTTCGGGTTCGGGTATGCCGCCCCAAGCAGCTCATTGAGGAAAACGATTTTTTCTTCAGGGGTTTGTTTCATGCCCCCTCAGCTTGCGCTTTCCGGGTTTTCACCCTCGCCCTCAACTTTCTGAAGCTTGGTCACCGACTGGTCGATAAGTCCCCGGCCATTTTTGTGCACCTTCCCCTCATTTTTCAGATCGTTGAATATCGCATCAAGTATACCGTTGACAAATTTGCTGCTTTTGTCGGTACTGTTGAATTTTTTGGCGATTTCAATAGCCTCATTGATCGAAACCTTGGGAGGAATATCTTCACAGTAGAGAATTTCCGTCAGGGCCATCCGGATGATATTTTTGTCAATAATGGCAATCCGGCTCATATCCCAGTTAAAGGTGTGCTTTACAATATAGCGGTCAATCTCCTCCATGTGCTCCTTGATGTTTTTCAGCAGCATATTGAAAAACTTCATGGCATTGGGGTCAGCAAGAATCTCCTCGGTTAAAAGCCAGCCTGCTGCCGAGTCGATGTCGGTATCACGGATTTCAATGGTATAGAGCGCCTGTAAAATCTTTTCACGTATTTGCCGTCGGTAGGTCTTCATAAAAGAGCAATTAATTGATTGAGGATTGGAGTATCTCATCGAGAACAACAGCCGTCCTGCCAAGGTTTTCATACAAAACATGCGGATGGTGTTGCTTCAGATCCTCCATTGAATAGGTGCCGGTTGCTACGGCAATAGACTTTGCGTTCAGTACCCTGGCACATGCGATATCGTGTTCTGTATCGCCTATAATGATAATGTCGTGGTTAAAAAATTTTATTCCGCTGAGCTGGTATGCTTTTTCAACAGCAATCGCAGGCAGCTCGTTGCGAGAGGGAGCGTCATCGGCAAAGGCGCCGAAGGGGAAGTAGTGGTTTATTTCGGGAAGAAGAAGCTTGTGCCGACCCGATGCCTCGAAATTTCCGGTTAAAAGAGCAAGCATCACATCAGAGTGGCCGGAAAGCTCCTCAAGAAGCTCGCGGATCCCCTCCATCAGCAGAACGTCTGATGGCTTGGCGTGAGCACGGAACATTTCGATATAGGTCTTCTTGGCCAGTTCGAATTTCGCAGCAATGTCACCCTCAGAAAGGCCCGCGTTCCGCAACACCTCGTAAAAAATAGTACTGTCCATCTTGCCCGCAAAATTGTGTGTTCCGGCGCTGCCCGCAGTCCCGTACACCTCAGTCAGGGCATCAACAAGGACGCTTCGATTGATTTTATTCACCGAAAGCAATGTTCCGTCGATATCAAATAACACAAGTTTCTTCAGCATAGCATCTTTTCCGGAAGCCTTCAAATCCTTATATTTTAAAGTAGTACGGGTATCAGCCGTGATACCCCTTTCTCCTTCATGGTGACCCCGTACAGCGCCTGGCAGGAGGCCATCGTTTTTTTGTTGTGCGTAACAATAATGAATTGAGTGTTATTCTCAAATTTTTTCAGGAGATTTTCACGCTCACCTGTCAGCATCTCCAGTCTCTGCATTGCCATTGCGCTCAAATGAACCATCCCCATCCGCCCTCGCCATCAAAGCAAGGCCACAGTTCTGCGTCACCCACCTCTCCGGGAAGCGATGGTGAATCGATGGTAAATCGATTGTTCAACCCGCAAAAAACCCCCAACCAATCCCATTTCATCCACAATCCGCACCGGCATCCAATTGCGACATGCACCGGCATCAAATCCAACGCGCCCCGACATTGGGTAAAAAAATCCGTAGGGGCGGGGTTTCCCCGCCCTCTTCACCCCCCCCCCCCAACATCACCCGATTTCATCATGTATTCATACACAACGAAATGGTAAATATACACCCCGGATGATACGTGAATGCATTCCGGGGCCTCCGCCCCAACACCCCATTTTCGCAAAATAATTCGTCGTTCGACACCAATAATACGTATATTTTTCAATTCAATAATTCATCATATTCCGGATGTACGACCCAAAAATACATCACAGACATTCAATTCGGTTGCCAGGGTACGATTATTCCCAGGCATGCGTATGTTTTGTTACCATCTGCACCCAAAACCGCCAAATGAGGTTCGGTAACATTGTGGGTGGAAAAATGAAATTGAATGATACGGGGCGCATTGTCCAGGATATCTGGCATCAGATACCGGTACATTTTTTAGCCGTAACCACCGACGAATTTGTCGTTATGCCAAACCATATTCACGGAATAATAATCACCGGCTCATACGGCAACAGCCCGGAAACAGGTGCCAAAATATGCTCTGGCCCCAAAACCGAACGTGTGGTCTCCCTCTGCCCTGAAGCATTGCATTCGTCTAATGATGGCCAATGGGACAAAAACCGGGTGCCCACGGTTGGACAAATCATTGGATATTTTAAATATCAGTCAACAAAAAAAATCAATGAAATCCGGCATCACGGGATTCAAAGAATATGGCAACGTAATTATTATGAGCACATTGTTCGTGATGAATCTGATTTGAATCGAATCTGCAAATACATACAGAATAATCCATTAAAATGGGGGATGGATAAATTGCATGGTATATGAATCCACGTCCGTGGGCGGGGGTTATCATGGATCCATAACAATCCCCCCCATCAAACCAAACACGCGTAAGGGCGGGGTTCCCCCGCCCCCAAACAATTGCATCCCTCTCCCCAAAAATACACAATCCCTTCCCATCACATCAAACGCGCGTAAGGGCGGGGTTACCCCGCCCCCCACACAATTGCATCCCTCTCCCCAATAATCCCAATCCCTTCCCATCACATCAAACGCGCGTAAGGGCGGGGTTCCCCCGCCCCCCACACAATTGCATCCCTCCCTCCAAAAATCACAATCTCTTTCCATCACATCAAACGTGCGTAAGGGCGGGGAGACCCCGCCCCTACGGGAATTGCATTGCGTGGATGATGGCGGCGGATTGGGTGGCGGCCTGGACGTCATGGACGCGCAAAATGCTTGCCCCGCGCATCAATGCGATGGTTTGTGCTGCGATGGTGGCGGCCAATCTTTCGGATGGCGGGGGGATTGCTCCGTTCGGCGGGGAAATGGCATGTCCGAGGAAGGATTTTCTTGATAGACCAGCCAGAACAGGGTAGCCAAGGGAGAGCAGTGCATCGAGCTGATCGAGCAGCCGGAAATTCTCCGTAACGCTTTTTCCGAACCCAAAGCCCGGATCGATGACGATCCCCTCAATCCCGTGCTCTTCAGCCACCGCTATGGAGCGGGCGAGAAAGAGCCTCACCCTCTCCACAATATCCACTTCACCTGAATTTGTCACGGTGCTCCACTGCATCGACTCCGGTTTAACGGGCGTATGCATCAACACCACACCAGCCCGGTACTTCCGGCAAACAGCAGGAAGCTGGCCGTCGAAGGTGAAGCCTGAAATATCGTTGACCATATGCGCCCCCGCCTGCAATGCCGCTTCGGCAACCCCTGCCTTGTAGGTATCTATTGAAATCAGGATATCGCTTCTCTGGCGCAGAAGGGCAATCAGCGGCGCCGTACGAGCAATCTCCTCCTGCTCCGAAATTTTCGCAGCCCCCGGTCGCGACGACTCCCCGCCAATATCGATAATCGAAGCACCCTCCCTGATCATACCGAGCGCACACGCAAGCGCCCGCTCAAGGTCAACACCGCCAGGGCCCGCCTGCAACACCCCTCCATCATAAAAAGAATCCGGCGTCGTATTCAGAATTCCCATAATAACCGCCCCGCCAGAAAGATCCAGCATGCGCCCCCCGCAATTGATCATCCCCCCCATTACGTCACCCCGAACGGTACCGGTGTGAACGTTATAACAAAAATTGCAATCGCAACCCATCCGTAGACCACTCTTCCCGTCGAAAGGGAGTGGTCATGCACTGTTGGAGGATGGTTCAGACCGATGAAGCGCGACAGAATGAACGACCACAAAATCCAGCCCGACCACGACCAGCGCAGCATCACCGCCGGGATCAGCGCCAACGCTTCCGGCATGAGCCATGAGAGCAGCAGCTCCACAAAGGAGGGAAAGCCGAGAAGCATGATAAAGAGCAGAAAAGCCTTTGCAGCCAGAGCATGTCCCCTTCTGCCAAACATCGCATAGGTGATGTGCCCGCCATCAAGCTGACCAACTGGAAGCAGGTTCAGCGCCGTCACCAGCGAGCCAAGCCAGCCCGCAAAAAGAAAGGGATAGTGATAGATCTCCGTCATCGGCGGCAGCTCTTTCGGAGCAATCAAATACTCCAGCCCCATCCAGAGCAGATTTTTGCCCAGCACAAGGGTGCCCGACGGAACAGCCACTTCCAGGCCCCCGGATTGCAGATATTCCGGATGGATGCTGTAGATAAAGTCGGCAGGCGGAAGGTGCAGAAAACCATAAACCAGAAGCCCCACGCTCACGGCAAAGCCGCCAATCGGCCCTGCAATGCCGATATCAAAGAGGGAATTGGTGCCCGGAATTCTCTCCTTCACCTTGATCACCGCACCCATCGTCCCCAGACTGAGCAGAAAGGGGAGCGGCGGCATAGGGATATAATAGGGGAGTGTGGCCTGCACCCGGTGGCGCATTGCGGCAAAAAAGTGGCCGAACTCGTGGACGGTCAGGAAGAGCAACAGCGAAAGTGAATAGGGAATACCTGTGCCGAGTGAGCTGATAAAGAGTGGCAAAGAGCTGAAGCTTACCGGATGGCCACCCCAGAACGCTCCAGCCCAAAGTGTGGTGAGGAGCGTCAAGAAAAAGAGAGTCAGATGAAGAGGGTAGTTTTGTTTCATGAACCGCTACTTCTGCTCCGGTTTATCCTCGCCGAAGGTTGCCGCCAATCCCTTTGCCAGCTCCTCCTGCTCCACAACACTCAGCTTCGCCTCCGGGTGGGCAGGAAGGTAGAAAAACGGAGGCATTTTGCCCTTTCTCACCTCAGCCGCCGCCTCGTCGCCCTCATTTTCCTCACTCCGTCCCCACTCGGAAACATTGAACTTGCTCCTTCCCAAAGAGACATCAAGCTGTGCAAGCCACGATGCCGGAGCAACAGAAGCATACCACGGCCAGACCGTTTCATTCGAATGGCAGTTTTTGCAGGCACGGTCAAAAAGCTCAACGGTTCGCGGCGAATCCCACTTCGGCTCTCCACTTACCGGAGGATTGCTGTGATCGCGACCATAAGGAACCAGTTGGATAGCCGCCAAGGCAATAGCCGCCCCGGCCAGAATTTTTACAAGTTGCATCGGTAAAATCTCCCTCTTTTTCAATTCGTTTTTGAAACTTTGGTTTTCAGGGAATATAAGTGAATTTGTGAGCATCTCAATAATGCGTATCTTTCACCAGATCACAGTCGGTTATCAACGTTTCAACCAATCCAGGGCATTATGGCATATTTCAATCACCTCTGTTTCGTTGAGGCACCCCAAACCGTCATCGCACCTTTTCCCCGCTTCATAACCGATTGCATAGGCATCTGCTACCTCGCCGCAGCCGTGGAGCATGACGTCGAAAGTCTCGTCATGCCCGACAACTACTACAACGACGGGATTTTCGAGAGCCTCCGCACGCTGCTGAAAAAACAGCCGGTTGACCTTGTCGCCATCTCCTCCATGACCGGCGCCTTCAACCAGGCCGCACGACTTGCCAAAATAGCCAAAGAGGCTGGCGCCTTTGTTGTCATGGGCGGCTTTCACCCCACAGCGCTTCCCGAAGAGGTGCTGAAACTCTCCTGCGTGGATGTTGTCGTAATCGGAGAGGGTGAAGAGAGCTTCCGCGAACTCGTTCTCAAAGGCCCCTCCCGCGACATCAGGGGAATCGCCTACAGGGGCGGCGGCGGCATTATCTATACCGAACCGAGAACGACCATTGCCGATGTCGACTCCATTCGCTTTCCGCTGCGCACCCTTCGTCCGAACCGTTATGGCGAAAAGGGCGACGCCTACTCTATCGACACCATCTACACCTCCAGAGGCTGCCCCTGGAGCTGCTCCTTCTGCGCCAACGACCAGATGCACAAAGGATGGAGAGGGCGGAGCGCCGAAAATGTTGTTGAAGAGATTGCCCTGCTCCACGACCCCAAAAACAAAAAGCTGCTCAAAATCTGGGACGCCAACTTTCTCACCAACATCAAGCGGGCAGAAAGAATTTGCGACCTCATGATCGAGAGGGGATTGACCAACTTCAGGATTGTGACCGAAACCAGGGCAAAAGATCTTGTCCGTGCCGAACGAATACTCGGTAAACTCCGCCGCGTCGGACTCAGCAAGGTGGGCCTCGGCATCGAAAGTCCCAACGAGGCCACCCTTGCCCTCATGAACAAAAAGAACAGCCTCAACGACGTTGCCCGCGCCATCGCACTCTGCCGCGAGCACAGCATAGGAGCCGAGGGCTACTTCATCATCGGCCACTACACCGAAAACATGAAAGAGACCATGGTCTACCCCGAGTTTGCCCGTTCACTCGGCCTTCGCCAGGCGCTCTTCATGGTGATGACCCCCTACCCCGGCACCGCTATTTTCAACGAATACAAAAGCGAAGGAAAAATCCGCTCATACGACTGGGATCTCTACAACAACTACTGCCCGGTTATTGAGACCCGAACCATGAACGGCGACACCCTTGTTGCCATGCTGGCCTATTGCAACATCTCCTTCAACCGTTTCCGCTCCATCATGAAACGCAACAGCAAAAATGCCTTGCTGCTCAACTTCATGATCGACCTCTTCCAGCTCTGCTTTCTCCTGCGGGTCAACAAAAACATCTCAACCCCGCAGATTGCCGACCTGCTCTTCAACGCCCTGCAACTCCTGCTCGACAACGAAGGTGGAGAGATTGAGCAGCCTGCCGCCTCATCATGCAAACGGCTGCCGAAGCCCATGACACTCCGCATCCGCCACTCATCCGGGAAAAGCATCACCTACAGCCTGCACGAACGGGGCGCCAACCGGGTAATGAGCATGACCGCCCAGCAGGAGGGCAGAGAGGCCACCTCAACTCCCGATCTGGAGATCAGTCTCGACCGATTGGTTGAATCGGCCTGCTCCCTCTCCATGGACACCCTCATGAGCGCCCTCTACCGGAACGAATGGCTGCGGAACAACCCCGGCAGAATGACCGGCCAGATCATCGCCATCCTTGCCGACCCTGAAATCCTCCGCTTTGGCGGAAAACTGGCCACGCTCTACCTTCGCGCCTACCTCAAGAGCGCCCGATAATCCCATTCCCACCATGTTCGACACGCTCCGCAAGGTCTTTGGTTTTCATGAGTTCCGTCCCAACCAGGAGCGTGTTGTACGGGCAATTCTCGACAAGCGGGACGTTCTGGCCATCATGCCCACCGGTGGCGGCAAATCACTCTGCTACCAGCTTCCCGCCGTCATGATGGAAGGCACCTGCATGGTCATCAGCCCGCTCATCGCCCTCATGAAAGACCAGGTCGATGGCGCCCGCGCCAACGGTATCCGGGCCGCCTTTCTCAACAGCTCCCAGAACCCCGACGAACGTGACGAGGTGCTGCAGCGCCTGCTCTCCGGCAAGCTCGACCTCCTCTACCTCGCCCCGGAACGCTTCATCCTCAGCCACTTCCGCGAAATACTCGGCCAGGTGCAGCTCAGCATGGCCGTCATCGACGAAGCACACTGCATCTCCGAATGGGGGCACGACTTCCGCCCCGACTACCTCTCCCTCTCCGACCTCGTCACCCTTTTTGCTGGCATACCGGTTGCCGCCTTTACCGCAACCGCAACGACGAGGGTGCAGCAGGATATTCTCGACAAACTTGCCCTGCGCAACCCCCTTATCGTTCGGGCCTCCTTCGACCGCCCCAACCTCCTCTACGACGTCCGCTTCAAGGATAATGTAGAAGCTCAACTGCTCTCGCTTCTCAAAAGCAACCCCGGCAAGGCAGGCATCATCTACCGTACCAGCCGTAAAAGCGTCAGCGACACCGCCACCATGCTCCAGAAAAAGGGAATTCGAGCCCTCCCGTACCACGCCGGTCTCAGCGACGCAGAGCGCAAAGGCAACCAGGAGGCCTTCATCCGCGACGAAGCAGAGGTCATTGTAGCCACCATAGCTTTCGGCATGGGGATCGACAAATCCAACATCCGCTTTGTCATCCATGCCGACCTCCCCAAAAGCATCGAAAACTACTATCAGGAGACCGGCAGGGCAGGGCGTGACGGCGAGCCAGCTCAATGTACACTGCTCTTTGCGCAGGGCGACATCCCCAAAGTGCGCTTCTTCATCGACTCCATCATTGATGAAACGGAGCGGGAGCGGGCGCTTGGAGCCCTCTCAAAAGTGATCACCTTTGCCTCAACCTCCGTCTGCCGCCGCAGAACCCTTCTCGACTACTTTGGTGAAAGCTATCCGCACGACAACTGCAACTCCTGCGACATCTGCCTCGGCAGCAGGGAAGTGGTAGACGCCACCCTCGAGGCCCAGATGCTGCTCTCCGCCATTGTCCGAACCGAAGAGCGTTTCGGGGCAGGCCATATTGTCGATATCGTCACCGGAAGCCAGAACAAAAAAATCATCGACTTTGGCCACGACCGCCTGAAAACCTGGGGGGTCGGCAAAGCGCACGACAAAAAATACTGGCGCCAGCTCATCGACGAACTCCTTGCACAACAGGTGATCCAGAAAGCCGAAGGGCTCTATCCCACCCTCTTCCTTTTGCCAAAAGCCTCAAGGATCCTCAAACGCGAAGAGCAGCTCAACATTGTCCGGATACTCGAAAAGAAAAAGGAGCAACCACCAGCAAAAGAGAGCGCAGCGCCTTACGAAACCCGCCTCTTCGAATTCTTCCGCTCACTCCGCAAGCAGATTGCCGACGAACAGGGGATTCCACCCTACGTCGTCTTTTCCGACCGGACATTACGCGATATGGCCGCCCACCAGCCCCGTTCAGCCGAGGCGATGCTCAGCATATCAGGTATCGGTGAAGTCAAGCTCCAGCGCTACGGAGGGCAGTTTCTCCGCCTTATCGATCGCTACTGCAGCGACCATGCCGCCGCAAACGTGTGACGCTGAAGCAACTTTTTTTAATAATAGTTTATTATCAGTATGCAGGCCAGACTTGAAATATTTTGAATCTGATTTAAAAACCAGAAGAAGAAAATGAACACCAATATTACAATCTCTTGCTGCCCTTTATGTGGAGGAGAGAAAACGGAAGGAAAAACCACAATAACGGTCGACCTCGGTTACGGGCTGGTCGTTATCAGAGATGTTCCTGCAACAGTGTGTGCGCTTTGTGGAGCAGACTGGGTAGATGATGACGTTGCTGACAAGATTGAACGTATTGTTGAGGAAGCCCGCAAAAAACACAGCCAAATGGAAGTTATCAGCTTAAAGGCAAGTTGTTAACTTAATTTGCTACACTGCTAAAAGAACAGTCCGCCATGGCCTTATTTCATTGCTAAATCGTGCGATCGATGATTGCGACTATTTGGTAAGCGAACCAATAATTCGTACTTTTTTGATGAAGATGAGAAGTTAAACCGCAATAAAGGGCTTAACCAATGAAATCAAACATGCAGAGCACCATCCCCGTCACCTGCCCTCAGGAAATACTGCTCGGATTGCACATGGATGTACAGCAATTTGCTACACTGCTAAAAGAACAGTCCGCTATGGCCTTATTTAGAGAGGGGCGGTTTTCATCGGGCATGGCTGCGAGTTGGTTGGGTGTGCCACGTGCCCATTTTCTGATAAAAGCCATGCAGGAGGGCGCAACCCTTTTGGAAAACACGCAGGACGATTTCCGCAGAGAAACTGCCTTACTGTGAGGGTATTTTCTAACACAACCCCTGAATTGCCACTCCTGCGCTACCGATAATTTTCTTGTCCACCATATCAGGTATCGGTGAAGTAAAGCTCCAGCGCTATGGAGGGCAGTTTCTCCGCCTTATCGATCGCTACTGCAGCGACCATGCCGCCGCTCAAGTGTGACGCTGAAGCAACTTTTTTTTAACGGCGAGAGGCAGATTAGCAGAAAAGAGATTATATTTGTATACTCATTGCAGCATGTATTAACCTGTTATATATTCTATATATACAATATTTTGCTGCATGTATGCAACTGCTGTGCATCCTTGTTTGCTGTAAAGTAATTCCGGCGAAAGAACTGCGACAGTATGTTTATTTTGTTAGAGGTATTGATATCTTGTTGTTTTTTTTTACATGATTTGCATATAAAAAAAGAGGTTATACAGAGGGGGCGTATTGGCTGAATTTTTTGACGGATTGTTGTGTTTTTGTGCTCATATACGCAGAAGACTTTTTAAGGTCGATCTTCTTCATTTGTGACTGAAGGCAGCGTAGCTTTAGCTCTATATTTTTTATGTATTGCCGTTGGTATTTCAAAAAAACCAAATCTCTCTATGAGCATTTTTAAAATATTCACAGTTGTCGCGGTCTCGCTGAGCTGCCTGCTTCTCTCGACTGTGAAGGTTCAGGCGGCGGGTGAATCAGCGTCAGCGCTCTTTTCCGGCCCTCAGCAAACCAACTATAACCCGCTCTCAGGTCCAAATTATCCCCTGGTGCAGGATTCCTACTTTACCGACGACAACGGCAATATCCTGATGATTGTCAACGTCCTTGGCGAAGTTAACCGGCAAGGACAGCTTGTGGTTCGTGAAAATGTCGATTTTGCAACCATCCTCGCCCTTTCCGGCGGCCTGAAAAGTCAGGTAAACCTGAAAAAGGTGCTTGTTGCCCGCCAGGAGCCCGACAAGAACGGAGTTCAGGCCTATGTGGTCGATCTCAAAGAGTACTACAAGCATGGTGACCGTTCGGCATTCATTGCCCTGAAGCCCAATGACACCATCATCTTCCCCGAAAAAGGGTTCAATTTCCAGAAGTTCACGAGTCTCATTGGTGGTGTGGTCTATCCCTGGGTCTATATCTATCAAAATCTCACGAATTAAACAGCAGGAAACCTTCCTATGATGGTTGAAAAAGAGACAACCCTCTCCACTCAGAGCAACAATGAGCAAACCCAGGGGAGCGAGATCTCTCTTGGAGAGATCCTTAAGATTATCCTTCGCCGAAAATATGGTATTCTTCTCATTCTTATAGCCAGCCTTGTTATGGCGTGGATATACAATAAGGCGCAAACGCCTGAATACCATGCTGTGTCGGTCATGATGATCAATGAAAACAAGGCGCCGGGCGATCTGCTTGCAACGCTTCTCGGCCCGAGTGCAGGTGTTGACACAAAGTCGGCCAGAAAAGATGTTGAACTGCTCCAATCCCACCCTATTGCAGAACTCACCGTAAAGGAGCTCTATAAAACCACCCGCAAGGACTCCCTTGAATTTTTCGGAAAGAGGAAATATGTCTCCCCCATCGATTTTCTTTTCAGCGCTATTGACGTTTTTCATCCTCTTAATGCCGATCAGAAAGCGGAAGCGTGGCACTATTCCGATGCTCTTTTACGCTTTCATGCCATGCAGCTCAAAGACCGCATCAGGGTTATACCACTTCGCGACACCAATCTCCTGCAGGTCTCGGTTGCAAGCCCTTTCGCGGATGAAGCTGTTTTTTTGACCAATATCCTCTGCCAAACCTACAAAAATGCGGACATCATCCGTAATTCTGAGAAGTACACCCAGGCAAACAAGTTTATTGCTGAAATGATTCAGGATCAGCAGCAGAAGGTCGGAGAGGCTGATAATGCTCTTTCGCAGTATATGCAAGCCAACAAAATTTACGAGGTGAGCGGCAATACTGGCGCCATTCTTGCCAAAGTTGTTGATGCTGACGCACGATATAATGATATCAAGGCAGAATCACGTATAGCGAGTAATAGTCTTGCCTTTCTTGAAAAAAAGCTCTCGGATACCGACAGGGAGATCAGTTCACGTATAGCAAAAAATGTCAACAGCCAGCTTGGCGCAATCATGGATGAGTTGCGGACTCTTGAGAGTGACTATATTAAAATGGTTCGGGAAAAGGGGATTGATAATCCTGAGGTCAAGATAAAACGGCAACAGCTTGATGTGGTAAAAACACGCTATGAGCAGCTCAGCCGCAGCAAGATTGCCGGTGAAATCGGGTATGCTGGCAAGGCCCAGAAATTCAGTTTCGACATGGTTTCCGAAAAACTCCAGATCGAGCGGAAACTCAATGACCTCAACTTCAGCGCCAGTGAGTTCAGCCTCCTGAAGCAATATTACGAGAGCCAGCTCTCGATGCTGCCAATAAAACAGCAGGAATTTATCAAACTGCAGAGAGACAAGGAGGTTGTCGGCAAAACCTATCTCTATCTGAAAGAGAAGCTCGATGAAACCCGTATCATGCTCGGTTCCGAAGTTGGCGGCGTCTCCATTATCGGGTCGGCATTCAAGCCATTTTCTCCGGAAAAGCCCGTGCTGTCAAGAGATCTTCTTGCGGGATTTATTCTTGGCGGACTGCTCGCCGTCCTCTATACCTTCGGTGCAGAGATGGCTGATAATACGGTTAAGGATGATCTTTTTTTCCGTGATCTTGGCCTGACGGTGCTCTCCGTTATTCCTTTGGTGGGTCAGAAGGGACAAACCCCTTTTCTTGATAACAAAGAATCATTCATAAAGAGATTCCTTTACAGCAAAAGCCAGGCTTTTCGTGAAAAAGTGCTCTCTGAAGCAAGCGTAAAAGGGGCTCTTCCCATGCCGATGATAACCGACAGTCTAAGTTCAGCTTTTGCGGAAAGTTTCCGGACGCTTCGAACCGCTCTCGATTACAGTCGCGTCGATTTCTCCCGTATAGACAGCTCGCTCAAATTTATCCTTGTTTCGGGAACAGCCATGACTGAAGGGAAGTCGACCGTTTGTGCCAATCTTGGAATGGCATATGCTATCAGCGGCAAAAAGACGCTTATCATTGACTGTGATTTACGACGCGCGTCACAGCATAAAAAATTAAACGTTAAGAGAGAACCGGGTTTGACCGATTTTCTCTACAGTCAGCAGGCGAACATTGATGAGAGCTTTTTTCAGCCGACGCATATCGAGAACCTGTTTGTACTCAGTGCAGGTAAAAAAGTTCCAAACCCCAATGAAATTCTTGGGTCTCAAAAAATGATACGCCTCCTTAAAGAGCTTGACGGAAAGTTCGACAAGGTAGTCTTCGATTCGCCTCCGCTCTTCCTGAGTGATGCTGCACAGCTTGCCCATTCGGTTGACGGTGTTCTTCTTGCTGCCCGAATGCATTTTACCAATAAAGATCCGATCAGGAATTTTGCAGTCGACCATTTTCTCAGGCCACTTATTCTTGGCGTTGCCATGATCGAATCTCGTGATTCCCAGCGCTATGGGTACGGCTATGGCAAGTACGGCTATGGCAAGTACGGCTATGGCAAGTACGGCTATGGCAAGTACGGCTATGGCAAGTACGGCTATGGCCAATATGAAGAAGAGGCTTAAATCACAGTCTTGAAACGCCGGGTTTTCGCCATGGGCAGGAGGGCTCTTGCCTCTTCCCGCTATGTCAAGCTGCTGGTTGTTGTCGCATTCGACATCTTCGCAGCGCTGCTAACGGTCTGGATGGCATTCTCATTCACCCGTCAACTCCTGCATCAGCCGGAGGGGCTGGAGTGGCTGCTCTATCTGCTTGCGCCAGCTCTGATGCTCCCGATCTTTGCTCTTTCAGGCATCTACGGCACCATCCAGCGTTATAACAGCTTTGAAGGATTTATCACCGTTTTCAAAAGCGTTTTTTTCTACGGCGCCGCATTTGTATGCCTTTTGCTGCTCCTGCCTCTTCCGAAGATCTCCATTGTCGTCGGAATCCTTCAGCCGCTGCTGCTCCTGCTGATGACCGGGGGAAGCCGTGCAATGGTGCGCTATCTGAGTACAACAGTAACCACGACGCCTGAAAAAAGGTGTGAAGCGCCCAACAAGCTCCTGATCTACGGAGCAGGTTCCGCAGGGGTGGAGATTGTCAATAGCATCAACAGAAGCAATAAATTTACCCTTGCCGGTTTTATTGACGACAATCCGGATTTGCAGGGGCGAACCATCAACCGGATGAAGGTCTTCAGCCCTGCGGAGGCCGAAGAGCTGATCCAAAGCGAGGGAATCAACAACATCCTTCTCGCAATGCCATCGGCAACTCGTACCCGGCGCAACGAAATTGTTGAGCAATACCGAAAATACCCGGTGCGTATCCAGATGCTGCCGGGAGTTGAAGAGCTTGCCGAAGGAAAGGTCACCATCTCCGACATCAAGACCGTAGACATCGAAGATCTCCTTGGTCGTGATCCGGCGCCGCTCGATCACGCCCTCGTCAAACAGGTAATTACCGGCCGGGTTGTAATGGTCACCGGCGCCGGAGGCTCAATCGGCAGCGAACTCTGCCGCCAACTCCTTCAGGCCCAGCCATCAACACTGCTGCTGCTCGACAACGCCGAACACAACCTCTACACCATTCACAGCGACCTTACCCAGCGCCACGCACGCCTCTCATCCGCAACGCGGATAGTGCCGCTGCTCTGCGACGTGACCAATGCAATCCGTATAACAGAAATATTCCGCGTTTTTCAACCTGAAGTGATCTACCATGCCGCAGCCTACAAGCATGTGCCGATGGTCGAGCACAACCCCGCAGAAGGGATACGCAACAACGTTTTCGGAACCCATACGGTGGCAGAAGCTGCCCTGCAGCAGGGAGTAACAAGCGTCGTCCTCGTCAGTACCGACAAGGCAGTGCGCCCAACCAACGTGATGGGCGCAAGCAAACGGCTCTGCGAAATGATCCTGCAGGCACTTGCCGAGGAGCCCGGCCATACAACCTGCTTCTCCATGGTGCGCTTCGGCAATGTCCTCGGCTCAAGCGGTTCCGTTGTCCCTCTTTTCCGCAGTCAGATCAACAGCGGTGGCCCCCTCACCATCACCCACAAGGAGATTACCCGCTACTTCATGACCATCCCCGAAGCGGCACAGCTTGTCATTCAGGCAGGCGCCATGGCCTCACCAGGCGATCTTCATCTCCTCGAAATGGGCGACCCGGTCAAAATCATCGACCTTGCCCGAAAGATGGTAGAACTCTCCGGCCTCACCATTCGCGACCATGAAAACCCTGAAGGTGACATTGAAATACGGGTAACCGGCCTTCGCCCAGGCGAAAAACTCTACGAAGAGTTGCTGATCGGCAACCATTCAAGCCCTTCAGCCAACCCCCGCATTTTCAAAGCCAAGGAGCACTTCATACCCTGGAGTGAACTGCAGGAAGAACTTGAGCAACTGACCACAGCCATACACAGCAATGACATCAAGAGCATCAAAAAGATCCTGAAAAAGATAGTCCCCGAATACAGCCCAGGGATCACCACCTCAGACCTGCTCTCCATGGAAAAGCAAAGCAAAAACGGCAAAAACCACCACATACCAGCCCAGTAAGGGCGGGGTCTCCCCGTCCCTCTGTAAGGGCGGGGTTCCCCCGCCCCTCTTTAAGCACGTAACACGATCTTTTCATGCGCCTGAGCTCATATCAATCACAAATGATCTCCAAGCAGATACACCAATACTTTGGTGAAAGCGCAGATATTTGGCTCTTTGGCTCACGTATTGACGATCATAAAAAAGGCGGAGATGTTGACCTCTATGTCGAAGCGCCACCACACAACTTGCTGGATGAAATTCGTTGCAAAATAAAACTCGAAGAGAACATCGACATGCCTGTAGACCTTATTGTACGAGAGCAGGCAGATAGCTCACTCATCGGCAATATTGCCAAAAGTCAAGGGCAGAAGTTATGAGCGCAAACGTACAGTTGATCTGGAAGAAAATTGAACACTTGCGCCGAATGCGCAACTACCTCGACTACTCACATGAGCAGGTTCTGCGGCTCATACCAATAAGCGATTGGCATCAACTGACACCGGAAAATCATGAAACACTTGCCGCATTTCGGGTACGATTCAGTGAGTTTCAGGAGCATTTGGGCAAAGTAATGCGTGCCATAGCTCGTGAGGAAGAGCAGAGCACAGAACCATTCAGCTTTGTACTGTTATATATGGAAAAGCTCGGTATTCTGGATTCGGTTGAACAATGGAAAATGATTCGGGAATTGCGAAACGCAGTCAATCATGAGTATGAAGAAAATGAACAACGACTATCCGAATTTTTTCTTGCCCTGACCCAGGCGGCACCAGATCTCTATAAGTGCTACACCCGCATTATAGAATTTTGCACGTCGTCATATCCGGCAGCAGAGGACTTGTCAGCGGGTACGAGTTGAACAAGTTATGCACCAATCCGTGTTAACCCGTGGGCAAACTCTTCACTTTATCACAATTCGTGGATAATTTTTTTTCTACAATAATTATTTGTAATACGTGAAATCTTCGGACAAAACTTCTTCCATTCCTGAACTGTTAAAGCGCCTCTGGCACCACATCACCCCGCGTCGCCGAGGCCAATTCGGACTTTTACTCATCCTGATGGTCTGCGCATCCTTCGCCGAAATACTCAGCATAGGCGCTGTGCTTCCATTTCTTGCCGTCCTCACCGCCCCGGAAAGAATCTTCCAGCTCCCGGCAGCCCAGCCATTCATCCGGGCGATTGGAATGACGAGTGCAAGCCAGCTCCTCTTTCCGCTCACCATCACCTTCGGTATAGCAGCGCTTATCTCCGGAGCCATGCGTCTTCTGCTCCTCTGGGCAAGCACTCGCCTCTCCTTTGCAACAGGGGCCGACCTCAGCATCAGCATCTACCGCCGCACCCTCTATCAACCATACTCTGTTCATGTGGCACGCAACAGCAGCGAGGTGATCAGTGGTATCTCTGGTAAAGCCAACGGAGTCATCTATACGACTATTGTACCATCATTGACGCTCATCAGTTCGAGTATCATGCTTGTTACTATTCTCATTGCTCTCTTGGTGGTTGATCCCGTTATTGCGTTGTCTGCCTTTAGTGGTTTTGGTCTCATTTACGCTGTAATCATCAGGCTTACACGCAAGCAGCAGTTGATCAACAGCAAATGCGTGGCGAAGGAGTCTACTCAGGTGATCAAGTCTTTGCAGGAGGGCTTGGGTGGTATACGTGATGTCCTCATCGATGGTAGTCAGGCAGCTTACTGTCAAATCTATCGCAATGCTGACCAGCCATTGCGGAAAGCACAGGGAAACAACGCTTTTATTGGAACGAGTCCACGTTTTGGCATTGAAGCACTTGGCATGATGCTTATAGCGGTTTTGGCCTATGTGCTTGCTATGCAGCCTGATGGTATAGCCAAAGCAATTCCTGTTCTCGGTGCCTTGGCACTCGGTGCACAGCGCATGCTGCCAGTATTGCAAGGGGCTTATGGTTCATGGTCAAGCATACAGGGCGGGCAAATCTCGTTGCGGGATACACTTGATCTGCTTGATCAGCCGTTGCCGGATTATGTGGATCAGCCGGTCGCCAAACCTTTGCCGTTCAATATGCACATCGGCCTGCACAATCTCTCGTTTCGCTATACAGAACAAACCCCTTGGGTGCTGCAAAATCTTGATCTGACTATTCCTAAGGGCAGTCGTATTGGCTTTATCGGTATTACTGGCAGTGGCAAGAGTACACTGCTTGATATCGTCATGGGACTTCTTGCGCCGACTGATGGAACATTGGAAATTGATAGCCAGCCCATTGTAACGGGTAACAATCGTGCCTGGCAGGCCCATATCGCACACGTCCCTCAAGCGATCTATCTTGCTGACAGTACCATAGAAGAGAACATTGCCTTCGGTGTGCCAAAAGGGAAGATCGATCAGAGCCGGGTCAAGCAGGCAGCTCAAAAGGCTCAGATTGCCGATATCATCGAAAGCTGGCCTAAAAAGTACCAGACCTATGTCGGTGAGCGGGGGATCCGCCTCTCCGGCGGCCAGCGACAGCGCATCGGCATCGCCCGTGCACTATATAAGCAGGCCGACGTCATCATTTTTGACGAAGCCACCAGCGCCCTCGATAACGAAACCGAACAAGCCGTCATGCAAGCCATCGAAAGTCTCGGCGATGATCTCACCGTCCTGATAATCGCCCACCGCCTCACAACCCTGAAAAACTGCACCAAAATCGTAGAACTGGCTGATGGCGGAATCAAACAAACCGGCACCTACCAAGAGATCATATCCCCTGTAAGGTCGGGTTCATCCCGCCCCCTGTCACTCACAACGTAAGGGCTGGGTCGTCCCGCCCTCTTCAACAACTCCTGTACTCTATGCAATCAGTTCTCATCACCGGTGCAGATGGCTTTATTGGATCACATCTGACCGAAGCTCTTGTTCGTCAAGGCTACAATGTCCGGGCTTTCGTTTTCTACAACTCCTTCAACTCATGGGGTTGGCTTGATCAATGCGCTACAGATATAAAAGGGAAATTTGAGGTGTTTGCTGGCGATATTCGTGATCCGCATGGGGTGAAGGAGGCCATGAAAGGTTGCGATGTTGTACTGCATCTGGCAGCACTCATAGCTATACCCTACTCTTACCACTCACCCTACACCTATGTTGATACCAACATCAAGGGAACTCTCAATGTCTTGCAGGCTGCTCGGGAACTTGGTGTTAAGAAAATCGTACATACTTCCACGAGCGAAGTTTATGGTACTGCGCGTTTTGTGCCGATTACAGAAGAACATCCATTGCAAGGCCAGTCTCCTTACTCAGCTACCAAAATAGCAGCCGATCAGTTGGCTTATTCCTTTTTTGCCTCTTTTGGGTTGCCAGTGATTATTGCGAGACCGTTCAATACGTATGGTCCACGTCAGTCAGCGCGTGCAGTGATTCCTACTATCATTACTCAGATTGCAAATGGTAATCGTCAGATAAAACTTGGCGCAGTAAGGCCTACGCGCGATTTTAATTATGTGCAGGATACGGTTGCCGGATTTATTGCGGCGATGAAATCTAATCAAGGATTGGGTGAGGTCGTCAATTTTGGAAGTAACTTTGAGATATCCATTGGTGATACAGTACAGTTAATTGCAGAAGTGATGAATACCAAGATTGAAATTATTACGGATGAAGATCGTTTGCGTCCAGCGAATTCTGAGGTTGAGCGTTTATGGGCTGATAACTCAAAAGCCAGTCAACTTTTTGGTTGGGAGCCAAGCTATGGTGGGCGCGAGGGGTTCAAGCGCGGTCTTGCTGAAACCGCGGAGTGGTTCTTGAACCCTACGAACCTTGCCAGTTACAAGTCAGATATATACAACCTGTGAAAGATTTAAACTCACCATCCCTACTGGCAGATCAGGTCGTCGCTGCTCTTCGCTCTGTTATTGGCCAGAAAGCCGCAGTTCTGCATGAACCAAGCTTTTCCGGCAACGAGTGGCTCTATCTCAAAGAGTGTCTCGATTCAACCTTTGTCTCATCCGTAGGCAAGTTTGTTGACCGCTTCGAAGCTGATCTTGTAGCCTATACTGGTGCCAGATATGTGGTTGCTGTGGTGAATGGCACAGCAGCACTGCACATTGCTTTAAAGCTTGCAGGGGTTAAAGCTGAAGATGAAGTGTTGATACCGGCCCTTACCTTTATTGCTACTGCCAATGCTGTAACCTATTGCGGTGCCACACCGCATTTTGTTGACAGCGAAGAGCGTACTCTGGGTGTGGATGCTGTAAAGCTTCGTGATTATCTTGAACAGCATACAGAGCAACGTGCTGGGCAGTGTATTAACCGCACTACCGGTCGGGTTATTCGGGCTTTCGTGCCTATGCACACCTTTGGTCATCCTGTCGATTTGGATGGAGTAATGGCCGTAGCACACGATTTTAATCTTGCACTTGTTGAAGATGCGGCTGAGTCTTTGGGCAGTTACTACCAAGGCAGGCATACGGGCACTTTCGGATTGATGGGTACATTAAGTTTCAACGGCAACAAAACCATAACTACCGGTGGCGGCGGCGCAATCCTGACTGATGATGAAGAGCTTGCACGCCATGCCAAGCATGTGACTACAACCGCTAAATTGCCTCATGCTTGGGAGTACCGTCATGATGAAATCGGGTATAACTACCGTATGCCCAACATCAACGCAGCTCTTGGCTGTGCACAGTTGGAGCAATTACCAACAATGCTTGCTGCAAAAAGGGAGCTGTTTCAGCGTTACCAAGCGGCATTTGCAACGGTTTCGGGTATCAGGTTGATGGTGGAACCGGCACAATGCCAAAGCAACAACTGGCTGCAAACTCTTGTGTTGGAACATGAGCAAGCAAATCAACGGGATGCTCTCCTGAAAGTCACAAATGATTCCGGTATTATGACACGCCCAGCATGGATTTTGATGCATGAGCTGGCGCCATTCCAGGAGTGCCCGCGTATGGATTTGGCAGGCGCTCAGTCGCTTGTGCAGCGTTTGATTAATATTCCAAGCAGTTCAAGTCTGCTTCAAGTCGTTTCATGAGCAAGCCGGATATCATACTTATTGGCGCTGGCGGTCATGCACATTCCTGCATTGATGTCATAGAGCAACAAGGCCAATACCACATTGCCGGATTGGTTGGTATGCCGCATGAAGTGCACGACAAGCACCTCGGTTATGAGGTGATAGCCACCGATGACGACTTGCCTCAACTGGCAAAGGAGTACGGCCATGCCCTGATTTCTTTAGGTCAAATTCTGTCGCCCGGTAGCCGCATACGTCTCTATCAGCAAGCCATCAAGCTTGGATTTCAACTTCCTGTAATTGTTGCGCCAACTGCTTATGTTTCCCGTCATGCCACTCTTGGTGCGGGAACAATTATTATGCATGGTGCAATTGTTACTGCTGGAGTCAGGGTTGGAGATAATTGCATTATCAACAATCGATCACTCCTTGAACATGATACTACGGTGGAAGACCACTGCCATATTTCAACAGGGGCTATCCTGAATGGTGGTGTAACGATTGGGGCTGGCAGCTTTGTCGGTAGTGGTACTGTTATCAAAGAGGGGGTAATAATTGGAAAGGATTGTGTAATTGGGATGGGCCTTTCTCTGCGCCATAATCAACTTGATCATTCACGATATACTGGCAAGAGTACCTCATGAGACAACGGACGCTCATTATCGCTGAAGCCGGGGTCAATCATAATGGTGACATGGAGTTAGCCAAGAAGTTGATTGATGTTGCCGCCGAAGCTGGAGCGGATTATGTTAAATTCCAGACATTCATTGCTGATCGTCTTGTTACGCATGCAGCCAACAAGGCTGACTACCAGATAAAGAGTACGAATTGCAGTGAATCGCATCATGAGATGCTACGTCGACTGGAACTCACACCTGCAATGCACAAAGAACTCATAGCACATTGTGCATCGCGAAATATTGGGTTTTTCTCCACAGGCTTCGATATTGAGAGTGTCGATCTACTGGTAAGTCTCGGTCATAATCTATTCAAGATTCCATCTGGAGAGATTACCAATCTCCCTTACTTGCGCCATATTGGCCAACTTGGTAAGCCTGTCATTCTCTCCACCGGAATGGCAATATTGGGCGATATAGAAGCAGCAATCGAAGTACTTGAACAAGCAGGTACAGCACGATCCAATCTGACCGTATTGCACTGTACCACAGAATACCCTACACCCATGTCAGAAGTGAATCTTCGAGCCATGCAGAGCATGCATAGTGCGTTTGGCGTGGCGGTGGGTTATTCAGACCATACGCAAGGCATCGAAGTGGCCATTGCCGCAGTTGCCTTGGGCGCAACGGTTATCGAAAAGCATTTCACCCTCGATCGCAATTTGCCAGGCCCCGACCATAAGGCAAGTCTTCAACCTGCAGAACTCAAGGCCATGGTGTCAGCCATTCGTAATATTGAAGTTGCTCTCGGTGATGGAATCAAAAGCCTCACTCCAGGCGAAGCAAAGAACAAGCCCGTTGCTCGTAAATCACTGGTCGCTAGTCATGCGATTAAAGCAGGTGAACTCTTCAGTGCACAGAATATCACCACGAAGCGTCCCGGTACAGGGATCTCGCCAATGCGATGGGATGAAGTAATGGGGCGTGTTGCGCAGAGAGATTTTCTTGCAGATGAATTGATCACGTTATGACTCGCAAGATTTGCGTTATCACTGGCACCCGTGCTGAATATGGCTTGTTGCGTTGGGTCATGCAGGGCATCAAGGATGACCCTGAGCTGACGCTGCAAATCATTGCCACCGGTATGCACCTGTCGCCTGAATTTGGTTTGACCTATCGCAACATTGAGCAGGATGGATTCCAGATAGATCGCAAGGTTGAAATGCTCACCAGCTCCGATACTGCTGTTGGCATAGCAAAGTCCATGGGTCTCGGGTTGATCGGTTTTGCTGATGTCTTGAATGAATTGAAGCCAGATTTGATTGTAGTGCTCGGTGACCGGTTTGAAATTTTCTCGGCAGTCTCGGCGGCGTTGGTTGCTCGTATTCCAGTTGCCCACTTGCATGGAGGTGAACTGACCGAAGGCGCTTTTGATGATGCTATCCGGCATTCCATAACCAAAATGTCGCACCTCCATTTTGTTGCTGCTGAAGAATACCGGCAGCGCGTGATCCAACTGGGAGAGCAACCGGATCATGTTTTTCTGGTAGGTGGGCTTGGTATTGACAACATTAAGCGTCTGAAGCTTCTCGATCGCGAGGAGTTGGAAGCTTCAATTGACTTGAGGCTTGGGCCTAAAAATCTGCTCATCACTTTTCATCCGGTTACTCTTGAGACCGCAACTGCAGCAGAGCAAATGGCAGAACTGCTTGCGGCATTGGCAGAATTTGAGGATACACAGCTAATATTTACCATGCCGAATGCCGACAACGGTGGGCGTGTGATGATCAGAATGGTGGAAGAATTTGTAGCACAGCACACTAACGCACGAGCGTACACATCCCTTGGGCAACTCCGCTATTTGTCATGCGTTTCAAATGTCGATGGTGTTGTGGGTAACTCTTCCAGCGGTTTGGCCGAAGTGCCCAGTTTCTGCAAAGGCACTGTTAACATTGGTGATCGCCAAAGGGGTCGGCTTCAAGCGGAAAGTGTGATCAACTGTGAACCGACTCGTAAGAGCATTGCAGGCGCCATTAACAAACTTTATTCTACCGATTTTCAACTAATCTTGAGCAAGCTTGCAAACCCCTATGGAGATGGCGGTGCAAGTGAAAAAGTTGTTGAAATATTAAAAAACCATGCACTGTGCGGAATGATAAAAAAGATTTTTTATGACCTTTGTAATGAATGATATACGAAAGAGAGAGTGACCATTACTGAAGAAATCTGGCGTCAGGCCATCCTTCCAATGTCCGCTTCTCTTGAGGAGGTAATAACCAATCTTACAAAGGTTTCGATTAAGATTGTGTTAGTGGTTAATGAAGCGGGTGAGTTGCAAGGCACCATTTCAGACGGAGATATTCGGCGTGGATTGCTTCGGGGGTTGAATCTCATAAGCCCAATCGAAAGTATTATCCACCATAATCCGCTGGTTGTCACGGAGGAATTAGGGCGTGAAGCTGTTCGGAAGTTAATGGTTGTTAACAAAATCCAGCAGGTGCCTGTTGTTGATGACCAACACCATATTGTAGGCTTGTATCTTTGGGATGAAATCGCGAAACCAATCCTGCGACCTAACCTGATGGTTATCATGGCTGGCGGTATGGGTACCCGGCTTCGTCCGCATACAGAAAACTGCCCGAAGCCGATGTTGTCGGTTTCCGGCAAGCCCATGCTTGAACACATCATTGAGCGTGCAAAGCAGGAGGGGTTCAGCCACTTTGTGTTGGCAATAAACTATCTTGGCCATGTCATTGAAAATTACTTTGGAGATGGGACTTGCTTACAAGTGCGGATCGATTACCTAAAAGAGAAATCCCCCTTGGGCACAGCAGGTGCCTTAGGGTTGCTGAATCCGTGGCCAACGCTGCCCTTTGCCGTAACCAATGGCGATGTTATGACAGACATTCACTATGGTGAGCTACTCGATTTCCACACTCGTCATAATGCTGCTGCCACCATGGCTGTGCGGGTGCATGAATGGCAACACCCATTTGGTGTAGTACAGACCGATGGAATTGATATTATAGGGTTTGAAGAGAAGCCTGTGCATCGAAGCCATATCAATGCTGGAGTGTACGTGCTTGAACCAGAAGCTCTTTGTTTTCTTGAAAAAAACGTTCGTTGCGATATGCCGGCGTTGTTTGAACGCCTGCAGGCAAAAGAGAAGAGGACTGCCGCCTATCCAATACATGAACCATGGCTGGATGTGGGCAGGCAAGAGGATTTGACCCGCGCTAACATGGATAATAAAATCAAACCGTAAAATAATACAATGGATAAAATAAAATATCCTCAACCTATTGATTTAGCTCCATTCAATAAAAAAAATGCTAAACCAGATGCGTTTTATGGACTACCTCAAGAGGTTATTTATTGCAAAAAGTGTGTAATATCAAACCAAAGACCAAATTCAGCGGTAGAGTATAAGCATACTAGAGAAACCAAAAAAGCGACAATCAACTTCGATGAAAATGGTGTTTGTGATGCCTGTAACTTTACAGAGCGCAAGCGTCATAGTATTGATTGGATTGATCGTGAAAAACAGTTGCGTGAGCTTTGTGATGTGCACCGTAAAAGTGATGGTTCCTACGATTGTATTACTCCTGGTTCAGGAGGAAAGGACAGTTTTTATGCGTCTCATATTTTAAAAACAAAGTATGGAATGCATCCGCTCACAGTAACATGGGCTCCTCATGTTTATACCGATTGGGGCTGGAAAAATTTCCAATCATGGATCCATGCAGGGCACGATAATTATTTGATGACACCAAATGGTCGAGTGCATCGTATCTTGACAAGACTTTCGACGGAATTGCTTTTTCATCCATTTCAGGCATTCATGTTCGGCCAGAAATCATTAGCCCCAAAAATGGCGTTATTATTTAATATTCCATTGGTGTTTTATGGCGAAAATGAGGCGGAATATGGGAACCCGATTGGTGATACCGATACAGCTAAAAGGGATTGGTCATACTTTACCTCTGCGGATCAATCTAGGATTTATCTTGGAGGTGTTTCTGTAGCGGATCTGAAGTCTCAGTTTGGAGTTGATCAAAATGATTTACAACCCTATTTACCTGCCGATCCTAACAGAATTGCTGAACAAAAAATAGAAGTCCATTACTTAGGTTATTACTTGAAATGGCACCCACAGGCATGTTATTATTATGCAGTCGAACATGGTGGTTTTCAAGCGTCACCAGAACGGACACCTGGTACCTATTCAAAGTATAACAGCATAGATGATCGTATTGATGATCTTCACTACTATACCACGGGAACCAAGTTTGGGATTGGTCGTGCTAGTTACGATGCTGCTCAAGAAATTCGTTCTGGAGATATCAATCGAGAAGAAGGTGTCGCATTAGTCAAGCGTTTTGACCATGAGTTCCCTGAACAGTTTGCGGATGAACTCTTTAAGTATTTATGTTTGCCTGAAAAAGAATTTCCTGTAGCAAGCCAAATGTTTGAACAAAATATGATGGATCGTGAGTACTTTCGCTTGCTTACAGATCATTTTCGTTCGCCTCATTTGTGGGTCAACGAAAATGGAAAGTGGAAGTTAAGAAATGCAGACTTGCTTGATAATCAATAATTACTGGCCTTGAGAAATATTCGTTTAATTGCCCGACTTGATATCAAAGGCCCAAATTTGATCAAGGGGATTCATCTTGAAGGATTGCGTGTGATTGGTTCGCCTAATGAATACGCATTGCGCTATTATCAGCAGGGAGTGGATGAACTGATTTATATGGATTGTGTTGCAAGCCTTTATGATCGTAACCATTTGGGCGATATTATCAGATCAGCGGCTAAAGATATTTTTGTACCAATGACTGTTGGTGGCGGTATTCGATCTGTTGAAGATGCTACCCAGATTTTACGTTCTGGAGCTGATAAGGTGGCAGTCAATACTGCTGCTGTTGCGAACCCTAAGCTTATCAATGAAATATCTCGCCGTTTTGGCAGTCAATGTATGGTACTATCAATAGAAGCTAAGGAGGTCGGCAAGGATCGATGGGAGGTTTATACAGATAATGGGCGTGAACGCACTGGATTGGATGTCATTGCATGGGTGAAAAAAGGTGTAGCTATGGGGGCTGGTGAAGTTTTACTGACATCGGTTGATCGTGAAGGAACAAGGAAAGGTTTTGATACCGCATTGGTTAAGGCTGTAACTGCAGAAGTTTCTATTCCTGTAATTGCCTCCGGAGGTATGGGAAAACCAGAAGATTTAGTAGGTGTTGTGAGCGTTGGTGGTGCGGACGCGGTTGCTATGGCTGATATACTTCATTATAATCGTGCTGGTATTGGTGAAATAAGAAATGTGGCTAAAGAAACTGGTATGGGAGTGAGGTACTATGAGGGGTACTAATGTTACTGTTATTGATTATGGTGTTGGTAATCTTCTCAGTGTGCAGCGCGGTCTTGAGCACTGTGGAGCAAAGGTTACTATAACAGCCGACTCAAACGAAATTCTGGCGTCAAATAAAGTAGTGCTTCCTGGAGTAGGTGCTTTTGGCAATGCGATGAATGCTCTTGAGATGCTTGGATTGGTTACTGTTTTGCGTGAAATTGCATATCGCCAAACGCCTTTGCTTGGGATTTGTCTTGGTATGCAACTGCTTATGATGGAGAGTGAAGAATTTGGTATTACTCCAGGTTTAGGTTTGATTCCGGGTAGAGTGATTCCAGTGCCTGTAGAAACCATCTCTGGCGAACTTCAAAAAATTCCGCATATTGGGTGGTCTGCATTATACCCATCTATCGTACTGAATGATTGGAATGGAACATTATTACAAGAAAATCGTCCCGGGGAGGCTGCGTATTTTGTTCACTCATTCATGGCGGTTCCCTTTGCATCTGAAGATCGGATTGCTGACTGTATTTATGGGGGGCATCAAATACCGGCAGTGATTGGTCGGAATAATATAGTAGGCTGTCAGTTTCATCCAGAAAAAAGTGGTGAGGTAGGGTTGAAGATTCTTAGAAGATTCTGTCTTGATTAACCGCATCCTCATCGTGGGCCTCGGTAGTATCGGTACTCGACACTTGACGATAGCGAGAAATCTATTTCCTGAAGCAGATATAAGGGTTTTGCGCCATCAAGTTTGCCTCTCAATTCCTGAATATGCCGATGGATGTTTTTCAATTATTGACGAGGCGATTGCTTTTTTACCTCAGATTGCGGTTATTGCCAACCCTGCGCCATTTCACGTTACTGTGGCCCAGCAATTAGCAGTGAAGGGAGTACATCTGCTCATTGAAAAACCACTATCATCATCAATTGGTGGGGTTACTCAATTGATAGAAACCTGTCACAAGAAAAGAACAGTTTTGCAGATCGGGTATAATCTCAGATTTCTACCATCACTTCAGCGCTTCAGCAATTTCCTTCTCGATAATGTAATCGGAAGGGTTTTATCCGTTCGTTGCGAAATTGGCCAATATTTGCCATCCTGGCGTCCGGATACTGATTACAGACAAAGGGTATCTGCACGACGTGAACTTGGCGGAGGAGCACTGCTTGAACTCAGTCATGAACTTGATTATTTGCGTTGGATTTTTGGCGAAGTTGAATGGGTAAATGCCACACTAAGCCACCAAAGCACCCTTGAAATTGACGTTGAAGATACCGCACACCTGATTCTTGGTTTTGTGTCCGCAGATGATAACTTTCAGCTTATTGGTGCAGTCAACCTTGACTTTATCCGTCACGATACGACGCGAAGTTGCACAGCCATTGGTGAAAATGGTACTCTTCGTTGGAATGGTTTAACGGGTGTGGTGGAACTGTATGAAGCGGGTGGAAAAGAGTGGCGTGAACTATTTCATTACCCACACCAGCGTGATTACAGCTATCAGGCAGAATGGCAAAATTTTATAGATTGTATTAACGAACATAATACGCCATTGGTTACGGGTGAGGATGGTCTAAAGATTTTGGAAATTATTGAAGCGGCACGGATCTCAGCAGCTTCTGGTAGGCTGGTAACTGTAGCAGCAATGGCCGCAACTGATCATATTATTTCATGAAAGCAATCGCATTTATCTTCGCCCGTGGTGGTTCCAAAGGTTTGCCCGGCAAAAATATCCGTCCCTTAGGTGGAAAACCATTAATTGCGTGGTCCATTGAGCATGCACTTACTGTCAATCGGATTAAAAGGGTTCTTGTTTCCACTGATTCTGAAGAAATTGCAGCAGTAGCGCGTGAGTATGGCGCCGAAGTACCCTTTATTCGGCCAGCAGAACTGGCGCATGACAATAGCCCTGAGTGGCTCGCTTGGCGTCATGCCCTTAATTATTTGCTTGAAACAACAGGTGTATTGCCTGAAATAATGGTCACTGTACCAACCACAGCGCCCTTGCGGATGGTGCTGGACATCGAAAACTGCCTTAATGAATACGAAAAAGGCGATGCTGATATGGTCATCACCGTTACCGAAGCCCACCGAAGCCCATACTTCAATATGGTAAAAACTAACACAGATGGTACCGTTGGGCTGGTTAACCCGCCGCAATCAGCCATTGCCCATCGACAGGAAGCACCAGTGGTTTACGACATGGCTACAGTCTGCTATGTAGCGAGCCCTAAATTTATAATGACTCATAATGCTATGTTTGACGGCAGGGTCAAGGCGGTACAGGTGCCCGCAGAACGTGCGATCGATATTGATACTTTGCTTGACTTTCAGATTGCCGAATGCCTTTTAAAAATAAGAGAACAGAAACAGTGAGTACCATAAAAGAACTCATGAACCTTCGAGGTCGCCGTGCATTGATTACCGGTGCAACAGGATGTCTTGGTAAGATGATGGCAGATACCTTGGCCGAACTGGGCGCTGATTTAGTGTTGGTTGATAGACCAAAATCAGATTTTGAAACACTTTGTACAACCCTGACTGAAAGATGGGGTGTTAACGTTGAGCACTATTTTTGTGATCTTGAACTTCAAGAGCAGCGCAAAGAATTAATAGCCTTGCTAAAAAGTGAAGGCAAAGGTCTCAACATCCTCATCAATAACGCAGCATTTGTTGGCACCTCTGACTTGCAAGGATGGGCAGTTCCGTTTGAAGAACAAACCGTCGAAACCTGGCGTCGCGCATTGGAAGTCAACCTTACAGCCATATTTGACCTTTGCCAAGGTCTGATGTCTTTGCTCAAGGCTGCTGAGGGTGCCAGTATCATCAACATCGCATCAATCTATGGTGTATACGGCCCAGACTGGAGCCTGTATGAAGGTACCAGCATGAGCAACCCGGCAGCCTATGGCGTGTCAAAAGGCGGTCTCATTCAATTCACCCGATGGTTGGCAACTACCATTGCCCCCAGTGTTCGCGTAAATGCGATATCGCCTAGCGGGGTATTCAGAAACCAGCCTGAAGCATTTGTTCAGCGGTATAAAGCAAAAACACCGCTGGGTCGTATGGCAACCGAAGATGATTTTCGTGGCGTTGTTGCATATTTGGCGAGTGATATGTCAAAGTATGTGGCCGGGCAAAATATTGCGGTTGATGGGGGTTGGGGAGTATGGTAACTATTACAGAACTACTCAAAAGAATTAGATATTGGAGTTATGCAGACCGCATTGGACCTGATATATTGCTAACGCATTGGCGCTTATATTTTAAAAGTTCAATGAAAAAACTTTGTAAAAATAAATTTAAAAGTTTTGGAGATAGTGCTGAATTTAGACCGGGGGCATATGCTGAGGCATGTTCTAAAATTGAAATTGGAAATCATGTGGTAATACGGCCCGGAACATTTTTATTTGCCGACCCAACAGTGGGTGGTGGTGGAATTATTATTGAAGATAAAGTATTAATTGGATGCGGAGTGCATTTTTATACCAACAACCATAAGTTTTCTGATGTAAATAAGCCGATATTTGACCAAGGCTATCCTGAGTCTAATACATCTAATTCAATTATTCTAAGAAGTGGTTGTTGGATTGGAGCTGGTGTAATAATTCTTCCAAATGTCGTGATTGGAGAAAATGCCGTAGTGGGAGCTGGTAGTGTAGTTACAAAATCAATCCCTCCAAGAGTCGTTGTTGGGGGGAATCCGGCAAAAATATTAAAAAATCTATATTGATATATTTGAAATAAATATTTATTTATGGAATTAAAAATTCTTTTGGTAATAAATAAGCCGAACAGAGAGCTTTCAATTATGGATTCTATTAAAAAGGAAATAATATTATTTTCCCCAAAAACGTCTGTAGAAATTATAGAAAGATACCGTACTGGGTTTGTTTCATTTGTATTTAGCTATAGGCCAGATGTAATTTTAACATTTCCTTTTACTGGTATTGGATTATCCGAAATGTTTTATTTATTTAAGGTTTTGTTGGGCTCTAAAATAATATGTTTTAGGACAGAAGGTGTAATTGATGTGGAGTCTGAATATAATTTAAAACTTGCAACTGGAGCGGATACTTATGGGAAGAATCTTGTTGATTTAGAAATATTTTGGGGTAATAAAGTAAGATTAGCTGTCGCCAGTGAGTTGGTTAAGCAAAGAAAACTTTCCTCAATAGATCGAGCGTTGGTTGTTGGTTATCCAAGAATTGAAAAGTATTTCGATGTTGCATCTAACAAAAGAGTTCTTCCAGAAAGAATCAAGTTTAAATTTAGCGCTTATGATAAGAGCAATATTGTTTTATTTGTGACAGGTTTTCATTTGGCAAATTATTCTAGGAATGATCTAATAAATGCTGGCGATTTGCACACAGACACAATGATTGATTTGTTGGTTAAAAGTGTAGAGGTTTTAAAGGAATATCGTTCGGAGTGGATTGAAAATATAATTCATACTGCGGAAAAATATCCTGATTTATTATTTGTTGTAAAAAAACATCCAATAGAAAAAAAGGAAGATTACTGTAAATTTCAAGAAATAAAAAATATATTGCATGTTTATGAAGATATTCAGGTAAACGACATTATTGAATTTGTTGGTTTGTTTGTTCATTACGGATCAACAAGTCTAATTGATGCGTATTTATCTAATACACCGTCATTATATGTATATTCAAAAAAAAATAATGAATGGTTTTCTGAACTTTCATGGTTTTCGGATTTGGGTTGGCCATCATCTGCAAAAGTGAGTGTTTCAAATATTACCCAAGCTATAAAAAATTATATAGAAGGAAAAATTATATTTAAAGTGACTCCTGAAATAAAAAAAATAATGAAGGACTATTTTAATATTGAATATGGATATAGATATGAACCATCAAAAGAGATAGCTAAAATCTTACTTTCTAATAATTCGGTACAAAAAATTAATATTTTTGATAAATATTTATATAAATCTTTAATTAGTATTATTCCAAGAGCTCTGTATAATTATCTTGTTGGTCTTTTGAAATTAAGAATAGGGATTAATTATGATTAAAAGATTGGTTAATCGGATTAAACAGCGAAAGTATAATAGTCTTAATCAGTTGGATCGACAGTTGGAAAAGTATGTTGACTATGATGATGGATATTTTGTAGAAATAGGTGCCAATGATGGTGTGGCTCAGTCAAACAGTTTATACTTCGAAAAATACCGTGGATGGCATGGTATGCTGATCGAACCGTCTCAAAATAATTTTATTAAATGCAGAAAAAACAGATCATTGCAAAGTACTATTTATTGTGCTGCCTGCGTTGCATTTGACTACAAAGAAGAGTTTGTTCGAATGGTTTACTCCAATCTTATGTCAACTGCACTTAGTATAGATAGTGATATTCTGGACCCGGAAGCGCACGCAAAATCTGGGCTGCGACATTTACAGGAGAGTGAAATATTGTTTGAGTACGGTGCGATAGCTCGCAAGTTGAATGATTTGCTCAATGAATCACATGCACCCAAAGTAATTGATTTCTTGTCGCTAGATGTGGAAGGATCCGAACTGGATGTATTGAAGGGGGTAGACTTTAAAGAATATCGTTTTAAATATATCTTGGTAGAGTGCAGAGATTTTGATCGTATGAACCAATATTTGTCGTTAATGAATTATCGCTTTTTAAAAACTATGTCTATTCATGATTATTTGTTTACTTCTGAGACGAAATCCGAGCTTCAGTAAGCAGGCCGCATCTGACTCTGGAACAGCAAAAGGTTCTTAGCGTGAATTATTATTGTATAAGGGCCCTTTGTTGAATTTAATGGGTTGAAGTGAAAGCAGAATACTTCACAATACAGTAGGAAGGTTAAGATTGCTACGATAAAATAATGTCTTTGTTCGGTAACTATCGAAGCTGTTAAAGACCCTTGACTAGTGTCATGTCATGCGTATAAAGACGCATAAAAGTGTTATCTTATTCTTCATAATCACCCAACCATATTTGACTATGAAGAAGTACAAAGTGACCCTGACTCAAGAAGAACGAAAGGAACTGGAAGCTCTCAGCAACAAAGGAAAACGCGCGGCTCAAACGATGCTGAATGCCTTGATTTTGCTTGCTTGTGATGAAGGCGAATACCAGATTGAACGCTCAATAAATGAAACCATTGCTAGCGTTCTGAATATCAGCATGAAAACGATAGACCGGGTAAAAAAGCGATTTATAGAGGAGGGTTTTGATGTGGCCCTCACAGGAAAAGCCTCAACACGAGTGTATTGCAGGAAAGCAGATGGGGACTTTGAAGCTCATTTGGTAGCCCTGAGCTGCTCAGCCGCACCTGAAGGGCATAAACGGTGGACCCTTAGATTATTAGCAGATAAGGTAGTCGAACTGGACTATGTAGACAATATTTCCTATGAGACCGTCCGAAGGGTTTTAAAAAAAACGTCATTAAGCCTTGGAAAAAGGATGGATGGATAATTCCACCGCTCAGTGATGGGAATTTTGTGGCACATATGGAGATGGTGCTGGACGTTTAAAAGCAACCTTATGATCCACTGTACCCGGTTGTCTGCATGGATGAATCAGCAAAGCAGTTGATTGCTGAAACAAGAACACTGATACCGGCAAGAGCTGGGCAGTTGGCCAGATATGATTATGAATACAGCAGGAATGGTACCTGTAATATTTTCATGGCCAATGAACCGTTGGTTGGAAAACGGATGGTTCAAATAACCACAAACAGAAAAAGACCTGACTGGGCAAAATTCCTTGAAGAGATAGCCAATCAGTATCAGCATGCAGAACGGATTACGCTGGTGTTGGACAACCTCAATACGCATGAGTCAGGCTCATTATATCATACATTTAAACCAAATAAAGCAAAGGAGTTATTGGACAGGTTCGAGTTTGTGTATACCCCAAAACACGGAAGCTGGCTGAATATGGCAGAGATAGAATTGAGAGTTTTGACGACTCAGTGCTTGAACCGTCGCATTGAGACGATTACAGAAGTCAAGTCGGAAGTTGCAGCATGGGAGATGGAACGAAACAATAAAAATTCCAAGATAAATTGGCGTTTTACAAACGAAAAGGCGAGGATCAAGCTGCTACGCCTTTATCCGACAATTGAGGAGTGACATGACACTATGCCATTAAGCGATCATCAAAAAGTTATTACGTAATCAGTACCAAAACCAGCTAAGATTTTTCGAACATCTTCTTCAAGGTTTTTTTCATTTCGCGTCTTGAATTCCATCAATTCATACTTCACCTTGTGCCAATACTTTTTCAATTCGATTGAGTTCTGGACTGTAAGGTGGCAAGAAATAAAGAGTCAGCCCCTTTTGAGCCAGCACCTTTAACATCGGTTGAACCGCTTTCGCTTTATGGAATGACGCATTGTCCAGAATGACCGTTAAAGGTTTACCCACGTAGTTCATCAGCAGACCAAGAAAGCCGGTAACTATAAGTGAATCTGTTGTTTGCCACAGCGCAACTGAGAACAAATCACCCGTTGAGAGCATGGCTCCGATTACATTCAGGCGTTTTCCCCGGTTGGCGTCAATCTTGTGACATTTGCCTATTGGACTCTAGCAGCCTGTCGGATTATCCAGCAGCACGAAATCGTAAAAATAGTCTCATAAGCCTTTTATAATAAACAAGATAAGTCGTATATTGCTTGCATCATAATCGCTTAACTATCCACTGAAAAGCAATGCATTCCGACTTTCTTTCAGCCGATCGAGATACACTCTACCTTTTGCCGCAATCTGTTCAGGATTGGCTGCCGGTCAATCATCTCGCACGCTTTGTTGTTGATATTGTTGCCCAGCTTGATCTTACTCCATTAAGAGACGCCTATGCAGGCAGAGGCTGCAAAGCCTATGATCCGGAAATGTTGTTAAGCCTCCTCTTTTACGGTTATGCCACCGGAACCTTTTCAAGCAGGAAGCTGGAACTTGCCTCTTATGAATCCATAGCGGCCCGCTATATCACCGGAAACAGTCATCCGGATCATGACACCATAGCAAATTTCCGGAAACGTTTTCTTGCTGAACTGAAACCATTCTTTATCCAGATTTTGACTCTTGCCCATGAAATGAACATCCTCAAGATCGGCAAGATCAGTCTTGATGGTACCAAAATCAAGGCCAATGCTTCCAAGCATCAGGCACTGAGTTGGGGTCATGCCTGCAAACTTGAAAAGCAGTTGAAAGCGGAAGTTGACTCCCTGCTTCGTCAGGCTGAACAGGCCGATCAGTCAGCAATCTCGGACGGGATGAGTATTCCTGAAGAGCTTGAACGCCGTGAAAAACGGCTTGAAGCTATTGCCAAAGCAATGCTTGAAATTGAACGTCGAGCTGAGGAGCGATATGTAAAAGAACAAGCTGAGCATGAGGAGAAACTGGCAGAGCGTGAACGGAAAGCGCAAGAGCGTGGTAAAAAAAGCAGAGGCAAAACACCGAAAGCACCAGAGCCTGGAGTGAGGAATCGTGACCAGGTTAATTTGACAGATGAAGAGTCACGAATCATGCCAGTATCGGGAGGCGAATTCATGCAGGCCTATAACGCTCAGGCGAGTGTTGATCTCGATACCATGCTGATAGTCGGAGTTCATGTTACCCAACATACAAATGATAAACTTGAGCTTCGGCCCGCTCTTGAAGAGCTGAACAAACTGCCTGCAAAGCTGGGAACGTAAACCGAGGTGATTGCTGACGCCGGATATTTCAGTGAAAAGAATGTTGGACTTTGTGAAAAAGAAACGATAACCCCTTACATCGCAGCAAGCAGAGAATCTCATAACCAGTCGCCTGCTGACCGCTTCAGCGAACCCGAGCCCATAGCAAAAGATGCTGACGCTGTAACAAAAATGAAACATCGATTGAAAACAAAGGACGGCAAGGCCGTCTATGCAAAACGCAAATGTACGGTTGAGCCGGTGTTTGGAGTCATCAAATCAGTGATGTGCTTCCGGCAGTTTCTGCTCAGAGGTATAGAAAATGTAAGAGGTGAATGGGATCTTGTCAGTATTGCGTGGAATCTGAAGCGAGTGAATGTATTACGTCAGATAATGGCATGAATATGGTGGTAAAAGCGCCTGATTGGCCCTATTTTGGTCTCATCAACAGAAAAAAGTACCGTCATAAATGACCAAAATCAAAAAATAAGGTTATGGACGATATCATTGTTTTTTTTGCCTAAAACGTCAATTCCGACAGGCTGCTAGGCGCTGCGGTTTGGCTGGGCCAGTGCGAAACCAGTCTCATCTACAAAGGCTAAGATCCTCTCATCGCGTTCGACTTCATCTTTCATCAATTCTATTTCTAACTGTGCTTGTCTAAACCGGACTTCATCTCGTTTTTTTAACCACAGGCGTGTACTTTTCTATACAAAACCAAGTGTTTTCAACGCATTAGTTACGGTACCAACGCTCACTTTTACATTGCACTCTTTCTTTAACCGAGCTACTATCGCTCGAGCTGTCAGTGCTTCCTTTTCCGTCCAAATCGTGATCTGTTCAAGGTGAATGGCGTTTAGTTTCGGAGGTGCACCGCTTCGATGTATGTCATATAAAGCGGCAAACCCCTTTGATAACCAGTTCTTACGTCGGGCCTACTGAATAAGTGCTAACGACATATTTTATATTGGATTAGGCTTTCATTTTTCGTATATTAGTGCAAGAAAAGCGATGGAAATAGCTCAAAAACCTTGCACATCGAAATTGGTTATGTATAAACCCAGGTTCCGGCAGCTCTCATTTGTTGATGAATTTTATCTTCCATTTGGCGGGAAACTCCAAGCCGACAATCGTTGGGTAAAATTGGCTAATGCCATTCCATGGTTTGCAGCCGAAGAGATTTATGCCAAAAATTTTACGGCAGCTAATGGCACACCGGCACTGAGTGTTCGCACGGCTCTGGGTTCACTGATTATCAAAGAGACCCTGAGTATTACCGATGAAGAGACTGTTGCTCAAATTCAAGAAAATCCCTATCTACAATTTTTTTGTAGGATTTACATCTTTTCAAAATGAAGCCCCATTTGATGCTTCGTTGATGACCCATTTTCGAAAACGGTTTACATCGCTTGATGTTGCAAATGTACAAGAGCATCTGCGCAACCAGTACCGTGAACTGCTTGAGAGACGACAGCAGCAGGAGCAGCAACAAAAAGAGAGTCGCAGAAATGGTGCTTCCAAGAGGATAGCTGCGGAAGCGACAAAAGGTAGAGCGGTTATTCCTGAGAACCCAATCGAAGCTGAACCAGAGCCTGCAATCAATGAAGCGCTTTCTGATAAATTAACACCTGATGCACCTCCGTTGGATGACGACATAGCAACTTGCTCATTGTCGGTTGAGGGTCCAGAAAACAAAGGTCAACTGATACTTGATGCAACGTGCGCCCCGGCAGATATTCGTTATCCGACGGATCTCGGCTTGCTCAATGATGCCCGCGTGAAAACGGAACAGATCATCGATAAACTCTATGCGCATGCTCCGGAAGGGATGAAAAAGCCACGCACGTATCGGAAAAATGCTCGGAAGGATTTTCTGAATGTGACAAAACTTCGCATGAAGCCAGCGAAAACCCTTCGCAAAGGTCTTCGCAAACAGTTGGGTTATCTGGGCAGAAATCTGAAAAGCATTGAAGCTCTTGCAGCGGAGGTGTCATTGAGCGTACAGAGTAAACAGTTATATGGTAAGCTGTTAGTCTGTTCAGAGATATATCGTCAACAGCGCGTTATGTATAAAACCAACAGTCACCAAATGAACGATTGGATTATCAGTGTCAGTCAACCGCATGTTCGTCCGATAGTTCGGGGCAAGGCAAGTGCGAAAACCGAATTCGGCATGAAACTGTCGCTGAGTGTTGTTGATGGATGGAGTAATGTGGAGAAAATGTCATGGTCGGCCTACAACGAAGGCAGTGATCTGATTGCCGAGATTACACGTTACTACGAGCGTGAGGGGTACTATCCTGAGTCCGTACATGTTGACAAGATCTATCGAAACAGAGCCAATCGCCAGTGGTGTAAAGTGCATGGAATCAGGATGAGTGGAGTCCCTCTTGGACGGCCGCCAAAGGACCCTGAAGTGAATGCTGAACGAAAGAGACTGACGCGGAAAGATGAGGGAATCCGCAACGCTGTTGAAGGAAAGTTTGGCCAAGGAAAGCGACGGTTCGGGATGAATCGTATTATGGCCAAGCTCGCTGGAACCAGTGAGACGGTCGTCGCGCTCATTGTTATGGTTATGAACCTGCAGAAACTGCTGGGGGTTCATTTTTTACGCCTTTTTGGATGTGTATGGTCGTTTATGATGGCCAAAAAAGCACTCTACAGCCTTCTGAGACCAAAAACGCAACAATTGGTAGCATTGGTCGATGCAATCAGCCTGGAAGCGAGATTTGTGCGGTTTTCGAAATGTTGCTAACCGATGGTTTGTTCAGCAAGCCCTACGTCGGTCATAAACCGTATCGATATTCAGGCCTTGCAACGCCACTATGGCCTTTGCTTTCAAGCCAGCGTCAAATTGTAACAGTGTTTGAGCCCGATGACGTGCTCGCCAATCACTCCGATTAGCCACAACTTCTTGTAGCTTTGCACGATTGCATGCAGATAATTCCAAGTCACTTAACTTCATGATTTACAGGGGCAGGGGTTTCTGTTTCCTTTCTTGCCCTTATATTACGGAAACAATTCTTGTTAACCGCTTAAATCTATGTTACGAATAATTTCTCCGAACAAACGAACAAACGCTTTTTCTTTGTAATGGAGGTCAATAGGCCATAAAATTGATAACTGTGCTTAATTTATAAAATTTGATTTCGCTTTTTCAAGTCTTGAATTGCTGTCCTTTTGGCATTAAAAATCCTCCTTCGCAGGGGATCATGAATAATTTATGTGAGAGTGGAGATTTTTTGGGCATGAATAATCTATTAGGAAAGAACTCAGTAGATTCAGTAAGAATCACATTTGGCATGATTGTTTTGAACGGAGAACCGTTTACGAGATATAACTTACTGAGTCTCTATCCTTGGGCGCATCAGATTATTGTTGTGGAGGGTGCATGCCGGACAGCCAAAGCAGTTGCAACGCCAGATGGCCATTCGATTGATGGGACACTTGAAACTCTTCGCTGCTTTCAGGGAGGAGAAGATCTTGAGCATAAGGTTATCTTGGTTAGTGCCTATGATGAGGGGTATAAAGACGGATTCTGGCCTGAAAAAACTGAAATGTGTCGGGCATTTGCTAGGCGTGCTACAGGAAACTATCTTTGGCAGGTCGACTCCGATGAGTTCTACAGAGAGCTGGATATGGAAAATATTATAAAGCTACTTGAGCAGGGAGTTGGACGAATAACTTTTCCGCAACACAGTTTTTGGGGAGGAATCGACTATATTAACAAAGGTATCGGGTTGGCAATATTTGACAGAGGGATTTCTGGAGCAAGAGTGTTTGCTTGGGGAGAGGGGTTTCAGTATAAAGAACATCGTCCTCCAACTGTGGTGGATAAAGAAGGCGAAAATGTTTCACTTCGTGGTGATGTGTCATCAGCAATAATGACTAAGAAAGGGATTTATCGATATCACTACTGCTTGGTATTTCCCTCTCAGGTTTTTTCAAAAGTGAACTATTACAGTGTTCAGTCACAAGAAAAAACCAATCAGGGTGGTGGGTTCAGTTCAACTATACTTTCTTGGCATGAATTAAACTTCAAGCAGATTACACATCCATTCAAATTGCATAATTTGCCTGAGCATCTTAGTTGGATTAGGCCATTCCGTGGTATTCAACCGGTACAAGTTGTAAAAATGATGGCCGATATACGTGATGGTTTTATTTCCAATGAGTTACGCCAAACTGTTGATATTAATATTCTCTTGCGTTCTAAGTATTATCGCATAGCTACCCTTGTGTTGGATAGAATAGTTATACTGGTCATGAGTCCTCTTTGTTATCCATTATTTCGGATTGGAATGAGTGTTAAATATAGGTTAAAAAATTATTCAAATAAATTATATAGAAAACTGATAAAGTATTAAGCCCTCATAAAAAGGTGAGTAGACCAGAGGAATATCACCTCCAGCCCCTCACAGAACTACATGGGAACCTCTCAGCTCATATAGCTACCATCATCCAGCCGTCGAAGTATACCCCGAGTTCCAATGTGAAAACAGCCTGTAGGAATTGCCGTTTTAGGAAAAGTATCAATGATATCGTCCATAAATTACAAGTCCCCTTATTTTTTGGGCTATTCGCGGATTTTAGTGGGAATAGAGTAAGAAAGAGTTGGTAAGGTGTAATATTGATTCATCGAATGAGTCAGAATGGATCCCTATGATGAAAGACATGTGTATGAAAATAAGCGATAGAAACAGCATCTTTGACGATTTAAGCAAGAAACAACTGAGGCGGTAACAAAATGCACAAAAACGAGATGCAGCTTTTTATAGCCTCGTCAAGGGTCTTTATCAGCTTCGAAAGCTACCGAACAAAGGCACTATTATATCGTAGCAATCTTAACCTCCCTACTGTATTATGAAGTATTATGGTTTCACTGCAACCCACTAAATTCTGCGGAGAGCCCACCGGCTCAACCGTACATTTGCGTTTTGCATAGACGGCCTTGCCGTCCTTTGTTTTCAATCGGTGTTTCATTTTTGTTACCGCGTCAGCATCTTTGGCTATGGGTTCGGGTTCGCTGAAGCGGTCAGCAGGCGACTGGTTATGAGATTCTCTGCTTGTTGCGATGTAAGGGACACGGTCATTGTAAAAATACCGATTGAGGTCTGATGCAGATATCCCACCAACGAAGGCTTGGTGAGCGCATCAGTCTTTTTTCCAGATTCTTTTTTTCCTTGCCACAGAGCTTGATACCCTTCTGGTATACCGTCTCCACCAGCATTGACCTTGCGGCTATCCCTCGCCAAATAAATTTGCAGGCACGATTTATGACGGTTGCTACACTCTCAAGGAGATAACCATTCCATGATTTTTCTAATCCTGCCCAGTAGCGTTCAATGTTGTTATACTTACTGTGATAGGGCGGATAGTAGATCAATCGAATACCAAGTCCGGTCATATCGGCAAAGCGGCCATCCGGTACAGAAATTGACTCCGCCTCCCACTACACTCTGGACCATTATCCATGTTGAGTACCAACTCTTTGACGTGAGAAAGTGCTTGCTTTCGCTCATTCCACCACAACTCAAGTCCATCAACCATAAAGTCACTGGTCTTGTTGCTTGTGCCAAAAAACAAGAACGATTTACCGCTGACTGGTTCCAGTATACCGCCAGGAACAAGCTTTTCCTTAGGTCGCATATCATGATCCCATGCTTCTACTGCTTTGAGTCCACGAGACTTTCCGCCTCGTGAATAGAGGCCTACATGCACTGTCGCTTTGGTGTCAATGCTGAGTCTTAATGTTTCAGGATCAGCATCTGCCTGCGCATTCATTTGCCTGACATTGTCGAAGATGGCATCTGTTTCTGCTGTTTTTTTTCGACTTTGGTTTTCTGAACGGTACGTAGACGGTAGTTTTGACGATTCAAAATATTTGAGAGTGTACGAACCGCAGGCAAAGATTCTTCTGGCCATCCTTCGGCAACAAGGGCATTATAAACGGCTTGAGCTGTCATGTTCGTATAGAGCAAGGTTGTTCGTAAACGGGGTTCTGCTTGACTGCATGGCTCCATTATTTTTCGAATGGATTCGAGCAACTTCGGATTTTTCTCTTCAAATTTTGGTTTGTGTCGTTCCGACAAATCATTAATACAGGCAATGCCACTCTCAAATTCCTTGATGCCTAATGCCACCGATGAACGATTCCAGCCAAATTCATCTTCTGCTACCCGAGGTTTACCGTTCAATATCGTCAGTACCACATCTCCCATAGCTTGGCGTCGTGCTGGCCAGGGTATTGAGGAAACCAGACGAACAATCAGTTCTGCGACTTCAGGTGCTATGTTGTTGCGATTCAGTGTAGATGGCTTCATGTGCAAGTTCTCTGGATGATGGGTTGCTTTTTGAAGACAAGATAAACGGGATTACGGTATACACCAAGTCCCTAAGGGGTTATCGTTTCTTTTTCACAAAGCTCAACATTCTTTTCACTGAAATATCCGGCGTCAGCAATCACCTCGGTTAACGTTCCCAGCTTTGCAGGCAGTTTGTTCAGCTCTTCAAGAGCGGGCTGAAGCTCAAGTTTATCATTTGTATGTTGGGTAACATGAACTCCGACAATCAGCATGGTGTTGACATCGACACTGGCCTGAGCGTTATAGGCCTGCATGAATTCGCCTCCCGATACTGGCATGATTCGTGACTCCTCATCCGTCAAATTAACCTCCTCACTCCAGGCTCTGGTGCTTTCGGTATTTTGCCTCTGCTTTTTTTACCACGCTCTTGCGCTTTCCGTTCACGCTCTGCCAGTTTCTCCTCATGCTCAGCTTGTTCTTTTGCGTATCGCTCCTCAGCTCGACGTTCAATTTCAAGCTTTGCCTTGGCAATAGCTTCAAGCCGTTTTTCACGGCGTTCAAGCTCTTCAGGAATACTCATCCCGTCCGGGATTGCTGACTGATCGGCCTGTTCAGCCTGACGAAGCAGGGAGTCAACTTCCGCTTTCAACTTCTGCAACAGACCGAGCCTCTTGAAAAACCGTTGCCCAAGAGAAGTCAACGTCATGGTGGCAATGCCATGAACTTTGACGTACGTACTGAGTTGTGCAACATTCTTGGGATTGATCTTACGGAGATCCATGGTATAGGGGCGACGCTTGTATTGAAGTTGATCGCAGAATGTGGTACCGATATGTCATGCTGGCCGACATCCAAGCACTTTACCTCATGGCAGTGCTTGGCTCCAGCCAACAAGATATCCGGTGGCAAGGTACTCTCTTCCAGAACAAGGAAGTCATCCAACCGAGTTTCAACGCTGCTCCGATTAGCGATTCCCGTTCTTGGCAAGACCGATAGTGCATTAGGGGGGATTTCTACCGAAGATTGGCAGCTCGATCAGGGAAGTCGTTAGTCATTACTGCGACGGCAAGAAAAATCGCTACGATCTTTTACAAAATCCTCAGATACGGCATCAAATATATCGATCCGGGTGCTGGTTATTATGATGAGAAGTATAAAGCTCGCACCCTTGAGGGACTTTGAAGAAGAGCCGATACCTTTTGGCTTTACCCTGCAAGTAATGCCGGTTACCGTGATGGCATAGTGGAGTTTTTTAGGAACAGATACCTCGCTGCTTGCGGCGGGAAGTTTCATTTTGCCCAAACGTCCAGTATATTTTAGAAACTGGATGGATGGCTGCGGTATCGACTACGTGCGTTGCAACTCAAGCAATGGCGACGGGGAATGACGGTATATCGTGAAGTACGGAAAATGGGTGCGAGTGAGGAACAAGCTTGGAGAGTGGCGATCAATGTGCGCCGCTGGTGGTACATGAGCCGCTACGAGATGAACCGTGTTATGCCCATTGCCTACTTCGATAAACTTGGTGTACCCCGACTCTCATGACCTCAACTACTCGAACCGCCCGGTGCGGTCCCGTATGCCGGGTGGTGTGGAAGGGGAATGGATAGGATTTCTGGCCCTCACCAATCCCGATTAGCTACACTTTGTATTAGTACCCCTCTACATGGGCGATGCCTTTATAAGTGAATAATTTAAAAAACGCTAAAAACACGGCACACCAATCTAAATTGATGACGATTGCAACTTGTCTAATTTAATTGGTTTACAATCTGACAGTAGTGATAGTGTTAGTATAAAAAAAGTAAATATCACCTAAGTGGTTATAAGTCTTTTACTCGAAGCTATGCCGCGATATAGTGAATTAATGAATCTTAACTTCATATATTATAGTAGAAAGTTATGCGAATTCTTTGGATTACAAATACATTATTTCCTGAGCCAAGTATTGCACTTTCTTTGCCTGTTCCTGTTGTAGGTGGTTGGATGTATGGACTTGCGGAAAATCTTGTCGCAAAAAAAGATATTTCTCTTGCTGTTGCTACGGTATACAATGATGATGGTCTTAAACGTATGGATTTGAATGGTATAGTATATTATATGTTGCCTTCTAAAAAACAAAACAGTTATCAAAAAAGCCTTGAGCCATTATGGAAAGACATAGTTTCAAGTTTTATGCCTGATTTAGTGCATATACACGGTACTGAATATCAACATGCTTTAGCCTGTATGCGTTCTTGTCCCAACGCACAATACTTAGTATCGATGCAAGGACTTGTTAGTGTTTATGCAAGATATTATTATGCTGATTTGAATGCTATTGACATCATTATGAATATTTCAATAAGAGATATTTTGAGATTAGATACCATTTTTCATGGAAAAAATAATTTTATTAACCGTGGTATATATGAAAAAGAATATATAAATCGGACAAAACATGTAATCGGTCGTACAACATGGGACCTTGCTCATACAAAGGCAATTAATACAACAGTGAATTATCATCATTGTAATGAAATTTTGCGTAAAAGCTTTTATGAAGCACCAAAATGGAGTTGTAAAAAAAAGAATGATTACACAATATTTCTAAGTCAGGCATCATATCCTATAAAAGGACTGCATCAAGTTTTAAAGGCTATTGCACTTCTTATTAAAGAATTCCCGCAGATAAGGTTGAGAGTAGCTGGTCATTCTATTATTAACCGTGGAACATTAATAAACAGACTTAAAATTGATGGCTATGGATCTTATATTAGACAATTAATAAATACGTTAAAGCTTTATGATCGAATTGTGTTCACTGGCCCTTTGGTAGAGGAGGAGATGATAAGAGAATACCTTCATGCTCATTTGTTTATATGTCCATCAAGTATAGAAAATAGTCCTAATTCTCTTGGTGAAGCTCAGATTTTGGGTGTGCCAACGATCGGATCTTATGTTGGCGGAATTCCAGATATGATTACCCATGGAGAAACAGGACTATTATATCGCTTTGAAGAAGTTGAAATATTAGCAGAAAATATAAGACGAGTGTTTACTGATCATAAATTCTCTCAGCGTATATCACAACAAGAAATAATAGAAGCTGAAAAACGTCATAGTAGGACTGCTAATTGCGATGAAACAATCAATATTTATGAAAATATTATTTTAAAAAATGTTTAGAGATGGTATTATTACCTTGCAGTATTTTGTTGTGTGTAGAATATATGTCAAAAAAATTATTTCTTTAATCTACTTTTTTTGACATATGCAATATATAACTCATTATAGCAGTAAAAACAAGTTGCCGATATTGCATAAGCATATAGGAATTAATATGTATTGGATTCAGGATGCTTGTTGGGTTTTGTTCCTTATTTTTCTTATGTGTGAAAGCGTTAAAGTTGTCGCTCTTTTTCGTTTAGTTCCTATTGCCGCTGGAATTGGTTTATATCTTATGGGAAGTCAAATATCACGCTATGACTATAGACGACTAATTATTTTTTTATATTTGAATGTTGCCGTATTACTCGCGGTTATACAGTCTGGTCGTTATGAGATATTGTTATTTTCATTTGTTCGCGCTTTTTTAGTGCCATTTTATGTTATTGTATATCTTTCACAGCGAGGGATAAGACGACAAACGTTGATTGTAATCGCGTTATCTGTGCTTCCACAGTTGTTTGTATATTTCACTGGTATAACATTTTCAGATTATCAACCGTATACATTTGCATTACAATTTTGTGGTTTAGCCGGTGACCCCAACTATCTTTCTTCATATTTGGTTATATCGTTGGGAGCACAGCTTGCTCTGCTACGCGAACCAGAATCTCGCGTCAATTTGTTTATCTGGATTATAATGGCCTTTATAACAGTATTTCTTATACTCATATCTGTTTCTCGAGCTGGTACAATGGCGATGATTCTCTCATTGGTAATATTTGCTTTTTCTTTCAAATACAAAAATCCTTACAGACAGTTTCTAATTATATCAGCGATATTGTATGCAACAATTAACATGAGTCCATTTGTCCTTGAACAGGCATCTTCTGATTCTATATTTAGTAAATTGTATAACAGATTTACGGTTGAGGGAGATTCATCTCTTCAAGAAAATTCAAGATATGGTGTCATGGAAAGGGGGTTTAAACAAATTTTTCAAAGAGGTCCGATAGAATATACTGATGAAAGCATTATTCTTGCACAAGAAGGAACTCTTATTCACAATACTTTAATTAGACTTGGTATAAGTTATGGTTGGTTGTCAGCTATTACCCATATCATTGTATGGGTGCTTGGCCTTTTGAGTTTAATTATATTATTTATACGTGAATTTTTTTTATATAAAAAATATGCCTATCATGTAAACATGGCACTATTACCTGTAATGTTACTTGTATTGCCATATTTCTTTGTTATTATGTCAATTCCTGCTTTAGAGCAGAATTTATATTGGGCACAGTTTGGGATGATTTTTACTTTTTTTTCTAACAAAAAAAGTAGTTTATACAATTATAAAAATGTATAGAATAGTAAATTAATATCTGTACGAAAAAGGCTCAATATTTAGCTTACATTTTTAAATGTTTTGGGCAATTCTTTCAGAGAGTTTATCATTTGAGAAAATATTATTGATGTTGATAAGATTTTATTAATCATAGTGTTATTATTTGTAAAATATATATTAAATGTTGTATTGTAAAACACAGTTCGGTCAAGGACTTCTTGGAAGGGGTATGGGGTTTGGTAATCGGCTTTTTCCTTGGGCAAGATGCCGTATATTTGCATTTGTCAATTCAGCACAGATGATATCTCCCGTTTGGTTAAGGCCTGCTATTAGTCAGATATTTAGAGGCGGAATCGATTATAATAGTTACGTTCGACAATTGATATTATTTGGACTATTCCGTAGACGTTCGAATGATTTGAGTGTAATCAAAGGGTTAATGACGACAAGCAGAATATCTGTTTTCCATGAGCCAGATTCTTTGGAGTCCCAATATCCGGTTCAAACAGAGAAAAAAAATGTGACCATTATTTTTTCTGGATACGAAAATTATTTTTTACCTCTTAATAATTGGCATAATTTTCTTTATGATGAATTACAACTTATCACTAAGGTAAAATATTTAAATATTGTTGATTCTGTTGGTTGTATTCCTATTGGCATATGTGTTCGCTGTGGCAATGATTTTGGCGAGCCAGTTATTATAAATGGTAAGTTGCAAAAAGGACAAAAAACACCCATAAAATGGTTTGTAAGATGCCTTAATATAATACGAAGTGAAATAAATTATCCCTGTCGTGCAGTTGTGATATCAGATGGAACACATCGACAATTAGATGAACTATTATCATTAGAAAATGTACAGTTATTACGACCTGCTTCTGCTATCAGTGATCTTCTTGTTTTAGCAAAAACAAGTCTTCTTATCGGATCAGGTTCAAGTTCTTTTGTCGCATGGGGTTGTTACCTTGGGCAAATGCCCAGTATTTCTCATCCAGGACAGTCTCTTTTAGATTGGGGTATTGCTCCTAAAAAAGGCCAATATATTGGTGAGTTTGATCCTAACAACCCATCTGAAGAGTTTTTATCTCAAGTTAGAGTAGTTCTCAACAAAAGTTAATCTGTTAATGATAGCATGGTAAGTTCTGAATACCCGAGGGTTTTGCTGGTACTGATGGCTAAGATTAAGATAGAGGAGCCTATAAATCTCATTATTAGAAAACAGTTTGGACAATGGCCATCGGATCATCTTGCACAGATATATTCTGGTGAATCAAAGGGATCAGGAGAGTTTTGTGATTATTATTATCATTTGCAGGCTAATGACCGTGTTTTTGGTAGTATCTATAATAAAATACGCAGAGGCATTGTTGATATAGTTGCGATTCACTCAGAAAATAATCATTCGAACATTAAAAGAACATACTCGTTTAAGAGTTTTATTGCCGTTATCAAGAAGCATTTTGGTGAGTGGCTAATAGCTTCAGGGTTATGGGAAATGATTTTTCGTGTACGTTTATCATCTTCTATGGCGACGTTTGTTAGCGAATTTAAGCCGGACTTGATCTATTGTCAGGGCTATTCGTTGGGATTTGTAACTCTGCCAATGCTGATTGCCAAACGATTTAGTATTCCAATTTGCTTTCAGACCACAGATGACTGGCCAAGTTATACTTACAATTCTTTTCCTATGGGCAGTATTCTACGCCACCGAACACGGCAATTAGTATCAAGAGCTACTCTTCGTATGGCTTTTGGTGAAAAAATGCAGCGGTTGTATAAGCGTAGGTATGGTGAAAGCTTTGACGTAACATACCATTTAGATGATCCTATGCGATTTCTGATGAGTTCTGGCTCTAAAATTGAACAAGAGATCATTATTAAACAGCATAGGATTGTTTATACCGGTAGTCTTGCATTACGCCGTTATGAAGCTCTTCAAGACTTACTTGCTGCAGTCAAAATAATGAAAAATAATAGTATAGAGATTCAAATTGATGTTTATTGTTCAGGAATACCAAAAGATCTACCAATAGAACTTCTTGACGCTTCTGAGATTGTGTTTTATCCTTTGCCATCCCATGAAGAAATTCCGAAAGTGCTGTCTACGGCATCGGTATTATTTCTTCCGGAATCTTTTAATGTGGCTCAAAAAATGATAGAATATTCCATATCCAGCAAGGCCCATCTTTACATGATGAGTGGTCAGCCTATATTGGTTTATGGACCGGAATATAGTGGAACTGTTGAGTATGCTGTACGTATGGGTTGGGGTGTCGTTGTTTCGAAACGTAGTGTTTTACTACTCAAAGCTGCATTGAGGGAGTTGCTTGATAGTGAACAGAGAAAATGTCAGATCCGTTTGAATGCTCAAGAGTGTATACAGCGTTATCATAATATGAAAGATGGACAAGATAAATTTCTTAAGATGCTTAAAAGTATAGAACATATCGAAGAAAAATCTATTGTGAAATGATTAAGCTTGGGCAGCAAATGCTGCTATCAAAAAATCCGTCATTGGTATTTATTAGTAATGGAATAACTCCCTATGGCACTCATTTTCTTGAGAGAATTGCTGGTGAGTTATTTGATTTTAAATTGCACACGATCTATTCTTATGAATTCAGTATGGGTAAGTGGCAGATTACTCTAAAACCCATACTAAATGCAGTCGTTTTAGGCAAAGATGAGTACGCGATTCAGCATTATAATCTCTCTGCGATTAGACATTCTTATTCTCGATATCTGCAATTAGTTAAAGAAATAAAAACAATTAGCCCTATTGCCGTAATTGTTTTAGGATATGGAAATATCGCTCATTATCTTTTGATAGAATGGTGCTATAAAAATGATATAGCTTGTTTGATATTAGGTGATAGCAATATACTCGGAGATTGTAATAGTGGTTTAAGGTCATTTATAAAGTCGATTATAGTAAAACGAGTTGTTTCCTGTTGTAGTGCATTTCTTCCTTGTGGTACTCTTGGTAGCCAATATTTTGAAAAATATGGTGCTCGGCCTGAGCAGATATTCTTTTCGCCTGTTGAGCCGGATTATTCGTTGATTGAGGAGATTTCGACGGATACAGTAAAGTCTCTGACGATGCAGTTCAAATTTGATCCTGATCGTTATCGTCTAATATATTCCGGGAGGTTGGTTGCGATTAAACGTCTTGATCTGTTAATCGATGCATTTGCTAAAATTGCAGAGCAACGTTCTGAATGGGATTTACTTATTGTTGGTGGTGGGTCTTTGGAAGCAGAACTCAAAATGCGTATTCCAGATTGGTTAAGGCATAGAGTTTATTGGACTGGATTTGTCAGTTCTCAAGAGCATATGTCTGCACTGTATCAGTTTGCAGATATATTGGTGCTGCCATCGGATTATGAGCCGTGGGCTCTTGTTGTTAATGAAGCAGTCTGCGCTGGTTTAGCATTGGTTTGCTCTGATGCTGTTGGTGCTGCCTTTGAATTGCTATGTGATGGTGAGAATGGTCGTTATTTCCATGCAGGCGATGTGGAATCGCTGATTGAAGCTCTATTGGATGTTACTAAGGCAGAAAATCTCCTCAAATATAAAATTGCATCAAAGCAGATTCTTAGTTTATGGAGGAAGAAAGCTGACCCCGTTGATGGGCTTAGATGTGCTTTGGAATACTGTTTTCGAACGTGATTGGCATCGTGAATTTAAAACAATACACATAAATGTTCAAAGATAAAAAGCTTTTTATAACAGGTGGCACAGGTACTTTTGGCAATGCTGTTTTAAGGCGTTTCCTTCAGACTGATATAGCGGAAATTCGAGTTTTCAGTAGGGACGAAAAGAAGCAAGATGATATGCGCAAGCATTATGCTCATACCAAGCTTAAGTTTTACATTGGGGATGTGCGCAATGCGGATAGTGTAAGGGATGCGATGGAGGGTGTTGACTTTATTTTTCATGCGGCGGCTCTGAAACAGGTTCCTTCCTGTGAGTTTTTTCCTGTTGAGGCGCTTCGTACCAATGCGATGGGTACACACAATGTGCTTACACAGGCTACTGCTGTTGGTGTGAAGCGGGTGGTAGTGCTGAGTACTGATAAAGCAGTCTATCCGATTAACGCGATGGGTATCTCAAAGGCTATGATGGAGAAAATTGCCGTTGCCCAGTCGCGTGTTTCTGGGAGTCGGACGGTTATTAACGTGACGCGTTATGGTAATGTGATGGCAAGTAGGGGTTCTGTTATTCCGCTGTTTCTGAAGCATATCCAGGAGGGTCGGCCCATGACCATCACTGATCCCAAAATGACTCGTTTCATGATGACGATTGATGATGCAGTTGATCTTGTGCTTTATGCCTTCACTCATGGTCAGCCAGGTGATACTTTTGTGCAGAAGGCACCAAGTGCTACTATTGAAGTGTTGGCGTTGGCACTGAAGAAACTGATGAAGAGCGATGTCTCAGTTAGCATCATCGGTACACGCCATGGGGAAAAACTTTATGAATCGCTTCTGACCCGTGAAGAGCTTACAGTTGCTCAGGATTTGGGCGGGTATTACCGAGTTCCTGCTGATAATCGTGATTTGAACTATGCTGCTTTTTTCAGTGAAGGGCGTGAAGAGGTGTCACTGAAGGAGGATTATAATTCACATAACACTGCAAGAGTTGATGTTGATGGCATGTGTGAGTTGCTTTTGAAGCTTGATTGCGTGAATGCTGCGATGAGAGGTGAACGGGTTGAGGTTTAACAATTTTGAAAATACCATGAATGTTCTTGTAACCGGGTCGAAGGGTTTTGTAGGCAGGAATCTTTGTTCTGTTTTGCGTACGATGGAGAGTATACAGCTTGTAGAATTTGATTGTGATAATACTTCTGCGGAACTGGAGCCTATGCTTGGTGAGGCTGAGGTAGTTTTTCATCTTGCCGGAGTTAACCGTCCGAAAAACGATGAGGAGTTCAGGAGCGGAAATACGGGGTTGACTGAAGAACTATGTGCTATTCTTCAGCGGTTGGAACGGACTCCGAAGATTATTTTGGCTTCTTCCATTCAGGCAGAACTTGACAATCCTTATGGTAGCAGCAAGTTGCAGGCGGAACAAGTACTACGGGGTTTTGCAGAAATAACCAGTGCACGGGCGGTTGTTTACCGCTTTAAGAATCTTTTTGGTAAATGGTGCCGTCCAAACTACAATTCGGTGACAGCAACTTTTTGCCATAATATTGCTCACGGGTTACCGGTTACTATTTCCGATCCGGGTCGCTCGCTTGAGTTGACCTATATTGATGATGTTGTTGCTGCATTGGTTGGTGAAATTCCTGCAGAGGAAGGAGTGAAGGAATCAGGCTTTGCATTTGGTGCGGATCTTAGTGCATATTCCATAACACTTGGCGAGCTTGCAGGCTTGATTACATCATTTCGCGAATCACGTCAAACCCTTGTTTTACCTGGTTTTGACAGTCTATTTGTCAAGGCGCTTTATGCTACCTATCTCTCCTATCTTGAGGGCGATGATTTTGCCTATCCGCTTCAGATCAGATCTGACGAACGGGGAAGCCTTGCCGAAATGTTGAAGAGCAACGCGTTTGGGCAGATTTTTGTTTCACGTACCAAGCCGGGGATTACCAGAGGCAACCACTATCACCATACCAAAACGGAAAAGTTCATGGTTGTGGAAGGAGATGCGGTGATTCGTTTCCGGCAGATTGATGGAGTAGAGGTGATCGAACATCGGGTCTCTGGAAAAGAGTTTCGTGTTGTCGATATACCTCCAGGTTATACACACCACATCAGCAATATCGGTGAAAATGAACTGGTAACCCTTTTCTGGGCCTCCGAGATATTTAATCCGGAAAAGCCGGATACTTACTTTTTGCAGGTCTGATTGTAACATATAAAATTTATAAAGCGTGTGGTGAAAAAGATAAAGGTAATGACTATTGTGGGTACTCGGCCGGAGATTATCCGTCTCTCCCGGGTGCTGGCGAAGCTGGATGAGCATACGGAGCATGTGCTGGTGCATACGGGGCAGAATTACGATTATGAGCTGAACCAGATATTTTTTGACGATCTTGATATCCGCAAGCCTGACCATTTTCTTGATGCTGCAGGTTCTACTGCGGCAGAAACCGTTGGATTGATTATTGCAAAAGCGGATGTGGTTATGGCCACTGTAATGCCTGATGTGCTGTTGATTCTTGGCGATACTAATTCCTGCCTTGCCGTTTATCCTGCCAAACGTCGAAAAATCCCTGTTTTTCATATGGAAGCTGGTAATCGCTGTTTTGATTATCGGGTACCTGAGGAGATCAACCGCAAGATTGTTGACCATACGGCTGATATTAATCTGACTTACAGCGATATTGCTCGGGAATATCTGTTACGTGAAGGGTTGTTTGCTGACCGGATTATCAAAACCGGAAGCCCGATGTTTGAAGTGCTGATGCATTACCATGATAAGATTGACCGTTCTGATGTGCTTGAACGGCTGAGTCTTAGCGACGGAGAGTACTTTGTGGTAAGTGCCCATCGTGAAGAGAACATCGAATCGGATCTAAATTTTATGAAGCTTGTCACCATTCTGAATGGACTTGCTGAAAAGTATGGTAAACGGGTGATTGTTTCAACCCATCCCAGAACCCGCAAACGAATTGATGTGAGCGGCGTGGTTTTTAATCCACTTGTTGAGCTGTTGAAGCCGCTCGGTTTTTTGGATTATGTTCATCTGCAGGTGCATGCCAGGGCTGTTCTCTCTGACAGCGGTACCATAACCGAGGAGTCATCGATCCTGAATTTTCCTGCGCTCAATATCCGTGAAGCACATGAGCGTCCGGAAGGAATGGAAGAAGCATCTGTGATGATGGTAGGTCTTGAGGTTGATCGTGTGATGCAGGCGCTCGGGATTCTTGAGACTCAGCCAAGAGGTGAGCTCCGTAGTTTGCGCCAAGTTGAGGATTATTCAATGCTGAATGTTTCTGATAAAGTGGTTCGATTGATACTCAGTTATACAGATTATGTGAATAGGGTGGTGTGGAAAAAGTATTAAAAGGCATTTTAATGTGTTTTGTTTTTATAAAAGTCAGAAAATAGCGTTTAACAAAATGTTATGAATCCTATACGACTGATATGTCCAACAAATTCTAGACAATATCATGCATTTCGTTCAGTATTGATGTGGTTTAGATGCATCAAATATGGGTTAAAGTTTGTTGATAAAACATTTTATATGGCACCTGGTTCTCATGTAAGCAAAGATTTGATAGCCGGAAAATATAGCTTTATTGGCTCTGAATGTATGATAGGTCCAAAGGTTAAATTAGGTAATTATGTGATGTTTGCTCCACGTGTTGCAGTCGTTGGAGCTGATCACATTTTCAACAAATCGGGTCGTCCAATTATTTTTTCAGGTCGTCCAGAAATGCCTTTAACAATTATTGAAGATGATGCATGGGTTGGTTATGGTTCTATTCTTATGGCTGGAATCAGGATCGGGCGTGGTGCTATTGTGGCTGCAGGTGCAGTAGTCACAAAAGATGTTCCTGCATATGAAATACATGGAGGCGTTCCTGCTAAAAAAATTGGAATAAGATTTCAGACTATTGAAGATTGTCAGTTTCATGATAAGATGTTGGCTTTACCTCCAAAACGTGGATTATATTGTTCCAATACATAACAATATTTCGATCTTGTAGTGTTAAATTGCTATAGGATATATTCTACTAAGATTTGTTTCGTTAGAGAAACGATAAAAACTGAATCATTCTCCCATATCTTTATCGTAGGGCAATGGATTCAAATACAATTGTAAAATTTGCATAAAAAAATCTACAATAGTCTTTTGTGTTTATGTCATTTAACATTTGAAAAATGATATAGACGGACTGTTTGATAAAAGACTAATTCACTGTAATGGCAAAAAAACTCCAACATAGTTCACTACCTCTCAAAAACAAACTTGCTCGTATTCTATGGCAGATAGTATGGCGTTTTTTTTATAGACCAACACCTCGGCTTTTTCATTCTTGGCGTTCTTTTTTGCTTCGCATTTTTGGTGCTAAAATTGGCAAATCAGTTCATCCATATCCTTCTGCACGTATTTGGGCGCCTTGGAATTTAGAAATGGGTGATCATTCGTGTTTGAGTGAAAATGTGGACTGCTATTGCGTCGACAAGATATGTATTGGAGCGCATTCCACGGTCAGTCAGTATAGTTTTTTGTGTTCAGCAAGTCACGACTATACACTGGATGCCATGCCATTGGTAACAGCTCCAATCACGATTGGTGAACGTGTATGGATAACCGCTGATGTTTTTGTTGGGCCTGGTGTGACGATCGGTGATGGTGCCGTAGTGACAGCGCGATCGAGTGTCTTTCGTGATCTCCCTCCTTGGATGGTTGCTTGTGGTAATCCCGCTGTACCGGTAAAGAAACGTAAATCTAACGATATATGTGATGAATAAAAATGAAATATCGGGATATCGATGGGGGAGTGCTGAGCTTTCAAACATTCATGATGACCTGATTCCTGAAGTTTTGCTTGAATTGAATAGGCTACAGTTAACTTTGGTGGGAAAGGCAAGAGTTTTTGAACTTGGCTGCGGAAACGGGAGTGTAGCGAATCTGCTGACAAAGCATGGTTGGGATGTCACTGGTATAGATCCTTCGACAGAGGGTATTGTTCGTGCATTAGAGAGCTATCCGTCTTTGACCTAAACTGAGCGATTTGTTATAAAAAAAGCTCCCATATTTACGGTTAAAGTGTTATATTAAAATGTGTAACGGGAAATTACCACTTGTAATGCAACACAAACAGAAAAATAAGGAAGCTCTATGTCGAAAGGTACAAAAAATAGCCGCAAAAAAGACCATCACATCAGTTCTGTCGGGACAACCAATGATTGTATTACCAACCGTGCTGGGCTGACATTGTTCGCCACCTATCTGCAGAGTATTCAGCTCATGCCGATTATGGATGAAATGTTTTGTGCCATGCGAAAAAACAAAAAAGGCGTCCCGGTTGTTGATCTGCTTCTTCAATTGTTGTGCTTTTTTATGGATGGTACCAGCCGTCACCTGACGCAGTTCGACCAGCTCAAAAAAGAAAGGAGCTATGCTCCGCTGATTGGCTGTAAGCCAGAGCACTTGGCATCGTCTCATGCAGTCAAGAGATTTTTTGGAATTTTCTCTTTTCATCAAGTCAAGCTGTTCCGTTATTTATTGCAAAAGATTTTTTTGTGGCGTCTGAAAATTGATCAGCCCGCAGTTATTGAACTGGGTATTGATTCTATGGTGATGGATAATAATGATGCTCTGAAACGAGAAGGTGTTGAACCAACGTACAAGAAAGTCAACGGTTTTCATCCCGTACAAATGAATTGGGGCAGGTACTTTGTTGATGCTGTTTTCCGTGTTGGCTCAGATCATTCAAATCATGGTCAAACGGTTGAAATGATGATACGTCATATTGTTGCTACGATCAGAAAGGAGTATCGTGTTAACGTACCGATCATTATTCGAATGGATTCCGGCTTCTACGATCAGAAGTTGTTCAAAACCTGTGAGTCGTTGCATGTTGGTTATATATGCGGCGGAAAGCTTTACGACAATGTAAAAAAAGCTGCGGAGGAGAACGCCAATTGGTCTAACTTTAACTCGCACAATAAAAAGGAGATATGGGAGTATACCGAGTTTATGTGTCAACAAGAAACTTGGGATTTGGCCCGTCGGACGATTTATAGTCGTATGATTCAGCATGACCGGCAACTTGTCGTACCTGGACTGGGTACTGATAGCGTCATCGTCACCAACATTGGTATGGGTTGTTGTTTGATTGACGAACTTCTCTATCAAGCCGGTGCCGAGAATCTTCTTTTCGCTCACGATATTCTCGGAAACTATCACCAGCGTGGCAATGATGAATTGGCCAACCGTGCCATCAAAAACTTTGGCGAAGAACAATTACCCTTCAAGTATTTTTATGCTAATGCAGCATGGTACTTTCTCATGCTGCTTGGTAATAATCTGTTCGAGAGCTTCAAAGCAGATGTCAGCTCATCAGTTATTGCTACAACAGTTTATGCAGATACATTTCGTCGGCAGCTTATTGATACCGCAGCCAAAATTGTTCGTAATGGCAAAAAGCTTATGATGAAAGTTCCAACGGACTGCTTTCATCGGCTGCAATTCGATAAACTCTTTGAGCGCTGTTTAAACGTTACTGTTTTGATGTGTTAAACAACGCGTTACGGCAATAGAATGCCTATGCCAATTAGCATTGGAGGGGAGGTTGCGCCCAAAAAGAACCTACCACAGCTATTTCGCTCAGATTGTCACAATATTTTTAAAATGAGTGCCTTGCTGTTCAGAAAATGGACAAGCAATTGGGTCTGGAATAATCTTTTTTGGTATAAAATCAGGATTCTTCAGGCTGTTTGGCTATAATTTGTCTCAATTGTTTTTCTTTTCTGTATTTCTGACGTTGGATGGGTTGCTGTTTTACGAATCGCTCAGTTTAGGTTTGAAATTATTTCCAGGCTCCGCATATGATAATTTATATGAGTGCTATGGAGCATTCCCTGTTGTTACAAGTTTTGAAGTGGTCGAGCATGTTTATTTTCCTCGAGAATATGCCGCCACGCTCTTTTCTTTATGCGAACACGGTGGAACGGTTATTCTTTCAACACCTTATCATGGCTACTGGAAGAATCTTGCCTTGGCATTTACAGGTAAGATGGATGCCCATTTTACAGCACTCTGGGATTACGGTCATATTAAATTCTGGTCGATGAAAACATTGACTCAGTTACTACTGGAAGCGGGTTTTGAGAATATCCGGTTTAAACGGGTGGGGCGCATACCGGTATTGGCAAAATCGATGATTGCTATTGCTACAAAAAAATGAAAATCACTGCCATTATTTTGACTTTTAACGAAGAGCGACATCTTGCACGCTGCATTGCCAGTTTGAAAGGTATTGTAAGTGAAATAATTGTTGCGGATTGTTTTTCAACTGATGCAACACTGGATATTGCATGTGCAAATGGGGCAAGAGTAATTCAGCATGAATGGGTTAGCCATGCAGCTCAATTTAACTGGGCACTTACCCAACTTGCTGCTGATACTGACTGGGTTTTGCGTGTTGATGCTGATGAATATTTGACTCCTAATCTTATTGCTGAAATTAAGTCCACTCTACCGGGTATTGGAACGAAGATCGATGGAGTGTATTGTAGTCGTCGTATGACATTTCAGGGCAGATTGATTCGTCATGGTGGCGTTTTTCCAGCACGTGTTTTGCGTCTGTTTCGTTATGGACGTGGTCAGTGTGAAAATCGTTGGATGGATGAACACATCAAAGTTGCTGGTCCGACCGTTGATTTTAATGGCGAAATGATTGATGATAGCCTTAATTCGCTTACTTGGTGGACAGAGAAGCACAATAAATATGCAAGCAGGGAAGCCGTCGATTTATTGAACCTGGAATATGGTTTTATGCCTCATGATTCTGTTGCCAGTTTGCGTAATGGCAAACAGACTGGAGTGAAGCGCTGGCTGAAGGAAGAGGTATATGCGCGACTTCCTGGAGGATTTCGTGCATTTACCTATTTTTTTTATCGGTATGTAATCCGGATGGGTTTTCTTGATGGTCAGGCAGGTACAGCCTTTCATTTTCTTCAAGGATTCTGGTACCGATATTTGGTAGACGCTAAAGTGTTTGAGGTGAAACGGTATATGCGGGATACAAATGCAAATATTGTGATGGCGATTGATAAAGTGTTGGGTGTTAAATTGGAAAGCTGAGGCTTATTTGTTGATATGTTAAGCATGTCTATTGTTACTGTTGTTAGAAATAATGAAACGACTATTGCTGATTGTATCTCTTCAGTGGCAGGCCAGAGTCTGCCGCCGTTTGAGCATATTATTATCGATGGAAAATCGACTGATGGAACATTATCAGAGATCAAGAAGCATCAACATTCCGCAGTCAAGTTAGTCTCTGAGTCGGATAAGGGTATCTATGATGCTATGAATAAAGGGATTCTACTTGCAACTGGTGATATTATAGGGATCCTGAACTCTGATGATATATATGCCCATTCTCAGGTTCTTGAAAACGTGACGAAGTTATTTCAAGAAAGCTGTGCAGATGCCTTATTTGCTGATTTGGTTTACGTAAAATCTGATAATGTAAATCAGGTAGTGCGTTATTACTCGGGAGCTGGATTTACTCCTGAAAAGTTTGCCTGGGGTTGGATGCCACCGCATCCAACCTTTTTTGTTAGAAGGGAGATATATGAGCGTTATGGTCTGTTTGCTACCGATTATCGTATTTCTGCTGATTATGAGCTGATGGCTCGTTTTATGGCTCGTCACAGGGTAAATTATCTCTATATGTCTGACGTCATTGTTCGGATGCGAACAGGTGGCGTCAGTACGCGAAACTTGAAAAGTAACTGGATTTTGAATCGTGAAATTCTACGGGCTTGCACCGATAATGGCATTGATACGAATATCTTTAAAGTCTATTCGAAATATTTTCGCAAAGTGTCGCAGCTTTTTGCAAGGCCAGCATGAACGTTTGGCTTACTGGTTCGACAGGCTTTCTCGGTACAAGCCTTGTAAAGCAGCTTATCCTTCAGAATGTCAAGTTTGTTGCCGTTCTATTAGATGAAAAGGATGTCGCACGGTTACCGTCTTCAGAGATTGAGTGGGTCATTGTACCACCGTTGTCTAACTCTGCAAATTATCAAAATACCCTCAATGATGTAGATGTTGTTGTTCATCTCGCAGCTCGTGTGCATGTGATGCGCGATGAGGCGGCTGATCCCCTTACTGAATTTCGTCGGGTGAATGTTTCTGGAACACTTAATCTGGCGAAGCAGGCTGCATTGGCTGGTGTTCGGCGTTTTGTGTTTGTAAGTTCGATCAAGGTTAATGGTGAGTCTACGCTTTTGGGTCATCCTTTTTCTGATGGCGATGCGCTTGATCCGCAGGATCCTTATGGTATCAGTAAATATGAGGCGGAACAGGGTTTACTTGAGCTTGCATCAGAAACCTGTATGGAGGTTGTAATTATTCGACCACCATTGGTATATGGCCCAGGTGTTAAGGCAAATTTTGCATCTATGATGAGCTGGCTTGAACGGGGAGTTCCGCTTCCGTTGGGTGCTGTTCATAATCAACGTAGTTTTGTGGCGCTTGATAACCTTGTTGATTTAATTGTAACCTGTATTGATCATCCGAAAGCGGTTAATCAGACTTTTCTTGTTTCGGACGGTGAAGATCTCTCCACGACAGAGCTGCTGCAGCGGATGGGGCGTGCTCTGGGTAAGCCAGCTCGATTAATTCCTGTTCCGGTTGGAGTGATGCAGTTTGCCGCAAACCTGCTCGGGAAGGGTGCTGTTGCCCAACGTCTTTTTGGATCGTTACAGGTGGATAGCTCGAAAGCTCGTGATCTTCTTGGTTGGAAGCCTGTCGTTACTGTTGATGAAGCGTTACAAAAAACGGCTGATGCTTTTAACGCAGTGCATAAAAAGTAATATCCATTGATAATCTGTTGTTTTTATTGTTCATGAAGCGACTTTTTGATATCACCATGTCGCTGCTGGCTCTTCTTGTGTTCGGTATGCCGATGCTTATTGTGGCTTTGTTCATAAAGCTTACGTCGAGAGGCCCGGTACTTTACTGGTCGGATCGAGTTGGAAAGAACAATGCTCTTTTCAGGATGCCGAAGTTCCGCACCATGCTTGTTGAGACTCCGGCTGTTGCAACTCACCTTATGTCAGATCCTGACAGATTTCTTACACCCATCGGCAAGTTTCTCCGGAAAACGAGTATTGATGAACTGCCTCAGCTTTGGAGCATTCTGATAGGAGATATGAGTATTGTTGGCCCTCGTCCGGCGTTGTTCAATCAGGATGATCTGATAGCGTTGCGTACTGAAAAAGGGGTGCATATTTTGACTCCTGGACTTTCTGGCCCTGCACAGATTAACGGCCGTGATGAATTGCCGATACCGGTAAAGGTTGAATTTGACGAGTATTATCTTAAAAATCGCTCCTTTCTTTTTGACCTGAAAATAATAGTTCAGACCATTTTCAAGGCAGTCAAGGGCGATGGAGTAACGCATTAAAATTTATGCATAAAAAAATATACATAGCCGGTCATCGGGGTATGGTTGGTTCTGCCATTGTGCGAAACCTGCTTGCCGGGGGGCTCAGCTCGGATAATCTGCTGTTCAGAACGCATGCTGAGCTTGATCTTACCTCTCAGGCGGCTGTTCGGGCATTTTTTGAGGGTGAAAAGCCTGATCAGGTCTATCTGGCGGCGGCGAAAGTTGGGGGGATTCATGCCAACAACAGCTATCCGGCGGAGTTCATCTATCAGAATCTGATGATGGAGGCCAATATTATTCATGAGGCCTGGCGGGTGGGGGTTCAAAAGCTCCTGTTTCTTGGCTCCAGTTGCATCTATCCCAAGCTGGCGCCTCAGCCGATGCCGGAAAGCGCTTTGCTGACCGGGCCGCTGGAGCCGACCAATGAACCCTATGCCATTGCCAAAATTGCGGGTATCAAGCTTTGTGAAAGTTATAACCGGCAGTATGGGGAGAGCGATGGCACTGATTTTCGCAGTGTCATGCCGACGAATCTGTATGGTCCCGGCGACAACTATCACCCTGAAAACAGCCATGTTATTCCCGCGCTGATCCGTCGCTTCCATGAAGCTATGGTCAGCGGAGATGCTGTTGTGACGCTCTGGGGTACCGGTACGCCACTGAGGGAGTTTCTGTATGTTGATGACATGGCTGCAGCATGCATTCACGTCATGAATCTCGACAAAGCGACCTTTGACGCCAATACCACTCCTATGCTGAGTCATATCAATGTTGGCAGTGGCAAGGAGGTGACGATTCGTGAACTTGCCGATACTATTGCAATGGTTATCGGTTTTCAGGGCGGTATTGCATTTGATGCCTCGAAACCTGATGGCTCACCCCGGAAACTGATGGACAGCAGCCGACTCAACAATCTTGGATGGCAGCCGAAGGTGGGGCTTGAAGAGGGGCTGAGGCTGGCGTATAATGATTTTCTTCTTCATGAACATGCTTCTCATTTTTAAATTTCTATGAAAGTTGCTCTTATTACCGGGATAACCGGCCAGGATGGATCTTATTTGGCGGAACTGCTGCTTGAGAAGGGGTATGAGGTGCATGGCATCAAGCGGCGGGCCAGCTCGTTCAATACCCAGCGGATTGATCATCTCTATCGTGATCGCCATGATATTGAAAATGAGGGTTCTCCGGTTTCTCATCACTCGTCGCTTTTTCTCCATTATGGTGACCTGACCGACAGCAGTAATCTGACTCGCATTATTTCGGAGGTACAGCCTGATGAGGTCTATAATCTTGGTGCGCAGAGTCATGTTGCGGTGAGTTTTGAGTCGCCGGAGTATACGGCTGATGTTGATGCCATGGGTACGCTGCGTCTGCTTGAGGCGATTCGCTTTCTGGGGCTTGAGAAGAAAAGCCGTTTTTATCAGGCTTCGACGTCGGAGCTGTTTGGTTTGGTGCAGGAGATTCCGCAGCGGGAGAGTACCCCTTTTTATCCCCGCAGTCCCTATGCTGTGGCGAAACTTTATGCTTACTGGATTACGGTGAACTATCGTGAGGCCTATGGGATGTATGCCTGCAACGGTATCTTGTTCAACCATGAGTCGTCGCGGCGGGGTGAGACTTTTGTGACGCGCAAGATTACGCGGAGTCTTGCCAATATCACCCAGGGGCTTGAGGAGTGCCTCTATGTTGGTAACATGAATGCCTTGCGCGACTGGGGCCATGCGAAGGATTATGTGCGGATGCAGTGGATGATGCTGCAGCAGGAGCAGCCGAAGGATTTTGTTATTGCGACGGGTGTGCAGTACAGTGTTCGCCAGTTTATTGAAAAGTCGGCGGCGCAGCTTGGGATTACCATTCGCTGGGAAGGCACCGGCATCAACGAAGTCGGTATTGTTGATTCACTCAGTATTCAGCACTCAGCACTCAGTACTGGTTCAGTTATTGTTCGGGTTGATCCGCGTTACTTCCGTCCTGCGGAGGTGGAGACGCTGCTTGGGGATCCGGCAAAGGCGAAAGCAGATCTTGGCTGGGTACCGGAAATTACGCTTGACGAGACGGTTGAGGAGATGGTAGCGTACGATCTCGATCTCGCCCGGCGTCACGCCCTCCTCAAAGCCAATGGTTATACCGTGGAGGTCAGCAAGGAGAGTTGATGGGGAAAGTGGGTAGTGGAAAGTGGGGAATGGGGATTAGGTAATGGGAAGAGGTTTTCATTACGAATCTTTTTCTGTCATCATCACGAATTCCCTTCTTTTCATCATCCCTTACGCCCCTTCTTGTCATCCCCATGTTAGGGAGGGATTTCATTGGGATGAAGAGGAAGAGTTTTGCCCGCGAATTACACGAATTTACGCGAAAAAGAAATTAAGGCGGTTTACTGGCTCAGCTTCGCTGCTCCAGTATCCCGCCTTGTTTTGCATTAAGAGGTGAATTGTTTTTTGTCATCCCGAATGCCTCTACTTGTCATCCCCACGTTAGGGAGGGATCTCATTGGGATGAAGAGGAAGAGTTTTGCCCGCGAATTACACGAATTTACGCGAAAAAGAAATTGGCAGTTGGTTTTCTCGTACGTTGACGATAAAAACAACTGCCGAGTTTTCATTAAGAAACGAATTGATTTGGTGTTAGCCTGTACTTACTTTCTTCTCATCCCTTACTTACGCCCCCTTTTGTCATCTCGACCATCGGGAGAGATCTCATAGCAATACCGGGGATTGGGATGAAGAGGAAGAGTTTTGCCCGCTAATTGACGCGAAAAGGAAATTAAGGCTGTTTGTTGTTTCAGCTTTGTTGCTCCAATATCCAGCCTTGTTTTGGATTAATTCAGGGATTAAATCCTTGAATTAAGGCAAGAGAAGAGTTTGTCCAATAATTACACGGATTAGCACGAATTGGGGTTGGTATGGAAAGAATATTGATTGTTGGGGCTGGGGGGCATGGGCGTTCTGTTGCTGAGTCGATTGAGTTGAGAGGAAACTTTCAGATTGCCGGTTTTATTGATGACAGTTATCCTGAAAAAAAGCAGGTGTGGGATTATCCTGTTTTAGGCGCAGTGGAGGATATTTCCGTTTTTTCTGATAGAGCTGAATCACTTGTTGTTGCTATTGGTAACAATCGGGTGCGCAAGGCTCTTTTCGGTAAGGCAAAAGCATCAGGATTTATGCTGCCGTCAATCATTCATCCGGCGGCTTTTGTTTCGTCTCGTGCTGTTATTGGAGAAGGTTGCTGCATTATGGCCGGTGCTGTTGTTGGTACTGAGGCTGTTCTTGGCAGTGGATGTGTTGTGAATGTGAATGCTTCGGCGGATCATCACTGTCGGCTTGAAGACTTTGCTCATCTTGGTGTTGGTGTTCAGCTTGCTGGCGGGGTAATAGTTGGAGATTCAGCATGGTTGCAGGCTGGTTCGTCTGCAGGATATGGGGTAGTAGTTCCTGATGAGGCTAATGTGTTACCATGCATTGGGTTGCTAAAAGATTGTGTTACGTGCAAAGTGTGAAGTGTTACGATTGAAGATGAGAAAATGATTTTGATTTTGGATTGAACAGATAAGAGGCGCGTTACGGATTTTACAAGGCCTTGTGTCAGGTGGAGTATTGGATGTCCAGAAGCAGGGAATGTATATCGGATTCTGTTTAAAAGTTTTTTTGTTGATATGTGCGGATATTATTGTTAACCCAGTGGTTTGATCCTGAACCGACTTACAAAGGCTTGTATTTTGCCAAGGAGCTTCAAAAACAGGGATTTGAGGTAGAGGTACTTACGGGGTTCCCAAATTATCCTGGAGGGAAAATATATCCAGGGTATAAAATTCAATTGTATAAGAAAGAAGTAATTGAAGGGGTACTGGTTACTCGTGTTCCCCTCTATCCCAGTCATGATCAACGTGAGATTGGTCGTGTACTGAATTATGTCAGCTTTGCGGTCTCTGCCCTTGTTTATGGAGTGTTAAGGGCAAAGAGACCGGATGTGGTGTATGCCTACCATCCGCCACTGACCGTCGGGATAGCGGTTTCTCTCATCCGCCTGTTCCGTCGGGTGCCCGTTGTTTATGATATTCAGGATATGTGGCCCGATACCCTGCGGGCTACGGGAATGGTTTCAAATTCCCGTGCGCTCGATATTGTAGGCAGGATCTGTAAATTGGTTTATCGCTCTGTTGACCGTATTGTGGTGCTTTCTCCGGGTTTCAGGAAGTTGCTTGTCGAACGGGGCGTTCCCGAACGGAAGGTAGATGTGATCTATAACTGGTGCGATGAAGCATCGATGGGTAATCCTGCAGGGGAGATTCCGAAAGATTTCTTTGGTTCAGGGAGCTTTGCCATTGTTTTTGCCGGTAATATGGGGAAAGCCCAGGCGCTCGATGCCGTGCTTGTTGCGGCAGAGATCGTTCAGAAAAAGGCTCCGGAAATCTGCTTTGTGTTTATTGGCGGAGGAGTTGAGGTCGATAATCTGAAAAGTCTCGCACATGAGAAGAACTTGCACAACGTGCGTTTTCTTCAGCCTGTGCCGATGGCTGAGATTGGAGGGGTTCTCGCTAAGGCCGATGCGCTTCTGATTCATCTCAGAAAAGACCCGCTGTTTACCATAACCATACCCTCAAAGACCCAAGCGTACATGGCTGTTGGAAAGCCGCTGCTTATGGCCGTTGAAGGAGATGTAGCCGATCTGGTGAAAGCCGCCGGTTGCGGCGTTATCGCTGAGCCCGAGAACCCCGAATCTATTGCAGATGCGGCATTGAAGCTGTTTTCGTTATCTTCAGCAGAACGGAATGCTATGACAGAGCGGAGCAAAGAGTACTATAAGTCTAAGTTATCTCTGAATGTAGGGGTTGAAAAGTTTGCCGCTATTTTCAGACAGTCAGCAAAATAAGTTGTTGTATGGTCAAGCGTCTTTTCGATTTGCTGCTTACGATTCCCGGTACTCTTGTTATTCTGCCGTTCCTGCTGGTTCTTGCTTTGCTGGTCCGGATTTTTCATGGCAGCCCGCTGTTTTTTACGCAGGTGAGGCCGGGCAGGCATGGGAAGCCGTTCAGAATGTGCAAGTTCCGGACGATGACCGATGCAAGGGATGACATAGGCAATTTGTTGCCAGATCAAGAGCGCTTGACTTCACTTGGCAGGTTTCTTCGTGCGACCAGCCTCGACGAGTTCCCGGAGTTGATCAATGTGTTGAAAGGCGATATGAGCCTTGTCGGTCCACGTCCGCTTCTGATGGAGTATCTGTCTCGGTACTCTCCGGAACAGAATCGTCGCCACGATGTGAAACCGGGAATGACCGGTTGGGCTCAGATCAATGGACGTAATGCCATCAGTTGGGATGAGAAGTTCATTCTGGATGTGTGGTATGTCGATAACCGGTCGTTATGGCTCGATGTCAGGATACTGGCCATAACCATGCTGAATGTGGTGTTGCGGAAAGGGATCAATCATAACAGTACCGAGACGATGCCTTTTTTTCAGGGTTCAGAAAACCAAAAGTGAAAATGATTGGGTATGGCCTGAAAATTATTGGTAATCCGGCGCATGAAATTGAAACGAGGTCATCATGAAAGAGAAAATTGTGGCCATTATTCGCGAAATGGCCGCCGAATACGGTTGGTCAGTTGTCAGTGATTTTTCCGATGATACGGTTCTGCTTGAGAGCGGTCTTGATTCTCTGGGGTTCGCTATTCTTGTAGCTCGTCTGGAGGAGGAGCTGCAGTACGATCCCTTTTCCATGATGGATGAACCGGTCTATCCGAGGACACTGGGAGAGTTTGTGGCTGTTTACGAGCGCTATGCTTCATGAAAGCTGAGGCGTTATCCTCTATTCTTGAGGGTTTTGATGGCGGGCAAACGGTTGTATTGTCAGCAGAGGCAAGGCTTACTGTTGATCAGCTACTCGAAAATGCCGATGCGCTTTTCCGGAGATCTTCCGTTACGTCGGGGAGCCGGATTGCACTCTGCGGTTTGGCGGTTTTTGATCTGATAACGGCTCTTGCGGCATTCGATGGCAGGGCCGGGGCGATGCTGCTGCTCCCGGCATCTGCGGATTCAGCATCAGGAGATCGTCTTGTTTTGGCTGCCGGTTGCACTCACAGGATGGACGGTGAAGGTATTCGTGCATTGCCGGATTGCCGGGAAGGGTGCGGTTCTGCGGATGCCGATGCAACGCAGTGGTTGCTGGCGACCTCCGGAACGACCGGAGTTCCGAAGTTGATCGGTCATACCCTTGCATCCCTTTCCCGTACTGTAAAAAGAGATGTTGCAAAGGGTCGCGGTTTTATCTGGGGGTTGCTTTACGATCCTTGCCGTTTTGCCGGTTTACAGGTTATTCTGCAGGCCTTGTTATCGGGTTCTATGCTGAGCGTTTCTTCATCGCATGATTTTAACAGGCAGGTTGAGGGTTTGGTTGCGGGTGGTGTCAATGCGCTCTCGGCTACGCCATCTCTATTGCGGAAGTTGCTGATGGCTGGCGACATTAAGGAATGTCCATTACGGCAGATAACGCTCGGAGGTGAAATAGCCGACCAGCAGATTCTGGATGGGTTGAGGCATTGTTTTCCTTCAGCAAGAATTGTTCATATTTACGCATCGACAGAGGCTGGAGTTGGCTTTTCCGTTCATGACGGCATGGCCGGGTTTCCTGCGGCCTGGCTTGAAGATGAACGTAAATCTGTTCCGATGAAGGTTCGCGGCGACGGGCATCTTCTGGTCAGGCCGACAACAGTTCCCGAGGGGGAGGAAGTAGCGGGACGGCTCGATGCCGATGGCTATCTGGATACCGGAGATCTTGTTTGTGTCGCTGGCGATCGGGTGTTTTTTTCAGGGCGGGCTTCCGGGTCTTTAAACGTTGGCGGCAATAAGGTTATGCCTGAGTATGTTGAAGAGCATATCAGGCGTGTGGACGGCGTTTTTGATGTCTATGTTTACGGGAAGAAAAGCAGCATGATGGGGCAGATCGTTGCGGCGGATATTGTGCTCGATCCAGGGGTTGATAAGGCTGTGATAAGGGGAAATATTTTAAGTTATTGCCGATCTGCATTGGAGAACTGGCAGATACCGGGTGTCCTTCGGTTTGTCAGCGGACTGGAGGAAACCGCGGCGGGAAAACGCGAAAGGCTGATATGATGAAAGTTGTTGTTGTTACAGGCGCTACGCGCGGTTTGGGGTTTGCCATTGCCCGGCAATGCATAGCTGACGGGTATAAGGTTGTTGCTGTCGGCCGCACCATGACCGAGCCGTTGGCTTCGTTGCTGCAGAGCTTTCCTGAGCGTATTGTATTTGAACCATATGATTTTTTTAATACGGCGGGGATTCATGCGTTTGCCGTCGGTATCGTGAAACGGCATGGTAGGCCCTGGGGGCTTGTGAACAATGCGGCTATCGGTACCGATGGAGTGCTTGCGACGCTGCATGAACAGGATATTGCCGATTTGATAACGATCAACCTACAGGCGCCGGTTCTGCTGACCAAGTACCTGTTGCGTCCCATGCTGCTGAACAGGGGGGGGCGGATTATCAATGTTTCTTCGATTATTGCCTCTACCGGTTTCAATGGACTTTCCGTATATGGAGCGACGAAAGCTGCAATGGCGGGGTTGACGAAGTCGCTGGCTCGTGAAGTAGGCAGAGCGAATATAACTGTCAATACCCTTGCGCCGGGGTTTATGGAAACCGATATGACATCGTCGCTTCAGGGAGAGAAGCTTGAGTCGGTCAGGCGCCGTTCTCCACTTGGGCATCTGGCTACCGTTGAAGATGCCGCTCATGCTGTGAGTTTTTTGTTGAGCGAGAAAGCATCGAGTGTGACTGGAACGACCTTGACGGTGGATGCAGGCGCTACCGCCTGAATAAATAATTCATTTTTATGTCAGATAAGCAGCGCCATACCGATAACCCTTTTTACAAGGGTTTCTTCGAGAGCGAAGAACTCATGAACATGGGCTTCATGTCTGTCGGGAAGAATGTGAAGATTGCAAAAAACTGTACTATCGTCGGGCTTGAGAATATTTCGCTGGGGAATAACATCCAGATTGATGAACAGGTGTTTATTGCGGTCAATAAAGGGTACCTCGATATCGGAGATCACGTGCATATCGGAGGTGGATGCCATGTAAGTGGCACGGGTGGCGTAACGATTTCGGATTTTTGCGGTTTGTCGCAGGGGGTGAGAATCTATTCGGTTACGGATGACTATACAGGGTATTCGTTAACGAACGCAACAGTTCCCGAGCGCTTCAAAAGTGTTAAAGTCGCACCGGTCAATCTGGGCAGGCATGTGCTTATCGGATCGGGCAGCGTTGTTCTGCCGGGTGTTACGATCGGAGAAGGTTCAGCGGTAGGAGCGCTTTCACTTGTCAGTATTTCGCTAGATGAGTGGGGGGTCTATTTCGGCTCTCCGGCAAAGAGAATCAAGGCGAGGTCGAAGAAGTTGCTGGAGATGGAGAAGCTGCTTCGAGAAGGAGGTTGAGATCGGGTTACGATGAAAAGCGATACTCCGTTCCTATTTCTCTGGCTTAAGAAACATATGTTGTAATCGATATATGTTGAATACTTCATTTCCTCCCTGGCCTTCGTTTAGTGTTGATGAGGCTGAGGCGGTTTCTCGGGTGGTTTTGTCTAATCGGGTTAATTACTGGACTGGGCAGGAGTGTCGGGAGTTTGAGCGGGAGTTTGCTTTGTGGGCAGGGTGCGAGTATGCTGTTGCTCTTGCGAATGGGACGCTTGCGCTTGAGGTGGCTTTGAAGGCTTTGGGGATTGGTTTGGGCGATGAGGTGGTGGTTACTCCTCGTACGTTTATCGCTTCAGCGTCGTGCGTTGTGGCTACGGGTGCGGTGCCGGTGTTTGCGGATGTTGATCGCGATACGCAGAATATTGCCGCCGATACGGTCGCTCAGGTGCTCTCTCCGCGGACGAAGGCGGTAATTTGCGTGCATCTTGCGGGTATGCCGTGCGATATGGATCCGATTATAGATTTGGCGCGTGAGCGAGGGTTGCTGGTGATAGAGGATTGCGCGCAGGCGCATGGGGCAATATATAAGGGGAGGCCTGTGGGATCTATCGGCCATATAGGGGCGTGGTCATTCTGCCAGGACAAGATTATGACCACCGGAGGCGAGGGCGGTATGGTGACGACGAACGACCGTGCGTTGCGGGATGCCATGTGGGCTTATAAGGATCACGGGAAGTCGTGGCGTGCTGTGAATGAAATGTATGAAAATACAGAACAGTCGAGTTTTCAGTGGTTGCATGAGTCGTTCGGTTCGAATTACCGGATGCTCGAGATGCAGGCTGCTATCGGCAGGATTCAGTTGCGGCGGATGCCGGAGTGGAGCGCAAAACGGCGCGGGTATGCGGGGATGATATGGAATACAGCACGGCTGTTTCCGTGGTTGCGCGTGCCGGATGTTCCGGATTGGGCGGAGCATGCGGCTTATAAGTGTTATGTGTTTGTGGTGCCGTCGGCGTTGCCGGATGGGTGGGATCGCGACCGGGTGATGGCGGAGATCAATGCGCAAGGGGTGCCGTGTTATTCGGGGTCGTGTTCGGAGATCTATCTTGAGAAGGCGTTCGAGGGGACGGGGTGGAGGCCGGCGGAGCGGTTGCCGGTGGCGAAAGAGCTGGGGGAGACAAGTTTGATGTTTCTGGTTCATCCGACGCTTGAGCAGGAGCATATTGAAAAAACCTGCAAAGTGCTACAGGAGGTTATGTCAGAGGCTAAAAGATAAATTATTGTTTTCAATCATGAGTGCCCATAATCAAATCTCGGTCATTCGCAGGAAGACTCTCAAGATATTCCCTGATGTAATCAATATGAGCTGTTGCAGGCTGATCCGGTGCAGGGCGCTCACTTGACACCCTTATCATGATATTGTCGGGCATGGTGCCCAGCATTGAACGTATCAGACGAGTCATCTTGTCAATACGTGTCGCACTGAAAAGCGATTGATTCGTTCCCAAATCCAGTTTCCCGCCTGTTATCCTCCAGTACATCACATCTTCTACCCTGTTGCCTTGTTGTGCGGTAAAGGTAATCACCTCCTGCTTTCCCATTTTTGTTGTCACTGATGCTTGCTTAGGTGTGCCGATTTCAGATCCACCAACCTGATAGCATACCTGTTGTAGATGACCAGCACGGCGGATGCCGTCGCGACTCCAGGTCATCAGCATGGAAACGGTTTTTCCGTCAGGGTACTGGTAGGTGCGTGTTGTAACCAAATCATAGTCACTTTTAAGCGATTTGCTCCATTCTGAGTCAACAGAGTGACCGGAAAGAGGTGCCCAGCCATCGGGGTGCTCTCTTATCAATCGTTCAAGATCGGGTGGAGCTCCCTTAAAGGTGAGGTGTTCTCTTGCTTCGACCAAGAGTAGTGATGAGAGGAGCAAAAGACCGGTTGCTATGGCCAATGCGCTATACCTGGTTATCCGCATGTGCTTTATTTCCTGTTTGCTTATAACCTTTAGAGGCTTGGAACAAAAATCGATCGATCAGGGCAAGAATGAGCAGTGCCACAATAAAGACGAATATACCGGTCATATCATGGAATAACCCTTGAGCAAAATTTTCGCCGATATATTGTGTTGCCAATACCAGCGATATGACACGGAAGAGGTTGGTGAGAATGGCAACAGGAAGAACGCAAGCAACGAGGACAAGGATGTGCCATGGTTTGCGTTGTGCGCTTTCTCGCAGATAGAGTACAGAGAGTGCGGTTAATGAAAAAATTGAGTTCATGCCTGAGCAGGCTTTGGTCACCTCAGCGCTGTATGGACCGAAATAAAGGATGACGCCGTTGGCGACAACAGGAAAAAGGGTTGCACTGATCATTTTTGCTGATACCGTTGCAATGGCTAATGCTAAATTGGACGATAGCAGTTGCGGAGCAATCCACCCGATAAGGACAATGATCGTTCCGGAAAGGGCAATGAAAAACGCTGATCGTCTGTATTGCTCCGGAGCCAGAGTTCCCAGCAAACCGGCAGCAATGACAAAGAGCCCCCAGATTTCAAGAATCATCGCAGGGTAGAGACGTCCTGCGGTATAGAGTACCCAGCCGAAACCTAAAAGAGCCAAGCCTGAGAGAAGGTTCCCTCTTCCTTGGCCAAGCAGGGATACGGTGATACTGCTGCGCTCAATCCATAACACGACAACAAGAATGACATACAACAACGGTTCATCGCTGTTGCCAAACGAGGGGTTAAAGAGTGTATATCGCGCAGCGGAATGAAAAGCCATAAGAGCAAACAGCAGCCACGGAAACCATGATGCGTGAGGTCGAATGTTCATCAGTGGACAATTCGCATGGTTCCGAACACAGTTGCTGCTATAAGCAAGCTGAATACTACAACGGGTATCCAGTGAAACCGTTCCATTGTGCGTTGAACAAATTGAAGGGCAAAGATTCGACTGCTACCTGTTCCGACAAGAATTCCGGTTATAATAGCGACCGCCATCATCCAGAAGGGAATGATACTCCAAAGCAGATACAGGTGATAGCCAAGGGCGGAGAGAACCGATACAGCAATAGCGATAAGAGTCAGTTCAACAATATGCGATGTCATATATACATCGTAGTCATATGGCATTGGAGTCTCTTTTTTTCGAGCTGGCCAGAGCCGTGGAAGCCATAGAGTGCCTCTCTGAATACACATTGAAGCCGTTAACAGCAGCATTGCAACGGTAAAAGAGAAGCTCAGCAGTGCCGCAAAGCGAATTTGCCGGTACATTTTGCTTGTGGCTCGAGCCGGGTCCGGGGTCGGGAGGGTAATCGCCTGCTGTTTGCCTTTTGTTCCTGGGGCGTCAGGTTTAAATTCGCCGAAATAGCTGATTTTGGAAGCATCAACCACCTCAGTCATTTTTTGTGTAAATACAATGTTTCGTTGCTGAGCATTGATCAGATTTGCTGCGGCCTGCTCTGCTGCTTGACCCTCCAGCGGAATGGGCACAATGGTGTGCAGCATCAGCATCATGGAGAATTTGTCTTCAACTCGCATGACTACCGGAACATTTGCTCTTGCTGTGCTTAATATCTTGAGAATTGCCGGTTCGATTTGATCTGAAGCGAGCGTTCGCGTAGTTCGTCGGAATGGTATCGACTTATTCTTAACGTTATCGAGCAATGCTGTCAATGAGGCTCCTTTCCCGACAGAAGCATTCAATGACTGCAGAAATGGAACATTAACGCCCTGAATGATCACCTCTTCGTAAACGAGCAATTTTCTTTGGGCAAACAGATTGGGATTTTCTTCTACTACCCTGAAAGTAGGATAAAGCGCACACTATCATGAGGTCACTCCCAGATATTTCAGGAACAGCCGATCTCTGGCTACGGATTCAGTAGACCAGCGGTAGTTGCCCATGACAGTTCGTACTTGAGTCGTCTCAATGCAATCGAACCAATCCAGAATCTGAGCGAGAGATCGTTGCTCAAGCCACTGTTCCAATTTTTTTTCGAGATTGACAAGTGCTTTGGTTTTTTCGCTTCCGTTCTTTCCAAGCTCTGCCCGCATTTCCTTGATTTTCTTGGTCAGGAAGCAATGATACCCCAGTGACACAAACTGTACGAATTGCCTTCCCCGCAGGTTGTCTGGATGCCATGTGCGCGGCCTTGCTCCATCAAGGCCTCCCTTCACCACGGCGAAGATCTCCTCTATTTTTTCACGCAATCGATAGTCTGCCAACGCTGTGAAGGTCTTCATGGCCTGATTGCTGACGAGCGCAAAATAGCCGAAGTATTTCGTCGCTTCGACAATGGCCTTGTCGTTGAAACCGACCCTCAATTGTCCACCACGCCCCTTTTTTGAGCAGATCAGATATCGCTCGATTTTTCGTTGCGCAGATTTCGTGAACTCCATCACCCCATCTTCTACTTGAGCTTTGAGTTCAAACAGCTCCTTGCGGAAGTCGAGCTGCTTCTTGGTGTCGCTGTTAGGGGAATAGAAGACATGGACATAAAGGCGGCGCACGAACCTCTCTTCTTCTCCGCTCAGCTTGCCGTTTCGCGACAGTTGGCGCACTCGACCGAACTCGTGCATTCTCATCGCCGTGGCGCCGCAAACCGACGGATCAAACTGGCAAGTGCTCGACATGCCCGCCAGCGTCTCCCGAAGCGCATCCACCGTCTCGCGAACCCAAGTGATATTGGGGTCAACCAGAGTAAGGAATTTCATGTTGCGCAAGGCGAATTTCATCATGTTCCCCTCACTGTAGTAGCCGTTATCGGTAACGATCAAGGGTTTCTCAAGGTTAAAGCACTTGAGTTGCTTCAGGGTGTTCTCAATGGATATGACGTCCGGAACATTGCCAGGCTGCTTGGCGAATGCTAACGGCTCGCGTTCCTTTACGGAATACAAGGTTAGAAGCTTGATGGTTTTCAGTCCGTCACCATCCTTATTGAACCCATGCCGTGCTTCCGACTGGTTCTCGGAGTAGGTCGATATCGTGGTCGAATCAAACGCCAGCACAGGTGCCTTGCCCAGGCGATCCGCCCGGAAGGAGAAGTAGCGCTGCACGCGGTCTTCGTCGCACCCGACACATTTGAACAAGTCACTGTAAACGTCTTCAGTGATAACTTCGCTGTAGGGAAGGGAGTGCATTACCTGCCAACCCTCAAGGCGTGGCAAGGTGTTTCCGCCGGAACCGATCCAGTAACGCGCAATAGAGAGAATCTTGGCAGCGTCGCCCTCGCTGAACGAAGAACGCACGTCATCGTCAATGCCGGAGGCTTTACCGACCCACTCCAGAAGATCCGTGAGGCCACTGTGCCTGCGTAGCGCACCAACCAAGCCCCCTTCATTTTTGCTTTTTTTCGGGCGTGTAGGGATTATCTCCTGTGTTCCCGACTTGATTTTCCCTTGGAGCTTCTGACTGACGGTATAGGTCTTTCTGGTTCGTTCATTATAGCCTGTAACCCGCTCATAGATGTAAATATCGCCATTCGGGCGCCTTTCACGCCGTTCGCCAACGTGAGTTTTTCCAGTTACTGGTTTAGACACGGGGTATTCTCCTTTTTAAAGTGTTTTCCTTATTATACATACGTACACGTTAAAAAGCAAGAAAAAAGCGCGGTTTTTCTAAAAAAAACACAACTTCTCCGGAAAAAACACAACTTTTTTTGAAATAGTGCTCAGGTGGCGATCTTTTTTAGTTAATGTGTGCGCTTTATCCGACTTTCAGGCTACTACTGTTTGGATCGTTTCCTGGGAGAGAGGCTTGGCTGTTGATACAATTTTTGCTTCGGCCAACCCTGCAAGAACACCGCGACGGGCATTATAGAGGGCAATGGGGAACTCAGGTGACTGGTCAAGCTTCATCTTCGCAGCCTGCTGGGCAAGGAGCTCAGCACGAACCAACCCAGCCAGAATGCTCCGGCGCTGATCGCGCTTTACCGATTCACTGGCTCCCGGTGCGGAAGCGCGCTGATAGAGAAAATCGACTTCACGCTGGGTAATTTCAACACCGTTGACAACCGCAGCAACCCGGCCATCACTGCCATCGCCAGCATGAGGGGAGCAGCCAGCGATGACAAAGGCAAAGAGAAAAAAAACAAAAAAAGATTTCACACTGCTGGAACTGAAGTTTTACCAGACTTTTTCTTCAGCCTTCTCGCACCTAAAAGACCTCCGATACCGAGGAGCACAAGACTGGCTGGCTCCGGTGTTGCTGGTCCGCGAAGCTGAAGGCCGTTTATTACAACTCTATTACTTGTACCTGTTGCGGCATAATCAATTACTAACTGGCCTGAACTATTTGCAGAATAAGTTCCTAACACATAATTCAATCCTGGAGTAAAGGTGCCTGTCTTTCCATTATTTGCAGTGGATGTAACATAAGAACCATCATTAACTCTAAATATTAATTGTTCAGGTATTTCAACGTTATTTTCACTTTGAGTATAGATATATAGTTCATAATTTTCACCAGCTACAAGTCCCCCAAAGGTCATATGATCTAGAGGATGTGCGCCTGTGTAATACATATAACTTCCCATCAAATTATCATCCGCAGGATTGGTACCAGTGTAAAATGCAGATTCTGAATGACTCATTGTCCCAACACCATCAGGATCATAAACAAATGATACAGTACTCCCGTCTCCATCTGAATTTTTTAAATTCGTGATCGATTCACCGCTCCTACTAAATGTTTTATTCCAAAACTGAGATGAACCGAAATCTGTAGAAGCAGCAGCACCATTGTAAACGTCAGTACTAAAGTTAACATTAATCAACTGATCTGCGTCAAGTATTTAATTGAATTATAGCTATTTTTTATGGTAAATCCTATTCGTTTTTGACAACAGTAGTATATGTTTGCTATAAATTTTTGTGGTGTGGATAGATGAGAGTGGAGAATCCTGAGAACAGTCATGATCCGATGTTTATACCCTGCGATCTACTCCTTAATACCAAAGAACTCGGCTACAGGAAAATTTTCAGGCAGGATATAGACGTATCCCTTGCCGGAACTGAAGGTACCCATGAGTGTCGATTGGAAAAACACGACAGGAACATTGATACACCCCCAGGAGACACGATTGTCTTTTGCCGTCGGTGAATCGAGTCTTTCCAGACGATGTTGTCCAGGAACATTGATCACCTCATGGATGGCAAGTTGGGTTGCAAAATCAACCCAGAGAACCACTTTATCGTGGCTGTCATAACCTTTACGTGCAAAAAAACGCCCCGCTTGAGTAATACGATCTTTTTCGGGTATCTTTGAAAGTGGCTTGCCTGCTATGCCGTCAGGCAAGATATCTCCTGTGCTCATACCAAGTAAAGTAGGCGCATCGCCGATTAGTTTACCCTCCGGAGAATAAACGAAAAGATGGGCGTTTTTCTTGTCGAGAATAATGAATGGATATTTTTTGTTATCCCCTACCTTCGTGACCCACATAGCCACAAAGCTCGCATCGGAGACTGGTATCTCCGATGCGAATGCAGCATTAAGAAAAGTGACAAGCCATAAGGCAAGATTCAGAGTACAAAAATAGACCCGGAACATATACTTCTGTGTGCCAATTAACCGCGAGCTCCACCTCTGAGATCCAGCTCCGGTACTGGAGGTACAGGCGTCGGCGCAGGTGCCGGCGGCGGCGGCGCTGGTGCTGGCGGCGGTGGTGGCGGTGGTGGTGGCGGCGGCGGTGGCGGCGGCGGTGGCGGTATCGGAGGTGTATCCGACGCATTTCCGCTTCCAAAAGCTGCATAGGCTTCGGATACAAGTACTCCCGAAACAAATGTCTGCAAGATGCCGGACGTCATCCCGATTAATAGGCAAATCCGGGTAAATGCAAGTGTTTTCTTCATGGTATGAACAATTAAGAATTAACGCCATATTGCAGTACTCACCCCGGCAATAAGCCGGACACCATCACCAGAATTTTCTGTTAAATCAGCAAGGCCTACGGTAACAGCTACCGGTACGGAATTGTTGATAAAAAACGTTTTCCCGACAGCCGCACTGAGGTTAATGCCATTCCATTCACAGATAACGTTGAAATTGTCAAAAAGCTCATAGGCAACGTTGCCGAAAACCCAGGTTCCGTCTTCTCCTTTGCCGTTTGCAACATCAGCGGGACTCTTTTCGCTGAACCGACCATTACCAACCCCGATACTGTAGTGCAGTTTCGTGCGACTGGTCTCCTGGTTGACCTGTACCTTGTCAAGTAATCCCTGACTGAAGACGATGTAGTAACTTTCATCCGCATCAGAGAGATCATCACCAGTAAGCATGATATGTTCTGCGCCTACGGCAATTGAACTGCCCGACCCAAGATAGCGGTGAAGCTGCATGACAAGGCCTATACGATTCCAGTCACTGAGATCATAATTGACTACCCCGACATGAAATCCAGCATTTTCATAGGGATTGCCGATTCCGATGCCCGCCATCACCCCGCCATCGTTCTTATCGCTATACGGCGCAGGAGAAGTTCCTCCAACAGCAAAAAAAATTGTTCCGTCTGAGGCTCCCCAACCAGTAGGAGTGAGGAACGACTTCGGATGACTATTCGGAAATGAGAGCGTAGAATACTCAAATGCTTTGGCCGAACAAGGCCAAAACGAGAGTAAAACCCCAAGCATTGCGAGTTTTTTGAGATTGAAATGTTTCATAAGCATGGCAGTTCGTTTAATATGGAAAATATATTTTCCTATAATAACCCGTTAAGTTTATCTAAAAAATCAGAAATATCCTAATCGATGAAAAAATTCACAGAAGCACTTCTGAAGGAATGCGGAATAATTCATAAAATTCACAATACTACTCTACCATCATTGACAAAGCGTCTGATTGATGCAGTGAAAACAGCTATGATTGCTATGATGCAGCATGGGTTTGGTTCTTTGACTTGAAATGCAACTCATAAATTGTTATAATCGGGGAAAGTATTATTCATGGTGATGGGTTAATGGGGAGCATAGGATGATATACATAGCCGGTCATCGGGGTATGGTTGGTTCGTCCATTCTCCGTCAATTACAGGCAAGTGGTCTCAGCAGGCAGCAGGTTGTTCTCAGAACTCATGCCGAGCTTGATCTTACTGACCAGCTTTCAGTCAGGGTCTTTTTCGAGAATGAACGGCCTGATCAGGTTTACCTTGCTGCAGCAAAAGTTGGGGGGATTTATTCCAACAACAGTTTTCCTGCGGAGTTTATCTATCAGAATCTGATGATGGAGGCCAATATTATCCATGAATCATGGCGGGTGGGTGTTCGAAGGCTTCTGTTTCTTGGGTCAAGTTGTATTTATCCCCGGATGGCCCCCCAGCCGATGCTGGAAAGCGCATTGCTCACCGGGCCGCTTGAGCCAACCAACGAACCCTATGCTATAGCTAAAATTGCGGGTATCAAGCTTTGTGAAAGTTATAACCGGCAGTATGGGGAGAGCGATGGCACTGATTTTCGCAGTGTCATGCCGACGAATCTGTATGGTCCCGGCGACAACTATCACCCTGAAAACAGCCATGTTATTCCCGCGCTGATCCGTCGCTTCCATGAAGCTATGGTCAGCGGAGATGCTGTTGTGACGCTCTGGGGTACCGGTACGCCACTGAGGGAGTTTCTGTATGTTGATGATATGGCTGCAGCATGCATTCACGTCATGAATCTCGATAAATCGATCTTCGACGCCAATACCACGCCTATGCTGAGTCATATCAATGTTGGCAGTGGCAAGGAGCTGACGATTCGTGAACTTGCCGATACTATTGCAATGGTTATCGGTTTTCAGGGCGGTATTGCATTTGATGCCTCGAAACCTGATGGCTCACCCCGGAAACTGATGGACAGCAGCCGACTCAACAATCTTGGATGGCAGCCGAAAGTGGGGCTTGAAGAGGGGCTGAGGCTGGCGTATAAGGATTTTCTTCTTCATGAACATTCTTCTCATTTTTAAATTTCTATGAAAGTTGCTCTTATAACCGGTATAACCGGGCAGGATGGCTCTTATTTGGCGGAACTGCTGCTTGAGAAGGGGTATGAGGTGCATGGTATCAAGCGGCGGGCCAGCTCGTTTAATACCCAGCGGATTGATCATCTCTATCGTGATCGTCATGATATTGAAAATGAGGGCTCTCCGGTTTCTCATCACTCGTCGCTTTTTCTCCATTATGGTGACTTGACCGACAGCAGCAATCTGACTCGCATTATTTCGGAGGTGCAGCCTGATGAGGTCTATAATCTTGGTGCGCAGAGTCATGTTGCGGTGAGTTTTGAGTCGCCGGAGTATACGGCTGATGTTGATGCGATGGGTACGCTGCGTCTGCTTGAGGCGATTCGCTTTCTGGGGCTTGAGAAGAAAAGCCGTTTTTACCAGGCTTCGACGTCGGAGCTCTTTGGTTTGGTGCAGGAGATTCCGCAGCGGGAGAGTACCCCCTTTTATCCCCGCAGTCCCTATGCTGTGGCGAAGCTTTATGCCTACTGGATTACGGTGAACTATCGTGAGGCCTACGGGATGTACGCCTGCAACGGTATCTTGTTCAACCATGAGTCGTCGCGGCGGGGTGAGACTTTTGTGACGCGCAAGATTACGCGGAGTCTTGCCAATATCACCCAGGGGCTTGAGGAGTGCCTCTATGTCGGCAACATGAATGCCTTGCGCGACTGGGGCCATGCGAAGGATTATGTGCGGATGCAGTGGATGATGCTGCAGCAGGAGTTGCCGAGGGATTATGTGATTGCGACCGGTGTGCAGTACAGTGTTCGCCAGTTTATTGAAAAGTCGGCGGCGCAGCTTGGGATCTCCATTCGCTGGGAAGGGGAGGGGCGAGAGGAGATTGGCGTTATTGAGAACCTTTCCACTCCGTATGCATCGCTCCGTGAGGGGAGTGTGATTGTCCGGGTTGATGCGCGTTACTTCCGTCCTGCGGAGGTGGAGACGCTGCTTGGTGACCCGGCAAAGGCGAAGGCTGATCTGGGTTGGGTGCCGGAAATCACGCTCGACGAGATGGTTGAGGAGATGGTTGCGCATGATCTTGATCTTGCCCGCCGCCATGCCCTCCTCAAAGCCAACGGCTATATCGTAGAAGTCAGCAAGGAGAGCTGATCGCTGATGTCAGAAGAGGGCGGGGGTACCCCGCCCTTACGGAATCCGGGCTGAAGAAGGGGGACGTTGTTGACTGGGTGTATTTGCTGGGCGGGTTGTGCCATTTTTGGTGCTGGGTTGGGCCTGCTGCCTGGCGGCTGGGTGCTGCGAGCGTTTAACGATCCTGATTATATTGAGAGTTACGATGATGGTACAAGGCATTATCTGAAAAAAATTGTTGAAAATGAAAACAGATGGTTAAGAGTTGTGGTTAATGTAGATGTGATTCCGAACAAGGGTGTAACAGCATTTTTTGATCGTAGATTAAGGGGGAAAGCATGAAAATTACAGTTGATAAGGAAACTGATACCCTTTATTTTCGGCTTGATGAAAATAAGATAGTCGAATCTGAAGAAGTGAGGCCGGGTGTGATTTTTGATTATGATGAAAACGATGCGGTTATAGGTGTAGAGTTTCTTAATGTATCGTCAAGAACAACAAAAGAGGATTTATCGAATATGCAATTTGAGTCAGCGTAAGTTGAGACTCAAGCAATGGTGATTTTGGTTCGTTTTAAAAAGGCGTAGCGGCTTTATATGAGAAACGATTGTGGGCTGAGGGGGATGTTACTTGTCTCTCAGCGTATACCTTCCCATAACTCCTTGATATTGGATGGAGTGACACTTGAACAATTGAGATTAAAACATGGACAACGACTTGAAAATTGGTGGAATCACAGGTTCGGCTTCAGATTTGACTGCCTTACAGAGTCTGAAGCACGTTATTTGCTTAACACCCCGGATGTTGACCGCATCCGAAATAAAATTATTGCGGCAGTCCAAGGTTGAAATTGCGCAGCGGGTCAGTGAATTGGCAGGTTTACGCAGAAGGTCAAACCCGGCTGCTGAAAAGGCAACTGAAACATCGTTTTTGAGAGCTGCCAGAGTGAGCATCCGGGAAATTAAGCCGCGCATCTGAAAGTGAGCTGGAGGCATGGGCCGAAGCTATCCTTCTGCATGACGATCTCAAAGAAGGGGGACGTTGTTGACTGGGTGTAGTTACTGGGCTTTAATTTGCTATTCCATCGAAAATTGATGTTCAGATTGTTTTCGGTTGCTGTTTTGGTTTCAGTTTGATTTCCAGTTCGCAATTAACTGCTTTAGCGTATTTTCTCAGTGTGGTAAGAGAGGGGGAATGCTTGCTGCCGGATTCCAGTCTGGAGATGGCACTTTTGGTCGTCCCGATTTTCAGAGCCACAGCTTCTTGCGTCATGCCTGAGTGCTGTCGTGCAGATAACAGCTCCCTGATCAATGCGTATTTTGGTTCCAGTGCTTCATATTCTCTGCGAAAATTCTCGTCTTGAAGGTTTTTGCGTATCTCCTCCTCAACATTGTATGGTACTGGCTGGTATTGCAGATCATCCATTGTTAACCTCCTTTAATCTTTTTCTGGCAACTGCTAATACCATCTCGACCTTTCGGCCTCATTTCAAAAAGGCCGTCCCCCATCGCTTTGGTGTGGGGCATTCTCACAGTTGGCCCGTATTACTTTAACAGAAGCGAAATTCTTCTGTAATCAGCCTTAATGCTGCTGGGCCATTCCTCAATATCCTCTTTGATGCTGGGATGGAAGTATTCGATTTCATAACTCATGCCCTAAGTTAGCAAATACGATAACTATAACTATAAAAAATATTTTAACTGAAAAAACGATAGGGGACGTAGAGTACTATTGACAGTCATTCAGTGTCATAAAAGAGGAAGATGGACGTTGTTCATTACGTGTAGTTACTGAGTGCTTACTTATAAACTGCCAGAGCAGAGTAGGGGAGCAAAAGTCGGAGCAAAAGTCGGAGCAAATGCTCTATTCGCATTCATTCAGGATAATCCAGGCCAGAGAGCAGGCGAAATGGCTGTACTGTTCACAGGTAACACAGCGAACCATAGAACGATGGCTCAAGCAATTACGAGAAGCTGAGCGGATTGAGTTCATTGGCTCATCAAAAATCGGTGGATACTATCAAAAACAGTGACTATTCCGTGAAAAGCCAACGGCTACACCGAAGAAGTCCGCAAGGAGAGCTGATCTTGGAAGAGGGCGGGGGGCTCTTGACCGTACGGCTCGGAGGAGGGGGGACGTTGTTGACTGAGTGTATTTACTGGGGGGGGGTGCCATTTTTGGTGCAGGATTGGGACTGCTGCCTGGTGGCTGGGTTCACGGATTTTGGGGAAGAGATGTTATATTATTTTCGTCATTACTTCTTCATGTTTCTAAAAGCCGCATCTATGAGCATTCGATCGCCACGAAAACTGATCACCTTCGACTGGGCAATGAAGCGCTTGTTGCGCAGCAAGGCTAACTTTGAGATCCTTGAAGGGTTTTTAAGCGAGCTGCTTGGCGAGGATATTACGATTCTTGAAATCCTTGAAAGCGAGAGCAATAAAGAGAGCAAACTTGACAAATTCAATCGTGTTGATCTCAAGGTAAAGAACGGCAAAGACGAAATCATCATTATTGAGGTGCAGTATGAGCGGGAACTTGATTATCTGCAACGGATGCTGTATGGGACGTCGCGAGTCATAACCGAACATCAGCAGGAGGGTGAGCCCTATGCAACGCTGGTCAAGGTTATCTCGGTAAACATCCTCTATTTTAATCTTGGCCATGGCAGTGACTATATCTATCATGGTACGACGACGTTTGTTGGCATACACGATAACGACAAACTGCAGCTCGACATCCGACAGCAGAAGCAGTATGGGAAGATGCAGATAAACCACATTTATCCTGAATACTACCTCATCAGGCTGAACAACTTTAACAGCATCGCGAAAACATCGCTTGACGAGTGGATCTACTTTCTGAAGAACGAAGAGATCAAGGATGAGTTTCAGGCCAAAGGGATCCAGAAGGCAAAGCGGTCGTTTTCTCTTCTCAGTATGTCTGAAGCAGAACAGGCGGCCTACGCCCGTTATCAGGATGATCTTCGTTACCAGGCCAGTCTTGTAGAGTCGAACTATGGTCTTGGCCTTCGGGAAGGGAGAGAAGCCGGGATTACTGAAGGCCGCGTTGAAGGCCGTGTTGAAGGCCGCGTAGAGGGTCGAGTTGAAGGCTTGGTTGAGGGTCGCGTAGAGGGTCAAGCCCGGCTGTTGAGAAAGTTGCTGGAGCGTCGTTTTGGTGTGCTGCCAGAGTGGGCAACCGGGAGATTAAGCTGCGCAACTGAACAGGAGCTGGAGGCATGGGCCGAAGCCATCCTCACCGCACAGACACTGGAAGCGGTTTTCACTCCGTGAAAATCCTTGAAATCCGTGGACAGAAATCTTTCTTGCTGGCACATGCTTTGGAGCTCATCCGGGCTCTATTGTCCTCGCCCTGCTTAAAGCTAATGGGTATAGGGTGGATGTGAGTAAGGAGAGCTGATTTTTGAAGAGGGCGGGGGGACCCCGCCCGTACGGAATCAGGGCTGAAGAAGGGGGACGTTGTTGACTGGGTGTATTTGCTGGCCGGGTTGTGCTGTTTTTGGTGCAGGGATGGGACTGCTGCCTGGTGGCTGGGTTCACGGATTTTGGGGAAGAGATGTTATATTATTTTCGTCATTACTTCTTCATGTTTCTAAAAGCTGCATCAATGAACATTCGATCGCCACGAAAACTGATCACCTTCGACTGGGCAATGAAGCGCCTGTTGCGCAGCAAGGCTAACTTTGAGATCCTTGAAGGTTTTTTGAGCGAGCTGCTTGGCGAGGATATTACGATTCTTGACATCCTTGAAAGCGAGAGCAATAAAGAGAGCAAACTTGACAAATTCAATCGTGTTGATCTCAAGGTAAAGAACGGCAAAGACGAAATCATCATTATTGAGGTGCAGTATGAGCGGGAACTTGATTATCTGCAACGGATGCTGTATGGGACATCGCGAGTTATAACCGAACATCAGCAGGAGGGTGAGCCCTATTCAAAGCTGGTCAAGGTTATCTCGGTAAACATCCTCTATTTTGATCTTGGCCATGGCAGTGACTATATCTATCATGGTACGACGACGTTTGTTGGCATACACGATAACGATAAACTGCAGCTCGACATCCGGCAGCAGAAGCAGTATGGGAAGATGCAGATAAACCACATTTATCCTGAATACTATCTCATCAGGCTGAACAACTTTAACAGTATAGCAAAAACATCGCTTGACGAATGGATCTACTTTCTGAAGAACGAAGAGATCAAGGATGAGTTTCAGGCCAAAGGGATTCAGAAGGCAAAGCGGTCGTTTTCCATCCTCAGTATGTCTGAAGCAGAACAGGCGGCCTACGCCCGTTATCAGGATGATCTTCGTTACCAGGCCAGTCTTGTGGAGTCGAACTATGGTCTTGGCCTTCGGGAAGGGAGAGAAGCCGGGATTACTGAAGGAATTGAGAAAGGTATTGAACAGGGCTTAAAAAAAGGAATTGAGCAGGGAATTGAGCAGGGAATTGAGCAGGGAATTGAGCGGGGAATTGAGCGGGGGAAACTTGAAGTGGCCAAACGGTTGCTTGATAAGGGAATGAGCGTTGAAGAGGCGGCAGAGGCTGCGGGAATAAGCGCTAACATGTTGAAGAGATATATCGTCTCCCCCGATGTTTAGACAGCGAACATGGACAACGACTTAAAAATTCTGAACTATGGTTGTGCCGTATAATTTTCTCCAAAAGGAGAGTGAGCTATGTTTCTAAAAGATCGTTATATAAATCCGTTTACTGATTTTGGTTTCAAGAAGATTTTTGGCTCTGAAGTAAACAAGGAGCTGCTTATTGCGTTTCTGAACACGCTCTTGCCTCCGGAGGCGGGAACCGTTGCAGATCTTTCCTTTTTGCCCAATGAACAGGTTGGGCGCAGTGAATATGACCGCCGGGCGATCTTTGATCTCTACTGTGAAAACGAAAAAGGGGAAAAATTCATTGTTGAGATGCAGCGGGCGAAGCAGAACTATTTTAAAGATCGTTCGGTTTTTTATGCCACTTTCCCGATTCAGCAGCAGGCGCAGAGTGGAGATTGGAATTTCTGCCTGAAGGCGGTCTACATGGTCGGTATTCTCGATTTTGTTTTTGATGTGGATAAAGCCGATGATGCTGTGGTTCATCACGAGGTGAGACTGATCGATCGTTCAACGGGTGCAGTTTTTTATGACAAACTCACCTTTATTTATCTCGAACTGCCTAAGTTCCTGAAGACGATTGATGAGCTTGTTACTGATTTCGACAAGTGGTGTTTTCTGCTTCGGCACCTCCCTGAGCTCACTGATCGTCCAGCCCGTCTTCAGGAAAAGGTATTTCTTAAAGTATTTGAACTGGCGGAAATTGCACAGTATTCGAGTGTGGAAGCAGCGGCTTATGAAGAGAGCCTCAAGGTCTATCGTGATCTGAAGAATGTTGTCGATACGGCGTTTGATGAGGGTATAGCCGAGGGTATCGTGAAGGGCAAGGCTGAGGGAATAGCCGAAGGCATTCAGCAAAAGGCACTGGAAGATGCCAAAAGGTTTAAAGATGCAGGTGTTGATATCGAAACGATTGCACGTTGTACCGGCCTGCCGGTTACTCTTGTGGAGGGGCTGTGAGTGGTGATTTCGGAAGAGGGCGGGGGACTCTTGACCGTACGGCTCGGAGGAGGGGGGACGTTGTTGACTGGGTGTATTTGCTGGCCGGGTTGTGCCAGTGTGTTGGGCTGGATTGGCCCGCTGCCTGGCGGCTGGGTTCACGGATTTTGGGGAAGAGATGTTATATTATTTTCGTCATTACTTCTTCATGTTTCTAAAAGCTGCATCAATGAACATTCGATCGCCACGAAAACTGATCACCTTCGACTGGGCAATGAAGCGCCTGTTGCGCAGCAAGGCTAACTTTGAGATCCTTGAAGGGTTTTTAAGCGAGCTGCTTGGCGAGGATATTACGATTCTTGAAATCCTTGAAAGCGAGAGCAATAAAGAGAGCAAACTTGACAAATTCAATCGTGTTGATCTCAAGGTAAAGAACGGCAAAGACGAAATCATCATTATTGAGGTGCAGTATGAGCGGGAACTTGATTATCTGCAACGGATGCTGTATGGGACATCGCGAGTGATAACCGAACATCAGCAGGAGGGTGAGCCCTATGCAACGCTGGTCAAGGTTATCTCGGTAAACATCCTCTATTTTAATCTTGGCCATGGCAGTGACTATATCTATCATGGTACGACGACGTTTGTTGGCATACACGATAACGATAAACTGCAACTCGACATCCGACAGCAGAAGCAGTATGGGAAGATGCAGATAAACCATATTTATCCTGAATACTACCTCATCAGGCTGAACAACTTTAACAGCATAGCAAAAACATCGCTTGACGAGTGGATCTACTTTCTGAAGAACGAAGAGATCAAGGATGAGTTTCAGGCCAAAGGGATCCAGAAGGCAAAGCGGTCGTTTTCCATCCTCAGTATGTCTGAAGCAGAACAGGCGGCCTACGCCCGTTATCAGGATGATCTTCGTTACCAGGCCAGTCTTGTGGAGTCGAACTATGGTCTTGGCCTTCGGGAAGGGAGAGAAGCCGGGATTACTGAAGGCCGTGTTGAGGGCCGCGTAGAGGGTCAAACCCGGCTGTTGAGAAAGTTGCTGGAGCGTCGTTTTGGTGTGCTGCCAGAGTGGGCAACCAAGAGATTAAGCTGCGCAAGTGAACAGGAGCTGGAGGCATGGGCTGAAGCCATCCTCACCGCACAGACACTGGAAGCGGTTTTCACTCCGTGAAAATCCTTGAAATCCGTGTACAGAAATCTTTCTTGCTGGCACATGCTTTTGAGCTCATCCGGGCTCTATTGCCCTCGCCCTGCTTAAAGCTAATGGGTATAGGGTGGAGGTGAGTAAGGAGAGCTGATTTTTGAAGAGGGCGGGGGGACCCCGCTTGTACGGAATCAGGGCTGAAGAAGGGGGACGTTGTTGACTGGGTGTATTTGCTGGGTGGGTTGTGCCATTTTTGGTGCAGGGTTGGGCCGCTGCCTCGCGGCTGGGTGCTGCGAGCGTTTAACGATCCTGATTATATTGAGAGTTACGATGATGGTACAAGGCATTATCTGAAAAAAATTGTTGAAAATGAAAACAGATGGTTAAGAGTTGTAGTTAATGTAGATGTGATGTGATCGGAAAACAAGAATAAGCCAATTTCGGAAAATAAGCCGCGCATCTGAAATGGATCTGGAGGCATGGGTCGAAGCTATCCTTCTGCATGAAGATCTCAAAGAAGGGGGACGTTGTTGACTGGGTGTATTTTCTGGGCGTTAATTTGCTATTTCATCGAAAATTGATGTTCAGATCGTTTTCGGTTGCTGTTTTGGTTTCAGTTTGATTTCCAGTTCGCAATTAACTGCTTCAGCGTATTTTCTCAGTGTGGTAAGAGAGGGAGAATGCTTGCTGCCGGATTCCAGTCTGGAGATGGCACTTTTGGTCGTCCCGATTTTCAGAGCCACAGCTTCTTGCGTCATGCCTGAGAGCTGTCGTGCAGATAACAGCTCCCTGATCAATGCGTATTTTGGTTCCAGTGCTTCATATTCTCTGCGAAAATTCTCGTCTTGAAGGTTTTTGCATATCTCCTCCTCAACATTGTATGGTACTGGCTGGTATTTCAGATCATCCATTGTTAACCGCCTCTAATCTTTTTCTGGCAACTTGAAGCTCTTTATGCGGAGTTGACTGAGTTTTTTTAATAAAAGTATGCAGGATTATAATTTTTTTCCCTTTTAGCCTGTATAATTCATGAGGTCTACCAAAACAGAAGTTTTGAGTAAAAAAATGGAGCTACTCATCGTTGTGGCCAGGTAAAAAATTTCGTTATCACAAATGAAGTCAATTGAAGGAGTTCATAACCAACGAAAATAGCTCTGAACGGTCTGAAAAAACAGGCGATATTCCACAGTGATCGTACCCGCCCCATATGGCAAGTGAGTTTTGCTGCAATGGTGTAAAATGTATGAGTGTTTATTCTTTTGCCAATTGTCGCTTTACGATATCGTTGGTGGTGGCCAAGGCTGACGACGCAAATGTTCAAAGATTGCCAGACATTTTGAGAAAATCGACTGGTACGGATATGCCGTAGGCAACTGCACACTAATTTTTGTTTTCCGTTCAATGACTCTTGCGCCTATTTTCAAGATTTTCAAGCGAATACTCTCAAAGGTAGCCGTAGCCATGCTGGTTCCCTTGAGCATGTTGGATCGGAAACTGTGCAGCAAAACATAAGCTGCTGAGTGCAAAAACAGCCGAAACTGATTGGCCAAAAAACGGTGACAAGAGGTTCGATCGCTCTTGGTGTAGGTTTTGTGATCCTTTATGCACAATTCATCATTTCCACGAGCACAGTAGATCTCTTCGTAGAGTGCTTTTGCCTTTGCTTCCGGCATGTCCGTGCTGATAAAACGGACGTTCAACTTTCCAATGTCGGTCATCTCTACCTTTGCAACAACTTTACGTGGCTTGCTCCAGCTTTCTGCCTTGTACATGAAAGAGTGATAGCGTTTGAAGCCTGCTGGTTGCTGCTTGACGTGTTTGATCAGGGTTTCTACATGCTTGAGCAAAAGTGCGTTACGGGTCAGTCCGGTCACGCTGTAGCAATCATTTTGTTGGTCAATGAATGCAAAGACTTCTGGTGCTGAATAATGACTGTCACCACGGTAAACCAGTATGGTGTCTGGCCATTTTTGGCGAATACGTTCCACAATCCGTTTCACGTAGGAGACGATCTCCCGGCTTCCCGGGCGCTTGCCTGGCCGCAGTATCGTGGTGATCAGTTTGCCAGAAAAACCTTCATACACATGCAGAGGCTGATAACAGGTCTCCTGATAATAACCGCTGAACAGAGCCAATTGCTGATGGCCGTGCACAACATCCTCCGTATCGTCAAAATCCAGGACAATGACCTCGGGAGGTTCGACATACGAAGCGAGAAAATGATCCACAATACCATCTGCAATTCGATAGAGATCTCGACGGGTAATCATGTTTTCCAACCTGCTGAACGTTGGTTGACTGGCTAAATCAAGGCCGGTCTCAGGTAAACGACCAAGAGCTATTTTCATTGCCGGATCAATGCGTAAACTGTTGCTGTCATTGCAATCTTCGTAACCACAGGCGATTTGAAATACTCGCAGGGTATTGAGTTCATTGACACTATGCGTAATCGAAGAAGAACGTCGGCTATCACTGATGCACTTGGTCAGCATGCTGATGATGCCAAGTTGGGATTCGGTTTCATGCAAGAGCAACACACCAGCGTCGCTTGTGATGTTGCCGCCATCAAAATCCAGAGCAACTTTTTACCCATTACCGGGGCAATGGCTGATGCCGAATTGTATGAAAATAATGTTTGTTGAGTACTCTCTGATGTGACTATATTCGGCTGAAGGGGTTGCATAAATATCGCGTCTTATTTATTGACTTAAGCACCAATAATATAAGTAATTGCGGTATTTTTTGCCCCCCTTTTTTTTGTTTATGGTGAATAATTCAGGTTAGATAGCAATAGAGCGCTCTGCCAATACCATCTCGACCTTTCGGCCTCATTTCAAAAAGGCCGTCCCCCATCGCTTTGGTGTGGGGCATTCTCACATTTGGCCCGTATTCCTTCAAAAGAAGTGAAATCCTCCTGTAATCAGCCTTAATGCTGCTGGGCCATTCCTCAATATCCTCTTTAATGCTGGGATGGAAGTATTCGATTTCATAACTCATACCCCAAGTTAGCAAATACGATAACTATAAAAAATATTTTAACTGAAAAAACGATAGGGGACGTAGAGGACTATTGACAGTCATTCAGTGTCATAAAAAAGGAAGATGGACGTTGTTCACGGCGTGTAGTTACTGAGTGCTTACTTTGAAACTGCCAGAGCAGAGTAGGGGAGTAAATGTCGGAGTAAATGTCGGAGTAAATGTCGGAGTAAATGCTCTATTCGCATACATTCAGGCTAATCCAGGTCAGAGAGCAGGCGAAATGGCTGTACTGTTCACAGGTAACACAGCGAACCATAGAACGCTGGCTCAAACAATTACGAGAAGCTGACCGGATTGAGTTCATTGGCTCATCAAAAATCGGTGGATACTATCAAAAACAGTGACTATTCCGTGATATGTGTTCGTTGCAGAAGCGCTGGCCAGTGCTCCAGTCGTTTTAGTTGCGAGGGATGGATGCATTATCCTTCCCGTTTTTAAAAGGGGTTTGTTGGTTGTTGTGGATGCCATATTGTGCGAATTTGTGAAAAAGTTATAGCTATATGGAAGAGATACTATTTTCTGAGTTGCTTAAGAGCTTGAAAGAAGCCAACGATATTGCTGAAGGTATGTCAGAGGCTTCGCGCCGTTTTGAGATTACTCTGCCGGATGTTCAGTCAGTACGTGAGCAAATTGGGTTATCCCAAGATGAGTTTGCCTCAATGATGCGGGTTAGCGTCAGGACGCTGCAAAATTGGGAAAAGCATCGTCGTAACCCGACTGGTTCCGCTGCGGCTCTGCTCAAGATTGTAGTCGCAGCACCGGATGTGGCTCTTAAATCATTGCATTCGTGATAGTTCTTATGGTTTTTCTTTTGAGTCGTACGGGTGGATGATGCTGCAGCAGGAGCAGCCGAGGGATTATGTGATTGCGACGGGTGTGCAGTACAGTGTTCGCCAGTTTATTGAAAAGTCTGCGGCGCAGCTTGGGATCACCATTCGCTGGGAAGGGGAGGGGAGAGAGGAGATTGGCGTTATCGAGAGCCTCTCCACTCCGTATGCCTCGCTCCGTGAGGGGAGTGTGATTGTCCGGGTTGATGCGCGTTACTTCCGTCCAGCGGAGGTGGAGACGCTGCTTGGTGATCCAGCAAAGGCGAAGGCTGATCTGGGCTGGGTGCCGGAAATCACCCTCGACGAGATGGTTGAGGAGATGGTGGCGCATGATCTTGATCTTGCCCGCAGGCATGCCTTGCTTAAGGCTAATGGGTATACCGTAGAGGTCAGCAGGGAGAGCTGACCTCTACTTCAAGGATGAGGGACGTTGGTGACTACGGGTAGTTACTGCCTTCGGAGAGGGGGGCGTTGTTGACTGGGTGTATTTGCTGGTCATTAATTTACTATTCCATAGACTGGCTCTTGCTTCAATACCAATGTTATTTCTTTGTTTCATTCCGTACTATTCTGGTTTACATTCCGTAAGTTATCTCCATTGCTTCCATATTTTATGTTAAGATGTGCTTACGAATGTGCTCTCTTTCTGCTCTCGTCTGAATGAAGTGCGCATTGCTGAAGCGCTGGAAAAAATTCCAGTCGTTTTTTGTAATTTTGGAAAACCATTCAGGAGATAATTATGCTGCAAAGTTATGAAGCCTTCTACGATCATGGAGCTATGAAATGGTTGGGTGATAAACCTCCGGTTAAGCAGGCATACGTTATTGTAACTATCCTTGCCGAGAAAGAAGCAACTGTGATGCCATTACAGAAAAAACATCAGCCATCACCTCTCATTGCAGGAAAAGGTAAAATACTGGGAGACATCATCTCTCCGGTTTCACCAGCAGAATAGTGGAGTTGTCTCGAATGATCGTGCTTGATACGCATATTTGGGTGAAATGGATTATTGACGGTAATCCAGCTCTGTCAGAAAAAATTGTCAATGCAATGAGGGTTGATTGTCATTGGACTGTTTCAGCTATATCCTGCTTTGAGGTTTCTTTGTTGGTTAAACGTGGCAAGCTTCAGTTGCTCCTACCCGTTGAAGATTGGATAAAGGAAGTGCTTGAAAATTCAGGTATTGATTCACTTCCTGTTACCTGTGATATTATGCATAAAGCCGCTATGCTTTCCGAAATTCACAGGGATCCAGCAGACCGGATAATTATCGCGGCTGCTCTTGTTTATGATGCAAAACTGGCAAGTATAGATTCTGTATTTCCGGATTACATGGAACTGCAAGGCAGATTGTTCGGTAAATGAATGTGCGGATGCAGTGGATGATGCTGCAGCAGGAGCTGCCGAGGGATTATGTTATTGCGACTGGTGTGCAGTACAGTGTTCGCCAGTTTATTGAAAAGTCGGCGGCGCAGCTTGGGATTCCCATTCGCTGGGAAGGGAAGGGAAGGGAAGGGGAGGGAAGATTGGTAGCCCGTCGTCACGCTCTCCTCAAAGATGAGGGACGTTGGTGACTACGGGTAGTTACTGCCGGTGTTGTGTAATTTTGGTGGCAAAATACACACAGGCAGCTATGGCTAAGCCGACAGTGAATGGATACGGGTGTGGTATTGCTGTAGTATTGTTTTTCTTTAACTGAATAACAAAATAATAGTTTATTATAGATACATCAGTATGTAGAATATCTAATGACAGCCATCAGTCAGAAGCGGGGAATTCAACCATCAGAGATAAAAGTAACAAAGATGTGGTTTGCAAAAATAAAATTTCTATTTGCTGTTTTTGTTTTGGCTTTCTTCATTAGTCCTCAACCAGCAGTAGCCGTCGTTGACGTTATTACTGTCAGTTTCAGTGAAACATTATCACCAGCGTCTTATTCAGGCGCAATTGATCCTGCTGTAAGCGACAAGTTGATCAATATTAACAATGCTTCAGGCTCAAGTTCCATCTCTGAAATGGTTGGTGTAACCGATAGCGCGCTTGTTCAATGGAATTCTCGTGAAATATTAAATTCAACTGGTACTGACTTATTGGAAGGTTGTCTTGGTACAAACACGCTTTCTCAGAACGGTAACAGTTTGTGGTTTACTGGGTTAACTCCAAAAAGCATGTACACGATCTACGTGTATAGCCAGAGTTCAACGAATGGTTATAAGACACAAATAAAATATTCAAGCAATGTTGCTCCAGGTAGCTCATAAGAAACTCATGTTGCAGGTATACTCACAACCGATACATCAAGAATAGGATACGTTGACAATGGAAATTATTTGATAATAACGACTTATTCGACAAGTTCCGGGCAAATTCTATTGAATTATTCTGCTCTTGTACAAGGTCAAGAAGCAGTAATCAACGCTGTACAAATCAAAGCAGGTGAGCCAGCTACAGCTCCTACACCTGAGCCATCATCCTTTGTTCTTATGGGGATAGGCGGAATATTAGCTGTGATGTTGTGGAGAAAAAAGCAAAAATCGGTTAAACTGTATACTTTCAACGAGTAGTTCTGCTTATCTGGCATTGATCTTTGTTTTAGATTAATTTAACCACAACGATATAGATTAATAGACCAAAAGGTATTCTTTAGTCCTGTTATACACCCTTGGGTGCACCTCGTCAAAACGATAAGCCGTCATTATTTCTGTTTTGGCCCCAGAAAGAGTGTTGTTGTGAAAGTGCTGATTATAACCGGCAGAGATTAGAGAACGCAAGTTTCTTACATGAAAGGCATAGCCAACTATCATGCCTTCGAGGCCTCGATATTCAGCAATGGTATGGGCAGTCTTTGACAGGGGAAAGTACAGGGACTGTTCGAATTAGATTACAATAACACCAATATACCACTTTTTTTCAGGTAAGCTCTTTTTCATAATCCGTCATTTTTTTAAGAATGGTGTGAATGTTTAGAGGGTGGGCATGTGTTTTGTATCGCTTCCAAGAAGTAATATTTCTATTCTATCACTTGTCTCGACACTATCTTTTTCCTCGCTGCAATTCCGGCGATCAACGCCCCTACCCCCATCAACACATAGGTAGATGGTTCGGGATTCGGAGAATTATGATTAAATGATTTCAATAAGGCTGTTTGAGTAACAGCACCTGTTGCAGCAGTAAACCCTACCAATCCAGACGAAGAGCCTATTTCGCGACTGATAACAAATGGCGTTGCACTACTTCCATACGTAAGAGTAGCTGATCCTGGTTTTGAATTCAGCTGATTGAGGTATACCGACAATATTGCTCCATCATAGTCAAGCCACGTATACCAGATACCATTACTGTTAAATGTTTGTGATACTGATGCTTGTGATTCGCTCCTTATATTACCGTTAATATCGATACCAATGTGGTTGTGGTCAATGTCATTATATTTGACTCCGGGATCATTACGATGGGTATCAATCTCAACGCCAACACTTCTATTAATCCCATCATATCCTAACAATCCACCAGTCCCGCCAAGATTGGAACTTTCTTTATTCTTGATCACAAACACCAATCCATCAGCACCATTAGTAGAAGTGCCATCAAAGGAAAATGAAAAAGACGAATTGAAGCTGGTAACATCGACAGGTGTATGAAAAAAGACACTTCCAGCTCTTTTTTCTACATTAATAGAGGTAAGTTGCAAATCGTTTCCGGAATTTACAGCGGTACCATAACGCGTATAACCCGATGTTGACGAAAAATCATTATAAGTCAACACCGTCCCGGCTTCAGCACTACCCGACAAAAACAACCAGGCAAGCAGGGCTGAAAAAGCAATCAGTTTTTTTTTCATCTCAAACCCATGTGTTTATGTTGACAAGATATTTTTATACGTAACAGATTCAGCCGTTTACTACCATACTACTTTTGCCTCTCGAACAGTCAATATCTTTAGTTATAAAACGTTAACCTTCGTTTATCTTCCAGTATTCACCTTAACTATTTACCCTTAGCAATTAACAGATTCTTTTTCCATGCAACCATACCGGCAATCAACGCCCCTACCCCCATCAACACATAGGTCGAAGGTTCCGGAGTCGGCGATTTGCCATATACCAATTGCACAGCATTGATGCCGGCTCGATTTAGAGTATTTCCTGGATTGGTATAAAAAGCAACGTAAGCTTTGCCTGTTTCATCAGTTGTAAAATCGTAGGTAAGATAATTTCCGTTTGCCCGGTAGGTTGTCAAATGATCTGTCGTCAATGTTCCGATCGAGCTGTAAGTACCCGATCCCACTCTTATCGACAAATTCGTAATAAACGTATGCCTAACATCATTTTGCCCTTGACTGTAAACAACAACAGAGTACTGCTCATTAGCCATTAACCCGTCAAAGGATATTTTTGCTTCACCAACACCCGACTTTGAAGTAGATGCGTCATGCTTAAGCAGCTCTGGAGCATCACGATAACCCTCCTTTAATCCACTATCACCACCCACGGTGAATGTAGCGCTACTACTGCTGTAAAGATCCGTAAATGATGTTGAAGTACTGCCTTCGCTCAATCTGTAAGAACTCGAAACGCTATAGCCGTCCGAAGGCAAAGCACCAAAAAGAGCACTTGGATCCGAGATGTTGTTATCTGATACATAGAAGGTGATAACCTCTGTTGCAGCTATACCTTGGCAGGGATGAACCGCAAGAACAATAGCAAAACCTGCTAAATAGCTGATAAACTTATGTCTTACAACGGAACGAAACCAACGAATAAAAGTCATTTAACTAATATGAAATATATAGTTAATAGCCTCAATATTCACAAGTAAATATATGTTGACTAGGCTTTTTTTATCAAAGATAATAAGTGAAAAATGTTTGCTTTACAAATTTGTTAAAACATTTAACTTGATCTGTATAATCCGGTATGACGTTAAAGGTTTTGTGGATACTCGAATACATTAATTTTTTATCCTAATTCTAAATTGCAATCAAATTGATTTTAATATCCAATCCCAACCAGTTAAAGACCGAAGTCCGTCAGGATGTTCTTCCATTTTTTTCAGTCCTCTCGCTGCTTGTGCGATAACAGCTCCAAGTGTCTCAAATACCCGATTAGCAAATTCCTTCTCTCGCAATTCATCCCAAAGGTGCTCAACAGGATTTAATTCCGGTGAATACGGTGGCAGCTTTACAAGTACCATGTTCTTTGGAACCCTTAAATGCTCGGCACGATGAGAAGGCGCTCCATCCACAACCATCATGACAAACTCTTCAGGATGCTTATGAGAGACCTGCCTGAGAAATGCGCCCATACTCACTGTGTCCATTTTGCCGCCCAACATCCAATCAATCACACCATCTTGCGGAGATACTGCTGCGTACGCATAGACATACTCTCTTACAAGAGCTAACTTTACGATAGGACGAAGTGGCGCTGGAGCCCAGCATTTTCGAGGATCACTTATCCTTCCGAACCGAGCCTCATCCTGAAACATCAAGCGCAAAGGCAGATTCAGTACATTTTGCTTGGTGGCTTGTACCAGTGTCTCTGGGAGTTTTTTTTAAATTCTTCCTGTGCCTGTAGTTACTGCTCCTGAATGTGCCAATGTGTTGTGCTAAATCGGGTCAGCAGTTTTGAGGTTGAGTTTACTGCAGAGAGAAAATCCGGGTTTTTTAGTAGATTTCAAGGGGTGTGCTGTGGTATCGCCCTGTACATGCAAATTTATTCTGAATGTTGGTGGTTCATTTTTTCTGAACTATGGTTGTGCCGTATAATTTTCTCCAAAAGGAGAGTGAACTATGTTTATAAAAGATCGTTATATAAATCCCTTTACCGATTTTGGTTTCAAGAAGATTTTTGGCTCTGAAGTAAATAAGGAGCTGCTTATTGCGTTTCTGAACACGCTTTTGCCTCCGGAGGCGGGAACCGTTGCGGATCTCTCCTTTTTGCCCAATGAACAGGTTGGGCGCAGTGAATATGACCGTCGGGCGATCTTTGATCTCTATTGTGAAAACGAAAAGGGGGAAAAATTCATTGTTGAGATGCAGCGGGCGAAGCAGAACTATTTTAAAGATCGTTCGGTTTTTTATGCCACCTTCCCGATTCAGCAGCAGGCGCAGAGTGGAGACTGGAATTTCTGCCTGAAGGCGGTCTACATGGTCGGTATTCTCGATTTTGTTTTTGATGTAGATAAAGCTGATGATGCTGTGGTTCACCACGAGGTGAGACTGATCGATCGTTCAACGGGTGCGGTCTTTTATGACAAACTCACCTTTATTTATCTTGAGCTTCCCAAGTTTCTGAAAACGATTGATGAGCTTGTTACTGATTTCGACAAGTGGTGTTTTCTGCTCCGGCATCTCCCTGAGCTCACTGATCGTCCGGCTCGTCTGCAGGAGAAGGTCTTTCTTACAGTATTTGAACTGGCTGAAATTGCACAGTATTCGAGTGTGGAAGCTGCGGCTTATGAAGAGAGCCTCAAGGTCTATCGTGATCTGAAAAATGTTGTCGATACGGCGTTTGATGAGGGTATAGCCGAGGGTATCGTGAAGGGCAAGGCTGAGGGAATAGCCGAAGGAATAGCCGAAGGCATTCAGCAAAAGGCACTGGAAGATGCTAAAAGGTTTAAAGATGCTGGTGTTGATATCGAAACGATTGCACGTTGTACCGGTCTGCCGGTTACTCTTGTGGAAGGACTGTGAATGGTGATTTCGGAAGAGGGTGGGGAGACCCCGCCCGTACTGCTCGGAGGAAGGGGGACGTTGTTGACTGGGTGTATTTGCTGGGCGGGTTGTGCTGTTTTTGGTGCCTGGTTGGGCCGCTGCCTCGCGGCTGGGTTCACGGATTTTGGGGAAGAGATGTTATATTATTTTCGTCATTACTTCTTCATGTTTCTAAAAGCCGCATCTATGAGCATTCGATCGCCACGAAAACTGATCACCTTCGACTGGGCAATGAAGCGCTTGTTGCGCAGCAAGGCTAACTTTGAGATCCTTGAAGGGTTTTTAAGCGAGCTGCTTGGCGAGGATATTACGATTCTTGAAATCCTTGAAAGCGAGAGCAATAAAGAGAGCAAACTTGACAAATTCAATCGTGTTGATCTCAAGGTAAAGAACGGCAAAGACGAAATCATCATTATTGAGGTGCAGTATGAGCGGGAACTTGATTATCTGCAACGGATGCTGTATGGGACGTCGCGAGTCATAACCGAACATCAGCAGGAGGGTGAGCCCTATGCAACGCTGGTCAAGGTTATCTCGGTAAACATCCTCTATTTTAATCTTGGCCATGGCAGTGACTATATCTATCATGGTACGACGACGTTTGTTGGCATACACGATAACGACAAACTGCAGCTCGACATCCGACAGCAGAAGCAGTATGGGAAGATGCAGATAAACCACATTTATCCTGAATACTACCTCATCAGGCTGAACAACTTTAACAGCATCGCGAAAACATCGCTTGACGAGTGGATCTACTTTCTGAAGAACGAAGAGATCAAGGATGAGTTTCAGGCCAAAGGGATCCAGAAGGCAAAGCGGTCGTTTTCTCTTCTCAGTATGTCTGAAGCAGAACAGGCGGCCTACGCCCGTTATCAGGATGATCTTCGTTACCAGGCCAGTCTTGTAGAGTCGAACTATGGTCTTGGCCTTCGGGAAGGGAGAGAAGCCGGGATTACTGAAGGTCGCGTAGAGGGTCAAACCCGGCTGTTGAGAAAGTTGCTGGAGCGTCGTTTTGGTGTGCTGCCAGAGTGGGCAACCGGGAGATTAATCTGCGCAAGTGAACAGGAGCTGGAGGCATGGGCTGAAGCCATCCTCACAGCACAGACACTGGAAGCGGTTTTTACTCCGTGAAAATCTCAATGATCTAATCAGGAGGCTTGCCATGCAAGTGGTAAAAAATAAAGAAGGGAAGATTGAAGAAACGGGCAGTGTCGTCACTCCCTGCCGTCCCATAGAAGTAAACTCTGAGCACGACTTCAAGGCGCTTGGTTTAGCCAGCTTTTTTGATACCCAGGAAGACAACAATGTCGATTGGGAAGAGATTTTTCAGGCTGGCAGCAACGTGTGCCCAGGTTTGGTGCCACGTGTCAGCCCGGATCAACAGGATGTGTCAACGTTGCCTGCAGATTGTGGAATTTGTTATAGGAAGGAACGTTGATATGGCGGTGGCCTGTGTGCATGTGATGGAGCTTGAGGAGAGACTGAGGTTGGCGTATGAGGATTTTCTGAAAAAAGAACATTTGTGGATAACACGCATTATTCTGCTTGTACCTGAACATTCGTACCATGGGAAGGTGTTTTTCCATTATCACTCGATATCGTAATTATGGATAAGCTATTGATAAATAAGGCAATGAAAATGCCGCCCATTCAACGGGTTGCATTGGCAGAGTTGCTTCTTGCAAGTATTGATTATGAAGAGGGCGACATTCGTGAAGCATGGATAAGTGAGGTACATGAACGCATGAAAGCGGTAAATGAAGGTCGTTCGACACTTCTGGATTTTGATGCGTTATAGCGGTGAAGCTTAAATTTCAAGAATGAGCAGCTAAAGATTTGCTTGATGCAGTGAAATGGTATAAAGGAAGAAGGGGGACGTTGTTGACTGCGCTCGGTTTTTCTGACTAAAAGTTTTGTATTTTGCGGTGTCGTAAAAAAAGTGTGGAGTGCCGATACCTGTTATGGGCTCATGTTTAACATTGAGGTTGACGATGAAAAAGTTGCCAGTGGGCATACAGACCTTCAGCGAGATCATAAACGAGGATTACCTGTATATCGACAAAACCGGGATAGCCTATAGCCTGATTAACAACTTTAAATATGTTTTTCTGTCGCGCCCCCGGCGATTCGGCAAAAGCCTCTTCCTTGATACGCTGAAAAATATTTTCGAGGGAAATCGGGATCTGTTCCGTGGGCTGCTGATTGAGGAGCAGTGGAACTGGGAGGTGAAGTATCCGGTCATCCAGATCAGTTTCAGTGGCGGAATACGCAGCCAGGAAACTCTTCGCAAAAATCTTTTCTATATCCTGAATGACAATCAGGAGCGGCTTGATATTATTTGTGTGGAGAAAGAGGATCCCAACCAGTGTTTCGCAGAACTCTAAGAAGACCTCACAAAAGTATCATCAGAAGGTTGTTGTTCTTATTGATGAGTATGACAAACCGATTCTGGACAATATTGAGAATATCCCCGAGGCTCTGGTTATCCGGGATGGAATGCGGGACTTTTATACCAAAATCAAGGAGAACGACCGGTATCTGCGCTTTGCCTTCCTCACAGGGGTGAGTAAATTCTCCAAAGAGTCGCTCTTCAGCGGTCTGAACAATCTTGAAGATATCAGCCTGAACCCTGATTTTGGCAACGTTTGTGGTTATACCCAGCTTGATCTGGAGAGCTCTTTTGCCCCTTATCTCGAAGGTGTTAATATGGAGCAGGTCAAGCGGTGGTACAATGGGTATAACTTTTTGGGTGATAGTGTGTATAACCCTTTCGATATCCTGCTGTTTATCAAGAACCAGCGTACGTTCCAAAACTTTTTGTTCGAGACAGGAACGCTAAAGTTTCTGATTGAACTCATCAAAAAGAACAACTATTTTATTCCAAAATTTAATGGATTACAGGTTAATAAGTCTCTGGTTAACAGCTTTGACCTTGAAAATCTCAATCTGGAGACTATTCTGTTTCAGACCGGCTATTTGACCATCAAGCGCCAGCTGCCGTTGGATATGGGATTTGGTTATGAGTTGGGATTTCCTAACAGGGAGGTGCAGACCAGTTTTAACGATTATATCCTGCAATCGGTGACCAGCGTTTCGGAAAATGAGCCCATCCGCCGTGAGCTGCTGGCTATCATGAATACTGGTGATGTTGAACGATTTGAACCTGTTATCAAGCGTCTTTTTGCAAGCATCGCCTATAATAATGTTACCAACAATGACATTGAGCGTTACGAGGGCTTTTATGCCAGCGTGCTTTATGCCTGTTTTGCCAGTATCGGAGTAGAGATCATCGCCGAGGATGTGAGCAACAAGGGCAGAATTGACCTGACGCTGAAGGCTGTGGGGAGAACCTTTTTCTTTGAATTCAAGGTGACTGACGGGGAGCCACTTGAGCAGATCAGGGAAATGAAATATTACGAAAAATATGAGGGGGAACGCTATCTGATTGGCATCGTCTTTGACCCGAAACAGAGAAACGTCAGCAAGTTTGAGTGGGAGAGGATTTAAAGCCTGTTCCCAAATTCCAGAAGGGGGACGTTGTTGACTCCGTGCACATTCTTCCTTGGTTGCAGAGAGTGACGTTGTTGACTGCATGTACTTACTGCTCCAGAATGTTCCAATTTGTTGTGCTGGATCGGTTCTGCAGCTTGGCGGCTGGGTTCACGGATTTTGGGGAAGAGATGCTGATCACCTATCATGAGCAGAGGTGGTTGCGTGCTGGGTGTAACAGTGTTGAAAGGTAAGCCAGAGTGGGCAACCGGGAAGTTAAGCCGCGCAACTGAACAGGAGCTTGAGGCATGGGCTGAAGCTATCCTCACCGCACAGACACTGGAAGCGGTTTTCAAATAAATGTTACTGTACGAAAAAGGGGGACGTTGTTGACTAGGGGTACATCCTGCTCGGGTTGTGCTGTTGTGTATGCCGGTTCGGGCCAGCGGCTCTGCGGTTGGGTGCACGGACTTTGTGAAATAGATGTGATGCTCGAAGTTTTATAAGTGAGCTGTTTGGCGAGGAGAGAGCATGGCGAAAACTTCGCATTGGATCGTGGTACACTCAGAGCCATTTTGCGGTGTGCATTGCTGAAACGCTGGCCGAAGTTCCAGTCTGTTTTTGTACCTTTGAATAAGATTGCTGTGATCATGATGCTGCAAAATTATGCAGCTTTTTATGATCATGGAGTCATTGAATTGGCTGGTTGCCGCTACTCGTTGAAGATTGCATTAAAGGAAGGGCTTGAAAATTCAGGTATTGATTCGGTTCTGGTTACCTGCAATATTACGATTATGAAGGATGGGCGTAAGGTGCTGGTTTGGAGTGCGGAAGTTTTTAAAGTCGGCGCAGGCGTGTTGTTCAATCCATCACCGCTCTTTCGTAAGTGGCGTATTGTGCTGTCTGGAATTGGAATTGGATGTGGTGTGAATCTGATATGAACATATTGTTATAAAATATTTTAGAGATATTTAAAGCAGGCGCTCTTTCGTAGTAACGTGTTGGTCTTACTGACGTTTTTTTGTGCTAAAAAAACTATCCTTCCCCCATTTATGAATTCAATTAGAATTGCTGTTGTTGGTCTTGGCTATGTCGGCTTGCCGCTTGCTGTGGAGTTTGCCAAAAAGTATCCTGTCGTTGGTTTTGATATCAAGCAGGAGCGTGTCGGTGAACTTGGGCAAGGTTACGATGCTACACTTGAGGTGACCAGTGAAGAGCTGAAGAGTGTTCTCTGCGAGAGTAACTATAATGGGGAGGAAGGGAGTCCGGGTCTTTTTGTGAGTTCTGACAGTAGCGATCTTGGTGCGGTAAATTACTATATCGTTACGGTACCTACTCCGACTGACAAGAACAATCGTCCTGATCTTTCACCGCTCCTCAAGGCGAGCGAAACCATTGGCAGGGTGCTCAAGATGGGCGATATTGTCATCTATGAATCAACGGTCTATCCCGGTGCTACCGAGGAGGATTGTGTCCCTGTTCTTGAACGATTCTCCGGGCTTACGTTCAACCGTGACTTTTTTGCTGGCTACTCTCCCGAACGGATTAATCCCGGCGATAAGGAGCATACAGTAACAAAGATAAAAAAGGTTACATCGGGCTCAACTCCAGATATTGCCACTAAAGTTGATTCGCTCTATCGATCGATCATCGTTGCCGGTACCCACTTGGCCTCATCCATCAGGGTTGCGGAGGCGGCCAAGGTGATTGAGAATTCGCAGCGTGATATCAATATTGCCTTTGTCAATGAGTTGTCCGTGATTTTCAACCGGATGGGGATCGACACTCATGAAGTTCTGGCGGCAGCGGGTACCAAATGGAACTTTCTTCCCTTTAAACCGGGTCTTGTGGGAGGTCACTGCATCGGTGTTGATCCATATTATCTTGCCCAGAAGGCTCAGGAGTATGGCTACCATCCGGAAATCATTCTTGCGGGGCGGAGGTTGAACGATAACATGGGCAAGTATATAGCCTCGCAGGTCATTAAACTGATGATAGCGCGTGATCACAAGATCAAGGGTGCCAAGATTCTGATGCTTGGCATCACCTTTAAGGAGAACTGTCCCGATATCCGGAACACCCGTGCTGTCGATATTGTGAATGAACTGAAGCAGTATGGCGCTGAAGTGGATATTCACGATCCGTGGGCGAATCCCGAAGAGGTGATGCATGAATACGGGTTTGAATGCCTTCATGAGCTTAATGGCAATCATTACGAGGCCATCATTCTTGCTGTAGCGCACGATGCATTTGCCGCTCTTGATATTCGCTCACTTAGCTCTGGCATTAATGCGGTCATTTATGATGTGAAAGGGGTTTTGCCGATTGATAAGGTTAGTGGAAGGTTGTAACGATCGGGCCTGCAGCCTGGTGGATGGGCTCACGGATTTTGGGGAAGAGATGTTATATTTGAGCAATGGAACGCCTGTTGCGTAGCAAGGCTAACTTTGAGATACCCGAAGGCTTTTTAAGCGGGCTGCTTTGAATTTCGATGTTGCCCATTAATGAATTCAGCCTCCGACGAGGATCTGGTACTTGTGACAACGAGGTATCCGTGGGAGGTATTTCCACCTGTTTGGATTCATGCTAACGAATCAACGGTAAAACTCCTTCATATCTTGCGGCTAAGTCCGGTGACCCCGATGCAGCATCTCTCTTTGTAGATGCTTTGTTGAATCCAATAATTGTTGAACAATTAGCTGATACATTTGCCTGGAAAAAACCAGTATTGGTTTCAGCACATGCAGTGGAAGGGTCTGGGGGTAAACACCATACTGGAAGCATTGGCTGATATGCTTGTCCAACAGTTAGGCTGGTCTACAGATAAGAGCAGAGTGAAGATAAATATTGTGTCGCATACAGGAGCTGATGGTTTTTCTCGTTTGGTGAGGCAGGCGAAGTTTGATGGGGATACATTGGCAGGCAGGTCAGAGTGAGCACCCGGGAAATTAAGCCGCGCATCTGAAAGGGGGCTGGAGGCATGGGCCGAAGCCATTCTCATGGTGCCGTATAATTTTCTCCAAAAGGAGAGTGAACTATTTTTATAAAAGATCGTTACATAAATCCTTGCTTCCAGAGGGGGGGAGTTTCTGATCTTTCTTTTTTGTCGAATGAACAGGCCGGGTGGAGTGCATTTGATCGTCGGGCCAAACGATTTCACGTTGTACTGGTTTGCCGGTTTTTTTGTGGAAGGGCTGTGAGCTATTGTGGAGAGCAAAAAATGAGATATATCACGAGTATAGAAAGGATAGGCTATGACAAGGGCTCTATTGAGGGTCAGGCCGAGGGTCGTGTCATAGGCCGTTTGGAGGGTAAGCGCCGGTTCTTGTGCATGCAACTGGAATGTCGCTTTGGTGCTTTGCCTGCATGGGCATTAGAGATGGTAAGCTGCGCTTCTGAGGAGGATTTGCATTCATGGGACGATGCTGTCCTCACTGCGCCGACCTTGGAGGCCGTTTTTCATCAAAAGAAATTTTTTCGTGAAGAACCGGACTGGATAGAGACAATTATCTCGCAGAGTTATGAAGCTTGCTATGAAAACGGAACTTTGAGATGGTTGGGAGATAAGCCTTCGGTCAAGCAGGCCTCTGTTATTGTGACGATTCTCTCTTAGAGAGAAAGAGCGATAATTGCATTATTGAAAAAATCTCAACGCTCATCGCTTCTTGCAGGCAAAGGCGAAGTGTTTGGAGATATCACACCTGTATCACCGGAAGAAGAGTGAAACTGCCTGATATCATTGTGCTCTTCAGGGAAGAACCATCAGTGAACGCTTGAGATTGCTCGTGATGGAGTCAAAATGCATCTGGAAGTGGGTCAAGAGCCGGAAAAAGAGTGTCTCATTGCTCAAGAGAGGTTTGATTATTGTTTATTGCAGGATTTTAACGGGGAGTCTTGCATATGAGAGCTGTTTATAGTACCAGTTTATGATTTCCTTCAAGCCGGGGGTGAGCTTGTGATCAAACGTATTCCGCAAATATGGTGGTCATTCACTCTTGACGTCGAAACAGGTTGTGCTTTTCGTTCATGAGTACACGCAGTCAACAACGTCCCTGTGTTTTTGAGCTGAAGTACACGTAGTCAACAACGTCCCCAATGTTTTGAGCTGAAGTACACTTAGTCAACAACGTCTCCAATGTCGTATGATCAATAAAATTCTGCCTCTTCTTGTTTTGCCGTCGGGGTTCAGCCTGTTGTGTCTGCTGGCTGGATTGCTGTTGCGCAACAGCTTTTTTCTTTGGCTTGGAACTCTGCTGCTTTTGGCGTTCAGTATGCCTGTGATGAGTGATTTTTTGATGCGTTCTGTTGAGGTTGGCGAGGGGAGAGTGCCGGTCAGCAGTGTCGGGAAGGCTGATGCGATTGTTGTGTTGAGTGGTATGATTGTGACGGTTGACGGGGCGCCGCTGGGGGAGTGGGGTGGTGCTGTGGATCGGTTTGATGGTGGCGTTGAGCTTTTCAAGGCGGGAAGAGCTCCTGTGGTGGTTTTTACTCGTGGGCAGGTGCCGTGGCAGCCGGGTGTGGTGCCTGAGGGTGAGTTGCTGGCGAAAAGGGCTTTGCTGCTTGGTGTGCCGCAATCGGCTATCCGTTTGACGGGTAAGGCGGGTAATACGGCGGATGAAGCTGCTGCGGCAAGTGTGTTGCTCGGTGCTTCAAAAAAAGGAGTTCCGAGGAGAATTATTCTTGTTACCAGTGCTTTTCATATGCGTCGGGCGCGTTTTTTGTTTGAACGTGCGGGGTTTGCTGTTGAGCCTTTTTTGGTGGATTATCAGACCAGTGAGAAGAGCCCATTGACGGTGCTCTCTTTTTTGCCGAATGCCGAGGCGCTTGCGCAGTCCGACAGGGCATTGCGTGAGGTGATCGGCTTGCTTTTCTATTGGGTTACAAAATAAGTGGTGACTCCGTCCCGTTCGCCGGAAACAGGAGATGGGGACGTTGTTGACTGCGTGTACTTCCGAAGAACATACCGTGTTTTCAATGTTGACTTTGCGGTCGTAAATACACGGAGTCAACAACGTCCCCCTTTTCGTCCCCCTTTTTTTGAGGAAGTACACGGAATCAACAACGTCCCCAAGGGGGGATTTTCATTAGTGGGGCGTAGTTGTTATCTTCTTTTTTTTGAGGGTTGGTTAACATTATTGTGTTTGTCGAATGGATGATGTTCGGAATTTGCTGTGGTATGCTGTTTATGTTCGTTCTCGGTATGAGAAGAAGGTTTATCAGTTGTTGCTGGAGCAGGGTGTTGTGAGTTTTTTGCCGTTGCTTGATACCTGGAAGCAGTGGAGTGACCGGAAGAAGAGGGTTTCTGAGCCGTTGTTCAGGGGTTATGTGTTTGTTAATATTGATTTGGTGAGGGAGAAGATCCGTGTGCTTGATACGGAGGGTGTGGTGAAGTTTATCGGGATCGGGAGAGTGCCTTCGGTCATTGTGCAGCGGGATATTGATTGGTTGAAGCAGTTGGTGAGGGAGCCGGATGCGATTCATCGTCATGTGGTTTCTCTTCCGGCGGGTCAGAGGGTGAAGGTGCTTGCTGGTCCGTTTAAGGATTTTGAGGGGGTTGTGGTGAAGCAGGGGAGGGAGTCGCGGTTGGTTGTTTTTTTTGAGAGTATTATGCAGGGTGTTGAGGTGACGATTTTTCCTGATGTGTTGGCGCCGATTGCGGTTGCTCCTTCGCCGGTTCAGGGTGTGGCGCCGTTGAGTGGTAAGCTTGCGTCTGTGGAGAAGCATTTGCTTCGCTTGTGAGGTGGTCGCGTGTTGTGCTGGCTTAGTTGAAATTGAGTGGGGGCCTCGGCGGGTTGTTGGGGTGAGACTCTGGAGAGGTGATTTTTTTTATTTTTGCAGGAGTTTCTGCAGGGGGCTTAATGGAGGGTTTTGTGCAAAAAGGGGAGCATGCGTCGATACGGGATGTTTTCAGTCTGCCGGTGATTGTGGCGGCGCTGGGTTATTTTGTTGATATTTACGATCTGGTGCTTTTCAGTATTGTGCGGGTGCCGAGTTTGAAGTCGTTCGGGTTGTCGGGGAAGGAGTTGATTGATTATGGGGTTTATCTGCTGAATATGCAGATGATTGGTATGCTGGTTGGTGGTATTCTGTGGGGCTGGCTTGGCGACAGGAAGGGGCGGCTGAAGATTATGTTTGCTTCGATTCTGCTCTATTCGCTTGCCAATATTGCAAATGGTTTTGTTTCGTCGCTGCCGGCTTATGCGGTGTTGCGTTTTGTGGCTGGTGTCGGGCTTGCCGGGGAGCTTGGGGCGGGTATTACGCTGGTTTCGGAGGTGTTGCATACGCGTATACGGGGTTACGGGACGATGCTTGTGGCTTCGATTGGTGTTTCGGGGGCGATACTTGCCAATATTGTGGCGAATACGTATGAGTGGCATAATGCTTTTTTTATTGGCGGGGGGCTTGGGCTGTTGCTGCTTGTTGCGCGTGTGAGGGTTGCTGAGTCGGGGATGTTTAAGGCGATGGAGGCGAAGAGCGGGATGAGCCGGGGGAATATGTTGGCTCTGTTTACGGATCGTGGCCGTTTTTTCCGTTATATCAATTCGATCATGATTGGGGTGCCGATCTGGTTTGTTGTGGGGGTGCTGATTACTTTTTCGCCTGAGTTTGGTGTTGAGCTTGGTATTTCCGGGCCGGTTTCGGCTGGCAATGCGGTGATGTACTGTTATCTTGGTCTGGTTTTCGGGGATCTTTCGAGCGGCTTGTTGAGTCAACTGTTGCAGAGCCGGAAAAAGGTTATTCTGTTGTTTATGCTGCTGACGGTTGGCGCCGTGGCGCTCTATTTTCTGCAGGGTCATCAGAGCCCGCAGTTTTTTTATGTGGTCTGTGCTGTTCTTGGTTTTGCGGGTGGTTATTGGGCTATTTTTGTTACGGTTGCGGCGGAACAGTTTGGCACCAATCTTCGTGCTACGGTTGCTACGACGGTGCCTAATCTGGTGCGTGGCATGGTGGTGCCGATTACCATGCTCTTTCAGTTTTTCCGTGGCCTGTTCGGGCTGGAGTCGGGGGCGCTGCTGGTTGGCGCCATCTGCGTGACGGCTGCTTTTCTCTCTCTCAGCGCTCTTGAGGAGACCTTCCACAAGGATCTGGATTACTACGAGGAGTTTCTCTGATCTCCTCCTTCAAACCCACAACAAGACAACAAGAAGGGGGACGTTGTTGACTGCGTGTATTTGACGCCTTTACACTATTCCCATCTCTGCTTTTAAAAATTGGCCGGTGTAGGAGTGTTCTGTTTGGGCAATCTGTTCGGGGGTGCCTTCGGCGATGATGTTGCCGCCTTCGTTGCCTCCTTCGGGGCCGATGTCGATTATCCAGTCGCTGTTTTTGATGATGTCGAGGTTGTGTTCGATGATGATGACGCTGTTGCCTTTGTCGACGAGTTTGCGGAGTACTTCGAGCAGGTGCTGGATGTCCTGGAAGTGGAGTCCGGTTGTGGGTTCGTCGAGGATGTAGAGGGTGTTGCCGGTCTGTATTTTGGCGAGTTCTGCCGAGAGTTTGATGCGTTGTGCCTCTCCGCCTGAGAGCATGGGGGAGGGTTGGCCGAGCTTGAGGTAGCCGAGTCCGACGCTTTGCATGGTGGTGAGGATGCGCAGTATCCGGGGGAAGTCGGTGAAGAATTCTGCGGCTTCGGTGATGGTCATTTCGAGTACATCGGCGATGGATTTTCCTCGGTATTTGACGAGCAGGGTTTCGCGGTTGTAGCGTTCTCCCTTGCAGTTTTCGCATTGGACGTAGACGTCGGGAAGAAAGTTCATTTCGATTTTTCGGGTTCCGGCTCCCTGGCACACTTCGCATCGTCCTCCTTTGACGTTGAAGCTGAACCTTCCGGCTTTGTATCCTCTGATCTGCGCTTCGGGCATGCGGGTGAAGAAGTCGCGGATGAAGGTGAAGGCTCCGGTGTAGGTTGCGGGGTTGGAGCGGGGAGTGCGGCCTATGGGTGATTGGTCGACGTTGACTACTTTGTCGAGCTGTTTTATGCCTTCGATGCTGTCGTAGGGATAGGTGTGCAGTTTGGAGCGGTAGAAGTGGCGCGCAAGGATTGGGTAGAGGGTTTCGTTGATGATGGTGGATTTGCCTGATCCGCTGACTCCGGTGATGCTGACGAGTGAGCGGAGGGGAATGGTGATGTCGATGTTTTTGAGGTTGTTGCCCCGGCACCCTTTGAGCCGCAGGAATTGTTGTTCCTCAGGGTCTGTTTTTTCCTCTTTTTTGCAGTATACCTGCCGTTCTCCGTTGAGGTATCCTGCGGTGAGTGAGTTGGGGTCGAGGGTGGCGGCGGCTCCCTGGGCGACTATTTCTCCGCCGTATTCGCCTGCTCCTGGTCCGAGGTCGATGATTTCGTCGGCTTCGAGCATGGTCTCTTTGTCGTGTTCGACGACGAGGACGGTGTTGCCGAGGTCTCTGAGCCGTTTGAGTGAGGTGATGAGTTTGTGGTTGTCGCGCTGGTGGAGTCCGATGCTTGGTTCGTCGAGGACGTAGAGGACGCCGCTGAGTTGTGAGCCGAGCTGTGAGGCGAGTCGTATGCGTTGTGCTTCGCCGCCGGAGAGTGTTTGTGAGCTGCGGTCGATTGAGAGGTAGCTGAGCCCGACGTTGAGGAGAAATTCAAGGCGTTTGACGATTTCGTGCAGTATGGGTGTGGCAACAAGTTGCTCTTTTGTGCTGAGGTTGCCGGGGAGCGCCTTGAAGAAGGCGAGGGATTCGGGCAGGGTGAGTGATTCTGCCTGTGCTATGTTGATCTCGTTTATTTTGACCAGCAGGCTCTCTTTGCGCAGTCTTGCTCCTTTGCATGAGGGGCATGGTTTGCGGAGCATGTAGTTTTCGGCCCACTCGCGTATTTTTGAGGAGCTGGCATTTTTGAGGATCTCTTCGACGTAGGGGAGGGCTCCGGGAAAGGGTTGCGGGTAGAGGGTGTCGTGGCCGGAGTAGCTGTAGCTGACGTCGAAGGTTCGGGTGCCGGATCCTTCGAGAAGGATTTTCATTGCCTCTTGTGGAATGTCGGTCAATGGGGTGTCGAGGGTGAAGTTGAACTCTCTTGCGATTGCCCTGATGACTTGCCAGAGGTTGCGTTTTCCTGATTTTCCGAATGGGTCGAGCCCGCCGTCGTTGAGCGAGAGGGTGAGGTCGGGGGTCATCAGCTCTCCTGAAAGCTGCATGAGCTCTCCGAGGCCGTTGCATTCAGGGCATGCGCCGTAGGGGGAGTTGAAGCTGAAGTGGTTTGGCGCAAGGGTGTCGACGGGTACGGAGCCGTCGGAGTAGGCGTAGCGTGTGCTGAAGGTGAGCTCTTTGAGCTGGCTCTCCATCGGGTCGCAGATGACGGTTGAGCGGTGTTCTGACATGGTTATGGCCATGCTGATTGCGTCTCTGAGGCGATCTTCGCAGTCGGGGCTGATGACCAGGCGGTCGACTACGAGTTCTATGGAGTGGCTTTTGTAGCGTTCGATCTGCATCTCCTTTTCCATTTCGCGGTATTTTCCGTCGATGCGGACCCTGAGAAAGCCTTTGAGGAGGAGTCGTTCGAAGAGTTCGCGATAGTGCCCTTTGCGTCCGGTGACGAGGGGGGAGAGTATCTGTATTTTGGTGCCTTGTGGGAGGGCGAGTATGGCTTCGCCGATGCTCTCTTCGCTTTGCTGCTGGAGCATGGCGCCGGTGACGGGGTCGTAGCGTCGTCCTGCTTTGGCGTAGAGGAGACGGATAAAGTCGTGAATTTCGGTGATGGTGCCGACTGTTGACCGGGGTGAGCGGTTGGTGCTCTTCTGGTCGATGGAGATGACGGGTGAGAGTCCTTCGATATAGTCAACGTCGGGGCGTTCTATGCTGCCGATGTATTGGCGGGCGTAGGGCGAGAGTGTTTCCATGAAGCGGCGCTGACCTTCGGCGTAGATGGTGTCGAAGGCGAGGCTTGATTTTCCCGATCCTGAGAGGCCGGTTATGACAACAAATTTGTTGCGTGGAATGTCGAGGGAGATGTTTTTGAGATTGTGGACTCGTGCTCCCCGGATGTTGATATGGCTGAATTCCATGTGTGTTGTTTGCGCTCTTTCTTTTTTTGCTGTGTGGGCGGTAATCGTTGTTTGATTATGCCTTGCTCAACGGTAAAATGGTGGCTCTGGTTTCTTTGTACGACTTTTCTGAATATGGAAATTATTTGGCAGAAGCAAGCCGAAAAAGGGAAAACAGTGCGGGGATTGTTTGTGGGGATAGTTCATGAAAAAGGCGGCAATTGCCGCCTTTTTCGTTTGGTACCCGTGATGTTGCTGCTTTTGGTTTACCCTTTCAGTGCTGCTCTTGCAGCGGCAAGGCGGGCAATCGGTACTCTGTAGGGGCTGCATGAGACGTAGTTCAGTCCCAACTGGTGGCAGAATTCGACGGTTGATGGATCGCCGCCGTGTTCGCCGCAGATGCCGAGTTTGAGTTCTGGTTTGACGGCCCGTCCCTCTTTTGCCGAGATGCTCATGAGTCGGCCCACGCCATCCTTGTCGATGGATTCGAAGGGGTTGCGTGCGAAGATTTCATGTTGCTGGTAGATGGGCAGGAATTGGCCTGAGTCGTCACGGCTCATGCCGAGGCCCATCTGGGTGAGGTCGTTGGTGCCGTAGCTGAAGAAGTCGGCTGCGGTGGCAATCTGGTCGGAGGTGATGGCTGCACGGGGTACTTCGATCATGGTGCCGACGAGGTATTTGACGCCTGTGCCTTGTTCGGCTATGACGCTGCGTGCTGTTTTGTGGATCACTTCGCTGGTGATTTCAAGCTCTTTGACGGTGCTGACAAGTGGCACCATGATTTCTGGTACTACTTCGAGCCCCTCTTTTTTGAGTTTGCATGCGGCTTCGATAATTGCCCGCACCTGCATGACGGTGATTTCGGGGTGCAGGATGCCGAGTCGGCAGCCCCGAAGGCCGAGCATGGGGTTAAATTCATGCAGATCGCCGATACGCTCTTTGATCTCTTCAAAGGATCTGCCAATTTTGATGGAGAGTGCCCTTATTTCGTCGTCGGTGTGTGGCAGGAACTCGTGGAGAGGTGGGTCGAGAAGCCGGATGGTGACCGGGCGTGAACCCATTGCCTTGAAGAGTCCGTAGAAGTCGTCGCGCTGGTATGGCAGCAGTTTTTCAAGCGCTATTTTGCGGCCGTCTACATCGTCGGCCAGAATCATTTCGCGCATGGCGTCAATGCGCTCTCCGCCGAAGAACATGTGTTCGGTGCGGCAGAGGCCGATGCCTTCGGCGCCGAAGGTGATGGCGATTTCTGCCTGGTCGGGCTGGTCGGCGTTGGTGCGGATGTTGAGTTTGCGGTATTTATCGGCCCATTCCATGAGCTGCTGGTAGATCGGCCATGTCGGGGCATCTTCGGGTTTGAGGCTCTTGTCGACGAGTACTTCGATGATTTCGGAGTTTTTGGTCGCTACTTTTCCGGCAATGACCTCTCCGGTGCTGCCGTCGATGGAGATGTAATCACCTTCATGCAGGACAATATCGTTGCCTTGTACCCGCAGTTCTCCTCTCTGGTAGTCGATGCTGAGCGCTCCGCATCCTGCGACGCAGACCTTGCCCATCTGACGGGCTACCAGTGCGGCGTGTGAGGTCATGCCGCCTCTTTCGGTGAGGATACCTTCTGATGCATCCATGCCCTTGATGTCTTCGGGGGAGGTTTCGATGCGGACAAGAATGACCGCTTCTCCGCGTTTTCCGGCTTCGTAGGCATCGACGGCGTTGAAATAGATTTTGCCGGTAGCGGCGCCAGGGCCGGCATTCAGTCCTGTTGCAAGGAGTCGTCCTTCCTGAATGGCTGCCTGCTTCTCTTTCATGTCGAAGACGGGCCGGAGCAACTGGTTGAGTTGTTCGGGCTCGATGCGCAGCAGTGCCTCTTTTTCGTCAATCAGTTTTTCGTTGAACATGTCAACGGCTATTTTTACTGCGGCCATGCCGGTGCGTTTGCCGACCCTGCACTGGAGCATGAAGAGTATGTTGTTCTCGATGGTGAACTCGATGTCCATCATGTCGTGGTAGTGGTGTTCGAGAATGGAGCGAATCTCTTCGAGCTGGTCGTAGATGCCTGGATTTTCGGCCTTGAGTTGTTCAATTTTCAGAGGGGTTCTGGTTCCGGCTACCACATCCTCTCCCTGGGCATTCATCAGAAACTCACCATAGAAGATGTTGTCGCCGGTTGCGGCGTCGCGCGTGAAGGCTACGCCGGTTCCGCAATCGAGGCCCATGTTGCCGAAGACCATTGCCTGGACGTTGCAGGCGGTGCCCCAATAACCGGGAATGTGGTTGAGCTTGCGGTATACAATTGCCCGCTCGTTGTTCCAACTGTTGAAGACGGCTCCGATTGCTCCGATGAGCTGTTCGTGTGGGTCTTCAGGGAAGGTTTTGCCGGTTTTTTCAAGAATTGCGGTTTTATAGTCAGCGACGATACTTTGGAGGTCTTCAACGGTGAATTCTGTGTCGAGCTCGATGCCGAGCTCGTGTTTTTTTGCTTCAAGGATTTTTTCGAAGGGGTCGATCTGTTTTTTGTCGGTCGGTTTGAGGTCAAGCACGACATCTCCGTACATTTGCACGAAACGGCGGTAGCAGTCCCATGCGAAGCGGGGGTTTCCTGATTTTTTTGCAAGGCCGTCAACGGTTTGTGCATTGAGACCAAGGTTGAGAATGGTGTCCATCATGCCGGGCATTGAGGCTCTTGCACCTGAACGGACGGAGACCAGGAGGGGGTTTTCGGGGTCTCCAAATTTTTTGCCGAGCGTCTCTTCAATTTTGCGGAGCGCATCGGGGATTCCTTGCTCGAATAGATTTTTGGGGTAGTTTTTTTGATTTTCGTAGTAGTAGGTGCAAACTTCGGTTGAAATGGTGAAGCCGGGAGGAACCGGCAGACCGATGTTTGCCATCTCGGCAAGGTTGGCGCCTTTGCCGCCGAGCAGGTTTTTCATGGACGCATCACCTTCAGAAGAGCCGCCCGAGAAACTGTAGATGTATTGTTTACTGCCGGCCTTTTCGTTGGTAATCTCAGATTGTGGCATAATGTTTCATGAGTGATTGTGTTTTTTTACCAGATAAAGGAAATGCATGTGGTGAAAAAACAGGTGAAGTTGACTACTTTTATCGAAACTGAAGTTTACTAAAAAGCCGCTGTAAAAACTACCGTAAAGGATATTTCATTCTGATTTATTATGGAAATTGATCCTCTTGTTATTTTTCTGCAAATCTTGCGTCTTGCCGTTCCCTATGTGCTTACCTCTGTTGGGGCAACGTTTTCGGAGCGGGGCGGGGTGGTTAATCTGGCACTTGAGGGGATGATGCTTGTTGGTGCGTTTGGTGCGGCTTTTGGTCAGTACCGGAGCGGGTCGGCCCTGGCGGGCATTTTGCTGGCTCTGGTGTGCGGCCTTTGTGTTGCGCTGCTTTTTGCTTTTGTGACGGTTACCTTGAAGGCTGACCAGATTGTTGCCGGTATTGCTATCAATATTCTTGTTATGGGCGCTACCCGTTTTGGGCTCAGCCTGTTGTTCGGAAGTTCGATGAATTCGGAGCGGATTGCCGGTATTGCGGTTCCCTCTCTTTTGCTTGATCCTCTTTTTCTTGCTGCTGTGCTCTCTGTTGTTGCAGGTTATCTGGTGCTTTTCAGGACTCCTTATGGTCTGAGGCTTCGGGCAACGGGTGAAAGTGCTGAAACGGCCGACAGTGCAGGTATCAATGTGGATCGCATGCGCTATTCCGGCGTGCTTGTTTCTGGTGCACTTGCGGCTCTTGGTGGAGCTTTTCTTGTTTTTCAGCAGCATACCTTTACTGATAATATGTCGGCCGGGCGGGGTTATATCGCTCTTGCGGCTATGATTATCGGCAAGTGGAACCCGGCTGGAGCTGCACTTGCAAGTTTGTTTTTTGCAACGACCGAATCGATGGAGATTTGGCTCCAGACGGGGTGGATTCCCTCGCAGTTGGTGCAGTCACTCCCTTATGTCATAACGCTGGTTGTGCTTGCCGGATTTGTTGGCAGGGCTTCAGCGCCGAGGGATGCGGGTACTGCGTTTGAAAAAAACCGCAAATCAGATTAGGCAGATCAGCTCTCCAGCATGTTTTTCTATGCCTTTGGCCACTTCGGCTATTGATGTTTCGAGCATGTAGGCTGCTGGTGTGCTGACTCTTTTTCCTTTCTGGCTGACAATGCACTCCCCGACAGGGCATTCGATAGGGCGGGCACCCATTGCCTCGATCGCTGCCGAACTTTCCGGATCATTCTCTGGTTAGGTCAATATGTTTCAGGTCAATATGTTCACAGCCCGGAAGTTTTGCTGCAATAAAAGGGTGCGATGCAGGTGCAAGAGGGGTCAGCACCGCTTCCTGAATCTCGGATCCATCAGGAAATCCGCAGCCTGAAAGGAGAATTCCGATTTTTTTCATGGCAAATATTAGTATTTTATTATGGAGTATTATACATTTTATATGCGCAGGTGCGTTCCCTGTATGCGTTGTGTTTGTTTTTGTTTGGTTAAGGATGATGATTTGACGTACTTAATAGCAACTTTGCTTTTCATAGCTTAATTATACCTAAAGTACCAATGAGTATCGATAATACGATTTCGCTCGCAACTGTCTCAGAGATTATTGGTAAAGTCTGGGCAGAACTTGAAGATGGAACCAGCCGTCTTCTGCAGGCAGGGGATATGGTTTATGAGGGTGAGGTTATTCATACAGAAACTGGAAGTCTGGTTGTGCTTCGGACTACGAATGGTGCTGTGTTAAGGGTTACCGAGGGCAAGGAGGTCGTCTTGGGTGCTGGGCTTTTTGCTCCTGCGGACAAGGATATTGCGGGATTGGTTGCCGAGGCGGGGAGTGATGCGCCGCCCGTCGGGCTGGAAACCTCTGACAGTCCCGAACCGCCTGTTGTGATCGAAAACAATCCTCAGAGTGGTAACCGTCTTCATGGATTTGTCCGTGTCGAGCGTGCTGTTGAGTCAGTTAATACGCCCCCCTACCTTTTGTGGGCTTATACAGGGAAATATAATGCATCAACGAGCCGTCGTTCGGCAGGTTACAGCCCCTTGCTTGAGGGTCGTGGCACTTTTGATGAGCGACTGGTAATTCCGGTTGAACCGGTCACCTTTGCTGCGGTGGAGCCGATGGTTCCGCTGGCGCCCATTTCGATGACATACTCCTCTTTACCGTTCGATGATGTTCCGAAAAATAATACAGCAGAGGTGACGGCTTCGGTTCAGGAGGATGCTCTTCTGGAGGGTAACCGTGATACTCCGGAGGATACGATGGTGGCAACGGGCAGTGTTGCTCCATTGATTGATACGGGAGCTGATGTGCCGGTAACCTTCAGTTTGCAAACCACGGGGCTTGATGCGTTTGGCTGGACTTCGAACGGAGTTCCGCTCAGCTTTACGGTATCCGGCAATACGTTGACGGCTTCTGTTCCTTCCGGTCCGGTCTTTACGCTTGTTCTTGATCCGTCTACGGGTGCTTTTACCTTTACGCTGTCTGCTCCGTTTGATCAACCTCCCGGATCCGGTGAGGAGGGCACCATCACTCTTGATCTCTCCAGCGCTATTGTTGTTACCGACAGGGATGGTGATGCGATAACGGTTGATAACGGGTTTACGATTATTGTTGAGAATGATGTGCCGATCGGTGTTGGCGGCATTGCGGGCAGTGTCGATGAAGATGAGCTTCCGTTTGGTATACCGGATGGTGATGGGGTGACTACGGTTGCAACAGGCAATATATCCAGCCTGTTCTCTGCGGGCGCCGATCAGCCGCTGACCTATGGTTTGTTGACCAACACCGGTGGTCTGCCCCAGGGTCTGACTTCGGCGGGGGATCCTGTTACTTATGTTGTTACGGGCAATACGCTGACTGCAACAGCCGGGGGAGGAACGGTCTTTACGCTTGTTCTTGATCCTGCAACGGGTGACTATACGTTTACGCTCTCCGACCGCCTGGATCATCCTTTGACCAATGGGGATGATAACGAAATCCTTCCGCTTGACCTGACAAGTATCCTTCAGGCAACCGACAGCGATGGCGATCACTCTGCTTCAGCCGGAACATTCACGATCAATGTTGAAGATGATGTGCCCGTTGGCAGCGGCCTGGTTACGGGCAATGTTGACGAGGATGAGTTGCCTTTAGGTATAACGGACAGTGATGCTTTTAACACGGTTGCGACAGGTAATATATCCGGACTTTTCTCTGCAGGTGCCGATCAGCCTGGGCGCTATGGTTTGTCATCCGAAACCGGAGGCTTGCGTCAGGATCTGACTTCGGCGGGGGTGGCGGTCACCTATTCGGTAAAGAATAATATTCTGACAGCATCATCCGGGAGCATTCCGGTCTTTACGCTGGAGCTCGATTCCGTTACGGGTGTCTATACCTTTACGCTGCTTGCCCAGCTTGATCATCCACTTGCCAATGGCGACGATAACGAAATCCTTCCGCTGAACCTGACGAGCATCCTCGAGGTCACCGACAGTGATGGCGATCCGTTGATTACGACAGGAACCTTTATCATCAATGTTGAAGATGATGTGCCGGTTGGTTCGGGGACGATTGTGGGCAATGTCGATGAAGATGAACTACCTGACGGCATAACGGATGGAGATACTGTAACCACCGTTGCACGAGGTAACGTGGCGGCGCTTTTCCGTATCGGAGCTGATCAGCGGGGTAATTTTGGCTTGTCTGGCAATACGAGTGGGCTTCCGGTGCTGTACTCATCCGGCATGTCTGTCGTGTACACTTTTACGGATAATACGCTGACAGCAACAGCCGGGGGCAATCCGGTCTTCACACTTGTTGTTGATTCTGTTACGGGAGACTATACTTTTACACTGATTGATCACATCGATCATCCTCGTGCTGATGGAGATGATACCGAAATACTTCAGCTTAATCTGACAGGCATTCTGCAAGTTACCGATGAAGATGGTGACCCCTTGATGACTGCAGGAACCTTCACCATCAATATTGAAGATGATGTGCCGATTGGTACTGGTGCGATTGTGGGTGAAGTGCAGGAAGATGCGTTGCTGGACGGAAATCGTGAAACCGCTTCTCAGACAGTGGTAGCTCAAGGCAATTTAGCTGCTCTTTTCCAGATCGGGGCTGATAATCCTGGAACGTATGGTTTAACGGGCGATACATCCGGACTTCCTGAGTTGCGTTCCGTTGGCATACGGGTCGATTACGCTGTTACGGTTAATACGTTGACGGCAACAGCCGGGGGCAATCCGGTCTTCACGCTCGTTATTGATCCTGCTACGGGAGACTATACCTTTACGCTGCTTGATCAGCTCGATCATCCTCGTGGTGATGGAGATGACAGCGAAACACTTTCGCTGGACCTGACGGGCCTCCTGAGGGTCACGGACAGTGATGGCGACACGTTAAACACCAGCGGAACGTTTACGATCAGTATCGAAGATGATGTGCCGGTCGGTGTCGGCATATTACAGAGAACGGTGCATGAAGATGCATTGAATGGAGGTAACCGGGAAACTCCGTCGCAGGTGATATCAGTGAATGGGAGTATAGCTGGTCTTGTCTCAATAGGTGCAGATCAGCCGGGAACTTATCTCTTTACGCTATCTGCTGATACGAGCCATCTACCGATTCTGAAATCAGCCGGATTGCCGGTTCTCTATGATGTTACTCCTGATGGAAATATACTGACGGCATACGTCGATTCTGATGGTATTGCGGGGTATAATTCTCAAACTGATCGACCAGTCTTTAAGCTGGTTGTTGATACGAGCACCGGAAACTATGTATTTACGTTGCTTGATCAGCTTGATCATCCGCTGAACAATGGTAATGACAGTGAGACTCTTTCGATTGATTTTTCGAGCATACTGAGAGTTTCCGATCAGGATGGTGATCCGTTGGCAACCTTTGGTGCCTTCACGATTAATGTAGAAGACGACATCCCGGTTCAGACCACTGCGACGGTAGTAGGCTCCGTACAGGAAGACGCACTGAGTGGCGGCAACCTCGACAACACCGCCGCCGACACGACGATAGCGACCGGTAACATCTCCGGCCTGGTGAGCGTTGGAGCCGATGCCTCCGCCACCTACTCGGTCCAGGCCAGCGGCCTGCCGACGCTGACCTCGAATGGCAATACGGTCACCTACAGCGCCGTCGATACCAATAGCGACACCATAACCGACAAGCTCGTCGCCTCCGCCTCCGGCAGCACGGTGTTCACCCTGGAACTGAACCAGACAAGTGGCGCCTACACCTTCACGCTGCTCGATCAGCTCGACCACCCGGTCAGCAACAGTGACGACACCGAAATCATGACGCTCGACCTGTCAGGCGGCCTTGTAGCGACCGACAAAGATGGCGATGCGATAACCATCAACAGCGGCTCTCTGCTGATTGAGGTAGAAGACGACATCCCGGTTCAGACCACTGCGACGGTAGTAGGCTCCGTACAGGAAGACGCACTGAGTGGCGGCAACCTCGACAACACCGCCGCCGACACGACGATAGCGACCGGTAACATATCCGGCCTGGTGAGCGTTGGAGCCGATGCCTCCGCCACCTACTCGGTCCAGGCCAGCGGCCTGCCGACGCTGACCTCGAATGGCAATACGGTCACCTACAGCGCCGTCGATACCAATAGCGACACCATAACCGACAAGCTCGTCGCCTCCGCCTCCGGCAGCACGGTGTTCACCCTGGAACTGAACCAGACAAGTGGCGCCTACACCTTCACGCTGCTCGATCAGCTCGACCACCCGGTCAGCAACAGTGACGACACCGAAATCATGACGCTCGACCTGTCAGGCGGCCTTGTAGCGACCGACAAAGATGGCGATGCGATAACCATCAACAGCGGCTCTCTGCTGATTGAGGTAGAAGACGACATCCCGGTTCAGACCACTGCGACGGTAGTAGGCTCCGTACAGGAAGACGCACTGAGTGGCGGCAACCTCGACAACACCGCCGCCGACACGACGATAGCGACCGGTAACATCTCCGGCCTGGTGAGCGTTGGAGCCGATGCCTCCGCCACCTACTCGGTCCAGGCCAGCGGCCTGCCGACGCTGACCTCGAATGGTAATACGGTCACCTACAGCGCCGTCGATACCAATAGCGACACCATAACCGACAAGCTCGTCGCCTCCGCCTCCGGCAGCACGGTGTTCACCCTGGAACTGAACCAGACAAGTGGCGCCTACACCTTCACGCTGCTCGATCAGCTCGACCACCCGGTCAGCAACAGTGACGACACCGAAATCATGACGCTCGACCTGTCAGGCGGCCTTGTAGCGACCGACAAAGATGGCGATGCGATAACCATCAACAGCGGCTCTCTGCTGATTGAGGTAGAAGACGACATCCCGGTTCAGACCACTGCGACGGTAGTAGGCTCCGTACAGGAAGACGCACTGAGTGGCGGCAACCTCGACAACACCGCCGCCGACACGACGATAGCGACCGGTAACATCTCCGGCCTGGTGAGCGTTGGAGCCGATGCCTCCGCCACCTACTCGGTCCAGGCCAGCGGCCTGCCGACGCTGACCTCGAATGGCAATACGGTCACCTACAGCGCCGTCGATACCAATAGCGACACCATAACCGACAAGCTCGTCGCCTCCGCCTCCGGCAGCACGGTGTTCACCCTGGAACTGAACCAGACAAGTGGCGCCTACACCTTCACGCTGCTCGATCAGCTCGACCACCCGGTCAGCAACAGTGACGACACCGAAATCATGACGCTCGACCTGTCAGGCGGCCTTGTAGCGACCGACAAAGATGGCGATGCGATAACCATCAACAGCGGCTCTCTGCTGATTGAGGTAGAAGACGACATCCCGGTTCAGACCACTGCGACGGTAGTAGGCTCCGTACAGGAAGACGCACTGAGTGGCGGCAACCTCGACAACACCGCCGCCGACACGACGATAGCGACCGGTAACATATCCGGCCTGGTGAGCGTTGGAGCCGATGCCTCCGCCACCTACTCGGTCCAGGCCAGCGGCCTGCCGACGCTGACCTCGAATGGCAATACGGTCACCTACAGCGCCGTCGATACCAATAGCGACACCATAACCGACAAGCTCGTCGCCTCCGCCTCCGGCAGCACGGTGTTCACCCTGGAACTGAACCAGACAAGTGGCGCCTACACCTTCACGCTGCTCGATCAGCTCGACCACCCGGTCAGCAACAGTGACGACACCGAAATCATGACGCTCGACCTGTCAGGCGGCCTTGTAGCGACCGACAAAGATGGCGATGCGATAACCATCAACAGCGGCTCTCTGCTGATTGAGGTAGAAGACGACATCCCGGTTCAGACCACTGCGACGGTAGTAGGCTCCGTACAGGAAGACGCACTGAGTGGCGGCAACCTCGACAACACCGCCGCCGACACGACGATAGCGACCGGTAACATCTCCGGCCTGGTGAGCGTTGGAGCCGATGCCTCCGCCACCTACTCGGTCCAGGCCAGCGGCCTGCCGACGCTGACCTCGAATGGCAATACGGTCACCTACAGCGCCGTCGATACCAATAGCGACACCATAACCGACAAGCTCGTCGCCTCCGCCTCCGGCAGCACGGTGTTCACCCTGGAACTGAACCAGACAAGTGGCGCCTACACCTTCACGCTGCTCGATCAGCTCGACCACCCGGTCAGCAACAGTGACGACACCGAAATCATGACGCTCGACCTGTCAGGCGGCCTTGTAGCGACCGACAAAGATGGCGATGCGATAACCATCAACAGCGGCTCTCTGCTGATTGAGGTAGAAGACGACATCCCGGTTCAGACCACTGCGACGGTAGTAGGCTCCGTACAGGAAGACGCACTGAGTGGCGGCAACCTCGACAACACCGCCGCCGACACGACGATAGCGACCGGTAACATATCCGGCCTGGTGAGCGTTGGAGCCGATGCCTCCGCCACCTACTCGGTCCAGGCCAGCGGCCTGCCGACGCTGACCTCGAATGGCAATACGGTCACCTACAGCGCCGTCGATACCAATAGCGACACCATAACCGACAAGCTCGTCGCCTCCGCCTCCGGCAGCACGGTGTTCACCCTGGAACTGAACCAGACAAGTGGCGCCTACACCTTCACGCTGCTCGATCAGCTCGACCACCCGGTCAGCAACAGTGACGACACCGAAATCATGACGCTCGACCTGTCAGGCGGCCTTGTAGCGACCGACAAAGATGGCGATGCGATAACCATCAACAGCGGCTCTCTGCTGATTGAGGTAGAAGACGACATCCCGGTTCAGACCACTGCGACGGTAGTAGGCTCCGTACAGGAAGACGCACTGAGTGGCGGCAACCTCGACAACACCGCCGCCGACACGACGATAGCGACCGGTAACATATCCGGCCTGGTGAGCGTTGGAGCCGATGCCTCCGCCACCTACTCGGTCCAGGCCAGCGGCCTGCCGACGCTGACCTCGAATGGCAATACGGTCACCTACAGCGCCGTCGATACCAATAGCGACACCATAACCGACAAGCTCGTCGCCTCCGCCTCCGGCAGCACGGTGTTCACCCTGGAACTGAACCAGACAAGTGGCGCCTACACCTTCACGCTGCTCGATCAGCTCGACCACCCGGTCAGCAACAGTGACGACACCGAAATCATGACGCTCGACCTGTCAGGCGGCCTTGTAGCGACCGACAAAGATGGCGATGCGATAACCATCAACAGCGGCTCTCTGCTGATTGAGGTAGAAGACGACATCCCGGTTCAGACCACTGCGACGGTAGTAGGCTCCGTACAGGAAGACGCACTGAGTGGCGGCAACCTCGACAACACCGCCGCCGACACGACGATAGCGACCGGTAACATATCCGGCCTGGTGAGCGTTGGAGCCGATGCCTCCGCCACCTACTCGGTCCAGGCCAGCGGCCTGCCGACGCTGACCTCGAATGGCAATACGGTCACCTACAGCGCCGTCGATACCAATAGCGACACCATAACCGACAAGCTCGTCGCCTCCGCCTCCGGCAGCACGGTGTTCACCCTGGAACTGAACCAGACAAGTGGCGCCTACACCTTCACGCTGCTCGATCAGCTCGACCACCCGGTCAGCAACAGTGACGACACCGAAATCATGACGCTCGACCTGTCAGGCGGCCTTGTAGCGACCGACAAAGATGGCGATGCGATAACCATCAACAGCGGCTCTCTGCTGATTGAGGTAGAAGACGACATCCCGGTTCAGACCACTGCGACGGTAGTAGGCTCCGTACAGGAAGACGCACTGAGTGGCGGCAACCTCGACAACACCGCCGCCGACACGACGATAGCGACCGGTAACATATCCGGCCTGGTGAGCGTTGGAGCCGATGCCTCCGCCACCTACTCGGTCCAGGCCAGCGGCCTGCCGACGCTGACCTCGAATGGCAATACGGTCACCTACAGCGCCGTCGATACCAATAGCGACACCATAACCGACAAGCTCGTCGCCTCCGCCTCCGGCAGCACGGTGTTCACCCTGGAACTGAACCAGACAAGTGGCGCCTACACCTTCACGCTGCTCGATCAGCTCGACCACCCGGTCAGCAACAGTGACGACACCGAAATCATGACGCTCGACCTGTCAGGCGGCCTTGTAGCGACCGACAAAGATGGCGATGCGATAACCATCAACAGCGGCTCTCTGCTGATTGAGGTAGAAGACGACATCCCGGTTCAGACCACTGCGACGGTAGTAGGCTCCGTACAGGAAGACGCACTGAGTGGCGGCAACCTCGACAACACCGCCGCCGACACGACGATAGCGACCGGTAACATCTCCGGCCTGGTGAGCGTTGGAGCCGATGCCTCCGCCACCTACTCGGTCCAGGCCAGCGGCCTGCCGACGCTGACCTCGAATGGCAATACGGTCACCTACAGCGCCGTCGATACCAATAGCGACACCATAACCGACAAGCTCGTCGCCTCCGCCTCCGGCAGCACGGTGTTCACCCTGGAACTGAACCAGACAAGTGGCGCCTACACCTTCACGCTGCTCGATCAGCTCGACCACCCGGTCAGCAACAGTGACGACACCGAAATCATGACGCTCGACCTGTCAGGCGGCCTTGTAGCGACCGACAAAGATGGCGATGCGATAACCATCAACAGCGGCTCTCTGCTGATTGAGGTAGAAGACGACATCCCGGTTCAGACCACTGCGACGGTAGTAGGCTCCGTACAGGAAGACGCACTGAGTGGCGGCAACCTCGACAACACCGCCGCCGACACGACGATAGCGACCGGTAACATATCCGGCCTGGTGAGCGTTGGAGCCGATGCCTCCGCCACCTACTCGGTCCAGGCCAGCGGCCTGCCGACGCTGACCTCGAATGGCAATACGGTCACCTACAGCGCCGTCGATACCAATAGCGACACCATAACCGACAAGCTCGTCGCCTCCGCCTCCGGCAGCACGGTGTTCACCCTGGAACTGAACCAGACAAGTGGCGCCTACACCTTCACGCTGCTCGATCAGCTCGACCACCCGGTCAGCAACAGTGACGACACCGAAATCATGACGCTCGACCTGTCAGGCGGCCTTGTAGCGACCGACAAAGATGGCGATGCGATAACCATCAACAGCGGCTCTCTGCTGATTGAGGTAGAAGACGACATCCCGGTTCAGACCACTGCGACGGTAGTAGGCTCCGTACAGGAAGACGCACTGAGTGGCGGCAACCTCGACAACACCGCCGCCGACACGACGATAGCGACCGGTAACATATCCGGCCTGGTGAGCGTTGGAGCCGATGCCTCCGCCACCTACTCGGTCCAGGCCAGCGGCCTGCCGACGCTGACCTCGAATGGCAATACGGTCACCTACAGCGCCGTCGATACCAATAGCGACACCATAACCGACAAGCTCGTCGCCTCCGCCTCCGGCAGCACGGTGTTCACCCTGGAACTGAACCAGACAAGTGGCGCCTACACCTTCACGCTGCTCGATCAGCTCGACCACCCGGTCAGCAACAGTGACGACACCGAAATCATGACGCTCGACCTGTCAGGCGGCCTTGTAGCGACCGACAAAGATGGCGATGCGATAACCATCAACAGCGGCTCTCTGCTGATTGAGGTAGAAGACGACATCCCGGTTCAGACCACTGCGACGGTAGTAGGCTCCGTACAGGAAGACGCACTGAGTGGCGGCAACCTCGACAACACCGCCGCCGACACGACGATAGCGACCGGTAACATATCCGGCCTGGTGAGCGTTGGAGCCGATGCCTCCGCCACCTACTCGGTCCAGGCCAGCGGCCTGCCGACGCTGACCTCGAATGGCAATACGGTCACCTACAGCGCCGTCGATACCAATAGCGACACCATAACCGACAAGCTCGTCGCCTCCGCCTCCGGCAGCACGGTGTTCACCCTGGAACTGAACCAGACAAGTGGCGCCTACACCTTCACGCTGCTCGATCAGCTCGACCACCCGGTCAGCAACAGTGACGACACCGAAATCATGACGCTCGACCTGTCAGGCGGCCTTGTAGCGACCGACAAAGATGGCGATGCGATAACCATCAACAGCGGCTCTCTGCTGATTGAGGTAGAAGACGACATCCCGGTTCAGACCACTGCGACGGTAGTAGGCTCCGTACAGGAAGACGCACTGAGTGGCGGCAACCTCGACAACACCGCCGCCGACACGACGATAGCGACCGGTAACATATCCGGCCTGGTGAGCGTTGGAGCCGATGCCTCCGCCACCTACTCGGTCCAGGCCAGCGGCCTGCCGACGCTGACCTCGAATGGCAATACGGTCACCTACAGCGCCGTCGATACCAATAGCGACACCATAACCGACAAGCTCGTCGCCTCCGCCTCCGGCAGCACGGTGTTCACCCTGGAACTGAACCAGACAAGTGGCGCCTACACCTTCACGCTGCTCGATCAGCTCGACCACCCGGTCAGCAACAGTGACGACACCGAAATCATGACGCTCGACCTGTCAGGCGGCCTTGTAGCGACCGACAAAGATGGCGATGCGATAACCATCAACAGCGGCTCTCTGCTGATTGAGGTAGAAGACGACATCCCGGTTCAGACCACTGCGACGGTAGTAGGCTCCGTACAGGAAGACGCACTGAGTGGCGGCAACCTCGACAACACCGCCGCCGACACGACGATAGCGACCGGTAACATATCCGGCCTGGTGAGCGTTGGAGCCGATGCCTCCGCCACCTACTCGGTCCAGGCCAGCGGCCTGCCGACGCTGACCTCGAATGGCTATGCGGTCACCTACAGCGCCGTCGATACCAATAGCGACACCATAACCGACAAGCTCGTCGCCTCCGCCTCCGGCAGCACGGTGTTCACCCTGGAACTGAACCAGACAAGTGGCGCCCCGACAAGGACGGTGACCAGATCACCATCAACGCCAGTTCGCTGCTGATCACAGTCGAGGACGACATCCCGATCGCCCGTAATGATTCGACCCTGTACATTAAAGAAGGAAGTGAAATGGCTACATCTGTCGGAAATTTGGCATGGAATCTTCTGACATCAACAAATCCGTCAGGGGGAGCGACATCATGGAGAGACTATTCCGGTGCTGATGAGTCCATTACCATAACAAGGGTTGACTATGTTGATAGCCTGGGAGCCTCTCAATTCAAGATACTTTCGGGTGGTACGACCGGAGAACTTGATACAAAATACGGTAAATTAACGGTATTTAGTGACGGGGAGTGGCAATATACTCCAGACCCTTGGGTTAATCATTCCACAGAACCAGTCTCTGAAACCATAACCTATACCATTACCGATCGTGACGGTGACACGGCAACGGCGACAAAAACCCTAGTTGTTGAGGATACCGCCACGACTATCAGTGATCCGCTGGATAACTCTGTCTATGAAAGGAATCTTTCGACAGGATCCGATCCGAACCCTGTGCTGCTTGTTAAAACGGGTACTCTTGGCGTTAATAAGCAAGCAGATCCTATTAATGTAGTATTTAACGGAGCACCTCCGCCCACTGGTATAACCTCCAACAAAAAGACGATCTTCTATCATGAAAGTCCTGATGGCCATACGCTCACAGCTACAGACCTGGAGGCTGATGGTGGTAATGTGATTTTTACCATAGAAATCAAGAATTATGATTCTAAAGACGCATCCTATGAGTTTACCCTCTACAGGGCTGTCGATCATCTTTATGAGGATCAGAATACTGGTGCTACCATATCGCATGACCCTATTGAATTTCCGATCCGTTACAAGGTTCTGGAACCTTACGATAATGATACGGTTCTCAATTTCCCTTCAGGGGTTAATGGAGGCGGACTTGCTGAATTTACAGTCACGATTTATGACGACACGGCTCTTGTCGAACCTTTGCTGACCTTTCAGGAGGATGAACCGGATCCTGGTGAGAGAACGATGACGGTCAACGCTGATGCGAGATCGACCAATCTGTCCATAACCGGTACTCCTGCAGCGCATGGAACGGTTCAGGTTAATGACGGAACGATATCAGGTCTTCCCGATGGAACCATTACCTATACTCCATTCCCCAACACAAACTATAGTGGGACGGATACCTTTGAGTATACACTGGAGATTGAAAATACATCAACAACCGAAATTCGGACGGTGACCGTAACCGTGATTCCGGTGTCGGATGCGCCGGGAGTGACGGCTCTTGACTATACCCTCTCGACTCTGGAAGACACTCAGATTGATCTTCGCCTGTATGCACCGACGGTAGGTGATAAAACTGACCAGAATGGCATCGGCACAGCAGGTGATGATCCCGAACGGCTTGGCGCAATTACCCTTTCGGGGATTCCGGTCGGTGCGAAGATTTTCAAGGCTGATGGTACGACGCTTGTTTTTGAGGCAACCACAGGCCACACCTCATTTACCGTTATGCTTGTCAGTGGTGGCACAACGCCGGTTACCGGCACGGACAGCAAGTCGCTCTTCCTTGCCGAAACAACTGCCAACAGCTATTTAACGGTTTTGGAATACGAAGGGCTTAAACTACTGCCTCCACCCAACAGCGGCAACAATTTCTCTCCTGCTATCACCGTCTCGGTGACAGAATATGAGGTTGATGCAGCGGGTTACCAGAAAGAGGTCAGTGGCGTGGCGGTTCCCGGAGTGACCACAACCGCAACAATTGCGGTCGAGGTTCTTGCGGTGACGGATATTCCGCCTGCTCCAGGTCTTCTGATTGACGGTTTTGATACGCCCTACACGGCAAACTTCGAAGAGGATACCGTTTTTGACCTTGGCGCATTGCTTTCAACAACTTCCTTTGATGATACGACGGATGGCAGTGAACATCGTGAAATCGTACTCTCCGGGTTACTGAAAGATACGATTGTGACCTCAAATGCTCTTCCGGGACCAGTGACGATTGGTGCGACGGGTACCGTTACCATTCCCCTGATCAACAGTACTGTTCCTGCTGGTATCCAGAACGTTCTGCCGGGTATCACCATCACACCGCCGCCAAATTTCAGCGGCGAAATGAACGGTATAACCGTAACCCTGCAGGCGCTTGATACCGATCCGAATCTGCCAGCGGCATCGCCTGTTCCGGTGAGCTGGACTGATTCGGTTACCCTGAATCTGCTTGTTTTGCCGGTAGCTGATGATATTGCAGCTCCTGATGTATCGACTTCTGAGGACCAGTCGGTCAGGTTCCTGAAGGATCTTAGGGTTACCGATATCTCGTCCGGGTTGACCACAGGAGGAACGGAAATCATTACTGCGATAACCGTCAGTGATCTTGCGCTTGGTTGGGTAATAAAAAACCCTTCAGGAACAGTTGTTTTCACAGGAGACGGTACGGCTGATTTTTCCATCCCTGTAGGAGATTACACAAACTATACCGTTACTCCTCCGCCGCATAGCAGCGCCGATACAACGGTGAAGGTTCTCGTTACCACAACAGATACGGCTACAATTCAGGGAATTGATATCACGGATAATAGCAAAATCGATCAATTGCATAATATCAAGGTGACCGTTACCCCGGTAGCCGAGGCGGTTGCAGGGAGTGCTGTGCACAACGGAACCTCGGTAACGGTAACTGCGGCTGAAGCGGATTCTGATGTCAGCGGCACCGCTGATCTGGCCATCAATCCACATCACACCTACACGACTCACGGTACAGAGGGTCAGTTCGTTTCACTTACCGAGGCCGGGTCAAGCCCGTTTGCCATTGGAAGTTTTTGGCACAATGAGGATGCGGATGGTTCAGAGAGAACCTATGCCCTCTTTACGCCGACATATCTTGTCGGAGGTGTGCTGACAGATATGATTGAAGCAGAGTTCCAGTATACCGATGGTTCCGGGGTGCATACGGAGATCTTTAAAGGTACTCCGATAGCGGTAGAAATGCCTTATCTGCATACCGTATCGTTCAAAGCAAAACCTGGTTATAGTGGAGCAGTTACCATTGATGTTCAGGCAAAAACAGTTGACCATGGCCCTGATGACACAACGACCGATGTGTTCAATGTCAGTGGTCTGGCTCACCTCGACTTTATTGTTGATCCAGTGCCCAATCAAGTTACGCTTGCTGTGACCTCTCCTGTGCCGATTGATGAAGATTTGCTCAGGACGCTCTCCATTCGTCCGACGTCCACAGACACCGATGGATCAGAGAGCTTTACCATTACGATTACGGGTATTCCTAATGGCTCCGAGATGATCTATGATGGATCGACTATCTATGCGATAACGGATACATCGGGTACGGTAACCATAAATCACTTTGATTCTTCAAAAACGTTTACCATACAGCCGCCTCACAACAGTAATGAAGACATTACTCTCCATGTTACGGGTCACACGGTTGAAGTTCTTGATCCAACGAACCCCGGTACGATCTGCCAGCCTCTTGACATTATTGTCGATGTCAGGGGTGTTGCCGATCCTGTTGATGTTGTAACGACTGTGGCCGGATTTTCTGAGCAACGACTGGATAGTCTGCCTCCTTCAGATCTCATTAGTATGAGTAGTCTTATTTCTGTCACGCGGCAGGATACTGATGGTTCAGAAACCTTGTCGTTCTATTTTACAGGCCTCGCTAACGGTTTTGATATCAGCGGGGTGAATGTATCCTTCCTTGGTGGTACGGGTACCGAACGCAGATGGCTTCTCACTCCAGGTGATTTTGCGGGTACCACAATGACGGTTCCGAAAAACTTCAGCGGAACGGTCACCTTCCAGGGTGTTCCGGTGACCTCGGAAAATGATGGCAACTCCTGGACTGGTGATACCTGGGATCCCGTTGGGCTTCGCTGGACAAACAATACCTCTACTGGTGATCCGATACCCCTCTCCCTCACGGTTTCGCCATCACCTGAAGCGACGATTGTCGACCATACCGTCTTCAATGAGGATCAGTGGATACTGACTGATCCGCTCAATCCGGTGATGGGCGCCTATGCACGGGTTAATTTTGATCTTCTACCGCAGCCGCTTGTTGATACGAATGAAGTGTTGACGTCGGTCTGGATAAAAGCGGCCGATGTTGATGGCAGGGTGTTTACCCTCTCTTATGATGCAGATGATGCCGGTGCGGGTTCTCCGATTGTCCTTGGCGCTGTGGGAGGTATTCTGGCCGACGACGGTTATTACAAACTCACTGCGGAACAGTCGAAGCATATCTATGTGCAGAATACGCATGACCTGCATGGCAGCTATACCTTTGAGGTACAGTATGCGATTACCGATCCGACAAGTGATGGCACCACAGTCAGGATTATTAATCCTGCTACCGGAGGTTGGACAGGCGTAACAGCGAATTCGGTGACGACGCAGTCGACGATAGCCGCTTATACCCTGACGGTCAATGCGGTGACGGATCCGATTACTGATCCACTTGGTACAATTAGTGCTGCGGACGAAACTTCTTCTCACACGGTTATATCCGGGGATGTGGTTACGGTCTATGGCAGCACAGTACTCACGGTGCCGGTTGTTGTCACGCAGTCCAATTATCTTGCTGAAAATCCTGACGGGCAGGATCTGGATGGCAGTGAAATGCTTGAGCGTTTTATTATTGATGGTGTGCCGGACGGGATTACGGTTGTCGGAGCGACCTATGTCGGCGATACCGGTACGACACCCAATACCGGGCGCTGGATTTTGGATGTTAATCCGGATCTTCCATTTACATCCACCATTCCGCGAAATATTGCCTTTGATTTTGATGGAGTTGCTTCGCAGTTTATCGGTTGGTCGAAAACGATTACCATTACCGCAGAGAGCAGGGATACCGGGTCGGGTATACGTTCTGCTTCCGTATCGTTTACCATTGACAATAGCCTCGTTGTCTCATTTGATGACAGCGGCAGAGCTACTAATATTCCGGCGGCTATTACCCCATGGGGTCTCAACACCGTGAGTATGACAGAGGATACGGCTTCCATGCTTGCCGATCTGGCAACGGTTGCGATTTCTTCCATCACTGACAGCAGTCCCTTCAGTATTACGCTGAAAAATGTTCAGGCTGGCACCATTGTGACCGGTATGGAGCGTATGGTTTTGCCTGGAGACGAAGTGATTTATACCGCATCCGGCTCAGGTGGTGATGCCACATTGCAGACACTGCTGCATAACATTACCCTGACACCGCCGCCTGACTCGAACGAAAACAATCATAATGACCTGTTTGTCTTTGATCTTGCACTGACAACCTATGCGCCGGGCGGTCAGCAGAATACGGAGAAGTTTCATGGACAGATAGAGGTGTTGCCAGACAGTGATCCGACAACGAGCGTGATTACTCCTCGTGCCGGGAGTGAGTACGAGGATGATACGACCAGACCGTCGAAGGTGGACAGCGGAGCGGGAGTCCTCTTTACGGTTGCTTTCGAGAATGCGGCCGATGGTAGTTCGAATCAACTTTTGGGTAACGTAATGCTTGTGATTGATGAAAGAAGCATGGACAGCTATCTGGGAGGATTAGTATTGACGGATGATGGCACCGGTAAGGTACTCACGCTTGAGAGTAGTGGCGGAGGTTTTGCAAACTACAGTATCAGCGGTGTGCTTGCCAGTGATGTGTTGACCTTGACCTATTTCCCTGTTCCAAATGCCTCGGGCAGTATCGAGATAACGGCTTCGGTTAATTCCCGCGAGACGGGGAGCGTCCAGATCTCCGGCACCCCCGGGTCACTCACCATTGATGTGATTCCGGTCATTGATGGCTATAATCCCACATCCATAGTAGCGACAGGTCCGGAGGATACTCGTATTCAATTGGCTATCACCGGAGGGGGCCTGATTGATCTTGATGGCTCGGAGTCGGTACAGAGTATTTTGCTGAAAAAACTCCATAATTGCTGTCTGGTCTATATTGGAGATGATGCCGCTTCGGCAGTGTTGGCGCTCAATGCAGGAAGTGATGCATCCGGCCATAATACATGGTCGATTGGTAAGCTATCAACGATCACCGGAAAAATTGAGCTTCCAAACTATGTTGCGATTGTACCACCGAATAATCTCAGTGGTACGGTTGAGGGATTAGAGCTTGTCGTTATTACCACCGAGACGCACTTGCCTGGAGAATTGCTTGAGCAGACATTCCTCTTTGATACTGTGGTGACGCCGGTTTCTGATGGTCTGACGACGATCAGTCCGACTCATTCGTTCGGTCCAGAAGGTCAGATGGTGCCGATTAACCTCAATGTTTCAATGGCTGACTTTGATGGTTCGGAAACAGCGACGGTGACCTTGAGGGGATTTAGACAGTATGCTTCTTTCTATGGCGCAAGCGGTACCGAGTTGACGTTGGCCCAATTTAATCCGGCGACCGACTATAATAGTGGTACAGACACCTATACGCTTCACGGGCTTACGGTTGAAGATACAAATGCGCTGTCGGTTATACAGTCGGCCACTAATGGGACATCGACGGTGTATGTTGCTGCCTATACGGTAGATGGCGCTGCTCCTCAATCCGTAACAACGCCCGAGAAATCTTTCACCCTCAATATCTCGCCGATTGTTCCGACGACGAGCAACGATACCCTGCTCTATGATGGTGTGGCTGATCTTGCAAATACCAGAAGCTTTGACGGCCTAGCCGGAACTGATACGCTGGTGCTCCGGAAGGGTGAGGATATTGATTTTGCTGATAGTCCTGTTGATCGATCGATTTTCAATATTGAGTACATTGATCTGACGGTCAACGGCAATCACTCTCTTTCGAACATCACCTCTGCGGGTGTTGCTGCCATGACCGATCCTTCGACCCATGACCTGTATATTCTCGGCGACGGCGGTGACCATGTGGCGTTTACTGGAGCAGACTGGTCAACTGCAACTCGGATTGGAGATTACAATGTATATACCAGCAGTACGGATCCGACGGTCAAGGTTTCTGTGTACAAAGACATTTTATAATGGACAACTTAAAAACCTCTATATCCAAGGTTATGAAACAGACTACCAATAAGAACCTGAAAACCCTTGCAGTGGCAGTTTTGCTCCTCTGTCTTGGGTCACCGCAAACTGTAGAGGCCAAGGCAGTAACGGCAAGTGAAGCGGTTACCGCTGCTTTGAATACCAATCCGGAGGTGCAGGCGAAGTTTCATGCTTTCCGGGATGTGTACGAAGAGCAGGGTGTGGCTAACGGGGGCTACATGCCGAAGCTTGATTTTAGCGCTGGCGTGGGTCGGCACTGGCTCAAGTCGGAGAGTAACGGGGATGAAAATTACTGGCGGAAGGGTCTCCGGCTTGAACTCTCCCAGATGCTTTTTGACGGGTTTTATACCCGAAACCAGGTTCATCGGTTGAAACACTCGGGTCAGGCCCGATATCTGGAGTTTATGGACTCTATGGAAAATATTGGTCTTGAAAGTTTCAGGGCGTATATGGATGTGCTCCGTTATCGTGAGATGGTCAATCTTTCGAGAAGAAATTATGAGTATCATCAGGAGATTTACAAGCAGATCAGCAGTCGGGTTCGTGCGGGGGTTGCAGCAGGGGTTGATATGGAGCAGATCACGGCCCGTCTTTCGCTGGCACAGTCGAACCTGGTGACCGAATTGAGCAACCAGCATGATGTAAGCGCTCGCTACCAGCGTTATATCGGAGAGTTGCCGGAAGAGAATCTGGCGCCTGCAGTGCTGCCTGATAAAGGGATACCTGCTACGAAAGTTGCGACGCTGAAAGAGGCCTATCAGTACAATTTCGGCTTTCTTGCCACCCTTTCTGATATCCGGGCTGCTCAATATGCCGTCAATGTACAGAAAGCAAAATATTATCCGCGTATCGACTTCAAGGCTCGCCATGACCGGTCATGGAATCTGGATGGTGTGGATGGCCGGAGGGATGAGTCGGTTGCTGAACTTGTATTGAACTACAATATCATCAATGGGGGCGCTGATCAGGCGGCATTGCATCAGTACCGTGAAAAAATGTATCGTTCGGTTGATCTGAAAGACAAGGCCGCTCGTGATTTGCGTCAGACCATAGAGATCGCTTATAATGAACGGGAGATGATAAAAGAGCAGTTACAGTATTTTGATCGGCACTATAAAAGCATGGAGAAGGTAAGAGAGGCCTATCATGAGCAGTTTAATATCGGAAAACGTACATTGCTTGACCTGCTTGATACCGAGAATGAATATTATCAGGCACGTCGTGCTTTTTATAACGGTTTTTTTGACCTCACGATAGCTAATGCAAGGACGTTGGCGGGACTGGGCAGGCTGCTCACCACAATGGGTGTTGTTCGCGGAGAGATGCCGAGTTTGAAGGATATCAATATTCCTATGCCTGAGGTCAAGGATGAGGATTTGCCGCCATTTGACGTTCCTGTGCGTGGCAAACTGGATCTTCCTGAGGTCAAGTGATGATGGTTGTTTGAGTCGGGGGGTGTTTTATTGTAATTCCTAAGTTGTGCGGTGTTTTATGTCTGTTGCGGTTACTGTTGGCAAGAGAGAGTTGGTGGTTGATGATGTGGTGTCGTTGCTTGCAGGTCATAACTTGTGGCCGCAACTGATGGAGGGCGTGGTTGTTGACAGGGTTTTACGTACGCTTGGGTGCAGTGAGGAAGAGATCGGGGTTTATTATACGACCGAACTTGCTGCTGATGCTGTTTTTCTTGAAAAAAAACGGGCTCAATTGCTTCTTGACGGGGCGAAGGAGGAGGATGTTGATTTTTTTATCAGTCGTCCCGTTTTGCTGGAGCTTTTCAAGAGGCGGCGGTTTGAGCCTCTGGTTGGCAGCGCTTTCCTGAAGTTGAAAGCTGGTATGGACAAGGTTCTCTTTTCTCTGTTGCGCAATAAAGATCATGAGCTGACAAGAGAGCTGTTTTTTCGCCTCGAATCAGGAGAGGAGTCGTTTGCCTCTCTTGCAGCCCGTTATGCCGAGGGCCGGGAGGCGTTGAGTGGCGGTCGCCTCGGCCCGATTGAGATGCAACAGTTAAATCCTGCATTGGCTGCGGTGCTCTCGACGGCCAGGCCGGGGGTTGTGAATCCTCCGGTTGTCATTGACGGATTGGGAGTTATTACCTTGCTGCATGAGAAAATACCGGCAAAATTTGATGAACCGATGAAACAGCATCTTCTCAATCACCTGTTTCGTGAATGGGTGAAGGCTGAGGTATTGGCTTTTTTTTACTGAGATCTCTTTTTTTCTGGTCACGATGGGTTATCTGATTTTTTTATAAGGGAATTTTCATGTCGCATACAATCGCAGACAGTGACGCTGATATTTGCAAGGTTATAGGGGGGATTCCCCTTTTCTCGGGTTTGGCAGAAGGTAAAATCAGGATGCTGGCCGGTGTTTGTTCCGTGGAGCGCTATACCATAGGAAAACCGGTAATCAGCGCCGGTATGCCTCCAGATTCGCTGTATGTTATTATCTCAGGACGTGTACGGTCACTCTATAAGGAGGGCTCCAACGGAGTTGTTCAAACTCTGAGGCTTCTCGGTGCCGGAGAGCTGTTCGGCTGGGTGGCTCTTATGCGTCGCCAGCCAACGGAGATTGTTACCGCTTCCGAGGAGACGCTCTGCCTGAAGATTCCCTTGTCGTCGTTGAGCATGGTGATCAATGAGCTGCCTCTCTTGTATGATCTGCTCTTTTCGAAAACGGATCCTTCCGAGATTTGTGCTCTTCTTGAGACTCTGTTCAGCAAGGATCCGAGGGTTGAGGCTCGTATTGGTGAGTCCGGCTTTTCAGGGATCAGGGATCTTTCCCTCCACCTTTACCCTTCTGCGGTTGTTGTTGATACCGGTTTCAGCAGGGTGATTCCCCAAAAAAAGCTTCAATGGTTTGTCAGCCGGAGCGATGACCCGGCGTATCCTCCTGGCAGTGAGTACCGACCCTCTTCCGGCGAATTGGCAGGCTCTTTTTCGTTGCGTCTGGTGGGGCTTGATTTGTCTTGTCTCAAGGAGTCTGCTGTTGAGGTAAAGCCGATTGTGGCTGAGCCTTTGCGCGGTGAACCGCTGGCGGGTATTGCCAGTTCAGAGCGGCCGCAGGGAGAACCTGTCAGGGAGCAGCCCCGCGAAGAGTTCAGTTGTCAAACGGAAGAGGAACAGGTAAGCGGCCGTTCAAAAGGATTCTATTTTTGTAAAGGGAGGGGTGTTGTTGAGGAGACAACAGCCTGTTTTCAGATGTTTGGCAAGCATATGAATGTGCCGGTTAAAAAAGATCTGATACAGAGCATTATCGGAAACCAGTATGCGAGGAATGGTCAGATATCGCTGCAGGATTGTGGAGGTGTCGGGGTGGTGCTTGGCTTGAAAGCGCAGGTAGTGAGTTTTTCCGAGGAGGCCATGCTTCGGCTGAAGGTGCCTGCCCTTATTGGATGGGAGAAGAGTTTTGCTGTGCTTTACAAGGTTACAGCTAAAGAGGTTACCCTCGCAGTCCCCTCTGCATCAGGTATTAAGGTACTTGCTGTAAAAGAGTTCTGGGAAAAGTGGGATCGCAGGGGGGAGGCGCTGGTGCTTGATGCGAGAGAGGATACTCCTGAAAAAAAATTCGGGTTTGACTGGTTTGCGCCCTCTATCAAAAAGTATCGCAATGTTCTTGGAGAGGTGATGATTGCCTCGTTTTTTACCCAGATCATGACTCTGGTCAATCCGCTGTTGTTTATGGTCATCATCGATCAGGTCATTGTCAAGAACAGTTACAGCACACTGCATGTGCTTGGCACCTTTATGCTGATCATTGCGATTCTCCAGGCGGTGTTGAACAGTCTGAGAACCTATCTTTTTGTTGATACAACGAATCGAATTGATGTTGCACTTGGTGCAGAGGTTATTGATCATCTGCTGCGGCTGCCACTCCGTTTTTTTGAAAAAAGGCCGGTTGGTGAGCTGAGTTCCCGGATCGGAGAGCTTGAGCATATCCGTCAGTTTTTAACGGGCACCGCTCTCGGGGTCGTTCTTGATGCAGTTTTTTCGTTCGTCTATGTTGTTGTTCTCTTTGCTTTCAGTTGGAAGCTGGCGGTGATGGCTCTCTCGGTTGTTCCGGTAATTGGGTTGATAACCTTTTTGTTGTCGCCGGTTATCCGGAAACAGTTGCGCGAAAAGGCGGTAAAGCATAGTCTAACGAATGCGTATTTGATAGAGGTGCTATCGGGAATTCAGACGGTCAAGTCCCAGAATATTGAGTTGCGTGCGCGCTGGAACTGGCAGGAAAAATATGCGAGCTATGTCAAGGAGGGCTTCAAACCGGTTGTTTCGGGTACCATTGCCAATTCTGCCAACTCTTTTCTCAGTCAGGCATCCGGGCTTATTGTAATATGGGCCGGTGCGGCTCTGGTGTTGAATAATGAGCTGACCCTGGGCCAGCTTATTGCATTTCGTATTATTGCCGGTTATATCACCAGTCCTGTAATGAGGCTTGCTCAGCTCTGGCAGAATTTTCAGGAAACCGGCATGTCGCTTGAACGGCTTGCTGATATTGTTGATACTCCGCAGGAGGGTGGCAAGGATCAGTTGGCGCAGATTCCTCTTCCTCTTGTCAAAGGTGAAATTTTCTGTGAAAATGTCTCGTTCCGTTTCAGGGATAATAGTCCGATGGTGCTGAAAAATGTGACCGTTACGATTCCTGAAGCTGCATTTGTTGGTATTGTGGGGGAGAGCGGGTCGGGTAAAAGTACCTTCGCAAAACTGATTCAGAGGCTCTACAGGCTTGAAGAGGGCCGTATTTTTATTGATCATTATGATATTGCCAAGGTTGAGCTCAATTCGCTCCGAAGCCAGATCGGCATTGTACCCCAGGATCCCATGCTTTTCAATGTTTCGGTAAAGGAGAATATTGCTCTTACCAATCCGGACGCAACGGATGCCGATATTATCCGTGCAGCCAGAATTGCCGAGGCTCATGACTTTATTATGGCTTTGCCTACCGGTTACAATACGCCGGTTGGCGAAAAGGGCTCCTCACTTTCGGGTGGTCAGCGCCAGAGAATTGCCATTGCAAGAACCATTTTACAAAACCCGGGTCTTATCATTCTTGATGAAGCTACAAGCGCTCTTGATTCGGATACGGAAAGCCGTTTGACGGCAAATTTGATAACCGCTTTCAGAGGCAAAACAGTCTTGTTCATTACCCACAGGCTTAATTCGGTTAAAGCAGCATCCCTGATTCTCTGTTTTCATGATGGTTGTATTGATGAAGCTGGTACTCATGATGATCTTATGGGAAGAAAAGGGCGGTATTACTCCTTGTTCCAAAAACAGTCTTTTTCAATTCCGGTTATGGAGGGTAGCCTCGGATGAAAAATCCATTTGCTGATGATCTGATCGGTCAGGGAGAGGTTTTTACCCAGTCTGTTATGGTGCCGAGGGCGATACTCTGGGTTCTTGTTCTTGCTTTTTTTGGCTTTATTGTATGGGCCTCTGTTGCTGAAATAGATGTTTCGATTCCTGCTACAGGAAAGCTTGAACCGACAGGAGAAGTTAAAAAAGTGCAGGCGGCGATTGAGGGTGAAGTGAGCGCTTTGCGGGTTGATGATGGCCAGCGGGTTAAAAAGGGGGAGGTGCTTCTTGAGTTAGTCCCGGTTTTGTCGGTTGGTGAAGAGTCGAAGCTCAAGTCGTTGCAGATTAACCTCGACAATACCCGCCAGCAGTATGCGACGGAGTCGGTGCTGCTCGGAAAGCTTCGCTCTCTGCTCAGTACGGCTGCCGTCTCTCAATTTGAGGTTGAACAGAAAAAACTGGATGTACTGAAACTGCAGGCTCAGGTTGCAGATCTCACTGAGCAGATCAGCAAGCAGCAGTATATGACGGGTCAGGCAACAGGTTATGAATCCATAACGGCTCCGGTCAGTGGCACCGTCTTTGATCTTCAGGTGAAAAAGGGGGCTATTGTCAGTTCCGGGCAGGTTATGCTCAAGGTTGTTCCTGATGACAATCTTACAACAAAGGCGTTTATTTCAAACCAGGATATCGGTTTTGTCTATGAAGGGTTGCCGGTTGATGTCAAGCTCGACGCCTTTCCCTCTTCCGAGTTTGGCGATATCAAGGGGAGGGTGCTCCAGGTTGGTTCTGATGTGCTTGCGCCTGATGACATCATCAAATATTATCACTTTCCTGTCAAGGTAACGCTTGAACGCCAGTTTCTGGAGGTTAACGGGCGAAAAATTTTTCTGCAGTCTGGCATGTCGGTGACGATGAACATCAAGGTGAGGAAGCGCACCGTTATGAGTATTTTTACCGATCTTTTTACACAGCAGGCCGATGCTATAAGCCATATCAGAAAGTAAACAGGCTGGCCTGAAGAGAGAGATCCGGCAAATTGCCTCGCTCCTGTTGTGCCAAATCGCAGAATTACACAGGGGTTTTGAAATGGATCTGCATTCAAAAGGGTTCAATGAAGCATCGTATACCCAAAAAAGAAAAGTCAAAGCAACTTGGCGGTTTTCGGGTTGAACATCAGACTGAAACTTCTGACCCATCAGATGCTCCTGTTGCGAGGCTTCAGGCAGCATTGACTTTCCATCAGCAAGGCCGATTGGATGAAGCTGAAGCAGTGTATCGGGAGATTTTGGTGACGGAGCCTGATCAGTTTGATGCTTTTCGGCTTTTGGCAATAATTGCAGCACAAAGAAAACAATTTCATGAAGCTATTGCTTTGTTTGAGCGGGCCTTCGAAATCAATTCTGAACACGCAAATTCCTTAAATAATTATGGCATTGTATTGTGTGAAGTGAAGCGCTACAATGATGCAGTGTTGAGTTTTGACAAAGCGATCGCGCTTAATCCGGACTATGGAGAAGCTGCTTTGAACCGTGAAGCAGTTTTAAAAATCCTGAAACGGTATGATGAAGTCGTTCTGAGTTGTGGACTGGCTTTCAAAGGTAATAATGCTGCGGTTTGTTCTGATTACGGAAATGTATTACAGGAATTGAGCCGATATGAGGAGTCTTTACTGTATTACGATAGAGCTCTTGCACTCGAACCGGATTATGTTGCGGCTTATTTTAATCGTGGCCTGGCCTTAAAAAAGCTGAAACGGTATGATGAAGCTGTTTTGAGTTATGACAAGGCGATTGCACTTGAACCGGATTATGCAGAGGCACACTCAAATCGAGGTAATGCGTTAACAGAATTGAAACGTTACCATGATGCCGTTCTGAGTTATGATAGAGCTCTTGCACTCAAACCGGATTATGCCAAGGCTCATGCTAATCGAGGGGTAGCGTTGCAGGAGCTGAAACAGTACGATGAGGCTGTATTGAGTTATGGTCGAGCTCTTGCGTGCAAGCCGGACTATGATTTTTTGTTTGCTGAACAACTGTTTCTCAGCGTACGAATTTGTGACTGGAGAAGTTTTGAGCATCAGGTGTTTTTGCTCAGAGAAAAAATATCTCGCCACGAAAACGTATCAACACCATTTCCTGTTCTTGCACTCGTCGATTCGCCTTTGTTACAACAAGAGGCAGCCAGAATATATGTCAATGCGAAACATGTTATTAATGCTCCCTTGCCACTCATTGCCAAACGTGAACGGCATGAGAAAATTCGTATTGGTTATTATTCCGCTGACTTTCAGAATCATGCAACGACCTACCTGATGGCAGAGTTGTTTGAACGGCATGACCGAAGGCGATTTGAACTTACCGCTTTTTCTTTTGGGCCGGACAAGCAGGATGAGATGAGAACGAGGGTTGCCTGTGCTTTTGACCGTTTTATTGATGTGCGAACCCGCTCTGACCGAGAGGTGGCGCTCCTTTCAAGGGAGTTGGAAATCGATATTGCGGTTGATCTGAAAGGCTTTACGACTGATTCTCGCACAGGTATATTTGCCTTGCGGGCAGCGCCGATACAGGTTAGCTATCTTGGTTATCCTGGTACCATGGGCATGGACTCGATGGATTATCTCATTGCTGACCAAACATTGATACCGGTTTATTCCCGGCAGTACTATACTGAAAAAATTGTCTTTCTCCCCGACAGTTATCAGGTTAATGATACAAAGCGCACGATTGCAGAGAAAGATTTTACCCGGAAAGAGTGCGGATTACCGGAAAAAGGGTTTGTCTTCTGCTGTTTCAACAATAATTACAAAATTACTCCTTTCGTCTTCGATAGCTGGATGCGTATTCTCCGGCAGGTTGAGGGAAGTGTGTTCTGGATCTTTGAGGATAATCCAAAAGCTGCGGAAAATTTGCGGAAGGAAGCGACGAGAAGAGGTGTTGATTCCAACAGGCTGATTTTTTCGAAGCGGATACCTCTTGCTGAACACCTTGCACGGCATCGGCTGGCAGACCTGTTTCTTGACACCCATCCCTGCAATGCCCATACGACGGCAAGTGATGCTCTGTGGGCTGGGCTACCTCTTTTGACGCTGGCAGGTGAAACTTTCGTGGCAAGAGTGGCGGCAAGTCTGCTTAATGCCATCCAGTTACCGGAACTTATCACCTGTACACAGGAAGAGTATGAGGCTCTTGCGATTGAACTTGCCACCAATCCGGACAGGTTGAAGCTGATCAGGCTGAAACTCGAGAAAAACCGGCTGACGACCCCTCTGTTTGATACAGAACGTTTCACTCATCATCTTGAGGAGGCTTATGGTGTTATGTATGAGAGATATCAGGACGGATTACTGCCAGAGCATATTGTATCGTTACCATCAGCAGAAGAGAGGAAAGAGTTGCTGACGATGGCTTTGGAATCATCAGGAGAAAGGCATGGGCAGAAGGCTGCTCTTGTATGTGATGCAGCAAGTGATCATGCTTCGAGGTTTCCGGAGGCACTGACGCTCCATCAGCAGGGGCGGATCAATGAAGCTGAGGCGCTTTACAGGGAGATCCTGTGTGCAAATCCCAAACACTTTGATGCATTGCAGCTTTTAGCCACAGTTGCAGCACAAAAAAGGAATTTCAGCGAAGCTGCTGCGCTATTTGAGCAGGCATTTGCAATCAATTCCGATTGTCCGGAATTATTGAACAATTGGGGCAATACGTTAAAGGAGTTGAAACGGTACGATGAGGCATTGCACTGTTTTGATCGTGCGACTGAACTCAATCCGTATTATGTTGAGGCATACTATAATCGGGGTATCACGTTAAAGGAGTTGCAGCGGTACGATGAGGCGCTTTTGAGTTATGATGCTGTTATTGCTCTCAAGCCGGATTATCCTGAGGTATACGTTAATCGTGGTAATGTGTTGAAGGAGTTGTTACGGTGTGACGAGGCGCTTTTGAGCTATAACAGCGCTCTTGTACTTAAACCTGATTATACCCAGGCGTATTTTAATCAGGCTCTTGCATTACAGCATCTGAAACAATACGAAGAAGCGGTGCTGAGTTATGACAAGGCAATTTTGCTCAATCCTGAATATGTTGCGGCTTACTCTAATCGTGGCTCTGCATTAAAAGAGTTGAAGCGCTATGATGAGGCGTTATCAAATTATGGTGAGGCGATTGCACGAAATCCTCAATTTGCTGAAGCATACGTCAATCGAGGCAATGCCTTGACAGACTTGAAACGTTATCAGGATGCTCTTTTGGATTATGACAGAGCCATTGCAGTCAAGCTGGATTACGCAATAGCTTATTTCAATCGGGGCGTTATTCAGCAGAAATTGAAACTCTATGAAGATGCGGTATTGAGCTATGACAATGCTTATACTTTTGAGCCCACTTTTGATTTTTTATATGGACTTCGATTGTATGCAAGGATGCAGATTTGTGACTGGAGTATCTTTTACAATAATGTTCGTGAACTGAGAGAAAAAATAGGGCGCTGCGAAAAAGTATCCATACCATTTCCCGTTATTGCGCTTCTTGATTCACTTGTTTTACAAAAGGAGGTAGCAAAGCTTTATGTGCAGGAAAAATATCCTGCGAATCATGAACTTCCAGTTATGGTAAACTATCCACAGCATGAGAGGATTCGCATTGGCTACTACTCGGCGGATTTTCATAATCATGCAACGACCTACCTGATGGCAGAGCTTTTTGAACGGCATGACCGAAGTCGATTTGAACTTACGGCATTTTCTTTTGGGCCGGACAAGCAGGATGAGATGAGAGCGAGGGTTGCAAGTGCTTTTGACTATTTTATTGATGTGAGAACCCGATCTGACCGAGAGGTGGCACTTCTTTCAAGGGAGCTCGAGATTGATATTGCAATTGACTTGAAGGGCTTTACGCAGGACTCTCGTCCCGGCATATTTGCCTTGCGGGCAGCACCGATTCAGGTCAGTTATCTTGGTTTCCCTGGTACCATGGGTGCCGGGTATATTGACTATCTCATTGCTGATCGAACATTGATACCGGAACGCAGCCAATATGGCTACACCGAAAAAATTGTCTATCTCCCTGACAGCTATCAGATCAACGATACAAAGCGTCTCATTGCAAAAAAACTCTTTACCCGTAAAGAGTTGGGATTGCCGGAAATCGGCTTTGTCTTTTGCTGTTTTAACAATAACTATAAAATTACTCCTCTCATTTTTGACGGCTGGATGCGCATTCTCCGCCAGGTTGAGGGTAGTGTGCTCTGGCTTTTTGAGGATACTCAAAGAGCCGCTCAGAATTTGCGGCGAGAGGCTATTGAAAAAGGTGTTGATGCAGAAAGGCTGATTTTTGCAAAGCGGATGCCTTTGGCTGAACACCTTGCAAGGCACCGGATAGCAGACCTGTTTCTCGACACTTTTCCGTGCAATGCCCATACGACAGCAAGTGATGCTTTGTGGGCCGGTTTGCCACTTTTGACGCTTGCCGGTGAAACCTTTGCAGCAAGAGTGGCTGCAAGTCTCCTTAATGCCATACAGTTACCGGAACTGATTACCTTTACACAGGAGAAGTATGAAGCTCTTGCGATTGAACTTGCAACCAACCCCGAAAAGTTGATTGCGATCAGGCAGAAACTGGAGAAAAACCGGATGACGACCCCTCTGTTTGATACAGAACGTTTCACTCATCATCTTGAGGAGGCTTATGGTGTTATCTATGAGAGATATCAGGAAGGGTTGCCTCCTGGGCATATTGTATCGTTACCATCAGCAGAAGGCAGCGAGCCGTTGCTGACGATGGCTTTTGCATTACCAAAAGCCAGGTCGGAGCAAGATGTTTCCGCAGTAGCTGAAACAGCCGCCCGGTCAGGGCCGGCTTATTTTGCTACATTGCAGTCTGCATTGGCCCTTCATCAGCAGGGTTGTCTGGATGATGCCGAGGTTCTTTACAGGGAGGTTGTGCACTCAAATCCGGATTACTTTGAAGCTGTGCAGCTTTTGGCAACTGTTGCTGCTCAAAAACAGAGTTTTCATGAGGCTCTTGAGCTCTTTGATCATGCACTTGCCATCAAGCCCGATCACCCGATTACACTGAACAATCGGGGGAATACGTTAATAGCGCTGAAACGGTATGGTGACGCGTTATCAAGTTATGAAAGGGCTTTTCTTCTTAAACCTGACTATGCTGAGGCTTTTTATAACCGAGCTCTTGCACTACAGGAGCTGGAACGGCATGAAGAGGCAGTGTCGAGCTATGAGAAAGCGATTTGCATCAAACCGGATTATGCAGAAGCTTATTATAAGCGTGGCGTAGCGTTACAAAGGCTTCAGCGCTATGACGATGCTCTGTTGTGTTATGACAAGGTGATCGCACTCAAACCGGACTACGCTGACGCGCACTATAGTCGAGGTCTTGCTTTACAGGAGTTACAGCGATACGATGAGGCGCTCATAAGTTATGACGCAGTTATTGCTCTGAAACCAGACTATCCTTTGGTATATGGAATCTGTTTGCATATGAGGATGCATAGTTGTGACTGGGCCAATTTTGATCATTATCTTTCCGTTATCATAGAAAAAATAGAGTGTCACAAATATGTTGCACCTCCGTTTATCTTTTTTGCATCAGTAGATTCTCTATCATTGCAAAAAAAGGTCTCCACAATTTTTATGCAGGGGATTTTTCCTGCAAACCATGAGCTTCCACTCATTGAAAGGCATTCGCGGCATGAGAGGATTCGTATTGGTTATTACTCAGCGGACTTTCATAATCATGCAACAGCGAATTTGATGGCCGAGCTGTTTGAACGGCACGACAGATCGCGCTTTGAACTCACTGCTTTTTCTTTTGGTGCAGATGCGCAGGATGAGATGAGACGAAGGGTGGCCACCGCTTTTGACCGTTTTATCGATGTACGTACCCAATCTGACCGAGAGGTTGCGCTCCTTTCAAGGGAGTTGGAAATTGATATTGCAATTGACTTGAAAGGTGTTACGCAGTACGCCCGTCCCGGTATATTTACCCTGCGGGCAGCTCCGATTCAGGTCAGTTATCTTGGTTTCCCTGCTACCATGGGTGCTGAATATATTGACTACCTTATTGCTGACCGGACACTGATACCCGAAAGCAGCCGGTATGGTTACACGGAAAAAATTGTCTATCTCCCTGACAGCTATCAGGTTAACGATACAAAGCGTCTCATTGCTGAAAGGGTGTTCACTCGCAAAGAGTGCGGGCTGCCGGAAAAAGGATTTGTCTTTTGCTGTTTTAACAATAACTATAAAATCACTCCTGTCACCTTTGACGGCTGGATGCGCATTCTCAAACGGGTGGAGGGAAGTGTTCTCTGGCTCCTTGGGGGTAATCCAAAAGCGGTAGAAAATTTGCGGAAGGAATCGACTGAAAGAGGTGTTGATGCAGAAAGGCTGATTTTTGCAAAGCGGATGCCTTTGGCTGAACACCTTGCACGGCACCGGATAGCAGACCTGTTTATCGACACCTTTCCGTGTAATGCCCATACGACGGCAAGTGATGCTCTGTGGGCCGGGTTGCCTCTTTTGACGCTGGCAGGTGAAACTTTCGTGGCAAGAGTGGCTGCAAGTCTCCTCAATGCCATACAGTTACCTGAACTGATTACCTCTACACAGGAGGAGTATGAAGCTCTTGCGATTGAACTTGCAACCAACCCCGAAAAGTTGATTGCGATCAGGCAGAAACTGGAGAAAAACCGGCTGACGACCCCTCTGTTTGATACAGAGCGCTTCACTCATCATCTTGAAGAGGCTTATGGTGTTATCTATGAGAGATATCAGGAGGGGCTGCCTCCTGGGCATATTGTATCGTTACCATCAGCGGAAGGCAGGAAAGAGTTGTTGATGAAGGGTACTGTTCCGGGAGTAAGGGCGGAGCAAGACGTCAGTGTTGCATCTGAAACAACCGCCCAGTATAGGCCTGCTCATTCTACCAGGTTGCACTCTGCGTTGGCGCTGCATCAGCAGGGTTGTCTGGATGATGCTGAGGTTCTTTACAGGAAGATCCTGCGTGAAGATCCGGAACACTTTGATGCTCTTCAGCTTTTGGCAACAATTGCAGCGCAAAAAAAGAATTTTTCAGAAGCGGTGGAACTCTTTGATCAGGCATTTACAATCAATTCAAATCACCCAAACTCACTGAACAATTGGGGGAATGCCCTTAAGGAGTTGAAACGGTATGACGAAGCAATATCAAGTTATGACAAGGCCGTAACAATCAAGGCCGACTATGCTGAGGCTTATGTTAACCGAGGTATTGTGTTCGAAGAGCTGAAGCTGTACGATATGGCGTTGTCAAGTTATGACAAGGCATTTGCCGTTAATGCGGGCTATGATTTTCTTCCGGGAATGCGCTTTGCAATAAGAATGTTGTTTTGTGACTGGGTTGATTTTGATAATCATGTATCGCTTCTGAGAGAAAAAATAGGGCATCATGAAAGGGTATCGTCCCCCTTTACTCTTTTTGCAATAAGTGATTCACTGTCGCAGCAAAAAGAGGCTGCTTTGATTTATGTGGATGCAAAACAAGCTCTTGATCATTTGTTGCCTGTTATTACAAAGTGCTTGCGACATGACAAAATTAGAGTTGCTTACTACTCCGCAGATTTTCATAACCACGCAACGGCTTACCTGATGGCGGAGCTGTTTGAACGACACGATAGATCGAATTTTGAATTCACTGCCTTTTCTTTTGGTGCAGACGCGCAGGATGAGATGAGACGAAGGGTGGCCACTGCTTTTGACCGTTTTATCGATGTACGTACCCAATCTGACCGAGAGGTTGCGCTCCTTTCAAGGGAACTTGAAATTGATATTGCAATTGATTTGAAAGGCTTTACGCAGCACTCACGTCCCGGTATATTTGCTTTGCGGGCAGCGCCGATACAGGTCAGTTATCTTGGTTATCCCGGTACAATGGGCGCTGAATATATTGACTACCTTATTGCTGACCGGACACTGATACCGGAAAGCTGCTGGTACGGCTACACGGAAAAAATTGTCTATCTCCCTGACAGCTATCAGGTTAACGATACAAAGCGTCTCATTGCTGAAAGGGTGTTCACTCGTAAAGAGCTGGGATTGCCGGAAATCGGCTTTGTCTTTTGCTGTTTTAACAATAACTATAAAATCACTCCTGTCACCTTTGAGGGCTGGATGCGCATTCTCAAGCGGGTGGAGGGAAGCGTTCTCTGGTTATTAGAGGATAATCCAAAAGCTGCGGCAAATTTGCGGAAGGAAGCGACTGAAAGAGGTGTTGATGCAGAAAGGCTGATTTTTGCAAAGCGGATGCCTTTGGCTGAACACCTTGCAAGGCACCGGATAGCAGACCTGTTTCTCGACACTTTTCCGTGCAATGCCCATACGACAGCAAGTGATGCTTTGTGGGCCGGTTTGCCACTTTTGACGCTTGCCGGTGAAACCTTTGCAGCAAGAGTGGCTGCAAGTCTCCTTAATGCCATACAGTTACCGGAACTGATTACCTTTACACAGGAGAAGTATGAAGCTCTTGCGATTGAACTTGCAACCAACCCCGAAAAGTTGATTGCGATCAGGCAGAAACTGGAGAAAAACCGGCTGACGACCCCTCTGTTTGATACAGAACGTTTCACTCATCATCTTGAGGAGGCTTATGGTGTTATGTATGAGAGATATCAGGAGGGGTTGCCTCCTGGGCATATTGTATCGTTACCATCAGCAGAAGGCAGCGAGCCGTTGCTGACGATGGCTCTTGCATTACCAAAGGCCAGGTCGGAGCAAGATGTTTCCGCAGTAGCTGAAACAGCCGCCCGGTCAGGGCCTGCATATTTTGCCACATTGCAGTCTGCGTTGGCCCTTCATCAGCAGGGTTGTCTGGATGATGCCGAGGTTCTTTACAGGGAGGTTGTGCACTCAAATCCGGATTACTTTGAAGCTGTGCAGCTTTTGGCAACTGTTGCTGCTCAAAAACAGAATTTTCATGAGGCTCTTGAGCTCTTTGATCATGCACTTGCCATCAAGCCCGATCACCCGATTACACTGAACAATCGGGGGAATACGTTAATAGCGCTGAAACGGTATGGTGACGCGTTATCAAGTTATGAAAGGGCTTTTCTTCTTAAACCTGACTATGCTGAGGCTTGTTATAACCGGGCTCTTGCACTACAGGAGCTGGAACGGCATGAAGAGGCGCTGTCGGGCTATGAGAAAGCGATTGGTATCAAACCGGATTATGTTGAGGCTTTGTATAAGCGTGGCGTAGCGTTAAAAAGGCTTCAGCGCTATGACGACGCTCTGTTGTGTTATGACAAGGTGATCGCACTCAAACCGGACTACGCTGACGCGCACTATAGTCGAGGCCTTGCTTTACAGGAGTTACAGCGATACGATGAGGCGTTATCAAATTATGGTGAGGCGATTGCACGAAATCCTCAATTTGCTGAAGCATACGTCAATCGAGGCAATGCCTTGACAGACTTGAAACGTTATCAGGATGCTCTTTTGGATTATGACAGAGCCATTGCAGTCAAGCTGGATTACGCAATAGCTTATTTCAATCGGGGCGTTATTCAGCAGAAATTGAAACTCTATGAAGATGCGGTATTGAGCTATGACAATGCTTATACTTTTGAGCCCACTTTTGATTTTTTATATGGACTTCGATTGTATGCAAGGATGCAGATTTGTGACTGGAGTATCTTTTACAATAATGTTCGTGAACTGAGAGAAAAAATAGGGCGCTGCGAAAAAGTATCCATACCATTTCCCGTTATTGCGCTTCTTGATTCACTTGTTTTACAAAAGGAGGTAGCAAAGCTTTATGTGCAGGAAAAATATCCTGCGAATCATGAACTTCCAGTCATGGTAACCTATCCACAGCATGAGAGGATTCGCATTGGCTACTACTCGGCGGACTTTCATAATCATGCAACAGCCAATCTGATGGCTGAGCTGTTTGAACGGCACGACAGATCGCGCTTTGAACTCACGGCCTTTTCTTTTGGGCCAGAGGTTCAGGATGAGATGAGAGCGAGGGTTGCAATTGCTTTTGACCGCTTTATTGAAGTGAGAACCCTGTCTGACCGAGAGGTTGCGCTCCTTTCAAGGGAACTCGAAATTGATATTGCAATTGACCTGAAAGGTGTTACGCAGTACGCCCGTCCCGGTATGTTTGCCCTGCGGGCAGCTCCGATTCAGGTCAGTTATCTTGGTTTCCCTGCTACCATGGGTGCTGAATATATTGACTACCTTATTGCTGACCGGACACTGATACCCGAAAGCAGCCGGTATGGTTACACGGAAAAAATTGTCTATCTCCCTGACAGCTATCAGGTTAACGATACAAAGCGTCTCATTGCTGAAAGGGTGTTCACTCGCAAAGAGTGCGGGCTGCCGGAAAAAGGATTTGTCTTTTGCTGTTTTAACAATAACTATAAAATCACTCCTGTCACCTTTGACGGCTGGATGCGCATTCTCAAACGGGTGGAGGGAAGTGTTCTCTGGCTCCTTGGGGGTAATCCAAAAGCGGTAGAAAATTTGCGGAAGGAATCGACTGAAAGAGGTGTTGATGCAGAAAGGCTGATTTTTGCAAAGCGGATGCCTTTGGCTGAACACCTTGCACGGCATCGGCTGGCAGACCTGTTTATCGACACCTTTCCGTGTAATGCCCATACGACGGCAAGTGATGCTTTGTGGGCTGGTTTGCCACTTTTGACGCTTGCCGGTGAAACCTTTGCCGCAAGAGTGGCTGCAAGTCTCCTTAATGCCATACAGTTACCGGAACTGATTACCTCTACACAGGAGGAGTATGAAGCTCTTGCGATTGAACTTGCAACCAACCCCGAAAAGTTGACTGTGATCAGGCAGAAACTGGAGAAAAACCGGCTGACGACCCCTCTGTTTGATACAGAACGTTTCACTCATCATATCGAGGAGGCTTATGGTGTTATCTATGAGAGATATCAGGAGGGGTTGCCTCCTGGGCATATTGTATCGTTACCATCAGCGGAAGGCAGGAAAGAGTCGTTGATGAAGGGTACTGTTCCGGGAGTAAGGGCGGAGCAAGATGTCAGTGTTGCATCTGAAACAGCCGCCCAGTATAGGCCTGCTCATTCTATCAGGTTGCACTCTGCGTTGGCGCTGCATCAGCAGGGTTGTCTGGATGATGCCGAGGTTCTTTACAGGGAGATTTTGCGTGCAAATCCGGAACACTTTGATGCTCTTCGGCTTTTGGCAACTGTTGCTGCTCAAAGAAAGAATTTTCCAGAAGCGGAGGAACTCTTTGATCAGGCACTCAAAATCAATCCCGCTCATGCAACGGTATGGAATAATCGAGGTATTGCCTTACAAGAGCTGAAACGGTACGATGAGGCGTTGCAATGTTATGATAACGCTCTTGAACGTAAAGCAGATTATGCGGCTGCTTTTTTTTATCGTGGCCTGGTGTTAACAAAATTACATCGTTATGATGAGGCTGTATTGAGTTACAACAGGGCGCTTATACTCAAACCGGACTATGCGGCTGCTTGTTATAATCTTGGAAATACATTACAGAAGCTGAATCGGTATGATGAGGCGCTTGTGTGTTATGACAAGGTTCTTGTAATCAAGCCAGGCGATGCTGAAGCCTGCTCTAATCGTGGTATTACTCTTAAGGAGTTGCAACGCTATGATGAAGCAGTATTAAGTTATGAGAAGGCTCTTGCGCTCAGGCCGGATTATGCTGATGCTTACTATAATCTCGGAAATGTATTACAGGATTTAAAACGCTACCGTGAGGCTCTCGATAATTATGACAAGGTTCTTGCAATCAGGCCTGGTGATGCTCATGTTTACTCTAATCGAGGTATTGCTTTACAAGAGCTGAAACGGTACGATGAGGCGCTTGTAAGTTATGAAAAGGCACTTGCTCTTAAGCCGGACTATGCCAAAGCGTATTCCAATCGAGGCAGTGTATTACAGGCCTTAAACCGCAATGATGAGGCTCTTTTGAGCTATGAGCGTGCCATTGCCATCAAACAAGACTATGCTGAGGCTTACCGTAATCGTGGCGTTGTGTTAAAAGAGTTGAAACGGTATGATGAGGCTCTTTTGAGTTATGAGCGTGCCATTGCCTTTAAACCAGACAGTGCGGACGGTTATTTTAATCTTGGCATCGCCTTACGGGAGCTGAAGCGATATGATGAGGCTCTTATAAATTTTGACAAAACTCTTTTCATTAACCCAGGTTACGAGTTTTTATTTGGAGTACGTCTGTATACCATGATGCACATTTGTGACTGGAGCACTTTTAAGCATCATGTTTCTCAACTGAGAGAAAAATTAGAGCGACATGAAAAAGCATCAACACCATTTCCTCTTCTTGCCCTGATAGGTTCGCTCTTGTTGCAAAAACAAGTATCATCAGATTATGTACAGGAAAAATATTCCGCAAACCCGGAACTTCCACTTCTTGTCAAGCGCTCGCGGCATGATAAAATCCGCATTGGATACTATTCGGCAGATTTTCACAATCATGCAACAGCTTATCTGATGGCGGAGCTGTTTGAAATGCATGATCGCTCACGGTTTGAGATCATTGCCTTTTCTTTCGGGCCTGACAGGCAAGATGAGATGAGAAAAAGGGTTGCAATTGCTTTTGATTGCTTTGTCGATGTACGTACCCAATCTGACCGAGAGGTTGCGCTCCTTTCACGGGAGTTGGAAATTGATATTGCAGTTGACCTGAAAGGTTTTACACAGGATTCCCGATGTGGGATTTTTGCCCTGCGGGCAGCGCCGATACAAGTGAGTTATCTTGGCTATCCCGGTACCATGGGCGCGGATTATATTGATTACCTTATTGCGGATCCGACACTGATTCCGGAAAGCTGCCGGTACGGCTATACTGAAAAAATTGCCTATCTCCCCGATAGTTATCAGGTCAATGATACAAAACGTACCATTGCTGAAAGGGTTTTCACTCGCAAAGAGTGCGGGTTGCCGGAAAAAGGATTTATCTTTTGCTGTTTTAACAATAACTATAAAATTACTCCAGTTACTTTCGATGGCTGGATGCGGCTCCTTCGGCAGGTAGAGGGTAGCGTTCTTTGGCTTCTTGAGGATAATGTGACAGCAGCGGATAATTTGCGAAAAGAAGCGATAAAACGGGGTATTGATGCCGCCAGGATTGTTTTTGCACAACGGATGCCACTTGCAGAACATCTTGCAAGGCAGCGGTTGGGGTATCTGTTCCTTGACACCTTTCCGTGCAATGCCCATACGACGGCGAGTGATGCACTTTGGGTGGGGTTGCCGGTGTTGACGCTCGCTGGTGAATCATTTGCCAGCAGGGTAGCTGCAAGTTTGTTGAACGCGATGCAGTTGCCGGAACTGATTACCTCTACGCAGGAGGAGTATGAGGCTCTTGCGATTGATGTTGCCACCAATCCGGAAAAACTGGGCAATATCCGCCGTAAACTGGAGCAGAACCGGCTCACCACACCATTGTTTGATACCGAACTCTTTACGCGGAATATTGAAGCGGCTTATGATGCGATGTATGAGCGATATCAGAGAGGATTTCTTCCGGATCACATCAAGATTGCGTAATCTTGATAATTTTGTTTCAAAACATTCCTGATCACGTATCGCGATGCAAAAAAAAACCTTGACTGTTATTATCCCTTCCCGGTTTCAGCCCAAACAATTATCGTTTCTTGAAAAGGCTGTTCAATCAATAAAAAAACAGACAGCAATAGATAATTATGACTTGACTGTTCTTGTTAGTGTAGATAAAGGAAAGATGCTTGAAAAGAATGCAATTGAACAGCTTAAAGTGAGATGTATTGAAAGCTCAGGGGGTTCTCAGGCATCGGCACTAAATGCAGCAATTGATTTAGTCGATACTCAATTTGCAGCTTTTTTGGAGGATGATGATGAGTGGTATCCAAAATACCTGGAAGCTGCTGCTCAAGCGATATTATTTGCACCATTCGTCTCATCGACACAGCTTGAATATGACGAAAATAATGTATTGCTGAGGATAAATGATTTTCCAACTCCATCAGGCTGGTTTATGAGTTCCGATGTTTTGAAGAGTGTAGGAAAGTTTAATGAGGAATACCGTTTCCATCTTGATAATGAATGGCTTGGAAGGCTTTCGTTGGCGAAGGTTTCTCGAATTCATCTGGTTGAAGCTACCGCTCCTGTCGATGCCCGCTATATTGCTGCGGTAAGGCCATGGCTTGATAATGTATTGAAAAGCTCAAAAGGATCAGTTCGGTTGGCAAGACACTCGGAAGCGTTACCCCTTGTGCGTCGTCTCAGGCACTCTGAGGCAGGAATGGAGAAAATAGCAACATTGCCGGATTACAGGGCCAGATCACAAAGTGAATGTCGCTCTCTGGTTGAGCGTTTCGGCAGGATACCCTGGTGATAATAGTCGATGAGCTCCAGGGGTAATAGTCGAAGTTCGTAGTTCTTGATATGATGGTTTCAGAAGTGGCGGGAATATCATGTACAACGATTTATGCAGGACTGCAGGCTCTCTCTTGTCCTGTGATTGTTCAAGTTCGTTAATATTGTCTGTTGCAAAAGTTTATATAATCAATCAGAAAACAGTATTAATTGAGGTTTTTTTATGCAAAAGCAAATTGTTTTATCAGTTAATCCTGATCGATTAGCACATTTTTTTCGTTTGATCAAACCAGTCACCACTAATCATCCTTTGATCAGAATTGGGGGTGAGTTTGATGGTGGCTACTTGATTCCAGATGATTTGGATAAAATAAAAGTATGCTTCTCGCCAGGAGTATCAACTATCGTAGATTTTGAACTTGATTTGGTGAAAAGAGGGATTACGTGTTTTTTGGCTGATTATTCAGTGGAGGCTCCTCCTGTTCAGAATAAATTGTTTCACTTTGAAAAAAAATATTTAGGGCCATCCGAAACCTCGACTGATATGACTCTTGAAAATTGGGTCAAGAAAAGTGCGCCAAATCAAACAGATTACATTCTGCAAATGGATATCGAAGGAGGGGAGTACGGTGTCATTTTTGATACAAGCAGCGAAATACTTCGAAAATTTCGAATTATGGTAATCGAATTTCATAGCATGTATGCCTTGATTGATAAATTTGGATGGGAATTAATTAATCTGGCGTTCACTAAGATATTAAAAGATTTTAAGATTGTTCATATTCATCCGAATAATTGTTGTAGATCTATTGTCTATAATAAATTTGAAATTCCTCCGGTTGTAGAGTTTACTTTTTTAAGAAAAGACAGAATAACGGAGATGGAGCCATCATTATTCTTTCCTCATCCATCAGACAGGAAAAATGTTCCTGAAAATAATGATTTGTTGTTGCCGTCTTGTTGGTATAAATAATAGATTAATCAATAAGAGTTAATAGATCAGGCCGAAACTGCCCTGAATTGATGAAGTGGTTGTTTTTAATAATGGTATATTGCTTGAAAAAAATGCAATATCTACTGGACGAAATCATTATTGCGATGTTCCAGACCTATCAGTTACATTCGGAGCTGTAATATCTTTAGTACAGATCACAATACAGGTAACATGCACTATATCAATGATTATTAATCTTGTTGTTGTTGGGCTTATAGTCGGTATAACATTGCAGCATTGTAATTGATTTATAATTCCGAATTCAGTTAAGCTTTCAATAACCAGTTGTTCTGTAATGTGGAGTTGGTTTAGACGTATTCCTTGGCGTATGGTATTGTTTTCTTCGTTATCAATTTTTGTGAAGCGCTCATGCAATTTTATTCTCAACTTGGCCAGGACCGGTTTCTTTTTGAGCAATTTTTCTTTGGAAAGCGCAATGGAATCTTGCGCTTTCGATGGTGCAAACTCCGTATGTCATGAATTTGAATCTTGATGATCGACTGGCCATGGATGCGGTGGAGGTGATGGAGAGTGCGCTTGATAGCGGAAGCGATCTGGTGGGCGGTGACTGGAAGATTTGTTACAGCCAGGAGGAGACAGACGCAGTCGCTTCTTCATTCCCGGCCAGCGAACTGCCATTCATTCCTGCATGGCCACCAGCGGGTGATCTCACTCGATTGGGCAGCGGTACAGGCTCGCGCGGTACGCTTGGGCCAGCTTGTATGTGGCGTACCCATCTACACAAGACTCTTGCCAGGTATCCATATCAGTTTGGCGATGGCACCTTGATACGCGTGATTGGCGATGCAGTGTGGTGGCGTTTGCTTGTACAGAACAAAAAGAAAATGCAACGGGTTGCGAGCATCATTGGCAACTACAATAGTCATCAGCATGATCAAGCTGAGTTTCGTAATTCAGCCCAATCAGAGGAGCAGAGGCTGAAGTTAATCGGAGTACGATTATTGTAAGAGACGAGTTGTCTGATTGACCCGGCATTACGCTCGAAATAGCCGATGACACTTGTCTGGCGGGTGGGAAATTTTTCAAGGAATGTTGCAGATTACGGGTAGTGTTGGTTATGTACTGAAGACGGAGTCTGTGTTTTGCAATTCTGGAAATGTGTTGCAGTATTTGATGCGCTATGGGGAGGCTGTACCCGGTTAGAACAAGGCAATAGCTCTCAAGCTGGATTATGAGTTTTTTCTGAAATGTGCCTGAATATAAACATGCTGATGTGCGACTGGAGAGATTTCGAGTATCAGCTCTCTCCATTTTTTCAGAAACAAGAGTGATCTGAAAAGGTTGCAGTGCCTTTTTCTTTTCTCTCCATAAGTGATTCACTGCTCATGCCGAACAAGGTGGCCGTGATCTCTGTTGGGGAAATTGAATTTTAACACCATTCCGGAAAAACCGGGCAATATGCGTCGTAAACTGGAGCTGAACCGGCTGGCAATGCCCTTGTTTGACACCCTGTTATTTACCCGGAATCTGGAAGAACTCTATAGGATGATGTATGAACGATATCAGAATGAGTTGCAAGCCTGAGCATCTTGTTGTCAAGCGGGAAGTGTCAAAAGAGGATACCGCTTTTGTGTTGCGTTCAGCGTTCTTGCTGCATCAACAGGGCCGTTTGGAGGAGGCTGAGGCTCTTTATCGTGAGATCGTGCAATCAGATCCGGAACATTTTGAGGCGTTGCGGCTTTTGGCGATCATTGCTGTGCAAAAAAAGCGGTTCGAAGACTCTCTTGTGTTGTTTGATCATGCCCTCAAAATCAATCCCCGCCATGCAGCTACACTCAACAATCAGGGTGTGGTCTACGAGGAGTTGCATCGTTTTGATGAAGCATTATGCAGTTATGAGCATGCGCTTGCCGTGAAACCCGATTATGCCGAGGCCTCCTTGAATCGTGGTGTGATGTTACAGGAGCTTGGGCGGTTTGACGAGGCTGTGTTGAGTTACGATCATGCGCTGACCAATGATGCGGACAATGCCCGTATCTGGTTTCATCGCGGTAATGTTCTTCAGGACTTGAAACGTTACGGGGAGGCTGTTTTCAGTTTTGAAAAAGCTCTTGCCATCAATCCGGATTATGCAATAGCGTATGCAAATCTTGGTAATGTGTTACAGGATCTGAAGCGCTATGAAGAGGCTGTGCTGAGTTATGACAGGGCGATTGCCGTCAATCCGGACTCTGTAAGGGCTTACGTTAACCGGGGCATAGCGTTACAGGAGCTGAAACGTTACGAAGAGGCTGTTTTCAGTTTTGAAAAAGCCTGTGCTATCAATCCTGACTATGCAATAGCGTATGCAAATCTTGGTAATGTGTTGCAGTATTTGAAGCGCTACGGGGAGGCTGTACTCAGTTATGACAAGGCGATAGCTCTCAAACCGGACTATGCAGAGGCACACTCCGATCGCGGCGTTGCATTACAGGGACTGCAACTCTATGAAGAGGCGTTGTTGAGTTATGACAGAGCTCTGCTTGTCAGGCCGGACTATGCGGAGGCTTGCTATAATCGTGGTGTGGTGTTACAGAAGTTGAAGCGGCACGTAGAGGCATTGGCGAGTTATGAGCAGGCTTTGGCTCTCAAGCCGGATTATGATTTTTTGTCTGGAATGTGCCTGAATATAAAAATGCAGATGTGTGACTGGAGAGATTTCGAGTGTCAGCTCTCTCGACTTTTTCAGAAAATAGAGCGCTCTGAAAAGGTTGCAGTGCCATTTTCTTTTCTCTCCATAAGTGATTCGTTGCTCTTGCAGAAAAAGGTGGCTATGATCTCTGTTGGGGAAAGCTGTTTTTCTCCCCAGGTGCCCTCAGCAATTTCCAAACGTTCTCGGCATGAAAAAATCCGTATTGGATACTATTCGGCGGATTTTCATGATCATGCTACGGCATATTTGATGGCAGAGTTGTTTGAACGGCATGATCGATCTCAGTTTGAGCTTTTTGCCTTTTCTTTCGGGCCTGACAGGCAAGATAAAATGAGAAAAAGGGTTGCCGCTGCTTTTGATCATTTTTTTGATGTGCGGACTCGATCTGATGCAGAGATTGTCCTCTTCTCAAGGGATTTGGAAATTGATATTGCCATTGATCTCAAAGGCTTTACACAAGGTTTTCGGAGAGGGATTTTTGCCCTGCGGGCAGCGCCGATACAGGTCAGCTATCTGGGTTACCCTGGCACCATGGGGGTCGGGTATATTGATTATCTGATTGCGGACAGTATGCTGATACCGGAAGGCTCCCGAAAGTACTATACAGAAAAAATCGTCTATCTGCCCGACAGTTATCAGGTCAACGATACAAAGCGCGTCATTGCGGAGAAACTCTTTACCCGCAAAGAGTGCGGTTTGCCCGAGCAAGGATTCGTGTTTGCATGTTTTAACAATAACAATAAAATTACCCCGGCAACTTTTGATGGCTGGATGCGTATTCTTGGACAGGTAGAGGGGAGTGTGCTTTGGCTTCTTGAGGATAATGTGGCAGCAGCGGATAATTTGCGGAATGAAGCGATGCAGAGGGGTGTTGATGCCGCCAGGCTTGTATTTGCAAAACGGATGCCGCTTGCTGAACATCTCGCAAGGCAGCGGTTGGGGGATCTGTTCCTTGACACCTTCCCTTGCAATGCTCACACGACGGCAAGCGATGCCTTGTGGGCAGGTTTGCCACTCTTGACGCTGCTTGGTGAATCGTTTGCTGGCAGGGTGGCGGCAAGTTTGCTGAACGCGATGCAGTTGCCGGAGCTCATAACGTCCAAGCAGGAGGAGTATGAGGCTCTTGCGATTGAACTTGCTTCCAATCCGGCAAAACTGGGCAATATCCGCCGTAAACTGGAGCAGAATCGGCTTGCAACACCGCTGTTTGATACCAAGCGTTTTACCCGGCATATAGAACAAGCTTATTGTATGATGTACGAACGCTATCAGCAGGAGCTACCGCCCGATCACCTGTTTTCGCTGCCATCAGCGCAAGGCAGTACAGGAACCATATCGCAGTTACAGCAAGAGTATGCATGCTGTCCCTTATGTGGATGCAAGAACTCCTTGTATGGCCGTGCAGACTGCAGCCGTCACACTCTGTGGCATGAACCGCTTCCTCGTATATTGGAGTGGATGCGTTGTCCAGGTTGTCACCATGTTTATACCCGCCACTTCTGGACTCAGGCTGGTATTGATGAACTTTTTCGGAATGCTCAACAAAACCAGCTTGCAGGTTTCGGCGCCAGTCAGGACGCAAAGCGAGCGAACTGGGTACCAGTCGTGGACAGGGTGCTCAATCTGCTTGGAGGATATCGTAGTATCATGGATAATGGTTCCCATCCAACATGGGTAGACGTTGGATGTGGTGATGGTGCGCTTGTTATGACTGCGGGTGATTTTGGCTTTACCGCATTGGGGCTTGACGCTCGCAGTGAGGCGGTACGCCGTATTATTGAGCTTGGTTTCAAGGCGGAGGAGGGGGATTTCATGCAATGTACTTTTGAACGTAAGCTCGATGTGCTTTCGATGATGGATGTGCTTGAACATATGCCCTATCCAGGGCTTGCTCTGGGCAAGGCGGCAGAGCTTGTCAGGCCGGGTGGTGTTCTTGTTATCAGTCTGCCTGATCTCTCGTGTTCAAGCTGGAGGATGATGGATGCGGCTAAATGCAATCCATATTGGATGGAGATTGAACATTATCATAATTTCAGTCGAGAGAGGTTGATCGCTTTGCTTGGTGAAAGAGGATTTGACGTTGCTGATTTTGGGATTCCAAACCGTTACAAGGCACAGATGGAGCTTTATGCTGTTCGGAAATGAGTTGTTGGTTGAGTGATGCGTTGAGTCGCTCGCTTCAGTCGGTTGTGAGCACCTTCTATCCAATCTGTGTTTTTCCGAACCGCTTCAGATTAAAGGTGTTATAGGCTATATAACGAAGAGGTCGTATTTTAATTGTTTATTTTGCGAAAAAATACCTATATCTTCCCCAGTCAATGTTTTTTTTCTTCGTTGGTGTAAGAATATCTGCTGCGTTCAGGATATATACATTGACGGATAATACTGTTTTTTTATTATACGGGTATTTTAGCATTTTTCCACATCTATGGGAAAAGTGATTATGATGATTACTCCTTTTACTGTAATGAGTTCCAAATATAATGGTGTGATGGTACAGGGAGCTGTGGTGGGGGGAATGACGAATTGGTCGGGGGGCGATCTCTTGCGGACAGGTGAAAAAAGGAGGGGCTTTCGTCATGAGACTGAAAAAAAGGATGGTCGAGTTCAGTGCGGGAGTGCACATTCTGGAGAAGACGGAGTGTATGCCATTATGAAGCTTTTTGCATTTATCATATTACTGACTTTGCTGCTTACTGGCGCCTGGCTTGTGGCTGCAAGTGCATCATCTCAGGCTGTGGTGATGGTTGGTCGTGACAGCTTTGGAGACGGAGGTGTTGCCACTATTGCAAAGCCCGGTCAGCAACCGGGTAATCGTGTTACGGTGCAGCATGGTCTGATTGCTGCTGAAGAAGATCTCCCCGGATTCTTCAGTTGGGCGGAAGCACGGGTGTCCTGTGATAGTTTGACTCTTCATGGTTACGATGATTGGTATTTGCCTGACAAGGATGAACTGAACAGGCTGTTTTTCAGCAAGGGGGCTGTTGGTGGCTTTTTGGATACGTTGTACTGGAATTCGACATCGAGTGATGCGCAAGAGGCCTGGTCGCAGGACTTTTTTGGCGGCACTCAGAATTCTGTCAAAAAGAGCGCCACTTTGCGTGTTCGTCCTGTACGGAAGTTTTAGGAAGGTGGTGATGCATAATCTGCGTGAAGTTTGGTTAGGTCGGGAGCTCTTTTTTTTACTTGACCGGTGTCAATAAAAATAACTGTCGGGTGGAGTTTTCCGGGTGAAAACTGTAAAAAAACAAAAGTAAATTTATAAAAAGCCTCTTTTGTTATATATTGCGTGTATAGATTGAGTGTGATGTTATATGAAGTGTATCAGTATGTTTGCTTTTTTGTCTCTCCCTTTGGCAGTGCTGACGGTTGATCATCATGATGTAGTATGTTTTTTTGTTTAATTATTGATAACTATTCAGGTCATGGAACATTTTTTTGGAAAATTCGGTATCAGACTTTTTACGGCTTTATTGCTGTGGGGTCTGGGTGTTTTGGCTGTTTCCGAGGTGTCGTTTGCAGCACCCAAGGTTGGGGATGAGTATGGTGGGGGGAAGGTTGTTTATATCCTTCAGCCGGGTGATCCGGGTTATGTTGCGGGCGAAGAGCATGGTATGGTTGCGGCCAAGGAGGATTTACCTCAGGAGTCGCTAAGCTGGGCTGAGGCCAAGGCTGCGGCGGAGCGGCTTGAGTTGAGTGGTTATAAGGGCTGGAGTTTGCCGACACAGCAGGAGCTGAGCCTGTTATATAAAAATCAGGCGATTGTTGGTGGGTTCAGGGATTATAGCTACTACTGGAGCGGATCCGAGGTTGACAATCAGAAAGCGTGGGCTCTGGATTTTTATAATGGAGAGAAGGTTCTTTCTGTAAAGTCAGGTGCTTTGACTGGCATAAGGCGTATACGGGCAATACGGAAGTTCTAAGGGTCTGCTTTGTGCCATAGCAGGTGGCATGTGGAGAAAAGTTCTGTTGTTTTTAACAGTGAGGGGGCAGGCTTGTTGTACAGGCCTGCCTTTTTGCGTTTATGCTATAGTAAATATCCGTTGGGGTTGCGGGCGATGTGTGATGGTTGTAGAGAGTCGGATACTGAAATAATTCCCTTGAAAAAAGATACAGAATTGTTTTTTTTTCATTGTATGCCGTATACTGAGTACTATCTCTTTTCAAGTTTTTTATTGAGCGTATTGCCATGCTGAGTTCGAGGGAAACGTTATTGCTTGTTATTGATGTGCAGGGGCGGCTGGCACAGTCTGTTGTTCAGCCGGCAGCCCTTGAAACCAATATCAGCAAGTTGGTCAGGGCTTGTCTGATTCTTGATGTTCCGGTTCTCGTGACCGAACAGTATCCAAAAGGGTTGGGCTCAACTGTTGATACTCTGAAGGAGCTGTTACCAGGAATGGTGCCTGTTGAAAAGCTCTCATTCAGTTGTTGCGGAACCCCTGAGTTTATGAAGCAACTCCGATCTTTTAACCGAAACGATATTCTTGTTGTCGGTATGGAGGCCCATGTTTGTGTTTACCAGACAGCGGTTGATCTTGTTGAGTTTGGGTATAATGTCCATCTGGTGACCGATGCTGTTTCGTCCAGAACGGAAGCAAACCGGCTTCTCGGGATTCGCTGTATTGAAAAAGCCGGAGCATCATTGACCAGCACGGAAATGGCGGTCTTTGAATTGCTGCGTGTGGCCGAGGGTGAGCGCTTCAAGGCAATTTCAAAAATCATCAAAGAGTAGGGGCAACCTCTTGTGGTTGCCCCTATGGTTGCACACCACAAACCAATCCATAATTTATTTCATCGCCACAGCTTTTCGAAGCATCGACTGCAGGATCTCTTTCCCTTCGAAGATATCGGTTTTGATTTTCAGATAGTAACAGGGCCGCGCGGTGATAATGCGGATAAGTTCGGGATGTCCCAGCATTCGGAAGTAGTCTTTTTCTGTTGTGATCAGGCTAAGTCCTTTGGATTCGGCTTCACGGAATATCTCCGTCAGCTTTTTTGCGCTGTAAGGTTCGTGATCGTAGAAAAAACGGTGCGCAGCAATGGTTACTCCCTCTTTTCCCAGACTATCGAGAAAGCTTTGGGGAGAGGAGATACCTGCGAAGGCGAGTGCGCTGATGCTGGTCAGAGGAGGGGCCTCTTCTGAGGAGATAAATGCGCCGGAAAAACAGACCAGTTCTGCAATGGCAACGCGCGCTTTTATGAGTGGCGTCCCTCTCTCTTTTATTTTTCGCACTATTGCATCAGCTTTTTCCGGATCATCGATTTTGTTCAGTACAATCAGGTCAGCTCTTGAAAGGTTTTTAAGCGGTTCCCTCATGCGTCCTTCGGGCAGCATTCTTGCCTTCAGAAAAGGTTCTGATACGTTTATGATGGCAATATTGAGCTCTCTCTGGATTTGGCGGTGCTGGAATGCGTCGTCAAGGATGATAACGGAGGGCATTCTTGCTGCAAAGTGTTTTACAAGATACTTTACGGCCTCTTTTCTTTTTTTTGCAACAATGACAATGGCATCGGGGTTGTTCCAGGCGAGCATTGCGGTTTCATCGCCGGACTCGCTGCTGCTGAGCAGGACTTTTTGTCCGTCTGAGACCAGTTGTACGCCTTTTGATTCTCTCCGATACCCTCGGGAGATGATGGCCGGTTTGCAGCCGATGGAGAGATAGTACTTGACAACCCAATCGACAAGCGGAGTTTTTCCTGTACCGCCGACAGAGAGGTTCCCTATTGAAACTATGGGCACGGGTGATTTCCAGGCAGGCAGAAGCTGTCGGTCAAAGAGTGTATTGCGGAGCTGCACAATAACCCGGTAGCCAAGGGCTGCGGGTCTGAGCAGTATGGAGAGTGGGTTATGCATGGTGAAGCTGGATTGCAAGTTGCTTTGTATACGATTCTATCTCTGCTTCGTTTTCGAATGCAGGCAGATGGATAAGGTGGAGTTGGACGGACGTTTCACTGAAAGGTTTCGGAATTTCAAACTGATCCCAGCTTTTGAGTGTCCAGCTTTTTTTATGACGGATTTCGGCAAAAACCAGTGGATAGTGGTTTTCGGAGGCCAGGCGCAATGTGCCGTATTTGAACTGATTGGCAGGTCCGCGTGGTCCGTCGGGGGTAAGGGCGACAATATTGCCGTTTTGCAGGGCTTTTTGCATGGCCTGTTTGACTGCGGCACCCCCTTTTGAGCTTGAACCCCGTATGAGCGAGAAACCGAGTCGTTCAAGTGTATCGGCAAGAGTTTTACCGTCTTCGGACATGCTTACCACAGCAGTTATTTTTTTTTCGGGAAAGAGTCTTTGGGCAAGAAGCCAGCCTGTGATCATTTTACCATGCCAGAAGGTGATGATGACCTCTTTGTCGGGAAGCTGTATTATTTTTGGTATGACCGATATCCGCAGGCTTGCATAAAGAAGTTTCAGTGCAAAGGGAATGAGATGGCGGGAAATCAGCGGGGAGAGCGGCATAGGTGTTGAAAATAAATGGCATACAGGGAACTTGAGCGGACAGGAAAAATTTATTTTATTCTTTATTTTATTCCCGGTGGATTATATACTGGCTATGGTTCCAAAGGGGGGAGTAATTTAACAAACTGTGCAGACAATGCACAGGCTCAAATAGGGCAAATGCCTGTACAGAGATTATGAATGTTTTGATTATAGGAAGTGGCGCTCGTGAACATGCCATGTGCCAATGTGCTGTGGAGAGTGAGGGTGTTCAGAGAGTTTTTGTGGCGCCAGGAAACGGTGGTACCGCTATGATGGGCGGACCTGTTTGTAATGTGCCACTGAAAGTGACTGCGCTTGATGATCTGCTTCGATTTGCGGAGGAGAATGCCATTGACTTGACTGTTGTTGGTTCGGAGGCTCCGCTTGAACTTGGTATTGTGGATCTCTTTCGCCGTGCGGGTAAAAAAATAGTCGGCCCTGCACAGGAGGCAGCCTCTCTTGAGTCGAGCAAGGTGTTTGCCAAGGAGTTCATGCGGCGACACGGGATTCCTACGGCAGGGTACCATGTATTTCATGATGCGCTTTCCGCCAATGCTTATATCGGATTGCCGGAGACCTTGTTTCCGCAGGTGATCAAGGCAAGTGGATTATGTGCCGGAAAAGGGGTTTTCATCGCGCTTGACAGGGAGCAGGCCATGATGGCAAATAATGCGTTGTTTGAAGAGCGTATTTTTGGCGATGCAGCCAATGAGGTGGTTATCGAGGATTTTTTGCAGGGAGAGGAGGCGAGTGTTTTTGCTTTGACGGATGGTACCCGCTACCGTTTATTTCTGCCTGCACAGGATCATAAGCGTATCGGCGATGGCGATACCGGCAAGAATACGGGTGGTATGGGCGCTTATGCTCCTGCGCCGCTGGTGACTTCTGAAGTGATGCAGAAGGTTGAAGAGCGGATTATCCAGCCAACCTTGAAGGGTATGAGGGATGATGGGTATCCGTATACCGGCTTTTTGTATGTCGGTCTCATGATTGATCGGGGTGAACCCTTTGTTGTCGAGTATAATGCACGTATGGGCGATCCGGAGACACAGGTGGTACTTCCCCTGCTGAAAAGCGATTTTATTGCAGCTCTTCAGGCGAGTGTTGATGGTACACTCGGAGAGGTGCCTTTTGAAATGTATCAGAAATCGGCGGCAACAGTTGTCATTGCCTCTGCTGGCTATCCTGACCATTATGAAACCGGCAAGGCTGTTGCTCTGGCAGATGAGCTTTCCGCCATGAAGGATTGTCAGGTGTTTCATGCTGGAACGGCTTACGAGGGTGGGCGACTTGTCACTGCGGGTGGAAGGGTATTTTCGGTGACAGCGCTCGGGGATACGCTCAGGGAGAGTATTGATCGGGCCTACAGTGCGGTTGAAAAGATCAGTTTTGAAGGGGCTTATTATCGTACAGATATTGGAGCCAAGGCTCTTTAATTTTCAGTCAATAGTTTTGCCATGAAGCTACCCAGGCGTCAATTCGAGATTATCCAGGAGCAGGCGTTTCGGGAGTTGCCTTATGAGTGTTGCGGGCTCCTGGTCGGCATTCAAAACAGTGATCACAGGGGAAATGTAGAGAATATTGTCTATGAAGTTGCCCCCTGCAGGAACTGCCTCTATTTTGGTAAAGAGCAGGGTTTTGAGATTGCCCACCAGGAGTATCTTGATGTTGAGCGTGAGGCCAGAATGCTTGGATATGAAATTATCGGCTCTTACCATTCCCATATCAATTCTCCGGCCCTTCCGTCATTGCATGATGTTGATTTTGCACGTCCCGGCCATACGCTGCTTATTATTTCACTGATGAATGCGCAACCAAAGGAGGTTACAGCATGGCTGCGGCGGGGGTCGGGAGGGGTTCATCAGGAACAGATTCGTGTGCTGGAATAGTGTCTCCTGGCTTTGGGGCAGAAAAACTCTTCAATTATTTTGTACATTACCTTTTTTTTAAGCTCAGTCAAGTATTAAACCCCGAAAAAACGTGCCAAAGCGGGAAGATATAAAGTCGATATTAGTGATTGGTGCCGGTCCTATTGTGATCGGCCAGGCTTGTGAATTTGATTATTCCGGCACCCAGGCGTGCCGCGCCCTTAAGGAGGACGGGTATCGGGTTGTGCTGGTTAACAGCAATCCGGCAACCATTATGACTGACATAGAGTTTGCTGATGCTACCTATATTGAGCCGATTACGCCGGAATATGTTCAGAAAATTATCGAACGCGAAAAACCCGATGCGCTTCTGCCGACGATGGGTGGCCAGACGGCTTTGAACATTGCGGTCAGTTTGGCCGAATCCGGTATTCTTGAACGTAACGGAGTTGAACTGATTGGCGCGAAGCTTCGTGCAATCAGAAAAGCTGAAAATCGTGAGTTTTTCAGTGATGCCATGAAAAAAATTGGCCTGGAGATGGCCAAAGGTTTTTTTGTCCGGAATGAAAAAGAGGCAAAAGAGGCGCTTGAGGAGATTGGTCTGCCGATTGTTATCCGTCCCTCGTTTACACTTGGTGGTACCGGCGGTGGTTTTGCCGAGACAAAAGCAGACTATTATGATGCCATACGCAGGGGCCTTACTGAAAGTCCTATCAGTGAAGTGCTTGTTGAGGAGTGCCTGATTGGCTGGAAAGAGTATGAGCTTGAGGTTATCCGTGATCTGGCAGATAATGTGATTATTGTCTGTTCTATTGAGAATGTTGATCCGATGGGAGTGCATACGGGCGATAGTATTACGGTTGCTCCGGCCCAGACGCTTACGGATCGCCAGTATCAGGAGCTGAGGGACGCTTCGGTTCGTATAATTCGTGAAATAGGTGTCGAGACTGGCGGCAGCAATATCCAGTTTGCAATTAATCCTCTCAATGGCCGTATTGTGGTTATTGAGATGAATCCTCGTGTTTCGCGCAGCTCTGCTCTGGCCTCGAAGGCGACCGGATTTCCGATTGCAAAAGTAGCGGCCAAACTTGCTGTTGGATACACGCTTGATGAGATCCTCAATGATATCACCAGAACGACTCCCGCGAGTTTTGAACCGGCAATTGATTACTGTGTTGTCAAGATTCCCCGCTGGGATTTTGAAAAGTTCAAAAATGTTGACGCCCGTCTTGGTGTACAGATGAAGTCGGTCGGTGAGGTCATGGCTTTTGGACGAAACTTCAGGGAAGCGTTGCAGAAGTCGCTTCGCGGCCTTGAAATCGGCCGGGCAGGGCTTGGTTCTGATGGAAAGGATGTCATGAATGTCCTTGCCATGACTCCGCAACAGAAGAAGTTTGCCAGGGAGGATATTCTTGAGAAAATCAGGATACCGAAAGCTGACCGGATGTTTTATCTGCGTTATGCATTCCAGGCTGGCGCTACTGTTGACGAGGTTCATCAGTCAACAGGTATAGATCCCTGGTTCCTCGATAACATTCTCCAGATCGTTGAGCTTGAAGAGAAGCTCAGGGAACTGGCCGCAGCAGTCTGAGCGGGGGTTATGAGCTATCTGAGCAGGATACTGGAGGAGAAAGAGCGGGAGGTAGGGGAACTTGCCAGTGAGCATCCCGCCCGTCGTTACGCTGAGTTGCAGGGCTCTCTGGCGCCCACCCGTGATTTTACCGGCGCACTCCGGCGCACCGGCAGGGGGTTGCGGCTGATTGCCGAGATTAAAAAAGCCTCTCCTTCGAGAGGTCTTATTGTTCCTGATTTTGATCCGGTCAACATTGCACGCCGCTATGGAGAGCTTGGCGCTGCGGCCTATTCTGTGCTGACTGACCGCACTTTTTTTCAGGGTTCAATCGACTATCTTCAGATGGTGAGCCGCTCATTTCAGTTGCCTGTGCTGCGCAAGGATTTCATTATCGATGAGTCCCAGATTTTTCAGTCCCGTCTGACAGGAGCCGATGCCATTCTGCTTATCGTGGCTGCGCTTGATTCCTGTCAGCTTGGCGATTACCTGCAGTTGGCGGCCTCTGTTGGCCTGCATGTGCTTGTGGAGGTGCATGACCGCAAGGAGCTTGACAGGGCGATTGAAAAGGGCGCACCGATCATCGGTGTCAATAATCGGGATCTGAAAGACTTTTCCCTCAAACTTGAGACATCGCTCTCGCTTCGTCCCTTTATTCCTTCTGATGTTCTTGCTGTTTCCGAAAGTGGTTTGAAAAGCTCCGCTGATATCGCTCTTATCGAGCAGGCATCGTTTGATGCCGTGCTGATAGGAGAGGGACTGTATACCAGCCCCGAGCTTGGCAGGATTACCTGGTCATAGCCCTGAATTTTGCCGCCGTTTGTGCTGGATTGGCCGCTTTGAAGAATGCCGTGCCAGCAATCAGCGCATCGGCTCCAGCCGAAACAACTTCCTGCCCGTTTTCTTCCGTTATGCCGCCATCAATGGCAATGACCATTCCCGGATTCACTTTCAGACGCATCTCATGGAGTTGGCGGATTTTGCCAATTGAGGAGGGAATAAACTTCTGTCCTCCGAACCCGGGATTGACCGACATGAGAAGGACAAGATCAAGATCTGGCAGGATGGATTCAAGTGTCGATAACGAGGTTCCTGGATTGATGGAGACGCCAGCCTTTGCACCGAGGCTTTTGATGAGCTGAATCGTGCGGTGGAGATGCGGGCATGCTTCCTGGTGAACGGTTATCTGGTGGGAGCCAGCCTTGATGAACTCTTCAATGAAGCGATCCGGGTCGACTATCATCAGATGGGTGTCGATAATCATGGGTGTGCATGATGCAATAGCCTGAACGATGAGTGGGCCGAAGGTGATGTTGGGGACAAAGTTGCCGTCCATAATGTCGCAGTGCATCCAGTCAGCTCCAGCTTTTGTAGCGATATCTATGGAGTGTTCAAGTCGGGTGAAGTCAGCCGACAGAATTGAAGGGGCAAGAAGCGTCGATGGTGCTGGCATGGTTATCCGGTTGGTTATCGTGAAAAAAATAATTCGGTTAAATAATTAAAAAGCTTCACCAATTCCAAAATTGAAGGTGTAGTCACCAATGTTTAATGCAGAGAAGCGCCAAGGCTTTTCCTGCGTTGGATCATGCAGTTTATAGGCGAAATCAAAGCGGAATGGGCCTATAGGGGAGCCGATCCGCAGTCCGATTCCTGCGTCCCAGGCGAAGTCTCTTGCAAGGGATTTAAGGGTGAGGCCATAAACTCCGTTGCGATCCCAGATATTTCCAATATCGGTAAAGAGGGTGATTCCGGATGGTTGATTAAAGAGGGTGAAAAATTTTCGTCGATATTCCATATTGAGTTCAAGCTTGATGTCGGCACCGAAATTGGCAGCCACCTTGCTCACACTGCGGCCTGGTCCAAGTGTATTGAAAAGCCAGCCCCGCATACTGTTTGTTCCTCCAGCATAAAAACGGCGCTCTTCAGGGGTCGTTTCAGCCTTACCATAGGGAGTCATCCATCCTATACGTCCTCTTCCGGCAAGTTGGCTCTGTGGAGAGAAGTTTTTTGCAAGGCTCAGGGCGCTTTCGAGTTTCACATATTGGGAATAGGTTGTACCGAATATCTGGGGATCTTTGTCAGTGAAGCCGCTATAGTTTTTTGTGTCTAAATAGGTATCCATTAACCATGCAAGGCTGCCGGATTCTTCAAGAAGGAGATCCAGGTTGCGGATGGTGCGTTCAGCAGGAGCGCTTTGGCGGTTTGTGAAGTTGTAGCGAAGCCGGAAGGTCTGGTTGACATGGGTTTCAAGAAGGCTGTCAATTCCGGCGTTCACTGCGGCTTCATTGGAGGGGTCAATGCCGATATTATAGGCAAGATCAGTTTCAAAAAGTTGTTTGAATCCTTTGAGGGAATCTTTTTTAACCCATTCAAATTCAAAAAAATCAAAATTCAGGCGCGATGATGGATTCAGGCGGGCGCTGTAGGTTGCGCGGAGCAGTCCGTTTTTGTTTGAGAGCAGTACCGGGAGTTTTGTTGCTGCATATTCAACTGTTGTTGCGTAGAAATTGCCCGGTTTTTTGAGAACGGGCAAGACAAGCGAGCTTTTCAGGCCAAACTCATAAGGAATAACTCTCGCGTATTGGTCTGTGTCAAGGTTTTGCAGGAGTTTATTGTTGTAACCGGCCTGTGTGCCGTATTCTGTGGATGCACGAAACTGTTCAGCCCCACCGAGCAGGTTTTTGTTTTCATAGGCCAGGGAGGTGCCGAAAAAGAGGGCTCCGTATCGGTTATCAACCAATATTTTTGGTTCTATCTGATGCTTGGGTGCCGTTTCAAGGTGAATGGTGGTGTAGAGTTTGTCGGCTTGTACCGAGTCAGGGCTGATGGAGATGGATGAAAAGAGATTGGTTGCTCCAAAATTTTGCAAGGTGCTCTGTTCGAGGCTTTTTCGGGTTATGTCGCCTGGGCGGAATTCAATAGCCGAGGTGATCAGATGTGGGGAGATGTGCTGGTTACCGAGAATGGTTGCGCTGATGTTCTCTTTTGTATAGGTTTTTGTTTTTGGTGTGGTGTCGCTGTTGACCGGGTTGTGTACGATAGCCGTGATGGCTCCATAGTGTAACTGTTTTGGCAAACTGAGCCGAAAAAGGACTCCTGCGCGGGTTCCAACGGTATCAACCTTGATGCGGATACTGTCTTCATGGAAAAAAGAAAAGCCGTACTCTTTGAAAAATGCTATGGTTCGATCACGCTCTTCAATCAGTCTCTCAACGGAGAATACATCGTTGACGTTGAGCCGTTTATTGTGGAGATAATCTGTTTTGAGTTCTGCAGGAATCTTTTCCAGTCCTTCATACGTGATGAAGTCAACTTTTGAGGGATTATTTTCCCGGATACGGATGTTGATATCCAATTTTTTCCCACCGTTTTTCCTGACAATGGTGGTATCCAGATCGGTAAAAAAAAAGCCTTTATAGGTGTAGAGTTTCTTGATGAGGAAGAGGTCTTTTTCAAATTCCTCTTTATTGAATGCTCTTCGGGATCCCCCGAAGAGACCGAGTCCCAGAAAGGATCGGTTTTCGGCGGTTACAATGATCAGGCGAAGTTCCTCCTCACTGATCGATTTATTGCCGCTGAAGTGGATGTTGTTCACATATGGCGATACGGCCACCTGTTTTTTCCCTGTGCTTATCGATCTGCCCTGTGCCGGAAATGCACAGAGCAGAAGAAGGGAGATAAGAGTCAATACTGCTTTTGTCAAGCATGAATCCTGTTTTGTTCTACGTTAATGGCTCTTCATCACCGTAGCCAAAGTCTTCGTCGGTAGGATAGTCGGGCCATATTTCATCAAGGCTCTCATACATATCATCGCTTTCGGGAAGATCGAGCAGGTTGTCGATCACCTGCTGGGGCGCACCGCTCCTGTTTGCGTAATTGATAAGTTCATCTTTTGTTACAGGCCACGGAGCGTCAGCTATATGACGGGCAAGGTCTAAATTCCAATACATACGACGTCGATTGAGTTATTCAGGTTAGGAGTTATTGTCGCTCTGTTCCGGCGCAGGTTTTTGTGTTGTGATAAACTTGTCCGGATTGCTTTCATCAAAGAAATAAGCGGTTGGGTTGACTTTTACATTGTCTTTCTGTACTTCATAGTGCAGATGGGGGCCAGTTGAGAGGCCGGTATTTCCCGAAAGTGCGATGATTTCACCGCGTTTGACTCTCTGCCCCTGGCGCACCAGAGATTTGGAGAGATGGGCATAGATGGTTTGATAGCCGAAACCGTGATTGATGGTTATTTTTTGTCCGTACCCTCTGTCATATCCCGAATAGGCAATAACCCCGTCACCTGTCGACTGCACCCTTGTGCCTTCAGCAGCGGAAAAATCAATGCCTGAGTGAAAAAGGGTAACCTTGTAGATTGGGTGTACCCGTTTTCCAAAAGCGCTGGTAATCGCGCCACTGACAGGCCTGATGTTGGGTATACTGGAAAAATAGGAGGTTGAAGTGGGCTCTTCACTCTGCACTCTTGATTCGGTGGCGTTGTTTCTCTGACGATCTATCTGCAGGATGAGCTGTTCAATCATCTGTTCCGTACTTGCGAGTATTCCTTCGGTCGTGTTTGCCCTGGGAGCTGGAGTTTTGGTTTCAATCGATTGTGCCTCTTCAGCAAGGAGGGTTGCCGGAGCCCCGATGACGAAAGAAAAAAGGGCAAGAGAGAGAGCAACAATTCCTGAAGAGAGGCAGGCAAAGAGGCTCTCTTTAGCGTTTCTGCCGTATTCTGAGACAGCCATAAACCGATGTTTCAAAGTCATGTGGTATCGGGGATTGTTGGTCTGAACAGGAATGTCATTCATAGCCAAATATAAAAAAACTTTTTTGGATAATCTCAATGATTAGTGGGCTTCCAGCCAGTTTTTTCCAATGCCGGTATCGACCAGAACAGGGACATTTTTTAGTCCGCAACGTATTGCTGCATCAATCATTGCCTGTTCTACAAGTTTTGAAAGCGGCTCTTTTTCTGCATCAGTGGTTTCAAAGAGCAGTTCGTCATGTACCTGGAGAAGCATGACTGATTTCATGTTCAGATGGCGCATCCTGCTGCTGCAGAGGTTCATGGCGCATTTGATGATATCAGCGGCTGTGCCCTGAATCGGCGTATTCATGGCAGCTCTTTCTGCCGCTTTTTTCAGGTTGGTATTCCTGCTGTTGAGATCAGCAAGATAACGACGACGTCCGAGGATCGTTGTGACATACCCTTTTTCCCTTCCGGTTACAATAATTTCCTGCAATGCCTTGAAGAGCCCGGGATATTTCGAGATGTAGGTGTCGATAATGGCCTTGGCCTCTTTTTGGGGAATATTGAGTCTTCGTGAGAGGCCAAATGGCATGATGCCGTAAAGAACTCCAAAATTCACCTCTTTTGCCTTGCGTCTCATATCGCTGGTAATTTCATCGGTGTCGAAAATTACCTTTGCTGTTGCGGTGTGAATGTCTTCCCGGTTGCGGAATGCTTCGAGGAGTTGAGGATCTCCGGAAATTTCTGCAGCAATTCTGAGTTCAATCTGCGAATAGTCTGCAGAGAGTAGCCAGTTTTCAGGTGTTGAAGGTATAAATGCCCTGCGTATCTCTTTGCCGAGGGGACTGCGTATGGGTATGTTTTGCAGGTTTGGATTGGAAGAGGAGAGTCGGCCAGTTGCCGTGATGAATTGATTAAATGTAGTATGCAACCGACCTGTCAGAGGATTGACCATTTTTGGCAAGGCGTCGATATAGGTACTCTTGAGTTTCTGCAGGCTTCGGTATTCGAGGAGGTCACGTGCGATGGGAAAGAGTGTCGCAAGCTCCTCAAGCACTTCAACATTGGTTGAATAGCCTGTTTTTGTTCTCTTTTTTGGTGGAAGCGCAAGGAGATCAAAGAGAATATGGGCAAGCTGTTTGGGGGAATCGATGTTGAAGGCGGAGCCTGCTGCAGCATAAATTGTTTCTGTCAGGAGCTCGAGCTCTTTTTTAACCCGTTCGGAAGCCTTTTCAAGATGGTGGGTGTCGATGCATATGCCGGCATATTCCATTTCGGCAAGGACTGTGACCAGCGGGAACTCAATGTTTTCGCAAAGCCAGAGCAGTTCAGTTTCTCCGTCGAGTTTTTTGCGGAAAACACCCTCAAGCTGAAGAGCAAGATCGGCATCCTGGCAGGCATAGTCTGAGAGCTTTTCGGGATCAACCTCGAAAATATGCTGTTTTGTTTTTCCGGTTCCAACCAATTCATCAAAGGTTGTCGTTCGGTAGCCGAGGTGGTGGGCGGCCAGGTCGTCAAGGTTATGTTTTTCTTCAGGATTGAGCACATAGCTCGCAAGCATGGTGTCGAATGCAACAGGAGAGAGCTCTATGCCGTATTTTTTGAGAACGAGCATGTCATATTTGAGGTTCTGGCCAATTTTCGGCAGGGATGGATTTTCAAGGAGCGGTTTCAGGATTTCGACTGTTTTATCCCGGTCAAGGGCGCTCTGCGCGAAAGAGATAAATCGCGCTTTTCCTGTTTCAACCGCGATCGATATCCCTGCCAGTTCGGCTTCAAAGGTGTCAAGACTGGTGGTTTCCGTGTCGACGGCAATATGCCGGGCATCGTGCAGAGACTCCATCAGTTCCATCAGTTTATCGACTGTGTCGATACGGGCATAGTCGGCATTCTCCCGGGGTGATCGGAGAGCGGGCTCTTCTTCATGAAAAGGGGAGGAGGGTTCCTCATGGAGCGGAGCTGTTGCTGAGGGCGCTTGCTGAAGCTCGCCAAAAAGAGCCAATATTCTTGAGGAAATGGTTTTAAGACCGAGTTTTTGCAGCAGCGGGAAAAGCTTTGCCGGGTCAGGTAATCCGCAGGCAAGCTCTTTCAGGGTAACGTCGATCTGTAAATCGGTGCGTATGGTGACCAGTTGTGTTATCAGATCAAGCGTGGGTTGAAATGCTTCAAGGCTTTGGCGGTTTTTCGGGGAGATCGTGTCGAGATGGTTGTAGATATTCTGCAGGGAACCGTATTGGTCAAGCAGGGAGATGGCGGTTTTCGGGCCAATCCCTTTTGCTCCGGGAATATTGTCGGAGGTGTCGCCGGTGAGGGTGAGGAACGGGATAAAAAGCTCAGGGGGAACCCCGAACTGTTCGATAATCTCTTTTTTCCCAAGCAGTTCAAGCTCATTCTGGTTTTTGCCGGGTTTGAGGATGTTTACTCCCTCATGGACCAGTTGGGCAAGATCCTTGTCGGGGGTGACAATATAGACCTGGCACATTGGGCTGAATTTACGGGAGGCGGTGCCAATAAGATCGTCCGCTTCGTATCCCGGGGTTTTAATGAGCGGAATATCAAACGCTTCAAGCAGCTTGAAAATGGCGTCAAGTTGCATGATGAGATCTTCGGGTGGCGCCTGTCGATTGGCTTTGTAAAGAGGATAAAGATCGTGTCGGAAGGTTTTTTCCTTGCTGTCAAATACCGCTGCAAGGTATTGTGGCCTGTAGGTTTCAAAGATTTTAAGCAATGTGGATGCAAAGCCATAAATAGCTCCGGTCGGCATGCCCTCCTGACTTGTCATGCCCGTCCGTTGCAGGGCATAAAAGGAGCGGTAAACGATGGCCATGCCGTCGAGCAGAAAGAGTGCTGGTTTTTTTGTGATGGTTGCCGGGTTCTTGATTCTCTCTTCCGGATTGGCTGGCGGGAAGAAGTCGAGCTGCCGATTATTCATTCTGCAATCACTCCATAACTTCCAAGGACGTTGACCATGGTGGCAAATTCTTTGAGATGGCAAAGGGCGTTCTGGATATTCCGATCGTTCTGATCACCGATAAAATCAACATAAAAAAGATATTCAAAGGCTTTTTTTCTGAACGGTCTCGATTCGATTTTGGTCAGGTCAATATCACGCATGGCGAATGTTGCCAGTGCCTTGAACAGTGATCCTTGTTCGTTGGGGAGCGTGAAGACGATTGATGTTTTGTGCTGTGCGCTCTTCGCAGTTGTTTCAGGGAGCGGGTTTTCCGGATTTTTCGCATGTGCAATACAGAAAAAGCGGGTAATGTTCCACTCCTCGTCGGCCAGATTTTCCTGGAGGATCTCAAGTCCGTAGAGTTCGCCTGCCCTTTTTGATGCTATGGCAAGTTTTCCGGGATCTTTTTCAGCGGCTATCATTTTTGCGCTTCCCGCCGTATCATAGGCAACTTCAGCTTTGAGGTGTTGGTGAGTGGCAAAAAAGTTTCGGCACTGGGCCAATGCCTGTGGGTGTGAAAGTACCTTCAAAGCCCTTTCTGTGGATGAACCGGGAATGCCAAGCAGGCAATGTTTTACCTTGACGAAGGTTTCTGCCACAATGGTGACGGGATGCTGCAGCAGAAGGTCGTAGTTATGATGAATGCTGCCTCCAAGTGAATTTTCAATGGGGATGACGGCATAATGAACCTTCTGGTTTTCAACAGCCGCGAAGACCTCGTCAAATGATTCGAAGGGTTTTGGCTCTCCAATCCGGAGTGCGGCGATCTCACTGTATGCTCCTGGTTCACCCTGGTAGGCGGTCATCAAGTTTGTCATTGTTTTTTCTTGTTGTTAACTTGCGGGAATACCGTCAGATTTGATTTTATTTAAAGAAAATAAATCTATTATCATAGGCGGGCATCTGGAGGAATAATAAATCAGCATTTTTTATTATGTCAGGACATAGCAAATGGGCAACCATTAAGAGAAAAAAGGCGGTAACCGATCAAAAAAGAGGCAGTTTGTTCACCAAACTGGTCAAGGAGATTACGATTGCAGCAAAAATGGGTGGTGGTGACCCAGCGGGTAATCCTCGTCTCAGGCTTGCAATCGATACGGCCAGGGATAATTCCATGCCGATGGACAATATCCAGCGTGCCATCAAGAAGGGAACGGGAGAGCTTGAGGGGGTAACCTGGGATGAGATTACCTATGAAGGGTATGGTCCTGCAGGGATTGCGCTGATTATTGAGACTGCTACAGACAATCGTAACCGTACCGTAGCTGATATTCGTCACATTATGAGTCGTAACAATGGTTCGCTCGGTGAAAGCGGTAGTGTTGCCTGGATGTTTCAGCGCAAGGGAACGCTTGATGTTCCACGATCGGCTGCCGGAGAGGATCAGCTTATGGAACTTCTGCTCGAGGCCGGTCTTGAAGATCTTGGCAGCGATGATGAGAACTATTTTACCGTCATAACTGACGTCAAGGATCTTGAGCGTGTCAAAAAAGCGCTTGATGATGCCGCTATCATGTATGAGAATGCAAAAATTGATCTGATACCCGAAAATTATATTGAGCTTGAAGCCGAGGATGCCCGCAAGGTGATCAAACTGATTGATGCATTTGAAAATAATGATGATGTGCAGGCGGTATACACGAATATGGAGATCAGTGAAAGTGCAATGAGCAGTTTAAACGAGTAAAAGAGTGGTTGTTCTGGGAGTTGATCCTGGAAGTCGGCTTACGGGCTACGGCGTAATTCGTCAGGAGGGTACGTTTTTTACGGTGCTCTCTTGTGGAGTTATCCGGCTTCATCCTCGCAGTAGTCATGCGGAGCGTATTGGTCAGATTTACAGGGAGCTTGAAGCAGTTATTACGGATTATGCTCCTGAATGTGTTGCACTTGAAACTGTTTTTTTGAGCAGGAATGTGCAGTCGGCATTGAAACTTGGTCAGGTACGGGGTGCCGTAATTGCTCTTGCGATGAACCGGAATCTTCTCTTGCACGAATATGCCCCTCGCGAAGTGAAGTCGGCAGTAACCGGAAAAGGGGCGGCCAGCAAGGAGCAGGTTGCGTTTATGGTCGCAAGGATGCTTGCTCTTAATCCGGTTCCTGAACCTTTCGATGTTACCGATGCCCTCGGGATTGCGCTCTGTGATCTGCTGAGAGGCGGAAGCCGGGAACCTTTTAAGAGTGCAGGACAGAGCAGAAAAGGGGGAATGAGCTGGTCGCAGTTTGTTGGGGCATCGCCCGATATGGTTATCCGGTTATTTCAAAAATAAATTCACCACTGTGGAAGGTCGTATCGTAAATATCCCGAATTTTCTCAGTATTCTGAGGATACTCTTGATACCCTGGTTTATCTACTACTTTCATACGGGTCATCTTGATATAGCCATTACTATTATGATTGTGGCTGTTCTGACCGACTGGTTTGATGGCCAGGCGGCCCGATGGACGAATGATGTTTCAGAGATGGGAAAAATTCTTGACCCCCTTGCCGACAAGCTTTGTCTTGCAAGTGTTGCGGTTTATTTTCTCTGGGTCGGGCAGCTCCCTTTATGGTTTGTGCTTTTTGCTGTGCTCCGCGATATTCTGATTTTTATTGGAGCGGGTTATGTGAAATTTCGTCATTCAGTGGTGACGACATCCCTTTGGCCGGGGAAATGGGCGGTGGGTTTTGTCTCCATGCTCTTTATTGCCATGGTCTGGCCTCATCCGTTTTTCAGGGAATATCTGGTCAAAGAGTTTTTTTTATATCTCTCGACGCTTATGCTCTTTTACTCGTTTGTTCTCTACTGCCTGAGGTTTTATAAAATTCACAAGGGGCTGGAGTATCGGGCCTGAGTTTCAGCAGCTCTTTTTCATTCCCTGAAAGGGCTTTTCCCTTCATTTTCGGTTTCATTTCTCCCTGTTTTTTATAGTCACCATTATGCTTATCCTGATATGGATAACTTTTTCTGTGAAGACGGGATTTTAACGTAACGATACGGGAACCTCTTTCTTCATATGATGTTAATTGCATTAACACGCTTTATGGCGTTGGTTGCAAAATGTGGATAACTTGTTGATGGAATGTGGAGTCCGTGTGGTCAGCCAGGGAGAGAACTGTTTTGCAGCAGAGCACAGGCTGCTGTTTTTCAGGCCTCAGACGGAGAGGGGCGCCGGGGTATCTGTTGTGTGCTCCGAAGCGCCCTGCTCCAATTCTGCTACAGGGCACGCTTCATGCACACTGGGTTATTCCATTACTTGCTCTTTGGTGCAACCGTGGCCATGAGGGAAGCTTCGCATACAAGTTCTCCCCTTACATAGGCTTTGGCGTCAAATTGGCAGATGTTTCTGCGCTTGTTGGTCAGGATTGCTTCGATAACAAGTGTGTCGCCCGGAAGCACGGGTTTGCGGAATCGAGCCTTGTCGATACCCATGAAGAGCACGACACTCTCCTTGATGTTATCATTGCCGTTGAGCATCATGATGCCGCCCGTCTGGGCCATGGCTTCAAGGATGAGAACGCCGGGCATGATGGGATTTCCGGGAAAATGGCCCTGGAAAAACGGCTCATTGATGGTGACGTTTTTGATCGATACAATTTTTTCGTCAAGCTTGAACTCTATAATCTTGTCGATCAACAGAAAAGGGTAGCGGTGGGGGAGGATCTGTTGAATAGCATTGATGTCGAAAATAACGCCGGCTTTTTTTTCATGCTGGAACTGTCGGGCAAGCTTGTTACGATCGACATATTTTTTGAGCTGCTTTACGAACTCCACATTCGATGCATGACCGGGACGTGCCGCGAGCACCTGAGCCTTGAGTGGCATACCAAGAAGTGCGATGTCGCCGAGAAGGTCGAGCAGTTTATGGCGCGCAGGTTCGTTCTTGAAACGAAGTTCACGATTGTTGAGGATGCCATTGTCACCAAGTACAAGATTTTTGCTCTCAATACCGAGTTTTTTGCCAAGATCGGAAAGCTCCTGTTCGCACATGGTTTTGTCGATAATGACAATAGCGTTGTCGACATCACCACCCTTGATGATTCCCTGGTTTGCAAGGGCTTCCACTTCGCTGAGAAAGCAGAATGTTCTGGAGGATGAAAATTCTTTGACAAATTCTTTGTCCAGATCAAAGAGGCCGGAGTGCTGCGAGCCAAGCGCCGGGTTTTTGTAGTCAACCATGACGGTTATTCTGAAGCTGTCGAGAGGCAGGGCTACAATATCAACGCTGTTGTTGGCATCATGGTATTCAATGGTTTCATCGATGACCAGGTAATTTTTTGGTTCATCCTGTTCCTTGAACCCGGCTTCGATCAGCGCTGCGGCAAAAGGGTGTGAGCTTCCGTCCATGACAGGAGGTTCCGGGCCGCTTATTTCGATGCGGCAGTTATCGATCTGCAGGCCGTAAAGCGCTCCGAGAACATGTTCGGTGGTGTGCACCTTTACACCATTGAGTCCGATGGTGGTACCCCTCAGAACATCAACGACATTCTCGATCAGGGCTGGTATTTCAGGGCTGTCGTCGATATCGGTACGCACAAAACGATACCCATAGTTGACTGGTGCAGGTTTGAAGGTAATCATGCACTCTTTGCCGGTGTGAAGTCCGGAACCCCAGAGAGAGACCTCTTTTTGAAGTGTACGCTGAAGAATGAGCATAGTGGAATTGTTGCTCCTGTTTCGGTTATCCGTGCAGGAAATGAAGACTGATTGTTATAATGAAAAACTATACAGGCCCTGAAGATAAGAAAGAACTGATTCCTCTTCAAATCAGCCTGGTTGCAGGGTCTTGTCTGGTACTGGTTTTTTTATGTGAAATGTTTCAGCGCTTTTTCAAGCAGAAGAGGGTGGGTTATGTTGTTGCCTGCAATAATACTCTGCTTCAGAAAAACATCAGGATCCCCACTAAAGTCAGTGATGGTACCTCCTGCTTCACGGACAAGCAGGACACCGGCAGCAAAATCCCACGGAAAGAGTTTGTATTCCCAAAAGCCATCAAAGCGGCCACAGGCGGTGTAGGCAAGATCAAGGGCTGCTGAGCCTGCACGCCGAATGCCGGCAGAATCATGAATAACCTCCTTGAGCATGCCGATGTATGATTCGAGGTAGTGATACTCCTTGAAGGGCATGCCGGTTCCAATGAGAAAACTCTCTTTGTCCGTGCGGCTTGATATGGTGATCTTTTTTCCGTTAAGGTAAGCTCCCTGACCGCGTTCGGCGGTAAAAAGCTCTTTGAGAACTGGCTGATAGACCACAGCGGTGAGCAGCTCATCATCGCTCCCTTTGAGCGCTATGCTGATTGAGAAAACGGGAAAAGAGTGAATAAAATTAAGCGTGCCATCAAGAGGATCGACAATCCATGTTCTTCCTGAAGTGCCGGTTATGATGGTGCCCTCTTCGCAGAGCATGCTGTCTTCGGGAAAGTTTTCGGTGATAATTGAGCTGATTGCCGCTTCACAGGCTTTATCGACGTCGGTGACAAAATCCTTGAACTCTTTTACCTGGATTTCGGGATGGGAGAGTTCTCCGAATTTTTCAAGGGTTATAGCTCCCGCAGCATGAGCCGCCCTGATGGCTGTCTGCAGTTCTTTACTTTGAGCTCTCATGCAACAGTATGGGTTGGAGTTGAAGTGGTCGTCAATATAGCATTTCCCGGAGAGAGTACCTATAAGTCTCAGTCCTCTTGTTTCTGCAGGGAATTATCGGAAGGCTCCTTGTGTTTAAGGTGTTCAGTTCAATAATTTTAACACTGATGTCATGAATGTCAATATTCCGAAACTTGCGCTCTGTATCGGGTTGTGTTTCGTCTTCGCCTTTGCCGGCAGCACCTTTACTCCTGTACCGGGTTCTGATTGGTACTACCATGTGCTGAACAAACCTTCATGGAATCCGCCGGACTGGCTCTTCCCTCCTGCATGGAGCCTGCTTTTTCTGCTCATGGGTATTGCGCTTTATCTTGTTGTTCAGCAGTACTCCAAAGAGACAAAGATTCGTGGGGCTCTGATTGTCTTCGGTGCCCAGCTTTTACTCAATCTTGGCTGGTCGGCAGCATTTTTTGGACTGCACTCTCCCGTGCTTGCGATGGTGGTGATTGTCCTGCTCTGGTTGGCTATTGTGTTGACGATTGTGAAATTCCGTGCTGTTTCTCCGATGGCTGGCAATCTGCTGATTCCCTACCTCATGTGGGTGACGTTTGCCTCATTTCTGAACTTTACGATTGTGCAGCTTAATTGATTGAATAATTTTTCGCGGCGCTCAATCTTCAGGTGAGAGAGAAAAGGATGCGTTGAGGGTGCATCCTTTTTTCATGCGGTTAAGTGGGTTAATTGAAAATGACGGCAAGAACATCCATCTCTTTTTTCCCGTTTTTTGCAGCAATCTCACGGATGGACATGGCTGAACTCTCCACAGCAATCCCTTTTTGTTCAAGTTTCAGGATAATGCTTTCACTCTTTTGCCCGGCGACAACTGCCACGGTTTCAAGTTTCGACTTCTCAAGCGCTCTGGTCATTTTCATTCTTGGATTCTGTTCATTTCGGGCTGGCATAACTATGCTGAGTATGGTAATAAGCAGGCCAGCGCCGATAATGGCCAAAGCAGGTTTTCGCGTAAAATAGCCGGTAAAGGCTTTCCAGTTTGCTGCGATGTGTAACAGAACACCCGCGACCATTGCCCAGCTCAGCCATTCATGAACAGGTTTGGTGTATCCAGCTTCAATTTTAAAAAACATCAGGATGCCTGTTACGGCAAGAATGACAAAGGTTCCGGTGGCCAGCGGTGTGGCCCATGATTTCATTGGTGCGCTCATGGTTGTGTTCTCTTGTTTTTTTGTTTGTTTTATGATTTCGTGAAGGCATAGTTCGATGAACGCCACATTCGACGCTGATTGTGGTAAAATCTTGTGCAGGCGGGCGCCGACGGGGGAAAAAGGCCGGAAAAACAGAAAGCGCAGTCTAAGCTGCGCTTTCTGTTGTTTATCGGGCGATCGAAGAGTGAGCAAGCGGGAACGCTTAGTCGTTTTCCTGATCGCGGAGGTTTTCAAGAACACCGAAATCCTCAAGTGTCGTGACATCTCCCTTGATTTCGTTGCTTGTGGCAAGCTCACGAAGGAGACGACGCATGATTTTTCCGCTGCGTGTTTTTGGAAGACCTTTGGCCCATCTGATCTCATCGGGTTTGGCAATAGGTCCGATCTCCTTGGCAACGTGGTTGCGAAGCGCTTCACGGAGCGTCATGTCACCGACATATTCATCTTTCAGGGTCACAAAGGCTACAAGGGCATTGCCTTTGAGTTCATCAGGACGGCTGACAACGGCGGCCTCTGCAACAGCCTCGTGGGATACCAGCGCGCTTTCGACCTCACTGGTGCCAAGGCGGTGACCTGAAACGTTGACCACATCATCGACTCGACCCATGATCCAGATGTAGCCATCCTCATCCTTGCGGGCGCCATCACCGGTAAAGTACATGTCGTGGAATTCAGACCAGTAGGTTTTTTCATACCGTTCATTGTCGCCGTAGATGGTACGGAGCATTGATGGCCATGGCTTTTTGATAACAAGGTATCCGCCTTCGTTGGCTTCGCACGGGGTACCGTCCTTGCGGACAACATCAACCATGATGCCAGGCAGGGGACGAGTGGCTGTGCCGGGTTTTGTCGGGGTTGCGCCTGGAAGGGGAGAGACCATGATGCCTCCTGTTTCCGTCTGCCACCAGGTATCGACAATCGGACATTTTTCCTGTCCGACAACTTTTTGGTACCACATCCATGCTTCGGGGTTGATTGGCTCTCCTACGGTTCCGAGCAGGCGAAGCGAGCTGAGGTTGTGTTTGGTGACCCATTCATTTCCGGCGCGGATAAAGGCGCGGATAGCGGTTGGCGCGGTATAGAAGATGGTAACTTTGTGGCGGTTGATGATATCCCAGAACCTGTCCCACTGCGGATAATTTGGTGCACCTTCATACATCAGGATGGTTGCTCCATTAAGCATCGGGCCGTATATCATGTAGGTGTGCCCGGTGATCCAGCCGACATCTGCCGTACAGAAGTAGATATCTTCGTCTTTGATATCAAACACGTATTTGAACGAGCTTGCAGCATGGACCATGTATCCGGCGGTGGTGTGCAGGATACCTTTTGGTTTGCCGGTTGAACCGCTGGTGTACAGTACAAACAGCGGATGTTCTGCATCGAGTTCTGCAGGTTCGGATTCATCAGCGGCAAGGCCCATGAGATCATGCCACCAATGGTCCATGCCGTTATGCATGTGGATCTCTTCATCGGTAACTTTCAGGACAATGACGCTTCGTATTGACGGCGTATTGACGATAGCTTCGTCAACGATATTTTTCAGGTTAATGGAACCGCCGCGGCGTCTTGTGCCATCTGCACAGATGACCATCTTGGCGCGTGAATCGTTAACGCGTTCAGTGATGGCATGAGCAGAGAAACCGGCAAAAATAACGTTATGGACTGCTCCGACACGCGCACAGGCGAGAACGGCGATGACCAGTTCCGGAACCATGCCCATATAGATTGCAACTCTGTCTCCTGGCTTGATGCCGGCGATTTTCAGGACGTTTGCAAATTTGCTGACCTGGCGGTGCAGTTCACCATAGGTCAGAACCCGCTGGTTACCCTCTTCTCCTTCCCAGATAATGGCAGCTTTGTTCTTTCTCCAACTGTTGACATGGACATCAAGGGCGTTGTAGCAGATATTGGTTTTACCGCCGTTAAACCATTTCGCATAGGGAGTATTCCACTCCAGAACGCTATCCCACTTTTTAAACCAGTGGAACTGCTCAGCAATGCCTCCCCAGTAAGCGTCCGGATCGGCTTCAGCGGCAGCATAGAGTTTCTCATACTCTTCCATTGAGGAGATATGGGCATTGTTCGAAAACTCTGCCGAAGGCGGAAATTTCCGCTTTTCAGACAGAACAGAGCTGATCGACTCTTCTCCAGAAGACGAGGTTTCGGTGTGCTGTGCGTTGGATGTTGTTTCTTCTGTAGCCATTGATACCCATGTTTTGTGTGTTAAAAAAAAGGATACTCACCCCTTTTACAGGAAATCAGGAACGTGGAAAATAACTGGTTGAAACGGAGATAAAAAGCCGGACAGAGAGTTTTATGCATTCTCTGCCAATTTTACATAAAATAATTTTACAGGACAATAACAGTTGTTAATATAGAGGAAAGTCACTCTTTTTTTACAACAAAATTAACCAGTTTGTCTACAACAACAATTTCGCGAAGTATGGTTTGTCCGTCAAGAAATTTGAATACCGATTCTGTCTTTTTTGCTTCCTGAAGAAGCAGCTCTTTCGGGCTTTTTGCCGGGGCAAGAAAGGTGCCTCGCAATTTTCCGTTGATCTGGACGGCGATGGTTAAAATGCTCTCTTCGACAAGTTTTGGATCAAATGAAGGGAAGGGTGCCTGGCTGATTGAGTAGTTGTGACCGATGCTTTCCCAGAGCTCTTCCGTGATGTGAGGTGCATAGGGTGAGAGCAGCACAAGGAGCGTTTCAATTGCAGAGCGGTTTTTGCATCCCGACTTTTGCAGTTCATTGACAAAGACCATCATTTCGGAAATAGCCGTGTTGAATTTGAGCTGTTCCGTGTCCTCGCCAACCTTTTTAATGCTCTTATGCATACGTCGGAGCAGCTCTTCCGGCATGGCTTCCTCAGACAGCAGTGTCGCCGACTCCTCATGTTCCCCATAAACCAGTCGCCACACTTTCGACAGAAAGCGGCTTATGCCTTCAATGCCGTTGGTGTTCCAGGGCTTGACCTGTTCAAGGGGGCCCAAAAACATCTCATAAAGGCGCACAGCATCAGCTCCATAGCGTTCAAGAACGTGGTCGGCGGGGATGACGTTGCCGCGTGATTTCGACATCTTTTCATTGTCTTCACCAAGAATCATTCCCTGGTTGAAAAGTTTTTTGAATGGCTCCCTGGAACTGACAACACCGAGATCGAAGAGCACCTTGTGCCAGAATCGGGCATAGAGCAGGTGAAGGACAGCGTGTTCGGCGCCGCCGATATAGAGATCGACGTTCATCCAGTAGCGCTCTTTTTCAGGATCGACCAGTTTTTCCTGGTTTTCAGGATCAATGAAGCGGAGATAGTACCAGCAGCTTCCCGCCCACTGTGGCATGGTGTTGGTCTCCCGTCTGAAGGATCCGTGCTCATCGCTTCCGTAAAGCCAATGTGGAATATTGGCAAGCGGAGACTCCCCGGTCGATGAGGGGTGGTATGCCTCAACTTCGGGAAGAACAAGGGGAAGAGCGGTTTCCAGCCGAAGAGTACCATCATGATAATGCTTGATGGGGATTGGTTCTCCCCAGTATCGCTGGCGGCTGAATATCCAGTCGCGGAGTTTGTAGTTTACCTTTCTCTCTCCCGCTTTTTTTGTTTCAAGCCATGATGCCATGCGCTCGAAAGCTTCGCAAAAGGGGAGACCGTTGAGTGTTATTTCGTTGTTGGCGGAGTTGACGCAAATACTCTCTTTCTCTTCAAAGACGCGTTCCTGAACATCATGCGGACTCTGGATAACCTCGATGATGGGGAGGTTGTACTGCTTGGCAAACTCCCAGTCGCGGCTGTCATGTGCCGGGACTGACATGATAGCTCCTGTTCCGTAACTGATCAGGACAAAGTCGGAGATCCATACGGGAAGAGGTTCTCCTGTTGCAGGGTTTATGGCATAGGAGCCGGTGAAAACGCCTGTTTTTTCCTTCTGAAGGCCTGTGCGTTCAAGTTCGGTTTTCAGCTTTGCCTTGCTGATATAGTTTTTCACCTCAACTAACTGCTGGGCCGTGGCGAGCTTTTCAGCAAGCGGATGCTCAGGGGAAATGACAAGGTAGGTGGCACCGAAAAGGGTGTCGGGCCTTGTGGTGTAGACTCTCAGCTTTTTGTTGTGGCAGCGGAGCTCAAAATCAATTTCGACTCCTTCAGAACGTCCAATCCAGTTGCGCTGCATCTGTTTGACATTTTCCGGCCAGTTGAGTTCATCAAGGTCGGCAAGCAGGCGATCGGCGTATGCCGTGATTTTCAGCACCCACTGGCGCAAAGGGCGTCTCACAACCGTGTAGCCGTCGGCAATTTTTTCATCAACCTCTTCATTTGCCAGAACGGTTTTCAGCTCTTCGCACCAGTTGACGTCCACTTCCGACATATAGGCCAGTCCCCTCTCATAGAGTTTGAGAAAGATCCACTGCGTCCATTTGAAATAGTGCGGATCGGTCGTGTTGATCTCCCTTGACCAGTCGTAGGAAAAGCCCATGGCCTGAAGAGTGCCCTTGAAGTTCCGGATGTTCTCTTCAGTGGTTGTTTTCGGGTGGGTTCCTGTTTTGATGGCAAACTGTTCTGCTGGAAGTCCGAAGGCATCCCATCCCATAGGGTGGAGCACATTATAGCCGCAACTCCTTTTGTAGCGTGCAGTGATATCTGAGGCGGTGTACCCTTCAAGATGTCCGACATGGAGCCCGGTGCCACTGGGATAGGGAAACATGTCGAGAACATAATATTTTGGTTTGTCAGCATCATCACCTGTTTTAAAGGTGTTCTGCTCTTTCCACCAGGCCTGCCATTTTGCTTCTGTTTTTGAAAATTCGTACCTCATGGGGTGTTGATGAATATCGTTGTATCCTCAGAATTACATAAAAAAAGCAGTACAGGAATAAATCTGCACTGCTTTTTGACGTCATGTTGCATTTACTTGTTCTCTGCGCCGTTCTCTTTTGGTGCATCCTGTTCAGCCGCTTTTATGGAAAGGGCAAAACGGGTTTTTCCGGTGCGGGAATCCTTGCGGACATCAACCAGTTTGACCCTCACCTTTTCGCCGATTTTGAGGTGATCGCTGACCTTTGTGACCCTCTCACTCGATATTTCAGAGATGTGGACCAGTCCATCGGTTTTGGGAAGAAATTCCACAAAAGCGCCGAGCTCATCACGAATGTCGCGCACCTTTCCAATATAGATATTACCCACTTCCGGCTTGGCCGTCAGATTTTTTATGGTGGCCAGTGCGGCATTTGTTCCCTCACTGGTCGAGCAGGCAATGGTTATGGTTCCATCGTCATCAATATTGATTTCTGCGCCGGTCTCTTCAGTGATGCTGCGGATAGTCTCTCCACCTTTACCGATAATCATGCCGATGCAGTCAACCGGCACCTTGATGCTGGTAAGTTTTGGTGCAAAGTTGGCAAGTTCCTGACGGGTTGAAGGGATAGCCTTCTCCATTTCGCCGAGGATGTGAAGACGGCCCCTGCGTGCCTGCTCAAGGGCAGTTTCAAGGATGTGGTAGTCAAGACCGTCGATTTTGATATCCATCTGGCAGGCGGTAATACCATCACGGGTGCCTGATACCTTGAAATCCATATCTCCAAGGTGATCCTCATTGCCGAGAATATCAGAGAGTACTGCATATGAGGCTCCCTCCTTGATCAGTCCCATGGCGATGCCTGATACCGGCTTTTTAATCGGAACACCACCATCCATCAGGGCCAGCGTTCCTCCGCATACCGATGCCATTGATGAAGAGCCGTTCGATTCAAGGATGTCTGAAACGATACGGATGGTGTAGGGGAACTCTTCCTCTGTCGGAGCAACCATTTTGATGGAGCGTTCTGCCAGATTGCCATGTCCGATTTCCCTGCGTCCGATACTTCCGAGCCTTCCGGTTTCACCGACACAGAAGGGAGGGAAATTATAATGGAGATAGAATTTTTTGTCGGCACTGCTGGTCAGGTTGTCAACGGACTGGGCATCTTTTTTCGTGCCGAGGGTAATTGTTACCAGAGCCTGTGTCTCTCCTCTGGTGAAGAGTGCCGAACCGTGGGCTCTCGGGATGATGCCCAGTTCAATGCTTATTGGTCGTACCTGGTCGAGGGCTCTGCCGTCAAGACGTTTTGCGTCGTCAAGAATCATGTGGCGCATGACCCGTTTTTCGACCATGTGGATCTGTTCGTCAATGATATGCGGGTTAATGCAGAGCGCCTTGGCCGGATCGGTCGAGAACTCTTCGCTGCTGCATGTTGCTTTGAAGTGCTCAATGGTGCTCTCTATAATTTCATGGTAGATGGCGGCTGTCTGATCAGCGCGCTCTTCCTTTTTGAGCGGAGTGTAGGCGAGCTCCTTGAGGCGGGTTTCGCAAAGTACCCGAACCGTTTCAGTGAGCTCAGCCGGAATGACTGTTGGCGTAAAGGGACGGATTGGTTTTGCCACTTCTGCTGCGATTTCGCTCTGCAGAGCACAGAGTTTGCGGATGGCTGCGTGTCCGAATTTGATGGCGTCGAGCATCTCTGCTTCGGAAATCTCTTTCATCTCCCCTTCAAGCATGCAGATGGTGTTTTCCGTACCGCCGATGCAGATATCAAGATCGCTGTTTACCAGTTCATTGATGTCAGGATTGACGACAAAGAGACCGTTGATTCTGCCTACCCGAACTTCAGACATAGGATTCTGGAAGGGAATATCGGAGACCATGATGGCGCACGATGCAGCCAGGCCACCGAGGACGTCAGCGTCATTGATCTGGTCGGAAGAGATAACGGTAACAATAATCTGTGTTTCATAGAGATAGCCATCGGGAAAGAGCGGACGGAGAGCACGGTCGATCAGTCTTGCTGAAAGAATCTCTTTCTCTGAAGGGCGGCTTTCACGTTTGAAAAAACCACCAGGAAATTTGCCTGCGGCAGAATACTTTTCGCGGTATTCTACCTGAAGTGGAAAATAGTCCTGATTGGGGGGTGGTGTTTTTTTGCTTGAGACAACCGTTGCAATGACCATCGTGTCACCCTGGCGAACAACAACAGCTCCGTCGGCCTGTTTTGCCATTTTACCGGTTTCGATAGAGATAATCTTGCCTTGTCCAAGATCAATTTCTTTGTTAATAATCATGGAAATCGTGTGATAGTAAGTGATAAAAATGTTGTCCGGTTGTTTTCAGGCAATGAACAAGTACTAAAATATAACATAAAAAATCTCTTCCGGTAACCTGATCTCTCGCATTCATTATGCCACGATCTTGCCGTTATCGATAAGTCGGACTTTTCCCGCATAGGCCGCAAGCAGCAGTCGATACTCTTTTCCCTCTTCAGCAATTTCTGCCGGTTCAAACCGCTCTTCATCGACAAAAACAACATAATCGGGTCGCCATCCTGGTGTTGAGGCAATCATTTGCTCAATTTCGGCAGCAATTACCGAAAGGTTTTTTTTCTGCTCAGCGATGCTTTTTTCTGCATGACAGATTCCCTGGTAAAGAATGCCGGCCGTGCTGCGTTCCGTGTTTGAGAGGTATATATTTCTTGAGCTTACCGCCAGACCATTTTCTTCCCTGATAATGGGTGCAGCGATAATTTTGACATCAAGATTGAGATCTTCAACCATGCGGCGGATAACAGCGAGTTGCTGTGCATCTTTTTCACCGAAGATTGCAATGTGTGGTTTGGTGATATGCAGAAGTTTTGTCACAATGGTGGCCACTCCGTTGAAATGGCCAGGCCTTCGCTCTCCCTCCAGTCGTTCGCCGAGAGCGCCGCATTGCAGGGTAGTCTGATGGTTTTCGGGGTAGATGGTTCCGGCTTCAGGTGCGAAGAGGTAATCGACTTCTGCTGCTGTTGCAAGGGCAACATCCTGCTCGAATGGTCTGGGGTATTGATGGAGATCTTCGTTCGCTCCGAATTGGGAAGGGTTGACGAAAATGGTGAGTATAACGGTGCCAGCGCTTTGCCGGGCAAGCTTTATAAGGCTCAGATGCCCTTCGTGCAGTGCACCCATAGTCATGACAACGCCGATGAACTGGCGGTTGAGGCGCAGTTTTTCAGCGATTGCCTGCATCTGGCGGGGTTCAGTGATGATTTGCATCTTCTTCTTCTGGTTTGACTGTTTTTTTTCCGGGTGGGTGGACAACGACCACAAACTCACCCCTCGTTTTGCCGTCGGCAAGGCGCTGGCGCATCTCCTCAATGGTTCCGGTAAGATACTCCTCATGAATTTTGGTCATCTCTCGCCCGATGAAAATCCGGGCATCCGCCATGACGTTGCTGAGCTCATCGAGGAGCTTCATGATCCTGAAGGGTGATTCATAGACCACAAAAGTGGTTTGCAATGCGGCGAGGTACTCAAGCTTGCTTTTGCGCCCTTTTTTATGCGGAAGAAACCCCGCAAAATAAAAGTTGTTAACGGGCAGCGGACAGGCTGAAAGTGCTGCCGTCACTGCACTTGGTCCGGGAACCGGAATAACCTGAAGCCCTCGATCATGCAGTTCGTGCAGGAGTGCATAGCCGGGATCGCTGATCACCGGGGTACCGGCATCGGTGATGAGTGAGACATCGGTACCCTCTTCAAGCAGTGCGACAATTTGACGGATAGCTGCAGGCTCATTGTAGTTGTGGTAGCTGATGAGCCTTTTGGCAGAGATGTCGAGATGGCGGAGCAGAATGGAGGCACGGCGCGTATCTTCACAGGCGATAGCCCCGGACTCTTTCAGGATTCTTATGGCTCTCAGGGTAATGTCTTCAAGATTGCCGAGAGGCGTTGCAACAACGTAGAGGGTTCCTGTATGTATATGATCAGTTTGCAAGGGCAAAAGAGGAGGTTGAACAAAGGGTTAGTTCTGGTAGATTCACATTCGTTTTAGTATAATAATAAAAAATACGATAAACAGCGTTCAGTCAAAGATGATGGATCAAAGGCGGTTACTGTCGGTTAACGACCTGCGGGTGCATTTTTCCGGGCGGAAGAGTGGTGGATTGGGAAAACCTCTTTTGATACCTGTGGTTAATGGAGTCTCATTTGAGGTGTTGCAGGGAGAGACGCTTGGCCTGGTGGGTGAGTCGGGCTGCGGAAAAACGACTCTCGGGCGGGCCCTTATCCGTCTTGGACCCTCAACAGTGACTGGAACGATTATGTTTGAAGGGAGGGAGATCTCTGCCATCAGCAATCATGAGTTCCGTGCGCTTCGCAAAGAGATCCAGATGATTTTTCAGGATCCTTTCGGCTCGCTGAATCCACGCATGACGGTTGGCCAGGTACTTGAGGAGGTACTGCTGGTTCACCGCATTGCCCGGGGGGATGCTGCCCGACGCAGGATTGAGGAGTTGCTCGATCTGGTCGGTCTGAGCAGGGAGTACCGCAACCGTTATCCGCATGAGTTTTCCGGAGGGCAACGGCAGCGCATCGGTATTGCACGTGCGCTGGCAGTCAATCCGAAATTTATCATCTGTGATGAGCCTGTCTCTGCTCTTGATGTATCGATTCAGTCGCAGATCATCAATCTGCTCAAGGATCTCCAGCGGGATCTGGGGTTGACCTATCTTTTCATTGCACATGACCTGTCGGTTGTTGAATACATTTCCGACAGGGTTGCGGTCATGTATCTCGGAAAAATTGTTGAGATTGCTGAATCTGCTGAACTCTATGCCAATCCAAAGCATCCCTATACAAGAGCGCTTCTGTCGGCAATTCCCAATCCTGAATTCGGAGGAAAAAAAGAGCGGATTTTGCTGAAAGGAGATTTGCCTGGGCCCATGAATATCCCTTCAGGATGCGGTTTTCATCCGCGATGTCCCTCCGCAACGGCTGAGTGCAGCCAAAAAGAGCCCAGGCTTCAGGAACTCACTTCTATTAATAATGGACATCAGGTAAGCTGTTTTCTCTATGAATGATATGAACACACCAACAAAGAGGCGCGGCTGTTTTCGTAATGGCTGTCTTGCACTTGTGCTTCTTCCTCTCCTCATTTTTGCGGGACTTTTCTGGGCTCATCGCAGCTCACAGGCTCTTCCCGACCGTTTTGTGCTGGTAGTACCTCTCAGTGGCGGGATCGATGAGGTACGCAATGAGAGCAGTTCGCTCCCATTTTTGCCTTCGCATGAGTCACTCTCTCTCCAGGAACTGCTCTTTGTACTCAATCATGCCGTTGCGGACGAGCGGGTCAGGGAGGTGCTTCTTGATATCCGGGGGATACACACCTCTCCCGCCAAGATCGCTGAACTACGGGATGCTGTTGAAAAAGTCCGCAAGGGGGGGAAAAAGGTCACTGCATTTCTTCGCTCAGCCGAGGATGCCGATTATCTCCTTGCGACCGCATGTAACTCCATTATTGCCGAACGCGGCGGTTTTCTTCTTCTCGATGGGCTGAAGGTGGAGTCGCTCTTTTATACCAGCCCGCTTGGAAAACTTGGAGTTCAGGTTCAGGCTGCGCAGTGGAAAAAGTACAAGAGCGGTATTGAGCCCTTTGTCAGAACCGGGGCGAGCAAGGAGTACCTCGAACAGATCAATGCGCTGCTTGATGAGTTCTATGATGATTACCTTGGTTACGTTTCAAAGCGGCGCGGCATGAGCCGAAGCTCTTTTGAGGCGCTCATCAACAATGATCCTCTGGTGTCGGCCAAAAAAGCCCAAACGCTCGGACTGGTTGATGGCATCGCCTCCTTCTGGGAGTTGCAGCGTCAGTTGACCAGAAAAGTGTCAGGAAAGGAGCTTGCCCGTGATAACGATGTTTTTGTCAGTGGAGCCCGCTACCGTTCTGCCGTTGCCTGGCCCCAAAAAGGGGAGAGTGATGAGCGCATTGCGGTGATCACCATGTCAGGCATGATCGTTCACTCGGCAGGGGAGATGGGTGAGGGTATCGATATTGAGATGCTGAAAAATTCGCTTGATGCAGCGCTGGAGGATAAAGCGGTTAAAGCTCTTGTTGTCCGCATTGACAGTCCCGGCGGTGATGCCCTTGCCTCTGCAGATATGCTGCAGATGCTCGACTCGGCTGCTGTGAAAAAACCTCTTGTGGTCTCCATGTCGGGTGTCGCCGCTTCGGGAGGCTATATGGCTGCCCTTGCAGGGAAAACCATTTTTGCCCAGCCACTGACCATTACCGGCTCCATTGGTGTCTATGCCCTTAAGCCCAACATCAGCGGCTTGGCCGAAAAAATCGGTCTGGGTCGGGATGTTGTAACCAGAGGGCAGTATGCCGATGCCAGCACGCCCTTCAAACCGCTTGAGGGGCAGGCCTACAACAAATTTGTTGGAGCATCGGGCGAAATCTATGATGATTTTGTCGGGAAGGTTGCCGCATCAAGAAAAATGAGCATTGCCGCTGTGGACTCGGTTGCCGGGGGAAGGGTCTGGACCGGAAGCCGTGCCATGAAGGCTGGTCTGGTTGACCGTATGGGAGGACTCTTTGATGCCATTCATGCAGCACAACAGCTCGCTAAAATGGATATGGGCAAAAAGCTCCAAATCATCCTCTATCCCGAACAGAAAAGCTGGTTTGAGTCCCTTCTGCAGGGCAGGAGTGCAAGCCTCTCCGACAGGTTTGCCGCAGCCGTCAAACAACAGGTGCTGCATGAACTCCTTCCACAGAGGCAGTTGACCTCCATGGCCACCTTTTACGAAATGCTGCTGACATCAGGCCAATTGCAGATGCTCGCCGTCATGCCATCCGACATCATCATCGATTGATCCCGACAATGGGCGGGAAGACCCCGCCCGGCCGGATCTAAAATTTATAGGTCAACGAGCTTTGGGCGCGGATTGCATCGCCTTCAGCCACTCCCTTGTATTCGGTTTTCCAATCAGAGAGCTGAAGCCCAAGTATCAAATTCGGCGTTATTTTATTGATGACATTGGCAAAGATGCTCTGATTCCGTGATCGGGCACCGAGAGCCAGATCGTTATCATTGGGATTGTCCACCCCTGCTCCAATGCTGAAAGAGGTTGATGGGCTGGAAGTGTACCTGAGTGCGGCCCATCCGCCACACGAACGGATCTCTTTAAGCGTACTGGTATTGACGCCCTGGCTTATTCCACCCCAGTAGTCGTCGAGGTTTGAACCGGTAAAATACTCTCCCGCCAGCGTCATTTTTTTGCTTAATGGCATGGAGAGTTCCAGGTTGCATGACCATGAGTCAACTGTTTTGTGACTGCCACTGTTATTGGCGTCCCACTCTTCCTCTCCGTAATGGCCCGAAAGGGCAATAGTTGCAGGCTGACTTTCCACCAGGAGCGGTAGGGAAAGAGCAATGCGTCCCTGAATGGTTGGCATCGTGGCATCCTTGCCTGTATCCGTTGCAATCACACCCGGTGTCGTGTTTTTGTCTCCGATCGTTCTCGATGCAGCCACAGCCAGTTCCATGCGGCTTTTTTCTCCGGTTGCAACTCCTTTGGTGAGACGCAACTGTGGGTGGCGGGAACCAATATTTCCTGCGCTCCACATCAGGGCAGGATCATCCACAAAAGGGATCAGTGAAGAGACAAGATCCCAGCTCTGGCCTGCAAGAATGCTGAAATCGGAGGCAGGCCAGTATGCCTTCATATAACCATGACGCAGGCGAGGGGCCTGGTTGTTTTCGCTTGAAAGGCCAGTGAGAAAATCAAACTCAATATTGCCGGTCAATTTTATGCTCTCCGTATCAGGGCCGCTGAGGTTCATGCCGATTCTTGTCGCACCCGCCGTAAGGTTCCATTCACGATCATTGCTGCTTCCGTACTGAGGCCAGGCCCACAGGGCGATATTGCCGGGATAGATTTGGCCACTATCAAACGAGCCATCCAAACGGGCAAAACCGTAGAGCTGCAGGTTGACACCCGAGCTGGTTGAGACGGTTGCCGGAGCTGGGGGGTCAGCTTTTTTTACGGGTGCTGATGGTGTTTCTGCAGTTCCTGCGGCAGCAGGCCTGGTTTGCAGCAGTGCTTTCAGTTCGGCAAGCTCCTTCTCAAGACGCGTGATGCGCACGTCAACACTTTCGGTGCTTTCAGCGGCAAAAGAGGGTGCAGCAGTGCAGAGTGAGCCTGCAAGCAGCAGGGTGTAACGGAATTTTCCCCTTGCATTCATGGATATTCTCCGAAGGATGGTTTGGTTAAGGGAGCTGACTGGAATTTGATACAACCACGAATATAGGCAGACGGGGGAGAATTTCTTTGCGGTTTGATTGTGTGTTGGCTGTGTTGCCTCACCGGGATCTCAGAAGCTCCAGAAATCGCGGTCGAGATTGCGGTACTGAATGCCCTGGATGAGATGTTTCATGGCAATATGCTGGCAGCCGTCCAGGTCGGCGATGGTGCGGCTCACTTTCAGGATACGGTCGTGAGCCCTTGCTGAAAGGTTCATGCGGTTCATTGCATCCATCAGCTTTTGCGAACTCTCCCGGTCGAGCTGGCACCAGGTTTTGATCTGCCGGGAGTTCATCTGGGCATTGGTAAAGATTTTCGGCGCTGTTGTGGTGGCAAACCTCTCTTGCTGTATCTTCCGGGCTGCGATGACCCTCTGGCGTATGGTCATTGAGCTTTCAGCGCTCGATGCCGCGAAAAGGTCACTGTTTTCAACTTTTGGTACGTCGATGTGTATATCAATGCGGTCAAGCAGCGGGCCGGATATTTTTGAAAGATAGCGCTGAATCTGCTGGGGCGGGGCAGTCAGATTGCCGTCCGGGTCTTTCAGGGCCCCTGCAGGGCTCGGGTTCATGGCGGCGATCAGCATGAAGCCTGCCGGATATCGGGTAGTAACAGAGATCCTTGATACCGTCACCTCCCGCTCTTCAAGCGGCTGGCGGAGCACTTCAAGGGCGTTGCGGCTGAATTCCGGCAGTTCGTCGAGAAAGAGGATGCCGTTGTGGGCAAGGCTCACCTCTCCCGGTTTGGCCGTTGAACCACCGCCGATCAGGGCGATATTGCTCGTTGTATGGTGCGGACTGCGGAAAGGGCGCGTCACCATGAGTGGCCGCTCTTTTTCAAGCAGACTGGCCACTGAATAGATTTTTGTTGTTTCGAGCGCCTCTTCAAAACCAAGGGGTGGCAGAATTCCCGGCAACCCTTTTGCCAGCATGGTTTTGCCGCTGCCGGGAGGTCCGATCATGATGACGTTGTGGCCCCCTGCGGCTGCAATTTCAAGCGCTTTTTTTGCCGCTCCCTGTCCCTTGATGTCAGCAAAATCAACCAGATATTCCTGCTCACCCTCAAAAAGCTCCGCGATATTGACCGTCACCGGAGTGAATACCCTCTTCCCATTTAAAAGGGCAACGGTCTCATTCAAGCTTTCAACGCCGTAGACCTCAATGGCCGACTTTGCAGCCGAGACCGCCACCGCAGCCTCCGCCGCGTTTTCCATTGGCACGATCAGCCGCTTTATTCCCTCCTTTCCTGCCATGATGGCCACAGGAAGAGCGCCGTTGATTCTCCTGAGCGAGCCATCAAGCGCCAGCTCACCCATAATGAGCGTCTCCTCAAACCGGTTACCAATCAGCTCAAGCGAACCAAGAAGACCGATGGCCACAGGAAGATCAAAAGCCGTTCCCACCTTTTTGATATCGGCAGGAGCCAGATTGACCGTGATCTTTTTTGGCGGAATGGTAAATCCCGAATTTCTGATTGCCGTCAGGATTCTCTCCCGGCTCTCCCTGACCGCATTATCCGGCAATCCCACAACCGTAAAGGAGGGAATGCCGCCTGCAACGTTGGCTTCAACCGTAACCTTGATGGCGTCAATGCCAATCAGCGCAGCCGCATTCAGTGTTGAAAGCATGGCGGAGTGGATGAGAGGATTTCAGTATTTATGCGTAAAATATGCAAATATTTGAAAGTTTCTCAATCAATGAGCTTGCTTCTTGTCTGCTGTGGAACCGGGTTGAAATTGTAAAATGCGGCAATACGTATATAGGGTGGTGTTTTTTTATCTCCTTTTATAGTAATATGTTATAATGTTATCGGCTGTCGCTGGAGTGTGTTCGTCAGAGCTCTTGAGCGTCAGGAATATCAGATAATGAGAAGCGGAGTGTGTACATTACAGGATGATAATTTGTGTTTATAACCACTGTGACACCGTCATGCTGAAGACGACGTTGATAGTAATCCCTGAATAATTATCTATGTCCAATACAAGAATTGACCAAATTACCTTTACAAGGTTTATCGCTGCAATTGCCGTGGTTGTTTTTCATTTTGGACTCAATACCACTCCCTTTAATAATGAACTGATCTCTTTTTTGTTCAAAGAGGCAAACGTTGGTGTGAGTTATTTTTTTCTTCTGTCAGGTTTTGTGATGGTTGTTGCTTACATCGACAAACCGGAACTTAATCTTTTTGGCTATTATAAAGCCCGATTCTTTCGAATTTATCCCGTATACTTCATAGCCCTTCTTTTAGTGTTTCTCTATTTCGTGGAGAAAAACCGGACAATAGATACTATCGGACTTGGCATGAACCTCCTGGTTATCCAGGCATGGTTTCCCGGCAAAGCATTGACGCTGAACTTTCCAGGCTGGTCATTGGCCGTCGAGTTCTTTTTTTATGCAATTTATCCCTTTTTGTTTAACGCTCTCTATAAAAAGAGGGATATCAAGTCACTTGCCCTGCCAATTCTCCTCTTCTGGATTATCAGCCAATATGCCCTCTACGCAATCGTTTCATCAAGTTTTTATCAGGGCTATCCATCAAAAAGTTATGAGTTTGCCTACTATTTTCCCTTTATGCATCTCAACCAGTTTTTAATAGGTAATCTTGCAGCTCTTTTTTTTCGTAAATACAAAAAAAAGTCAGGGAATTATGATATAGCCGTGATAGTGGTTTTTGTATTGATTGTTGCTGCTCTGAAATATCCTTTGGGATTGATTTATCATAATGGACTCCTTGCCTTGCTTTTTATACCGTTTATTCTCTTGCTTTCATTCAATCAGGGGGTGATTTCCTCACTCTTCAGAAAGAAGTTTTTTTGTTATCTGGGAGATATCAGCTACAGTATTTATATCTTGCAGGTGCCGGTTTATATGTGGATAGATGAGTTGTTCAAATATTTTCGAATCAATGATGCGCTCATGCAGTTTTATTTCTCTCTTGTCATGCTCATTCTCTTTTCGGCACTAACCTTTTCCTTCATCGATGTACCATTAAGAGAAAAAATCAAGAGGGGGAGCATAAAAAATAACCAGAGATAGTATTTTTCTGAGCAAGCCATCAAGCGCGAGCTTTCCCTGACGGCATTGTTCGTCAATTTCACAATCGTAAACGAGGGAATGCCGCTTGCAACGTTGGCTTCAACCGTAACCTTCATGTCGTTTCCCTGATAGCATGGGGGCTCTTTTTTTAAAACAGTAAGCCAATTCATCAGGCGTGAGGAAAGCTTTCGTTGAAGGCATTGTGGAATTATCCGGTTGGAAGAGGAACTCTGCAATTATTCTGCTGGCAACATTAAAGTAACAGGTCACATTGAAAACACATCATAAAATTGTTCATGGCGACAGCCGAGAGATGAACCTCCTGCCCGGCAGGTCAGTGCACCTCGTTGTCACCTCTCCACCCTACTGGCAGCTCAAGGACTACGGAACGGATAACCAGATCGGCTTTCACGAGAGTTACGAGAGCTACATTAACAACCTGAACCTTGTCTGGAACGAATGTGAGAGGGTGCTGCACCCCGGTTGCCGTCTCTGCATCAACATCGGCGACCAGTTTGCCCGCTCGGTCTACTATGGCCGCTACAAGGTCATTCCCATCCGGACGGAGATTATCAAGTTCTGCGAGACCATCGGCTTCGACTACATGGGCGCGGTGATCTGGCAGAAGGTCACCACAACCAACACCACCGGTGGCGCATCAATCATGGGGAGCTTTCCCTATCCACGGAACGGCATTCTCAAGATTGATTATGAGTTCATTCTCATCTTCAAAAAACAGGGCGATGCTCCAAAGCCCACCAAAGAGCAGAAAGAGCGTTCAGCCATGACCACCGAGGAGTGGAACACCTACTTCTCAGGCCACTGGAACTTTGCCGGAGCAAAACAGGAGGGTCACCTTGCCATGTTCCCCGAAGAGCTTCCGCACCGGCTCATCAAAATGTTCGCTTTCCGTGGTGATACGGTGCTTGATCCCTTCATGGGCAGCGGCACAACTTCACTTGCCGCAAAGAATCTTGAACGAAACTCGGTTGGGTACGAAATCAATCCGGAATTTATCGAGATTGCCCGGCAGAAGCTGAACACAAAGCAACCTGACTTTATGGGCACGGAATACGAGTTTCTGCATGATACCGTTAAGGGTGATTTTGCCGCAGCCATTGAGCAGTTGCCTTATCAGTTCAGAGATCCCCACAAGCTCGACAAGAAAACTGACCCCCGAAAGCTTACCTTTGGTTCCAGGATTGAGAAGGAGAGCCAGGCAGAGCGCGAAGAGTTCTTCACGGTCAAGGAGATACTCAGCCCCGAAAAAGTAAGGTTATCCAACGGTTTGACGATAAAATTGATCGGGATCAAAAGCGAACCCTTCTCGCACGATAAAGCGATTGGCTATCTGAACGAAAAAATCAAGGGAAAGCGTATCTTCCTGAAGTATGATAAATTGAAGTACGACAATGAAAACGTCCTGCTTTGCTACCTCTATCTGGAGAACAAGACCTTTGTCAATGCGCATCTGATCAAAAGCGGGTTGGTCGGGATTGACTGTAGCTATGAGTACAAGCAACAAGTGAAGTTTCTGAATATGGGTGAGCTTGTTCAGGGTTGAAGGGCGTGACAAGTTCAAAATGTTAGCGCTACTTGTTCATTCTATCAGTCCGATTGCCGAGCAGAGTCAGCATCTTGCACAACGGAGCGAGCATGGACGAAACCTCTGGCGTTTGTTGGCTTCGGTTCCGATGACCCGGATTTAGCCCGACGAACTGGAGTCAGAAGAAAAAATGCTTGAGCGCACTGTTTTTTTATTTATCTATTCTGAACGGTAAAATAATCCTGCTGGTTTTCGGCATTCCAAATGCTGTGAAATCGGCTATCAGTTTCATTCAGAGAGCAGATCACGAAGCGTGCACATCAATCATAATAAAGGCACAGAACTTCCAGTCGTCATAAGTGATGAGCAAGTGTATCATGATCGACTGGCAGGGAGATTAAACGATAAGCTGTCGCTTCGGGTTATTGATCTTTTTGCCGGTGCAGGTGGTTTGTCTGCCGGGTTTTCCCACTTCTTTGGCCATCACTTCACGCCAGTTTGGGCGAATGACTTTAACTCTTGTGCGGCAGAGAGCTATAATGCCAATTTTGGGCATCATTGCAGGGTTGGAGACATTGTTGATATTCTTGATAACCCCACAACAATCATCCCCAAAGCTGATGTCGTTATTGGAGGCCCTCCTTGCCAGGGATTCAGCCTTTTAAATAAAAACAAGGAGGGAGACGCACGGAAGCAGCTTTGGATACCGTTCATGGATGTTGTCAGGCTTTCCGGTGCTGACGTTTTCGTTATGGAGAATGTTCCCGAGCTGTTAAGTAGCCTGGAATGCAGGGAAATCTACGCTATGGCGAACGCAATGGGCTTTAAGCTGGTCAGTGCCAAACTCTGCGCAGCCGATTACGGTGTACCACAAATTCGGTGGCGTGCGTTTATTGTCGGGTGCAAATTTGCAGATCCCCAGGCAGTGTTCCCTCCCAAAAAGACACACTTTCCGCATAAGGGGTACCGGCAGAGATTTGTTGAAAGCTCAATTCCATACATCGCTGATGCTCAGCCATTTCGAACGGTTAAAGATGCCATAGGCGACCTGCCAGCGCCACAAGGCACAATTGTTCGTCCGGAAGCGCCACCATTAGACCTACATTTCGGTCGTACACCGACAGCAAAAAGTTTGGAACGATACCGCTCAATACCCGAAGAGGGGATGAACCGCGTTGATCTCAAGAGAATAGCACCAGAGCTGACGCCGGATTGCTGGATGCGGAAGAAGAGCGGAGGCACGGATCTTTTCGGGAGGTTATGGTGGAACAAGCCATCAGTAACCATTCGCACGGAGTTTTATAAGCCGGAAAAGGGGCGATACTTGCATCCCGTGCAGGACAGGCCGATTACACACCGGGAGGCTGCCCGCTTTCAGTCATTTCCGGATGAATTCAAATTTACTGGATCGAAAGTGGAAATCGCAAAGCAGATTGGTAACGCCGTTCCCTGCCAGCTTGCAGCCCGAGTAGCAGATTGTGTTTATGCCCTGCTTTTGTCAAAACAGGAAACAATTTCATCACACCACTCAAGAGAGCCCGTTTCAGGTGAAGCAGAAGGGCTCTACAAAAAAATAAAAGCTCAGGAAGCACGTTCGCCTCAAGGGCTTTTTGTGTAGAGTGAGCAGTTGGTTGAACGGATCAAAATCGGCAGCACTTTTTTCAGCGGGTATTACAGAACTTTTTATGGCAAAACGAAGAACGCTCAACGACCCTGAAAGTTTGCGTCAACAACTTGTCGCGTTGCTGATAAACTTTGAACATGAGTTGCGGGATGGCGACTTGCGCTCAAAAGTATTGGCGTTGTTGCCAGCTCACAATCAGTTGCGGGATATGGGCAGCTCTCTTATCCCGAAAGAGGATGCCTCAGCAGCACGAGATCGTATCCTGTATTATTTTTGCAACTATCCCCGTGTCGTTATAAAAGGGGAAGAGTTGATGATTGTTGCAGGGATAAGTGAGTGGGCAAGACGTCTGAGGGAGTTACGGGTTGAGTTTGGCTGGAAAATCATCAGTGGCGGTACGGCCAAAGAGATGGCCAAAGAAGGTGAATTCATCCTCCCCGGTATTGATGCCTCCAGGTTAGGGCCCGACGACTATATTCTTGCAGACGAGCATCAGGATCGTGACGATGCTTTTCGCTGGAACCTGGCCAACGAAATTCGGCGTAAGAATACAAGTGTTCGAGATCGCATCCTCGAATATTTGTTGCGCAATGTTGGCAAAGCAATAAACGCCGAAGAGTTACGTTATGTTGCTGGAAATAAGACTGAATGGGCGCGGCGTGTACGAGAATTGCGAACCGAGTTTGGGTGGCAGGTGATGACCAAAACCACTGGAATGCCAGATATCCCTGTCGGCTCTTACATTCTCGCCAGCGCCAGACAGGCTCCGGAACATGACAGGGTGATTCCTGATGCTATACGTCGTGAAGTGCTCCAGCGTGATGATTACAGGTGTCAGCAATGCGGATGGCATCAAGAGATGTGGAACCAGTCAGATCCCCGACATCTTGAAGCGCATCATATCAAACAGCATGTTGAGGGAGGAGAAAACACAAAAGAGAATCTTGTTACCCTGTGCAACATCTGTCATGACAAGGAACATACCAGATAATAACAGCTAAATTCATCTTCAGTTACCCGAGGCTTATCGTTTAATATCGTCAGTACTACATCTCCCATAGCTCGGCGTCATGCTGGCCATGGTATTAAGGAAACCAGACGAGTAATCAGATCTGCGACTTCTGGTGCTATGTTGTTGCGATTCAGTGTAGATGGCTTCATGTGCAAGTTCTCTGTATGATGGGTTGCTTTTTGAAGACAAAATAAACGGTATTACGGTATACACCAAGCCCCTAACATGGGCGACAAATCTTCAGCGTAGAGCAGATCTCTCCGATACTGATATTCATGTTCTTGCTCATTTTCTGGGCCATCTACACTTTCAGGTCATCCTTTGAAATTTTCGGTCTCACTGATTTTCTTCCTCTTGACCTTGCTGCCGTCTGGCCTGCCTGCCAGTTCCTGATGAGTGGGATCGGCTGTTCAATGTCGATTTTTTTATCAGGGTGGGGGAGCAATTTGTTGGGCTCCAGATCAAGCCGATCACGTTTGGAGGCGGAACGGTACAGCTTCCTGAAATTTTCAAGGAGAAATCCATACAGGAAAAAACGCACCGACAGTTTGCCGAGAAATTCGGTGGTAAGGTGTTCTACATTTACTCGTACAAAAGTGGGGAGAAAAAGGAGATATACAACAAGGATGTTGTTGATGAGATCAAGGCTGAAATCAAGAGGCTTGGTCAGTGTCAGTTGTTATAAATCAGTTATCCTCTATTCCTGCAGTTATTTCGCTTGCTGAACACGGTACAGGCGTCCCGCACTGTTATGATTAGTCTTTAAGCAATCTGTCAGTGAGCATTGTCATGAAATCCCGACGAGTCGATACGAACATGTGGACATAAACATCCCGCACTCCAATCTCATAGATGACTCTGGTTTGTCCAACCAGCCTTTCGCGAATTCCTTGCAACCCAAGTTTAACCGCTTCTTCTGGAACAAAACCAGCATAAGGGAACTCGCCGATATCTTTCAGAATCTCTTTGTACTGTTGATCTGAAGAGTCCCGTACAGCCTTGCCAAACTTGCGGTTAACGTATTTTCGAATTTCACGATAATCATCTTTCGCGCAATCAGGAATAAATACAGAGTGCGCCACTATCCCTCCTCCTTCTCCATATCAGCAAAAAAATCCTCAACACTTTGAAAATTCCCCTCGGAAATATCTTTTTTGCCAAGGTTGATAAGCTTCAGAAAAGCCATGGTTTCAATCTGTTCTTCGTAAGTACGGATGTCCATGACGACAATCTTCGCTTCCCCATTCTGCGTGACAATCAGCGGGCTCCGGTTTTCTTCAAAGTCCCTTACAATTTCGGCAGCATGTGACTTAAGGTATGATATCGGGCGTACCCTTTCTGATAGTTTCATTGTTTCTCCTGTTCATAAATATTGTGCCTCAAGACCGAATATAGGCTAAATTCAGATTCTCTCCTATCCGGATAGCAATGATACTCGAATGCAGCGCCTTCTGAAGGAAGCGCTTTGTTTTGTCCTATGTGATTTGTGGGAAGCAAAAGGCGAAGGTAAAGATCATCTACATACCTGCCATCGAAAGATGCATCAAGGAGCTGAAAAAAGGATAGCCTCCAGCTTGGTAGATTATTCTCTCTGCCAAGTTGGAGATCGGCACTCCCGGAAGCACCCAGGTTATCCCGTAGTTCTCAACCCTCCCGATATAGCGTTGATGGTCAGGAAAAGTTCGTGCAGGATGCTCTCCGCCTCTTCCGCTCGGTCACTCTCCTTGAGTTTGCGCCACTCTTTGAGGAGCTTGATCTGTTGCCGGTGCAGTATTTCCAGTCCTTCACGACGGGGGGCGATGAATTTGTTGACATTCATGCGCTGGATTTCAAGAGGCTCGGCGAAGAGCAGCTCGATGTATTTTTTTGTCCGGTGGTATTCGGCCTCAATCATGCCGAGGATGTGCTCCCGGATGGTGCTGTCGCCAACCAGTTCGGCGTACTGGTGCATGATCTGCAAGTCGGCTGATGCCATACTCGTGTCGGCATTGCTGATGATATAGCGGAGCGGCGGCCAGGCGTGGCTGCGAACGCGGATTTCATCGAAGGTATCCGGGTTTGTGGTGTGCAAATGCTCAAGTGCAGAGCCTACGCCATACCATCCCGAGAGGGAAAATCGGGCCTGGTTCCAACTGAAGACCCAGGGAATGGCCCGCAGGTCTTTGAGGCTTGTCTGGCCGCTTCGTCTGGAGGGGCGTGATCCTATTCTTGATGATTCAATAATATCAATAGGGGTTGCTTCACGGAAAAAGGCAAGAAAACCTTCAGCCTCGATCAGTTTTCGGTAGGCCTGGTTGCTTTTTTCGGAGAGCATATCCATGACCGCTTCGAGCGGGTGTGCTCTTTTTTCGTTTTTTCGCTGCCTGATCATGGCGCTGGCAACTCCGGCCATGAAGAGTTCGAGATTATAGACAGCGCTGATGCGGTTGGCATATTTCTGCGCAATGGTCTCACCCTGTTCGGTAAAGCAGATGCCGGCATGGAATGAGCCGTGGGGTTGCGCCTTGATAAAGCGGTGTGTCGGGCCTGCGCCCCGGCTGATGCTGCCGCCTCGACCATGAAAAAACAGAATATCGGTATTGCTTTTTTCGGCGGCTTCAAGCAGTGCTTCCTGGGCCCGGTAGAGCGCCCATGTGCTTGCAAAAATCCCTCCATCTTTGTTGCTGTCGCTGTATCCGATCATCACCTTTTGAACCGCTTTTGTTTTTCCGGCTTTTGTTTTCTGGTATTGAAGACTCCGTTGTGTCACAGGGTGATGAAGGAATTCCTGGAGTATCGCCGGGCTTTTTTGAAGATCTTCAATGGTTTCAAAGAGCGGGACAACGGGGAGGATGCAGGCATCTCCATCTCCGAATGGGGTCATCAGTCCAACTTCGCGGGCAAAGAGATAGATGACAAGCAGGTCAGAGGCATTTCGGGTCATGCTGACAATGAGGGAGCCGATTCCGTCGGTGCCGTACATTTTACAGTGGTTGAGCAAGACCTTGTAGCAGGCAAGCAGGGTTTCGGCTTCAGCACCGACGCTCATGTCGGGATGGGTAAAGGGACGGGGTGACTGGAGTTCCCGGTCAAGGAAGGCTCTTCTTGCTGGCTCATCCCATTCCAGAAAATCGTTGCCGTTCAGGCCCGAGGCTGTCATGAGCTGGGAGAGTGCAAGATCGTGAAAGTGGCTGTTCTGACGGATATCAAGTTTGCCAAGATGGAAGCCGAAGGTCTGCACAATCCGGTAGACCGGTACGACCTCCGTGTCGGCGATGTGCTGCGCTCCGACGTCGAGCAGTGACTGACGCAGCAGCGAAAGATCTTCAAGGAGCTCATCCGAACTGCCATATCGATCTGATTCAACGGCGATATGCAGGGCTCCCGATCTGTCAGCTTCAAGCGGAAGTGAGGCAATCATCAGGTTGAGGAACTGGCGCCATGGCTCGTGGCGGTTTCGCTGCATGGCCGCAATACTTTTATCACCCAGTTTTTGACAGAGCGTTTCGATGCGAAGGAGAAGCTCTTTGCCCGGTGGCTGGAGTCTTTCGCTGAAACTTAATTTTGATGCGAGTTGCCTGAGATGGCGCAGAACAAGTGCCAAAGCGTTCTGGCGCATATCGCCAAGGGTCTCTTCGGTCACTTCGGCAGTGACGAGCGGATGGCCATCACGGTCGCCTCCTACCCAACTGCCGAAGCTGAGGCGGGGGAGGTTGCGCGGATCAGAAAGGCTGGCTGTATGAAATCCGGTATCCCGCCATGCCTGCAGGAGGCGTTTGTCGAGCATCGGCAAGACTTCAGGAAAGATATTGTGGAGGTAGTGAATAACATTCCGTCTCTCATCCGATACCTCGGGCTTTTCGAAAAGGATCTCTCCGGTTCTCCAAAGCCGTTCTATGACCACCTTGATCTCATTGCGGATGTCGAGTTTTTCCAGTGGTGTCCACATCTGGTTTTCCCGCTGTACCAGAAGCAGGTAGAGCTGACGGTGCTGTTCAAGAACGGTTTTTCGTTTTGCTTCGGTTGGATGTGCGGTCAGAACGGCGTCGATGGAGACCTCCGGCAGCAGGTTACCGATCTCCTTTTCTGTGATTCCACGCTCTCTGAAGCGCAGCAGGGTTCTCCCCCAGAGCCCGGTGAGGTGCGCCAACCCCTGTTCAGCTTCGAGCATGCGTCGGTTCTGGGCCGCCGAGTTCTCTTCAGCCATATTGAGAAGTTGAAAAAAAATGGAAAACGCCTGAAGGGCGCGTTCACTGTTGGGATAGCGTTCAAGAGGGATACTCCTGTTTTCCGAGGGAAGGTGCTCTGCAAGTTCATCTTCTCCAAGGTCGCGCAGTACCTCCTGAAAACAGAGGAGGAGAAAAAGAAAGTCGCGTTCCGCTTTTTCGAAATCGATGACACTGCTGGTTGTGGTGATCATAAGACAACGATAATTCTTTTTGTGAAACAGCTTTCTTCAGTATTCGAAAAAATCACCTGAGTTACAAATGAGGTACCTGTTTTTTGAAGGGAGCATTTTTCCCGTCAGTGATCTGCTTTTTTGGTTACTCAGAAGATTACTGTTGCTGATCGCAAGCTTTTTACGCTTTCTGTTTGTCGTCTTTACTATTTATGCTTATCTTGACCTATAATTTTCTGGGTAAGCCACTAACACCTAACTCATTACCAGTTATGGACAACAAATCAAATGGTAAGCTTGTTGCTTTAGCCGCAGGCGGGGCTGTCTTAATGGGGGCTTTGTTTTTCGGGTTGTCATTTTTAACCGGGTATACGTTACCGGCAGCAAATCTTTCCGAGGCGCTGACTCCGTTAAGTTCCTTTGCAGGGTGGTTTTTGCTGATTTTCTGTTCCTCGCTTATCATCATGGGACTTGGCAAGATGTCGGCGAGAATCAGTTCAAAGTGGTTTTTAAGTTTTCCTCTCAGTATCATTGCCATTGTTGCGGTGATGTTTGCTTCGCTCTGGTTTCGTCCGTCAGGTATCCTGATGTCTACCACGGGCCGTACCGTTACGCTTGATGGCAAGTATATCCGTTCCGTTGATGAGTTGACAGCCTATCTCTCAAAGCCTGTCTTGTCGGCAAACGTTCCTGTTGCTCCTGCCGGTTTCGACTTCGATGCGGCAAAGGCTCTCTGGAATGATAAGTGTAATGCCTGTCACACGCAGGAGTCCACAATGGATGTCTTCAGAACCAAGTACAAGAAGACTGGTAAGATTGATATCATTGTCAAACGTATGCAGGCTTATCCGACATCGAAAATGACGGATGAGGATTCCAGAATCATTATGATGTATATGAACGAAAAGCTCTGAGAGCAACCGCGTTTCTTTTCTCTTTATAAAAAAGCCTCAGAGTGCTGCTCTGGGGCTTTTTTATGATGCGCCTTTTCAGAGTGTTTGACTGTAGTTGACGCTCACGGTTTCGGTTATTCCGCCTCTTGCTCTCCATTCGGTTATCACGCTGAGCGATCTTGGCTGAAGCAGGGTAACAAGATCGTCAAGGATCCTGTTGGTGATATTTTCGTAGAAAATGCCTGCGTTGCGGAACTCAAGAAAATAGTATTTCAGCGATTTCAGTTCAATGCAGCTTTTATCGGGCACGTAGCGGATGGTAATGGTTCCGAAATCAGGAAGTCCGGTTTTGGGGCAGACGGAGGTAAATTCCGCATTGACGATTTCAATGGTGTAGTCTCTGTCGGGGAAGCTGTTATCGAAGAGTTCAAGAAGATCTTTTTTCATTCGGTTATTGTTTTTTTTGGGATTTATTTTTCAGGTTGTGTTCGCTGCAAGCGCTCATTTCGCTGCAAAATAAAAATCCGGGGCGATTTTTCGGTAAGTTGAAGTTTGCTTTTTTGTTTTTTCTCGAAGTAAATAGCATTGCAATTATGGGAATATCCAGAGATGGCGAGGGTTTGGAACTGCAACGGCTCTACGATACGTTGGCAGCGGAGTATGATCTTGCTGAAACCAGCTATATCTTTGGTGAGCAGCCATTCCGTTTTCTGAGTGTTCTCGACAGTTATGCACTTCTTGACCGGATTTCACCTGAAGAGTTTGTCAAGGATGAGCAGATGCCTTATTGGGCGGAAATATGGCCATCAGCAATAACACTCTCCTCATTTATTGCCGATGAGCTTCCGCTTGAAGGATTGCGCGTGATTGAAATCGGAGCCGGTGTCGGTATGGCTTCGGTTGTTGCAGCCTGGAAAGGCGCCAGTGTTCTGGCTACAGACTACTCGCTTGAAGCGCTTCGGTTTGTCCGTTATAATGCCTTGAAAAACAGGGTGAAGCTTGAAAGTGAGAGGCTCGACTGGAGGCTTGTGCAGTGCAGTGAGCGCTTTGATCTTCTTTTTGCTGCCGACGTGCTTTATGAGCGGGTGAACCTGCTTCCCATTGTCACGGCGATTGATAAACTGCTTAAACCCGATGGCGTTGCTTATCTTGCCGATCCGCGAAGAAGGCTCGCTGAGCAGTTTCTTGAGCTGGCTGCTGAAAATAATTTCCTGATAACCCCATTTCAGAGGAAGTACAGTGGAGGCTCAAAAACAGTTGCGGTGAATATTTATAAAATGCAACGGCAATCAACCGATAGATGATACACATGGAGGAGAAGTTTTCTGTTTGCTGGCGCTATCATGCTGGCCAGGGAGCGCTTGTCTGGCAACTTATGTTTACTCCGGCAGGTGACCTTGTCGGGCAAAAGCGCTTTTCCGGCAGTCGGCAGGCGCTCTTTTTCTGTATTGATACGCTGAGCGGGATGGTTATCCGCGATGACTATCTCTTTTTTGAGCATCACCACTCCTCTTCTGCTATAGAAGGGGGGCTTACACTCCTCGAAACAACGATCGGGAATCTTGTTTACTGCTCTGCCGGTCAACTGAACAGTCCGGAGCATCAGGGTATATGGGCCATTGATTTCAGGAGTGGGATGGTGGTGTGGTCGCGTCCTGATCTTGTTTTTGTCGCCAATCTTGAAGATGAGTTTCTTGTCTATCACGCTTCAGTGTTTGCGGGCTTTCCCGAGCGTCATTTTAGGCTCATTGACCCGTTTACCGGTGTCGATATCCGTCTGCCTGGAGCTGATGGCCTTGAGGTTAATGCCCTCAGGGGAAAGGCTGTGCAGGAAGAGGTGCGTCAGCAGGTCACCTTGCCGGAGTTTGTGATGGATGGTATGACGGCAGAGCGTAACGCATTGCAGAGAGCTGGTATCGCCGAAACAACCCGTTGCGAATGTATTGTTCAAGGTGCGTTGACTGTTGCCGCGTTGCATGAACCGGCCAGGTTGCCTGCTTTATGGAACTCTTCTCTGCGGGTCTGGAAAAATGATGCTCTTGTCTATGCCGACACACTGGAAGAGGGTGTCGAAAAACCAGGCTTGAACAACTTTTTGATCAGGAGTGATAAATTGTACTATCTCAAGGGAAGAGAGGAATTGCTTTGTGTAGCTCTCTCATGAAGGACTCATCATTCACCCCCTCATCCACCCTGTTTCGGGGATCAACGCTACCGGTCGCTGACTTTCTTGAAAAGCTGAGCACGCTAAAAAATTTGTCGCCCAACACGGTTATTGCCTACAGAACCGATCTGTTCCAGTTTTTTTCCTTTCTTGCACAGCATCTTGGGCTTGCCGATTTGAGCCTTTTTGATCCGGAGCAGGTAACGACGGTTGAGGTGCGGCTTTTTATGGCGGCATTGATTGAACGTGGCGTTCGGCAGCGATCCATTGCAAGAAAACTTGCTTCAGTTAAAAGCTTTTATCGCTATCTGCAGGAGAGTGGACATATCAGGAACTCTCTTTTTTCTGCTCTTGCCACGCCTCAGTATCCGAAGCGTGTTCCCGGTTTTTTAACAGAGCAGCAGACAGAAAAGTTTTTTAACGAGCTTCTTCCGCAGAGTGCGCAAGGATTTCGCAAGCCTGAAAAAAATGAACTTGATGAATCTTTTATTTGCGAACGTGATCGCAGTATTCTTGAGTTGCTCTATTCGAGTGGGCTCCGAATTTCGGAATTGATTGGATTAAAGGTTGGAGAGCTTGATCTTGAGAGAGGATATGTCAAATTGACCGGAAAGGGGAGGAAGCAGAGAATTGTCCCTGTTGGGCAGCAGGCTGTTGATGCGCTTAAAAAATATTTTGAAGTCCGGAGAAACTTCTTTAGAATGAAGAGGACGGGGGATGCGGGCGAGTTGCTCCACGTCTTTGTAACCAAGAGTGGCAAAAAGCTTTATCCTATGCTTGTGCAGAGATTGACCAGGAAGTACCTCACGTCGGTTACTGACCAGAAAAAGAAAAATCCACATCTCTTGCGTCACACGTTTGCCACTCATTTGCTCAATAGCGGGGCAGATCTCAATAGTGTCAGTGACATGCTTGGACACAGCAATCTGTCAACAACTGAAATCTACACGCATGTTACCTTTGAGCGCCTGAAGGAGGTTTACCGGAAGGCGCATCCCAACGCATAAACTTGGGCTTCGGATAGTGTATTAGCCGAAGTCGTGTTCCTTCGTGATGTTCATCTTATTATCAAAAGGAGTTTATTATGACAAAAGCTGTTGTTACGGATCCGGTTACTGTTACTGTTACCCTTCGTCATTCAAATAATCACAACGATATAGAAGAGTATGCCCGCAATGCCGTGCAGGCTCTTACGAGAATTTATCCGGGTATCATCAGTTGTCATATTATTCTGGACCATCAGAAAAATGATTTTGAAAAGAACAAGCTTGCTGAGATAACGGTGCATGTGCCGCAGAATGTCCTGGTTGCAAAAGAGGCCTGTACCGCCTATGAACTTGCTATCGACACTTGTGTCGATGCCTTGAGTCGTCAGCTTCTGAAGTACAAGGAAAAAATGCAATAACAGCGAGGCTCCCAGAAGGGTGCGGGGTAGCCTTAAAGAAAAGCTTCGCACTCTTCACTTGAGTTTACTAACCCTTCTATTGTCAGAAGAGATGAATTTGGATCAAAAAGGATTAAAAAAGCGATCCATTACGGTCGCCTATTTTTTTAATACCATCGGTAAAAAAAACGATATCAAATTTCGGCGTCTGAACGAAGTTGACGAACAGAAGCGGCGGATTTTTGAGCGTGATCTTCATCGGCCGGGGCTTGCTCTGGCGGGTTTTACCAATCTGTTTACCTACAAAAGGGTGCAGATTTTAGGGAATACGGAGACAAGGTTTTTAAATCATCTTGAGGAGGAGGAGAGGAATCGGGTCTTTGCCAACCTTGTGCGATTCAAAATGCCATGCATTATTCTGACCAGTAATAACAAACTGCCCCAGAATCTTCTTGATATGGCAACCAATGCCGATATTCCTGTCTACGTCACCCGATGCTCCTCTACGAAAACCATCTATATTGTGACGGGTTTTCTTGATGACCAGTTTTCGCTTTATCAGCAGTATCATGGTTCAATGGTTGATGTTTATGGCGTCGGGGTGCTGTTGACCGGCAAGAGTGGTCTCGGAAAATCAGAGATTGCGCTTGATCTTGTTGAACGGGGTCATGGTCTTGTGGCCGATGATGTTGTTGTTATTCACCGCAAAGGGGAGTCGATGGTGCTCAATGCCAAACGAAACAATATCATTGACCATTTTATGGAGATCCGTGGTCTTGGTGTTGTTGATGTGAGGGCGAACTTCGGTATCCGGGCAATTCGTGATGTCAAGGAGGTGCAGGTAGTTGTTGAACTGCTCGAATGGAACAAGGAGATCGTCTATGAACGTCTTGGTCTGGACATTAAATCAAGAAAGATTCTCGGCGTTGATGTTCCGCTGGTTGAGTTACCCATATTTCCAGGGAAAAACATTACCGTTATTATCGAGGTGGTTGCACTCAATTTCCTGTTGAAACGGTATTCAAATTATGTTGCAGCCGAAGCGCTGACCGACAGGATAAACGATGTGATCAACCGTGAGAAGGGAGAGGAGGATAGTTATGAGTAAACAAGGTACAAAGAGGATTTTCGCGACCTGCAGGCTTGGATGCGGCCTGTTGCTTGCTGCGTTTGTGCTTTTTCTCTCTTCCTGCAACCGCCACAACGGAAGTTCCGGTGAGGCTGGAACAAGAGGTGGGGCAATGGATTCCACACTTGTTATTGCCATGCTTGGTGATGCCGATTATCTTAACCCCGTGCTTGGCAGCACCGTTACTTCAGGCAATATTATTGGACTTATCTATCCATCTCTCTTGCAGAGTGAGTTTGACACCTCGACCGGGCTTTTGAACTATATGGCTCTTGAAAAAAAACTGCGGGAAGTAATGCCCGGTCAGGGGAAAAAAACACCGAAAGGGGCCATTGCAAAGAGCTGGCAGATGTCGGCGGATCAGAAATCCATTACCTACATTCTCAGAAATGATGCTTTCTGGAATGACGGCAAGCCTGTTGTTTCAGGGGATTTCAAGTTTTCCTACCAGTTGTATGGCAATCCGGTGATCGCCAGCGCCCGTCAGCAGTACCTGGCTGAGTTGGTTGGTGCCGACAAGGGAAAGGTTGATTTCGACAAAGCCATTGAGACTCCTGACGATACCACCCTTGTCTTCAGGTTTTACAAGCCTGTTCCGGAACATCTGGCACTTTACCATACATCATTGACGCCCCTTCCGGCTCATCAGTGGAAAAATGTCAAGCCTGACGAATTCCGTCACTCACCGCTTAATCTCGAACCGCTTGGGGCAGGCCCCTATAAACTGAAGAGCTGGAAGCAGCAGCAGGAAATTGTACTCGCATCAAGCCGGAGCTCGAATCTCCCGAAACCCGGAACCATTCCGCTGATTACCTTCAGGGTTGTGCCCGATTATACGGTCAGGCTGGCGCAGCTTCAGACCGGTGCGGTGGATGTTGTTGAAAATATCAAACCGGAAGATTTTACGGCTCTTCTGAAGGCCAATAGGCAGATTGATGTCAAAACGATTGGTCTGAGGGTCTATGATTATGTTGGCTGGTCAAATATCGACCAGAATGAGTATCACAAAAGTGGCAGGGTCATGCCTCACCCCCTGTTCGGTTCGGCGCGTGTTCGGCTTGCCCTGACGCAAGCCATTGACCGCGAAGCGATCATTGACGGCTATCTCAAGCAATATGGGGTAATTTGTAACACCGATATTTCACCATCACTGAAATGGGCCTATAATGAACGGGTTGCGCCGCATGCCTTCGATCCTGCACGTGCTTCAGCCCTGCTGAAGGCTGAGGGCTGGACGCCTGGGCCGGATGGTATTTTGCAGAAACAGGGCAGAAGGTTCAGTTTCGTGCTCTATACCAATGCCGGTAATGCGAGAAGGAACTATGCAAGTGTTATTATTCAGCAGAATCTGCGCTCAATCGGTATCGACTGCAAGCTTGAGGTTCAGGAATCCAATGTCTTTTTTGAAAGTCTCCAGGAGAGAAAGCTTGATGCATGGATGGCTGGATGGTCCATTGGTCTGGAGATTGATCCTCTTGATGTCTGGGGTTCCGATCTTAACAAGAGCCGTTTTAATTTTACCGGTTACCGCAATCCGAGGATAGACGAGCTCTGTGAGCTTGCCAAGCAGAAGATGGAACCCACGGGGGCAAGAGCGTACTGGCTTGAATATCAGGAGATTATACATCGTGATCAGCCGATCACCTTTCTCTACTGGATCAAGGAGACGCAGGGCTTCAGCAAGAGGATTGAGGGGGAAGAGCTCAATATTTCAGGTGCTTTTTATAATATTGACGACTGGAGGCTGCGTCCTTCAGCCAATGTTGCACTATAGGGTCTTATGCTGATTTATATTCTTAAGCGGCTTTTGATTGCCATACCGCTCATTTTTGGGGTACTGACCCTGACCTTCTTTATCATTCGGCTTGCGCCTGGTGATCCTGCTGCCTTTTTCATTCAGCCGGGGATCAGTCCGAACGTTGCCGAACAGATCAGGGCACAGTATGGTCTCAACGATCCCGTGCCGGTACAGTATGTCAAATGGCTTGCCAACGTTCTGCAGGGTGATTTCGGGCGCAGTTTCAGCCGTGCCCAGCAGCCGGTTTTTGATGTTATTGCCGATGCGTTACCGATAACCGTGACCATTGCGGGTTTGACCCTTATTGCAAATTTTACCTTCGGTATCCTTATCGGGATTATCTCTGCAGTGCGCCAGAACAGCTTTCTCGATCGTTTTCTGACCGTGACGGCCCTCTTTTTTTATTCGATGCCGGAGTTCTGGTTTGCCTTGATGATGATTATTCTTTTTGCCCTGAAGTTTCCCTTTTTTCCAGCGTCGGGTCTGAACGAAATTGGTGCGGAGGGGTACGGCCCGGTTGGTTTTGTGCTCGACCGGTTATGGCATCTTGTGCTTCCGGTTACGGTGCTCAGCATCAATGGGGCTGCCGGTATTGCCCGTTATGTCAGGGGTAGTATGCTTGAAGTTATCCGGCAGGACTATATCCGCACCGCAAGGGCCAAAGGGTTACCGGAGAAGGTTGTTATTTTCAAGCATGCCCTTCGCAATGCCCTTCTGCCGGTGATTACTCTTGTAGGGAGTTCGCTCCCCTTTATTTTCAGCGGAGCCTTGTTTATTGAGGTTATCTTTGCTTTTCCGGGTATGGGTCGCGTTACGGTAGAGGCAATTTTTGCAAGGGATTATCCACTCATTATCGCCAATACCTTTATTTCCGGTTCTCTGATTGTACTGGGTAATCTGATTGCCGATGTCTTGTATGCCGTTGCAGACCCACGGATAAAGCTTTGAGGGCATTGATTCCTATGACCGTTCAACCTCTAATATTTTCTCTTTGAGAATAGAGCTGCTCAATACACCTCCTGATGCCAGTGAAACACGGATTGAGGAGCAGATACGTCCACTCCGTATGGATGCTTTTGCTGGTCAGCAACGGCTTACCGATAATTTGAGAGTTTTTATTTCTGCGGCAAAAATGCGGGGCGAAGCGTTGGACCATGTTTTGTTGTCTGGCCCTCCAGGGCTTGGCAAAACGACGCTTGCTTACATTATTGCTTCTGAAATGGGGAGCAGCATCAAGTCAACGTCGGGTCCTCTGCTCGACAAGGCGGGAAATCTTGCGGGGCTACTGACCGGGCTGCAGAAGGGGGATGTGCTCTTTATTGATGAAATTCATCGGATGCCACCGACGGTTGAGGAGTATCTGTACTCAGCAATGGAAGATTTTCGCATTGATATCATGCTCGACAGTGGACCCTCTGCAAGGGCGGTACAGTTACGTATTGAGCCCTTTACCCTTGTTGGAGCCACGACACGTTCCGGTCTTCTGACCTCGCCCCTCAGGGCACGATTTGGTATTAACAGCCGTTTCGACTACTATGCTCCGGAACTTCTGGAAGGAATTATCAGAAGAGCTTCGACCATTCTTGGTATTGGCATTGATGCTGAAGCCGCATCAGAAATTGCCGGACGTTCACGGGGCACTCCCCGTATAGCCAATCGGTTGCTCCGCCGTGCACGTGATTTTGCACAGGTGGATGGCGAATCGTTTATAAGCCGCTCTATAGCCATGAAGACTCTTGACTGTCTTGAAATTGATGAGGAGGGTCTTGATGATATGGATAAAAAAATCATGGAGACCATTGTCAATAAATTTAATGGAGGACCGGTTGGTATAGCTTCTCTTGCGGTCTCGGTAGGGGAGGAGCAGGATACTATCGAAGAGGTTTATGAGCCCTATCTTATCCAGGCAGGTTATCTGACAAGAACAACACGAGGCCGGGTTGCTACCCGGCAGGCGCTTATCCGTTTTTCAACTGCTTCTGAAAGAGATGAAATTTCTTTGTTTGATGCGCAGCCGACTTCCTGAGTTATTGGTAGCCCGACCTCTCCGGGTGAGCGTCAGCTCTTTTCTGCATATGGCGGCAATTTCCTCTGTTCTTCTCTTTTCGGGCTGTGCATCCTCCAAACCTGTGCTTTCTGGCAGTACCGTGCCGGATTCTGTTGTTGAAGCTTCAAAAAGAGAGTTCGTTGCTGCGTCACTGAAAAGTGCAAAAGGGGACTATCGTGAGGCAGTCGAGCGTTACCGGAAGCTGCTTCACGATCAACCCTCAAATGCTGCGATCCATTATGCACTCTCGAAAGCATGGGTCGCTCTTGGAGTTCCCGATTCTGCCCGTCTGTACAGTGAAAAAAGTGTTTTGCTCAATCCTCGCAACAAGTACTATACAGCTTTTCTTGCCTTTCTCTCTCATCAGATGCATGATTACGGTCGCGCAGCCGAACTCTATCGGCAACTCGCCGTTCTTGATCCGGGCAGCACGGAACCACTTACAAGCCTTGCTCTGGAGTATCTTGCAGTCGATCAACCTGAAAAATCCCTCGCTGTTTTTCAGGAAATTTTGGCACGGGATCCAAAGAATGAGGATGCTCTGGTGCAAATGCTCTTTGTGGAAATAAAGCTCACACACTACCAGGAAGCGATAGCTACCGTGAAGGAGCTTATTGGGCAAAGCGACAGCAAAGAGAAGTTGCATCTTACCCTTGGGGAGCTTTATCTGCAGACCCGTCAGTATGGCCTTGCCTCCAGGACATTCAGGGAGCTTCTCAAGTCGAATCCCGGTTCCGTTTCGGCATGGCTGGCGTTGTTCGAGGTCTCTGTCCAGTCCGCAAACCATACCGCTTTCCTTGAAGATCTCAACCGGTTTTACAATACCAATAACGTAAATCTTCAGAAAAAGATAGAGCTTGCGAAACTTTTTCTTGTCCGTGCGTCAAGAGAGAGTTCCTTTGTTGATCCTGCGTTCGTCATGATTGGCGAAATGAACCGACGCCATCCCGGCAATGGTCAGATTTATGCGCTTCGTGGCATGGCTCGGTTACAAAAGCGGGATGTGGCGGCTGCGGTGATCGATTACAGGAAGGCTCTTCTTCTTGAGCCTGGCAGTATCGAAATATTGGAGGAGCTTGTTGCTCTCCATCTCATGAGGAAAGAGTATCGGCAGGCAGGGGAGATACTCTACAAGGCTAAAAAAAGGTTTCCTGTTCTGACTTTCAGGCTTCAGGTACAGGAGGGTGAACTGCTCTTTCAGACAGGAAAGATCAAAAAGGCAGCACTCTTGCTTGAAAAGGTGTTGTTGACGAAAGGTGCGCAAAAGGAGAAAGCTCTCTACCTCCAGGCATCTGGCACGCTCGCCTTTTGCTATGACACTCTTGGTTTTACTGATAAAAGTATTCTTCTCTACAAGAGCATTCTTGAACGGGAGCCTGATAACCTTCTTATGATGAATAACCTCGCTTATATTCTCGCTGTGGCGGGAAGAGAGCTGCCGAGGGCCAAAGAGCTTGCTTTGAAGGTGGTTGAGGCTGAACCGGCCAATGCTGGTTATCACGATACGCTTGGCTGGGTGCTGTTCAGGTTGGAAGAGTATGAACGTGCAAGGGAGATTCTGGAAAAAGCAGTTGGGCTGGATCCTCTTGAGGCTGAAATAGCAGATCATCTCAGTCAGGTTTATGAGAAACTTGGAAACCTTGACAAAGCCCTTGAGCTGAAGAAAAAGGCTGCACGCCTGAAAGCCAGGTAGTGTTATCCGATCCGGGAGTGCGTTTTGAGCGCAGGAATGGGTTTGTGGTATAAGCAGAAATGAAAAACGACGGTATGGAACCGTCGTTTTTCATTTCTCTTGATTTCAGGGCAGGAGCTTGTTATTTAAGCTCATCAAAGGGGCGTGCTGCAAGATATTCGTAATGGGCCCAGCGAGCATCTACCTCTTTCTGGATTGCTGCGTAGTACTCTTTGGCAAGTACCGGATTGCTCTTTTTGAGCATCCGGAAGCGGTTTTCCATATCAAGGAATTGGGCAACCGGTATCTTTGGCTTCTTCGAATCAAGTATCAGCGGATTTTTTCCTTCAAGCAAACGTTCCGGATTGTAGCGGTAGAGTATCCAGTGGCCGGAATCAACCGCAGCTTTCTGATTCTCAAGAGCGGTAGACATGTTGATACCGTGGGCGATACAGTGCGAATAGGCGATTATGATTGAAGGCCCGTTGTAGGCTTCGGCTTCAATGAACGCTTTCAGCGTCTGTTCATCCCTGGCTCCAAGGGCCACTGATGCAACATAGGCATTTCCGTAACTCATCGAAATCAGGCCAAGATCTTTTTTCGTTACCGCCCTTCCTGCGGTTGCAAATTTCGCTACCGCAGCCTTCGGTGTTGCTTTTGACGCCTGTCCTCCCGTGTTTGAGTAGACTTCGGTATCAAGCACCAGAAGGTTGACATTTTTGTCACCAGCCGTTATGTGATCTACGCCGCCATAGCCAATATCATAGGCCCATCCATCGCCGCCGACGGCCCAGACACTCTTTTTGACAAGCATATCGGCTACCGAGAGCAGGTTCTTTGCATCAGACGAATCCATCTGACGGAGTTTATCCTTGAGGATTGCAACCCGTTTTCTCTGTTCAAAAATTTCAGGCTCATTGATTTCACTGGCCTCAAGAAGTTCTGTCGTCAGCGTATCACCAATTTGTGAAGCGAGGCGCTGCAGAAGCTCACGAGCATATTCCCGCTGCTTGTCGATGGAGATCCTGAAACCAAGTGAAAATTCAGCGGTATCTTCAAAGAGCGAGTTGGACCATGTCGGGCCACGACCGTCCGAATTTTTGGTATAGGGGGTAGTGGGGAGGTTTCCACCGTAAATTGATGAACATCCTGTTGCATTGCCAACCACCAGACGGTCACCGAATAATTGGGTCATCAGCTTGACGTAGGGGGTCTCACCGCAACCAGAGCAGGCTCCTGAAAATTCGAAGAGTGGCTCCTGAAGTTGCTGTTCCTTGACCAGTCGGGTGTTGATCTTGTTCCTGTCATATTCAGGAATATTAAGGTAGTAGTTCCAGTTGTCAACCTCGGTTTCACGAAGTGAGGATTGCTCATGCATGTTGAGCGCTTTTCTTCCAGGGTTGTTTTTATCCCTTCCAGGACAGACATGGATGCAGATTTCGCATCCCGTACAGTCTTCCGGGGCGATCTGGATGGTATATTTCATCCCTTCCCAGTTCGCGCCCTTTGCTTCAGTGGATTTAAAGGTACGTGGTGCATTATCGAGATACTTCGGATCGTAGACCTTGGCGCGGATTGCAGCATGGGGACATACAATAGCACATTTTGCGCACTGAATACAGATGTCGGATTCCCAGACAGGAATTTCATCGGCAAGGTTGCGTTTCTCAAATTTTGAAGTTCCGGTCGGGTAGGTGCCATCCACAGGCAGCTCGCTGACAGCAATGTCGTCACCCTCGCCGGTAATGATTTTCGCCAGAACATTACAGACAAAATCAGGCGCCTCTCCGACAATGGGCTGACGAAGCTCTTTTGTACTGTTGGCAACGGAGCCAATGGTAACCTGATGCAGGTTCGAGAGCGTTTCATCAACAGCCTTTATATTCTGGTTGACAACATCGTCACCCTTTTTGCCATAGGTTGTTCTGATAGAATTCTTGATCTGCTCGATTGCCTCTTCGCGGGGCAGAACACCCGATATTGCAAAAAAGCAGGCCTGCATGATGGTGTTGATGCGCTGGCCCATCCCGCTTGCGTGTGCAACTTTATAGGCATCAATGGTAAAGAGTTTTGCCTCTTTGCGGATCAGTTGTTCCTGAACGATTTTCGGCAACTTTTCCCACAACTCTTCGGCCGAGTAGTGGGTATTCAGAAGCAGGGTGCCATTTTTCTTGAGATTTTTGACCACGTCAATCATTTCAAGGAAAATCCAGTGGTGACAGCCAATGAACTGGGCCTCGGTGATCAGGTAGGTTGAACGAATCTCCCTGGGGCCAAAGCGAAGATGTGATGTCGTAATTGAACCTGCTTTCTTTGAATCATAGACGAAATAGCCCTGGGCATAGTTCCCGGTATTTTCACCAATAATTTTAATGCTGTTTTTATTCGCGCCGACGGTACCATCTGACCCAAGGCCGTAGAAGAGCGCCCGGAACATCTCGTCAGGCTCGATCAGGAAGCTCCGGTCATAATCAAGACTGGTATGAGTTACATCATCGTTGATACCGACCGTGAAGTGGTTTTTCGGTTTTGCAGAAGCCATGTTGTCGAAGACAGCCTTGACCATTGCGGGTGTAAATTCCTTTGATGAGAGACCATATCGACCACCGGTAATGGCTGGAATGGTTTTCATCAATCCATTCTGTACTCCTTCAAGCAGTGCATTGACGGTGTCAAGATAGAGTGGCTCTCCAGCGCTTCCGGGTTCCTTGACCCGATCCAGTACAGAAATTGACTTGACCGTGGCAGGAAACGCCTTGATGAAACGTTCGATATCGAAGGGACGGAAGAGACGGGCGTGGATGACACCGACTTTTTCACCCTGATTGTTGAGATATTCAGCGGTTTCCCTGGCGGTTTCGACTCCGGAACCCATCAGGACAATGACGCGTTCAGCATCAGTTGCACCGTAGTATTCATAGAGGTTATAGTGGCGACCAGTGAGCTCTCCGAATTTCGCCATCGCTTTTTCAGTGATTTCGGCGCACGCATTGTAATAGCTGTTGACCGTCTCTCTGCCCTGAAAATAGACATCGGGATTCTGGGATGTGCCCCTGATAATTGGTGCATCAGGGCTCATGCGGCGGTTTCTGTGTGCTATGACGAGATCATCATTGATCATCTCTTTAATGATATCATCGGCAATGATCTCTATTTTTGAGATTTCATGAGAGGTTCTGAATCCGTCAAAGAAATGAAGGAATGGAATTCTTGATTCAAGGGTTGCAGCAGCCGTAATGAGCGCCATATCCATGACCTCCTGAACGGAAGCTGATGCAAGCATGGCAAAGCCTGTTCCGCGAATTGACATGACGTCGCCATGGTCTCCAAAGATCGAGAGAGCCTGCGCGGCCAGCGAACGTGCCGAGACGTGAATGACGCACGAGGAGAGCTCACCGGCTATTTTATACATGTTGGGAATCATCAGCAGGAGCCCCTGTGACGCAGTAAAGGTGGTTGTTAGCGCACCGGTCTGCAGGGAGCCGTGAACCGCTGCCGCAGCGCCAGCTTCACTCTGTAACTCGTCAATTTTGGGGACAGTTCCCCAGATGTTGGTTTTTCCTTCGCTTGCCCATGCCTCCGAATATTCCCCCATCGGTGATGCTGGAGTGATCGGATAGATACAGATAACTTCACTGGTGCGGAAAGAGATATGAGCCAAAGCTTCATTTCCCTCCATTGTTTTATAAGTCCGGCTCATACTGTCAGTCACTTGAAATTTGTATTGATAAGGGTATGTGCAGATCACCGATATGGAAAGTGAGAAGGAACTGCAAGCGTTATAATCGTAAGACAAGAAAAACAGAGAAAAAACCCACTTCTGGGTGGAAAGAAAGATATAAAAAAAAATGAATTTGATAAATTTAATTAGATTTCTGTTTGTTTTATGGTGAATCCGGCGGATGGGGAACAATCCCCCGAACAAGTTTGCACGGTTCTTTGCTATTTTTTTAATTATAGAGTAAATGAGGTGTTATGGACGCGGAACATTCCGAAAACATTGTCTATGGCAGGAATGCCGTACTTGAGCTTCTCCAGCAAAAGCCCGAAAGTATTGAGAAGATCTATTTTCAGTTTAACACCTCTCATCCAAAACTGAAGGAAATTGTTATTACCGCAAGGCGGCTGAAGCTGGTGAGCGGCAAAGCCCGGCTTGAAAAACTTTCCCTTATTGCCGGCACAACAAAGCACCAGGGAGTTTGTGCTCTTATCAGTTCGGTCACCTACTACTCGCTTGAAGAGGTGCTGGCAACTCCCCGCAATACCTTCCCGCTTCTTGTGGTACTGCAGGGGCTTGATGATCCCCACAACATCGGAGCCATAATAAGAACTGCTGAAGCTGTGGCTGCCGATGCAGTTGTGCTTGTTGAAGGAAAGGGCTCTCCTGTTAATGCTGTCGTTCACAAGGCCTCAGCCGGAGCGCTCTCTCATATGAGAATTTGCAAGGTAAAAAGCCTTGTGCGTGCCCTTGAACTTCTGCATCAATGCAATGTTCAGGTTCTTGCGGCTGATATGGAAGCAGAACTCAATTATACCGATGCCGACATGAAAAAATCGACAGCCATTGTGCTTGGTATGGAAGGGAGCGGTATTGCACCTGAAGCGCTGCAATTCTGCGATCATGTTGTCCGCATTCCCATGGCAGGCTGCGTTGAATCCCTGAATGTCAGTGTGACGGCCGGTGTGCTGCTTTACGAAGCCATGAGGCAGCGGCTTGCATGAGCGAACCGCTTTTAACCGGCTGATTTGACGGGATTGCAAAAAAATATTACCTTGTCTTGCACAAAGACGAACCCTTATTTTGGGTTGGACACTCCATCAACATACTTTTTCTCCTCGCCATGACTATTCCCGAAGATCTCCGTTATACCAAAGACCATGAATGGATTAAACTGCTCGAAGATGGCAGCACCGCACTGGTCGGCATTACTGACTTTGCCCAGCACGAACTTGGGGATATTGTTTTTGTTGAATTGAAATCTGCCGGAACAGTGCTGAAACAGCATGAGGTCTTTGGTACAGTCGAGGCGGTAAAAACCGTTGCCGATCTTTTTGCTCCGGTTGCCGGTGAACTGCTTGAGCTGAATGCTCTGCTTGACAGCGCTGAAATTGTCAATCAGGATCCATACAACGATGGCTGGCTGGTCAAGATGAAGGTTGCCAGTCCGGAAGCAGTTCATGCACTGCTTGATGCTGAGGCTTACCGTCAGCTCACAGGGGAGTAACCAATGCCATTTATTGTCAATACTGCCAGCGAAAGGGATGAGATGCTCAAGGCAATCGGGGTCAGCTCCTTTGATGATCTGCTTGTTGCTATTCCTGAAGAGATACGACTGAAGAGAGCTCTCGATCTTTTTCCGGCTTCAGATGAACCCCAGGTTCGAAAACTGCTGGAGGGCCTTGCTTCTGCTAACAAGAGTACGGCTGATTATGTCAGTTTCCTTGGAGGAGGGGCTTATGATCACTTCATCCCCGCAGCCATCAAGACCATTACCTCCCGCAGCGAGTTTTATACGGCATATACGCCATACCAGGCTGAGGTCTCCCAAGGCACCCTGCAGGCAATTTACGAATACCAGAGCCTTGTCTGCCGTCTCTATGAGATGGATGTTGCCAATGCCTCCATGTATGACGGGGCGACGGCCTTGGCTGAAGCAGTCTTGATGGCCATGAACGTTACGGGTCGCAGCAAGGTTGTTGTGGCTGGTAAGCTGCACCCGTACAACAGCTCTGTTCTGAAAACCTATCTTGAAGCAGCCGGTCACCATGCAGTTATACAGAACACTCTTGAAGAGGGTGTTGGCAGCATTGATGCACTGAAAGAGCTTGTCGGTGCCTCGGTTGCTGCCGTGGTTGTGCAGCAGCCCAACTTTTATGGCTCTCTTGAAGATGTTGAAGCGATCGGGGCCATTGCCCATGAAAACGGGGCGCTTTTTGTTGTCTCCGCCGATCCGCTTTCACTTGGCATGCTTGCAGCTCCCGGAAGTTACGGGGCAGATATTGCCGTCGGTGAGGGCCAGCCCCTTGGTACGCCTCAGAGTTTTGGAGGCCCATACCTTGGCATTTTTACCGTGAAGCAGCAACTTGTCCGCAAAATTCCCGGTCGTCTGGTCGGTATGACCAAAGACAGGGATGGAGAAGATGGCTTTATTCTTACCCTTCAGACCCGCGAGCAGCACATCCGGCGTGAAAAGGCCACGTCAAACATCTGCAGCAACCAGGCGCTCAATGCCCTTCAGGCGGCCATCTATCTTTCACTGCTTGGAAAAGAGGGGTTGCAGCAGGTTGCCACACAATCAGCACAGAAGGCCCACTATCTGGCAGGAAAAATAGCTGCGATTCCTGGATTTTCCCTGAAATACAAGGCGCCATTTTTCCGGGAGTTTGTTGTTGAAACACCAATTCCTGCAGCCGCAGTAATTGAACGGATGCTTGAGCACAAGCTCTTTGCAGGCCACGACCTTGCTGTTCACGGAGAAACTGGATTGCTTGTTGCTGTTACGGAGAAAAGGACAAAAGCGGAGCTTGATAGTTTTGTTGACAAGCTTGAGGGGATTACTGGAATATAGGAGGGTATGGGACTCAGGGGACTTATAAGCTTTTCAGCTACCGAGTTGTCGGTAGCTGAAAAGCTTGAAGTTGGTGTTGTTATATGAGTCCCAGTGACTCCAGTTCCTGGTCGATAAGCAGCTTGTTCTCTGCTGATAGTGGTACCAGGGGCAGCCGATAGTTCTCCTCAATCATCCCCATTCGTGACAGGGCGTATTTGACGGGTACAGGATTGCTCTCAATAAAATTAAGTTTCAACAACTTGCGATAACGGCGGTTTATCCTCCGTGCCTCCTCAAGATCGCCCAGCCTGGCAGCTTCGACCAGTTGCTTGATCTGTGAGGGAATCTGGTTTGCCGCAACCGAGATTACCCCATCCCCACCCATGGCCATAAAGGGCAGAATCAACGAATCCTCACCGGTGAGTACAGAAAAATGGTCTGGACGCTCCTCAAGAAGTTCCGAAATCTGGCTCATATTCTCGGTAGCCTCTTTGACAGCCGCAATATTTTCAAAATCTCTTGCAAGCCGCAGAATGGTTGAAGCCGCAACATTGCATCCTGTTCTTCCCGGAACATTGTAGATGATAATTGGCACCGTGACGGCCTCGGCAATATGGCGGTAATGCTGATAGATTCCCTCCTGCGAAGGCTTGTTGTAATACGGAGCCACGGAAAGAAGGAGTGATGCACCCGCTTTTACCGCGTTCTTTGCAAGGGCTACGGCGTGTGGGGTAGAGTTCGTGCCAGCGCCTGCTGCCACCAGGGCTTTCCCGTCCACCTCATCCTTTACAATGCGGATAATGTCAAACTGTTCATCTTCGGAAAGAGTTGGCGACTCACCCGTCGTGCCGCAGGGGATGATGATATCGGTTCCTGCTGCGATCTGAAACTGTACCAGTCTCCTTAATGCATCGGTATCAACCGTCATATCCTTTTTGAACGGGGTTACCAGCGCAACGGCAGATCCTGAAAGGTATCGTGTGGACATACTATTTTCTCTAAACTTTACAAATTCAACTGAAAACTCTCTTTTATGTTCCTCTGTTTTTTTTGTCAGGAAGATCAGGAATATACAGAGAAAGGTAATTTGTAAAACGGAATTTATCGCAAAACCCCTTAATTGTCAGCAAGCGCAGGCTAAATCAGCAGCAACTTGTCCCAAATGCCCACACATCCAGTTCTCTTCCGTACCATAACCCAAGTCACCCAAACAGCTTTTCTCCTTTAATCCCGGCAGAGGTTACGACTCACCTGGTGTTGAAAAATACGGTTCAACGTTTAATGTGATTATTTTGGGGTTGTTATTTTTTCGTGCATAACTTGAATGAATTTATACTTACTTAAGCGTATTAAAGAGAACCGGGCATCAATAATCGATTTATGGATATGATGGTGGAACACGTGCGAGAACAGGAAGAGGAATATCTGCAGATGAAGGCTTTGCTGGAGGAAAAAGATGCGAAGCTGGCTGAATATGAAAAACAGGTTGAAACGCTGGGGCTGGTCATTGCCGGTACCAATGCTGGTTCCTGGGACTGGGATATCAGTTCGGGAGCAGTTGCCATAAACAACCGCTGGGCGGAAATCGCAGGTTATACGAAAGAGGAACTCGAACCGGTCACGATTGAAACATGGATGAAGTTTTGTGACCCTGACGATCTGAAGCGCTCAACACTCTTGCTCGAGAGGCATTTCAGCGGGGAGTCTGATTTCTATGAAATCGAACTCAGAATGCGGCATAAGAATGGTGATTGGGTATGGGTGCTCGACAGGGGTATTGTTTTCGAGCGTGACCGGACGGGAAATCCGGTTCGAATGGTAGGTACCCATCAGGATATAACCAAGAGAAAGCATGCCGAGGAAAGGCTTCTCAAGGAACGAAATATGTTCATGGGGGGGCCGGTTTCGGTATTTCGCCTGAAAAACAGTCCCGGTTGGCCTATAGTCGATGTAACGAAGAATTTTGGAATATTGCCTGGTTACCTGCCAGCCGAGTTGATTGGCAATGTTGTCGGCTACACAGAGCTTATTCATCCGGACGACAGAACACGGGTTTTGGGGGAAGTTGAAGCGTTCGCCGCAGACAACAGCCGGGAATCGTTCGAGATGGAGTATCGGCTGCAGGGGAAAGATGGTTCCGAAATCGAGGTCTATGATTTCAGGTTCATCCATCGCGATGAAAACGGTGCGGTCTCCCATTACGACTCATTTATCCTTGATGCGGCTTCTCATGGTGGCATTGAGCCATCCCTCTCATACAATCGAAGGTTCGAGCGTCTCGTTGCCACCCTGGCCAACCAGTTTATCAACCTTCCTGCCCACAGGATCGACGAGATGGTCAATCTTGCCCTCGAAAATATCGGAAAGTTCGTACAGGCAGACCGGAGTTATATCTTTGAGTACTACGACAACCATCGCTTGATGGACAATACCCATGAGTGGTGCGCCGAGGGTATCGAGCCGCAGATCCAGATCCTGCAGCATCTGCCAACCGATCTGTTTGCATGGCTGACTGAAAAGATCAACATGAATGAGGCAATTATCGTACCGAGAGTATCGGAGCTGCCGGAGGAAGCTGCGGCGGAAATGGAGATCCTCGAACAGCAGGATATCCGATCGCTCATCATCATTCCCCTCGCGTCCGGTAATCTTCCGTTTGGCTATATCGGTTTCGATGCGGTTACCCAAGAGCGCCACTGGCCACAGGAAACCGTTTCGGTGCTTAAGCTCGCTGGAGGAATCATCGCCAACGCCCTTCAGAGGAAGCAAGCTGAACGCATGATCCAGTGTGAACTCGATCTTGCCCTGAAATTGAGCGCATCGGCCTCATTCGAGGAGACTTTGAAAATTTGTCTGCAGAGTGCGCTTGAAATTTCAGGCATGGATTGTGGAGGGATCTACCTCGTAAACGAAGCCGATAAAAGCCTGAGTCTTGTCTATTCTGAAGGGCTTTCGGAATCGTTTGTCAGTAAAACAAATCATTACAGCGGAGATTGCACCCAGCAGCACATCGTCTTCCAGGGTATACCACTCTACAGTCGTTATACGGAAATCGAACTCACTACCGATCTACCAAGTCTGGATGACGATCTGAAAGCAATCGCGGTTGTTCCAGTCATGAGCAAGAATGTTGTTGTAGCATGTCTGAATGTTGCATCCCATTCGCTTAACCAGGTACCGGAATTTTCACGCAAGGCGCTTGAGACTGTGGCTTCCCGGATTGGCGCAGCTATTATTCAGGCAAAACATGAGGAAAAGATCAACGCAGCGAACAGGAACCTGGATGCACTATTCAACACGATCGACGACATGCTTTTCATCGTCGGAGCTGATGAGATGGTCAAACACACGAACTCTGCCGTGCTCTCCCGCCTCGGCTATACACAGGAAGAGGCATATCGAATGCATGTGCTTGACTTTCATCCTCCGGCACAGCGGGAAGAGGCCAGAAGAAATATCGAAGGAATGCTTGCCGGCACTGAACATGTCTGTCTTGTTCCCCTTATGACGAAAACAGCTTCCCTGATCCCTGTGGAAACGATTGCGACCCATGGGAGCTGGGACGACCAACCTGTGATTTTCGGCATTTCGAGGGATATTACTGAGCGCATAAAACATGAATCGACCGTCAAGGAAAGTGAAAGAAGGTTCAGAGAGCTCATAGAATTTCTTCCTCTTCCGGCTATTGAGGCTGACCTGGATGGCGTGATCACCTACTGCAACAGGCAAGGGTTGCTCTTTTTCGGATATGATGCGGGGGAAATGCAGAACAATTCGGTATACACCCTGGTTAACCCCTCTGATTTGAGCTATTTGAAAAGTGTGCTGCACGCCATCACCCTTGAAGGTAAAAGGGTAAGTGTCGAGATGACCGGGCTCAGGAAGGATGGAACTGAATTTCAGGCGATGCTTTACGGTGCACCGGTGTTCACAGGAGGTGTGATCACTGGCGGGCGAGGGGTTGTTGTAGACCTTACGGAAATGAAAAAAAACGAGGCGGCGCTTGCGGCATATACCCTGCAGTCGAGGTTGCGTGAAGAGTTAAGCTCCATTATCGATAATATTCCTGGTGTCGTTTACCGACTCTCCGGTGACGGGAGCATCAAGTATTTCAGCGGTTCGATCCATTCTGTTGCAAACGGACTTTTCCCTCAAATGAATGGAAAGAATTATGAAGCAATGAGCCCCATTCATCCCGATGACCGCGAAAAAGTTGAGCAGTCCAACAGAGAGCTCATGAGTAAAAAAAATTCCCTGATCATCGTCTATCGGGTCATGGATGAAAATGGTTCAGTCAAGTGGATCGAAGACCGGAAAACCTCGACCTTTTCCGAAGAGGGCCAGTTTTCTTTTATTGACGGCATCCTTTTTGACATTACCGAGCGGGTCAATGCACTGAACAGTCAGAATGAATTTGAAAGCCGCATGCGCAAGACCCAGCGGCTTGAAACCATAGGAACACTGGCCGGAGGTATCGCACACGATTTCAACAATATTCTCACCCCCATCATGGGCTATGCTGAAATGGGATTGCTTACCCTTTCGGGTGATGCTCCTCAGCATGACTATTTTTCCGAAATTGTCAACGCGGCAGACCGTGCCCAGAACCTCGTTTCACAGATTCTCACCTTCAGCAGGGCCCAGGAAAGTACCCCTTCGGTTGTTTCTGTCCAGTCCATACTTCAGGAAGCGCTGAAATTGCTGCGTCCCTCCATCCCTGCAACGATCAGCATCAGCCAGAACATTGAGAGGGAGTGCAGGAACATTCTTGCCGATCCCTCCAAAATCCACCAGGTTGTCGTTAACCTCTGTACCAACGCATTCCAGGCAATGGAGGGAAATGGCGGGGATCTGAGTATCGAGCTTAAGGAGATCACTCTTGAGGGTGAATTGGGGAAAGAACTGCCAAAAATCGGGCCGGGGCGGTTTGTGAACCTGACCGTTTCCGATACCGGCTGTGGTATGGATGATGCAACCATGGAACGTATTTTCGAGCCTTTTTTTACGACGAAATCGGTTAACAAGGGTACCGGGCTCGGACTTTCGGTGGTTCATGGCATCATCAAGAGCTTTGGAGGCGAAATAACTGTTCAAAGCCGGAAGGGGAATGGAAGCTCATTCAGCATTTTCCTGCCGGTTATCGAAGAACAGCAAAAAAAATGTGAGCGTGAAGAAATCCCGATTCAGGGCTCTTGCCAACTGCTCTTCATAGACGATGAAGTGAGCACCCTGAAAATGATGTCAGCCTTGCTCACGCAACTTGGGTTCAGGGTAAAGGTTTTCAGTTCTCCCCTTAAGGCTCTTGAAGTTTTCCGCCAAGAGCCCGCTGCGTTCGACCTTGTCATAACCGATCTCACGATGCCGGAGATGAACGGTATCGAGCTCGTCTCGGCATTGCATGAAATACGGGAGGATCTGCCGGTTATCCTTATGACCGGTTATGGCAAGGAGATCGAAAACAATGCCTCTCTGGCCCGCTACGGTATCAGCAGACTTCTGAAAAAACCGGTCAAAATAGCCCAGCTTAGCAGGGAGATCAATGAGGTCATTTCAGCTCATTACAAGGAACCCGTTCGGAATGAAAAAACTGCAGAAAGAGGTGGAAAAGCAGCGCCGCAGGATTACGATAGTTATTTGTAAAAAGAGGGGTTTGTGAAGTTCAGCGAGCAGCCCTCTCAACCAGTTCTGCTGCAAGTGTAAGTGACGAGGGGGAGATGTTTTTGCCGCTGATGAGCGCGGCAATGGCCTGCAGGCGGCTCTCATGGTCAAGAACGGTCACTTCCGTTATGGTTCTCTCCTGCTGGACGGATTTTTGCACACTGAGGTGCAGGTCGGCCATTGCGGCAATCTGTGGCAGGTGGGTGATGGCGATGATCTGGTGCAGGCGTGAGAGGTTTTTCAGGCTTCTTCCGACCGCTTCGGCGATTCTGCCACTGATGCCGGTATCGATTTCATCAAAGATAAGGATTGGCAGCTCGGCCGACTCAGCCAGGGCGCTCTTCAGGGCAAGCATGACCCGTGAAATTTCTCCGCCGGAGGCCACTTTGACAAGCGGTTTTGGCTTTTCACCGGGGTTGGCTGAAATCAGGAACTCAATCTGGTCGTAACCGCCCGCAAATGCGGTATAGCACTTCCCATCGACGGTGATTTCTCCCTCACGATTTTCTTCGTGCCTCATGCTGACAACGAAGGTGGCGTGTGGTATGCCGAGTTCCGCCAACTGTTTCTGGATAAGGAGTTCAAGCCGATGGGCGGCATCCTGCCGTTTGCGGCAAAGGGTGTCGGCGTACCGCGACAGTTCAGCTTTCTGCCGGGCTATCTGCTGGCGGATACGATCAACTTCCTCTTCAAGGTTCTCTTCGAGGGCGCTCTTTGCTTCAAGCTCATTTTTCAACTCAATCAGTCCGGAGAGGGAGCGGCCATATTTTTTCCCGATGCGCTGGAGCTGGAGCTGGCGTTCCCGTAACGATTCGAGCCTGACGGGATTAAAATCAATGTTTGCGGTATAGCTGCGGGTGAAACGGGCGAGTTCATCGACTATGCTTTGTGCACTGCGACTCTCTTCAAGATGGATGTCGAAGCGCCTGTCGATGGTTGCAAGTTTTTCGAGGAGATGCAACGCTTCGCTTATGGCAGAATAGAGGGAGTGTTCGCTGTCGTAGAGCAGCTCACTCAGGGATGCGCTGAGCGTGAACAGGGTTTCAGCATTTTCAAGGAGCGTTATTTCGGTTTCAATGCTCTCCTCCTCACCGCTTTTCAGGTCAAGCGCGTTGAGCTCGTTGAGCTGAAACGTAACGATCTCCCTCTTTTCGCGGATTTCTGCCGCCTCTTTTTTCAGGGTTTCGAGCCCTCGCTGCATCTCCTGAAGCGCTGAACGAGCCTCTTTGTAGGCGGTGACCTCCTGTGCTGTTTTGGCGAAGTCGTCAAGCAGGCTCTCGTGCGTGTCGGCATGAAGCAGCAACTGGTGGTCATGCTGGCCGTGCAGATCAATCAGCATCTCGCCGGTCTGTTTCAGGATGGCCGCCGTGCAGGGTGTGTCGTTGATGAAGCAGCGGGATTGACCAGTTGAGGAGAGCTCCCTTCGGAGAATAAGCTCCTGTGCCGTTTCAATGTTCGCATCATGCAACAGCCTCTCAATCTTTTCAGAATGAACGTCGTTGAGTATCGCTTCAATTACGGCTTTGCTGGTGCCTGATCGCACCAGATCACTGCTTGAACGCTCACCAAGAACAAGACTCAGCGCTCCGACAAGAATAGATTTGCCAGCGCCGGTCTCTCCGGTTATAATGGTCAGTCCAGGGTTGAATGAAACCGTTAGCTCCTGGATCAGTGCGAAATTTCTGATATAGAGGCTGACAAGCATGGCCGGTTATCGCACATGTTAGCTTTGCGTTGACGAGGCTGTTTTTTCCTTTTTCGGCTTTTCATCAACGACTGAGTTAAACTCCTCTTCTATCTCAGTCTGTGCTTTTTTGAACTCCTTCATCCCTTTTCCCAGCCCTCTTGCAAGTTCCGGAAGTTTTTTTGCGCCGAACAACAGCAGAATGATCAGCAGAATGAGAATCAGTTCCTGTCCACCTAATCCAAACATCGGGATTCCTCCATGGCATTTTTATTGCTGAAATGAGTATTTCTTGTCAATTATATAATCAATATGCTCTCCTAAACCAACTCTTTTCAGAGGAAGGCTGGTTGTTGTGTTGCCTGGCTCAATAGCGGGCAAGGATGGTTTCGCCGGCACGGGTTCTCTGACCTGGCTGAAGCAGTACGGTTGCTGAAGGGGGCAGGATGAGATCGACCCTTGAGCCGAACTTGATCATGCCGAACCTGTTGCCGAGTTTGACGTTCTCTCCCTTTTGCAGTTGACAGACAATTCTTCTGGCCAGAAAACCGGATACCTGGCTGAACTGTACCTCAATTTCACCGTTGTTTATGCCGATTTCCATTTTTTCATTGCTCTCCATGCTCCGATTGTCAAAGGCCATCAGGAACTGACCGGGGCGGTAGTGCAGGCGGGTTACCTTTCCGCTGAGTGGTACGCGGTTGACGTGGACATTGAGGGGCGACATAAAAATACTGACCAGCGTTGAGGTTTTTCCGGCAATGTTTCCGTTTTGCTTCTGGACGAGAAGGATTTTCCCGTCGGCGGGTGCAAGGATAATTCGCTTTTCGTCGGGCGCAACCCGTTTAGGGTCACGAAAAAAATAGAGGGTGAAAAGGAGTGCGAGGCCTGTTGTAAGGTGTATCGGTATTTGTGCCCAGAGGGGAAAAATCAGTGCAGCCGCGCTGATAGCCAGGCAGAGAAGAAACACCTTGATCATGGTGCTGTAGCCATAGGAAGTAAACATCTTTTTTGGGGCTCTTGTCGTTTTTTTTTGATAAGCTCCCTTATGATAATTATTTATCTTGAACCTGAGGTAATGGTGGAGAGTTTTTTCCGTTTTTTTTGCAATTCAGGGGCGGTGAAGAGGTGAATCGTTTAGAAAAAAAATTTCTTGAACAACTCAGAACAAGGCGGCTGGTCGAAGAGGGTGACAGGGTTCTTGTTGCGGTTTCCGGGGGGCCGGATTCCATGGCCATGCTCTCACTTTTCTGTGCGGTAAGACCTCTTCTGCGTGCTGAGCTTGCGGTGGCTCACTGTAATTTTCAGCTTCGTGGCGCCGAAAGTGACGGCGACGAGTCTTTTGTGCTCGATCATTGCCGCTCACTTGATCTGGAGTGTTTTGTCGATCATTTTGACACCTTGCGTTTTGCCGGGGAGTGGAAGCGATCGGTCGAGGAGAGCGCACGGATATTGCGATATACTTTTTTCAGGCAGGTGATGGAGCAGAAGGGATTTTCAAAAATCGCTACCGGTCATCATGTCAATGATAATGCTGAAACCATTCTTTTCAATCTTTTCAGAGGGGTCTCACTTCCGGGACTGAGAGGCATCCGGGCTCTTAACGGTAAAATTATTCGCCCCATGCTGTTATTTCACAAGGCGGATATGGTTGCCTACCTGAAGGAGAAGGGGATTACCAGCCGAACGGATACGAGTAATTATGCCAATGATTATGACCGGAATTTTATCAGGAACCGTGTTATTCCGCTTATTGAGGAGCGCTTTGCCGGTAAATTGATGCCATCACTCCGCAGAGTGTCGGAACAGGCGGGTGAGCTTTCAGAATTTCTGGAACTCTATTTTGAAAATCTCTGTGAACGGGAGCCGGGGCTTGCCCTCAATGAGGGGAAGCTTTCTGTTTTTGCACTTCAGCAGCTTACGGTTTTTGAGCAGAAGGAGGTGTTAAAAAGGGCGCTACGGGATCTGCATGCTGTGGTTGACGCCCGGACGCTTCAGAAGCTGGTTGATCTTCTTGGTAGTCAGCCAGGAAAAATGGTGATGGCTGGCGGGCAATTGCGAGTGCTCTGGAAAGACGGGATGCTCTGTTTTTTTCGTGACAGCGCTCCGCCTTGATGCCGAGCCTTTATTTACACCCCCTCGGGAGGGGAATCTCGGGGGAGGGGGGCAGTGTGCGGAGTGCTTTATTTCAGGGCAACTCTTTCTGTTTGGCAGCCTGAAAAAATTCGAGAGGAAGTTTCGTGTGTATGATTATGGATTCCATGTTCTGCCGGATCTCGATTTTGTTGAGCAGTTGTCTGGTCTGTTCGCTGGTTCTCGTGCCAGAGAGTTCAGAAAGCTTGACTGCGCCCCAGAGGAACGTTGATGCAAAAAAGGCTGCCTGGGGTGTTGTATAGACCCATTCGCTTTGTCCTTCAATTCCATCATTGAACTTTACGGAGAGAGCGAGGTTCTGGATACGGTTCAGGTTGCCGAGGCTTTTTACCCCCTGGTTGGTCGAGGTGAGGCTTTGCAAGGCCCTGATGGTCCAGGCTGCAGAAGGGAGGGCAAACCAGAGATGCGATTTGTAGAGAGCCTTGTTGATCAGCGCAACCGAGAGTGAATCCCTCTGATAAAAGCTGCCGGTTGGAACAAGGAAATCCGTCAGCATTTTTTTGTTGTTGGTCAGGGCTATTTGTTTCGTTCCGATTGGACAGAGCCACAGTGTGCTGTCAAGTGCATAACATTGGTGACCACCGATGGTTTCAACCGTTGTACTGTTGGTTCTGAGAAATGATTCCGGAAGTTTTTTTGAAACAGGCCCCCATACGATTCCAAGAAAGTTCTGCTCTTTGTACCCATGGCGCTTGAAGCTGATCAACAGGGTATCGATGTCGAGAGAGGGATTGATTTTTGCCGCTCTCATCAGGGTGTCGAGTCGGCCCTGTGGTTTGAAAAGTGGAGCCTTTTTCAGTGAATCCGGGATGACCTCCACCCAGAGCCTGCTTTCACGGATATCTTTAAGGCCAATGTAGATCAGGGCATCAGATTTTCCGGGAATGCGATCAACAATCGAGCGAAGCGCAGGAGTAAGTGGTTCGGGCTGAAGGCGTGATTTCGACCAGTTAACCCAGAGTACTACCAGCAGAAAGCAAAGGGTACTGATAACGCTCATGGAGAGGAGGAGCCCTGCCCCTTTTTTCAGGGAGCGTTTCGGGGGTGTTGCTTCAGGCACGGCGTTTCGCGGCATAGATCAACAGGTTATGATTTCTTTTTAATGGCCTCGCGAGCCAGAGTGTCGCAACGGTTGTTGTAGGGGTTGTCGCTGTGGCCCTTGACCTTATGGAACGTTATGGTATGTAACGTAAGTAACTTCAGGATTTTTTTCCAGAGATCGATGTTTTCGACATTTTTTTTTGTCGATGTTTTCCAGTTATTGATGGTCCAGCGTTTCAGCCACCCTTCATTGATGGCGTTGACAAGGTAGCTTGAGTCGCTGTACAAATCGACACGGCAAGGCTCCTTGAGCGCTTCGAGCGCCTCTATTGCAGCGCTGAGTTCCATGCGGTTGTTGGTCGTGGCTGGTGAGTATCCGGCTATTTCACGAATCGTGGAGCCGTACATCAACAGCGCACCCCAGCCGCCAGGGCCCGGATTGCCGCTGCATGCGCCGTCAGTGTATATCGTTATCTTTTTTTCCATCGACAAAAAAAAGCTCAACCTGTTTATGATTGAGCCTTTACAAGATATTAAAAAATCTTTTGCAACCGATCTTGCCTGTGCTTTATTTCAGCAGTTTGGCAAGCGTTGCGGTACCTGTTTTCGCGATAATTTTCATGGCTTTTGCTGAAAGCTTGACCTTTACAAACCGCTTCTCCTCTTCTATCCAGATTCTTTTGGTATGGAGGTTTGGCTCAAAACGGGTGCGGACGTGGTTGTTCGCATGAGATACCGTATTGCCGTATATGGGTCTTTTACCGGTCAGTAAACAAACTTTAGACATGGTGCAATAAATTGTGTTAAAAAAACGAAAGGGAATATAACAATAGTTTCATAAAACCCGAAACGTATTGTTTCATGGTCGGATGCCAACAGCGCAAACCATCATGGATAAAACATAGAGCAGGGTACCGAAGGCATTGTACCAGACCGCTTTCTCCTTAGGATTTGCTATCAATATCTTTTGCATGGGCAGTTGGGCGAGCAGCAGTATCAGGGCAATGACAGTTGTGGTGATGGAACCTTTGACAATCAGGATGGTGATGGCCGAGAGCTGTGCAACATCCATAATAATGGCTGCAAGGAGAGCTGCCTTTTTCTCTCCAAGCTGTACCGGAATGGAGGCGACCTTGCGGATCGTGTCGCCAACAATGGATTTGAAATCGTTCAGCGTCATGATGCCATGCGCTCCGATTGAAAAAATGATGGCAAGGGCAATGGTTTCCGCAGAAGGAACACCCTGGGTAATGGCAAAACTGCCCGTCAGCCATGCCACACCCTCATAGGCAAGCCCGACAATAAGGTTGCCGAACCAGCCATTTCTTTTTGCTCGGATTGGCGGGCCGGAATAGGCGTGCGACATGAGCACTCCGACAAAGGCAATGACGACAACATAGGGATGAATGGAGAGCGCGACAAGAAAGCCCGTAATGATAAGGGCGAAAGTAATCAGCCAACTGGCCGATTTTGATATTTTTCCTGCAGGAATAGGACGTTCGGGCTCATTGATGGCATCAACCTCCCGGTCAAAGTAGTCGTTCATGGTCTGCGACATGGCGCACATGAGCGGCCCGGCAAGAAGAACGCCACGCAGGAGAATATCCCAGTTGTCGGCAATATTCTCTCCGGTTGACACGACGCCGCAGGCAAAGGCCCACATTGGCGGAAACCAGGTAACCGGCTTCATGAGAGGCACGATAGCAGATGGCTCAATCCTGAAGCCAGGCTTGTTGACATTCTCAAGAGCCTGTTCAATGATTTTTCGTCTTGAATTGCTTACTCCTGACTGGAGAAGCTTTTCAGCGATACCTTGCTGCTTTTCAGGGGTTGGAATGTCGCGTCCGTTCATGGGCATAATGGTTCTCGCTTCGGCTTAAAAACAAGGCAGAGTATACAAGTTTTTTGGGAAAAAGATAAGGATTTTAGTTGACGACTGACCGGTATTTCCGTGAGAGTTCAGCGTTAATTTTCAGAATTTCATTAAATTTTTTCTCCGATTTGCCACTTTCGAGCGCCTCTCTTGCGATGTCGAGTCCATCATCAATGCAGCGTGCTTTTCCGGAAACATAACAGGCCATGGCTGTTGTGAAGAGGGCGGCATCACGATGTGCTGCCGGAGCGCTTCCGTCAAGGATCTGGCGAATGATGCGTGCGTTTTCATCTCTCTCTCCTCCCTGGATTTCCGAAAGCGAGTGCCTTGCCAGACCGAAATCTTCGGGATAAACGGTGTGCTCGGTTACAGTGCCCCTGTGAATCTCGACAATATGCGTTGGCCCATTGAGGCTTGGTTCATCAAGCGCGATGCCCTCTGCAGTCATGGCATGAACAATCATGGCACGACGCGCCCCGGTCTGTAGCAGCACTTCGGTATAGAGCTCCATCAGCTCCCGATTGAACACCCCGACAAGCTGCCGTTTTGCCCGTGCCGGATTGATCAGCGGGCCGAGAATATTGAATATGGTTCTGATCCCAAGCTCCCGACGGACAGGGGCGACCCGCTTCATTGAAGGGTGATAGAGGGGGGCAAAGAGGAAGGCAAAGCCGCTCTCCTGAAAAAGCTCTTTTGTCGCCTCAGGCGGCAGATCGATGGTGAATCCAAGCGCTTCAAGCACATCAGCGCTTCCGCAACTGCTTGTAACTGAACGGTTACCATGTTTGGCAATGCGGACTCCGGCACTGTTGGCAATGATTGATGCCGTTGTTGAAATATTAAAGGTTCCTGCGTGGTCACCGCCGGTTCCGCAGGTATCAACAGCATTTTCATCCAGCTCGATGGTGACGGCTTTTTCCATCAGACTATAGTATGCTCCAGCGGTTTCAGTTGGGGTAACACCTTTTTTCTGCAGAAGAGCAAGCAGAGCCGCAATAACCATCTCGGAAAAAAGACCATCCATAATGTTGTTCATGCAGAGGATCATCTCTTCCTGTGAAAAATCCTCTCCTGCAAGCAGCTTTTGAAGTAACTTTTTTTGTGGCATGAAACTGATTGGTTGGCAAATGGTTGCGAATTGTGTAAATGTAAATAATAACAAGAAATGGTGTAAATATAAATAATAAAGAGCATTGATTCCCATTGAACAGGCTGTTGCGGAGTGATGCCCGGTATTTTTGTGAATTATGGTACTCATTTTTATATGGATAGCAAGCAGATAGCATTTTACCGGGAAGAGGCCTTGCGGAAGGTTTTGAACAAAATGATGAGCCAGGCGCTCGATTCGGCTATTGTTACCGATCTCGCCGTTATCCGGTGGCTGACGGGTTTCAGTGGTTCGAGTGCGAGGCTGCTGATTACCCGAGAGAAAAGCTGGCTTTTTACCGACTTTCGTTACAGGGAGCAGGCTGCTGAAGAGGTTGTAGTGGCAGAAACCGTTATTGCTGGCGACGGGTTTGCTGCGGAGCTTGGTTCAGGCCGCTATCCTCTCGGTGAAACGGTTGCATTGCAGTCCGACAATGTTACCTGGCATGAAGCAACCCGCCTTATCGAACAGATGGTTGGCAAACAGCGGGTGATACCGGTTGACTCCTTTTTTGATGAGTTCAGGATGGTCAAGAATGCAATCGAACTCATGAAAATGCGTCGTGCGGCAGAAATCAGCGAACTTGCCTTCGAAACCGTGCTTCCCATGATTTCGCCTTCCGTAACGGAACTTGATATTGCCGCAGAGATCAGCTATCAGCATAAAAAGCTTGGCGCGGAAAAGGACTCCTTTGACCCCATTGTGGCCGGGGGTGCCCGTTCTGCCATGCCTCATGCAACGCCCTCAACCGCCCGCTTCAAATCGGGAGAGCTTATTGTGATCGACATTGGGTGCGTTTATGAAGGGTACGCCTCCGATCAGACAAGAACGGTTGCGCTTGGGCATGTTTCAGCCGAGGCCCGAAAGGTTTATCGCATTGTGCAGGAGGCTCAGGCGCTCGGCATTGCTTCGGCGCGGTGCGGCATGAGCGGCAAAGAGCTTGACGCCCATGTTCGCGATTTTATTGCTGCGCACGGTTATGGTGATGAGTTTGGCCACGGTCTTGGTCATGGTGTTGGCCTTGAGGTGCACGAAGAGCCACGGATCAGCCCGAAAGGGGAGTGTGTGTTGCAGGAGAATATGCTCTTTACCATTGAGCCCGGAATCTACCTGCCCGGCAAATTCGGGGTGCGCATTGAGGATACCGTGGTGATGGGCCCGCTCGGTGCAACCCCCCTGCAGCGCCTGGGCAAAGAGCTTATTGAATTATGACGGGGTTATCAAAATTTCAGGAGAGAGCGAAGTTCTCCTCTCAATCAAGACCACAGAGGCCCGATACAGCAAGCTCGAAGCCTATATCGAGGAGTATCACCCCTACGACGTGCCGGAAATCATCAAACTGCCCATAACCGGCGGACTGCCCGGCTACCTCAACTGGCTCGACTCAACTACCGGCAAGCCTTGACCTCAAATAGTTTGATAAGGCTGAAACAAAACAGACAAATACAAACAGCAAAAAAGAACAATTGATACGGCACTATATTCTGTCGTATCAATTGTTCTTTGCTATTATCGTGTTAAGGGTTAAATGATAAATTAACTCCCAAAAATCAAGTAAAATAACTAAATGCCAACGTAGAAGTGTCACCTGCATCTATTCCAGAAAAGTCTCCCAATCCTGCGGTATTTGTTATCCCGACAACCTGAAGAATTGTGTTTACCCAGGTAGCACAATTCCCATTATCTAAATTGTCAGCATCAGCAGTTGGAAGTAGAGTATAGTCAACACTTTCATCGAGATAATTTGTATAGGCGGTATATAATGCAGCGATTAACTCATCATAGCTTACTCCAGCCGGCAATGGAATCAAGTGGGATTCTTCATTAGATCCCAGAATAGCAGCAATATCGGCAGCGTCATTAAGGTAGGCAACTAATTTTCCGCTTTCTTCAGTACCACCAATAGTAAATCCATCACGTACTCCATCTCCATCAAGATCAACAGTATCAATGGTTCCATCCCGGTTAAAATCAAAAGTTTCGGGCCATGAGGGCAAAATTTCGAGAAAATGATGATTTGCGGTACCCAGAATAATATCTCGGGCACTCCAATAAATACCTGCTTCAGGCTGTACCGTTGGAGTATCCGCAGTTCCGGGAGAACCCTCAAATCGGAGAAACTCGGTATCATATAGGATATCAACCCCATCTCTGTTTGAAATCTTATCTTCAACACGAAGTCCGCTGCCATCTTCAAGAGTTGTTATCGTATAGTCCCCGATAACTCCAGTGAACACAGCAACGTCATTGCCTCCTATAAGCGCTCATCAAAAAGTCATTACGTAATCAGTACCAAAACCAGCTAAGATTTTTCGAACATCTTCTTCAAGGGTTTTTTCATTTCGCGTCTTGAATTCCATCAATTCATACTTCACCTTGTGCCAATACTTTTCAATTCGATTGAGTTCTGGACTGTAAGGTGGCAAGAAATAAAGAGTCAGCCCCTTTTGAGCCAGCACCTTTAACATCGGTTGAACCGCTTTCGCTTTATGGAATGACGCATTGTCCAGAATGACCGTTAAAGGTTTACCCACGTAGTTCATCAGCAGACCAAGAAAGCCGGTAAATATAAGTGAATCTGTTGTTTGCCACAGCGCAACTGAGAACAAATCACCCGTTGAGAGCATGGCTCCGATGACATTCAGGCGTTTTCCCCGGTTGGCGTCAATCTTGTGACATTTGCCTATCGGAGTCCAGGCGCTGCGGTTTGGCTGGGCCAGTGCGAAACCAGTCTCATCTACAAAGGCTAAGATCCTCTCATCGCGTTCGACTTCATCTTTCATCAATTCTATTTCTAACTGTGCTTGTCGAAACCGGACTTCATCTCGTTTTTTTTTAACCACAGGCGTGTACGTTTCCAGACAAAACCAAGTGCTTTCAACGCATTAGTTGCGGTACCAACGCTCACGTTTACATTGCACTCTTCCTTTAACCGAGCCACTATCGCTGGAGCTGTCAGTGCTTCCTTTTCCGCCCAAATCGTGATCTGTTCAAGGTGAATGGCGTTTAGTTTCGGAGGTGCGCCGCTTCGATGCCTGTCATATAAAGCAGCAAACCCCTTTGATAACCAGTTCTTACGTCGGTCATAAACCGTATCGATATTCAGGTCTTGCAATGCCACGATGGTCTTTGCACTCAACCCGTCGTTGAAATATAACAGTGTTTGAGCCCGATGACGTGCTTGCCAATCTCTTCCTTTTGCCACAATTTGTTGTAGCTTTGCACGATCGATGGCAGATAATTCAAAGTAACTTAACTTCATGATTTACAAGGGCAGGTGTTTGTGTTTACCTTCTTGCCCTTATATTACGGAATAATTTATTGTTGAGCGCTTACCGCCATCAATGGTGTCATTTCCGACAAGACCTTTCAATATGTCATCACCGGCGCCACCGTCAATGTGGTTATCAAGGCTGTTTCCGGTAAGGGTGTCGTCATAGGCAGTGCCTTTGACATTTTCGATAAAGTCATGTTTGTAATTTACAAATGCGCTGTTAATTGCCGACAAGATATCGCTGCTGTTTGATGCCATGCCAACGACATCACCGACACCCAGTTGAACGACAAAGTCTTCGTAATATGAAACCAAATCATTTGTAACAAGAAAAACAGGATAGATGTCAACTGCCTGCATATCAGCAGCCAACTGCGGAATATTTATCGGAATATCTTCATAGAATGGTTCATCGGTGGAAATCAACAAAATCCGCAGTGCGTTTCTTCCATATCCTATTTCAGCAGTTTCTGCCCGATCAACAACTGTCCTGATTGCAGTAAGCAACTCCTCATCACCCCATATTCCAAGTTGATTTACTGCATCCTTAAATAGATTAAGATCAACTGATAACGGCAACAGTGTTTCATAATATGGATTTGTTCCACTTGGAGGATTGAAGATACCAAGACCAAAAAAGCTGTCTGGTTGTATATTGCGAATATCTTCAGCCAATCCATCAGGAGTAGCAATAATTTGTTTCAAATTTGCAATATCGTCGCCATAAGAACCTGAAATATCCTGAAGAAGGAATAAATCTATCGCCTGTTTTGTAATGGCGGTTGTTCCACTGCCTAAAATTATGGTAGCACTGCCGGCAGTACCTCCATCACTTAAATTAACCGAGGCGCCAGAAACAGACCCGGAAAGATCAAGGGTATCATGATCACCACCACTGTCAATAATTGTTTTTTCACCACTACCGTTGATTTTGAATGTGTCGTTTTCCTCTTTGCCTGATAATAGATCATCACCGTTTAAGCCATCAAGGGTATCATCAAACGCTGTACCAATTATGTAATCATTGTCATTTGTACCAAAAATTGTGTCGAATACTCCATTGTTATCCAGGTCTCTATGTTCACCATTGATAACAGACATTATTTCCGGATTATCAAGAGTGATATTCACAACCTGCAAGGTATCCGTCAGTATATAAGTCGAAGGTATATCAAGGCTTCCTGAGAGAGCTTCAATTGTGCCTGATCCAGTAAGAATCCTTGCTCCTCCCAACTGGTCAAGGTCATTGATTCTCAGAATAACATGCTCACCCAATGAAATTTGGCCGATACGCGCAAGAATAGCTGCATCTGTAGTGGTTAAATCAATAATCAGTGGATCGGCTGCAGTGCCACCAGTCAAGACAATCGTACTGGATCCATCACCGGTCAAGGTGACTCCTCCTGTTGCGATCAGGTTATCAAGAAAGCTTTGGCTGAATGTAACGTAAGAGCGTATCTCAAAATGTTCAATGCCGGAAATTACATAGTGGGAAAGATCGGCAGTACCATAGACGTAAAGCGTATCGTTTCCTTCTCCACCGACAATCGTTTCCACAGCGCCGTTGTTATCCTCATTCAGATCCTGACCGTTCAGATCAGAAAGGGGGTGCCCAAGTGCTACAGTATCTTCAGGGGAACCCACTTTTCCGCCGCCAGAAAGATCGCCAACAATGACAAAGGTATCGTCACCAGCGCCACCATCCATACTATCTGTTCCGGCGCCGCCTCTCAAGATATCATTGCCATTACCGCCAACAAGGGTGTCGTTACCGGTGCCTCCGGTAAGTCGGTTATCATTACTGTCTCCTTCAAGCAGTAAACCTGTATTTTCGAAAATATCGGTCAGGTTGACTGTAATGGTTTTTGCTGTGCTGTTTGTGCCGTCGGTAGCAGTTACCGTTACTTCGTAGCTGTGGGCGTCGGTTTCGTAATCGGGAGCGGCCTTGAACTGGAGGTTTCCTGAAACGATCTCGAATAACGCTGCGTCTGTGCCACCGGTGATGCTGAATATCGCCGGGTTCGTGCCTGCAGTATCGACGTCGGTTGATGTCAGTGCAGCAACCAGAGTTGTGTTTTCAGCTACCGTCTGGGCAGCGGCTGTGGTGATGACAGGGGTTACGTCATTAACGTCAGTAATGCCGACTGTAATGGTTTTTGCTGTGCTGTTTGTCCCGTCTGTAGCAGTTACAGTTACTTCATAGCTATGGGCGCCGGTTTCGTAATCGGGAGCGGCCTTGAACTGGAGGTTTCCGGCAACGATCTCGAACAATGCTGCGTTTGTGCCACCGGTGATGCTGAATATCGCAGGTGTGTCAGCAGAATCGACGTCGGTTGATGTTAGTGCGGCGACCAGGATTGTGTTTTCAGCCACAGATTGTGTGGCGGCAGTGGTGATAACAGGGGCGATCTCGTCAACGTTGGTCAGGTTGAGCGTGATGGTTTTTATTTCATTGTGAGCGGCGACGCCATCGCTGGCCATAACCTGCAACGTATAGCTTTTAATAGATGATTCATAGTCGATACTTGCAGCTCCTGCTGCTGTAAGGTTTATCTGGCCTGTTGCAGCATCAATGCTGAACAGTGCGTTACCGCTGCTATTGGCAGGTGCATTTACCAGGCTGAAGGTGATGGTGTTGCCATCTGCATCGGTCGCATCGGCATCAGCGCCGATAATTGCACCGGAAACATGGTTTTCAGCCATAGTGACTATGGCATTGTCGACGGTAAGTGTTGGGTGGTAGTTATTTACTGCACGACCTTCCCTATATCCATATGTCACATAATGTATTGTGGCAGCAAGAGTATCATTTCCGAATGCATTCCGCAAATCTTCATAGGATGCAAGATATGCCGCAGCATCGAAAATCATTGTACGGCCCTCATTATATCCATATGCAATGAAATGCTTCGCTGCCGTGATGGCATCAGCATCAGTTATGCCATCAGCTCCAAGCCAATTCATCAGGTCCGGGTTAGAGGCAAGATACTCCCATACATCAAAGGTGATGGTACGCTCTTCATCATATCCATATCCAATGAAATGCTTCGCTGCCGTGATGGCATCGGCATCGGTGACGCCATCAGCACGAAGCCAATTCATCAAGTCCGGGTTGGAGGCAAGATACTCCCATGCATTAAAGGTTATGGTACGTTCCTCATTATATCCATATCCAATGAAATGCTTAGCCGCAGTGATAGCATCGGCATCGGTGACGCCATCAGCACGAAGCCAATTCATCAAGTCCGGGTTGGAGGCAAGATACTCCCATGCATTAAAGGTTATGGTACGTCCTTCGCTAATTCCATGCTCAATGTAATGCCTCGTTGCCGTAGCCGAGTCAGCGTCTGTTACGCCATCAGCACGAAGCCATGTCATTAAATCGGTGTGGGAAGCAAGGTATTCCCAACTTGCAAGAGAGCCAGCAACCATTGATGGAGTAGCCATACTATTTCTTGATTAAATGATTGATAATACGTGTTAACGCGGTAAACAATACGCCCATGTTACCTGTATTATATTTCATTACAAAGAAATAATTTGAATATTACATATTATATATGTCGTTTATATGTAAAAATTATGATAGTTCAGTGTGTGTATATAGTGGGATACGAAGCAAATCCACAAAATTTACGCCTTCTGCAGCAATCCCTTGATTTCAGCCGTAAAAGAGGCCATGACGAGGAGCGGGCTGGCGTTGCGTTCGATGGCGCGGATGGCCTCTTCGGTGATGGTTGAGATTTGGAAGTAATCCGGGTTGGGGAAGTTTTTTGCAAAACGGTTGATGGCTTCGCTGATGTCGGGGTTATTCAGCTCCTGAAAGTCGGGGTTGATCCGGCGATGGTTGGCATCCTGAAAGAAGAGCAGGAGTGCGGCAAGAAAGAGGGTCAGGTCGCTGCGCGAGAGGTTTTTGGCGCTCTGCTCGCATGAGGTGATGGCTTCGTGAAAGCGGCTGGGGGTGAGTACCTGGCGCAGATAGTCGAGCGCCTGGTTACGGAGAAGAATGGTTGGCGTTTCTGATGAATCGTTGCTGCGGTTGTTGATGAGCTCCCAGGCAAGGCGAAGGTTGCCTCTTGAAAAGCTGACGATAAAGCTCAGCTCGGGTTCCTTGATCTCCGGACGGTTTTCCTGCAGCCAGAGTCGCAGCTCCTGGGGGGTAATGCGTGAAAACCTGACGGCCTGGCATCGTGAACGGATGGTGGGCAGCAGCGCTTCCGGTCTGGATGAGACAAGAATGAAAACCACGTGGGCGGGGGGCTCTTCGAGCAGCTTGAGGAGCTTGTTTGCCGCCGATGGGTGCAGTCGCTCAGCCTGTGAAATAATGAAGATCTTTTTGCTCCCCTCACTCGGCATAAACAGTGCCTTATGCTGCAGGGAGATAATCTGTTCGGTCAGAATGCCCATGGAGCGCTCCATGGCGGGGGAGAGGTAGGGGTTCTCTTTTTTTTGTTCGAGCAGGGCATCATAGCGTTCTTTGGCATCGGTAAAACGCTTGTTCTCTTTTTTTGCGGAGTCTCCCGGATCAAGCAGGGCGGATTCTACCGGAAAAATATACTCCACATTGGGATGCATGAACGACTGGATTTGCAGGCAGTCGGGGCATGTTCCGCATGAACCTTTGTGCACATCGGTTGCCGCATTCTGGCAGTTGAGCAGAGAGGCGATTTCGAAGGCTACCGACTCTTTCCCCGACCCGTCGGGGCCGGTGAAAAGGTAGGCATGAGCAAAACGTCCTGTTTCAAGTGCATTTTGCAGAACGCGGATCTGCTGTTTTTGACCGATAATGTTTTTCCAGCTCATGCGAGATTTTGCCGTGCTCAGATAAAGGTTAGCCAGTTGTAGGGATCTTCACCGGTCTGGACGATTTTAAGATAACTCGCCTGCAGGATTTCGGTAATCGGGCCCCGTTTTTCATTGCCGATCGGGTATTTATCGACGCTTCTGACTGGAGTGATTTCAGCCGCTGTGCCGGTCAGGAAGATCTCGTCAGCAATATAGAGCGCTTCCCTGGGAATCAGTGTTTCACGAACTTCGTAGCCATGCTCTTTTGCAATGTGCATGATGGCGTAACGGGTAAAGCCGGGAAGTATTGACTGACCCGACATGGGGGTATAGATGATGCCATCCCGAACGACAAAAATGTTTTCGCCGCTTCCTTCGGAAACATAACCGTTCACATCGAGTGCAAGCCCTTCTGCATAGTCGTCCATCAGCGCTTCCATTTTGATGAGCTGGGAGTTCAGGTAATTGCCACCCGCTTTTGCCCATGCCGGAAGGGTGTTGGGGGCCGGGCGGTTCCACGAGGAGACGCGGACGTCAACACCGGTTTCAAGCACATCTTCTCCCAGATAGGTTCCCCACTCCCAGGTAGCAATGGCGACCTCAATGGAGGCACGGTGCGGGTTGACTCCCAGAGCTCCCTGCCCGCGATAGACCAGCGGACGGATGTAGCATGATTTGTGATTGTTGGCCTGGATGGTGCTGATGATGGCCTCTTTCAGCTCTTTTTCGGAGTATGGAATTTCAATACGGTATATTTTAGCCGAGTCTCTGAGGCGTTTGATATGTTCGTCGAGAAAAAGAATTGCTGAACCCTTCAGGGTTTCATAGCAGCGGATTCCTTCAAAGAGAGATGAACCGTAATGGACAACATGGGACAGAATGTGGATTTTCGCGTCAATCCAGTCAATCAGTTCGCCGTTCATCCAGATTTTAGCAGACTTGTTCATGGTGCAGGCATTGGGTGTTAATGGCATTAGCAGGAGCAAACTCCAAGATATAAAAACCCCGCGTTCTGTTGCGGGGTTTTTTATGTCCGAAATCGTGAAAAGGTCAGTAGATTCTTTCGTAAACGCCTTCGACTTCACGCAGAATCGGTTCGTAGGCGCTGGCCTTTCTGCCGAAACAGATGCCGAGTGACTCGTACAAGGCGACCTGATCGAGATCAACATGGCGTTGCACAATCGCCTTGCTTGATTCAATGAACTCTACTTTACGTCCCTTGACCTTGGAGATGGTGACGCCGGTTTTGCCATCGAGCAGGAGCAGTATGGCTGCTGCACCGGCTTCAAAACCGAAGTTGATGTCGTATGCTGAAGAGTTGCCTGAACGGACAAGGTGGCCGGGATGAATTTCACGTACTTCCGGAATTTCATAGACACCTTCAACGAACATGCCGGTCTCTTTCATGAAAATTGGCATGGCCGGGTCAGCTTTCATTCTTTTCTGAATCTGCTGGCAGGTAAATTTCCCCGCTCCGGCGAGTTTTTTGTGACCGAATGCATCAATGCCTGCGGACTCATCGACAATATCACTGCCGTCAGCATTTTTCAGTCCCTCTGCAACAACAATGGTATAGGTTCCGCTGTGGACATCGCTCTCCCTGATTCTGCGGGTAAAGCGCTCTGCGAGGTGTTCGTAAACAATATCCCAGTTTGCCGGAATCTCGGGTATGAGAATACAGTCAGCTTCAGCCGCTACACCGCTGCGGAAGGCCGTATGGCCTGCATAACGGCCGAATACTTCCGTGACCAGAACCCTGTTGTGGGTTTTACCCGTCGTTTTAAGGTCATGCACAAATTGTGCGATGCGGTTGATGGTTGAGTCGGCGCCGACCGAATAGGTCTGGAGGTCGAGATCCATGGTTTTCGGTGCATGGATGCACTGAATGCCCTGCTGGTTTAAATCGACCATGACGCTGCCTGAATCGTCTCCTCCACTGATAACAAGTGCATCAATGTCGAATTTTTTCATACCGGCCTTGATGCGGTTGTATTTTTCAGGATTGCTAATCGCCTTGATCTTGACTCTCGAATGACCTGCTTCGGAGCCGGCAAAACTTGCGTCAAACCGGTCGAGCCGAACCTGGTCGAGCCGGACAATGCTCTCCTGGTCGACGAGGTTGTACAAACCGGCATAGCCGTTAGGAATGATATAAAGTTCCAGCCCTTTTGAGAGAGCCATCATTGCTGCGCCTTTCAGCACCGCATTAAGTCCGCCGCAATCCCCACCGCTTGTGAGGATACCAATTTTTTTCACAGTTATGCTCTCCTATTTCAATGCCAAGGTTAGTATTTAATGGTCAAATTTATTTATTTGTCGGGGGGTAACCTTTCCCGCTTCGTGCAGTCAAGATAGATTTTTTGTGTCATTTTTCCACGACAAGTCTAAAAATTTAATAACAGACCGTGTGTCAGAAGATGACTGAACTATACATGTTTTCATGAACTACAGAGATCAGGCGAGGATAGCTTTTGTGCATTTACGGGAGAGAAAACGCCAGACACTCCTTACGGCTCTTGGTGTTGCCGTTGGCTCGGCTATGCTGGTGACCACTATTGCCGTATCACGGGGCTCCTCATCAAACGTGGTGGCCAAGGTTATTGATACGGCGCCGCATGTGGTGATCAGCGCAGAAAGGGTCGTGCCGCTGGTGCCTGACAACATCATTGGGCAGCATGGGGTCATGGTTTCGATGGTGACGAAAAATATCAATCTGGATGAACAGGAGGTAATCAAGAACTATAGCGAGGTTATTGAGAGCATCAAGCCGGTCAAGGAGCTTCAGAGCATCTCTCCTTTCGTGCTCAGTAAAGTGATTGCCCGCAACAAAACCCGCTTTACTCCCTGTATTGCCCGGGGTGTCGTACCCCGTCTTGAGGCTGAGATAGCGGGGTTAAAGAAGAACCTGATTGAGAAAAATGCCCTTGATGAGCTGGCCGCTACACCGAATGGTGTGCTTGTCGGTGATCTTCTTGCAAAGAAACTGAATGTCGGTTATCGCGACAGAATTGTGCTTGTGACAAAAAACAGCGAAGAGTTCCCTGTAACGCTAGTGGGACGTTTCAGCAGCGGTTTTAATGCAAAGGATGAACGGGAGGCTTATGTCAATCTCCCTTTTGCCCAGAGGATGGAGGGGATTGCCTCCAACTCAGTGAGTGGCGTCGGACTGAGAACGGCGCACGTTGAGCGTGCCCAGGAGACCTCCGACAGAGTGGAAGCGCTCAGTGGCTATAAAAGCGAGAGTTGGGATGAAACCAACCGGAATGTTATTGAGTTTTACAACCGCAACGGACTGATTACTCTGGTTCTTGTCGGGTTTGTTTTTATTGTGGCGGGTCTTGGTGTCTCATCTGTCATGACGACAGTTATTTTGCAGAAAGTCAAGGATATTGCCATCATGCGTTCCATGGGTATGCCGGCGGGGAACATCATGCGCATTTTCATGCTCGAAGGGTTTATGATTGGCCTCCTCGGAGTACTCATCGGCAGTCCTGCCGGCCATCTCATCTGCAAGCTTGTTGCCTCCATCCGTTTCGAGGCAAGCACGGCAGGAGTGCTGAAAAGTGACCGGATCAATCTTATCGAAATGCCTGACGCTCATCTGATTGTGATCGTTTTTGGTATCCTCATTGCCGTGCTCTCCTCATGGAGCCCGGCAAGAAAGGCGACACGTTATGTTCCGGTCAGTATTCTCAGGGGTGAAGTCGGGGGTTAGAGCGAACGGATAATGCAGACGGCATGTGCCGCCGCTCCCTCTTCACGTCCGATGTAGCCCAGTTTTTCATTGGTGGTAGCTTTGACCGAGACCATTCCGATCTCAATATCGAGACAGCGTGCAATGTTTTTGCGCATCCCGGTAATGTAGGGGGCAATTTTGGGCTCTTCAAGAAGCAGCATGGCGTCGATGTTAACCGTCTGGTAACCATGCTTTTCAAGCAGCTTTCTGACCTGTTTAAGCAGAATCATGCTGTCGATATCCTTGAACTCCTGGCTTGTGTTGGGAAAGTGCAACCCGATGTCTCCCAGGGCTGCTGCACCAAGCAGGGCATCACTGACGGCATGAAGCAGAACATCGGCATCGCTGTGGCCGTCAAGTCCATTATGTCCGGGGATGTGAACGCCTCCGATCACAAGCTTTCGGCCCTCTGCAAAAGGGTGTACATCGATACCAATTCCAATACGCATGGCAAGAGGGGTTTAATAGGGTTAAAAATGCAGGCAACAAAGATAGAATAAATCATGGAAATATCAGAGCCGCATGTTGGCAGATCACTCTATGGAACAAACAGGTAAAAAGAGAGTGCTTTTCCTGATTGGTTGTTATGCTGTGGCAGGTTAACTTAACAGGGTATAGGGGTGAGAGTGTGGAAATTTTGTTAACGCAGAAGGAATGGAGAGTACTTGCATGACCTTTTCACGATTACAGCGTTTTTTCTGGATATGTGCCGGAACCCCGCTCGTTATGATTGAGAAATACCCGACCGAATACAGCAAATATTCCGGTATCGGTGCAACGATTCTTTTTACTGCGCTTTTCGCCGGTTTGTCGGGTGGGTATGCACTCTATTTTGTTTTTGCCGGTAGTCCTTTTGCTGAATTATGGTCTGTGCTGTTTGGACTTCTCTGGGGTCTGGCAATTTTCAATCTTGATCGCTATATCGTTTCAAGTATCAAAAAGAGTTCGAAAGGGCTGAAACAATTTTATCAGGCCTCCCCGAGGCTGGTTTTTGCGGTGCTTATTGCTCTTGTCATTGCTCGTCCACTGGAGTTGAAAATATTCGACAAGGAGATTCATGAACAGTTAAGGGCACGCTATCTTTCTGACCAGAAAGAGCGGATAGCCAAAGTACAGGACTCTTTTCGGCAGAAATATGCTCTTGAACTTGCCCAGATCAAAACGTACCAGGAGGAGTATGACGGGCTGAGCCATGAGGTAAATCGTCTGCGTGAGGAGCTGAAGGAGGAGGTGTTTGGTTCCCGAACCTCTACAACGTCCGGTGTTGAGGGATATGGCACCTATGCCAAAAACAAGGAGCAGGTTGTGATGGTTAAACAGGCACGCATTGAATTTCTTGCCAGTAAACTTGCCTCTCTTCAGGAGTTCATGAACCAGCAGAAAGCTGTAGAGGGGATCAATAATCAGATGATGCTGAGCGATGAACTGCTCGACAGGAAAGCCGCTCATGCCGGTTTTGCCGACCGAAACTGGGCGCTGGGCGAGCTTACCCATTCGTCGAACGATGTGAGTCGCTCTTCTGCCGACGCCATTTTTTTTATTACCCTGCTTTTTATTGCCTTCGAATGCGCACCGCTGATTGTCAAGCTGTTGTCTGACGTTGGGCCTTCGGATGTTGATATTCGGGAATCGGAATCCCGTATTATCGCACAGCTTGTCAATCCATCCCTCTTTTCCCGCAATCGCCTTAATCGGGAGTACCGACGCCCGACTTCAAAAATCACCGTACCGCGTACAAAGAGATATTTTTCGAATAAAAGGGGAGCTGGACGACAGGGTTAATCGACAAGAAGACTCCCGCTGTACTCTCTCAGAGAAGGGGCTCCCGGAGTTGAAAAGTACTGTTCAATAGCCGTGGCGATCTTTTCGCCGATGTCAGGGTAGACGAAATTCATGGTTCCAATCTGTATGGCCCTTGACCCTGCAAGAAGGAACTCCATGGCATCCTCAAAGCTTGCAATACCACCCATGCCAACAAGTGGAATGGTTACGGCGTTGTAAACCTCCCATACTTTTGCAAGGGCAATCGGTTTGATAGCCGGTCCTGAAAGTCCTCCGGTGATGTTTTTCAACAACGGCCTTCGGGTCTTAGAGTTGATTGCCATGCCAACTACCGTATTGATGAGAGAGAGGGAGTCTGCACCAGCCTCTTCTGCCGCAAGGGCGATCGAGCTAATAGAGGTGACGTTCGGCGTCAGTTTGATCATGAGATGCCGGTTGGTGATCCTGCGCAGTTCCGAGACAATCTCAAAGGTTGCATCCCGGCTTACCCCCATAATCATACACTCTCCCTTGACGTTCGGGCAGGAGAGGTTGATTTCATAGCCATTCAGCCCATCGACTTCGTCAAGTCGTGATACCACTTCGCAGTAATCGTCGATTGAACGCCCCGCAATATTGACGATTACGGCCGTCTTGAGCTGGCGGAGAAAGGGGACTTTTTCTGTTATGAACCTCTCTACCCCTACATTGGCCAATCCGATTGCATTGATCATGCCTGATGGCGTTTCAGCAATGCGCTGCGGGGGATTGCCCATTCTTGGTTCGAGGGAAATTGCTTTGGTTACGATACCACCGATTTTGGAAAGATCGCAGAGTTGACTGAGTTCTTCGCCGTATGAGACGGTGCCTGAGGCAAGAAGTACCGGTGATTGCAGATCAAGTCCTCTGCCGAGAGAGAGTGCAGTTTGGTGTTGGCTCATGGTATAGCGATGCTTGACCGGGATGGGAACAATTCTACTCCTGACCGGCGTTTGCCAGCCAGGAATAAAAAGGGGATGCAGATCTTCTTATCAGTTCTCTTTCTTGTTGAGATAGTACTTGGTTGCATAATCCCGTACCATTCTGTGTGTATTGTATTCCGGTGCGATTGTTGCAATGGCGCTCCGAATCTTGTTAATCCACTTTTCCGGTATGTTCTGCTCGTTGCGTTCGTAAAATGCCGGAATGAGCTGTTTTTCCAGAACAGTGTACATTTTCTCCGCATCAAAACTGTCCTGCTCCTCATTGTTTTCAAAGCATTCACCGTTGGCGATGGAAAAGCCGTTCTCGCCATTATAGGCTTCTGGCCACCAGCCATCAAGGACGCTGAAATTCAGTCCGCCATGCAGAACGGTCTTTTCGCCGGAGGTACCGCTTGCTTCCATCGGTCTTACCGGTGTGTTCAGCCATACGTCAACGCCCGAAACCATCCGCTTGGCAACACCGAGGTTATAGTTTTCAAGGAAGATAACCTTGCCGCTGAACTGTGGCCTGCGTGAGTGCTGGACGATCTGGCGGATATAGTCCTTTCCTGCATCATCGTGCGGATGAGCTTTTCCTGCAAAAACAATCTGCAGCGGCATGGTCGCATGATTGATGATTTTATCAAGGCGGTCAAGGTCTCTGAAAATAAGTGGTGCGCGCTTGTAGGTGGCAAACCTCCTTGCAAAGCCTATGGTCAGCACATCGGGAGAAAAGGTGTTTTGTGCTGATCTCAGGGTATCGTATTCGTTCTGGTACGAATTGATGTGCTGGTGAAAAAGCTGGTTTGCCAGATAGCGGTCAATGAAGTCGATAAGATTGCGTTTCAGGATGTAGCGCAGCGCCCAGAGCTCACTGTCGCTTACCTTCGCCAGAACAGCTTCAGCCGCTTCGCGTGAGAGAGACATTTCATCAACGCTGACTGCGAATTTCTTCCAGAAGCTGTCGGTATAACCGCATGTCCAGCTACTGGCGTGCACGCCGTTGGTGATATGGCCAATCGGCACCTCATCAACACTCTTACCGGGATAGAGATGTTGCCACATAACGCGTGAAACCTCTCCGTGCAATTTCGATACACCGTTTGCAGAGCGTGACAGATTCAGTGCGAGCACTGTCATGGTGAAGAGGCCATAGATATTGCCTTTGTCTTCAGAACCGAGCATCATCAGATCATCGAAATTAATTCCGATGGCAGAGAGGTATTTATCGAAAGTGTAGTGCATCATGTCTCTCGAAAAACGGTCATGACCTGCAGGAACCGGCGTGTGCGTGGTGAAGACGCAACGCGAGCGAACCGTTGCCATGGCCTCTTGCTGTGTCGAGCCCTTTGCAAGTTCCTTGGCGAGCAGTTCGAGCGTCAGAAATGCCGAGTGGCCTTCGTTCATGTGATAGACCGTTGGCGTGACGCCGAGTTTATCAAGCAGTTTAACGCCGCCGATACCGAGCAGGATTTCCTGATTGATACGCATATTCTGGTCGCCTCCATAAACCCTGCAACAGATATCACGATAGTGAGGCTCATTGGCAGCAATATTGGTATCAAGCAGGTAAAGTGTTGCCCTGCCTACCTTGAGGCGCCAAGCCTGTGCAAAAACTTCGCTTTGTGCTATATTGACCGAGATGATCAGATCTTCACCGTTAGCATCGGTGACTTTTTCGATCGGAAGGTTTTCGGCCGACTGCAGGGGATAGTCTTCCATCTGCCAGCCATCATGATTGAGGTACTGGCGGAAGTAGCCCTCTTTGTAAAACAGGGTTATGCCGATAAAGCTGATGCCGAGATCACTGGCAGATTTCAGGTGGTCTCCGGCAAGAACACCAAGACCGCCGGAATAAATTCTGACACTTTCATGGATACCAAACTCAGCGCTGAAGTAGGCAACCGGATCTTTGACCAGTTCAGGAGCGTTATTTGCTGCCCAGGTGTTCTTGTCGTTCAGGTAGGCAGTATAACGTGCATAGACCTGATCAATTTTGTCGCCGTATTCGAACTGGCAACGGGCCTGAAGTTCATCATTGGAGATGTGTCGCAGGAGTTCTACGGGATTGTGATTGTTTCTCTCCCAGAGCAGAGGAGAGAGCTCCTCAAAAAGCTGTTTTGCTTCTGTATCCCACGACCACCAGAGATTTCTTGAGAGTTTATTAAGCGAGGTTATTTTATTTTGCATAATTAACAGGAATGATAATTGCCATGCATAAGCAGGTTGAAGAAAGGCTGTATATTGTGGCATGTGAACTCATGCCACTTGGTAAATCTATGGCCAATTTACTGTTTTAGAATTAAAAACCGCAAGCCTAAAAAAATTGATTACAGAGCCCATAAAAATAGCGCATATATCGGACCTTCATATTTTGGGTAAACAGGATCGACGCCAGCTTGACGATCTTGATCGACTGTTTGCTCATTTCAATATTTCAGGATTCGATCATCTGGTCATTACCGGCGATCTAAGCAACAGTTCCAACCCGGAAGAGTGGCGTATTGTCAAGGAAAAACTGGAGAGCCATGGTTTGTATCACTGGGATAAGACGACAGTTATTGCCGGCAATCACGATTTGATCAATCTGGAAGAGGAGATGCGATTTTATAACGCATTGAACCCCCTTCCGCTGCTCAGAAAAAAGGCTTTTGATCGCAAGATGGCTGCGTTTTGCACTTTTTTTCAGGAGCTGATATCCGGTGAAGAGCATGGAGAGAGGGCATTTCCTTTTGTCAAAATCATCAACTACCCATCGGTAAGGATCGCTTTTGTTGCACTTAATTCCGTTTACCCCTGGTATCCTGCCGATAATCCGCTTGGAGCCAGAGGCGTCATCAGTGCAGGGCAGTTACGCGCCCTGAGTGCACAAAGTACTCTTGCCTCTCTGAAAGAGTGTTTCGTGATCGGGTTATGCCATCATGCTTACCGGGTATATGGAACGGATTCCCTGATCGACCAGGCTTTCGACTGGACCATGGAGCTGAAAAATCGGGAAGAGTTTCTTGCCCTTATGCAGACCATGCAGGCAAAACTGGTGCTCCATGGCCATTTTCACCGTTTTCAATCCTATGTGGTCAACGGAATAACTTTCATCAACGGAGGCAGTTTCCGTTACACTCCGCAGCGCTACAGTGAACTGCTTATTGCCGGGCAGGGAGAGTTCAGCCAGAAATTTATCAATTTTGGCCTCTCCGGATAAGCCGCCGCCCGGCTCTTGTACCTGTTTCTTGATGAGTTATTCGTTTCCCTCTGCAGCGATGTTGTTCTGCTTCATGTACTCAAGGATTCTTGCGGCATGATCGCAATCTTCCTGGTTGAGCTGCTTGAAGATGTTCGCAGCAGGTGAACTCGTGGGGCTGTCAAGAAATTGCTGGAAATGGGATTCTCCAGCCGCCAGTTCAAGATCATGCGCCGTATGCAATGCCATCTCTCTTGAGGGTGGCTGCTCTTTATAGCTGCTGATCAGTTTTGAAATTCTTGTGTTGGAGTCAACAAGAGATTGCAGGTCTTTGGCCAACAGGTTTTCAGGAAAGAACTCTTTTTGCTGGGGTTGCTTTTTCTCTTGCTGGAGCAGCGATGCGTGACCTCTCTCCTCCATTGCAAGATCCCACCAGAAATCCTCATCCTCCGCAAAAGAGTCATGAAAAAGGGTGTAGAGCGTTGCAAGGTTCAGTTCAAGTTTTATCGACTCGTCGAGATGTTTATGGAGTGTTTCGGGCATGGCGAATAGCTGTTTGGTGAACGCCTCGTTTGACGGAGGCGTATAATGCTCTTGAGGCTCCCTCTATTTGTTGCGGTAGGAGGCATACTCCTGAAGACTTTTGACCCCGAATTCCTGATGGCGTATGCAGTCGATTGCCTGTACCGACGCTTCTGCGGCTTCGATGGTGGTCACAAAGGGTACATTGTTCAGCACTGATGCGGCTCCAATGGCCTCTTCATCATGCAGCGCTTTTTCACCTCTCGGGGTATTGATGACAAAATTGATCTTGCCGTGTTTGATAATATCGAAGATGTTTGGCCTGCCCTCTTCGCCGACCTTGAAGACCTTTTTACATTCAATGCCGTTTTTGGTCAGGAAGCTGTGTGTTCCCTCTGTGGCAATCAGGTCGAAGTCCATGCGGTAAAGTGACTGGGCAATAGCAAGAATGCGCGGGTTTTTATCCTGGTCATTGACGCTGATGAAGACCGCTCCCGAAAGTGGCAGATGCATGTTTGCAGCCTGATATGCCTTGGCAAAGGCTTCCGGAAACTCGTCGGCAAGGCTCATGGCTTCACCGGTAGAGCGCATTTCAGGGCCCAGATAGACCCCTGACTTGACAAACTTGGAGAACGGGAAGACCGGTTCCTTGATTGCGAGGTGTTTCATTCCGAGCTCATCGCAATCTTTCAGATCATACTCCTGGCGCAGGTCGCTGAGCTTTTCTCCAAGCATGACGCGCGTAGCAATTTTAACAACAGGAATTGCAGTTGCCTTGCCGACAAACGGCACCGTTCTGCTTGCTCTTGGATTGACCTCAATGACATAGACGCTCTCATTCTGCACCGCATACTGAATGTTCATCAGTCCAACGACCTTAAGGTTTGCTGCCAATGTGCGGGTATAGGCCTTCATGGTGGCGATGGCCTTTGGACTGATATTGTAATAGGGCAGAATGGATGTTGAGTCGCCGCTGTGAATACCGGCAGCTTCAACGTGTTGCATGATGCCGCTGATGACGCAATCTGTGCTGTCGGCAATGGCATCAATATCGAACTCAACGGCAGTTTCAAGAAAGCGGTCGATCAGGAGGGGATATTTTTCGGTAATGAAAAGAGCCTGATCGATATACTCTTTCAGTGAGTCGTCACTGTAGACGATTTTCATCGCCCGCCCGCCGAGAACGTAACTTGGCCTGACAAGGGCAGGGTAGCCGATTCGCCGGGTAATCTCCTTGGCCTCTTCGAGATTTATGGCCGTTCCGTATTCGGGATGGGGGATAGCAAGTTCTTCAAGAAGGGCTCCGAATTTTTTGCGGTCTTCGGCCAGGTCAATCCCTTTTGAGGAGGTACCGAGAATGGTTACGCCAGCCTCATGCAGTTTTTCTGAAAGTTTCAGCGGTGTCTGGCCTCCAAAGCTTACAATAACGCCGAGCGGTTTTTCATGCTCAATAATGCGGATGGTGTCCTCAAAGGTGAGTGGCTCAAAGTAGAGTTTATCGGCTATATCGTAATCGGTAGAAACGGTTTCAGGGTTGCAGTTAACCATAATGGTTTCGTAGCCAGCCTCCCTCAGGGCAAAGACCGCCTGCACACAACAGTAGTCAAACTCAATGCCCTGTCCGATCCGGTTAGGGCCACCGCCAAGGATAATCACCTTTTTCCGGTCAGAGGAGACCGACTCATTCTCCTCCTCATAGGTCGAATAGTGGTAAGGGGTTTTTGCATCGAATTCTGCTGCGCAGGTGTCGACAGTCTTGAAGACAGATTCAACACCGTAATGTTTTCTGAGCGCTCGTATGGAGGGTTCGGGAGTATTGAAAATGGTGGCAAGCTGAAAATCGGAAAACCCGTTCTGCTTGGCTTTCAGAAGCCACTCTTTCGGGAATTTCCTGGAAAGGTCAATAACCTCCTGTGTCAGGACGGAAGCTTGAATGGTCATGCAATCTTGATCAGGTTTAAGATGCCTCAGCACAGAGCTGGATAAAGGTAACAATTTGCCTCTTGGGAATAGAAAAGCCGATGCATTATACAAAAATGCTCATGCTTCTCAAAGTACCCGATTGCGCCTCTCTCTTCTTCTTTTTTTGCCCAATGAAAATGGTTAGGGATTTTTTTACATTGCTGATTCTTCCTCTCTTATTCGTTTTGAAAAAAGGTGTAATAAAGAAGCATGGATAAAAAGAATTTCGATACTATTGATGCCGCTCTTGAAGATATTCGTCAGGGAAAACTGGTCATTGTTATTGATGATGAGGATCGTGAGGATGAGGGCGATTTTATTGGCGCTGCCGACAAGGTGACCAATGAAATGGTAAATTTTATCACGAGGGAGGCGCGGGGGCTGCTCTGCGTTGCTGTCACCATGGATCGCGCCAAAGAGCTGCAGCTTGATCCGATGGTTCAGAGAAATACCTCCCAGCATGAGACCAATTTTACGGTCTCCGTTGATGCGATTGCCGAGGGGGTAACTACTGGTATTTCCGTTTATGACAGGGCAATGACCATCAAAATGCTTGGCGATCTCTCTTCGACGGCGGATGATTTTTCCCGTCCTGGCCACATATTTCCGCTTCGGGCGATGGATGGGGGTGTTCTTCGGCGTGTGGGGCATACGGAAGCCGCAGTCGATCTTGCCCGTCTGGCGGGTTGCAGTCCGACAGGATTGCTCTGCGAAATTCTGAACGATGACGGCAGTATGGCCCGGCTTCCACAACTGATCAAGCTGAAGGCGAAATTTGGTTTGAAGCTGATCACCATCAAGGAGCTGGTTGCCTATCAGATGCAACGGAATAAACTGGTGCAACGGGCAGTCGAATCAAGATTGCCGACTATATACGGGGAGTTCAGACTGATTGCCTATGAATCGTTTACTGACCAGCATAACCATATGGCTTTTGTGAAGGGTGATGTAACCACTGACGAGCCGGTTCTTGTCAGGGTTCACTCGCAGTGTGCTACCGGCGATACCTTTGCCTCACTTCGCTGTGATTGTGGCAACCAGCTTGCTTCTGCGCTCACCATGATAGAAAAAGAGGGGCGCGGGGTGTTGATCTACCTCATGCAGGAGGGTCGTGGTATTGGACTGATCAATAAACTGAAAGCCTATAATCTTCAGGATCAAGGGTATGATACGGTTGAGGCCAATGAAAAGCTTGGTTTCAAAGCCGATCTGCGTGATTATGGTATTGGTGCACAGATTCTCAAGGATCTTGGTGTCCGCAAAATGAAGCTGATGACCAACAATCCAAAAAAAGTGGTTGGTCTTGAAGGGTACGGTCTGGAAATCGTTGAGCGCGTCCCGCTTGAGATGGCCTCAAACCCGATGAATCAGTTCTATCTGGACACAAAACGTGACAAGTTGGGCCACATGATCGGCTGTTCCTTCGGCCCCGAAAATTTTCATATAGAAAAAACAGCAACGAAACCGTAAACTTCCGTCAGGAAAAGGAATAAGAGACGATGGATACCGACATCCTTCAAAAACAGGATAGTGAGCTTTTTGAGGCAATTGCCAAAGAGACCGGCCGTCAGACAGAGACGCTTGAACTGATTGCTTCCGAAAATTTCACCAGTCGTGCGGTCATGCAGGCTTGTGGTTCAGTGATGACCAATAAATATGCAGAAGGCTATCCCGGCAAACGCTATTATGGCGGTTGTGAATTTGTTGATATAGCCGAAAACCTTGCGCGTGACCGGGCGAAAAAGCTTTTTGGCTGTGATTATGTCAATGTGCAGCCTCATTCAGGCTCAAGCGCCAATATGGCGGTTCTTTTTTCGGTACTGAAACCCGGTGACCGCATCATGGGACTTGATTTGTCACACGGAGGCCACCTGACTCATGGCAGTTCTGTCAATTTTTCCGGACAGATGTACGAGGCACACTCCTATGGTGTCGATCGCGAGACAGGCTGTATTGATATGAACAAGGTTGAAGAACTTGCCCTGCAGGTTCGTCCGAAACTGATTATCTGTGGTGCAAGCGCCTATTCACAGGGCTTTGATGTAAAGGCCTTCAGGGTAATTGCCGATAAGGTCGGAGCCTTTTTGATGGCTGATATCGCTCATCCTGCAGGGCTCATTGCTGCCGGTTTACTGGGCAACCCTTTACCACATTGTCATTTTGTGACCACCACGACCCACAAGACTCTTCGTGGACCTCGTGGAGGCATGATCATGATGGGTTCCGACTTCGAAAACCCGATGGGCATTACCATCAAGACGAAAACGGGTTCACGGCTGAAAATGATGTCTGAGGTTATGGATGCTGAAGTGATGCCGGGTATTCAGGGAGGTCCGCTGATGCATATTATTGCCGGCAAAGCCGTTGCTTTCGGCGAGGCACTGCAGCCTGCATTCCGTGACTATGCTGCCCAGGTCATAAAAAATGCTGCAGCAATGGCTGAAAAATTTACAGAGCTTGGTTACAAAATTGTCAGTGGCGGAACCAAAAACCATCTTATGCTGCTTGACTTGCGCAGCAAGAACGTTACCGGCAAGGTTGCCGAAAACCTGCTGCATTCGGCTGGCATAACCGTCAACAAGAACATGGTGCCTTTTGACGATAAGTCGCCCTTTGTCACGAGCGGTATCCGCGTCGGTACCCCTGCCATGACAACAAGAGGCATGAATGAAGCCGACAGCGTCCTTATTGCCGAGCTTATCGACAGGGTCATCACCTCTGCCGAAAAGCCTGATGTTGCCGACCTCTGTCGCAGTGTCCGGGAGGAGATCAAGGCGCTTTGCCTGCGTAACCCCATTGACGGATACACGGTATAGTCATTTTCCTGACCCACCCTGCATCTGCAATGGTGCAGGGTGAAACGGGCAAAGGGTTCAGCTCTCTTCCAGAATGGCAGTGATCATTTTTTTGAGGTCAAGGGAGGTTTTCCGGATTTTCTTATCAAGAATGATTTTTTCCCTCAAGAGCTCTATTTCACGATCGGTATCGCTTTCAAGACGGATATCCTCAGTCAATCTGTTTTTTTGACAGAGCAGCGGTTCAAGAATAAGATTTTTGAACGCATCAAGGAACATCGCAAGGCATCGTTTTGCGTTATCAGCGTGTACATTGGATTGTTCGAGCCACTTCTTGCTGATCGGTTGTTCAATCAGTAATTCCGAAGCGAGATCCCGTGACTCAGGAGTTCCGAACGAACTTATTTCAGACGCAATGTTAATCCGTTCGTCAGGACGATCGGCGATGTCGTGGTAGCGCCGGATGAGATGGATAAAAATCTCCTGAGCTTCATGGTGTGGCAGCTCCAGCATCTCTTCGTGCGAGGCTGCAAATTCAAGCACCGCATTTCCATAGCCGGTACTTTCAAGCAGCGCTTTCAAAAAGGTTTTTTCAAGTACCGAGATCTTTGGCGCCGGTTTGCCTGGAGGTGGAAGTTCCTGACGGTTTTCGGACGACAACCTCTTGTTTTCTGTTGCACCCTCCTCTTTTTCGAGCAACTCCTGAAGAGCTGAGAGAGTCAGACCAAGCTTTTTCGACAGCTCCTGAAGGTAGAGTTCGCGCCGGATTCGGTCGGGGATCTGCGCAATCGTGTGTGTCATCACCTTGATCGCTCTTGATTTCAGGTCAGGTTCTGCAAAGTCTCCCGATTCCCGGAAAAAACGGATCTGAAAATCCTGAAACGAAAGCATCTTCTCTTCTGTAAACCGCAGAAATTTTTCTCTCCCTTCACGGCTGACAAAACTGTCGGGATCGTCACCTTCGGGAAGTATGATGACAAAAGGGGTGAGGTTCTCTGCCAACAGGATGTCGATACCGCTCATCATTGACTTTTGGCCGGCACGGTCAGCATCATACATGAAAAGAACCCTGCTGGTGTAACGTCGGAGGATTTTTGCCTGGTAACGTGTCAGTGAGGTGCCGCATGAGGCTACTGCATTGGTCATGCCCGCCTGGTGCAGGGCCAGAACGTCCATATATCCTTCAACGAGCAGGGCGTTCTCCATGCGCCGAATCTCATTTTTTGCAGCGTGAAGTCCATAAAGAAGTTTTGATTTTTCAAAGAGCTTGCTCTCCTGCGAATTAAGGTATTTCGGTGCCTTGGGGTCACTCTCAAGGGTGCGTCCACCAAAACCGACGACCTGGCCACCGACTGAAAAAATAGGAAAGATCACTCGATGGCGGAAGGTATCGAACCATGAGTTGCCCTGTTTGTTTGCCGATATAAGTCCGAGATCAAGCAGGTGCTTCTGTGGTATGCCAGCCCGTTTTGCCGCAGTGAAGAGGTGATCCCATGCATCGGGCGCATAACCGAGGCCGAATGTTTTAATCGTTTTTTCCGACAAGCCCCGCTTTTCTGCAAGATAGATCGAGCCCAACTTTCCTGCATCACTTTCCAGCGTTCCGCGAAAAAATTTTGCAGCCCAGCGGAGCGTTTCAGTCAGGCTCTCTTCATGCGCCGATTTCTGCTCTTTTTTTTCGGTAAATCGGCTGATGTCCATGCCCGATCGGCGGGCAACCAGTTCAACCGCCTCCGGAAAGGAGAGCTTTTCCACCTCCATGACAAAGTTGAAAACGTTCCCCCCCTTTCCACTTGAAAAGCATTTGAAGAGCTGCTTGTCGGGTGAAACAACAAACGACGGTGTTTTCTCCCTCGTAAAGGGAGAGAGGGCCTTATAGTTATGTCCTGCAGGCTGCAGCGTGAGGTAATCAGAGATAATCTCAACAATATCAGCCGCCTGTCGGACCTCATCAACGATTGCCGGAGGGATCATGCGCCTCTTCTTTGTCTGTAATATTGTTGCAGGAACACGTACCTTTTTTTCTTTTGATGATCGATTACTGTTGAAAAATCATCAGCTTATTTACTAAATTCAACACTGATACCGTTGTCGTTTCAACTGAGCCTCTCTTTTTCAGCTTTCTGTGCATGACAAGAGTACTGTTTTTTATCGTATTCCCTTTGCAGACGATGGTTTCTGCAGCTTCTCAATCGGTACTGCAGTATAGCAAATTGCAGAGTGGTTCATAACGCTTCGTTTACTTTCAGGATAGTCAAAAATAAATAAGAGTCTATGAAACAGGGTTTTTTTACTGCTGCGCTCATTGTTGTAACCTATGTGGTTTCTCTGGGCTTCTATGTATGGATGGGTACTACGCCTCCGGAATCAATATTCCATGCCATATGGAAAGGCGGCCCGGTTGTCTCGGTGCTGATGGCGCTCATCCTGATGCTGATAGCCTATATTGTCGAGCGTATCATCGCTCTCAACAAGGCTTCCGGAAAAGGCAATATTCCGGAATTTGTGCGCAGCCTTAAACAGGATATTGATAACGGCTCTATTGACCAGGCCATTGCAAAATGTGACGATCATCAAAGCTCTCTTGCCGCCGTCCTTCGTACAGTGCTTGACCGATACAAGAAACTCGTTCAGCATAACGTGACTGATCGTGAAAAAAAGATCAGTGAGATGGAAAAGGCTGTTGAAGAGGCAACAATTATGGAGATGCCGCTCCTCGAAAAAAACCTTGTAGCAATTTCCACCATTGCCTCGATATCGACCATGGTCGGTCTTCTTGGAACAACGCTTGGCATGATCCGTGCCTTTGCCGCCATGGCCACCAGTGGCGCCCCTGATGCCGTGCAGCTTTCGCTTGGTATCTCTGAAGCGCTCTTCAATACGGCAATCGGTATTCTTGGAGGTATTATGGGTATTGTGACCTATAACGTCTTCACCAGCAGGGTTGACCGTTTCAGTTACATGATTGATGAAGCGGCCTTCTATATTATACAGACTCTTGGAACCGGTAAACCGGAATAATTGCTGATGTCGAGAATCAAGGCTAAACGGATCGGGTTCAGGATTGATATGACTCCCATGGTGGATGTCGCGTTTCTTCTGTTGACCTTTTTCATGCTCACCACGAAGTTCCGGCCTCCTGAGGTTGTCAAGATCGATCTCCCCTCATCTCATTCGGAGTTGAAACTTCCCGAATCAGATGTTCTGACGGTGACCGTTGGTGGTGACAATACCTTTTTCATGGGGGTCTCCTCACAGCAGTCGAGGGTGAAAATATTCAATGCTGTCGTCAAACCGAAGCTTCAGGCGGCGGGATTATCTTCGGTTGCAGTAGCGGATTCACTGAAAAAATTCAAACTTGCTGAAAATTTCCGGGTAGGGCGCGATGAACTCGACAAATTTGTTGTTATGGCTCGCTTTGCCGATCAGAAACTTCGTCCGGTAATCCGTGCTGATGCCGATGCGGGATTTGATGCCGTCAACCACGTTATCAAGGTCTACAAAAAGGCAAACCTGCTTACCTTCAACCTCATTACCGTTCTTGAAAGGGAGGCACGCTGACCATGGGTATTGTTGACTCTCCAAATGGACGCCGGAGCAATAAAAAAGGGAGAAAGCACTCAAAAAGGATCGGCTTTCATCTCGATATGACACCGATGGTTGATGTCGCATTTCTTCTGCTCACCTTTTTTATGCTGACAACGACCTTTTCAAAAGCCAACACGATGGAGATCAATATTCCACCGGACAAGGCTGAGGTAAAGGTTGTCGAGTCGAACGTTATGACACTCAGGATTGCCGATAACGTTATGGCCTATTGTTCACTGGGCGATGAAGCGCCCCGCAGGATTCCACTGTACGATCCCCTCGATACCCACCAGTTGGCATTGAGCGGGGAGCTGCGTCAGCTTCTCAGGCAGCAGACAGCGGCGAATACGAAACTGGTCATTGTGGTCAAGATCAGTGAAAAGGCAAAGTATAAACACCTGGTCGATATTATTGACGAGCTGAACCTCATGAAAATCGACCGGTTCAGTCTCGATGACTATACGGAGCAGGATGCAGTCGAAATACAGAGGGCTATTTAATTCAGGGAGAGGAATCAGAAAAGGAGTTTGTACAGGTGTCTTCAAAACTCGATAACATGCATGAGGAAGCTCGCAAAAAGGCCCTTTCATGGTCTTTTCAGGAGGAGTTTCTTGATACCGACCGCTTGCGACAGTTGTCGTACGGTAATCTTGTTCTCCGCCGTCAGGCACATCTTTTTCTCAGCCACGGCGTTATTACCGCAATTGTGCTGCTTGGCTGTTTCTGGCTCGTTACGGCCAACTGGCAGACTCTTGTCTCCTTGACAGGATTGTTCAAAAAAGATGAACCCATGGTTGAGTGCTATGAAGTTGTGACCAGTGTGACACAGCTTCCGCCACCTCCACCGCTTGATATCCCGGAACCTGTTCCGGTGACCCCCTCATCTCCGGCAGTTGCGGCCCCGCCCAATGTCGGCAAAATCAAACAGGTCAGCCAGGAGGAGGTTCCTCTTCAGCAGACCCTTGCCACGCAAAAGGAGTTGAAACAGGCGATACAGACACAGGGCACCGGTTCAGGAAGCGGCAGCGCCTCTTCGGGCGATGAGGTGCCGATGTTTGTTCCCTGCGAAAAAATGCCCGGTTTTCTCGATCAGAAAAAGCCAGCCTATCCCGAGATGGCAAGAACCGCCGGTATAACGGGAAAGGTCTTTGTCAGCGTTCTTATCGGTGAAGATGGCAGGCCCATCAAGGCAAAGGTCATGAAACGTATTCCTGCCGATTGTGACGTGTTTGATGCTGTCGCCCTGAAGTCCGTCATGGAGTCGAAATACTATCCCGGCATACAGAACGGCAGCCCGATCAAGGTCTGGTTTACCGTTCCGATACGCTTTCAGCTCGACTGAGCTGGTCGCTTTTTTGCAGCTTTTGGGCGATAGAGCACGCCAAAGGCAACCCAGAGATAAGCCCCGATCAGCGCCACGGGGCTTATAAAGAGGGCGAAAATGCCGTCAACCTCCTTTTCAAGATACATTCCCCAGTAACTTGCGGCGATCACCAGAGCCCCGAGAGCAATCATGATGTAGTTGATGGCTCCCAGAGGCATGGTTACGGCTTTTTCAGCAGCTTTGTTCTGCAGTGGCTGCTTCTTCGGTAAAGATTTCATCAAGTACAGTGATACAGTGTTGAGCCTCTTCACGGCTGATGGTCAGTGGTGGCAGAAGCCTGATAACATTAACGCTGGTGGCATTGAGAATAACATGCTTCTCCAGCGCTTTGACGACATACGGTTTTGCCTCCTTGTCGACCGTGATACCCACCATCAGGCCATACTGCCGGATCTCAAGAATCTGCAGATGTTTTGCGGCAAGTTTTTGTACCTCATCATTGATAAAGGAGCCAATTTCCAGAGCGTGCTCCATAAGGTTATCCTCCTCGATAGCCTTGATCATGGCAACTCCTGCGGCACATGCAACCGGATTGCCGCCGAAGGTTGTTCCGTGGTTGCCGTAGGTCAAAACATTGGCAACCTTTTCACTGCCTATAACCGCCGATAACGGCAGGCCGCCTCCCAGCGGTTTGGCAAGGCAGACCAGATCGGGGTCAGCATTCACCTGCGTATAGCTGAAAAACGTGCCGGTTCTTCCGCATCCAGCCTGAATGTCATCAGCGACAATCAGGAAGTTATATTGCTCTCTCAGCTCTTTAAGCCGGTCAATAAAGGGTTGCGAAATGTGGTGAATCCCACCCTCGCCCTGAACCACCTCAATAAAAACAGCCGCAGTTTTCCCGGAGACCTTTGCTTCAAGGTCTGCAATATCGTTAAAGGCAATCATGCCTGTGCCGGGAAGGAGCGGATCGAAACCGTCGCTGTATTTTGCTTTTGCTGTCAGCGACAGGGCACCGTACGTTCTTCCATGAAAACAGTTGCTCAGTGAGAGCACCTCTTTTTTCTCCTCATCGCCCCCTTGAGCAGCCCATTTCCGTGCAATCTTGATGGCCGCCTCAATGGCTTCCGTGCCGCTGTTGGCAAAAAAGACCTTTGAGAGTCCGGAGAGTGAGAGCAGCTTTGCAGCAAGCTCAAACTGCGGCTCCATCATAAAAAGGTTCGACACATGGATAAGCTTCGCTGCCTGGGAGCTGATGGCATCCACCAGACGCTTGTCGCCGTAGCCAAGCGCATTGACGCCAATGCCCGCAATCATGTCGAGATAACGCGTTCCGTCATCGCTGACAAGCCATCCCCCTTCGCCATGCGTTACGGCAATGGGAAGCCGGGCATAATTGTGAAAAAAAAGCTCTTTTTCGGTTTCCTGGTTTACGGCTACTCTTTTCATGCTGTTTTCTTCTTTATAACAAAGTATACTATAGTCTAATCCGTTTTAAGTGAGTATAAGAAAAATGCCTTATAAGTTGCTATACATCTTTTTGCCAGCACTCTCTCTGGTACTGATAACAACGTTCCCTCTTCCCATAATTCTTCCTGACTTGTATTTTGTGAGCATGATTATTGGTCGTGCAACAAGAAAGGCTGAGCTTAACCTGAAAAGCAATCATGAGGCACTATCATGCGGGCATGATACCGTTGCCAACGGTTTATAACTCAACGTCGTGCAATCTGTTGACAGGTGATATTGTCTTGATTTTATTGTTATTGCCGTAGAACAGCGTTATCTTTTGGTGATCTGTTGCTGGTTTCAAGATTTTTCCTGAAAGCCGGAAAAAAGAGCTTTTTTTCTTCAGGCTGTTGTGTTTGGTGTCGGTTTTTTTAACAACGAAAGATGCTCTTATGACCGTTACCTGGTTACATATCTCTGATTTCCATATTGGCAGTGGTGACGGGTATGATACGGATGTTGTTCTGAAGGCATTGATCCGCTCAGTCAAAAGATTTTACGATACCGGGCGTAAGCCTGACCTGATATTTGCGACAGGAGATATTGCCAAATCAGGAAAAAAGGGTGAATATGAGCGAGCCACCGTTTTCTTTAATGACCTCCTCGAAGCTGCGGATTTACAGCGGCACCAGCTCTTTATTGTGCCCGGTAACCATGATGTTGATCCTGTCAATGATAGAGGCCTTCTTCCAACGCTGGAAACTGAGCAAAAATCTTTTGAATATTTTATACCGGGTGAGCAAAGCCTGCACATTGTCAAAAAATTAGGCGCTTTTCGTGACTGGTATAACGGCTACTTTGATGGAATCAGGGTAATGCCGGATGATACGACCTGCGGTTATGTGGAAGTTGCCGAGGTCAGGGGTGTGTGTCTGGCGATTTTGCCACTGAACTCGGCACTTTTTACCAAGGGAGGTACTGGAGACTATCAGAAACTCATTATTGGCCGGCGTTGCCTTCAGCCCGCAATAGAGAGGATGAAGGTACTCAAGGCCGATTTGAAGATTGGTATCATCCACCATCCTCTCGACTGGCTTGCCTATTTCGAGGAGGAGAATATCAGGGCCACTCTGCATGGCACACTTGACATTCTGCTTCGTGGCCATCTTCACAAAACGGTAGCCGAACAGGTTCTTTCCGGCTCCGGCGAGCTTTTGCATGTTGCTGCAGGAGCCTCATACAATGAACGCAAATGGCCAAATCGTGCTATTTACTCCACCTTTCATGACGGGCAGCTCACTCTTTTCCCGATTCGGTATGAGGATAGCCCTGAAGAGATATGGACGGTTGACCCTTCTGTATATCCTCATGACTTCGGTTATGAACGTGCTTTTCGGATTTCCCGGTTTTTTCCGGAGTCAACAATACCCCATTCTCTCGTACTCAAGGAAAAGCTTTTTCTGCAGGAGGAAGAAAAATACCATAACCAGCTTTATCAGGAACTGCACACCATATCCCTGCTCGGATCATCCGTTATCCAACCCTTCCCGCTTCAACTGAAAGATATTTTTATTCCACTTGAACTCTATGACGGTGCCCACAGCAACCAGGCAATGGAGAGGCAGATGGTTGGCCGTGGTGCCGAGGATGTTTTATCTCATTCGTCCCCAGCTTATGTGATGAGCGAGTGTTTCAGAAAATGCACAACACTTCTCGTTATTGGTGATCCCGGTTCAGGGAAAACAACCCTCATGAAATTTTATGCACTGACTTGCCTTGGCAAGAATCTTCCTCTCTCAAGTACTGACCTTGGTTTTCAGGAGCCCACTTTTGTCTTTTATCTGCCGCTTCGTGACCTTGAACGGGGAAAGAGCGGCTATCCACCCCTTTCATCCAGCCTGGCTGGGTGGGCGAAGCGCCACTCTCTTCCAATCAGCAGCAGGGTGTTTCGGGAATGGCTTGAAAGCAGAACCTCCCTTGTGCTGCTTGACGGGCTCGATGAGGTGAGCGAACCCGAAAGACGCAAAGAGATATGCCGCTGGATCAAAGATATGGTCGGCTTGTTCAGCAAAGCCCGCTTTGTGGTGACTTCAAGACCGACAGGCTACAGGCAGGCGGAGGGTATTGCTCTTGATTTTCAGCATCAGCGTGTTGCTGTCAAAGACTTTTCGCCATCGCAGCAGGTTACCTTTTTGAAAAAATGGTACGGGGCGGCATTCATGCATGATATCCGACCTGAAATGACGCATGAAGATGAGTGGCAAAAGCAGCAGCAAGAGAAGGCGACGGAACTCGCCAACACCATGGTTGTCTACCTGCAGAAGCCTGAAAACAAGGGAGTCTGCGAGCTTGCCGCGATTCCGATGCTTTTGCAGATCATGGCTATTCTCTGGAAAGAGCGGAAGTTTTTTCCCGGAAGAAGGATGGAACTCTACAGTGCAGCACTTGATTACCTTCTCGATTATCGCGACAGGGAGCGTAAGATGGAACCGCTTGTTTGTGCAGCAGATGCGAGGCGTCTGCTTGCACCGGTTGCACTCTGGATGCAGAGAGAGCTGAAAACAGATGAAGCCGATCAGCGTGCGCTGCACCTGAAAATGGAGCAGAAGCTTGAAAGGCTGGGTCAAGCCCGAAGCGTATCAGATATTTGCACGAATCTTGTCAATCGGACAGGTGTGCTGGTTGCTTATGGAAACCGGTATATTTTTCGGCATAAAACCTTCCGAGAATACCTTGCAGCAGTTCAGCTCAAAGAGGAGTTGTTCGATTCCACTTGTATTCCTTTGCTTGTCAAGCAGTTTGGTGAGGAGAGCGGCTGGTGGGATGAGGTGATCAAATTTTTTATGGCGCAGTCCAATGAGCGTATATTCGATGCCTTTATGAAAAAGCTTTTCGCTTCTCCGGTCAGCCTTGATTTTTCACCAAAACAGAAGGCTCTTCTGACGGCTGTTCTGGAAGAAGCGCCTGAAAAAACCGTCGATGCCCTCGTTGCGGCACTTTGCAGCCGAAAGAAGACGTCTCCCTACCGGCAGCGTTCCATTCTGCAATGTCTGAAAGCCGTTCGTCAGCCGAAAGCGCTTGACGCCCTTCGTCGCTTCAGGGAGCAAGATCTGGCGTTGAATCAGGAGATTGCAGGGATGGCTGAAGATGTCATCCGTTCTCTCGACAAATCTGACGGTTTCCTGTCCCTTCCTTTTCAGGCGGAAGCAGCAGAACCGATAACACCGGCGCATCGTCCGTCATCATTCCGCAACCCCTTTGAGCATGATGCCCACTATATCCTGATTCCCGGAGGAAGATATCTCTTCTCTGTGACGGGGAGTAAGGTCACGATTCCTGACCTCTATGTTGCAAAATATCCGGTGACCAACCTGCAGTACCGCACCTTTATCAATTTTCTTGATGCGAGAGCGCCGGAGTTTGACGCGACACTCTCCCTCAACTCTTTTCAGGAGGCTTTGTATGAAATGGCTCGTCTGCAAGACAAAGGTATTCCCGGGCTTCAGGACTATCTGAACGAGAAAAAATCGCTTGTTGCCCGGTTCAGATCGGAAGAGGATGCCAACAGAAAGTTCAACAGGGATGAGCAGCCGGTTGTGGGGGTGAGCTGGTATGCTGCCCGGGCCTACTGCCTCTGGCTCTCGATGCTTGCAGGTGATCCTGAGTCGTATAATCTTCCTGCGGAGCAAGAGTGGGAGTGGGCAGCCGGTGGGCAGCGTCATAAACCGCAGGAGGTGTTGGAGGTGAGCCCTTATCCCTGGGGCGAAGAGCTGCCAACACCCAAACATGCGAATTACGGTTTAAACGAGGATGCAACGACTCCTGTCGGCAATTACCCTGATGGTAAAACTCCAGAAGGGTTGTTCGATATGGCTGGAAATGTGTGGGAGTGGATGGATAATAAATACAAAAAAAATACATCTGCCCGTGCGTTGCGCGGCGGTTCCTGGAACAATAATCCCGACTTTCTGCGTTGCTCTGCCCGGTACCTCAGTCATCCGGCGCTCAGGGTCGGCTATTTTGGCTTTCGGGTTGTCCGTTCCAGTCCCTCTTCCTGAAATTCTGACATTCTGATTTCTGGAACTCTGGATACGTTTTTTATCAGGTACCTCGAAACTGGTGTACAGTCGCTGGACTCAAACCGCCGAAAGGGGCTGTGGTCACTCATCCTGATCGTTATACGGTTCTTCTCCAGCTCTCCACACCAGCCAGACGCGGATAAGGCGCCAGATACCGTAAGCGCCGGTCAGCAGGGCATAAAGGCGGAGATCCTCTTTCATCCCGGCAGGGGAGATGTCCGGGAAAAAGAGGAGATAGAGGGCTATCCCGATAAAAGTACCTCCCAGAAGCAGCCCCATGACCATTCCGGCAGCGCTTTTCTGCATCACTCCTTTTTCGCTTTTTCTTTCCGAAGTGCACAGGAATCGGCATCAGGATAGAAGCGCCACTCCCGGTTGACAATCAGACGGGCGCCATAGCTGAAGGTAAAGTACGACCATCCCCACTGCAAAAGCACAAAGACCCGGTGACGGAAGCTGGTCAGGAAGTAGATATGCACCAGAAGCCAGGTGAACCAGGCAAAAATTCCGTCAAATTTCAGACCACCAAACTCAACGATAGCCTTGTTTTTTCCGATGGTGGCCATCTGTCCTTTGTCGCGGTATCGGAATACCTTTCTTGCCTTTGTTTTCAGGTCAAGTAAAATGTTTTTGCCGATAGCCCGACCCTGCTGTAACGCTACGGGAGCAAGTCCCGGCAAAGGGTTTCCGTTCTCTGAAACAAAGTGCGCAAGGTCGCCGCCTACAAATATCTCCGGATGGCCCGGAATGCTGAGATCTTCGCTGACCACGATGCGCCCGATACGGTCGGTTTCCACTCCCTCCATTGTTTTGCCGATCTCAATGGCAGTCACGCCAGCCGCCCAGAGCACGGTTGCCGCTTCGATACGCTCATTACCGATTTGTACCCCGTCGGCGTCAACCTCGCTGACCATACTGTTGGTCCAGACCTGCACACCAAGCTTCTCAAGCGACCGGGTCGCCTTGCTTGCAAGATCAGGAGAAAAAGAGCCAAGAATGCGCGGAGCAGCCTCAACAATAAAGATGCGGGTAAGCTTGGGGTCAATGTTCCGGTAAAACTTGGAGAGGGTATAGCGGCTCATTTCACCGATAGAACCAGCAAGCTCAACCCCGGTTGGCCCGCCGCCGACAATGACAAAGGTGAGCAGTTTTTTGCGCTCGACAAAATCAGTTGTCCGCTCAGCCCGTTCATAAGCCTCCATCACCCGCCGCCGTATCTCTTTGGCCTGTGCAAGGGTTTTCAGCCCTGGGGCAAACTCTTCCCACTCGTTGTGGCCGAAATAGTGGTGCTGTACACCGCAGGCAAGAACCAGATAATCGTAGGGAATATTGTGGAAATCGGTTACTACGGTTTTGTTCTCCATATCAATGTGCTCGACAATACCCTTGAAAACGGTTACGTTCCGGTAGTTTGCCAGCATATTTCTCAGCGGGGCGGCAATATCTCCCTCACCAAGAGCTGCCATCGCAACCTGGTACAGGAGTGGCTGGAAGAGGTGATAGTTCTTCCTGTCGATAAGGGTAATTTCGATATCCTCTTTATTGCCGAGCACTCTGGCCGTATTCAGCCCTGCGAATCCTCCGCCTATAATTACAACCCTCTTTTTCATGTCACTGTTATTTCCTTTTCCGGGAAAAGGGTGGATGTATACATTTCTTTTGCATGCCTGAGCGATGCATTCAGCTTTATGACGCTATTTAACAGTTTTTCATGCAATACCGTTTGTTTGGCAGCATTTTTTTCAATTTTGCAACTTGCAGTGTTCTCTGGCGTGCGCTCTCTTTTCAGGTGAGACGCATGATGAGTTCAGCATGTCGGGGGTATTTTTTTTGTAACATCTCCCTGTCGGCGAAAGCAAAGTCGCGAAAATCAAAACCGGGCGCGACGACGCAACTGACCAGCGCATAGCTCTCTTCACCCGGATTTTCACAACAGGCGCCAAACCAGCTCTCTTTGGGGGCGACTCCCTGCAGAACCTGCCCCATACCCGGCGAGAGGCCGAGCGTAAAGCTTGACGGATCACCATCCTGAGGGAAAAAATGCACGGTGAGGGGATCGCCTGCATGGAAAAACCAGAGTTCGTCGGAATGAATGCGGTGTAGTTTTGAGCGATCCGTGCTTTTGAGTAGGTAGTAAATGGCCGTTGCATAAGAGCGTGGGCCATTGAAGGGAGATGCATCCGGGAAGGAATAGCCGCCTTCGCTCCTCCAGGTTTCCCGGTAGTATCCCCCTTCCGGATGCGCCACAAGTTGAAGGCTCTCAATCCAGAACTCAGCTTTTTGCATGGAGCTTTTCACGGATTTTCGCAGTTTTCTGACGGGATGCGTCGGCAAGTTTTTTGCGGAACTCAAGCAGTGCTGCCATCAGCGCTTCATCAGAGAGGGCAAGAATCTGGACGGCAAGCAGAGCGGCATTCCGGGCATTGTCGATACCTACTGTCGCCACAGGAATGCCCGCAGGCATCTGCACGATGGAGTAGAGCGAGTCCTGACCGTTAAGTTTTTTGCTGAAAATCGGCACGCCGATAACCGGCAGCACCGTCATGGCTGCAGTAACACCCGGCAGATGCGCCGCGCCGCCAGCTCCGGCAATAATAACTTTCAGGCCACGTTCAATGGCCGAAGTGGCGTATGCTTCGAGGTCGTGCGGTGTGCGGTGAGCAGAAATAACCGAAATCTCTGAGGCAATACCGAACTCATCACAAACCAGTACCGCCTCCTTCATAATGTCGAAATCAGAGTCAGAACCCATGATGATGCCGACAGTCGGTCGGTTAGTATCTGTTTTTTTTTGAGTCATATAAAGGTATTATTTATTGGTTTGTCCGTAAATGGCTTGCGTAGCGAACTCCTTGGAGAAGGCATCCTCGTTTCTGGTTGTTATCTCTTCGGGAGCCGGATTTGGTGAACACTGTTGGGAAAGCATATTGGCAGAGCGGAACAGAAGCCTTGAAAAACAGGGATTCCGGGCCTGTTAATAGGCTAATGATTTATGAAATTGCCGAGTTTTATGTATTTTCACGAGAGTTAATTTAAAAAAATAATACTTGTAGAGGAAGATAACAATGGCAACTAATCTCGCAGTAAAATACAGCAATCCCGGCCCCCGTTACACCAGTTATCCCACCATTCCCTCATGGAGCACCGACGGTGTTACCCAGGAGCAGTGGAAAGAGGCGATGGTCAAAGGTTTTAACGACAGCAACGAAACCACCGGAATCAGCCTGTACATCCACATTCCCTACTGTGAGAACCACTGTTACTTCTGCGGCTGTAACGCTCACCGTACACAGGATCACTCCTATGAAGCGCCCTATCTTGAGGCTCTGCTCAAAGAGTGGCAGATGTACACCGATGTTTTTCCCGGACGCCTCAATGTCAAGGAGCTGCACATCGGCGGCGGAACCCCAACCTTCTTCAGTCCGGAAAACCTTGTCACCCTCATTGACGGGATCTGCAAAAATGTCAACAAGATGGACAACTACATGTTCAGCTTTGAGACCAATCCCCGCTCAACCTCCAAAGAGCACCTCGAAGCGCTCTACAGTGTCGGCTTCCGTCGTATGAGTTTTGGAATCCAGGATTTCGACCCGATTGTGCAGGAGGAGATCAACCGCCTTCAGTCATTCGAACTGGTCAAGGAAAAGGTTGATATTGCCCGCCAGATCGGTTTTACCTCCATCAATTTTGATCTCGTTTATGGCCTGCCCAAGCAGACGATGGCCACCATTACCGACACCATCCAGAAGGTCATGGAGCTCAAGCCCGATCGCCTTGCCTTCTATGCCTATGGCCACAATCCGCACATGTACGAAGGACAGCGGAAGTTCAAGGAGTCGGACTTGCCGGTTGGCGATGCCAAGCAGGAGCTTTATGACAAAGGCAGCGCCATGCTTGAATCCATCGGCTACCACGAAATCGGCATGGATCATTTCGCCATCGAAGGTGACGCTCTCTATATCGCAGCGAAAAATGGAACCCTGCATCGCAATTTCATGGGCTATACCGAAAATACCACGCAGATGATGCTTGCCCTCGGCTCATCCTCCATCAGTGACACCTGGTATGCATTTGCACAGAACGAACGTAACGATATTGAATATATCAAAGTGGTGAACGAAGGGCGTTTCCCGCTCCATCGCGGCCACCTGCTGACCGACGAAGATCTTGTGCTTCGCCGTCACATCCTCAACCTGATGTGCAAGCAGGAGACCTCATGGGAAGATCCCAAGCTCTACACTGATGAACTCGATATCGCCCTCTACCGTCTTGAAGATATGCAGAACGACGGCATCGTTGTTCTGGGAGACAAAAGTGTTCGCGTAACCGAAGCGGGCATACCCTTTCTCCGCAATATCTGCATGGCCTTCGATGCAAGGCTCTGGAGCTCCGACAGCCTCTCAAAGGCATACAACGTATCGCGTGATATCCAGAAAACCTACATTGAAAAAGCCCGCCTCGCAAAGGCACAAAAAGTCGGTTGAACACTCCGGTTCAGCACAATTTGAAAAGGGTGATTTTGGTCACCCTTTTTTTTTTGTCCATGTGATGAAATTCAGGGAAGATCCCGTTTGCTTCAATTGTTGTCCGATTTCAGGATTGGTTGGTGTTGCCCTGCAGCGGTAGCTGAGCACGAGAGATTATTTTGTGCAAGGTCAGTTGACCACTTTCGCGTAATGATATCACAGAATGCTGCTATCTGAAGCAAAAACATTGAACAAAATAGTGTATAGTATAAATATTATTTGATTTTTTGCGCTTTTTGTGCGAATATCAAATAAATATTAATAGGTAAACTATGCTTGTAGAATTTCGTGTTTCAAATTTTCGCTCAATCAGAGAAGAGCTTCGCCTGAGCCTTGTTGCAAATACTGATAACGAGCATTCGGAGACTCATTTAATTTGCAGCGGATCGAAGTCCACTCCCTCACTGCTAAAGTCTGCGGTCATCTATGGTGCCAATGCGAGTGGTAAATCAAATATTATAAATGCGTTGGCATTTATGAAAGGGGTTGTCGCCGAGTCTGCTACGCAAATCAAGGAGGGGCAAAAATTTCATTTCCAGCCCTTCAAGCTTGATGGCATCTCATCATCCAAGCCAAGTGAGTTTGAAGTCACCTTTATTATAGATGGAATCCGATATCAATATGGATTTTCACTGCTTTCTGAAAGAATTACTTCCGAGTGGCTGTTAGTTTACAAAACATCCAAGCCACAAATTTGGTTTGATCGACGTTACAATTCCAAGATAAAGGAGGATGAGTATACGTTCAGTACGTTCCTGGTGGGTGAAAAAAAACTGTGGCAAAAATCGACCCGCTCAAACGCATTGTTTCTCTCCAAAGCCGTCGATCTTAACAGCAGTGCTTTACGGCCTGTCTTTCTCTGGATTGTGCAGCAACTCAATATTATAGGCGCGGGAGAACAGCCAATGATAGAGTTTTCAACAGTTCTTGCTCAGCAGCCTGAAGGCAATAAAAAGTTGCTTGATTTTTTAAATGCTGCTGATTTCAGCATTTCAGAATTATCACTGGAGATGCGTAAAACAAGAGAGTTGTCGCTTAAGATTGAGGGCGAAAAACCTCCTGTTCATCAAGTTCTTGATTCCGAAGCACTGATGCCTGTTTTTTTGCATAAAGGTGCAGAAGGAGCTGCAAAATTCGAAATTCACGATGAGTCAACAGGAACTCAGCGCATGTTCGCCTTTGCCGGACCAATTCTTGATGTGTTGCAGAACGGGAGTGTCTTGATCGTTGATGAGTTGGATGGGAGTTTACATACCAAAATTGTTCGGTTCCTCCTGAACGTAATCAATTCATCCATCTCTAACACGAATGGGGCTCAGCTTATTTTTACAACACATGATACCTCCATCATGGACGTGAAATTATTTCGCAGAGATCAGATCTGGTTTGTTGAAAAGGATCAATCTCACGCAACACACCTTTACCCTCTTACAGATTTCAGGCCAAGAAAAAACGAAGCTCTTGAAAAAGGCTATCTTGTCGGACGATATGGAGCGATTCCTTTCATCAATGATGTGATGTTTTGAGGAATAATATGGCCAGAGAGCACCATCAGAAGAGCCGGGAAAAAACCAGTTTACTGCGGAAGAAGCCGTTTTCCAGGGGTTGCGACCGTATCCTGATTATTACTGAGGGTGAAAAAACGGAGCTTCATTATTTTGATAGAGATGATCAAGGGATGGGATTCCAAGTGCTCAACAAACCGAATCGGGCTGATGGCAATAATCTTGGCAAAGTATTCATAAGATATCTGCATGACAACTGAAAACCAGACCGAGCTGAGCCTGATCGATAAACTCCAGGATCTCAAATACAGCTACCGCCCCGACATTCGCGACCGGGACGCACTCGAAAAAAACTTCCGCGAAAAGTTCGAAGCCCTCAACCAGATTCATCTCACCGACGCCGAGTTTGCCCGGCTGCTCGATCAAATCGTCACCCCGGACGTTTTCGCCGCCTCTCGTCATCTGCGCGAACGCAACAGCTTCGAGCGCGACGACGGCACACCACTCTTCTACACTCTGGTCAACATCCGGGAGTGGTGCAAAAACAGCTTCGAGGTCGTCAACCAGCTCCGCATCAACACCAACAACAGCCATCACCGCTACGATGTGTTGCTCCTCATCAACGGTGTGCCGGTGGTTCAGATCGAGCTGAAGACCCTCGCCATCAGCCCGCGCCGCGCCATGCAGCAGATTGTCGAGTACAAAAACGACCCCGGCAACGGCTACAGCAAAACCCTGCTCTGCTTTTTGCAACTCTTCATCGTCAGCAACCGCACCGACACCTGGTACTTCGCCAACAATAACAGTCGCCACTTCAGCTTTAACGCCGACGAGCGTTTTCTGCCGTTCTACCAGTTCGCCGGAGAAGACAACAAAAAAATCACCCATCTCGACAGCTTCGCCGAAAAGTTCCTCGCCAAATGCACCCTCGGCGAAATGATCAGCCGCTACATGGTGCTGGTGACGAGCGAGCAAAAGCTGATGATGATGCGCCCCTACCAGATCTATGCCGTCAAGGCTATCGTGGAGTGCATTCACCAGAACTGCGGTAACGGCTACATCTGGCACACCACCGGCAGCGGCAAAACCCTCACCTCCTTCAAGGCATCAACCCTGCTCAAGGATAACCCGGATATCGACAAATGCCTTTTCGTCGTTGACCGCAAAGACCTCGACCGGCAGACGCGGGAGGAGTTCAACCGCTTTCAGGAGAAGTGCGTCGAAGAGAACACCAACACCGAAACCCTGGTGCAGCGGTTGCTCTCCGATGACTATGCCAATAAAGTGATCGTCACCACCATCCAGAAGCTCGGCCTTGCCCTCGACGGCAGCAACAAACGCAACTACAAGGAGCGGCTCGAACTGCTCCGCAAAAAGCGCATGGTTTTCATCTTTGACGAATGCCACCGCTCCCAGTTCGGCGAAAACCACAAGGCGATCAAAGAGTTTTTCCCCAACGCCCAGCTCTTCGGCTTCACCGGCACACCAATTTTCCCCGAAAACGCCAGCTACCAGCAGATTGAAGGGGAGCAGGCCACCTGGAAAACCACGGAAGAGATCTTCCAGCAGCAACTGCATGCCTACACCATTACCCACGCCATCGAAGACCGCAACGTCCTGCGCTTCCACATCGACTATTTCAAGCCCGAAGGTAAGAACACGCCCAAGCCCGGCGAAACGCTGGCAAAAAAAGCCATCGTTGAAGCCATCCTTCAAAAACACGATACCGCCACCTACGGGCGCAAGTTTAACGCCCTTCTGGCCACCGCATCTATCAACGACGCCATAGCTTATCACGAGCTGTTCAAGAGCATTCAGGAGGAAAAGCAGGCCAAAGATGAAAATTTCCAGCCACTCAACATCGCCTGCGTCTTTTCCCCGCCTGCCCAGGCCATTGCTGGTGATGCTGGGAATCGAAACGAAAAGAATGTGGCAGACATCAAGCAGCTTCAGGAAGATCTGCCACAGGAAAAGGCCGATAACGAGGAAGACCCGGACAAAAAAAAGGCGGCCCTCAAAGCCATCATTGCCGACTACAACGACCGTTACAAAACCAACCACCGCATCGACGAATTCGACCTCTACTACCAAGATGTGCAAAAGCGTATCAAAGATCAGCAATACCCCAACCAGGACTTGCCGCACGCGCAGAAGATCGACCTGATAATCGTGGTCGACATGCTGCTCACCGGCTTCGACTCCAAATTCCTGAACACCCTCTACGTCGACAAAAACCTCAAGTACCACGGGCTCATTCAGGCCTTCTCACGCACCAACCGCGTACTGAACGGCACCAAGCCCTACGGCACCATTCTCGACTTCCGCCAGCAGCAAAGCGCCGTCGATGAAGCCATCAAACTATTCTCTGGCGAACAAGCCGACCGCGCCACCGAAATCTGGCTGGTCGATTCCGCACCGGTGGTCATCAACAAACTCGAAATTGCGGTTAAAAAGCTGGACGAATTCATGCGCTCTCAGGGGCTGGAAAGCGCCCCTCAAGAGGTGGCGAACCTCAAGGGCGACGCCGCACGAGGCCAGTTCATCAACCTCTTCAAGGAGGTGCAGCGCCTCAAGACCCAGCTCGACCAATACACCGACCTGACGCCGGAAAATGCCGCCAGCATCAGCCGGGTCATCCCACAAGAGCAATTGCAGGGCTTCCGTGGCGTCTATCTCGAAACCGCCCAGCGCATGAAAGAAAAACAGAAAAAAGGCAGCGACGGCCCGGAAACAGAGCAGCTCGACTTTGAATTCGTGCTCTTTGCCTCAGCCATGATTGATTACGATTACATCATGACCCTGATTACAAGCTACTCGCAGCAACTGCCCGGCAAACAAAAGATGACCCGCACCGAGCTTATCGGTCTCATCGACTCCGAGGCCAACCTCCTTGAAGTTCGCGAAGACATTGCCGACTATATTGGCACCCTCAAGTCAGGCGAAGGGTTGAAAGAGAGCGACATCCGTCAGGGTTACGAAACCTTCAAGGCCGAAAAGAGCGCCCAACAACTGGCCGAAATTGCCGAAAAGCACGGACTGGAAACCTCCGTGCTCCAGGCCTTTGTCGATGGCATCATGCAGCGCATGATCTTCGACGGCGAACACCTGACCGATCTGCTCGCCCCGCTCGGCCTCAACTGGAAACAGAGAAGGCAAAACGAGCTGGCCCTGATGGAAGAGCTGATTCCCGTGCTGCACAAACTTGCGCAAGGACGCGAAATTTCAGGGCTGGAGGCGTATGAGCAATAATGAACCACAAGTAAAAGTGGTGAACACACTCGATACACAACAAGAGTTTGGTGATAAAAACCAGTGGCGCATGAAGCAATGTTATGAAATCTGCCAGGCAGATGAAAAACACTCATCACTGGCGAGAGAATTGTCCTGGAGGCACAACACCCTCATTTTTTCGCGATGCAAGAGCAATAAACTGAATGAGTTGTATGCTAATGAAGGTGCTTTGAATCGGGAAACACCACAAGGGGGTGAATTATGAATGTACCCAAGCTGCGCTTTCCGGAGTTTCGGGATGCGGGGGAGTGGGATAGAGATGTGCTGGGAAAGGTTTCAGTCTTTGTCAACGAAAGAATGCCTTTAGAGCAACTCTCACTCTCTAACTATGTAAGCACAGTAAACATTTTGCCTGATTATGAAGGAATGGTAACAGCACCTAAATTACCACCGTCAGGCTCTGCAACCCGGTTTAAAATAAATGATATTCTCATATCGAATATACGCCCTTACTTAAAAAAGGTTTGGTTTGCAAGTAAAGAGGGCGGCGCTTCAAATGATGTGATTGTTATTCGTGCGAAAGAAAAAGTTGGTGATCGATATTTATCCTTTATGCTCAAAAATGATGTATTCATCGAATATGTCATGAAGGGGGCTAAAGGTGTGAAAATGCCAAGAGGAGATATCTTTTTAATGCAAGAGTATCCACTTGCATATCCGTCAAAGCCAGAACAACAAAAAATCGCCGACTGCCTTTCATCCATCGACGACCTGATCACTGCCCAAACCCAAAAGCTCGACACGCTCAAGACCCACAAAAAAGGGCTGATGCAACATCTCTTCCCGGCAGAAGGCGAAACCCTCCCCAAGCTGCGCTTTCCCGAGTTTCAGGATGCGGGGGAGTGGGAAGAGAAGCATCTGGGAAAGATATGCGAAATAAAAGGCGGAAAGAGAATCCCTAAAGGTTTTTCATTGACCAATGAAAAAACAGACTACCCCTACGTTAGGGTAAGTGATATGTACATGGGCGGAATAGATACATCTTCTGTGTTATACATCCCAAGCGAGATTGAGAAGCAAATAAGAAGTTACAAAATTTCAAAAAACGATTTGTTTATAACTGTTGCTGGGACGATCGGAATTGTAGGAGAAGTGCCCGAAGAGTTGGATAATGCCAATCTCACTGAAAATGCCAATAAGATTATAGTGAAAAGTATAGCAAAGAAATATTTGTTGCACTATTTAACTGGAGAGTCTGCACAACAGCTTATTTCTTCTTCTGTTACCAATAATGCTCAGCCGAAGTTAGCTCTGGAGCGGATAAGGCTTTTTCCAATACCAGTTCCATCCCCGGAAGAACAACAAAAAATCGCCGACTGCCTTTCATCCATAGACGACCTGATCATCGCACAAACCCAAAAGCTCGCCACGCTTAAAACCCATAAAAAAGCACTGATGCAGCAGCTTTTCCCGGCAATGGAGGAGGTATCAAGCTGATGGACAAAAAAATCATCATTATCGCCGGACCCAATGGCGCAGGAAAAACCTCCTTTGCCCGCTCGTTTCTGCCAAAAGAAGCTCAATGCCTGCGCTTCATCAATGCCGATCTCATTGCCGCCGGGCTGTCACCCTTTGCCCCTGAGGTGGCTGCCATCAAAGCCGGACGAGTCATGTTGGAAGAGATTGCCGCTTGTGTGCGACGTGAAGAAAGTTTCGCATTTGAAACCACCCTATCCGGACAGGGTTATTTGATGCATATCCAGCAATGGCGTGCTCAAGGCTATTTGGTTAGCCTCTATTTTCTGGCGTTACCCAATGTCGAAGCGGCCATTGCACGTGTAGCGGAGCGCGTACGCCAGGGAGGGCATAATATTCCTGAACCAGTAATCCGCCGCCGTTTTATAGCGGGATTGCGTAACTTTGAGCAACACTACAAAGCTGAGGTAGATGCTTGGGCTAAATACGACAACACTGGTGATACACCGGTCTTATTAGAATGGGGAGAAAACCTGTGAACGCAAAAGATATTTCAACGGCTAAAGACCCAGCTATGCGTGCTTCAATGGCCGCCATGAAACGCGCCGCCGCATTAGCTCGTGAAACCGCTATTCAAACGAATACCAATATCGTGACTGTGGAAAATGGAAAAGTGGTGCGGATTTCAGCCGAAGAGCTGCGCCGCCAAGCATCCGAGGGAGCAAAAAAATCATGACCGAAAAAAATTAAAAGCTCGACACGATCAAGATTCATAAAAAAGCACTGATGCGAGTAGTCGCCATGTACAATGAGCGTTTAGAGTAAATCACTATGTCAATCAACGACCTTTTGCCCTCCGTAGCCACCCTGTCACATGCCGATAAATTCAGGTTAGTGCAAATTCTTCTCGAACAATTGACAAAGGAAGAGGGTATCTCTGCCCGGCAAACACCAGCACCGGCGGAGACCTTTAACCCGCGCAGTTATTATGGAGTAGCTCATCAATCCCGACAAATGATTGACGAGTATATCGCAAGCAGCCGGGACCAGTATCGTGATTGAGAAAGATGGAAAATTGGTGTGGATTTCAGCCGAAGAGCTGCGCCGCCAGGCATCCGAGGCAAAAGAATCTATCAATCCCGAGCCTCCCGACTTGGTATTGTGATTCATTGCAGGATACCCCTGAGTTCCTATATTAACAGACAACAGTGGACTCATTGAAATTCAGTTCAGCAGGGGACTGCACTATGCTTTTAAAAGACCGTTACATAAATCCCTTTACCGACTTTGGTTTCAAGAAAATCTTCGGCTCCGAGGTAAACAAGGATCTGCTGATAGCGTTTCTGAACACGCTCTTGCCTGCCGAGGCGGGGACCGTTTCTGACCTTTCCTTTTTGCCCAATGAGCAGGTCGGGCGGAGCGAGTACGACCGCAGAGCAATTTTTGACCTTTATTGTGAAAATGAAAAGGGTGAAAAATTTATTGTAGAGATGCAACGGGCAAAGCAGAACTACTTCAAGGATCGATCGATATTTTATGCCACCTTTCCTGTTCAACAGCAGGCGCAGAGTGGATCGTGGAATTTCTGCCTGAAGTCGGTCTACATGGTTGGTATTCTTGATTTCGTCTTTGATGAGGATAAAGCCGATAATGAGGTCGTTCACCATGAAGTAAAGCTGGTTGACCGTTCAACGGGCGCAGTTTTCTCCGACAAGCTCACCTTTATTTACCTCGAACTTCCCAAGTTCACCAAAACGATTGAAGAGCTTGTTACTGACTTCGACAAATGGTGTTTTCTTCTCCGCCACCTCCCTGAGCTTACTGATCGCCCGGCTCCTCTTCAGGAGAGGGTCTTCCTCAAGGTATTTGAACTGGCAGAAATCGCAAAGTATTCGAGTGTTGAAGCGGCAGCTTATGAAGAGAGCCTCAAGATATATCGTGACCTGAAGAATGTTGTCGATACCGCTTATGATGAGGGCAAGGCTGAGGGGATAGTAGAGGGGAGCCAGCAAAAGGCCATGGAAGTTGCAAAAAGGCTTAAAGAGTCAGGTCTTAATATCGAAACGATTTCACGTTGTACCGGTCTGCCGATTACTCTTGTGGAAGGGCTATAGTCAGGGTTTGCGCTTTTCCCCTTGGACCGATCAGCAGAAAAGCAATGGAGCACACTAAAAATCAGTCATGACCGAACAAAACCAGAAACAAATGGGCACTACCCTCTGGGGCATTGCCGACCAACTGCGCGGAGCCATGAACGCCGACGATTTCCGCGACTACATGCTCTCCTTCCTCTTCCTGCGCTACCTCTCCGACAACTACGAAGCCGCTGCCAAAAAAGAGCTGGGCACGGACTTCCCGGATAGCCGGGAGCAGCCCGGCACCACGCCGCTGCAACTCTGGTATAACAACAATCCCGGTGATAGTGCTGAATTTGAAAAACAGATGCGCCTCAAGGTGCACTATGTCATCCAGCCGCAATACCTCTGGGGCAGCATTGCCGAAATGGCCCGCACGCAGGACGGGGAGTTACTGCATACCCTGCAAAAAGCCTTTGATTACATTGAGAACGAATCCTTTGCCAGCACCTTTCAGGGCCTCTTTTCGGAAATCAACCTCAGCTCGGAAAAACTGGGCAAGCACTATACCGATCGCAACGCCAAACTCTGCACCATCATCACCAAAATCGCAGAGGGGCTGGCCGGGTTTTCAACAGACAGCGATACCCTTGGCGATGCCTACGAATACCTGATCGGTCAGTTTGCCGCCGGTTCCGGCAAAAAAGCGGGCGAGTTCTACACCCCGCAGCAGATCTCCAGCATTCTCTCCGCCATTGTCACCCTCGACAGTCAGGAACCATCCAGTGGCAAGAAAAAGTATCTGATCAGTGTGCTCGATTTTGCCTGCGGTTCCGGCTCACTGCTGCTCAATGTGCGCAAGAAAATGGGGCAGTATGGCATTGGAAAAATCTACGGGCAAGAGTCCAACATCACCACCTACAACCTGGCACGCATGAACATGCTGCTGCACGGTGTGAAAGATTCCGAATTCGAAATTTTCCACGGCGACACCCTCCTCAACGACTGGGAGATGCTGCGCGAAGCCAACCCCGCCAAAAAGAAGCACTTTGATGCGGTGGTGGCCAATCCACCCTTCAGCTACCGCTGGGAACTCACCGACGCCTTGGGCGACGACGTCCGCTTCAAGAACTACGGCCTCGCCCCCAAATCCGCCGCCGACTTCGCCTTTCTCCTCCACGGCTTCCAATACCTCGCCAAAGAGGGCACCATGGCCATCATCCTCCCTCACGGCGTCCTCTTCCGAGGCGGCGTAGAAGAGCGCATCCGCACCAAACTGCTCAAAGACGGCCACATCGACACCGTCATCGGTCTGCCTGCCAACCTCTTTTTCTCCACCGGTATCCCGGTCTGCATTCTCGTGCTCAAAAAATGCAAAAAGCCCGACGACGTGCTCTTCATCAACGCCAGCGAACACTTCGAAAAAGGCAAGCGCCAGAACCGCCTCCGGCAGGATGATATCGATAAAATTGTTGAGACCTACCAATTCCGCACAGAAGAAGAGCGCTACTCCCGCCGGGTCTCAATGGATGAAATTGAATCCAACGGCTATAACCTGAACATCTCTCGCTACATCAGCACCGCCACAGCAGAAGAAGAGATCGACCTCACGGCAGTACACGCTGATTTGGTTAACCTCGAAGAGCGAATTGTCCACGCTACCAACAAACACAACCAATTTCTTCAAGAGCTTGGGTTGAATCTTTTACCGGTTGGCAAGCAGGGAGCAGCTACTGATTGATGGCTCTCACATGGTTATAACAACAATGATCATTAACCCACTGGCCGCCACTTCGCGCTTTTGCAGCTTGCAGCCCACACCGCAAAGCCTGCTTCTGCTGCACACCGCTAACCAGCCACACAAAACCCCGCCCTTCGCATTCCAATATTTTACGTTATCTTTCCACTTTAAACGCGCTACTTCAAGCTCGTTGCGATGTGTGGTAAATGACTGGTTTGCGAAGAGGCTGTGATGCGTTCCAGAAACTGAGGAAGAGGGATCTTGAATACCTATGTCTGTTAACTCCTGATAGCGAACATTGGGCAAAGAACATCAAAATGTGGTTTTGAACATAATTGATAACCTAAACCATCTCAAATAAAGCGCTACATCATCGGTTTACTTGCAGCAATCCTTTTACTGTAACCATGCAAGGGGTTAACCGAAACGCCTTCACAGGAGCAAATAACCCAATGGCGCAGTGCAATGCTCGGTAAAATGTATTTTTTTGGCCAAGGTGTGGCCAAGAATTACATCGAAGCGATGCAGTGGTATCGCAAAGCAGCAGAGCAAAAGCTGCCAGAAGCTCAGAAGGCATTAACAAGATTAGAGAAAGGCTGATATCAAGAACGCCAACCCAAACCATGAACATTTGCCTCAGCGAAGACCGTGAAATCGATAAATGATGCAGAATCAAGTAATAGTTGTTGGTAAATACCGGGAAGCTATGGTAATGGTAATAACAGAAAAGTTATGTCTGAGGTAACGAGTACAGATAAGGACCCATGTATCCATCACCGCTTTCTGGATGAAGCTGGCGATACCACTTTTTACGGCAAAGGGAAGATTTCAGTTATTGGCAATGAAGGTTCATCGCACTGTTTTATTCTTGGAATGCTGAAAATCAATGAGCCACTTGATACGGTAAGAAAAAAAGTTATTGAACTGCAGCAAGCTATTGCCGAAGACTCCTACTTTCACGGTGTTCCAAGCATTGAAAAAATGAAAGCCTCTTGCGGCTATTTTCTTCATGCAAAAAATGATCTCCCTGAAGTAAAAAAAATGGCTTTTGACTTGATCAAAACTATTGACTGCAGTTTTGAAGTCGTCGTTGGCAGAAAAATACCAACTCTTTACGAAAGCAAACACAACGGCAAAGAGGCCGAATTTTATGCTGACCTGCTTTCTCATTTACTGAAAAACAAACTCAATGCATACAGTAAACTGGTTTTAAACATATCGCATCGAAGCAAGTGTACAACGCATACGAACCTTCAAAAAGGACTGAGCAAAGCTGTCACCAGGGCACAATCGAAAGCACCTGATAAAGCAAACGATTGCAGCGTTGTCTTCAACGTCCAACAGCCCACAGCAGAACCATTACTGAATATTGCGGATTATTTTTGCTGGGCGATTCAGCGTGTTTTTGAACGCGGTGAAACCAGATATTACGATTATATCAGCGACCAGGTTGCTATGGTGCAGGATCTCTACGACTTCGAAAAGTGGAAAAGTCGAGGTAATTATTACAACCGGCAAAAAAAGTTATCGAGCGATAACTGCCTGAAAAACAACAAATAAAAAAAGCCCATCATTGCACTAAGAAGGATACCCTTCAACGGCTTGGAGCCGACCTTCATGCAACACAGGCTGAGATTAATATACAAGAAATAAAATAAAAAATAATAGGGGATCTTGATTGCGTACCGCAAACCGGCAAGAAAGCGGGCGAGTTCTACACGCCGCAGCAGATCTCCAGCATTCTCTCCGCCATTGTCACGCTCGATAGTCAGGAGCCATCCAGTGGCAAGAAAAAATACCGGTATGCATTCTGGTACTCAAAAAATGTAAGAAGCCCGACGATGTGCTCTTCATCAACGCCAGCGAACACTTCGAAAAAGGCAAACGCCGGAACCGCCTGAGGCAGGATGATATCGACAAAATTGTTGAGACCTACCAATTCCGCAAAGATGAAGAGCGCTACTCCCGCCGGGCCTCAATGGATGAAATTGAATCGAGGTGGTGAGCTGGTGGGCAAGGTAGTAAGATGCTTGATAGGTTATTTATTAAAATTCAGTTTTCACGGCAAAACTGAGATGAGTTTGTCAGATACTGTTCCGGCCCAAAACTCTATTGTTGACCGGTAAAAGTCTTGTTCTGTGGTTACGTACCATACCGTTTCCTGTTAAGCAGCAGTGTGAAAACTACGCAACAAATCAAGCGATACTTAAAATTCCTGTGTATATTCTTCTTCGGCGTACCCTGTAAGCGATGCGGTAATCAGCATATATTATGCCAGCCTGTACAATATGCGGAAATACAATTGAAAAAATGTGTTAACTGTATACTAAATATAAGATTAGCAGTATTCCTGGTCATGAGCTTCTGCTCGTTTGGTGTGGGTTGTAATTCAACAATCTGCAGATTAGGGCAGATCAATCTGATTGTTATTAGATTGACCTTTTCGGTCGAGGATGCGAAACACAGACGTTCTCCCTGAAATCTGACCTTTCCTGAAACGTTGACAATTATTTTTTGTAAATCTATGCTACAGATATGAAAACACTACCTGTGGGTGAAGTAAAAGCCCAACTCTCTGAGATCCTTGAGAAAGTGAAGCAGGGAGAGTCTTTTGGTATCCTTTACGGCAAGAAAAAGAGACCAATTGCCATGATCGTTCCTTATCTCGATTCTGAAAAGAAAAAAGAGCGGAAAATCGGGATTCTTGACGGAAAAGTTAAAATCACATTTGCTGATAATTTCAAAATGACTGAGGAAGAGTTTCTTGGACTGAAATGAACTATTTACTGGATACCCATACATTCATTTGGTCTATCTATATCCAGAAAATACACAGTGATCAGCAAAGAATCCGAATTTGCAAAATTTGTTCCACATGGATTAAAGTTATTGTGGAAATAAGCTCTCGGCCAAAAGTCATTCGGTAATCATTACCAAAGCCGTCCAAGCTTAAGAACACTTCCTCCTTTCAGGTTCTTTCTGGCGTAATAAGCCTTCAAGACTTCTGGAAAAAATTCAACTAACCTCATCAAATAAATATAATGGAGCGAATTGTAAACGCTACCAACAAACACAACGAGTTTCTTCATGAGCTTGGGTTGGCTCCCTTACCCCTCGTCAACCAGAGAATTGATACTTGATGGCCCTAACGGTTAATGTACCGACGCCAAAATAGAATCCAGACAATGCGCCCTCAGCATGTTCAGTCATGCTTTTTTCAGCGCTATGTGAAAGCGGAAAGTTCATGATCTTGCTGTGGGGCAGGAGAGAGGCAAGAGGCGGAATCAGCGTAGCAACAACATCTATGGATAAACAATGAAACAGTAGTTGCCTGTCAGGGGGAGTCCGCTTAACCGGCTGGTTGGGCTTTTTCACTTATTTTTTTAATGTTTTTTGAAATTCCATAGCTTTTTCACTTATCTCATCTCCACTCAATCCCTCAAAAAGATTTTTTCTCCATTTTGTATAATCGAATTTTTCTCTCTGAATAAGAGCGATAAATTTTTCACTTTCAACCATCCCAAGGTTATGATTTAATACCTCAAAACCCGCCAGCTTTATTTCAGAATCAGTTCTCATTGTTTAGTATCCCATTCAATAATAAAATTTACAGGATTTATTATCTTTATCTCCGGGTATTCTTTTGTTTTCTTTAAAAGCCCTTTATCTACCGTTAAAAAATATTGGCATTGTAATGAACAAGCACATGCAACATGTAAAGCATCAAGAGATTTTAATCCGATAGCTGTCAGCTCATTCATTTTCTGCAGAATCTCCTCTGTTTCATTAACAAATAAATCAGCCACATCTTTCCATCGTTGAATTTCAATCCTTTTTTCAGGGAAAGGATTAGCATTATTTTCAAAATCAAGAATGTAAGACCACCCCAACGAAAAACGTCCTGATTTTATTTGCTCCTGAATACCTAACTTTGCTTCTGTTTCCAGTCGTACGCTTAACAATGACTGGTCATCAAAGGGTCTGTTGAAACAGCAATTATCAAGATATACTCTCACTTTATTTTGCTTTTGTTAACAAACTCATATTTGGAAATCCAGTGTGTCAAGCTGCCAAGCGCTAATAATAAAACCAACGCTACGCATAACATAAGAAATAATACAGTTTTCTGACAATATTTCCGTGAACACGGAGTGTCGTCTTCGCTCTCACCAGTCGTTCTGAACTTGCAACCGATCGCGCCCGGAGTAGCGGCGCACGATGCTTTTGCCTGGCTTTGCAGCTCATCATCATAAAGCGAGAAGGCAAAAGAGGTGGTGAGTCAGTAATCAAGCCCCTCGCTCATCAAGCAAATCAAGCTCCGGAGCCAAAAAATCCTGCCAATTCAAAAATCCTGAAAAACAAGGATCACCCCTCTTGCATGAATTAATTTTACATTGTATATTTACACTGTAAAATTAATCAGATTATCACCATGGCAAGACCAGTTAAAAAAGAGCAGATTCCACATCTTCAGGAGGCAATAAAAGAGAGCGCGTGGCGGCTGATTGCGGAGTTTGGTGCGCCAGCCCTTTCGTTGCGTGCTATTGCCCGTGCTTTGAGCATTACGGCACCGGCTATTTACAACTACTTCCCGGATCGTGATGCATTGGTGACTGCGCTCACCATTGATGCTTTTACCTCATTTGGTGATGTGCAGCTCAAGGCACGCGACAGCTTTCCGCCAGAGCAGCTCCTTGAACGTTTCCGGGCGATTGGTCTCGCTTATCGTGATTGGGCTCTGCGTTATCCCCAGCGCTACCAGCTTATTTTTGGCACTCCTATTCCCGGTTACGAACAGCAACAGCAGGAGATTATACCATCAGCAATACGCTCCATCAGTGCACTGGTCAGTGTGATTGAGGATTTTCGTGTTGCTGGCAAGCTGAAGAGCGAAGACTTTCCGGCAATACCGCCTGGGTATGAGGCGCAGCTTTCGGCCATGAAAACCTGTACCAGCAGGTATCATTTTCTCTCGCATGGTGTTGCCCTGATTGTCTGGAGTCGTGTCCATGGGCTGGTGTCGCTTGAAATTGGCGGTCGCCTTCCACCATTCGGGGTTGACGGAGAGGGGCTTTATCACTTTGAATTACAATCTATTGCCAAACAATTTATAGAGGAGTAACGATGAAAACCTTGATTCTTGACGGGTCGCTGGCAGGCGACAGGGTTGGCACTTATTCGGCTGCAACTTTGCAATCAGCCGCTGTTGCCCGAGGCTGGGCTGCAGAAGTGGTTGTGCTGCGCGACAAAAAAATCGGCAACTGCATGGGTGATTTTTTCTGCTGGCTGAAAAGCCCCGGCAAGTGCCATGTGGCTGATGAGCATCAGGAGATATCGAGAAAGTACCTTGAAAGTGACCTTGTTATTTTTCTTTCACCGATTACGTTTGGTGGTTACTCCTCGACGCTCAAGAAAATGGTGGATCATCAGATACAGAACACCTTGCCATTTTTTACCACTATTGACGGGGAGATTCATCACCAGAAACGGTATGACAACTATCCGGATATTCTTATCATTGGCTGGCTGGAGGAACCGGATGCAGAGGCCGAATCTGTTTTCCGGAATCTGGCCTGGCGAAACTCCATCAACTTCTACGCAAAGTCGCATGTGTGCGGTATCCTCTACGGGACTCAATCGGAGCGTGTGACCAAAGAGCAGCTTGATCGTTTGTTTGAAAAGGTGGTTCGTCGGGAGTCGGATAGAGATGCAACGCTGCCGACGATCACCTGTTCATTAGCTCCCGCAACTCCGGTTCAGCGGGCGCTTCTGCTGGTTGGTAGTCCGCGCCTGGAGAAGAGCAGCTCTTCATCACTGGGCTCCTATCTTTTTGAGCAGTTGCAGCAGCAGGGTGTTGAAACCGAAACGATCTATCTTTACAAGGCTATCAATACCGCCGCTCGCATGGATGCGCTTCGGGATGCCATTGATCGTGTGGATCTGATTGTTCTTGCCTTTCCGCTCTATGTGGATACTCTTCCGGCGCCGGTTATTTCGGTTTTCGAACATGTTGTGACGCATTGCAGGAAAAAATTGAAGACAACACGTTTTACTGCGATTGTCAATTGTGGTTTTCCCGAGGCCTCCCAGAATGCCAATGCCATTGCAGTTTGTGCTGAGTTTGCCCGATCTGCCGGATTTGAGTGGATGGGGGGGCTGCCACTTGGAGCAGGCGAGGGGATGGTTCACGCTCAGCCACTTCAGCAACTTGGTGGACAGGGCAGATCACTCCGGCAGGCACTGGAGAGAGCAGCAGGGGAGCTGGCCGATGGTCAACCGGTTTCTGACAAGAGTCGTGAGTTGCTGGCCAAGCCAGTGATACCAGTATGGATGTACAAGTTAGGTGGAACTATTGGCTGGACGATGAAGGCAAGAAAAAATGGGACGCAAAAGCTGCTGAAGGCAAGACCGTATCAGAAAGTGACGCCGGGATGAGTATGCAGGTCGGTTTCGATAACTGGCGAGAGGCTCTGTGGCTGAACCGAGAGAGAGCGCTGTTCGCTACCCCCGGTGTAACAGCCCGTTTTTCGGTCAAAAAGCTTTATCTTTCTTCTCGTTGTAAAAAAAGTGTGGAGTTGCATTGGGGAGGATACCTGATATGGGCTAATGTTATAATATATATGTTGATGATGAAAAAGCTGCCAGTAGGGATACAGACCTTCAGTGAAATTATTCATGAGGATTATCTCTATATCGATAAGACAGAGATTGCCCGTAACCTGATTGAGAGCTTTAAATATGTCTTTCTGTCGCGGCCCCGGCGTTTCGGCAAAAGCCTCTTTCTTGATACGCTGAAAAATATTTTTGAGGGGAAACGGGAGCTTTTTCGGGGGCTGCTGATTGAGGAGCAATGGAACTGGGAGGTGACATATCCAGTCATCAAAATCAGCTTCAGTGGTGGAGTATACAGCCGGGAAACCCTTCGCAAAAACCTCTTCTATATCCTGAATGATAATCAGGAGAGGCTTGATATTACTTGCGCGGAAAAAGAGGATCCCAACCAGTGTTTTGCAGAGCTTATCAAAAAGGCCTCTCAAAAGTATCATCAAAAGGTGGTCATCCTGATTGATGAGTATGATAAACCGATTCTGGACAATATTGAGAACATTCCAGAAGCTCTGGTCATTCGGGATGGGATGCGTGATTTTTACACAAAAATCAAGGAGAGCGACGAGTATCTGCGCTTCGCATTTCTCACGGGGGTGAGCAAATTCTCCAAAGTGTCGCTCTTCAGTGGGCTGAACAATCTTGAAGATATCAGCCTGAACCCTGATTATGGCAATGTTTGCGGGTACACCCAGCTTGATCTGGAGAGCTCTTTTGCGCCATATCTTGAGGGGGTGGATATGGAGCAGGTCAAACGGTGGTACAATGGTTATAACTTTTTGGGTGACAGGGTCTATAATCCTTTCGATATCCTGCTCTTCATCAAAAACCATTATGTGTTCGACAATTACTGGTTTGAAACCGGTACGCCGCGTTTTTTGGTTGAGCTGATTAAAAAGAACAGCTATTTTCTCCCTGGTTTTTTAAACATCAACGTTAACAAGCGGCTGGTCAACAGCTTTGATATTGAAAATCTTGATCTTGAGACCATTCTGTTTCAGACTGGCTACTTGACCATCAAGCGGCTGATACCATCGGGCATGGGAGTTCGATACGAGTTGGGGTTTCCCAACAAGGAGGTGCAGATCAGTTTCAACGAGTATATTTTGCAATCGATGACCAGCGGTTCACAAAAAGAGCTGATCCGTAGTGAGCTGCTTGATCTTATTGAGGCCGGAGAGGTTGAACGTTTGGAGCCAGTTATCAAGCGCCTTTTTGCCAGTATTGCCTACAATAATTTCACCAACAATGACATTGAGCGTTATGAGGGCTTTTATGCCAGTGTGCTCTATGCCTGTTTTGCCAGTATCGGGGTGGAGATTATCGCCGAGGACGTCAGTAACAAAGGCAGAATTGATCTGACCTTGAAGGCCGGGGGGAGAACCTTTCTCTTTGAATTCAAGGTGACCGACGGGGAGCCGCTTGAGCAGATCAAGAGGATGAAGTATTACGATAAATATAGTGGTGAACGGTATTTGATTGGCATCGTCTTTGACCCGAAGGCAAGAAATATCAGCCGGTTTGAGTGGGAGAAGTTGTAAAGCTTGCAAAAAATATTTTTACAATCTCGCAACCTGGCAGCCAGGTTGCGAAAAAGATCAGGTCAGAATGAGTATTTCAGGCCAGCCGTGTAGAAAAAGTCATTTCCTCCCGGTTGCCCGATTGTCTGCGACAGGTTCAGCATGACGGAGATGGCGCTTGTCAGATCGGCATCGGCGCCAGCAGAGAGGCGGACGAAAGCGTGGTTCGATGCGCCTGTCGTTGTCCATGAATTGACGATCAGCGGCGCAGAGGTGGCGCTGTATTGGATGATACGGTCTGAGCCTTCGAAATTGTTTTCAACGGTGACGTTCAGATAGGAGTCGAGCTTCGTGCTTCCCAGGTCGAAAGCACAGCGAGCCTGTGCACCTACACTACCGAGTACGGTTTTGGCAGTTTGTTCGTACAGATTGAGCGTGAGAGCTGGATCGCCATTTTCGCTATAACCGTCAATATGTGCCTGAACATAGGTGAGTCCTGCAATTGGGCCGAGCCGCAATGACGGGGCGACGTCAAAAAGATAGCCACCTTTCAATGCCGCAGCGAACGTTTCACCGTCCGGCTTGGCGGTGATGGTACTGACAACGCCGGAACGGCTGTTGGAATAATTCAGCCAACCGTAAGCGAGCAGGCTCTGAAGGAAGAGGTTTTTCTGTGTATAGGTACCATAGAGTCCAAGCTGGTTGACCTCTGCGCTGGTGGTTCCGTCATTCTGGCTCAGGTTCAGAGAGGGATTTGCAAAACGATAGGCCGTGGCAACCATGGTCTCGGAGGTCGGGCGATACTCTATGCCGAGCGTTGTGCCGAGGTCATCCGAATGATACCCTTGCGAATTGTCGCTGGAGGAACGATTGGATACAACGCCATTGCCCTGCACGAAGAGGGACCATGAGTTTGACCCGATTCCTGGGGTGGCGGAGTTTTTCGCGGTCGTAACGTTGAACAGATCAAGTTGGCCGAACATGGTGTCGACAAAGGCGTCCGCTGCACTCAACCCAAGCTCGCAGGTTGCGGGGAATGTCTCAGGGGCGTTGAGGCGATTGGCAATGTATTCTGCCACAATGGTAAAGCCGGCCGAAGTCAGATGCACCTTATCGAGGTAGAAAAAATATTGGTTTATCAGGGCTGGATCACCCATGTTGGATGTCGGAGCAGCCGTTGCGTATTGCAGTCCGTAAAGCGACGGATTGGCCACAACGTTCGATTCGATCATGGCAAGGTCGACATATTCGACCCGAACGCCTGAGGCTGCCACTATCGACAGATGTTGCTGCATCAGGTTATTATAGGTCTGGCTGTAGGCCGACCCAACGGCGACCGCCGAACCGGGGTGGGTTGCTGCCTCGGGGAGGCCAGAGACATCGCCAGCGGTGAAAACAAGCGTTTTTGCGCCCGCTCCGACAAGTGCGTTGATTCCGGTTATCGCGTTGTCTGCCGAAGCAGTAGCGGCAGATGGGACGCCTGCCATTGAGCCGTCGTTTTTATAATAAACGCGTGCGTCATTGCCACCGATGTTGAGAGTCACCAACGCATTCGGCTCAATGACATCACCGGAAGCCAGAAAACCTTGCCACTCACTGGTGAAGCCCGGCAGACCAGGAAATTCATTAGTTGTTCCGGTCTGCGCACCACCGAGGGCATAATTGTCCTGAGCAATGCCATAAAGGCTTACCAATGTGTCGATATAATTGGTTCCACCGCTGAACCTTCCTGTCGGATAGATCGTGTTGATATAAGCGAGTTCACTTGCGTAGGCAGGGATCGTCGCCATGATATTCTGAATGTTGCCTTTATCGGCATAGCTATCGCCGAAAGCAACAATCGAGGAAAATGGCCGGGCATCAGCGCAAGCCAAAGGTGCGGCGCTCAGGGCGAGTGCGGTCATCAAGGCGTATCGAAGCTTCCCTGGCAAAAAATGGCGGCGGAAAAGCGTGACGAAATTTCGATGGCTCATGCCTTTCTTGAAAAATTTCGCCGAATGTTCCAAAAGGAACTCTGGATTGTTCCGTTGAGCTGACTTCATTTTCATGTTTGATTTTTTTGTTCCGAATGAGCCTTTTTCAAGTACTTCCAATTTATCGAAAATGGGGAAAGAAACGTATCGTTTACAAGTGAATTTTTATGGTACATGTTTAGGGGTGTGCTCATATTTTAGCCCAATCTGCCTGGCCTTGCAGCTTTCTCCGGTATAAGTTGAATCAACCGTCAATATGCAGAAGGGCATTTTTTAAGAGGAGATAAAATATTCGCCTTATACCAGAGAAGTGCAATACTTTCCTTACCTTAATTTTTAAGAGCGGCTCCGGAGCGGGCAAGCTGCGTCGATGTTGGTAGTGTTCGAAAGTCTCGCTTCTGTCACGGGTGGAATTTTTTTTGATTCGTGAAGTGATTTTTTTTTACTCAAAGCCCTTTTTTTTATAAAAGCTTATAATGATATAAAGAGAGTCGGATGTAATGGCGCAAGATATTATAAAAATAGGTTTTATTGGAAGTGGTTGGGCTCGGGTAGCGCAAGCTCCTGCGTTTTCACTGATGGAGAATGTGGAACTCTCGGCTGTGGCAAGTCCGACTGCAGAGCATCGCCAGAAGTTCATGAAGATGTTCGATATCAGTAAGGGTTTCGCCGATTGGCAGGAGATGTTGCACTGCAATCTTGATCTGGTCTGCGTTACGACGCCGACTTATCTGCACAGGGAGATGGTGACCGGAGTACTCCAGAGTGGCAAAAGTGTGCTCTGTGAAAAACCCTTTGCGCTCAATTTTGCTGATGCTGCCGATATGGTGGATGTTGCCTCCAAAGCTCCCGGTTTTGCGCTCATTGATCATCAGCTCCGCTTTCATCCTGCAGTTCGCTGCATGAAACAGATGATTGATGGTGGCGAAATTGGCAAAGTGTACGAGGTGCGTGCGGTCGTGAATCTTGCTTCCCGTAATCGGCCTGATATGCCCTGGTCTTGGTGGTGTGATGCTGAAAAGGGCGGGGGAGCCCTTGGCGCTATCGGCTCTCATCTCATTGACATGAACCGATTCCTCATTGGCGAAATTTCGAAGGTTTCGTGCACTCTTGCAACGAGTATTCCTTTTCGGCCCGACAAGGCGGGGAAGCCATGTGCGGTCACATCGGATGACCATTTTGCCATGATGATGAAGTTTGGACCCTCATCGGTTGCCCTCGGAAGCTCCTCTTTGATGCACGTTACCACTGTAGGAGCTTATACCTGGTTTTCGTTTGAAGTGGTCGGTAGTCTTAAAACGATCAGACTTGATGGAGCTGGACGGTTGTGGGAAGTTGCCAATGATGAAGCAAAAGTGGGGCGCAGCCTTATTGATGCTCCCCGATGGAAGCTGATTGAACCGATGTTGTCGTGGGATGAGCTTGTTTTGCAGGAAAAAATCCGGCAATCATCACTCGCTGTTCATGGTATTTTCGCTGTTGGTTTTGCCTTTCTTGCCCACCGGATAGTCAAGGCGCTTAAAAACAAGGAGAAGGGGCCGCATGATGCTGCGGGTTTTCCTGATGGCCTTATGATTCAGAAAGTGCTGCAGGCAGCCAGGAAATCCGATAAGCTTCAACGCTGGATTAAAATTTAACTCCGATGTCGATCTCCTGGATATTCCTGATTATTGCCGGTTGTCTTGAGTGCGGCTGGGCTGTGGGTATAAAATATACCGAAGGTTTTTCCCGCCCTATACCCTCACTTCTGACGGCTTCGGCCATGATAGCAAGTTTCTGGTTGCTCTCTCTTGCCATGAAAACGATTCCGGTCGGTACGGCCTATGCTGTCTGGACCGGAATTGGCGCCACCGGAGTTGCAATTGTTGGTATGCTTTTTCTTGACGAACCCCGGGATATCGCCCGCATTCTCTGTCTGCTGCTGATTCTCAGCGGTGTTATAGGGCTGAAGATATTTTCCGGTGGCATGAAGTGAATGCTTCTTACGACCCGGCCTCCCATTCGGCAAAAAGGGTGTTCAGCTCTTTGCAGAGTGCATGGTAGCCTTCAAGAGTTTTGTTGGTCTCTTCCTGACTTTTTTTATAGAAGTCTTCGTTTGCCATGAGGGTTTCAATCGACTCTTTCTTTTGCTCCAGACGATTGATTTTCTGTTCGACCTCGTCCATTCTTTTTTTGTCTTTTTTGGCGGCTGCGCTCTTTTTCGCCTGCTCGTTCTCCTTTTCGGTTGCTTTTGCTGGCGCGGCCTGGCTTTTTTGCTTCTGTGCGGCCTCCTGTTTGCGCTCGGCTTCGATCACTTTTTCAGCGGTTTCAAGGTATTCGGCATAGGTGCCGAGGTGGAGCTGCAGCGAACCGTTTTTTATTTCAACGACCTTGTTGACCAAGCTGTCGAGGAAGTAGCGGTCGTGGCTGACAATGAGGAGGGTGCCATCATAGTATTCAAGCGAGTCGATCAGCATCTCTTTTGATCGCATGTCGAGATGGTTGGTTGGTTCATCCATGATCAGCAGGTTGGAGGCCTGAAGCAGGATTTTTGCCAGAGCCACCCTCGATTTTTCTCCTCCCGAGAGTACCCGGATTTTTTTATTGACCGCGTCTCCGCTGAAAAGAAAACAGCCGAGAATGTCGCGCACTCTTTTCTGTGCTTCGGATGAGGGGGCGGAGTCCATCATCTCCATATAGACGCTTTTATCCTGCGAGAGGTTTTCGGTCTGGTGCTGGGCAAAGTAGTTGAGGGTAACGTTGTGCCCCATGGTCAGTTTGCCTTCGAAGTCGATCTCTCCCGCAAGGATTTTGCAGAAGGTGGTTTTTCCTGCTCCGTTTGAGCCGACAATGGCAATCCGGTCGCCGCGCATCACTTCCAGATCGATGCTGTTGAGTACCTGTTTTTTTGTGCCATCAGGCAGCAGGTATGCTTTTTTGACTCCCTGGAGCCGCATGACTTCGCGTCCTGAAGGGTTGGCTTTCGGAAATCGGAAGGAGATGCGTGCGTTATCCTCTTCAGGGGTGAACATGTTTTTCTCCATCTTCTCCATCTGCTTGAGGCGGCTCTGTGCCTGGCGTGCTTTTGTGGCCTTGTAGCGGAAGCGGTCAACAAAGGCCTTCAGCTCCGCCATTTTTTTCAGGTCATTGGTGTATTGGCCCATCATCAGCTCATAGCGCTCAGCCTTCTCCTTTTCGTAGTAGGAATAGTTTCCCTTGTATTCGTTGATGCGCTCAAAGGCGATTTCAAGGGTTTTGGTGGTCAGTTTGTCGAGGAAGAAACGGTCGTGCGAGACGATGATATAACTGTGCTCGTAGTTGAGGAGATAATTTTCAAGCCATCGGAGTGAGTCGATGTCGAGGTGGTTGGTCGGCTCATCAAGCAGCAGCAGGGTCGGGTTCTGCAGCAGCAGTTTGGTGAGGTGCAGGCGCATCTGCCATCCGCCGGAAAAAGCCTTTACTTTTTTGTGAAAATCTATTTCGCTGAATCCGAGACCGGCGAGCACCTTTTCGGCATTGGACTGCATGGTGTAGCCGCCGAGATGGTCAAATTCGTGCATGGCATCGGAAAAGCGCTCGATAAGCTGGTGGTATGACTCGCTTTCGTAATCCTGTTCGGGCAGGGCAAGCTCGTGCTCCATGCGGGTTATTTTATTGGCCAGTTCAGCGAGCCTTGCGTTGGCCTGAAGGGCATATTGCAGTGCGGTTTTTTCCAGATCGGCATCGAAGGAGATCTCCTGTGGAAGATAACCGATGGTGGTATCAGCCGATTTCATGAAATGGCCGGTGGTGATGAGGGCTGAATCGATTGATGGTCCGCTGATAAGGCGCAAAAGGGTGGTTTTTCCTGTTCCGTTAAGACCGACAAGACTGACATGGTCTTTGTCGCCAATGCGGAATGACGTATCGGTCAGGAGCTCTTTGGTTCCGACGCTGAGAGAGAGGTTACGGGCTTCAAGCATGATAAAAAGGCCTTGATATAAGTAATCGACATCATTGAAATAATTCTGTAGCACGGTGGAAAAGATACAATTTTTATCGGGATACTCTGCTTCCCGTATGCAAAAAGCTAATTGTTTTAATTATTGATAGTTAAAGATATATTTCTCTTCGCTTTTACACTGAAACAGATTGAAACGACTGCATATGCCGAGCTGTGCAACGCATTGGCGATATAAAAAATCACGGCTCGTTTCTGAAGGAGGAATCAGCTCTTTATGGGCTTTGAAACGATTCATGTACCGGGTATTCTTTATCCGGATCTTGCACAGAGAGTATTCTTCTCTATTTCATACTGAACTTTTTGATTGGGTACTTTGTTTTTTAGAGTACTTGCATGGGTAAAGGGGAGAAGGTGAACTGCAGCAGTGGTGTCCGGTTTCGTAAAAAAGGGAGCGGCGGTATGTTTGAGGTCATTGCAATGCTGTTCGGCGGAACTCTGGGTTACAGGGGCTTGTGAGTCACTTGGTAAAATCCGGAAACAACAGGGTGAGATCGGAATTATTCCAGAATGCAGCGGCGTGATGCTCTGGTCATCACCAAACAACATGTTAACAGGAAAAAGATAATGAAAAAACAAATCTGGTTGGCTGCGGGCATCGCAGGCATGCTTCTTGGAACTCCTGCTGCCGATGCCAAGGCGGCGCTGAGTGTTCAGATTAGTACGGGGATCCATCCCTCATTTGTGATTAATTCTGCGCCGAATTTTATCTATCTGCGATCACAGGGGTTTTCGGTTTCTATAGGCAACCCTTATGATATCGTCTATTACGGGAGCTTTTACTACATCTATAGCAACAACCGCTGGTATCGTGCTACGAATTATCGTGGGCCATGGGTGCTCATTCTGAACAACAGGCTTCCATATCAAATCAGAAGGCACCGTTGGGAGGATATCAGACGGTACCGCGATATCGAGTATCGCAGATCCGACCATAACAGTAACCGGTATCAGCGCATTGACGACAACAAGAGGAGAATACTCAATCAGCGTAATGAGTCGAGCAACCGGCGTATCCAGGAGCAGAAGAACAGGGCTCAGGAGAATCGCAGAATCGAGGAGCAGCACAACAGGGCTCAGGAGAATCGCCGGGTTCAGGAACAGCACAATGGGGTTCAGGAGCATCGCCGAATCCAGAAACAGCCGAAGCGGGCTCCCGAGAATCATCGGGTTCAGGAACAGCACAAAATGGGTGATGAAAACAAGCGAACTCAGGAGGGGCATGGCAAGGATGGCAGGAACAGTGAGAGAGAGGATAATGGTGGAAAGAGACATTGAGTGATTTTCTGCCCGTGACAAGGCATGAAGGTGAGTAAATAATTTTTTCAATAACAAAAGGGGAGTCTATTATGAAAATCTATGCATTGGTAATTATGGCCATGGTGGCTATGGCAGGTTGTTCTACATCGTACAAAGGCAGTATACAGGGAAGCAACAGTCCGGATGCGTCAAAAAACAGCAGCTATGTCGTGAGTCAGGCAGGAACGAGCCAGTCTGGTGTCGAGGCAGGCAAATAGTCAACTTATTGCATTTTGTGAAGCTCCGTGCGGTTTGTCGGGGCTTCTTTGCTTTTCATTTTAGAGAAGAGGCATTTTGCTGTTTTTGCATGGGCAACAACCAGGAGGTTCTCAATTTTAGTAATATTATTGTCAAATCAAACACAAGATTTCAGCGCAAAGATCGTCAAAGGGGAGGTAGGTGTTGTTCAGGGCGATTGATTATCAAAAGTATAGACAGTTTATTTGAACCATGAGATTAAAAATATATCGGGTTCTGCTTCTGCTGTTTTTTCTTCCCTTTTTGGCTTTGCCGTTGCAGGGGGAGGAGGTGCTGACCTGGCAGCAATGTGTCAGCGAAGCGCGGGATGCACATCCTGATCTCTATTCAGCTTTGGCGATTCTGCAGCAGGCTGAAGCAGATAAGCAAATTGCGGGGGGTTCACTTCTCCCACAGGTCGCTTTTGGTGTGAGCTCACAGGGGAGTGGCACGACGGCAAAGGGGGGAAGTTTCTCTTCATCATACTCTTATTTCTTGTCGGCGCAGCAGCTTCTTTATGACGGGCATAAAAGCTCAAACCAGGTTTCCCAGACCAAAGAGGTGATCAAAGGCGCCCAATACAACTATCGTGTGGTCTCCGCCGATCTTCGTTTTGCCCTCCGTTCAGCCTTTACGCAGTTACTGAAAGCCCAGGAACTTGTCGGCCTTGCCGGTGAAATCGCCGCGAGGCGTCAGAACAATGTCCGTCTGATCAATCTTCGCTATCAGGGTGGTCGTGAGCACATCGGTTCACTTCGCCAGGCTGAAGCCGATCTTGCCCAGGCGCAATTCGAAGTCTCCCAAGCCAGACGGGGATTGGTGTTTGCACAGACAACCCTGGCTTCAGCGCTTGGTCGTGACAACCATCAACCGCTCAAGGTTCATGGCGCATTCCAGGCAACTGATTTTTCAGCCGCCAAACCTGATCTTGCCCTTCTTGCCAAAAATAACCCCTTCTTCCAGCAGCTCGATACCAAAAGCAAAGCAGCTCGATATGATCTTGCTGTCGCAAAAAGTGCTTTTTTGCCGCAACTTTACCTGACTTCATCGATAGGAAGTGGTTCCGTTGACCGATTGCCTTTTGATGCCGTGGACTGGAATGCAGGAGTGACGGTTTCCGTGCCTATCTATGAGGGCGGTAGTGGACAGGCTAAGGTAGCAAAAGCCATGGCGGTGGTGAGCCAACACAACGCCGAAGAAAAAAGTGGCTATCTGCAACTCTATGACTACCTTGAACAGAGCTGGAAAAGTTTTCTTGATGCACGCCAGATGGTTGTGGTGAAGAAAAAGTTTCTTGATGCCGCCATGGAACGCTCAACCATTGCCAACGCACAATATTCGAATGGCCTTCTGATGTTTAACGAGTGGGTGATTATTGAAAACAACCTGGTGAATGCAAAAAAAGAGTTTCTTAACGCCGGAGCAGATCTGCTGATCGCCGAGGCTCAATGGATTCAGGCAAAAGGAGAAGGACTGGATGGTTAGCCGCAACAAACTGGTATGGGGCATTGTGGTTGCCCTCATGATGCTCGGAGCCACCGGGTTCTGGTATTTCACAAGCAACAGGAGTGAGAAAAAAAACTTCGAAGAAGTTCGTCCTTCACGAGGAGCCATCAGTTCATCAGTATCAACAACCGGTGCCGTTGAGCCACAAACCCGAGTTAAAATCCAGTCCTCAGTTGGCGGGAGAATCGAAGCAATACTTGTAGAAGAGGGGCAGCTCGTAAAGAAGGGAGAGGTACTTGCCATGCTCAGTTCAACCGAGCGGGCTGCGCTGCTTGATGCTGCCAAATTGCAGGGAAAAAGTGAGCAGAGCTACTGGCAGAAAGTCTATAAAGAGACTGCGGTGATTGCGCCGATGACAGGGCAGGTGATTGTGCGCAGCGTTGACCCCGGCCAGACGGTTACAACCAATGATTCGCTTTTCGTTCTTTCAGATCGGCTTCTTGTCAAGGCTTACGTTGATGAGACCGATATTGGACGGGTAAAAGTTGGGCAACGGGCGGTCATCGGGCTTGATGCCTATCCTGAAATCCGGGTAAATGGGGTTGTTCATCATATCTATTACGAGTCGCATCTGCAGAATAATGTGAATATCTATAATGTCGACGTTGTTCCTGACCGGATTCCTGATGTGTTTCGTTCCGGAATGAGTGCCAATGTCAGGATTATTGTGCAGGAAAAAAGCAATGCATTGCTCCTTCCGCTCGGAGCTGTACAGAGCAGGAATGGTAAAACGGTTGTGCTGCAGCGGAGCCGTCGAAAGGAAGGTGAGGTGCGCTACAAAGCTGTTCAGACAGGGATGCAGGATGAGAGCAAGATTGAGATTCTGGATGGTCTCTCCGACGGTTCTGTTGTGCTGCTGCCCGATACATCCTTTGTGCTTCCCGGAAAAAAAGGAGGCTCAAATCCTTTTATGCCTCAGCGCACCAGGATGGGAAGATGAAACCAATGCTTGAACTTGTTGATGTTTACCGCACCTACCAGATCGGCGAAAGTACCGTTCAGGCGTTACGTGGTGTTTCAGTAACTATTGAAAGGGGTGAGTTTGTTGCCATTATGGGCGCTTCGGGATCAGGCAAATCATCGCTTCTTCAAATTCTCGGACTCCTCGATAACCCCGACAAGGGGGATTCTCTGATTTTCGGAAAAAATGTCAACACGCTCTCTGAAGATGATCAGGCTGGTGTGCGCAATAATGTTGCCGGGTTTGTCTTTCAGCAGTTTCACCTGCTTAAGCGGATGAGCATTCTGGAGAATGTACGTCTACCCCACATTTACAGCGGACTTAAAGGAGATTTTCATCAGGAAGCGATAGAGAGGCTCAGGCAGGTTGGACTTGAAGAGAGAGTTGATCATACGCCGAACCAGCTTTCAGGCGGAGAGCAGCAGCGCGTTGCGATAGCCAGGGCGCTGATTCGCGATCCGCTGATCATTTTTGCTGACGAGCCTACCGGAAACCTTGATTCAAAAAACTCTGCCGAAATCATGAAGATTTTTAAAGCTCTTCATGAACAGGGTAAAACCGTCATCATGGTTACGCATGAAAATGATATTGCGGCCTATGCAGGTCGAGTTATTACCATGAAGGATGGGCTCATTATCAGCGATGAACGTAAGGCAGGATTTAAGCCATCAGAAGCATCTTCCGGAGAGGCCGGGTTTGAGCTGCATGACTCCAAGGTTTCCCTATGGCAGGATGGCCGGTTCAGCGGGTTTATGGCGCAGGCATTTCAGTCCATTCTTGCCAATAAGATGCGCTCTTTTCTCTCCGTGCTCGGTATTCTGGTTGGGGTTGCCTCGGTGATCGCTATGATGGCGCTCGGTGAAGGCGCAAAAGCTGCCATGCAGGAGCAGTTGAAATCCATGGGTTCGAACATGCTTTCGATCAGAGGAGGATCGGCCAAGATCCGTGGTGCTGCACAGGGGGCTGGTGCCGTTGCGCGGTTTACCGCTGTCGATGTAACTGACATCTCTTCACTCCACACACTGGTTAAAAATGCTGCAGGAGTTGTCAATGGCAGCGCCCGGATAGTTTACGGCAACAAAAACTGGAGTTCAACCCTTACCGGGGTTGGCTTCGATTATGGTACCATGCGTGCCGCGATACCTGTTCTCGGCAGGTGGTTTACTCCTGAAGAGATGCAAAAACGTGAAAAATCTGCTATTATTGGCGTGACGGTGGTAAAGGAGCTTTTTGGTAACAGTAATCCGTTGGGCAAAACGATCAAGATCAACCGTATTAATTTCAAGGTTATCGGTATTGCTCCGCCAAAAGGGTTTTCAGGACCACAGGATGAAGATGATGTGGTGATCATACCGGTAACAACTGCCATGTATCGTGTGCTTGGAAAGGATTATTTCAGCGGCATCTTTGTTGAGGTTGCTTCACCCACCCTGATTGAACAGGCCAAAACGGCTGTCAGTCAGCAGATTCGAAAAAGGCATCGGCTGAAAGCGGACGATGATTCATTCAATATCAGGGATATGACAGAAATACAGAAGATGCTTACCAGCACAACGCAGACCATGAGTCTCCTGCTCGGTTCTATTGCGGCGATTTCGCTTCTTGTGGGAGGTATCGGGATTATGAATATTATGCTTGTTTCCGTAACCGAACGAACCAGAGAGATTGGTCTGCGTAAAGCTATTGGGGCGAGAAAAAAAGATATCATGATGCAGTTTCTGGTCGAATCGGTTGGTTTGACCATCAGCGGAGGCTTTATAGGGGTTCTTGCCGGTGTTGGTATATCACTTCTTCTCTCCCTCTTTGCTGGCTGGGCGGTAAAAACATCCCTGATATCGGTGCTGCTTGCAACGACTTTTTCTGCAGTTATCGGTATGTTTTTTGGTCTTTGGCCTGCCAGAAAAGCTGCAGAACTTAAACCGCTTGAAGCTCTTCGCTATGAATAGTGTGTTGCATAAAAAAAAAGATTTTTTTTGTGCAAGGTTTTACCGGAAAGCTCGTCGAAGCTAATGGACGACAACTGGCTGAGTCTTTCGTGTGTGATGCGTGATGATTGATAGGTTAAGGCTGGGCTGGTTGTTTACTTTGGACAGCGAAGGGATGCCACTCCATCTTCGCTGTCCTTTTTTTTGATGAATTTTGCCTGATCTCCCCAAGGTTTTCTGATTGGTTGAGCCTCTGGATAGTTGCTATTGCCATAAAACAGCACTATCTTTTCCTGCTGCTGCGTTTTATTTCCCATCAGCCATTTTCTTTTTCTGAAAAAGTTCTTCATCAGTGATTTAATAAAACCATCATGATTCGTATTGCAAAAAACAGCCTGATCTATCCATGGATGATGTTCCTGCTTGTCAGCTTCAGTCTGGTTACCCTTACGGCGGTAGCTTCTTCGGCCACTCTGAAGATTGGTGACAGTTACGGTGGTGGAGTTGTTCTTTATATCGACGCTACCGGTCAGCATGGTCTTATTGCGGCAAAATCAGATGTTACGTCACAATCTTCCGGTAAGGAGGCAGGTTTTTTTTCCTGGTATGACGCAAAAATTGCAGCCAATGCTTTTGTGGATGGTTATTGTGACTGGTTTTTACCGAACAAGGAGCAGTTGAACCAGCTTTATCTCAATAGAACGGTTGTTGGTGGTACTGCAGGTACCTATTACTGGAGTTCCTCTGAAAGCGATGCCAATAGCGGATGGGGTCAGGACTTTACCAATGGGGAGCAGCTTGTTGGCCGGAAGACGAACGGCAGTCATGTTCGTGCCGTGCGCGCTTTCTGACAGGTGACGCCATTGTCTGCTGCAGGTTTATGGACGGAGGTTATTACAGGAAAGATATCTGCTAAAAAAAGGAGAGTGAACTGAAGGTTGATTGATAAATAAGGTAACTTGATCACTCCTTCTTCTCTGGTGATAATCTGTTTTTGGTGATATCGCGATGCTTCAATTGAAAAAAGCCGGCCTGAAAGCTCTTGACAACCTGCGTTCTGCGGGTCTTTTTCCCTCCTCCTGGCAGAGTATGGAAGAACTTGAGGCTAAAACCGATTATTTTTTATCGCTGTTTCTTGATGAACGATTCCGGGTATCGAGGGAGCTAAGTGGAGTTTCTTTTCTGACGGAACTGCTCGACAGGGTTATGCGTACCTCTGAGAGTGAACACATGGATGACAGAAAGCTCTCCGAGAGAGAAAAGCTGGAGCTTGTGCGGGCACTTGACCGTCAGAACCAGATGTTGCGTCTCTATCCCAGATACGTCGAGATGCTTCTTTCGATTATTGAAGAAACGGATCAAGGAAAACAACAGGAGATCAGGATTCTTGAACTGGCAAGCGGATCGGGTGGGCTGTCGTTGGCATTGGCTGAGGAGGCTCGGCGAAAAAATCTGCCACTCTCAATTGTCGCTTCTGATATTGTGCCAATATTTATTGAGGAGGGCAACCGTCAGGCTGAAGAAAAAAAGCTACCCGTCACGTTTCGGCTTATCAATGCATTTGAGATGCCGGAGTTCTCTTCTGGCTCATTTGATCTTATGGTGCTCTCACAGAGCATTCATCATTTTACTCCCGGCCAACTTGCCATCATGATAGCACAGTCGGCAAAACAGACGAAAACAGCTTTTGTTGGCATTGACGGGTATCGCAGTATGTTGCTTGCAGGTGGTGTTCCCCTGATGGCCACCATGCAGGGGATTGCTTCGTTCACCCTTGACGGGTTTATTTCAGCGCGAAAATTTTACAGCGAACTGGAACTTGATATCATTGCTGAAATCGCAACCGGCAAAAGAAACCACGCCATTACCTCTCCATGGCCCTTGAGCATTCTTACGGTACGCTTCGATGGCATTAAACCAGATGTATGCCAGCCTTCATGAAGCGTTCTGCATAAGGAATTTCATCGCATTGTCTGCATGTATGGCAGACCCCATCCCGGCACAGTTCCTGAAATAGTTTTCAAGGCCACCCATACTGGCCTCCTTCATGACCATGACGAAGTCAGTGCCAAACATCAGTCGCGTTTTGAGAATCGGATGGTGCTCTATAAGGATATTGATGTTTTCAATGGTTTGTTTTTCGGGGCAGTAAGAAAAATCAGCATAGACGTTCTCGAATTCTATCATCAGTTGAATGATCTGATAACTCCAGTTGGCAGAAATCAAAGCACTCTTTTTTCCTTTTATCAGAAAATTCGCATACTTCTGTATAGCCTCGGAGCCGCCGAAATGGGCAAAATTGAGCCTTAGGTTGCTGTATTTTTTATTCTCCAATATGGCACGCCAGTTATTCGGCGTAGCAAAGAGCTCTACGGGGTTATCAGCAGAAGTTGTTATGATATCAATCGTTCCATCTTGTTTTCTGCTTTTGGTTTGGAGTTGTTTGCACATATTTTTCATACCGCCAGGTGAGGTATGGGTTGTAACGGGTATATCGTTTTCAATACAGAGTTGGTATATCGGGTAAAGATCCGGGTGTGTCGGCAGGTAGCCCAAAGGGGGATATAATTTGATCCCTTTAAAAATTCCGGGGAGTATCAGCTCCTTGACCAACTTTTCAATTCCGGTCCGACGGGGATCAACAGCAAGGAATGGCAGCACCGTCTTATGATTTTTGTTTTTCAGCTCCTGAAGCTCCAGCAGATGTTTTCGGAACCCGCGAGTCATCTGTACTCCGCCCTCTATTGTGCGGCAAACATCCTGTTTTTCTTCCATTTCCGGGTGTTGAAACTCACTGATCACGTCGTCCAGCTCTTTCCACACAAGATCGAGACGCTCTCTTTTTGGGGCGCCGGTGAGGCCCCTCTGTATCCGTTCTTTTTCAAATGTTTGTATAACATCAGCCTTTAATTTCATAGCTAACCTGGTAAAGGAATCCAGACTCTCCTGTGGAATGAGTGTTGTTCCAAAAACTCTTTTCTCTTCATCTTCGGGCAATCCGGCAGGCAACGTCCTGTTCTTCAATGAAGAACCGTCATCAAGCATAAAAAATATATCCATCATGAGCGGAACGGTAATCAATGGAGCTGAATAATTCCACAGCCCTTTTTTATAGCATTTCTGTTCCAGTTTATAATTATCCTCAGCGCTTTGGAGGGCTGTTGCCAATAACCTTGCAACGTATTTCAGCAAAGAGTCAAGATCCGGTTCTGATACACTTCTCTCCCTTGATAAGGGCATGTCATCCCTTTGGTAAGGGTAGTTCCCTTTTGCTTGGCGCCAGCCAATTTCAAGAAGCTCTCTGAATGCAAACTTGACATTGAAAAAGTGACAATGAACATCAATGGGATTAATAATCATGATGAAACTCCCTTTTTTTCTCCGGAAATGATCGTGAGAGGATCATCCGGATGATTTGAGTTAGAGGCGAGTGCTTTATCACGCAAGATACATCATTACGTAACAAATACATAGGCCTCTTGTTTTTTTCAGTTGTGCTTTAATCCTTGAGAGGAGAGGTGTTGAGGCATCGACGGGATTATTCGAATCTCCTCGGTATCGGGAATTTTTTTTTTGAGAACATTGTTCAGTATGCGTCAGCTCTTATTCATGTATTTGATTTGTAATAATTCAAACAACAGGAGAAGAAACCATGTCACTGTCGCTTTACAAAAGGGATCCCCTGAAAATGTTCGAGGATGTTTTCAATGATAAGGTGTCGCCTTTTTTCTCTTCAATGGTAGCGCCAGCCTTCAAGGTTGATGTCAGTGAGGACGATGATGCGATATTTATTGAGGCTGATATTCCCGGTGTTAAAAAAGAGGATATCAAGGTTTCGATGGAAGATAATGTACTCTCTATCTCTGTGGAGAGAACCCAGAGTGAGGAGGAGAAGAAAAAGGGGTATCACCGCGTTGAGCGGTCGTGGGGGAGCCTCAGCCGCAGTTTTACGGTTGGCGAGAACATCGATGCCGCAAAGATTGAGGCAAAATATGATAATGGAGTGCTCAGGATTGTTGTTCCCAAAGTGGAGCCTACTCCAAAAACAGGGAAGGAGATTCCTGTCAGCTAACAATGATAGAAAACGAAAAGTAAAACGCTCATGTCAAAAAAATCACAGAAAAAGGTAGAACCTGTGGCTCTTGACGGGGTTCTTTCAGCTGAGGAGCGCGAAGAGTCAATCAGGCTGACGGCTTATTATCGGTGGAAAAAGAAGGGTGAGAGATATGGAGAAGATCAGGATGATTGGTTTGAAGCGGAAGAGGCTTACAATGATTCTTTTCCCGATGCTGGTGGCGATTGAGTTTAGCTTCTGATTTTAGAAAAGTTGGGACTACTCAAAAGAACACCCCGTCAGAGAAGATCTGCGGGGTGTTTTTTTGTTCTGTGTTCGTGTCTCTCTTCAGGAGGCTGCCAGTGCTTCCTGTACTTTTTGGGCCGCATCACGGAGTCCTTTTGCCGCAATAAGGTTCAAGCCTGAATCATCAAGCATTTTCTGTGCTATTGGCGCATTGGTTCCTTCAAGGCGGACAATGACTGGCAGGTGCAGGTCTATTTTTTTTGCGGCTTCGATAATGCCACCTGCTACGCGGTCACAGCGAACAATACCACCGAAAATATTGACAAGGATTGCTTTGACGTTTTTGTCACTCAAAATGATCTTGAATCCCTCTTCAACAGTTTGCGGGCTTGCTGAACCACCAACATCAAGGAAATTCGCCGGTTTCCCGCCAGCAAGCTGGATCATGTCCATGGTGCCCATAGCCAGTCCTGCGCCGTTGACCATGCAACCGACATTACCGTCAAGGCGGACGTAGTTGAGATTGGATTTTGAGGCTTCGACTTCAAATGGATCCTCTTCGTTGGTATCGCGTAGTTCGTGGAACTCTTTGTGGCGGAAAAGAGCGTTGTCGTCAAAGTTAATTTTTGCGTCGAGTGCAAGCACTTTTCCCTCTTTGGTGACAACCAGCGGATTGATTTCGGCCAGTGCGGCGTCAATAGAGATATAAGCGTTGTAAAGCGCAGTGATGAAGTTTACGGCGTTGCGGAACTGTTCACCCTTGAGCCCGAGAAAGAAGGCGGCTTCGCGTGCCTGGAATCCCTGCATGCCAAAGAGAGGGTCAATCTGGATTTTCAGGAGCCTTTCCGGAGTCTCTTCAGCAACTTTCTCAATTTCCATGCCGCCTTCGGTCGAAACCATCAGAACATTCTTCGAGGTTGAGCGGTCAAGGGTAATACCGACATAAAACTCCTTTTCGATATTCATACCCTCTTCGACAAGAACTCTTCTGACCTCTTTGCCTTCCGGGCCGGTTTGATGGGTAATGAGCGTCATGCCAATCAGTTGGTGGGCAATATCAAGGCTCTCTTCAGGTGATTTGGCGAGTTTTACTCCACCAGCCTTTCCTCTGCCTCCGGCATGAATCTGTGCTTTTATAACAACAACCGGACAACCGAGCTCATCAAAAAGCTGCTCAGCCGCCTGTTTTGCTTCTTCAGGTGAATAGGCTACAATTCCTCTTGGCACGGCAACCCCGAATTTTCTCAGGATATCCTTGCCTTGATATTCATGAATGTTCATATTATTAGGTATTGGGTTACTGACGATAGTTTGCACACCGGATGCAGGAAAACGCTTGATTGCGCAAAGAGCATAGTATAATGAAAATTACGATTACGGTAAAACCTCTTATTGCTGACTCAACACTATTTATATAAAAAGTATGATGGATTTTGCGTATTGCATGGAACTGGCTTTTCGTGAGGCAATCAAGGCGTTTGAACGCAAGGAGGTTCCTGTGGGTGCGGTTGTTCTCGACAGTAATGGTCATGTCATTGGGAGGGGGTATAATCAGGTTGAAGCGCTTTGTGATTCCACTGCACATGCTGAAATGATTGCATTGACTTCAGCCATGGCAACACTCGGCAGCAAATATCTCAATGATTGTACCCTTGCCGTGACGTTGGAACCCTGCCCGATGTGTGCCGGGGCTATCGTTAATGCCAAGGTCGGAAGGGTTATTTTTGGAGCCTATGATCCGAAAATGGGAGCTGCGGGTACGGTTATGAATGTGACGGGATCCCGACAGCTCAATCATCAGCCGGAGGTCTTTGGCGGGATCATGGAAAACAAGTGCCGGAATTTACTGCAGGATTTTTTCAGGGAACTTCGGAAGGGGAGTGATCAGTAGTCAGTAATCAGTAATCAGTAGATGGCTGATTACTATCCATTGTCTTTAAGCATGTTTTTCAGCGAACTTGCAAGGTGGGAGACGATGTCCTGGGCCATACCGCTTCCTGTCGAAGGGGGGTGGATCGTATCAAGACTTTCGATACCTGCTTTTTTTACGGCTTGGCTGATGGTGACTGAGAGAATCGGGTTGCACTCCCTGACAATCTCTTTCAGCATGAATGATGCTTCAAACATGCTTTGCTGGATAATCTCTTTTTTGTCTTCTTCCGTCATGATCTGGCAGTGGCGTGTTGCGATAATACCCGCTAGACAGGTGAGATAGGTGTTTGTCGATCCGGCTATGAAGAGGTTGAGAAAAAACGGGCTCAGCAGGTTTCCTGCTGGCAAGAGTGTTGAAAGGGTATTGCTGAACGAAGACTGTATGATTGGCCTGATGTGGGCAGGGATATCCTCCTTCTTGAAATCGGAAAGTGGGAGGCAACCGTATACGGAGCGAATGAGTGAGATAAACTCCCTGAGCTGTTGCTCGCGGGTGTGCATAACGTAGATTTTCCAGACCACCTTAAGGATGTTCATAAGGGAGGTGGTTGTTCCGTAGGAGGTATTCTGGGCAAACGCACCTACAAAAAAGTTTTTTGTGGCGATCTGTTTTATGGTGTTGTTTGCGTCCACTTCAATAAATCTGAGGTTGGTACGTACCCACTTTTGATCTTTTTTCTTTGTTAACGGCTCCTGATGCATGGGATGAACCGGTAAGCGGGAGAGCAGAAATTCTGTGTAAGCTATCATCTCTTTCGAGTTTCCGTTTTTCGGCAGTACGGCCTTTTTCGGGGCAGCAAAAAGCTTGAAGCCGCTGTAGAGTGCAAAAAGTATGCAGGCCGCGCTGAAGAGCAGAAAAAGGGTTCCGGCAAAAGGATGCAGCAAGCTGAGGAGGGAGGCTGCCGCACTCAACTGGTTTACGGTAAAAACAACCAGAATGAGAATGAATGTTACAAGTGCGGCATAGAGGAAAAGGATTGTTTTATGTCTCATATTTTCAGCTCTTGTCAAGTAACCTCTGGTTTCGGCAGCCTGATGGCCTGGTCGGTGCTGAACTGGTAGTCAAGAAAAATATCTTCCGCCGTCGGAAGCTGCCATTTTCCGTTTGCAAGCATATTTGTTGTCTCTTTGAGGCGGTAGGTGGTATGGCCACAGGTCCAGCAGTCATAATTGGCCATGCCGGTACAGAGGCAGGTCTTCTCCTTCACGGCAAGTGGTTGCCCTGCTTCTCTTTCTGCAATGGCCGCGTAATAGGCGTCGATATAGGAACATTTCCCTCCATTTTCAAGCAGGTAGCCAAGCCCCTCGCAATTCGGTCTTATGGCATAACGAAGGGTTGGTGAAGAGGTGAGCATCCGCATGGGATAACCGGTGGTAGAGGCCATGTTCACGACGATATCTTCCTCTTTTGCATTGAGATAGTTTTGTTTGACCTCAGCGGGAAGACCAGCCTCTTTGCTGATGGTAAAGCGGGTTGCAACCTGTACGCCACCAGCTCCAAGTTGAAGATAGTCTGCGGCATCAGTGCCGGTAAATATACCTCCTGCAGGGATCACCGGAATGTTCAGCCCCTCCTTTTTCAGAAAAGCAAGTACTTCAGTAAAGATCGTTTTGAGATCGAAGGTATGCCAGTCGTTTGCTCCAAAGCCAAGGTGACCACCGGCAAGTGGCCCTTCCACAATGATGTACTCGGGGAGACGGTTCAGGCGCACTGCCCGTTTCAGAAAGATGGCAAGAGCCCTGACGGAGGAGATGATAATGCCAATTTTGACATCACGGAACCTTGGATGATCCTGAATAAGGTCAAGTGTCCGGAGGTTGAGACCTGCCGCGAGGGTCAAGCCGTCAATACCGGCATCCATCGCTGCGGTCAGCCGTACCTTCAGTGTTTCGATACCGCTGTTCATGGTCAGCTTTTCCATGCAGTTCAGAAAAATGTCACCACTTCCTGTTTTTTGGGAGATCGTGTACTCAATATATTTTTTTTGGGCTGCGGCGACCTCTTCAAGGTCAAACAGAACCGCTGACTTATCAGGATTGTTACTGAACTGGGCGTACTTTTTTCTTTTCCGACTTACAAAAGTGGTGTTGAATATCCTGTCACAAACGTAGCTGACGATAGCATCAGAAATGTGGCCTATTCCGCCGAGTTTGGCAGCAGCAAGGGCAAGCTCTGTTGTTGAAATGTTAACACCCATGCCCCCAATAATGATGGGTACATACTCTTTTCCGCCTATTTGTAATCTGAAATTGTCTACGTTCATTGTCGTTTTTATCAGTATAAGGGCATTTACAGATCATCATTACTACTGGGGAGAGGGGAGACTGGCAGTATGCCAACAACCGTCCTGCGCCAAAAATTACTTAAGATATCATATTTCAATTTATAAATCTACAGACAATTCTCCGAAAATCCCCACCATTTCAACTATTCATGGCATTCTTAAGTAAACTTTCGGGCACTGAAGTGGATGAAGTTTGAGAAAAGGTGCAGAGAATATTAAATTGCTGGCCAACTAACAGGGAAAGAGGATTTTCCTGAATAAAAAATCCTGAAAAAAGGGAGTAGCTATGATCAAACTGGTCTTGTTGCGGCATGGAGAAAGTCAGTGGAATCGGGAAAATCGTTTTACCGGGTGGTATGATATTGACCTGACTGATCAGGGGAGAGAAGAGGCTGCAAATGCTGGTAAACTCCTTCGGGAGGGGGGCTTTGTGTTTGATGTAGCCTATACATCAGTACTGAAACGTGCTATCCGGACTCTTTGGAGTGTGCTGGATGCAATGGATCTGATGTGGATTCCTGTTTTCAAGAGCTGGAGGCTGAACGAGCGCCATTATGGTGCGCTGCAGGGGCTTAATAAATCGGAAACGTCGCAGAAATATGGCGAGGAACAGGTTCTTGTTTGGCGGAGAAGTTACGATACCCCGCCTCCTGCGCTGGAGAAGAGTGATGAGCGCTACCCTGGATCCGAACCTCGCTACGCCGATCTGGCTGAAGAGGAGATTCCTTTGAGTGAATGTCTCAAAGATACGGTGGATCGCTTTTTGCCGATATGGCATGAAACGATAGCCCCAGAAATCCGCAAAGGCCGCAAGGTGATTATTGCAGCTCATGGTAACTCATTGCGTGCCCTGGTCAAATATCTTGACAATATTTCCGAGGAAGATATTGTTGGTGTAAATATTCCCACCGGAATTCCGTTAGTCTATGAACTTGATGATGATCTTAACGCATTGAGAAGTTATTATCTCGGCGATCAGGAAGCCTTGAAAAAGGCGGTTGATGCTGTGGCCAGCCAGGGGAAAGCAAGCCAATAGTGCCTGGTGACAGGATTGGGGGTATATTGTTAAAAAACATTTATATTCTGCGCTAAGATCTTTCGGTTGCCTTTTTTTTGAAACTGTTTGAAAAGTTGTGCCTGAAAATATGAACGTTACGTTAAATACTGGGCTCTATGATCCTCAGTTCGAGCATGATGCTTGCGGTGTAGGGTTTATTGCCCATATCAAGGGAGTCAAATCCCATGAAATTGTCGAGCAGGGTTTGCAGATCAATGAGAACCTCAAGCATCGCGGTGCATGTGGATGTGAAAAAAATACCGGTGACGGAGCAGGAATTCTTCTTCAGGTTCCCGACAAGTTTCTGCGCAGGGTTTGTGCTGATATAAATATAGATCTTCCCCCCAAGAAGCAGTATGGCGTAGGAATGCTTTTTTTGCCGCCGGATATCTCTCAAAGACGCGCTATTGAAGACATCTGCCGTCAGATGATTCAGGCCGAGGGGCAGAAGTTTCTCGGCTTCAGGAAGGTGACAACCTGTAACGATACTCTTGGCGAAACTGCACGCTCACAGGAACCTATTGTCAAGCAGCTTTTTGTTGGCTGGGGCAAGGATACGCTCTCTGAACTGGAATTTGAAAGAAAGCTCTATATCATCCGGCGCCGTATAACCAAAAGAGTCAAGTATACCGCAGGCCTTCTTGGCAGCAGTTATTTTTACATATCGAGCCTTTCCGGTCGCACGATTGTTTATAAAGGAATGCTCCTTCCCGAACAGGTAGGGGAGTTCTATCCTGAACTGCATGATGCGGATATGGAGAGCGCCATTGCCATGGTTCACTCCCGTTTCAGCACCAATACCTTTCCGAGCTGGGACAGGGCCCATCCCTATCGCTTTCTCAGTCATAACGGTGAGATCAATACGCTGAAGGGCAACGTCAACTGGATGAAGGCGAGGGAGAAAAATATCCAGTCGAAGGTGTTCGGCAATGCGATTGAGAGTATCAAACCGATTATTCTGGAGGATGGCAGTGATTCCGCCATTCTTGATAATACCTTTGAGTTCCTTGTGCTTTCTGGCCGTTCACTTGCTCATGCAGCCATGATGATTATTCCGGAGCCCTGGACAGGTAATGGCGGGCTCTCGGCTGAGAAAAAAGCCTTTTATGAGTATCACAGTTGTCTCATGGAGCCCTGGGACGGTCCTGCATCAGTAACCTTTACCGATGGCGTACAGATTGGAGCCGTTCTTGACCGCAATGGACTTCGTCCGTCACGCTATTATATCACCAAGGATGATCTTGTCATTATGGCATCCGAGGTTGGTGTGCTTGATATTGCTCCGGAGCGGATCCTGAAAAAAGATCGCCTGCAACCGGGACGCATGTTTCTGGTCGATACCGCCCAGGGACGCATCATTTCCGATGAAGAGATCAAAGAGAGCATTGCCAGTGAACAACCCTATCGTGAATGGATTGAGCGGAACATGGTCGATCTGGATGCGTTAACCGATCATCCGCAGTTGAAAAATCCTGATGAGGATAAATATAGCCTTACTGCCTGTCAGAAGGTGTATGGCTATACCCAGGAGGATCTTATGCTGCAGATAAAGATAATGAGTGAAAAAGGTGTGGAGCTGGTTGGCTCGATGGGCAACGATACACCGCTTGCTGCGCTGTCTAACAAGCCGAAACTGCTTTACGACTATTTCAAGCAGCTTTTTGCCCAGGTGACCAATCCCCCGATTGATTCGCTCAGAGAGGAACTGATCACTTCCACAACAGTCATGCTTGGAACGGAAGGAGGGCTGCTTGAACCCTCAGAGGTTAACTGCAGACGCATTCGCCTGCCCCATCCAATTTTGACCAATCAGGCCCTCGAAAAGATTCGTGGTATAGACAAACCCGGCTTCAGGGCGGTCACCTTGCCGATTTTTTATGCGGTAAAAGAGGGTGGAAAGGGTATTGAAGCCGCCATGTACGACCTTTACCGTCAGTCTGAACAGGCGGCAAGCAAGGGTGTCAATATCATTATCATCTCCGACAAGGGAGAGCTTAATAATGATCGTGCACCGATTCCAGCGCTTCTTGCTGTATCCGGTCTGCATAACTTCCTTATCAATGCTGGTATAAGAACACAGGTTGGCCTTGTTCTTGAATCGGCTGAGCCAAGGACGGTACACCACTTTGCCATGCTCATCAGTTATGGAGCTGGTGCCGTCAATCCCTATATGGCGATTGAGACCGTTCGTTCGCTGGCTGCGTCGGGCCATATCAAGCTGGATGAGAAGGTTGCCATAAAGAACTATATAAAGGCTGCCGTCAAGGGTGTGGTGAAGACCATGGCCAAGATGGGAATTTCAACAATCCAGAGCTACCGTGGAGCCCAGATTTTTGAGGCAGTTGGCCTCAATACCCAGCTTGTTGATGCCTACTTCACCCGCACGCCAACCCGTATAGAAGGTATCGGTCTTGATATTGTTGCTGAAGAGGTTCGTCGGCGTCATGAAGCGGTTTTTCCGCCCACAGGCAACAAAGTTGACCGCGGGCTTGAAGCTGGCGGTGAACGCAAATGGCGGCATAGTGGCGAATACCATCTGTTCAGCCCTGAGGCGATCCATTTTCTGCAATACTCCTGCAGAACAGCAGATTATGAGCTGTTTAAAAAATACGAGAACCTTATCGATGACCAGAGTCAGCATCTCTGTACCATACGAGGCCTGATGGATATCAGGTTCAGCGATCAGGCCGTGCCGATTGATGAGGTTGAGCCGGTTGAGGCCATTCTGAAAAGATTCAAAACAGGAGCCATGTCTTATGGTTCCATAAGCCAGGAGGCTCATGAAACCCTTGCCATTGCCATGAACAGGCTTGGGGGAAGGAGCAATACCGGTGAAGGGGGAGAAGACCCGGCGCGTTTTAAAAAAGATGCCAATGGCGATTCGAGAATGTCGGCCATCAAGCAGGTCGCTTCCGGAAGGTTTGGCGTTACCAGCGAATATCTTGCCAGTGCCAATGAGATCCAGATCAAGATGGCTCAGGGTGCCAAGCCTGGTGAAGGCGGACAGCTTCCAGGCTCCAAAGTCTATCCCTGGGTAGCCAAGGTGCGTCATTCAACACCGGGCGTCGGTCTGATTTCTCCTCCGCCCCACCATGATATCTATTCTATTGAGGATCTGGCGCAGCTTATTCATGATTTGAAAAATGCCAATCCGGTTGCCCGTATCAACGTCAAGCTGGTCTCCACCGTTGGTGTCGGCACTATCGCCGCCGGTGTGGCCAAGGCCCATGCGGATGTTGTGCTCATCAGTGGCCATGATGGCGGAACCGGTGCATCGCCAGTTTCAAGCATTATGCATGCAGGTATGCCGTGGGAGCTTGGTCTTGCTGAGGCCCACCAGACCCTTGTGCTCAATAATCTGCGTAGCAGAATTGTTGTTGAAGCGGACGGTCAGTTGAAAACCGCACGTGATATTATTATTGCAGCAATGCTGGGCGCTGAAGAGTTCGGTTTTGCCACTACCACGCTTGTGGTGATGGGATGCATCATGATGCGTTGTTGCCAGGATGATTCCTGCCCGGTTGGTGTAGCTACCCAGAATCCGGAACTGCGCAAACATTTCAAGGGTAAACCGGAGCATGTTGAAAACTTCATGCGCTACCTTGCTGAAGGTGTGCGCGAATATATGGCACGTCTTGGTGTGCGTACCCTGAACGAACTCGTCGGACGCACTGAGTTACTGAGTATGAAGAAATCTGTCGATCACTGGAAGGCACAGGGTATTGATCTTTCCAAGATTCTCTATCAGGCCGAAGTGGGTGAGGATGGAGTGCGCTACTGCACCATCAAACAGGAGCATGGTCTCAATGATAGTCTTGATCGCACGACCCTGCTCTCTATCTGTGAGCCAGCCATAAAAAGAAAAGAGCGGGTTGTCTCCACGCTTCCGATTCGAAATACGAACAGGGTTGTCGGCACCATTGTCGGGTATGAAGTGACGAAAGCATATGGCTCTGCCGGATTGCCGGACGATACGATTCACCTGAAATTTGTTGGTTCAGCCGGTCAGAGCTTTGGTGCCTTTATTCCCAATGGCATCACTCTTGAGCTTGAAGGCGATGCTAACGATTATGTGGGCAAGGGACTCTCCGGTGGCCGGATTATTGTCTATCAGTCACAAGGTTCCTCTTTCCTGCCGGAAGAGAATATTATCATCGGCAACGTCGGATTCTATGGAGCAACCTCAGGCGAGGCCTTTATCAGGGGAATGGCCGGAGAGCGCTTCTGTGTTCGCAACAGTGGTTTGAATGCTGTGGTTGAGGCGATTGGAGATCATGGCTGTGAATACATGACCGGTGGAACTGTGGTCATTCTTGGCAAAACAGGCAGGAACTTTGCGGCAGGTATGTCGGGCGGTATTGCCTATGTCTACGATGTTGATGGTACATTTGCCGGCAACTGTAACCGTGAGATGGTCGATCTCTCTGCCATTGATGATCCAATGGAGCTTGCATCACTTCAGTCGATGATTGAAAGGCATGTCGACTATACCGGCAGCCATCTTGGTCAGACCATTCTTGATGACCGGGATGCTCTTCGCAAGCGTTTCGTCAAAGTGATGCCACAAGATTACCGCCGTGCTCTTGAAGCCATGAAAGTAGTTGAGGCTGCAGGGCTCAGTGGCGATGAAGCGGTTATGGCTGCATTTCATAAAAATATTCATGATCCGGCACGAGTTTCAGGGAATTAATACCCGAGAAGGGTGGTGCAACCCGGTTGGAAAAAGATTAAATCATTGATATGGGTAAAGTTAAAGGTTTCATGGAGTATCAGAGAGCATTGCCCTTGGACAGAGCGCCTCTGGAGAGAATACACGACTGGCAAGAGTTTCACAAAGAGATGGAGGCCGGGGAACTGCAGGAGCAGGGCGCCCGTTGTATGGATTGCGGTACACCATACTGTCATACCGGATTTATGCTGAGCGGTATGACGAGCGGTTGTCCCATTCACAATCTTGTTCCTGAGTGGAATGACTATGTTTATAAAGGGTTCTGGCACGAGGCCTACGATCGGTTGATGAAAACCAACAACTTTCCTGAATTTACAGGCAGGGTCTGTCCGGCTCCGTGTGAAGGTTCCTGCGTGCTTGGTCTCATTGAACTGCCGGTTACCATCAAGAATATTGAATGCTCTATTATTGAGCATGCCTTTACTGAAGGGTGGGTAGTCCCAAAACAGATTGCCAACAGAACCGGAAAAAGGGTGCTCATTGTCGGTTCAGGTCCATCGGGACTTGCCTGTGCTGATCAGCTCAACAAGGCTGGACACAGCGTTACCGTCTTCGAGCGAGATGATCGTTTTGGCGGTCTCATGATGTATGGTATTCCGAACATGAAGCTCGACAAACGGCTTGTTGTAGAGCGTCGTATTGAGCTGATGAAGAGTGAGGGAATTACCTTCGTGGAGCGCACAGAGGTTGGTGTTGACTATCCGGCAGACAAGCTCCTTGAAGAGTTTGATGCTGTTGTGCTCTGTACGGGTGCTACAAAGCCCCGCAACCTTGCTGCAGAGGGACGTGAATTTTCAGGTATCCATTATGCCATGGATTTCCTGCGTTCAAGTACCAAAGCCTTGCTTGACGACACTACACCAGCTCTTTCAGCCGCAGGCAAAAATGTTGTTGTTATTGGTGGAGGCGATACCGGTACCGATTGCGTTGCCACATCATTGCGTCAGGGGTGTATAAGTGTTTTGCAGCTTGAAATCATGCCGAAACCGCCTCTTGATCGTCAGCCAGAAAATCCCTGGCCCGAATGGCCTAAAACCTTCAAGGTTGATTATGGGCAGGAAGAGGCAGCGTTTCTGCAGGGAGAAGATCCGCGACAATACTCCATCATGACCAAGAAGTTTCTTGCTGATGAAACAGGTGCTGTGCAGGCAGTTGAGGTATCCAGAGTGGAATGGGTTACAGAGGATGGCCGTTTTGTGCCACAGCCCGTTGCAGGTACGGAACAGATCATACCGGCAGAGTTTGTTTTGCTGGCGATGGGCTTTGTTGGGCCAGAGGAGCATCTTCTGCAGCAACTGCAGGTTGTTCAGGATGAACGTTCAAATATCAAGGCGACAGAGAAAAACTATCGTACCAACCGCGACGGAATTTTTGCTGCTGGCGATGCCCGCAGGGGACAGAGTCTTGTGGTTTGGGCCATTCATGAGGGCCGCTCTGCTGCACGTGAGTGTGACCGGTTTCTGATGGGCTACACAAATCTGCCGTAAAATTTATTTAATGAGGGAGGATTATGGAACAGCAAAAACTCAGGGAGCTTCTCGATACGCTTCATCAGGAGCTTGAACAGGTAGACTCCATTGATGATACAACGGAAGCTGTGCTGTCGAACCTCCGATCGGATATGCAGCGACTTCTCAACGAAAAAGCTGGTGCCATCCATGAGGATGCATCACTTATGGAACGTATGAACGGGGCACTTGACCATTTTGAGGAAGGACACCCTAAACTGAGTCTGACCTTGCAGCTTCTGCTGGAAAGTCTTGCCAAAATGGGATTTTAGATTGTTTAAGCTTATTAATTTGACAGAAAGCGTAATTGTTTCATGACGAGAGAAAGAGAACCGGGAAAAAGTAGAACAAAAAGCGGTAGCGGTACCACCGATCAGGTCTTCTGCTCGTTTTGTGGCAGAAGTGCCCAGGAGGTCAATAGTATGATTGCTGGCCCGAAAGCATTTATATGTGATCGTTGTATCAAGACATCGTTTGATATCCTGCGCAAAGAGGTAAACGCAGTTCCGCCCGTTGCAAAGGTGCCGGAGCAGCCCTTTCAGCCTCGTCTTGTCAGCCCGAAAGCAATCATGGATTCGCTTGGTCAGTACGTGGTTGGTCAGGATGCAGCCAAAAAGTCGCTTGCCGTAGCGGTCTACAACCACTACAAGAGGATTGACTCACAGGAGCAGCAGCAGGCAGACGATGAAGTTGTTATTGAAAAGAGCAATATTCTGCTCATCGGCCCTACCGGAACAGGAAAGACCCTTCTTGCCCAGACCCTTGCCAACCTGCTTGAAGTGCCCTTCTCCATCGTTGACGCCACCTCACTGACCGAAGCAGGTTATGTTGGCGACGACGTTGAAACCATTCTTGCCCGTCTGCTCCATGCAGCGGATTTTAATCTCGAACGCACCGAACGAGGCATCATCTATGTTGACGAGATCGATAAAATTGCCCGCAAATCGGCCAACGTCTCTATCACCCGTGACGTATCAGGCGAAGGAGTGCAGCAGGCATTGCTGAAAATACTTGAAGGCGCTGTTGTCGGTGTGCCCCCAAAAGGAGGACGCAAGCATCCTGAACAGCAACTGATCAACATCAACACCAAGAACATTCTCTTCATCTGTGGTGGAGCGTTTGAAGGACTCGACAAGCTCATCGCCAAAAGGGTCTCAAAATCATCCATGGGCTTTGGCGCAAAGGTCAAAACCACGCAGATCGGCTACGATCCGGAAATCCTCAAGCTGGTCATGCAGGACGACCTGCACGAGTATGGGCTTATCCCCGAATTCATCGGCCGTCTTCCCGTGATTTCAACCCTTGAGATGCTCGATGAGAAGGCTTTGCGCAACATTCTGGTTGAGCCGAAAAATGCCATCACCAAGCAGTACAAGAAACTCTTTGAAATGGATGGCGTTGAACTTGAGTTTACCGAAGAGGCGCTCGACAAGGTCGTCAAAATCGCCATCGAGCGGGGAACAGGGGCGCGTGCCCTGCGTTCAGTACTCGAAAACGTCATGATCGACATCATGTTTGAGATTCCCTCGATGAAAAACACCCATAAATGTGTCATCACAGCCGACACCATCGAGAACAAAGCAGCCCCGGAATATTTCTCCGGTGACCGCAAAAAGAAAAAAATTGCATAACAGGGCATCTTAGACTTTGTTATTCATGAATGAAAGGCTATATTAACAGCCTTTCAGAGAGGACGATTAGCTCAGTTGGTTAGAGCGCTACATTGACACTGTAGAGGTCAGAAGTTCGAATCTTCTATCGTCCACATCCCACATAAAAGCCTGCAAATTAATAACTTGCAGGCTTTCTTCCTCCCGCTCTTACGCCACTGAAATACTCCGATTTTATCTGATTTAACGCCGTTTACCAATGGTTTTGTTACGCCATTGTTATGCGAGTTTTTTTACTTCTCCTGAAAAAACCTGATAACTTATTGCATAATTGAGTATTGCGCTTGTATGCGTAATGCCTGCGCTACCCCTACACTCTTTTGTTCAGGTTTCTGGCATTTTTCGGTGCCAAATGGCCCGAACGTTTTTGGCTTCTTTAGCCCGAGGGTGGCTAATCTTATAAAAGGTGGCGATAGCTGCTACATTCTCCAAATGCTAAATCACTGAACGTTCAGCGTTTTGAGCGGATCGAAACCGTTGCCGTATTCGTGAGGATATCCTTTGGGGTTGCAGATCACTCTGGTCTCGCCGATTGAATACTCCATGGCGGTATGGCAGTGACCACAGATCCAGTAGGCTATTTTATGGGAGAGCACTTCTTTTTCAAGGTCTGACACATATGCCGCGTTCAGGGGGTCGTTTCGGTAACCAGGGGCGATTCCTTGCATTGAGGGGTGATGATGGGTGACCACAATCACGGTGTATCCGAGTCCCGTATAGTGATCGACATCTTCAAAAAGCCTTTTTTTCTGCTTGTGATGAAGAGCGAGAAGGTACTCCGGCCGTAACCGGTGATAATCGGCTCCGACTTTTATCAGCAGATAGTCATTGAGGCCCTGACTGACATCAAACATGGCGATTGGATTGCCGCCAAAAAAGTCTGTCCAGAGAGTGGTCCCGATGATGGCGATTTTCTCTTCCGCCAGAATGAGCGTACCGGTATGTACGTTGTGAAATCCATGCTCGGCGAAGGCGTTCGGCCAGGAGTGCTTCTCGATGTTGCCGTGATACCATTCGTGATTGCCCTCAATGACGAAAACATCTCTGAACTGCTTTGAGCATTGCGAAAGAAAACCGAACCATGTCTGTTTTCTGCTCAACAGCCCGATATCTCCAGCAAGGATGAGCACGGATTCATTGTCTTCGGCAAGTTCCGGAACCTGCCAGTCCTCGCTGCTCTCTTCTCGACAGAACTCGTTATGAATGTCGGAAATGACTCTGAAAAGCATCAGTGCTTAAAGTTGAGGTTCATGATACTGTGAGGGGAGACCTTGGCTCCACTTGTAACGATACGGTTTTGCAATAACAATAAAATGTTGTTCAGCCAGTTCAGGCAATTTGCAGTGAACAGCTCAAACGTCGCTGAAAGCTTGAGAAAGGAGTGGTAAAAATTTCCCTCAGCCTTTTTTGATACTTCTCTGGTCTATTGTTGGTTAGGATAAATATACCTATACTTATGCATAATGTATGGTATTTCTATCCTTATGAAAAATGTCACAACAAAGTAGAGTTGCAGATAAGGCCAAAGCTCTTATTCTTGCCCAGGGAGGCCTCATCCGTACCCGGGAAGCGATCAGTCTTGGTATTCATCCCCGGACGCTTTACACTCTTCGTGACAGTGGTGAGCTTGAAGAGCTTTCTCGAGGGATTTACCAACTCAAAGGGTGGAAGCAGCTCGAATATCCTGATCTTGTCACCGTTGCACTGAGGGTTCCGAATGGTATACTTTGCCTGGTTTCGGCACTCTCCTTTCACGAAATGACCACCCAGGTTCCACACAGCGTATCTCTTGCGCTTGAAAAAGGTGCCGAACAACCAAGAATCGAGTATCCTCCGGTTACGGTTTTCCGGTTTTCACCCTCTTGTTTCAAGGTCGGTATTGAAACGCATCAGCTCGATGGTGTCCCGGTGAAGATCTACAGTCCGGAAAAGACGCTTGTAGACTGCTTCAAATTTCGTAACAGGATCGGGATGGATATCGTGCTCGAAGCGCTCAAACTGTATCGGCAGAGAGTGCAAAAGAATCTGCATGCGCTCATGCAGTATGCAGAGGTGTGCCGTGTTGCTTCAGTCATGAAACCATATTTGGAGGCAACGCTGTGAGTACAAAAGCGATCAAAAATATCGGAGCCTCGGTCAGGCAAAGGCTGTTGAACAAGGCGCGACAGGAAAACAGGCCTTTTCAGGAGCTGTTGCAATACTATGCCATGGAGCGCTTTCTCTATCGTCTGTCGATTTCCTCATTCGCAGATCGTTTCATTCTCAAGGGGGCATTGTTGCTCAGGGTCTGGCATGCTCCCTTGGCAAGACCGACAATGGATATCGATATGCTCGGCAGAACAGGAAACGCCCCTGAGAGTATCACGACCATTATCCGTCAGGTTTTAGCCGTTGAAAAACAAGGAGACGGGATCGTTTTCGATCCGGAATCAATCACCGTTGAGCCGATAACGGAAGATGCGGACTATGAAGGATTGCGCATACGATTTCGCGGTGATCTCGATGCCGCCCGACTGACTATCCAGCTTGATATTGGATTTGGAGACAAGGTCTACCCTGATCCAGTACAGGAATCGTTACCATCATTGCTGAATTTCCCTCAGGCTGAGATGTACTGTTACAGCAGAGAAAGCATGATTGCCGAAAAGTTTGAGGTTATGGCCAAGCTTGGGATTCTCAACAGCAGGATGAAAGACTTCTATGATATCTGGATGCTCTCACGCCAGTATGATTTCGAAGGTGCCAGTCTCGCAGAAGCCATCAGGCAGACGTTTGCGCAACGGGGAACAACGCTCGTCCAGATGAAAAAAATCTTTTTCGGAGAGTTCATTGAGGAGAAGCAGGTGCAATGGAATGCCTTCAGAAAACGTATTGGTCTTGAATACCTGCCAGCTTCGTTTGCTGATGTGGTGCAGCAGGTGCAGGTATTTCTATCTCCAGCTGTGGAAGCGCTCAGGGCAAAGCGATTTTTTCAGGACAATTGGATTGCTCCGAATTCATGGCGGAGTAATCATGAAAAACCAGAGGTGAGAGCTTAATCGTTACTTTTATTTATTGATCGATAGTGATAAAATTTTTGTTACGCGTATGTTACGCGAGAATTTTTAAAGTCTTATAACTCTTTTTATATAAGAGATATATGGCCTCAGTACAATATTTACACTGTAGAGGTCAGAAGTTCGAATCTTCTATCGTCCACACCCATAAAAGCCTGTAAGCAAATAACTTACAGGCTTTTTCTTTTTGCTCTAAATGCAGTAAAGATACATCGAATCTGTCGAAATTAACCCCGTTTATGCCGGTTTTGCGACGTATATGCGACGCGAGAATTAGCAGTTGTTTTGAAATACGCTGCTAATGCATTGTTAAAAAAAATCTTATGCGGCAATGATTACGAGAAGCGCTACCTTGACAGGAAATATGTTAAGGTTTGCTGTTTTTGTTACACCATTGTTAGACGGAATTCTTTTTTCAAGCTGAAGGAAAGAAAGCCAGGTGAGATAGGTACTGAAGTTTTTTTTGCAGAAACCGTAAATTTATCGAGTCTGTCAGATGAGTCTGGACAGAATGTATTTTGCGGTATTCAGCTGTTTTTGTGTTTCAAACAGTGCAATCCTCTTTTTTTAGCTCTCCAATACACACAATCCGGTGTATAGGAAGCGCATATTTCCTGATATCTGCCGGAAACCATTGAGATGATAAGAGGATGGCTGGAGTGCTGTTTCAGGGTTTGTTCTGCATCTTCGATTGACGCAAGCATAGCTTGTTCTGAACAAATCATCGCTTCAGCGAGTTCATCGAGAAAAACCGATTCTGTCGATACTGACCCGGGATGGAGAACTCGGCAGACACGCTCACCCAGAGCGATTGTTGAAGCTTTTCGGATATAGTCGGAGGCTTCAGGAAAAGAGAGAATCCTGGGTTCAAACGCCTGAATTTTTTCCTGTATCCGGAGAGCCTGCTCGTTATTGGAGAGTGATCCCTCTGTGCTGTCAAAAACATGCAATGCCTTTCTGATGTTTTCAAGTACACGCCCTGTACTATAATCGTCTGTTGTGCCCATTTTATTGACTGATGAAATTTAAAGTCATGGTAACAATCATGAGCATCTCTTTCGGGTTATGTTCTGTATTCATCAGAGTCATGGCAACCAGCGCGGTGTCTGCTATTTTTTTTGCTTAGGCATTGCCCTGTCATTTTATAATTTAAAAGTACTCATTCCCAGGAACATTGGTAAGTCGATAGACAGGAGGATGAAAATAGTCTGTGCAATCTGTCCAATGAACCAATTGTGTATAGTAGTGAATTATGTTGCTTTATTCGATTGATTCATGAAAGGTCGTGAAAGGTATTTGGTTACCTTTTATCGTTTCCGTTCCTGAGGGATTAGAAAATCAAAAGGTATGGATGAGGAGAGCCGGTATAACCATGTTTCCGGGCAATTGCCTGATGCATTAAGGCAACTACAGGAAGAAAATGTCAGGTTGAAAGCTCTGCTTGATGCAAATGGCATACCGTGGGAAGAGTCAGTTCCATCAGAAGAAAATTCATCTGAAATCCCATTGACATCGACAGTGCAGCGGTCAACTATGGAAAAAGTTGCACTGTTCGGCCAACTATTCCGTGGCCGCAGGGATGTGTATCCAATTCGTTGGGAATCTGCCAAAGGAATGTCGGGTTATTCTCCTGCGTGCAGCAACGAGTGGCGGAAAGGTATCTGCAATAAACCCCGGATCAAATGTGGTGATTGCAAGCAGCGCTCGCTGTTACCGGTTACAGAAAATGTTCTTTACCGCCATCTTACCGGCAAGCATACCATCGGCGTATATCCAATGCTGCCGGATGAAACCTGTTATTTTATTGCGACTGACTTTGATGATGAGGGATGGCATGAGGATGCATCAGCCTTCATGCAATCGTGCAGGGAGTTTAATATTCCTGCTACTTTGGAGATTTCGCGTTCAGGTAACGGTGCGCATGTATGGATTTTTTTTGCTGAACCTGTTCCGGCGTCAAATGCACGGCAGCTTGGTGCTGCACTTATAAGCCAGACATGTGACCGTACCCGTCAACTTGCCATAAAAAGCTACGATCGGTTTTTTCCTAATCAGGACACCCTCCCAAAAGGTGGTTTCGGCAACCTGATTGCGCTCCCGTTGCAGCAAAAGCCACGATCGAAGGGGTTCAGTGTATTTGTTGATGAAAACTTTGTCATCTATCCTGACCAGTGGGAATATCTCTCATCCATTCAAAGACTATCACGTCTCGAACTGGATTCAGCCATACAGCGATCAGTTGGCGTTCGCCATCCGCTTGATATCGCTTTTATTACAGAAGAGGAGGAACAAAAGCCATGGCAACGCTCATTGCAGAGTTTCAGTCGGATCCCCGGCCCCATGCCTGAATCACTGACTCTTGTGTTCGCTAATCAGATCTTCATTGCCAAAGCCGATCTGCCCCAGCCATTGGCCAACCGTCTCATTCGCCTGGCTGCTTTTCAAAATCCCGAGTTTTACAAGGCTCAGGCAATGCGTCTGCCCGTATGGGACAAATCCCGAATCGTCTGTTGTGCCGAAAACTTTCCGCTTCATATCAGTTTGCCGAGGGGATGCTTTGACGCAGTCACCGAACTGCTGCGACAGCACAATATCCGTATGGACATTCAGGATGAGCGCATATCAGGCACCGAAATATCAGTAACGTTTACCGGTCAGTTAAGAAAAGACCAGCAAACGGCAATCACTGCGATGCTCAAGCACCAAACAGGGATCCTCTCCGCACCCACAGCATTCGGCAAGACCGTCATGGCTGCCGCAATAATTGCCCGGCGCAAAGTGAGCACCCTCATTCTTGTTCATCGAGCTGAACTTCTTCAGCAATGGAGGGAGCGGTTATCCACCTTTCTCGACCTGTCCGGTGCCTCTCCTGGTTTTATTGGAAGCGGCAAAAAGAAACTATCAGGCTTGATTGATATCGCTGTCATGCAATCTCTTTCACGGCGTGATGATCTTGTCGTGTTGCTCGACAGCTATGGCCATATCATTGTTGACGAGTGTCATCATCTTTCAGCCTTTACTTTTGAGGCAATTCTCAAGCAGTCTAAAGCGGCATATGTTCTGGGACTTACAGCAACACCTATTCGTCGAGACGGTCATCAGCCCATAATCTTTATGCAATGCGGCCCGGTAAGGCATCGCGCGCTTCAAGCAGAAAATGCTCCAGTTCGCTTAGAGGTTCGGCCGCTAAACCTATTCTCGCCAGTAATTCCCCAAGGATCTGGTATTCAGGATGTTTTCCGTATCCTCACCCATGACTCCTCCCGCAACCAATGCATTGCAAAGGATATTCTGGCTGCATATCACGAAGGTCGAAAGATCCTTGTGTTGACGGAACGCACAGAACAACTGGAACTGATACGCGAAGTACTTGCTGATCAAATTCCGCATAGCTTTTTGCTGCATGGCCGGTTGACAAAAAAGCAGCGCGCAACTACGCTTGCAGGTCTTGCAGAACTTGATGATTCGGTTCCACGGGTAATTCTGGCAACCGGGCGCCTGATTGGTGAAGGTTTTGATCATCCCCCTCTTGATACCATGGTGCTTGCCATGCCTGTTTCATGGCATGGAACATTACAGCAGTACGCAGGTCGTCTGCACCGTGAACATGTCAATAAGGGTGATGTTCGTATCTACGATTATGTCGAACATGACAATCCGCAGCTTGCACGAATGTGGGAAAAACGCCAGCGTGGTTATCGAGCAATGGGGTATCGTATCAGTATGCGGGAGTGATATTCTGATTGAAGTAATATTGCATCTCCCTTTCCGGGCTTGAATTTTAATTGATGGGTAATTGATTCAAAGAGGCATTGATGACTAATCCAGCCATGACTGGCCCAGTTGTCCCACAACGGCATATTACGTGAGTACAGTTAAACTTTCGTAAAGGTTGGATTAACAGACGAACAAAACATAGTGGCGATGGTAGTGACCATGATCCGGCATGGGTTGAACTGGAACTGTAGAGCGGGCGACTGAACGAATTCCTTTTGTGGATAGTTAACTATTTTGTTAACATTTACTCATGCGAGAGATTGTTTTCTTTAAGACCCGTGCCGGGAAAAGTCCAGTGGAAGACTATCTGGACACGCTTTCTGAAAAGGAAGTCCAGAAGGTACTGTGGGTGCTCAGACTTGTCAAGGAGTTGCCCACGGTGTCGACCGAGTATTTCAAGAAACTCCAAAACACGGATGGTATATGGGAGATCAGAGCAAAACAGGCAAGTAATGCCTTTAGGCTTTTAGGATTTCTTGATCAAGGAAGCTTGGTTGTTCTGACCAATGGTTTCTCAAAGAAAACTCAGAAAACCCCGGCATCAGAAATTGTACTCGCTGAAAAGCGGAAAACAGAATATCTATCGAGGAAAAACCATGGATGATCTTGAACGATACATTAAGAAGCGGAAAGATGAGTCCCCGGATTTCGCAAAAACTTTTGAACAGGGTTACGAACAATTCCGGATCGGGGAGTTACTGCGCCAGGCAAGAAAACGTGCAGGCCTGACCCAGGAAGATCTGGCTGAAAAACTGCACACCAAAAAATCGGCAGTCTCCCGCATCGAGAACCATTCGGAAGACATCCGGCTCTCGACGCTGAGCCATTATGCCGAAGCTCTGGGTAAAAAGCTTACCATAGTGATTCAATAATTCTATTCGAGCATGGAGATTTTCCTCTATAGTCTGTGAGAAAAAGGGAGGTTTTCTGAAGCTATGGTGTAATTGTTGTTACGATTTGGGCACTGATTTTGATAAAAAATCTGCGACGCGGATGCGATATGAAAAATTAATTATCCCTATAACTCTTTTTATATCAATGGTATATGGCTTCAGTATGATATTTGCACTGTAGATGTCAGAAGTTCGAATCCACTATCGTCCACTCCCATAAAACCCTGTAAAAAAATAACTTAGATGGTTTTTCTTGTTGTCTCAAATACAGCCAAAACACACTGAATCTGTCGAAATTAACGCTGTTTATACTGGTTTTGCGACGTATATGCGACGCGTGAATTAACAGTTGTTTTGAAATATGCGGCTAATGCGTTGTTAGAAAAAATCTTATGCGGCCATGTTTACGAGAAGCGCTACCTTAACGGGAAATTTATTCAGGTTTGCTGTTTTTGTTACACCATTGTTAGACGTGACAAGAGATTTTGTGTCCCATCGCCTTCCTGCGTTCAGAACTGATAAATTCAGGGGGGCTTGTTTTTTATTGTACCCGGAAAACTCTGTTTTGCATAGATAATCGACTAATATTCGATTATCTATGCAAAATAATGACCTCATGCAACTCGAAAAGAAGCTCAGCTCACTGGGTGGTGTGCCTCTGACGCACGGAGCACTTGTCTCCATGCTCAAAGAGTACCGCTCTCCGAACGATAAAATTGTCCGCTTGATAGATGAAGGGTGGCTTGTACCCATCAAGAAAGGGCTTTATGCCGTTTCACCTGAACGGACAACGATTCCCATTTCCACACCGCTTGTGGCAAATCTCCTCTATGGGCCATCCTGTGTTTCAATGGATTACGCGCTGTACCATTACGGGATTATTCCCGAGCGAGTGGTTGAGGTGACTTCAATGACCACCAGGCGGGGTAAGGTGTATGATCTTCCGATAGGCCGATTTTCCTATACGCATTCTCCGCTTGATTTTTATCCAGTCGGAATTGATCGTGTCGAGAATACCGATAAAACAGGTTTTTTGATGGCCTCTCCAGAGAAGGCGTTGTGTGACAAGCTTGTGTTTACCCGAAATCTGAATATCGTGTCACCACGTGCATTACAGGATCTGCTGATGGATGACCTGCGCCTTGATGAAGAGAATATCACCCGTTTTGACCTGAAGGTGATAGAGGCCTGTATCATGCCGGGAATGAAAGAAAGAATGCTGCGGGCATTGCTGGAGCTTGTCAACTCGATGAAAAGGGATCTGAAATGAGTGTACTTGGCCAGATGCTTGAAAAATATGATACGACCACTGTCGAAGGGAGAGTCAACGGACTGAGGGAGGTGATGCAGGAGGTTGCACTTGCCGGTTTGTATCGTGGCGGATTTTTTTTAACCGGGCAGCTTTTTACGCGGGCACCTGTCTCAGGATATTTTACGGTTTGCCAAGGTTTTCAGAGGATCTTGATTTTTCAAATCCTGTTTTTGACTCATCATCTCGCGTAGCTCCTGATCCCAAAGAGTTAAATGTTCTGAATGCAAGCCCCTTTCCCGTAAAAACGTCCCTTTTTCTGCTTCCGATATGCTGGCTGCTTCTTTTATCAGAAGATACTTTTCTTGCGCATTAATGAAACGAGGGCATGTTTCTTCGATGAGTAACTGACTGCCTGCAGGCTGCTTGACCCAGTTCCGAATCGTTTGATCATTAAGACCCATTTCCTCACTCACCTTGGTAATACTTTCGTTATCAGGGGGTAAAACCCGTCTTAAAATGCTTACCTTTATTGATCTTGAATAGCCCATCTTGTCTCCTTGGTTGAGACACCGTCTATAAATTAACACATAGGGGTGCTATAAGCTCAAGAAAAACAACTAACGATGAAAAACGATCATGAAGAGTTTCTTCGTGAATCGAAAAAGAATAAAGGAGTGAATAATGCCAAGCAAGGGTATTGATGTATTCGCCTACAACAGTAGTAATCGTTTTCAGGTGCGTGTTGAGTGTCGTGGTTATGACAATGTCTGTTTTCCATTTATGAACAGCATCCAACAACGTCATTTCGAAATGGACACGAGGAATATCCACTGGTATGAGGCCACTGGAGCCTTTCGGATGTATGCCATGGTTGATGGTAAGGACGTGCTGGAACGCGGGGCGGAGATCAACCCGAACACGGGCGGATTAGCGGTAAACAATCTGATCAGTTGGGTGGATAATCAGCGTTCGCAGATCGGGGCCGACTACGCTGTTTCGTGGGGATTTACTGACGTTGCAACGATGGCGGGGCTGAGCCATCAGGCATACGTTTTTGTTACCGGGAACCAGAGTGATTGGATGAAACGGATGAATGCTCCTGCGGAAACTACGCTGAATGAATTTGTATTGCCTGGATCGCACGACTCGGGGATGTACGTCAAGCTGACAGGCCCGCTTGGAGTGAATGCGTTTTACAATACACAGAAAGACGATGTGAGCACACAGTTGCAGCTCGGAGCGAGGTACTTCGACTTCAGGCCAGGGCATATGTGGAACTTGACCGCCCAGAACGTCCTCGTGAGGGAAGAAAGGCTCTGCCACCTGCACTCGAATAATGGTATTATTGCTGAGACACAGGCCGGAGAAGGCTTTGAGAATTTTTTACAGGCTATTGTCACGTTTCTCACGCAGCACAGTGGTGAAATCGTCGTCGTGAAATACACGAATGACGGTTTTGGGAACAACACAGGGCTTATGCCGGATGCGGGGGAAGTGGAAAAACAGATAAGAACGGTGATGGCCAAATCGAAGCTGGTGCGGGGCACGGTGAGCGATCTGGCGGCCAATTATGCATATCTGGTCTCAACCGGCAAGCGGCTGATCATCTATGACGGGGACGACAGCAGCATTAAGGAGCGCGTGTCGTACTGGAAAGGCAATTATGCGACTGAAAACCCGAACGAGATCATTGCGGCTCTGGACAAGACATTAAACACGCAGATCGGTACAGACAAGTATGCTGCCACGATACTGCAAGTGGCAGGCTCGTTCCAGGGGACATCGCTTGGGATACAGATGGCTCTGAGTTGCGGTACTCATGATGGCGGGCCGCTTCTGTATACCAAGGCGCGATTCGACAATGCAGTGCAAGGCTGGCTGCGAAGCATGAACAACTCACTGCGCTTTGACACTCCTCTGGTGGTGTTGCTGGACGATTATGTGGATAACGCGCTGACGGAGCTCTGTATTCACCTGACGCAGGAAAGAATTACGCAAACCAAAACATACTCGATCGGTGATACCGGTCCTGCTGGCGGTATAATCGTATATGCCGCTCCTGGGGGTATTCCTGATTCATCGGGCGTGCGATACCTGGAGGCCGCACCTCTGGACCAGAGCGCTGGAGTCCACTGGCTCAGCACCAACAAACCGATCATCCCTGAAATTCAGGGGCTCGAACCGGAAGGCATCGGGAAAGGGAAAATCAATACCGTTCACCTGTTGAGAACGCACTCATCAGATGCTTTCGCCGCAAAACTCTGTCACGACCTCGTCATCAATGGGTACGACGATTGGTACCTCCCAAGCAAGGAGGAATTGAATCTGATCTACCTTCATGCGAAGCAGACTGGGAAAAGCACATTCGCGCACAACAAGTATTGGGCTTCGTCGATCAATCCCGGTGGCCCTTGGGTCGACCAGCAAGACTTTGATAGTGGTGCGATAAGTTGTACGAAAAAGACAGCCATATACGAGTTTGCGGTTCGAGGGATACGGTCGTTCTGAGTTACTAACGGATTTTGCGTTCCTTCGCATTCCGGATTTTCAGGACTGATAGATTTCGCGTGGCTTGTTCCGATCAAGAGGGGCATTATGTCGTCTCAGTATGATATTTACGGGAAATATGTTCACGTTTACTGTTTTTGTTACACTATTGTTACATAGAATTTTCAAGCTGAAGGAAAGAAAGTCATGTCAGAATGGAACTGAAACTTTTTTTCAGTGAGCCATAAATTTATCGAGTCTGTCAGATGAGTCTGGACAGAATGTATTTTGCGATATTCAGCTCTTTTTTCGTCTCAAACAGTGCAATCCTCTTTTTTCAGCTCTCCAGTACACGCAATCCGGTGGATAGGAAGCGCATATTTCCTGATATCTGCCGGAAACCATTGAGATGATAAGAGGATGGCTGGAATGCTTTTTCAGGGTTTGTTCTGCATCTTCGATTGATGCAAGTCTGGCTTGTCCTGAACAGAGAAGTGGCAGGTAAGGTTTCGGTGCCATGTATAAAAATAGGATTATATATCACCCAATATGCGATTCCTTTTTTTGCGTATGGTACCTTTTTCACCAAGCTGTTTCACGAGCATCTCTATCCGTATCTGAAAAGAAAAACGGTCAACAGTTACAAGGGTCATCATGTCATCGTCAGCTATGGTGCTTTCGGAAAAGCTTTGGCAAAAGCATTATCAGATGTCAGTAAGAAGGATAATGTCGAGCCACAGATCGTCGCGGTCGATAAACTCCATACCGCCGAGCATGACAATGAATTCACTCTGACGATTCTCTATTACGATGCATTGCGGGCTGATCTCTTCAAAGTGGCAAACCTGAAATCTGCCATCAGGCTCTATCTGATGCTTCCTGATGAGCGGGAAAATCTTGCCCTGCTGGAACAAATCTAAAACAAAGCCGACCCAGGTACCGAACTTAGAGTCAATCTCCGCACTCAGTCACTTACTATGCAGAATCTGCTCATGGACTGGGTCGGAATCAATGCATTCAAACAAGAAGGACTGGATATTCGTGCATCGAATCCATATGCTGTATCAGCACGTGGCATTGTAAATCAATATTCTCCGGACTTGTACGCGCCAACCATGAAAGGCTCTGTTGCACAAGTTGTGATGGTCGTCGGTAACTCCGATATGGCCAAAGCGCTGGTGCTGCGCTTTGCCCGCATCGGCACCTATTCTCCGAATGGAAAGCTCCGGCTGGTCTGGGTTGGCGTAGGAGTTACAGAGGCTTTCAACGAGCTGAAAACCCTGTACCCTGCTCTTGATACCGATTATCGCAATCTCAACTTTTTGAGCTTTGAATTGGGAGTATCCAGAGAATTTTTCGACAGCGTATTGCCTCCGCTTCAATTGGTCATAGCAGATCAACCGCCTGAACAAGCAATCTGCAACGAAGTGATTGCCGGTGCGGACGACGCATCATGGCCATCGGCGATCTACGTCTGTCACGATTCGGACATCAGGAATCTTTCAGAAGCACGAGATATTCAGGCCGCGTTGTGCTCGAAACCGGAAGCTGTCCGGAGAGAAACCTATGGGAAGAAAGGAAGATTGATACTTGCCATACAAAACCAGTCAGAGCTCGGAATTGGTGATAATCAAGCTTTGCTGGCATTTCCCTATCTCATAGAGGAACAATCCATCGATAAACTGTTTGCGGAAACCATAGTCAAAGACCGCTCAGATGACATTGCCAAAGAGTATCATGCGGTCTATTCCAGCTTGAAAGACGAATCGATAATCAAAGAAGCATGGATTACAACGCCCGTGTACCGGAAAGAATCAAACCGTGATCTTGCCGATCATTTGGCCATAAAGGCGAGGTATGCAGGCATTAACGCTGAAGCTGTCAATAAGCTTGTGTTTGAAGGGGTTGGTTCGATTTCTGATGGAGATGAAAAAAAAATGGAGGAGGCATTCGATGATCTGGTTATCATGGAGATGAACCGCTACCGTGCGTTTATGTTTATGAACAATTTTCGGTATGGAACCCATGCTTTGGAGTACCTAATGCGCGTTGTGACAACACTGCCTTTGGACCAACTGAAGAAAGAACTCGATCAGTGCCTGCGGGTTAACAAAACGCTACTTGAAGAGTTTTTACCGGAGAAAGAGCGCGAAAAAGACGATAACATCGTCAAAACTTCAATAGAAGTGATGAAGAAAAGAAGCAACTATCAAGAGACCGTTAGTACATGAATAAGCTCATAACGGAATGTTGCAAATTTTATGCAACGAGGAAAATGATGCTTCTTTGTAAAAGTTAGTCACAAAAGAGGTTAGACGGAATGATTCGTCGATGAATCATTCCTGCTTCGGTTGTGATTGTTGAACTGCCGGAAACTCTACTTTTCGATCGACTGATGAAGGGGATAGATGCAGTGCAGCAGATGACTATCAGCAGAGGTTGATGGCAGATGATGCAAAAAGGACAAAATCAAAATCGATCATGTTAGGGGAGCACTTCAAACGGTGTTCATCAAAAAAAAGCAAGAATAGTGATTGGCTGTGCGTATTTATTTTGTAAATTTACAGGGTAAGCATCGTCCCTGAAAAATGTGAGTGTAGTCAGTTGCACGCCCAATATATGGATTCGGGTGGGCTGATACTCACAATTTGAGGGTCTCATGTTGGAGTGAATATTAACTAATTTCATTGGGAGGTAAAGCCATGAAAAACACGTTCGTCTCCGTCAAATTACAAAAAGTCGTAGCCATGATCGACTATCTGGTTGCGGCTGTTGTTGGCTTATTTGGTGGAAATCTGTCCATCAGGTCACAAAAAGGCGTAACCATGATTGAGTATGCCTTGATTGCTGGTTTGATTTCTGTTGCTACAATTGCAGCCGTTACGCTTATCGGAACTAGTTTGAACGAGGTTTTTGAAAAGATTTCAGATGCCCTTGACGGTATCTGATAGCACTTTTACAGCATAAGCAGTGAAACCACAACAATTCGTTCTCGCCATCGCACTTATTCTGGGTGCGATGGCAGCTTTTTTGGCTGCCCGCTGGATGAGTGTCGCCCAAACATCAATGTCGAGGGTCGTCGTTGTTGAGCAGCCCATCGAAGCGGGTAAAGCTATCAAAGCTCATCAAATCAGGAGCATCGATTGGCCCGGTTCGGCTGTTCCTCGCGATGCGTCCACTCGCATCGCCAGTGTGGTAGGACGAATTGCCCTCGTCTCCATGATGCCGGGTGAGCCGGTTCTGCCTGGCAAATTGGCCCCAACAACCGCGACTGGCGGTTTATCCTCTATCATCCCAAAGGGCAAGCGTGCCATTACAGTTAAGGTAAATGAGGTGATTGCGGTTGCCGGTTTTGCCCTGCCAGGCAGCTATGTGGATGTTTTGGTTAGTAGCAAAGATGCCAACCAACAGCCTTTTTCGGTGACGGTACTGTTGCGCGTCAAAGTATTGGCCATAGCCCAGGAAACCACTGCAGACCGGGATAAACCAAAAGTGGTCAATGCCGTAACCCTCGAGCTTACTCCGCACGAAGCCGAAAAGCTCGACCTGGCTCGCAACATCGGGGCGCTGTCTCTTGTCTTGCGCAACGAATTCGACACCGGCAAAATAAACTCCGCAGGTGTACGTCTTTCCGATATTATTTATTCACAGTCTGCTCCTGCAAGCACCTGTTCGCCAACTGCACAAGCGGCACCAATGCGTCAAAGCAGTGGCCCCGAAGAAATCCGTGGCACCAGCCGTCAAAATATTGCCACACCATAGCCAATATGCAGATGAATTTGACATGCCTGATACGTTTTGCCTGCCGGATGAGCGCTCTTGTTGCGCTTCTTGTTGGCACTGTACCCATGGCTACAATGGCCTCTCCTGAACCCGTGAGGAGAAGGGACGACTCGTACGTAACCGTTGTGTCTGAAATGACTGCTCCATCGATTTATCTTGTGCCTCTGGGCGAATCGAGGGTTTACCGGTTCGCGCAACCCATCAAACGTGTTGCCATGGGCGACCCCAAGGTGGCCGACTATATCATGCTTAACCGCTTCGAAGTTTATTTGCTGGGAAAAAAAATGGGCTCAACCAATCTTGCTGTATGGGACCAAAATGGCAACCTGACCTCCTCGCCGGTACAGGTCAGCCGTGGCACAACCGCCCTGCAAGCTCTCTTAAAAGTTCTTTTTCCGAAAGAGAACGACATTCATCTCCTTGCCCTTGGTCCAGCTCTGGTACTCTCCGGCTCTGTGTCTGACGCCCTGGTTGCAGAGAGCGTCGCTCGCTTGGTAAGATCGTATTTTGGTGGCTCGGTTTCAAGTGGTACTCCGGAATCAGCCCTTGTCGGCACTGACTCCAAGCCGTTTACCGGTATAATTGAAGAGATGAGTAAGGACGTTGTTTTTTCCAAAACGGAGTCTCATTCTAAAGAAACCACAACGCATGGAGGGGAATCTGACAGCACGCGCGGCGTAGTCAATCTGCTCAAGGTGCGCGATTCGCAGCAAGTCCGGCTCGAAGTCTGCATTGCCCAGGTATCGAGGACTTTTATCGAATCTTTGGGTATCAGCTTCTTTAAAACCTCTGGTGATATACAAGGAAGCACCCTTTTATCAGGGTTTGTCAGCAACGCTACGCTTAATAATCTTTTGCTGGGTCGGCTGGGTCAGGCCAATGGGATCAAAATGGTTGCGGACCGCAAACCATCGTTGTTCAAGGTACTTGCCGAACCCACCATTGTCACTATGAGTGGCAAAGAGGGTTTTTTTCTGGTTGGAGGTAAAATTTATGTACCTGTAAGAGTCATCGATTACAGCCCAATAAATCTCCAAGAATATGACAAATACTATATTTCCTACAAAGAATACCTTTATGGAGTAGGTTTACGCTTTATGCCCGTTGTGCTGGATGCTGGCCGTATTTCGCTCAAGGTCGTATCCGAGGTTTCCGAGCCTGATACAGAATCTGCCACTTCGGGGACTAAAGCTAATTTGCCCTTGTTTAAAATCAGCACCGTTTCCACCAACGTTCAGATGAACGAGGGTGAAAACCTTGTTATTGGCGGACTCAAGCTCGACAATTTTGCCAATGCGATTGATTCGGTGCCTTTGCTGAGTGAAATTCCCATTCTTGGTGCGCTTTTTCGGGACACCAAGAAGAATGCCGAGAAGACCGAACTCATGGTCATTATTCGCCCCACTTTGGTCAAAGGCAGCGCCACCATGCCAGAGCTTCCAACTGACAGAGTTATTCCTCCTACCCGAAAAGAGCTTTTCCTCGATGGAAAACTTGAAGGATCACCACTAAAATGAGCATCATGCACGCAGATATGCCCCTGCTCAAGGCCCCGGAAAAGGAGCAGGCTCAATCCCAAAAGGGCTATGCGACTGTCGAATTTATGCTTCTCCTGCACTTGTTTCTGCATATTCTCCTTGGGATATTTTTTTATTCTATTGCCCTGTTAGACAAAATTGTGCTTACCAATGCCAGCCGGGAAGGCGCACGTGCCGGAGCCATTAGCTCCAGCACCATTAGTGCCCAAACAGCTGCCGCATCGGGCTGCGACTGCAAACTCATTTCAATGTATGGCACCCTAAGCGCCACCATTACACCGACTGTAGATAGCAGTACCAATATGTGTACAGTTGAGACCCGTTGCTATTACCCACCAGTTTATATTTTTCCAGGCATTGACCTCTCGGCCACAACCAGCATGAGGCTTGAATCTCCATGATACGGTCACACTCCATCACCAAACGGCTCTACGGCCAGCGTGGCACTGTCGTCATTTTGTTTGCCCTGCTCTTGCCGGTATTGCTTGGTTTTGCCGCTTTGGCGATTGACTTGGCCCGTCTCAGCCTGACCAGGGTTGAACTTCAAAACGCGGCCGATGCTGCCGCTTTGGCTGGCGCTCATTCACTCGGCGATGTGCTGTCACCTCATTGGACTTCGGCTGCGGACACTGCGCTGGTCTGGGCACAACACAACGTCGCCTATGGCTCAAAGATTAAGGATGCGACCATTGAAACGGTTTACTGGCCCAGTATGCGTCCCTCAACCAGCGCACCCGTTGCTGGAGATGCCCCCGCTATACGTGCGATGATTACTATCGACAGTACCCATAATTGCGGGCCTTGCAAGTTCTTTTTCGCCCCCTTTCTGGGTATTGCCATCAAAGACGTTCAAGCCAGCGCCATTGCCGTGCTACTCAAACCCACCGGGGGCGGTGGCGCCTCCATACCCAAACTGGTACAATAAAAATAGATGAACATCATTACCTACTCTCCCCATCCCTGGGAGGTTCCCGATACACAACTTGAGCTGGGTCAACACCAACTGGCCCGACTGGTGGGTGAGCTTGGGGTTATGGTGCATCAACTCACAGCGCAAAAACCTGACCTCGTATTTCTTGTGGGCTTTGAACCCGCCGATCCCCATTACATTCAAGAGGTAGAGAAACTCTGCCTCGCACTGCCGCATGCCGCAATCGTGGTCCTGCACCCCCAAACAGAGCCAGAACTTTTGTTATCGCTTATGCGCGCTGGTGTACGTGAAGTCATTGTCGACAGTACCTCCGAAACCCTGCAAGAAGTTATCGAACGCACTCACCTTCGTGCCAAAGGCGTTAGTATCAATCGGTGTCGGGTTTTTGGATTTGTCTCTTCCAAGGGGGGGGATGGCAGCTCCTGCATAGCGGCCAACCTGGCTTTTGCACTCTCTCAAGAGCCCGACTTCCGCGTGCTGGCGGTCGATGTCTCTTTACCCTTTGGTGACCTTGACATGTACCTCACCGGAGAAAACCACCCTCAGGATTTAGCCGATATTTCCGGTGAATGTGACCGGCTCGACCAGTCGCTGCTCGACAGCATGGTGCAGCACCTCAGCCCTACACTCGATCTCATCTCCTCGCCCGCAACCTTCGAAAAAATTGTTCATATCGAACCCGAGCGCGTGAGCGAACTCATTCACATTGCCACAAACTTTTACGACTATATTCTGGTTGATTTTGGTTCATCCCTTGATCAGGTTGGCATCTGGGTTTTGGAGCAGCTTGACGAACTCTGCATCGTATTCACCCCATCGCTGCCATCGTTGCGCCGGGCGGGCCAAATACTCAAACTCTGGAAAGAATTTGAAAAACCCATGTCGTGCACCGAAATCATCCTCAACCGTGCTGACACAAGTGTTCCTATCACCGGTACCGAAATCGAAAAAGTGATCGGCAGGCCAATTAACAAACGCTTTCCCTCCGACGCTGAAGCCGTGCAGGAATCCCTCTTGATTGGCCAGCCCTTATTGCAAGTGGCGCCCAAATCCAAACTTTCCAAAACCATCGTCGACTGGGCCGAGCACATCACAGGCAGCAGTCATCATAAACGCTCACTATGGGAACGCTTAAAGATCAAATAGCTCGCTGGAACCTTTCCACCAAACGGGTTGCAGCGCCTCCTCAATCGGCGCCTGCACAACCTTATGTCGTTGAAGTTCCGACCTCGACTGCGCCAGTGCCGGTGATAAAAGCCAGAGCATCCGCAGGGGTTGACTCTTACGCTACCAAAACGAAGTTGCACCAAAAGCTGCTCACCCGTATTGACCTCAGCTCCATCGAAAGCCTGACCCCCGAGCAACTGCGCAACGAGCTCGGGGTCTTGCTTGTTGAGCTTATCGAAGAAGAGGAGATCCGCTTTAATGATCAAGAGCGTGCTAAATTGGTAGCCGACCTCAAAAATGAAATCATGGGTCTGGGTCCTTTGGAGCCCTTGCTTGCCGATCCTGCCATTTCTGAAATCATGGTCAACGGCTGCCAAAACGTCTATATCGAAAAAAACGGATGCATTCAGCCCACCAATATCCATTTTAATGACGACGCTCATCTAATGAAAATCATCGATAAAATCGTCTCTCGAGTGGGGCGGCGCATCGATGAATCGTGCCCGATGGTCGATGCCCGCCTGCCCGATGGGGCGCGCGTTAATGCCATCATTCCGCCATTGGCTCTCGATGGCCCTGTCCTCACCATTCGGCGCTTTGCGGTTGTGCCCTTGCAAATGAGCGACTTCATTGAGAAAAATACCCTCACATCCGCCATGGCCGAACTGTTGTCAGCTCTGGTTAAAGCAAAGTGCAATATTATCATTTCCGGGGGCACTGGTTCTGGTAAAACCACGCTGCTCAACATTCTCTCGAGCTTTATTCCCGAGAACGAACGCATCGTCACCATCGAAGACACTGCCGAATTGCAGCTTCAGCAAAATCACGTCATTCGACTGGAGACGCGTACGCCCAACATCGAAGGTAAAGGTGAAATCACTATGCGCGTCCTTGTGAAAAACAGCTTGCGTATGCGGCCCGACCGCATCGTGCTGGGCGAGGTCCGTAGCTCCGAGGTGATCGACATGCTGCAAGCCATGAACACCGGCCACGAGGGCTCACTCACCACCATTCACGCCAACAGCCCGCGGCATGCGCTGGGCAGGCTCGAAAATCTGGTAGGCATGGATGGCATCACTCTACCCACCAAAGCCCTGCGCGAGCTTATTTCCTCGTCGCTTGACTTTATCATCCAAATTACGCGACTCAATGATGGTAGCCGTAAAATCACGAGCATCGAGGAAATCATCGGCATGGAAGGAGACATCATTACCACCCAGGAAATTTTTTGCTACAAGCGTATGGGCATTAACCCGGACGGATCCGTGCAAGGAATGTTCAGGGCCACGGGTGTGCGTCCCAAAGTGTATGAAAAAATCCACACCTATGGCATTTGCCTCAGTGATGGCATGTTCGACCCCGGCGACAACGACTAACCTTCGAGCATATCATGACCATATTTTTGATCTCCTTTTTTGCTTTTCTGGCAGTCATGCTGATCATGCTGCTGCTTTATGGGGTGTGGTTCCACTTTTTCGATCTCCGCAACCAGGCCAAGAAAAAGCATTTGCAGGCCATTTACAATGCCGTTCGCCAAAGTGGGCAAAGCCTCGGCAACGAGCAAACTCCCCGGCAGGAGAGTGCGATCGAAACCTGGTTCCGTTCACGCTCCAGAACATTTGAAACCTGGCTCCGTTCACGTTCCGGAACATTGGAAACACTGCTCCAACGCGCCCACACTCCGTTCACTATCGGGCGCTTGATAGTCCTCATGCTCGCCTTGTTTACGCTGGTTGTGGTATTGGGACTTCTTCTTCTGCCCCAAACAAACCCCTTGCACCTGCTCATGCTGGCCGTCGCCATTGCGAGTATGCCGGTTCTCTGGTTATTGCGACAGGCCAAACAACGCCGCAAGGTTTTCGGAGATAAACTCCCGGAAGCGCTCGATTACATCTCGCGAGCCATGCGGGCCGGCCACAGTCTGACCTCAGCCATCGGTATGGTGGGCAAAGAGCTTCCTGACCCCATCGGTTACGAATTCAAAACCGTCTTCGATGAAATTTCTTTCGGCATTCCATTTAAAGACGCGATCGGTCATCTCGCCGATCGCATTCAAAGCAATGACCTCAATTTTTTTGTCATCTCGCTCAAGATCCAGCACGAAACGGGTGGCAACCTCGCCGAACTGCTCCATGGATTGGCCAAAACCATACGAGAACGCGTCAAACTCCGTGGCAAAGTTCGCACGCTCTCATCCGAAGGGCGCGCATCAGCCTGGATACTGGGCACTATGCCATTTGTGTTCGCTGGTATTCTCATGCTCATAAACCCCGGCTACATCTCGGTGCTCTGGAGCACTCCCCAAGGCCAGAACCTCATGTTCATCGGTTGTGGGCTCATGGCTGTTGGCATCTTTGTGCTCAGCCGCATTGTCCAGATCAAGGTTTAACCCAAACCATGCTCATACCATGCAAGTTACCCTGCAAATCCTGACCATCGTGCTTTCCGGGGCCGCTGTTGCCTCGCTTGTGTTCGCGTTGTTAAATTGGTTGGTCGACAACAATGCCCTCAAAAAACGGCTCACCAAAATCATTCGCCAAAGCAGGGCACCAGCCGCCACCTCCTTGTCCAAAACGGCCAACACCGGAAAAGTAGCTACCGTAATCAACATTCTCTCCAAACTCTCGCTCCCGGAAGAGGGGTGGCAAAGCTCCGGTGTTCAGATCAAGTTTTTGCAAGCTGGCATCCGCAACAAAAACGCACCTCAGAACTTCTTTGCCGTTAAAACCCTGTTCACATTGGTGCTGCCGGTGGTTCTTGCTTTGTTTCTGCATTTCACTCAGCCCCTCATGCCCTTGGCTCGTGTCATGATTCTGGTGCTGTTCACAGCCGCAGCAGGCTACTACCTGCCCGAAATGTTGCTGCGTTTCATCACCCAAAATCGTATCGAACGCATGCGTAACAGTTTGCCCGACATGCTCGACCTCATGGTTGTCTGTACCGAGTCGGGTATGGGTATCGACGCTGCCATTGCCCGCATATCGCGTGAAATGGTCCGCACCAACCCTGACCTTGCCGAAGAGTTTTACCTCTCGACCCTCGAAATGCGTGCCGGAGCCAACCGCATCGACGCCTTGCGCAACCTCGCACTGCGCTCACGCCTCGATGACCTGCAAAACCTTGTCTCTGTGCTCGTACAGGCCGATAGATTTGGCACCAGCCTGGTCGACTCGTTGCGCGTGCATTCCGACATGATGCGTACATGCCGCACCCAACGCGCAGAAGAACTTGCCGCCAAAATTCCCGTCAAAATGACGCTGCCGCTCGTCTTGTTTATTTTTCCGGTGCTCATGCTGGTGTTGCTGGGGCCGGCAATTATTCAGGTTATTCAAATCTTCTCACAAAAGCCCTTGCCATGAACATCAGCTCTCCGTTGCAGATCCTGTGGGGACAATTGCCATGGTTGTTGGCCGGTGCTGGGTTGGGCTTGTGGTTGGTGCCTTTGGCCCGCATCATTCCCCGCAAGGTGTTGCAGTCTGCCAAAGTCCCCCTGAACGCATGGCAAGGACCTGGTGGCGGCCTGGAGCAGCCCATTCCAGCAGCCAGACGCATTTGGGTGCCGATGGTTAATACAAGCATGTGGGCCTATGTGGCCAATAGTGTCAGCCACCCGGCATTCCAGGCTGTGCTACTATGGGCCTGTTTGGCCAGCACGTTGCTGTTGCTCGCCCTCATTGACTGGGACAGCACTCTGTTGCCAGACTGGGTTGTCTTGCCTCTGGGGGTGGTGGGTCTGGCCAGCAGCTATGCCGGGTTTACCCCGCACAGCCTCTTCGTCAGTGCACTATCTGCCGCTGTGGTGCTGGGCCTGCTGGGTGGGCTTGCCTGGCTGTTCCGGCGCATCAAAGGTGAAAGTGGTATTGGTGGTGGTGACCTCAAACTGCTGGCCGCACTTGCCACCTGGTGGGGTATTGTCGGCGTACTTTACATCGTGTTGTGGGCCAGTGTGGTTACCGTGCTCTGGTATGTGGTGTGGCGCCGTTTCAAAGGCCTTGGCCCCCAGGCCGAGTGGCCATTTGGTCCCGCCATTGTGGTGGCAGCACTGGCATGGGGCTTGCAGACTGCTTATCTCCCCACACAACTCGACGCAGATAGTTACCATGGCCCAAAACGCACCGCCTTGCCAACTCTCCAGGAACAAGTGGAGTCGGAATGCCAGGCTCTGCAGACATATTCAGCCAGAGTTATTGAAGCTGCTGTTCGGATAGAGACTGAGGGTTATGCAATACGGTAACGAAAAATATTTGTTCTTATGCTCAGGATCTGACAGGGAGTGTTTTGGTTGTTTATAATGGATAATGGTTATTATTTCTGATAACTTGAAGTATACAAACTGGCAAGTTCAAGCAATATCAAAATTCCCGGAGTGAATACTATGGTTGCCTGTATCAACGATTATCTGAGTCGGTACGGCGGTTTGGCCGTCGGACATGAAGAGGAACAAAAACGATACTTCGAGCAGAAAAGGGTCTATGCGCTGCAAATTGAGACGACAGATGCTTGTCAGCAGGGCTGCATCTACTGTTATGCCGGTTCCACACCTCGGGAGATGCATGGACTCACCACTCTTGAAATCCGCCATTTGCTGGACGATGCGGCTGCACTCGAAATTCGGGCCATCGACTGGTTGGGAGGTGATCCTCTCGTCCGTCCTGAATGGTATGAGTTGATGCAGTATGCCCGGTCGTTGGGCATGATCAACAATGTCTGGACCAGCGGTCTGCCCCTGCGGAACAAACAGATTGCTGCTCAGGTCTATGAGGTGACCGACGGAGGTTTTGTCTCGGTTCACCTCGATTCCATCACTCCGGAAGTCTATGCCAAACTCCATCGGGGGGGTAATCCTCACTACATCAATGCCATAGTCGAAGGGGTGACGAATATGCTCGCTCTGGGTAAACCCGCCGAAAAAATGATTAATTGCATCACCTACACCGCACTGCAAGGTCCGGAAGATGCCATCCGAACGATGCGCTGGTGGTTTGAAGAGAAAGGACTCCGCACCTGCCTGACTATGTTCAATCCTGCAGGAATGGGAGCTGAGTGGAGCGCGTTTGAACCGAATCTCACTGAAGTTCAACAGGTCTATACGGAGCGTGACCGTATCAATTACGGTGGTGACAACATCACCATCGGCGCCATGGACACTGATAAATATTACTGCGGCACCATGGCAACGGTGACCTTCACTGGTGACGTAACCCCTTGCTCGGTTATCCGCAAAGGTGTAGGCAATATTCGCTCAACGCCCTTTCCGGAAATTATTGCCAAACATAGTAACACCCTCGTCCATGGAGATCTGCACGATATTTGTAACCTGCCCACTCCCTGTAACGTTTGCGTCAATAACTCACATTGCTGGGGATGTCGGGCCAGTGCTTACCATTACAATGGCGATGCGGATGGTCTGGATCCAAAATGCTGGTTGATTCCGCAAAACCAGCAAGAAAAGTAACTCTGTAACTCAAAAAGGAGATATTCACATGAGTGGAAACAGACTTGATGTCACTATTGGAAACGTTAGTGAAGTTTACGATGGTCCTGGAGGTATCCTTTGGGAGATGCTGATGGGCGAACAAATTCATGTTGGCGGCGAACATGAGACCGACATTCTGGCGCAAAAAGCCGGAGTCAGCGCGGATAGTCACCTTCTGGATGTGTGCAGTGCGCTGGGTGCTCCTGCTCGTCAATTAGCGCAAACATATGGCTGCCGCGTAACGGGCCTCGATGCGACACAAAGGATGCACGCAGAAGCTATTCGCCGCACAAAAGAGGCCGGGCTGGATGACAAGGTCGAATTCAAACTGGGAAATGCTCTCGACATGCCCTTTCGAGCAAATACCTTCGATGTGGTATGGGGACAGGATGCCTGGTGTTACATCACCGATAAAAAACGCCTCATAGATGAGTGCGCTCGTGTTTTAAAACCGGGTGGTATTCTTGCGGTTACCGACTGGCTTGAGACCGGTTCAATGACCAAAGATGAATGGGATGCCTTGCACTCGTTTATGGTTTTTCCCTACATGGAGACATTGGAAGGTTATGCAACCCTGGCCGAAACTGCCGGGTTGACGATCATTGAGAAGGAAGATCTTACTCCCGATTTTTCCAGATACGTTCAAATATATCTTGAAAAAGTGCAGAACGAGTTTCGTCAAGGGATTCTCGACAACTATGGCCAGGAGATGTATGATGGCGTGGAGCACGGCATTACCCTTTGGCGCGACGCCTCAGTGGCTGGCAAGGTGGGCAGAGGCCGACTTATCGCCCGGAAATAGTCAGTCAAAACCAGAAGGGCAGAACAGGCGCTTCGCGATAAGCTCTTCCTGATTGCGTTGATTCAAAAAAGTCTCTTTCAAATCAACGGTGATCATGCTCATTTTTTCCTTTTTTTACGGAAAACCGTTGGATATGGTATTTCTCTTTATTATATAAATATACAACTATATAATTATCTAATAATTTATAATCCCCATCTGTATTTTCTGTACTGCTTTTCATGAAACAGGAGTTTCTTCAGGGATCTTCATGTTTCAGGATGGATTAACGGCGTTGCGGGATTGCACTGCAACTCTGCTGGCAGGGTTACTGGAGAGCAATTGGGGCTGAAGGAAATTGTCAATCGGGAGGATGCTCATGAACGGTAAACTTTCACGCAGGGATTTCAATAAGCTGCTTGTCAGCGGGGTTGCAGGTGCGGCATTTGGTATCGCAGGCTTTTCAAAACCGCTGTTTGCCGCGTCAAGCCGGGTGGTGATCATCGGGGGGGGATTTGGAGGCGCGGCGGCGGCAAAGTATCTTCGGAAGCTTGACCCGTCCATATCGGTTACCCTTGTTGAGCCGAAAGCGATTTTTCATACCTGCCCGATCAGCAACTGGGTTATTGCTGGTTTGAAAACATTGCCGGATATTGCCCAGAGCTATTCCGTCCTGAAGAGCCGCTATCAGGTTACCGTGATTGCCGATACGGCTGTTGCCATCGATGCGCCTGCCGGAAGGGTTACCCTGAAAAGCGGCAAGGTGCTTCATTATGATCGATTGATCGTCTCTCCGGGAATTGATTTCAAATGGGATGCCATTCCGGGTTACAGTCAGGCTGTTGCAGAAAAAAATATGCCCCACGCCTTTCAGGCCGGTTCACAGACCATGTTGCTCCATAAGCAACTGATTGCCCTGAAAGATGGAAGCAACGTCTTGATCTGTCCCCCGGCAAATCCTCTTCGCTGTCCTGCCGCACCCTATGAAAGGGCCAGCCTCATGGCCATGTATCTGAAAAAGTATAAACCGAAATCGAAAATCATTATTCTTGACGACAAGGAGAAGTTTTCGAAGCAGGAGCTCTTTATGCAGGGATGGGAGCGGTTTTATCCGGGAATGATTGAGTGGCGAGCGGCTACTGCAGGCGGAAAGGTTGAAAAGGTCGATGGTGCTGCCATGACCGTGACCACTGAGTTTGGTGATGAGCCTGGTGGCGTTATCAATGTCATTCCTCCCCAGAAAGCAGGATCTATTGCTTTTGAAGCTGCCCTTACCGATGCAACAGGGTGGTGCCCGGTTCACCCAACTACCTTTGAATCAACCATTCACCCGGGTATTCATGTTATCGGTGATGCCTGTATTGCCGGGGATATGCCGAAATCCGGTTTCGCTGCAAGCAGTCAGGGAAAGGTTGCCGCTGTCGCAATTGCAAGCCTTTTACGAGGAAAAGTGCCTGTTTCTCCCTCTCTGGTAAGCACCTGTTACAGTCTTATCGCCCCTGGTTATGCCATATCGGTTGCCGGTGTCTATAATTTGAGTTCTTCGGGTATTGTCGATATCAAGGGAGCTGGCGGTTTGACACCTATGGACGCAAGTGATGATCATCTTCGTCAGGAAGCTGCTTTTGCATGGGGCTGGTATAAAAATATTACCAAAGACAACTGGGGATAACTGTTTCGAATAGCATGGCAGGAATTCTTGCAAAAAAAACAGAATTTTTTTGATTCGTCGATCTGGTTTTAGTATATAACGATATAACGATACAGATGTTTCCGGCATTTTGCATCATCATACAGGGAGATTCCTGTAAGAAAGGATCGTTTTCTTTTCAATAAAAAGTACGTGGTTGTAGAATTTTATTTCAGTAATAAAAACAGAGGAATGGAAGATGAAGCGAATCGCCATGATTGCTGCGGTAAGCATCCTGATGCTGCCTTTGCCGGGAAAGGCTGCCGCTCGTGAAGAGAACATCGCGAAAGGCAAACAGCTTTCCTTTAGTCCGATGAAGGGGAACTGTCTTGCCTGTCATATGATACAGGAGGGAGAGATGACGGGTAATTTAGGACCGCCTCTGATTCAGATGAAACAACGCTATCCTAAAAGAGGAGTGTTACGTGCCCAGATTTGGGATGCCAGCGCAAACAATCCTCAAAGTATGATGCCGCCCTTCGGAAAGCACGGTATCATGACCAATGAAGAGGTAGATCAGGTTGTTGATTACCTGTACACGCTATGAGTGTCAGGATGCAGGAGCAAGATGTAACCGTTTTGAATGCAATAAATGATAAGGCCCGACAAATGGGCAATTTTACAAACAAATTCTCTTGAAGGAGGTTGGTATGGGTGTTTCCCGAAGACAATTTTTCAAGTCTGTCGCTGGCACAATAGCGTATGCGGCAGTGATTTCAGCAGTTCCTGAACGGCTTTTTGCCGCCTGGAACCAGAAAGCGTTCACCTCTGAAACGCTGGCAGCGGCCATTACCGCAAAATACGGCAGCCTGCCCATTGAAAATTCAACCGCAATTCAGATAAAGTCGCCGGAGATTGCAGAAAACGGAGCCTATGTGCCGGTTTCGATAGCGACGACTATTGCGGGGGCATCAAACATTACCATTTTTTCCGAAGCTAATTTTGCTCCTCTCGTAGCCTCTTTCGACATTATGCCGCGTATGCGTCCTGATGTTTCCCTGCGGCTTCGGATGGCAAAAACGGCCAATCTTGTTGTGCTGGTTCAGGCTGGCGGAAAGCTGTACAAGGCGGTAAAAGAGGTTAAGGTAACTATCGGCGGCTGCGGCGGCTGATGATCAATTTCATCAATAATCATTCAGAGGGAGTCTTGCTATGAAAGTTAAGGCTGTAGCACAGAATAATGTTGTGTCAGTAAAAATTCTTATTCAGCACGTCATGGAAACGGGACGGCGCAAGGATGAGACCGGTAAACTTGTAGCCGGACATTATATCACCGAAGTGAATGCAGAACACAAGGGAGAGCGGGTCTTTCAGGCGGAAATCGGTCCCGGCGTCTCAAAGGATCCCTACCTGGCGTTTCAGTTTACTGGCGGGAGTGTTGGAGAAACGGTAACAATCTCCTGGGTTGACAGCAAGGGCGGAACCGAAAAGACAGACAGCGTTATCAGCGCACTGTAACTCATAATTCAATCGGGAAGGAGTCATGAAAAAAATAGTGTTTAACCGTTCTCTTGCGCTTCTGTTTGTTCTGGCAGCCCTGCTTGCCGCAGTAAGGGTTGAGGCTGCCGATTATCAGGCCCGTGTGCAGGCCGATATACAGGCGTTCAGGGATTATTTTACCGCCCAGTTTCCCGACGTCAAGTTTGCCGATTATGCAGATGGAGTGTATGCCATTGATGAGGATTCCCGTCAGCAGTGGAAGGAGATGGAGGAGTTTCCTCCCTATGCGCTATCCGTTGAGGATGGCAAAGCTTTGTTTGAAATACCCTTTGCCAACGGTAAAACCTATGGAAGCTGTTTTGCAAATGGTGGCGCTGTCCGGCAGAACTATCCCTATTTTGACGAAAAAAAGGGAAAGGTGGTGACTCTTGAGATGGCCATCAATGATTGTCGGGTGGCTAACGGCGAAAAGCCACTGGCCTGTAAAACCGGTGATATTGCTAAAATATCTGCCTATATGGCTTTTATCAGCAGGGGGAAGCCCGTTGATGTGAAGGTGCAAAGTGAAGGTGCATATAAAGCCTATGTAAAGGGCAAGGAGCTTTTCTACGCCAAGCACGGAAAGCTTAACATGTCTTGCGCTGGTTGCCATATGCAGTATGCTGGAAGACGACTTCGTGCTGAAATTCTTAGTCCGGCGCTTGGTCATACCACCCATTTTCCCGTTTATCGTTCAAAATGGGGAGAGATCGGCACCCTTCACAAACGCTATGGAGGTTGCTCCAATGATACCGGAGCCAAATCGTTCGCCCCACAGAGCGAGGAGTACTGTAATCTTGAGTTTTTCGAGACCGTGATGTCAAACGGTTTGATTTTTAACGGCCCGGCTTCACGAAAATAAGGAGAACGTTATGAAGAGAATACTACTATCTGCTTTTGTCCTGCTCGTTGTTTTTGCGAGTGCCAGTGAGTTGCGGGCTGAACCTGCGGCGAAGGAGTTAATCGAACAGGCTGAGGCCAAAAGAAAAGAGGCTGCGGCTATTGGTTTCGAGTGGCGTGAAACTGCTTCGCTTATCAAGAGCGCCAGAGCGGCTCTTGAGAGCGGTCAGGAAGCCGAGGCGGTAAACTTCGCCGGGCAGGCTCTTCAGGAAGGAGAGCAGGCTCTTGCACAAGGCAAGTATATGCAGCAGAACTGGGAGAGCCTTGTTCCCAAACCTTAACATTTTTTTAGCCGCATCAATCAGGAGTTGTCCCGTATGTTGACCGTGCGGGACAGTGCCCTTCAGTAACGCTTTTTTACCCTAAAACGACCCACTGTTATGCAGCTTTCCCGTCGTGAATTTATACGTATCCTTGGGCTTGCAGGAGCTGCAGGCCTGATTCCCGGACTTGCCAGCAGCCGCACATCCGGAGCTGATATCTATGAAATGCAGGGATTCGGTGATGTCCGCCTGTTGCACATTACCGATACCCACGCACAGCTTATGCCGATCTACTATCGCGAACCAAATCTCAACCTCGGTGTCGGGGAAGCCCTGGGACGCCCCCCTCATCTTGTTACCGCTTCTCTGTTGAAATATTATGGTGTTTCGCCTGACACTCCGCTTGCTCATGCCTATACGCCCTTAAATTTCGTCGATGCAGCGCAGAAATACGGCAAAATAGGCGGTTTCGCACAGTTGAAAACGCTTGTCGAAAAAGTTCGAGAGGAATTCGGGCGCAGTAAAACCCTGCTGTTCGATACCGGAGATACCTGGCAGGGATCGGGAACAGCTTTGTGGAGCAGAGGAACGGACATGGTTGAAGTTACGAATCAACTCGGTGTTGATGTTATGACCGGCCACTGGGAATTTACCTATCTCGACAAAGAGGTGAGAAAAAACCTCGCAGCATTCAAGGGAGATTTTGTTGCACAGAACGTAAAGGTGAAAGAGGATGCGCTCTTTAACGGTGCACAGGCTTTCGATGAGAGAAGTGGTCACGCTTTCCGTCCCTATGTGATGAAAGAGCTTGGTAAACACAGGATTGCCGTTATCGGCCAGGCATTTCCCTATACGCCTATCGCAAACCCCGGCAGGTTCATACCCGACTGGACATTTGGTATCAATGCCATCGAATTGCAGGAGTTGGTCAATTCGGTTCGTTCAAAGGAAAAACCGGATGCCGTGATTCTCATTTCGCACAATGGAATGGATGTCGATCTCAAACTTGCCCGGGAGGTAACCGGTATCGATGTAATTTTTGGTGGCCATACGCACGACGCTGTTCCACAGCCTTTTGAAGTTCGGAACAAAACGGGTCGAACCCTTGTCACCAATGCAGGTTCCAACGGCAAGTTTCTCGGCGTTATGGATCTCAAGCTTGGCAACGGCGGCGTAAAGGAGTTCCGTTACCGGCTGCTTCCGGTTTTTGCCAATGAACTTGCCGCAGATGCCTCCATGAAAGCGCTGATCGAGCGTATCAGGGCCCCGCACCTTGCCAAGCTCGAAAAACCACTTGCTACGGCGGGAACGCTCCTGTATCGGCGGGGAAATTTTGATGGTCCCTTCGATCAGGTTATCTGCGACGCCCTCCGATCGCGCAATGAAGCACAGATTTCACTCTCGCCCGGCTTCCGCTGGGGAACCACGGTTTTGCCTGGACAGACCATTACCATGGAGCATGTGCTCGACCAGACCTGCATGACCTATCCGGAAACCTATGCGCGGGATATGACCGGCCTTGAAATCAAAAATATTCTTGAAGATGTTGCCGACAATCTTTTCAACCCCGATCCCTATTATCAGCAGGGTGGCGATATGGTGCGTGTGGGTGGTATGTCGTACCGTATTGATCCGGTAGCGGCTATGGGCAGTCGTATTGACGACATGCGGCTTGAAAACGGCACTCTTGTGGATGCCTCGAAAAAATACCGTGTTGCCGGATGGGCTACGGTTGGTGCACCATCAACCGGAGAACCGGTCTGGGATACGGTAGCGGCGCATCTTCAGGATGTGAAAACCGTTGAAATCAGAAAACTCAACGTTCCTGTGCTGAAAAATGCAGCCAGCAATCCCGGTCTCGATTTTTCAGTCTCGTAACTGTTTTTGAGAGCTTTTTTATAGAACTTCGCAGAAGATAAACCGTTGGATAATATGATGACAATTCGAAAGGCAATGCTTGCGGCGGCTCTGGTGATAACGCTCATCGCTCCTTATCCTGGAAGGGTTGATGCCGCCACATCGGTCGCTGAAACGCATGTTAACGCAGCAGTCGCACCGCAGTTTTCCGCAAAGAGCGTACAGGGCGTTCTGCTTTCAAGCCAAAAGCTTGCCGGTAAGGCCTATATCGTTAATTTTTTCGGATCCTGGTGTCCTTACTGCCGGAAAGAGATTCCTGAAATGGTTGCCCTGCAGGAAAAATATGAGAAAAAAGGATTTACCTTTATCGGGATGGCCTACAAGGATAATGAACATTCCATGCCGGATTTTATCTGGGAACAAGGTATCAATTATCCGGTTATCATGGCAGACAAATCGATTCTCAAAAGCTTCGGAAGTCATGTTTCAGGCGGTATCGCTTCGGTGCCGCTGCTTTTCGCAGTTGGTCGTGATGGCAGGCTTGTCGCCGTTGAGCCAGGTGCCCAGACGAGGGAGGATCTGGAAAAACTGATTCTTAAAATCATGCAGGGATCGGCTAAACCCTGAATGATGGAAACAGGTTTTTTTATCAGCGTTTTTTCATGTAAATCGGTTCAGCGTGCAGGTGAAGAGAGGGCGAGATGTATTGCTGGATCTGTTTCCTTTAAAAAGTGAGATTTTCGTGCGATATTAAGCATCACCATATTTCACAATAATCAATCGACAGGGAGAAAAAGAGTAATGCCGACAACACACGAAAACCTGAAAAACGCTTTTGCAGGAGAAAGCCAGGCGTATCAGAAGTATGCAGCATTCGCCAAAAAAGCTGACAAAGAGGGCCTGAAGAATATTGCCAAACTTTTCAGGACCACCGCCGAAGCTGAGCGCATTCATGCCGAGGGACATCTCTCTGCCGACGATGCCATCAAATCGACCATCGAGAACCTGCAAACGGCTATTGATGGCGAGACCTATGAGCATAACGAAATGTATCCGCCCATGTACGAGCAGGCTGTGGCCGATGGGCATAAAGCCAAACGCATGTTCGGTTATGCTGTAGAGGCCGAAAAAGTGCATGCCGCACTCTATCGTCATGCACTTGAAATTGCCATGGCAGGCAAAGACCTTGAAACAGCAGAGATCTGGCTCTGTCCTGTCTGTGGTCACATTGAATTGGGCACACCTCCGGAAACCTGTCCTATTTGTAACGTCAAGGCCTCTTCATACGTCCAGATAGCCTGATCATACAACGGTCGTTGCTCGTAAGCCTGGCCCCCGTGAACTGCGGGGGCTTTTTTTGCAGCAGCGTATACAAATGTTGTACACAGCCTTATCCCGCCATTTCAATCGTGTGTTGCAACTTCCACATTCGCCGATAAAACCCATCCCCGTCCATAAGCTCCCCATGCAGACCCTGCTCCACAATCTTTCCTTTCTCAAGCACAAGAATCCGGTCGTATTGCTCCATTGCCTTAAGGCGGTGGGTAATGGTATCAGCGTCTTTCCTGAGCTGATGGCGTTCAGGGTTTGGGTTACCTCTCTCTCCGTTACGCAGTCAAGGTTGGCCGTTGCTTCATCAAGAATCATGATTGGGGCATGTTGCAGCAGGATTCTCGGGCGCTGCCTTTCGCTTCCACTAAGCATTATGCCGTGCTGGCTGCACCAGAAAAAAGAGGGATAGTGACAGAAAGTTTTATATTTAATCGATCTCTTTTACGTCTTGAGATGGATTTTTCTGTCAATCACTGTATACATGGGCATAATACGACGCAAACTCACGATCGGATAACCATTGACCCCAATTATTAAGAGTACCAAAGTTCTGGCAGCATGAAGTTTCTGGTTGATGCTCAACTGCCACGCCGTTTTTGTGATTGGTTACGGCAACGTGGGCATGATGCTTTGCACACCCTCGACCTGGAGGGGCAATCAAACACCCGATTCAGATATTATCCTTATTGCCGACAGGGATGGTCGAATTGTTGTGACAAAGGATGACTTTGTTCAGTCATTTCTGTTGCGAAATACTCCTCAACGGCTGATGCTCGTTGCTTCTGGCAATATTGGCAATGCCGAACTTGAGCGGTTAATTAGTGCTGCATTACCTGCGATAATAGAGGCTTTCGAAGCAGCCCATTACATAGAAATCGGAAGAAATTCGGTGATTGTTCATGAGTAAATGCTGTTAGCACACTCACCCCGTCATCTCCGCCACATGCTGCAACTCCCACATCCTCCGGTAGAGCCCGTTCCCGTCCATAAGCTCCCTATGCAGACCCTGCTCCACAATCTTTCCCTTCTCAAGCACAAGAATCCGGTCGTATTGTTCCATTGCCTTTAAGCGGTGGGTAATGGTTATCAGCGTTTTTCCTGAGCTGATGGCGTTCAGGGTTTGGGTTACCTCTCTCTCCGTTACGCCGTCAAGGTTGGCCGTTGCTTCATCAAGAATCATGATCGGGGCATGTTGCAGCAGGACTCGGGCAATGGCGATGCGCTGGCGCTCTCCACCGCTGAGTTTCATACCGTGCTGACCGCACCATTCGTCGAGTTTTGCGGTGAAGTGGCTGAGCCCGGCGGCGGTGAGCGCTTTTTTGAGATCGTCGTCGGTGGCATCCGGGGCGGCGAGGGTCAGGTTTTCGCGGATGGTTTCAGCGAAGAGGTAGGTGCGCTGCGAGACGAGGGCTATCTGGCGGCGCAGCTCTTCAGGGTCGAAGAGGGTGATGTTGTGGCCGCCAATGGAGATGCTCCCTTCGCTGCTGTTCCAGAAGCGCATGAAGAGAGAGGTGATGGTCGATTTGCCTGCACCGCTCGGGCCGACGATGGCGATATGCTCTCCGGGGAGAACGGTGAAGGTGAGGCGGTCGAGCGCTTTTGTATCGCTGCCGGGGTAGGTGAAGCTGAGCTGCTCAACCTGAATGGAATGCTCTGCCGGAAAGGGGAGGGGAGTGAGCGGGGCGACCGTTTCCGGCTTGGCATCGAGAATTTCAAAAAGGCGTTCTCCGGCGAGCTGATCAGCTTCGAGGTGCTTGAGGGTGGAGGGCAGCGGAAGAAAAGGTTCAAACGAGGCCATGACGGCGAGGGTGATGACGGTAAGTGAAATCCCGTTGACCACGCCGGTGGAGATGGAGGGAATGAGCGCCCAGAGAATGGCGATGAGGGCGCCGTTCATGAGGAGGCCGGTAAGGGATTCGTGTAGCCCTTCGATGATGGCGTTCTTTCTTTGAAGCTGCAGCTTGCCGCTTTCGGCGCTCTGCATGGCGGCGAGGTGCGCCGGAAGTTGTCCGTAAAGTTGCAGCTCTCCGATCCCCTGGAAGAGGTCGAGCGCCAGTACCTGCTGCTCTGCCTTGCGGTTCATGATACCCACCGAGAGGCCACGGCTCAACTGCCGGGTGAGGAGCGGGACGCCAATGCCTGCAAGGGAGTGAAAGCAGAGGATGAGCAGCGCTGCCTGCAGGGAGTAGACGCCGAGCAGAAACCACATCAGTGCGGCCACAAGCAGTGCGGTGAGCGGTGGGCCAAGCACTCTGGTGTAGATGTTTTCGAGGCTCTGGATGTCGTCCACAACCCGTTGCAGCAGGTCGCCGCTCTTGAAGTGCATGAGGCGTGCCGGTGCGAGGGGCTCAATGGCGTCGTAAAACCATAACCGCAGTTTTGCAAGAATCTTGAAGGTGATGTTGTGGGAGATGAGCCTTTCGATGTAGCGGAAGACTCCCCGTGCAAGGCCGAAAAAGCGTACTCCCGCGATGCCGAGTTGCAGGGTGACCATCGGCGGTTGCAGGGCCGCCTTGGCGATGATGTAGGCGGAGGTCATCAGGAGGCCGATGCCGCTGCCGGTTGTGGCGAAGCCGATGAGTGCGGCGAGGGCCATCCACCAGAAATATGGTTTGACCAGTGCGATCAGTCGAAAAAAGGTTTTCATGATTGTCTATCCTGTTGCAGAAGGAGGGAATCGTGGTAGAAACCTCCGTTGGCGATCAGCTCCTCATGGGTACCGCACTGGGTGATCTTCCCCTCGCTGACTACAATAATTTGTTCTGCGGAGCGTATGGTTTCAAGCCGGTGGGCAATGATGATGGTGGTTCTTCCTTTCATCAACTCCTGGATGGAGCTGCGCAGGGCGGCTTCAAGTTCAGGATCGGTGTGCGAGGTTGGTTCGTCGAGCACCAGCAGCGGGGCGTTTTTCAGGAAGGCGCGGGCAAGCGCCACCCGTTGTGCCTCTCCTCCGCTCAGCCGGGCCCCCTCTTCGCCAATCATGGTTTCAAGTCCTTGGGGCAGCGAGCCGATAAAGGTGGTGAGACCTGTCTTTTTTAGGGCACTCTCCATCTCTTCTGCTGAAGCTTCCGGTCGCGCAAGGAGAATATTCTCCCTCAAGGTGGCGTTGAAGAGGTAGGGGTGCTGCGGAACCCATGAAATCTGGCGGTGCCATGCCTCAAGCGGGATAGCGTGAATCGGGTTGCCGTCAATGGTGATGCTTCCTTCACTGGGCACCTGGAATCGGAGCAGCAGATTGATCAGGGTGCTTTTTCCTGCACCGCTCGGGCCGATGATGGCGGTGGTTTTTCCTGCGGGAATGGTGGCGTTGATTCCCTCAAGCGCCGGTCGCGAGCTGCCGGGGTAGGTGTAGCTGATACTGGCGAACACAATGGGCCTTTTTCCGGCGCTCTCATGTACGGCAAATGCAGCCTGCTGCACGGGTGCAGGGGTGCTCTGGTCGAGAATGGCAAAGATCTCCTTTGAGGCGCTGACGCCCTCCATCCCGGCATGAAATTTTGTGCCGAGTTGGCGCAGCGGGAGATAGAAGTCAGGCGTCAGTATCAGCACAAAGAGGGCGTGCTGAAAGGTGAGCTTTCCACCCATAAGGCGGAGCCCGACGCCGACGGCAATGATGGCCATGCCGATGGTGCCCACCAGTTCAAGCGTCAGGGAGGAGAGAAAGGCTACTTTCAGCACGCGCATGGTAGCGTGGCGGAAGCTTTCGCCCGACTCTTCGATGGCATCGTGTTGCCGCTTGCTCTGCGCAAAGAGTTTCAGGGTCGGCAGCCCCTGCAGCACATCAAGGAAGAAACCGCTCATGCGGCTCATGGTTTTCCACTGCTTTTCCGTCATGGCGCTGGCCGATTTCCCGATCAGAATCATAAAGACTGGGATAAGGGGCGCAGTCAGGAGCAAAATGGTGCCGGAGATAGGGTCGCCGGGCAGGATGGTGCCCGCAATCAGGAGTGGCGTGAAGAGGGCAAAAAAGAGCTGCGGAATATACTGGCTGTAATAGGCGTCAAGCGCTTCAACACCCTTCAAAAGTGTTGTGCTGAGCCGTCCGCTTTGTACCGACTTGGCATAGACCGGCCCGAGAGCACCGACTGTATTGGTGAGCCGGTTGAACATCTTCTCTCGGATAATGAGTGTACCACGGTTTGCTTCAGTATGGGAGAACCAGTTGAAAGCCATGCGCAGAGTGCTGAAAAGCGCAAAAAGGCTGAGCGGCAGGAAAAGCCTCTCCATGCCGCTCCTCTGGATAAAGGCGCTGTCGATAACCAGGCTGAGGTAGTAGGCCTGGGCAATCAGCATCCCCGCAGCCAAGACTCCCGATATAATCGAAAAGATAAACGGCGTCCGTTCTTCTTTAAGCAACTGAAAAAGGCGCCGGTCAATATTCATGGTTCATGCGTGTCCGTTTTTTTTGAAAAGGGGTAGCAGTTTACAGAATAAAAGGATTGTATGCAATGGGTGCGGCTTGTATGGAAATGGTTCTCGGGGGCAATGAGTTCCCGGCAGTGTCAGGGTGTTGTGGATATTGTGGAGATCAGGCTGTATTATTGACCTATTGGTTTGTTTGCTGTTATGTAATAGTTACGGAAAAGTTGTAATAAAGCGAAAATGAAAGCAAATGCCATTTGAGTATTCCGGTGAAAGTGTGCCGATAAACATGGCCGTGTTCCGTCTTGGTGGATTAAGAGTGAGGGTTGTTCTTCTCCATCGTTCTGCCTCTGGTTGCTCGCCAGGTTAAATATGCACGCTTGATATTGTCAACAATAATGCTTGTCCACGGCTTTACAATGTATTGCCATCCACCGTAGAGAAGCGAAACGACCGCAGCGCTGATTAAAAACTGATTGAGTTGCTCTTCTGTGGTCGCGATTGCAGCCTTGCCAAGCACACCCGAAATAGTGGCGCTGACCTGAGCCAAAGAGAGCAATGCAATAGTGGCAAGCACTGTATTCAAAGTGTTTTGACGATTTCTTTCAAGATGGCCGTTATAAAGGGCTGTGTTTATAACAGACTCTGTGAATCTTTGGTGAAGCGATATGACGCGCCCGGCAAGTTTCCATTGATCGTAGTACTTTTCCATTTCCGATATCTCCACATTCTCAACAAGAAAACCTGAAGGATAAGCGAGAGGAAAAAGACTTTCGGCGTACTCAGCAAGCAGACGATCTTCAGCGAGCGAAGATTCCTTGAGAAACGAATCGCTTTGTCGTTCTAATACGCGGCATAGTTCATCAATAAAAAGCGCCTCGATCAACGAGGTTATAGAGGCTAAGGTACATGGTGCGTGCACAGCTTGCCAATCCATCGTAAGCTCCTTGTCGCCTAATGCGACAACGAACGAGGTGTCGCCGATTGGCCGAATGCCAAAGAGCTTGTGGAGTGCCGTAGAGAGTTCAGAATATGGTTTTTCAAAGTTGTGGCTATAGCATTGATGAGCTTCAGCATAGTTTGTTACATGGTTTATGCGCTGAAATACTATGGCAAATCCCATCTGATTTACAAATAATTCGGCTCCATTGAATTTGACTCGCTGGTATCTCAATACTTTTGGCGCAACAGGCAGGGAATCCCGTTTAATCCATTCAGAAAAATGGGTTAAACGGGTTCCAAGATCAAACGCATGACAAAAATAAAAACTGGGTTGCAGGTTTACCATAGTGCGAAGAAATCTCCCCAGGGTTTTTGTTGTATTGATTTGAAGAACTCTATTGGCTCAATAGTTGAAAAACGATGCTCAAACCACAGAGCGCCAAGTGCATAAGAAAACCCCAGGCCTGGATATTGGAAATAGTATTCAATGCTTGAACTGGCAACGGCTTTCGAGTATCCCAGGAGTGAGGTAACAGTTCTGATATCACTTTGAATCTTTTCTGCATTTGTTCCATGAAAGAGCTCCAAACTTTTGCAGCGTGCTGATTTGAGGTGTTTGGCAAGATCCCGATGAGATGTTGTCCATTCGCACCAGGTTGCCCAGCCCTCTAAAAAAGCAATTGCTCCATGATCAAAGAAGGGTGGCTGTAGCTCATTGACAAAACTGTAGAACGTGCTATGACCAAAAACTTCGTGGATTATTGTTGCACGAAAATTTTGATACCCGAGCTGATCCGGGTTATCATAAACAATGAGTTCATCGGCATCCGCACCAGACAGAGATGTCGGCCAGTATTCAGCAAAGCCAAAATTCGGCACAACCTTGATAGTAAAATCGGGGATGTATCCTGCAATTCCCTTTAAGGATGGGGGAATTGTTTCATGCAGCTCCCGAATGATCTCTTTGGTGATTTTTAAAATGTCATGACCGGATATTCCAGTATCGACGATTGGAGGTTCTATCTCAGTTACAGCATTTTTTAAAAGAGCGTCAAGAGTGGAACCAAAAATTGGCTCAAATATGTCGCAGTGGTAATTGCAAAAGGGCTCTGCGGATGCAGTTTTGACAATTTTAAGCAATACATCCTTGTGCACAGCGCTCAGTTTCTCAGACGATTCAATTTTTGAGCGGTATATATCACTCAAAAAAATCGGAAGAAAGAGTGGGCTCTGCTTTGTTGCAGCATCAATAACCGCTTGTCTATCGCACGCCTCGTCACAGCAGGTCGAAATCAACTGACTTACCGAAAGCTTGCTGGTGTAAGTGGAGAGAAGAGAGGTCATAATCCTGCGAGAAGGCTCATGGCTCATCTTGCGAATGGACTCTTCCACCCTGGAACGAAGTGATTGGTCAAACGCTACTCGATAGCGCCAATCCCATGTGTCAATGATGTTCAATTATATTCCTCTGTTTTGCAATAACGGCGAAAGGGAACTCTTTGCCGCCGAGCAACAACATCTTCTGTTTCGGATACGTTAAAAAGATAGCAATAAAGGCTCCAAAAGGCAACAAACTCTTGAGGTACAGTGTCACTCCCACGGCATATTGTACCAGTTGACGAACTCTTCACAAGTACTCTCCAGGATGCTGTATTTTTTGCCGTGCGCATTAGTTCTGTTGTAGTTAACTTTGGCATCCCTGAAAAGCTGTTTTACCATCTCCCTCAGATAGTTCTCAACTTCCGAAGGGTCTGATACCTCCGCTGCGTAGAGTAAAGATTGAACTGCTGAAGCTGTACTGGACTCCTCATCATGTTTTTTTTTGGCGATGGCAAGTGCAAGTGCATAATGCAACATTCCGGCAACGAGAGGTGCAAGGCGGTGGGTTCGTCCCTGTGGAACAAGTTCGTTGAGCATATTGATCCAGACAGCATAGGTCTCAGCTCCAACAACAGAGGCTAAATTTTGTTCAGGTTTGTTTGGCATGTTTAAGTTTGTCGTAATCATGAACCAAAGTCTATCGGTTTGATGATGTTTCTCCGGAATTCATTTAATGGTTCTGTCAGGCCCGCCTCAGTAAAACGTGCTGCAATACGTGAACCAGTTTTTCGTTGTGCCTGATCCTCTTCGCTGACAGCTCTGCGCAAAATCTGACGCACCTCTTCCTCTATACTCCAGCCATGTCGGGCAGCACGCAATTCTAGCATGCGATTTTCATCATCATCGATATTGCATACAATAACTTGAGTCATGAAATACCTCCAAAATTAATGAGACATCCTAACGGGAGAAAGGTAAAATTAAAGTTTGAAAAAAAGGCTTTTCGGGTTTCTTTACTGAGATGCTCTTTTTTACTACAACACTCATTTTTGTTTGTTGAGTTAACTATTTCCACTCTATTTCATTGCAACCAGGAGGGTTTTTACTGGTAATCCCCCTGGTTGTTTTGTTGACGCATAACCCCTGGGTTAACTGATTAGAGTGAAAGCTCCCTCATGATGGTCTCCATATCCTTGTCGCCGCGCCCCGAAAGGTTGACCACAAGGATGGCCTCCTTTTGCATGGATGGAGCCCTTGTAATGGCGTAATGTATGGCGTGGGCCGATTCCAGCGCACAAATAATGCCTTCGGTTTTTGCCAGTGTTTCAAGCGCAGCAAGTGCCTCGGTGTCTGTTGTCGATGTATAGGTTACCAGCCCGAGTTCCTGCAGGTAGCAGTGTTCAGGGCCGACTCCGGGGTAGTCAAGGCCTGCCGAGATGGAGTGCGCCTCCTGAACCTGCCCATCTTCATTCTGCAGCAGTTTTGTCAGTGCGCCATGAAGCACTCCCGGTTTTCCGAGGGTCATTGAGGCAGCATGTCGTTTGTCGAGTCCCTCTCCTGCCGCTTCCACACCAACCAGCTCGATCTCTCGGGCATCCTTCAGAAACTCATAAAACATACCCACCGCATTGCTGCCGCCGCCAACACATGCCGTGATAACATCAGGAAGCCTTCCTGCCTGCGCCAGAATCTGCGAACGGGTCTCTTTGCCTATGACGGCCTGAAAATCCCGAACAATCATCGGATAGGGATGCATACCGACCACCGAGCCTATAATGTAAAAGGTCTCTTCAGGATTATTCATCCAGTCGCGGATAGCCTCGCTTGTTGCGTCTTTCAGCGTTTTTGAACCACTTCCGACTGGCCGAACCTCTGCGCCAAGCAGTTTCATTCTTGCCACGTTTGGCGCCTGCCGCCGAATGTCCTCTTCACCCATATAGACAATGCACTCAAGATCGAAAAGGGCACAGACGGTTGCGGTGGCTACTCCGTGCTGACCGGCGCCGGTTTCAGCAATAACCCTTCTCTTGCCCATACGGCGGGCGAGCAGCACCTGGCCGAGTGCATTATTGATTTTATGGGCTCCCGTATGGCAGAGATCCTCCCGCTTGAGATAGATCTGTGCTCCCTGCAGCGTTCTGCTGAGTCGTTCTGCATGATAGAGAGGGGTCGGTCGCCCTACATAATCACGGAGCAGTTTGTCAAGCGTCGCCTGAAAGGCCGGATCGCTTTTTGCCTTAAGGTATTCCGATTCAAGATCGGCGGCATTTTTAAAGAGCGTTTCAGGGATAAACTTGCCGCCGAAACAGCCGAAATGACCGGAAGTATCGGGTGCGGAATAATCAGAGGGCAGCATGGAGTGTGAAAAAGTTAAAGAATTGCTTACAGTGTGGTTACCACATACAGAGCCGGGAACCTTTACAGAAAATAGCAGCTACACGACCAATAAAATAATATATTTAAACTTTTATAAGTGAATAGCATAATACTGTAACGGAGCATTACTGCCTTGAAGTTTATCAAGCAAAAAACCTCGTTTCTGGCTCTCCTTTGCCTTGTTGTCTCTGAGTCTTCACTTTTTTACCGGGAGGATTTGCATGCTGCCGGGATTTCGGGTCAGCGGCATCAGGATTCTCCCGTCCAGAAGCCGGTCGTGGCCGATTCGCTTTCCGGAAAGGGAGGGCTCAAAAGCACTATTCTCTTTACAGCGAAGGACTCCCTCATTTATAACCTTGATACTCGAAGCATGGAGTTGTGGGGTAAAGCGAGTGTTGGAAAAGATGAGGCCAGTGTCAAGGCGCCAAAAATAGTTATCGACCTTGATACAACACTGCTTCATGCTTTTGGTGATGCCGATTCTTCGAAAACGCCCTTTGAACCCGCTCGCTTTACTGATCGGGAGGGGAGTTTCGATGCGGCAACGATGACCTACGATTTTACAACCGGCAGGGGGGAGACTTCTCATGTTTCATCCTCTTCAAGTGGTATTTATTTTACCGGTGAGCAGGTTTCGAAACTTGAAAATGGGGATATGATCATCAGGGATGGTACTTTTACCACCTGCAACGAAGATGATCCCCATTTCTGGTTCTCCTCTTCTCATATGATCGTTCATACCGATAAAGGGGTTACAGCAAGACCGCTGATCATGTACATCAGGCCGGAAATTTTTTCATGGCGCCCTCCCGCCCTGCCGATTCTTGTACTGCCTTATATGCTTTTTCCGATAAGTTCGGGAAGGACATCGGGTTTTATTATTCCTCGTCTCAGCAGTCATGACCAGAGCATTTTTTTGTCGAATCTTGGTTATTTCTGGGCTATCAATGATTATATGGATTTCAGGTCTGAGGGTGACATCGCTGTGAACGGAAGTTGGCGGCTCGGTGAGCGGTTTCGTTTTGCAAAGCGGAACCTATTTACAAGCGAAATTTCAGGGGAATACAGACACTATCCTCTCTATACCGACTGGAATGCCAAAATTCTTCATAATCAGTTTTTCGACCCTTCGACGCGCCTTGATGTCAACTTCCAGTTTCAGGGCGCTCCTCATGGCTACAATCTGAATTCCATTGATTCGGAGAGTATGGTCAGCCAGCAGTCCAATGCCCGAGCCTCTCTGGTGAAAACGTTTCATGATGAGAACAGCATTCTCTCTGTTTTTTACGATCGTTCTGAAGAGCTAAGTACTCTTGCCCTTTCACAGAATATCGGGGTATCGTTCTATCAGAACAGGATCTATCCCTTTCGTTCCGGCGTTCAGGGTGATGACTGGAGGTCGGATCTCTCCTTGACCACCGGTGCTGCTGTTGTCAAGCATTTTTCTTCACGGAATTCCGAGGACTTTTCTGGCTATTCGGCAAACCTCAGTGGAGAGGTGGGGTACTATCGTGAGTTTGGGACTGGCACCAGGGCACTTTTTACGCAGGGAATCAGATTTCAGGGAAGAGAGGGTGGTAATGGACTTTTCGACGATACTTACACGGGTACGAGTGTTGTGTTTCCGCTTCGCATGCAATCCACACTGTTCAGTCATTTCAACGTCAATCCGGCCATTACTTTTGTTCAGTCGTTGCATCCGAATGCCGGAAACAGTGACTTTTCAACAACTATTTTCTCAGTTGATTCCAGTACAAGGGTTTATGGTATTCTTGATACCGGGTTTCTTGACCCTATTCTTTCTCTCAAGGCGTTACGTCATACCTTTATTCCCACGATCAGCTATGTGTGGAATCCTGCATTTTCCGGCAGCGGGTATAATTCCAGCTCTCATACCTATGACTGGCCATACCAGAGGACTTTTGACCCCGGTCTGCCTGAGGGGCAGAGTACAGTTGGCCTTACGTTGAAAAATCTTTTTCATGGCAAGTTCGGGGACTCCCGGTCTCTTCTGGAGGCTGATTCTCCAGTTGGTGATCACACGACGCAATTACTTTCGTTGAGCGTTTCGACCGGGTACAACTTTGCTGCTGATGCTCTTCAGTTTGCGCCATTGACCATTCTTGCGTCAAGTAACGCCCTCTCGGATAATTTGCTGTTCAGTGCAGGTTCCATGTATGATTTTTACAGTTATGATCCGGTGACCGGGGCAAGGGTTAACCGTTTCAACAGTGAGGAGGGTAACGGATTGCTGCGTTTCGTCAGGGGGTTTCTCGACATGAGTCTGAGCATTCAGGGCAGTAACCAGGCTGCGTCAACCATTTTGCCATCCCGGTCACCAGTTTTTATGAATACCCTTCAGACCTATTTCAATACAGGTAATCTCAGCAGTATCGATTATAATCTGCCCTGGCAGCTTCGTTTTTCACTTTTTCTGCAGGCTGACAGGAGCAATCCTGTTGAGCCAGAGAGCATCTCACTGTTCAATGCAGCAGCACAGGCAGCATTGTCAAAAAACTGGCAGATTGCCATGAATACCGGGTATGATTTTCAAAACGGGGAGTTGGTTTTACCCATGTTCCAGATTTCCCGTAATCTTCATTGCTGGCAAATGAGTGTTCAGTGGGTTCCTTTCGGCCAATTCCAGAGCTATGCTGTCGAAATTGGCCTGAAGGTTCCAGAGTCGAAAGATATTCACGTCAGACAGAGAACGGCGGAGTAACTTTTTTCCGCAGAGAGAGAGCCAAAGAGTTACTCAAGAAGGTCAAGTATCCGTGCCAGTCGCTTGTTAAACGCTTCATGGGCATCATGGTGGATACAATGTGATGCTTTCGGAATGATGAATGCTCCAGCCTGTGGCAGAAGTTGCTGAAATTCAGGGATGATTTTATGTGGCGGGAGTGCAACATCTTCCGCTCCCCAAACAAGATAGGCTGGGCCGTTGTAGTTGCAGGGTTTTGCAAGGTGGTCGAGCCTGAAATCAAGCGGTCTTTTTGACGGCGAAAGGTAAGAGAATTGAGCCCCCTTGTCCTGAAGGGGTCGGGTAAACTGGTTTATCAGTTTTTCATCAACCTTGTTTTGGTTAAAGTACGTTGGTGTAAGGCTTTGACCAACGGCAACCGGGTTCGCAAAAGCAGCAAGAAGCATCTCTCCAATGAGCGGGGAGGCGACAAGTCCAAAAAAGAGAGAGCTCATGCCATCCATCGTGTCGGCAAAAAGGCCGGAAGGGTTGACAAGAATAAGCGCCTTGACTTTTTCTGGCTTGTGGTGAGCAAAATAGACTCCGCTCGCAGCGCCCATCGAGTGGCCAACAATAATGATCGAATCAAGTTTTTTTAAGAAGAGAAAGGTCTCGATCTGTGAAGCGAAGAGTTCCAGACAGTAACGTACATTGGGTTTCTGTGACTTGCCGAAACCAATCAAATCCATGGCATAGATTTTGTGATTACGGTCAAATTCAGGGATATTCAGATCCCAGTGTTCAATCATCCCTCCGTACCCATGAAGAAAAAGAATAGGGGTTTTTCCCTCGCTATCTTCTCCATACTCCTGGTATCGGATTTTTGCCTCCTGCTCAGGGGAGAATTGCCAGAGAAAATATTGATCTTTTACGGTGCTCTTCATGGTAATAATCAAGTGATTGAAATGATGCCGTCTGGTGCTTAAAGGTAATATAGTTTTTTAAGGCAAGAGAAAAGATATTAGGTTTCTACGGAAAATAGGGTTAAAATAATCCTGTTTAATATAAATTGAATGCTATGCTTCAGGTTTCCAGGAAATTTGAATATGGACTTCATGCGGTTACCTATCTGGCAACAAAGGGTGTGGGTAGGGTTGTGACCGTAAAGGAGATGGCCGATGAGATCGGCTTTTCACAGGAGTTCCTTTCCAAGGCTATGCAAAGTCTCAAACGGGCAGGTATCGCCACCTCTGTGCAGGGCGTAAAAGGAGGTTATACCCTTGGCAAGACGATGGATGAAATTACTGTTGCCGATATTGCGATTGCCATTGAAGGGAAGCCGCATCTGGTTCGCTGTGGTGTGACTCCGGATAGCTGTGAAATTTTTTCCTCCTGTCATCACCGCGGTTATCTGAATAACCTGCAGTACAAGATACAGGAGCTTCTGACTGCGACTACCTTGCACTCTCTTCTTGATGAGATCAAGCCGTGAGCATCCAGATCCAAAAAGTTTTTTCCTGAGCTTGAAGCTTCATTTCTTATCTTCCGGGTCAGTGTTCCCCTTTTTGCGGGTTTTCCAGTTCGACCATTACTGAAACAAGATGATATTGCAATATGACCACTCATAGGCTCAATTATTCAGCAGCGGCTGAAACGAGTCTGCCGGATATCGTTCTCAAAGGCATTAATACCCATAATCTCCGCAATATTTCGGTTTGTATTCCGCGGAATCGTTTTGTTGTGCTGACTGGTGTCAGCGGATCGGGCAAATCAAGCCTTGCCTTCGATACTCTTTATGCGGAAGGTCACCGTCGTTATGTGGAATCCCTGTCAGCCTATGTGCGTCAGTTTCTTGAACGTATGCCTCGTCCGGATATTGCAAGTGTTGAAGGAATTGCTCCGGCAATAGCTATTGAGCAGAAACCCATTCCGAAAAATCCTCGCTCTACTGTTGGTACGGTGTCGGAGATCTATGACTATCTCCGCCTGCTTTATGCCCGCATCGGCAAAATTTATTCTCGTGATACCAACGAACTTGTTTTAAAGCATACTCCCGATGATGTGAGTCTGCAGGCTGGATTTTTTGAGGAGGGCACGAAATTTTATGCCGGTTTTTTTTTCCCGGCTCATCAGGATGCAGGGCACCATACTTGTCCGGTCCAGGATGAAATAGCAAATCTTCTGAAAAAAGGCTTTTTTCGTGTGGTTGCAGGGGAGGAGATGCTTGATCTCAACCAGGAATCGGCCTGCAAGCGGGTGCTTGAGATGCCGAATTCCGAACGTTCATCTCTTCTTGTACTCGTCGATCGTTTTGTGGCGCGGCATGACGAGAAAGTATTTGGCCGTATTTCACAGGCTGCCGAGAGCTGTTTCAATGAATCCGGAGGGTATGCTGTCCTGAAGGTTGTTGGAGGAAAAACCTTCATTTTCAGTGATCGGCTTGAACTGAACGGGATTGAATATCAGGAGCCCTCTCCCCAGCTTTTTGCCTTTAATTCCCCGATTGGTGCCTGCACAACCTGCCAGGGGTTTGGACGTATTGCCGGTATTGATGAGGATGCAGTGGTGCCAAACAAATCACTTTCGCTTGAAGAGGGTGCCATTGCCTGCTGGAATTCGGAAAAGTATCGCTGGAATCTCAGGGATCTTCTTGACTGTGCGGATGATCTTGGTATCCCGATTGATGTGCCGTATGAAAAGCTCTCATACGAGCAGAAGGAGATTATCTGGAAGGGTACTGCGGATGAACGGTATACGGGGATCTGGCCCTTTTTTGCTGAAATTGAGAAGGATGCCGGTTATAAAATGCACTACCGGGTCTTTTTGAGCCGTTATCGGGGCTATGCGACCTGTCCTGATTGCGAAGGGAGCCGCCTGAATCCTGATGCAAGGCTTGTCAGGGTTTCGGGCCGTCATATCGGTGAGGTTTCGCGCATGAATATTGCGGATGCCTCCGATTTCTTCCGGAATCTCAATATTTCACCCTTCGACCGCAAGGTGGCTGAGGTTATCTTGCAGGAAATTATCAAGCGCCTTGGTTATCTGCTTGATGTCGGATTGAACTATCTCACCCTTGATCGTCTGACTCATACCTTGAGTGGCGGTGAGTTTCAGCGTATCAATCTTTCAACATCCCTTGGTTCTCCGCTTGTTGGAGCAATCTATATTCTTGACGAACCGAGCATAGGGCTGCACCAGAGTGATTCTGCACGGTTGATCACGCTGCTCAGAAAGTTGCGTGACTTGGGTAATACCGTTGTTGTTGTTGAGCATGACCGCGAAATTATTGAGGCTGCCGACGAAGTTATTGACCTTGGCCCCTATGCAGGTCGTCTTGGCGGTGAGGTGGTTTTTCATGGCTCAATAGCGGCCATGAAGGAGTCTGGCACCTCTTTGACCGCCCAGTACCTCAACGGCAAGAGGCAGATTGTGGTGCCAGTGGTTCGCAGAAAGGTGGATTTCAGCTCCTGCATTGAAATCACCGGCGCCATGCAGAACAATCTGAAAAATATTAATGTTCGTTTTCCTCTTGGCGTCATGACCTGTGTGACCGGTGTGAGTGGTTCAGGCAAGTCCACTCTGGTTAATGATATTCTCAACAAGGGGATTATGAAGGAAAAGGTTGGATTGAAGGAGAAGGTGGGCACGCACCGCTCAATTTCGGGAGCATGGCTGGTCGATCGGGTTGAGCATGTTGACCAGTCACCCATTGGGAAATCAAGCCGCAGTAACCCCGTTACCTACCTGAAGATATTTGACGATATCCGCACCCTTTTTGCCCAGACAAAGGATGCCCGTGAGAGGGGGCTGAAGGCTGGGTATTTTTCCTTCAATATCCCTGGAGGACGTTGCGAAACTTGTGCAGGAGAGGGCAGTGTTCACATTGAGATGCAGTTTCTTGCCGATATAGAGGCTGTTTGTGAGGATTGCAGTGGTCTGCGTTACAAGGCCGAGACCCTCGAAGTGAAGTACAACGGGCTCTCTATTGCAGAGGTGCTTGCCCTCACGGTAGAAGAAGGGATCACTTTTTTCAGCAAAGAGAGGGGAATTGCAAAAAAACTTCTGGTGCTCGATGAAGTAGGGCTTGGCTATATCAAGCTTGGTCAGTCTTCAAGCACTCTATCCGGTGGTGAGGCCCAGCGCCTGAAGCTGGCAAGCTTTATTGCCCATGCGGATGTGGCGCATACCCTTTTTATTTTTGATGAGCCCACAACCGGTCTGCATTTTGAGGATATCAAAAAGTTGATCGGCTGTTTTGAAAAACTTCTCGAACAGCACAACACCCTTGTTGTTATCGAACACAATCCCGACATCATCATGCAGGCCGATTGGGTTATCGACCTTGGCCCGGGAGCTGGTGACAAAGGAGGTGCTCTTGTTGCGGAAGGAACGCCCGAAGAGATTGCTCTCAGAAAGGACTCTTTGACCGGGCGCTATCTCCTGCCTTTGTGTGCGCCTTAACGCAAGCCTTATCAGCCCGTCAACTCCTATCCGGGTCATCCTCAAGTGCTCCGCCATGAAGCCGGATATGTGGAAAGTGCGATGCTGAGGTGCGCTCCACCCAAACCGCCTCTCCTTTGCTGAAATCGCTCTCGTTTTCGGCTACCGAAAGCCTGTTTTTGGCAAGAGCCGATATTTCCTGCAAAAGAGTGGCGAATTGCCGCTCTTCGTCAGTCGCCGTATCATCACGCATTTTCGACTGTATACTGTCAAGTTTTTCTACGGTAACTTTACCGATCGTGCAATAATAGAGTTGCTGGTTCATTGTTATTTATGATAGTTAATAACCTTCCTCTCATGATAAAGAAACTCTTTGGAAGGAAAAGTATTTTTGTTATTATTAAGTGTCCTGTTAGCACTCGACTCTGTTGAGTGCTAACAGCATAAACTCTCTGATTTCAGTCAATAGTATCTTACTATTAAATCTAAAACCCAAACAAGAGAAGACAATGAACTTGAAACCCTTATCTGATCGAGTTATTGTTAAGCCTGCAGCGGCGGAAGAAAAAACCAAAGGTGGCCTTTACATTCCTGATACCGGGAAAGAAAAACCGCAGTATGGTGAAGTTGTTGCTGTAGGAGCAGGTAAAATTGCCGATAATGGCCAGTTGCTTGAAATGCAGGTCAAAGTTGGCAGTAAAGTTTTGTATGGCAAGTATTCCGGTACAGAAGTAAGCGTCGAGGGTGAGGATTATCTCATCATGCGTGAGTCGGACATTTTTGCTATTCTTGGCTGATCTGTGATTAACTTTTTTTAAAAAACTTACAGGAGGAACGCTTTACAATGACTGCTAAAGATATTCTTTTTGACTCTGATGCCAGAGCAAAACTTAAAGTTGGCGTTGACAAACTCGCCAATGCCGTGAAGGTTACCCTTGGACCTGCCGGACGTAATGTACTTATCGATAAAAAATTTGGTGCTCCAACCTCAACCAAGGATGGCGTCACTGTAGCAAAAGAGATCGAACTCTCTGATCCTTTTGAGAACATGGGTGCCCAGATGGTGCGTGAAGTTGCATCAAAGACCAGTGATGTTGCCGGTGACGGTACCACCACCGCAACAGTTCTTGCCCAGGCAATCTATCGTGAAGGCCTCAAGAACGTTGCTGCAGGCGCCCGTCCGATTGACCTCAAGAGAGGCATCGACCGTGCGGTTAAAGAGGTTGTGCAGGAGCTGAGAAATATCAGCCGCAGCATCTCTGGCAAAAAAGAGATTGCACAGGTAGGAACCATCTCTGCCAACAACGATCCTGTAATCGGCGATCTGATTGCTGATGCGATGGATAAAGTTGGAAAAGATGGTGTCATCACCGTCGAAGAGGCCAAGGGAATGGACACTGAGTTGAAGGTTGTTGAAGGTATGCAGTTTGATCGTGGCTACCTTTCTCCCTACTTCGTGACCAATTCCGAGACCATGGATGCCGAGCTCGAAGATCCGCTGATTCTTATCTACGACAAGAAGATCAGCAACATGAAGGAGCTGCTTCCGATTCTTGAAAAATCAGCACAGTCCGGTCGTCCTCTTCTGATCATTTCAGAAGATATCGAAGGCGAAGCGCTTGCAACAATTGTTGTCAACAAGCTCCGTGGCACCCTGAGAGTATGTGCTGTCAAGGCTCCTGGCTTTGGCGATCGCCGCAAGGCCATGCTTGAAGACATCGCTATTCTTACCGGTGGTACCGTTATTTCCGAAGAGAAAGGCTACAAACTTGAGAATGCAACCATTTCCTACCTCGGTCAGGCTGGTCGCGTGACTGTCGACAAGGACAATACCACGATTGTCGAAGGCAAGGGCGGCGCTGAAGAGATCAAGGCTCGTATCAACGAAATCAAGGGACAGGTTGAAAAATCGACCTCTGATTACGATACGGAAAAACTGCAGGAACGTCTTGCAAAACTTTCAGGCGGCGTTGCTGTCCTCAACATCGGAGCTTCAACCGAAGTCGAGATGAAAGAGAAGAAAGCCCGTGTTGAAGATGCACTGCACGCAACCCGTGCTGCCGTACAGGAAGGTATCGTCGTTGGTGGCGGTGTTGCCCTGATCCGCGCAATCAAGGGTCTCGACAGAGCTATTGCAGATAACGAAGATCAGAAAACCGGTATTGAAATTATCCGTCGTGCACTTGAAGAACCACTTCGCCAGATTGTAGCAAACACCGGTACCACCGATGGCGCCGTTGTTCTGGAGAGAGTAAAGGCAGGAACGGGTGATTTTGGTTTCAATGCCAGAACAGAACAGTACGAAAACTTGGTTGAAGCAGGTGTGGTCGATCCAACAAAGGTAACCAGAAGCGCTCTTGAGAACGCAGCATCGGTTGCCAGCATTCTGTTGACCACCGAAGCAGCAATTACCGATGTGAAGGAAGAGAAATCCGACATGCCGGCAATGCCTCCGGGCGGAATGGGTGGAATGGGCGGCATGTATTAATTTTTGGCGCCTCCATACTCTATAAAAAAAGCCAGCCTTCGGGTTGGCTTTTTTTTGTTATTGATTGTTGATATTGACGTTAGGCAAGAGCTTTTTTTGGAAAAAGATGCCATGAATATTTCAGATAATCTAAAGCGTTGTGTACTTTTGACCAAAAGAGGGTGTGGAAATATATCGAAAGCTGGACATTTTTAACGGTAGTTAGTCATGAGTACTCCAAAGACAGAAGTATCAACCATGTTGCAAACTCTTTCCGATGACGTCAACTATGAGGATATACAGTATCACTTGTATGTTCTGGAAAAAGTTAATCGTGGTCTTGAACGAGTTGAAATTGAAGGTGCAATTTCACATGAAGTGGTAAAAGATCGTTTGAGTCGATGGCTTGTTTGTTAGCATGGTCACCCGAAGCTCTTGAAGATGTTGAGTTGATTGCCTCTTTCGTAGAGCGCGATTCACTTTGGTATGCTAAAATTGTTGCCTCAAAAATTGTCAGCGCTGCCGAAAATATACCATCTAATCCCGAAATGGGACGTATGGTTCCAGAGATTGCTGACAAAAACATCCGTGAACTGTTTGTTTATAGTTACAGGTTGATCTATCGGATTGAACCTGAACGCATTGTTGTTGTGGCAGTCATTCATGGCAGTCGTCTTTTGCAGCCCTTCGTTCAGCGTATTGAAAGCGGCATATAATATCGCCATATCTACAGAATAAAATCTCTACTTCTATCACAAATGTAGTCAAATTAGTTTGAAGGCCTGCCGAAATAATGTGGGGTTCAGGTGAGTAATTTCCGTACCCTCTGACTGCAAAAAATCGTTGATAATTTTGATGGATTCATTATACGATTGACTAACCCGACAACGAACAAGGTATCAAGAAAGATTGGTGGAGGCATTTTTTTCTCCGGATAGATAGATATCAAGATTTGCTGCAAAATCTTCTGGAGCATCAATCTGAATCTGACGAAGTTTTGTCATTAAGCCCGGCTTTTTTTGCGGTTGGATTTTTTCGGAAACAGTGCGTATGTCAATCCATTACCCCCCCAAGCATAACTGAAAGTATGCAGATTCAGTCAAAACCTTAAGCTTGTAATCAGGGAATAAGTGAAATGACACATCCCAAACACGGTGCGTGGCATCGAAAAAGAGGCAATCAACACTTCAGATAGTCGAGAGCGTTGCGTACTTTCGTGAAAAGGGTTATGCTTGCCTTGAAACATAATATGATACTTTTAACATACAAGATGTCGAGATTCGTGTCAACAACACAACCAAAAGCAGTAGTTCTTCTCAGCGGTGGCATGGACAGCCTTGTTACCACAGCAATGGCTCATGCCGCAGGCTTTGAGCTTGCAGCCATGCATGTCAATTACGGGCAGCGAACCTGGCAGAAGGAGCTGGAGTCGTTCCGTTCCATCTGTAGCCACTACAACATAGAGCAGCGACTTGAAGTCAATGCCGATTTTCTTGCCCAGATTGGCGGCTCATCCCTCACCGATTTCTCCATGCCGGTGGGCGGTGCTGACCTGCAGGGCTCTTCGATACCTACCAGTTATGTGCCATTCCGCAATGCGGGTTTTCTCTCGATGGCCGTGAGCTGGTCGGAAGTGATCGGTGCCAGCAAGATTTTTATTGGAGCGGTCGAGGAGGATTCCTCCGGCTATCCCGACTGCCGAAAGGTATTCTATGACGCTTTCAATACCGTTATCGTACTCGGAACGAAACCGGAGACCGATATTGCAATCCTTACTCCGCTCATTGAGATGCAGAAGTCGGAAATTGTCCGAAAAGGCATTGAGCTTCAGGTTCCCTTCGAATTGAGCTGGTCATGTTATAAAAGTGAAGGGAAGGCCTGTGGTCTCTGTGACAGTTGTGCCCGCAGACTCAGAGCCTTTGAGATGATGGGCATTACCGACCCGATTGATTATGAAGCTCGTCCTCTGTATATTCAGCAGAAATCGGCAGAGCATAGCAGGCATACCAGCAGTATTCATCCTTCAATCAATACCCTTCAGTCATGAAATCTGTCAAACCGCTCTCTTTTGAACCGGACTCCTCTACAGCACGGTTCAACCTCTCTTTTGCCCTTATGGCGGCCATCTGGCTCCTTGGTCTTGCAGGGCATTTTACGCCGTTTCAGGAGTGGCCCGCACTTTTCCTTTATGTTATTGGTTCCATTGGTCTGGTGCTCTACCGGGGTAAAACAACCGGTGAATGGAAGGAGATGTATCTTGCTGGAGGTGACCTGAAGAAGTCGCTCTTGTGGGGTGCCATCGGTGGTACACTCCTGTTACTGGTTGCCATGATGAATACTGCTATGATGAAGAGTCAAAATGATACTGCAATGATGTCCGGGATGGAGTATCTGCTTGTCAATCGTTCGCTCCTTTATCTTTATCCGATTCTGGTTATTGCTGAAGAGTTCCTTTGGAGAGGAATCATGCTTTCGGCTATGATTGAGAAGGGTTTGAATAAGCATCTGACTGTATTTTTGACGACCCTGTTTTTTCTTCTTAATCATTTAGCCGTTGCTCCTGTAAATATGATGGAGAGAGCAATGATGGCGATGATGGCATTTCCATTGGGTATTATTGGTGGTTATATTGTTGTGAATACCAGAAATGTGTGGGGGAGTGTTCTTGTGCACATGCTTGTCATGACTTCCATGATAGCCGCTATTCAGATTATCTTGTAGAAATTATTGCCGACAAATATAAAAGTTCATTATGTCTGAGAATCGAATTACCCAGTTGGTGAAGCAGGATAAAAAATTCCTGATTGCCTATTATATGCCGGAATTTCCGGTAACTGGCTCGACGCTCCCCGTGCTTGAGGCGCTTGAGGAGAGCGGGGTTGATATCATTGAGCTTGGTATGCCCTATTCTGACCCGATAGGCGATGGGCCAGTGATTCAGGATGCAGCCCATACCGCTATCCGTAACGGTGTGACCATCAAATATCTTCTTGAACTGGTACGCAGAGCCCGGCAGGGCGAAGGGTGCAAAAAAATTACAGCCCCCATCCTTCTGATGGGCTACTGCAACCCCCTGATTGCTTACGGTGGTGATTGTTTTCTGCATGATGCCCTTGAGGCGGGAGTTGACGGATTGCTTATTCCCGATCTTCCTCCCGAGGAGGCGGCAGATTTTCTCGAAAAAGCAAAGGGGTTTGGCCTTACCGTTGTCTTTCTTGTTTCACCGGTTACTCCACCCGAAAGGATAGAGCTGATCGACAGCCTCTCGACCGATTTTTCCTACTGTCTTGCGGTCAATGGTACAACAGGGACAGCGAAGCTTTCCGATACGGCGACAGAGTCAGCGGTTGATGACTATCTGAAAAGGGTACGCCAACATGCCCGGAAAAAATTTGTTGTCGGTTTTGGCATCAAGGATAAGGCGCAGGTAGAGCATATGTGGAACTTTGCAGACGGAGCCGTCGTGGGAAGTGCCCTTTTGCAGTACATCGCAGCTTCTGCAACTCCTGAAGAGACAGCCCGCCTGGCCGCGGAGTTCTGGAAAACGTTGCGCTGACCGATGGCACTCTCTCCCTCGGTTGATATCATTATTCCCCATTACAGGAGGCGCGACATGCTTGAGCGCTGCCTTGATTCGCTCGAACAGAGCAGCTATCCCTCCATGGGCATCATCGTGGTCGATAACGGTGGCAGCGAGGCGGGCCTTGTTTTTCTTGTCAAGCGTTACCGCAATGCACGTCTGTTACGACTTCCGGAAAACAGGGGGTATGCCGGAGGTTGCAACGCGGGGCTGAAAAGCTCTTCGGCTGACTATGTGGTTTTCATGAATGACGATACGGAGCACGATCCGATGTGGCTTGAACAGCTTGTTACGGCTGCTCTTGCCGATAGCCATATGGGAGCCTTGCAGCCTAAAATCCTTTCGCTTAAGCCTTATCGCAAGGGCAAAAAGATCTTTGATTATGCCGGTGCTGCGGGCGGTATGATGGATCAGCTTGGTTATCCCTGGTGCCTTGGTCGGACATTTTCCGGTGTTGAGAGCGACAGGGGGCAGTACGATTGCGGGAAGGAAATTTTCTGGGCATCGGGTGTTGCCATGTTTGTAAAACGAGCGGTGGCCGAAGAGCTTGGAGGGTTTGATGAGGATTTTTTCATGCAGATGGAGGAGATTGACCTCTCCTGGCGGATGAAGCTTGCTGGATACCGCATAGCATCGGTTCCTTCATCACTTGTTCTGCATGAAGGGGGTGCATCGCTGCAGGGCGGATCGGCAGAAAAAATTTATCTCAATCATCGCAATAATGTGACTATGCTTCTGAAGAACCGTGGTATGGCAGGGCTTCTGTGGGTGCTTCCGCTGCGTCTGTTGCTTGACCTTGCGGTTGCACTCTTTTATCTCACACAGTTTCCCGGATCGCTGAAAAAATCAGGAGCAGTGTTCCGCGCATGGTCTTTCAATCTCCGGGCTCTTGCTGCGACCATGAAGAAACGCCGCACGATACAGACGTCAAGGGTGGTTGATGATCGTACCATTTTTCGTGACGCTCCGCCCTCACTCCTTTTCAGACGGTAACGATTTCGCATGGTTTAATTCAGCCTGTTTTTTCATTGCGATCATCATCAGAGGACAATCCCGATTCTGCACATTTCTGACAGCAAACTGGGGGGCATAAAAATCCGGCTTCACTTCTGCCCTGTAGGTAAGAAATGTTCCTGCTCCCTGCGGGTAATCGACCAAAGTCCACTCTCCCTGATAGACCTTGAAATCACCGGTTATTTGCTGAAAACGAAGCCGCGTCAGCCCCTCTCCCCATACTTTCATTTTTATGTAGACCTCTTTCGAGAAGATAAACATTCTGCTTTTTCCCTTTTCAAACATCACGATTTCAATACCATTGTCCGAAATGATGTCGCTGTCGATAATATTCGGAACAAAATTTTTATGATTTTTAAAATCAGTTATCACTTCCCAGACCTTTTTTGGCGGAGCTGCAATATAGATTTGTCCCTCTATGCCGGTAACTCCCTCCTGCAGATTTGAGAGCGCTACAATGACCTCTCCGGTTAACAGTCTTGCCCTTTCTCCCGTCAGAGAGTCAGAATGAGTTGTCGTTATCGGCAGCGCCCTGAGGGATGCGGCGTGAAAAAAAAACAGTACAGCCATGAGAGGCAGTATCATCTTGTTTAATAGTCTGATGCGTCTCTGCATGCTGTATTCCTGGTCAATGAGGTAACGGGATGATTCGTGACTGTCAGGCTGTTTTCAGTAAAGCAGTCCTGGTTGTTTGCTACTTTTTGGGTGGTGTCAGATGACCCCATTTCACCATATCTTTTATAGTTTCAATCAGACTTTCCCTGACTGGCATGAAGGAGATGCCAAGTTCACGCCTGATTTTCGAATTGTCATAGTGCATGGTACGTCCGATGGTTGTGCGGATATACATGCCGATATCCTTCGGCTGTGTGAAAGAGAGCCCTTTCATGAGCAGAGTACCTATCTTTCCTGTCATATTGGCCTTTGGCAGGGCGTACTTATCGAAACCAGAAGATTTAAGCAGTGCTACCACCTCTCTCATGTGCAATGCCTCAGCCGAGCAAAGGTAACGACCGCTTGCTGTATCGGTTTCCATTGCAAGAATATGCGCTTTTGCCACATCCCGCACATCAACGAAGCCCCAGTTGATGTCTATGATTCCAGGGTAAACGCCAATCATGATGTCGCGAATCATCTCATTGGAGGTATTGAGTGATGGAGCGAGTGAAGGGCCAATAACCATAAAGGGATTGATGGCAATCAGATCAAAAGGTGGTCGCTTTTTCATGATGAAATCCCATGCCGCCAGTTCAGCAAGGGTTTTTGAGTAGTGGTAAGGATTTCGATCGAGAGAGGACATGATGTTCCACTCTTTTTCCGTAAAAATTTTTGTGCTGTCCGGCTCATCGGTAATGGCGGCAATGGAGGAGGTCAAAATCACTCGTTTAACGCAGCCCGATTTCAGGCAACTTTCAAGGAGCGTTTCGGTTCCGTTTACTGCTGGATCAACCAGATCGGTTTGTGGATTTTTTACCTTATTTTTATAAGGGCTTGCCGTATGCATTACATAGTCGCAACCCTCTACGGCCTTGTCGTATGAACCGGGAGCAAGCAGGTCAGCCTCAACAAGTTCAAGATGCTCCGCAGCTCCTGGAAGAGCGAGGAGGAAAGGGTAGTTCTGAGAGCTTTTGCGTACCGTTCCTCTGACGCGGTATCCTTGTTCAAGCAGTTGCTTGACGATATGGGATGCAATGAATCCGGAAGCTCCGGTAACGCATACTGGTTTCTTGGTCTTCATGATTTTATTTATAAGTGTATGACTGCAGGAGAGAATGCAGCTCTTCAGGGATACCAGAAAAGATCACCTTCACGTAATGTACATCCAGTTCCTGAACTCTCCAACGTTATCAGGGCGAGTTCAGGGTGAAAGGGAAAAGAGAGATCGGATTTCGGGGTTCACAAAACGTGTGAAGAGTTTTTCAATGAGAGAATACCCCTGGAAGAAGGGTATTTCTTTTGCAAACCCGGAAGCTTATTACTACAATGGAATAGGCAGGTTTTTTCAAGATGCACAAAGCGTGTGGGCTTCTTTTGCTGTTCCCCATATGTTCTACCCGAAATTATTGTTGCCGATGGAAGAAATATAATAGACGGTCATGCACATGATAGCATCGTTCGAAGATCACCTTTTGACGGCCTTGCGGGCCTTTAATCATCTTCTTCACGCATTTCTTGCCTTGGCTCTTGTTATGGCAAGTCTCATGGTGTTGTGGGAATTTTCCGTTGCTGTTGTTCACTCAGTTGAGATGAATAATCTGGCTCATGGTTTTCTGCAGTCACTGGGCACCCTTTTTATTGTGTGGACGCTCTCAAGCCTCATTTCGGCTGAAATCAACTATGTGCAAACCGGCGTTTTTCATGTGGTGGTTTTCATCGAAGTTGCCATGATTACGCTCCTGCGGCAATTGATTGTTGAACCGGTCAAGATTGCCACTGCAGGCCAGAATGTTGAGCAGCTTTTTAATCCATGGCACTATGCTCTTTTGCTCGCCTCCCTGCTTGTGATTGGTATTTTGCATAAACTGGTGACCAGTTCCGATAAAAAGGATCAGGAGCAGGACGTATCAGGCGGCAAAATGTCGAATACGGGAAACCTTACCCTCCCATTATCGTGACGGCTTTTCATTTCTCAGGGTTTCATCCATCATTCTGCTTGCCGGTTGTTGTTCCTTTTTTTCTGCCCAATGCATTGCCTGGAGAGATGCAAGGCTGAGCAGGAAAAAACCAGCAATGAGCGGTCGTACAGTGCCGTCGTAACGGAGTAGCCGAGTGCCCTGTGGTTTGCGACAACCATGAGGGTGTTGCCGGTAATATTTTTGAAAGAGAAGATAACTCTTTTTTCACGCCATCTCATGCAAAGAGCGGTTCAGCGTGGATGATCACCCGTCCTGCATTGGGCAGGGAGCGATAAATTGCTCCTTCCAGTTGGCTGGTCAGTGAGTGAACCTCTTCAAGGAGTACCTCGTCGTTAAATGAGCAGTGCAGGGTAATGAAGAGCTTCTCTTTATCTGTTTTACGAATCTGAATATCGTGGACATCCTGGATTTTCCTGATGCTTTGTGCTGCATTGATGATCGTGTCGCGTACAACTTTTTCTTCTCCGGCCTGAAGGGTCGTGGTACAGCACTCGTCATTGCGGAGTGGGTCAAGGTGGATGCAAATATTGAGTTCACCGTCGAACTCGCGGTGTAACTCCTCTTCAAGTGCGTTAACGGTATCGTGTGCCTGCTTAATGGTGAGTTGCTGGTCGATTTCGACATCAAAAGTGATCTGTTTTTGCCGTTCAGTGAGGTTTGTGGAAATGTTATGGGCGTGAAGGTTATGATTCAACCCTATGACATGGATCCGTTCAGCAATAGTCTCGCTGTTGAGTGCAATTGGCCTTGTGTTGATGGTGATATCACCCACGGGAAACTCATCACGCACTCTTTTTTCGATATCAGAGCAGATGCGCTGAACCTTTTCAACCGAGAGCGTTCTGTTGATACAGACGGCCATTTCAATGAATACCTGCGGCCCGGTTGGTTTTACCCGCACCTTGTCGATGGAAATGACCCCACTGACCGTCATGGTTATCTCCTCAAGACGATCGGTAATGCCTTCCGGTGCGGCATCAATCAGTACGTCAATGGTTTTTTTCCCAAGGTTGAATGCTGCCCAGCCCACCAGCAGTGCGACCGCAATACCGGCAACAGCATCAGCCCAGGCAATACCGAGTGAAACAAAAATGAGGCCCAAAAGCACGACCGCAGAGCTGAGGATATCAGAGCTGAAGTGCAATGCATCAGCCTCAAGGGCTTGACTGTTCGTCTCTTTCGCGACTTTTTTCAGTGCCCTCGACCGTGAAAAATCGACCACAATGGAGATGACCATAATGGCAATGGCATACCACTTCACTTCGATCTCTACGCTCCCGGCAAGCAACCTTTCAGTTGCGGCGTAGATAATCCAGATGCTCGTTACAACAAGAAGAGCGGTTTCAATAAGCGCCGAGACGCTCTCGACCTTGGCATGACCGTAGTGGTGTTTTCTGTCGGCTGGTTTGCTGCTCATATTTACGGCGAACAAGGTCAGGGAGGCAGCGCCCAGGTCGAGGGCAGAATGGGCGGCTTCGGATATAATGCCGATGCTGCCGCTCATGATACCGACAACGAGCTTCATAATCGTAAGAAGAAGGCTTGCCAGAACCGAACTCAGGGCAACCTGTTGTTTTTTATGAGCATTTTCCATGAAGATATTTTGCTGCTTTCTATGAATTGTTGTTCAGTAATTTTCTGTTGTTTGTGTTCAAAGCCGTGCAGGGGTTCCATCCATTGGCGGCCTCTACCGCTTATAATAGCATGAATTGCCTTCAGTTTGTAATGCGGGCCGGAAAATTGATGCAGTCCGGAAGTTTTTTTTTAGCTACAAGCTGGCCAGTGACCTTCCACAATACGGACAGGCCAGGCAGAGAGAACTGCCTCCGCAACGATACAGAGAACGATAATCCGGTTATATTGTGTTTTATATGGAGATTTGTCAAGGCTGGCTTGGCTGCAGGGCAGATCCCTGGGCAAATAAAACGGGCTCATCCTGCAAGATGCAGGGAGTCACAAGAGAAATATTCCCATGCAAAAAATGAAAATCGGTATTTCGTGTCACCATACTTACGGGGGGAGCGGGGCAATTGCCGCAGAGCTGGGCAAGGCGCTTGCTGCCAGAGGGCATATTGTTCATTTTTTCAGCAAGTCAGCTCCTTTTCGGCTCGGAGCTTTTTCGCGAAATATTTTCTGCCATGAGATTGAAGTGATGCACTATCCGCTTTTTGAGTCACCCTTTTACTCTCTCGCCCTTGCCTCGAAAATTGCCGATATCGCCTATTATGAAAAACTTGACATTGTTCATGCTCACTATGCGATTCCCCACGCCTTGAGCGCCATGCTTGCACGCCAGATGATTGAGGACAAATGTTCCGAATTGAAGTGTTTCAAGCTGGTAACCACGCTGCATGGTACCGATATCACCGTCGTGGGTGCCGACCGGGGGATGCAGGATGTTGTGAGGCTCGCTATTAACAAATCTGACGGGGTGACGACCGTGTCCGCCTGGCTGAAGGATGAGACGGTCAGGATGTTCAGCCCAAAAAAGGAGATTACGGTCATTCCTAATTTTGTTGATACGTCACTCTTTTTTCGCTCTCCGAAACCGGAAATTCGTGAACAACTTGGCCTTGGGCAGGAAAAAATTGTTATTCACATCTCCAATTTCAGGCCGGTAAAATGTATTGGCGATATTATCCGGATTTTTTATGCTTTAAGTAAACGCGTTGATGCAACGCTGCTGCTCGTGGGTGATGGTCCGGAACGCAGCGATGCTGAAATCCAGGTTCGCCAGTTGGGAATAGTGGATCGGGTACGGTTTCTCGGCAAGCTGGATGATATTGTTCCACTGCTCTCTATCGCTGACCTCATGTTGATGCCGAGCAATGTTGAGTCATTCGGCCTTGCCGCGCTTGAAGCCATGGCCTGTGGTGTCCCGGTCGTGGCAACCATGGCGGGAGGTTTTCCCGAATTTATTGTTCCTGGGGTTCATGGTTATCTGCTTGCTCCGGGAGATATCAACGGCATGATGGAGAAGGCGCTTCTTCTGCTTTCAGATCCCGGCCACTGGTTAGAGTGTTCCCAGGCATGTGTCCTCCAGGCAAAGCGGTATGAGACCGCCTTGCTTGTTGAACAGTATGAAGCATATTATACGATGCTTCTCGCAGAGGCATAGCGCTCTCTTCGCTCTTGTTTTTCAGTACCGTTTACTCGTCAGAAGGACGCTCCGGTACTTTTCAAGGTTTTCAAGTACCTCTCCCGTACCTCTTGCCACAGCGGTAAGGGGGTCTTCGCTGATATGCACGGCAAGCTTGGTCTCTTCACTGATTCTTTTGTCAAGCCCTTTGATGAGCGATCCGCCACCGGCAAGGAAGAGCCCGCGGTCAAAAATGTCAGCCGAAAGTTCCGGTTTGGTCACTTCGAGGCTTTTTTTGATCGAGGTGATAATCTGGCTGATTGGAGTCGCTATTGCTTCCCTGATCGTTGCAGAGTTGACCTCTCGCTCCTCGGGAAGCGCGGTTACCAGGTTTCTGCCTCTGACCATCATGGTGAGCTCTTTTTCCAGTTTATAGGCCGACGCAATTTTAATTTTCACATCCTCGGCAGTACGTTCGCCAATTGCCAGACTGTAAGCTTTGCGGAAGTGACGGACGATCGCATTGGTGATATCGGTTCCTGCGACCCGAAGCGACTCACCTGATGCAATGCCACCGAGTGAAATAACGGCAATTTCTGTGGTGCCGCCCCCGATATCGACAATCATATTGCCCATTGGTTCCTGGACGTCAAGTCCGATACCGATGGCTGCCGCCATGGGCTCGGTGACCAGATAAACCTCTTTGGCTCCAACATGTTCGGCAGAGTCGCGAACAGCCCTTTTTTCAACTTCAGTGATGCCTGACGGGATACCGATAACCATACGGCGGATACCGAGTGAAAACTGGTTTTTTGTTTTATTGATTAATCCCTTGATCAGCTCTTCCGTTGCCTCATAGTCAGCAATGACACCATTGGCCAGAGGGCGGATGGTTACAATGCCGGGATGGGTTTTTTCATGCATAAGAAGTGCTTCATGTCCGATAGCGACGATCTTTCCTGTGTTGCGCTCGCGGGCAACTATAGAAGGCTCATTTAAAACAACACCTTTACCCCGTATAAAAATCAATGTATTTGCTGTTCCCAGGTCAATGGCGATGTCCCTGAACAGATTACTGAAAAAGCTCATATTCTCATGGTTCTGTGTGTCTGTCATAGTGGCTTGGAAAGGAGCGGATTCAGGCTATATTCCAAGGTTTAAACTGAACTCTTAAGGTAGATCAATGCAACTTTTTTTCAAATGAAATAATTGATTCTTTGACCACTTTTTTTGCAGTTTGCTCCGCTTTTCCACTCCCGGTTCGGGGTTTCGGGAAAGAGAGCTATTATGTACATTGCCACAACGGAATTTCTGAAGCCTGATAACCAAAATGAGGTAAGAAGTGTTACGCCAATATCGTTTTCCGGAAGAGCGTTCAGCTCTTGAAAAGCAGTTGAGTCGAAGCGTTACTTTTGATGTTTCTGTTCAGTCTGCTGTTGAAGAAATTTTGCAAGAGGTTCGCCAGAAGGGAGACATCGCTGTATTGGATTACACGGAGCGCTTCCAGGGAGTCAGGTTGTCCGATATGGTTGTTCCCCAGGGAGCAATACAGGAAGCCTACCATAATGCCGATCACTCTTTTCTGGCCGTACTTGAGGAGGCGTACCGTAATATTGTCCGGTTTCATCAGTACGAAGCAGAGAAAAGTTTTTTTTATGAAGCAGAGGGAGGGGTGGTTCTTGGTCAGCGAGTAACTCCCATGCAGCGTGCTCTTCTCTATGTTCCTGGTGGGCAGGCATCGTATCCCTCATCGGTGCTTATGAACGCTGCTCCGGCAAAAGTGGCCGGGGTCAAAGATATTTTCATGACCACTCCCTGTGATGCTTCGGGAGAGGTAAATCCCGATATTCTTGCTGCGGCGGCTGTTGCCGGAATTACCTCCGTATACAAACTCGGCGGAGCCCAGGCAATAGCGGCCTTTGCCTATGGTACCAGGAGCATTCCAAAGGTTGACATCATCACAGGTCCCGGCAACAAATATGTAGCGCTGGCCAAAAAGCAGGTTTTTGGTCATGTCGCCATCGACAGTATTGCAGGTCCTTCCGAAGTGGTTATTATAGCAGACGAAATGGCCAATCCTGAATTTATTGTCCTTGACATGTTTGCCCAGGCGGAGCATGATCCCGATGCATCGGCCGTGCTGATCACCCCCTCAGCATCGCTTGCTGCAGCCGTAAGGGAGTGTGCTGAAGCTCGTCTTCCGGGAATGAACAGGCGGGAGATTATTGCCTCCTCAATGCAGCACAATGGTGCCATCGTACTTGTCGGCTCACTTGAAGAGGCTTGCGAAGTGTCGGATATGATTGCTCCCGAGCATCTTGAGCTGCATGTCGAACACCCTTGGGAAATATTGCCGGATATTCACCATGCCGGTGCAATTTTTATGGGAGGATACTCCTGCGAAACCGTCGGTGATTATTTCGCCGGTCCGAACCATACACTCCCGACCAATGGAACCGCAAGGTTTTTTTCGCCGCTTTCGGTGCGTGACTTTGTCAAGCACACCTCAATCATCTCCTATTCAAAAAAGCAAATGCATCGTTGTGGGGAGAAAATTGCATCCTTTGCTGACCATGAGGGGCTCCAGGCCCATGCTGAGGCTGTTCGGGCGAGATTGAGAGCGCTATGAGAACTGGTGATTTTGATTACGAATTGTCGGAAGAGAAGATTGCAAAATATCCACCTGCGGAACGTGGTTCCACTCGTCTTCTGGTGCTCAATCGTCACTCTGGCGCTGTTGTACACGCATCCTATGCCAGTCTCGACCTTTTTTTGCAGCCAGGTGACCTGCTTGTGCTGAATAATACGAGGGTGCTCCGCGCAAGGCTTTATGCCAGCAAATCTACCGGTGCCAGGATTGAGTTGATGCTTCTTGAAAAGCATCAGGAGGAGCAAAATCGGGTGCTTTACCGGGGGAAGCTGAAAAAGGGCGACAAACTCATGGCGCACGATCAGGAATTGCTCGTTACCGACATTGTTGATCACGGTATTGCCCGAATTGCCGTCTGCGGGGAGCGATCGCTCAGCGACCTCTTTGAACGTTTTGGTGGTGTGCCTATTCCCCCTTATCTCAAGCGAGATGCTGAAGAGGTTGACCGGGAGCGCTATCAGACCGTTTTTGCTGAATTACCGGGTTCTGTAGCCGCTCCGACCGCCTCCCTGAACATGACTTCAGAGCTGCTCGACACGCTTCGCCGGAAGGGTGTTGACATGGTTACCCTTACACTGCATGTTGGTCTGGGTACCTTTCTTCCTGTCAGGGCAGATGCCCTTGAGGAGCACGTCATGCACCGCGAGTATTACTCAATACCCGCAACGTTGGTTGAGAAGATTCGCAAGGTAAAAACTACCGGAGGAAGGGTTATCGCTGTAGGTACTACGGTAACCAGGGCACTCGAACATGCAGGGGAGCGCATGGAGACTTTTACGGGAGATGCACCACTGACAGGAGAGGCCGATATATTCATCTATCCAGGGTATCAATTCCGTATCATCGATTGCCTTCTGACTAACTTTCATGCACCCCGTTCAACGGTACTGATGCTTACAGCAGCATTTGCCGGCCCCGATCATCTGCGCAATGCCTACCAGAAAGCGCTTGAGGAAGGGTATCGCTTTCTCAGTTATGGTGACAGCATGTTCATCGCCTGAAATTTTGATCACTCTAATCTCCCGTTTCACCTTTTTACCTTAAAGAAGCGGGCTGATTCTTTTTCTTTACCTAAAGAACTTAGTTATGGCTGCTGCTTCCGAAAAGGGCGATACTTGCTTATGCAGTGGAGGTATGGTATTTTTAAGATTGTCTTCTGTCGCCTGACAGCATAGGCGTTTTCGCCTGCATTTACCTGAAGTCTATTCGTTTTCACATACACATAAACACATGGAGATTGACCTTATGAGTCTTGTAGACCAATATCGCGCACATACTGAAGAGCGAGCAAAGCTCAGCATTCCACCCTTACCATTAACGGCCGAGCAGACCCGTTTGCTTGTTGGTCTGCTTCAGCAGGAAGTCGTTGAGGAGCCGGAGTATCTGCTTGAGTTGTTTCGTGAACATATTAGCCCGGGCGTTGATGATGCCGCCTTTGAAAAAGCCGCTTTTCTTGATGCTATCCTCAAGGGAGAGCTCTCCTGCAGCGTGATTGACAAAGTGGAAGCCGTCAGCATTCTGGGAACCATGCTCGGAGGCTATAATGTCAAGCCTCTTGTTGATGCGCTCGGTCATGACGATCCGACGATATGCAGAGAAGCTGCTGCGATGCTGAAAAAGACCTTGCTGGTCTATGACCTGTTCGATGTTGTGGTTGACCTCTCAAAAACCAATACCTATGCTGAAGAGGTGCTCAAGTCATGGGCAGAAGCAGAATGGTTTACCTCCAGGCCAACACTTCCGGAAAAAATGACCCTTACGGTTTTCAAAGTACCGGGTGAAACCAATACGGACGATCTTTCTCCAGCCAGTGAGGCATTTACTCGCAGCGATATTCCTCTTCATGCCCGCTGTATGCTTGGTACCAAGATAACCAATCCGATAGAAACCATTGCCGAGCTGAAAACGAAAGGCCATCCACTTGCTTATGTTGGCGATGTTGTCGGTACCGGATCAAGCCGGAAGTCGGGAATCAACTCGGTTCAGTGGCACATTGGTAACGATATTCCAGCAGTACCCAACAAGCGGAGCGGTGGAGTGGTTATTGGCAGCATTATTGCTCCCATTTTTTTCAATACAGCAGAGGATTCGGGTGCCTTGCCTGTCCAGGCTGATGTGACGGCAATGGAGATGGGCGATGTTATTGATCTTTATCTTGCCACAGGTACCATAGAGAAAAACGGTGCAGTGATCGCGCGGTTCGAACTCTCCCCGAATACGATTGCGGACGAGGTTCGTGCCGGAGGACGTATTCCCCTGATTATTGGCCGAACCCTGACCAGAAAGGCACGAAAAGCTCTCGGATTAGGTGAAGACAACCTCTTCCTGCGTCCTGAACAGCCTGCAGACAGCGGTAAAGGTTACACGCTTGCCCAGAAAATGATCGGCAAGGCCTGTGGTCTTCAGGGTGTGCGTCCGGGGATGTATGTTGAACCAGAGACACTTACGGTTGGTTCACAGGATACAACCGGAGCCATGACCCGTGACGAGGTGAAAGAGTTTGCAGCACTCAGTTTCAGCGCTGATCTCTTAATGCAGAGCTTTTGCCATACATCAGCCTATCCAAAGCCTTCTGATGTGAAGTTGCACAGAAGCCTCCCGTACTTTATCATGAGCAGGGGCGGCGTTTCGCTTAAACCCGGAGACGGTGTTATTCACACATGGCTGAACCGCATGGTGCTGCCCGATACACTTGGTACTGGCGCTGATTCCCATACCCGTTTTCCAATCGGCATTTCGTTCCCGGCAGGTTCAGGGCTTGTAGCATTTGCAGGTGTTACCGGAACCATGCCTTTGAATGTTCCTGAATCAGTGCTTGTGCGCTTTACTGGTGAGATGCAGCAAGGTATTACATTGCGGGATCTGGTCAACGCCATTCCCTATGTGGCCTTGAAGCAAGGCTTGCTGACCGTCGAAAAGAAAGGCAAGAAAAACGTCTTTGCCGGTCGTATTCTTGAAATCGAAGGGCTGCCGAAACTCAAGGTTGAGCAAGCTTTTGAACTCAGTGATGCTTCTGCCGAACGAAGCGCTGCGGCCTGCACTGTCCGGCTCGATAAAGAACCGGTTATCGAATATCTCAGCTCAAACGTCAAATTGCTCGAACAAATGATAGAGCTGGGCTATGGCGATGCTGATACCCTGCAACGTCGAATCGGTAAAATGGAAGCCTGGCTTGCAAACCCCTCTCTTCTTGAGCCAGACAGTGATGCAGAGTATGCAGCAGTTATCGAGGTCGATATGAACAAAATTACCGAGCCGATTCTTGCCTGCCCCAACGATCCTGATGATGTCATGACGCTCAGTGAGGTGCTTCGTACCGACGACAGGCCGAAAGTCATTGACGAGGTCTTTGTTGGAAGTTGTATGACCAATATTGGCCATTTCCGCGCTCTCGGCGAAATTTTGCGCAACAAGGGTGTTGCCCCGGTAAAGCTCTGGATTGTTCCTCCCACGAAAATGGATATGACAAAACTGATCGAAGAGGGCTATTACTCGATATTTGGCGCATCCGGAGCCCGTATTGAGCGTCCGGGATGTTCACTGTGCATGGGTAATCAGGCAAGGGTCGCCGATAATGCCGTAGTCTTCTCTACCAGCACAAGAAACTTCGATAACCGCATGGGCACGGGAGCACAGGTCTATCTTGGCTCAGCGGAGCTTGCTGCAGTATGCGCCCTTCTTGGTCACCTGCCAAACAAAGATGAGTATATGGAAATCATCAACCGTCATCTCTCAGGCGAAAAAGAGGAGAATGTTTACCAATATCTTAACTTTCACAAGCTTGAAAAAGCAGAATTAGAGTTGCTTGTTGAGTAAAAAAAATATTTATTAAGGCGGGATGTGAAATTTTTTTGCATATTCCGCCATACAGTAGGCTTTTGAAAAGTCGCTGTTTTTTTTTATTATTCGAGAGCTGATGAAGCTGTCAATTATCAAACAACAAAAATAATAATAGCAATGAAAAAACTTTTCATTTTCCTCTTTCTTTTGAGCTCAGTCTCTTTCGTTGGCTGCGCAAAAAAAGCTGAAGCACCAGTAGAAGCACCGGTAGAAGCACCTGCAGCGCCAGCAGCAGAAGCACCAGCAGCAGAAGCACCTGCAAAATAAGTTTCCGGTTTTCCGGTCTCTTATGTCAAAGAGGCAGAACGCAAGTTCTGTCTCTTTTTTTTTGCACCACGGATGCTCATGAAAAGGTATCGGCTATGGTGCTTGCGGGTGTAAAAAGAGTGAATGTGCAAAAAGGCTGAAGCTGCAAACAGTTTGGTCAGCGAGAGGTTGCCCGGCAGCACGGATAATCAGATAATGATCGGGATTTCAGCAAAAAAAAAGAGACAAATGGTTAGTTTGTCTCTTTTTTTTTGCTGAGGAGGCAGGACTCGAACCTGCAAATTGCCTGATCCAGAATCAGGAGCCTTACCAATTTGGCCACTCCTCAATAGTGAGGTGAATATAGTAAAAAATAATTTATTCCAATTTTCTTTTCTCTTTTTTTTTAGAGAATGGTGAGAAGTACAGGAATAAGAATCATTGCCACGATCATCGAAGATGCTACAAGAGTTGCGGCAAATTCGTGGTCAAGTTCCTCAATCGAGGCAAGGCTGATGGTTGAGAACCCTGCCGGTGCGGAAGCTGAGAGTACCACAATGGCCCGGTCGAGCCCTTCAAGGCCAAACAGGCTGGCAAGCCATACTCCGAGAGCAAGTCCGAGAACCATGCGCAGGACGATGGCGACAGCAAGATGGAATGGGTTGATTTTTGTTATCCTGAATGATGCCCCGAGAGCAAGAAGCATGAGCGGTATCGTCAGCTTGCCGATGGAGTGCAGTACTGAGGTTGCAATGGGCATGGGACGCAGATCAAATGCATTCATCAGAAGAGCTGCAATCAGGGCCAGAAGAGGGGGGGAGGTGATGAGTTTCTTGAGCAGGCCATTTTTAGTGGCACCTCCATCATTGTTGCCAAACGTGCAGACCACTGCAGAAGCCAACAACCCATTCGGAAGATCAAAGATGAAGAGGCGAGCCAGCCCATCGTCTCCATAAAATGATTGAATGAAGGGTATGACAAAGCCCACATTCATGATCATTGAGCCACCTGCAACTACCAACCAGGTTTTTTTTTGCATCTTGATGGCTTTTCCCGTGAGCAAAGCCGCTGCGAGCGTCAAAAGGATAAGAAGCGAAGAGAGAAGAGGAAGAAAAAGCATCGCACGACTGATGACCACCCAGGAAAGTACGGAAATCAGGAGTGCAGGAAGCGTCAAATGATAAACAAGCTTAAAAAGAACATCCGGCGCGTAATCATCAAAAACTGATGTTTTCCGCAAAAACATTCCCAGAAAAAATGTTGCAAATACAGGAGCGAGAAGAAAAGCAAGGTCAAGCATCGCCGAAAGAGAGAAAAGCTGTTAAGCCAGGAAGAAGGGAGTGCACCCGAGAGGAGTCGAACCTCTAACCGTCTGATTCGTAGTCAGATACTCTATCCAGTTGAGCTACGGGTGCTTGTTATGGTAGCGTGTACGGGATTCGAACCCGTGATCTTCGCCTTGAGAGGGCGATGTCCTGGGCCACTAGACGAACACGCCAGGTAATTTTTTTTCTCATTCACAATACGGTGGGCCCTGTAGGACTTGAACCTACGACCCAGCGATTATGAGTCGCTTGCTCTGACCAACTGAGCTAAGGGCCCTCAATGCTTAGCTTTAGAGGCAGTTAATATAATGCATTGCTGATAATATCCAAAAAAATAATCCTCTTTTTTATTAAAGTCAGTGAAATTCATCATACTTTTCCCTGCTGATATCGGCACCAAGGCTGTTCAGTTTTATTTCGATCTTTTCATATCCCCGGTCGAGGTGGTAAACTCGCAGTACTTCCGTTGTTCCTTCAGCGACAAGGCCTGCAAGAACAAGGCTTGCTGAGGCTCTCAGATCGGTTGACATGACCTTCGTACCCGAGAGCTGTTGCGGTCCGTGAACAATTGCCTGATTTTTATGGATCTCAATATGGGCGCCAAGCCGATTCAGCTCAGGGATGTGGTTGAACCGTTCATGATAGACCTTGTCGGTAATATGACTTGATCCTTCAGCTTGCGTCATCAGAGCAATCCATTGGGCCTGCATATCGGTTGGAAAGGCTGGATAAGGCTTTGCGGTGACATCGGTTGGAATAAGCTTTTTCGGACTTTTCAGGGTTATGCTGTTGTCTGTTGTCTCAACCAGGCATCCCGCGTGCACAAATTTTTTCAGTACAGCTTTCATCTGTTCGGGTTCAACGCCATTAACAGTAATATCTCCTCCAGTTATGGCTGCAGCCGCAAGAAGTGTCCCAGCTTCGATGCGATCAAAAACGTTCTTAAATTCAATAGCTTTGAGTGTATTGCACCCCTCTATTTCAAGTTCGGTTGTTCCTGTTCCCCTGATTGTTGCTCCCATTGCGATGAGAAATTTGCAGAGCGTCTCAATTTCAGGTTCTGCAGCCGCATTGCTGATGGTTGTGGTACCCTCGGCAAGGACAGCCGCCATGAGAGCATTTCCCGTCGCACCGACAGAAGAGATCGGGAAGGTGATATGGCCACCCTGCAGTTTTCCGCCTGGAATGGTGGCATCAATAAATCCGGTTTCGATGGTGATCGTGGCGCCAAGTTTTTCCATAGCCATCAAATGAAGGTCAATGGGGCGTGGTCCGAAAGCACATCCCCCGGGAAGAGAGACTCTTGCGTGGCCAAATCGTGCAAGCATCGGTCCAAGAACATAGATCGATGCCCTCATTTTTTTTACCAGTTCATAGGGTGCCTGAAGACTTTGTACATTGCGGGATGAAACCTTCAGGGTGTTGCCCTCATAGGTCGTTTCAGCTCCCAGGTGGTGCAAAAGCTGGGTAAAGGTCACGATATCCTTCAGATCAGGGATATGATGAAGGGTAAAGGTGCCATTGCCGGTAAGCAGTGTTGCGGCAATGATTGGCAGAGAGGTATTTTTTGAGCCTGAGGCCGTTATAGTGCCGGAGATGCGGCTACCGCCCTTTATGACAAGCTTGTCCATGTATTCGATACGCTGATGAAAAACGGATAGTTACCATTATTTCAGGTCAAGAAAAACAAATTTTTTTTTCTTTGACCGTTTGCGAAGAAAAGATTTTATCCTTTACCTTGAGTTGATGTTTTTCTTGTGTTTTTCGATGGTCTCTTCTCACCATTTTTATTTGTAAGGGTAGCAGAATTTTTAATGCCTGGGGATTTTTTATGACCTTTATCGTTCCACCTGCTTTTTTTTATAGAGTATTGCGCATAGCCAGCGTTCTCTTCTTGCTTGTATCAGTGCTGTCGCCCCCAACAACGGTAGCATTGCCGAGAAACGGCGAGATCACAAAGATCATGAAAGAGCGTGCAGCAGTTGAAAAAAACCTTTCGAATCTCAAGCTGCAGCTCCAGGAGTACCAATCAAAACTGAAGTTGACAACAAAAAAAGAGTCACACTCATTTAAGGCTCTGGAAAATATTCGTAGCCAGATTCTGGTACTTGAAAAGATGATCAATGAAAACCAGAGCTATCTCACCAGGCTCGATGGTGATATTGACCGTCTTCATGATGAGCTTCAGGGGAATCGCAAGATTTATGGCAGGGTTTCTGATGATTTTCGCAGGACGGTGATATCAGCATATAAATATGGTGGAAACAGGGATATAGAGCATTTTTTTGCTGCAGGTTCCGTTTCCAAAGCTCTGGTACGCGCGCAATATATGGGTTTTTTTACCCGTTCTGTCCGCAGCAATGTCGAAGAGCTGCAGCAGGTTGCTGCAAAGCTTGAAAATAGCAGGATTGCGCTTGAGCAGAGCTATCAGCAAAAAGCTAAAGTCGTCAGGGAGCAGGAGCAGCAGTTGAAAAGCTGGTCAGCCAGTAAAAAAGAGAAAGAGGTGGTACTTGACCGGTTAAAGAAAAACAAGCAGGAATATCTCGCACAGCTTGCAACTGTCCAGCAGAAACGTATGCAATTGCAGTCAAGGATAGAGTCACTCATTCTGGCTGAGCAGCGTGCTCTGGAGGCTGAACGTGAACGGAGAAGAAAAAATCTTGAAGCAAGGCGTCGCAAGACCCTGCAACTTGAGCAAAAACGACTTGAGGCCCAACGACTTGAGCAAAAACAGCCTGAGCAAGAGCACCTTCGGACCGAACGTCCTGCTGTCGGGCGGGTTCGTGTGAAGAAGAAAAAAACGGTCGAACAAAGAGTGGCTCCTGATACTGCAAACAAAGCGATGGAAGAGGCCCCGCAGAGAGCCATGAAGAGTCCGGAAAAAGAGCAAGGCAATCAAACACTCAATCTGGATTCTCCCGAGTTGGAAGGCGTTTCCGCAAATTTTGACAGAGCATTTGGTTCACTGCCCTGGCCTGTACAGAATGGTGTCGTCTCCAAAAGGTTTGGAACGGTAAAAGACAAGGATCTCAGAATTGTAACCACCAATAACGGGATCGATATTTCTGTCCCTTCCAACACGCAGGTAAGGGCTGTTTCTGGTGGCAAGGTAGTCCAGATTGCCTTTCTTCCCACTTTTGGCAATATCGTTATTGTTCGCCATCCGCAATCTTATCTTACCGTGTATGCCAATCTGGGTCAGTTAAGTGTAGCACGAGACGATATTATCAAGTCGCAGCAACTGCTTGGATTCGCCGGAAAAACTGCTGAGGGAGCTTCCGTTGTGCATTTTGAGATATGGAAAGGCCGAGTCAAGCAAAACCCTTCAAAATGGCTTAGATAAGCACTCTTATGGGCGTTCATGAACTTTTTTCCTCAATGTTTGCTCTCCTGTTCCGTAATAGCACGTTATGGCGTGCTATCAAGAAGAGAGAGGTAGCTGGGGAGTCCAGTGTACTCAGGGAGTATGCCGTTCCGGTTATTGCCCTTGTGCAGTTCGTAAAATTTCCTCTGATCGGTGTACCCCGACCAGCCATGTTCTTTACCATTGCCACCTTTCTCATTGATGTCGCAGCGCTCTATCTCATGATGGGAGGAGCGCTCTTCTTGCTCCGGCCGCAACACACAGAGAGTTTCAAATCGAAAGTGCTCACGGTTTTCTCCTATGCGATGACCCCCGTATGGCTCTTTGAACTTTTCTATTTTACGGGCTCCCTGAGTTGGTTTTTTGCTGCGTTTGCTCTCGGCTATGCTCTTGTCATTGGCAGAAATGGTTTAAAGCTGCTGCTTGACCATGATGAAACTCTTTCAGCATCAGCATTAAGAAATACCGGTTTTTTTGTAGTGGTGGTCAACACAGCAGCTTTTTTACTGATTGGCTCACTCATTCGATTGTTCAACTTTTAGACGGCCCATTATGAAGGTTCAGGATCTCCATCTCGATTATCACCTGGTAGAGGATATTCTCAAAGCATTTCTTTTCAATGAGCTTCGAAAGTTCGGATTCAGTTCGGTCGTACTTGGTCTGTCAGGCGGTATCGATTCGGCTGTTGTCTGTGAACTGGCGGTTCGCGCACTGGGTAGGCAGAACGTTTTAGGGCTTATGATGCCCTATGCTTCAAGCAGTATGGAAAGTCTCGAACATGCGGAACTCATGATTAAAAAGCTCGGCATACAGGCCGAAGAGATGCCGATTACGCCTGTTGTCGATGCTTTTTTTTCCTCTGTACCGGAAAATCAGTTGTTGAGAAGGGGCAATATTATGGCGCGCACGAGGATGATATTGCTCTATGATGTTTCAGCAAGAGATGGTCGCCTGGTCACCGGAACAAGCAACAAAACAGAACTGCTTCTTGGTTACGGCACCCTCTTTGGCGATATGGCTTCAGCCATCAATCCAATTGGCGATCTCTATAAAACCCAGGTACGAGGTCTTGCCCGTCATCTCGCCATTCCGGAGCCCCTTATTGTCAAAGCGCCTTCAGCCGACCTCTGGGAAGGACAGAGCGATGAGGATGATCTCGGATTCAGTTATGAAGCCGTTGATTTGCTCCTCTATATGATGCTTGAAAAGAGAATGGATAAACATGCGATCCTTGGCCAGGGGATAGAGGAACCCTTCTATGACCGTGTCAGGAAGATGGTTGTCAGGAACCAGTACAAAAGGATGATGCCCGTTATAGCCAAACTATCAGGCCGGACACCCGGTATCGATTTCCGCTATGCAAGAGATTGGCAGGAGGTGAGGTAGGGGCGGCATGCTATTATCTGCAGGGGCACGCCATCATTTGTAAGGGCACGCCATGGCGTGCCCCTACAGATATCCGGATAACCCGTTGCATGATAAGATGGTTGTTAAAACGATCGCAACACCGTATCAATCAGAAAATGTTTGTCGTCTCTGTTGGGATAATCGGTTGTATAATGCAGTCCTCTCGATTCACGGCGCTTGATGGCACTCTCGATGATCAGGCTCGCCACTTTGATGATATTGCGAAGCTCAAGAATCTGAGTCGTTATCTTTGTCTTCTTGTAGTAGGACTCCGTCTCCTCCTTAAGAAAATCAATCCGTCTTTTCGCACGCTGCAGGCGCAGGTCACTGCGCACAATCCCGACATAGTCATTCATCACCTGCTGTGCCTCCCGTTTGTTGTGTGATACCAAAATCCACTCTTCCGGATTGACGGTACCCGTATCGTCCCAGTCAGGAAAATCGACATGGTTGTCATGTTTCTTCACCTCTTCGCTGATATCAAGATATGCCCTCCAGGCAAAGACCAGCGCTTCAAGCAGAGAGTTGCTTGCAAGACGGTTAGCACCATGAACCCCGGTACAACTCGTCTCTCCGCATGCATAAAGCCTTTCTATGGTGGTGCGCCCTTTGTCATCGGTGCGCATGCCACCGCATGAATAGTGTGCTGCAGGAACAACCGGGATCATCTCCTTCGTCATATCAATACCAAAACCGAGACAGGTTTCATAAATGTTGGGAAAATGTTCCTTTGTTTTTTCCGCGTCGATATGCGTTACATCAAGAAAGACACACTCTTCACCACTTTTTTTGATCTCCGAGTCAATGGCGCGGGCCACAATATCGCGGGGAGCCAGATTCAGGCGTTTATCATATTTATGCATAAACTCCTGACCATTTTTCAGTCTCAGGATACCGCCAAATCCCCGGACAGCTTCCGAAATCAAAAAAGATTTAGCTTTAGGATGGTAGAGAGCGGTTGGATGAAACTGGATAAACTCCATATTGGCAATTTCAGCTCCAGCCCGATATCCCATCGCCACACCATCACCAGTAGCTATCTCCGGATTTGTGGTGTAGGGATAGATATGGCCAAGTCCTCCTGATGCGAGCATGGTAATTTTTGCCAGAATCTTTTTCGGTTGCCTTTGGCGTGAGTCGAGCACGTAAGCTCCGTAACAGTTGATGCTGTTCGTCTTAATATCGAGATGGTGCTCGGTAAGCAGTTCGATGGCAAAATGGTGCTCAAGCAGGGTGATATTGGGGTGGCTGTTGATACGATCAAGAAGAGCCGTTTCAACCTCACGTCCGGTCAGATCCTGTGCATGAACAATGCGGCTTCTGGAGTGGCCACCCTCCTTGCCGAGGTGCAGGTGGTCATGATCTGAAGTGGTAAAGTTAACACCAAGTTGCATCAGACGCTCGATATGCTGAGGTCCCTCATTTACCATGAGAGTGACCATTTCGAGGTTGCACAATCCTGCCCCGGCATCAAGGGTATCAGCGATATGCAGCTCAGCACTGTCATTATGATCGATGGTGGCAGCGATTCCACCCTGGGCCCAATTGGTATTGGATGTGGAACTCTCCTTTTTTGTGATAATCGTTACCTTGGCGTAATCGGCCATATGAATGGCAAAATAGAGTCCGCCTATGCCGCTGCCGATCACCAGAACATCAGTTTTGATCGATTCAGTCATAACTGTGATGTGCCCAGTTTGATTAATGGTTACTGTGTAGAAAATACCATAGCAAGTATACATATCCGTGAGCCTCTCTGCCCGAAACAAGATACATCTTCACCGCGCAGCTTTATTTTTCTGCCTCAGGCTTTTCAGGGCAGTGGCTACGATAAGGACTATTCCTGCAAGGATGACGGCGTGCAGATATTTAACAATATCAGGAAAGAGGCTTGCAATAAAGAAACCGATCAGCGTAAAACAGAGAACCCAGACAAGAGAGCCGCAGAAACTGAAAAAAAAGAAGAGCCCGAACGGCATCCCGGTCACACCCGCCAGAGTCGCCGTAAAGCTGCGTACGATCGGCACAAAACGAGCAAGAAACACCGTTTTTGAACCATGTTTCCGATAAAAAGCCTCTGTTTTCAGCAAATGTTCGCGACGAAAAAAACGGGAATTCTCTGCTGAAAAGATTGAGTTTTTAAGCTTTTTTCCGATAAAATAGCCCGTTGTATCACCCAGAATCGCTCCACACGAAAGGATTGTGATCAGGAGGACGATGTCGAGAGCTCCTGATGCCGCGATAAGCCCTGCCGTTATGAGCAGAGAGTCACCCGGAAGAAAAAAGCCTGCAAACAGGCCGGTTTCGGCAAAAATAATGATAAAGAGCAACAGATAGCCACCCCAGAGAATCAACTCCTCAAGGGTACGAATATTCTGGAATGAGGCAAGATAAATCATGAGCAGTCACTGAAATAATATGGGTTCTGCCTGTGTGGCCAACCAGTTAACAAACGGGTAGCAGGTGGTCAAAAAAAGCCCATTACCCGTTTGTTAACTTTTTTCAGACAGGGTCACCCTCTTTTCGGCGAAAAAAAATCTTCGCGTTCAGCACCCTCGGGAGCCGAACGGAGAGCCGTTACGGCAGGAGAACGGCGCAGGAAATAACGGTTGTCCAGAGACCGTTTTCGCCCTCTGCGGTTTCAGTGATGTTGTATGAATTGATGATTTTTCCACTCATTTTGTAAATACCCTCACGTTCGTCCCAGTCCTTGTTCGGATCAAACTCAATACCAAGGGTGGTTGCAAGCATCGTTGCCGCCAAATCTTCGGCATATTCACCAGACTGTTCGGCGGACTCTCCAAACGGATGGTGTTCCGACAGATAACCATACTGTGTATCATCAGCAGGAATGGCGACGCCGACTGAAGCGGCAATAAGACGGTTGAACTCATTGGTTGAATTACGGGCCATGACAGCAAAGGTGATCTGCCCCGGAGAAAGCAGCTTTACACCCTCTTCCACACTGATGCGCTCACAGTGAGGAGGAAAAATACTTGATACTGTAACCAGATTGCATTTCTCGATTTTGGCCTCTCTCAGGGCAAGCTCGAACGAGGAGAGATATTCTTTGTGCCTTCCCACACCTTTGGTGAAAAAAACTTTTGATGGGACAAATGACAATGCCGTGCCTCCGGATTTAATTTTATTGTGTAAAGTGTTCCCAGTATCGAAATTGACGAATTATAGGAAAAAGCAGTCGTATTCAAAATGTTTTTCTTGCGGCCACTTTAAAAAACCTTCTTTTTCCAGCCCTGATGATTTTTGCTTCCAGGCTGAGTTCAATACACTCCGCAATCTCTTCGATCTTCCTCTCATCAACAAGAACCGATTTCTGCTGAATCATCCGTCGAGCGTCACTTTTTGACGTGGCGGCGCCAAGGGTGACGAGGAGATCGATCAGTGATATGGACGACTCATCAAATTCAAAAAGTTCAATATGGTCAGGCGCTTTTTTATGAATGAAGAGCTGATCAAATTGTGATTCCGCATCATCAGCCTCTTTTTGTGAAGAGTAGAGAGCTGCAATTGTCTTTGCCAGAGCCCGCTTGGCGGTTCTCGGATTTTCCGTTATCTCGTCGAGAATAGCCCCAACCCCCTCATCTTCCTTTGGCACCAGAAGTTTGCAGTACGTTTCAATGAGCGTGTCGGGAATCGAAAGTACCTTGCCATAGATATCGGAAGGGGAGTCATTGAAACAGATGGCGTTGCCAAGTGATTTCGACATCTTCTCCTTTCCGTCAGTGCCCACGAGCAAGGGCATGGTAATGCAGACCTGCGGTTCAATACCATACTCCCGCTGCAAAGCCCTGCCGACCAGCAGATTAAATTTCTGGTCAGTACCGCCAAGTTCAACATCGTTTTTCAGATGCACTGAATCCATGCCCTGAGCAAGCGGATAGAGGAACTCATGAATTGAGATGGGCTCTTGAGCCCGATACCGCCTCTCGAAGTCATCACGCTCAAGCATCCGGGCCACCGTATAGTGGCTTGAAAGTTTGATGACATCGGCAAAACTCATCTTGCCAAGCCAGTCGGCATTATAGCAGATCGTCGTTTTTTCAGGGTCAAGAATTTTCGAAGCCTGCTCAAAGTAACTTAAACCATTTTCCCGCGCCTCTTCGGCTGAAAGCTGCGGTCGCGTCTTGCTTTTTCCCGAAGGGTCGCCGATCATGGCGGTAAAATCGCCAATAATAAGAATAGCCTCATGGCCAAAATCCTGAAACTCCCGGAGCTTCCGCAAAACGACCGAATGACCGAGATGCAAGTCAGGGCGGGATGGATCAGCGCCAAGTTTTATTTTCAGTGGCAGACCGCATTTCAGGCTCTGACGCAATTTCTGTTCAAGTTCTTCAACGCTGATGATTTCCACCACATTGGCAACAATAAGATCAAGCTGTTCCTGTACAGATGGAAAAAGCATATGGATTTCCTCTTATTTTTATCTGTTTAGTATTGTTTTTTTATCTGCTCCATCTGACGCTGATTTTCCCTCGCCTTGATCGTTTCGCGCTTGTCGTAGAGCTTTTTGCCTTTGGCTATGGCAAGTTCAATTTTCAGGAGGCCTTTCGAGTTGAAAAAGGCCTTCAATGGCACCAGCGTAAGCCCTTTTTCACTGATTTTTGCCTCGATTTTGCGGATTTCCTCTTTATGCAGCAGCAGTTTACGACTCCGCTTCGCTTCAATCAGCTCCATCCGGTTATGCGCATACGGAGTAATCTGCATACCTTCAAGCCAGATCTCATTACGAAGGATGATGGCAAAGCTGTCGCTCAGACTCGCTTGCCCCAGGCGTACCGATTTCACCTCGCTTCCAAAAAGCTGGATACCGGCAACGAGGGTATCGAGAATTTCAAATTCGAACCGGGCCTTTCTGTTTTGAATGGCCTGAACATATTGCTGAGTCTGTTGCTTTTTTGCCACCGTGATCGTTAATGATTTTCAGTTTCCAAATATGCGGCAGGAATAATATTTCCCCTGTTGAGCACCAGAAAAGGATCCAGATATTTCTTTATCCGGGCCATCTCCCGAATACCAGTGTCCTGATACATACCCACAAGATATTCCGCCTTGAGCTTGCCGATGCCATGCTCTGCAGAAAGCGTTCCTCCCAGTTCAAGCGCCTTGCCAACAAACTTCCGGTACAGGGCCTTCGCCTCCAAAAACTCCTCCCTGTTGCGCGGCAGAATGTTCAAGTGTACATGAGCATCTCCTATATGACCAAAAATAATATAGACAAAGCCCTGTTGTTCGCAAGAAGTGCAATAAAAATCAAAGAGTTCACGGAAACGGCCATCCGGAACAGCCATATCGGTACTGATTTTACTTTCATGCTGCCGACTCAGCCAATCGTTGACAAGAAGCGGCAAAGCGTGACGAAACTCCCGCAACCGCTCCTGTTCATCACGATCAAGCGCCACCCAGGAGAGATCGGTCATGGCATTGCACGACTCCATATGATTGAAAAGGGTATCAAGGTCGTTCTCTTCTCTCTGGGCAGTAGTTTCCACTTCAAAAAAAATTGCGCCCTCGCAATTATGGGGCACTTCAGGATACTTTTTTGCAAGAAATTCGAGCGAACGGGAATCAAAAAACTCAATTGCCCGTGCTGAAATACCATTGCCCGGCTCTTTAAGCCGCCCGACAAAGGAGAAGAGCTCATCAAGATGAGCGAAGTAGACCAGACAGGAGATAACCGCCGCTGGCAAGGGAATGAGCATGAGATCAGCCTCCACAATAACCCCGAGCGTTCCCTCGGAACCGATAAAGAGGTCAATCAGATCCATTCCCTCATCCGAAAAATATCCGGCATTGTGCTTTGAGGTTTCAGGCATATGGTAAGCCGCTCTCCTGAAAGTCAGTTCACCGCCGGAAGGCAGCTTGAAATAGAAGAAACCCTCCTTGTCTGCCAGAGAGGCCCCACGCGAAAGGTTGATGCACTCACCCTGCGGCAGAATGATGAGGAGTCGGGCAATATGGTTTCGCGTCGGGCCATACTTAAAACTGCGTGCTCCTGAAGAGTTGTTTGCGATGGTGCTTCCGATAAAACAGAGCTTTTCCGTCGGGTCGGGAGGATAAAACCAGCCAGCCTCTTCCACCTTTTTCTGAATAGCCGCAAGGTGGGCTCCAGCCTCGACCGTTATGTAAGCCCTCTTCCCGTCGAGAGGCACCGGTTCGCCGATTCGGTCAAGCAATTGCATCGAAATGACATATTCACCCATAGGAATTCTGCCACCAGTTGTTCCGGTTCCATTACCGGCAATGGTGAAGCGGCGTCTCTCTTCTGTTGCACCTTTCAGGAGTCCGGAAATATCATCCCCATTCTCAGGGAAAAAAACACCCGGAGTATGACCGCTCTTCAGATTGCTCGTATCCTCAAGAAACCCCTGTATGGATGCCGGATCATGCTTATAGATCATTCGCTCACCTCTCCACTCTTGTTGTCAATACGTTCACCGGTAACAGGTTCAGCGTTATTGATGACCTTTTCCGGTTGCACTGCTGCCGGTATCGCTGTATCCGTACTATCAGCTTGCAGCACACTATCAGCGGGTGCGTTTCCTTTTCTTTCCGGTGCAACAGCCACCTTCTCACCCTTCACATAGTAGCGGATCAGTTCACGGGCAATCGGAGCCGAAATGGCGCCACCGAAACCAGCATTCTCCACAAGCACCGCCATGGCGATTTTTGGATTCTCCACCGGAGCAAAAGCAATAAACCACGCATGATCCTTCCCATGGGGATTTTGTGCAGTTCCGGTTTTTCCTGCAACAGTTACACCAGGTACCTGGGCCAGCGTGCCTGTACCCCGTCGTACAACCCCGATCATACCATCCTTGATAAGAGCGAATGTTTCTGCTGAAACCGGAAGCTCCTGTTTTGTATAGAGGAAGGGAAAATATTTACCCGTAGCCGTATCGCGATATCCTTTAACAAGATGAGGCTGATAGAGTGTGCCATTGTTGGCAATGGCCGCAGCATAGGCAGCAAGCTGCACCGGTGTCGTGCCAAGCTCACCCTGGCCAATCGCAAGGCTGACCAGATAGCCCTTTGTCCACCTGTTCTCGCCATACCGTTTATTGTAGTAACTGGTTGATGGAAGAAGTCCGGCCCTCTCGCCAGGCAGGTCAATACCGCTTTTTTGTCCAAAACCGAACATGGCGCCATATTTTGTCCAGTTCTCAAACCCCACAGGAAAAATCAGGTTATAAAAATAGACATTGGATGAAACCGTAATGGCCTCTCTCATATCCACCCATCCGTGCCCCCTACCCTCATTGCTGAGAAATCGTCGTTTTCCATAGATGAAGACCCCGTTATCGAGTATCTTCTTCTTCGGATCAAATCTCTTTTCCTCAAGCGCTGCCATCGCAAGAATCATCTTGTAAATGGATCCTGGCGGATAAACAGCCTGAACGGTGCGGTTAAAAAGCGGTTTTGACGGATTGGTAAGAATACTGTTCCATCCTTTGCGATCAGTAGAACCGTTGAAGATATCAAGATCATAGTCCGGTGCGCTGGCAAGGGCAAGGACTCCGCCGGTTGAGGGGTCAATAGCCACGACAGCCCCTGATTTTCCCGTTTTTCTCAGCAATTGTTCAGCAAGTTGCTGCAGTCCACCGTCAATAGCCAGATAGAGATCATCCCCCTTTATGGAGACGATATCGCTCTTTCCGTCATCGTATTTTCCCGCATATTTCCCCAAAGGGGTAACCATTTCAAACCGGGCCCCTTTCTGACCTTTCAGCCGCTCCTCATAAAATTTTTCCAGTCCGCTGAAACCGATTTTGTCATCCTGAGAGTAACCCTGGTCGGCCAGCTCATCAAGCTTTTCCCTCGATATCGAGCGTAAATAGCCAAAGAGATGGGTTCCAAAAAGGGCGTCAGGATAGAGTCGTTTGTTGTCGGACTCTATAAGGACACCGGGAAGCTGCCAGAGATTCTCGCTGACTCTCGCTATTGCAATGGCATCAAGGTTACGGTTTACAATGGTTGCTGAAAATCGGTTAAACGCATATCCCTTGCGGTAACTTTCATCCAGCTCCTCCTTTGGCTTCTGTATCAGCCTCGCAAGAAAAGCAGTTTTTTCTTTCCTGAATTCAGAAGGAATAATCTTGATTGTATAGAGAGGCTGATTGTCGACAATGATAATCCCGTTCCGGTCAATCATCCGTCCTCTCGGAGGCGGCATCCAGATTCTTCGGATGCTGTTTGTTGTTGAAATTGATCCAAGCTGCTGATAATTAAGCACCTGCAGATAGAAGAGTCGGCCAAACAGTACCGTAAAAACTGCAATCACAAAAAAAGAGACGGTTCTGGCGCTTTGCTGGGGTTTATCCATCGTTCAGTTTACAAGTGATTTTCTCAAAAACAGCCTGTTCAGAATCAAGGCTAAAATAATGTTGAAGAGTGACTCAAGCAGACCAAAAACAACCAGCCGGTAAGCCAGCGACAGGCCAAGAGGATTTTCTCCAACGGCAAGAATGGCATTGGTACAGAGTCCTGCAGCAATGACAGCGCCATAAAAGCGTCTTGATTTCTGTTTAATCGTTGCATGGCTCTCTTTGGGAGTCTGAAAAAAACTGGCAACAAAACTTCCGACCGTTCTTGCAAGCATCTGTAACCCCATGTTTCCCGTCAGGAGGCCCGCAAGCACTCCTGCAGCAAACCCGAAACTCATGCTTGTTTTCTGATTTGTGGTTATGGCAATAAAGGCGAGGAAGATGGTGACGGCATCAAAAGAGACCTTGAACAGTGTCAAGTGGGAGAAGCCGAACTCCTGCATCAGAGAGACGATGCAGAGTACAACAAGATAAAAGGGAATATTTCTTGTCACAAGGTCAATATCTGAAAATTAAGGGATCTCTTGTTTTTCCGGAGTATTGCCGGTAATCGCGCTCTTTTCCGGTTCTATTTTCAGCGGAGCAACCAGTACGTGGGTAAGTGACGCAAAATCCACAGCAAGCCGTACATCAACCCTGTAAAAGAGGTTATCAGGTGTTATGCGAACCACTCTTCCGACAGGAATACCCCGTATTGAAAAGGTACTGAAATCGGAAGTGACTATGCGTTCATGCACTTTAAGCGTGCTGCTGATGGGAATGTGTTCCACCTGGGCGATGAACTCTTTGCCTCCGCTCCAGGAGAGAATACCCATGTTGTTCGATGAATCGGCTACCACGCAGACCTTGAAATCCGGATGGATAACCGGCATCACCCTTGCATAGTTTTCCGAAACAGAGATGACTCTCCCCACCAGACCCTGTGGCACCAGAACGGTCATATCTTTTTTTATTCCCCGTCTCCATCCGGCATCAATCACCAGCATATTGTCACGGTCACTGAATTTGCGGTCAACAACCCTTGCCATAAGAAACCCTGAAGCATTGAAGCTGCTGTCGGCAGCAATTTTCCGGAGGTTCCGTTCATCAACAGCCGCAGTTTCAAGGATGAGCACCCTCGAGAGCAGATCGCTGTTAAGCTGCATCAGGCGATCGTTTTCACTGCTCAGAGTAAACAAGGAGCTGATACCCGTCAGCTTTTCATTGATAGCAGCGCCAAACTCAATGCTGCCAGTGTGAATCTTTGCCAGTATATCATCCTGCTGAAGTTTAATAAAGATCACCGCGATACTGCAGTATGCCGCAAAAAGCAGCCAGGTATTGTATTTGAAAAGAAGGGTAAAAAACTTCCTCACGGTTCATATTCCGTTTTTTTTATTACATTTTCCTCATCATGGCGCAAGAGGCGCCCGGTCAATAGGTCAAGAGAAAACATATGACGCAGAATGTGAATATAACAGATAAATTTGTTGTTGTCGGTGATAGAGTATTAATCAAACCAAAATCTCTTGGCGAGAGAACCAAATCCGGTATTTATCTTCCTCCGGGAGTTCAGGAAAAAGAGAAAATTCAGTCAGGCTACATCATAAAAACCGGGCCGGGTTACCCTGTAGGCCCGCCACCCGAATCGGACGAACCCTGGAAAGAGCGCGTTTCAGCAGCACAGTACATACCACTCCAGGCAAAAGTGGGAGATCTGGCTATTTTTATCCAGAACAGCTCCTATGAGATCGAATATGAAGAGGAGCGATACATCATTGTCCCCAATTCGGCGATTCTCCTCCTCATCAGGGAAGATGACGATCTTGACTACTACCTCAAATAAGAGCGTCACCACAACCCATGCCTGCAACCACACCGTAAACCAGACCATGACCAGAGATATTGCTCCAGCCAGCTCCGCCAGCGCCCCTCTTTCGCATGAAGAACTTTTCAGGAGGATCAATGCGCTGAAAAAAGAGATGAATGCCCTCATTCTTGCCCACTATTACACCCTTCCTGAAATACAGCAGGTCGCCGATATTGTGGGCGACAGCCTTGCCCTTGCCCGGGCCGCCGAAAAAAACAATGCCGATGTCATTGTTTTTGCTGGAGTCTATTTTATGGCAGAAACCGCCAAAATCCTCAATCCCGGAAAAACAGTACTGATGCCTGACGCACACGCCGGCTGTCCACTTGCCGACAGTTGTCCGGAAGAGGCCTTCAGGAGATTCAAGGCAGGCTATCCCGGCGCCATCGTCATCACCTACATCAACTCGACTGCCGAAATAAAAGCGCTCTCCGACATCACCTGTACCTCCTCCAACGCCGAACAGATCATCCGCCAGATTCCTGCCACTCAGCAGATCATTTTCGGCCCCGATAAAAATCTCGGAGGATACATCGCAAAAAAACTCAACAGAGAGATGATTCTCTGGCCGGGGTGCTGCTATGTACACGACGCCTTTTCCGAAGCAGTCATCCTCAAGGCATGTCAGGAACAACCCGACGCAGAACTCATAGCCCATCCCGAATGCCGCGAAGAGGTGCTTCGTCATGCAGCATTCATCGGCTCAACAAAAGCGCTGCTGGAGTATACTGTCTCCAGTGCTGCCAACACCTTCATTGTGGCAACCGAGCCTGGCATCCTCTATGAAATGCAGCAACAATCACCGCAGAAAACCTTCATTCCAGCGCCAAAGGATTCCAAAAATCCCCGAAGCCTCTGCACACAGATGAAACAGAACAGTCTTGAAAAACTCTATCAGTGCATGCTTGATCGCAAACCCGAGATTATTATTGACGAAACACTTCGCCTTGCATCCCTCGGCTCCATTCGAAGAATGCTCGACATGTCGCCCGCTTAACAGCAGCGACACCAAAACATGGCAAGGTTTTTCTGTAAACGGTGCGTATATTTTTTATGTTTTATCATAACTACCGAAACACAAGGAGGTTTGTCATGCATACATGCGCACGAAAGATAGCATCGTTCTCCACCCTTCTCTCCCTTATGTGCTCCTCGCTGCCAGCGCTTGCCTGGCACGACAAAACCCATCTCTCGGTTGCCGAGGCGGCAGGTTTTGACCTCTGGTACAGTTCAGCCGCACCCGACGTCGCCAAATCAAAAAGCGAATTCAAGCCCTTCGAAGAGAAAAACCACTACTTCAACAACAAGGCAGGCAAAGAGGTCGATGAAGCCCTCGTTATGGGTCAGGTCGAGCGCTACAACAAACCGGACGACGAGGAAGGGCACCTCTATGGCGCCATCATTGGAGCCGTAAGAGCTTATCAGGCAGAAAGTGCGGCGGGCAAATATGCCGAATATCCCCTCGTCTTCTGTGCACACTACACCGGTGACCTTTCCATGCCGCTGCACAACACACCCTACGATGATTTCAACAAACAACGGCACAGCATCAACGACGGTATCATCGAAAGCAGCGTCCGCAACAACATCGGCTACATTCAGCGAAACATGGAGAATATTACCATCAACAACGAATCCGATCTTGCTCGTGCAATAGCCAGAGTAGCAAATACAGCCCGTACCCTTGGGCTCAAAATAAGAAAAGAGAAAAGGGATATGACCCAAAACGAAGCCTATACCCAGGTTACGCAGAGCGCCTCACTCTTCAGAGCCATTCTGAAGTATGTCGGTAAAAATCCCGGCTGAACAAACAGTTTCACAACATTTCGTACTGAACATGGCCGATCCTGAACATCTGAAGCTCCTTCAAGAGGGCGTCACGACCTGGAACCAGTGGCGCCAGGAACATCCGGATATCCGGCCCGACCTGCACGATGCGCCCCTCGCTTCACTCGATATGCGATACGTAAACCTCGCCGGGGCGCAACTTGGCGGCGCAAACCTCTCCAAAGCCAATCTTGAAGGAGCCAATCTCGCCGAAGCAGATCTCTGCGGCGCAGACCTGAGGGGAGCAGAGATCAGCCGAACCAACCTTCGGGGAGTCAATTTCAGCAAAAGCACCATCGACATCTTCACCACCTATCGTGACGTCGATGGGTGTGATATTGGCGTCAACGGCCTCTACTCACCCCTCACCGACTCCGCAGCCCTGCTGAGGATCGACCCCCCGGGAAACTCCATGCAGGGAGCCAACGTCGATGCCGTCATCGAAAGCCTTCGCCACGCCCGCAAGCTCCACACCTTCTCTCTTCTGCTTGCAGGAATCGCCATGCTCTTTATCGTCATCAAACCCAAAACCATAACCCTGCCCTACCTTTCCGGCTCTTTCAAGTTCGATGACATCAGCTACGCCTTTCTGGCCATGATCCTCTCCACGGTACTTCTGAGCCAGGTCTCCTCCTTTATCGATTCCGCACTGCAAGGGGCACACTACCTCAAAGATCGCAGATCAGCCATGCTTGTCGGCCACTTCCCCTGGCTCCTCTCAAAATACGAAAGTGAAAAAGCCAACCGGCGACAGTCGAAAATCATGCGTTTCCTGCTCGTCTTTCACCCCCTCATCTACCTCTATTTTTTCATGAAATGGGAGGTACTCTTCAGCGGAAACTGGGCAGAGCTCATGCTGCACTACCAGGAGATGCCCGTCATCTTCGCAGAGTATCTGCTGCCGGTATTTTACTTCATTATCATCAAACTCTGCATCCACATCTTCCGGCTCTCCGAAGGATTCCAGAAACCGATTCTCTTCGACAGCGCAACCGAGCGGGCACGCCAGACCGACATGGAACGCCTCGCAGAAGCGGTTGAAAAACAGGCATCACGAACAGCCGAGCTCGTCGAACTAATGCGCAAAAGGGAGGGATGAGCACTTCATGCAGCTCAACTTGCCCCTCAAAATAATCGGACTTGGCCGCTATCTCCCTCCGCGCATCGTACCAAACTCCGAGCTTGAAACGATCTGCGCTCTCCCTTCCGGATGGATAGAGCGCCGCAACGGCGTGCGTGAACGACGATGGGCCACCACAGAAACCGCCTCCTTCATGGCCGCAGAGGCCGCGCGTGAAGCGCTTGATGAAGCGAAGCTCAGGCCCGACCAGCTCAGCCTCATCATCAACGCCTCAGGAACCCCCGAACAGGCCATTCCCGATACCGGCGCACTGATCCAGCGCCAGCTCGGTCTTGGCAAATCAGGAATTCCAGCCATGAGCGTGCACACCACCTGCCTCAGCTTCATCACCGCCCTCGACGTAGCCGCAACATACATCAATGCCGGGCGCTACAACCACATCCTCATCGCCAGTTCCGAAATCTCCTCATGCGGAATAAACCCCAAAGAGCCCGAATCAGCCACACTGGTAGGGGATGCCGCTGCTGCTGTTGTTGTCACCCGTGCCACAGAGGGCGACAGCTCCTCTCTGCACCATGCCCATTTCAAAACATGGGGAGAGGGCGCCGCCTTCACCTCCATCAGAGGCGGAGGATCGGCACGTCATCCAGCAAAACCCGGCCACAACCCCGATGACGACCTGTTCCACATGGATGGACCCGCAGTGCTGCGCATGGTCAGAGGCCTCGATGAACTCTTCCTCGAAGAGCTCTATCCCGGCCTCTCAAAAAGCCTCACAGACATCGATCTCGTTGTTCCCCACCAGTCAAGCAAAGTCGGCCTGCTCCTCCTCCAGCGCTACGGCTGGCCGGAAGCGAAAATCATGCGCACACTCCACCAGCTCGGCAACTGCGTAGCCGCCTCCATTCCCGCCACCCTCTACCAGAGTGTGCGCGACGGCAACCTCCAGCGAGGCCAGAAACTCCTCCTCGTCGGCACCGGCGCCGGGCTCTCCATTGGCGGGGTGGTGATGACGTATTGAGGATACCGTTAAGTTATCTACGACCTGACATACCTGTAGGGGCACGGCATGCCGTGCCCCTGCATGGCAACCTGGTTTTGAGATGCCGGTTGGTTGGGGATTTTTTGTTACAAGCATTGTTTTATTGTATCTTGCAGGCGGTCGTTTCAGATTCGGAGCGGTACAATACGTTGATATTCCACAGAGTTTACAGTTATGACAGACGGCACATTCCACACCCATGATCACTCCTTGTTGCGTTGCACTGATGAAAAACATTTGCGGAACAGTGAAGGGATAGAGTCAGATTATTCCTCTTCACGTATGGAAATGCGTCGCATTATTCACGAACTTTCGGTTCATCAGATTGAACGTGTGATTCAGAAGGATGAGCTGCTTCTGTCGAGAGAGAAACTTGAAAAGAGTCTGGAATATTTTATTGAGCTTTACGATTTTGCTTCGCAGGGCTTTTTGACCCTTTCATCTGATGGCACCATCCTTGAGGCTAACCTGACTGCTACGAAGTTGCTTGATGTTGAACGTTCCCGTTTGAAAGGGAGTCGTTTCGAAATGTTCGTCGCTTTTGAGGATATTTCCGTCTTCAATGCCATGATTGATAATGTGTTCAGTTTCAGGAGGTCTGGTTTTTGTGAGATCTCTCTCTATCGTGATCATGTTGAGTCTGCAGGGGCGACATCTCTCACTCCGCGTATCTTGCGTGTTGATGCGCTTATCAGGAATGATAACCAGCAATGCCTTCTCGTTCTTTCTGATATTACCAGGCAAAAACAGATAGAACAGGAGAATGCGAGGCTTCAGGACGCACTCGAAAATTTCCGGAACATGGAGATGGTCGGTCAGCTTGCTGGTGGTATGGCGCATTACAACAAGATGCTTGATGTTATCCTCGGTCATGCCGAGAGCATCCGCAAAGAGGTTGATCCTGCCTCTTCCGTTCGTTCCAATCTTGAGGCAATCCAGAAGGTTGCAACCCGTTCTGCCGAAATAACCGGTCAGCTTCTTGACTTTGCCTGTAAACGGGTTGCCATTCCGAAAATAATAGGACTTGATGGCATGGCAGAGGGGATTATCACCATGTTACGGCGACTGATCGATGAAAGTATCACGCTTGTCTGGGTTCCAGCCAGCCGGAATGCCTTGATCAAGATCGATCCCGTCCAGATCGACCAAATCATCCTCAATCTCTGCCTCAACTCCCGTGATGCTATGGTTGCTGGTGGCAAGATCACCATGGAAACCGGCAGGGTGACGGTTACGAAAGAGGAGTGTGCGCATGGTCATTGCTGTGCGGCGCCAGGAGAGTATGTTAAACTTGTTGTTACGGATGATGGGTGCGGTATTGATACAAAAGATCTTCCCCATATTTTTGAGCCCTTTTTTACAACCAAGCTCGCAACTGACGGTAATGGTCTTGGGCTTTCTACCGTCTATGGTATTGTCAAACAGAGTAACGGCAGTATCAAATGCGAGAGCAAACCGGGGCACGGCGCCACCTTTACCCTCTTTTTTCCGCATCACAGGAGCAGTGCAGCGTCAATCCGGACGGTGCAACTCAATCCCAGCGTGGCGACCCAGGGAGAGGAGACCATCCTCCTTGTTGACGATGAATCTGAGGTGCTTGAATTGCTGAAGGAGATGCTTGAGCACTATGGCTACAATGTGTATACAGCGAATCCCGCTCGTGCCATTCTCATAGCGGAGCAACACCGTGGAGGCATCGATTTGCTGTTGACTGATGTGATGATGCCGGAGATGAACGGGTTTGAACTTGCTCAACGGATCAAATCGGTCGTTCCTGATATTAAAGTGCTCTTTATGTCTGGTTACAGCACTGATGTTATTTCGGATGATACCATTATTCAGGACGGAGTTAATTTTATTCAGAAGCCATTCTCGTTCAAGGCGCTCTCTGTTGCGGTGCGTGCAATACTCAATCCGGTGAGCGAAGTGTGAAGGGGAGTGAAAGGAATTTCGGGTAGAAATAAACAGCGCTTTCAATAACGTTTCAACAAAAAGGAGTGTGGATTATGGATGAGATGCTTGCTGTAATCAAACTTTTTGCGGGAAATTTTGTGCCGCGGGGTTTTATGGAGTGCAATGGCCAGACGCTTTTGATTAACAACAATGCGGCATTGTTCAGTCTGCTTGGAATCAGTTATGGTGGTGATGGTCGTCAGAACTTCATGCTTCCTGATTTGCGTCCCTTGGATGAGCAGGGTCAGAAGCGCCCGTGGAATCAGGGTGAGCCTCGCTCTCTTATTTGTGTTGAGGGGATCTATCCTGTGCGCGATTGAGGAGGGATGCTGCCTGGGTTCCCTGTGTTTCTTGACCAGGTTGGTGTTGCGGAGCTGTGGGCACGTATGGATTGCTGTTTTGTTGAGCAACTTCTAAACGATATCCTGCCATGATGCAGACAAGTGAAAACGGGTTTGCTCTTATTCGAAAGTATGAGGGTTTGCGTCTTGCGACGTATGTCTGTCCGGGGGGAAAGCTGACGATCGGGTATGGCCATACGGGCCCGGATGTTACAACGGGGAAAAAAATTGATGAAGAGGAGGCAAATGCACTTCTGGTCAAGGATGTTCAGCGTTTTGAGCGTGCAGTTAACGGGCTGGTGACGGCGCCGATGACGCAGGGGATGTTCGATGCGCTGATCAGTTTTTCCTTTAATCTTGGCGTCGGCTCATTGAAAAGTTCGACCTTGCTGAAAAAACTGAATGCCGGTAATCTGACTGGTGCGGCGGATGAGTTTTTGAAGTGGAACAAGGCGGGTGGGAAGGTGCTGGCGGGCCTCTCTGCGCGGCGCGAGAGTGAGCGGGAGCGCTTTTTGGTTTGACTTCTCTGATCTCTTGTATGGGAGAGATAAACTCTCCGGTTTTGGGGCAAAAAAATTGTCATTTGCCCTTTGCCTGATAGAGTCATGAGGTTATATTGTTGCGTATATTGATGGATTCGTGACAATAACCCTTACTGCTGTCGGAAGGTGTAACTCTATTATAAGGAATAAGTTACCCTTCCGATTTCATATTTGACTCCGGAGAGATCCCATGAAAATATCCCGTTTGTTCACCAGCCCCGGTGAAAATGTTTATGACTGTTTCGAATACACCTTTCGCACCTCTGTTTTGAGGAATCCTGATGGTTCGAAGGTCTTTGAAATGAACAATATTGAGGTGCCGAAGCAGTGGTCGCAGGTTGCTGCCGATATTCTTGCCCAGAAATATTTCCGCAAAACAGGCATACCCCTTTTTGATGAAAAGGGCGCTGCTGTGACCGACAGCGCAGGCAATCCGGTAACGGGCAGTGAGCATTCGATACGCCAGGTTGTGCATCGTATGGCGGGTTGCTGGAGGGATTGGGGAGAGAAGAACCGCTATTTTGATACCCCTGATGATGCTGCCGCCTTTTATGATGAGGTGGCGTTCATGATGCTCCGGCAGATGGCTGCTCCCAACTCGCCGCAGTGGTTCAATACGGGGCTCAATTTCGCCTATGGCACGACCGGTCCGGCGCAGGGCCATTTCTATGTTGATCCGGAGAGTGGTGAAGTGAAGGAGTCGGAAGATGCCTACGGGCGTCCCCAGGCTCACGCCTGTTTTATCCAGTCGGTCAGTGATGATCTGGTCAATGATGGAGGCATTTTTGATCTGGCAATTCGTGAGGCGAGGGTTTTCAAGTTTGGCAGTGGTTCGGGTACCAACTACTCCAATCTTCGTTCCGGGGGGGAGAAGCTGAGCGGGGGAGGAAGTTCGTCGGGGTTGATGAGTTTTCTGAAAATTTTTGATTCTGCGGCGGGCGCCATCAAGTCGGGCGGTACAACACGTCGTGCAGCCAAGATGGTGATTGTGGATATCGACCATCCTGATGTGGAGAAATTTATTGAGTGGAAGGCGAAGGAGGAGGATAAGGTGGCTTCGCTTGTGGCCGGTTCCCGAATCTGCTCCCGTTTTCTCCAGGCGATTGTTGAGGAGGCTCTTGCCAATGGCGCTGACCGCAAGGCAAACCCTCAACTGCACCGCCTGATACAGAATGCGCTCAGCAGGGCCGTGCCGATGAGTTACATCGTTCGTGTGCTTGCCCTTGTTGAGCAGGGATATACAACGCTTGATTTTGAAGAGTATACCTCCAACTACGAGTCGGAGGCCTATCAGACCGTTGGCGGGCAGAACTCCAACAATACGGTCCGCATGACCAATGAGTTCATGAAGGCGGTGGAAAATGATGATGTCTGGAGCCTGCGTGAGCGGACAACCGGCAAGACGGCACGGGTGGTCAAGGCGCGTGACCTGTGGGAGAAAATTCTTCTCAGTTCATGGAAGTGTGCCGATCCCGGTTTGCAGTTCGATACCACCATTAACGAATGGCATACCTGCCCGAAGAGTGGACGCATCAATGCGAGCAATCCCTGTTCGGAATACATGTTCCTTGACGATACAGCCTGCAATCTGGCCAGTCTTAACCTGATTCATTTTATTGATGAGGCTTCAGGCAGGATGAAGGTGAAGGAGCTGCAGCACGCTTCGGCTCTTTGGGCCGTCGTGCTTGAAATTTCTGTTCTGATGGCCCACTTTCCTTCCAGGGAGATTGCCCGCCTGAGTTACGAGTTCAGAACTCTTGGTCTCGGTTTTGCAAATCTTGGTACGGTGCTGATGGTGCTCGGTATTCCCTACGATTCGCCCAGGGCGCTGGCCCTGGCGGGAGCAATTTCTGCCGTGATGACCGGTCAGGCCTATGTGACCTCGGCGGAGATGGCCCATGATCTTGGCGCTTTCAGCGGCTATGAGGCCAACCGTGAGGAGATGCTGCGTGTTATTCGCAACCATCGCCGGGCGGCAAGGAATATGTCGGAAGAGGAGTATGAGGGGTTGTCGGTCAAGCCGCGCGGGATTGATTCGGAGTACTGCCCCGGTGAGCTTTTCGAAGCGGCAGGAAAGGTATGGGATTTGGCGCTGGAGAAGGGCATGCAGTATGGTTTCCGTAATGCGCAGGTGAGTGTTATTGCTCCGACCGGTACGATTGGTCTGGTGATGGATTGTGATACCACCGGTATCGAGCCGGAGTTTGCCATTGTCAAGTTCAAGAAACTGGCGGGTGGCGGCTATTTCAAGATCGTCAACCAGTCGGTACACAAAGCCCTTGAGCGTCTCGGCTATACCCCGGCGCAGATTGATGATATCGAGCACTACTGCAAGGGGCATGGCACGCTCTCCGGTTCGCCTTCACTGAATCGGCAGTGGCTGAAAAGCCGTGGGTTCCCGGATGACAAGATTGAAATTGTTGAGTCGCAGCTTGAAGCGGTCTTTGATATCCGTTTTGCCTTCAACAAGTGGATTCTTGGCGAGGATTTTTGTGCCGCGCTCGGCTTTACCGAAGAGCAGCTCAACAATCCTGATTTTGACATGCTGCTGGCGCTTGGCGCTACCGAGCAGGATGCCGAGCTGGCCAATGATTATATCTGTGGAACCATGACCATCGAGGGCGCTCCCCATCTGAAGCTGGAACATCTGCCGGTCTTTGATTGTGCAAGCCGCTGTGGTCGCAAAGGGCTCCGCTATATCAAACACATGGCTCATGTGCGCATGATGTCTGCCGTACAGCCCTTCATTTCAGGCGCTATCTCCAAAACGGTCAACATGCCGGGTACGGCGACGACCGTTGAAATCGGTGAGGTCTTTCAGGCTGCCTGGTTGCAGATGGTCAAGGCGATTACCATCTACCGTGATGGCTCGAAGCTCTCCCAGCCGCTCAATATTTCAAGCTATCAGGATCTTGATGAGATCATCATGCTTGGAACAGAAGAGAGCCTTGATGAAACCAAAGGGCCTCGGGAGGTTCAGGAGCGTATTGTTGAGCGGGTCTACCACCGCTCCGAGCGCAGGATGCTGCCAAAGCGGAGGAAGGGGTATATCCGTGAAGCCTATGTAGGCGGCCACAAGGTTTTTCTCCGGACAGGGGAGTATGATGATGGCTCTCTCGGCGAGGTCTTTATCGACATGTACAAGGAGGGCGCCTCATTCAAGGGTCTTTTGAACTGTTTTGCTGTGCTCGCTTCCAAAGCGCTGCAATATGGTATGCCGCTCGAAGAGCTGGTTGACAGCTTCACCTTTACCCGTTTTGAACCTGCAGGCGCGGTTCAGGGGCACAATGCTATCAAGAATTCCACCTCAATCCTCGATTATGTCTTCCGCTCAATCGGCTACGACTATCTTGGCCGCAAGGATTTCGTCCATGTCAAGGCGGTTGATGAAGTGCTCGAAAGCAATGGGGAGAATGGTCATGCGCAGGTTGCTGTGCCATCATTGGCCGTGCACGCCCAGCCGGAACATTCCGCCACACGTAACAGCCAGGTCTATCAGGCAAAAGTGCAGGGCTATACCGGCGAGCAGTGTGAAAACTGCGGCTCCATGCGCGTCAAGCAGAACGGAACCTGCAAGGTCTGCGACGATTGTGGCATGACCACCGGCTGCTCGTAACCGGGAATATTCTTCTTGCAACGATCCCGTGCTTGATCTCGGGTTCGTTGGGAAGGTACAATTGCCGGCACAACTCTGAGCATCTGTTACGGTATCGTCGTTACCCCCCGTAATAGGATCGTACCCGGAATGATGCACCCAGTGAAAGAGCGAGAGCTTTACAGGCCTCCACATCAACTGAGGGGAGACGGACGACGCTTGCAATGACTTCCGGTATTGTTGCTGCTGCCAGACGGATGAAGTCGCAGACGGCAGTAAAGCCCGCAGCCCCGAAAGGGGTGTTGCACAAGCGCATATATGTTTCTGCATCCGATGCATTCAGGCTGACGGAGAGGCAATCGATAATTCCTGCCAGCTCAGGTATGATGTTTCTGCCATGTACCAGATTTGCCTGACCGTCGGTATTGATGCGAACACGTGTACCATAGTGCTGTTTGATCGCTGCTGCCACCTGCTTGACCATCTCAAGCCGGATCAGTGACTCCCCATACCCGCAGAAAACAACCTCTTCAAAATCACTGAACGCTGCAATGGCAGCCATGATTTCATCGAATGAGGGCTCGGTCTTGAGAAACAGGTCGTCGTCACCGAATGTTCTGCTGTTGTATTTAATGCAGAACGAGCAGTCGTTTGAACAGCGGTTGGTAATATTCAGGTAGAGCGAGTTTCCGATAGTGTAGGCAAGAGTGGGCATGATTTCAGGAGTGATGGAGAGAAAAACAACAGGGATCATTGAGGCACCTGACTGGTACGTGGTGACAATATACAAGAACAACCATCAGGATACCCTCGCTTATCTGCCAGCAGCGGGTTTGCGACCGGGTTTACGTGCCTTATGGATTGTTTTTTTGTTGGTTACCGGAGTATCCATTTGAGCGTTGTGTGATGTTTTGGTGAAGTTCGCGGCCTCTCTTTGCTTCTTAGTTTCTGACAGAGTATCTTACCGCATTCTTTAAGATCATTAAACTATCGGACGGAGTTGTCATGGAAGCGGTTACGGTGTGACCGAAAGTTAAGGCTGTTATTCTCCGGAAATTTGAGGCAATCCTTGCATCGTCGTTCTGGCCAGACCGTACAGGTTGTTTGAATGTCGAGGACGCATTGGGCCTCTCCCGGCTCGAAAACAGAACAAAATTCACATTCTGTATATCTCAGGATTATTAAAAAAAAGGTGAAAAATCGTGATTAATTTTGATAAAAAAATACTCATTATTGGATTCGGCTCAGTATCCCAATGCACCGTTCCTGTTCTTTTTAAACACATTAACGTCGATTATACTCAGGTCACCATTATGGATTTTGAGGATATTCGTGAAAAAGTGTCACCGTGGACAGCATTGGGCGTTACCTACATTAACCATCAAATAACACCGTATAACATAGCGCAAACCCTTTCCTCTTATGTTGCCGAGGGGGACTTGATAATCGATTTGGCGTGGAATATTGATTGTTGTGAAATTCTTCAATGGTGTCATGATCATGGTGTCCTCTATATTAACACATCGGTAGAAGTGTGGGATCCTTATACAGGGGTTGAGACCAGGCCTCCTGCCGAAAGAACACTCTACTGGCGGCATATGAACATCCGCCGCATGACGTCACAGTGGAAAGATAAAGGGGTCACTGCGGTGCTTGAGCATGGCGCCAATCCCGGATTGATATCGCATTTTACCAAACAGGGGTTACTTGATATTGCCGACGCAGTCATTGCCCGGAACAAGGTCGGCCCTGCTCAAGCCGAAATTATTAAAGAGTTGGCTGAAAAAAGAGTCTTTAATGAGCTGGCTATGGAGCTGGGCGTAAAAGTGATTCATTGCTCTGAAAGGGACACACAAATCTCTGACGTTCCAAAACAGGTTGACGAGTTTGTCAACACATGGAGTGTTGAGGGATTCCGTGAAGAGGGCATGACAACGGCTGAAATGGGGTGGGGAACCCATGAAAAAGAGCTGCCACAATTTGCCTATACCCATACTGATGGGCCAAAAAACCAGATTTGCCTTGCTAAAATGGGTATGAATACCTGGGTCTGCTCCTGGGTGCCTGATTATGATATACGTGGCATGGTAGTGCGGCATGGCGAAGCGTTTACGATATCTGACTATCTCACAGTCTATCAGGAGGGGCAAGCCATCTACCGCCCAACGGTGCACTACGCCTATTGTCCGAGTGATGCCGCCATTACCTCTCTGCATGAACTGCGTGGTTATGATTACAGACTTCAGACCAATTTCAGGATCATGAATGATGAGATCACCAAGGGTTCTGATATTCTTGGGGCGCTGCTGATGGGTCATCCCTTTAACTCCTGGTGGACAGGTTCTGACCTGAGTATAGAGCAATCCAGAGCGCTGGTGCCTCATCAGAATGCTACGACGATGCAGGTGGCAATATCGGTGGTCGCAGCCTGTATGTGGATGATCGAAAATCCTGAAAGGGGTGTTGTTGTGCCGGATAATATCGACCATGAGTATATTCTTGGAATTGCAAAACCTTATCTTGGCAACTTCATATCAAAAGCTTCCGATTGGACACCCTTAAAATACAATCCCAACTTTTTTGCAGGGTTTAATGCACCGGATATTGATGAAACAGATCCCTGGCAGTTCAAGAACTTTCTTATTACCGATAATGATTAAAACAGGATACACTCGATGATAGCTCAAGATTTAAAACAATTGGCTTTAGAGCATGGCACACCGTTATTTGTGGTCGATCATGAGGTTTTGCGTGCCAATTATCGTGAGTTCAAGCGGCATCTTCCGAGGGTTCAAGCCTATTTTGCGGTTAAAGCAAACTCCGCAAAAGAGATCGTTAAAACCTTCTATGATGCCGGCGCCAGCTTTGATGTTGCATCAATGCCTGAGTTTCTTGCGGTCTATGAAAATATTAAAAGCCTGACGCCTGAAGAGCAACAGGATTTTATCTGGGATAAAATCATCTATGCCAATCCGATAAAGCCAATACCCACGCTCAAGGAACTCGACCAGTATAAACCGTTGGTCACCTTTGATAATGAAGATGAAATAGCGAAAATCGCTACCTATGCACCGAATACCGGTCTTGTTTTACGCATAAAAGTGCCGAATACCGGAGCCATGGTAGAGCTCTCTTCCAAATTTGGTGCAGACCCTGGAGAGGCTGTTGATCTTATAGAAAAAGCGTTCAGAAGTGGACTGGTGGTTGAGGGTTTAAGCTTCCATGTCGGCAGTCAGTGCACAAATTTCCAGAATTATATTCAGGCCCTTAATCTGGCGGCCAATATTTTTAAGGAATCGTGGGAAAGAGGGTATACGCAGGTAAAAATCCTTGATATTGGCGGCGGTTTTCCCGCTCCCTATGACAAAAATGTGAGACCTTTTGCCGAGCTTGCCATCATGCTCAATTCCGAAATTGACCGGCTCTTTCCGCCCGATATTGAAATCATAGCCGAACCGGGAAGATTTTTAGTGGCAACTGCCGCCTGGGTTGTGATGGAGATTATCGGTACAGCCTATCGTGACGGTAAAAGATGTTATTACGTCAATGACGGGGTTTATCATACCTTTTCAGGGATTATCTTTGATCACTGCGAATATCCTGTAAAATCCTTCAAAGAGGGCAATGAGAAAATGTGTGCAGTGTATGGCCCTACCTGTGACGCTCTCGACACTATCACTATGGCGAATCTTTTGCCCGAAGACCTTTCGATTGGGGATTTACTCTATAGTGAAAATATTGGAGCCTACAGTCATGCGTCATCGACTTACTTTAATGGCTTTCCGCCAGCAAAGGTTTTGCATATCAACAGATAGGTTACGGTGATCATGATCATGTTTGAACCGGGAGACTTGTAACCAGGGAATCAGCGCCTTCGGAGCCAGACTCTGAAGGCGGTTCAAACGGTGCCGGAGCTTCAGCGATGTTTTTGCACATGAACCGGTCGATCTGGCATAAGAGTAACGGAGTTTCATTGCCTGAAAAAATAACGTTTTATATCAAGGCAAAAGAATAGCGCACGAAATGACCGTTGTCCAGAGTCCGTTTTCACCCTCGGCAGACTGGGTAATATTGTAGGAATTAATAATCTTGTGACTCATTTTGTAGATACCTTCACGCTCGTCCCAGTCTTTGTTGGGATCAAACTCAATACCGAGGGTTGTTGCAAGCATTGTTGCCGCCAGATCTTCAGCATACTCACCCGACTGTTCGGCAGATTCTCCGTAAGGTTGATGTTCCGACAGATAACCATACTGCGTCTCATCTGCCGGGATGGCAACACCAACCGAAGCTGCAATCAGACGATTATATTCATTGGTAGAATTGCGAGCCATAACGGCAAAGGTGATCTGTCCGGGACGAAGAAGTTTTACCCCCTCCTCAACACTGATGCGTTTGCAGTGAGGTGGAAAAATACTGGATACGGTAACAAGATTACACCCCTCAATTTTAGCATCCCTCAACGCCAGCTCGAACGACGATAAGTACTCCTTATGCCTTCCAACCCCTTTGGTGAAAAAAACTTTTGATGGAACAAATGACAATATTCAGCCTCCAGATTAAGTTTTGGGACAATACTTCGGAAGATATTAAATAAGTATAAATAACCCCATGGTTTATTGTGAGGTACTGATTTCAAAAACGATTTTCCCGATAACGTATACGCTGTTATTTTGAATGGGTATATATTTCTTACTTGTTTTAATATAATAAAATAAAGGTTATTTGTATTTCCGGGATGTAATTTTTGTGAGTTGTAGGTGCAGATAGGTGTTGCCAGAATTAACATATATTTAACAGATTCCCTTTCGTCGGTAACATGAGGAATTGACAGGGTTGGCGCAAGCCAGAACGATGTGTGTGTAACATTCATTTGTATAATCAGTTGGCTTTGCTGAAAAACCGATTAATGAGAATGATGTCAAACGAAACGAACGAACGAGAAGGATGGCTCAGATGCCGAAGAGTGGTTAGAAGCCTGAAAAGTTAGTGAACGACAGATACCTGATACAGCGATCATTCCAAAAAGGTCGCTCTTGCAGCGGAGATGCTTTTTTTTTCATACTCATGAGCTGATGGAGTTCGATATTTCTGTTACATATTTGTAAACAACGAGAACATCAGACAACCTCTCGGTATATTATTCATGTTGTTCTTGATATCTCAACCGTAAACAAGGTTTTGTTTATGCCCTTCGAACTCTAATCTCTCTGGGTTGCATTCCTCGCTACTTGTGGGGAAGGGACTTTATTTTCGGTTATGATAAAATAATGAGAGCCATCTGCTTGTCAGGTGGTTTTTTTTGTGCTATATTATTAGCATATGCCAATAACTAAGGCGCAACAGGGAATAAAAACAATGGTGAATCGATATGGCAAGACCCGTAAAATGCAGAAAAATAGGATGCAATCCGGAGTTTCGGCTTTTTGGACCTGCTGAAGTTTCGGCAGTCACGCTCGAAACAGTTGATCTTTCGTTCGATGAGTTTGAAGCGATCCGGCTTGCAGATTTCGAGGGGTTGTATCAGGATGCTGCGGCTCAACAGATGCATGTTTCCCGTCAGACGTTTGGCAATATTCTTGCATCGGCCCGCCATAAGGTGAGCCAGATGCTGGTTTCAGGAAAAAAGTTAACCGTAACAGGAGGAACTATCATGGTTACAAGTGAAGAAAGAGTGTTTAAATGTGCAACCTGCTCTCATCAATGGAGCGTGGCGCATGGGGTTGAGAGACCGGCGGTCTGCCCGTCATGTGGGAGTGTAAATATTCATCGACTCACATCCGACGGCAGTTTTGGCGGTGGACGCAATGGAGCTGGAAAATGCCGAGGTCTTCGTACCGGGCTGAATCGTGAGGGCACGGGTCAGGGAAGCGGCGAGGGAGAAGGCATGGGCCAGGGTTCAGGCGAGGGCGAGGTCCATGGTTCTGGCCGAGGATCAGGTCAGGGCCAAGGCCAAGGTAAGGGACAGGGTCAAGGCCAGGGTCAGGGCCGGGGATTAGGCCAAAGATGCTGCGATTCTCCAGGGCACGTACATCGCCACGAGGGAGATCAATAAACCATTCGGGGAGTGGAGGGAGAACACTGGTGAAAGTTGTTTACCGTTAAACAGGTCAGGCGCTTCAGTTTCGGGCATGTGTAAGCATTTCGGCAGTGCACTCCATTCCCTGTTTTTTTATTAGGGAAACAGAGTGAGTGATGTTTCATGATACGTTGGTTGAGCTGCCGACGATGGTAAGGATGTTCACAGGAGTATTTTTGTGCAGTGTTGTAAAGATGTTTTGGATTTACATTTCATACCGTACCTTGTTTGAAAATACAGTTTCTTCCCTCGTCAACGACAATAGAGCAAGTCCAATCTCCGCAGTTTTGCGAAAGTTGTTGCCTTGAGGTTTTGCTTCGTACAAGTAATTTTAACATTCAAGGTAACGTTGAATATGCCCAGGAAACAATCCGAGTCCGTTCCCGGCGCTTTAGAACCTGTCTACGCGGCAATTGTCAATCTGACAGAGAGTATTTGCCAACAGCACCTGAACAGCGATTATGCGGCGCTTGCCCGTCAGTTGGCTGCAACGCTTGCACGCAAACGACCTTCTCCCATCATGAGGGGAAAACCGGAAATTTGGGCATGCGGTATTCTCTATGCGCTTGGTACCGTCAATTTTCTGTTCGATAAAACGCAAACTCCGCACCTGCGGGTGGATGAGTTATGCGCAGTCTGTGGCGTCAGTAAAAGTACTGGAGAAAACAAGGCCAAACTGATTCGTGATCTGCTGAAGATGTATCCACTTGAGCCAAAGTGGTGTTTGCCATGCCATGTAGATGACAATCCAATGATCTGGATGTTGCAGGTTGATGGCATGATTGTCGATATTCGTCGGATGTCACGTGAATTTCAGGTCATTGCCTATGAAAAGGGATTGATTCCCTTCATTCCGGCAGACCGATGAAAAAAGCATGGGCATCAGAAGGTGAGGCATTGCACAAGAGGCACGGTCGTGAGTTCGCCATTCCTCTGGCACAGATTGCCGTAGTTGACGCTGATAAAGCAACCCGTGAGGCGGTTGAAGATTGTCATTATTGGGCAAATCGGGGGTGCGGGTTTGTTATCCGTTTTGGTGAGATGTTTTTTGATTGCCTGAAATTGTTGGTTATACTTTTAAGAGTTGATGCTTTGCAAGGCGAGTACTGTTGGAGAGTGTTGGCAGCCGCTCACATGAACGGATATTACAGAGGCGGTTACACCTTTATAAAATATGGTATTAGTGCTCCAAGCCCTTGAGATGCGAATTGAAAGTCCCTTATGACCGATTATTCAGATATCTTAAGTTCTGTCCAGCGTATATTCCTAACCGTGAAGAGTGGGAGTCCGATTCAAACGAAGGAGGAGACGATGAACTGCATGTATTGTAGTGGGAATATGGAACGGGGGATTGCACCCTTTCATACCGACAGGAAAGGCTATCACATCACGTTAGACAGAATTCCTGCCTGGGTATGCGCCCAGTGTGGCGAAGTTTATTTTGATGAACCCGAAGTTGAAGCTATTCAAGAAGTCCTGTGCACTCTGGATCAGAGGACTGAAAAGTTGGTGAAATCTGCTTGACATTCATTTTTGGCGTACAGATTATGTTGGAAGTTACCAACCTGAAAGTAGGATAAAGCGCACACTATCATGAGGTCACTCCCAGATATTTCAGGAACAGCCGATCTCTGGCTACGGATTCAGTAGACCAGCGGTAGTTGCCCATGACAGTTCGTACTTGAGTCGTCTCAATGCAATCGAACCAATCCAGAATCTGAGCGAGAGATCGTTGCTCAAGCCACTGTTCCAATTTTTTTTCGAGATTGACAAGTGCTTTGGTTTTTTCGCTTCCGTTCTTTCCAAGCTCTGCCCGCATTTCCTTGATTTTCTTGGTCAGGAAGCAATGATACCCCAGTGACACAAACTGTACGAATTGCCTTCCCCGCAGGTTGTCTGGATGCCATGTGCGCGGCCTTGCTCCATCAAGGCCTCCCTTCACCACGGCGAAGATCTCCTCTATTTTTTCACGCAATCGATAGTCTGCCAACGCTGTGAAGGTCTTCATGGCCTGATTGCTGACGAGCGCAAAATAGCCGAAGTATTTCGTCGCTTCGACAATGGCCTTGTCGTTGAAACCGACCCTCAATTGTCCACCACGCCCCTTTTTTGAGCAGATCAGATATCGCTCGATTTTTCGTTGCGCAGATTTCGTGAACTCCATCACCCCATCTTCTACTTGAGCTTTGAGTTCAAACAGCTCCTTGCGGAAGTCGAGCTGCTTCTTGGTGTCGCTGTTAGGGGAATAGAAGACATGGACATAAAGGCGGCGCACGAACCTCTCTTCTTCTCCGCTCAGCTTGCCGTTTCGCGACAGTTGGCGCACTCGACCGAACTCGTGCATTCTCATCGCCGTGGCGCCGCAAACCGACGGATCAAACTGGCAAGTGCTCGACATGCCCGCCAGCGTCTCCCGAAGCGCATCCACCGTCTCGCGAACCCAAGTGATATTGGGGTCAACCAGAGTAAGGAATTTCATGTTGCGCAAGGCGAATTTCATCATGTTCCCCTCACTGTAGTAGCCGTTATCGGTAACGATCAAGGGTTTCTCAAGGTTAAAGCACTTGAGTTGCTTCAGGGTGTTCTCAATGGATATGACGTCCGGAACATTGCCAGGCTGCTTGGCGAATGCTAACGGCTCGCGTTTCTTTACGGAATACAAGGTTAGAAGCTTGATGGTTTTCAGTCCGTCACCATCCTTATTGAACCCATGCCGTGCTTCCGACTGGTTCTCGGAGTAGGTCGATATCGTGGTCGAATCAAACGCCAGCACAGGTGCCTTGCCCAGGCGATCCGCCCGGAAGGAGAAGTAGCGCTGCACGCGGTCTTCGTCGCACCCGACACATTTGAACAAGTCACTGTAAACGTCTTCAGTGATAACTTCGCTGTAGGGAAGGGAGTGCATTACCTGCCAACCCTCAAGGCGTGGCAAGGTGTTTCCGCCGGAACCGATCCAGTAACGCGCAATAGAGAGAATCTTGGCAGCGTCGCCCTCGCTGAACGAAGAACGCACGTCATCGTCAATGCCGGAGGCTTTACCGACCCACTCCAGAAGATCCGTGAGGCCACTGTGCCTGCGTAGCGCACCAACCAAGCCCCCTTCATTTTTGCTTTTTTTCGGGCGTGTAGGGATTATCTCCTGTGTTCCCGACTTGATTTTCCCTTGGAGCTTCTGACTGACGGTATAGGTCTTTCTGGTTCGTTCATTATAGCCTGTAACCCGCTCATAGATGTAAATATCGCCATTCGGGCGCCTTTCACGCCGTTCGCCAACGTGAGTTTTTCCAGTTACTGGTTTAGACACGGGGTATTCTCCTTTTTAAAGTGTTTTCCTTATTATACATACGTACACGTTAAAAAGCAAGAAAAAAGCGCGGTTTTTCTAAAAAAAACACAACTTCTCCGGAAAAAACACAACTTTTTTTGAAATAGTGCTCAGGTGGCGATCTTTTTTAGTTAATGTGTGCGCTTTATCCGACTTTCAGGTTACCAAGGCTGAATACATGGCGGATCAGTTTCATTGCTATCAGGGTTCCGCTATAATCTTATGCTATAATTCGTGCATTAACGTCACTTGAACTGGATTGCAAAATGAATTTCACGATAGAGCAGGAACAAGAATCTGATGGGCGTTGGTTGGCGGAAGTTCCCGAGTTACCAGGAGTTCTCGCTTACGGTGCGACATCGCTGGAAGCAATGACCAAGGCGGAGGTTCTTGCCCTTCGCGTTATTGCTGAACGGCTTGAGCATAGTGAAAGTCGCCCCTTTGCCATAAGTATTTCTATTCCGGTTATGGCATGAGCCAATGGCCGTCAATTTAAGCCAAGCGTTTACTGTCCGTGCTGTTGCGTCTTGGCTGGGAAGTCAAGCGACAATCCGGTTCGCACAAAACACTTTCCCGTAATGGCTGGCCTGATTTTGTTTTCGCCTTCCATGATGGCGATGAAATCGGCCCAAAAATGCTGGCACGCATTGCAAAGCATACGGGTCTTTCACCAGATGACCTGTAACTTATGACTGTGACATACGAGAAGCAAAAGTCTGAGGCCCGAATACAGGCGGTTGAACAGTATTTGATCGATAATGTCTTGGGTGATGATTTTATCTGTTCACACTATAATTCGTGCAAATCATCGCACGCGGATACATTCTACGAGGGGCAACTTCACCATATAGGAAAATATTACGGCGTTTCATTCGATGGGAGGCCATTACGTGTCGTTGTCGTTGGGCAAGAATATGGGCATCCTCCTGCCCGTGTTGATTGTCAGGCGCGATCTCAAATGTTCAAGTATTCTGCTCTTGACTGCCGCTTTGCTGCTGGACAAGGTTATAAGGGTCGGAATCCTCACATGAAAGGCACAACAAATGTTCTCCGATTGATTTTCGGTATTCCACTCGGTACTGATCACCAATCTGAATTTCTTTCGATTGAAGGTAAGCGTGTTCATATTTTCGATGCTATTCTCAATCACGCATTTAGTCGTTGACCAATTCTACGCAAATTCCGGCTTTCGTCCTTACGGATTTTATTGAATCCACTTTTGGTTTATGTCCGGATTATGTCCGGATAGGCAAATTTCGCAACCACTCATATTATCTCTACTGCGTGGTAACTACCATTTTTGCATACTTTTAGTCGTATTGGCACAGGTTGCGAGCAGTAAATAACCTGCGCCAAAATATGTCCGGATAATGGCCGGATCAGATTTCCACCTCGGTTCGACGATAGGACGTTGCAGGACCAGCTCCAATTGGATCGAGTAATCCGGCATCCACTAAATTTCGAAGATCTCGACGGGCTTGTCGGTCACTGATGCCGCTACCTGCTCGTTCAAGGTACTCGTCCAGGCGGACTGATTCATTGACACCCAGCCCATTGAGCAGCGCTTGTTGTCGTTCGTTGAGTTTTATCGAAATTTGTTTTTGCCCGGCCCCGAAAAATGTCAGATGGACTCCAGATGATTTGCTCTGCCACACCGGGGGGCGCATCTTCATCTCGCGGCATTCCTGGACAATTTTGAATGTACCGCGTCCTACCCGTTCCATTAACTCATGCAGATAGAAGACATGGCTGATATCCGGGTTGACAAGAATTGACTCATGGGTAGCAGCCCGGAGTTTTTCCGGAGTCAGCCCCATTGAAAGGTGCCCTGAATTCCAGATTTCAATTCGTTCCGGGTAAATACTAATCGAAATTCCGCCGGAGAATGCAGCATAGTCGCGATGGACCAACGCGTTTACCAACCCTTCGCGCAATGAGTTGAATGGGTAGTGTGGTCGAGATTCTCGTGCCAGTTGTCCCGGCTTGAATTCGGCAGCAATCGCAACATGCCGTTTGAGAAAGTTCATCGCTTCTTCCAGGAGGTAGAATGCTGGCCCCTCGTACACCTGTTCATCAATAAAATTATCTCCGCGATCCGTCTCATAGCGAACCGCCCGCAGTCGCGTCTGCGGATGGCGCAGTGAAACACGCTTGCCAAACAACACATCTGCAGCATTGGTCAATTGACCGAACCGGGCCAAGGCCAGGTCTGCAAGTACGGTATCAGGGTTGTGAGCCTCTTCAAATTGATACCCTCGGCGATCCTGTGCCCTGCGTACCGTCTCATCCAGCAGTTTACGATCAAGATCGTCAATGGCAAGGCCGACAGCAGCGCGACGTTCCCAGCGCTCGGTTTCACGGGATTGCCGTACCACCATATCGCGCATTGTTGTAGCGTCGGCCGCTCGAATATTCGTTCCCTTCTTGATGTAAATCGCCCCGTCGAAAACATAGGGGCGGTCAGAGCCTTCCGGTACATCTACAGAAATGACCTTGCCTCCCTGAACATCATCCAGAGTAACGGTGAACAATACCTGAGGGGTAACATGTTTATGCAGGAAGATACGGAGTGCTTCAGTATCTTTTTCGCCTGGTTCGCCGAGTACCTGGCCATGATCATCGACACCGATCAGAACGCTACCACCTTTGGTGTTGAGCAGCGCACACACGGCACGGCCAATCAACTCTTCTGCCTGGGATGATGCAATAAACTCAATGCGATCGGATTTGTCTTTTCCCATGAGTTCTTCGGTCAGATTTCTAACATTCATTTACTGTCCCTCCTTTCTATTTCTCGGCGGATTGCATCGGGATTGCTAAAATGATTTTGTATGAAATCCTCCACATCTCTGTATCGGCCAAATTGTGCGCTGGCAAAAAGCTTTGCATCATCATTCGAAGAGAATTTTTGTACCCAGTTGCCGGTACGATCCTGATAAGTTTTGAGATCGCGTCGAATCGCTGCATCATACATGTCGATCACCCGAAAATCATCAATAATTGTTTGCTCCCGCTGCTTGAGTTTTTTCTTTTCCTCTTTGGTGTCGAATCCAAGTTTAGCAAACATCTCCTCGCGCTCCTTGGCATTTTTGCAACCGAGCTTCATGAATAACGATCGGGCGAAGGGAATGTGATGATGCGCCAGAATCCAGCGTGGTTTGCCCAGTTCGATGGCCTTCAGCAATTCCTGATGCGTAAATCCAAGCCCGTCTGGCAACACGCCGCTGCCATATTGGGGCGTAATGATACAGAGAAAGAGATCACAACGCTCGACCGCAGCCAAACAACTATCCAGTGCAGTCTGATGAGGATACACCGTGACTGTGCCTTTATGTGAACACCACACTTCATATCCAAATCCACTGAGCATTGCATAAATCTGCTCAAGCAGCTCCTCAATTCCGTACACGGTCGAGGAGACCATGATGGAGAGGTGGCTTGGTGATGTATTCTCTTTTTTCATTAACAGTCTGAAATATTTTCAGTCGTTAAGATCGGCCCATTCTCTCGATTGTCCAATCGATGATTTATTTATCTTTGCTCGCTTTTCGAAAGCATCCGCTGGTTATGGTTTATGACATTCTGAATTGCGGCCTTCATGAATATCCTTTTTTCTGCAAGATCATCAAAATCTCCCCAGCGCCTCCACCAGCCACTCAAACCCGATCTTCTCCTGTTCCAGTCGTATCTGATGGCCCAGCTCATTTTTACGTAACTGATCGTAAAGCGCACTCTCATCAGCGGTCAGTCGCATGAGTGCACCGGTTTCGGGAGATGGTTCAACGCCCCAGAGCGGTTGATGCTCCATCAATGTTTTACTGTCCATCAGCAGGGAAGCCACGTGGGGAAAGAACCCGCGCAACTGGTTGAGGATGGCGAAGCCGTGAGTGTCGATGTCGCCCCAGTAGTGGATAACGCGGTTACGCATCCATTCGACCGATGCCAGATTCTCAAACCCATACCCGGCTCCGAAAATTACCATTGCCTCGGGAACCTCGGGAAAGGCGAGAAAGTTGATTTCGTTTTCGGTGATGAAGAGCTTTGTAACAGGCAGTTCCAGTTGGGCAAAGGTCTCCTGCGTCACCGTGATATCCTGATCGCTCTTCGTCGAGAGCAGCGCCAGTGATGGGTCAAGAATCCGGAATCGTACCCGCAGGGGTTTATCCTGAAAGCCGTAACGCCTACAAAACCCGATGGCTCCGGTGGCCGTTGCGTCAATCTCCTCCGGCGGAAGAACGAGGTCGAACAGCTCCCCAAGCACGCCCCGGTGCCCTTCGATGAATTTGCTGTGCACGTCGGGCAGGTCGATCTGGCGCAGATAGATGCCGGGCCGGGGATGCTTGAGACGCCAGGCGAGAATGGAGAGGATGCGGGGCCACTCTTCTGCCAGTTCAAGGGCTCGAAGGGGGCGTTTTGCCAGCCAGGGGAGAAGCGCGGGTTGCCAGTCGCGGGTGAGCGTGACCATGGCGGCGAACTGCCGTGCTTCCTGCCGCTTGCCAATCCAGACGAGGGCTTCGTCGAGTGCATCAATCCAGATCTCTGCCGGAAGTTCATTGGCTCCCAGAATGCGGTGGTTGACCGTGCGCCACACAATCCGGTACGGTTTGGCTGCGCTGGTGAGTCGGGCAAGCCAGTCGCGCACTTCGGCAAATGAGTTGCTTAACTCTCTGGAGTCGGGCCCTTTCAGCGTCAAGCGACGGGGAAAAACCGATTCACCGCCAATCAGGGAGGAGAGGATGAGGCCCCGATCCCAGAGCTTTTGCACCTGGGCCTTGAGTTCGGCGGGGGTTGTCCAGTTCATTCCACCGACCTCTCTTTTTCGGCGCGATACTCTTCGATGGTGAGGTTGCGCAATACCGAGCAGCGCCCCTCCTGATTGTGCACAAAGCCGACACTGGAGACGAAGGGCTCGATGATGTGGATTTTCTGCAAGGGGGTGACGATGAGCAGTTGCAGGTTGAGCTGGGCAAAGAGTTGCAGTCCGTACTGGGCCGATTCGTCGGAGCCGCGTCCGAAAGCCTCGTCAATGACCACGAAGCGGAAGGAGCGTGAGCGCACGGCGCCCCATTCGAGGCCGAACTGGTAGGCAAGGCTGGCGGCAAGGACGGTGTAGGCGAGCTTCTCCTTCTGTCCTCCCGATTTTCCCCCTGAATCTGCGTAGTGTTCATGTTCGCTGTCATCTTCGCGCCACCGTTCGCTGGCGGCAAAGACGAACCAGTTGCGCACGTCGGTCACTTTGGCAGTCCAGCGCCGGTCGAGGTCGGCATAGGCTTCACGGCCACGGAAGCGGTCGATGATGCGGCGCACCTGGAGGAATTTGGCTTCGGAGTATTGCGCATCATCCGAGCCGGTCAGCGTCCCTTCGGTGCAGGCTCGCAGCTCCGACTGAAAGTCACGAATGTCGGCATCGAGGTTCAGTTGTGCTTCGAGGGTGATGTATCGTCCCGGATTGAAGTCGATTTGCGTGAGCGATTCATTGAGGCGGGTAATGCGCTCCTTGATGGTTTCGCGTTCGCGGGCCAGTTGCGACTGAAAATTGGCCACCTCCCGGATGGTATTTTCGTTGAGCAGATCTTTGAACCGTCCCTCAAAGCGCGGCAGATCGTCAGCCTGGAGCTGCTGAAACATCGAACGATACTCCGACCCTGCAGCAATGTTGACATCCACCTCACGGGTCTCAAGCTTCCACTCCTCCTTGTATTCGGTCATCGCCCTGATGATCTTTTCGCCCAATCGGGAGAGCTTCCGGTCTTCGCTGTCAATCTTTGCCTGGAGCCAGTCGCGCATCTCCCGTTCGCGATTGTCGCACGATTCAACCGTCAGCGACTGGTCGCCGAAAGCCTCCTGGCGCATGAGCTGGAGCAGGGGGAAACGTGCGGCAGCTTCGCCTCCCGCTTCATCGAGCAGCGCTGCAGTCTGTTGCTGCAATTCGGTGATGACGCTGATTTTCTGCTCTATTTTTGAGCGTTTATCTTTTCGGTCATCAAGCTGCTGCTCCGTCTCATGCAGCTTTTGTTCCACTGCGGCAAGTTGCTCGGTCAGGGTTTGCAGGATATTGGAGGTCGCTTCAAGGTCGCGTTTTTCTTTCTCCAGTCGGGCGATGGCAACGGCGAGTGGCTGCCAGTCGAGATCGCTGAAATCAGGATATTCGCCAAGCCTTGAGAGGATGGTCAGGCGCTCCTTGAGCGTTTTCTGCTCCTGCTGCAAAGTGCTGATGTGTCCCGCAAGTTTGGTCAGCTCGTTTTGCTGCTGCTTGCCCTTCTCTTCGAGGACGGCAATTTTGGCGGCATTGCTCCATCCGAGCACGTAGCGGCTGCGATCGTCGAGGCGGTGGCGGTCATCCTTTTCGTGCCGTTCACCGGGTGACTTGATCTGGCCTGCCTGGGTGATCGCTTTTTTCTCCCTCCGAAACTCCTCCTGACTCATGCAGCAGACCAGATCGAAACGATGGGCTACCTCCCGTTCGAGCCAGTCGAAATAAGGAGAATCGCCTTTGATGGCAAGCTTTCTGGCAAGTGAGGCCGGATGATCGGGTAACTGTTCGCTGCGAGAGAGTGGACGCACCCGAAAATAGACCAGCCTTCCTTTCAGATTGGTGCGTTCTACCCATTCGGCCACCTTCGGGTAGTGATGGTCGGGCACCAGCAGCGAGAGGCCGAAGTTGCGGAGCACCCGCTCAATGGCTCCTTCCCAGAGCTGCTCTCCCTCCTGAACCTGAAGCAACTCGCCGGCAAAGGGCATCTCAACCTCCGCGAGATTCAGCGCCTTGCAGAGCGAACGGCGCATGGCAATCTGTTTTTCATCAATATTGCTCATGCGCTCTTTCAGGCTCTTGATCTCTGCACTCAATAGCTCATGCTCCTGACGTCCCTGGGTAAAGAGAACTCCAGCCTCATTGAGATCGTTTTGCACCCGCACTTCAGCTTCGGCAGTTGCTTCGTGCATTGCTGCATGGCCGGCACGCTGCTGATAAAACTCCTCGGCGTTCGTTGCCGGATGCTCCCCAAGCTGGCTGGCAAGTTTTCCATATCGGGTTGCCTTCTGGTTGCGCCGTTCAAGCTCCTGCTGATGCTGCCGAATCTCAGCGGCGATACTTTCAATCCGGTCGCCTCCATTTTCAGCGATGGTTCGGCGCAGTTCACGGTCACGCCCCTGCAGGGTGCGCCGCTCCTCGTCGAGACGCTCGATGGTGATCTGGTGACGGTTCAGCTCCTCATGCAGCGAGACATGGCGTTTTTCGAGCAGTTCGAGTTTGAGGGAGGCGAACCAGGGGCGAAGGCTGTCGCGCGATGCCCGCAGCTCTTCGGCTCGCTCGGCCATGGTGTGGTGCGTATCGCAATCTGCCACCAGAGGGCCAAGCATCTCTATCTGCCGCTTTGCTTTGAGGACAGCTTCGTGCGCCCGGTTGAGATCTTCGAAATGCTGGATAAGGGCGGCAATGCGCGGCTCAACCGTGAAGGGCTCAAGCATGTGGAGACGGACGAAATCGGTGAGGTTTCCCACCGACTTGAGCGAGACGGTTTGATGAAACAGCTCGAGCGCCTGTTCATTTTCGATCCCGAAACGTCGCCGGAACCAGGCACCGTAGGGTGGAAAGCTTTCAAACAGCTCAACTCCCGCTCCACGCAGCCGCTTGCGCAGGGTTGAAATTTCAGTCCCGAAGGCTGAAAAATCGGCAGCGATGGAAAGATCACGTTCACATGCGGCATAGAGACGCGCTGGCTGTGCGGCATCCTTCATCCAGAAAATTTGGGCGAGGGTGACGGTCTTGTCGTAGCCTTCGTTATGAAAGACACCGAGAATGACTGAATAGCCGTTGAGTTCGCGCAGGGCGACCGGTTTGGCGCCACCTCCGAGGTTCTCCTGCCGCTCCGACTTGAAGTAGCCGAGCACGTATGAGCGCAGGGTGCGTTCACGGTTGTCGGCGCCTGCTGCCTTGTTGTAGGCAATGCGCTGGCTTGGCACCAGCAGGGTAGTCACGGCATCGACCAGCGTTGACTTTCCGGAGCCGATATCTCCCGTGAGGAGGGCGTTCTTTCCACCAAGTTTGAGCGTCCAGACCCTGCCATCGAAGGTGCCCCAGTTGAATATCTCAAGCCGTTGCAGGCGAAAACCAGCCAGACGGTCATCGGCAACAAATCCCATTTCAAGCGACTCACTCATCATCTTTCTCCATCAGTTTTACCGGTCGCTGCACGGTATTTGTCAAGCCAGTTGTCAAAATCTGCCAGCCATTGAGCGTCCCGACAGAACTGATATGATGCTCTTTTTTGCGGCTCTTTTTTGTATCTTTTGCCTTAGAGCTACCGTGCTTTTTGGTTTGTGTTACATTGCAAATGATAATTCCATTTTACTCATCTAAATACAATACTAAATCAAGAGCTTTGCGGTTGATTGCCATAGTTAAATACTACTTAATCCTCTGAACTATGGCATAAGGCTCACCAGCGAACTCTTCAGCTTCTTTCGGTACATAGCGAACAGTAACCGAGTATTTGCGAATAGGGCGAAGAACCGGTATCTCTTTACCTGTCTTGGTACTGATCTTGATTTCACCTGTTTCTTCAGAATACTTTCGGTTAATTGCTCCCACTGCGCTCTGCACTTTTTTCACCGTATCTTCACCCACAGGGGAGTACCATGTGGCGTAATGTCCTTCTGCGGTTGGTTCAGGCATAGCGTCAAATGGATAACTGGATGTTCTGCTTCCGGTATTACGGGTTGCTTTAATAAGCGGTTCAAATGTAAACTGTGTTTCACTCATACGGTTGCTCCTTTTTGTATCAGATTTAATAACAGGTTCAATATCGTTATTCTAATCGACCATTAACTGCAAGTCTAGGAGTTTTTTTATAGTAAATAGATCAAGTTAGATTTTAGCCTATCTTCATTCATCAATATCCGTTAGTTCCTACTTCATTCTTTTGCTGTCTTCTGGTAAAGCCACAAAGATAACGACTAACTATTAGTTCGTACAAACAGGTCAATAGTATTTGTCTTGTGGCACTCAAAATATAAGTACAATAAGAAGCCAAACTAAAAAAATCAACTTTACTATAGTTAATAAAGCGGATTCCTTTGCTTTACGTTTTCCTTTTTGTTTTTTCATCTGTTCCAAACGAAAAACAACGCCTCTTGTTCCAGATATATATCGTCCATTCTTCCAACTCATAGTGCAAAAGTTTAATTAAATGCGATCATGTGAATTCAAAAATTCTCTTGAAAGGTTTTAAAATCCGATTTTTTGAAGCGACCTCAAATAATAGTCAACATAAAAAAATTACGTTTTTGATTTACAGAGAGTAGTGTGATACTTTTCAATTTCCGTTATAGTTTCGTGTAATAAATCTAATGTATCTAAGCATTTTTCTGTTGCTTTTTTTCCTCCTTCCATACCTTGTAATGATTTGATTATGAGTAGTTGACGGTTATATTCTGTTTGATAATATTCGTTTAATATGGTCAAAGCATTCAGTCGCGCATAATCGGTTTGTTTCTCTTGGGCTTTTCTGGATAGTTTTAGTTCATTGAATTGAATGGAAACAGTATAAATGACGCCAATAAAAGAGCAAAAGCTTAACCAAGCTGTAACAGCATAAATACATGCAATCCATTGTTGTAGTTCGTCATTCTTGAATTGTGAAATAAAATTATGAAAAGGCAATAATAGTATAATTATTATTGCTATTACCAGTCCAGTAATTATAATAGTGATTTTGGACATGTTATTTTATTCAAATTTAAGGCAAAAAGAATTGAGGCCGTTTTTCCCGCCCAGCTTGGGTGTCCAGACCCTGCCCTCGAAGGTGCCCCAGTTGAATATCTCAAGACGTTGCAGTCGAAAACCGGCCAGACGGTCATCAGCAATACATCTCATTTCAACCGCCTCACTCATTATTTGTCTCCATCAGTTTTACCGGCTGCTGCAAGGTATTCGTCAAGTTGGTTATCTTTTTTGCAGGCTCTTTCACATTTCGATTGAGCATTGGTGTTCATAAGAAGCTTGCCATAAAATGTGACACATTTGACTGTGGTATTTTCGCAGGACTGGGCAGCATCAACGCTTGAGTGTTCTGTAAAAGTTTTCGTGGGAGCCCAAAAGAAGCAGGAGACGGCTTACAGCGTCATACTCGTAGGCGAGCAGGGTAAGTTGACCGTTACATCTGAATTTATAGACAAAAACACCAGCCAGATCACCCTTTTTTGGCTCACCCACAGTTGGATCTTTGATAATTTCAGCAATGGCATCATCAACATCAGCCTTCTCGTTTGGGTGCAGCCTCTTATAAGTACGCCTGAAAAGAGTGCTTTGATGAACCTGAATGTCGTTATTCATCAAGAACGATGCCCTTCCGGGACGAATGGTGTTGAGAGCGACTCACCCTCTGCCCTTGCAACCAGAAGATCCCGAATAAAATCGATTGGTAAATCTGGATTGTCGAGAGCCGCCCGTCCGATCATCGCCCAAAACTCAATCTGCCCGGCAATGGTGCGATGCTCAGCCTTGGCCTGTGCTCTTGCTTGTCCGTACAAGGTATCATCTATTCGTACTGGCATTCCCATAATTATTTCTCCCCGATAGTTTTGCTACAAATGTAGCGAAAGGCGACAGAATAAACAAATACCGCTATCACCGGTACCGAAGAGTCTCAAGGAAACGACAAACGGCGGGAATGACAACCAATCAGCGCCAGGCTAACCCTCAATATTTCGACGAAGATCTATAAAAACTTTATATACCTAGAGAAGAAAATTCCCGTTTGACACTCGGAATGTTACGAAATTTAAATGTTAAACCCCATTGTATTCAGTGGTTGCAGGTCGAATCTGGAATTGCTGGTTCAAAAACAGATCCCGCCTTATTACTTGGTGGCGGTTTCGGCGTGTAAACGGATACCTAATGCCCGAATTACTTTAATAACAGTTGCAAATTCAGGATTCCCTCCCAGAGAAAGTGCCTTGTATAAACTTTCGCGACCAAGGCCTGTTTCACGAGCAATTTGAGACATCCCTCTTGCTTTAGCGATTGTCCCCAAGGCTTGAACAACAAGCGCGGGCTCACCCTCTTCAAGTGCGGCTTCAAGATATGCCGCCATCTCCTCCTCAGTGGCAAGATATTCCGCAGCATCATAGGATCGTGTTTTTGTTTTCATGGGATCTCATCTGTTTCAAGATTTGCAAGAAGTAATCTGGCTTTCTGAATATCGCGTGTCTGTGTACTTTTATCGCCACCTGCTAAGAGCAAAACGAGTTCACGCCCGCGCCAGGTATAGTAAAGCCGATAACCTGGGCCATAATCGATTCTGAGTTCTGAAACGGAGCCTCCTACAGGTTTGGTGTCTCCGGTTAAACCCAACCCGAGCCTGTCGATTCGAACGAGGATACGAGCTTTTGCCGTACGATCCTGAAGTGCCGACAACCATTTTGAAAAAACGTCTGTTTGTTGTACTTCTATCATATTCAGAATCTAATAAACGTATCCCAAAGAATACAGCTTTTCTGAAGTTTATCGTATGAGATGTATGAACTCATGTAAAATAATGCTTATCAATCGTCACACCAGACGGTCATCGGCAACAAATCCCATTTCAAGCGACTCACTCATCATCTTTCTCCATTCCTTTTACCGGACGCTGCAGGTATTCGTCAAGCCGTTTATCAAAATCGGCCAGCCACTGGGCGTCGATAAAGGCCTTGATAATCCGGCGCACCTCAATCATCTGTCGCTCTCCCCGTAACCGGCGGATAAAACCAAGATCGGCGATTTTATTCAGCGTGGCATCAACCTGGTCAATCAGCTTGACCTCATTGCTGGCGGGGGGAAGAAAAATCCGGATCAGCTCCACCACCTCGTCCCGCGAAAGAATCAGGCGTGTGTCGCCAGCGCCCGCATCAAATTCGGCCAGTTTTTTGCGCAGTAGCGCCAGCAACAGGCTGACCGGGTAGGAGAGCTGGCGGCGTGCCATCAGCCGGGGAGCGCTGTTCGTCCCCTCCGGGTCTCCTTCGGAATTCGATCGTAAAAAAGCGTATCCTTCAGATTCATCGAGGATTAACTCCAGGCCAAGTACCGCCACGTAATCGCGAACGGCAGCCATCAGGTTGAGTAAAGAGCCCCATAGTGCAGGACTATCCTCCTGGTAGATCACCCCTTTTAACAGGGGAACCACGATTGACGCAAGCTCCTGACCATGAAAAGGGGCTGCGCTGTTTTCACTCTCTGTATGGTTCATTATCCGTTTCTTAATAAAATAATACGCGGCAAGGTGGCCTTACGGGTTATGCCTGTCGAGCTTTGCCATTGTACCTGCTCCTCAACTCCTTCATCCACCGTCGTCCGTGGCCACTCTCCGGCAAGTTGCAGATAGGCCACCAGTTCGGCCAGTCCGTTATGCAGCGGGTGACGCTCAACCACCTCTCCAAGGGTGACCTGGCTGCGCATCTGCAGTTCCAGACGGATATTGCGCAACAGCTCAGCCCGGTCGACCACCACCTGGGCGTAAAGCACGGCGGTATCAATCTCTGCATCACCTTCATCCAGAGCGACTCCTGCGATTAAAGGCTTGAAAGGTGTGCGATAGAGCGTTCTTTCGAGGGGCAGTTCGATCGCCGCAGAGGAGCCATCGAGAGGCATAAACGCACCTGGAGGGATGATGTCTTCACGCACATCAAGAGCCTGGGTTTCAATGTTGTGCAGGATATCCATGATGCGCCGATTCTCAAGCCACGCCTTGTCATCAAGAAAGCGGCGCAACTGCTCGGAGAGGCGGGCCACCGTGCGCTGGGTATGCTCTCCGGCCTCCAACCAGTCGTAGTGAACACGCCGCAGACGGTTGTCGGGGCGCATGGAGACAATCGGGGGCAAGGCCAGTACCTCCTCCAGCAGCAGGCTCAGCTCCTCCTGGCGCGACTGCGACATGAGAAAGTCCCAGAATGCGCGAAAACTTTTCCCCTGATCCGAATCGGCGATGGCGTCACGCTCACCCATGATCTGCTCCAGCAGCGCCCCCTTGGCTCCCTCCCAGAGGGCAATGCGCTCACGCACCCGGCGGTCGAGGGTGCGAAAGTTATGCTCCACCTCGCGAAAATCGGTCAGCAACTCACGGGCCAGTTGCAGAAACTGCTGGAAGCGATCCTTGAGGCCGGTATCATCGAGCAGCGATATTTCTCCGGCACGGATGCGTTCAATTTCGGCATCAATATCGTCACGCCGCTTTTGCAGCTCCGCAATCCGCAATTCAGGATCAGCCTGGCTCCCCGTGCTCATCTGCCGCAAAAGTTCAAACAGGGTAAGCAGCCGCGACTCCGTCCCCACAAATGCCCGCTCCGTCAACCCCTCCAGCCAGGCCAGCGCCTTTTCGGTTGAGGCCGTCAGATCAAAGTGAGGCTCATCCGTCCCGTCCGGATAGAATTTGCGCAGCCACCCCTTGTCGTTATCGGCCCAATCGTTCAGGTAATTTTGAGCCGTTCCCGGAAGTGCGTCGGCGCCGAGCTGCTGGCGCAGGGCGAACAGCTCATCCTCCAGCGCCTCAACCAGATCGGCCTGCGAGAGAATCCGCACATTGGGCACAATAAAGACCCGGTGCAGAAACCCGGCCACCAACGGCACATGCTGGGCGCACAAAAGGCGCCATGCCGGATGGTTCTGACGGAGAAGGTTCAGGGTGGAGTAGTCGAGAGCCAAAAGTGCAGCATTGATTTTAAAGGAAAAAGCGCCGCCGGAAGCGGGCTGGATTTGCGGGTGAAGTTAAAGCTTTTTCTGCGGTTTTCTCTCTGTTGCCTTTTTTTGTCATCCCGTCCCGGCCTGTAAAGCTCCTGTCTTTCCGGGAAGGAAGAAATATCAAAAGTTTTCCTTCCTGTGAGGACGTTTTTTAGTTGGAGGGGAAGAGTGATCGACGAACCAAATGATTGATGCCGGGTTAGAGTGTGTTGTCATCTGTTTTGATGGCCTGAAATTGTTTGTTATACTTCGAAAAGCGGTTTTATTACAAAGCAAACCCTGTGCAAGAGGTCAACGGTAACGTTGTTCAAACAGTCGAGAGAGGTTAGTCTGTGGAATTATTTGCTGGTCTTAAACGAAAAGAGAAAAGGAGAAAACGTGCCGGAACTGAGCAGATTTCTTGGAATAATTATCACTATGCTCTACAATGATCACAGCCCGCCTCATTTTCACGCACAATATGGCGACTACAAAGTAATCGTTGAAATTCTTTCAGGAATAGTTGATGGTCGTTTTCCGAAGCGTGCCCTTCACTCTTTGATGGAATGGTACGAAATTTACAAAGACAATCTTCTTGAAGACTGGAATCTGGCAGAAAGGCATGAACCTTTAAATAAAATCCCGCCATTGGAGTAAATGATTATGTTAGAAGTTACCAAGGCTGAATACATGGAAGAGTATCGGATACAGATTACCTTTAACAACGGTGCAAGCGGGGTGGTCGATCTGAAGGATGCCCTTTGGGGTGCTATGTTTGAAAAACTTAAAGATTACAACATATTCAGAACATTTGAAGTATCAGATGTTGTCCATACCATCAGGTGGGAAAACGATGCCGATCTCGCTCCAGAGTACCTGTATGAAAAAATGGTTGAACAAAGCACTGTAAACGGTCACGGCTGAAGAAGCATAAACCACATCGCTCTGATCCGAAGGTGAAGACCTTGCTCCTGACGGGCTGGAACGCTACACATAAGCAATAAACGCGGCTTACTTTTGCAACAGCCAGCGATAGAGCGGCATGACTGTAATGGCTATTCCGTGATGCTCAAATTCTTCCGCTCCGTTGAGTGTGATAATCAGGCCACTGCGCAAACCGAACCTGTTACAGCACTCCGTCAGGCCGCGAAGCTCCCGGTGGCGCGTTTTTGCATCACTGATAGTGGCCGAAACCTGAATCGCCTCCGTTACATCGAAACCCGTTTTGACAATGAAGTCACATTCTGATTTGTCCTTGAAAAAGTAGATCTCCTTTTCCCGCCGCTTGAGTTCCAGAAAAACAGCCTGCTCCAATGCTTTGCCGGTATCGTCCGAAAATTTAAAGTCAAGAGCATTCAAGAGGCCAGTGTCGATCACATAGACCTTCCTCTCTCCAAGTTCCCGATCAACAAGTGAACTGGAATATTTCCTCAGAATTTGCGCAAGGTATATATTTACGGCAGCTTCGAGGTAGTCGTACAACAGGTTCTTGCTGATCTTGAATCCTGATGACTTCAATTCGTTATAGATATTGTTGACCGAAAACTGCTTTGTTGCCGATGAGATGATCCGCTTCAGAAAGAATTTCAGTGCAGGAAGGTTTTTGATTTCGTACCGCTCAATCAGGTCACGGTAGATCATAACATTGAAATATTCCTGCAACACCCGGTTACGCAAGGCATCATCATACCCGATCACCTCCGGAAAGCCACCATGCGTGAGATAGTTCTCCAGATGATGATTGATGAGGGCGATGGAGTGTGTGCTGTTCAGGTCTGGCGTAACACCCTTGAAGGTCAGGTACTCACTGAAGGAGAGGGGAAAGACCTCATAACTGATGGTTCTGCCTCGCAGACTGGTGGCGATATCGCTGCTCAGGAATCGGGCGTTTGAGCCGGTAATAAAGATGTTTTTCGTGCCACGGTCATAGATGCGCCGCACAAATTTGTCCCACCCCGCAATATTCTGGATTTCATCGAAGAAAAAAGAGCACTCATCAAGGAGCATATTCGGATAAAGCTCCTGCCATGCCTGCAAGAGGAGATCCAGCTCTTCTGTTTTCAAATCAAGCCGCTCATCTTCAAAGTTGACATAGAGGATTGAGGTTATCGGCACTCCCTTGTGCAGGAGGTCACTGATGACGTTGAACAGCAAAGAGGTTTTGCCGCTACGCCGCACTCCCACAAGGGTAATGATCTTGCCCGTATCCAGAGGCACCTGCAGCGAACGCCGTTTCAGGGCTGGCAACGCCGTGACGTGGAAGTCTCTGATGATCTGTTTTATGGTTTCTTTCTTCATGATAGGGATAATATACGAGATTTCATCCTTTCAGAAAGGAAGAAATTGGGAATTGAGTGGAGGGTGCTCTTCAGCGGTTCATAACGCTATAAGGGATATAATACTTGACATAATGATCTACTCATAATGAGCTCAATAATTGAAATATTGTGCCTCTAAAAAAAAATAGTATAAATTGCTTGCAAGAACCTTTTGAGAGTCGTTGGTATCATGAGACACTTAAGATTGAACAGTGAATTACCATGCCGCGCGTAGCCTTTTTCTTTGGTATTTCGATCTACATGTACATGGATGATCATGAAAAGCCTCATTGCCACGCAATGTATGGCGATTATGCCGGATCGTTCAGTCTGGAGAGTGGCGACTTGAGCGCTGGCCAGATGCCGACCGCACAACTGCGCAAAATAAAAAACTTTATTTTAAGTAATAAAGAGGATTTAATGATAAAGTGGAATGAACTCACTACTTAAAACACCATGGGTGCAGGTTGTGGAAGTGATACCACTTTCAGGCCTGAGATTGAAAGTCAGACTCACGAATGGCCAAGAGCTAACCCTGAATCTCGAACCATTGATAGAGAGTCGCGATGCCTACTGGCGCCTGCGTCAGGAGAGGTATTTTCGTCAAGTCAGTATCGATCCAATTGGCGGTATCTGCTGGCCCGAAGGTGAGGATCTTGCTCCTGATGGGCTGGAACGCTACGTATACCAATAAGCGCTGCCCCCTTGTCGTTATTCATCAAGAACGATTACCTTCCGGGACAAATTGCGTTGAGTGCGATTTTCCTTCTGCCCGCTGCGCAAGTTCACCCCCAAATGCCGCTCAGGCGCTTCTGGTGTCAGGCCTGTAATGCTGCTCCCGTCGGTCTGAACCCTGTAGCACAAGCTTCCATGGTGGTTTCCACAAGGTTGAGATCCTTGATTTGCAAGGTTCTGGAAGGGGAGTGGCAGACCAGCTCGTAGTCGTGGGTGCCGATGATGACGGTGATCCCTTTCTGGTGGATTCTTTTCAGGTATTCGAGAATTTCGAGTGAAGTATCAGGGTCGAGGTTGCCGGTTGGTTCATCGGCAAGGATGACGAGGGGTTCGCGTACCAGTGCACGGGCGATGGATATTCTCTGCTGCTCTCCTCCCGACATGCGGAGGGGCATCAGTTTGGCTGCATGTTCAAGGCCGACGCTTTCGAGCGCATGCATTACCTTTCCTGCAATGAGCTTTTCTTTGGTGCCGGTCACTTTCAGCACAAATGCGAGATTGTCATAGACATTGCGGTCTTCGAGGAGGCGGAAGTCCTGGAAAATAATGCCGAGTTTACGGCGCAGAAGCGGTATCTGCCGTTTTTTGATGGCGCGTGAACTGTATCCGGCAATACGTATCTCTCCCTTTTTCGGGCGCACATCCATGTAGAGCGATTTGAGGAGCGTTGACTTTCCGCTGCCGCTTTTGCCGACAATATAGAGCAGCTCTCCGGATTCAATGTTCAGGTTGAGGTTTTTGAAAACCGGTTTTTTATCGAGTTCAAGGTCAACGTTTATGAATGAGATCATGATGGGAGTTCTGTTTGTTTTATTCTGTTCCGGGCGATGGTAATGGCAAGCAGCGTTGCCTCGTAACAACTTCTTTCGGATGCGATGCCTTTTCCGGCAATGGTAAAACCGGTGCCGTGGTCGGGCGAAGTACGCACAATCGGCAAGCCAAGGGTGACGTTTACCCCGGTGTCGAAGGCGAGCACCTTGAAGGGGAGCAGCCCCTGGTCGTGATACATCGCCACAACAATATCGTAATTTTGGTACATTTTTGAGCCGAAAAAGCCGTCGGCAGGGAAGGGTCCCTCCACCTGGAGGCGGTCTGAAAGTCTTTCGATGCAGGGGCGGATAATCTCCTGCTCTTCGCAGCCCATCACTCCGCCGTCGGATGCGTGGGGATTGAGACCGAGCAGGGCAATGCGGGGGGTGGCAATTGCAAAATCGGTTTTAAGCGATGACGTCAGCGCAGAGAGAAAGGCATCAAGATCCATCTTCCTGATCAGAGCGGGAACCTGCTCAAGGGGCTCATGAATGGTGGCAAGGGCGACCCTGAGTTCCGTGACCGGGTCATAGAACATCATGGTGGGGGAGGGAACTCCGAACATCTTGCCCAGAAATCCGGTGTGCCCTTTTTCGTCGGAGCCAGCCAGTGCAATGGACTCCTTGTTGATTGGAGCGGTGACGAGGGCGTCGCACACTCCTTCGCGGCAGAGTTCAGCCGCCGCATGGAGCGACTCCAGGGCGAGCTTTCCCGCCTCAGCCGACAAGGTGCCAGGGGTGATATTCTCCGGTTCAGCAATGCTCAGCACAGGAAGAGCTCCATGCCGTACCGGAGCTGTCGCGCTTTCGATCAGCTCCAGCTCCACCGGCAGGTCGAGTGCATTCCGGTAATATTCCATTACACGATACGAGCCAGCGACGAGAAAGGAGTGGCCGGAGCCTTCCAGTTTCAGAAAACTTTTCAGGATGATTTCCGGCCCGATGCCGTGAGGGTCACCGATTGACCAGACAATGCGCATCGTTCAGAGTCGTTTGTATGCGTTGGCGATCTTGTCATCCTTCTTTACCCCTTTCAGCGCCAGCCAGAGAAGTAGCGGTTCTGGCAGAAGGATGTATAATCCCGCTTCAGGCTTGTGGGTGAACGTAAAGGAGGTGCAAAAATACTGGTTCAGGAAATGTGCTGCGGCAAGCCCCGAAAACAGGTCGCCGAGGAAGAGGAGCATACCAAGGAAGATGAGTTTTTTCTGAAGCTCTCTTTTTTTATAGAGAAAGATAGCTGCAAGAGAGACGAGAGCGGTCAGTGGAGAGAAGATTCCTGCGGCATAGCTGCTGGTGACTTGCATGATTCCCGCTTCGGGGAAAGGGGTGAAATCCGTGATAACATAAAGTGTCGGGGTGGTGAAGCTCCAGAAGGGGAACATCATGCTTGCTCCGGCGAGCAGAGCAACAAGAAAAAGATAGAGGGTCTGAATTCTGGCTACCATGGTGTCATGAGGTTAAGGGTCATTGAAACAGGTACGGTCAATATACATAATCAGGGGAAAAGAGTTTTGAAGGCTTTATGAAAATATATCTGAGGGTGTTGGAACGTAAAAAAACCACCCCGCAGCAGATGACGGGGTGGTTTTCAAGAGAGGTTTTTCAGAGAGATGACCTACATGAAGGTGTGATAGGTCTGTCCGGCAAAAACGATCAGGAACCTGAGCACAAGCCCACCGATGAGCACCAGTACAGGGGCAATCGGAGGAAGGTGGAGGTGGAATCCTGCATTTTCAAGAAATTCAATCAAGAGGGGAAGGAGCAGGCCTGCAGCAATGAAAACTCCCCAGAACCAGTACATATAAGACATACCTGCCATCAGTTGGTCGCCGACGATAAGGTGCATCATGGCGCCGTGTGTGTTTGCCGTTCCGGTGATGCCGCCAAGGACGAACAGACCAACGATGACCAGCTCTATCCAGATGGCATTGGCGTCTATTCGGCTGTAAATGTGTTTCTCGTCTTTTGGCGCGAACAACAACAGGAGGGCTGATGCGCTCGAAATACCTGAAACCAGAAAGAGCATGCCGAGGATAGAACTCGACCAGAGTGGCCGTGCAGAGAAGAAGGAGAGCAGGATGCCGGTATAGATACCGATTCCGACGCCGATGTGGGCATTGAGCAGGGCAACTTTGAGGAGGTGGTCATCTGTCCACTTGATCAACTTGTCGAGCAGCTCAATGTTCAGTGTATTAAGGTATTTACGATTGACAACCATCGCTTGCAGCACTGCCAGCGGAAAGAAGGCAACGAGAATCCAGCTACCAGCCGACATTGGTGAGGTTGGCTGAATAGTGGTGTAAAATGCCCATACATAGAGCTTGTGGGTTAAATCAAGAAACAGGAAAAGCATCCCGATGCCAAGGAGAAGCGGGGAGAGGATAGCACCGATTCTGACGGCAGTACACGGGCAGCCATCACCTTCGTCTTTCGGTCCGATGCCGAAGTGACGCCGCATGACAATCATTACTGAAGTGATCACCAGCAGACCACCGGCTATGCCTCCAAGAAAGAGGTAGAGCGGAATGTGCCACTCCCAGATGTGCAGGTGCGGCAGGACATTCGGATTCATTTTTGTTGAAACGAGTTCATGTATTCCATCAATCATAATTACGCTCCGGGTTTGTTTCTTGCGGAAATCCAGTAGAGTTTCGGTTCGGTACCTGCATGTTCCTTCTGTCGGTAGACCTCTTTGCCGTTGAGCATGGCTTTCTCTTCAGGGGTCATATTGTCGAAATCGACCAGGTGCAGGCTTCCTGTCGGGCAGATGGAGACACAGGCGGTCTTCAACCCTTTTTCGATACGGTGTTTGCAGAGTGTGCACTTGTCAATGAATCCATCGGGGTGCACGTAGCGGGCATCGTATGGACAGGCTGCCATGCAGGCTTTACAACCGGTACAGCGCGAACGGTTGATCTGTACGGTTCCGTTTTCATCGTAGTGCGACGCTCCGGTCGGGCAGTAGGTGACGCATGGAGCATTATCGCAGTGCTGACAGCGCTCCGAGCGGTTCTCCATAGAGAGGAGAGGGAAGTTTCCCGAGGTATCCTGTACGACCCAGTCACGGCAGTAGCCTTCAGGAACAGCGTTTTCTGCCCTGCAGGCATAGACGCATGCTGAACAGCCGACGCAGACACGGGTGTCGATAATCATGCCGTAGTTCTTTTTATTGCTCACCGTTTAAATCTCCTTGACAAATGTCACAAAATTGTTCTGAAAGCCAACAGCACCCATGGCAGGATCAATGTCTGTTTTTGAGATCAACTGATTGTGAGATGCACCTCTTTTATAAGCCCACTTGAGCTCTTTTGCATTGTGGCCGAAGCCATGCACCATATAGACCGCATCAGTACGGATACGCTGGGTCACCTTGACCTTGATCGGAAACTCCGAAACGATACCCGCCTGATTTTTTAAATGAACATACTCGCCGTGAGATAACTGATGCTTCGATGCAACTGTTGTATTGACCCATACCTCATTCTCCTGTGCCGTGGCCAGGTCACCGAGAAACCGGTTGTTTGCCGTGCGTCCGAAGGTCAGCATTGGTTTTCGTCCGGTTAACATGCGGTAATAACCAGCCGGCGCTTCAGGGTGTTTGGTATATTTTGGAACAGCATCGAATCCGCCAGCCTTGAGCTGTGCTGATGCAAGTTCCACTTTTCCACTCGGTGTGTTCAGGTTGAGCGGTTCTCCGGGTTTACGATAAAGATCGGTTGCCGGCATGACCAGAACGCCTCTTTTTTTGATCTCTTCAAGCGAACTGCCTGCAAGTTTGAGCTTCTTGTCGAGCCCGGCCTCCACCGTCGGAGCAAATACACCATGGATGCCCCACTTGTCGGTAATCATTCTGGCGATTTCATTTCCCGGTTTCGATTCGAACATGGGCGCAACAGCCGGCTGCCTCAGCGCGACAAACGGTGTCCGGAATGCTCGGCCATTGTCGAGATCGTCATATCGCTCCAGGTATGTACACTCTGGAAGCACCACATCAACGTAACCGGTCACCTCTGCAGGCAAAACATCAACGGCAACTGAAAAATCGACCTTCTGCAGTGCCTCAAGTGCGGTTTGCCGACCAAGAGTCATGGTTTCAGGGAGATTGACCCCATAGATGAAGAGCGCCTTGACCTCTCCGGTAATAGCCTGCTGGACAATTTCATGAGAGGCAATAGTATTGGACGGTTCGTCCTTCGGGAAAAAGGGATATTTGCTGTGAACCTCTTTTTCGTAGGCAGGGTGTTCATGTGCTGGCGGAGGTTGTGGCAGCGGATATTTTTCGAAGGCAACGACGCCTCCAGGCATCTTGAAGTTTCCGACCAGAGCGTTAAGAATCTGGATAGCCCTGATGCGCTGCATGGCATCACCGTACCAATTGGTTCGCCGGCCAGTGTGCACAAAGGCTGCAGGAGCATGGAAGGCAAATTCCCGTGCAACCGTTCTGATGGAATCAGCGGATATGTCGGTTATTGTGGCCGCTTTTTCCGGTGTCATCTCCTTCACCTCTTCCCAAAGCTCCGCAAACCCGACGGTATGCTGTTCAACAAACTCTTTGTCGTACAGGTTTTCGCTGATCAGCACATTCATGAGCGCCTGCATCATGGCAATATCAGTGGCTGGCTTGATGGGCAGCCAATGTTCAGCCTTTCCTGCCAGTGTCGAGAATCGGGGATCGAAAACCACAATCTTTGCACCACGCCGTATCCCTTCTGAAATCTCCTGGACAGCAGTGTTGTGCATGTTTTCACCGAAATGCGTGCCAAAGAAGAGCATGTATTTGCTGTTCATGATATCGAACCCTTCCGGTGTGTCACTCGGGTAACCATATGTCAATACCGTAGCCTGTCTTGCAGGCCCACAGCACAGGTCGTATGAGGGCTTGGCAATTTTATTGACGCCAATTTCCGAGAACATCTTCTTGAAAAACGAGACGCCAAAACCGTGATGCAGCATGGCAATAGCGCTTGGGCCATGCTGCTCATGAATCTTGTACAGTCCACCGGCCACAGCCGTTATAGCCTCATCCCAGGTGGCTTTCCGGTAATACTGCTTTCCCCCTTTACGTTCACGAATCAACGGATGAGCCAATCGGTCAGGATCGTAGAGAAGCCCTGTTCCGCCTGTGCCTCGTGGACAGAGCTTTCCATTGCTCAGTGGGTGGTATTCCGAACCGGTGATTTTGGTGACTCTGCCGTCACTGACATGCACGGCTACGCCGCAACGCCAGAAACAGTGCTCGCAGAACGAGTAAACGATTTTTTCACCTTTTCCATTCATTGGATTGCTGCCCAATCCCGATACGATGCCACTTGGCAATGTAGAGAGTGCGGCTGATCCGGCAAGAAAAAGTGAAGATATTTTGATGAAATCCCTTCGGCTGAACTCGGTGCCATGATTCATGCAAAAGTCTCCTTGCTGATAGTTACTGAGTTATAAAATATGTTTTGATTTTTCGGCGCATCAGTCGCCCAATCCGAAAGCCCAATCCGAAACAAGAGTTCTTGACCGTACACACATTACCGATGAATGCTGTGCCGTCAGCTCCCGATTCTACGTTGTTGCAAAATTGTGCAGTACTTACAACCGTTACTGAACTCTGCTGCAGTGGCGTTTGGGAAGAAAAAAAAGATGCGTTGTCAGTTATTGCGTTCAAAACACACAAGCCAACATTCCTGAAGAGGCAACAACACCTCTCCTCTCTTAATGGTGAGCCGTGTGCAACGCCTTACTTGTATGTGTCTTCGACAAAAGAAGAACGAGTTTGTACTACAATCATCGGATCATTATGTGCTGACACAAATAAGTACTGCATTGTAAGTATGCAATACTTGCCGATAAAGAGACGCTTTTTTCAATAATTTGAAAATAAACATGCGCACCTAATGTACTTGAAGAAGTTTAATAATACAAGAGTGAAAATTGTGATGCGCCGTTTTCGTTATCACCTTATATTTTATGATTTTAACTGCTTTTTCCGACATCTGTCTGGCGGGATTGATGATATTCTGTATGCTTTCTTTATATTCAAAAGCAATAACAATTGTTCATTTCGTCTTTCGGTTCGCTCTCGTTTAAAGTAATAACAATTGTTCATATCACTCGGCAGTTTTTTTGTTTGAATGAATAACGATTGTTATTACTTCAGGCATCATGGATTTATTTTATGCTATACATGCAATGCAGCTTTTTGACGTATAAATAGTACTCTTTGTTGCCGCTCCGAATAAAATAACTCATCATTTGCCGCAGAGTATCCTCTCTCTTATGGGGGTGGTGATGACGACCGTGCGAAGATTGAAGAGGTTTTCGCTACGGTGCTCTCTATTGCCGCAGAGTCTCCAGCCTCCTACGGGAGCGATGCTGATGATGCCAGTTCTGCAGCCTATCGCGACATCCCCGGCCTCCGCAAAGCCGCCACCCTCAAGGAAATTGAGGCGCAAGGCTGGTCGCTCAATCCCGGACGCTATGTGGGCGTGGCCGCCGGTGAAGCCGTGAGCGACGAGGACTTCAAGGCGCAGCTCGAAACGCTGAACGAGGAACTGGAACTCCTGAATGCACAGGCTCGCGAATTGGAGGCAACGATAGCCTGCAATGTGGCGCAAATTTTGGAGAGTTGACTTGGCTTGATATCTGACTCAAGCGCTTTGCTGAATTCACAGTGTTCCGTATATTGCAAAAATATACAAATTTTCTATGGCCATTTTTGAAGGTATCTCGGGATTTCAGTGGGACAAGGGAAATTCGACCAAGAACTGGGAAAAACATCGGGTATCAATGTCTGAATGTGAAGAGATTTTTTTCAATCAGCCATTGATTGTGGCTGATGATAAAAAACACTCTGGCATGGAAAAGAGGTTTTTTGCATTGGGTAAAACGGAGCGGGTCAAACCTCTTTTTCTGGTGTTTACTGTTCGTAAAGATCAGATCAGGGTTATTTCAGCACGCAGTATGAACAGAAAAGAACAGGATATTTATGAAAAACGGGAAAACAGCGATTCCGGAATTCAGGAGTGAAGCGGAGGAGCAGGAGTTCTGGTCAACGCATGATTCAACTGAGTTCGTGGATTGGAACAAGGCTGGCAAGGCACTGTTTCCGAATCTGAAGCCAACCATGAAAACCATTTCACTCCGGTTGCCGGAACCGATGCTCAATCATCTGAAGATACTTGCCAATGAGCGTGATGTACCCTATCAGTCGCTTTTGAAAATGTTTCTCAAGGAACGTCTCGATCAGGAATTTTCGTAAGGAATCACCCACCGGTACTTGTAAGGAATTCTTACAGGTTCAATCTGAAGGTGCCAGGCAACTGTTCAGCAATGCTTAACAGTTCGTCAGGAGTGCAAATATTGGTGCTTTTCAGTTGTAAAGGATTTCTTTACAACTACCGATGGAGAGACTTACTGCACGAAGGTTTAATAACAATTGCCGGTAACATCTCAAATTCTTGAAGCAATGAAAACCGAACTGATCCAGACACTTACGACAACGTTTGAGGCGCACGCCCGGAAGGTCGAAGGAGGAGTAGAATATTGGCTGGCCCGCGATCTTCAGTATTTGCTTGGCTATAGCAAGTGGGACAACTTTGTCGGTGTTGTATCCAAAGCAAAAACTGCTTGCGAACTTTCCGGCCATAAGGTGTCAGATCATTTTGCCGACGTCGGCAAAACGATCCAGATGCCAAAGGGAGCTACCAAGGAGGTTCCAGACATCATGCTGACACGCTATGCCTGCTATCTCATAGCCCAGAATGGCGATTCACGAAAGCAGGAAATCGCTTTTGCCCAGACCGGAAGTGCCGAGAATTTCGCTGTGATCCGCAGCAAGGGCGATCAAGTACTTTTTGGCAAAAGTACACAGGCAATGAAGGCCGAGTGGAATGTACCGGATAAACGTCCGCTGGCTGACTTTGCACCAACCATCATTCTGAAAGCCAAAGACTTCGCCACCGAAATCACCATCTTCAATGCACGCGAACATGGGATGAAAAGTGAAGGCGGCATTTCCAACGAACACATCACCAACAACAAGGCAGTTCGGAATACCCTACTTGGACGGGGTATCTGTCCGGAATCCCTGCCCCCCGCCGAAGACGTGAAGAAGGTCGAACGCCGTCTGGCTTCCGAAGAGAAACAGTCATTGAAAAATCCTGACGGCTTGAGCGTGCCAACTGAGGAGTGATTGAAATCGAACTATAAATTTTTCAAAGTGTTGAGGCGCCATCTGAAACAATACACCGTGACAAATATGCTGGTGATCTGGAACGAGGATTCAGCGGTTTTTGAACATGTCTATTTTTCCTGAGTATGAACAGAAAAGAAGAGGATAGCTGTGAAAAACGGGGAAAGAGCGATTCCGGAATTCAGGAGTGAAGTCAATGATGAAAATTATCTCATTCCGGTTGCAGGAACCGATGCTCAATCATTTGAAAATTCTTAGAAAAAATCGTTGCAGAGAGTGGTGGAATTTGTTGATCTTTGAGTAAAATGGTTTTCTGTAATATAGTGAAAAGGGGGAGGTCATGAGTGAACAGGAGAAGCCGGATGTACCTGATATCTTTACGAAAAAGGTGTCGAGGCAGCTTGCTTCCGGTGAGCTTGAGGAGCGTATTCTGAAGTTTCTTGCCTCGCGTCAGCTTTGCGTGCTTTCGACCAGCCGGGACAACGAGCCGCGTTCCACTCCCATCCTGTTTCGCTCGAAAGGGTTCACCCTCTACATGGCTGGCGAACCGGGCCTCAAGCTTGGCAACATCAAGCTGAACCCCAATGTCAGCGTGGGCATTTTTGATCCTGCATCCGAATTTTCCGACAACATACACGATATCACCGGCCTGCAGATAAGCGGTCATGCGAGGCTTCTCAGGAAGGATGATCCCGGATTTGAGGAGGCGTTCGGTCTTTTCGGACGTCCTCAGGCGTGGGCTGAGCACTGGTTTGGAAAGATGATCGAGGTGGTACCTGACAAGATCGAGCTGTTCTCCATGGCGCTCAAGCTTGAGGATTATGCTGCCCGGCAGATTTGGACACGCCCATAATATTTATTTCGTTTGCTGTATCAGGCTTGTTGGTATCCGAATCAATTCAATATTCAGGAGGTGCTTGCCATGAACAATTTCTTCAGATCGATTGGTGCCATTCTGTTGCTGCTGCTTTCGAGCGGCTGTGCATCAACGGCCAACAATAATTTCAACAGCCTTCTGTGGATGCAGTCTGCTTCGGAGTATAAAGCCAACACCATACAGGCTTACAATACGGCGTTGAAGAATATTGATGCCGCTCTTGACGATCGCACATGGACGGCAGCCAAAGAACAGGTTGGTGACTGTTCTTCATTACCCCCAGCTATTGTCATGGATATTGATGAAACGGTTCTGGATAATTCGAGGTATATGGGGAAGCTGGTTCTTGAAGGTGGTGAATGGAGCCTTGTAACATGGAATGAGTGGGTTGCACTGAAAGATGCACCGGCTGTTCCCGGCGCGGTTGAGTTCATCAATGCAATGAGAGGCAAAAATGTCAAGGTTATCTTTATCTCCAACCGGGAGTGCAAAAAGGGTGGTACTCCGGGAGCGGAATATTGCCAGGAAGCCGGTACGATAGAAAATCTTGCGAAGGTCGGTGTGGGGGGTGTTCTGCCTGAAGATCTCCTGTTACTCGGTGAAGAGGCTGGCTGGACTTCCGAGAAGAAGAGCAGGAGGGAGTATATTTCGAAAAAATACCGGATCGTGATGCTGTTCGGGGATGATCTTGGTGATTTTCTGGCTGGCGTGAAATCCGGTATCACTCCCCAGGAACGTGATCGTCTGGTTGGTGATAACACGAACAACTGGGGCAGGAAATGGTTTATGTTGCCCAATCCCACTTACGGGTCGTGGATAAGCATTCTGCATGACCCGAAGTCACAGTATATCATGAAATACTGAGGGCGTTTCAGCAAATTGGGGAGTCAGGGGTGCTGAAGAGAGCAGCATGCCGTGCTGGAAGCTGTTGTCAGGGCTGGGTTCTGCTCTCTTCTGTTGCATTGAATTGGGCGATTGAGTACAGCGTGGCAAAATGCAGGAGGCTTTTCCGGGTTTTATCTGTCAAAAAAAATATTATTATGTCGCAAAAGTTTTTGCCGGAAAATCTTGAAAAAGGATCATTATGAGCGACTTGCCAAATTGCCCGAAATGCAACTCGGAATACACCTATGAGGTTGGTACCCTCCTGACCTGCCCTGAGTGTGCTCATGAGTGGAGCAATTCGCCAGTTCCGGCGTCGGCAAAGGCCCGCGTCTGGAAGGATGCGAATGGTACGATATTGCAGGATGGTGATTCTGTGACGGTGATCAAGGATCTCAAGGTCAAGGGCTCGTCATCGGCGCTCAAGGGTGGTACGAAGGTGAGGAACATTCGCCTTGTCGAGGGTGACCATGATATCGACTGCAAGATCGAGGGGTTTGGAGCGATGCAGTTGAAGTCGGAATTTGTCAAGAAAGTCTGAGAGAAGTCGTTATATCTCCTCTACATGATGATATTGAATCGCTCAAGAGTGCTGTCCGGCTCTTTTTCTTCTTTTCTGATTGCGGTTACCATGGAGCGTGATGGCCCTCTTTGTGCCTGAGGGAGCAGCTCTTCTATTGCGTTTTCCGGGCCTTGCGCTTCAATTTCAACGGTGCCGTCGAAACGATTTCTTACCCACCCGACCAGCTTCAGCTCGTTTGCCTTCCGGTCGATGAACATTCTGAATCCGACACCCTGTACGGCTCCCGTAACAATCAGGTTTACTCTTTTTTGCATCAATATGCTTGTTTGATCTTCTGTTTGATCACGGTGTTTCAGTTGCAGAGGCAACCCTTTTTCTGACAATGGTGATAACGTGTTACTCTTCTCTCCATAACTGGTGGTTGGTATTACAAGTTCAATGCCTCTTTTTTTGAGGGGGCTGTTTGTTTTTTTACATCTGCGTTGATTCATTTTCAAACTGGTAGAGCAGTGTTGAGAGATAACGTTCGCCGGTATCGGGCAGAATGACGACAATACGTTTTCCCCTGTTCTCGTTGCGTTGTGCAAGTTGAAGTGCCGCATATACGGCTGCCCCGGATGATATACCGACAAGAAGTCCCTCTATCCGGGCAAGTTCACGACCGGTGCGCAGGGCATCTTCATCTTTTACCGGTATTATTTCATCAATAACCTCTTTATTCAGGATTTCGGGAAGAAAGCCGGCGCCGATGCCCTGAATTTTGTGCAGACCAGGTTTGCTGCCAGCGATAACCTGTGAATTAAATGGTTCGACGGCGACAATTTTTATCCCGGGGTTGCGTTGTTTGAGTACCTCTCCAACACCGGTAATGGTGCCGCCGGTGCCAACGCCACTGACAAAGAAATCGATCTCTCCATCGGTATCGTTCCATATCTCTATGGCGGTTGTTGTGCGGTGGATTTCCGGATTTGCGGGGTTTCTGAATTGTTGCAGGACAATTGAATTCGGATAAACCATGCGCAGTTCATTGGCTTTTCTTATTGCGCCGGGCATCTCTTCCGACCCTGGTGTCAATACCAGGTCAGCTCCGAGCGCTGTGAGGAGTTTCTGGCGTTCGATACTCATGGTTTCAGGCATGGTGAGTATTAACCGGTATCCCTTGGCTGCAGCAATATAGGCAAGTGCAATGCCGGTATTGCCGCTTGTTGGCTCAATGATGATACTCTCTTTGTTGATCAGCCCCTGTTTTTCGGCCTCCTCGATCATTGAAAAACCAACGCGATCCTTGATACTGCCTCCGGGGTTGAAGTATTCGAGTTTGGCAATAATTGTTGCCTCGGTATGATGTTCGCGATTGAAATTTTCAAGCTCAAGAAGAGGTGTGTTGCCGATGAGATCGGTCAGCTTTTTTGCAATACGCGCCATGTCGGATAATTTTTTTTTGAGAAGAGGGAGGATGGGCAAAACTTACAAAAATTATCAATGCATTACTAAAATACCCTGTCTCTTTTATTCAGTATTTCCTGATCTTTTTTCAGGATTATCAGTGCCTTTTATTAGCATTATTTCATTTATTTGCATTTAGTTACAGCGAGAGCAGTGTTTGAGCTGTTTCCTTTGTGAAGTTGGTAAAGAGTGGTGGCAAAGAAATACCATCGCCACAAAATGCGCTGGCCTGATACATGGAATCAGGTGAAGAATCTGCATAGTGTTTTCCGGAATGGAGGCTGCAGGGGTTGGCGTGTGGTGGATCATCTTTTGAAATGTGCAGGGGATATTTCGGGCGACTTCTGTCCCCCGACAGGTTCAGCTTCAGCCGGTTGTTTTTTCTTCATAGTAATGTTCAATAGATGCTGTTATTGCTGCCGTGGCACCGATGCTTCTGTGAACAAATGAGGTGGCATTCAATCCGCTCTTTTTTCTTGTTGCGGTGTCGGTTGTGAACTCTTTGAGTGCGGTGCCAAGCTCCTTCTGATCGTGAATGATTACAGCTCCGCCTGCTGCAGCAAGGCCTTCTGCTTCGGGGGAGTTGTGGCAGTGAGGGCCGAAGAGTACCGGAATGCCGTGGACTGCTGGTTCGAGGGTGTTATGGACATTGATACCGAACCCTCCTCCTACATAGGCTATTGATGCGATGGAGTAGAGTTCTGCAAGATAGCCTGTCTGATCGATAACGAGGATCTGCTTTTCGGGGTTGAATGTTGCGTTCAGGGCAGATATTGGCATAAAATCAAGTGAGCGCTGCTGCAGATCGTTGTAAAGCCGCTTCATGTTTTCGGGGTTCACCTCATGAGGCACAAGAACAAGTGACGCTCTTTTTTCAAGTTCCAGCCATGCGGGCAGCAGCACCTGCTCATCTTTATCCCAGACACTTCCGGCAACCAGTACCGTACGGTTTTCAAAGAGCGGTTTCAGGTGAGCAACCTTTCCGCAGTTCTGGCTCCGCAGAAAGACCTGATCGAACCTTGGGTCGCCTGCGGTTTCTGTTTGTTTGCAATTAAATATTGTTCTGAAAGCCGTTGTATCTTCTTCTGATACCGTAAAAATGCGGTCGAAGAGGTGAAAAATGCTCTCGTAAAAGCCTTTCAGTATGGGTTTAAAGTAGGGGCTCTCCTTCTGGAGTACTGCAGCGGCAAGGATCAGTTTTACACCTCTGTTTTTTGCTTCAAGGAGATGGTTCGGCCAGAAATCGTAGCGCATGAGAAGCAGGAGATCTGGCTTGATGAGTGAGAGCAGCTTGCTTGCATTATCGGGGGTGTCGGCTGGAAGGTAGAAGACCGCAGCGGCATCGTGGAAATTTTTTCGGGCATTGTAGCCGGAATCGGAAAGAAAGGAGACAAAAAGGGTGATTTCCGGATGCCTCTCTTTCAGTGCGGCTATTATTGGACGAGCCTGTTCAAATTCTCCGACCGAAGCTGCATGGACCCATAACCGGAAGGATGATGGGGTTATTGTATCTGTTTGTTTTTTCAGCTCTTCGAATAATTCTCTTCTTACGCTGAAAAATGTCCTGAGCTTTGGGTGCAACGTGCTGAATCGTTTTGCTGTACTGACAAGCAATGGGGAGAGCAGGGTATAGAAAGAGAGTGTGGATCTGTTCATATTCTTAATCTTTCTGTGTAATGAGCCTAAAGGTAATAAAAAAGTTAACGGCATCGTGCTCTCCGGTTTCTCTCTTGATAAAGAAACGCTATTATTTATGAAGGGAAGGTGCGTCATGTTGTCTGGGTTGTGAGGTTTGTTTTGGATATTTTTTTTGTGGCGGGAGATTTTGATTGCGGCAGGCGGGAGCAGGATGTTGCTCATGCCCTCAATAGAAGAATATTTTGATTATGATAGTTATGGTGATACGTCGTCTGCGTTTCCTGTGCATACTTTTTTTACTTGCAGGGCAAGTTTTTTTTGGAGCAGTTTCCGAGGCTGCCATGAGAGCTTATACTCCGAAGGCTGGCAGTCCGGAGCGCAGGATGTTGCTTGATCTTATGCGCCGAAAGGTTCTGGAGTTGCATCAGCTTGATGTGCTCTTTGTGGTCAGGGAGATGAAGCTGAGCAGTGGTTGGGCATGGGTGCATACGCTTCCTCGCTCAAAAGATGGGGTGGGTCGATATGAGGATTTTATTGCGATTTTCCATAAAAAAAACGGAGTATGGAGGATTGCTGAAATACCCTGTACAGAGCCGGATAATCCCAACTGCATTGATAGTCCGGATTATGTGACCCGCCTCAGAATGCGTTTTCCGGAGATGCCTGATGCCATTCTTCCCTCGGAAATGCTCTCTAAACAGAGAAATCCCTTTACCGGGTTTTGGCGAGAGAGCGAAGGGGAGATTCAGGAACTTGTCTTTTCCGCCAATCGTACTTTTTCTGTAACAGTTCACCCTTTTGAGACGTACAAGGATTATTGGGGTCATTATGTATATGATCTCAAGAAACGGACAATTGTTTTTGTCATGGATGGCGGGAATAGAAAGCCGGTTGATGTTGATCTTGATGGATTTTTCACGTTTAACAAAGCTGGTGATCTGGTTTTGGAAGGCATCTTTTTTGGTACTCTTTTTCAGGGAAAGCGGGAGGCGCATGGTTATTGTTTTAAAAAGTATGCAGATAAATAGCGGAGCGGAGAGGGGGGCTTTTCTGGCTTTAAAGAATAAATTCGTCTTTGGTAAAATAAAATCGTACTATACGACGTTTTTAATACGTGGTGAATATGCTAAGAAAGGACGCAGGGAAATTTAGTGGTCGTGTTGACTGATCATTTCCGGCGTTTGTGACGATACGATGGTACTCAGCATTGTCTGAAGTTTCCAGAATGTTTTCGGTTGATGAGAACTCTTCTTCATTTTTTTCTTTCCTGCATTGCTGCCACTCCCGCCTCGTACGAGGCTCTTTTTTATCAATGTTTCGGAACAGAAAAACACAATGAAAGAACAGCAATTATTGCCGATGGATTTTCTCGGCCTGCAGCTTGCAGAACCATTAATGAGGGCACTTGCCGATGTCGGGTATGAGAACCCTACTCCAATTCAGGCCCAGACCATCCCACTGATTCTTGAAGGACGTGACGTCCTTGGCCAGGCACAGACCGGTACAGGAAAAACTGCCGCTTTTGCCCTGCCAATTCTCTCCAATATTGATCTTGAACATGCTGAACCCCAGGCCCTTGTGCTGGCTCCTACAAGAGAGCTTGCCATTCAGGTTGCCGAGGCGTTTCAGCGTTATGCTGAACATCTCAAGGGTTTTCATGTTGTCCCGATTTACGGGGGACAGGACTACGGAATTCAGCTTCGCATGCTGAGACGTGGTGTGCATATTGTTGTCGGTACACCTGGTCGAGTTATGGATCATATGCGTCGTGGTTCGCTCAATCTTGCTTCGCTGAAATGTCTGGTACTGGACGAAGCCGATGAAATGCTCCGCATGGGATTTATTGACGATGTTGAGTGGATCCTTGATCAGACACCAAAAGGTCGTCAGGTTGCTCTTTTTTCGGCAACCATGCCGCCGGTTATTCGCCGTATTGCGCAAAAGTATCTGCATAATCCTGCGGAAGTCACCATACAGACAAAAACGACAACCGTTGATACCATTCGTCAGCGTTACTGGATTGTCGGCGGAAGTCACAAGATTGACATTCTGACCAGAATCCTTGAAGTTGAGCCGTTTGATGGCATGCTTATTTTTGTACGCACGAAAACCATGACACTTGAGCTGGCTGAAAAGCTTCAGGCCAGGGGATATGGCGCGGCAGCTCTTAATGGCGATATGCCCCAGAATCAGCGTGAGCGTACGGTTGACCAACTGAAGAACGGAGCGTTGAGCATTGTTATTGCCACCGATGTTGCGGCGCGAGGCCTTGATGTTGAGCGCATCAGCCATGTGATCAATTACGATATTCCTTCCGATACAGAATCCTATGTGCACCGCATTGGACGAACCGGTCGTGCAGGTCGCGCCGGTGATGCCATTCTGTTTGTCTCTCCGAGAGAGAAAAATATGCTCTACTCTATTGAAAGGGCAACACACAGTCGTATTGAGCTGATGGAGCTTCCGACGACAGAGGTTATCAACAACAAGAGGATAGCAAAGTTTAACCAGCGGATTACCGATACCATTGCCGCTGAAGATCTTGGATTCTTTACCAAGCTTATCGAGCAGTACTGTCATGAGCATGACGTTTCGGCAATTGAGGCTGCAGCAGCGCTTGCTTCGATGGTTCAGGGAGAGACACCGCTTCTTTTATCCAACAAGCCTGAAAAATCGCGTTCTTATGAAGAGCGGGAAGGATCAGGCAGGGATCGTGGTTCTGACAGAGAACGCAGCACAGACAGAGGCCGCAGTTCTGACAGGGATCGTGGACCGGTTAAAAAGAGAACCAAGGGTGAAACCTATGGTGATGAAGGCAAAGAACGCTATCGTCTTGAAGTTGGCAGTGAGCATGGTGTGAAAGCGGGCAATATTCTTGGAGCTATCCTGAATGAAGTTGGTCTTGATCCTGAATCGGTTGGTCATATTTCAATTAATGAGGGCTACAGCACGGTTGAACTGCCCCAGGGTATGCCGGATAACGTTTTTCATGAATTGAGAACAGTCCGGGTTTGTGGTCGTCAATTGCGGTTGAGCAAAATGGATGACCAGGAGCGTGAGTCTGCCTACGCTCCCAAAAAGAGTTTTAAAAAGCCCTTTAAACCGGCAGGAAAAGAGACCGCATTCTTTACCGGTAACAAAAAGAAGCGTAAGGGTTAATCCTTGCTTTCTGTTTTTTTCAGGCGGGGAATTTTTTCCCCGCTTTTTTTTGTTCAATTCTGAAGTCGTTCTTGCTGGATATCTGGGGTGGAAAATTATGGAAATTCAATTTTATGGCGCAACAGAGAGAGTGACCGGTTCGTGCCATATTCTTAGAGTGGGTGAATATACGGTTCTTCTGGATTGCGGTCTTATACAGGGGGCGCCTGCAGAGGAGCTCCTCAACAAGGAGCCCTTTCCTTTTGCTCCTTCTTCGATTGATGCCGTGGTTCTGAGTCATGGTCATATCGATCATTCGGGACGTCTGCCCTATCTCGTCAAGCAGGGATTCAGAGGCGTGGTTTACACGCAGCATGCGACAGTTGATCTTTGCAGGGTACTGCTGCTCGATTCGGCCTCTCTTGCCGAGCGGGATGCGGAGTTTCGCAGGAAGCATCCTTTAACGCGGCGTGATCGTCATGCAGAGCCCCTCTATACCCGTGAAGATGCATTGAGGGCGCTCAATACCCTGACGGGCCTGCCTTACCATGCAAAGCGGGAAATTCTTCCGGGAATCACCATTCGCTTCAGCGATGCCGGACATATTCTCGGTTCGGCTCTTGTTGAGCTTTGGCTGGAGGAAGATGGCGTGGCAAGGAAACTGGTCTTCAGTGGTGATGTAGGGCAGTATGGCTCTCCGATTCTCAATGATCCCGAAACGATAGGCCAGGCTGATATGGTCATCCTGGAGAGTACCTATGGTGATCGGTTGCATCGGGCGCTTGAGCAGACCCTTGCAGAAATAGGGGAGATTATCCGCTCGGCCAGTACAAAACATGGGAATATTATTATTCCGGCCTTTTCGATTGGCAGAAGCCAGGAGCTGCTCTATCTCTTTGGACGCTATTTTGAAGAGTGGGGGCTTGAGCGCTGGCAGGTTTATCTTGACAGTCCGATGGCTATCGAAGCGAGCCGTATTTACTGGGACTATCCCGAACTTCATGATGAGGATGCGCTTGCTTTTCGTCATGACACGAAGATGATGCCTCATCTGAACAACCTTCATTTTACTCCCACGGTTGAGCAATCGCAGGCGATCAATGGTGTTAAAAGTGGCGCCATCATCATTGCCGGGAGCGGGATGTGCAATGGAGGAAGGATTTTGCATCATCTGAAGCATCACATACAGCGTCCGGAGTGCTGTTTGCTCATGACCGGTTTTCAGGCAGAAGGAACACTCGGCAGGGCGCTTGTCGATGGAGAGAGTGAGGTGGTTATTCTGGGCAGGCGTTACCCTGTCAGGGCCACTGTTCACACTATTGGTGGTTTATCGGCGCATGGCGATCAGAATGACCTGCTTCGCTGGATGGGCGGTTTTACCAATAAACCAGAAGTTTTTGTTGTGCATGGTGACCAACCGGCTAAATCAATTTTTCGCAATGCTCTGGAAGAACGCCTTGGCCTGAAGGCTTCAATTCCGAAGCCTGGTGATATTGTTGCATTTGGCCCGTGAGTGTGTCGGTCAAGCTGCTCCTGCGGATTGTTTCGATTATGTAAAAATGATCACCCCACAGGTTGCAGGTTTTGTTTTAATTGCTATTTTCACAATGTTTTATAAGAGATGGTTATCGATGGCCAATCGGCTGCAGAGATGATGATGACGATCGTTTTTTTATGTTACCAACAAGGATGTTATGTCAGTTACTTCGTTCAAAGAGCTTGTTCCTATTCTTCAAACAGCAATCGGTCCGATGATTCTTATCTCCGGTCTCGGTCTTTTGCTTTTAACCATGACCAACCGACTTGGTCGTCTTATTGATCGTTCACGGTCGCTGCTTGATAATCTGGAATCCTATCCTGAGCAGTATATCCTCAGAATAAACCGTGAGATTGCTATTCTCTGGAAGCGGGCGCGTTATATCCGAATCTCTATTCTGCTGGCTTGTTTGACCTGCCTGGGGGCTTCATTGCTCATCATGTTACTTTTTCTCAGTGCGCTGGTCAATATCGATTTGCCGATGCTGCTGTCGGCAGTCTTTATTTTCAGTATGCTCTGCCTGAGTTTTTCGCTGATCTTTTTCCTTGTTGATGTGAACATGACCCTTTCAGCGCTGAAAATAGAGATGGAGAGCCATGACAAGAAGAGGCTGATTATTGAGACAAAGGGATACTGAGCTACGAATTTCTCATCCTCTCGGATGGAAGGTCTTGTGTACCTCTTTGATGAATAGGCGGTCGATGTGTGTGTAGATTTGTGTGGTGACGATGGAGCGGTGCCCGAGCATCTCCTGAACTGCGCGAAGATCTGCCCCTCCTTCGAGAAGATGGGTGGCAAAGGTATGTCGAAAGGTGTGCGGGCTGATATTTTTTTCAATCCCTGCCATGACGGCATACTTTTGCACCATCGTAAAGAGGGCCATGCGCGATAGCTTTATGCCGCGTGCATTCAGAAAGAGGTAGTCATCGGAGTTGCGCTGTACCAGGGCTATACGGAGTTCTGCCTGGTATCGGGTGACCCATCCAATGGCGGAAGTGCCGACGGGGACAAGCCTCTCCTTTGACCCCTTGCCGAAAATCCTTACAAAACCTGCATCAAGATAAAGGCTCTGCTGTCGGATGTTAATGAGTTCACTGACTCTGACACCTGTTGCGTAAAGGAGTTCAAGCATCGCTTTGTCGCGCAGCACATATTTACCGGGTGGGTTTACGCTTTGTGGGGCTGCCAGCAAGCGCATGGTTTCATCAACGGTCAAAACGCTCGGCAGGTACTGGGCCTTTTTTGGCTGATGGATGTTCTCTGCCGGGTTTGTGTTGAGTGTGCGTTCGATAACCAGAAATTTATGAAAGGATCGGATTGCAGAGATGTTTCGTGCTATTGAGCTTGCTTCGAGCCCTATGTCGTACAACTCTCCCATAAACTCCTCGATATGCTCTTTTGTTATCATCTCCAGTCTCCTGGAACGGTGCTGCATGAAGATCAGGTAGCGCTTGAGATCGTTGCTGTATGACTCCCGGGTGTTTGCCGAAAAGTTCCGCTCGATGAGCATATAGTTCAGGAAGCTCTCAAGAACGTTTTGGTAGTCATGATGCAACGTGTTCATCTCTTTCAGCCTTTTGCCTTACGCAACCGCTGGCAAAATCCACCATCAAAACCGGGGTGTTCGCCCGGGAGTGTGAGGATTGCTCCACATCCCTCATTGCTTTGCCGGAATTGTTCCGGGAGATGCTCACCAACGGGATCGGCAATAAAATCAGGATGTCTGCGAAGAAACGAATAAATTTGCAAGTTGTTTTCTTCGGGCTCGATGGAACAGGTAGCATAGACCAGAATACCATTTTCATCAAGCAGTTCTGCGGCATGATCAAGTAACTCTGCCTGCAGAACCAGAAGCTCCTGCAGCATTTCCGGGTTCAGTTTCCATCGAAGTTCAGCTCGCCGTCCAAGTACTCCGGTACCTGTACAGGGAGCATCGAGCAGAATGGCATCGGGATGGATTTCAGGCATAAAGCTTCGGGCATCCTCCATTACGGTTTTGATGATGGTGATGCCAAGAGCCTCTGCATGAGACTCTATTTTTTCAAGCTTCTGTTCATAGCGATCAACAGCGGTAATCTGCCCTCTGTTTTCCATCAGTTCAGCCATGAAGGTGGCTTTGCCGCCAGGTGCTGCGCACAAATCGAGGACATTGCTGCCGGGAGCGGGGTGCAACAGCAGGCATGCAAGAGCCTGTGTCGGGTTTTGAACCGTGAGGCGGCCGTCGATCACGGCGGGTTCAAAAGCGTTAAAATCTTTTGAGAGAAAGATATTGTCAATACCACTCTCTTCATGCATCACGGCGGCCATTGCCGGGTCAGAAAAAAAACGTCCTGCTGAATTTTTCAGTCGGTTTATCCTGAATCCAAAGGAGGGAAACTGGTTGTTATAGGAGAGGAGAGCCTCGCTTTTTTCGTTGCCGTATGCTGCGCTCCAGCGTTCGACGAGCCATTGTGGGTGTGAATATTTTACGGCGAGCTGCTCTTCATTTTTTTTTTCTTTCAGCCACTCGTCAAGGGTGACGCTTTCCGGAGTTATTTTTCTCAGAACGCCGTTGACCAGTTTCGACATTCGCTCACCTTTGTATTTTCTGGCAAGCTTCACGCATTCGTTGACGGCTGCCCAGTCGGGTACCTTGTTGAGGAAGAGGATCTGATAAACTCCAAGGCGAAGGATGTTTTTCATGATCGGCGCCGCCTTTTCAAGCTTGTGGTGGTAGAATTGGGCGATAACAAAATCAAGCTGAAGGCGGTAACGCAGAACGCCGTTGACCAGTCCAGTGGAGAGTGCCCGATCTGCACGGTTTAGTGTGGAGTGATGCAGCGATCGGTGCAGGAGCGTGTCGGATTGCTGTTTTCCGGTTTCAAGTGATTGCAGGACTTGTAATGCCAGTTCTCGAGCTGTGGTCATGGGTGATCATTAAAAACAATTAAAATGCATTGGCCATTCAGGCAGTTTGTAAAATACTATTCCCTGTTGTAGATTAATCGAACTAAATGTTCTTTTCAAGATTTCAAGCTATCATCCAGAAAGGTGGAGGGACTGGCCCTGAGAAGCCTTGGCAACCGTCATTGCTCTAATGAGCGGTGCCAATTCCATCCCGGCATAAAGACCGGGAATGATGATGGTATGCATGCCCTTCTGCAGCTACATACCTCTCTTCAGATATTTTTTCTTTAACCCGCTATTTACTAATGGGTTATCTCTATTCTTATGGAGTGATGGCGGCATTTTTCAACCATGGTTCATTATGAGTGAGACACCGCAGGCCCACAGGTTTGAGACGCTTCAGGTTCATGCCGGTCAGCGTCCTGATCCGACAACGAAGTCACGGGCGGTTCCGATTTATCAGACGACCTCCTATCTTTTTGACAGTGCAAAGCATGGAGCTGATCTTTTTGCCCTGAAAGAGTTCGGCAATATCTATACAAGGATGACGAACCCGACAACCGATGTGCTGGAACAGCGCGTTGCGGCGCTTGAAGGGGGCCGGGCAGCCCTTGCTGTTGCGAGCGGCCATTCAGCTCAGTTTATTGCCGTAGCTACGCTCTGTGAGGCGGGGGATAATATCGTTTCTTCCAGTTATCTTTATGGCGGTACCTATAATCAGTTCAAGGTGGCATTCCGTCGCCTCGGTATTGGTGTTAAGTTTGTCGAAGGATGTAATGTTGAGGCGTTCAGGACGGCAATCGATGAGCATACAAAAGCACTCTATCTGGAATCGATAGGCAATCCCGCTTTTCATGTACCCGATTTTGAGGCGATAGCGGCTGTTGCGGCTGAACATGGTATTCCCCTTATTGTTGATAATACTTTTGGTTGTTCCGGCTTTCTCTGTCGTCCTCTTGAGCATGGGGCTTCGATTATCGTGGAATCAGCGACAAAATGGATCGGAGGCCACGGCACTTCAATGGGCGGTGTTATTGTTGACGGTGGAACCTTTAACTGGGGAAATGGAAAGTTCCCTCTCCTCAGTGAGCCTTCTGACGGTTATCATGGCATGAAATTTTATGAAACTTTCGGCGATCTGGCATTTATTATCAAGGCTCGGGTTGAGGGGCTGCGTGATATCGGGCCTGCAATCAGTCCTTTCAACTCTTTCATGTTGCTGCAGGGGCTTGAAACGCTTTCACTTCGGGTTCAGCGACATGCCGACAATACGATGGAGCTTGCCCGCTGGCTCAACGAGCACTCTGCGGTTCAATGGGTAAACTATCCCGGGCTGGAGAGCCACCCAACCCATGAATTGGCTAAAAAATATCTGAATCACGGCTTTGGATGTGTCCTGACTTTCGGTATCAAGGGTGGATATGAAAAAGCCGTTGGGTTTATCGACAGTGTCCAGCTTGCCAGCCATCTTGCCAATGTTGGGGATGCCAAAACGCTGGTCATTCATCCTGCATCCACGACGCATTCACAGCTTACCCTGGCAGAACAGGAATCTGCCGGAGTTACCGCCGATATGATCCGGGTCTCACCGGGTATAGAGCATATTGATGATATTAAGGCTGATTTTGAACAAGCTTTTGCAAAACTGAGGTGAAGTGTATGAGAGCATATACCGGGATGATTTCCGAAAAAACAGCCTATTTCGATTCAACTGAACCTTTTAAGACTGAACTTGGCGCTCTGCTTCCTTCTGTAAGGGTGGCCTATAGAACATGGGGAAAGCTCAATGCCCGCAAAGACAATGTGGTGCTTGTTTGTCAGGCTCTTACGGGTTCTGCTGATGCGGACGGTTGGTGGGAAGGGATGTTTTCGCCCGGGGGAGCTTTTGATGAGAGTGAGGATTTTATCATCTGCAGCAATGTGCTTGGCAGTTGTTATGGTACAACAGGCCCAACCTCTCTGAATCCTCTCACCGGTCGCCATTATGGCCCTGATTTTCCACTGATCACCATCAGGGATATGGTTGAGGTTCAGCGTCTTTTGCTTGCCGGGTTGGGTATTGACCGTGTCAAACTGGCCGTCGGCGCCTCTCTGGGTGGTATGCAGGTTCTGGAGTGGGGTGCGCTCTATCCTGATGTTGTCCAGGCTTTGATGCCAATGGGCGCATCAGGACGCCACTCGGCATGGTGTATAGCGCAGAGTGAAGCACAGAGGCAGGCGATCTATGCCGATCGTGACTGGAATGATGGATGGTACGCCGATGGTCACCCTCCCGCAAAAGGACTTGCTGCGGCAAGGATGATGGCCATGTGCACCTACCGGAGCTTCGAAAACTTTCAGGCACGCTTTGGCCGGGAGTTTCATCATGGCACAACCTTTAAGGCAGAAAGTTACCTGCATCATCAGGGCCGAAAACTGGTTGAGCGCTTTGATGCCAATACCTACATTACTCTCACCAAAGCGATGGATATGCATGATCTTGGGAGGGGCAGGGCTGGTTACGAAGAGGTGTTGCGTTCGATTCAGCTCCCCGTGGAAATCCTCTCGATCAATTCTGATATTCTTTATCCGAAAGAGGAGCAGGAGGAGCTTGCCCGGTTTATACCGAAATCAAGCATTCTCTATCTCGATGAACCATACGGTCATGACGCTTTTCTTATTGATGTAGAAAAAGTCAGCCGTATGGTCAGGGAGTTTCTGGAAGGAAGGGCGTTGTCGGCTCACTCAGCAGCCTGAGTAATCTCGTCAAACCTGGTATAGTGCCGCAATACCTCCGGCACCATGATGGAGCCTTCCGCAGTCTGGTAGTGCTCAAGCAGGGAGACCATAAGGCGGGAGGTTGCCAGGCCTGAGCCATTCAGGGTGTGGACGAACTCCGGTTTTGCATTACTCTCCGACTTGAAACGGATGTTGGCGCGCCGGGCCTGGTAATCTTCAAAGTTTGAACAGCTTGATGCTTCAAGATATTTCTGCTCGGCTGGTGACCAGACCTCGATATCATAACATTTCGTTGCATTGGCGCTGATATCGCCGCTGCAGAGTAAAAGTACCCGGTAGGGGATTTTGAGCGCAGTGAGAATTGCTTCAGCGTTTTCTCGAATCGTTTCAAGCGCCTCATACGACTCTTCCGGTCGGGTGAACTTTACCATTTCCACCTTGTTGAACTGGTGCACCCTGAGGAATCCTCTGGTATCTTTGCCGTAACTTCCCGCTTCGCGACGGAAACAGGCTGAATAGGCTGCATAGGAGATTGGGAGCGTTTTTGTATCCAGCATCTCTCCCCGGTGCAGGTTGGTTATCGGTACCTCGGCTGTTGGTATGGCGTAAAGATCATCCTCCTCCATGTGGTAAACCTGATCGGCAAATTTTGGCCACTGCCCGGTTCCTCTGAGCGACTCCTGATTGACGAAAAAGGGCGGAAAGACCTCTGTATAGCCGTGACGTTCGGTATGGCAGTCGAGCATGAAATTGATCAGTGCACGTTCAAGTCGAGCCCCTTTGCCGATATAGACAGGAAATCCCGCTCCGCAAACTTTTGCGCCCCGTTCAAAATCAAGAATCCGAAGGGATTTGCCCAGTTCAAGATGGTTCTTGAGCGGAAAGTCAAGATGGTAGGGAAAAGATATCGGCTCCTTGAAGATCTGGTTGTCGTCAGCAGAACGTCCGACAGGAACGGATGGATGCAGCTTGTTGGGGAGGCCCAGAAGAATGGTTTCAATCTCCTCTTCAAGATGGCCAAGCGAGGTATCCATTCCGGCAATTTCTTCCGATACTGATTTCATCTGGAGGATAAGTTCGCCGGATGAGCCAATACCACTTTTTTTTATCTCTGCGATCTCTTTTGAAACTTTGTTGCGCAGTGCTTTCAGATCGTCCGAACGCTGAACCAACCCTTTGCGCTCCCTGTCGAGGTTAAGAAGCTGTTCAATTTTTGGTTCTTCAGAAGCAAGCTGGCGGTTGTGCAGCATGGAAATGATTTCTTCGGGATGCTGACGGATAGTGTTGATATCAAGCATGATGATATTGAGAAAGGGTTATACTGAAAGCAGTGACTTGACGATCTCCTGGACTTTTGTGCCGTCCGCCTTCCCTTTAAGCGCTTTCATGGCCTGACCCATGACCTTGCCGATATCTTTCATTGATGTTGCTCCTGTTTTTGCAACAATGTCTTCCACAATAGCCCTGACATCATCATCGGAAACCGGTTCCGGCAGATACTCTTCGATCACGGTGAGTTCCGAAAGCTCTATTGCTGCAAGGTCAGGACGGTTTCCGGCTGTAAACTGTTCGATGGCATCTCTCCGTTTTTTTGCAAGGCTGACGAGTACCTCGATCTCCTGTTCGTCAGTCAGTACGGCTTTACCGGCAACGCGGATGGATACCTCTTTTTCAAGGAGTGTTGCCCGGATGGAACGGATGGCGTTCAGACGGGTTTTGTCACCGCTTTTCATTGAATTTTTCAGATCCAGATCTATTTGTTCTTTCAGACTCATGTTTTTTCAGCTCAAAAATTATTTTTTAAAAAGAGGAATGGCAAAATACAGGAAAAAAAGCGGCTTTCCCACAAGAGCTTCTGCTTTGTTCACTCATTGATATCCCCGCAAACCGGTCTGAGCACCAGCTCTTCCACCGACGTTCTCTGTGGCATGAAATAGGCGTTGACGACGGGAGCGGAAATATCTTCAGGCCTCATCATGACGGACTTCATGGCATCAGGAACTTCACCCCACATTGGCGTATAAACCGCACCGGGCATGACATTGGTAATACGGACATTACACGTTTTAGCATATAAGCGTATTGCCTCGACCAAGCCTTTCTGCCCAAATTTGGACATGCAGTAGATCGAAGAACTTTTGAAAGCTGTTTCTGCGGCAATGGAGGTGATAAAGAAAATATGACCCGACCGTTTCTTTTCCATCAGGGCAAAAACTCTCTGTGTGAGGAAAAAAGTGCCTTTGAGGTTTGTTGCTATCGTATAATCAAAATCCTCTTCTGTCAATTCGGTGAATGGCTTGAATCGTCCAACGCCAGCATTGTTGATCAGACAATCAATTGTGCCGTAGCGCTCCAGTGTGGTGCTGACAAGATGCTCAATCTGGGCGGGGTCGGCAATGTCCACAGGAAAGATATCTGCTGCTGCTTCGAAAGAACGGCATTCGGACGCAACTGACTCCAGATCCGAAATGGTTCTTGATGCAAGGATCAGGACGGGCTCAAATCCTTCGTGCTTCACGGTAGCTTGTGCAAATTCAAGGGCAATGGCTTTGCCGATTCCTTTGCCAGCGCCGGTTATGATGATGATTTGTTTCATGTTAATTGTGTGTTACTGTTTTGTTCCTGTCGGATAGAGATGGTTTTTAGCTTTTTTTCCGAAGTACTGAGGCTGTAATGTTTTTGTGTTTTTCGTTTGGAATGGCGAAATAATTGTTGAAAATTCCATATATTTGCAGCATAAGTAAACTGCGGGTGCGTCCATTCCTATCGCATTGCACATCCTCGAAAATGGTAAATTGTAACGTTTATCATGGCACTAAGCAAAGTTAAATGGTTCGATGGCAAAAAAGGCTACGGCTTTCTTCTGAATCCGGATGGAGGAGAGGATATTTTTGTTCATTTTTCGGCAATCCAGTCAGAACAGAGTTTCAAGGTACTGAATCAGGATGCCGAAGTTGATTTCGAGCTCGATAAAACCCAAAAAGGGCTGCAGGCAAAGAATGTTCGTGAAGTTTCACTGAACGGCTTGTCGAATAGGCAATCTTCCCGGATGTCGTTTGGCTGAAGAGAGCGCTATCAGAGAAGGCCACTTTCCCGAAAGCTGAAACATCCTGTTTTTCCTATAATGATATGGTCGAGCAGGTCGATCTGGATGACTGTGCTTGCCTGTTTGAGGAGGTCGGTGACCTGCTTGTCGGCATTGCTCGGTTCAACATCGCCTGAAGGGTGGTTATGAACAAGAATGATGGCATGGGAACTCTCTTTTATAGCGGACTTGAAAACCTCCCGAGGGTGAATGAGGGCGGCATTCAGTGTTCCCACAGAGACAAGCTCGGTTTTGATGATCTGGTTTTTGGTGTTCAGGTGCAGTACAAAGAGATGCTCTTTTGTTTCATCCGGAACCCGTCCTGCCATGTATTCAAAAACATCGCGTGCAGCCTGTATTTTTTTATTAAGATTGCGGCTGTAATGGAGTCGTTTGTTCAGTTCGAAAATAGCTACAATCTGCATGGCCTTGGCATCTCCGATTCCTTTGACCTTCTTCAGCTCTTCAAGCGTTATATTGGCAAGTTTTTCAAGGCTGTACCGGGCAATCAGTTCATTGCAGGTATCAACAATGTTGAGGTTTTTTGTTCCGGTGCGCAGGATAATTGCAAGCAGTTCAGCCGGGCTGAGCGAAGCCGCTCCGCTGCGGAGAAGGCGTTCCCTCGGCCGGTTGTCCGGGTCAAAATCATGGATTCGCATGGTTCATCCTCTCCTGTTGCTGTTGAAATTTTTTAATTTTTCACGCAAAAACAGCGTACTGAGGCAACGTAAAGAAAAAGAGGGAGAAGTGAAAATACTCTTTTACCGTTTGGTTCGGGCAGCCCGGAGAGGAGTGGTTACCTGCCGTCAAAATCGGCCCAGTTGTTCGGGGTTTCATACCAGCGGAGTTGTTTAAGTGTCACTCCATCAGGCAGATGGGGCTGGATCTGGTTGAATGCCCATTTTGCAAGGCATTCTGCTGTTGGTGGCTCATCGGTAATGAGCACCCTTGAATTACGCTTTACGATAAAGTCGAGATCCTCATGATCCTCCTTCCACACAGCAAAGCCGTGGTCGAGCTTGTCGTGAATGTGCTCTATCAAAATGTCCTTCAAAAATTTAAAATCCATCACCATTCCCTCCTCTCCATCACCCTTGCGTTCAATCAGATTCCCTTCGACCGTTGCAACAACCACCCCCCGGTGGCCATGCAATTGGTTGCAGAACGAAAAGCTGTTCGGAAGTGTATGGCCGTAATCGATCTCTATTTTTCGTGAAATGCGCATCATCTCTGGATATTCTCAGTTACCGGTTTCTCTCGGGCTCTGCAAAGTGTACACAAAAATTATTGTTTCGCCAATTTGCGGCTTTTTTTTGATTGGTTTTGCCGTATTGCCAGTCGGATGAATCGGCAGAGAGGTTTCCGTGCCCTATGGGTCATTTTTGAAATCGGATTTATTTGCTGTGAAAAGCTCCTGTAGTGCGATTTTGTGAAGCTTGTGGAGCAAAGATGGGAATACTTGAAAACGAAGAGGTGGCTTCCACGGAACGGTCAAGAGACCGTTCCGTGGAGTGCCAGGATTATGGCCGAGTCCAGATTGATCCTCCGAAGCCGCCGGTTTTATAGGTGGCTGTGGCTTTATTCGGAGTATCCAGTCGAAGGATCAGGATCCCTTCCTGCATGATCTGACCTTTTGGAACATCAGCCCAGCGAAGAATGATCTGATTTCCATCGATGTAACCTGATGCGACATTGGACCAGACTGGAGCCGTTGGTGAGCGCTCTCCAAACCAGAATACCTCCTTTCCAAGCTGTCGCAGGTAATAGTTGCCTCCGTCATTACAGCTCCATTTGCCTGTAAGATCAGCGAATGCCAAGGCAGGAAGTGAGAAGAGGAGAAGAAAAAGCAGGGTTTTCAGTTGTTTCATTTTTACCTCCGTGGTTGGTGTTTAAAAAACAGGAGGAATACGCTCCTCCCTGATAGGTTGCGCACAATTGCGAAGAGGATTTTTTTGTGCGCCGTACTGCTTTCACAGCGACAAAAAACAACAGAAACAATTTATTCGTTCAACAATTGTACGTCCTTTTTAACTGGTGTTTTTTGCGCTTTTTTGACTTGTTGTGGCTTTTGTTCAGGCTCTACTGCCGGGATTATGCGTCATGATTGTTAGAACCGCTTTACTGCCTGAACAAAAATCATCGGGGTGTCGGATGGTTCGCTCTCTCCGGCGATCTTCCATGCGCAGGTTGCCTGCAAGTTGTAGTTGGCGGCATTGAACCATTTTATGCCGATCCCTGCTCCGGTAAGGTTGCGGCTGTTATCGTCGGTATCCGGAGTCGGTTTTGCATGAAGGAGGGCATATCCATGGTCAATAAAAGTAATGAGTTGTACTGTGCCGGGCAGCTCTCCGATAGAGCTGATCAGGTAGCTCATTTCGACGGTTGCAACCACACCCCTGTCACCGTAAGATTCTCCCCGTTGCCATGCACGTACTGCGGAGGGTCCTCCCAGAGAGAGTTGTTCCGAACTGGTCAGGTTTTTATTGCTCCATTGTCCATATGCTCCTGCGTAAAGAGCTAATCCGTGAGCAATGGTCTGGTTTCGGGCGAGGGCCATGGTAAGCTTCGAATAACTGCCGTTGGTGTGTAAGCCGCTTGATAATTGGTCAATGGAGAGTGTTTCCGAATCGTTGATATCCAGTCGCCCTCCGATAATACCAAGGGAGAGTGAGGTTGACCCGCCTCCCAGAATCCTGTCTTTTTGTATGCCGGTAATGCCAGCCTGCCACGATGTGGTGTGACGTCGATTTCTTGATGTACTCCCAATTCGGTCGTTTAACCCTCTTCCTTCCGCAGCAACGGTTGCATTCATAAGCAGATTTCTCTGGCGTATGAGTGGCTGGGTAAGGGCAAAAGTCAGGTTATGGGCGTCACCCTCTGCATTCAGTGTTTTGAATAATCCACCGAGGCGATAGGTGAGATAGTTATAGTTCACTCCGATCCTTGTGCCATAGGGTGTTAGCGGCACGGTATAACCGGCCAGCATATTTTGCAGATCTCCGGTTGTTGATGTCTGCAGTCGAAGGGTGAACTGATCTCCGAGATGAAGTGGAGAATAGAGTTCCATGGTGCTCCCGACACGATTTTCTCCGGTTGGCGGGTTTCCATAGTTGTCAATGTCGAATGAAAAACTGATGGGCCTGCCTTCGCTGACTTCAAGGGTTGCTTTTGTGTAACCGGGTCTGGAGCCCGGTTCGAGAAGAATTCGGGAGGAGATATTGGGTAGTTCATTGGTTTTCATGACCATAGAGGTAAGGGAGCCCTCCTCCAGAGGTTGTTGACCGGGTACCTGACGTGCATAGCTTTCAAGGAGAGATTTTCGTATTCTGGTGTTCATCGGAATGGTTTTAACCTCTATGTTTTCCAGGACACCCTCGATGATTTCAATGGTAATGGACATGCCTGGTGTTACCGTTTGAGGCGGGAAAAAGAGTGAGGCAAGGAAATATCCTTTTTTGCGGTAAGCGTTGGTGATTGTTCTGGAGGCATCAGTCAGCCCTGCAAAGGTCATCTCTTTGCCAACGCAGTTTGCCATGAGTTGTGCAAGTTCCTCGCTTGAAAAAAGGGTGTTTCCGATAAAATGAAAGCCAGTTACCCTGACCAATGCACCCTCTGGTGCCTGTTCTTTTCCTGTTTCCGGCTTTTGGAAAGTCGGAGCTTCCTTTTGTGGTATCAGAGATGGAGGGGGAGTACTCTCCATGAGGAGCTGGCCAGCGTCAGGAGGAGTTGCTGCATAGAGGGTGCTTGCCGTAACGGTTGAAGCGAACAAGAGTATTTTCCATAATGCTGCCATGCTGGACTCCCTGAAAATTATTAACAAGTGATTTCAATGGTTCCGAGTTGAGTCAATCGGCAAACGATCAATGTTATAGTGTTTTTTATCCGATTGTTATCAGTACAATTGACCGGCTCTCGCCACCAAACTTGTCTTTGGCGACCAGCTCAATCCTGTATTTTCCTATTGCCTCTTTTGGCGCTTTCCCGCTTATTATTTTTCGTTTGGGGTCAAATGAGATCCATGACGGTACTGCTGTGCCATTGATTGAGTGTGCTTCGAGAGTGACAATTGCATCGGGATTGCTGTTGCTGAAGATGCTGTCAGGGAGAGAAAAAAAGAACAATGCTTCTGCTCTTGCTGGCACGGTTATCGTCTCGGGAGCAATAAGGTCACCACTCTGGGAGCTGTATTTTGTATTCTTAATGGCTCTTCGCCTTACGATAAAACTTTTCTGTGGCGAGTTGATTGTCTGATCAGGTTTATTGAAAAGGGTTTCGCCAGAAAGAACTCTTTTTGCTCGATGTTCTGTTTCAGATTGCCAGCTCAGTATCGGATTGATCTCATTAAAGTTGATCGGCTGTTTTTCAACCGTATAAATGAGCCCGGTGCCTGCTGTAAAGGTGAAGCCAACACTGCTTGACAGGCCGCCAGCATATTCTATCAAGTAGTTGCCTGTTTTCGATGTTGCATTGGGAAATTCGCTGACCATCATGGTGCCATGAAGTCCGATATTTTCAGCATTATCTTCGCTATCGGCAAAACCCGTGAGTGTATAGCCGAAAGTAGCAACAGGCCATGTTCCGAAAGTGCTGCTGGCGCTGCCGCTGGTCAAGGTGGTGGTGACATAAAGCAGGTTCGGAAGAGAGGCATAGATAAACCCATTGCCGGATTCGTTGATGTTGAAGGGTGGGTAGCTTGTATAACTGGCATTGTAGTGACGAAAGTCTGATTTCAGTCCGCCTTTGATGGTTGCTTCTGGATTGTCAGAATAGACGATCCATCGGGCTGTTCCGTTGGTGGAGAGTCTTGCATTTGCGCTATTGTCGAAATCGTTACCTGCCAGAATAATCGTGCTCCCCTCTGTCGCTTCGCTTGCAAGAGTTCCTGAGGCGAGAGTGATACCGGAGCCCTCTGTCGGCCCGAAGTTCAGGGCGATGATGTTGCTGGCGGTGATGTTGCGCAAGGTGATGTCACCGCTCTCCCTGTTGGTATTTCCCGATCCATCGCGCAGTTCGATGGCTACATTTCCTGAACCTGCGATGATCGATGTGCCTTCACCCATGGTGATTGTTGCGTTTCCTGCCGAACGCCATTGATCGACGACTCCATTTGCCTGAGTATCGTTCGAAGCCATTGTCAGATTGCCGTTATCGGTTGAGATAGTCGCATTGAGCAGTATGCTTTTTCCTGCATTCAGGTAGAGATTTCCCCCGTTTCCAAGGGGATTGTCGGCGATGATGGATGAATTGATGGTGATGTCATTGTTTGCCTTCAGAACGACCTGGCTCCCTTTATTGAGCAGCGCGGTTATTTGTGATGGATGGAAGGTGTTGGCAGCATCCGGGTTGAAACGGTATTCCTGCTCAACAGATTCCTGTTCGGGGTTCGGGGTAAGAATCTCTACCCAACCCGTTTCGTTTGCTTGGTTAAAAGAGCTGACAACGAAGCTCCCGTTCATGCTGCCGATGGTGAGCGCTGTAATGCCGCCAATACCGAGTTGATCCTCTTTGCTGGATCCAACAAGGCTGTTCAAGGAGCTTATTGCTCCGGTCGTGTTGTTGTTGACTCCATCCAGCAAGGTCAAGGCACCAGCATTGGTTAATGTCCCATTGTTCCATAATGGAGAAGAGACGACATAATTACCGTTGGGCAGAGCAGTCACTGTTCCGACCTGATCGCCTGTTTTCGAGCCGACCAGACTGTTGGAAGCGTTGATTACTCCGGCACTCCCTCCAAGACCATCTCCCCAGGTCACCGCGCCGGTATTGGCCGTTGTTCCCTGATCCCATAGTATGGAAGAGGCAACATAATTACCGTTACTCAAAGCGGTTATGTTATTTTTCCCTGAACTGTCTGATCCGGCATAGTCATTTTTGCTTGAACCGATCAGACTGTTCTCTTCACCAATCACTCCTGTAGTTCCCTCGAAACCATTTCCCCAGGTCACTGCACCTGCGTCGGTAGCCGGACCATTGTCCCAGTATGGGGATCCTACGACGTAGTTCCCGTTTGTGAGGGGTATTATATTGTAACGTGTTCCGTCATTGACAGTTGAACCAACCAGACTGTTGCCAGGGCTTATGGTACCGACCGAGCCTCCATTGCCATTTCCCCAGCTTACTGCTCCTGCGTCAGTGGCCGTGCCGTTGTCCCAATGCGGCCATGCCGCTACGTAGTTTCCGTTGGTCAGTGCCGTCACTGTTGAACCAAGCCCATCACTGGCTGCTGAACCGGTCAGACTGCTGGAACTACTTATCATTCCGGCAGTTCCACCGATTCCATTACCCCAGGTCACTGCACCAGCATTAGTCGTTGGACCATTATCCCATTCGGGGGATCCAACCACGTAGTTGCCATTGGCAAGAGCTGTAACATAAGCTGAAGCAAGGTCATTTGCTGTTGATCCCACCAGACTGTTCGTCGTGCTTATTACTCCGATGGCACCATTGATTCCATTACCCCAGGTCACCGCTCCTGCGTCAGTAGTTGTACCATTGTCCCATGAGGGTGATGTGACCACGTAATTGCCATTGGTCAGTGCCGTTACCCCGGTTCCAACTTTATCCTCTTTTTTTGAACCGACGAGGCTGTTTGTTGCGATTATTGTTCCGACAGCGCCGTTGAGTCCATTCACCAGGGTTGCCATACCTGCATTGGTGATTGAGCCATTATCCCAATTTGGTGCGCTTACAACGTAATTACCGTTTGTCAGGGCAGTGACGCTGCCAACCTGATCGCCGGTTTTGGAGCCGACCAGACTGTTGGTCGCGCTTATTGTTCCAACTGTTCCGCCGAGACCGTTCGACCAGGTTACGGCACCGGCATTGGTAACAGTTCCTTTGTCCCATAATGGAGATGAAACGACGTAATGGCCATTCGTCAATGCTGTTACCGTACCAACCTGATCATTTTTTTTGGAACCGACGAGGCTGTTGGCAGCACTTATTACCCCAATCGTTCCGCTGAGCCCATTCCCCCAGGTGACAGCCCCGGCGTCGCTGGCTGTACCATTGTCCCAGTCTGGTGAGCTGACCACGTAGTTTCCGTTGTTCAGAGTGATTACACGGATTGAAGTACCATCATTGACTGTAGAGCCCACCAAGCTGTTGGTGCCAGATACGCTTCCGCTTACGCCGATACTCTCATTAATCCATGTGACTGCGCCAGCAGCAGCTTGATCTCCATTCGACCATTCAGATGTTGAGGTTACAGCACTCTTCCTGCCAGTCAGTGCAGTGACCGTTTCACCTACCTGGTCATTGGCTGTTGAGCCGCAGAGCATGGAGAGCAAGGTTCCATCTGGCCTGTAGAGTCTGACAGCTCCGGCATCGGTTGCAACGAAATCATCGAAGGGGCTGGCAACAAGAATGTTGCCGTTGCTCAGCTCAAGGATATCTCCGGAGCCATGCTGATCACCCTCTGCCGGGTTTGCATCAGGCAAGGGAATAAGGGAAAAGAGGGGAATTGTGACACTGGCGTCAATGGTGATATTTTGCGGGTCAAGCAGCAGAAAGCCGTTGTTGCCATGAGGCGCGCCTGTGCTGACCTGGCCGGAGATCGTGAGTGTTTCGTGGCTGGAGAGCTCGACCTCTCCTCCGTTCCCACTGATATGGCCTCCCATGGCTTCAATTGTGCCGGAAAAAGCGGTTGAGTGATCTGACCAGAGTACTACCGTACCGCCATTGCCATTTTCAAGAGCGTTGGCCCTGATGTTGCAGCTCCCGGTTACTGTGGTGGATTCGGCGTTGGCCAGATAGTTGCTTTTTCCTTGCCAGCCACCCCCGATGAGAATGCTTCCTCCTCCATTCTGGCCATTAGCTTCTATCTGAGCTCCGGCGAGAAACGTTTGTGGTGCAGTGATGCTGATCTGCCCGCCTCGTCCCGAACTGCCGTTTGCACTGAACATTCCAGAGAGATAGAGTCCCTTTCCTGCATCAAGCTCAATCTGGCCACCCTCTTCTCCATCGGCAGTCATGCGGCTTGCTGCGGTTTGCTCAATGTTACCTGTTGCATCAATTGCTATTGTTCCTCCACTGGCAGAGCCCCCGGCATTCCAGGTGCCAGCATCGATAAGGTTGTTGCTACTGACAGTGATTGCAGAAGCGGTGAATGTGCCTGTGTTGATGATTGATGCGCCTTCGAGCACGATGGTGCCATTGCGTTCCTTCATGCTGGTTGCACGAACCTGACCACTGTTATTTACCACGGAGGCAAGCAGAGCGTCGGCGGCCGAGGCTTTTATCACCACTCTTCCATCGTTGGCTTCGATCACGCCGCTGTTTCTGATCTGAGCATTATATGCCGTCTCTTCAACTCTGATTGCTACCAGACCGGAGGGGTCAATGTTGAGGGTAATTTTTTCACCGGCGGCTATTCCTGTTGTTCCGCCTGTGGTGACAATAGTGCCGGTGTTCGAGACATTTTTTCCAAGCAGCGCTATGAATCCACCACTCAAAGAGCCCTGATTTATTACTGAACCCACCGTGCCATGCCGGAAGAATGCATATTTTTCTGAGAGGAAGTCGCTGTTTCTGATATCGAGTGTAGAGGTCACCAATCCTCCAACGTTGATGCTGGCGCCGGGAGCAAACAGTACGCCGTTCGGGTTCACCAGAAAGATGCGTCCGTTTGCGGAAAGCGTACCGAACAGTTCAGAAGGATCCTCACCCGAAACCCGGTTGAGGAGGGCGGAGCGGCTGTCAGGCTGGACTACGTTGACGCTTTCACCTCTGCCGATACCGAAGGAGCTCCAGTTGATAATGGCTTGGCGGCTCTGTTGCTCAATTTGCATTGCTGTGAGTGATGGAGTGCTGATGGTGGCCTTTCCGGCAGCCAACTCACCCCCGGCGGGCAAAGCGACAACCTCGTGTCCAGCAAGCAGGGAGAAAAGTACAACAACAGCGACAACTACTGTACTCCTGACATTGCTCCTGATAAAGCTATGGGTGCTGCACATTGAATCCGGAAAATATTACAATTATATTGCTTTGAACGCTTCTTCGTAGTTACGCAAAATTACAGTAAACACAAAGGGGCCTGCTGAATTTTATGTGACTCTATCTTTGATCGTGATGTGCTTCCCAACAGTTCTTCTGATTAGAAAGCTCTGTTTTCAGGTTTTGGTGCGCAATCGGGCTGAATTTTTATAAATTCAAGAGCTTTTTTGTTTTCACCGGTTATCCGGCAGAGGGTTTTTACATTATTCTGGAAATTTGTATTGGTGCGGTTCAGAGCCGTATTGTTAACCTATGGGAATAGATATCAGGAATATCTGGTCAACGATTGTCACTGAGGCGGCAAATGAGTGCGGTCGTGATCTCCAGATCAGGGTTTTTTTAGAGCAGCATATTCTGCGTTTTGATGATTTTGGCTCTTCACTGGCGATGCTTTTGTCGGTGAAGCTTGGATCGAAGCATTTTCCTCCTCTTGTGCTGCAAGGGCTTTTTGAGGATTTTTATCTGCAATGTCCTGAAGCTGTTGAACATGCAGCCTATGATCTTGTTGCAACGAAGCAGCGTGATCCGGCAGCGGTACACTACTTCGAGATTATGCTTTTTCTGAAAGGATATCAGGCCTTGCAGGCTTACCGTCTTGGTCACTGGCTCTGGAAAAATGGACGTAAAACCATGGCCTATTTTATCCAGAACCGTATCTCTGAGATCTTTGCCGTAGATATTCATCCCGCAGCGCTTATCGGTAAGGGCATTTTCTTTGACCATGCCACCAGTCTTGTGATTGGTGAGACTGCAGTGGTTGAAGATAATGTGTCGATTTTGCATGAGGTTACGCTTGGCGGCACGGGTAAGGAGAGTGGCGATCGTCATCCGAAAGTGAAAAAGTCGGTGATGATTGGAGCGGGAGCCAAGATCCTGGGTAATGTGGTGATTGGTGAGGGCGCCAAGGTCGGGGCGGGGAGCGTGGTGCTTGATGATGTGCCGCCCCACTTCACGGTTGTCGGTGTTCCTGCCCAGATTGTGGGTAGAACCGAGGTTTCGGAACCCTCTCGCGATATGAACCAGAGGGTGGTTAATACGGGCAAAGAGGCTCCTTTAACGGATCAGGAATGAAAGGTGCTGCGGATACTCTCCCGGTAAAGGTCAAGGCGCTGTCTGATTTCATCCAGATGATCACCACCGAGTTTTTCAAGCAGTGCATTGGCGATGACCGGCGCAAGAACGGCTTCAGCAACCACACCGGCAGCGGGTACTGCACAGGTATCGCTGCGTTCAAAGCGTGAAGGGGTTGCTTGCAGGGTTTCAACATCAAAGGAGAGCAGGGGAGTAACCAGTGATGAGATAGGTTTCATTGCCGCCCGCAGGTGAATGGTCTGTCCGCTCGACATGCTCCCTTCGAGGCCGCCAGCCCGGTTGGTTTTTCTGATTACCCCCTTTTCCCGAGAAAGGTGAAACTCATCATGCACTTCTGAACCCGGTTTTCTGGCGTTTTCAAAGGCGGTACCAATTTCTACTCCCTTGATAGCCTGAATGGAGATGATTGCTGCGGCGAGTGCGGCATCGAGGCGCCGGTCATGTTGTACATAGCTGCCGAAGCCAGGAGGTACACCAGTAATAAAAATTTCGATGATTCCGCCGAGGGTATCTCCGCGCTCACTGGCTCCATCTATGGCTGCAAGTGCGTTTGTTTCAGTCTCTTTTCCGAGCATACGTACCGGTGAGAGGTCGGCCTGCCTTGCGACAGCTTCAGCTCCTTCAAGGAGGAGTCCTTCAAGCTGCTTATCCGGAGAGGCTTCTGCTGCCGATCCAATGGCAGAGATGTAGCTGCCGATTTCAATGCCGAGTGCTTTGAGAAAGAGTCGTGCAACCGTTCCTGCCGCTACTCTTGCTGCCGTCTCTCGAGCTGAAGAGCGTTCAATGACAGGGCGTATATCGTCAAAACCGTATTTGATGCGTCCTGCAAGATCAGCATGGCCTGGCCTTGGAATGGTGATTTTTGAACATTGTTCATCGGGTTTCTCAAACTGGGCCATGGTTGTTGTCCAGTTTTGCCAGTCGCGGTTGTTGATCACCAGCGTAATGGGCGAGCCGATGGTTTTGCCGAACCGGACGCCGGAGAGTATCTCTGCCTTGTCGCTCTCTATTTTCATGCGTCCCCCCCTGCCATGTCCTTGCTGACGGCGGGCTAACTGGGTATTGATCTCCTTCGGAGTTATGGTGATGCCTGCAGGCATTCCTTCCACTATTGCCGATAGTGCCGGTCCATGTGACTCTCCGGCGGTAAAGTATCGTATCATTTTTTATGCAGTAGAATGCCCGGCTGCACTCAGAACCCTGCAGCCGGACTTTTTGAATGGATTTCTCTTTTCAGAGAGAGGTTCAGCGAAGAATTCTCGCAGCCTCTTTTGCATAGTAGGTAAAGATCAGGTCTGCACCGGCACGTTTCATGCAGAGCAGCGACTCCATCATAACTCTTTTTTCGTCAATCCATCCACGCTGGGCTGCAGCCTTGACCATGGAGTATTCGCCGGAGACATGGTAGATTGCCACAGGAGTGTCAAAACGCTCTTTCGTGCGGTAGACAATGTCGAGATAGGCAAGGCCGGGTTTGACCATGACGATATCGGCACCTTCCATGATGTCGAGCTCAATTTCTTTCATGGCCTCATCGGTGTTGCCGGGATTCATCTGATAGGTAGTCTTGTCACCAAACTGCGGCGCTGAATGCAGTGCGTCACGGAATGGGCCATAGAAGCTTGATGCGTATTTGGCAGCGTAGGAGAGAATGCCGACATCGGAGAAGTCCGTGTCGTCAAGAGCCTCGCGGATGGCGCCGATACGACCGTCCATCATGTCGCTGGGAGAGACGAAATCAGCTCCGGCGTTGGCATGGGATATTGCCATTTTACAGAGCACCTCAACGGTTTCGTCATTGAGAATAATGCCATCTCTTACCAGTCCGTCATGGCCAAAAGGGGTGAACGGGTCAAGCGCGACGTCGGTCATGATACACAGATCAGGCACTTTTGCCTTGATGGCGCGGATGGCTTCCTGGATGATCCCATATTCATTGTAGGCTTCGCTGCCATCTTCAGTTTTTACTTCAGGAATACCAAAGAGATCAATAGACTGAATTCCAAGATCCCAGAGTTCCTGGCACTCTTTTACTGCATTGTCAATCGAATAGCGGAAGCTTCCCGGCATGGAGGAGACCTCTTCAACGACGTTGGTTCCCGGGCAGACAAAAAGAGGGTAAACCAGATCATTGATTGTCAGGTGTTTTTCCTGCACAAGGTTTCTGATTGCGGCACTTTTACGTAATCTTCTGGGTCGCTGGACAATATTGAGTAGATTGAGCTGGCTCATGGCTGATGAGATATTATGGTTTTAAAAAGGCTAAAAATAAGAAAATCGACGAACATCACGAAGTATTTCACCAAGCCAATATATTCTTCCTGCACCATTGGAGAGAAAAGGTTACACCATGAAGCTCATCATGATGCCAGCGGCAATGGCTGAACCGATGATACCGGAAACGTTCGGGGCCATGGCATGCATGAGCAGATGATTTTCAGGGTCAGCCTTCAGCCCCTCCATTTGCGCTACACGGGCGCTTTCAGGAACCGCAGCAACACCTGCAGCGCCGATCAACGGGTTGATTTTGTTTCCCTCTGAAAGAAAAATGTTCATGAATTTTGCAAACAGAATTCCGCCAGCCGTTGAGAACATGAATGCCGTTGCGCCAAGGATGAAAATAAGGGCAGAATTGTGGGTCAGAAATGTTGTCGCCTGAGTTGACGCTCCGATGGTAACGCCAAGAATGATGGTTACGATGTCGATCATGGCATTTTTTGCCGTATCAGCAAGCCGTTTTGTGACCATTGATTCTTTGAGCAGATTGCCCAGAAAAAGCATACCGAGCAGCGGTAGGGAGCCGGGAGCAATAAATCCGGTCAGGAGCAGACCGAATACAGGGAACATGACTTTCTCGATTTTGGTAACCGAACGAGGCGGCTTCATTTTGATTCTGCGCTCTTTTTGGGTCGTCAAAAGGCGCATGATCGGTGGCTGAATAAGCGGGACAAGCGCCATATAGGTGTATGCTGCGATGGCTATGGAACCGACGAGATGCGGAGCAAGCCGGGAAGAGAGAAAAATTGCTGTCGGGCCATCAGCGCCTCCGATGATACCGATCGAAGCTGATTCGGGATTGGTGAAGCCGAGGGAGATAGCTCCAAGATAGGTCATGAAAATGCCGAGCTGCGCCGCAGCACCGAGCAGGATAAGCTTCGGATTTGAAATCAGCGGTGAAAAATCGGTCATGGCCCCTATTCCAAGAAAAATCAGGGGGGGAAATATTCCTTTCAGTACTCCCTGGTAGAGGTAGTTCAGGACGCTGCCATCCTGATAGATACCAAGAGCCATACCACCATGCTCGATAAACGGGGTATTGCCGATCAGAATACCGAAACCGATCGGAACCAGAAGAATCGGTTGATATTCATAGCGGATCGCCAGGTAGATGAATACCATTCCGACAAGAATCATCAACAGGTGTCCCGGAGTTGCATTGGCAAAACCGGAATACCCAAAAAACTGCATAAGTTCGTCCATAATGGTGTTATTCAATTTCTATCAGGATATCACCCTGCATGACTGTATCGCCTACGGCTACCTTCACCGTCTTGACGGTACCGGCTTTTTCAGCAAAAATATTGTTTTCCATTTTCATGGCTTCCAGTACCAGAATGGGTTCTTCGCGTTTTACCTTTGAACCGGGCTGAACCATGAGGGCAATGATAGTACCTGGCAGAGGCGCCTTTACGATACTCAGTCCCGGGGTGTTCAGTGGCTGCGGCGGTTTCACTGGAGTCGGAGGGGTATAGCGGACCAGCTTCGGGGTCTGCGGCCTTTTGATCTCCTGGCCAAGTTCAACCTGATATGAGGTACCGTTAACTTCAATTTCGGCAATGTTTTCCTCAAAAGATTTGATCTCGACATTGTAGCGGTTTCCGCCGATCGTGAATTTATATTTTCTCATCGTTGAAACCCTTTGAAATTAATGACATTGTAGATTTTTGAACTCCATGGTGAGTAGCTTTTGCCGACTTTTCTGATAGTCAGAATTGCATTTTCCTGATCGTGCAGCTCGTCAAGATAGAGTGAGATCGCCACACTGATGGCAGCGCTGACCTCTCCGGGAATCATGTTTCCCGCCAGGGCTCTTTTTGCTTCATCACCCTTATCATCAAATGTTCTTCTGACATTCCACGAGAGAATTTTCGGTATCACACTGAAAAGCAGGGCGAGCAGGAAAAATGAAAGAAAGACAACACTGTATCCCGTGACAGCCAGTGCCAGGTGCTGACTTTGGATTGCCGGGAGATTGACCGGAAAATATTGAAGGATCGATGGCATGTTTTTTCCGCGTTTACAATGGTAGGGTAGAGTGCTTTTTTGGAGGATTGTTGTCCTTTTTGGTCAGGAGCGACTGAAGGGAGCGAATGATCCTGAAACGGGTATTGCGCGGTTCGATGATATCGTCGATATATCCGAATTTTGCCGCTTCGTAGGGATTGGAGAATTTTTCACGATACTCCGCAGCGTTTTCAGCAACGAACCGGGCACGCTCTTCCAGATCTTCGATGGCATTCAGATCCCTGTTGAAAAGTACCTCAATGGCCCCTATTGGTCCCATAACCGCAATCTCGGCTGTCGGCCATGCATAGTTGACGTCACCGCGAAGATGCTTGGAACTCATGACAATGTATGCTCCACCATATGCTTTGCGCAGGATGATGGTTATTTTTGGCACGGTGGCCTCTGCATAGGCAAAAATCAGTTTTGCTCCGTTGGTGATAATGCCGTCAAACTCCTGTGCACTGCCGGGAAGGAAACCGGGAACATCGACAAGGGTGACGATGGGAATGTTGAAGGCGTCACAGAATCGGACAAATCTTGCCGCCTTGCAGGATGCGTTGATGTCAAGACAACCGGCAAGATAGTTGGGCTGGTTGGCGACGATACCGGTGGAGATACCATTGAAGGTGACAAAGCCGACAACAATGTTTCTTGCATATTGCCGCTGTACTTCGAGGAACTCTCCGTTATCGGCAATAGAATGGATCACATCCTTGATGTCGTAAGGGATTGATGGCTTCTCGGGTATTATGGAGTTCAGTTTATCGTCAAGGCGATCGACCGGATCATCACAGATTGCAAGGGGTGGCTCTTCAAGATTATTCTGCGGCAGGTAGCTGAGCAGCTTTTTAATCAGCAGGATTCCTTCGGTTTCATCCGCACCGACAAAATGGGTTACTCCTGATTTTGTGGCATGAACCGAAGCGCCTCCAAGATCCTCGTCGGTAATGCTCTCTCCGGTAACCGTCTTCACAACTTTTGGACCAGTGACAAACATATGACTGGTTTTTTCGACCATGACGACGAAATCAGTCAGCGCTGGAGAGTAGACCGCGCCACCTGCACAGGGCCCGAAAATTGCCGATATCTGGGGTATGACTCCCGATGCCATAGTGTTTCTCTGGAAAATACTTGCGTATCCGGCCAGACTTCTTACCCCTTCCTGTATTCTTGCTCCGCCGCTGTCATTAATTCCGATAAAAGGAGCGCCCATTTTCATGGCCTGATCCATCACCTTGCAGATTTTCAGTGCGTTGGTTTCTGAAAGTGATCCGCCAAGAACCGTAAAATCCTGAGAAAAAATATAGACAAGACGACCATCAATGGTACCGTGACCGGTAATTACTCCATCGGAAAGAAATTTTTCCTTGTCAAGTCCAAAATCAGTGGTACGGTGCGATACGAACATATCATACTCTTCGAAGCTTCCTTCGTCAAGCAGCAGATTAAGGCGTTCCCGAGCGGTAAATTTCCCTTTTTTATGCTGTGCGTCTATGCGTTTTTGTCCACCGCCAAGGCGGGCTTTTTCGCGTTCGGCAATCAAGCGTTTCATTGTGTTTTACGATATTGATTAACTAACTTGCCGGTCGAAAGTGACTTTTCAGGAGCTTGTCCGGGGTTAAGCAGGAGCGCTGTACATGCAGCCTCAGTACTCGGCATAAATAATTTGAGCCACAAGATATTAAAAGAAAAGATAAAACCATGACACCATTGACTTCTGATCTTCAGCTTGCTGTGGAAATGGCTGAACAGGCCGGGCAGTTAACCCTCAGTTACTTTTCCCGTAAATCGTTACAGGTTTTCACAAAAAGAGATGCAAGCCCGGTCACCGAGGCTGATCGTAAAGCTGAAGAGCTTATCCGTTCAGCAATTGCTTCCCGCAATCCCGAAGATGGAGTGCTCGGCGAAGAATTTGAAGAGCGCCCTTCCGGCAATAATCGTCGCTGGATCATTGATCCCATTGATGGTACCAAGGCCTTCATTCATGGAGTGCCTCTCTATGGTGTGATGATTGCGCTTGAGATCGATGGAACGGTGAACCTTGGAGTTGTCCATTTCCCTGCACTCGGTGAACTCTATTATGCCGAAAAGGGAGGCGGAGCATTTCTCAACGGATCACCGATAGCAGTCTCTTCCATTTCCGACCTTAAAGATGCAACGGTTCTGTATACGGAAAAAGAGTATCTGCTCGATACACTCTCTCAGCACCCGGTTGATCAGCTTCGCCATAAAGCTGGACTGGTGCGCGGATGGGGTGACTGTTACGGCCACATGCTCGTTGCCTCCGGCAGGGCGGAAGTGTCGGTCGATAAAGTCATGAGCCCCTGGGATTGTGCGGCACTGATTCCCATTGTGACTGAAGCTGGAGGGTGTTGTTTCGATTACCGGGGGAAAACGACAATATCAGGCGAAGGGCTGGTCAGCGCAAACAAGGCCATTGGAAGAGCTTTGCTGGCGGAAATAGAGGGGTGAGATGGGTTCCACCGCTCAATCAGTCAGCTTTTCCGCTATTGCTTTTGCAAAGCTTGGCGCGTCGAATGATTCGGGGATAATGTCGACATGAACGCCAAGTTTTTTGAGCGCATTGGCGGTTGTGGTTCCTATGGCGGCAATCTGCACTCCGGAGGGAAGTGCGGTTGTCCCCATAGCCTCAAAAAAATTGATGGCGGTTGAGGGGCTGGTAAAGGAGAGGCAGGAGAGTTCGCCCTGCTCAAGCAGCGATTTTATTTTTGCGCTCTCTTCAAGTGAAGGTGTCAGGTTGGCATAAACGGTCAACTCAACGCAATGCCCTCCCCGTTTTTCAATCACTTCGGGAATAACACCAAGAGAGAGAGTTCCTCTTAGAAAAAGAAAGGTGTGGCCTGCTATTGCCTCACTTCCGATCTCTTCCATGAGCGTGACGGCATCGGCAATTTTCGGTATTGGTTCGGTTGTTACACCGTGTGCCGCAAGGTCGGAGGAGGTTGTTTTTCCGACAGCCCAAACCTTGAGCTTCTGGAGGTTTTTCAGCTCATCAGGGCTCTCTTTGAGCAGCCGATCCATAAATAAGCCGACACTGTTGGGGCTGGTAAAAAAAACTCCGTCAAACAGGGCAAGGTCAGGAACCTTCCAGCCGGAGACCGGCCTGATCTCGATTGTCGGAAAAACAATCGAGTTCAGACCGTACTCTTCCAGTTTCTTTACAAATGATGCAGCCTGATCTTTTGGACGGGTAACAAGAACAGTTTTCATCAGCGGGTTTTACGGATTTGTGACAGAATTGCGTCCGCACCCTGTTTCAGCAACTCCTCTGCAAGCTCAATACCAGCCGCTTCAGCCTGTTCAGGTGAAGTAAGTCCGGTTTTTGTGATGTTATTATGCAATCCGATTTTTCCATCAACCGAACCGACATAGGCAAGCAAGGTCAGTGTGCCATTTTTAAACGAAGCATAGGCGCCGATAGGAATCTGGCATCCACCCTGAAGATGACGAAGCAGTGCGCGTTCTGCCCTGCAGCAATATTCCGTTGTGGAGTGGTTGAGGATTCTGACAATCTCCCTTGTCTGTTCGTCATCAACACGGGTCTCAATGCCGAGAGCGCCCTGTCCGACAGCAGGAAGCATCACTTCATGCGGAAGGATTTCGGAAATACGGTCACTGAAATTGAGGCGGAAAACACCTGCATAGGCAAGCATCATGGCATCGAACTCGCCGTTGTCGAACTTCTGGAAACGGGTATTGAGATTGCCTCTGATATCGCGGATATCCAGATCAGGACGAAGGCTGAGCAACTGCGACATGCGGCGAAGGCTGCTGGTTGCCATTTTTGCATTCTGGGGAAGATCCTTCAGTTTGACACCATTTTTCGAAATGATGACATCCCTTGTATCCTCTCGCTCGGTGAAAGAGGTAATAATAAGCCCATCAGGAGTAGCCGTCGGAACATCTTTCAGACTGTGAACAGCCAGGTCAATCTCTTTGGTAATCAGATGTTTCTCAATGTCCTTGGTGAAAAGTCCCATATCTCCGATTTTGGAGAGCGGGGAGTCGAGAAGGACATCACCGGTTGTTTTAACCAGTTTGAGAGTGATATCAAGCTCAGGAAAATGCCTGGACAGTTCCGCCTTGGTAAATTCTGCCTGCCACAAAGCGAGCGGGCTGGATCTGGTACCGATGATAAGCTGTTTTTTCAAAGCAATTACAGATTTTTATTTAGTGGGACTGATTTGGTTCTTCGAGATCGAAAACGTTTCGCACAAGATTGACCCTGCTTGGAATAGAGTCCGTTGTGTCAATTGGCGCCTTGAGCATTTTAATGGGGTGGTGCAGGATTTTCTTCAGGATTCGGTCGGTAAGGTGCTCCATCCTCTGGAGCTCTTCTTCGCTGACTTTATAGCGATAGCGTTCAAGCTCCTTTTCCTTGATTTCAATGAACTTTGACTGAAGATCCACGATTGTGGGCCTGACTTTCAGCGTATTGATCCATTGCCCGAAAGCGATAAGCTCCTCTTCTATGATGGCATTGACCTTTGGAAGTTCGCGGCTTCGTTTTTCAAGGTTCTTGTCGATGATATGCTTGAGGGCATCAATGTCCTTGAGGAACATGTTCTGCAGTTTGGAAACATCCGGGTCAACGTTTCTCGGCAATCCGAGATCAAGAATAATGACCGGCTTCAGTCGTCGCTTGATCATGCTCTGGTGCATCTCAGCCTCATTGAGGACATACTCTTTGGTGCTGATGGCCGTTATGATGATATCAAATTCGTGCAAATGCTCCCTGAACGTTTCAAATGGCAGCACTTTGTTGGTGCCGAGTTCTTCAGCAAGTGTTTCAGCCTTGGAGAGCGTTCTGTTGGTAATAACAATATTCCGGGCATTTTTCTGAAACATGTGCTTTGCAGCCAGTTCGCCGGTTTCACCTGCTCCGACCAGCAGCACTTTTTTCATGGAGAGATTTGAGAAAATCTTCTGGGCAAGTTCAACGGCAGCATAGCTCACCGAAACAGCCCCCTCCATGATTTTGGTTTTTGTTTTGACCTTCTTGGCTACACTGAAAGCTGTATGGCAGAGACGGGTGATGAGAATACCCGCACATTGTGTTTCGGCGGCAATACGATAGGCATTTTTGACCTGGCCGAGAATCTGCCCTTCACCAAGGACAAGCGAATCAATCGCACTTGCCACTTCAAAGATATGACGAGCTGTTCCGCAGTAAAAACGGCTGAAAAAGTGTTCAGGACGTACCTCTTTTCGGGCATCCTTGAAGGAGATCAGATACTCCTTGAGAAACTCTCCGTTCACCTCGTATATCGCGGGCACAACGTACAGCTCAGTGCGGTTACAGGTAGATACGACCATGGCTTCGTGGGCAAGTCCGCTGGAAATAAGGCCGGTAATGAACTCCTTGTTTTGAACTTCAGAAAGGGAGATTCTTTCACGGATTTCAATAGGTGCGGTTTTGTGATTGACACCAACTGAAATGATGTTCATGGCAGGGTTGTTTAAATGAGCTGATGACGAACAATCCAATAAAAAATACTGCGTTTCAGTATAGAACGACAATTTACGAATATATTCTAAAAGCCCCTATTTTCAAAGAACTGTCATGGTTAAAAGGAGAGTCCATGGAACGTAGGGGAAAAAAAGGTCATCAACACGATGAGAATGGTGATGAAGACAAAGAGAAAAATAAAGAGGTAAGCCATGTGCTTGATATCCCAGCCGATGATCGGCTTGATGAAAATGCCGGTGCCGTAGAGTAACCAGATGACGATCAGGGTGACGAGCTTTGGTTCCAGCAGATTGATTGCCTCACCAGAAGCATTTTGCTCAATCGCTCCGGCAAAAATGGTAATCGAAAGAAAAATAAAGCCGAAAGCCACGGCATGCATGGTGAGTTTCTCAAGTACCTCGAGGTTGGGAAGACGCTGAAAAAGCAATTCAAAGCGGTTTTGCTCTATCTGGCGAAAAAGCAGCAGATAGAGTATGCTGTAAAGGCCGGCAATGGCTATGGCACTGAAGCCGAAAATAGCAGCAATAAGGTGCACACCGATGCCGATACCACTGAAGGTGATCCCCGTATTTGAGATCTGTGCAGTAAGGATTGAGGATATAAGCTGAGCGCCCGCTGCAAAAGAGATGACAAAAAATCCCGTCTTGTCACTTTTGGTTGTAAACTCGATAAACAGATAGGTGATCGTGAGGGTGAGCCCTACCATGGTCATAAGGTTCACTGTAGAATAGTTGATCTTGTACCCTTCAAGAGAGGTAAGAAGCCCCAGGTAGACCACATGGGTCAGAACAGTAAGGACAAGGATGGGTTGTATATATTTTTTCCCAAACTGGATGTCCTTGAAAAAATGGGCACCATAGAGAAAAGTTGTCACCAGATAGAAGAGTGATACAAGCTGATTAAGGACAAGCAGCGGCAGATTATCAAATAATATATTATTCATTGTATGGTTTAAGGGAGTGAACAGCCATGAAACAGCCCTCTTGATGCCTTCGGGTATAAATGGGCACGCGCCCCCGCGCTGGCCATGGCAAAGATTGTGGCCATAATTACAAAGAAATAATGTATATTCGGGCCTATACGAGGTATAAATATACTTATTTACAAGGATAAAAAGATGAGCTCGACAAAAAATATAAGAAATATTGCCATTATCGCTCACGTTGATCATGGAAAAACAACACTGGTTGATTCGATTTTTCAGAAGACAGGCGCTTTCAGGGATAATCAGCAGGTAAACGTCCGGGTACTTGATTCAAATCCTCAGGAGAGAGAGAGAGGAATTACCATATTTTCAAAAAACGCTGCGGCAGTATACAAAGATCACAAGATCAATATTGTTGATACACCAGGTCATGCTGACTTTGGTGGCGAGGTTGAACGTATTTTACAGATGGTTGACGGCGTACTGCTTCTTGTTGACGCATTCGAAGGCCCGATGCCGCAGACCAAGTTTGTTCTGCGCAAAGCCCTTGAACTGCATCTGAAGCCAATTGTGGTCATCAACAAGATTGATCGGCCCCAGTCGGATCCAGTCAAGGTGCACGATCAGGTTCTTGATCTCTTCATCGCTCTCGGAGCAGAAGAGCATCAGCTTGATTTCCCCTATATCTTTACATCGGCCAAACATGGTGTTGCCAAATACAGCATGGATGACGAAGATGGTGATATGAGCCTTCTGCTCGATATGATCATCAAAGAGATTCCAGCTCCTGTCGCCCATGATGATGGCGGATTCCAGATGCTGGTAACAACCCTTGACTACAGCGATTACATTGGCAAGATAGCCATTGGCCGTATTCATCGCGGAAAGGTAAGCCCGGGAAGTCAGCTTGCCGTGGTTGGTCCTGACGGGGTGATGGGCAGGGGAACCGTAACAAAGGTTTTTCAGTTCGACAAGGTTCAGAAGGTTGAAGCAAAAGAGGCTACCTCCGGTGACATCATTGCCATCGCCGGTATTCCTGATGCTACTGTCGGCATGACCCTTGCTTCCATTGAGGATCCCGTATCGCTGGCTTCATTCGATATCAGCAAACCGACACTCTCCATGCTTTTTTCGGTCAACGACTCTCCCTTTGCAGGACTTGAGGGCAAGGAGGTCACCAGCCGGAAGATCCGTGAGCGCCTCATGAAAGAGAAGATGACCAACGTCGCTCTCAACGTCGAGGAGACAGAGAGCCCCGATACCTTCCGTGTTTCAGGAAGGGGAGAGCTTCACCTTTCCGTGCTGATCGAGACCATGCGGCGCGAAGGCTATGAAGTTGCCATTGCAAGACCCGAGGTTATCATGCACCGTGATGAGGATGGTACCCTGCTTGAGCCTATCGAGCATGTGACCATCGACATTCCTGAAGAGTACACTGGCGTTATCATTGAAAAAATGGGTCGCAGAAAGGCTGAGATGACCTTTATGGGCACGCTTCGCGGCGGAATGGTCCGTGTTGAATTTGAAATTCCTACCAGAGGGCTGATCGGTTACAACCTTGAGTTTACCACCGACACCAAAGGCGAGGGCATCATGTCACACGTCTTCCTCGACTACCAGCCATTCAAAGGCAAATTGCCTTCACGCGAGACCGGTGCACTGGTCGTTTCTGAAGCAGGTATCTGCGTTGCCTATGCTCTCAGCGCCCTTGAAGATCGCGGCACCTTCTTTGTTTCACCAAACACCAAGGTTTATGCAGGCATGATTGTCGGCGAATCGACAAGAGGTCTCGATATTACCCTCAACGTCTGCAAAACAAAAAAGCTGAGCAACATGCGCTCTTCCGGCACCGATGAGTCACTTCGTCTCACCCCTCCAAAAATCCTTTCGCTGGAACAGGCGCTGGAATTTATCAACGACGATGAGCTTCTGGAAGTAACACCCCAGAGCATCAGACTCAGAAAGAAGATTCTGGATGTGAACCTTCGCGCAAAAGCGACCAAAAAGGCCAACGCCTGATGCCACTGAAAGATGACTCTTTCGATAGCGGAGAATATCCCGAATATCGAAAGCTGGTTTGATCAAGAAGAGTAAAACACAGAATGGGCTACCTGAAAAGGTGGCCTTTTTTGTGTATATATTCCGTTACAACAATTCACCGTATTTTGCAGAAATCCTGACATCATAACGTTTCTTATGGCAAAATGGCAATGTGGGCTATGCTCCTATATCTACGACGAAAACAAAGAACCTGTCGCATGGGAGGCTCTTCCGAATGAGTGGATGTGCCCTGTTTGCGGTTCGCCAAAATCCTCATTTGTCCTGCTGAAAGAAGAGCAACCCATTGTTCCGGCAGTTGAAAGCGAACCTGTTTCAACAAACATCTATGCATGTGCTCTCTGTTCGTATGCTTATGATGAAGCAAAAGAGGGTCTCCTGTGGCCAGCTCTTCCCGACGACTGGAGATGTCCTGTCTGCGGCTCAGGCAAAGAGAGCTTCAGCCTTGCAGCATCCGACCGACCGGCAGCCGCCGGGATTGTTGCTGAAAGAGGGTCGGGAGAAGAGTACCTGGCGGAATGGCGACGGCAGGCTGACGATTTTGAAACCAACATGGCCGATATCCACCATCTTGCCATGACGGGAAAATCGGTAATCGAACCTATGCGTTCGCGCCTTCCCTCCTTCTCCTGGGACGAAATCCTCATGAAAGGTGCACAGCTTGCAAAACTGCCGCTCAACAAAACACAGCTGGTTGTCACACAAACAGTGATTGGTCCCGCTGCAGCTTTTCCCCTTGTCCTTGAAACACCGATTTTTGTCTCCCATATGTCCTTTGGAGCGTTGTCGAGAGAAGCAAAGCTCGCTCTTGCCAAGGGCAGTGCGCAGGCAAAAACAGCCATGTGTTCAGGTGAAGGGGGTATTCTGCCCGAATCACTTGCAGCCTCCTACCGTTATATTTTTGAATACGTTCCCAACAAATACAGTGTAACCGATGAGAACCTGAAGCTGGTTGATGCCGTGGAAATCAAAATCGGACAATCCGCAAAACCGGGAATGGGCGGTCATCTTCCGGGGAGCAAGGTCACCTGTGAAATCGCTGCCATCCGCGGATTTCGGGAAGGACAGGATATCATCAGCCCGTCTCACTTCCCGGATATTCGCACAAAAGAAGACTTGAGAGATACGGTCAGCCATTTGCGCCTGAAAACCGGGGGAAAACCGATTGGCATCAAGCTTGCGGCTGGCCATATCGAAGAAGATATCGATATCGCTCTCTTTGCGGGGGTTGATTTCATCACTATCGATGGTCGTGCAGGTGGAACCGGCGCTTCTCCCAAGGTTGTCAAAAATGCCGCCTCCGTGCCAACCATCTTCGCGCTGGCAAGAGCAAGAAAAATACTCGATTCGAGAGGGGCTGACAGTGTTTCTCTCATTATTACCGGTGGCTTGCGTCTCTCTTCAGACTTCGCCAAGGCGCTGGCAATGGGGGCCGATGCCATAGCTGTCGGGACTGCGGCCATGATGGCGGCAGGATGTCAGCAGTACCGCATCTGCAATACCGATAAATGTCCCGTCGGCATTGCCACGCAGGATCCGGTACTTCGAGCCCGTATGGATGTCGATAAATCCGCCATCCGTGTCGCAAACTTTTTCAAAGCCGTTACCGAAGAGCTCCGTGACTTTGCCCGTCTGACCGGTAACGATAATGTTCACCACCTCTCGCCAACCGATTTATGTACCACCAATTCCGAAATTTCCAATCATACCCCTATCGAGCACGTCTGATCAACACGACTCTCCCGACACAACATGGAGAGGCATAAGAACACATAAGGAGAAACACACCATGGCAACAAATGAGAATCTGCAGAACGCTTTTGCAGGAGAGAGTCAGGCAAACCGCAAATATCTTGCCTTTGCCAAAAAAGCGGAAGAAGAGGGAATGCCCCAGGTAGCAAAGCTTTTTCGCGCTGCGGCTGAAGCGGAAACCGTTCACGCCCTTGCGCACCTTCGTGTAATAGGGGGAATAAAGAGCACCGCTGAAAATCTTCAGGAGGCCATCGAGGGCGAAGAATTTGAATTCACCGAAATGTACCCCAACTATCTCGCTGAAGCACAGCAGGAAGGCAACAAACCGGCCGAATTTTCCATCAAGAATGCATTGGCTGTAGAAGAGATTCATCACGGGCTCTACTCAAAAGCACTTGAAGCCGTAAACGGCGGCAAAGACCTGCCCGCAGCAAAGATCTACATCTGTCCGGTTTGCGGCAACACCGTCGAGAACAGCATCCCGGACACCTGCCCCATCTGCAACGTCCCGGGCAGCAAGTTCATTGAAATCGGCTGAACTGAAATCCGATCAACGTTCCGAATCAATGGTGGTGATGGTTTTTTGCCATCACCACAATACTATGGCAGGTCTCAGCCGAATTGGACTGATATCAGGAAATATCCTTCAGTGCGATAACAGCGCAGATGGACAATATGGGTTATTCCAAACCATCGATGGGAGCTTCACCGGTTCCTGCTGCACCACCTGTCAATCTCCCTTTTTATCAGATAGTCAATGGGGATTCTCATAGATCTTTTGTGTGCACCTCAGCTCCTCCCTGATCATCTCCCGCAGTTCTGCCGGTTCCAGCACCTCGGCCTCTTTTCCATAACGCATAACCCAGTGCATCAGGGCATCGAGAGCGCCGACCCGCATCTTCAGAACAACCGATCCCTCCTCATGCTCTTCGATCTGCTGGGTTGCATGCCAGCGGTGCTCGCTGATCCATTGCGCCTGGTAGGCGGTGAACCGGATGGCCACATCATGAATGCGCTCCTCATGAATTTGCTCGAAGCTCTCCTCGATATAGCGGTCAATGGAAAATGATGCAGGAATGGTGAAATGCTCTATAGTCAGCGATACCTCCCTGATGCGGCTGACAACAAAAGAGCGGATCTCCTGCCTCAGTTCACAATATCCAAACAGCGACCAGTTTTCCTTTGTGTGAGAAAAATGCAAACGATAGGGATGCACAACCCGCTCCGTTTCCTTGCTGTTCCAGAACGCCCGGTAGGCAAGATTGAGCTTCAACTTGTTGCGGATCGCATCTTCAATGACGGCAAAAACCCGGTTGTCAATTGATGCCAGTGAAAACGATTCAAAGGAATAGATTTCGGAAACCTGACTGGCCGACAAGGTTCCCGGCAGATACTGCAGCACCTTGTCAAGCGCCCGGTTCACCTCCTCATAGTAGGGAGTGCCCTGATATTGCGATAGCACCTTTCTGGTAACAATCAACGCCTCAGCCTCCTGACGGTCAAGAATGGTTGAGGGCAGAAAGCTCCAATCCTTTTTCGAGTAATGGAAACCGTTTTTTTTGCTGTCGAACTCAATCGGCGCATGAAGCAGGTCGCGCATGTAATCGATATCTCGCTGAATGCTTTTGGTTGAAACCTCGAAATAGCGGGCAAGCCTGGTGCAGTTCGGCCAGGTCTGTTCGCGAAGTTGCTGGTCGATATACTGAATCCGAACCAGCGGCGGTCTCGATTGCTTCATGGTATCAGCTTTTCTGTATGAGTGAACGGTAAATATCACAAAAAGTAGAGAAACTTTTACCCGTATGACAGCTTTTGTCTCACCCTCATGCTTATCATAAGAAGAAAGGGAGGGGAATAATATAACACCCGCCTGACTCTTGAAAGATTAACAACGAACAATGATAAACCATGAACAGAGATGATGGAGCGATCATCGATCGAGCAGAAGGGTGTATGCTTGGTCAACTTGCTGGCGATGCTTTAGGGAGTTTGGTGGAGTTTCAGTCGCCCGGTGAGATTCTTCGTCACTATCCCGATGGAGTCAGGGTAATGGCCGATGGCGGAACGTTCAACACCCTTGCCGGTCAACATACCGATGATTCCGAAATGGCGCTACTCCTTGCCCGTTCCCTTGTAAAAAGAGGCCGCTATGATGCTGAAGCTGTACGCAAAGAGTATCAGTGGTGGGTTGATTCTGAGCCATTTGACATGGGGAATACTATTTATCAGGCCTTTCATGGAAAGCGGAGTTTTACAAGCGAGGCAAACGCCTTAACCCATTCCCATCGTCTCTGCGTGCAGGCAAATGCGATTTTTGCAATGGCAATCGCTCACGCTATCCGTACCGGATCAAAGCCAGAGGAGCTTTATGCTGCAATGCTCTCATGGATGCAGAAAATGGATATTGAACAAAAACTGAGTGATGCTATTCACCGTGCTGCCGACAAAAAGCCTGCTGATTACGTCACTCTGCAGGGTTGGGTTCTTATCGCGTTCCAGAATGCACTCTACCAACTGCTTCATGTCTCAAGCGTTGAAGAGGGGGTGGTCAACACCATCATGCAGGGAGGTGATACCGATACCAACGCGGCAATTGCAGGCGCACTCCTTGGCGCAGTACATGGTCGCACATCCATTCCGGAAACATGGATCATGACGCTGCAGAATTGTCGACCTAAATTCACGAATCCCAATGTGCATTGTCCCCGTCCGGAATGCCTGTGGCCAATTGACGTTCTCGAACTTGCCCGTCAACTGCTTTAAACCATAAAAACAAGGTCGATCAAAGCTCCAGGCATCAAGGCGCTGAGGCAGGCGGGGAGGTGGTGAGGGGAAGTTTGCTTTGAGGAGGCAGAGACAAGTTGCACAATAATCATTGTAACAATATTGTAGTTTGACTTCGTCGTTACCGGTGCTTCACGATTTTATTGCACAGCTTCCTTGTGGGTTGTCGCGTTATGCGTTTTTGTGATTGTTAGCGAAACTGTATCTTCGATCTCCTTGATGATTCTTGTTGGCGCGACCATAAAAAGTAACATTTCAGCTAAATAAGGTTTGCTGCCCGGACCATAGATCTCGCACGCAAAATGCTTTACAAGTCCACAGTAGCTATGAAAGGCTTCCTTGTGAGATAAAAAATTGAACTCACGTTTTGTGAGGTTGAATATTGTTTCCATATCATATTTTGACAAATTGGCGCTACGCCCTATAGGTTGCCGAAACAGTTTGGATGATTCTGAGTGATTGAAAAGCAACCAGTTAAGGGTGTAGATGGCGCGCGAGTCATAAATCGCATATTCATCAGGGTTTATAAATGAAGCAACCTTGGATAGAGACGAGATACATTCAAAGGAGTTTCTGGTTAGCGTTCCCTTGTTTAGTTCATCCAGAAACTTTTTAATTCGAAGGTCGTTTCTTTCATTTCTTCTGAATGACCCAATGCCACCCCAGTTTTGGATTGCCCAATAGTGGCTATCTAAACTGTCGTCGCCAAGGATTTTCTCGCGAAAATTGTCTTTAAGATAAATGTTTTGTAAATAGCTGTCCTTGTATTCTGCTGGAATATCAATCGGACAATCAGTTGGAAATCCCCACTCATATTGATTTAGTGGTGATTCTTTTGCTATTTTTTTAAGTGCGTCTATTAGATTGCTCATTGGCATGCTCTTGTTCTATGGCCGATAACATTTTTTAGATTGATCTGCCTAATTCAGGAAAAGCAGACGTTTTTTTGTAATAGAAGCGTCGATAGGTCATAACCCTAAAAGATCCCAGCGGTCAAAGTATTTGTTGTTCGGGTCAGCAAACTTTCTCATTGGCGTATCTTGATGTTGCTGTCCATTTCTACCTGGTGTATTAAGCCAGTGCGAGTGGTTTCCCTTTGCATATTGCGCGACTTCCTTACGAGGTGCGATATAATACTCAGGAGCACATAGACCGTCAATGCTCACAAACACAAAAAATAGATTGCTTGCCATGTCATTTTCTATTTTTTGATTGAGTATCCAGTCCTTGCGATTACCTTGACTTGTTTTTACCTGAATTCCAACGCTTTTTGTTGCATCAGCATTGGAAGCTATAATATCAATGCCTCTTGTATTACGAAGAGTTATTGATGCAACATATCCCCTTCGGGATAATTCTGCAGCAACAAAATATTCTCCAGCCACGCCGCATAATCCAGCAGTTAGCCGAATAGGTTTAGATTTTATGCTTTTCATATTGGCTTTAGATATTAAATAAAAGTATAAACTCTCAACAACAACTCAATCGATAATGGAAGACGCCCTGCAGATAAATATATACATAATCATGTTTGCGATGCTTCCATAAACATAATATCTTGCAGTATCGTATTGACCCACGCAATTTTCAGCATCAAGCGCATCGCTAAAACTCGCACTGCTCATTATGTTCCAGCCAAAATCAATACAAAGCAAACAATCCATACGATAAAATACGCCTGATTGTGTTTGAGGGCTTTTGCTCGTTGATAGAGATATACCGGAACGAGCCATACCCAGCCATGAAACCTATTCGTGTTCGTCCCTGCCTTTTTGAGTTGCATCTCATCCCAGGTAGCCAGAGCTATGTTCAAAATAAGCGTGATATACCAAAACTCTCCTTTGGAAACGGCTCTTTCCACCAGATACGAATGGTACTGTGAGTCAGAATACACCGAGCCAGCAACAAAGTACTCCAACATATATCCAAGTATCGGGCCGAACGCAAGAACCCAAATAACCGTGTTTTTTACATACTCCCCGGTTAGGGGCGGAGGCATACTCTCATCAAGGTGCGACCGCAATTCAGTATTTTCAATTTTCATCCAGTCTGCGAATCCCTTTTTCCAGACCACCGATCCTTGAGACAAGGTTCCGCTTTTAATGATGTTTATGATTTCGTCCTCAGAAACCCCACCTTTACGTTCTCCACCGCTCTCATAAAACCAAAGCTTATCGTTCGGGGAAGATTGTTCTGTTGCTGTCATAGCACACCTCTTCTTTATTTGATTATCTGATAGCGATTTGTATCTATTGTATTATGATTATTGTCGTTAACATTGTTTGTATTGATCTGCCTGATTCTAAAAAAGCAGTGCTTGCTCCAGAGTGAAAAGAAGCAATTCCATCATCAAAAGTGCGTTATTTCCTTTCAGCAACAATCAATTTCGCGAGAGTCAAATGGCCGCCATCCGGGTAACCCCATCGTTCAACAAGCTGATATTTCTTTACCAAATCCAGGTAATCACCACATTCACCATTGCTTCCCATACTGTCATAAAACATAAAGGCAGGGAGTCCGCCCTTGTTTTGGAGAAGAACACGTTTCAGCTCCTTTGGATAATCACGATAATTGCCTCCGAACCCAATTCCGGAGCGGACATGTACCAGACATTTCGGGGCAATATTTCTTCGGGAAAACGCCGAAATAAATGCGGCGATTGCTTCGCAGCAGGCAAACATGAACTCAAACGTCTCGGGCCCATGATCACCGAAAAAACCATCCATGCGTTTGAACCGACAGAGAACCACAAAGGGATCAGTCCATTCAAAATGAATTCGTGAAATGGTGTTGTCATGCCTTTGTGCCATATCTTTCCAAGTCATTTCGAACACTTTCTTGGGACTTAATTCCTCTACCGAATCAAGCTCATAGCCTTTGAATCCCTGCTCGTTAAGGGACGTGTCAAACTGCCTGCGATCTACGGAATAGTCCGCATAAAAGAATCGCTGAAATCTTTTGCCCAAAAACTTAACCGGTACTCCGTGCAGTGATGAGCAAGGATAAAAGACGCATTCACTGAGAAACTTGTCGATTGTATTCATCTGTAGCTTTGTTACGCTGAACTTTGCTGAAACTGATCTCCCTGCGGAATGGAGCGACGACCTGATGTTGTCCAACTGGCGCAGTCATTACTTCATGATACACTCGATGGTCAGACAAAAGCTGTCATAGGGCTCCTTAATAATCAGTTATTTTCAGATATCCGGTTTAAATCCACCCTTTTTTTCGGCTGAGGAAGCGCGATACATCCTGCAGGAGACGGCTCAGCACATCCTCCTTGGTGATTAACGACAAATCCGCAAGCAGTCCGAGGAAGTGACGCCAACAGCTACCGGTGGGTCATCGGGCTCAATTTTGTAGAGTTTGCATCTCTTTCTGCGAAGTGTTCCGTGCCGTTTTTTCAGTCTTTGATTATTGTGCGCTGTAGCCAAGCATTATAAGAGATGAGGGAAGTCCCCTCGCATTCGGCTTGCAGGAGCAGGGTGCAAACCACCGTAAGCGGCATTAGTCAAAAGCCCTTGTCGTGAGCGTTACGGAAAAGGCATCGTAAAGATGTCAGGTGTGAGCCAAGGAAGACGAGTACAAACAAACTGCCGTGAACGTGTCGAAAAGATTAAGATGACATCAAAACTGAAGGGAGTAGTTAATTCAGGAAAAGTTTGGCGGAAACCTGTTTACTGGCCAAGCGGTGTCCGGCATAAAGGCAGCGTGATCCTGGTTCGGGCTCTTGTATTGAACTACAGGAACCTTCGTTGGCGATGCAAAGGGAAAGGCGCAAGTGTAAAAAGCGAGGCCGATAATACCAATGCGCCATCAAGGGACGGAGCGACTCGTACGAGCAATGAAAGCCTTGTAATGAGGCTGGAGCAAAGGGGTCGCGTCATCTGGTCATACAGTCATGTCAACTGTGCAAACAGAAGGAGCTTTTCGGTATGACAAAGCCATATGAAATTTCCAAAGAACTTGTCTTGAAAGCGTATCAACAAGTGAAATCTAATGGAGGTGCAGCCGGTGTAGACCGAGAATCGTTACAGGCATTTGAAACAAAACTGAAAGACAACCTGTACAAGGTATGGAACAGGCTCAGTTCCGGCAGTTATTTTCCGCCGCCGGTAAGGGGTGTGGGCATTCCGAAGAAATCTGGAGGAGTGCGTATGCTTGGTGTTCCAACCGTGGCGGACAGGGTAGCTCAAAGCGTTGTAAAAATGGTGCTTGAGCCCATATTGGAACCAGTTTTTCATGAAGATTCGTATGGTTATCGTCCGGGGCGTTCAGCTCATGACGCTATAGCTGTAGTGAGGAAGAGAAATTGGGAATATGATTGGGTTGTAGAATTCGACATCAAGGGGCTGTTTGATAACATCGATCATGAGTTGTTAATGCGCGCTCTTCGGAAACATTGCCAAACTCCTTGGGTTTTTCTTTACGTAGAGCGGTGGCTAAAGGCACCGATGGAGACCCCGGAAGGTGAGCTGATAGAACGGACAAAAGGAACGCCCCAAGGGGGAGTGGTGAGTCCACTGTTGGCGAACCTGTTTCTGCACTATGCGTTTGACCGGTGGGTGAGCGAAAATCTACCCGGTGTGCCGTTTTGTCGGTACTCCGATGATGGCGTTCTTCACTGTAAAAGCAAGATACAGGCAGAGCTGGTAAAGCGAAAGATTGGTGAGCGTTTTCGTGAGTGCGGATTAGAGTTACACCCTGATAAGACGCAAATAGTGTATTGCAGGGATAGCAATCGCAAGGACGAGCATCCAGTAAATCAGTTTACATTTCTTGGTTTTACCTTCTGTTCACGGGAAGCCAAGAAGAAAGATGGAACTTACTTTATTGGGTTTCTGCCGGGAGTAAGCCGGGATGCACTGCGACACATGCGGCAGACGATCAGAAGGTGGAAGCTACAGCTCAAAAACAGCTTGGAACTTGCGGATTTATCAGCACAGTTCAACCCGATACTGAGGGGATGGAAGAACTACTACACGCGATTTTACGGTTCAGCAATGGCTCCGGTTTGGCAACACATGAACTATTACTTGGCACACTGGATGATGAGAAAGTACAAGCAATTGAGTGGGCACAAAACCAGAGCAAGCAGAAAACTGCGACTTCTGGCGGAAGAGAATCCAAACTTATTTGCGCATTGGAAAGCGGGGTATACCTCGATGGCTAGATGATGGGAGCCGGATGAGCGGGGACGTTCCTGTCCGGATCTGCGAGGGGCTGGAGGTGAAATTCCTCCGGTCTACTCACCATTATTTACCTTTGTTACGTAAGCAATTGTAGTCAAGAGGAAGCTCATCAGGGTAGGCAAATCAGCAAAAAGCATCGCTTTAGATGAAACCGACAGTATATGTGGAATCGTCAGTAATCAGTTATTTAACATCGCGACCAAATCGGGATGTCATAATAGCAGGAAGACAGTCTGTTACGCTTGATTGGTGGTAAAATCAGCGACACAGATTTGATCTGCGGATTTCCGTTCTTGTGGAAGAGGAGATCAGCAGAGGTGATTCATCAGCCGCACAGCAACGGCTTGATAAAGTTACTGAAATCCAGAGCTTTTTAATCTCAGATGAGGCAGTCAGGATAGCTGATTTGCTTTTGGCTGAAAAAGCAGTACCGAAAGGAAGCGAAGAAGACGCTTTGCACATAGGAATTGCCGTAGCACAAGGTGCGGATTTTCTTTTAACATGGAATTTCAAGCATATAAACAATGCTGAAAAAAAGGCGGCCATTACTCGGCTTATTGAATCTGCCGGGTATGCATGTCCGCAATTATGTTCACCTGAAGAGTTAGGAGGAATGCAGGATGATTAATGATCCTATTGTTGAAGAGGTTCGTCGTTATCGAAAAGAGCATGCTGCACGGTATGGGAACGATCTCAATCGAATTGTCGAGGCATTGAAAAAAAGAGAGTGCGAGTCACATCGGATTCGATTAAATCCAGGGCCTAAAATGCTTATTAAAAAAGAGAGTGAGTGTTCCTGCGAAAGTGCAGCACCTCTTCCGCGATAACGTGTTGGCAAGATAGAGCAATTAATTAGGGGAAACAGAAATGCTGGAGCCCAGGGATCTGCGGTGAATGATCAATGAGGAATTGCGACTTACCAAAAAATTGCATAACGAGCCACGACCCACGCCCGGCATTGATCGGACGTGCTGGATAGCCGTTTCGGCTCTTCGCGCATTTTAATGGAAAAGAAATTTCATTTTACGGCACCCTCAGATTTTCATATCCAGTTTCCCACAGTAAAAGAGGATCCTTGTTCGATAGCTTTCGAAGCCTCGAAACCCTCGAGCAGTTGCTTTTATTAACTGGATTTTGCTGTTTATTCCTTCCGATATAGCGTTGCTGACTTGATGTTTGAAGTAATTGAGAATGTTCCCTTTATGACGTTCCATCATATCTTTCACTTTTATCAGTGGCTTCAGTTTTGTCTTGTCGACTAACTCACACCAGTACGCGAAAAATATCTCGCCCCTCAGTCCTGATGAGCAGTTCCAGAAATCACGAAAGATATTCTTCAACACCCAAGCCACACCGGTCTTAAATTCGCATGCTATCAACTCGTTAAACCGTGTTTTTTGGCTCTTGGTCATCTTTTCGGGATTTCGAAGCCAGGTGTATTTCGAGCCAACCAACCTTGTATCCCCATCTTTCTTCAGTTCCTGTGATTCCTGATGCCGAACCTTGTTAACTGCGTCATTAAGATATTTGCTGATGTGAAACCGGTCGTGAACAATATCAGCCGCAGGAAGGAGCTTATGTGTAGCTGTTGCAAAGGCTTGCCACATATCCAGCGATACCGACTTAACTGCCTTTCGTTGTTGTTTTGAAAGGGTTCCTAACAGCTTTTTCGTTGCTGTCAGTGTCCGATCCTCAATGACATCAAGTACTCGGCTTTTATCAAGATCATTGAGTATGGTGATGTATTTCTGGCCCGACCTGAAGCTTTTTTCGTCCATACCTACATGCACTACATCATCGGGCTCACGGCGTAGAAGTCCTCGCTCTACAGCACGTTTCATAATCTGATCCACAGCATGCCAATCAAGCTTGAGTATATTTGAGGCCGCTTGTACACTGGAACAGTGCTGGAGCAGAGCAACGGCAAAACCTTCAAACATGAGGGTAAAACGGGAATGGGGGGCCGCCCAAGGGACTGCTATGGTCTTCACACCACACGTTTCGCACTGACAACGGGGAATGCGTGCTATGATGATGGTTTCAAACTGCATGGTATCAAGATGCCGCCAACGTTGTTCAGGGGCCTTGTCATAGGCTTTCCCGCGCACCCCACATTGAGGGCATATTACTTCATCGCCTACAAAACGGAGGTGAACTTCTATCTTCAGACCAGAAACGGAAAGGTTGACATCATCGACCTCCCAGATGGCAGGAAATCCCAGTAATTGCTGGTAATGCTCGGTTAGTTTTTGCATCTTGGTGGTTAGGATTGAAATACTGCAGTCTACAATTTTATCCCATCATTCCACTAAATTATGCGGAGAGCCGCCTGTTTAGCTATTCGGGCAGTTGCATCAGCCAATCCATCACACTGAATAAATCGATAACGTGTTGTTTATTTCAATGCCGTTCATTCCATATCCGTAGCAAACGGAGTTCGCGTTGCCCCGTTCCATATCCAGTTGTTCTTTTTCCTGTAGCCAGCGACTCCATTTTTATTACGTTCCAAAACCTCCCGGAATTCATCCTGTACCAAGATGCCTTGCAACATCTTTGAATCTTCAGGCCTGCCAAGTGTCATGACATGAGCAAGAAAATGCGCCGGATTGGCACGTTCTTCCTCTGGTGTTTTAACTCACACAAAACAGCGAGCCACATTTTTAAAATATCAGGAGTACCAGGTAAAGGGTTCATGGCATCAGCTTTTCTGTATGAGTGAACGGTAAATATCACGAAAAAAATAAAGAAACTTTTTCCGGTATGACAGCCTTTGTCTAACCCTTGCGCTTATCATAAGAAGAAAAGGATGGTAAATATGGTAGAAGGCAATAATCAACAACAACCGGAAGCCAGTTGCTCTGCGGTAGAAAGGATTACCAGGATTCATGACATGGTGCAACAATGGAAAAAAGCACCCGAAAGAGTTGCACTCTTCATGCAGTTGGCACAGGATGACAGAAACGTGCTTGTCAGGCTTGAAGCCCTTGATAACCTGTTGACCGAGAGCAATAATGACCCGCAGATAGAGGCGTTTATCAAGCAACGGTTCCATGTTGAACAAAACGAGGCCATAAAACTTGCGATCATTTACCGCAATGACCGGTCGGATATGACACAGGCAATGATTCGGATGATTGCGGATACCGAGCAGAGCAGAGATGAAGAAGTTGCCGGAATACTTGAAAAAAGAGCGGGAGCGGATCTCTTTAAATCTTTCCATAATGGAGAACTGCAGTTTGATACCGAGGAATCAGTAGTCTATGAGTTGAGGCAGGCGTATCTGTTACGATTCGCCCGTGAACGAATGCACGAGCCAGATACCTTTGTGTGGCTCAAAGAACGGGCGGAGAACGCTTCGAGTGAGATTATCCGGCAGACAGCCCTGCATGAGATTGCACGAGGATGGTTCACCGTTCCGGGTACACTGCAGTGGCTGCAGCAGCGGGGCCAGCTTGATGAAGATCCTGGAGTCCGGACTGCTGCATTCGAGGAAATAGCACTGCGGTTTCCGGATTTACCCGGCGTTCTGGAATGGCTAAAGGAACGAGGCGAGCTTGATGAAGATCCTGGAGTCCGGGCTGCTGTATTCGAGGAAATAGCACTGCGGTTTCCGGATTTACCCGGCATTCTGGAATGGCTTAAGAAACGAGGCGAGCTTGATGAAGATCCCTATGCTCGTCATGCTGCACAGGTAACAATCAAAAATTATAGCTCTACGGAGGCAAAAAATATGGATGACACCAGCCTTCCTTTTGAAACGCTTGCTGCTCTGATTAATGCCGTTGATAACCCGGTCATACTTCTTGAAGGGCGCCGCTCGATTCCTGCTGATGCGTATGAGCAGGCCTCTGCTGCAGCACGGTTTCTTGCTGCAACATTTCCCCAAGCACGCTTCCGCTCAGGCAATGCGACCGGCTCAGACGAGGCATTCTCAAAAGGTGTTGCCGACGTTGATCCAGCCCGGCTGCAGGTGGTTGCTCCCTATGGGAACCATCGAAAAAATGCCCGATTTGAGGGCGCCACTTACCAATACCCCGACGCGCTTACGCTTGGTCAAAAAGAGCAAATCGTTGCCAAAACAATCTTTTCCTCCCCGAAATACTCCACATTGATGGGGCTGTCTGGCAAAACAGGCTCTCTTGCCGCCAAGGCCGACTATCTGCTCCGTGACACCATGAAGGTTGTCGGCTTTTCAGAAGAGTTCCCGAAAGTTACGGCTGCGCTCTTTTATGTTGATCCCTGCTACCCAATGAGTGGCGGCACCGGCCACACCATCCGCGTCTGCCAGAAAGAGGGCGTTCCGGTGGCGTTTCAGCATGAGTGGGCAAAATGGATAAGGTAGTCTGCCGCTATTATTGTCAATCAACTGTCACGGAGGAGTTATGCGTCTTGCAACACTTGTTGAAGAGTTTCTCGCCGATCTTGGCTGGGTAGACGGGATTGAGACCGAGGAACGGTTTGAGGGTGATGCCGGCTTACGGGTCATTACCGAAGTCAGGATCACCATAGAAAACCAGACATATCGGCTCTTTATCGACACCATTGAAAAGTCGCAATGGCTCATGCTTACTCTTTACCCGCCCTTCAAGGTGAATGAAGGAAAGTATGTTGATGCCTGTATGCTCTTCAATTATTTCAACAACAATTACCTTTATGGGGGACGCATAGCCGTTGACGACGATGGAACCATACGCTACCGTCAGATTATTGATGTCAGTGACACCGATCCATCAAAAAACCTGATCAAGAATATGCTGGAAAACGGCATAGATATGTTTGAACAGCATGCAGAAGCCATTGCCCTTGTTTCTCTGACAAAAAAATCCTACGAAGCCATCCGTGAGGATATTGAAAAGAAAGCAGAGATTGAAAGAGTTAGAAAAATGGGTGATCAGTGACAGGGTGATCAAAAAAAGCGTTATTTATTGAGTATGTGATTGAGCTGAATAATCGAATCGAGGCGCTGAATCCAATCCCTCATGTACATCGGCGTTCGCTGCTGCGCCATCACTTCCGCAAAAGCAAGGTATTGCTCCACCAGCAGGCCAAGCAACTTGATTTCACCTTCATTGAGATAATTTTTTGCGATACTCACATCGCCCTTGCGGAGAGGTACGCCCGTTTTGTCAAAAGATTGCATTCCCATCAGTGGCAGTGAAGCATCAGCACGGTGATAAACCAGTTCCGCTGCTGTCTGTGTACTGATTGCCCAGAGTAACTTATTCTGCACCACCTTGAAAAAGGCTATGGTGCTTTCAGCTCCGGGATCATAATCGATGCTGGTGGTGTAGATATCTTTGATCTTCTGGTAAAAGAAATGTTCCGACAACCGGATCTCGCGGATGCGTTCCTGCAGTTCCGTAAAATAGTTCATCGAACTGCCACTCTTGAACCGCTCATCATTCAGCAAAAAACCTTTTACGATATACTCCTTGAGCCGCTGCGTCGCCCATATCCGGAACCGCGTGCCCTGCTGCGATTTGACACGGTAGCCAACCGAGATAATCACGTCCAGATTGTAATATCGAACATCATAGCTTTTCTCATCTGTCGCAGTTGTTCGGAAATTCCGAACAACTGACTCTTCGTTCAACTCACCCTCTTCAAAGATATGCTTGATATGCTCGCTGATGGTTGCTTTTGACTTCTGAAAGAGTTCACATAGATGCGCCTGTGTCAGCCAGACCGTTTCATCATCAAGCCGTACATCTATTTTTATTCTACCATCAGGGGCCTGGTAGATAAGCAGGTCGGAGTTGGTCATTGATGTACTCCCAAAGCGTGCCAGTATGGTTTGAATCCTGCCTCGACAACCTCGGCGATCAGAGCCAGAAATGGCTCGTAATCCTGCTTCGTATGGGCGGCATCCAGAGCCTCGTAGTACTCCAGTCGCTTTTCTACCGGAAGAACCACTGGCGGATACCCGTCCTTCATCAGCTCAAGGTTCATCAAGAGGCGAGATGTTCGGCCATTGCCATCAGTGAAGGGATGGATTTTTACAAAATCGGCATGAACCCTTGCCGCTCGTTCAACTGGATGAAGCGAAGGCGCTTGTTCTTTGTACCAGTTGATGAACCCTTGCATTTCGCTTTCAACATGCAGGGCGTCTGGCGGGACGTGATCGGCACCGGCAATGATCACATTGGTTTTCCGGTACACACCAGCATGAGCATCATCGATATTCTTCAGGATCAACTGATGGATCGACTTGATCTTCCATTCCGTGAGCGGCTCATGCGGTTGAACCATCGCTTCAACATAATAGATGGCTTCCCGGTGATTGATCGCCTCGAAATGCTCCCGGATGGTTTTACCACCAACCGTTATTCCCTCAAGGGCAACTTTCGTCTCCTTGAGCGTCAGGGTATTGCCTTCGATAGCATTCGAGTTGTACGTCCAGCGCAGAACAAGATCTTCGTGAAGATTGGCAACAATCTCCGGCGGCAGCGGCCGGTAGGAGTCAAGCCTTTGTTTCAGCTTGTCGAGTATATTGAAATCAGGCATGAGAATCGTGTTTATATCAATCCAAAAATCTTCGATCGAGCTTCAACCTTGTCAACCATCGCCTTCACCGCCAGATCGATTATCTTGCCTTCACGGTAATCAGCAGGAGCAATGAGCGTCACCCTTTTGTCAAAAAGCAATTGCTCTGCGGCTTTTTTAGCTCCATTTTTATTTGAATTATACACAGAGATCGAATGTCCGCCCTGCTCCTTGACTAGCCTCATACAAGGAATATCGGTTTCTCCGTCTCCGATGAAAATCATGTTTTCAAAGGGCACTGGCCGTTCTTCGGGCAAGACATATCTGTTGATGACGCTGTTATCATACACCTCCAGACTGCCCTTGTTGATCCGGAAAAGGTACTGAGTTTTTGTGGTGTAGTTGATGGCAAGGGCTGGCCAGCGTGCGACACCGTGATGATCGTACATAAAACCTGAAGCGTAAATCGCCTTAAACTCTTTGACTATGGAGGTTCCCTCAACCATTTCCCTGAGACCTGACGAGACGATGTAGTGTTCGACCCGGATATTTTTCGCCCTGCCATACTCATTTATACGCTGAAACCATTCAGCCACCCCGAGAAAAAGTTGTATCTGCTCACCGTATTTGTGAAAATCACTCTTTCTTACCTGAACCTCTGCACTTTCAGCTTTTTTCAGCATCAGATACATATAAGCCAGAATCTGATCAGCATTCTGTTCCCGAGCATAGCACGATACCTCATCCCAGAAACCCTTTGATTTCATGCGAAGTTTTGGAATAAAATCATACTCCTGCATGTTACCCGGTGCCAACGTGCCATCGAAATCATAGGCAATCGCCATATTCACCAGTTTTTTTGCCATAATCGTTTAAGTCTATTTTTTATCCTTTGGTGGGCATTGATCGTTTCCATAGCTGGTTCCAGCCCTGATCTGGCCGTTCTATCCATGAATCTTTGTATCTGACTGCTGGTTTCTTGCGATAGTTTGTGCAACCTGAATGGCACTAATTTCTCAAGGCGTTTAACCTTCCAATCATTCGGAATGTTCATCGCCACACCTCCAAGCTGAACATTATCCGTTCTTGATTCCTCTCTATTCCAGTTCATTCATGCCTCCACCCAGCTTTTTCTCCGGGGATTGCGCCCGTCGCTCCAGTTTTTTCAGATCCTCTTCAGGTTTCGGTAAATCTTCGGGCATGGTACCGCCCAGTTCCTTGATGGTCTGGCGTACTTTTTTACCGACATCAAAATGAGTCTTGTTGGCCATGGTCTTTCCCTGAACATTTTCCCTGCGGAGTTTTTCATCTGTCTGCGTAGCACGAAAGAGATTGGCTGCCAACTCTGTGCTGCCCATATTATCGAGGATATGCTGACTTTTTTTCAGACCTTTGCGTTGATGAATGCCCTTGGCATCCAGTCCGCCATAAAGTCCCTGGTAACCGTGATTCTGAAAAATGGCAAAATCAAGAGTGGTTTCCACCCCCGCCTGTTGAGCAGTTTCCACCAATTGTTTGTTGTGCTCGCGCATTTCGTTACGAAGAAACAGGCGTTTTTCCTCCTCCTTGAGTCGCTTGAAAGCCTCATCGTCAGCCAACTCTTGCCGGCGCGTCTGGATAGCGAAATAGGTCTGACCGTTGGCGATAACAGGCTTGGAAGGATCGCTATTCTGCACAATCAGATAACAGGCATAACGGGAAAACGCATAGGATTCCATTTTGCGCTCAGCACCCGATCCAATCGGAACCATCTCGTGCATCTCCACGAAATGGTTTTCAACCGGTTGCCCGCTATTTTGACAAGCCCTTTTAGCTTTCTCAATAACCGGTAAAAAATTGCGAAATTCCGCATAATCGAGAATCTTGGCCAGTTGCCGAGCCATCCAATAGTCTGAGCCATTTCTACCAGTCTGCTTAATCTCCTCAAAAGTCTTGTAATGTCTTTTTTCTATTTCCTTGCTGCTCATGGCTGCATCTCTTTTTAAAATTAACAGTTGACTATAGAGAACGGATAACGGATAACCTGCTTTGGCAACGATACCAATGGAACCTGTTTTTTCTACCCACTGCTTGACTGATAACGCAAAACGATTTAAGCCTGCTTCGTTTTTAATTCCCTCGAATTCGGGGGAATTAAAACTAAACTGGTTAAATTCGATCCCTTTTGCCTTAACCGCTACAGTCATCGCTGAATCTCCTTGAGTTTTTCGGCCATCTTCAGGCGCACCTCTGCCAGCTCTTGTTCCAGCTTGTCAATTTCTGCCTGAATGGCATCAATATCAATCTCCTCTTCCTCTTCAAAGGTATCCACATAGCGGGGGATATTGAGGTTGAAATCATTTTCCAGTATCTCGGTAAAGCTGGCAATATGGGCATATTTTTCGACCTGTTCTTCGGAAAGGGTATTCTGATTCTTGCCCGACACAAACTCCCGACTGGCATCAACAAAGAGTATCTCCCTGCATGACTCCCTGTGTCCGCTTTTTTCCCTGGAGCGGTCAAAACACCAGTATGGCAACCGGAATGTTGGCGGTTGGAAAGAGATTGCCCGGCAGCCCGATTACTGCATCAAGCAGGTTTTCTTCGATCACTTTCTGACGAATACGCCCCTCGGCAGCGCCCCTGAACAGCACACCGTGCGGAACGACCACCGCAACACGCCCCTCTTTTTCAATCGCTGTATCATCAACTGTTCAACACCTGCAATACCGTGTCAGGAGCTTTTTTAACAAGATTCAGCAGTACCAGTGCCGGGCCGTGCGGTTTGCGGTCACCCCGTTCCCAATGCCTTAGCGTGGCGACATTAATGCCGAAGGCGGCGGCAAACTCATCCTGCGTCAGGCGTGTTTCCTGCCGGATACTTTTTACGTTTACAGGTTCGGGATGAAAAACCCTGACCGTGACCTTTTTCCCCTGCGAATAATCAACAGCCTCTTCCAATCCTTTTTTTATACTCTCAAATACGTTATCCATTTTTTTCCTTGTAGTTTTGAACCAAAAGTTTTGTTAGTCCGGTCAGATCATTTCGTTCTGATTTGCTCAAGTTCCCTTGCTCACTATTACTGAACGCCGATAACAGAAAACGCGGCATAGATGGGTTGTGGTAAAAATAGATGATGCGAGTACTTCTGCTTTACGGATGCATTTCGGCAGCTCTACAACGGTAATATTCATGCTCAATTATAATCCATTGGATTGGCTTTGTCAAAGAATTTCTTCAATGCGCAATCTTGTCCCTGCCCCGTAGCACGAATTTCCAGTCTAACAAAAACCTTCGTGTGATGAGACAAAACGCCATTCTTTCTGCTTCATACAGAGCCACTGAACGCGAATGATAACCATTTTCATTAGCATTGAACCGCACGTTTCCTGCGAAAGCGGGGTAGAGCCTTTGCTCACGCATGCTGCCTGCGGCTTTCATGAATTGCAGCGGGATGTGGTTTGAAGGCAAGCTGACGGAGTATGAACGCGAGTCAATAAAAGACGGCCTGACAAAGTATTGCGAGTTTGATACGATGGCTACGGTGATAATCTATGAAGCGTGGGTGGATTGGCTCAGCTCAACAATCCGGCAGGTATCGTTCTCTTTTTCTCTACCAGGCAGTAAAATTCGTTAAATTGCAGAAAGAATTTTGCATTTAGATCAAGGAGAGCTGATGACAACAGCAGAGAAAATATACAAGGCGGTTAAAGAGCTTCCGGAACCAATGCTTCATGAGGTCTTGGATTTTGCGGAATTTTTAAAGCAGAAAAACAAGACAAAATCATCACTGGCAAAAACAGCAAGCGATATGGACAGCTATTTTGCCAATCCAAAGGTCATCGAAGCAATTGAGCGTGGCAGAAAAGAGATCAAGGAAGGGAGAGTCACAATAATAACTGATCCCAACAACATATGGGAGAGTATTCTGTAGTCGTCTCTGAAGAAGCTCGGGATATTGGCAAAAAATCGGAGACAAATCGATTCTTCGAAAACTTGACCATATTTTCAGTGAGTTGGCTCTTCACCCGAAAACAGGCACTGGTAAACCAGAAGCATTGAAGGGAAGTTTGTCGGGTTGCTGGTCGAGAAGAGTAAACAAACAGCATCGGATTGTGTACGAAATCACTGAAAGTATGGTAACGGTTTTTGTGATCTCGGCTCGCGTCATTATGGCGACTCCTGACCGCAACATGTTTATTCCATGAAGTATAGCTACCCTGATTCCGCAGTTATGTTGCTGTTAGTTCTCGAAGAAAAGCCTTGTCAGCTCTTTCCGCGCACTTGCAAGCAACTCCCGAATCGCTGACTCCTCGCGCTGTGTCAGTTCGGCAATCTCGCCGATAGCTCTCTTTTCCAGCTCCACCATCCGGTAGACCTCCTGCTGTTCCGGGGTGAGCTTTTCTATGCAACGCGCCATTTTCAGGTCGTCACTTTCGAGGGAGCTTTTTGCCGCAACGGTTTGATTGCCGGAATCGCTTGCCTTTCTCCCGAAAAGCTCATCAGCGGTTGCCGGTTGCGGCGCATCATTACTGACCTCGCCGAAGAGGCGGACAAAGCCCATGAAGTCGAGGCCGACGGCTTCGCAGGGGGTGATGCGGTCGGCAACAATGTCCTGCGCGAGCTTGTGAAATTTTTCCCGGATTTCGGGCAGGCGGATGGCGAAGTCGAAGCTGTCGTCTTTGTCGCGGGCGTCGGCGTTGTAGGGCACTTTCATGAGTACCGTGATGCCTGCGGCCTCGGCATATCGTTCGGCAACGCCGCTGCCGTCATCGCGGTTGATGATGAGGCCGAGCAGGCGCGATTGTCCGCCGATGGTTCTGAAGTAGTTGTTGGCCTGGCAGATGTTGTTGGCGGTAAAGATGGATTGCCGGTCGTTGTTGGTGACCAGAATGACCTCTTCACTGAGTGAGCGGGCGAGGGGAGTGGCAAATCCTCCGCAGACGACGTCGCCAAGAAAGTCCATCAGGATGATGTCGATATCCCACTTGAAGATTCCGAGTTTTTCGAGCACGTCAAATCCTGAGATGATGCCCCTGCCGCCGCATCCCCGGCCAACCTGGGGGCCGCCAAGTTCGATGCCGTAAATGGGTTGGGGAAAGTCCGGAACGTCGCGGCGGAAGACGATATCGCTGATGGAGAGCTGCTCGTTCTGTGCGTTTTTTTCGGCGAAGATGTCAGTTACGGTGGGCAGCGAGATGCCTCCGAAGAGGGAGGTGGTTGAGTCGTGCTTGGGGTCGCAGCCGAGCTGGAGCACCCGCTGGTTCATCAGGGCAAAGGTGGCACTGAGGTTTGTGGTTGTAAAGCTTTTGCCTATACCGCCTTTACCGTATATCGCTATGGTTCTTGCTGCCATCCTGCCGTGTTTATGATTTTGCGGTGATTGGGCATCCTGCCTCCTCCTGTTGTGTTCCGGTTTTCCAGAGCAGAATCATTTTCATGCAGTCAGGATTGGTGAATGCCTGCAGATAGGCTTCCGTGATATCCTCTTCAACGGTATGTTGATGGGTGAAAATTCTTGCCGCATTGAGTTTTTGCTGAGCAATCAGCTCTCGTACCCGCTCAAGATCGCCTTTGGCCCACTGTTTGGCAGCAATGAAGGAGAGCTCTTTCTGAAAGGCCTGTGAGTAGTCGATGTTGATTCGCTGGTAATAGCCTCCAAAGATCACGGTTCCCTGAAACTTCAGAAAGCGGAGGCCGGTATCGATGGCGCTCATGATGCCGGTACTGTCGATCAGAACGTCGAACTCATGTCCGGCAAGGGCAGCGGCAACATCTTCTGTTTCAGGATTAACTTTCAGGTCAGCCGATGAGAGCTGCAACCTCTTTTTGTTGGGTTCGGTTGCCGCCACCAGTTTGGCACCCATAAGCTTTGCCAGTTCAGCGGCAAGAATGCCTACCGCTCCCTGACCAAGTACCAGCACCTTTTTGTTTTCAACCTGAGCCAGGTCAACAATGTGCAGGGCGGTTGCGCCAAGCGGGAGGGCGATGCCGCACTTTGGATTTTCGATGTTGTCGAGTACGGTTATGCTCTCGACCGGGCAGGCGATATATTCCGAAGCTCCACCGAAAGCAGCATTGACTCCTTCATAGCCGAATGAGCCGGCTACATAGGCGAATTTTCCGATCAGACTTTGGTTGACATGGTCGCCCGCCTGAATAATTTTTCCGACCGTTTCATATCCCGGAATAAAGGGAAAGATGAAGGGCCAGGAGGGAATCAGGCCATTATAGGCCATTTTTTCCGTGCCGGTGCTGATTGACGACCACCATGTTTCAACCAGCACATCAGTGGAAGAGAGGGATTTCAGGGTCACCTCACAGAGTTCAATCTGGCGTACACCGCTGAAGACAATGGCTTTTGCTTTCATAATGATTTTGGGTGATCAGGCAGCCTGGCGCTGTTTGAGCTTTTTTTCGTTGTGCTTTTCAAGAAGCAGACGGATGACAAATTGTGCCGCATTGACAAGATAACTGAGATAGGCAAGCAGCGCAGTCCAGATAAGCGTGCTTTCATCGAGCCCCATAAAGAAGAGGATAAAGTAGGACAGATGCACCACCATGGCGATGGCGCTGCCGAAATCCTCCCAGAAGAATTCATGAACAAAGGCAAATTGGCCAAAAACCTCCAGCTCAAAAAAACCTCCTGTCACAAAAATCAGGACAAGCATGAGGGTTTTCAGGGTGACAAAAAAGGTGATCCATGCGAAGTTGTCGATCCCGTTGTGGGATTGGTAGAGCCAGGTGACCGTAAGGCCGGCAAGAAACATGACGAACTGGATAGGTGCAAGGATTCCCTGTACTTTTGTCCAGACGGATGCATTTCTTCGTTCCAGTTGTTCAGGTGTGTAACGAGGCATAAAACAATGAGTTCACTGATGGTGGCGGAAATTCTTTAACTGCTTTGGAAAAAAGTAGTTGAATATAGTAAAAAACGGCACTGGCGGCAAACAGTGCCGAACTCTCTTTTTATTGCACGCTCCACTCCCATGCGTTGTAGAGCGTGGCGATAAGGTTGATATTGGTGTTTTTGACCCGGTTGTTTATTCCTTCAAGCTCATCGTAGTAGTAGAGGAAGCTTCTGGGCTGTTCATCGTGCAGAATTTTCTGATAGCTTTTCCAGAGTGCAAGGCTGCGTACAGAGGGCAGGGGACGGCTCAGCTCTCCGATAATGGTGTCAAGTTCCCTGTTCTGAAAGGCGGAAGAGTTGAATGGTCGATGGGCAAAGTCAGAGCCCCAGATAATAAGCTGGAAAGGGAGTGTTTCTGCAGCCATGCCTGAAAGGGCGGCATCGTAGCGGAACTCGTTCTGGTTTTTGTTGAAAATAAGGCTTTCGTCAAATTTCAGGTGGCACTCAATGCCGATTTCCCGGAGGTTTTGCTGAACAATGGTTGCTGCATAGTTGCGCCGTGGGTTGCCGACCGGTGCTGCAAGCTCAAAGGAGAATTTTTTGCCATTTTTCTGCAGGATACCGTCGGGGCCTGGTGCCCATCCGGCGGAGCGCAAGAGAGCGGTCGCTTTCTGAGGGTTGTAACCGTATGGGTCAAGAGAGGTGTCAGCAATTTCTCGGTAGGCTGGTGAAAGCGATGTGTTGACGATGGTGGCGTGCTCCGGCCCCATGAAGCCATCGATAATGGACTGCCGATCAATGGCAAGTGTAAGCGCCTGGCGCACCACTTTGTCGCCAAAGAGGGCGTTCGGCACCACTTTGTGACTGTTGCGCCAGCTCTCTCCGTCGATGTTAAGCCAGACGATACTGTCGAAATAACGGTTTTTGACGGGCTTGATGACAATTGAGGGTGAGCTTTTTACCAGCTCCCTGATATCTTTGGGGTTGATTCCTCCTGCCGAAATCATAGCATCGATCTGTCCTGATTTCAGCATGGCCAGACGGGTGGTGTATTCAGGTACAACCAGAAAAACCATGTTTTTTATGGTTGCAGGCCGGGGAAGATGTGAAGTGGGGTTGGTGACAAGTTCCAGCTTCGATTGGCGTGCCCACTCTTTAACCTTGAAGGGCCCCGCGCTCACTACCGGTATTTCAGCAGCTTTTGATCGGATATCGTCTGGTGAGTATGCTTTGAAGAGATGCTCCGCTACCGGCATTAAATCATTGAAATGGTCGAGCACAATTTCCTCTGCCATCGCTTTGCTGAAATGGAGTACAAGCGTGGAATCGTCGGGGGTTTCAACAGCGCGTTCGATATCAGCCGTTCCATCGGGAAGCAGCAGCAGGTCGTTGAGGTAGTGCTGCCGTGAACTGGCTATTTTGGGGTTCTTGTAGAGGGCATAGGAGTACTTGAAATCATGCGAGGTCACCTTTTTTCCGTCTTCCCAAACGGCATCGCTGCGTAAATTGAAGGTTGCTTTTTTTCCGTCACCGGAAAACTCCCAGCTTTTGGCCGTATTGGGCCGAAAGGTTATCGCCCCCTTTTTTTCATCGTAGGAGGGCTTGACCAGCGAAGGATAGAGCAGCGAGCACACCTCTCGTGACATGGAGAGCTGGATGAGCAGGGGATTGAGGTAGTCGAAGTCAGCCGAAACGCCGATAACAATCTGCTCCTTGCGGATCTTGTCGTTCTTCTGCTGGCAGGCGGAGATTTCGGCAAGAAGCAGAAGGATTCCTGCCACCGTGAGGATTTTTCGGATGATGGGTCGTCTCATTCCACACATGGATTGATGTTGATAATGCTGAACACAAGGTAGGGAAAACAATGGACAATTGACAATATGAGGGGTGTCAATGTTTACCCTGCTTCGTTATGGCTTGAGGGTGTGGGCAACCATTTCGTTTGACGGAGAAGGTGGTAAAAAAGAGGTTTTATTTGTCTGGCGCTGTTACGTTATTTGTTGAATACGTGTAAATTCTCTTCTTGTGACTCTTTTTTACGATCACACGATAGAAACAATGAGATAAACAAGTGCGGTGCAAGTAAGTGGAAGAGTGTGGAATGGCCAAAAAGTTGAACATCGAAGGTTTGACGGAGAAGCGCTGCCGGTCGGAGAAACAGGGAGAAGAGTTTTAAAAATCAGTCAGTAACATTAAGAAAAACTGGAGGATCTATGGACCAATTTTTGGAAGTATCGGGAATGGGGTGGTTGCCGGATTATCCTGATTTCAGGGATTATACGGCAGATCACAATCAAATTTCATCATCTCTCAGGCTGTATGGGCAAGAAGATTCCATAAAAGCCATGCTTGCAAAATCGGGGGTTGCCAAGCCAGCGAAACTTTCAGTGCCAGCTTCTGTCGATCTACGGCAATGGTGCTCTCCGATTGAAAACCAGGAATCAATTGGTTCATGCACGGCACACGCAGGAATTGGGATTGTCGAGTATTTTGAAAGACGGGCATTTGGAAAACATATTGATGCATCCCGCCTTTTTCTTTACAAGAGCACGAGGAACCTTCTGCACTGGACGGGAGATACCGGAGCATTTCTTCGCTCAACCATGGGCGCTATGGTTCTTTTTGGTTTGCCACCGGAAGAGTATCTGCCCTATGTGGTTGCTGATTACGACAAAGAACCGTCGGCGTTCTGTTATGCCTTTGCCCAGAACTTCCAGGCTATAAGCTATTACCGTCTTGATCCGATAGGGGTAGCCAAAGATGTATTGCTGACACAGATCAAGGCAAATTTGTCGGCAGGTATTCCTTTGATGTTTGGTTTTACTGTTTTTAACTCGATATCGCAGGCTGCCAAAACCGGAAAAATACCGTTTCCGACTTCTGGAGAAAAAATTGCTGGTGGACATGCTGTTGATGCTGTTGGTTATGATGACACCATAAAAATCAAGAATACCAATCCCAAGGGGGTGGAAACCAAAGGCGCCCTGCTCATCAGAAACTCCTGGGGAAAAGGCTGGGGCGACAACGGTTATGGCTGGTTACCCTATGAATATGTCCTGAAAGGATTGGCTGTTGACTGGTGGTCGCTGCTTAAAAATGAGTGGATCGACACCGGCGAATTCAAAGCATGACCTTTTCCGCTCTGTGTCAGCCCCTTTTCCGGTTTTAGCCTTGAAGAGGGGCTTTGACTCATCCCGGGAAGATGCCAGATGAGATTCCTTTCGCCAGCTTGCTGCGAAACGGTATATTATTGGCAATAAAGAGCATCCCCATTTTGCCAATGCACTTGAAGAATAAACTATGCTGACAAAAACCGAATCACAAGAGCGGGTATTCCGGTTGCAGGTAATGCTCCGGAGCAAGGATATTCATGCAGCCCTTTTCATCATGCCGATTGACGTTTACTATTTTGCCGGTACACGCCAGAATGCCATACTCTGGATTCCGGCTGAAGGTGAACCCTTGCTCCTGGTACGTAAAAGTCTTTCACGTGCAATGGATGAGAGCCCAATTGCGGCAATTCGCCCTTTTCCTTCAAGCAAGGAATTTGCCTCCGTCTTCAGTGAGGATCTATCCACTATCGGCATGACCTTTGACGCCATTCCGGTTCAGCAGCATCTTTTTTACAGTCGGGCGCTTCCGGGGCGAACGTTTGTGGATATCTCCATGATGCTGCGTGAACTCCGTTCGGTCAAGTCACCTTTTGAGCTTGAGCAGCTCCGGTTGAGCGCGGGCAAGCTTGCGTCGGTTTTTGCCGAGGTGCCGCAGTTTCTCAAAGCGGGGATGCGGGAGCTTGATCTGTCGGCAGAAATGGAATACCGCCTCCGCAAGGCAGGCCATGAGGGCTATGTGCGGATGCGTGCTTTCAATCAAGAGCTTTTCTTTGGTCTGGCTGTTTCCTCCGGAGGGTTAAACGGCGGATTTTTTGACGGCCCGGTGACGGGAAAAGGGTTGTCGAGTGCTTCGCCGCACGGGGCTTCCTGCGATGAAATCAGGGTCAACCAGCCGATTCTTCTTGATTTCGGAGGGGTGTTCAATGGATATATCTCTGATATGACCCGCATGTTTGTTATCGGAACGCTTGACGCGGAACTGCAGCGGGCTTTTGATGTTGCAATCGAGATCCAGGAGCTGGTACGTCGGGGCATGAAACCCGGCGCTATCTGCGAAGAGCTCTTTTTTGCCGCCGCAGCAATGGCCGAAAAAGCTGGACTTGGCTCCTGCTTTATGGGTATGCCGGGAGAGCAGGCGAAATTTGTTGGTCACGGTGTGGGCCTCGAACTCGATGAGCTGCCTGTGCTTGCCAAAGGCTTTACCATGCCCTTGCAGGCAGGACAGGTGATTGCGGTCGAACCCAAGTTTGTCATCCCCGGCAAAGGGGTGATCGGCATCGAAAATACCTTTGCCGTCACTGATGATGGCGGCCTCCGGTTGAGTGATCTGCCGGATGACATTGTGTTTCTGGGGGCATGAACTTCCTGAAACCTATTTAAGCGCTCTTTTTTCCTTGGTGTTTTATTTGCATTATGCTAATATATTGACGTGTATAAAATAATTTTCACCAAAGAAGCTCAAAAAGCACTCTTACGACTACCCGGGAGCACGGCAGTACAGGTATGTCAGAAATTGGAGCAATTAGCGGCTGATTCCTATGCACCAATTGCAAATGCGAAAAAGCTGCAAAACCGTTCTGGCTATCGGTTACGAATAGGGGATTGGAGAGTGATCTACGAAATCCAAAATGATAAATTAGTGGTCTTGGTCTTGAAAATAGCGCAACGCGGAGAGGTCTACCGATGAACGCACCTGTACAAGTAATCGAACGCGATGGCAAGCCGGAATGGGCCGTATTGCCGTATGACCTATACGTGCAACTTACTGATGACGCGGAAATGTTGCAGGATATACGCGATTATGATTCTGTCAAAACGGCCATTGATCAAGGCAAAGAAGAGCTTATTCCCGGTGAAGTTACTTTTGCTTTATTGGATGGTGAAAATCCAATCAAAGTATGGCGCGAATATCGCGGATTGACTCAACAGCAATTGGCGGAAACTGTTGGAATAAGTACGCCATATCTCTCTCAAATTGAAACCAGTAAACGCACCGGAACTACGGAGGTGTTATTGGCTGTCGCCAAAGCGCTGAACGTAACGCTGGATGATATTGTGTTTCAGACTGACAAATGATTCAGTTATGGTGAAAACAAACGGAGAGAATCGTCATGGATTCAACCGCAATAATTGAAGAGCTTGTACGCCATATGGAATGGGCCGACGCTGTTGTGTTTTTGGCGATTCTCGGAAAACCGCAAGCGGAGGAGGACGAAGTCCTGTTGAAGAGGCTCCGCCATATTCATCTGGTTCAGAAAGTCTTTTTTGATGTCTGGCTAAATCAGCCTATCAACCCGCATATAACTGACTCATTCAACGCACATGAACTGTCCGGTTTCGCCAAATCACTTCATAGGGAGATTCAGGAATTTCAGAATACTCTTTCTGCCGATGATCTGGACCGTGTTGTGCACTTGCCTTGGTCAAAGCAAGTGAGCGACAATCTTGGTTTTGAAATTGCCAATCCCTCGCTCGGCCAGACGCTCCTTCAGGTAACCGCCCACAGCTCTTACCACCGGGGGCAGGTGAGTTCCCGGCTTCGTGAACTTGGTATTGATCCGCCGATGACGGACTTTATTGCCTGGGTCTGGGCCCGCAAACCATCACCTGTATGGCCCATAAATTCCTGATCAGTCGTGCGTGACCAATGAGTTTTTAGATGGTTAACAATGTCAGGTTTCGCAATCAGATACATCGGTAACTGTACCATGCAAAAAATCATTCGTGCCGGGTTTCTCTATTTCGCATTCGTGCTTGGTACGGGCTTTGTGCTTGGTTCCTTTCGGGTACCGTTCCTTGTGCCTCGTCTTGGCGAGCGTTGGGCGGAGCTGGCGGAAATGCCGATCATGGCCTTTGTCATCTTCTACTCTGCAGGCTATATTTTGCGGCGCTTTCCGGAAATCAATCAGGCAGGGACGTCGTTGCTGGTCGGTTTTCTTGCGCTTGCTCTTTCCGTCTTCGCGGAACTGGGTCTTGCCACACTCCTGCAGGAGCAAACGCTGGTTGCGTACATCGCCAGTCGGGACAAGGTATCCGGTTCGGTCTATCTTGTCTTACTTCTGGTATTCGCTCTCATGCCGTGGCTTCGTCTGCGAAAGAATGAATACTTGAAAGTCATTTCATGAATGCGAGTTCCACCCTCTCTCCCGGTGAGAAGCGCATTACCGGTATTGTTGAAAAGGTGAGCTTTTTCAGCGAATTGTCGGGGTTCAGCGTTTTGCGCCTCAGTAGAAAAGGGGAGAGTGATGCGGTGACCGTTGTGGGTTATGTTGCTTCCGTCACAATGGGCCAGCATATTGAGGCGGTTGGTTGCTGGCATAACGACAAGAGCTGGGGTTTACAGTTTAAGGCGACGCATCTCGTAGTTGTTCCTCCCGATACGCTTGAGGGAATCACAAAATATCTCTCCTCCGGCATGGTCAAGGGAGTTGGGCACCGTCTGGCAAAAGTGCTTGTGCGGACTTATGGAATGGAGGTTTTTACGGTTATTGAAGATCATCCTGAACAACTGCTTGGGCTTCCCGGTGTTGGTAAAAAAAAGTTACAGCAGATTGTTGCTGGCTGGGCGGAGCAGAAGGCGATTAAGAAAATCATGCTCTTTCTTCACTCTCACGGGGTGAGCACGTCGCGAATTGTCCGGATTTTTCGTGTTTATGGTGATGAGGCTGTGGCGGTGGTGAGTGCCAATCCATACCGCCTCATCCTTGATATTCCGGGAATTGGTTTTCGGACAGCCGACCAGATTGCCCGGAATCTTGGCATGACTTCTGACTCTCCGCTGAGGGCGCGTGCAGGTATCAGTTATGCGCTTCAGGAGCTTTCGCTTGAGGGGCATTGCCGGGTTCCGGAGCTAATGCTGCTTGCGGCCTGCAGGAAGCTTCTCGATATTCCTGAGCCGGTGCTTGAAGATGCTCTCCGGCAGGAGCTCTCTATCGGCACCATTGTCGCCGTTGAGGAGGAGGGAGAAAAGAGTTATTACCTCGCGTCGCTGTATAAAGCTGAGAGGGGAGTTGCCAAAAGTATCAGCCGGATTATGCAGGGTGCGCTTCCCTGGGGAACGCTTGATCCGGCAACGGTTATCCCTGAAGCGGAGAAGCTTTCTGCTCTTGAGCTTTCGGAATCACAACGTAACGCGGTTGCTCTTGCGCTCTCAAGCAAGTTCATGGTTATTACCGGCGGGCCGGGGGTGGGCAAGACGACGATCATTAATACCATTTTGAAGATTCTTGATAGCGGAAAGCTGAAGTTTGTGCTTTGCGCTCCAACGGGCAGGGCGGCCAAACGGCTTGCTGAATCTACCGGAATGGAGGCGAAAACCATTCACCGGCTGCTTGAATTCGATCCCTTTGCTCGCGAATTCAGACGGGGAAGTTCTTATCCGCTGGAAGCTGATCTGGTGATTGTTGATGAAGCCTCCATGATTGATGTGGTGTTGATGAACCGTTTGCTGGCGGCTGTTTCCCGGCGTTCAGCCCTTATTTTTGCGGGTGACGTTGATCAGCTTCCTCCGGTTGGCCCTGGGTTTGTGCTTGCCGATATGATCAATTCGGGCGTACTCCCTGTGGTGCGATTGACAGAAATTTTTCGTCAGGCTGAGAGCTCCTTGATCATTGTCAATGCTCACCGGATTAATCGCGGGGAGTTTGTGGTTTCTCCTCCTGACTCAACGGCAGGCGCTGAGCTTTCTGACTTTTATGTGGTGCCGTCAGAAAGCACGGCGGATATTCAGCGCAGGCTTCTGCTGGTGGTGGCTGAACGTATCCCCGGGCGATTCGGCATGGATCCGCTGCAGGATATTCAGGTGCTGACCCCCATGAACAAGGGGCCGCTTGGTACGGTAGCGCTGAATTCGCTGCTGCAGGAACGGCTGAATCCCGGCGCTGTCAGAAAAATTGTGCGTTTTGGAACCACGTATGCCGAGGGGGACAAGGTGATTCAGGTGGTCAACAACTACGACAAGGAGGTTTTTAACGGCGATATCGGGCGTATTGCGGTTGTGGACGAAGAGGAGAGCACGATTCGGGTCCTCTATGATGGCCGGGAGGTGCTCTATGAGTCTGGCTCGCTTGATGAAATTGCTCTTGCCTATGCCATCACGATCCACAAGAGTCAGGGGTCGGAGTACCCGGCGGTGGTGATACCGCTCTCCATGCAGCACTATACGCTGCTTGAGCGAAACCTGATCTATACAGCCGTGACACGGGCGAAAAAACTGGTGATGCTTATCGGAGATCCGAAAGCAATTTCGATGGCTGTCGGCAACAAACGTTCTTCGCAAAGGTTGACCGGTCTTGCCGCTCTGCTTGCGGAGGGAACGGACGATCACCTGCGTCAGTAATCATCCGGCTTTTTTGTTATATTGCGTGCCATTCGTTCCTGCTGAGTGCAAGCTGGCCGGTATTTCCGAAATCATTAGCGCTGTTTTATGAAGATCGTGAAGACATTCAATCTGGTACGTCTTTGTATGTTCCAGATGGGTTTCGGCCTCATGCTCGGCTTCATTCAGGATATCCTGAACCGGGTCATGATCAAGGAGCTGTTGCTGCCGGCAACTATCGCGCTGGGGCTTATAAGCCTTAAGGAGCTTCTGGCCATTTTCGGCGTCAAGGTATGGATCGGCAACTTGTCGGACCGATTCAGCATTTTCGGTTATCACAGGACACCGTATATTCTTCTTGGGCTTTTGAGCTGCGTTGTTGCCTTTGTGCTTTCACCTGCAGCGGCCTATGAAGTGAAGATAGGCGGTACAGCATTTTCGGAGATGCTGCCAGCTCTCCTGACCGATATCGGTCTGTGGAAGCTCGCCTTCATTTTCCTTCTGTTCGGTTTCGGTCTGCAGGTTGCGACCACGGCATATTACGCACTGATTGCTGATGTTGTGCCTGAAGAGCATATCGGCAAGATAACCGGAGCGAGCTGGACCCTCATGGTTCTGACTGCTATCATTTCGAACTGGAACATCGGCAATTATCTGAAGGTTTTTACTCCTGAGCGGCTGACGCAGGTGGCTGAAATCGGCGGTCTCATCACACTCTGTTTCGGGCTTGTGGCCGTTCTCGGTGTAGAAAACCGCAATGCGGAAGCTGCTCAGGGCAAAGGGAAGCACAGCATCAGCTTTTTCCAGTCGGTGCGCCTGCTCTCCTCGTCTCCAAGGACGCTGCAGTTCGCCTTCTACATTTTCATCTCCATCTTTGCGCTCTTTGCCAACGAAGTTGTTATGGATCCTTTTGGTGCGGAAGTTTTCGGGATGCCGGTTTCAGAAACGACCAAGCTGTTCAAACCGATGATGGGCGGTACCCAGCTTATTTTCATGCTTGTTACCGGCTTTCTGCTTTCACGGATAGGGTTCAAGCGGGGTGCCTATTTCGGTAATACGTTCAGTGCTATCGGATTCGCTGTCATCATTGCCGCAGGTTTCATGCACGACCAGTCACTGCTTCGAATCGGTCTTGTCGTGACCGGTATGGGCCTCGGTGCGGCAAGTGTTTCCAACATCTCGATGATGATGAACATGACAGCGGGTCGCAGCGGCATCTATATCGGCCTCTGGGGCACCGCCCAGAGCCTTGCCATCTTTATCGGTCATTCCGGCGCCGGTGTGATCCGCGATGTGGTCTATACCCTTTCCGGTAACCACATGTTGGCCTATGCCGTCATATTTGTTATTGAGATCCTTGCCTTCACGGCATCAAGCCTCTTGTTGCCCCATATTTCCAAGGAGGCGTTTGAGGCCGAGAGCGAAGCGAAAATGTCGGAGTTCGCCGTTACAGCGAAGGCTGGCTGACGGTAAAATGGAATCAAAAACTATGAAATATGTTTTTGGGCCGGTCTCTTCAAAAAGGCTTGGCCAGTCACTTGGTGTTGATCTGCTTCCCCCGAAAAGCTGTACCTGGAACTGTGTGTATTGCCAGTTGGGAAAGACCCGGAAATTTGTCACCGAGCGGCAGGAGTTTTTTGCGCGTGAGGAGATTCTTGAGGAGATTCGCGAAGCGCTCGAACGGCACAAGGGGCTCGACTGGATCACCTTTGTCGGCTCGGGCGAAACCATGCTCTACAAGGGGATTGGCTGGCTGATTGCGGAGGTAAAAAAACTGACAGATATTCCTGTTGCGGTGATCACCAATGGCTCGCTTCTCTATCTGGAGGAGGTGCGTGAGGAGCTGCTTCAGGCTGATGCTGTGCTTCCCTCGCTCAATGCCGGTTCTGAGGCTCTGCACAACCAGATCGTCCGCCCGGCGGCAGGCCTGACCTTTCGCCAGCATCTTGAGGGGCTTGTTGCATTTCGTCATGAATACCAGGGGCGCCTCTGGATTGAGGTGATGCTGCTTGGTGGCATCAACGATTCCGACGAGGCGCTACGCGATCTTGCCATTGTCTTGAAAGAGATCAATCCTGACATGGTACACCTTGTGCTCCCCACCCGGCCAGCTCCCGAGCAGGAGGTTCACCTGCCCTCCGATGAGCGCATTGAGCGGGCAATTGCCATTCTTTCAGAGGTAACAACCGTAGTTAATCCGCTCAAGGGCAATATGGATCTTCGTAACGCTCCGGATATGCTTGAAGCGATTACGGCCATCGTTTCACGCCACCCCGTGCAGCAGCGAGAACTTCAGAAAGCTATTGCTGACTGTTTTCCCGGTGAGAATGATAAAACGGCTGAGGTTATGAAAGAGATGCTTGCAACCGGCCGATTCAAGCTTGTCGAACATAACGGGGAGCCTTACTGGGTGATGCAGAGCTAATCATCATCTCCGCCTTCGTGTTCCCGGTCGCCTCCATAGCCTCCCTCTCGCTCTCCATCGCTTCCATTGCGATGGCATTTAATGCAGTTCTGGTAGTTATATATACCTTCCTCAAGATGCTCGTCTGCAATTTTTGAGGGAGAGTGTTCATGACAGTTGTAGCAAGTATATTTTTTGAAGTCAGCCGGATCGGTATGGCAGGTCGAGCAAGCGGCAAGGTGATCGCCGTCAAGGAGGAAATATTTGCTGTGATCATAGGTAGCAGGCTTCCACGCAGTGGATGTGTGGCATGTTGCGCAGTCAACTTTTGGAAGAGGATGCAGATTGTCATTTGGCTGCTCAGCCTTGTGGCAGGTGATACACTCTTTTCCGTTTGAAGCAGTTAGTTGGTTATGGTCAAATGTTGCCGGTTTCCATTTTGTTCTGGTGTGGCATGTCGAACAATTCTCCGTTACAGAGTGATGGAGGCCATCTTCAGGCTTTTGGTTTTTATGGCAGTTGATGCACTCTTTCTGCAATGCGCTTGAAAGAGCGGCGTGCATAAAGGGTTTGACGGTTTTTGCAGCTTCGGTTCCCTTGTGATCGTTGTGGCAGTTGATGCAGGAGTTGCTGGTAACGCCTTTGTGAAAAAGAACCTTGCTGCTCTCTTTCCGGAGAAGTGAGCCAGCAACAGTTTTTATGCCTATGGCGTTTTGTTTGTGACAACTGGTGCATTGCAATGAAGCGGCGCCGCTGAATGGCTTGTGACAACTCAGACACTTATCTTTGAATGCATGATGGCCTTTCATCAGCGGGCCAGGGTTGAGCAGCAGATCGGGAAAAGCGGTGGCTGTGGCGCCCAGAATAATGGCTGAGACGATAAAAAGAAAGAGCGGTTTCAACGGTTAACCTCCCCGGCCTGACAGGTTAGTGTGAACGTGGTACCTTTGCTGGTTTCACTGGTTACCGATACCTCGATTTTCTGGAGATCGGCAAGTTTTTTAACGATGGATAATCCTAAACCAAATCCTCCTGTTCCGGAGTTTCTTGATTCATCGACCCGGTAAAAACGTTCAAAAATAGCGTTCAGTTTTTCTTCAGGAATGCCTGCTCCCTGATTGCTGATGCTGCAGATAATGGTATTGGCCTTGCGTTTTACGGCTATCGCTATTGTTGAGTTGTTCGGAGAGTATTTGATGGCATTGGAGAGAATGTTATCGAGAATCATGTCAAGCATTCCCGGATCGGCACTAATCCAGGTGTTTTCAGTCTGATCACTGGTGATTGCAATCTCTTTTGTCGTTGCAGATGGCAGCATTCTTTCAATCAGACGTTCAATATGCTGAGAGAGTTCTACCTTTTCGATATGAGGATTCATTTTGCTGCTCTCATATCGGGCAAGCATGAGTAGTTGATCGATCAGTTTTGCCATACGGTTTAACTCTTTCAGGCAGAACTGAATTCTTGCTTCATAGTGTTCTCTCTCTCTTGGCTTGCGAATCAACACTTCAAGCGTTCCTTTGACAATGGCAAGCGGTGTTTTCAGTTCGTGAGAGGCGTCGGCTGTAAAGTGCTTTTCGCGTTGAAATGCATCCTGCATCCTGGTGACAAGTGCATTGATGGTTACCGAGAGGCGGTACAATTCATCATGATGATAGGGAAGGGGTATGCGGTGATCAAGATTTGTCTGTGTCATTTTTTCAGCAGTGGCAATAACCTTTTCAATCGGATCTATGCTTTTGCCAGCAATCAAACGGGTAAGAATAAAGAGTGTCAGAATGATGATTGGAAATGAAAAGAAGAAAATTTCCTGCAGGTCGTGCAGGACGATCAGTGCATTTTTTACTGGAACAGCAACAATAAGGTACCCTTCTGTTATTCCTTTGTTATTAACAAGAGGTACCTGTGCCTGTCGTACCATTGAATCGCCGAAATTGCTGTTGAAGTAAGTTGTCCCAGTCTGGTTTGGCTGAAATGCAAGAACGCACCATGAGAGGCTTGCTGATTTATTCATGACCTGCCCAGCACTATTGACAAGCTGAATAAATTCAGTATCAACATTTATCTTTTTGTTGTTATTTGTTTTATTGTCATTATCATTGTCATTTTCACGGTGTTTGTCATGGTCATCGTCATCAATGTTTTGAATACTTGCAAACCCCTGAAAATTATCTGTTGATATCTGTGAGTCCGAAAGGACTTCCAATATTTCTTTTCTTATTTCGTCATCAAATTGTCTGTAGACGATTTTTTCAACCATGATATAGAGGATGATAAATACCAGGGCAATTAAAAATGCTGTCATGATGGTGTAGTAGAAAGCGATCCTGTTTCGCAAACTCATCACCGACCACGCTTTAAAAAAGGAGCGTTTTTTTTGGACAGTATTTTTTTGCTTCATGTTTTTGAAATCTCTGGTTCACGAACGATATATCCCACTCCCCGGATGGTCTGAATAATGTTTCCACAACCTGCAGCTTCGAGTTTTCTGCGCAGAAAGGTGATATAGACATCAATGACGGAGGTATCGGAATCAAAATGGATATCCCATACATGCTCGATTATTCTGCTTCTGGTACAGACTCGATCTTTATTACGTACAAGATATTCAAGGAGGGCAAATTCTTTCGGTGTGAGGGTCACTTCAGTTGAAGCACAGAATACCTGATGGGTTACCGGGTTAATGTTAAGGATTCCGGCGTTGAGTGAATCGTCATTTCGGTTTTTATTCCTGAGCTGTACTCTGATGCGGGCAAGCAACTCTTCAAACTCAAAGGGTTTTTTGATATAATCATTGGCACCGGCGTCAAGTCCGAAAATCACATCTTCAAGCGTATCTTTTGCGGTTAAAAAAAGTATCGGGACGGCATTCCCTGTTTTTCGAATCTGCCTGCAGACCTCAATACCGCTGATGGCGGGAATCATCCAGTCAACGATAATCAGGTCGTATTCATTGATCAGTGCCATGTCGAGCCCACTTTTTCCGTCATAGGCAATATCAACGGCAAAGTACTCCTCTTCGAGTCCATCCTTGAGGAATCCGGCTATTCCCGGTTCATCTTCGATAATCAGTAATCTCATAGGTAGAGTGTTGGAGTATTAATCGTTATCGCTCTCTTTTGTGACGGAACGCTTTGTTTGTTTTAAAATGGCATCAAGAACCTCTTTTTCGCTTTTTTTATTGGTACTGGCAATTTGCTGAATGGTCAACGATGGATTCTTGACTATGATACCGCTTTTTCCGAGTTCTTCAACAAGGAGCTTTTCAGTAATTCTGGTAACAAGAGCAACGGTTTCCAGCGATGATGATTCAAGGAGCTGTACCGCAATTTTTCCTTGATGTTCTTTTCCTTTTTCTTTTCCCTCATCCTCTTCACCGAATATTGGCAGCAGGGAAGCAATCGTGATGATGAGTGCAGCGCCAATGATACCGAGAGCCGTTTTTTTTGAGAAATAGGTAACGAATTGTTTCCCGTTCGATATGAGGTGGAGCAGAACTGCTGTGACAAGAAGCCAGCTCAACCATTTGTGAACAGGTTCAACGAGACCGATCTCTATGTCAAAAAAAATCAGGAGGCCGGTGACTGTGGAGATAGTAAATGCACCAACAGCAAGGGGTGTTGCCCAGGACTTCAATGTTTGTTTCATGGTTTCTTGTTCGTGTTTTGAGAATCGTTGTCGGTTTGCGTAGTTATTTGAACTGTTTTAATTTAGTTCGGGGATTCTTAAAGAAGTCTGAGAGGGAACTTAATTTTTGCTTAAATCAGGGTGAAGCACCGTGACCGTTTGGAGGTGGAGTGACGAACGAACTGCTTTTTAAATGAGTTACAGAGGTATCTTCCGCTGTATATTCAACCTGGTCACCGTGGGAGTTTCATTTGAAGTCAAGTACAGCTTACATCACCTCACTCTATCACTATTATGCCGATCTCTTTTGATCATGATGCTCTCTGGATTCGTAAGGGTGAACAGGTGAGTCTCGACAAGCGTCCAACTCTTGTTGAGCCCATGTATCGTTCCAAAAAAGAGTATAAAACCATGCTTGCTGATCATGTTGCGCAGTTGAGTAAACTGCAGCAGGTTCATTATGCCGATAACCGCTATTCGGTGTTGCTGATTTTTCAGGCGATGGATGCTGCTGGCAAGGATGGTGTTATCAAGCATGTGATGTCCGGTGTGAATCCGCAGGGTTGTCAGGTTTTCAGTTTCAAGCATCCTTCGGCCCAGGAACTTGATCATGATTTTCTCTGGAGAAGCAATCGTTGCCTGCCAGCGCGGGGTCATATAGGGATATTCAATCGTTCATACTATGAGGAGGTGCTGATTGTTCGAGTGCATCCTGAGATACTTGTTGTGCAGGGTATTCCGGATGAGCTGATCAAGGGTGGTGAAGTTTGGGCAGAACGGTATCAATCGATTGTTGACATGGAACGGCATCTCTATCGCAATGGGACAAGGATCGTGAAGTTTTTTCTTCATTTGTCGAAAGAGGAGCAGAGGAAACGATTTCTGGACCGGATTAATGCACCGGCAAAAAACTGGAAATTCAGCGCTGCTGACCTTGAAGAGCGCAAGTACTGGGAACAATATATGCAGGCTTATGAGAGCTGCCTCAGCGCTACCAGCAGCAAGCAGGCGCCATGGTATGTTGTTCCTGCTGATGACAAACAAACTGCTCGCCTGATTGTGTCACAAATCATCGTTCATACCTTGACTGATCTTGGTCTGTCATACCCTGAAACAAGTGATCAACGTCACAGTGAGTTGAAGAATATTCGCAAACGGCTGATGGAAGAGCGTGCATGATGGACGAGAGAGCGTACAATGGAGGTTTCAGGTTCCTGGTTATAGCGTGTTGATTTGAGAGATTATCCACAGTCATCGTCGTCCATCAGTTTGAGCTTCTTGCAACCGCACTCCCACCCGTTTTTACAGGCTTCTCTGTACCAGGCTTTTGCCGTCGGTTTGTCCTGTTGCACTCCGCGACCCTCTTCGTACATCTCGCCGAGGTTAAACTGGGCCTCTGCATATCCCTGCTCGGCAGCCAGACGATACCATTTGACAGCCTCTCGATCATCCTGATTGATTCCCAGGCCGATTTCATAGAAAACTCCGAGTTTATTCTGGGCTTGAGCGTTACCCTGTTCAGCCTTGAGCTGTGTCTCTTCAATTTTTTCCCGTGAGTCAGCGATTGCTGTTCCGAAGAAAAGCATCAGGCAGAAAAAGAAGGTAACTGATTTTTTCATCATGGGTCGGCCACTATTGGGTTGTCAGATTCTGACCGTGATGCCTCTTTGCCGCAAGTACTCTTTGGCTTCACGGATTGAGTGCTGGCGGAAGTGGAAGATTGATGCTGCAAGCGCTGCGTCAGCATGGCCTTTGGTAAAACCGTCATAGAGGTGTTCAAGATTGCCTGCGCCTCCGGATGCGATGACGGGAATGTGGACTGATGTTGATATTTTGGCGAGAATATCGTTGTCATATCCCTCTTTTGTACCGTCCCGATCCATACTGGTCAGCAGGATCTCTCCTGCGCCGAGTTCCTGGACTTTATGGGCCCATTCAAGTGCTTCATAGCAGGTTGGCTTTTTGCCTGAATGGGTAAAGACCAGATAATCTTCCCCCGTTTTTTTGATGTCGATGGCAACCACAACAGCCTGGGATCCATATCTTTCTGCAATCCGGGTAATCAGGAAGGGGTCATTGACTGCTGCGGTATTGACAGAAACCTTGTCAGCACCGTGCAGAAAAACCTCCCTGGCGCGCTCGACCGAGTTGATTCCGCCTCCGACGGTGAGAGGAATGAAGATCTCTCCGGAAACTTTCAGTACCTCTTCAAGCGTCGTTTTGCGTGACTCGAGTGATGCTGAAATATCAAGGAAGACAAGTTCATCGGCCAGTTCATTATTGTAAAAGCGTGCCTGTTCAAGGATGGAGCCTGCATCTCTCAGCCCTTCAAAGTTTATTCCCTTTACCACCCTGCCATCTCGAACATCGAGGCAGGGGATGATCCGTTTGGCTAACATTGACCTATAGAGCTGAAATTCGTTATTGAAAACCGTTCTACAAGAAATCAATAAAGTTCGAACTCTACAACAATATTATTCATCAGTCGTGGATGAGAGCTCATTTTTTTGATTCATCGCTGTTTTCGACAAAAACCCGGCTCTCTTTGGGGCGTTTGCCGAGGAGCAGAATTCTTGTGGGATTGTATTTTGAGGCAATCCGTTCAACAAGTATTGGTCCGGCGATACCGAGGGCTGTACCGAGGATAAAGAGTACCCAAATCTCGGTTATGCCGATTTTGATAAATAAAATTCTGGATGCGGCTGTAAAAAAAACATGAAAAAGGTAGATGCTGTAGGAGAAGATGCCGATTTTGGCAAGAAACAGGGATTCATACTCGATAAAGAGCAGGCCAGTGCAGAACAGGGTGCCTATGATGAGTGCGTTCAGTGAACGCCTTTCTCCACCATATTGTTGACCGAAGAAAAGAAGAAAGAGGATGATGGTTGTTATGAGCACATACCCCAGAATTTTCCGGTTGTTGATCTGCACCGGGAAACGTGAGCAGTAGAGGCCGACGAGAAAATAGGGAAAGAGATAGATGGCGCCAGCAATCGAGAGCCAAGGAGTTCCGGCATTGGAGACATAGAGCAGAGCGGCTATCAGGAAAGGGAGGGCAAAGCCGGTTTTGTTCTGCAGGATTTTGAAATGTTCCAGGGGAATGATAACGAGAAAGATCAAAAAAAGCGCTTCAATGAACCAATAGTGTGCTACAGGCATGAGGTGCAAAACACGCCAGTTCGTTATTGCTGTGTTTGTTCCAGGGGTAAGGGTCTGGACGAGGGCGAAGAGTGTGCCGACAAAAAGCATGGGAACGATCAAGCGTCGTATTTTTCCCGCCATAAATTTTTTCCAGTTCGATGAAAATGGTCTTTGCGCATAGACAAAGCCTGAAAGAAAGGTGAAGATCGGCATACGAATATAGATGAGCAGCGAATTGGCATCTTTCAGAACTCCTTCCTGTATACGAAGGCCGCTGTCAGGAGTGATTCCGATGACATGGTAGGCGACCAGAAGAATACAGGCAAGACCTCTGAGTGTGTCGATAGTGCTGTCTCTGTTTGTCGTGAGTGTAGTCATGTTATTGGGTTGTTTCTTTTGGCTCTCTTTTTTATGGCGCTTTTATACCATTCGGTGAGAGCCCATAAAATGAGGAGTAGTTCAAGAGCAAATGTCCAGTGAGTGAAATAATTTGTTTCGGCTGAAGTATCGGCTATCCAGAAAATTGCGTTATCCATGGATGGCGACATCCAGAAGATGTGGCCGGTAAGGGTATCCAGTACGATATGGATAAATCCGTTAAGGACAAATATAAAGAAAGTGGCCTGGTTTTTGCCGCGATTACGTTGTAGTAGCAACCAAAATACGGAGATCAGTAACAGGGTTAACCAGAAAATCGGTAAATGGGTAACGTAGGTGTGGTGATGGTTCCTGGGCTCAAAAGGGTCGATCAGGAGATAATACAGTAAATCAATATCCGGGGCAATTGCGCCAAACAGACCCCAGAACATAAATGCCCCCGGGTTGATGGAGTCGTTGTAACATTTTCGCAACAACAACTTTGATGTAATATAGCCTGCCGGTAGATGTCCAAAAATCATTGTTCTTCCTCGACAGGGGCTTTTTTGCAAAAGATGGACAGGAAACAGGTACTATTGCATTGATAACTGACCCAGGGTATTCACGTTCGAGTTCTTTGCGATACAAGTTCTTCTTCATGAAACAGAGTTGCCATTTGTTGGTTGTTGGTGTGCTGGTTGTACAGTGTGACAACTTTTTTTCGGCCTGCAACTCCAAGTTCTCGACGTAGTCGGGGGGTGGTGAGCAACTTGCGGATCTGGTTGGCAAGATCTTCTGCGTCACCCGGTGTTGCCAGCAGCCCATCTTTTTCATGTTCAATGAGTTCGGGTATTCCGGTGATTCGGGTTGAAATAACCGGAATCTCTTTTGCCATGGCTTCCATCAGCACGACAGGGACACCCTCGGCAAAGCTTGCAAGCACAAAGAGATCGGCCCGTTGATAATAGTCGCGCACTTTATCCTGTCCGAGTGCACCGGTAAAGGTTGCCGAGCCTTTCATGTTGCCTGAGTTGACAGCCTTTTCAAGTATAAGCTTGTCGGGACCATCACCAACAATGGTGAGATGAAATTCGAGTCCCTCTTTTTTCAGGAGCCCACAAGCTTCGAGCAGGATATATTGACCTTTTGCTGGTACCAGCCTTCCAACACAGAGGATGTTCGGTACCGGGTTCTCGGGTTCAGCTCTTGGAGTATAAAGATCAGGATCTACTCCACAGCGGACAATGTGGAGTTTATGCCACTCTTGTGGCTCACTGAGGCGCATGATCTGACTTTTGCAGTAGTGGCTGATGCAGCGGACAAAGGCAGCTTTCCGGATTTTTTCGGGAAGCATGGCGGAATCAACGGTATAAAAGATATCAGGGCCATGTACGGAGATGCTGTAGCTTATTCCTCCATAGGTTTTCATCAGTATTGCTACAATGGCGGTGGGGTTTGCAAAATGTTCGTGAATGTGGGTAACGCCATTTTGGTGAAGCCACTGCAGGAGAATGCCCGCTTCAGCAAAATAGGCCGCCGCCTTCAGCGGACTTTTTGGTCCAGTGGTCAGCAGTCGTAACCCCGATGCGGCCATGCGCAGGTATCCCGTCGGGTTTTTCTTTATGCAGTGCAGATGAGCGGCAAGCATTTGGGGTAATGGCATGGAAAGTACCATGAGGGTACGACCAGCCTCCTGTTGTTCATCCGGAGTCATGACGTCAAGGTTCGATGGCTTCCGGATTGATGCCGTGTGGACACTCATTCCGGCTTTTCGGAGCGACTCAATCTCTCTATAAATAAAGGTGTGAGAAATTGCAGGATACTCACTGCAAAGATAGGCTATCGCTCTTGTTGTCATGTGGCTTGTATTGAAAAGTCCTTGTTATAAAGGTAATTACGCCTATTTTTAAATGGCTTGACGGTTAAAAAGTGCTCTTCTTTCCAAAACAAGTTCTTGTCATTTTAATGAAGGGATTCTGTTTTTTTTTGACGAGAGAGAATGGTCAACGCCTGGCTGAATTTGTTGGTCAGTGATTTGTGTGAAAGGCAGGTCAGAAGACATAATTTGTCGCACTTGATGGTAGCTTCACGGATTTTTTTTGCCTCGGCTCCTCTCCAGATCTCTTTCGCAGACTGCGTTGTGGTATTGCCGATGGAGGGAAAGTGGAAACATAATTTGACATCGCCATCAGGACGGATATAAAACTCCTGCAGGCCTATTCTGCATGGCATGTATTCAGGAGAGGCTGTTTTTTCCTGAAAGCTTGCTGTTACGAGTCGAAGAACTTCCTCGCTGTTCATGATCGGTGCCCCTGCGCGTTTCATGGCGATTAATTTTTCCATCGAACGGTCAAGTTCAGGCCAATCTTTCTCTTCAATCCACAGTTCATCATACGTTTCACGAGTCCATCTTCCGAGAGGCTGAAAATTGACTGCGGTTGCTCCAATATTCATAGCCCACTGGACAATTTCCGGGAGCGATCGGAAGTTCAGCGACATGATCGTCGGTTTTATGATAATCGGAAAGGTGACGTTTTGTTTCGCCTGTTCCTGTTGCAACAGGGAGATCCCTTTCGTGATTTTGTTAAACAGGCCATTCATGCCTCTGATATAGTCATGAATTTCAGGGGTATGAGAGTCACAGGAAATATTAAGGTTGAATGGTCTTGCGGCGACAATGTTCGCGGCATTTTTTTCATTCAGTAATGCTCCGTTTGTTGTAACTCCGGCATGAATATCATGATCTCTGCAAAAAATGAGCAGATCAATAAACCCTTTTTTTATAAACGGCTCACCTCCGCTGAAATTGACCGCAAACGAGCCTGTAAATTCTTTTATGCTCAGAAGGCTTTTTTTCCACTCTTCAATAGTGAGTTCCGGGATGTATTCTGCCTGTCGCCAGTATTCGCAGTGACGACATTTGCAGTTGCATCGCTCATTGACCAGTGCGTGAAATGTTATGGGCCTTGTTACATCGATGTTTGTTTTAAGATAGAGGGCTTCAGCAATGGCGTTGCGCGTATGGCTGAGTCCCAGAGTCAGCAATTCGGTGACATTCATCGTATTATTTTCGTTTTCTATCGTTAAAGCATTTCACCTACAGTGGCATTTTTATTGTCGATTCATTTTCATAGTGTTTTTTCAATCGTACGAGGAGTCCTGCGGTCATTCCTGCTATGACACCGACGTTATTGGCAAAGGCGTCGAGATATTCGAAGGGCCATCCGCTTATAATACTGTGCATGGACTCAAACAGAAAGCTTAATGGTGCGATGGCAAGCGATATCAGAAACGCTGTTTTTCGTTTGCGGAATATGAGCAGGGGAAGGAATGAGAGAATACCGTAAATAAGGATGTGGATAATAAGATCGATTTTGAGGACATGGAAAATAGCTGTCATAGTCAGGAAACTGCCAGCAAAGACCATAGCAATGATGATGATCCAGAATCTTAAGAGTTTCGCTTGGTATGGCTGCATCGTTGGTCGCCGTTTGAAAGTTGGGATGTTATCTTTTTATTCATTGTCGTGGAGATCAGGATGATCCCGCAATAAACCGGGTGAGTGGCGTGATCGTTTCCTCACTGTGCTGCAGTTCTTCGGCTTCTGAACCATCGTGCAGTGTCAGGGTATTTTTCAGAGCCATTCCGGTCAAACCACCGCTGAAAAGCATGTAAATTGGATTGATCATGGCGTTGAGCAGGTTGTCAATCATGGTGAGGGCAAGAAATACGGCCATTACTGCCGGGCCTGCAACCTCTTTTTTGTTCCACTGTTCGGGTTTAACCCTCAATACAAACAAAACAACGGGAAGTTGAATACTGATAACCATCATAAGCAGGCCGTAGATACCGTTCTGTCCAAGTGTAATGATCCACAGACCATCGGTGACGCTGAGATCCTTTCCTTTCTCATTGTAGACTCGTGATCTTCCATATCCTCCCCATCCAAAAATGGTGCCCTGAAGTGCCTTGTCGATCAGAATGGTTTCATTGTCGAAGCGAAATTGCAGTGACTGAGCCCGGACAGCACTGAATTTTTCTGCTACAAAGTTTGAGAAATTCCTGCCATCCCATATTCCTGTGACTCTTGTGGCGATATAGAGATGTGGAGGAAGCAGAAGAATCAGTACAAGAATGATCTTTTTTATCCTGTTTGACAAATAGAGTACAAAAACACCGATAAGAAGGAGCACAATGGCGCCCTGAGACTGCATCATGATGAAGGTAAACATCAGCATAAGAAGCACATACTCTGTACGTACCCTCATAATTTTCGCAGGCATATTCTTTGAGTAATATAGCCAACTTCCAAGAAAAATCGCAAGCATCATCCACATTGAGGTCATAAGGCCATGCTCCATGTAGACCATTGGTCGAAACCCTCCTCCTTCCCGGAGTGTCTGGAGGAACTCGTGCTGGTGAAAGCCATAGGTCAGGCGGTGCAACTGTGGGCTCATGATCATCTCAAACCAACTGAATGGAATGTAGATGATTCCTCCAAGCACAACGGCAAAGGAGAGGATTTTTAGTGCAGCGGTATCAGTAAAATAAATTCTGCCGATGTAGTAGGGCAAACCCCATCGTATCGTCTGGTAAAGGCATTGTGAGAGGCCGTCATAAGGGCCAAGATCATTGAAAAGTGAGGAGAAAAAGGGGGCTGTACACCAGAGCAACATAGGGATGTCGACGGCACTGAACTGGAATGTTGCAAACCGTTCACTATCGAAAATTTTGATACTTGCAAGAATACCGATAGCGATGACGGTCGTTTTTGTGTGGTGAAGAAGAAAAATATTGTATTCAGCACAGGGGAGAAACATCCATCCGGAAACGTAAGCGATTACCACAGCCTGCCGATGTTCAAATTTTTTAAAAAGGAACATGACAAAGAAGGGCATGCTGAAGAGGGTAACCGGTACCAAGATATTTCCAGGTGCACCACCCATAACTTGTTTTTTTAAAGAATTTTTGCCGGTACCCCTATAGCTGTTGCTCCGGCGGGTACATCATGAAGGACGACGGCATTTGCTCCGATACGGGCATGTGCTCCGATTCGGATGTTACCGATAATTTTTGCTCCGGCGCCGATATCGACATGTCCCTCTATGACCGGAAGGCCAGGTTTCAGCCCAGCGCCGATGGTGACCTGTTGGAAGATCAGGCAATTAGGCCCGATCTCAGCTTCGGGGTGGATGACGATGCCGTTTGGATGGGGCATCATGAGTCCGCCTCCGATTCTGGAGTCGAGTGGAATATCCGCTCCGCTGACTGCACTCCAGAACCGGTGAAGCAGCACAAGAAAAGGGGCTGTAATCATGCTAACGGGCCCACCTTTCATTTTGACCCGTTGATAGCTGCGAATTGTCGACAATAAGTACTTTGCAGGCTCGTAACGTCCGGGAACCGCTTTTTCCCTTTGCCAGTCTGGTTCGGTTGCTGAAATCAACATTATGTGCTCCTCTTCCATAGATTGGGATAGCGTTTTTCAAGTAAAAGGGCGCGTTGTTCGGCTACGTTTTGCCATGTGAATTTTTGTGACCTCACCCTGGCCTGTTCACCGAGAATCGCTCTTTTTTGAGGATTTTCAGCAAGATCGGTAATTGCTTCAGCCCAGGCATCAATATTCATGTCGGGAAGCACTATCCCGTTGATGTTATTCTGAACAATCGCTCCTCCTCCCATTTCGGTAACAATCGGTGGAATTCCATGTGCCATCGCTTCATAGGTTACCATAGGCCCACCCTCTTCAAGACTTGGAAAGACAAAGACATCAGCCTGGGCATATACCAGACCGATATTCTTTGTGTAGGCGATATGGCGAATATTGTTTCTTGTCAGCTCTTTTGCCATGAGTGTCTGAATCTCTTGATCAATTCCGCCACACAGGAGTAACTCGCCATCAATGTCAGCCTTTTTCCATGCTTCAAGAAGCAGAGGAATACCTTTCCGTATGCAGAGGGTTCCTGTAAACAGAAAGACCGGTTTCGGGTTTTTCGGTCGTGGGGCAGCAGCAGAGGGGAATCGTTCCGGGGACCATCCGTAACTGCTTGAGAGCAATTTATGTTCGGGGATGTTGTTTTCAAGCATGGAGGCTCTTACCATCGGGCTCGGACAAAATATGGCATCAGCAATGGCAAGTTTACGGTTTTCCTCTTCTATCTGTTCGTCACTGATCGAACCGGCAAGGTTGATTCCGAAATGCTCACCAGCTTTTTCAACTATTCTTCGTGATGTTGAACGGTGACAGTTAATTCTTTCAACAATAATTTTAGTCCCTCTTTTATGGAAACGCTCAAAAATATCAAGTGACAGTCCAGCCCATAAATAGACCGGAGAGGATAATTTTTCGGTTTTGAAGAACAATTGTTCAACGATAACTCTTGGTTGCTCTTTTGATCCAATCTTGTAAACCAGCGCTTTTTTCAATCCACTCATAGCTGGTTTAAGCCAGGGATAAACAAGTAGTTCATCGGCACTTGGAACGCTTAACGTAGCGTTTCTCCCGGATTCATTCCAGTATCTGCATAAGGAGAGTGGAACATGACTGTTGCCGAGATTTGATGCATGGTAGCCGAACAGTACTGGTAAGCAGGCCATGAAGAGGTCTCCCAGGTTATGATGATTAGTGTATTGATTTCCGGAAACGTCTGAACGGTTTCGTCATATTTTCAATGACTTCAAGAATTGGTGGAGAATTGTTAATAAAATCCTTGAATTTTTTTGGAACTATTTTGTGAAGAAATTCCGGTGGATTTTCAAATAATTCATCGAGGGAGGGGGTCTGTTTATTGCCGCCAAAGTTCAGAACAGGAGCAATGGCTGGAACTTCCAGGCGGATCAGCAGTTCGGCTGAACGTCTCAATGCATTGTATTTCGTACTTTCCCCAAGAGAAATCAGCGTAACGATATCTGAATAGATTGCAAATTGTTCGGTGAGATTACTCTGGAGTACCGGTAATGCATCAATGCAGATGAAATCGTATTCTTTTTTTGCGTCACTCAGGAAGTCTCGGATGCGATGAAGGGGAATGATCCCCTTTATGACGTTTCCGGCATAAATGATATCGATATTGTCGTCCGGCGTGGAGACAATGTACTTTTTCCATGAGTCAGTATTGCTGAGAAAGTCGCGAAGTCCTGGCAGATTCGGGAAAAATTCTTCCGATTGATCAGGATCAACTGCTTCGATGTCGCCGTCTATCCAGAGGACTTTCGGCGCGATTTTGGCAAGCGCTTTAGCACAACTGAAGGAGATCGAGGATGATCCTACCCCTTTTTCAATACCAGTAAAGAGGAGTATTCTACTGTTATCCTTCTCTTTTTCATGGCAGAACCTGACAGCGAGAGTTCCGATTGCATGGAGCTGAAAATCATCAGTTCCAAGGCTGAGTTCTTTTGGGTTGTTCTTTTTTTTGGGGGTTTTGACGATCGTCTGGGTAGGCAGATAGCCAAGGGCCTGTTTGATATCTTCAGGACGGCGAATGGTGTTGTCAAAAAACTCATAGGCAATAAATGGACCACAGACAATAAAGAAGGCTGAACCCAGGAGCATCATCAACAGTTTGTTGGTGTTTGAACTTACCGGAAATTTGGGTTCGCGTGCATGTGTTTCTATGCTGATACGTAATGGAGCTTTTCTTTCGATTTCTATCTCTGCGATTCTTCGCTCAAGCATATCGAGCATATCCTTGCTGTGTTTCCAGGCGGCACTGATATATTCTCCTCTGTGAATGCCTATAGATACTCTTTGTGACTCTCTTATGCTTTTTTCAAGTTCAGTCTGAAGATCTTCTTCTGTTTTTTTTGATTTTTCAAAATCATATTTAGCCTGTATGATTGATTTACGCATGTCAAGCTTTCGTTTACCAAGAACGATTGCTCTGGCCGTATTCTGTAACTCTTTTCGTTGTTTTTTTTCATAGTTTTGCATCGCGCCCATGCGTTCTTCAACGTAGATGCGATCAGGATTGCTTGCTGTCAGTCCATCGGTTGTGCTCCGCATCTCCTGAAGTTGCTGGTATGTCCAGGAGCTTGTAAAGTGCAGTGATTGATCGTTCATGACTATTTCATCAATAATCGGATCTAATGAAAGTATTTGGGACTCGTTATTTGCCTGCTCGGTGGCCCAGAAATTATTCATTGCTTTAAGGCGATCGGTCAATGCATTGTCATAAAGCTTCTGGAGCTCCTCCGTATTTTTTGATGCCATATTAAACGATTCAGAATATGATGCTGTTGAGATTTCTCTTGTCAGCTCATCAAGGCTTTTTTCATAAGCGTTCATTTGATTAAGAACAAACTCTTTTTTTGCGCGCAGAGAGTTCAATTGGTCCTGATCAGATTCTGCATTAATGTTTTGAAGTCTTTTGAGATAGACAAGCATCAGTTTATTGACAAGTGGAGCCAGCCCTTCCTGCTTGTTGCCTGAAGCAATAATTTCTATCAGGTGAGTTCCCTGAAGAGGTTTAATGACGATGACACGCTCAAGGATTTCTGCACATTTTTCTGCTGGAAGAGTTGCCGGAAATACTGCAGCTTTTTCGCGAGGGGTCAGTTGCTCAACCGTTTGTTTGAGCACCTCAAAGGTTTTCATGGTATGGGCCTGTGTATTGGAATATTGGTCATAATAGTTTGTAATTGATGTCTCTGCTTTTTGTGTAATCAAGGTTGCTATCACTGGATCTATTTTCATGAAAGCATGGACTTGATAGAATGGCTCCTTTATAACAAAAACAATAGGAGTTGCGATAGCAAAAAAGAACGAACCGAAAACAAGGATGTAGATACCATAGCGCTTTATAAAGCCAACAATGTCAAAAGATTTTGAAGGCTTTCCGAAAGGAAGAGCTTCTCTCAGAGCATTTCCTTTTATCATAATCAGGCCCTTTTTTGTTTAAAGGGTAAGAGTTCCATCGCTTTTCTTTTCTCACTACTATTCAGGACAGTTGTCCAAAAAAGTGCACAAGAGAGAAGGGTATATGCTATTCCGCATACCATGACCTGGATTATTCCGGCAATTCTTCCGGTTGTCGGAAAAAACAGGGTAATGGCGTAGATGGCACTTGCCGGAAAAAAGGTAACACAGATTGGAAGAAGTGTTCGGGAAATAAATTCCTTTGGCCGAACCTGAAAGGTATAATTACTTCTCCAGAAGAGAAACAGGGTACTGACCATTGAACTGCATGCTATTGCTGCCGCAGACCCGATCAAACCGTAAGCCGTTGTTGCTGCTGGAATCCAGATTACCATCAGGAGTACCTGTACCAGCATATATTCAAGCTCTCTTCCGTTTCGATCGATTCCACGAAAGATCATGGTTATCGCCCCGGTACTCAGTTGTATCGAATATCCAATTGATAAAAATATCATGACATTGGCAGCTTCAATGTATTTTGTTCCTACCCATGCGTCAATGATGGGATGAGCCATGGCAATGAGAAAAACAAAAAGTGTTGAGCTGATGATGTTTGTAAAACGGATACCATTGAGATAGAGCTCCTTTAATTCGCTGCTATTGATTTTGTTGTAATATTTCTGTTTTTGTTGAAGCCGAAAAAACAGATAGAGAAAAATTATTGTGGCAGCAGGAACCAGTATCAGATTTGAGACTGGAAGAAATTGTTGAAGGGGCACGAGAAAGATGACAGGAATTATTCCAAGCGTGATTGCTACTAATGCAATGTGAACATAGGTTTTTATCCGGTTACTCAACGGGTCATTCATATTCCCTGTCCATGAGCCATCAAGATGGGCGGCTGTCGATAAAAAGGGAGCAAATACCGAAGAAGAAATCATACCTGCCGTTGATGGCAGTTTCCTTCCAATCTCAAACATACCTCCAGCGGAAAGGCCTGCTATGGCAGTAATGAATAATCTGTCGAGTGCGGAAAGAAAAATACCAAGAATGCCAAGGATCTGAACTTTGCCTCCGAAGCCAACAAAAAGATGAAAGTGTTCCCGGCTGATCAGTGTTGCAGATATTTTCAGTGAAGGCAAGAGAGTGCGTGCAATTTTCCAGTAACCGGCAGTTTCAAGGAGAAGTCGAAATGCAAAGGCATAGAGGAGACCCTTGACTCCTGATCCAAGAGCGAGAAAGGTTATAATAGCAATGATTTCGATGAGTCCGGCAACGGTTGAGACTATTTTTTCTTTTGCAAACTCATGCATGCCGTTGATAATAAAGCGAAATCCTCCGAGAGTAAGTTCAAGACTGAAGACTGCGGCTGTGCCAAGAAAGATGGTTGACGCAAGATCTTGTTGCTCAGGTTTGATATTGAATCTTTCGAGAAGAAAGGGCATAATAAGGTAAAGCAAAGAGCAGAACAGCATACTGAAGGAGAGCATGTAGGCAACACCGGTTGAGAGGAGTTTGCTGATTTCCTCCGATTTGCCTTCCGCGAGGTAGCGGGCTGAATAGCGGATATAGGTACTGTTGACACCAAATCCACCCATTCCTGCATACGAGAGAATGATAAAGCAAAGTGACCACAATCCGAACTCCTCCAGTGAGAGATAATGCAGTATAAAGGGTGTCAGAAGCAGGCGACTGACCATATAGATAACAGTGGCAACCATCCCCGACAGGGCGTTTCCTGCCAGTTTATTATGTGCTTTACCTTGGTTATCCATTGGTTTTCATCAGTTGTGATACGGTTTGGAACTTCAGCAAGTTAAAACCAGAGCAGGAAAGATCCTGAAAATAATTTACGGATATTGTTTGTCATGTCGTTATCGTGATAACACTTTTTTTATGATCGTTTTGATTTGTTTTTTCAAATCAGCCGGAATTATTGATTTTAGGAGATGCATCGGCATAAGATCTGAGTATATTGCATGTTTGTATCTTGTCATTTTCAGGTATTTCCAATAGAGATATTTATAAGGATGGGTATTTGTTGAATGCCATGGCTTCGAGCCGCTTGTATAATGAATAATTACCGGATTTTTCCTTGCCTCTTCCAATTCTGATTTGCTGAAGCAATCGAATTTCGTTTCAAAAGAAGGAGTGAATATTGACGATTGCTGGTTAAATTTTAGTGGAACTTTTTTCCATTTTCCGTTGATAACTGAATTTAAGCCGCATTGATCCGGAAACCAGATCGCTTGCGGGTTATTTTCTATAAAATCGATAACTTTTTTTTGTAGTCCGGTTTTTTTCCATAGCGCTAAATTTATAAGCATCATCCCGGAGTTGAAATATTTTGAATTTTTATTCATTTTTAATTGCTCATGTCTGTCGAAGCCAGGGTCTTCAATCGCACAGACATAATAATCTTCCAGATCCTGTTCATATAACTCTTTTATTGAGCCGTTAACGATGATGTCGGAATCAAGATAGAGTATCTTGTCTGTATCAATAAGTTCCGGAATCAGCAGGCGGTAATAGGTGCCTTTCGGGTAGAAGGGGTGTGTTACGGCCAGTGTGACAAAAAGTTCATCTGAAATAGTAATATGTTTTAGTCGACAATGATATTTGTCAATGATTTCCTGTATGTTTCTATAGCTTTTTTTTGACATTCCACTACTGAGAATGTAGATGTCAATAGAGAGATCCTTGTTGTTTTCCAGTAATGATATTAATGCAGCGCACAAGTGCTGGATATAGTTCTTGTCAGTTGCAAATACGATGTTAACAATATCACTCATTTTAAGGAGTTCCTTTTATTGATTAAATATTGACAGGAGGTGATTAACTCTATTATTGTATGTGCTTTCAAAATCATGTTGCTGTGAAAAAACAATGCTGTTTTTTGACTTTTCTGAAATAATGGCTCTGTTTTTGTCGAGTTGAATAATAATTTTTTTGATTGTATCAAGATCGTTTATTTTCGCCCCCCATCCAATATCTGCCAATTCAAGCAACCCGGCAAAAGCCTTGTTGTTATATCCAACAATGGGGACACCGCATGATAAGGTTTCCAAATAAGTACAGGACGGGTCGCTTTGTCTGTGCAGGGAAACAAACAAATCAATAGTTGTTTTCAGATCAGGGATAAGTTGAGTATAAAAATCTACCGCACCCGGCATGGAGACTTGATTTTCAAGTTGATATTCCTTTATAGTTTTTTTCATCTCATTTTCCAGCTCCCCGGTACCATAGATCGTCATATTGAAGGGAAGAGCCTCTTTTTTCAGCATTTTGGCAAGAGTGACCAAATGATCTGCTCCTTTCATCTGAATCAGACGACCGGAAAAAGCAAGACGGAGTGGTTTGCCTTGAGACAAATGCTCCAGTCTCTTTTCAAGATCGGGGGTGCTTATACTGTGTCGGCTATCGACGCGGGTGTCGAAATATAAAAGATTATTTTTGAAGTGGTTGTATTCATAATAAGCAGGAGTTCCGTTAGACTGAAGAGCATCAGCAAACTGAAATGCTGACACTCTCTTTTTTTCATGATGCCAGATGTAAAAAAACCTGCGCAGTTTGACCAGGGGATTATTGGTACTCAGTGAGGCAATTTGATATCGTGTTTCAGGTATGTACTCAATGACGTAAACGCATTTTATCTTCATTTTTCTGCATAAGTTGCTGATATGCAGTTGATTGTACGCATCGCCGGATGCAAGAACAATTGATGCGCCCTTCAGATGTTCTTCTCCAATCAACTCTTCCGCCTCTATGGTCAGGCATCTGAACGGGAGCTCTTTCTCTGTTTTTTTGATAATACCAAAGTCCGGGAGCAGAGCGGTTGTGGTTGACATAAGAGAACTAACTTTTCCTGGCCACTTTTGGGCATATAAAGCCATGCCATCGTAAAATTTACGATCAAAAATGAAGGTATTATCCTGCAGCCATACCGGAACGGATGGGATAACAAGTAAATGTGGCTCTATCAATTGGTTGCTCCGTCTTGAGTTAAGTCTCCGATCAGCCTATACGGTTCTTTTTGGGTATTGATCGATCATTCTTTCAATTTCCGGTGGTTGTTGTGCTGCTGTTGACAAATCCACTTTGATTCCAGAGGTTTTGGCGTAATTTTGCCATAATTCCGAACGTTTCAGCATCAGAAGTCCCGAGATTGAGAATCTGTAACGCGGGAGTTAGTTTGTCGAGAGTGTAATTGAATTTTGCCATGCCCGTTGGGCTGATAAAAACAATATCATCTGGTAATAGAGCGAAATTTTGACTGAAATCACCCCTTTCAACCAGTCTTTTAAAGTCTACCCTGATAACATCGCCATTGACATTTTGTTGTCTTATCACGAAGACCTTTTCAGCATTTGCGTTTTTGTTCATCCCTCCCGCAAGCATGATTGCTTTGAGGACGTTCATTCCGTCTTTCAACTGGATAGCACCGGGGTTGAGCACTTCACCCATGACATAGATCAGTTCATCGTTCAGTTCAGGAATAAAGATGACATCATTGTTCAGTATCGGGGCATTAAGAGCCATGTTTCCGTTTTTAAGAAGGTCCTGCAAGTCAATCCAGATGACGTTTTCTCTTCCCCGGATAATGGCACATCTGGTGAGTTTTCCCTGATCGGGAAGCCCTCCGGCCAGAGCGAGTCCTTCAAGAAGTGTTCCTTTGCCCGGAAAATTGATGACGCCCGGTTTCCCGACGCGTCCGAGGACAAATGCCTTATTGTTATGAAACTCCCTTACCCAGACAGTCACTTCGGGTTTAATGTACAGTGGCTCCAGTTTTACCGTGATTATTTTTTGTACCTCTTCCTGTGTAAGGTTTAATACATTGACACTCCCAACTCTTGGTATGGCAATCAAGCCATCGGGTGAGACGACAATGCCCTCTTGTGATAGTTCTGGTCTGCGCCAGATTTTGATGTTGACAACATCACCCGGACCAAGACGATACTCAAAATTGGTGATGGGTGTGATTTTCTCGATTTGTGCCGGAGAGGCAAATTTCTGATCTTTTTTTGGTTGATTTATCAGGAAGCTTCTTTCAGCAGGAGCGGGAGTACGAGTGATCTTTGGAGAGAGTCCACTGCATGCTGCCAAAAGCAAAGGCACTACTGTAAACCAGAGCACAATGTGACAAATTGATAAAAAGATGCGCCGGTTTTTTTTCATGTTCTGACGAGTGACGAAGTGCTGACTGAGACTGAGAGCTTGCATGAAAAGATATTAATCTCGTTTCTGTCCTGTTTTTTTGAGGATGATTTTTGCAGGAACTCCCACTGCGAGAGCGTTATCTGGTACGGTTTCGATGACAACAGCGTTTGCTCCGATATCGACATTATTGCCGATGGTGATGTTTCCCAATATTTTCGCTCCTGTACCGATATTGACGTTGTTACCGATATGGGGAGCAGCCTTTTCTTCGATATTTTTCAGGCCGATGGTTACACCATTCCTCAAGGTACAATTATCACCAAAGCGTGCATATCCGCTGATGATGATATCACCAAAATGGTCGATACGGAAATTTGCTCCAACAGGGACTTCGCAGGGAAGTTCAATACCGGTTATGATCTGGATGAATTTGTAGAGTATCCGGTAAAGCAGGGAAAAGGGCTTCCGTATTATGTTGTTTTTAATGGTATAGCGCCATCTTCCGAATCTGTAGACAACCATCACCCAAAATCCCTGGCTGCTCCATGAACCCTCATAAGTGGCAAGATCGGCCTGTATGTTGCTGAACAGTTTCATTGGCAGGTTTACCAGGGAGATGGTGGTGAAAGCGTTCCGAATTTGGTCTCTTTCAGCGATTGTACGATCTGCGACATTACCGATGTTGCTGCTGAACGCTTTTTTTCCGCATTGCCAAACGGCAGGAGCAGGTTTTTTGTGTAGCGTGCCGCATGCCAGAGAAGTTCAACACCCGCACTTGAGATGACGGCTATAATACCCCGATTTTTATGGTAATAGAGCCATTCGCTTCGCATTCTGAAGGTCAGTACCTGTGAGGCTTTATTGTCAAAAGTCTTGTCTTTTCTGGTTTTGCTGCAGGCTCCGCCGATATGCATAACTTCTGCATCATGTATAAAAAAAACTTTCCATCCAGCCTTTTTTGCCCTGAGACAGAGATCGGTCTCCTCATAGTAAATGTAGAATCGTTCATCAAAGGCTCCTATGGCATCAAGCATCGCCTTGCGGATGATGGTGAATGTGCCTGGTACCCAGTCAACCTCAAGAGGGTGATCATGCGCAAAGCCACCGAACTCATAATGGTTGAGTATTGGTGAAGCAGGAAATTTCCCACTCAATCCTGACAGGGTGAGGAGCTTGGAGAGTGCTGAAGGGAAGCGACGTGCACTGGGTTCGAGTCGCCCTTCGGGCGAGATAATTTTTCCCCCCGCAAGGCCACATTGCGGGGTTTGCTCCATGAACGTCAAACAGTGTTCAATTGAGGCGGGTCTGATATAAGCGTCAGGGTTGAGAAGAATGATGTATCGACCCGATGCCAGAGCAAATGCCTGATTGTTGGCAGCAGCAAATCCGAGGTTCTTGTCGTTCGCGATCAATCGAATAAGGGGAAAGTCGTGCTGCACCATGGCAGCAGAGTCATCGGCAGAGTCGTTGTCGACAACAAATACCTCCATATGCACACCTTTGCTGTTTTCAAAGAGTGCATCAAGACAGTTTCGAAGAATTTCCCTCGTATTATAACTGACAATGACAACGGATACCATCGTCTTGTCCGGGGTTATTGGTTTATGCATTTGCTGCCTGTGTTATAGTCGACTGTTTTGTCATTGTCAGCATATTCTCTCCATCTCTCCTTGTGTAGGAAACGGTGTCCATAAGGCGGTGGATCAAAAAAAGTCCATACCCACCCTCGGGATAACTGTTGATGTCCGGAGCCTGGGTTATAGGATTGAACTGGGCATTGGTATCGATAATGCTCATCGCAAGGGTACCGTTGTCGGAACTGAAGCATATCGTAACCTCTTTTTCAGAGCGAGATGGTTCCGCATAGCGTACCGAGTTCGTAAAGGCTTCACTGACGGAGAGTTCATAGGCATGACAGAATTCAGCGATATTGCCGGATGTACAAGCCATACTGGCAAAAATTTCAGCCACATTACATGCTGTAACTGATGCAATACGCAGATAACGGAGATCTGCCTGCAATGTTAAGGTGACAATTGGGTTCATGGATAAGATGGTTTTTTGTATTTGCATCTCTTTGTTATGCATCAGCCGCGGCTGAAACATCATCATAAATATCAAACAGGGTGTGTGCCTGTGTTATTTCAAATACTTTTTTGACTCTTTCATTCATTCTTGCCAGTTTCATAATGGCTTTGCTCGCCTTTTTTTTTCGGGCAATTCCTACCAGTGCACCAAGGCCGCTGCTGTCAAGAAAATCAACGTTCTCCAGGTCAATGACAATCGACTGTTCATCGGGGAATCCGGCTACGCAGGTTTTCAGTGCCGGAGCAGAGGATGCATTGAGCATACCCCGCAACGAGAGAACTTTATAGTTGTTGATGGTTTTTTCACTGATATTCATACCCAACCTGTTTTAATGATTTCTGTTGAAAAGGGCTTTCTGTGTCATGGCAATATCTTTTAGAGGATTGCCATGAACGGCATAATAATGTTCAACTATTTCTGTGTCAATGCCAATTTCAGGCCAGTCTTCGGCTTCTGCATAGCTGAAAACGGCAGGAGTGTAGCCTGTCGTGTTATTGGGGATGATCCGAAGAGCAGGATTGATCGGGACAGGATGATAACCGATAAGGGCAAGCTTTCCACTGAGTACTCTGAAGAGCAGGGTAAAACGGTCAAGAGAGAGGGTTTTGGCAAGTTGACCGAGTGGCTCGTCGGAGTCTATGGTTGTCTTTGTCAGCGTAACAGTTTTTCCTGGCAGATCGTTATAATAGGTCTCTCTCACTCTTTTCCACTTGCCTTGCAGTCCCAGTACAGGCCGAAGCAGAAGATAAGGCCATAACAGCACAAGAATCATAAAGGTGGCGGCAAGAGCGTGCACCATTCGTCGAAGCAGTGTGCCTGCCGCTCTGGATTGAGTCATGCCGGTTAAAAGGTGAGGGTCTTCCATGACAATGGAGGTGCCGCTTTCAGGGTCAATAAGGAGATTGCCTGCTGCGATTTTGTTTTTCACCTCAAGATGTTCACCGATATAGGTGTTGTCCATCACAATACTGCCCGAAATAATGCTTTCCCGGTCAACAATGACGTTATTGCCGATGACGCTGTTGGTATCGATAACGGTATTGGCAAGTAACTGTACATTGTTGCCGATAATAACCGGCTTTTTTATTTCAGCACTTTTTGGAATGACGACGTTTCTGCCGATATAGCAGTCGGCTTCGCTGCTGTATCCGGGTATAACATAGTTTGTCAATTCACTTCTCAGAATTTCCATGCAGAGACTGTAGTATTTGCCAACAGTGTCAAGAGCTGTAAGTGAAAAGGGGATATCGGCAGAACTGCTTTCCGGTTCCACTGTTCCTGTAAGAGTGATGCTGCCATGACAGCAACTGAGCAACTCACCAGAGGGGAGCGATGCGAAAAGGGTGGTGTAGTCTCTTTTTTTATCATAATGGATAAAAAGGAAGCCCTTGATGATCAGAACTCTTTCCTCAAGGCAGAAGCGCCGGTTTTTATCAATGACCGTTGGGAGTTCGTCAGCAGGTTGCATGCTTCCATAACTTATTTCAACTCCCCAGCGACTTCCATTTTCACAGTAACGTTCCACTTCACCAAGGAGCCCATCACTTATAATACGTATGGCCTTGCTGCCGGTAAAGATCGAAAAGTCTATAAAGAATTCGATAAAAGGCTTGTTGCATACGGGTACAAGCAGCGGGTGAACGCCAGGCAACATATCACGAAGCCATGCATACTCCTGTTCTCTGATGACAATAAGTGTTTTCATGGAGTTCTTTTATTTCGTACCAACGGTGCTGAATGATTGCAGCGCTTCAGTTGCGTCAGAAAAAATCGAAAATAGTTGTTTTGCTTTTGTCAGTTCAAAAATCATGGATACTTTTGGCCCAAGGGCAGCAAGTTTCAGATCACCATGCTGTTCAAGCGCTTTGCGCAGGCAGGAGACAATTGCTCCGAGCCCGGAACTGTCAATAAAGTCGAGTTCTTTACAGTCAAAAATAAAAACACTTGCCTGTTGCAACCATTGCGTAAATACCTTCTGCAGTTCGCTGCTGTTACTCGCATCGATTCTGTTCTTCAGTGTTACTATGCCGACGGACTGGCCTGTTGATGTATCGAGATGAAAAATCATTGAACTTCTCCTATGGTTAATAAGCACCTTTTCCGGTCAGGACGGCGGGAATGGTTTTCAGAAGCAATCGGATATCATTAAGAAAACCTGCACTCTGTATATACTGCATATCAAGTTTAACCTGATCAGTAAATGGGATATCGCTTCTTCCGCTGACCTGCCACAAACAGGTAATGCCAGGGATCACGTGCAGCCGCTTTCGTTGTTCAAGAGTATATTTGGCAACTTCGTTTGGCAACGGAGGCCTTGGCCCAACGAGGCTCATATCACCCATGAGTACATTCAGCAGTTGCGGCAACTCATCAATACTGAATTTACGGATGATTTTTCCGACTTTTGTGATTCTTGGGTCTTTTTTCATTTTAAAGATCACGCCAGCCGAAGATTCATTATGGCTGGCAAGTGCCTGTTTGAGTTTATCGGCATTGACAACCATCGAACGGAATTTATAAAATCTGAAATGTCTGCCGTTCTGGCCAACACGTATTTGGGCATAGAATACAGAGCCGGGATCTTCTATCCAGATGGCAATTGCTGTAATCAGCAGAAGGGGAAACAAAACAACCAGCGCTGCTATTGAAACACTGATATCGAGTACTCTTTTCAGCAGGTAGGAAAATCTGATTGTTGTTTCCCACGCAGTAACCTTCAGGGCCCTTCTGTAGCGTACCCTTGGATTGAGTGAGCCACTGATTTGACGTATCAGCTCTCTTCTTACAGTTGGATCAAGCTCCATGAGGTTTAACGGTTATTGCGTTTGCGTGAATACTTTCTATTTCATGACTGAATACTTTCCATTTCATGACGCGATAGAGAAAAAGAGGATTGCCAACCACATATCTTCGCCACATTCGTCCAGGTTCCTGAAGTATCCTGTAGATCCATTCGAAGCCTATTTCCCTGACCCAGGCGGGGGCACGTTTGGTGGTTCCTGAATAGAAGTCGAAAAGTCCGCCTACTCCCATAAGTACTTCAGCCTTGAGTTGGTGACGGTGGCGGCTGATCCATTTTTCTTGCAGTGGAGCGCCGAATCCTACAAGAAGTATCGCTGCTCCAGAGTTGTTGATTGTCTCGATAACAGCATCACTCTCCGTTTGGTGATCGAAATAGCCATGGGCGGTTCCTGCCAGGGATACACCATATGAGGCGCTGATTTTTTCTCCAGCCTTCTGAGCGATTCCTGGTTTTCCGCCAAGGAGAAAAATGGAATGACTTTTCGATGCAGCCATTCTGCAGATATAGGGGAGCATATCGGTGCCGTTGATGTTTTCCTTGAGCGGTGTCTGAAGCATTTTTCCTGCAATAACAAGCCCTATTCCATCAGGGAAGATGTAATCACCTGTTTTAAGAATAGTGAAATAGTCCCGATCGGAGATCATTTTATTAAAGCAGTCAGGATTTGCAAAATAAATGGTGCACTGTTTTTTTTGTGCAAGATTCGTTCCAATAAGGGTAACGGCTTCAACCATGGTAAGGTTTCTGAGGTCGATATCAAGCAACCGGAATATTGACGATGCTGTTTTGTTTTTTTCACTGTAGAGCATGGCTGGCAGTGCACGCAACAACAGCATGAAATCATAAAACGGGTGTTTTTTAAAGATATACTCCCATTCAATTGAGAGTTGCCCTTCATGAGCTATTTTACTGGATTGCCGAACATCCCACAGCGAAATAATACCAGGCTTCATCATGCCAATATATCCATTTTCAGGAGTTGCGTCGCTAAGGTTCCACTCTTTGATTGCTGTACCGACTAAAGCAAGGCGTCCGGTCAGTACTTCAAAAAAGAGGGGGAGATCACACAAGGGTGTGTTGATAGTATTGAACTGATAAACTCTTATGGGCATGGCGCCAGCTCCCGCAATGGTTTTGGACGTAAAGATTTTCGTGCCAGTAACGAGTTTGCGGAAGAGCAGGACAAGAAGCAATGGAACCGTAACGGTAAGGGTCACAACGAGTGTGGCAGTTATCTCAATAACTCTCTCAAGCGCTCCTGCTGCTGCTGCACTGAGTTTGAAGAGAGTTCGCTTCACGACACTTTTATGCCCCGATGAACGACCAGAGAGTCTTTTTTCCAAAGCTTTTAAGGAATCTTTTCTCTGATTCACAGCATCACACTCCCTTTTTTGATTGCTCTTTAAGATGTTGTTAACAATATTTTCGAAACGAGCATTACAACGATCCGTGTCACCTGTCACCTGTTGCTTGTTCTCAGTCGCTGTCAGAGCTGTTGTTCATTGTTTTTGTCGGAAAGTGAGAGGTCGTGGAGTTCTACCTGCCTCCCATCCGAAAGAATAAGAGCACATCTGATAACGTTTTCCAGTTCGCGTATGTTCCCTGGCCACTCATGATTGCATAGAGCAGCCATGGCGCTGTCGGAAAGTTGTTTTTTGGGATAGCCGTCATAGAAAAGCTTGTTGATAAAGTGCGTGCACAGGAGAGGAATATCGGCACAACGCTCGCGTAATGGGGGAGCATAGAGTGTAATGGTATTCAGGTGCTCATAGAGGTCCGGGCAGAAGGTTCCGTTTTTAACACTTTCAACAAGATTGCGGTTGGAAGAGGCAATGATTCTGATATCGACGGGATAGATTGTGGACGAACCGACCGGTTTAACGGTACGTTCCTTTATGGTGCGTACTATTTTTGTTTGTACGCTTATCGGCAGTTCTGTAATTCTGTCAAGAAAAAGGGTTCCTTGATCAGCCGATCGGACAAGACCGAGAGTACGGTGAGCAGCTCCGGCAGACGCCTTTGCGTTGCAACCAAATAATTTCTCCTCAACATTGCTTTTATTGATTGCAGAACAATCTACAGGGATGAAAACCTCGTTTTTTCTTGAACTGTGGTTGTGTATGGTACGGGCCAGCACCTTTTTACCAGCTCCTGTCTCTCCCTGAAGCATGATGGCGTTACCGACGGGTGCTATTTTACGCACAAGGGCCTTGAGTCGCTCTATTTCGGTCGTATTACCAATAAGTTCATGCTCGTTGAAGCTTGTGCTTTCATGTGATGAGGCTGTTCCGATTCTCTCCGGGTGTGTAAACGGCGCTGTCTTTGTCGCGCCAGCAATCGCCCTGGTTGAAAAGAGTTTTTTGAGTTCTCCTGGCGGGAATTTTGCAAGAGCGCTCAGTGTGTCGTCTAACTCCTTATCATTAGAGAAAAACATGACTCTTGTCTCTTGATTTTTTTCAAGTGATTGGCGGACAAGTGCAAATGTTTCATCATCCGGGCCCTTCAGGGCAATAAGTGTCAGATCAACACTCTCTCCAGCAATCCACTCTTGCGCATCTGCTACGGAACCTGCGAAAAGCAATTTGACCTGACGTTGCTCTTTGCTTTCTTTCCAGCAGGGCTCCCTTCGTTGTCTATCGCTAATGACGAGTATGGTAGAGCACATTATTCTTATGAGTTAACTGAATGAGAAGGCTCTTTTTCCTGTTGATTGTAACCCCTTTTTCAACCGACAAGTGTCCCGCTTTCAATCTTGCGCTCATCAGGAGCAAATTTCATCGAGGATTTAAGGGATCCGATGCGGATAACAATGCAGGTTGCATCATCATCGAAGGTTCGTCTGCCGGTAAGCTCAAAAACATGGTTACTGATTTTTTCGACCAATGCCTCAGGCTGCAGTTTGTGATACTGTGCAATCAGATCGCTCAGTCTTTCGGTGCCGAATAACGTATTGTCTGGCAAGAGGCTCTCTGTAATGCCATCGGAGTACATCACAAGAATGTCGTCTTGCTCGAGCGGGAAAGTAATTGTCTGGTACTCTTGCTTTTCAATCATGCCGACTGGCAGGTTTTCTCCCTTGAGCAGTGTGCAGACGCCCTCATCAGCATGAAAATGAATGGAGGGTGTGTGACCGCAGTCAATCATGGAAAACTCCATATTTTCCAGATCAAGGCGTATAAAGAGCAGCGTTGCATAAATGCCGATCTCAAGAAGCTCAAGAATACACTGTTTATGCACGTTAGTAACAATGTCCTGCAATTCAGGAAGTTTATGGCGCTGATGTTTTTGTTGAGCAACTGTTTTCAGAAAAAGCGTTTTTAATCCCGCACCGACCAGAGCCGAAAGGATGCCATGTCCCATGACATCGCCAATGATGATATCAGCATGTTTGTTGTCATAAAGAATAAACTCTGCAAAGTCGCCGTTAAGATGACCTGAAGAGACCGTAAACTGACCCATCAAAGCTCCATCAAGAGAATTGGGGATGGTACTTTGCAGCAGTTTCTGTTCAATTTGTGCCTCAAGTTCTTGCTGCATGTGCTCATAACGTACCCGGCTTTTCTCTTCCTCAATTCGGGAAGAGATATCTCGTGCGATAATGACGGTATGGTGAACGGAGTCAAGCATGACGGTTCCTGTTGTGACCTCAAGAGGAATGGTACCACCATCTTTTTTGATGCCTTCTATTTGTCGCACATTACCATTTCTGAGCGATGCAAGATTCTGGAAGGGTTTTTTACAGGCATTATAAAGGGAGCAGGAGTCGGGTTGTGGCGAGATAATGTCTGTAAATTTTTTCAGATGGAATGCTCGCTCGGTTATTCCGAAAATAGTCTCAGCGGCAAGATTGACATAAACGATAAATCCTTGTTCATTGAGGAGAAAGATGGGGTCAAATGCGGAGTCGTTCATTGTCCGGAATTGTGCCTCACTCTGTCGTAATTCTGCCGACATGACGCAACGCGCATCATTGGCTTTCGACAACTCCTTGTTTTTCGTCTCAAGCTGATCGAACAGCATCTCCCGCTCAGTTTTCAGTTGATAATAATCAATCGCATCGGTTATGATTTTTTTAAATCCCTGTGGCTCAATAGGCTTCGGAATAAAACGGAAGACTTCACCAGTATTGATGGACTCAATAATCTGATCGATATCATGGATGCCGCTCAGAATAACACGAACTATGTCCGGATGGCTTATTTTTATCCGATTGATGAGTTCCATGCCAGACATTTCCGGCATGCGCAAATCAGTTAACAGAATTTGAATGTCATGAGTTTCGAGCAGTTGAAGAGCCTCTTTTCCACTTGTTGTAAAGTGTTTTATGTACGGCTCTTTACGCAAAAAACGGCTTAACGAACCAAGTGTATCTTGCTCATCATCCACAAAGAGGATCGCAATTTCAGAGAGGTCTTTCATGGTTACGTTTCTTCTGTTTTAGCCGTCAAGGGATTTTTTTGTAAAAATGGTGTGCTTCCGGGTCAAGTATTCAAGCGCAAAAACATTCCACAATCATCAGCGGCTGATTCTGCTCTAAACAGGCTCTTTGGGGTTTATGTTTCTTGTATGTGCAGAGACATTTTCTTGATCTTCTCAGCTCCCCGGCCACATTCGCGTTATCAACGGTGCTCCTTTAACATCTGAAATCTACCAAACAATATAATCAATAAATTTCGTCGTGTTCAATCATGACGATCGAAAGCAGGTGTACTATCCGTGCTCCAGAATGTATTTGATGCAGCAAATATTGTCAGTCTGAAAAACAGTACAGCGTTTTGCAACCACAGTGAATGGAGTTATAGACTCTGTTTTACGGAAAAAGAGCGTTTTTACCACCACAAAGGTACTCGATTAACAGGTATACTCATTGTTCGCATTATATTTTACGGGAGTGTGGATGAATTGGAAATGTGTTATATTGACGGTCGTTATATCTGAAAAAAAAACATGATGGTGGGATTATGAAATTTCCTGTTTGTGAATATGCTGAATCAGAGGCGGGCTTTTACTCTCAGTGTGCATCCTGTCCTATAGATTCCTCAGCTTCGGGTTGCGCACTTGATGAGCTTGAAGATGGTACCTACCTGTTTGAAGGAGTTACTCCAAATGGTGGAACCCGGGCTCTCTTTTACTTTATTGATAATGAAGGTAATCGAGTAAAAAAGAGGGAGGCCATGCATGTGGAGATCCATGAACTGGACGAGCAGGATCATTTGATTACGATCCTGTATGGTATGGTCGATCCTGAGGGTATAATCTATCTGAAAAATTCGGGCACAGAAAAAGCTCCTGATCAGGAAAATATACAGTAATCTGGTACCCCTTTATCCAATGACCCTGAACAAGCTCTATTTTGACGGTGGGGAGGAGATTCGTGATCTCACCATTGTCGGCGGTGGTCCTACTGGAATATTTGCAGCATTCCAGTGTGGCATGAACAATATTAGCTGCCGTATTATTGAAAGTATGCCTCAGCTTGGCGGGCAGCTTGCAGCGCTTTATCCTGAAAAACATATCTATGATGTCGCCGGTTTTCCTGAAGTGCCAGCGGCCGGGCTTGTGGAGAGTTTATGGAAGCAAACTGAACGGTACAATCCGGAAGTAATTCTTGGAGAAACGGTAACCCGGTATCGCAAGCTTGACGACGGTTCATTCGAGGTTACCGTCAGTTCTGGCAAGGTTTTTCTTTCGAGAGCGCTCTTGATTGCTGCTGGCCTGGGTGCCTTCTCACCCCGCAAGCTGCCCCAGTTGAACAATATTGATGATCTTGAAGGTCGGAGTGTCTTTTATGCAGTCAAGAATATCAGTGATTTTGTCGGTCAGCGGGTAGTTATTGTTGGTGGAGGGGATTCTGCTCTTGACTGGACAGTTGGTCTTCTGAATGCTGCAGCCGAGGTGACTCTGGTTCATCGAATGCATGAGTTTCAGGGTCATGGCAAGACGGCAAGAGAGGTGCTCGAAGCCAAAGAGAGTGGCCGGGTCAATGTGTTTTTGAATACTGAGGTACGTTCAGTTGATCGAGAGGGGGAGGTGCTGACGGCAGTTCACCTTCGCTCAAAAAGTGGGAAGAGCCGCCGTATAGAAGCCGACCGTTTGCTTTTGCTGATTGGCTTCAAGTCGGATCTCGGCCCTCTTGCGGGGTGGGACCTCGAACTGGCCGATAATGCGCTTGTTGTCGACAGTCATATGAAAACGTCGGTTGACGGGCTCTATGCTGCCGGTGATATTGCCTATTATCCGGGCAAGCTTAAAATTATTCAGACAGGGTTAAGTGATGCGGCAATGGCTGTACGCAACAGTTTAACCTATATCAAGCCAGGTGAGAAGATACGTCATATGTTCAGTAGTTTGAAAGGGGCAAAGGAAAAGAGGAATGCACCAGACAACGGTTAAGAGGGCACAGCCAACATCACTACAGGCGTGGATGCTTGCGATTCGTCCAAAAACCCTTCCTGCGGGTGCGATGCCGGTGGTTCTTGGTTCCGCCCTTGCTGCCGCTGATGGTCAGTTTCGCCCTTTTCCGGCTCTTGTTGCCCTGATTTGTGCGCTTGGCATCCAGGTAGCTACCAATTTTATCAATGAGATCTATGATTTTCGCAAGGGAGCTGATACCGCCGAACGGCTTGGTCCGACAAGAACGGTTGCCGCTGGTATCATCAGCGAAAAAAAGATGATTACGGTATCAGCTTCACTGGCTGGGGCTGTTTTTCTCCTTGGCCTCTATCTCGTCTCCATTGCAGGTTGGCCGATTCTCGTCATTGGTCTGCTCTCACTTCTTTTTGCCTGGGGTTATACAGGAGGCCCCTATCCGATAGCCTATTCCGGCCTCGGTGACTTTTTTGTTTTTCTCTTTTTCGGGCTGGTTGCTGTCGGAGGTACCTACTATGTTCAAGCTCAAACTCTTACCTTGCCGATCCTTCTCGCAGCGGTAGCTCCAGGGGCGTTTTCGGTCAATATTCTTCTTGTAAATAATATCCGCGATATTGTTACTGACCGCAAGGTTGGGAAAATGACCCTTCCGGCGCGTATTGGCGGTGATTGGGCGCGCAGGCTTTATATCGCCTTGACGGTTCTTGCCTATCTTGTTCCTGCACTGCTCTGGCTGAACCACTATTCGCCCTGGGTTCTGCTTTCGCTATTCTCAGCTCCACTTGCCTTCATGATGATCAGGAGGCTCTATGCGAGCGAGGGCAAAGAGTTGAATCAGGTTCTGGCCGGTACGGGAAAGTTGATGACCCTTCACGGGCTGCTGTTTGCGGCAGGTCTTCTTGTTCCCTTATTTCAATAATCACATGCCTCAGTAATGTATTCTGAAATGGTTCCGATAGCACTCGTTCAAGCCTCCTGCACCAGCGATCCGACTGAAAATCTTGCAAAAGCATGCAATAAAATACGGGAAGCTGCAGCCCGGGGTGCCCGGATTATCTGCCTGCAGGAGCTTTTCATGACCCGCTATTTTTGTCAGACAGAAAATTATACATCGTTTGATTACGCAGAGCCAGTACCCGGTACCTCAACACTGCTGATGCAGGAGCTCGCCCGAGAACTGGAGGTGGTTATTATTGCCTCCTTTTTTGAAATAAGGGCAAGAGGTCTTTATCACAACACGGCAGTTGTTCTTGATGCTGACGGAAGCTATCTCGGTAAATACCGTAAAATGCATATTCCTGACGACCCTGGATTTTACGAAAAGTTTTATTTCACGCCGGGAGATCTTGGCTATAAGGTTTTTAAAACCCGTTATGCCACGATTGGCGTGCTGATTTGCTGGGATCAATGGTATCCTGAAGCAGCACGGTTGACTGCGCTCAAGGGAGCAGAAATCCTCTTCTATCCAACGGCAATCGGATGGGCAACCGATGAGATCTCAGCCGATGTGCGACGCTCACAGCGGGAGGCATGGATGACCATACAAAGAAGCCACGCCATTGCCAACGGTGTTTTCGTTGCAGCGGCCAACAGGGTGGGGATTGAAGATGAGCTGGAGTTCTGGGGCAACAGTTTTGTCTGCGATCCTTTTGGTCAGATTGTTGAGGAGGCTGCTCATCAGGATGAAACGATTCTTCTTGCCAATTGTGACCGGAGTCGTATAGGGTTTTACCGATCCCATTGGCCTTTTTTGCGTGATCGCCGGATTGAAACGTACTCTGAACTGCAGAAACGCTATCTTGACGAGTAAAGGGTGCAAAAAGACCTTTTTGATATACCCTTTTAATATACTCTGCTCTTATGAATCTATTTGGTGCGGTCGTTTTTTTTACGCTGCTTCTTACTTTTTTTGTTAAACTGGTTTCGGAACTGTTGAATCTCAAGGCCTCTGAAGCCGGAGTGCCTGATGAGTTCATCGAACTGTTTGATGAGGAGGCTTACCGGAAATCACGGGATTATCTGAGCGTTTCAACCCGTTTTTCGTTATTTGCTGCGGCGGTTGATCTCTCTTTTCTTCTGCTTTTCTGGTTTGCGGGCGGCTTTAATCTCCTCGACCAGTTCCTGAGAGGATACGGTTATAGTCCAATCGTTTGCGGTGTGCTCTATATCGGAGCCTTGCTGCTGATGCAGACAGTGATTGATCTTCCCTTCAGTCTTTACAAAACCTTTGTTATTGAGGCGAAATTTGGTTTCAATAAAACGACACCAGCGGTGTTTGTGGCTGATTTGTTGAAAACCATTCTCCTCTCACTGCTTCTTGGCATCCCTTTGCTTGCTGCAGTTCTCTGGTTTTTTGAGACAGCAGGTTCGATGGCCTGGCTCCTGGCCTGGGGCGGGATTACGATGGTCTCTCTCTTGCTCCAGTATATTGCCCCGACATGGATTATGCCCTTGTTCAATAAGTTTGTTCCTCTTGAAGAGGGCGACCTTAAGAGTGCGATCATGCAGTATGCGGCTAAAGTAGAGTTTCCGCTTTCCGGTATTTTTGTTCTTGATGGATCAAAGCGCTCGGCAAAGGCAAATGCCTTTTTTACCGGCTTCGGCAAACGCAAAAGAATTGCCCTTTTCGATACCTTGATTGAGGCTCATCCTGTTCATGAACTGGTCGCAGTTCTTGCTCACGAAATTGGCCATTTCAAGAAAAAGCATATCATCGTCAATCTGGTGCTAAGTTTTTGCAATCTTGGTGCGCTGTTTTTTCTTCTCTCTCTTGTTATGAATAACCGCTCCCTTTTTGATGCATTTTTCATGAAGGATCTCTCTGTCTATGGCAGCCTGATCTTTTTTTCGCTGCTCTATACTCCCGTGGAGTGGATACTTTCTCTTCTTCTCCAGCTTCTTTCACGAAAACATGAGTACGAGGCTGACGCCTATGCGGTATCGACCTTTGAGCGGGGAACGGCCCTGGCCGATGCTCTTAAAAAGTTGTCACGCAACAATCTTTCAAATTTGACACCACACCCGTTCTACGTTTTTCTCAATTACTCCCATCCCCCGGTACTACAGCGTATCATGCGTATCAGAGAGTATGCTGCCGATCGTGATGCAAATTCCTGAACTGACCGATTTTTTTTATGACTGAGTTGAGTTATTTCATGCCCCCTGAGTGGGCTTTTCATAAGGCGACCTGGCTCTCCTGGCCTCACAGGCTTGAGACCTGGCCAGGCAAGTTTGAGCCTATTCCTGCCGTCTTTGTAGAAATTGTATCCTGGCTGAGCTCTTCCGAGGAGGTGCATATTAACGTTCTTGATGAAGCGATGGAGCTGCAGGTGCTCGCCTTGTTTCGTAATGCAGACCATCCCCAACTGCAGATGAATCGCCTTTTTTTTTACCAGATACCGACCAATGATGCCTGGTGCAGGGATCATGGGCCGAACTTTGTTTTCCGTCAGAGAGAGGGCAGAAGTGAAAAAATTATTTTGAACTGGGAGTATAATGCCTGGGGTGAAAAATATACATCCTATGAGGCCGATAATGCGGTTCCGGAAAAAATTGCTTCCCTGCAGCACTTGCCGCTTGTTTCACCTGCGATGGTTCTTGAGGGTGGCTCAATTGATGTCAACGGAAGGGGGCTGCTGCTGACCAGTGAAGCCTGCCTTCTGAATCCAAACCGCAATCCTGCAATGAGTCGCGAGCAGATTGAGCAGGAACTCCATCACTATCTTGGCGTTGAAAAAGTTCTCTGGCTTGGTGATGGTATTGTTGGTGATGACACCGACGGTCATGTTGACGATATGGCCCGTTTTGTCAATGAGACAACCGTGGTGATTGCTGTTGAGGATGATCCATCGGATGTGAATTATGAAGCGTTGCAGGAGAACTACACGAGACTGAAGAGCTTTACCGACCTTGGTGGTCATCCGCTCACCGTGGTTAAACTACCGATGCCATTCCCACTCTCTTTTGAAGGGTTTCGTCTGCCGGCAAGCTATGCCAATTTCTATATAGCCAATACGGTGGTGCTTGTTCCGACCTATAGATGTCCGCAGGATCAGAAAGCCATAGATATCCTGCAGGAATTTTTCCCTGACCGGCGGGTTGTTGGTATCGATTGTTCCGATCTTGTATGGGGCCTCGGCGCCATTCATTGCATTACTCACGAAGAGCCGGCATGTGCTGAGTAACTGGTCTGTCACCCTACTGTTTTGTTGCTTGCCCAATATTGAAAAAAGCGGATTTTCATCCGCTTTTTTCAATGTACACCAGTTCATTCAGAACTCAGTGTTCATCCAAGAAGAGTTGCGAGGTTTTTGCAGTTTTCTTCAACAAGAGCGGCGGATTTCCGGAGTGCTTCCAGCTCGGAGGCGGTGAGGTTGATTTCAAGAATCTGCTCAACACCATTTTTTCCGAGTTTGACAGGAACACCGCAGAAAACACTCTCAATACCGTACTGACCTTCAAGAAGGGTTGTGCAAGGGATAATACGTTTACGATCCTTGGTGATTCCCTCAATCATTTCTACTGCAGATGCTGCCGGTGCATAGAACGCAGAGCCGGTTTTCAGATAGTTGACAATTTCAATGCCGCCATTTCTTGTGCGTTCTACCAGTGCATCGATCTTATCCTGCGGAAGCAGTTCTGTTAACGGTATACCGGCAACATTGGTATAATTTACGATCGGCACCATTGAATCTCCGTGACCGCCAAGTACCATTGCGCTGATATCCTGCATGGAAACATCCAATGCTTCGGCTATAAAATTTTTGTAACGCGCAGTATCAAGAACACCTGCCATACCGATTACTCTCTCTTTTGGAAGACCGCTTGCCTTCCATGCAACAAAGGTCATCACATCCAGCGGGTTCGAGACCATGATGATGATCGGGTTGGCTGAATATTTCATCACCTCTGTGGTAACATCCCTGATGATTGTGGCGTTTATCTTCAGAAGATCCTCTCTTGACATGCCGGGTTTTCTTGCCAGACCGGCAGTAATGAGCACAATATCAGAATCTGCAGAATCTTTATAATCGTTGGATCCAAGGACAGTGGTATCGAAAAGAGCGACAGCTCCGGACTCGTACATGTCGAGAGCTTTTCCCTGAGGGATGCCTTCAACGATATCAATCAGCACAACCTCTTTTGCGAGCTGTTTTTCAGCAATGCGAAGGGCGGCAGTAGCACCTACATTTCCCGCTCCGATAACTGTTATTTTCATATGAATAGATTAGTTAGATTAGTTTAGTTTGTGACATGTGCAGAAGCGCCTATCGAAAATAAAAAAAGCCGTTCTTGAAAAAGACGGCTTTTTTCGATGTAACCTTATTTATTCGCAAGCCCAACTCAGCAGGGGAGGATATTGACCTGCTTTTTGTTGTTCCGTCCGTTGCGGAAGGTAACCACGCCATCAATCAAAGCAAAAATGGTATGATCACGTCCAAGACCAGCATTCATGCCCGGCTTGATAACAGTGCCTCTCTGGCGAAGAATGATTGTGCCTGCGGCCACGGTTGAGCCACCAGCAGCCTTTACTCCGAGATATTTCGGATTACTGTCGCGACCGTTTTTTGTCGATCCGCCACCTTTTTTATGAGCCATAGCAAAAAATTAACGTTAAAAATCCTGAATTTTCTTTTTACAGCGAAAGAACTTCGATCTGGGTCATCTGCTGACGGTGTCCGTTTCTTGACTGGTAGCGTTTTCTGCGTTTTTTCTTGAAAACGATTACCTTCTCATCCTTGACATGACCAAGAATTCTTGCCTGAATGCTCCCTGCAGGGTTCAGAACGGTATTTTCTCCGTCAATTTGTGCCATGGTTTTGATTGCCATGGTTTCGCCAACGGCACTCTTTTGTCTGGGAACGAAAAGCGTATCCCCCTGTTTTACCAGATATTGTTTGTCGGAAATCTTGATCAGCGCCTGCATTACACAAATATTTTAGTGATAAAGGTCTCAAATATAGTATTAATTCCCTGAAAATCAAATTACTGAATGGATATCGTTCTCCTTGATTCAGAGAAGAAAAAAAGTGACCATGAGTACCAGCGTAAACATGATGAGAGAGATCCCAAAAAGACGGTACCAGTTTCCAAACTCCTGCCTGGAACAGGGATAGGAGATGTTGCGGACTGAGTGCATGATATAACCGATGGTCAGGGCAATCTGAAGCACGATCAGAAGGGATTTTACAAAAATCCAGATTGTCCATCCGTGGTAAAGTGCCGCAAGTGTGATACCCGTGAGGATGACCCCGATGACGGCAACATCGGCAACTTTTGTCTCCAGTTTGAGAAAGCGCCGGAGCAGGGAGGCATACTCTTCATGGTTACCCTCACTGCTGGTCAGTTTCTCTTCAAGCGCTTTCAGGAGGAAGAGTGACGCCAGAATGGTACCAAACCAGGATGCAAAAAAGATGATGTGCAGAAACCGCAGTATCGTGTGAAAAACCATCGTTCACCAGTCGAAATATTATCCCTATACTCTTCCTTGAACATACTGTTTCCTGAAGCCCTTGTCAAGTTGCAGGGAGCGATTCCGGCTCTTGTTTATTAAGTTGTGCTGCAGTAGCTTCTTTTTGAAAAAACAGGCCGGATTTCCGATCTCTGAGGGGTTTCATCATCGCATTATCAGCACCATGAGCAAAGCCGAGGGTACCATACAGAAAGAGCATTCTCCCATGATGCGGCAGTATCTTGAGGTTAAGGAGCGATATCCTGATTTTTTACTGCTTTTCAGGGTGGGTGATTTTTATGAAACCTTTTTTGACGATGCAGTCACGGTTTCAGCCGCGCTGAATATTGTGCTGACCAAACGCACAGCGGAAATCCCCATGGCAGGCTTCCCGCATCATGCAAGTGAAGGATATATAGCCAAACTGGTCAAAAAAGGGTTCAAGGTTGCGGTTTGCGACCAGGTTGAAGATCCTGCGGATGCGAAGGGGATTGTTCGCCGGGAAATCACCGATATCATCACTCCTGGCATTACCTACAGCGACAAGGTGCTTGACGACTGCCATAACAACTATCTTTGCGCTGTTGCCTTTCTCAAGGAGGGGAGGACGCTTCTTGCCGGTGTCGCCTTTATTGATGTTACCACGGCTGAATTCAAAATTGCTTCGCTTCATATCGAAGAGCTCAAGGATTTTGTTCTTTCACTTCACCCCTCGGAAGTTCTTGTCTCCTCTGCCGAGAAGGAGCGGTCGGAACTCCTGAAAAAGGCACTTTCGTCGGAGACGCTTGTTACAGAACTTGATTCATGGATGTTCAGCGAAGATCAGGCGCAGGAGGTTCTTTCACGGCAGTTCAAAACCCACTCCCTGAAAGGCTTTGGCATTGACGGCAACCGGGCGGGCAGGGTAGCGGCTGCTGTTATTCTCCAGTATATCGAAGAGACCCGCCAGAATCGTCTGCACTACATTACCCGGATAGGGGAGTTGCACAGCGCCGAGTATATGACCCTCGACCTGCAGACCAAGAGAAATCTTGAAATTATCTCATCCATGCAGGATGGCACACAGAATGGAAGTCTGCTTCAGGTGATCGACCGCACCCGCAACCCGATGGGGGCAAGGCTTCTGCGTCGCTGGCTGCAGAGACCGCTGAAGCGGGTTGATGAGATCCGGATGCGGCTTGATGCTGTGGGAGAACTCTCCGAATGCCGCGAAATGCGGGAGGCTCTTTCCGAACAATTATCCGCCATCAATGATCTGGAGCGCTGCCTTGCCCGTATTGCCACGTTCCGTACCATCCCAAGAGAGGTTCGTCAGCTTGGTTTATCACTCTCGGCTATTCCGATTCTTCAGGAACTGCTTCGTGAGGCAGGCTCGGCCCGGCTCATCGCTCTCGCGTCCAATCTGAAACCGCTCCCGGAACTTGCGGCATCTATTGAACAGGCAATTGACCCTGAATCGGGCGCATCCATGCGTGATGGCGGCTACATCCGCACCGGATATCACGCAGAACTTGATGAACTCCGCACCATTGCCTCGACCGCTAAAGATCGTCTTCTACAGATTCAGCAGGAGGAGAGGGCAGCCACCACCATCTCATCGCTCAAGGTCAGTTTCAACAAGGTCTTCGGTTACTATATCGAAATCAGCCGAGCCAACATCGACAAGGTACCGGCCTATTATGAAAAAAAACAGACCCTTGTCAATGCCGAGCGCTATACCATTCCAGCCCTGAAAGAGTATGAAGAGAAGATTCTCAACTCCGAAGAGAAAAGCTTTCTACTCGAAGCGCAGCTCTTTCACGACCTCTGCCTGCTTATTGCCGAGAACGCCTCCGCGATACAGGAAAATGCCGCACTGATTGCCGAAATCGACTCTCTCTGCTCCTTTGCTCTCTGCGCCTCTGAATATGGCTACTGCAAACCGGAGATCATGACGCACGAAAAGCTTGCTATCGTTGGTGGCCGTCACCCGGTACTCGAAAGGATGATGAGCGCCGAGGATCCCTATGTGCCCAATGACTGCCACTTCGATGAAAAACAGCAGATGCTCATCATAACCGGCCCCAACATGGCCGGAAAAAGCTCCTTTCTGCGTCAGACCGGCCTGATTGTTCTGCTCGCACAGGCAGGCAGCTTCGTTCCGGCTGAACGGGCGGAAATCGGGCTTGTTGACCGAATCTTTACACGGGTCGGCGCCTCCGACAACCTCGCTTCCGGCGAAAGCACCTTTCTGGTCGAAATGAACGAAGCGGCAAGCATTCTTAACAACGCCACATCAAAAAGCCTGCTGCTGCTCGATGAAATTGGCCGGGGAACCAGCACCTTTGATGGGATGTCGATTGCCTGGTCGATGAGCGAATATATCTGCCGTTCAATCGGGGCAAGAACCCTTTTTGCAACCCACTATCACGAACTTGCCGAACTGGAAAGTCGTCTGCCCGGGGTGGTAAACTACAACGCAACCGTCGTCGAAACCGCCGATAGCGTCATCTTTCTGCGCAAGATTATTCGCGGCTCCACCGACAACAGCTATGGCATTGAAGTGGCCAAAATGGCCGGAATGCCTGCGGAGGTGATTTCGCGGGCCAAAGAGATTCTTGCGGGGATGGAGAAGCGCGACATTCAAATTCCCCAAAACCGGCCACCAAAAATAAAAAGTATGCAGATCAGCCTTTTTGAAGAGTCCGACAACCAGCTTCGCAACGCGGTAGAGGCTCTTGACCTCGACCGCTTAACTCCTCTCGATGCCCTGCTGGAGCTAAAAAAGCTGCAGGAGCTGGCACGCAACGGGGGTGGCTATTGATGGCGGTTGCAGGGGAGAAGAGGGTTCTGCTCATCTTTATTCAGGCCGACAGCGGCGTTGACGGAGCGGCTTCACTCGACAGCGCCTCAGCCAAACGAAGCATTTTCACCTCACTGAAAGACTCTGCCCTGAGCAACATCATCCGGCGGGCGCAATTTGCCATTCCTCCCCTCGCCCTGATGATTCTCAGTTCACAGGTTGTGCCGGGAGTGAGCCAGACCATCTGCGACCTCCGCTTCGAAAAGCTCCCCCTCGACCAGCACTGGGATATGGCAGGTATCAGCGTCCAGACCGGAGCGGTCAAGCCTGCCTTTGAGCTTGCCCATGCGCTCCGCTCCCGAGGAATCAAGGTAGTGCTTGGCGGCCCTTACGTCACCATCTTCCCCGAGCAGTGCCGCGACCATGCCGATGCTTTGGTGATAGGGGAGGCCGACGACATCTGGCGCGAGGTGCAGGAGGATCTGCTTCGCGGCAGCCTGAAAGCAGAGTACCGGGTTGAGAGCTTTCCCGACCTCTCCATTGAGCGCACCGTCAGTAAAAGTGCGCTCGACATCAAGAGCTACTTCACCACCAACGTCGTGCAGACCACCCGGGGCTGCCCCTACAGTTGCGACTTCTGCAACGTCCACGTCATGAACGGCCACCGACTGCGTCACCGGAGCATTCCAGCCGTCCTCAGGGAGGTTGAAACGTTCCTTAAAGAGGACAAGCGGATCTTCTTCTTCCTCGACGACACCATTAACGCCGACGAAACGTACGCTGAACAACTCTTCCGCGAACTCGAACCTTTCAGGATCAGTTGGGTAGGCCAGGCCACCACAGCCCTCGGTGAAAAGCCTCGACTGCTTGACGCCTTCGCCCGCTCAGGCTGCGGCGCTCTCTTGGTCGGCATCGAAAGCCTCGATGACGGCAGCAATCACGCCCACAAAAAGTTCCATAACCCCTCCAACCGTCAGGTGGAGTGCATCAAAAACATACGAAAAGCCGGTATCTGCGTCTACGGCAGTTTCATTTACGGCCTCGACGAAGACAGCCTTGAACTCCCCGCAAAACTTGAAGCCTTCATCGAAGAGACCGGCATCGACGTACCCGGCATCAACCTCCTGCGCCCCATTCCCGGCACCGGTGTCTTCGACCGACTTGCACTCGAAGGCCGCCTGCTCCACTCCCCGCACGATCACGACGCCTTCAAATTCTCATGGGGCCAGGAGATGCTCTACAAACCCCTGCGCATACCACTGCAAGAGTTCATCCCAAGCTACACCGCCCTCACCAAACGGGTCTTTACCGTCCAGAACGCCCTAAAGCGAGCCGCCCGAGCCCCCCGCCTCCGCTCCGCCGTGCTCATGTTCAATTTGTTATATGTGCACATGTACGGCATAGCCCGCAAAGATTTAACCCGCCAATTGCACGAATTGGATTAACGTCGGTTTATACGAATGATATCCCGGTCATGAACCCGCGTAGGGGCGCGGTTCCCGCGCCCCCACGCGTCGGTCCATCCATTATATTATTCCCACCCCCATTTTTTACGTATCTCTACACATTATGATTATCATACGTGAAGTGCTGTCAAAAAAAACAGAAGATCATCATGTTCAGCAACAGGGAATCCAGATGACTACAGCGGAGAAACTTTATCATGCAGCAAAAGAGCTTCCTGAACCGGTAGTGGCTGAGATACTTGATTTTGCCGAGTTCCTGCAAAAAAAAATGGCAGATGAACGTGCATCAGGTAAAGAGATGCTGATCGATATAGTTGGTGGTCTGGAGACTTCCGCCACGTTTTTCGGTGATCCGTTAGAAATCCAGAAACGACTACGGGATGAATGGCAATAACTATCTTCTTGATACCAATTTCATTTTGGGGATACTCAAATCAAATCCTGCGTTCTTGTGCTGCAAGAGGATCAAAATCGGCAACCTGTCCATGTGGTTTGGGGAATCGCCCGAGGAAAAGTATCTCCAGCCGTTCTTATAACCGCTTATCGTCCAGATCCCGATAAGTGGGATGATAATTTCACCAGGAGGAAAAGATGAATACCCGAAAACATACAAAGTTTATTCACGAAGGTAACTATGCGGCAGATGTTGAAATTGAGATCATCGATTCTGAAGATGGGTGGGCATCTTATATCAGCCTTGATGATGCGTTAAAACTCGACCGTGTGAGAGAAACATTGAAAACGGGTGATGTTGCTACTGCCAGTAAATATGCGAAAAAAGTCTACGCATTATCGACTGTGACTGTAGCCGCATGAATTGCCTTTAGGGTTGAGCACGCCGGATAGAGCAAAGTGCGTATCGCACAATATCTCCCTGCATCTTATTTGTAGTTCAACGTTGCTCAACAGCGTCAGGTTATCCGTGTTTAACCGGCAACTTTATAGGTTTGCCCCATGGGAAGGAAGCCTGCAACATCACCAGTTGTAAGACGTGACCGGATATGCTCAAACAACGTGATCGTCTTTTTCGAGTATAATCGTTCACCACAATGGGTGCAGACTTCAGCGTTTACGTGTACAACAGCGGTATTATTACCCCCGAGAATCAATTTTTCAACCTCTTTTTCAATCACGTCTCCACCGCATACCGGGCATAGCTCAAACGGGGTCATTGCTTTGTTTGCCTTCTCAGTCATGCTCCAGTGTCAGATTTTAGCAGAAATTTACTATTCCGAAACATGGCGAATTGTGTTCAGATTTATTTCTGCGATGCTGATTTACAGGATGAACAACCGGAGTATCAACGGAGTGCATTAAATTCAATTTGCTCTATGTCCACATGTACGGGATGGCGCGGAAGGATTTGATGCGGTAGTTGCGGGAATTTGGGTGATGCTGCCTGAAAAATAAGGGTAAAAGGTTATATTCTTTATGACCTTAGGACAATTTGCTGCAGAAGAAAACCTGAAACGGATTCATGACCGATATTTTTGTCAGCTATGCTCGTGAAGATCAAGAGCGCGTCAGGCCAATTGTCAAAGAGCTTGAACACCGGAATTGGAGTGTTTTCTGGGATTTGGAAATTCCGCCGGGTGAAACATGGGAGAGCTTTATTGGAAAAGCGCTGGAAGAGTCGTCTTGTGTGCTTGCTGTCTGGTCGCACTCTTCGGTAAATTCTGACTGGGTCAAAGAGGAAGCTGATGAGGCCAAACAAAGAGGGGTTCTTGTTCCTTTGTTTCTTGATACGGTTGATGCACCAAAAGGATTCAGGCGTATTCAGGCTGCTGATATTTCAGGCTGGAAAAACAATAGTTCTTATCCACCATTCCAGTCACTCCTTGCTGCGATAGAGTCAAAAATTTCCTCAGCATCACCGCATGTTGTCAAACCTGCACCAGCACCAAAGTCAGCAGAACGAGGCACCGTTGTACCAACAGCAGTACCCAAAGCGCCACTATTTCAAACGAAAAACAATTCGTCAGAGCGGTTGTTCCCCAAAATACAACGACAGCAGGCGGTGTGGGCGGTTGTTGCTCTCGCAGTGATTATTGTCGGTCTTTTTTATTTTATAAACCATAAAACAGGAAATTCTGTTGTTCCTCTGGAAGTATCCAGCCCCGAAAAAGTGGTTCCTGGCAACAATCCACCAGTGGCCACGAATGTTGCTGCCGAGAAAGCACTGCTCAACGTTGTTGCAGTAGAGCCTGTTGTTCCATCGGTAGTATCCAGCACTGAAAAAGTGGTTTCTGGAAAAAATCTGCCAGCGGATACAAATGTTGCTGTTGAGATGGCACAGCTCAACTTTGTGCCAATTCGTGGTGGTACTTTTTTTATGGGCAGTCCGGGAAGCGAAGATGAGGCATATGATGATGAAGGACCACAGCATCTGGTGCGTCTGAGTGCTTTTTACATGAGCCGTTATGAGGTGACGGTTTCAGAGTTCAGGAAATTTATTGAGGCCACGGAATATCTTACTGATGCTGAACAAGTGAGAAGTAAGCGTGACTGGAAGTGTGGCGTATTGGGCAGTCGGCGACCAGCAAACGAGGATAATCATCCGGTAATTTATGTGAGCTGGAATGATGCAATAAGTTATTGCAAATGGCTCTCGAATAAAACAGGGAAAACATTTAGATTGCCAAAGGAAGAAGAATGGGAGTATGCTTGCCGAGCAGGAAGTCGAACGTCAACGCCGTTTAATACGGGTTACAATCTCACTACATCGCAGGCAAATTATAATGGTCATTTCCCTTATGATCATAATAAGAAAGGTGAGTTTCGTAAGAATACTGTTCCAGTGAATAGTTTTGCTCCAAATAATTGGGGGTTGTACAACATGCATGGTAATGTATGGGAGTGGTGCGAAAATTGGTATGGTCCCTATGGTAGTTCCGATGATACTTTTCAGCGAGTAATTCGTGGTGGTTGCTGGGATCAACATGCCGGGCGTTGCCGGTCGGCTAATCGTGGTTATTATCCACCTGAAAACAGTCTTAATCATGTTGGCTTCCGTGTTGTCTGTGAGCCGTAGTCAGTTGGCAGTTTTCTGACTTTGCTTTTGAGCCAGGCGGAGCCAAAAACAAGGTTGAGGAGAGCGGCAGTAAGGGACGCAGCGCCGCACACCTCAACCGAGCAGGTTGGCATGAACCATAGAAGAGACCGCCTTGGGCGGCCCGATTTTTGAGACCTCTGTCGTGAACCCTGAAAGTCGGATAAAGCGCACACATTAACTGAAAAACATCGCCACCTGAGCACTATTTCAAAAAAAGTTGTGTTTTTTTTAGAAAAACCGCGCTTTTTTCTTGCTTTTTAACGTGTACGTATGTATAATGGGAAACGCACTTTAAAAAGGAGAATACCCCGTGTCTAAACCAGTAACTGGAAAAACTCACGTTGGCGAACGGCGTGAAAGGCGCCCGAATGGCGATATTTACATCTATGAGCGGGTTACAGGCTATAATGAACGAACCAGAAAGACCTATACCGTCAGTCAGAAGCTCCAAGGGAAAATCAAGTCGGGAACACAGGAGATAATCCCTACACGCCCGAAAAAAAGCAAAAATGAAGGGGGCTTGGTTGGTGCGCTACGCAGGCACAGTGGCCTCACGGATCTTCTGGAGTGGGTCGGTAAAGCCTCCGGCATTGACGATGACGTGCGTTCTTCGTTCAGCGAGGGCGACGCTGCCAAGATTCTCTCTATTGCGCGTTACTGGATCGGTTCCGGCGGAAACACCTTGCCACGCCTTGAGGGTTGGCAGGTAATGCACTCCCTTCCCTACAGCGAAGTTATCACTGAAGACGTTTACAGTGACTTGTTCAAATGTGTCGGGTGCGACGAAGACCGCGTGCAGCGCTACTTCTCCTTCCGGGCGGATCGCCTGGGCAAGGCACCTGTGCTGGCGTTTGATTCGACCACGATATCGACCTACTCCGAGAACCAGTCGGAAGCACGGCATGGGTTCAATAAGGATGGTGACGGACTGAAAACCATCAAGCTTCTAACCTTGTATTCCGTAAAGGAACGCGAGCCGTTAGCATTCGCCAAGCAGCCTGGCAATGTTCCGGACGTCATATCCATTGAGAACACCCTGAAGCAACTCAAGTGCTTTAACCTTGAGAAACCCTTGATCGTTACCGATAACGGCTACTACAGTGAGGGGAACATGATGAAATTCGCCTTGCGCAACATGAAATTCCTTACTCTGGTTGACCCCAATATCACTTGGGTTCGCGAGACGGTGGATGCGCTTCGGGAGACGCTGGCGGGCATGTCGAGCACTTGCCAGTTTGATCCGTCGGTTTGCGGCGCCACGGCGATGAGAATGCACGAGTTCGGTCGAGTGCGCCAACTGTCGCGAAACGGCAAGCTGAGCGGAGAAGAAGAGAGGTTCGTGCGCCGCCTTTATGTCCATGTCTTCTATTCCCCTAACAGCGACACCAAGAAGCAGCTCGACTTCCGCAAGGAGCTGTTTGAACTCAAAGCTCAAGTAGAAGATGGGGTGATGGAGTTCACGAAATCTGCGCAACGAAAAATCGAGCGATATCTGATCTGCTCAAAAAAGGGGCGTGGTGGACAATTGAGGGTCGGTTTCAACGACAAGGCCATTGTCGAAGCGACGAAATACTTCGGCTATTTTGCGCTCGTCAGCAATCAGGCCATGAAGACCTTCACAGCGTTGGCAGACTATCGATTGCGTGAAAAAATAGAGGAGATCTTCGCCGTGGTGAAGGGAGGCCTTGATGGAGCAAGGCCGCGCACATGGCATCCAGACAACCTGCGGGGAAGGCAATTCGTACAGTTTGTGTCACTGGGGTATCATTGCTTCCTGACCAAGAAAATCAAGGAAATGCGGGCAGAGCTTGGAAAGAACGGAAGCGAAAAAACCAAAGCGCTTGTCAATCTCGAAAAAAAATTGGACCAGTGGCTTGAGCAACGATCTCTCGCTCAGATTCTGGATTGGTTCGATTGCATTGAGACGACTCAAGTACGAACTGTCATGGGCAACTACCGCTGGTCTACTGAATCCGTAGCCAGAGATCGGCTGTTCCTGGAATATCTGGGAGTGACCTCATGATAGTGTGCGCTTTATCCGACTTTCAGGATACCAGACTTTCGCCAGACCGAATATCGTACTATATTGTATCTTCAGAAACTATGAAATATGGGGAGAGATGCATATTACTACCGACATCAAACCGGTCACCTATCTTAAGGTAAAAGCGGCGGATCTTCTTGATCAGATCAACGATACGCGTCGTCCGGTTATTATTACCCAGAACGGTGAGCCGAGAGCTGTTCTTCAGGATCCGAAAAGCTATGAAGAGATGCGCAATGCGCTTGGCCTGCTGAAGCTGCTTGCTCAGGGTGAAGAGGATATCCGCAAAGGGAACATTCGCCAGCAAGAGGATGTATTCAATGATCTTGAACGCCTCTTGAGAGAGCCGTTGTCATGAGCGCAGGCTACAGGGTGTTATGGACTGATGTTGCAGAAAGAGATCTCAGAGAGATTATAGCCTTTATTGCAGTTGATACTGTGCAGAATGCCTTGCATGTCCTGGAAAAAATCAAGGATAGAGCGGCGGAATTGTATACGTTTCCCGAGCGGGGCAGGGTTGTTCCGGAGCTTCATTCCTGCGGCATTTTTGTCTATCGGGAGCTGATTGTTTCGCCGTGGAGGGTGTTGTACCGGATAGCCGACAGCAATGTCTATATAACGGCGGTGCTTGATAGTCGCCGTAATGTTGAAGATATTCTTTTGCACCGACTCATTCAGTTGTAACTGCTCTTGCCCAAATATCCATCCTGTGCAACTGAAACAGCGGTGAAGTGTTTGACTCTTCCGGTAGAAGCCCGTCAACATGCTCTCCATGCTAACATTGCCGTATGCGGTGTGCCTGAAATAAGCTGCAATGGCATATATTTCCCTGAACAGAGCAACAAGTGAGGCATCTACCAGCAACTGAATCCGTATCCATGAGCATTATTCTTCTTGACATAGGCAGTGTTTTGGTGTCGGTGGATTTTATGCGTTTCTGTCGGGATGTGGCACTGGATTCGGTTTCAGGTGCGCAGGAGATCTACCGGAAATATTGTACTGGCGAGCTGAAAGCTAAACTTGAAACCGGCTTTATCGCGCCGTTCGAATACCTTGACGTGATTGCCATCGACCCTCATTCCAGAACGATGCCGCTGCACGAGCTGAAACTGCGCTGGCAGGATATTTTTGAACCGCTCGAGGGCGCTGTTGGGGCGGTCAAACGGCTCAAAGAGCACCATTCCATCTGGATCATGAGTGATACTGACCCGCTCCATTTTACCTTTCTGCTCAATAATTATCCTGTACTGCGGGATGCGGATCGCTACTATCTCTCCTTTGAACAGGGGAAGATGAAAAACAGTGTCGAAGCATTTAAGCGTGTGCTCGAAAATTCAGGGTGCGGGGCTGATGAATTTGTTTTGATTGATGACAAGGAGGAAAACTGTGCATCGGCTTCAGAAGCCGGTATCAGGAGTATACTCTTTCATAACTGGCGTGATACCCTTGCGTTGCTATATGAAAATAAGGATTGAGCATGTTGCAGATTACCGAAACCATTGCCATCCCTGATGAGGAAATTGAGCTGCAGACCATGCGTGCGCAGGGGGCGGGCGGCCAGAATGTCAACAAGGTTGAAACCGCTGTTCACCTGCGTTTTGACGTCAAGGCATCGTCGCTTCCTGAGGATTTCCGTGAAAAGTTGCTACTTCTGAAGGATCACCGCATGACAAAAGATGGGGTGATCATCATCAAGGCGCAACGGTACCGATCACAGGAGAAGAACCGGACGGATGCCCTGATGCGGCTGCAGGCGTTGCTTCAGCATGTTGCTCTGCCGGTTAAAAAACGCAAGCCTACTTCCCCCACCAAAAGCTCAAAAGAGAGGCGTATTGAGAGCAAGGTAAAGCGGGGAGCAGTAAAGGCGACAAGAGGGCCGATTGATTATTGAACGGTATCTATCACATGACCAGGGGCAAATCCCGGGTGTACTTCTCACCCATTCAGACCGTGCCTGACGATATGACTTTTTTGATGTTGCAGGAGTGACCCTGTGCCGTCAGTTTCAGAAAGCTACCACAACTATATTACAGTTCATTGCTCGAAAAAAGGGAGGTTCGCATGTTCAGGAAAGCTGTTTTTCCAGGAAAATATATTCAGGGCGTCGGGGCTGTCGGCGAGTTGCCTGCATTATTGAGTGTATTGGGCAAAAAGGGGCTGATAGTGGCCTCACCCTCGGTTTACGACAAGGTGCTTCCCTTGTGTGGTTTCGACTGGAGCCTCGATGCTCTTCTCGTTGAGCGCTTCCGGGGTGAGTGCTGTGAGGAGGAGTTGGCCCGGTTATCGGCCATTGTCACGCAAAAGGGTGTAGATGTCGTCGTTGGCATGGGCGGAGGAAAGACTATTGATACTGCGAAAATTGTCGCAGATCGGGCGGGAATACCGGTGATTATCATTCCCACGATTGCCTCAAGCGATGCACCGTGCAGTGGCTGTGCAGTGGTCTACTCAAAGGAGGGGATTTTCGAAGCAGTCTATTATCAGAAAATGAATCCCGCAGTGGTGCTTGTTGATACGGCCATCATTGCCGCGGCGCCTGTACGCTTTCTGGTGTCCGGGATGGGAGACGCTCTCTCGACATGGTTCGAAGCTCGATCGTGTGAGCGTACGCACTCGGTCAACGAGTGTGGCGGGTATGGCACCATGGCGGGATTCGGGATTGCCCGACTCTGTTATGAAACATTGCTCACCTATGGCGCGGCGGCAAAAATTGCCGGTGAGAGCCACATTGTTACTCCGGCACTGGAGCGCATTGTTGAGGCGAACATTCTGTTGAGTGGCATAGGCTTTGAAAGCGCCGGACTGGCGGCGGCCCACTCCATCCACAATGGCCTCACCGCATTGGCCGAAACCCACTCCTTCTGGCATGGAGAAAAAGTGGCCTTTGGTGTATTGGCCGGGCTTCAGCTCACGGACGCATCGCCGGATGAATCCGCAACCGTTTTCTCATTCTGTGAAGAGATCGGGTTGCCGACCACCCTTGCCGATATCGGGCTGGGAAAGGTTGACCGCCAAAAGTTGATGCTGGTGGCGGAGAAGGCTTGCGATCAAGCGCAGTCCATTCATCACGAAGCGGGTACTATCACAGCAGAAAAAGTGCTTGACGCCATGATTGCGGCAGACAGCATCGGGCAAGCACGAAGAGGGAAGAGTTTTCATCAACCATAAAGGAGAACAGCCATGTCAAACAGTGCTGAAGCGTTTGTGGGGCAACTTTCGGGTTTAGTTTTCCGCCATTCAGACCACGCTTAATGAGATGACAAAAGCGACAAAGGGATATCAGGAGGTGCTGAAAATCACGGGTGAGCTTGATTCGGCTCTCACCTGGCTGCATATTTCGGATCTGCATCTCAGCGACCGGGGACGTTACGACCAGGAGGTGATTCTTCGTGCGCTTGTTGCATCAGTGAAGCAATTCCGCGAAGAGGGGCGCGTACCGGATTTGATTGTGGTTACCGGCGATATTGCCCATAGTGGCAAGGCTGAAGAGTACCGGCAGGCAACCCTCTTTTTTGATGACCTGCTTGCCGCTGCCGGGCTTGACAAAAGGCGGCTCTTCGTGGTACCCGGCAACCACGATGTTGACCGCACGGTGAACGAATTTTTGCCAAGAACCCTTGACAGCGATGCAAGCTCCGACAAGTTTTTTGATCCCGCAGGAGTGGCCATAGCGATCCAGTTTCAGAAGCTTCAGGCTTACAGCGCATGGTATAACAGCTATTTTGCCGGTTTTCGCAGCTTTCCGACCGACACAACCTGCAGCACCGTTGAAGTGGTGCAGATCCGGCAGGTCAGGGTGGCCATGCTTTTGCTGAACAGCGCTCTTTTCTGCATTGACGATCAGGATCATGGCAAGCTGCTGCTCGGTCGCCGCTGCCTCGACAAGGCGACGAAAGCGCTGCAGGAGCAGGCGGCAGACCTCAATCTTGCCCTGCTGCACCATCCGCTCGACTGGCTGAGCGCGGTTGAGCGTGCAAACATCCGGGCCACTCTTGGTGCATCGGTTGACCTGCTCTTGCACGGTCACTACCATGAGACCGACACAGAATGCACGGTGTCGCAGCATGGCGGTTACCTCAAGCTTGGTGCCGGGGCATCATACCAGACACGCGAGTGGCCTAATTGCGCCATGTATGCCACCGCACAGAGTGGCCGGGTGACCATCTTTCCGATATGCTACCACGACAAGCCGCGTGAAGTGTGGGCGCTTGATACCGCAATCTTTCCGTCGCCCTCCTATATCGGCACATTTTCTCTCCCGAAACGGGTGAGCCCCGATGTCAGAGAGGCACAGGCGCTCACGACGCTCGACCGCGACCATCTTCATGACTACCACGAGGCGCTCAGGAGGGAGCTTGATATCAGCAACCTTCTCGGTACCCATGCGCTCGAAAATGTGCCGGTAGGATTGACGGATACCTTTGTTGCCCTTCGCCTCTCCGATGGCTGGCGTAGCGACTGTGACCTCAATGTTGGTGAAGCGTGTCAGTCGTCCGAACAGGAACAGGAGCAGAAATTCCATGAGCAGATACGCAAGCCGGAGGAGGTGATGCGCCTTGTGTTTGAGCAACAACGGTTGCTGCTCATTATTGGCGACCCCGGTTCCGGCAAGACCACGCTGCTCAAGCACTATGCCCTCACCTCTCTTGACGACAGGAAGAGGCTTGGCTTCACTGAGCCGCTGCTCGTGGTTTTTCTGCCACTCCGTGACCTCATCGTGGAGAATGGAGACTATGCGCCGATCTCCCATAATCTCATTGCGTGGTCGGCGCTGCACAATCTTGACATTGAAGAGAAGCACCTCTCCCGCTGGCTGCAACAGCGGCCCACGCTCCTCCTCTTTGATGGTCTTGATGAAATCAGTGACCCGCAACAGCGCATCAGGGCGTGCCGATGGATTGACCGGATTGTCGCCAGCTTTAAAAAAGCGCAAGTGGTGGTCACCTCCCGTTCCACAGGTTACAGGAAGGCAGAGGGGATTGAGCTTGCCTCCCGTCACACGCGGGCCGACATCATGGATTTTACCAGTGAGCAGCAGCAGGAGTTTCTTGAGAAATGGTTCAGGGCGGCATATCTCGGCGAGCTGAAGCCAGGGAGCGAAACACAGGAGCGGTGGGAGAAGAGCCAGAAAGAGAAAGCCGAGCGGAAAGCGAAGGATATTGTGCTCTTTTTGGCCCAGGAGAAAAACAGGGGCGTGCAGGCATTGGCCAGAGTGCCCCTGCTGCTTCAGATCATGGCCATGCTCTGGAAAGATCGGGACTATCTGCCAGCCAGTCGGTTGAAACTCTATGAAGCCGCCCTGAACTACATACTCGATTACCGCGACCGTCAAAAGGGTCTTGAGCCTCTCCTTCCGGCAGAAGATGCCCTGCGTGTACTCGCTCCAGTCTCGCTCTGGATGCAGGAGGTGGTAAAACGCGACGAGGTTGAGCGGGGGGCGATGCAGCAGCAGATGCAGATTCAACTCAAGACGCTGACCAAGCGCTACAGCGCAGAGGAGTTTTGCCGGAACCTTGTTGACCGCGCCGGTCTGCTGGTGGAGTATCGCGACAGGGAGTACCTTTTTCGCCACAAATCGTTCAGGGAGTACATGGCTGGTCTGCAGCTCCAGAAAGAGTGGGGCAGGGAGCAGCGCATGGCCACTTTTGCCGGGTATTTCGGCGACGACTGGTGGAATGAGCCCTTGCGCTTTTTTATTGGCCAGGCTGATGCAGCAACCTTTGACGCCTTTATGCGCGAGCTTTTCAACTCGCCAGTCAGTGAAGAGATGACGCAGAAGCAGCAGGATTTGCTGACCACTCTCATCGAGGAGGCGCCGCAGATCTGTTTTGATGCACTGCGCAGCAAGCTGATGGAGCCAGAGACCACCCTCAACCGTCAGCGCTACCTGTTGCAGTGCCTCAACGCCATTGGCGAGCTGGAGGCCCATAAAGAGGCGCTTGAGGTGGTGGAGCAGTTCAACCTCTCGGAACTTTCCAAAGAGCGGCCTCTTGTAGCTGGCACTCTCAATGATCCCCTTGGCGCCGAGTATCTCCTGATCAAGGGCGGAAGCTTCGACTACTCCCTGACGAAAAAGCGGGAAACGGTGCCAGACCTCTACGTGGCAAAATTCACGGTGACCAATCGGCTTTTCCGCCAGTTTATCAGCTTCCTTGAGACAAAAGGGAGTGATGTTGCTGGAAACTTGCTTTTTGAGAGCTACAAGAAACACTTGTCAGCCCTGGCAGAGAGCATCAAGGAGTTCAGCAGTTGGTTGCAGCAAGAAAAAGAGTTGTCGAAACGGTTTGCTTCCAGGTACGATGACGACAAGCGATTCAACAAGGATGATCAGCCGGTGATAGCAACGTGGTATGCTGCCCGTGCTTATTGTCTCTGGCTTTCACTGCTTGAAAGCGACAAGGATGTGTTCTACCGGCTTCCTGCAGAAATGGAGTGGGAATTTGCTGCTGCAGGTGAGGAGGGGCGTTCCTACCCCTGGCCGAAAGAGCGGGGAGAGCCAACGCCAAAACTTGCCAATTATAATTCGAATGAAGGCTCTACAACGCCGGTTGGTCGTTATCCTGAGGGCGCCACGCCGGAAGGGCTCTTCGATATGGCAGGTAATGTATGGGAGTGGACGGATGATTGGTATGGCGAAAAAGAAGGGTACCGTTCGGTGCGGGGAGGTTCGTATTATAGCAGTAAAGCTGATGCTCTGCGCTGCTCCTCCCGGAACGACGACCTTCCGGGGAACTGGGGCAGCTACAATGTGGGTTTTCGAGTGATTCGTTCCAGTCATTCTTTTCTTCCTGAACATCTGATCCTCTGATATCTGAAACTCTGAAAAATTGTGATCACCCAGGGAGCGCCGAGTCCCAGCTCGGCATTTTTTTTGTGCTCCCATGGCGATCTCAATCAGCATGTAGCTACTCGCTTGGCCAGACTTTCAAGCAAGATAGCCTGAGAGTGTACAATTTTGCCATATATGGAGATTGTTGAATGACAATGCAGTTCGACGATTTTCCCTCAAGCTGTTTCCCAGGGATTTATCAGTTTCAGGCCTTCAATTTCTGTAAAATCCTTAATGTTTCGGGTGACAAGTGTCAGGTTTTCGGTTACCGCGATAGCTGCTATTTGGGCATCTTCTGTGCAAACAGGTTTTCCGATGCGTTTTCGATGGGCAACGAGTTCTGCATAAACGATTGCGGCATGTTTGTCAAAAGGAAGGCACCGTTCAGTAAAATCTGCAGAAAACATTTTTTGTGCTGCATTTTCCAGCCGAGTTCGGCGTATACTCTCTGGCTGCGTACGCATTAATTCCGACAGGACGTTGGCATCAATCAAAAAAGCGGTCATCATCAATCCTCAACTTGCGGAAGAGTGCGGGGGAACTGACGTGATGGAATAACAATATCTTCAGCATTCAAGCCTTTAAAGTGCTCCTGAATACGTTTGGCAAGATTTCCTGATCCGGGTGTATCGGTTGATTTTTTCTGCTTGAAAAATTCAGCGAAATCCAGCACTTCATGACGCATCGGTTCTGGAAGTTCTTGCATCGTTCGGTATATTTTCTCTGTTGTTGTCATTGGTTCTCCTTGTGCAAAACGTGGTGAGAGAAAATTTTATACGTCGATCTAACGAATTTTCATGAGTAACGTGCCAGAAATGGAATGCATTTTTCTGAATCTCTCTGGCACATTATGATAGATCTTTCGCAATTTCCAGCCGATATTTCTCATCTTGCGACATCCGTTGCATGTTTTTGTTGATCTTTTCCAGCCAAACGATCGTTTCATCCCATTGGAACTCCTCCGATTGCTTGCTGATAACATGGGGCTGAGATGGCGCCGGTTGCGAAGAGTTGCTCGATGGTGCGACTGAGGCGCTGTTTGATTTGTTCATGATTTCCCTCCGATAAAAGTATTGACAGATGTTTCCATCCCATCATGGTTTGTGGATTTGACATCTCCCTGTTATCCTGAACGAGTAAACTGACTTTGTTGCCGAAGAGCCTGTGCATCTCGGCAAGGCTGTCAGGTAATCCGCCCTGAATGGCACTCATCACATTAATGCTTCACTACAGACACGTTCTATGACGTCAATGGCTGGCAAAATAATGCTTTGATTTCGCAGCATATCAATCAATGCTTCGGCAAGCACAATACCACGATCAGTCTGTTGGGCAAGTTCAGCGAGTTGATAAACGATTTGTCGGTATTCAGCGATACCGAATGGTATAAGCTTCAGCCACCCCTGCAACTCAAGCAGGTGTTCACGGCGGGTCTGTTCGCGATGTCCGTACTTGTTCCATTGATCGACCGCCACTCCAAGCTGATCAGCAACCAGTTTCAATACCGGCGGAAACGGTCTCTGATCGACATTGAGAATAATTCCAGGAAAACGCAAGTAGCAAAGCTGCACAGCAAGCCCAAGGCGATTTGCAGACCCTCGATGCTGATTGATGAAAGACAAGTCCGCCTCGTTAAACATATAGTACCGAATCCGTTCATCTTCGGCCTTCGGCAACTCCAGAAGGCTTTCTCGTTCGGCAGTGGAAAAAAGAGATCGACGAGGCATGGAATAATAGTACGTCTAAAATGAATTGGAAAATGCTGTTGCAGAAACGGACGTTTCCGCAACGATTATTGATCAAGCAGAAATAAAGGCATTGCGCATTGCATAAAGTTATTGCTAAATTATAATCATTTGCAATAACTTTATGCAATAGGAAGGTAGAGATGCTTATCGGTTATGCGCGTGTTTCCACCAAGGATCAGGACACCAAAGCACAAATTGCCGCGCTGGAATTTGGCGGATGTGAAATGATCTTTCAAGAGAAAGCTTCCGGGGGCCGATGGGACAGGCCAGAATTGCATCGGTTGTTAGAGCAACTGCGCAAGGACGATGTGGTGGTTGTCTGGAAGCTTGACCGTTTATCACGCTCTCTGAAAGATGTGTTGACTTTTATGGAGAAGATTAATCAAGCAGGAGCTGGGTTTCGTAGTCTGACGGAAGTAATTGACACTACTTCGCCCGGTGGCCGCATGATGATGCAAATCGTAGGGACATTTGCGGAGTTCGAGCGGGCAATGCTTCGAGAGCGCACGCGCAACGGTTTGGATGCCGCACGCAAACAAGGGCGTGTTGGAGGTCGCCGACCAAAGCTCACCTCAGAGCAACAGAAAGAGATCATCCATTTTGTTACGTCTGGACAGAAAACCGCAGCGGATGCAGCCAGGCTTTTTAATGTCCATCCAGCTACGGTATCAAGACTCATGAAGTTTACCAAAACTGCTTAGCGTGCTATTTTTTCCGTTTTCTGAGGTGACTCCATTTAAACAAAATCAATTTGACATGATTTTTAGTCCTAATCTATCCATTCTTCCGCCACCGCAGCTTTTGCTCTGGCCGGAACTTGACGCTACGCCATCGACATTTACGCTTTACGGCGGAACGGCGCTTGCTTTGCGTTTGGGGCACAGGACTTCTGTTGATTTTGATTTTTTTTCTAATCAGCCTTTTGATCCGGATGATCTGGCTGATGCTCTTCCTTATCTCAAGGGAGCGGAGCGCGTGCAGGTTGGCCAAAATACATTGACTTGCCGTGTTGAGCGTGACGGCCCTGTTTTGCTCTCTTTTTTTGGTGGTCTTGGTCTTGGGCAGGTTACACCTCGCGATCAGGCCGAGGGAGGTTCAATCTATGTCGCATCCCTGTTAGACATTGCAGGAACGAAAGTAGCTGTAATACAAAAACGGGCAGAGGTAAAAGACTATCTCGATATTGATGCGCTGTTACAACACGGTGTTGACTTGCCAAACGCTTTAGCTGCTGGCAGTGTCGTTTATGGACGCAGCTTCAACCCTATGATTGCATTGAAGGCACTCTCCTTTTTTGATGATCTTCCAACCTTATCCGTAGATGTGCGCAAGCGGTTGAGTATTGCAGTTGCATCTGTCGATCCAGCCTCTCTTCCCATATTAACGCCTTATGCCAAGCGGACGGATGAAAACGAACCAACATCATGAAACCTTTACCCATTACTCCGGAAATTTTAAACGTGGCACGTCGGGTTGTATGGTTCAATACGCCAGAGGAAGAACTTGCTGATCCAGTGCATTTTCTTGCGCATGTTATGACTTTTGGTACGCCTGAAGATTTAAAAGCGCTGCAAGGCATCGTGGGGAATGACGAATTCTGTGAGGTTTTGGAGCATGCTCCACCTGGCGTTTTTGATGTGCGCTCGTGGGCATACTGGAACCTAAAATGTGGACGGCAACCAATTCCGCCTTTGCCGATCCGTACCCGGCTTTTGGATTTAACTTAAACTGCTTAACGTGCTATTTTTTCCGTTTCGTGAGCAGACCCCTGCAACGTCGCCCGAAACCTGAGCAGGGATCAACTGCTAAGCCTTGCTGATTGCAGTTTTATCAGGAGAGGGTGTTCATGGTAACAGTCAATGAAGAAATCCTGAAAGGAGTCGCTCTGCTGGACGGCTGTTATGTGAGCAAAGTCATCTTGAAATCAGACCGGTTCATGTGCGAACCGAAGCGAGCACTCGTGGCCATCTCTTTGCCGTTATGCTTGCCTATAAAATCGAGAGGCAGTTATCAGAACTCTGGAAAAAATGTGAATGCACGGTACCGGAAGGAATTGATGAACTTGGCGCAATACGCAGCACAATCGTCACCCTCAAAGGGTCAAGCTATCCAGTAAAAGTGGGAGGCTGATTGAACGAGAGCGAAGGTCTAAACGGATAGTTGCAGAATTATTCATGAGTTGATTCGCAACGCAAAGGGATAACAGCTTGCATCATGTACAGATTTCTTTTTTCTTCGGGCGATTGACTTCCTGAAATGTTCACTGATTTTCCGATCAGAATCGTTAACTTCAGGAAGGTGCTTTTATTGAAATTTCCACTTATCAAGGAGGAAAAGTGAACAGGATAAAATCAGGCATCGCCCGGCTGAGCATGGTGTCAATGTTGGTCGGATTAACTATGGTTATTATGTCTTCGGCTCTTTCGTTTGCCGCGAAGATTGGTGATAGTTACAGTGGGGGTATTGTCTTTTTTGTTGATAGTACCGGGCAGCATGGTTTGATTGCTGCCAGGGAGGATATAGATCTCTCCTATATCGATGCATATGGTGCAGGGGAGGTTGTTGGGGCATATCGCTGGAGTACCGGCCAATATAGAGATGCGGTTCGTCCTGATTATGCAGAGAAGATGCTATCGAATACAAGCCCGGCCATTGGTGAAGGAGCAGAAAATACGAGAAAGATTTTGGCAAAATATCCTGTAGCACTTTTTCCGCAAAGCGCTTCAGCCGTTGCGTCAATGTATCGCGGTGGTGGTTACAGCGACTGGTTTTTACCGAGCAAGGAGGAGCTGAACCAGCTTTATCTCAACAGAGGAGCTGTTGAGGGTCTTGTACCTAATTTCTACTGGAGTTCAACGGAGGATAGTGCAGACCATGCATGGTTTCAGTGTTTCTCCAATGGCAAGCAGTTTGCCACCAATAAAACCCATGTCAATCTTGTTCGGCCTGTCCGGGCTTTTTGATCTCACTTATGAGAGGGAGAAGATCTCCTCTTCGAGTAGTTGCTGGTTGTAAAGTTCTGCATAGAGGGTTTTCTGTTGCAGGAGCTCTTCATGGGTTCCGCTTTCGACAATGGAGCCCTCTTTCAGTACGATGATGCGGTCACAGTTTTTTACGGTTGAAATTCTGTGGCTGATCAGCAGGATGGTGGTCTCGGGAAGTTTTTGCAGAAGAGCCTCAAAGATACGGGCTTCGGTTCCGGTGTCGACGGCTGAGAGTGCGTCGTCAAGTATCAGAAGAGGGGGTTTCCATGCAATGGCTCGTGCAATACAGGCTCTCTGTTTCTGTCCGCCCGAGAGGTTGATTCCTTTTTCACCAAGCATGGTCTCAAAGCCATCAGGGAACTCTTCAACATCACCATAGAGCATCGCTATTTTGCTTGCTTCAATTACCATATCAGCATCTTCGTTACGACTTCCCCAGTTGATATTGCGGGCAATGGTATCGGAAAAGAGAAAGTTGACCTGGGGGACAAAGCCAATGAGTTCCCTCAGGGTTTTCAATGGCAGGCTTCGGATGTCGTGACCGTCAAAGAGTATTGTCCCTTGTACAGTTTCGTAGAGCCTCGGTATGAGGTTGACCAGTGTTGTTTTGCCCGAACCTGTTGCGCCGACGATTGCAACTTTTGATCCTGCAGCAATGTCGAACGTTATTTTTTTCAGGATGGGATTTTTCTCCTGACCGGGATAATGAAACTGTACATCCCGAAATGAGAGTTTCCCCTTGAAAGACTCCTCTTTTTGGCCCTTATTTTCTGTTTCGGCGACATCGGGTTTGGCGTTGAAAATTGCATTCAGCCGAATCTGGGCCGATGCCGCTCTCTGCACAATACTGGTGACCCAACCGATTGAGATGATGGGCCAGCTCAGCATGGATACATAGACAATAAATTGTGCAATCCCGCCGACGGTCATGCTTCCATTAATGACGTTTATACCACCGACCCAGATAACGGGAAGCAGCGAAAGGGCTGTCATGGAGGTCAGAAAAGCAAAAAAGAGTGCCTGCAGTTTTCCCAAAGAGAGGTTTTTGCGATAGTACTCTTTGTTCAGGCATTCAAAGCGGTTGATTTCGAATGATTCTCGGGTATAGCTTTTTACAACCCTGATGCCAGAGAGGTTTTCCTGTACCAGATTGGTAATTCCGGCATAGCTCTCCTGGATGCTTTTTGAGCGTTTCTGCATGGAACTGCCTATTTTATAGACAGAATAGCTGAGAAGAGGAGCGGGTAGCAGCGCGAAGAGAGTCAGTTCTGGAGAGATTGCGATCATGGCAATCAGTGCAAACAAGAGTCTGAAGAAGGTGTTGAGGGAGTACATGATGCCGGGTCCAAGGAACTCTCTTATGGCATTCAGGTCGTTTGTTCCTCTTGAAATGAGATCACCGGTACTGGTGGTATTATAAAAACTGCGGGGAAGCTTCTGCAGATGCTGGTAGTAGTCGTTTTTCAGGTCATATTCAATATGCCGTGATGCAACAATGATATTCTGGCGTACAAGAAAGAGAAAAAAACCGCTTAAGAGGGAGAGGAGAAAATAGAGGCCCGTATCGCGAAGAACATCCGAAAGCGCAAAATGCCGATTCATGGTATCGATTGCAAGACCGATGTACTTTGGCGCGATGACAGCGAAGAGGTTGGTCAGAATGATGAAGAGAAAGCCAGACCAGAGATTTTTTTTATACCTTAACAGATAAGGTTTCAGACCAAGAAGATTTTTCATCCGTCATAAATTTTTGAAGTGACGGTAGTAATGTATAATAAGAATAGGGAAAACAAAATTTCACCCTTATTTCTGCGCTCTTATGGCATTTGATGCAATCAAAAATTATTACTCTATCGGTGAGGTCGCCAAAATTGCCGGTGTTCCTGCCTATCTGCTCCGTTATTGGGAAGGTTTTTTTAATGAGCTGACTCCGGCGCGGGATACACGGGGGAACAGGCGTTATACCAACCGTGATATTGCTATGGTTCTCAATATCAAGGAGCTGGTCTACGAAAAAGGTTATCGCCTCGGAAAAGCGAGTGAAATAGTCAAGGGCGTTCTGCGCAATAGTGAAACTGACCATAAAACGACTGAAATTCTGAAGCTGCAGAAACAGATCGGTCAGGAGAAGAATCGTCATGGAGTGGTTGACGAACGCCGCATGGTGCTGCTGAAAGAGATAAAAGAGGAGATTGAGGATATTCTTCATTTACTCGGCTAAAACAAAAAAACCGGCTTTTGACCGGTTTTTTTGTTTTCCCTGATTTCGTGCTTATTGAGCGTAGAGCACTTCAAACTGTCCGGTACCGCCCTTGCAAACATGCTCGACCCAGCGGCCATAAGCGCCACCGCTCCAGCGATATTCTTCAAGGTTCTGGGAACGGAACTGAGGTGCTGCATAACGGACTTTGTATCCCTTTGGCAGTACAACTTTCAACTGGGCATCGACGGTAAAGTCGTTGAATTTTCCTACCATTCCGTGGTGTACCAGCGGGATGAGCGGGTGGTTCAGGATTCTGCGAAGACCACCGCCGGCATCGACCGATACGCCGGGGAAATCACCATCAACCTTAACCTCAATACCCTGAGAGTCAGAACGGAAGCCAGCTTCAACTGATGCAGGCCGATTCAGTTTGTCAGCAGGGAAGAGTTCTGCCCAGCGAGCAATAGAATCGACAATACCGGAACCGCCATGAGAGAAACGCCATCTTGTAACACCAACAGGTCCTTTTTCTCCGCTCTGGGTGCCGATGCTGTTGACCTCGATTTTTGAAATTCTCTGACCACCTTCATTCAGGGCGGTAAAAGCAGGTCCGATAAACCAGAACTCGCGAATCCAGTCGTTGAAGGTGCCAGTTGACTGAAGCGCCCGAAGGGTGCCTTCCCAAGTGTCGATAACATCGGGATTGTCAAGCGGAACTTTCATGATAATGTCATGGAACTGACGCCCCTGCATGTAGATCGGGTTCGGGACATTTCTTTTGACTGCGTCGGAGCGATAGTAGAAGAGATTGACAACAGAGCCTTCAAAGGAGAACGAGTGAGAGAAGTCGCCTACGGATACAGAGCCTTCACCGACGCAGATTCTTCTTTCCTTGGTTTCATTGGCAATATCAGCCTCTACAACCAACTTGCTTTTTGTGCTGTCTACAATTGACTCAATAACAGCCGAAAACCTGACGAACCCCTTTGCGGGATCGAGAGGTTTTACATTGATCTTGATGTTACAGTCAGCCGGTAACAAGGGAAGTGCCGGCGGTACATTAACCTTCGCCCGACATTTTACCTTGCCCCATGAGCTCGAACCGCCCTCGAGAACGATTTCGTAATCTGAGTGTGCGGTAGTGGTGTCTTTTGTGCCGAAAAGAGCCATAATGAGTTCTCCTTTTTCTAATGGCGTTGAAATTGGATATTTTCAGGAAAAAATTTCATGGAGATTATTCCTGTTAAGTAACAGAGTGGAAGAAATTTAAAGAATAAAAATCAATAAATAAAGTAAAATGTGTTGCTCTTGGTTATCTGGTTGCCAGAAATAGTATTTAGTGCCGATAGTTTTTCCGTTTATCTGAATTTTTTTTGTTTTTTTTCGTCAATTTAGAATCTTTTTATCGTTTTGATGAGTCTATTATCCCGGAACATAACCCGACTGAGTCATTCCCGTTACGCCCCGGCCCTCTTGAGTGGAACTCTTCTTGGTCTCTCTTTTCCCTCTTATCCCGCCATTCATCTTGAAGTGGTAGCCTGGATTGCTCTTGTTCCGCTGCTCATCTCTCTTCGCTCCGTCGAGAACGCCGGGGAGCTTTTTCGACGCGTTTACCTCTCGATGTTTGTTTTCTGTCTGATCAGTCTCTGGTGGGTAAGTCTGGCAACTCTGCCTGGAGGAGTTCTCACCATTTTTGCACAGACTTTTTTTTTGACGGTTCCCCTCCTTGCATTTTATGCGGTTAAAAAAATGGCGGGTTACCGTTTTGCGCTATTTTCGCTTCCTTTTCTCTGGATTGCATGGGAATGGGCTTACATGCAGCAGGATCTCTCACTTGGATGGCTGACCCTCGGAAATTCACAGGCAAATTTGAATCTCATGATTCAGTATGCTGATCTTGTTGGTGTATGGGGGATCAGTTTCTGGCTCATATGGTTCAATGTATTCACGGTGCTTGCCTTGAGTGGCAGCAGACGGGATACCCTTCGTTCTGTTACCATGATGGCTCTGATGGTTGTTGCTCCGCTGATCTATGCTTCAGTGCTGATGTACAGGGAAGGTATTGCTGCGAAAAAAGAGTTGCGACTCAGGGTTACCCTTGTTCAGCCCAATGTAAATCCCCATGACAAGTGGGAGGAGTATAACAGCGTCGAAATTATGGAGCGCTATTATCGTATGACCGGCAGAGCTGTTCGTGAAAGCCGGCCTGAGCTGGTGATCTGGCCGGAAACGGCGATTCCGTTTTCTATTCTTGATCTGCCCTATGCTGCCGATCAGCAATTGTTGCGGTTGGCACTGAGAAAGTGGGATACAGCTCTTTTGACCGGTTTTATCGATGTCGTTCATAAGCCCAATCAACCCTCGGAGTCCTTTAATGCCTCCATGTTGCTTGAACCAGACCCTGATAGTGTGCCTGAAATTTATCGCAAGATGCGCCTTGTTCCATTTGCAGAGCGTGTTCCCTATATCGATTATTTCCCCTGGCTTGGTAATCTGACATTTTCTCTGGCAGGCATCAGAGGGTGGGGGAAAGGGCGTGAGGCTGCCGTTATGGAACTCTCCTCTTCTCGGAATGGTAAGGTCGTTCTTGCCAATATCATCTGTTATGAATCTATTTTCCCCTCTCTTGTTACGGAGTTTGTCCGAAAAGGAGCCAGGCTGCTGACCCTTGTTACCAATGACGGCTGGTATGGAACGTCATATGGCCCCTATCAGCATCTGGCCATTGGCCGGTTGCGCTGTATCGAAAACCGTCGGGCAATGGCGCGATGTGCCAATACCGGACTCACGGTCGTCATCGACAAGTATGGGCGTACCATTGCAGAGGTTCCCTGGTGGCAGGAGGAGATCCTGACGGCTGAAGTTCCGCTCGAAAGTCGCTTGACCTTTTATACCTCTCATCCTGACCTTTTGCCAAAGGTGGCTTCAATACTCTCTCTGCTCATCTTTCTTCGTGCTTTTTTAAAGAGTCGGAAGGGTGAGAGTGTGTTATGATGTATTGGCTGTCAGAGCCCATAAGCCTTGATTTTGCGATAGAGTGTTCGTTCTGTAATGCCGAGTGCCAGAGCTGTTTTTCTCTTGTTTCCATTGCATGATTCAAGTGCTTCGGCAATAGACTTTTTTTCCATCTCATCAAGTGAGCGAAGAACTTTGGGTGGTGCAGGATGGATGTGTTCCTCGACTGCTGGTTTCAAGACAGGGGTAAATTGCGGGAGTGTTGCTGAAACATCAGGCAGAAACAGTGGAGTGAGCGCTCTGGTCTGCACAAGATGCTGAAGAAGTTGGCGGATTTCACTGACCTCCTGTCGAAGCTGCATCATGGTACTGTAAATCACCTGAAGCTCGTTTTTTTCTGATTTAGCCGGATCATGAACCAGGCTTTTGTATCGATTTCGCTGCACCAGATGTCGTTCAAGAATTTCAGAAGTGATATATTTCCCCTTTTCAAGCACAAGCAGGGATTCAATGAGATTTCTGAGCTCTCTGACGTTTCCTGGCCAGGGATAGCGCATCAGCATCTCTGTCGTATCCGGGCTGAATCCTTCAAAGAGGATTTTGTGTTTCTGTTCAAATTCATGAACAAAATTTTCGGCAAGCAGGAGGATATCTCGTCCTCTCTCCCGTAGTGGCGGGATTTGCAGTTCAACACTACGCAGACGGTAAAAAAGATCTTCCCGAAAGTTTTTTTCCGCGACAGCCTGATACATGTTTTTGTTGGTAGCAGCAATGATGCGGGCATCAGAGTAAATACTCTCTGACGATCCGACCCGCTGAAACTCTCCGGTCTCAATAACCCTGAGAAATTTTACCTGGGTTTCAAGTGGCATTTCACCGATTTCATCAAGAAAAATAGTGCCCCTGTCGGCACTTTCAAAGTACCCCTTTCTGCTTTGCACTGCTCCGGTAAACGCCCCCTTTTCATGACCAAAAAGTTCCGATTCAAGAATACCGGAGGGAATTGCGCCGCAATTGACAGGGATGAAGCTTTTATCGGCCCGCAGGCTGTTTGCATGAATAAAGCGTGCCAGAACCTCTTTTCCCGATCCCGTTTCTCCAATTATTAATACCGTGATATCGGTTTGAGCGACTTGGAGAGCAAGTTGCTTGAGCTGGGAGATCAGGAGAGATTGCCCGACAATTGTAGTCTCTCGTTTCATCAGGTTGATTTGTCTTCGGTTCACTGCTGCGTCTTTTTTACTGGAACAATAAAAGCCGGGAAGGGCAGTTTTTTTATCAATGCACCAGCATCTTGTTTTGTGGCATATAACTTTTTCAATCGAACACCATAGAACTGCCCCTGCTCAACGATTTCTACCGGTTCGTAAAGAGAGATCTTTTTGGTCAAATTTTCAGCATTTGCTTTGTTTCCGAAATAACCAAATTGCAGGGTAAAACCGGAACTTCCTGCAAAGGTTGATTCCTGAGTTGGTTTTACTGTGGTTGGTGATGGACGAGGCGATATTTGCTGAATCGGTTTTACTTGCGCAGTTGAGGGGCGAAGTGCTAATTCTTCAGTCGGTTTTACTTTTGCCGGTGATGGACGAAGAGCTAATTCCTGAGCTGGTTTTACTGGCGCAGGTGATGGAAGAGGTGCTGATTCCTGAGCTGGTTTTACTGGCGCAGGTGATGGGCGAGGAGTTATTTCTTCCTTTGTCTTGCTCGAAATTGACGCGAGCTGTTGCTTCGAACTTTCCTGCACACCAGACTCTTGTGGTTTCGCCGAAAGAAGAGGGCGTGAGAGCTTTGGCAGCGGGGCAGTGCTGTTGAGCGCCAGGTTGTAGGCGGCTATTCGTGAGTTACTGATTTGATCAAGTGCAGGGTCTGGATAATCGCTCAACTGTTTCTGGAAGAGCTCAATTGCCTGTGGGCCACTTTCACAAAGAAGAGCTTCAACCACGATTCTTTCAGAGGGCAGGGTTATGTTTTGCTGCGTATTTTCTAACAAATAAACCGTATCTTCATCGACATACTTCCTGATTTCACGTGCGTAGGAACGTTCTTCGGCTGCATACAGGATGGCTGGAAAGAAGAGTGCAACAGAGAGCGCAATGCAGAGTTGTGCGGCACTTTTGCGAATGCGGAGTAACCTCTTTTCAGATAGCATTGGTTTGCAGTTTATCGTTGTACAGCTTTTACTGTTCTATTTTTTCTTTCCTCAATATGCCAAATATATCCATATAATATTAATCGCCTTCTATGCACCCTCTTTTGGTCAAATCCTTTGCAAAAATCAATCTTGGTCTTCTCATCACAGCCAAACGCCAGGATGGATACCATACGCTTGAGACTATCTTTGCACCAATCAACTGGTATGATACCATCGAATTCAGTGACTCCGAAAAGATTTCGATGAGCTGCTCAAATAGTGATCTCCCTGTTGACGATAACAATCTTTGTATAAAGGCAGCCAGATCTCTTCAACAGTTTGCCGCTGTCCGGAAAGGCATAGCCATGAAGCTTCAAAAACAGGTGCCTTTTGGCGCCGGGCTTGGAGGTGGCAGCAGTGATGCTGCAACGGTACTCAGAGTGCTCAATGAACTCTGGAAGGTCAACGCATCCCCTGCCGAATTGCACGCTCTTGCAGTGAAACTTGGTGCCGATGTCCCCTATTTTCTCTCTATGAAAGGTCTTGCCTATGCGACAGGCATCGGTGATGAGCTTGATGATCTCGCTCTTACACTTCCTTACTATATCGTTACTGTTTTTCCCGAAGAGCACATTGCAACGGTTTGGGCATACAAGAATTTCTATTCCCGGTTTGATCGTGAACTTCCTGATTTGAAAAAACTGCTCTCAGAGCTTTGTCTTTCTGGAAAAAAGGAGGGTTTACCAGCCTTTGAAAATGATTTCGAGCCAGCCGTATTTGATCATTTTCCCGCCGTTCGCAAAGTCAAATTAACACTGCTGGAAGCAGGAAGCATCTTTTCCTCCCTTTCCGGTAGTGGTTCAGCAGTTTTTGGGCTTTTCGAGAGGGAGGATGAAGCACTGGCAGCCATGAAGCTTTTACCCGAAGCTTATCGTAAAAACCTTACTCCTCCAGGTTTTTGCATGGCACAATAAATGACGGCAGGAATAAGCAGTTACTTAATACCTGCGACCTCCGGCAGTTGAGAATAATCATTGACAGGATTTCTCCTGTTGCTGCCTGAGGTCGTGGGAATTAATCTGAATGAAGATAAGTCGTAACGGGAGTGCCCGGTTTATTCCTGCACCCGATAGATTTCAATATTCTCGCCATTACTTTCAATTCCCTTAACCCATTGTGGTTTCGGTCCTCTGCCTACCCAGTATTCAGTTTCACTTTTTTTGTACTTGATGGGAGACGGACTTCTGGGTGCAGACTTTACAGCTTTCCCTTTTCTTTCAAGTTCCTCCATTGTGATATTATAGGCAGCCATTTTTGCTTTGATATCCTCAAGAATAGCCTTGCGCTCAATATTGATAATTTCCTGAGCCTGTTTCTGAAGATCAGCTATTTGAGCCTGGATTTCTGTAAGTGTTGACATGATTTTTTACTGATAATTAATGAGACGTTACAAAACGATACAACGACAATGTAAAATATATTTTAATTTCTTCCTATTCTAAAATAATATCAAAGAGTGCATTTTTCTCGTGGTGATAAGTGGAATATAAGTAACGGGTTCAGTTAAAACGAAATATTGGAAGTAGCTCAGGCTGGAAGCTCCGATGTTGTTTTTCTATTCTATATACTCTCTTGAGGTTAAATTCCCCATTGCTTGCTGTGAAAGTTTGCTCAGTTTCATCTAACAAACAGCTACCCCTCCACTTGCGGCGGGATAGCTTTATTAGCATAAAAAGTTATGCTACGAATTCCAGAGGTTGTTTTTCCTTTTGATAAGGGAATTGCCTTGAGATAGTGTTCGTTAAAGATTTTGCCGATTTTTCTTGGGAACTATTGATAGTTTCTGAGGCTTGAAGAGCATATTTCCATAGCAGATCGTATCACTTCCATTGTGAAGATGGATTGTTCTATCAACTCGATTCGTGCTACCCCGGGCTACAAATAATACACCAGGCGCTATTGCAGCTCCGCTTGACATTGGCTTTGATCGTCATAGGGTTCCTGAGATAACAGCATCAACGCCTGATTTATGTGCGATATCTCATTTGGTGCGGGATGAAATAATTTCATCAAGAATTCCGTACAGAGTTAATAAAGTTTCTCTCTGATCGGTATCCTGAAGCTCAACGTTATATGTACCCTGAGCCTCTCTTTTCAGAAATTGAAAATAAATTTGCTGCTGAAATATAGACGCCTCATCATGCTCTGATTTTTTCGCTCTCTCCATGTGACCTCGATTGACTGATGCCTGGATCAGTATGAGCAAACAAAGGCAATAGTTCGACCGTTTTTTTGTGTATGTCTCTGGTCTGTGCATTCGGGTATTATGTGCTTCATTGCTTTTGAGCCCTGTACACCCGTGCTGCATGGAGAAAGTAATTTTCAACTTCTTTTGTTCTTGCTAATACCGTTGTTGCTGTATTTTTTGTGGGATTAAAAAAAATGTTTTCTTGCAATAAATCGAAAGTAAAGGCTCTCTGTTGTGTCAGTATCGCTGATGAACATGCTGGAAAAAGCTCGGTTTTTTTTTAGGGATAAGTTTATAACCGTCGTCCCTGTCCGATGATCTCGCTGAGTTCCGAGCTGATAAGACGAAGATCCTCATCAAGAAAATGGGAGGAGTGGAGACGGGCGCGTTTAACTTCAGAAACATCAATCGCGGCATCCATAATGTGCGGCCTGAAGAGCGGTGCGGCACAGAGGACGGTGCCGTCCGGTCCGGTTACGGAGGAGTTGCCCCAGTAGGTGAAGCTGTCCTCATTGCCCACGCGGTTGACGCATGCAACATAACTGCTGAAGAGAAATGAGTACGTTGAGGCAATGGTCTGCCACTGGGTTACAATCGCCGGATTGCCGCTTCCGGGCGACATGCGCAGGGGGCTCGACATCAGTACAAAGAGCAGCTTTGCTCCCTGATGGGCAAGCAGGTAGGGCACCGAAACATGCCAGAAATCCTCACAGATGGCTACTCCGATCTGGCCAAGCCGTTTTGATGTTATCGTCTTGATCTGCTGACCGGCAGAAAAATAGCGCAGCTCTTCAAACATGCCATAGGTGGGCAGGTAAATTTTGCGGTGCACGCTTTGCCCAACTCCCTCTTCAAACATCAGTGCAGAGTTATAGACGCCGTAGTCGTTGCTCAGCTCAATGCCGCCGCAGATGATGCAGATTTTCCTGCTCAGCTCCCGCAGAGGGTCGAACCTTGCATCCTCAATATGCATGGCAATATCCTGCGCTGCATCCTGAACATTGTATCCTGTGAGTGAGAGTTCGGGGAATGCGATGGCATCTGCTCCGTCACGGATAGCCTCTTCAGTCAGGGCGCAGTGTTGGGCAAGATTGTCGTCAAAATTGGCCAGTGTGCAGTCAATCTGGGCTATGCGCAGTTTTGCGTTCAGCATCCTTTTTGGGGTTTAATGGTAAGGGTAGAAAAGATAGAAGGTAAAAGAGAGTCCGGCAAGGATCCACATGCCGCCGCGCACCTCCCGTATTCTTCCGGTGAAGAGTTTCAGAACAACATAGGCAATAAATCCGGCAGTGATCCCGACGCCGATATTGAAGGTAAAGATCATGAGTGTAATGGTCAGAAAGGCTGGCAGGAGTTCGCTGTAGTCCGTGAAATCCATCTTCGTTACCGATTGCAGCATGAACATACCGACAACAACGAGCGCTGGCCCATAGGCGAAGGGCGGAACAATGGTAAGTACGGGTGAAAAAAAGAGGGCAAGAGCGAAGAGAGCGGCTACAACAAGCGCAGTAAATCCTGTCTTTCCGCCCTGCTCAATCCCAGCGGCTGATTCAATATAGACGCCCGCTGTTGTTGTTCCGAAGAGCGATGCGGCGATGGTCGAAAGCGCATCGACCATCATCGGCTTTTCAATCTCCGGCAGATTATCGTTTTTATCGAGCAGGTTTGCTCTCGACGACAAACCAAAAAGGGTACCCATGGTATCAACAAAATCCATTACCAGCACACTGATGATGACGCTGGCAAATCCCCAGGTCAGCGCCCCCTGCAGGTCAATTTTCATGAAGATCGGCTCAATGGAGGGCGGCATACTGAACGCTGTTGCAGGAAGAGGGAGTAGGCCGGTCAGAAGAAAGGCTGCGGTTGTGACAACCATACCAGCAAGAATGGCACCGGTTACCCGCTGGATAAGAAGAACTGCGGTAAGAAGCAGGCCACCAAGGCTCAGCAAAACCGGGAGCTGTGCAATATTTCCCAGTTGTACCGGCGCTCCGGGGACACCGAGTGTCACTACTCCCATATCGTTGAGGCCGAGAAAAGCGAGGAAGAGACCAATTCCCCCTGAAAAACTGTGCTTGAGCGAAGAGGGAATCGCTTCAGCCAGCCATTGGCGCAGCCCTCCGATGGTGATCAGGGTGAAAAGAATGCCGCTGATAAAGATGGCCGCCATGGCCGTTTGCCATGAGTAGCCGAGCGTCTGCACTACCGTGTAGGCAACAAAGGCATTTTCACCCATATATGGAGCGACGGCAAAAGGGCGTTTGGCATAGAGCCCCATCAGCAGGGTACCAAAGATGGAGGTAAGAATGGTCGCCGTCATCGAGGCCCCTTTCGGGATACCCGCCGCCGCAAGAATGGCCGGATTGACAATAATGATATAGGAGAGGGTGAAGAAGGTCGTGATGCCAGCAAGCGTCTCCTGCCGATAGCTGGTCTGATGCGTGTCGAAATTGAAGTATGAGCGCAGAGTCATGGTCGGGAGATGGTCAGATAACAGAATGCGGATTGTATAGCCGCAAGATACACATAAAGCGTGAAAACGGCGAAGCGTAATCTGGAAAAGGGCTCATCCTGGAGTCAGTTATTTTTGTGAAAAGTAACCGGATTTTTTTTGCCTTTTTTTGCCGGTTTAATAGCATTGTTTACCTTGTGTTTTCCTGATGGCCACAGCTTGTTGCACAAAAAGGAGATATGGAACAACAGATACTGAACTACCGTATAGAGGGCAAGAGCCGGGTCTACCTTGGCGTTGATCCGGCGACGGGACAGAGAGTGGCCATCAAGGAGTTGCTGCCACATCTGCCCACTCTTGATGATCTGCTTGTGCGCTTCCGCCATGAGGTGCAGTTATTAACTGATCCATCGCAATATCAAGACATCAAACATCACTATTATTGGTGGGAACCAGCTCAAGGTGACAGGTAACTCATCATCTCAAGTTCCGCCGTGGTGGAAAACCCTTGACAAGCGGGTTATGGCTGAAGCGATCAGGTTGTATCCTCTTGTGGCTGATCAAGAAAATGCAACTGCCCGGAATATTTTTTATAAAAAAACCTATAAAAAATCCAACCCATGAAAATCATTAAAATTGGCCGTTCTTCCGAGAATGATATCGTTATCAGCCCTCGTGAAGGCGATGTCTCCAAAGTGCATGCGCTCCTCAAGATTGAAAGCGATGGTACCATCAGAATCAGCGATCTAAAATCGATGAATGGCACCTCTGTCAACGGAAAGCGCCTGCAAGGGGCAGAAGAGGTGGTTATCACTCCGGATGATGAGGTTCTGCTTGGGAGTCATTACCGGCTTGATGTGTGGAGCTATCTGAAAGGCGCACTCCCCGACAAGGAGCGTGGCCATCAGGAGGTCATGGGTGAAATCAGAAAAACGGTGAGCATCGGCAGAAATGCATCAAATACCATTGTTCTGCCTTATGCGGATGTTTCAGGAGAACATGCAGAGATTCTGCTTTACAAAAATGGGGAGATGTTGCTCAAAGACAAGCATTCGACCAACGGAACCACCGTCAATGGTTTGGCGGTCACCAGTAAAAAAATAGTGAGGGGCGATACCATCGTTATCGGTGACGGGCATCTGCTGAGCTGGGAAACCCATCTGTTTGACAATCCCGTCGTCCCGAAAAAAAAATCCATGCTACCGGCCATTGCTGCGACTGTTGTGCTCCTGCTCGCTGTCGGATTCTATTTTCTCAAAGAGAAGATCATGCCGGTTGGTGTGATGGAAAAGTACGGAAATTCAGTTGTCATCATATACAACGACTATGTGTACGAAGTTGATTTAGGCGAGGATAAAAAGATCTATATGACGAAAACCGATAAAGGGTTTGAACTCTATAATCCCTCACAAAATGAACCGATAACCATAACTGGCAGTGGCTTTTTTATCTCTGCGGATGGTAAGATCATGACAAACCGTCATGTTGCCCTTCCCTGGGCTTATGACGACAACACCAAAGCGGTCAAAGCCTTTGTCGACAATGAAATTGTTAAAGAGATTGCGCGTCTTGAACAGGATAAATCCAACGCACTCATCGGAAATTTGGTTGGAGCACAAATCAACGTGCTGCCCGTAATCACGACCCTGCATGATTTGAATAAGGTCAATGTCGTCGTTTCCGGCAAATCACTCTATCTTGGAATCGGGCTTAATGACACCTATATCAATTCAAAAAGTGACTTGATTGGTTGTCTCTACCTGCGGGATTCGGGAGATAAAAAGCTTGATGTAGCGATGATTCAGGTCAAGAACAAGTCATTGCCGGGGAAGGTGAAGGAGTATGTTCATCTTGATGATGCTGTTACCGATAAAAAGTTGTTGAAACCGGGCATGAAGCTGATGATGATTGGCTACCCGGCCGGTTTTGCATTAGGACAGACTACTGATGGACTGAAAGTAAATTTTGAGGAGGGTTCGCTTTCACGCATTGCGGACGATATCAACTTTGGCCACAACCTCCCCACCATTCCAGGATCAAGTGGTTCGCCGATTTTCAATGAAAAAGGAGAGCTTGTTGGCGTCAACAATCAGCAGCTTGTCAATACACAGACCTTTAATATGGCAATTCTGGCAAAACATGCCCTCGACCTTAACAACTCAACAAAGTAATCCATTAGAGCCATGTCAACTATTACAAAATGTGTCAATGGTCATCAATATGATGCTGAAAAATTCAACGAATGTCCCTACTGTCCGAAAACATCACTGTTAAATGATCCAACATTAATTAATAAAACTGCAAATATCATGCACAAAACCGTTGTTATCGACAAAACTGTATCTTCCGGCCCGGAGAAAACCAGGGTTTCCTCCAGTCAGGGAGCAATACATGATACCTTTGTGACCACAGGCAATACAGCAGGAGCTCAGCAAGGAACAAAAATACTGGGTGTGACAGACGCTGCAGATGAGCGAAAAATTGTAGGTTATCTGGTCACTTATGACCTTGAAAAAAGGGGAAAATCGTTTGAACTTCTTGAAGGAAGAAACCTGGTTGGCTCCGACAGGAGTTGTGATATTGTCATAGAAAACCTCCCTGGTATTTCAGGAAAGCATTTGACAATATTATACAGAAAAAATCGTTTTTTATTCAAGGATGAACTCTCAACCAATGGGACATACATTGATGGAGAGATGCAAAGTGAAGGGTATCTCGACAAAGAGTGTGTTATAACCATCGGTGGCGTCAGAATGTATTTTATCATGGTTCCGTTTCATCTGCCTCTCCAGTGATGTTGTGCAAGATTGCCACCTTTTTGTAATGTCAAGATAGATAACAATACTATGAATACAAGTGTCAAGCATTATGAAATAGCAAACGCGACCGATGTTGGCAAGGTGCGGCGTGTGAACGAAGACTATTATGGCACAAGAGAGACGCTGAATGGTGAAGTGGTTGTTGTCTGTGATGGTATGGGCGGTCATGCCGGTGGTGAAATAGCCTCAAGACTGGCCGTTGAGTCAATAATAGCAAGCTTGAATGGCAAGTTTTCTGCCAATCCGCTCAACGCCCTTAATGAGGCGCTGCTCTCCGCCAACAAGGCCATTCTTGACTATGCACACCAGCATCCAGGGTTCAAGGGGATGGGCTCGACCTGTGTTGTGCTGCTTCTGAGAGATAATTGCGGTTATTATGCGCATGTCGGTGATAGCAGAATCTATATCTACACCAAAAATGGCCTCCACCAACTCACCAAAGACCATTCGTTTGTCCAATCGCTGCTTGACGCAGGAGCCATAAGTCAGCAAGATGCCGAGAACCATCCAAGAAAAAATGAAATTACCAATGCTCTCGGGCTTGAACGGATGCAGCCTCCATCGCTTTGCCAGAAGCCCTGTAATCCGCGAAAGGGTGATATCATGCTTCTTTGCACTGACGGCCTGACCGGCATGGTCAGTGATGATCAGATTCAGGAGCTGTTAGGTTCGGAGATGGCCTTGTATGACAAAGCCAAAGAGCTTGTTGCTCTGGCCAATCGTGCTGGCGGCATCGACAATGTTACGCTTCAGCTCGTACAGTTCAGCGGAAGTGGCCCTGCCAGCAGCAGGGCGGGCGAGACGGTCAAAGTCAACAAGAGAGTGCTGCAGGCGGCGGGAGTTGCCCTGTTGCTCCTCTGTTTGCTTGGCACAATTGCCATTATGGCTTCAGGCGCTGCATCAAGGGGTGGCATTGGTACCATTATCGCAGCACTGTTTCCGAATGAACAGGTTGCAGCTCCACCAATAACAGTACCGGGCATAAATACAGCGCCACCTCCGTCGAGTCAAAACAATGGATCGGCGAGTGATTCGCTACTGCAGGCGAGAATTAAAACGGTTGAAGGCGAGCCGGATGCTGCAAGAGCTGAAGTTCAACGTGCGCAACAACAAGAGCTGGCTGCGAAAACTGTTGCAGAGCTCTCAAAAGAAAAAAGTGTTAAGGATGCTGCGCTCCTGAAGGAGAGGCAAGAGCTTGATGCCCGTCAAACTGCAGAAGCAAAACCGGCGCCTGTGTCAGGAGAGGAAACTGTGATGAAGATTGGCCAGGAGCATGGCGGAGGGATCATTTTTTATGTTGATGCAACCGGCAAGCACGGCTTGATTGCTTCCAAATCGGATCTGCCGGGCAACTCTGCGGCTACTGATGAAAAATTGAAAGGGTTGTATTTTTGGTCTGACGCAAAAATTGCGTGTTCTGCTTTTGCGATTGGCGATTATAGCAACTGGCGCATGCCGAACAGGGATGAGCTGAAGAAACTCCAGCTCGCGAAAAGCATGGTGGGGGGGTTTACCAGGAGCGGTTACTGGAGCTCTTCGGCAAAGGATGGAGGGAGCGCATGGATCCGGGACTTCGGCAGTGGAAAGGAGGGCAATGGCAAGAAGAGCACTGCCTATCGGGTTCGGCCAATCCTGTCGTTTTAAGATGGTGGGAGTGGGTGGCCTGATGCATCTTGCCGAGTGAGGATTATGCGCAGGCCCTCCCTGAGGTTCCATGGAGAGACTCTGAACCACCAGGTATCAAAAAAAAATAAAAGCATGAAATTATTAACAAGATATCATCAGACCCATGAAAAAAATTACCGTTGGCAGAGATTCGGGATGCGATATCGTAATTTCGGATCCTGATTATGTTGTCAGCAGGGTACATGCCGAAATAATTCCATTTTGCAATCAAGATAATCATAATGTATTTTCTGTTTGTGCCAATTATTGCTCATAATTTGACAACAAACAGGAGGATACTGAATATGGCTCGACCAGCAGTAATCACGGACGAAATGGAATGCTTGGCTAAAAAGATTGTAAAAGAAGCACATACCGCTCGAGAACTGAGAGCTGGCTTGAGTATTCTTATCCCTAAAACTTGTGATATCACCTACTCTGAAACGGCAGAACTTCTTGGTATTAGTGTACCCACTGTAGTGCGCATCCATCGAGATATTAGCAATCAAGCTGCTGGAAATGCGACTCCTAAGGGTAGCTGGGGAGGAAGAAGGAGGCAAACGCTTAGTATAGATGAGGAGGCCCAATTTCTTGCTGAATGGGTAGAGAATGCAGAACAAGGTGGCGTCCTGATTGTTCCACCAATTCATGCAGCACTGGAACGACGACTGGGAAGAGCAGTTGCACTGTCTACAGTTTACAGAATGTTGGCACGTCATGGTTGGCGTAAGGTAGAACCAGATACGTGTCATCCAAAACAAAATATCGAGGCACAGGAAGAATTTAAAAAAAACTCCCAGAGACACTGGTACAAGCCGCCAAGCAAAATGTACTAAATCTGCCTTTGCGCTTGATGTTTCAGGATGAGGCTCGGTTCGGAAGGATAAGTGATCCTCGAAAATGCTGGGCTCCAGCGCCTCTTCGTCCTATCGTAAAGTTAGCTCTTGTAAGAGAGTATGTCTATGCATACGCAGCAGTATCTCCGCAAGATGGTGTGATTGATTGGATGTTGGGCGGCAAAATGGACACAGTGAGTATGGGCGCATTTCTCAGGCAGGTCTCTCATAAACATCCTGAAGAGTTTGTCATGATGGTTGTGGATGGAGCGCCTTCTCATCGTGCAGAGCATTTAAGGGTTCCAAAGAACATGGTACTTGTAAAGCTTCCACCGTATTCACCGGAATTAAATCCTGTTGAGCACCTTTGGGATGAATTGCGAGAGAAGGAATTTGCTAATCGGGTATTTGAGACACTTGGAGCTGTTATCGCACAAGCAGCGAGAGGACTGAAAAAAATGGAAGAACATCCTGACGGACTTCGGTCTTTAACTGGTTGGGATTGGATATTAAAATCAATTTGATTGCAATTTGGAATAACATTGTCTGGAGCAACCTGGTTCTACAAGGATATGAGCACCAATGGCACTGTCATTAATGGCCGGAGAGTTCATAATGAAGAGATATCGATAGAACATGGCACTTCGGTTCTTTTTGCCGGAAAAATACCGCTCGTATGGGAAAGCGTTGATGCGATTTTGCTCCCTCCTGCTGCAACCAGCATATCAACCACTCGTTCTTCAGCAAAGGGCCCATCGAATGCGTATCTCCAGTCCATCGATTTTAAAGAGATGCTCTTTTCTTTTAAAGGGCGAATCAACAGGTCTACCTTTTGGACCTATACTCTGGCCATGGCTGTTGTTCAATTTATAGTCTACGGTTTTTATTTCATGATCATGAAAGTTGCCTCTTCTGATTTCACGTCGTTTACTGTAGTTACCTCTTTGCTTGTTCTTCTCGCACTCTTGTTTGTTTGGCCTGGGCTTGCCTTGTCAGTAAAAAGATGCCATGATCGCAACAAGTCAGGTTGGTTTCATCTTGTCTCTTTGGTGCCCTTATTGGGAATATGGTACATCGTGGAAATATTTTTTCTGAAAGGGAGTGATGGATATAACCAATATGGTGAGGAACCTGTATATAATCCAGCTTTGACGCAATACACCGTAATTGCCGCTGTATTATCTCTCCTTTCATATCTGTATTGTATGTGGCAATATCTTGACTATTGTGCGCTGTAGCCAAGCATTATAAGAGATGAGGGAAGTCCCCTCGCATTCGGCTTGCAGGAGCAGGGTGCAAACCACCGTAAGCGGCATTAGTCAAAAGCCCTTGTCGTGAGCGTTACGGAAAAGGCATCGTAAAGATGTCAGGTGTGAGCCAAGGAAGACGAGTACAAACAAACTGCCGTGAACGTGTCGAAAAGATTAAGATGACATCAAAACTGAAGGGAGTAGTTAATTCAGGAAAAGTTTGGCGGAAACCTGTTTACTGGCCAAGCGGTGTCCGGCATAAAGGCAGCGTGATCCTGGTTCGGGCTCTTGTATTGAACTACAGGAACCTTCGTTGGCGATGCAAAGGGAAAGGCGCAAGTGTAAAAAGCGAGGCCGATAATACCAATGCGCCATCAAGGGACGGAGCGACTCGTACGAGCAATGAAAGCCTTGTAATGAGGCTGGAGCAAAGGGGTCGCGTCATCTGGTCATACAGTCATGTCAACTGTGCAAACAGAAGGAGCTTTTCGGTATGACAAAGCCATATGAAATTTCCAAAGAACTTGTCTTGAAAGCGTATCAACAAGTGAAATCTAATGGAGGTGCAGCCGGTGTAGACCGAGAATCGTTACAGGCATTTGAAACAAAACTGAAAGACAACCTGTACAAGGTATGGAACAGGCTCAGTTCCGGCAGTTATTTTCCGCCGCCGGTAAGGGGTGTGGGCATTCCGAAGAAATCTGGAGGAGTGCGTATGCTTGGTGTTCCAACCGTGGCGGACAGGGTAGCTCAAAGCGTTGTAAAAATGGTGCTTGAGCCCATATTGGAACCAGTTTTTCATGAAGATTCGTATGGTTATCGTCCGGGGCGTTCAGCTCATGACGCTATAGCTGTAGTGAGGAAGAGAAATTGGGAATATGATTGGGTTGTAGAATTCGACATCAAGGGGCTGTTTGATAACATCGATCATGAGTTGTTAATGCGCGCTCTTCGGAAACATTGCCAAACTCCTTGGGTTTTTCTTTACGTAGAGCGGTGGCTAAAGGCACCGATGGAGACCCCGGAAGGTGAGCTGATAGAACGGACAAAAGGAACGCCCCAAGGGGGAGTGGTGAGTCCACTGTTGGCGAACCTGTTTCTGCACTATGCGTTTGACCGGTGGGTGAGCGAAAATCTACCCGGTGTGCCGTTTTGTCGGTACTCCGATGATGGCGTTCTTCACTGTAAAAGCAAGATACAGGCAGAGCTGGTAAAGCGAAAGATTGGTGAGCGTTTTCGTGAGTGCGGATTAGAGTTACACCCTGATAAGACGCAAATAGTGTATTGCAGGGATAGCAATCGCAAGGACGAGCATCCAGTAAATCAGTTTACATTTCTTGGTTTTACCTTCTGTTCACGGGAAGCCAAGAAGAAAGATGGAACTTACTTTATTGGGTTTCTGCCGGGAGTAAGCCGGGATGCACTGCGACACATGCGGCAGACGATCAGAAGGTGGAAGCTACAGCTCAAAAACAGCTTGGAACTTGCGGATTTATCAGCACAGTTCAACCCGATACTGAGGGGATGGAAGAACTACTACACGCGATTTTACGGTTCAGCAATGGCTCCGGTTTGGCAACACATGAACTATTACTTGGCACACTGGATGATGAGAAAGTACAAGCAATTGAGTGGGCACAAAACCAGAGCAAGCAGAAAACTGCGACTTCTGGCGGAAGAGAATCCAAACTTATTTGCGCATTGGAAAGCGGGGTATACCTCGATGGCTAGATGATGGGAGCCGGATGAGCGGGGACGTTCCTGTCCGGATCTGCGAGGGGCTGGAGGTGAAATTCCTCCGGTCTACTCACCTACAGAATATGGTTCCACGTTTATCCTTGTAGAATTACTTCTCAATTTTATCATATACCCCGCAGGGTACTTAACCTATGGAACAACAGATACTCAATTATCAGATAGAGCGTCTCCTTGGAGAGGGTGGGATGAGCCGGGTCTATCTTGGCATCCATCCGGTGACGGGCCAGAAAGTGGCAATCAAGGAACTGCTCGAGCATTTGGCCAATCATGATGATCTGCGTCAGCGGTTTCGCCAGGAGGCGCAATTTATGGCAAAATTGAATCATCAGCATATTGTTCGTTTGATCCGCTATGAGGAGATAGGAAACCGTCTCTTTCTTGTGCAGGAATATGTTGCAGGGGTAACTCTTGAGGAGTACATAACAAATCAAAGAGGGCTGATTCCGGAACAGGAAGCGATAGGGCTTTTTTGCCAGTTACTCGATGCATTTGCCTATGCGCATGATAATGATGTGATTCACAGGGATATCAAGCCATCAAATATTCTTATTACAAAAAGCAATCAAGTCAAGGTTGTCGATTTTGGCATTGCGAGGATAGCCGGTGGAAGCAGTGGTACCCTGCGCACCAGGACGGGTGTTCGGATGGGGACCGTAGCCTATATGAGTCCTGAGCAGGTGAATGGGCGCGAGGTTGATGATCGAACGGATATCTACTCTCTTGGAGTGCTGTTGTATCAGATGCTTACCGGGAAAGCGCCGTACAATATGGATGTGGAATCGGAATTTGAGGTACAGGTCAAGATTGTCAGGGAGCCGTTGCCGAGGATGAAAAGTACATATGAGTTTGTGTCGGACAGGATGCAGGCAATAGTGGATAAAGCAACGGCAAAAGAGAGGGAGGATCGGTACCGGAACTGCCATGATTTTATGCAGGCGATGAAGGTGTCTGTACCGCCACCGCCACCACCGCAGCCACCATCGCCATCATCGCCGCCACCGGCACAGCAGCCACCACCGCCACAGCAGCCACCACCACCGCTGCCGCCGCCACAGCCATCTTCAGTGAATCTGAAAGCCGTGGTAATAGCTGTGATTGTGGCGCTTGTTCTTGTTGTGTTGGGGGTGATGAGCAGCAGTAAAAAGGAGGCGCCGGCAGAGGCAGCCGTTTCCGAATATCCGGCAGGGGTAGCTGCCGCGCCCGCTGCTCCTGCCGTCGAATATCCGGTAGAAGCTTCCGCTCCAACGGTTTTGCATGAAATTGGCAAGCCATATGAAGGCGGCATTATTTTTTATGTTGATGAGAGTGGCCAGCATGGACTGATTGCAGCCACATCGGATATTGCGGGTCACTCTGAAGGGCATGATGAAGGTTTTTTTTCCTGGGATGACGCTGCCAGCAAATGTGATCTGCTGGTAATGAATGGTTATAGCGACTGGGTTTTACCAGATAAAGAAAAATTGAACCAGTTGTATCTTCAAAAAAGTGCGGTTGGCGGTTTTGCGGTTGGCGACGGTGATGCCTACTGGAGTTCGTCGGAGTATAGCACGGGTGATGCGTGGGGCCAGGAATTCAACGGTGGAGTCCAGGAACAGGGAAGCAAGGCTTTCAGCGGTCGAGTTCGGGCTGTACGCTATTTTTAATCAGTTGACCACTTCTTCATGATCTTTCAGGTGTAACCATGGAACAACAGATACTCAAATACCGCATCGAGCGTGAACTTGGCCAGGGCGGGATGAGCCGGGTCTACCTTGGTGTCGATCCGGTGACTGGTCAGCGAGTGGCCATTAAGGCGTTATTGCCGCATCTTGCCGGTGATCCCTATGTGCGATCACTTTTTGAACGTGAGGCCAAAGCGTTGGCAAAACTGGATCATCCCGGTATTGTCAGTTTGATTGACTACCACCCCGATAAACTCTTGCTGGTACAGCAGTATATCGATGGAATGGATCTGGAGGAGTACATCACCCACCACCGCGGTCCCATTCCGGAAGAGGAGAGCAAGGAGCTTTTCTGCAAATTGCTTGAAGCCTTTGCCTATGTGCACCGTAGCGGCGTTATCCATCGTGACATCAAGCCCGCCAACATCCTCATGACCAGGGGGAACCAGGTCAAGGTTGTGGACTTTGGGATAGCCAAAGACACCAACATTGCCCGCGAAACGGCCACAGGCCTCAGCCCCGGAACCGTGGCCTACATGAGCCCGGAGCAGATCAAAAGCAAGCAGGGGGAGCCGCTCGACCATCGTACCGATATCTACTCCCTTGGCGTGGTGCTCCATCAGATGCTCACCGGCAAAGCGCCCTACAATACAGCAACGGAGGAGGATTTTGAAATTCAATCCAAAATAGTCAAAGAGCCGCTGCCGAGGATGAAGGGCATCTACGAATATGTCTCAAAGGAGATGCAGGCCATTGTCGACAAGGCAACAGCGAAAGATCGCAACCAGCGTTACCAGAGCTGCGAAGAATTTCTGCGAGCCATCAGGGCGCTCAGGCCACAGCGACCACCAAAACCCGACTGGCGGGAGTGGCTGCGCGACAAACGGGTTATGGCTGGAGCAGTACTGTTGTTGCTGTTTTTCGTGGGGCTCTTCGCATTCAGTAGTGCGCCAAAGCCTCCGGAAGTGCCTGTTGAGGAGCCAGTTGCCGCTTTTCCTGTGCCACCGGTCGTTGTTGTTGTCGATTCAGCCGCCATAAAAAGGGAGATGGCCCGGCAAGCCGCAGAAGGTCGGATAGCAAAGCGCCGGGAAAAGGCGCGTCAGGCAGAGCTTGCGGGGCTCCGGCGTGAGAAAGACTCGCTTTCAGCGCTTCTGCTCTCCAAAAGAAACCCTGTAAGGGTAAACCGTGCATCTCTGACGGTCAAAAGAAAAGCAGTCGCCCCTCCGGTACCTGTTCCTGTTCCGGCAAAGCCCTCCAGAATTGACGTACAAACGTTTTAACCATTGAATCCTTTAACCACTTTTTTGTGGGTCAAAAAATGAAACCAAAACGAATCTGTTCTCCTGTTTCAGCCCTTCTTGTTGCGGCGGTTATTTTTTTCGGCGGAGCATTGCCAGCGAAAGCAATGGAGTTTGTGCTGATCCCTGGCGGCACGTTTACGATGGGGAGCCCGGCAGGTGAGGTTGGCCATCAAAACAATGAAACTCAACATCAGGTAAAAGTGAGTGACTTTTACATCGCCGAATATGAAGTAACGGTTGCCGAGTTCAGGAAATTTGTGGCAGCAAAAGGGTACCAGTGGAACGAAGGTACCCAGGGTGAAGCAAACGATCCTGTGGTTAATGTGAGCTGGAACGATGCTGTGGCCTACTGCAAAGCGCTCTCGGCAAAAACGGGTAAGAGGTGTCGTTTGCCCACCGAAGCAGAGTGGGAGTATGCCTGCCGTGCGGGCAGCAGAACTCCCTTCAATACAGGACAAAACCTGACGACCGGTCAGGCCAACTATAACGGCAATTATCCCTACAATGGCAATCCGAAAGGTGTGTACCGTCAGAAAATTGTTCCGGTAAACACTTTTGCACCTAATCGATGGGGGCTGTATAATATGCATGGTAATGTCTGGGAGTGGTGCAGTGATTGGTACAGTGAAACCTATTATGACGAATGTAAAGCGCAAGGTGTTGTTACCAATCCCACCGGGCCATCAACGCGTTCGCGCCGTGTAATTCGTGGCGGGGGCTGGAGCGACGATGCCGAGTACTGTCGGTCGGCGTATCGGAGCGACAACACCCCCGACTACCGGAGCAACGGCGTGGGCTTCCGCCCGGTTTTCGTCCCGTAGTCAGTTGGCAGCTCATTCCGACTTTGTTTTTTGAGCGAGAGGGCAGTACCAACATTTTGGTGAGCGGTGGTGAGGGACGAACCGCCGCACGCCAAAATGTTCCGGTCACAACCGACTACAGAAACGTCCACCGCAGGTGGACCGCCGATTTTTTTTTGAAAGTGCTGATCTCTTGCAGGGTTATCAAACCGGTTTATCGCGTTCTGCTCATGCCGATAAAACTTTTTGCCCTGCCCGTTGGAATTGCTTTTGATCGCGATTGTTTTGTACACAAAGCGCGAAAAGCGTTGATGATTTTTTCAAAGAACACTGAGTGGCGGGGGCGGCCTTTCCAGGCTTTTACCCGGTGATCAATCCAACCCTTTGCCGGTGAGGAGTGGGGGCTTGCTTCCGGTCACATTTTTTCGCAAGATACACATAAAGCGTGAAAACGGCGAAGCGTAAATAATGAAATCACATGTATTAACAATGTGTATTGGTTGGAAATAACATGCTTTTTCCGCATCTTTTTTTTGAATTATTTTTATCGATTTTATATATCCCGAGGTTCGTGGATCGAGTTGGTCTGTTCCGGCATTTCGGGCAGTGGCCGGGAGTGACAAGGTAACGACTGCCCCAATTTAACTGAAATAAGGAGGGTAATTACATGGCAACAGTGGCAAGCTACAGTATTCTCTTTTATGGTAGCCCGGAAGGTTACCAGACGAATCGCGCTCAGATTCAGTTGAGTGATGCGGCCGGGGCGACCCTGGCCTGGGTTCGATTCAATGATCCCGGTATGGTATTTGAAGCCGATGCGAATGATGGCGGTATCATCAAGATGCATCTTCCTTCAACAATGTTTCAAAGTGTTCTTGATGTGCTCCGTAATGAGAAACCCATAAACGTTTACTTTGCACAAGGACGCGGTTTTTTGGGAACATCGCTTGAACCTGTGGGTGAGGGTGAGTAGAAACTGATTTTCGCAAGCCATACATCAGGAATATTTATGGCGATCATCGATCTCAACATGGGGCGGTGTTATTTTTTATCACGCATCTGCCAAAGAGGCTATTGAGCTTGATGTTCCTGCCATGAATTTCCTGATGGTGGATGGTGAGGGCAATTCTGATAAATCATCCGCCAGCCGATGGAGAGATGAGCGTTGTTCTGCCCACCAATTCCCTGTCGCACACACCTCTTCGATAACCACCTCTTTGGCACTCTTGTTATTTTGTTGCAAAACATAAGAAAAAGCCTTATAATGGATAAAATTAATCCGGTTTATAGTTTTTTTCTTGTAACCTTAAATAAAAAAAGGAAATATCATGAGTGTGCTCGTTGGCCGCAAGGCTCCTGATTTTGATGTTGCAGCCGTTGTCAATGGTTCGCAGTTTGTTGATTCGTGCAAGCTTTCTGATTACAAGGGCAAGTATGTGGTGCTCTTCTTTTATCCACTTGATTTTACCTTTGTCTGTCCGACAGAGCTGCACGCCTTTCAGGAGAAGCTTCAGGAGTTCCGTGACAGGAATGTTGAGCTGATCGGCTGTTCGGTTGATTCCAAGTTTTCTCATTATGCATGGATTCGTACCCCGAGAAGTCAGGGTGGTATCGAGGGAGTGACCTATACGCTGCTTTCTGATCTGAACAAAACGGTTTCAGCCGATTATGATGTGCTGCTTGAAGGCGCGGGAATTGCGCTTAGGGGCCTTTTCCTGATCGACAAGGAGGGTGTTGTACAGCACCAGGTGGTCAACAATCTTCCTCTTGGACGCAATGTGGATGAAGTGCTCAGGCTTGTTGATGCGCTTCAGTTTACCGAAGAGTTCGGTGAGGTCTGTCCGGCCAACTGGAATAAAGGTGATAAATCGATGAAACCAGACGAAGAGGGATTGAAGGAATTTTTCAAAGAGACCTGATCACTGTTTTCATGAAGCTGATATCAGGGCTGTTTCTTTGGAGTCCGAAGTTATGGTATGACAGGGTGTTTATTGAGTAAAGAGTGTTTTTTTGTTGTTGATTGACAGCTTGAAAGTAAGCTGGTTCCCCTGTTTTTTTTTAAAGGACAGGGGAACCGTTTTACTCAGTATGCTTTTGCGAAGACAACTTTTCGTGCGGCAGGTTTTCCTGAGTAGATACAGGTGCCGGGTTCATCGATGCGGTATTGCGCAATATAGTCGGCCTCTTCGGGAAGTACCCTGATGGTGGCTTTGGTCTCAGCCTTGATTTTTGCTTCAGTTTCTGCCGTGCCGTCCCAGTGGGCGATGACAAATCCCTTTTCAACAGCCACCTTGAACTCTTCATAGCTCTGCACTTCGAAGGTGTGCTCGGTGCGGAACTGGAGTGCACGCTCGAACATGCTTTCCTGGATGGTGTTCAGAATTTCGCTGATTTGATCTGGCAGAGTTTCGTCGAGCGCCAGTTCGGTTTTTTCGAGTGTGTCGCGTCGTGCGGCGATGCAGATACCCTTCTCGATATCGCGTGGCCCGAGTTCGATACGGATTGGAATGCCCTGCAGCTCATATTCAGCAAATTTCCATCCGGGGGAGTTCTGTTCACTGCTGTCAACAAAGGAGGGAATACCGTTTTTGTTGAGTTCTTGAGCAAGGGCATTGGCCCGTTCAATGACGGCGGCCTTGTCGCCCCTGAGAATGGGGATGATAACCACCTGGCGTGTGGCAAGTTTCGGTGGGAGCACCAGGCCGCGATCATCCGAGTGGGCCATGATCAGGGCGCCAATCAATCGTGTCGAAACACCCCAGCTTGTTGCCCAGACATAGTCAAGCACCCCATCTTTGGTCTGGAACTGGCAGTCGAAGGCTTTTGCAAAATTCTGTCCGAGGTTGTGGGATGTTCCAGCCTGGAGCGCCTTACTGTCCTGCATCATCGCTTCAATGCACCAGGTATCAACCGCACCGGCAAATTTTTCGTTGTCGGTTTTCTTGCCCATGATGACCGGCATGGCCATATACTCTTCAGCAAAGGTTTTGTAGACGTTGATCATGCGGAGCACCTCTTCCTGCGACTCTTCAGGGTTTGCATGGGCGGTATGGCCCTCCTGCCAGAGAAACTCGGTGGTTCTGAGGAAAAGGCGGGTTCTCATCTCCCAGCGCACAACGTTGGCCCACTGGTTGATCAGAATCGGCAGGTCGCGGTAAGACTGAATCCACTTTTTATAGGATGACCAGATGATGGTCTCCGATGTCGGGCGGATATAGAGCTTTTCTGCCAGCTCCTCACCCCCGCCGTGGGTGACAACGGCGCATTCAGGGGCAAACCCTTCAATATGTTCAGCCTCTTTTGCAATGAAGCTCTCAGGAATAAAGAGCGGGAAGTAGGCATTGACATGGCCCGTCTCCTTGAACATTCTGTCGAGGGCGGCCTGCATTTTTTCCCAGATGGCGTAGCCATTTGGCCGTATGACCATGCATCCCCTGACATCGGCATAATCGGCCAGTTTTGCCGAGCGCACAAGGTCAATATACCACTGGGAATAGTCTTCGCTTCTTGAAGTTATCTTGTCTGCCACTTTGTTGGTTCAATGATTGTTATAAAAAAAAGATAGTGTCAAAAAATATACAATCTGCTAATCAAATTTTTTCATCTTTTCCATAAGGTTTTTCAGATGTGCTTTCTCCTGCGCTCCGAGAGGCTTCTGGTTGTCGGCAACTTTCTGATATCCTGCCGGTACAGCGAATTGGGAAGCAGGGAGCTCTTTTGGCCAGATTTGCACAAGTTCCATCATGTATTTTCCATTATCGTTATATTGCGTGATCTTGACGGGGAATCCCTCAATGCCTTCACTGTTGAGTTTTTTTGAAAGCTCTGTGTTGGAGAGACGGGGATTTTGTGACTGAAGGATTCTGAAGGTCGAAAAATCACCCAGGTCGCGCGTCATCCAGAGTTCCAGTTTTTCGGTGGTGCTGGTCAGGATGATGTGTTCACAGGAATAGCCTTTTATGGATTGTTTTCCGAGCCTGGTGAGGGTATAGTTACTGTCGAAATCGAGCAGCATAGCATTTTCGGCGGCGGTTTTCAGGTTGACGAGGCTATATTTTTTTGCCTGGTGATTGATGATCCAAGCCTGGTCTGGCTGGGAGGCTTTGGTAATCACGGTTGTTTTGAGCTGCTCTGGTATTTTGTTCATCTGCATGGCCATGTCCATGCGTTGTGCTGATTTCCCGAATGAGTAGGTGACTTTGGCGGAACCGTTCGGCATGGTAAGCGCCATCTCCATGATTCCGGTAAATTTTGATGCTGCGGCGGCGGGTGTGCCTTGGGCGGCAAAAAGCACTATGAGGAGTGCAATAAAAATTGTTTTCATCGTGTTGCAGATTTGTTAGAGTCGTTTGTGCTGTTTTGTCATGCATGGTATCGCTTCTTATGATGCTCTGCAATGTACTCTTTGTAATGGCCAGGTGAGATGATTTTTTTAAAGAGTGATCGGGATGGTGTACCTTTATGACTTTTACGGTTCTTTTTCCGGGTTGAGGGCTTTGTGAATGTTTGGTTTAACATGGGTGTGATGGAAGAGGTGAAAGAGTGGGAGGTTGTTGAACTGCTCAAGACAACAACGGCGTTTTTTGTGACAAAAAAGGTTGATGAGCCACGTATCAGTGCGGAACTGCTTTTAGGGCATGTTCTTGGCAAAAGCCGCCTGGAACTTTATCTGCATCACAACAGGCCGGTCTATCAGGATGAGCTCGATCGCTTCAGGAGACTCTGTCGCCAGAGAATTGAAGGGCGTCCGGTGCAGTACCTTACCGGAGAGCAGTATTTTTATGGGTTGCAGTTTTTCGTTGATGAACGGGTACTCATTCCTCGTCCTGAAACTGAGCTGCTTGTTGAACAGGTGCTTGATGCTCTTGGTATGACGGGTCGCGGTGGCTCCCGAAAGGCGAAGATTCTTGATATTGGTACAGGAAGTGGCTGTATTGCTGTGACCCTTGCAAAGCTCTTTCCTGAATTGACGGTAAGCGCCATCGATTGCTCACTTGAGGCACTTGAGGTTGCCCGCATAAACGTTTTGAAGCATGGTGTGGAATCGCAGGTAAGCTGTATTCATGCGGATTTTTTTGATGAGTTTTTTGCGACCCGGTTACCCGAAACTTCGTATGATCTGATTGTTTCCAATCCACCCTATATTCCGGTATGCGAATGGGAGGGGCTTCAGCGGGAGGTAAAACAGTACGAACCGAAAATTGCACTGACCACGCCTCAAGGAGTAGAGTGTTATCATGCGATTGCAGCGCAGGCAGCGAAGCTCCTCGTTCCGGGAGGAAGACTCTGTTTTGAACTCCATGCCGATGCTGCAGCAGTGGTTTCGGAACTCCTCGAGGCGAATGGATTTGGTGGAATAACGGTTACAAAGGATTATTCAGGTCTTGACAGGATTCTTTCAGCAATTTCTGGCTGAAGGAGGGTTGTTGTGCTCTTTTTTTCATGAAAAGAGAGTTGCTGTACTATATTTGAAAAGCTTTCCCTATATATGATAATTCACAGGGTGCAGAAAAGATTAGTTTTTTTAAATTCACCTGTTTATTGCTCCAGATAAATGGTAATCAGTAGAGTGTACATTGATGGGTTTTCGTGATCTCAATCTGAGAGAGCGGCAGGTTCTTGGTATCATTATCCAGGCCTATGTTGTAACTGCTGCTCCTGTCGGCTCAAGGTATATAGCCAGAAATTACAATCTTGGTTTTTCCGACGCCACGATACGCAATGTCATGGCTGAACTTGAAGATGAAGGCTATATCAGTCAGCCGCATACCTCAGCGGGTAGAATTCCGACTGACAAGGGGTACCGTTATTACGTTGACCTCATTATGACCTTTCAGTCTCTTGATGACAATGAGAAAAAGAGAATTGAGGAAAATATCGGTCAAATCAGCATTGACCGAAAAGGCACCTCCTCCGATGTTCTTCTTTCGGCGGTAAAAGTTCTTGGAACAATTTCAAGGCAGTTGAGTGTTGTTTTATCACCGACACTTTCCAATGCCATTTTTGAAAAACTGGATATGGTGTTGCTGAGCTCGACGAGGATGATGGTAATTCTTTCTATCCAGTCGCTGTTTGTCAAGACCATTGTCATGGAGCTTGATCTTGAGGTCTCCCGCCAGACCATTGACGGGGTGGTTGATATGCTCAATCAGCGGTTGTCGGGACTGACGCTTGCTGAAATCCGCCGATCAATTACCCGGCGTCTTTCCGGATGCAGTTGTGACAGTGGCCTGAAAAATCTTATTGTACGCTCTGCTGGTACACTCTTTGACGAGTCGCCCATTTTTGAACGGCTCTATATTTCCGGTACCGAATATATTGTTGATCAGCCCGAGTTCAAGCAGCCGGACAAGGTTCGTGAGCTTATCACCATGATCGAAGACAAGTTCAGCATGGCAAAGCTCGTTGAAAACAGTGGCCCGTCACGTATGGATATTACCATCAGTATTGGCAAGGAGAATTGCGAACGGCAGGCGGAAGATCTCACAATTGTTTCAGCTCCATACTATGTTGGCAACATGGTTGGAAAACTTGGGATTCTCGGGCCGAAAAGAATGGACTATGAACACGCTGTCCGTGTTCTCAATTATATGGCCGATAGCCTTTCAACAACGTTGTCAGGTGTTAACTAAAAAAAAGTAATGTGGTTATGACAAAGAAAGTAATGGACGAACAAGAGAGCCATAAAGAGTATCTTGATGAGATCCTGCAGGCAGGTGAGGTTCAGGAGGATACAGTGCCGCTGGTGGAGTGGTCTCAGGGGCAATCATCCCCGGAGGGTGAGTGCACTGAGGCGAGAATAGCCGAGCTTGAAACTGAGCTTGCAAGGCAGAAAGAGCAGGCTGGAAAGTACCGCGATGAGCTGTTGCGCAGGGCTGCAGATTTTGAAAATTTCCGCAAGCAGAAGGAGCGGGAGGCAATGATGGCCTCTTCGAGGGCTCTTGAGAATATTATCAGAGAGTTGCTTCCTGTTATTGATGATGTCAAACGCCTTCTTGACCATGCTCCCCTGAGTGCGGAGAGATCAAGTGAAGCTCGTCCCTATATTGAGGGTGTGGAGATGGTGAAGAAAAATCTGGAAAAGTGGCTTGATGAAAAAGGGGTGAAAGCTATAGCGTCAATAGGGACAATGCTTGATGTGAACTTCCATGAGGCTATTTCACAGATCGACTCTCCTGATGCAGAGCCGGATATGATTGTTGATGAGTACCAGACAGGGTATCTGCTTGGAGAACGGGTCATCAGACATGCGAAGGTTATCGTAGCCCGGTAGACGGGGTGCTTTTTGTTACAATGAACAAGACATTCAAGAAAATTTGCTGGTTTTATTATGAAGAGAGAATATTACGAGGTTCTTGGTGTAGGCCGGACGGCTACCAAGGATGAGATAAAAAAAGCATACAGAAAGCTGGCCTTGCAGTTTCATCCTGACAAGAATCCAGATAACAAGGATGCTGAAGAGCACTTTAAAGAGGTGAATGAAGCCTATGAGGTGCTGAGTAATGATGACAAACGCCGCCGTTATGACCAGTATGGTCATGCAGGGGTGGGTTCTTCTGCCGCATCCGGTGGTCAGCCGGGTGGTGGCGCCGATTTAAACGATATTTTCAGTGCCTTCAATGACATGTTCAGTGGTGGCAGAAACAGGGGTGGAGGCTCTCCATTTGGCTTTGAAGATGCTTTTGGTGGCGGCAGCAGAAGAGGGCGTGCCTCAGGCGGTATTCCTGGAACCGATTTGAAAATTCGTCTCAAATTAACCCTTGAAGAGATTGCCAAGGGCGTTGAAAAAACACTGAAGATCAAAAAACAGGTTACCTGTAAAGAGTGTAATGGCAGTGGTTCCAAAACAGGAGCAACCGAGAACTGTTCAACCTGCCATGGCAGCGGGGAGGTTCGGCAGGTTTCAAAAACGATGTTTGGCCAGTTTGTCAATGTTACGGCCTGTCCGACATGCGGAGGTGAAGGGCGGATTATCAAGGATCGTTGCCCCGCCTGTTATGGTGAAGGTATCAAACTTGGTGAGGTGACCGTCAAAGTTGCTGTTCCCTCAGGAGTGGAGAACGGAAACTACCTGACACTTCGCGGCCAGGGCAACTCCGGGCCAAGAGGTGGAGCCGCCGGAGACCTGATCGTAGTGATTGAGGAGATACCGCACGAGTTTTTCTCTCGCAATGGCGATGATGTGATTTATTCGCTGGCCGTCAGTTTTCCGGATCTTGTTCTTGGTACCAAGGTTGAGGTACCAACCCTTGATGGCGCGGTCAAACTGACCATTCCTCCTGCTACACAGCCGGAGACCATGCTGCGCATAGCGGGTCATGGGATCGGTCATCTGAGAGGATCGGCCAGGGGAGACCAGTTTGTGAAGGTCAATGTTTTTGTTCCGAAAGATCTTTCCCATCAGGACAGGGAGTTGCTGAAAGAGATGCAGAAATCAGCAGGAATTTCACCCTCAGCCCATAATGACAGGAATGCGAAAAGTTTTTTTGAAAAAGCGCGTGATATCTTCAGTTAAGATGAGGCGGTCGTGATCCTGGATGAATTGCAAGGCAAAAAAAAAGCTACCCGCGAGGGTAGCTTTTTTTTGTAGATCACATTCTTTTCTCAGTCAAGCAATGCACTTACCAGCGATTCCAACTCCAGTTCATCCTCTGCGAGGCTGCCTTCCAGGCCTGTTTTTGAGATAACGTCAACAATATTTCGCACAACATCCTTATTGAAGGCGGTTGGCATTAAATTGTCGCGAGTCGGCTCGATGGAGTATGCGATTGAGGTCGCTACAGCCATTTTGATTTCAGGGGTAACTTTTTTGATGCCGCTTAAAAACAAGCCCTTGAAGAGGCCAGGGAAAACGAGGGCATTATTAACCTGATTTGGCAGATCCGAGCGGCCTGTTCCAACAACACTGGCGCCAGCCTTGTAGGCAAGGTCAGGCATGATTTCCGGTTCCGGATTGGCCATGGCAAAGATAAATGGCGAACTGTTCATTCCCTCAACCATAGCGGGAGTTACGATGTTGCCAATTGAGACGCCGACAAAAACATCAGCGCCGACCATGCTGCTCTGCAAATCGCCTTGATGTTTTGCCTTGTTGCTGATTGCCGCGATTCCCTGCTTGATGGAATTCATGCCCGGACGACCTTCGTAGAGTGCGCCCTGGGTATCAACAAGCATAACCTCTTTGACCTGCGCATGAATCAGAAGCCTTGCAATGGCAATACCGGCAGCTCCGGCGCCATTGATGATAACCGTGAGATCTCCAATCTTTTTGCCGGTTATACGGCAGGCATTGATGATAGCCGCCATGGTAACGATTGCAGTACCGTCCTGATCATCATGGAAAACCGGGATTGAGAGCTCTTTTTCGAGACGCTCAAAAATTTCAAAGCATCTTGGCGCTGAAATATCTTCAAGATTGATGCCCGCAAAACTGGGCTCAATCATTTTGCAGAATTGTATGATCTCTTCAACGTCGGTTGAGTTGATGCAGAGCGGAATAGCATCAATATCGGCAAACTCCTTGAAAATGATCGCTTTGCCCTCCATGACCGGCATGGCGGCTTCCGGCCCGAGGTCGCCGAGACCAAGAATTGCGGTACCATCAGATACAATCGCAACCTGGTTTGCCCGATTGGTCAGGGTATAGGATTTCTGTTTATCAAGGCTGATCTCAGTGCAGACAGCAGCCACACCCGGAGTATAAGCCAAAGAAAGGTCATCTTTGGTTTTTATGCTGACTTTTGAACGGATTTCGATTTTGCCGCGCGATTTGAGATGTAATTCTATTGATTGTTTTGAATAGTCCATGTGTTTTAACGATGACTCCCTGGTCATGATCTTGGATGATAGAAAAATGAGCTTGTCGTGCCGGGTGGTAAGATGGTGAACGCAGACAAGCGTATCAAACCATTTCCGGGAAAGGTATACAGGCGGACAAGGTAATGAGAAAACGACCCAATATAGTTTTTTTTATGGCCTTTCTATGCCCTTGCCGTCCAACTGTCAACACATTATCAGGTTCCGTGAGTGTGTTGACAGTGAATTATAGGTAATAATCAGTTTTGCCGGATAATGATGTTAGTTCCCATTTTTTTTGTAGGCCTTGTTCACCTCTTCAACGTAGTTGGCGATAACGCTCTGATCAGAGAGCTGATTGGGAGCAAAGATCTTTTCTGCAAGAATGGTGCTGCCGATAAGGTTGAGTTTCAGTTGTGGAAGATAGAGGAGGTTTGCCATCAGTTCAGGACTTCCGCAGGTGAGAAAGAGGGCGATTTTTTTCCCCTGAATGCAACTTTTCAGGTTGCTTTGCAAGAGCGCACCAAGGAGTTCGGACGATACCAGCAGATAGTAAATCGGGGCGCCCATAATCACAACATCAAACTCTTTGACGAAGCTGTAATCACCTGTTTTTTTGCATTTTGCTTTTTCGACATACGCGCCTGTTTCAGCAAGTTTGCGGCCTATCGAATCAATGAGTTGTTCGGTCGATCCACCTGCAGTTTTGCTGTCGAAAAGGATAATGGCTTTCATGGGAGTGGCGGCAGTGTGTGTCATAAGAAAAAAGGATAGTTGCGTTGACCACAGAACTGTAATTATCTGGAGAGAGAAGAGAGAGTAAAGTACAAAAAAAAGCGCTCCAGTTAAGAGCGCCTTTTTTTAAATCACCTCTGAGGAAGAGCCAATTTTAGACAAATTTCGAGTAGATATCAAGAAGATCGGTAACTCTGGTTGAGTATCCAAGTTCGTTGTCATACCAGCCGACTACCTTTACCAGATTGCCAGAGCTCATGGTGAGCAGTGAATCAAAGATACAGGAGTGTGGGTTGCCGACGATGTCCTGTGAAACGATAGGATCTTCACAGTATTCCATGAATCCCTTCATAGGCCCGTCTGCTGCGATTTTCATGGCAGCGTTGATCTCTGCTTTTGTTGCCGGTTTCTGGAGAATGGCGGTAACATCAGTGACGGAGCCGTCTGGTACAGGTACTCTCATGGCGAAACCGTCAAGGCGACCGATGAGCTCAGGAATAACCTCGCCAATAGCTTTTGCTGCGCCGGTGCTGGTCGGAATGATGGACAATGCGGCTGAACGGGCACGGCGAAGATCGGAGTGCGGAAGATCAAGGATGTTCTGGTCGTTGGTGTAGGCATGAACGGTGGTCATGAACCCTTTTTCGATGCCGAAATTATCCTGCAGCACCTTCATCATTGGAGCAAGGCAATTTGTTGTGCAACTTGCGTTTGAAACGATCTCCTCTTTGCCGGTGATCGAGTCGCCATTAACACCAAGCACGATGGTGGCGTCAATTTTGTCTTTTGCCGGAGCTGAAATGATAACTTTTTTTGCACCTGCAGCAAGATGCTTTGATGCGCCTTCTCTTGAAGTAAAGATGCCGGTTGATTCAACAACCAGATCACAGCCAAGCTCTTTCCAGGGAAGTGATGCCGGGTCACGCTGAGCGGTAATGGTGATAACCTTGCCGTTGACGACCAGATTGCTGCCCTCAACACTTACCTGGCCATTGAATTTTTTGTGGGTTGAATCGTACTTGAGAAGGTGCGCGAGGGTCTTCGGGTCACACAAGTCGTTGATTGCAACAATTTCATAATTCGGGTTGTTCAGTGCCTGGCGAAAAACCAGACGCCCGATGCGGCCAAATCCATTAATGCCGACTTTTACTTTTGCCATAATGTTGTTCCGGTATTGTACTACGTTAGTATTGATTGTTGATGAATAATTGCCGCAGAAAGTTCTTTTTTGCGGCTAAAAATACTCCCTAAGATATGATATACAACTGGAATTATTCAGGAATTTTTTTTAAACATTCTGTTAAAAGATTTTTCAGGTTACCAAAGCTTCCATTACTGAGCAGGACAACTACATCATTTTCATTCAGTTGCGGGTGAAGAAATTCTACAATATCAGCCGGATAGTTGGTCGGGTTTTCGCCTGCGAGAAAGACATCCTTTCCCTGATTTTGCAGCTCCTGTTTCAGCCGTCCGGTATTCAGTGATTGCTCGGCTCCGTAGCGTTCAGGCCGATGAACCATTCCCATGACAACAATTGAAGCCGGGCCAAAACACTCTGCAAGTTCCTGCTGGAAGATGTTTCGGGTGGTAGTGTTTGAGCGAGGTTCAAAACAGGCAATAATCCGTCTTCCGGTATACAGCTCTCCCAGAGCTTCAAGAGTTACCCGGATGGCTGTCGGATGATGGGCGAAATCCTCAACGAGTGTGATGTTATGCGCATAGGTGCCGACAATTTCCATACGCCGTTTCGGGCGCTTAAAGAGAGGCATGGCGCGTATGATGGCTTCAACAGAAAGACCACTGTGGGTTGCTGCAGCAATTGCTGCAAGGGAGTTCATGATATTGTAGTTGCCGAAGAGGGGTATGCGGATGCTGCCGAGGAGAGTTCCCTGATAGAGAAGGTCAAAGGTTGATGCCTCGCTGTCTGCCGACAGGTTACAGGCGCTCCACTCTGACTCCCTGGTCAAACCAAACCGCTCAACCCTGCAAAATGCCCTGGAGGCAACTTCAAGAGCAACCTTGTCATCACCATTCACCAGCAGAGTTCCGTTACCGGGGATCAGATTGACAAAAAGCCTGAAACTGCGTTTGATATCCTCAAGAGAGTCGAAAATATCGGCGTGATCAAATTCAATATTATTAATGATGGCGATGTCGGGGCGGTAAAGCAGGAACTTGCTTCGTTTGTCGAAAAAGGCGGTATCGTATTCATCACCCTCCGTCACAAAAAAGCCCTCTTCACTGCGCCCTGAAGCCCGGCAGCCAAGAGAAAAGTTTTCAGGGATGCCTCCAACCAGAAATCCCGGTTTGAGCCCGCCATGTTCAAGCAACCAGGCGACAAGAGAGGTTGTGGTTGTTTTGCCGTGGGTGCCCGCCACCACAATGGAGCTGTTATGGGCGATCAGGTGGCGTCGAACCAGCTCCGGCATGGAGAGAAGCTCAAGATGATGGTTCAGGGCATATTCGAGTTCAGGGTTTCCACGGCTTATCGCATTGCCGACAATGACGAAATCCGGTGAGGCGCTCTGCAGGTTAGAATCGGAAAAACCGCTGAAATAGCGGATATTATGGTCGTCAAGATAGCTGCTCATAGGCGGATAGAGCTGCGTATCAGAGCCGCTGATGGCATGACCTGCGTGGGAAAGTGCGACGGCAACGGATGCCATTGCCGTACCTCCGATACCGAGAAAATAGAAGGAACTCATCGTTGACTGGATTGTCTGTTTCTGGTTACTGTGTTGCATCTGCAACATGCAAGCTGGCTTATAGATACATAAAAAATCGTATAGCGTGCAAGAGGAGAGCTATGAAACATGCATCCCGCACGGCTCTCACACTCTCCTTTGGCGCTCTTGTACCAACCGAGTACCAATTTTTTTTAATGTGTGGTTACGCGCATAAAAAAAAGCTCTTCCGAAAGAATTTCCCTTATGGTGTAAAAGAATCAAATGAATCTGTATTTTACCCCAACAGTCTTAATAGATCTCAACCATTACCAGTTATGCAGTTTATCGACCTGCTTTCGCAGAAAGACCGGATACGGGCAGCGCTTCTCCATCGCATTGAAGGCATACTGGATCGTGGCCAGTTTATCATGGGCCCTGAGGTGACCGAACTCGAATCACGTCTGGCCTCTTATGTTGGTTCACGTTACTGCGTCTCTTGCTCCTCAGGAACCGACGCCCTGCTCATGCCTCTCCTTGCCAAAGGGGTCGGGCCGGGAGATGCCGTGCTTACCACCCCCTTTACCTTTGTTGCAACCGCTGAAGTGATCAGTCTGGCGGGAGCAACGCCCATCTTTGTTGATGTCTTGCCCGACACCTTCAACATGGATCCCGATCTTGTCGGTTATGCTGTCGATGATGCTGTACAGCGGGGGTTGAAACCCAAAGCGCTCATCCCCGTCGATCTCTTCGGTCTGACAGCGGATTATGATCGTCTTCAGGCGGTTGCTGATGCTTACAGAATCTGGATTCTTGAGGATGCTGCCCAAAGTTTCGGCGCCAGCTTCAAGGGGCGCAGGGCGGGCAGTTTCGGCCTTGTTGGAGCAACCTCTTTTTTTCCGGCCAAGCCACTTGGCTGCTATGGTGATGGGGGGGCGATTTTTACCGATGACGAAGAGCTCGACACGCTTTTACGCTCCATCAGGGTGCATGGCAGCGGTATCGACAAATACAGCAACGACCGTATCGGTATCAACGGACGGCTTGATTCAATCCAGGCGGCAGTGCTGCTCGAAAAGCTCACCATCTTTGATGACGAACTTGAAGCTCGCCAGCGCATAGCCGATCTCTACAGCGAGAGGCTGCAGGGCCGGTTTATCGTTCCTCATATTCCAGCACACTACCGCTCTGCATGGGCGCAATACTCTCTGCTTGCCGCCTCATCTGCTGAGCGGGATCAGCTCATGCAGGCCTTGCAGCAGGAAGGAATTCCAACGATGATCTATTACAAGATTCCCCTCCATCTCCAGAAAGCCTACGATTTTCTCGGCTATAAAGCCGGAGATTATCCCGTTTCGGAAGAGCTGAGCAGCCGAATTTTTTCGCTCCCGATGCACCCTTATCTCAAGGAAGAGGATGTTGAGCGTATCTGTTCCCTGCTTCTGTCGGCCTGATCTATCGGTTGGCCCTCTGCAACATCGCATAGAGTCATTCGGAGAAGGGTGGACGGCAGACAATAGCAGCCTGTTAATGGCACTTTCGGGATTCAGTGCTGTTCGTTCAGGTGTACTGTGCCCGGAAACTTGATACGGACGTAGATACCCGCAACCATGACCAGAGAGTTGATGGCACCGACAACAATAAACGGTGCCTTCGGGCTCATGGAGTCAAACAATCGTCCTCCGAGTGTCGTGATGATAAGGATTCCCACGGCGCCGCTGATATTGAACATACCGATAACCGACCCCCGCTCTGCCTTTGGCGCCTCCTGTCCGATGAGAGACTGCGAACCGAGAAAGGCGCTGATTTGCCCTATGCCGAGGAGCACGAAATTGACAATTGAAGCAGGTTCATGCGGATTGCTGATCAGCCCCAGCGAAAGATAGCCGATGCTTGCCAGTCCCATGCAGATTGTCAGTGCAGTAACCCGGTTCCATCGGTCGATAAGTGGACCGATAACCGGCGCCCAGAGCAGTGCCGCAGCCTGTGAGATAATAAAAATCATCATTCCCTTTTTGACCGCTTCGGCAGGCGCCATACCCATGGCTATTCCAGCAGTCGTTCCCCACAAAGGCAGAAAGGTGCCGATAATGGATTGATCACCCCTCGCAACAAAGGCGGCAGCGTAAGAGAGAAGGATGCGCGGATTTTTGGCACACCGGATGCCGCTGGTAACAAGAGAGCGAAGAGCAGGACGATCCTTTTTGCTCACCTCCGTGCCGCCCTTCAGACCAAAGGCAACAACCACTGCCGAAACCAGCGCAACTCCGGCAATGGCAAGATGCGTATAGAGCCCGGCATCACTGCCGCTGAACCCCTTCGCAACAAGCTGCATCGGCAAGCCGCCGAAAAAGCTGTTCAGCACCACAATACCAAGACCATTAAGAAATCCGGTTATGGCAATCAGTTTTCCCCGCGACCGTTCAGCAGGATAGTCGATCATCACCGTCGAGAGCGCACCGGTCACCGCAACAATACCGAGTGCATAAATCATCCTGTAGAGAGTTAAATCAAAAACGGATCGTGAAAGCGGATAGAGCGCATAAGCCACTGCAAGCAGAAAAAAACCGGCGCTGTAGACCGGTTTTCGCCCGATACGATCCATCAGAACCCCGGCAGGCACAAAAAAGAGCAGCGTGACAACTTCCGTCCAGAAAACCAGATTGCCGCTGATGGTTCCCTGCTGCGAAGTGGGAATTTTCAGATGCTCGTTGAGGATATAAGCCTGACCGATCGAGACAAAGGTGACCAGCCCGATAGAAAAGAAAGCCGCATAGAGATAGGTCAGAGCGTGGCGGGGCAGCACCGACGGCGCCAGAGTAATCGGCCCCATTTTATGGAGGGTTGATGGTTCGTTCATGCAGAGGTTATTGAGTTTTCTAAACGACTCTTTTCAAAAATTTCCTGACGGCCACAAGAAAGGCTTCAGGCTGTTCCTCGTGTGGCAGATGCCCGCAATCGGGTACAACTACCAGCTCAGCACAGGGAAGTTCACGGGCAAGCCGGATGCTCTCCTCTGTTTTGACGGTCAAGTCGTGTTCACCCGTAATGACGAGTGATGGCAGCGACATGGTTTTCAGCCGCTTCTCCAACTGGAGATGATGTGTTTCCAAAAAAAGCTCCCAAAAGGCTCTCGACCAGTTGCCATGCATCAGGTCACTGCGAAACTCGGCAAGAACAGCGTCGCCCAACCGCTCCTTGTTGTGCCAGAAGCCGCGAATATTACGGTCGTAGAGTCTGGTGATGAGGAATTTCATCAGACGAGAAAAAACCGGTGTCATGGCTTTCATGACAGGCTTCATGAAGGCAGGAACTTCACTGGTGGCATAGCCGCTGTAAATCATGGCGCCGGCAAGCACCACTCCCTCAACATGCTGCGGATGGCGGAGTGCTGTCAAAAGCGCCAGGGTGCCCCCCGTTGAATTGCCAACCAGCACCGCTTTGCTGAAACCAAGTTTTTTTATCAGTGCGATAACGAGGTCACTCTGGGCTTCAGGAGTGTAACTGACCCCTGTGGCCTTTGAGGGCAGAGGGCGTGAGGTATAACCAAAAGCAGGACGGTCGAAGGCCAGGACCGTTGTTGTTTTCGCCAGTTCATCAAATACGAGGCGCCATGAGCGGAGACTCAGAAAACTGCCATGCAGCAGTACCACGAGCGGCTTTCCGCTGCCAGCCATCCGGTAATGAACCTTAAAGCCGTTAACCTCAATAAAGCGCTTCTCAGGAGAGGTTTGTTTCCCGTTCGTAGCGTACGTTCCCTTGGCGATCAGTGTTGCTCTTTCAGGCATGGTTGCAGCGGTTTATAATGCGGCCCAATTTTCAATGGTTTGATGATGTAGATGCAGATATTGGTATCTCCTCGCGAATCTGCTCTTCAGGCTCCTCTCGCTGCAATTGAAACCCTGGCTCAAACTCCTCCAGAGCAGTGTCAAGCATTGCCCATGACTTATCAATCGGCAACAGTAAAACTCCATTACCGAAATGTTTGATAAGAACATCGGTGCCCTTAAACCGGTACTCCTTGGGCAATCGGATAGCCTGGCTCTGCCCGGATGGCAAAATGCGTGCAGTATCCATACTCTCTCCTTAACCGACCATTTACAGTGCTGTCTCGCCATGAACCCATAATTCATGCTCGCTAATATCAATATCTTTCTGCCAAATAACTGCGTAACCACCCACATCCACCTTCACTGCACTGAACAGTGCTGCGTTTTTTAAGGGAGCAAACATCTCTTTCTCAAGCAAAGGTTTAATGTCATAGGTTTTCTTCTGATGATTATCAAATTCAACGAGAAGTGAATAATCGTCAATTGCTGTGGCACTTATGATTTTTGGATGATTCATCATACTAATCCAGCGGTGGGAGATTGTGAAATTCTTGCTTATTCCACATCTCTTTTAACTCAGATTGATACATTGTTGCCCATTCATTGACCAGCTTTCGTGCTCTGCCGGGTAAATCACCTTCAATCATTTCCATGGTATCGATGTTGAACAATCCAATATGTTCTCCATAGACGGCATGAAAATGTGGTGGTGGGTGATCACCAAAAAACAATTTAATGACTATTCCGTAAAATCTGGCTATTTCAGGCATTTTTGAATCCATGTTTTTGTCTCAGGTTTTTTCGCTTCACCCCCCGCAGGGATGCAACTGCCCATCTGCCATGCGCAGGCAGCGGTCGGCGAGGGCGGCGTACTCTTCGTTGTGGGTGACGATGACGAAGGAGGTTTGGCGCTCCTTGCTCAGGCGGGCCATGAGTTCGTAGAGAATGCGGCTGTTCTGGTTGTCGAGGTTGCCGCTTGGTTCGTCGGCCAGTATCAGTTTCGGGTTGTTCATCAGGGCGCGGGCAATGGCGACGCGCTGCTGTTCACCACCGGAGAGTTCAGAGGGGAGGTGGTCGAACCGCTCCGAGAGGCCAAGGCTTGCAAGCAGCTCTCCGGCCCTTTTTTTTGCGGGCGGCAGTTTGCCGGTGGCGATGAATTCGGGCATCGCCACATTTTCGAGGGCGGTGAAGTCGGAAAGGAGGTGGTGGAACTGGAAGACGAAGCCGATTTTCCGGTTCCGGAACGTTGCCAACGCTTTTTGTGAGAGCGTGTATTTTTTATCCCGGAACAAAACTTCCTTGTCAAAGAGGATTTCGCCGCTGTCGGGTGTGTCGAGGGTGCCGAGCAGGTTGAGCAAGGTTGTTTTGCCGCTTCCTGAGGCACCGATGACGGTCACCATCTCACCTTCGCCAAGCGTGAGATTGACTTTGCGGAGGATCTCGATGCTCTTTTTCCCCGGAAGGGTGTAGGACTTGCTGATATTTTTTGCTTCAAGCATTATTTATGCTGGTCTGGTTTGGCCGTTTCCTTCAATAATCCATTTATATGTTGTCAGCTCTTTCAGCGCCATCGGGCCTCTGGCATGGAGCTTCTGTGTACTGATGCCGATCTCGGCGCCAAGTCCGAACTGTGCGCCGTCGGTGAAGGCGGTTGAGGTGTTGGCATAGACCACGGCGGCATCGACCCGTTTGAGGAAGGTTGCCGTTGTCTCGGGGTCAGTCGCGATGATGGCTTCGCTGTGGCGTGAGCTGTAGCGGGTGATATGCTCCAGCGCTTCTTCAAGGGAGGAAACCGTTTTTACCGACATTTTCAGAGAAAGGAATTCGGTGCCGAAATGTTCCGGTTCAGCCTGATGGAGCAGGTCGTCAGGATAGGAGCCCTGCAGTGCCTGAAAGGCGGCCTCATCAGCAAAGAGCATCACCTGTTTTTCCTGAAGCGGTTCTACCAGAGCAGGGAGGTCGGCGAGACGCTCCTGGTGGATCACGAGAGTATCAAGGGCGTTGCAGACGCTGGGGCGACGGGTTTTGGCGTTGAAGATGATATGCTTGCCGAGGTCAAGATCGCCGCTTTTGTCGAAATAGGTGTGCACAATGCCTGCGCCGGTTTCGATGACCGGAACCTTTGCGTTGTTACGGACAAAGTCGATCAGCTTCTGGCTTCCGCGTGGAATAATCATGTCGATATAGCCGACTGCGTTGAGCATGACGGCGGCGGCTTCCCGTTCTGCGGGCAGCAGGTAGAGGGTATCAGGATTGATGCCATGCTGCTTCAGGACGGAGTGGATCAGTTCGACAATGGCAATATTGGAGTACATGGCATCACTTCCTCCTTTCAGGACGGTTGCATTGCCCGATTTCAGGCAGAGCGCAAAGACGTCGAAGGTGACGTTTGGCCTTGCTTCGTAGATGATGCCGATCACGCCTATTGGTACGGTCACTTTTTTCAGGTTGAGGCCGTTCGGCAGCACCCGCTCTTCAAGCAGTGCATCAAGCGGAGAAGGGAGTGAAGCGACATTACGGATGTCGGCAGCAATGGCATCAAGACGCGATGCATTCAGCAGCAGCCGGTCAACCATGGGGTCAGCCGGATCCATTCGTTCGATATCTTTCTGGTTTGCCTGGAGAATGGCCTCCTGGTGAGATGGTATGCTGTCGGCAAGGGCGCAGAGCAGGCTGTTGATGGTTTCGTCGGTGAGGGTGATGATCTCCCTGCTTGCCTGCTGGACGGCTATGAGTTGTTTCGTTATCGTTTCTTTCATGTCGGGCAGAATTCAGGTGGTGATATAGAGGTAATCGTAATGAATCAGGGGTTTCTGATCCTGCAGACCCATGATTGCAACTGTTTTTTCCGAGCTGTATTGCGCCATACCGTAGCCGATGATGGTTCCGTCCGTCGCACAGACCTTGATGATGTCGCCTTTCAGGAAACGCCCTTCAACCGATTCAATACCGACCGGCAGCAGGCTGTTGGCTCGATCTCCGGCCACCAGGGCCATTTCAGCGCCCATGTTGACGGTGACCGCTCCCTTTTCCATCCCTTCGCTGTTTGCAATCCACCGTTTCGGGCCGTGGGTTGCCTTTTGCGGCAGAAATTTTGTGCCGGTCTGTTCTCCCTCAAGAAGCGAGAGGAGAATACCGGGAGTGCGTCCGTTGGCAATATGGACGGTGATGCCGAGACGGGAGAGTTTCTGCGCGATATGGCACTTGGTCAACATCCCTCCTCTGCCGAATTCTGATTTTCCCGGATTGATATACTGGTGGAAATGTTTGGTCGAGGGATCAATGATGGGGATGATGGTGCCATTGCCTGATTTCATGTCAAAAAGGCCATCAACATGCGAGAGAATGATGTAGCCCTCAACATCCATCATGGATGCAATGAGGCCGGAGAGCTCATCATTGTCGGTAAACATCAATTCGGTCACTGACACGGCATCGTTCTCATTGACAACGGGGATTATGTTTTGCTGCAGAAGGGAGCTGAAGCAGGTCTGCATGTTGAGATAGTGCAGGCGGTCGCTGAAATCGCTCTTGGTGACCAGAATCTGGGCGGTGATCAGCCCGTGCTTTGCAAAGAGCTCGTTGTAGCTGCTGATCAGTTTGATCTGGCCTGTAGAGGAAAGTACCTGGCGGGCCGCAACCGGCGCGATGGTTCCGGAGAGTTTGACCACCGAGCGTCCGGCGCCGACAGCTCCCGACGAGACGAGAATGATCTGAATTCCCTGTTTTTGCAGTTCCGCAATCTGGGTGGTAAGCTGCTGGAGAATTTCAAGGTCAAGTTCGCCTTTTTTTGTGGTAATGACGTTGGTGCCGACTTTGACGACTATTTTTTTATAGAGAGGATTGATCAACTGTTTCATGCGTTAGTGAACCTCTTGACTGAAATGCAACCCTGCAACGCCGATAATAATCAGCAGCAGGGATGCGAGTTTAATGGCGTTTATACCTTCACCGAACCAGATGACTCCGATAACGGTAATTGCTGCCGTTCCAATTCCTGACCAGATTGCATAGGTCAGGGCGATGGGAAGTACCTTGAGCGCCAGCGAAAGAAAGGTAAAACTCAGCCCGTAAAAAATAAAGATAAAAAGCGTTGGTGCAAGTTTACTGAATCCGTCAGATATTTTCATGCAGGTGGTGCCGGATACTTCAAACAAAATCGCCATAATCAGATAGATCCAGTGCATTGTTTTCTTGCAGGAAAAAGGTTACAGGAGGCCGGGTTGTTGAAGTTGAGGCCAAAGAGAGATGCGGCCGGTTTGTGTTCAACTGAAAAGATATGCATATTTCACAAAAAAGTGCCGACGGGCCCGTGATTAACTTCTGGATTGTAAACGATGGTGTTGATGAGCCTGATAGATATATCACTGCCCTTGAAAAATCCGGTATTACAGTTTTCGCTGCTGCTCCTTATCATCCTGTTTGCTCCCTTTCTTCTCAGCCGGCTGAAAATTCCAAGCCTGATCACTCTTATCCTTGCCGGAGCGCTCATTGGCCCTCATGGATTGAATCTGATGCTTCGTGACAGCAGTATCATCCTCTTTGGTACGGTGGGTCTGCTCTACATCATGTTTCTTGCAGGCCTTGAGATAGATGTTGCCGATTTTCGCAAAAACAGCAGCAAAAGTATCCTGTTTGGACTTTATACTTTCCTTATCTCCATTGTACTCGGTATTGTTGTAGCGCTCTATATTCTCCATTTTTCCCTGCTTTCATCCATCCTTATCGGCAGTATCTTTGCCTCTCATACGCTCATTGTTTACCCGGTTGTCAGCAAGCTTGGCATAGCCAAAAACAAGGCGGTCAATGTAGCAATCGGTGGCACACTTATCACCGACACTCTTGCTCTTCTGGTGCTTGCAGTTGTTGTCGGACTCTCGGAAGGGGAGTTGACTGCCGCATTCTGGATACGACTTCTTATCGGTATAACGCTCTTCAGTCTGGTTGTCATCCTGCTCTTTCCCGTTATAGCCCGATGGTTTTTCAAGCGTTTTGACGACAGCGTGCAACAGTACCTCTTTGTTTTGGCGATGGTCTTTTTCAGCGCCTTTCTTGCCGAGGCCGCAGGTGTTGAGGCTATTATCGGGGCATTTCTTGGAGGTCTTGCCCTGAACCGCCTCATCCCGCGGACATCACCGCTCATGAACCGCATCAAGTTTGTCGGCAATGCCATCTTTATTCCTTTTTTTCTGATCGGGGTTGGTATGCTGATCAATATTCAGGCTTTCTTCAAGGGTTATGAAACCATTGAAGTTGCTGTGGTCATCACCATTGCTGCTACGGTGGCCAAATATCTTTCAGCCTGGATTACCCAAAAACTCTTCGGCTTTTCCCTTGACCAGCGCAGACTCATTTTTGGACTGATCAGCGCACATGCCGCACTCGCACTGGCAACCGTCCTGATTGGTTACAATATTATCATTGGCTATAGCATTACTGGCGCTCCTGTCAGACTGCTCGATGAAAGCGTGCTCAACGGCACGATTCTCTTTATTCTGCTAACCTGCACGCTGGCAACCATAGTTGGGGAGAAAGGGGCGCAGAACATTGCCCTTGCCGAAGCGGCAGATGATGTTCCAGAACCCGGAGTGCTTGCCGCTGATGAGCGTATACTGATTTATATGAACGACATCAGCACGGTTGATGAGTTGGTCAATCTCAGCGTAACCGTAACATCTGTCAAAAACCGCAAGGGTATCTATGCCATGCATGTCGCCGATAACAGCATGCCCGATGAGACGCAGGAAAAACGTGCGGGAAAAATTCTTGAAAAGGCTGCAGTTGCCGCATCATCCACTGATAACAAGCTGACGGGTTTGCTTCGTTATGACAGCGATATACTCAATGGTATTGCTGGCGTTATCAGAGAACAGAAAATTAACGAACTGATTATAGGCCTTCATCATAAGCAGAGCCTCATGGACAGCTTTTTTGGCAGTTCACCGGAAAGCATTCTCCGACGCTGTAATGTCACCACTTTTATCTACAGATCGGTTCAGCCCCTTGCCACCATCAAACGAACCATTATCGTAATTCCTGTAGGAGCAGAAAATGAGGTTGGTTTTGTATTGTGGATGCAGAGCGTCATCAATATCATAAAAAACACCGGCAGCAGGATGGTCATCTATGCATCCCGTCAGACTATTGCTTATCTGAAGGAGGCTTATAGAGAGAGCATTGTTCATGCCGAGTACAAGATGTTCAAGGAGTGGGCTGATTTTCTTGTGCTCTCAAATGAGATAAAAAAAGACGATAACCTTATTATCGTCATGAGCCGGAAGAACAACATCTCCTATCACGCCAGGATGGCAAAGATACCGCTCTATCTCAACAGGTATTTCCAGAAAAACAGCTTTATCCTCATTTATCCCGTTCAGAGCGGCATTCCAGAAGATACCTGTGATGACATTCCCGTCCGGACGCGCCAAAAATCAGTCATTAATTTTGAAAAAATCCTGAACAAGATCTACAAAAAAATCCGTCGATGATCCCACTCTAAAAAGTGGGGGACGTTGTTGATATTTGGTACTTATTCAAATATTTAGTTAAATTTCGGATAATTTTCAGCAACTCAAAAGGGGAGGTAACATGCCGCGTGGAGCAAGACTTGATGCACCCGGAACTCTCCATCATGTGATGGTGCGGGGTATTGAGGGGTGTCGAATCGTCATGGATGACACCGATCGTGATCAATTTGTCCTTCGCATGGGCAGGCTGGCAAAAGCAACAGGCACGGAGATCTACGCATGGGCATTGATGATCAATCACGCCCATATCCTGCTTAAGAGCAGTGAGGAGGGTTTATCGTCATTTATGCGCAAGCTTCTGAGTGGCTATGCAACAGTGTACAATCGTCGCCACAAGAGGTATGGTCATCTCTTTCAAAACCGATATAAATCGATCGTCTGTGAGGAGGAGCCCTACTTTGTGCGGTTGGTCAGCTATATTCATCTTAACCCGTTGAGGGCAGGAATTGTGCATTCCCTGGAGGAACTCGACCAGCATCGGTGGAGTGGTCATGCGGTCATCATGAAGCAGTGCAACCATGAGTGGCAGGAGAGCGACTTTGTGCTGCGCTTTTTTGGGGAAAAGGAGGGGATGGCCCGAGAGGCATATCGACTCTTTGTTGAAGCGGAGAGCAGAAAAGGAGAGCAGCCTGAGTTAACCGGTGGAGGGCTGATTCGTTCAACCGGAGGGTGGTCGGAAGTGAAATCGCTGAGGCAGCGCGGAGAAAAGCAATTCGGCGACGAGCGGATTCTCGGTAGCAGTGCATTTGTCAGGGAGATACTTGACCAGGCAGATGATTCCGTAAAGGCTCTTATACCAGCGTCGAATTTCAGTCAGGATGCTGCTGAAGAGCTTCGTAAAAGATGCGGAGAATGTGGCGTTGCATTGCAGTTGATGGAGTCCGGCAGTAAAAGAGATGAGTGTACGGCATTGCGAAAGGAACTCGCGGTGAAATTTATCAGGGAGTTTGGATTATCATATGCTGAGACGGCTCGTCAGCTTGGTGTGTCAACATCAGCAGTGAACCAGATATTTCGACGCCTGGCACGAACGACTCTTTTCATTCTGATGACTATTGTTACACTGTCGGCATGCAATGGGGCCGCGCCCCCAACAATAACTGAAAAACCCAAAGCCATGACTGAAAAGCAACATCCGGCCAATCCCTATTACTCGCGTACCGATACAACCAGCCTCAATCTTTCTGATGCCATCTGGAAGGAGGTGCTTTCTCCGGCAGTATATGAGGTGGCTCGCCACGGTTCAACCGAGCAGGCATTTTCAGGAAAATACTGGGATTATGAGGGGCGGGGAAGCTACTTCTGTGCAGCATGTGGCAATATGCTTTTTCGCTCCGACGCCAAATTTGCCACTACCTGCGGCTGGCCCAGCTTTTTTGAAACCCTGCGCCCAAACAGTGTTCTCTATCGGAAAGACTCCTCTTTTGGTATGGAGCGGACAGAGGTCGTTTGCGGACGCTGCAAAGCACATCTTGGTCACGTTTTTGACGATGGGCCGCCTCCAACGGGAAAGCGCTTCTGCATGAACTCAGTCATACTTGAATTCGAGCCGGATAAATCCTCATCGAAAAAGCAGCCATAAAACTATAAAAAGAGGTCATGTAACTGATGGATTCTGGTAATACGGAAGTTCATAACATCAGCGGTTTCAGGCAGGGCAATCATTCAATGCAGATGCAAGGGGGCGTACTTCATGAGCCGCCCCCTTGTCAATACTGTCAGTTAATCTAGTTGAATTGAACCTTTGGTCTTTTCTCTTCTGGATCTTTCCTTCGATCTATACTCGTCCATGCAACCACTATCCTTTCCTTCTACCAGAGAGCACTCCAGGTACTCGACTATTTCCATGATACAAGCCCTGATTGCTTTCCCTACAGGAGTATTCTGATACTGGCCAAGGTTACCGCCAAAGCCTCCACGGTGTACACCTACGCTGATACCACTGGATTTTGATGTGGCCTCTACAGTCCGGGCATCATAGATTTCGCCTGTTTCAACATCAATCACTTTAAGGTCGACAGCCATATAGGCCTTGTCCTGCCTGCCTCCCAAACTGATACCACCAAAAGAGAGTCCCCCTCCGCCACCGCTTGTGTTCTGTTCAAAGGCTGAAAGTGTAGCAGCGACCAGATACTTGGCACCGGTAATTTTCCCTAATCGTGCCCTTGTTCTGGGATTTACCCTTCCGGAATCACCCAGATCCTGTTCATTGAGAACAGCGTCAAGTTCTCTCCTTTCGAGTACTCGAAAACTGTTCGTCGATGCCAGTTCTGCAATGAGCATATCCTGCAGATCCGTTCCCACACTCCCTTCCCACCATCCTGCAGAGGTGTGGTTTGTGAATCTCAATACCCCAAGACGAGGTTTCTCTTCGGCGAATCCTTGAGAAAAAACAGAGATTGAAAAAAGAAACAAAAACATCAGAAAAAATTTAATCCGCATAATGATCCTCCGAGGGGTAATTAAGGTTAAAACAAAAAATCTGTAAAACAGATGTCTTAAAAGTATCACAGTAAAAAGAAAAACCAAAGCATGTAAGGAATACTGGCCTTCCTGTACTTGACTTTTTCAGTCATTTCTCTTGAGCTATTACGGGTAAAAATTTCGTATATGTGTTGACAACACAGGGGGAGATCGAATGATTTAACCGTTTTTGCTCAACGTTCCAGCCTATTTCAGGACGATCTGATTTGTGCAAGGTACTCTTCGAGTATCGGCACATCGGCATCGGGAAAGTTGTACAAGCCTGTTTCATAAGGAGTTATCCAACGGAGTGCTTGATGTTCAAGCGCCCTGGGCTCCTCTCCATACAACAGGCATCGGTACGGTATAAGCGTCAGGGAAAAATCAGGGTAGGTGTGGAAACAAGGGGTCAGGCGCTGAATGATGTTCACCGTCACACCGAGTTCTTCCTGAAGTTCTCTTTGCAGGGCAGCTTTTTCCGTTTCATTCTGGTTTACCTTGCCGCCGGGAAATTCCCACAGGGATGCCATCGACTTCCCTTCGGGACGTTGTGCGACAAGAAACAAACCTTCCTTTTCAATAATCGCACAGACAACATCCCCGATATGAGGAACATTTTCTATAACAGCCATTGAGGATGCCCGGTATTTTTGTCAGTGAGGTGTTGCATCGTGCGCCACTTATTTTCCTTTGCAGGATGGTATGTTTTCCTCTCTTTCAGAGACATGATACGAAATCCAGAAGAAGTACAGACGCTTATTCCGGGTTTTATGAGGAGAGTGCAAGAAATGAATGGGGATATCGTCATTAATCTGAACGGAAGGATTCTCAACTGCAATCGTGTGATTATCATGAAGAAACAATTATTGCCACTGCTTGTTGCTGTCTGCGCAGCCACCGGAACAACATCTCTTGAAGCAAAAACTATAGCCGGTTCAGACAATGCTGAGGTCAGGGGAGTGCAGGCGCTCTCGCTGAGGAAGGCCATGGAGGGTTATGCACGGCAGTACGACAATCTCAGGTTGGTTGAACAAAAATGCCCTCGTGATTACAGGCTTGTTCAGCTCTGTTTGCTGCTCGATACCAGCAACAGTATGGACGGACTGATCAATCAGGCAAAGAGCCAGTTATGGCAGATCGTCAACGAACTTTCAAGAATGCATAAACGGGGCGAAAACATTCGGCTTGAGGTCGCGCTCTATGAATATGGCAACAACAACCTTCCGGCAACGTCGGGATATATCCGTCAGGTGACTCCGTTTACGGAAAACCTCGACCTGCTTTCCGAAGCGCTTTTCTCTCTCGACACCAACGGCGGTTCGGAGTATTGCGGGCATGTTATCGGCAGCAGCCTGAACCAGTTGCAGTGGAATAGTTCCCGGGAAGGTCTGAAAATGATTTTCATTGCGGGTAATGAACCGTTCAACCAGGGATCGATTGATTACGATGTGGCTTGCCGGTGGGCTGCCGGAAAGGATATCGTGGTCAACACCATCTACTGTGGGGACTACCGTGAAGGTATCGGATCATTCTGGCAGAGAGGGGCCGTTTTGGGTGGTGGCAGCTACTTTGCCATCGACAGCGACAGGGATGCAGGAGGTATTCCGACACCTTATGATCATGATCTGGTACTGTTGAACAGCCGGATCAACAGCACCTATGTACCCTATGGCAAGGCTGGAAAAGAGAGCATTGCCCGCCAGTCGCAGCAGGACGCGAACGCTGCAAAACTTTCCGCACCCGTTTCGGCAGCAAGGAGTGTCTCAAAAGGATCGAGTCTTTACAAGGCTTCGGAGTGGGATCTGGTCGATGCAGTGGAAGAGAAAAAAATAACAACCGGTCAGCTCAAGAAGGAAGAACTGCCGGAAGAGCTGCGGAAGATGAACACCGGTCAACTGAACGGCTATGTTCAGCAAAAAAAGAGAGAGCGGGAAGAGGTGAAAGCGCAGATTACAGAACTGAGCCGGAAACGGGATGCCTATATCCTGCAGAAACAGAAACAAAATGCTGGTGAACAGAGCCTCGGCTCAGTCATTCTCAAAAATCTGAGGGCCCAGGCCGAAGCCAAAAACTTCAGGTTCAAGTAAATCTGCACTCCGTTGAAAAGAGAGCCCTGCAGAGGGCTTTCTTTTCAACTATTGCGTCAATTTCGGAAGTGTTCTTTATGATCATTTGATACACTGTTTTATTTGTAGGATTTATGCTTATCGGTAAGGTGAGTAGCAGCGGGGATTGAAACCCATTCGCATGAGTCGGTTGTCCGATCCAGCTCATTCATCTTTTCAGATTCTTCTTTGCTGTCTTGATGAAGCGTCCGAATGCCTTATCCTTTTTCCGCTTCTCCAGGTAGGACATCTCATAGTGTTCTGACTCTTTCCGGAGCTTCAGATAGCCTGCATAGCGCTCTTCACTCAACTCTCCACCTGCAATTGCAGCAAGAACCGCGCATCCTGACTCCTGTGTATGGCTGCAATCGGCATAGCGACAGGCCCCGGCAAGCTCAATAATATCTTCAAACCCCTTGTTGACTCCTTCACCGGCGCCCAGAAGGCCCAACTCTCTCATTCCGGGCGTATCGATGAACATAACGCCATTGTCAAGCACAATAAGCTGCCGACGCGTCGTTGTATGTGTGCCTTCTCCCGTTCCACTGACCGCTTTGGTATCAAGATCATTCCGTCCAGTCAGGTGATTGATCATCGTCGTTTTGCCGACTCCCGACGAACCAAGCAGGCAACAGGTTTTTCCTGGAAACAATACCTCCCGGAATTCGTCATATCCAGCGCCGGTCAGATTACTGAGTGCGATAATTCTTGTCGTGATTCCAGCCTCTTTTATAGCCGAAAGCTTCTCCTGCAGTTCAGCGTCGGAGATCAGATCCGTTTTGGCAAGAATGATAATTGGCTCAACATGCCCGTCAGCCGCCATGACCAGATAGCGGTTCAGTCTCGCCAGATTAAAGTCAAAGTGACAGGACTGGACAATAAATGCGAGATCAATATTGGCTGCAATCATCTGGTATTCCACTTCCATGCCGGCACGCTTCCGGCGTAAAAACGTTTTTCGTGGAAAGAGCCCATGGATGATTGCCAGGGTGCCCTCATTATGATACTGCACACTGACCCAGTCGCCGACACAGGGCAGCTCAACCGATGACTCAACCTGGAAAGAGAACTTTCCCGCAAGTTCGGCAGGAATCTCACCGATTTCATTCCTGACAAGGTAAGAATTGCGATCAACGGCTGTTATGCGTGCAATGTTCTGACCCTCATGGCGGATGTCATCGATATGTGCTTCGAACCACACGTCAAAGCCCAGATCACTTAATGTTATCATAATCTGTCATTGAAGACTGTTAAGACTGATCTGCCCGATTTTGGAAAAAGAGGGCCATTATTTTTTCGCTAAAGATAACGTGTAAATCATTTCGCAAAAACAGCTATTATTTCATCCTGAATCGATTTTACCGTTTTGTTATTTTTTTGTGAATTTATTCAGAGTAAACCGATACCATTTTGGGAGTTAAAAGAGAATGAAACTACTGATATTATTGCTGCTTTTCTTTGGCGTGCCGACGCGTTCGGGCGCGCAGGAGATCGACAGAACGCTTTTCGGCGCCTTGGATACGGCGCTGGTGATCGTTAACCGCTCCTCCGGTGCTGTGACCGATGTGAATCCGGCACTCAGCGCTCGGCGAATGTCTCCCTGCTCAACATTCAAGATTTATAATACTCTTATCGGCTTGCAGCTCGGCCTGATCAAGGGAGCCGATGATCCCTGGTATACATGGGATGGTGTGCATCGGGATATCGATGCATGGAATGGCGATTTAACTCTTCGTGAGGCGTTCCGGGTTTCGGCAGTGCCTGCTTTTCAGGCGCTGGCAAGAGCTATCGGGCCTGCACGGATGAAGACATATATCGAACGGATCGGCTATGGAAACGGGGATATCTCTGCGGGGATCGATACTTTCTGGCTTCCCCGGAAAGGAAAAACCGGAATGCTCATCAGCGCCAAAGAGCAGGTCGCGTTATTAAACAAACTGCTTGACGGCAGGCTGCCGTTTTCCGGAAAGCATGTGAAAACACTTCGTGAAGTCATGCTGGTAGCAGAAACTCCAAAAGGGAAACTCTATGGCAAGACCGGATCAGGCAAGAGTGCTGACGGCAAAGAAGAGCTCGGATGGTTTGTCGGCTTTCTCGAAAGTGGGGGAGTCGAGTACGTGTTTGCCTGCAACATCACCGGCGGAGAGCATCCTACAGGAAAAGCCGCCCGCGCTATCGTTGAAAACGTTTTCAGGTCTCAGAATCTTCTGTAGATGCAACGCATCAGCTTCGGTTATGCCGGATCCCCATCTGAAAACTGATTATAATTATTGAATGACAACGCAGGTCGCGTCATGACATGAGGGTGGTTATCCGGCATACAACTATCTTACTGATGTTTTGTACGCTATGGTGATACATAAAGAGGAACAATCGATAGCAATAAGCACTACAGAGTTGAGGCGTAACCTTCGGAAATACCTTGATATCGCAAACAAGGAACGGGTAATTATCCAGTGCGGGAAGAGCGAAACCTTTGAAATTATTCCTGCCCGGAAAATGAGCGACATCAACCGGTATTTTTCGGACCCAAAGGTCGTTGAGCATTTACAGCATTCTCTTCAGCAAGTTGAGGAGAGTAAAACCACGGTTCTCAAAAAATCAGATATCAATAACCTGCTTGGTCTTGAGTAATGGGGTATACGCTTTTCTACACTGACGTTGCCCGACAGGATACAGAGAAACTTAAAAAAGTTGATGAGAAACGAAAAGCGTTATCTCGAATAAAAGGCGATCAGGCCAAAGGAGAGGAACAGAACAGTTGCGAGGAGAATGGTTACGTCACTGATCTTCCGCATAAACGACTCTTTGTTCTCTTGGTACATACTGGCGATGACGATCACGGCAGCGTTATTTGCCAGCAGGAAATAGGTGGATCCCGGAAGGATGTTCGTGAAGGTAAACAAGAACAGCACGGCTCCGGAGATCACGCTCGTGATGATGAGGAACTGTTTGGTATGCAGAAAGGAAAAGGTGTTGGCTATGGTTTTGATGCCGCTTGAGAGATCGCCCCGGCGGTCGCGCATGTCCCACATGACCTCGATAAAGAATGCGCAGATAAAGAGATAACCCCAGCAAATCCAGGCCTTCGGTGAAAGTGTCTGACCCTCAAAAAAGAGGGGAAGAAAGATGATGGCGGTGGCCCAATCGAGCGGAGGGGTGATGTTTTTGACGACGTAGATATCTTTCAGGCGCCGGGCACCGTTCAAACGACGGGAGAGCAACGCCGGGAAGCATTTATGGTTATAAAGAAATCCGATCAGAATGATCAGTGCCGTTGTATAGAATGCCTGTTGTCCGAATTGGAAGGCGATAACGAGTGAGATAAAGGAGAGCAGGTAGAAGGTGACATAGGTGATAAGCGTTTCGTTTTTCCGGGCGTTTTTCAGACCATCAGGGTCATTCGTCGTATCTTCAACATCATCGGTAAGCCGATTGTCCTGATAGATCGAAAAGGTCAGCAGAAAGACGGTCAAAACAGCCCATCCATTAACCGGGATATCGAAATAAACAGACCAGCTTGCTGCTCCAATCGCGGAAAGCAGCGAGAGGTGTATTTTATTTCTGAAGAAATAGTTCGGCACGTTGTGTTCCCCCTACCGATTATGAGATTTTTTGGGTGTTTGTAAAGCAGTTCACTTTTTATTGTGAAGTCATTTTCTGTTTATTCCGTTCCTTCGTGCCATTCCGGATTTCTCCGTTTGAGCATTCGTAAATTTACTTAACTCGTCTCATTACCTGAACAAATTATGACGGCCATGACTGGCACCGTAATATGTGGTTCCTTGAGAATCTCACTCGATGCCGTACATTTGATGGAACCGCCCCTCCATGAATAAAGTGAGTGACACGTCACCTCAAATCGGATTGTTGTATTCGGGCAGTAATGGTGACCGATGAAGGGGACTGCTGAGATGATGTACTGCTTGGCGGAAAACGAATTGGGGTTGAATTCCCCGCTGCAAGCGACGGGGGATTCTATTAAACCAAGGGAAGGACGCTCATTTCCTGGTTAATGAAACTGCTTTATAGGGGGATATTAAATAGTTTTGATAGCATTCAAGGCTCCAAGAACTGTTCTTTTCCAGACTCCGGCATTTCCGGCATAGTTTGTCTTACTGATTGCAGTTATCCATTGTTCCGGTTCTGCTCCTTGCTTCAGCTTATCGTAAAATACTTTTTTTGCAATGAACTTGCAGAAGTGATCATAGGACTCTTCGGTATTTTGATACTGCTTGTATTGAGATTTCCATGAAGCGTTGTTTTTTCCTGTTAACCCGAAGTGATTGTTTAATTTTGTTGCAACCCGTGAGGTACCGGCACCCGACTCAACAAGAGCTATAGCTAATATGACATTGGCTGGAATAGCATATTCTGCGGCTTTTGAGTCAGCATGGTTTTTATGGGTAATAACATAATCAGTTGTCACCCTGTTTGCAGCAAGAGCAATGTTTTGGGATGGAATCAGTGAGGTGACGAAAAAGAAGAACAACAAGATTGCTTGATTGAAATACTTTCGACTAATCTTGTTGGCAAGAAAAATATTATGGTTGGATAATGCAGTCATTAATTTTTCGTTATGATTGGTTCTTTGAATATGTGTGAATATACCACAAGGCTATATTCAAATTAAAGTTATCAAAAGCGGTACAGCAACTCCTGTGTGATTTCCAAGCTGATATCTATCTTACCGCTTGACTTATCATGTTTAAAAGGAGCTCGATAGCATTAATTCAGAATCATATCGGCAAGAAAAAGTGCCTGTATATGCTATTACAAACTTGCAAGGTGTCTCTTGATACCTTGTTTGTTGATCATATGTGGGTTCGGAGAATGGTGTTGAAGGTTTTGTTAAAACGCTTGACGACAAGAAAAGGAAAAACGCCAGTACAGGATGTATCGTCGTAATGCTTTAATGAGCGGTTTACGGAGTAGATGAGTGATCGATCTATCGGGTGAATCATAGGCATTATTTTTTTTATATACTCCAATGTATGAATATATCTCGTAAAAACAAAAACAATATACACTATAAATGCGTTTCTCCTTTAATATCAAGAAGATAGAGCTCTTCAGGATTTTTAGCAGCGGGGCACCATTTTAACGAAGAGTATCCAATGGAACCTGGCGAACGGGAAATAGAGCCTATCATCAGGAACGTTGTTTCTGAAAGACAAGCATCATCGTCCTGGATTTTCTGGCCGTTTGAGTTGCGAAAAAATAAACCGGCTTTTCAGGTTATTTCTTTCTCAGTGCAAGAGCCGTCCAGATTGCCCCGAGCAGATCGATTACCCCAAAGAGAAGGAGCATGGGACTTGCAAGGCCAGACCAAACAAAGGCGGTAAAAAAAAGAATGACTGATGCGCGGGCATAGACTGTCCAGTGGAAAAACTCGGTCATCTCCTGGCGGACTGCCTGAAAGTCGTAAAAAGCCAGGAGGCAGGCGAAGAATCCTGTGACTCGAATCCAGACTTCACCTGTGGCGGCAAAACCAAAAAACATCAAAATGGGGTTGGGCATTACCATGAGGCCGCAGCCCATAAGCAGCTCATAAATTCCAAATACGAAAACACTTTTCGCTGCATTGCTCATTTTTTCCTCCTTAGAGTTTTTTATCCAGGCTTTGAAGATTATCATTGGGGCCATTGAATGGTTATGCCGTGTCAATGATCATTTTCCAACAGTAACTTTTCCCGCAATATACTGTTTGCTGTGAATTTATCTTGTGGTCGTCTGTCATGCGGTGGGTAGAAAATGCATTATTCTGTTATAACTGTAGCTATTGGGTCAAGTGGCCTGTTTGTAAAAAAACGGCAACATCTCTCTTCTGAGTTGAAGAAAGAACAGTTCAAGTGATAACTTGTGAGGACAATAGATAGAGGAACCGTTGTCGCTGGCCAAAACAGATTCCTCTTTCTCCTCTTCAACACAAGAAGACATTATGACCATTTTACTTGGTAGAGTTGATCGCATCTTTGATTCACTTGAGCATTTCTGGGAGCATAAGCAGACGAAGCGAACTGCTGCGAATGTTCTGATTATTGCTTTTCTCGCGGCTCTCTTCCTCATAGAGTTTCGTCGTCAGGGATGGCTGCCGGAGGAACTTGCATTGATGGTGCCGTCGAGCCACTATTACGCAATTAATATAGCCTTTTCCATGCTGCTTGGCCTTGAAGTTCTTGGCTTGGTTTTCAGTCTTGCGAACTCGCTTTCAGATTCGGTTGGCAAGCAGTTTGAAATTCTTTCGCTTATTCTGCTTCGGCAATCGTTTGAGGAATTTATCCACTTTAACGAACCTCTGGTGTGGGTGGAGACATCAAAACCTGTACTGCACATTCTTTCCAATGCTGGCGGTGGTCTTCTGATTTTTCTCCTCCTCGGCCTTTATTACAAACTTCAGCAACATCGTGTCATTACACAAAGCTCTGTTTCGACAGCAGATTTTATTGCATCAAAAAAGCTGGTTTCGCTTTTGCTTTTAATCACTTTTATCGGAATTGGTATCACTGATCTCCTCTTTTACCTCTCATTTAAGCCGATATTTGATTTTTTTGCCATTTTCTACACGGTTCTTGTTTTCAGTGATGTCTTGTTGGTGCTGGTTTCTTTACGCTACAGCTCAAGCTATGAAATCCTTTTTCGCAACTCTGGCTTTGCTGTCGCCACAGTGGTTGTTCGGCTTGCACTGACGGCTCCGCCCTTTTTTAATGTTCTTCTCGGTATTGGAGCAATGGCTTTTGCTATTGGCATTACCTTTGCCTACAACGGGTTTAAAAAAACAGAGATCGTAAAATCGTTATCTGCAGCTTTACCGGAAAAAAGCGCATAAAACCATGATTATCTCTTTTCAGCAGACCACTATCGGCAGGGTTGCAGTAGCCGAGCTTGATGGTGCGATAACGAACCTTTTTTTTGCTGATGAGATTGTGCCGCAACAAGCAGCAGTCGGGGAAACGGAACTGCTCACGCAGGCTTTCCGACAGTTGAATGCCTATCTTCAGGGAGAGTTGAAAGATTTTACGCTTCCGCTTGCCCCTTCAGGAACACCTTTTATGCAGCGTGTCTGGAAGAATCTCCGCACTATTTCCTATGGATCAACGGCGACCTATCAGGATATCGCCCTCGCTTCAGGAAATCCCCATGCAGCGAGGGCGGTGGGGATGGCGAACCACAAAAATCCAATTCCTCTTTTCATACCCTGTCACCGGGTTATTGGCAGTAAGGGTGCACTTACTGGCTATCGTGGCGGACTCCAGTTGAAAATGGTTCTGCTGGAGCTTGAGCGAAGGGGTTGTGGTTAGTTGAGAAATGTGCAAATAATCCAAATTTTCTGGAAGATTGTCTATCGTTATGCAACTTTCAGCAACTTATGTTGTTAATCTGATGTTATGATTGTACAAAGAGATAGGTGATTGCAAAAGGAGCGTAATTTATTTGTGGCGAGTTGAGTGTGATAGAGGTTTCTCGTGACATACCGGTAGCACGACTTGAAAATACGTTTTTCGGGATTGTCGATATCGAAGATTCAGGGTTTGAACTGGCTCGTGAAAATCACCGTCACGATTTTTTTGAGATTCTCTGGTTTACCTCTTCGGTCGGTGTGGCTCATTATATTGATTTTGAACCCTATCCTGTCGAATCGGGTCTTGTTTATTTTATGGCTCCCGGTCAGGTTCATGCCTATGAGGGGCCATCTCCATCAGGTTATGTTATTGTTTTTTCGCTTGAGATGTTCAGTACAATCATGAACCCGCAACTCCGGGTGTTGTTTAATCCTTTCATGAACAGCGGGGTCAGGATAGGCGAGAGTGAGCATGGAGTGCTTCTTCAGTTGGCAGGGCTTATGGCTCTTGAATGCCAGGGGAAGAAGGACTTTTTCATTCTGCGCTGTTATCTCAAGGTTTTTCTGCTTCAGATTGCAAGAATCCATCATGAATCTGCTTTTGCGCTTGACAAGGCCGGTCAACGCATGAGCTTGCTGTTTGAGTTGCTGGAAGCAAATTTCCGCAAGGAGCGTCATGCCGGGTTTTATGCTTCGGCACTCGGTATTACTCCAAAACGACTCAACGAAATTCTTCACCAAAAATTCGATCTGACGTTGACTCGTATCTTGCATATCAGGCTTATTCTTGAGGCCAAGAGGGAGATCGCGTATGGCAGAAAAAGTTTCAAGGAGATCGCTTTTGAGCTTGGTTTCAGCGATCAGGCTTACTTCAGCCGTTTTTTCAAGGTTCAGACTGGCATGATGCCGGCAGCCTTCCGGAGCAGGATGTTCCGGCATGTAAAAAGTGATGAGGCAGATATTGGTTCAGATGGATAATTAATAAAAGATGATGAGTACATATTTGATGAAAAGATTTTTTCGTATTCCGGTTTTGATCGGCATGTGCGTACCGCTGTTTTTTTCCGGTTGTGGATCGGGAGGAGGTGGTAAAGATCCCATGAAGCAGGGAACTCCGGCCTTACCGGTTATGACGCTCAGCACCTCTGACGCGAGTGTGAAAGAGGAGTATTCAGCTCTTCTTGAAGGAAAGGTCAATGTTGAAATTCGTCCGCAACTCGATGGTACGCTTCAGAAAATATATGTTGATGAAGGGGCATCTGTAAAAGCAGGGCAGCCTCTTTTTAAAATTGATGACCGGGTTTACCGCGAGCAGTATAACAGTGCGTTTGCAGCTCAACATGCCGCTGAAGCTGGGCTGGCTGTTGCAAAGCTTGAGGTCGAAAAACTGCTGCCGCTGGTTCAGAACAAGGTGATCTCGGATATTCAGCTTAAAATTGCGCGGGCAAACTATCAGGCCTCACTTGCTGCTGTTGAGCAGACGAGAGCCAGCGCCCGTTCTGCAGCCGTTAATCTTGGTTATACGGTTATCAAGGCTCCGGTAAGTGGTTATATCGGTAAAATCCCTTTCAGGATTGGCAGTCTGCTCAGTCAAAACCAGAGTGAGTGGTTGACGCTTCTGAGCGACGTCAGTGAGATCTATGCTTCGTTCAGTATGAGCGAAATTGCTTTTATGCGTTTTCGTCAATACTATCCCGGAGTGACATTACAGGAAAAAGTTCGGCAAGTTTCACCGGTTTCGCTGATTATGGCAGATGGCAGCACGTTTTCGGAAAAAGGAGCCATCAGTACTATAAGCGGCCAGTTTGATCAGGCAACAGGCTCCGTCAGGATAAGGGCGGTTTTTCGCAATCCGGAAGGGGTGCTTCGGTCAGGCAATACCGGCAAGGTGGTCATCGAATCGCTTTCACGTAATGTGCTGCTGGTTCCGCAGGCTGCTACCGTTGAGCTGCAGGACAAAGTCTTTGTTTTTCAGCTTGCAAAGGATAACAAGGTGACGAAGCGGGTGATTGTTGTTTCGGCAAAGAGTGGCAACAATTATATCGTGAGTTCAGGCGTGAAACAGGGGGATGTTATTGTTACAGCCGGAATTGAAAAATTACAGGATGGGGCACTCATCAAGCCAATCAAGAAGTGATCAGCTTTCAGCAGCTTCCCGGTAATGCAAGAGTTTAATGGGTCGAGAGATATTTTTTCCGCACAGAGAGGGGAAAGCTAAACGCAGGTATTGACATGTTTGAACGATTTATTTCCCGGCCAGTTCTGGCTACTGTTATTTCGGTAATTCTGATCATTCTTGGAGTGGTGGGCATGAACCAGTTGCCCATTACCCGATTTCCCGATATTGCTCCTCCGAGTGTTTCGGTTACGGCAAGCTACCCTGGCGCCAGTGCAGAGACCGTTGGCCGTTTCTGTGGCTCCACCGCTTGAAGAGTCGATCAACGGGGTCGAAAACATGACCTACATGACCTCGACTTCAGCCAACGATGGCTCCCTTTCCATCACGGTCTTTTTCAAACAGGGAACCAACCCAGACCAGGCGGCTGTGAATGTGCAGAATCGGGTGTCGCAGGCTACCAGCCGACTGCCTGCAGAGGTTGTTCAGATCGGTGTTTCGACGATCAAGCGCCAGAACAGCCAGATTATGCTGATCAATTTGGCGAGCAGTTCCAAACAGTATGATCAGATTTTTCTGCAGAATTATGCCAAAATCAACATTGTTGATGATCTGGCAAGGGTTCCGGGTGTAGGTCAGGTTTCGGTGTATGGCAATATGGACTACTCCATGCGGATCTGGCTCCGTCCGGAGCAAATGGCTGCCTACAAGGTGACGCCGCAGGAGGTATCGGCAGCCATTCAGAGCCAGAACCTTGAGGCCGCTCCGGGATCCTTTGGCGAGAACAGCGGCGAGTCTATGCAGTACGTGATGAAGTATAAGGGAAAGAATGCTTTTCCCGGTGATTATGAAGATATTGTGATCAGGGCAAACTCCGATGGATCACTGCTTAAACTTGGCGATATCTCACGGGTAGAGTTCGGCGCTTACCGCTATACGGTCAATACCAGGGCAAACGGAGAGCCTGCTGTGGTGCTTGCGGTCTATCAGGCTCCGGGCTCAAATGCCAACAAGGTTGAAACCGAGCTTCGCAAGGCTCTCGAAAAAGCATCGCTCTCCCTGCCAGCCGGTATCAGCTACTCCATCCCCTTCAGTTCAAAAAAAGTTGTGGATGAGTCGATCCAGCAGGTTCAGCATACCCTTATTGAGGCCTTTTTGCTGGTTTTTCTTGTGGTTTTTCTCTTTCTGCAGGATTTGCGCTCAACCATCATTCCTGCAATTGCCGTTCCGGTTGCCATTATTGGCACCTTTTTCTTCATGAATCTCTTTGGCTTTTCCATCAATGTTTTGACCCTTTTTGGACTGGTGCTGGCCATCGGCATTGTTGTTGATGATGCCATTGTGGTTGTTGAAGCGGTTCATGCAAAAATGGAGCAGAAAAACTATCCGGCCAAAGTTGCTACGGTTTCGGCCATGCGGGAAATAACCACAGCAATTGTTACCATTACCCTTGTGATGGCATCGGTCTTTCTTCCGGTCGGTTTTCTTGCGGGTTCAACCGGCGTCTTCTACCGGCAGTTCGCCTTTACCCTTGCGATTGCCATTCTGATCTCGGCAGTCAATGCCCTGACGCTCAGTCCGGCACTTTGCGCCCTTTTTCTTACCAATCTGCATGATGCGGATGGTGAAGCAAAACATAAAAAGCTGAAAAAATTCGGTGGGGCGGCTCACCGCTTTTTTATCGGGTTCAATGCCGGTTTTGACTCCCTGAAAAGCAGATACCTCCGGAGCCTTATCTTTCTGATCCGTAACAAAAGTATCACCTTTGGTATGCTTGCGTTGATTGTTGGCATTTCCGTCTGGATGCTCAAAACGACGCCGACCGGATTTATCCCTGACGAAGACAACGGGTTTGTCATTGTCTCCGTCAACCTGCCTCCCGGAGCCTCTCTTGCCCGTACCCAGATTGCCATGGGAAGGGCTGAAACCATCCTGCGCTCCATGAACGGGGTGAAAAAAGTGGTATCGGTTTCGGGTATCAATATTCTGACAAGAAGCTCCTCCCCCTCATCTGGCCTGATGTTTCTTCAGCTTAAAGATCTGAAAGATCGAGGGAAAGATGGGCATATCAAGAAGATTCTGGCCTCAATTTCACAGCGCCTGGGCAGCATCAAGGAGGGCTCTTTTTTCGCCCTTGCAATGCCAACGGTGCCTGGTTTCAGTACGGTGGGTGGCCTTGAATTTGTATTACAGGATCGCAGTGGGGGGAGTCTTGAAAAGTTCAATGGTGTTGCGCAGGGGTTTATCGGTGAATTGATGAAACGACCTGAAATCGGTTTTGCATTTACCACCTTTAATACCTCTTCTCCTCAGTACGAACTTGTTGTGGATAATGTCAAGGCTGGTCAGCTTGGGGTGAATGTCAAAGAGCTTATGACGGTCATGCAGGTCTATTATGGCAGTATGCAGGCTTCAGACTTCAACCGTTTTGGCAAGTACTACCGGGTCGTGATGCAGGCTGCAGCCGCAGATCGTTCAGAGGCCTCCTCCCTGAACGGCATTTTTGTTAAAAATTCCACTGGCTCCATGGTGCCGGTTACCTCGCTGATTACCCTGAAGCGGGTCTACGGCACGGAATCGGTTGACCATTTCAATCTTTTTAATGCGGTCTCTGTCAATGCCGTCGTCAAGCCGGGTTACAGTACGGGGCAGGCCATTAAAGCCGTTGAAGAGATTTCTCGCACCAGTCTGCCTGCAGGTTTTACCTACGACTGGAAGGGTCAGAGCCGCGAGGAGCTTGAATCGAGCGGCGGACTGATTTTTATTTTTATGCTTTCCCTGCTGTTTGTCTACTTCCTGCTTGCCGCACTCTATGAAAGTTACCTTTTGCCGCTGGCGGTGATGTTCTCCATTCCGACCGGCCTGCTTGGGGTTTTTGTCGGGATTAAACTGGCGGGTATCGAAAATAATATTTATGTCCAGGTTGCTGTGATCATGCTGATCGGGCTTCTGGCCAAGAATGCCATTCTGATTGTTGAGTATGCCCTGCAGCGGCGGGTTGCGGGTAAATCGCTCTCTGCATCGGCCATTGAGGGCGCAAAGGCAAGGCTTCGACCGATTCTGATGACCTCGCTCGCTTTTGTAGCCGGGTTGCTGCCGCTCCTCTTTGTTTCAGGGCCAGCCGCACAGGGAAACCATTCCATTGGCGCGGCGGCCATTGGCGGGATGTTTGTAGGAATGCTCCTTGGAATTTTTGTTGTTCCGGTACTCTTTGTCACCTTCCAGTACCTGCAGGAGCGGATAACCGGGCCGGCCTGCACCATTGTTGAAGCAGGAGAGATTCTCGAAGAGGTCATCAACAGGGAAAAGGGGAGCGCCGGGCTGGTATCATGACAGGTAATGATGTATTAATGGTTGAGCTATGAGAAAACTGAAGAAAAATGGCGTATGGGTACTCCTGCTTGTGTTGATGGGCAGCGCAATGGCGGCCTGCAGTTCCGTCGGAGAGTATAAAAAACCGGAAGTGGCGTTACCTGCAGCTTACCGTGGTGTTGCATCCGGGGTTAGTAATGCGGATTCTCTCATCTCCCTGTTACCCTACCGGAGCTTTTTTGCCGACGAGGCATTACGGACGTTGATTGACAGTGCGATAGTGAACAATATTGATCTGCAGGTAGCACTGAAAAATATCGACTACGCCCGACAGAGCCTGAACTCTGCAAGGCTCGGAATGCTTCCTACACTCAACATTGGCGTTGACGGAAGCCTCAGCCGTCCCTCTGATAATGGCCCCCAGGCAAAAGCGGAACCGGACAAAACAACTGAAAATTATACGGCATCAGCATCCGCTTCATGGGAAGCCGATATCTGGGGGAAGATCCGCAGCAGAAAAAAATCGGCTCTCGCTTCATATCTGAAAACAGGTGAAGCTGCCAGAGCTGTGAGGACGAGACTGGTGGCAGATGTGGCTGATGGGTATTATAACCTGCTTATGCTTGATGCGCAGCTCGCCATGTCGAGAAAAAACCTTGCACTTGCCGATACGACGCTGCAGATGATCCGCCTTCAGTATGATGCCGGTCAGCTCACCTCTCTTGCCGTGCAGCAGCAGGAGGCCTCAAGACAATCCATAGCGCTCGCGATTCCGCAGCTTGAACAGAGAACCGCCGTGCAGGAAAATGCCCTCAGTTTGCTCTGCGGCAGGATGCCGGCAACTATTTTTCGTGACCGATCCCTTTTCACTCTCAAGGTGGTTGATACGATTCCGGCTGGCATTCCCTCTGCCCTGCTGCAGAACCGGCCTGATGTCCGGGCTGCAGAGTTGGCTGTAAGAGCGGCTCATGCCAATATGGGAGAAGCGAAAGCAACCCTTTATCCCTCTCTGACGATTACGGCTGAAGGAGGTGTGAATGCACTCCGTTCAAGCGATTGGTTTACCTTTCCAGGCTCTCTCTTCGGTTTTGTACAGGGCGCCCTTTTGCAGCCGATTTTTCAGCATGGTCAGTTGAAAGCTAAATACGAACAGTCAAAAATAGAACGGGATCAGTCGGAATTCGCATTCAAGCAGGCCGTACTCAAAGCGGTAGGAGAGGTCTCCGATGCATTGGTTGCAGTTGAAAAGGTAAAAACTCAGGAGCTGATTGCGGCGGAACGGGTTGCAACCCTTCAGACTGCACACTCCAACTCAGGAATGCTCTTCCGGAGTGGCATGGCGACCTATCTTGAAGTTATCGTAGCCCAGACCAATGCCTTGCAGGCTGAACTTGCTCTTGCTGATATACGGCGCCAGCATCTTGCGGCACTGGCTGAACTCTATCGTTCACTTGGCGGGGGATGGCGTTAAAGAGGTTGCCTCTCCGGAATTGTTTCCGGGAAGAGAATGTTAGTTGAAGAGCGTGTATGCAGATAATCAATCAGTGTCAGAGTAAGGAAAATCAGGAGCGTATGGATAGAACACAATATAATGCAACGGTTGTCGGTAAAATCATGGTCACGCCAGACCTGATGATCTTTCGGATCCATACTGACGAAGCAAGAGAGGAGTTTGAAGCGGGGCAGAATCTGCTTCTTGGTCTTTACGGATTTGAAAAACGCTCTTCAAATTCGGAGCCTGAACTGGTTCCTGCAGAGGGCGAAAAACTTATCCGGCGCCCTTATTCGCTTGCCTCGGAAAAGACCGAGACAAGGCAGCTTGAGTTTTACATTTCACAGGTCAAGTCGGGTCAATTGACCTCAAGGCTCTTCAACCTCAATGTTGGGGAGAGGCTCTACGTAGGCACCAAGATCACCGGCATCTTCCGTCTTGATGAAACGCCCGATGGCAGCGATATTGTGATGGTTGCCACAGGAACCGGAATTGCCCCCTACATCAGTTTTTTACGCTCCCATATCGTTGAACGGCCGGAAAGCAAGATGGTGGTAATACAGGGTGCAGCTCACCGCTGGGATCTTGGTTATTACAGTGAATTGACTTTTCTTGAAAAAAGTTTTGCAAACTTCTTTTATGTTCCGACTCTTACCGATGCCGATGATCGCTGGGATGGCTACCGCTATTGTATTGAGGAGCTGTTACGAAAGGATGTTTTGCAGAACGAGTTTAACATATCACCCGATCCCGAACGGACGCACTTTTTTGTCAGCGGGCAGCCTGAGATGGTGGGTCACGTGTCGGAGTGGCTCTCCGATTTCGGATATACACGCCATCACCCTGACGATCCCGGAGAGTTATATATAGAAGAGTTTTGAGCGCATGGCTGCTCCAGCGGTCATGGGTATTGATGTACTCTTCTTGTTCCTGATGTCCGGGATAGCAGAATCTGAAGAAGCGTTCAAGAAGGATATTGCGGCAAGAGAAGCTCATGAAAGCCATTCATCACCGGCTTTGTGGCAGGCAGCCGCCCAGATTTATAAAACATTTACGCAATGCACATTATCCATCCGATAAACGATTTTTTGTTTGAACTTTTCCCCAAGGCAAAAGAGGCGGGAAACAATATTGATGTACTGAAGCAGGAGATTGAGACCTTTTATACGGTAGGGCCTTTCAAGCCAGCGATTACCATCGTGCACGGCATCATCGATATCACGATTGAGGGTGACCTGATTGCACAGCACAACAGCCGCTATAACAAAGTCCTTGCACTCTGTGATGTCCGCCAATATACCGAGGCCAAAGAGCAGATCAGTCAGCTCATCAAGGAAGCTCCTCATATTTCAGAGTACCACCGGGTACTTGGCCAAATCCTTTCAGAGCAGGGCGAACAGGATGATGCCATCAACAGCCTTATCGATGCACTGCGCTGGGACCCGAAAAATGGGTGGGCGCTTATTATTACGGGCAACATTATGGCCCGCTATCAGCACGACCTTGAGACGGCTATGAAATACTATGAGTGCGCTCTGCAGCATAAACCCGACGATTATGTTTCCATGACGCTGATTGCCATCAACCTGATCCAGAACGGGAATCCGGATGCAGCACGGCAATACCTCGACAGGGCTTTTGCGGTTAATCCCGCTTATCCGAATATCTATTATGCCTTTGCCCTCCTTGCAGAGGCTGAACATCATTCCAGGGAAGCGTTTGAGATGTCGATTGTTGCGCTTTTCAAGAATCCCAAAAAGGATCTGCTCTATCAGCAATCGCTGAAGAGCGCCATGAAGGCGGCAAGTGAGATTATTGACGAAGAGGTCGGTGGTGATCTTGTCAATGCCTATGCCTCGACGCTGGAGGAGGAGTGCGGCAAGAAAATCGTTATCGAAACGGATACCGGGTTAAAGAGCGCAGCCAAAATCGAGTGTGCCGAAAACCACGACCGGAGCTACCACCTCGTCAAATACAATCCAGACTACCCGGCGGTTCACCATCTGATCATGCATGAGCTCGCGCATCTGCATTTTGCGGCTCAGGCACGACAGACAGGGAAAAACAAGCTCTTTGTCAGCAATGATGAGAACAAAAAGCGATTCCTGGGTTCCCATGAAAAAGATGCCAGGATGTTGAGCAAAAAAGGTTACGACGATGCGCTCATCGAGAACTATTATGCCTTGTTTCAGGTGCTGAACGCCCAGATCTTCAACACGCCGATTGATCTTTATATCGAGGATTATCTGTTTCAGAACTATCCGGCTCTCATGCCCTATCAGTTTCTTTCGCTGCTTGGCCTTATACAGGAAGGAATTTACGCAACGACCGATGAACAGATTCTGACCATTGCACCACCGGAAATCCTCTCGAAATCAAAGATATTTAATCTGGTCAAGGCACTGCACTTTCAAAAGCGGTATGGGGTGAACCTTATAGAAGAGCACAAGCCAACCACCGCAGAAAAAGAGCAGGCTGTAACCTTCTACCGCGAATATGAGGAGTGCCGAACCCGGCACACGCCCGGCGATGAATATGAACTGCTTCAGCGGTGGGCAAAGCAGTTATATCTGCAGAACTTTTTCGCACTCATTGAAGAGCCCGATTACCGGGAGCAAAGCGACCTTATCGAGCGCCTTTGCGCTGAAGTGCAGGTCGATTTGCCCGGCAAAGGTGATGCCGCCCATCCGGCAGACCAGAAGAGGCAGCTCTGCACCGAGGCGCATCAGGGCAAAGATATTAATATGGCCGTAACCCGGTTCATGGTCGAAGCACTGCATTACTTCAAAAATCTGACCGACTCGGAGATCACTGCCATTGCCATCCAAATAGGCCTGATGTGTGGGGAGGGAATAAACCCGGATGCAGAAGGCTACACCATCCCGCTCATAGCCGCCAGAACCTTCACCGGATACCAGGTGCTGGCCTACTATTACGTGAGCTGGGCAAAGGCATTCCCTGAGTACCTGCAGCAACTCCAGCTCCCGTTTGACAAAGAGTACGAATTTGCTCTTGAAATGTTGGGGATGGGAGGGGGATGAGTTCATACCGGGCCAGCATCTCTTCTGGTGAGTTTCATCTTTTCTCCCTGTTTTCATTACCGGCAGAGACCGTAGCCATTCCCTATACGTTATCGTCGTTCTCTATTATTGCACAGAGAGTGTGATGAGCCTTACTATTTGTCAACGAAAATCAGAGAGGAAAATATGTGCGGACGATTCGGGTTTTACGAACTGAAGTACTTTCTTGACCTTCTTCGCCAACTGGAGTTGCCGTTTGAAGAGAATCAGGACTACCCCCAGACGAATCGTTACAACATCCCTCCGGAAACAGATATTCTAACTTTGCAGGCCAACCATGGAGCTTATAAGCTCACCTCGGCACGATGGGGGTTGATTCCCTATTGGTCCAAAGAACTTCCCAAAATCAGGCCAATAAACGCACGCTCTGAATCATTGGTCTCGAAACCCTATTACCGACATCTTGTTGGGCGGAACCACTGCCTGATTCCAGCGAGCGGCTTTTATGAATGGGAGCGCATCGACGGTAAAAAGAAGCAACCCTGGTACATCCACCGGGCAGATGGCTTGCCCATGGCATTTGCCGGACTATGGGACACCTGGAAGTCGAAGCATACCGAAGAGCCCGCAATCACGACCTGTACCATCATCACTACAGTGGCAAATGAGCAGATAGCACCTCTCCATGACCGAATGCCCGTAATTCTCGAATCCGAAAACTGGAAAAGATGGCTCGAAGCTGATCCTCGAAATCTTTCGAAGATGCTGGTTCCCGCAGATAACGGCATTCTGGAAATGTATCAGGTATCAACACTGGTCAACAATGCCCGCTATCAGAGTGGCAACTGTATTGAGCAGGTTGAGTGACGGCATCAAGGCACGGGTTGAATGTAAAACGGTTATCACATGTCGTGAATTTTCGGTAAATACAAACAGGCTGTTTTAAGACCGAATTTCATAAAAAATGAACAATGCGCATTGAAGATATCATCCAAGGCAGTTCCCTTACAGGTCTTGAACCTTCGGCTGTTGCAACGGTTATAGCCGTTGTGCCAATTGCCGATGGAGCTGTCCGGGTTATCTACCAGACGCCTGATGGTACACTCAAAGAACGGCTTTTGGGCCGGACTGATGAAGCGAGCATTGCTGTTGCTATCAGTGAGCGCCCCTGGTCTTTTGACGGAGATGGTGAGGCATTCAAACTTACGGTTGAAGCCAAGCGCATTGATCTTGCTTTTCTGTTTGATCCGATGATGGCCGTTCATACTTCAAATGTAGAGCCCCTTCCGCATCAGATCACGGCTGTTTATGAAGCCATGTTACCCCGTCAACCGCTGCGGTTTGTTCTTGCGGACGATCCCGGTGCGGGCAAGACCATCATGGCAGGCCTTTACATTCGTGAGCTTATCATGCGTGCCGATGCTCGGCGTATCGTAATCGTTGCGCCCGGCAGTCTGGTTGAGCAGTGGCGTGAGGAGCTGTTCGAGAAGTTCGGGCTCGAATTCCGAGTATTCACCAGAGATCTTGAAGCGGCTACTCCGAGCGGAAATCCTTTTGAAGACATCGATCACCTTATTGTTCGTCTCGACCAGATGGCCCGAAACGAAGAGCTGCAAGAGAAGCTTTGTGCTGCCGGATGGGATCTTGTCGTGTTCGACGAGGCGCACAAGCTTGCAGCACACTTTTTCGGCAATAAAATGCAGAAGACGGGCCGCTTCAAGCTGGCCGAAAAGCTTGGGGCCCAGACTCGCCATCTCCTGCTGATGACGGCAACGCCGCACAGTGGCAAGGAGGAGGATTTTCAGTTGTTCCTCTCACTCCTCGACTCCGACCGCTTTTATGGCAAGTTTCGTGATGGTGTTCACAAGGTTGATTGTTCCGACCTTATTCGCCGCATGGTTAAGGAGAAACTGGTCAAGTTTGATGGCACACCTCTTTTTCCCGAGCGAAAGGCATATACAGTCAATTACCAGCTTTCAGACCTTGAAGCGGCACTCTACGAAGCAGTAACCGATTATGTGAAGACAGAAATGGGCAAGGCTGACCAGCTTGACGGTAAACGAAAGGGTTCCGTGGGCTTTGCACTCACCTCTCTGCAGCGTCGTTTGGCCTCAAGCCCTGAAGCCATTTTCCAGTCACTCAAACGCCGAAGGGAACGCCTCGAACGTCGTCTTCGTGAGGAAAAAATAGGAGCCAGAGGGCAAAAGCTTCTTGCTGAAACACTCATCGATGTTCCCGAGGACGAGGATGATTTCAACGCCGAGGAGCAGGAAACCATGGAAGAGACGCTGGTTGTTCAGGCCACCGCTTCACAAACCATTGCAGAACTCGATGGTGAAATATTCATTCTCCAGGCTCTTGAACAGCAGGCCAAAGGACTCGTTGCATCCGGCAAGGATCGCAAGTGGGATGAACTTTCACGCATTCTCCAGAACGAACCCCAAATGCGCGATGCTGGCGGGCGGATGCGAAAAATTATCATTTTTAGTGAGCATCGGGACACGCTTAACTACCTGCATGAAAAAATTGCCGGTGTGCTTGGCAGTCATGATGCAATCGTTGTCATTCATGGTGCCGTTCACCGTGACGACCGCCGGAAATCGCAGGAACTCTTTCGCTCTGACCCCGAAATCCGTGTGCTTGTTGCCACCGATGCAGCCGGTGAAGGTATCAACCTTCAGAATGCCAATCTGATGGTGAACTACGACCTGCCCTGGAACCCCAACCGCCTCGAACAGCGCTTCGGGCGTATTCATCGTATTGGCCAGCAGGAGGTCTGTCATCTCTGGAACCTTGTAGCCAAGGAGACTCGTGAAGGTGATGTCTATTTCCGCTTGCTTGAAAAGCTTCAAGTGGTCAGTGAAGCACTCAAGGGCGAGGTATTTAACGTTCTGGGTGAAGTGTTTGATGGCATCAGCCTCAAGGATTTGCTCATGCAAGCGATACGCTACGGTGACAAACCAGAGGTGCGTGCCCGCCTCAGCCAGAAAATTGATATCGCTCTCGATCTTGACCACCTGAAGGAGATTCTCAAACGCGATGCACTTGCGCAGGAAAGTTTCAGTGCGGAGCGTCTCTTTGCCGTGAAGGAAGAGATGGAAAAGGCCGAAGCCCGCCGGCTTCAGCCCTTTTTTGTTCGCTCCTTCTTTATGAAAGGATTTGAGTCGCTCGGAGGTTCAATCTATCCCCGAGAATCTGGCCGTTTTGAAATCACAAATGTTCCCGCCGAGTTGCGTGAACGCGACCGCCTCATCACCGGGCGTAATCGCCGCGATCTTGCTCCAGTGCTCCGCCGCTATGAACGGGTTTGTTTTACCAAGGAGTCCGTGCGTCCGGTTGATAAACCCGGCCTTGCCTTCGCCAATATGATTCATCCCGGTCACCCGCTTATGCTTGCTCTTAGTGATCTCTTGCTGGAGCAGCACGCCAACCTCCTCCGTCAGGGTACCATCCTTGTTGATCCGGCGGATGATGGCGATCAGCCCTCTTTGCTCTTTCTCCTTACCCACGAGGTGAAATCCGGTGATGGCATGGTCATTTCCAAACGCCTGCAATTTGTTCGGGTTTTACCCGACGGCAGCACTACCTTCGCTGGGTGGGCACCGCATTTAGACCTTGAACCACTTGCGTCTGCCCAGCGACCACTTCTGACAGAAACACTTGCTGCTCCTTGGCTCAACTCCGGACTCGAAAACCGTGCTCTTGCCCTGGCAGCATCTACACTTGTCCCTCAGCACTTCAGTGAGGTAGCTGACCGCCGGATTGCCCATATAGACAAGACTCTTGCCGCTGTCCACGAGCGTCTGACAAAAGAGATAAATTTCTGGTCAGACCGTTTCGAGAAGCTTACCGACGACAAAAAAGCAGGAAAGGATGTACGGCTTAACCTTGAAAATGTTCGCCGCACGCTCAGCGATCTCGAAGCCCGGCTGGAGCATCGCAAAAAAGAGCTGCTCTCCATGCGTCACGTCAGCTCCGCCACACCGGTTCTGCTCAGTGGTGCACTGGTTATTCCTGCCGGATTGCTTCGCTTCCTGCAAGGTGAATCTGCATCTTGCGGCTCTACATTTTCTGCTGATCCCGCAGCCCGTTCACGCATCGAGCAGCTTGCTATGCAGGCTGTCCGCCAGTCTGAAGAATCCAGAGGGTGCCGAGTAGTTGATGTCTCCACTCAGAAATGCGGTTGGGACATTACCTCATACCCGCCGGCAATTGATGGTAAACAACCTGAATCCCGCCATATCGAAGTCAAGGGGCGAATAAAAGGTGCAACAACGATTACCGTCACCCGTAATGAAATGCTCTATGCCCTCAATCAGGCCGAAAAATTTGTGCTGGCCATTGTGCAGGTTGATGAGAATGAGCAGATTGATGGCCCGTACTATCTACGGAACCCCTTCGATGCCGAACCGGGTTGGGGAGTATCATCAATCAATTTTGAAATCAGCGAATTTCTGAAAAAGGCAGAAATTAACTTGTGAAACTGTGAGCATTATGTTATCCGAAGATCAGCTAAAAGTATTATTGACCGATATGGAGGCCGATACTATTGAACGAACGACAGCAGTAAGTGATACCGATAAATTCAGTCAGGCGATCTGTGCATTTGCCAATGATTTGCCCAATCATCGAAACCCGGGTTATCTTTTGATAGGAGTAACGGACAAAGGAGTTCTGTCCGGGCTGACTGTTACTGATGAACTCCTCAAAAACCTTGGCGGTATTCGCTCTCAAGGCAATGTGTTACCCCAGCCTTACATGACTGTCGCCAGATTCGCACTCTCCGGTGGAGATGTAGCTGTTGTTGAAGTTCATCCCTGTGATCTTCCCCCGGTGCGTTATAAAGGACGGGTGTACATCAGAGTCGGGCCACGGAAAGGCATTGCCAATGAGCAGGAAGAGCGTGTTCTTACAGAACGGCGTGTTGCCCTTGCCCGCTCTTTTGATGCCCGTCCTTGTTCAGAAGCAACAATTGAAGACATCGCGTTAGGTCAATTTGATGCCTATCGGCGGGAAGCTGTTGATCCTGAAACCATTGCGGCAAACAATCGAAATATTGAATTACAGTTGGCATCTTTGCGGTTGTACGACCCCAAACCAGCCTGCCCAACGTATGGCGGTATATTACTTTTTGGGAAAAACCCCAGATTCTTTTTACCAGGAGCTTATGTTCAATATCTCAAGCTACCCGGAACAGATTTGACGGAACAGCCTGACGACCAGTCAGAGATTTCCGGCGACCTTCACACCTTGTTACGAGAGCTGGAAGGGAGAATCAAGCTTCTGATACAGACAACCATGCGCAAGGTCACTGCCTTTGAGGAAAAACTGCAACCTGACTATCCCGAGTGGGCGTTACGGGAGCTGCTTATGAATGCGGTTATGCACCGTAACTACGACAGTAATTCACCAATTCGCTTTTATGCATTCATCGATCATCTTGAGATCCAGAGTCCAGGTGGTTTGTATGGTGAGGCTACACCGGAAAACTTTCCTACTCGTAACAGTTACCGTAATCCAGTTATTGCTGAAGCCATGAAATCACTCGGTTTTGTGAACAGGTTCGGCTATGGTGTTCAGCGAGCGCAAGCGCTTTTGGTACAGAACGGCAACCCTCCTGCTCAATTTGAGTTCGATGAGCACTCCGTATTGGTCAAGATCTTCAGGAGGTTGACATGAAAACAATAGCCTTTTTTAATAACAAAGGCGGTGTAGGCAAGACCTCACTGGTCTATCATCTTGCCTGGATGTTTGCAGACCATGGCATAAAAACACTTGCGGTCGATCTTGATCCGCAAGCCAACCTCACGGCCATGTTTCTCGATGAAAATCGGCTTGAGCAATTATGGCCAGATGATGAGCATCCTGATACGGTTTATGGCTCAATTCGCCCGATTTTACGGGGAACAGGTGATATTGCTCAACCCAGTGTAGAAATGATCACCGAGACCCTCGGTCTTATTCCTGGCGACCTTGGCTTGTCGCGGTTTGAAGATAAACTTTCGGATGCATGGCCCCGGTGTCATAATCGTGATGAATCAGCTTTTCGAACAATGACAGCGTTTCATCGTCTTGTGCAGCGAGGATCGGAATGGGGCGCAGAACTGGTTTTGATTGATGTTGGCCCAAATCTCGGTGCAATCAATCGTTCGGCGTTGATTGCTTCCGATCAGGTTTGTTTGCCGTTGGCTCCTGATCTTTTCTCCCTGCAAGGTCTCAAGAATCTTGGACCGACACTTCGAGAGTGGCGTACCGTATGGGCGGAACTTCTCGCCAAAGCCCCTGCCGATTTGCCAATGCCCAGAGGGGCGATGCAGCCTGTCGGTTACATCGTTATGCAGCATGGCATTCTCGATACACGACCTGTCAAGGCATATAAACGCTGGATGGACAAGATACCTAAAGTTTATCGGGAAGCTGTTCTAAATGAACCAATTATCTCTTTGCCGCCTGTTGCGCAAGATCCATACTGCCTGTCACTCCTCAAGCATTACCGAAGCTTAATGCCAATGGCAATGGAGGCTCGTAAACCGATTTTTTTCCTGAAATCTGCCGACGGGGCGATTGGAGCCCACATCGAAGCTGTGAGGAGTTGCTATTCAGATTTTCAGAATTTGGCAGCTAAAATAGCGGCGGCGGCAGGAATCGCGTTTCAATGAGAAGATCTCAAGTTACCGCGCAAGTTACCGCGCAAGTTACCGCGCAAGTTACCGCGCAAGTTACCGCGCAAGTCGGCACCAAGTTGGCACTGAGTCGGCACCAAGTTCCGGCAAGCTGGTTGAGTATCCTGCACGGACTATACCGGCTTTGTTGCAGGCAGCCGTCCAGATTTATAACATATTTATGCAATGCACGTTATCCATCCGATAAACGATTTTTTATTTGAACTTCCCCAAAACCCATTCCTCGACGCTGGAGGAGGAGTGCGGCAAGCCATTTATTCCTTTATCTGTGCTTTATTCCACATGAAACCTGCAATAATATTGCCTATAACCTCCGTTATTACTTTTCTTTGATGTGAATAAATGATAAATAGGATGTGGTGTGTAATCTTTGTTCCCCAATGAACTTGAACTTATCTCTTCCATTATGAAACGATTGGTTAGGATTCAACCGGGGAGTTCCCACCTATGAAGCTTGTTCAGAACAGTGGGACAGACCGGGTCATCGACTACCTTCGATCGAAACTCACCGCAGGTTGCCAGTTTGATATGGTAACCCCCTCTTTTTCGCTGTTTGCCTTTTCCGGGATGCTTCAAGAAATGGTGGCACTTTTAACATGCCGTCTTCTTTTGCCGTCAACCATTACGGAACTTTCAATTCTTGGCTCTGAAGCCGATCGCGCTGCTCGTAACCGGTTGCAAAACCGTTGGATCGCAAGCCGCCTGCTGCAATGGCTTCAAAGCAAAAGCGAAGTGAAGCTTGCACCCGGTGCCGTGCCGCAAGGCGCTTTAGTTGTTCGTGATGGCGATGCAGTGCCAGAGCAGGTGCTGCTTGGTTCGCTGGCATTCACTACTGATGGACTTGGTTTGACTCCAGGCAACCCCTTGAATCTCATTCAGGCTTCTGAAACGCCTGAAGAGGCGTTATTGCTCAGCAAGTGGTTCGATGCTCAGTGGTCGGGTCTTGCAGAGAATCCAAAGGCCAAAACAGAGCTGATTGGTCTGATACAATCACTCGCTTCCCACAGAGAGCCCTTTCTCGTTTACTCGCTTATCCTCTATACTATCTTTAGCGACCGTAACGAAGATCTTGATGAAGAGCGTATCGTCAAGTCTGCTACAGGAATCCGCAATACCGTTGTCTGGAAGAAGCTTTACCGCTTTCAGCGTGATGGTGTTGTTGGTGCGCTTGACAAGCTCAATCGCTTTGGTGGTTGCATTATTGCCGACAGTGTCGGACTGGGAAAAACCTTTGAGGCTCTTGCCATCATCAAGTACCACGAACTCCGAAACGACCGGGTGCTGGTGCTTTGCCCGAAGCGGTTGCGTGACAACTGGACGCTCTATAAAGCCAATGACCGACGGAATTTTCTTGCGCCAGATCGCTTCAACTATGATGTCCTGAACCATACCGATCTTTCCCGAGACGGCGGGTTCTCCGGCGATATTGATCTTTCGCACGTCAATTGGGGAAACTACGATCTTGTCGTTATCGATGAATCGCACAACTTCCGAAACAAGGCGGCCAACAAAGGGAAGGAAACACGCTACGATCATCTGATGCGCAAGATTATCAAAGAGGGGGTCAAGACCCGGGTGCTCATGCTTTCGGCAACGCCGGTAAACAACCGGCTGGCTGATCTTCGTAACCAGATTGCATTTGCCACGGAAGGCAACGACACTGCCTTGCTTGCTCATGGCATCAGCAGTATAGACAGCACTACGCGATTAGCACAGAAGCAGTTTAATCGCTGGCTCGATCTTGATGAGGCGGAACGCATCCCGGTTCGTCTGATTGAAATGCTCGGCTTCGACTACTTTACCCTGCTGGATCTCCTGACCATCGCACGTTCCCGTAAGCATGTCGAAAAGTATTATGGAATCTCCGAAACAGGACGCTTCCCTGACCGCCTGAAACCAATCAATATCCAGGCTGACGTTGACCGGGCAGGTGAGTTTCGGCCTATCAGGGAGATCAATCAGGAGATTCGCCGTCTGAACCTTGCCTCTTATGCTCCTTTGCGATATGTACTGCCGCACAAGCAGGAGGCCTACGACCGGAAGTACAGTACCCGTGTACGGGGAGGCGAAGGCTTTTTCCGGCAGGCTGACCGTGAAGAGAGTCTGATCCACCTGCTTCGTATCAACATGCTTAAGCGGATGGAGAGCGCCGTTCCATCATTTGCGCTTACCGTTCAGCGCCAACTCCGGGATGTTCAATCGATGCTGGAACGTATCGAGGCAAAAACAAGCGAGCTTGAGGAGATTGATATTGCCGATATTGATCTTGACGACCCGGCATTTGAAAGCCTGCTCGTTGGTCGTAAAGTCAAGGTATTGCTTCAGGATGTGGATCTGATCAAATGGAAGCAGGAACTCATTGAAGATCGCAACAGGCTTGCCACTCTTTTCGCGGCGGCGGCCCAGGTTGATGCTGAGCGAGATGCCAAACTGGCAGCTCTGCGTGACGTTATTGCCGGGAAATGCCGGAACCCCATCAATCCCGGTAACCGCAAAATCATCGTTTTTACAGCATTTACCGATACGGCCCGATATCTTTACGAACAGCTCGCTCCGTGGGCGAAGTCTGAGCTTCACCTTGAGAGCGCTCTTATTGCCGGTTCCGGAAGTAATCAGACAACCATATCCGGATTGCGCAAGGATCAGTCCACTCTTCTCAGTGCGTTTGCTCCCCGTTCCAAGGAGCGTCCAGAATCGCTTGCCATAGAGGGAACTATCGATCTGCTCATCGCGACCGACTGTATCTCCGAAGGGCAGAACCTTCAGGATTGCGACTGGCTCATCAACTACGATATTCACTGGAACCCCGTGCGAATCATCCAGCGTTTTGGCCGGATAGACCGTATCGGATCGCCGAACAGTTGCATTCAGCTTGTCAACTTCTGGCCAAATATGGAGCTTGAGGAGTACATCAACCTTGAACAACGGGTAAGCGGAAAAATGGTACTGCTCGATATCTCCGCTACGGGTGAGGAGAACCTTATTGAGCAGCAATCCGGCAATCAGATGAACGATCTGGAGTATCGCCGCAAGCAACTTCTCAAGCTTCAGGAAACCGTTATCGATCTGGAGGATCTCTCCTCCGGAGTCTCCATCGCCGACCTCACCCTGACCGACATTCGCCTTGACCTTGCCCAATATCTGAAAGCCAATCCCGGAATATTGGAGACAATACCACCGGGAAGCTTTGCCGTTACCACCACAGCAGAGGCGGATATCGCTCCGGGCATTATTTTCTGTTTGCGTGCCGAGGGTGAAGCGGCCCGGCGAATTCCTGAAGCCGGGTATCCGCTTGGCACCCATTACCTCGTCCATGTTGGTGACGATGGCTCGGTGATTCTGCCCTACACACAAGCCAAGCAGATTCTTGACCGGCTCAAGCGTCTCTGCCTCGGTCGTGATATGGCCGATGCCGGAGCGTGTGCCCGTTACGACAAGGCGACAAAACAGGGTGAAGAGATGCTTGCAGCACAACGCCTGCTTGCTGCAGCCGTAGCCTCCGTGGCTGGAAAGAATCAGGAACGAGCCGTTGCAAGCCTGTTTACTCCCGGCGGTACGCACGCCATGAAGGGAGAATTCGCTGGCATCAACGATTTTGAGGTGATGGCATACCTTGTTATTCTGCCGGAGGCAACCGTATGAAGAGTCAAGCGCTGATCGCAGCATTTGACCTGCCCGAAAGCAGCCTGGTGAACCAGCGGGTACCCAGGAAGCTGCTGCTTGAAAACGGTGCACCCACTTCCGCCGACAAACGCTCTATCAATGAGGGGATTGAAGAGCTGATCTGGATTGCGGCACTCAAGCCGGTCACTGTCGGGGTTCCTGAGTTCCGGGACGAAAGCCATGAATATCTGGAAATTGCCGTTTTGCTGCTTACCTTGCGTGACGGAGCCAAAACCACGCGGCTGGTGGAACTGGTGCATCGGGCGATTCCTTATCCTGTTCTGCTTTTGACCCAGCAGGGTGCACCGTTATCGCTCTCTGTTGCTCACAAGAGGTGGTCGCAGAGTGAGGCTGGCAAAACAGTGCTTGAGGGCGATATTGTTTCCGTTGCATGGTCGCGTGAAGTTGATGCGGATATTATGGCCGATTTCCGTAACTCGCTCGCACTTGGTAGTCAACCACGCACCAATCTCCATGCTCTCTATCAGGGTTGGCTGGACTCAATGGTGGCCCTCAATGCTGCAAGAGTTACGGGGAATTTTACCCTTGCCGAAAACGCCGAATATGCTGCTGCCCGCCGTGATGCTTTGCGGGAGTGCGGTGTGTTGCAGGAAGAGATCGGTCGTCTGCGCACTCTGGCGGCAAAAGAGAGGCAGATACCCCGGCAGGTGGAACTGAACCTGGAACTCAAGCGGATTGATGCAGAACTGGCAACAACAAAACAAAAATTATGACCGAACACGAAGAGGCGACCATCAAGCCGTTAACCGCAAATGACCCTGAAGCCCAATCCGCCGATATTCTGGCGGGCAATATTGAGCAGTTGAAAACGCTCTTCCCTGAAGCGTTTACGGAAGGGAAGATTGATTTTGAGGTGCTCCGCCAACTGCTCGGTGGCACAGTAGAAGAGCGGGAGGAGAAGTACGGGCTCAACTGGCACGGCAAACGTAAAGCCCGGCAGCTTGCCCTTACCCCATCCACCGGCACCCTGCGCCCCTGCCCGGAGGAGAGTGTGGATTGGGAGACCACAAAAAATCTTATGATTGAGGGCGATAACCTTGAAGTGCTCAAACTGTTGCAGAAGAGCTACTCCGGCAAGGTGAAGCTCATCTACATTGATCCACCATACAACACCGGCAAGGATTTTGTCTACCCCGATAACTTCCAGGACAACATCAAAAATTATCTCGAACTCACTGGCCAGATTGAGGGTGGCCGGAAAATCAGCAGTAACACTGAGGCCAGCGGCCGGTTTCATACCGACTGGCTCAACATGATGTATCCAAGGTTGAAGCTGGCGAGGAATTTGCTGAGAGAAGATGGGGTGATTTTTATCAGTATTGATGATGGTGAGCTTGATAACCTTAGAAAGTTATGCGCTGAAGTTTTTGGTGACGAAAATTTTGTAGTTCAAATTATATGGCGTAAACGAAGCACTCCTCCAAACGACAAAATTATAGGAGCAAACCATGACTACATTCTCTGTTTCGCAAAAAACGCTATTTCAGTAAAACTTCAGCATAGAGAACGATCGGCGGATCAAATTGCCCGATATAAAAATCCTGACAATCATGCCAAGGGCCCATGGGCCCCGGGTGATCTCATGGCCAACATTAAGGGAGGACGATTTGTTAAATCATTGAACTTCCCAATAGTCAATCCACAAACAGGAGAGGAGCATTTTCCGGGGAACAACGGGAATTGGCGATTTTCAAGGGAGACTATTGCTACCCTTCTTGCGAATAATGAGATTTACTTTGGTGAGAATGGACGAGGAAAGCCAAAGTTAAAACGTTTCCTGTGCGAAGTGAAAGAGGGGGTAACCTACCCATCAATTTGGGATTTTGTTCCACTCAATACCAGTGGCTCTAATGAAATGGGTGCAATATTCGGAAATCCGACCATCTTCGAAAGCCCAAAACCAGTTGGATTAATACAAGAGCTCGTCGCTCTCGGTTGTGAGCCTAATGGAGTTGTATTGGATTTTTTTGCTGGTTCCGGTACCACTGGTCATGCTTTGATGGCCCAGAATGTTATTGATGGAGGAAATAGACGCTATATTCTTGTTCAACTTCCCGAACAGCTATACTTGGAAAATAATGAACAAAGGGTTTCCGGCGACTACTGCGATCAAATAGGCAAACCTCGTACCATAGTCGAACTCACAAAAGAGCGCCTCCGCCGTGCGGCCCGGAAAATCAAGGATGAGAACCCACTTTTCCCCGGTGACTTTGGTTTCCGCGTCTTCAAGCTTGATTCAAGCAACATCAATACCTGGGAACCGGATCGCGACAACCTTGAGCTTACCCTTCTTAACTCCATTGAACACCTAAAAGGAGATCGCACCGAGGCGGACATTTTCTATGAGTTGCTCCTCAAACTTGGCCTTGACCTCTGTGTCCCTATCGAGAAACGGACGTTTGCAGGCAAAGAGGTTCACTCCGTCGGCGGTGGTGTGTTGCTTGTCTGCCTTGCTACTCATATCACCCCTGATGAGGTTGAGCCTCTGGCTCAAGGCATTGTTGCATGGCACAAGGAGCTTGCTCCGGCAGGAGAGACGACCTCTGTTTTCCGCGATAGTGCCTTTGCTGATGATGTTGCAAAGACCAACCTTGCAGCCATTCTTCAGCAGCATGGCCTCGAAATCATAAGGAGCTTGTAGCCATGGCAACCAAAAAACAGAGTATCGATCAAGCTGATGATTTGATGGGCCGGGTCATCCTGATTCTGGATCAGGCTCGGGCCAATGTGGTCCGGGCAGTCAACAGCAACATGGTGATTGCCTATTGGCTTGTCGGACGTGAAATTGTGCTTGAAATGCAGCAAGGTGAAGAGCGTGCCGGGTATCGCGAAACACTCTTGCGCAAACTTTCTGAAGGACTTACTGCCCGATATGGTAAAGGGTTTTCAAACTCGAACCTGAAATATTTCCGCCAGTTTTATCGGGTTTATGCTGACCGTGTTCCGGCAATTGGCCACCTCTCAAGTGGCCAATTCGATACCATTGGTTTTGGTGTCAGCGAGATTGGCCACAAGCCATGTGGCCAATTGGACGTCAAGAGTGGTTTGGATACAACAACATCCGGAGAGGGTCTCATCAATGATCTCTCTTTTGCGGCTGATAGCCAAAAATTGCTTGGGTTTTCAGCTTCGGTAAGCTGGAGCCATTATCGGGCACTGCTGAAGGTCGAAAACCGCAATGAGCGCCTTTTCTATGAGATTGAAACAGAAAAGGAAGGGTGGGATGTTTCCCACCTCGAAAAGCAGATTCACAGTTTTCTTTTTGCCCGTCTGCTCAAAAGCAGGGACAAAGAGGGTGTGTTCAGACTGGCCAGTGAAGGCCAAGTGGTCAGCAACCCTATAGACGTTATCAAACAGCCCTACATACTCGACTTTCTTGGCCTTCCGGAATTGAGCTGTTTTCAGGAATCGGATTTGGAGTCCGCCATTATTGAACATCTTCAGCCTTTTCTGTTAGAGCTGGGCAAGGGATTTGCTTTTGTTGCCCGGCAACATCGGGTGACAACCGAATCGCACCACTTTTATATTGACCTGGTCTTTTATAACTATCTGTTGAAATGCTTTGTGCTGATTGACCTGAAAATCGGGAAATTGACGCACCAGGATATTGGACAGATGGAGATGTATACACGGATGTTTGATGAGCTGCGGCGTAGCGATAGCGATAACCCGACGGTCGGGTTGATTCTCTGTGCTGAACACGATGAGGTGGTGGCGAGGTATTCGGTGCTCAATGAGTACAAACAACTTTTTGCGTCACGATATATGCTTTTTCTGCCGACTGAGGAAGAGCTGCAACGTGAGCTTGCCCGTGAACGCGGGCTTATTGAAGCAAGGAAAAGAGCCAGAAAGGAGGGTCAGGAGTGAAACTGCACTTTGAACCGAACCTTGACTATCAACTACAGGCGGTTGAAGCGGTCTGCGACCTCTTTCGCGGGCAGGAGATCTGCCGCACGGAGTTTACCGTTACCATGCCGACCACGAAAGACATGCAGTTTCCTGGCATGGAGAGTGATCTTGGCATTGGCAACCGGCTTACGTTGCTTGATGATGACCTGCTCAAAAGCCTGCATGATATTCAGCTCCGCAACGGCCTGCCGCCTTCCGGAACCCTTGCTTCCGGCGACTTCACGGTAGAGATGGAGACCGGAACGGGCAAAACCTACGTCTATCTGCGTACCATCTTTGAACTCAACAAGCGGTACGGCTTTACCAAGTTTGTGATTGTCGTCCCGTCAGTGGCTATCAAGGAGGGGGTTTACAAAACCCTTCAGATTACCGAAGATCACTTCAAGGGGCTCTATGCCGGAGTACCTTTTGAATATTTCCTCTATGACTCCTCAAAACTGGGGCAGGTGCGTAATTTTGCCACCAGCTCGCAAATCCAGATTATGGTGATGACGGTTGGCGCCATCAACAAAAAGGATGTCAATAATATTTACGGTAAGGGTGCCAATGAGTCTACTGGCGGGGAAAAGCCGATTGATCTTGTCAAGGCGGTGCGGCCCATCCTGATTATTGATGAACCGCAAAGTGTGGATGGTGGTCTTTCCGGTGCTGGCAAAACCGCGCTCGATGCCATGAGCCCGCTTTGTACCTTGCGTTATTCCGCTACGCATGTGGACAAGCACCAGATGGTTTATCGTCTTGATGCGGTTGATGCGCACGATAAGGGGCTGGTGAAGCAGATTGAGATTGCTGCCGCTACGGTGGAAGATGCCTTCAACAAGCCTTATGTTCGTCTCTTGAAGGTTGAGAACAAGCGGGGCAGGATTTCCGCACTCGTTGAACTCGACAAGATGACGGCCAGCGGTGTCAGGCGAAAAGAGAGTGTTGTGGTTGATGGTGATAATCTTGAAATGGTTACCGGACGGGCGATCTATGCTGATTGCTCTATCGGTGAAATTCGTGTTGAAAAGGGCAAGGAGTTTATGGAGTTGCGCTTCCCCGGTGGTGAGCAGTTCCTGAAACCTGGCGAGGCGTATGGAGATGTGGATGCTCTTGCCGTTCAGCGCCAGATGATTCGCCGTACCATCAAGGAGCACCTCGACAAGGAGCTGCGTCTGCGCCCGCAGGGTATCAAAGTGCTTTCGCTCTTCTTTATTGATGAGGTTGCCAAATACCGCTCTTACGACAGTGACGGTAACTCAGTGAAGGGCGATTATGCCCGCATTTTCGAGGAGGAGTACCGCCGGGCGGCAAAGCTGCCTGATTATTTTACACTGTTCAGTGAGGTTGACCTGACGCATGCCCCCGAAGAGGTGCATAACGGCTATTTCTCGATCGACAAAAAAGGTGGCTGGACCAATACCGAGGAGAACAATCAGGGCAATCGTGAAAGTGCTGAACGGGCCTACAACCTGATCATGAAGGAGAAAGAGAAGCTGCTCTCACTGGAGACACCACTGAAATTCATCTTTTCTCACTCTGCACTCAAGGAGGGGTGGGACAACCCCAATGTCTTCCAGATTTGTGCACTGCGTGAAATGGGCTCAGAGCGTGAACGCCGCCAGACGATAGGGCGTGGTCTGCGGTTATGCGTCAATCAGCACGGTCTGCGACTGCGTGGATTTGAAGTCAATACGCTGACGGTTATTGCAACGGAGAGTTATGAGCAGTTTGCCGAAAATCTTCAGAGAGAGATTGAGGCTGAAACCGGTATTCGATTCGGGATTGTCGAAGAACACCAGTTTGCGGCGATTTCCGTTACTACTGACGAAGGAGTCTCAGTTCCTCTTGGATTCGAGCAGTCGAAGCTCTTGTGGGAGCATCTGAAAGAGCAGAACTATATCGACAGTAAGGGCAAGGTGCAGGATTCGCTGAAAAGTGCGCTCAAGGAGGGGACTCTTCTTGTGCCGGAGCAATTCAGGCCACAGCTTGATCAGATTACCGCTGTACTGAAAAAGCTTGCAGGACGTCTGGAAATCAAGAATGCGAATGAGCGGAGACAGGTACACACCCGGCAGGCAGTGCTGCACAGTCCGGAATTCAAAGAGCTTTGGGAGCGTATCAAGCATAAAACGACCTATCGGGTGGAGTTCGACAATGAAAAGCTGGTGGAGAGCTGCATCAAGGCATTACAGAATGCTCCCGCCATTTTGAAGACACGCATGCAGTGGCACAAGGCTGAAATCGTTATTGGTAAATCGGGCGTTGAAGCTACTGAACGGAGTGGTGCCGCAACGGTTGTGCTTGATGAAAACGATATTGAGTTGCCTGACCTTCTTACGGATCTGCAGGATCGTACCCGGCTGACCCGCCGCACGATTCATCGTATTTTGATCGGAAGTGAGCGACTCGACGATTTTAAGCGTAACCCGCAACAGTTCATTGAGCTGGCAGCCGAAGCCATCAAGCGGTGCAAGCAACTCGCTGTTGTGGATGGCATCAAGTATCACCGCCTTGGTGACGAACATTTTTACGCCCAGGAGCTTTTTGAGCAACAGGAACTTACTGGTTACCTCAAGAACCTTATCCCGGTTCAGAAATCAGTCTATGAGCAGGTGGTCTATGACTCCGATCCCGAAGCAACTTTTGCTGATCAGTTGGAGAAGAATCTGGCCATCAAGGTCTATGCAAAGCTTCCGGGATGGTTCAGGATTCCAACACCACTCGATACCTACAATCCCGACTGGGCGGTACTCGTCGAAAAGGATGGCGAAGAGCGAATCTACTTTGTTGTCGAGACCAAGAGCAGCCTGTTTACCGATGACCTGCGTGACAAGGAGAGTGCAAAGATTGAGTGCGGCAAAGCTCACTTCAAGGCGCTCAGTATTTGCGAAACCCCCGCAAGGTATGTTGTGGCCCGCTCTTTGGATGACGTGCTGAACAGGGTTTAATGCATCCAGAGCTTGGAAGAAGCATTTCTTGTTCAGCTTATTTTTTTAGAAGACTTATCCGAAAAAAAACGAGATACTGTAAGAAGTTCGGGATTTTGAACAGCGAACGAGAGTTTTTCCATGAACACAGCTAAATTAAGACAACAATACCAATATGTCGCGTTCATCAGTTATAGCCACACTGATGCAAAGGTTGCAGAATGGCTTCATCGAAAGCTTGAGTCCTATAGGCTTCCCAATGCTGTACTCCGGAAATCTGATGGGTAACTTCCCAGGCATGTTCGCCCGATATTCAGGGATATAGCAGATTTATCATCAGGTTCATTGGTCAGGACATTGAGAGAAGAGATTGGCCAGTCGCAGTTTCTTATTGTCATATGCTCGCCTGACAGCGCGAAATCGGAATGGGTCGAAATGGAAGTGAGTCATTTTCTGACCCTTCGTGGCCATGAGTTTGTGATTCCGGTGATCATCAAGGGAACCCCTTACGCCAAGGACGCAGTAGACGAATGTCTGCCGCTATCCCTGTTGCGCACTGAAGTCGACCTCCTCGGTATTTCGTTTGCCGGACAATCGAAAGAACAAGTGCTCCTCAAAACGGTCTCTGCCTTGCTGGATATCAAGTACGACTCGCTTTATGATCGGCACCGCCGGCGACAGCGCCGACAAAGGATGGTTGCTGCAACTGTCGCAACCGTTATGTTTGTCATCGTGCTAACGGCTGCTCTATTCAGTATTATGCAATGGAATCGGGCGGAGCAGCGTCGCGCCGAGGCAGAGCAGCTCCTCAATTATTTGCTTTTGGACCTTCACCCTAAACTGCAGCAATTTGGACGTCTGGATATCCTGGAGAGCGTCGCGGAGCAATCACGCGAGTACATTGATTATATTTCCACGGATGTCAGGGATCCCATTGACGCTATTCAGGCGATTTCGTTACGCAGAAACATGGCTGAAGTGTATCAGAGTGTCGGCAAGCTCGAGAACGCTGAAACCTTACACCTGAAGAATATTTCTGTACTTAAGAAATTGGAACAGATTGATCCAAAGGTGGGGATTATCCATCTTCTCAAAGGAGAAGAGCATCAGGCTTTGGCCAGTATCCGAAAAACAGAGGGTCGATTTCAGGATGCATTGCATGAGACACCCATGAAAGAAAAACTCAAATAATAGAAGGCACGCGCTATCAGCAGGAACTGGAATTTCGTACAAGACAGCTAGACGAGGAGCAAAAAGAAAGGGAGCGGCATACGACATGGCTGGAGCAAGAAACAACAAAACTTAGGGAAGTTTCGGCTTTTTTTTCCAGCGAGATCGCCAATCAATTGACAAAAGATTCCAGTTGGGCTACTGCTGCATTGCTTAAGGCGAAACTTACTCCGCACGCTCAAACACTGTTTGCCACACGCAGTTTGCACTATCATGAAGAAAAGGAACACATTGCAGAACAATTTGCTCAACTGCTATTGCGACGCTGTAAAAGATTAATTGAGGATCGCGATGAGCCAGCTAGAGTGTTGCTTATAATGGACGCAGGAACGACGCTATATCCATTTTTTGAAAACATTGGACGCGAGTGTGTTCGCAGTTATAACAATAGAGAAAGTTGGGTTGATCACTTTTCCATTGTAACCAATAATTTAGCAGGAATTGACTCACTTATGGAGCACGCATGTATTTCACGTGAAAGCAGATATGCCCCACTCGCCGTCGAATGTCATTGTCTGCCGGGTCACCCAATGCCAATCTTTTCCGGCGTTGCAGGTATTAAGACGATTCATGCAATAAAATCACTGCGTACAGATTATGCTAACCACGAATTTGATAGGATTGACAATGTGAGTGCAACAACCACAGACGTACATAGAAGGCTTTTGATAATTATTTTGACAACGGGTAATTGGCTTCGCATCAGACGTCATGATCCTCCATGTCCGGTACCATTGGCACGCACATCAGAACATTTTCAGGTTAAGCAAGAGTTGATAAATATATGTGACGAAGCTTATATTATTGCCCCACTTGGAAAGGTTTTATTTAATTGTGCTCCCAATGAAATTAATAATGCGCTTGGTTATGATGATACACAGGCATCCCCAGATAAGGAGCCATATTCCGAAATCACCGTCACCGACGATCAGGCGAAACGCATTAAGCTAGTTACCACCTCACGAATTGAGCGCAGGCTGTTATTTCCTCTTAGCCAAAAGCTTAAGGCTGTATTGGAATATGTTGAAGCACACAACTATGATGATGTTATTAATAAGCCTATTGAAGTCATGCCTCACGTATTCATTCCTTTTGATCGGCTACCGAATAATAGATGGCTGGAGTTAGAGGAAGAATTTCCTCATAGAAATACCAGGGGGGAATCATTTTTGGAAAGGTTCTATGATATCCATATTTCAAATTGGTCGGCGCATCATGGTACCGAAGAGAATGTGTAGCTTTTTACAAGTTAGGGTTGTTTCAAGAAGTGGATCTCAGAATACATTAAGAGAGTTGCTTGGTGTGTAAAACGCTTTTATGTAATGAATTAAAGTCCATGTAATTTCTTTAAAAACTTTGGACTGTCTTATAGTTGTCAGTTCGACGTGAAGTCGCGTAGTAGAGTTGTCCAGTAAAACGGATCAGTTGTTCAGTCAGCGGAGCCCAACAATACATTCAGGATAAATAAATTGCGTTGTGTGAAGCCGTCGGAAAAATACCCGCAGGAAACTGTAGACAAATCCGTGAGGGAAGGTTGAATCTGCTCGTAACAGGTGGAGAAGTGCGAGGGCTAGCAGGTATTGCCAAGTGTCTTGCTGATACCAAGCCTCTCGGCAAGCGTTTTGAGTGCATACACCACACCAACGCGAAGCCCCTCATGTAGTTCAACATCAATTTAGGGACTACAATTTTTATATCTTTTCCTTATAAAAATAATTCTTATAAGGAGTTAACGAAAATAATCTTGGAACTTCCGTTGAAAACAGGGAGGGTGTGTAAGCATGGCAACTCCTGCGTTATTTTCATTGTCGTTCGAGCAACTTGTTGCTGCTATCGGGCAGGTTCATGCTGAACTGGCGGCACAAGCTTCCCGGGCGGTTAACACCAGCCTGACGCTTCGCAACTGGCTTATCGGTTGCTATATCTCCGAGTACGAGTTGCGGGGGGCCGATCGCGCCCGATATGGGGACAAAATTATTGAGCAGTTATCTGAACGGTTGATGCTGGCGGGTGTCAGCCGGTCAGAAGCACGGGAACTGAGGCGATACCGTAAATTTTATTTGACTTACCCTTCAATTCGGGAGTCGCTGTCTCCCGAATTGATAAGCAAGCTTTTGCCATTCGCGACCACGGTCAACTTTCGGGAGTCACTGTCTCCCGAATCGGGGGTTGCGCCCGATGAACTGTTGAGCAGGATTTCGTTCAGTCATTTTGCTGAACTGCTGCGATGTGAAGATGCGACCAAACGTAGCTTTTATGAGGTAGAGTCTATTCAGGGAAGCTGGACGGTGCGTGAGCTGAAACGGCAGATTCACAGTCTCTACTATGAACGCTCCGGCCTTTCCCGCGACAAGCAAAAGCTTTCGAGGCTTACTCACCAGCAGGCAGAGCGGCAAGGCCCTCTCCTTGATATCCGCGATCCCTATTTGTTTGAATTTCTCGGGCTGAAATCCAAAGAGGTCATGGGAGAGTCGCGGCTCGAAGATCTGCTTATCGACAAGTTTTAAGATTTCCTCCTTGAACTGGGGCAAGGCTTCTGCTCTGAAGCGCTTCAGAAACGCATCTTGATCGGCGATAAGTACTACTTTGTCGATCTGGTTTTTTATCATCGTATTCTGAAATGCCATGTGCTGGTTGAGCTGAAACTTGCCGAGTTCAGCCATGAAAACATTGGTCAGCTCAATACCTATGTGAGCTGGTACAGAAAGTGTATGATGCGTGAAGATGACAATCCACCCATAGGAATTCTTTTGTGTACTCATAAGAACCACTCTCTGGTTGAATTTGCTTTGGCAGGAATTGATAATCAGCTTTTTGTCTCCAAGTATCTGCTGGAGCTGCCAAAGAAAGAGGAGATGCAGCGTTTCATTGAGGAGCAACTGGCAGCGGGAGATGGTGGCAGTGCAGATCACCAGCAAACGCTAGGAATGGAATCCTCAGATGACAAGGGAGGTAACTGATGGTCTGAGGATGACAAAAACAGAGAGGTTCTGCCGATTTATTTGCTGAAGCGGGCGTGTTGGGTTGTAAGTCTGGCAAAAACCTCCTTGCAGGGCGTTTCACCTATCATAAAACGTTTTAGCCTACCCCTGCAAATGTATTCGATGATATGCTTGTGACGCTTCTAATACTTTAGGTGCTGCTCACTTCTCTTTTGAAAACCTGAAGGGGGTAACAGGTGAGGCGACCCTTGCAGTCGGAATGGCTTAATTGCTCAGGTAAGCGAGTGCCTATCCAGAATCCTTTTCATTCTCAAGTGCCTCATCAAACAGTTTTGACACTAGTTTTGCCAATTCATCCATGTTAACAATTTCCTATCGAAAACCACAGCACAATGTTTATGATCACACTCTACGAGCCTGATTGGGTAGCGTAATTGGTCCATTGTAACAGCTATTTTCACTTAATTGGGGTCGATTCAGGAAACGGATTTAAAGCTCGATAATGATTATTGGATGCTGGAATCCATCGGTAAAGCGTCTGAACAGAGCCCTTATAGCAACCCCTGACGCTGGGCCTCCAACCATACGAAAGGGGAACGTTTCCTTAAAAACTCGGCGGTGTATTCACCTTCACAATAATCTTGATAATGCCGAGCTCGTATCTCCCGACATCCAGCATCATCCAAATTCAGTCGTTCTATCGAAGCCTGAACGGTTCTCTGCTGATCAGGCGTTAATATTGGATTGGGATAAATTCGTCCAGTAATAGGTTCAAGACGGAACCAGCCATTTTCTATCTCGAAAGGATCAAGTACATCGTCGTATTCTCGTTTGCGACTATTCATGCGAGAACACGTAAGGCGGTAATTACTCCACTCGTAAGCCAAATCAGCCCGTTTTGATTTAGCAATGAAATGATCGACTGAACCACCTCCTGTGACCCGCTCGAAAAAAACAGCTAAATAAGCACAGCAACCGTTATAAGTTGTATGCAAATCATCAAGGCAGAAGCGCCAATAAGGCTCAACATCAGTTTTTGGCGGTAGCGGTTTATCAAGAGGAATGTTCTTTTCTATGAGCCGAGCAAGTCCCTTTTGCCGGACATTCGAATTGAACGAATCTGGCTCGGTTTGTGCATCAACATGAATCATAACGACCATCCTTTCTTTTCAGCCACAAACCGCCAGCGCATCCAGAATGGATCAGTATCAGAGAGAACTGCCCGCAAACGCTGCTCCAGTGAGAGAGCGTCGTCTTTACTGAACTGTTCGTTACTTAACGCCAAAGCGGCTTCTTCCAGAACTGTTTCAGCTTCAATCGAATAGCCGGATTTAAGGTTAAACGCCTCACTGGTGAGCCAACTGCGGACATCACCTTGCCGGACAAACTGTCTGTGTGTGAGTTCAACGTTGTTACCGACCAGATCAAGGTCAAACCAAGCATCTTGATTTTCGTCAAACAGGGGTTCCACAGAAGCCATGATCAAAGGGGAATGAGTTACGGCTATCAGTTGAACATCGGATATCATCAGTGTATGATGGGGATGCACGGGATCGGTATCGTCTATCAATAGGATGTCAGGGGACTTGGTCAATTGCTTTATCACCTTCATCAAGGAAGGAATAACCGTCCGCTGCCATTTGGGATGCAGGTGCGACTCGACTTCATCAATCAGAAAAACTGTATTCGTCTCAGGTTCCTCGCCCAATAACTCTTTGGCCTTTACATGCTCTTCCCAGCACCAGACAAGAAAATAGGCAAGCGAAATAATTCGACGCATACCTGATGAGGCATGGACGACTGCCACTTCTTGGTCATACGGCATTTTCAATGTAGGCATATCCCTTACATCGTCCAGGCTAATGCGTGTTAACGATCCCGTTACAATTTTTTCAGTCGAGGATGGTGACAAAACATCAAGTACAGAGATCAGAGACTCAAAGGCTCTTCCCTTTTCCTTTTGCCAGCCAGCCCAATCCCGAATTAAACCATTGCAAAGCCACGTGCCATCTTGATTTTGCAGTCCATCCCACACATCTTTCGGACTAAAAACGTAAGCGGCAGGTCGTTCCTTGTTTTCGTCAGGGTTTTTCGATTTCCAGTAGTTCCGTGCCGGGTCCCAAACAGCAAAGCTACCATCAGCCATCGCATAAAAGACCAGTCCGGGGTTTGCCGGACGACCTTTCTGGACTGTCCAGCTTTGTCCTCGCGGCTCAAATGTGCTGATAAAGCCCTTTGTTTTCGATACCGCCGAAAACGAAAAATCGATTTCGGCTTCATGCTTTTTATCTGTAGGCAAAGCTACTTTGCCAGAGGTAAGTTTGGGGTTCAATTCGGCTGGCCATTTTCGGGTCATAGCCCACCAGGCAATATCCAGCAAAAAGCTTTTACCCAAGCCGTTATCACCTGTAATTACATTCAGTCTTTTGCCGAACTCAAGTTCCATCTTTGGAGCCGGTCCGACATTGGTCATTTTAAGATGTTTAATCATAATGAGCTATTTTCATGCCCTTTCGAAACTTATTTCTGCCATATTTTTATGGTGGATAACGTGGTAGTCCTTCAAAGATATGATATTACCGCGTCTTTGCCTTACTTAGATATTGGGTTTATCGCGGATTAAGGATCAATATTTCACCCTGAACGTCGGACTTTCTTCCGGTCTGCTTTTTCTTCTGTCATAAAGCCGTGTTGTTGAAACATTGGCATGACCGAGCTTTTGAACCTTTCCAATATCAGCGCCGTTTTCCAGCGCATTCGTTGCCGCTGTTGACCTCAATGAGTGGACGCAGAACCCGTTAACGCTGGCGTTGATGCCGGTTTCTTTTCCGTATTTGCGGATAATACAGGCATAGACTGCATGAGGATCAAGCGGTTTGAGCAAGGTTCCTGTGATATTATTTTTTTACCGGTCGAAAAAGTGGGCCTTCTGGTCATCACGGCGCCCGGCAGCTTCGAGATACTCGTCAATCAACCGCTGAGCCATCGGATGCATCGGCAAAAACCTGATTTTTTCCCGTTTACCGTGGATGCACAAATGCTGCACGCCGCTCCGTTGCTGTAAATCTTTAACCTGTAGCCGACAAAGTTCTTCCCGGCGTAATCCGTGGTAGAGCAGGGTAGCGAGAATTGCCCTGTCCCGTTTACCTTTAAGAGTATTCGCCGGCGGAGCATCCAGCCGCATTCTTGCCTGGCTGTCTCCAAGGGTAGGAGTCGTTCCTTCGTTGTTATTGGCAGCAGGGCGTTTCACACCAAGAACCGGATTATGCAACACGGCATTCTGTTCACAGAGGTAGTCGAAAAGCGAAGAGATCGAGGCAAGCTTGCGGCGGATAGTAGCGGTAGCAAGGTTACGCTTTTCGAGATCGGTTCGCCAGGCAAGCAGGTGCGCTCTTATGACCATGCGCATCTCTTCCGGTTCTGTTATACCGAGAAATCGGGATAATTCTTTCACGTCGTTTCGGTATGCCCGTCGGCTCTTTTCACTCCTGATATTGGCATACCATTCGAGTTCTGGAGGCATGGTACAGGTTCTCGGAGTAGGTCGATATCGTGGTCGAATCGAACAGTGCCCAGGTGGCGATGTTTTTCAGTTAAGGTGTGCGATTTATCCGACTTTCAGGTTGAACAAGAAGCTGAAAAAGGAGATTGGCCAAGCCATCACATCGAATGTCATGGCTTGGAAAACGTACCCAGGCAGACCTTACTGCAGCAAGGGCAAAAGGAAGAAAAGGAGGGGTACCGAAAATTTCAATGATGATCCGAGAGTGCAGATGGCTAAGAAAATGAGCAAAAACATGAGCAAAAACATGAGCATCAGTATCGGCGAGATCTGTGCAACACTGAAGAGTTCACGGGCGAGTTCTTTCCTTTATTTGGGGATATAAAGTAAAAACTGGCGGTATTGTCATTCCTTTTGAACCGATAAAACTGTTATTGCGCAAAATATATCGTATACTTACACATATACATCGATTTGCTCACCATTTTTCCGAGTAAGGTTATTTTGAGTATTCCGGGGAAATCGTACCAATCAATGGACGGCACATGCCGGGCACATGGTTTCCCGCACACCTGAACAATCAACAAATTCTACCTATTTTTCAATGGTATTGAGGTGTTTAACGGATTGGAAGGATCAAAAGAGAACCGGCACACCCATTATCTATTCCATTATTGCTGTTGGCGCAAAATTCATATCAGAGTTCAAGCGTTGGACTCACTATTACAATAAATTCACAAGGGGACGTTATGCAAGAGAATATCTACGCTATTTGTCTTGATGAAGAATTGGAGGCAAATCCGGATTACTGGGTGATTGCTGAAGACTATGGTTCGTGTCCACAGGCAGAGGCTCAGAGTACACTTGAGGTAAAAGAGAAATACCGGGTGACCAGGAAGAGTTACAGTGGTATAAAATGCAAGTCGGAAAAATATGCTGTGGATGGCTCGTATTCGATAGGAGGGGTTTATATACTTACCAAAAAGGAGAATGTGTAATGAAACGTACCATCGCCATATTCCCCTTGCTTGTTTTGCTCTCTGGTTGTACCGGAGAGCAGTTAGTCACTCGTCGATTCAAGAGCATGCAATGGAATACCAAACCTCCGCACGAGTTGATCGAGCTAAAGGCCATCCATATCGATCCACCCCAGACGGCTCCGCGGCACTCAGCGCCTGCGATTCTGTCTTTATCAGAACGTGGGCAGGCAAGCTATATCGATGTGGCGAAGCAATTAAAAGATTTGAAGAAATCGGACGATCTTTTGAATCTGCTTGCAAAACCGTTTCCAAAAAATGTGCACGAGGCAGAGGACGGAAGTAGGGTCGATCTAACGACTATCAACAAATTGATCGTCTTAAGCGTAAAGAAGGTCGATGCTGTGATGCTCGCTCCCGACGATCCTGTCACCGCAGCAGACAGGATCGCCAAGTTAGAACTAACGTTAGAGTGCGGGGCTGATTGGTATCAATTACAGAACTGGGACAAACTTGAAACAGATTATGTAACGATCGATTTAGGCAAAGTTTCACATGAATCATCAGCTTCGTTTAACGCTAATCTTACGCCGAAGCTCTCCGGTTCGATTGTTGGTGATGGAGAAATCGGGGTGGTACGGAGCGACAAAAGCAGTGAGGAATTGGCGTTAAAGACGCGCTCCATAACAGTTTCTGGCACGCTGACCCCTGAAAAAGGAGTTGTTATTCAACAGGGAGGCATAGACCGCGATTTAGAGGGGAATACCTCCGTTGTACTGACCATAAAAATGGGTGGTAAAACGGTCAATCTGATAGAATTCGGGGAACTCATCGATGATAATGGCACCTCCACGAAGCCAGCAGATCTCTCGCTTAAGATTATTCCGACTCGCATTCCGTACTGGTATGAGAATACTGAAGGGGTAATATTGAATGCGAGTGCCGACTACCTTTTTCGTCATGTCAGCGAGGGG
>NZ_OZ455102.1:1180000-3007024 GCF_982375515.1 Pelodictyon clathratiforme
CATTCCATGCCGTGAGTATTTTGTCATCAAGAAATGCTCTTGGTCTTCTGCTTCTTGCGTGATACAGTTTTGTGCGGGCGTCGTCAAGTGCCGCCCTGATCTCTTCGACTGTTTTTCCGAATGTATCTGCACACTCTTCATCTGTGGCTTGTTGCATCAGGATATTTTTACCGTTGAACTCTCCATGCGGATCGTACTCGGCATTGCCTTCATCCCTGATGCCGTAGGTAAAGGAGAAGATGGTGGCAAGCTCTTCGTCAGCGAGAGTTTCGCGGATTTCATCGGCGCTCCAAAGATAGAGTGCTCCTTCCTGCTTCTGTTCGCTTCCATGAGTGAGAAGAGTGTCGGCATCTTCAGCCGAGTAGAACCCTCCTTGCGGCGATCTCATGTCACAGAGTACATAGTTGAAGATATCCTCTGCTGTCCTTTTGTAGAAGTTGTCGCCACTGCATTGAAAGGCTTCAAGACAGGAGATGGCCAGTTGGGCATTGTCGTAGAGCATCTTTTCAAAATGAGGAACATGCCAGCGTTGATCGGTGGAGTATCGGGCAAAACCTCCGCCACCTTTGCCGATAATGCCGAGATGATCGTGTATTCCTCCCTCCGCCATTTTATGAAGGGTGTGCAGTGCCATTCTGAGGGCCTTTTTGTCTCCTGTATGGTATGCGTGGTTGAAGAGAAAGTTAAGAAGGACAGGGCGAGGGAATTTGGGGGCTCTGCCGAATCCTCCGAACATGGGGTCGTAGTTTGCTTCAAGCCATTCGAAGCATTTTTTCTGAGCCATCTCAGCATCGGGCTGTGAGGAGGGAGTTGTCCTTGACACTGCACCAAGAGAGGCAAAAAAGCTGCCGGATTCGGAAATAATTTTTTCTCGCTCATTTTCCCAATATCGGGTAATGGTGATGAGGATGGTTTTAAATCCCGGCATACCGTAACGCTCTTCAGGAGGGAAATAGCTTCCTCCATAAAATGGATTCAGTTCGGGGGTAAGCCAGACCGACATTGGCCAGCCTCCACGTCCTGTGCTTGCTTGTACATAGCTCATGTAGAGGCGGTCGAGGTCGGGAAGCTCTTCGCGGTCTACCTTGACGGGTACGAAATGAGCATTCAGCAGTTTGGCAATTTCAGGGTTTTCAAATGATTCATCTTCCATGACATGGCACCAGTGGCAGGTGGAATAGCCCACCGACAGGAAGATGGGCTTGTTTTCCCCTCTTGCTTTTTTAAAAGCCTCCTCCCCCCATGCAAGCCACGCAACGGGGTTCAGTGCGTGTTGCAGGAGGTAGGGACTTTTTTCTGCTATCAGGCTGTTTGGCTTGTTTTCTGGTGAGGTCATTGGTCGGGTGTTGGTAGCATGGTGAACAATATATCGATAGATAACCATCAATGGATGGTTGAAAGTTCTTGAGAATTGAAACCATCTGTGAACTCAGCCTGTTCTATAAAGGTTGAGTTACAATAATTAACAATGGTTAATGATGCTTGTCAGGATAATGAAAAGCGCTTTGAGGGGGAAGGGGATAGCCGTTGCGGCTTTTCTTTTGCCTGCTCTTCTTCTTTTTTGTGGATGTGCAGGCAATAATGGTCTGTCGCCTTTGCCGGAGGAGCCTCGTTCAACTGTTCAACTGGAGAAAGGTATGCATTTTAATGAGTTGACGCCCGAAGAGGAGAGGGTGATTGTTTATAAGGGAACGGAAAGAGCATTTACGGGAAAGTACTCCGAGAGCAAGGAGAGGGGCACTTATCTCTGCAGGCGCTGTGACGCGCCATTATTTCGCTCTACGGACAAGTTTGAATCGGGCACCGGTTGGCCGAGCTTTGATGATGCTCTTGAAGGTGCAGTCAAACAGCTTCCTGATGCGGACGGGCGTCGCACGGAAATAGTTTGTGCCAACTGCGGGGCTCATCTTGGTCATGTTTTTTTCGGGGAGGAGATAACGGCAAAAAATGTTCGTCACTGCGTTAATTCCATATCCCTCGGCTTTCTGCCGGAAGCAAAAGCTGCGTCGGTAACACAAAAGGCGATCTTTGCGGGAGGATGTTTCTGGGGTGTTGAGTACCATTTCAATAAGCTGAAAGGGGTTCTTTCCGCCAAATCAGGCTATACCGGCGGTCTGATTGATAACCCCTCCTATAAACAGGTCTGTACCGGTAGAACGGGACATGCCGAAGCTGTGGAGATAGCATATGATCCGGCCCTGGTCAGCTATGAAACGCTCGCAAAACTCTTTTTTGAGATTCACGATCCGACCGAACTGAACCGGCAGGGCCCTGACCGGGGTACGCAGTATCGGTCAGCCGTTTTTTATACCGATGAGGAGCAGAAAAAAGTGACTGAAAAGCTTATTGGTGAGCTGAGGGCCAAAGGATACAAGGTTGTGACAACGGTTGAAAAGGCAGGAACATTCTGGCCTGCCGAGGAGTATCATCAGGATTATTATGAAAAAAATGGTCATGAGCCCTACTGTCATATCTATCAGAAGCGCTTTTAGTTGCGAAGTGGCAGTGTATAAAAGTGGTTTGGTCAAGAGTAAAAACGGTCAATCATAGTGCTGCTGGCAGGGATGAAGGCGGGTATAACCATTTTGAGTAATAAAAAAAGCAGGGCTAAAAGTTATCTCGAGCCCTGCTTTTTTTTATAGTTGTCGAAAAAGCTCACTCTTCCAGTGGCTTGTAGCAGAACCACCAGTCGTAGCAATTCTTCATTCCAGTGCGTTTCTTTGCGTCTTCAATGTTGTTGGCGGGCGGAATGATCACCTGATCTTTCAGCAATGAGTTGGTTGGCCAGTTTGCCGGAATGGCAACTTTTTTGTTGTCGGCAATCTGCAGTGCTTTGACGGCGCGAACCACTTCATCGATGTTGCGACCTATTTCTTGCGGGTAATAGAGGATGAGCCGCACCTTGCCTTTTGGATCCCCAATAAAGACTGCACGAACGGTATTGGATCCTTTTCCAGGGTGCAACATGCCGAGTTGCATAGCAATTTTGTCGTTGGCAGCTACAATCGGAAAGGTGATCTCGATATTCATGTTATCCTTGATCCACTCTATCCACTTGATGTGTGAAAAAATCTGGTCTATCGACATGCCAATAAGTTTGCATCCAAGCTTTTCAAAATCAGCCATTCTCTCCTGAAAACCAAGAAACTCTGTTGTGCAGACAGGGGTAAAGTCAGCCGGGTGGCTGAAGAGAACAAACCACGATCCTTCCAGATCTGCTGGTATGTTCATCGGCCCGTGAGTGGTTTGGACATGTAGCTCAGGGAAATCATCTCCAAGCAATGGCATATTGAGCTCAGAATAAAAGGGCTGTTCATCATAAAGATCCGACATGGCAAAACTCCTTTAAAGTTAGACGGTTATAATTTTCACCAGATAACACAAACAAGGTCACAACAAGATTTCGATTAAGAACAGATACCCCTCCTGCACGTTCCGGTATATCTCAATTTAACAGTGATTTATTATAAAAAGTTTTATTTGAATCAGGGAGGTGATTGCGGGTTGATCCGGTTGATCCGGTCGATCTCGTAATCATGTTATCAGTATATTTACCATCTGTTACGTTGAAGAAATATTATGTTGCATACTGAACTCTCCCTTACGCCTGCTCTTGCAGCAACTCAAGCACCTCCAGAATGGTGTTGCAGACTGAGTAGTAGCTGCCATGTTCTTCACTGACCATATGCTCGGCGGCAATACGGTCGAAAAAGAGCAGCAGCGGATTCCAGAAGCCATTGAGGTTCAGCAGGATGATGGGTTTGTTATGGTGGCCAAGATGTTTCCAGGTGATCACCTCAACCAGCTCGTCGAGAGTGCCGAATCCGCCGGGCAGAACAAGGTAGGCATCTCCCCATTCGGCGAGTTTCATTTTCCGCTCGTGCATGGTTTCAACCACATGCAGTTCGGTGAGGCCGTAATGGGCAACCTCCCGTTCTTCAAGAAAGCGGGGAATGATCCCTTTGACCGTTCCACCCCCCTCCATTACGGCATCGGCGATGCAACCCATCAGTCCGACCCGTCCACCCCCGAATACAAGGCCGATACCCCGTTTGGCAAATGCACGGCCAAGGTCTGAGGCAGCGGTAAAATAGTCGCGAGGGGCGAGGTTGCTTGAACTGCAGTAGACGGTTACAGATGAGATCATGGTGTAGTTAACGGTTAAGGGTGATACTGTCGCTGGCTCGTTGGTAGACATAGGTTTTCGGCTCTTCTATCTTTTTTAAAGAAAAGAGCCTGGAAGCTCTTTCCCATAGATCGGTATCTTCAGCGTACTCCATGTCGCTGAATCCGTCGAGCGCAAAAAAGAGCTCTCTTTTTCCGAAGAGGGTACCACAAAGGATGCACTCCCTGATACCGACAAGAGAGTCAGGATGATAACAGTCTTTGACCGTGATGGTTTCATCGCAGAGAAATCCTCCCGAGAGCATGGAAACATCCTGCATCTCTTCGATGAGGGTGATCCGCGTTTCGAGATGGTTTTTCAGATAGTGGTCGTCACTGTCAAGAAAGGTGATGTAGCGGCCGAAAGAGGCCTGAATTCCTGTGTTTCGAGCGAGTGCAGCTTTCCGGTTGCTCTGTTTCATGTACCGGATATTGGGAAATTTGAGAATGAATGGGTCAAGCTTTTCGAAGGTGTTGTCATTGCTGCCGTCATCGACAATAATCAGTTCCCAGTTACTGAAGGATTGGGCAAGAACGCTGTGTATAGCACATTCAAGATGATTTGCCCGGTTGAAGGTGGGCATGATAATCGAAATGTCGGGTCTGGAGATGCCTTTCATGGTCTTGCAGCTCTGATGGCAAAGGCGCAGACCAGCATACCGGCGACCAGAAAGTTCTGCGCAATGGCATTATAGCGTACATCCATTGTTGCTGGTGATTTTACGAGAGCAAACTGCAGGTAGAATTGCGGGACGACGAGTGCGCCGACAATGATTCCGCAGGTAGTTTGACCAATCAGGAACATATAGCCTGATGCAAGGAGCTGGCCGGCATTGATGAGCACTGCGGCAATCAGTGCAGCATGGGTTTCTCCGAAGACAACGGGGAGCGTTCTGATGCCTACCATCCTGTCACCCTCAATTGATTTGAAGTCGTTGATGGTCATGGTGCCGGTGCTTGAGAGGGTGAAAAGTCCGGCAACGATCAACGATGGCTGAAGCGATGAGAGGGTAAAGGAGGGGTTGTAGGCGATCTCTCCGGCTATCCAGGGTATGATAAGGTAGGAGACGGCAACAATGATATTGCCTGCCCAGAGCCTTTTTTTGAGTTTGATGGGGTTTGCGCTGTAGAGATGCGCATTAATAATGCCGATGACGACGTAAAAACCGATGAGCGGATGGATCAGATAACCTGTGATAACCGAAAAGACCGACCATAGGGCAATCAGGATGGTGGCATTTCTGAGTGAGATGGCGCCGCCGGGTATAGGGCGGTTTGGTTCGTTGATTTCATCAAGATCACGGTCAAAATAGTCATTCAGCATCTGACAGGTTCCACTTGCCAGAGGACCGGTCAGCAGCATGGCGAGGAGAAACTTTATGCTGATCACCTCCTTCCATCCAAAGGCTCCGCTTGCTACGGCTCCGCAGAGAAAGCTCCACATGACAGGAATCCATGTGACCGGTTTAAGGAATCGAATGATCAGTGCAAGTTTTGAGATGTTCTCAGCGGGCATTGGCCGGGCATCAACCAGTTTACGGACACTCAAGGGCGTTTTGAACTCGCTCCGATCAGGCAACTGAGGCTCTGAACTCTTTTTGGCACGAAAATCACTCACACGTACAGACTTAGGTTTGAGAAATGCTGACAGAGTGAAAATAACAGGTTAAACGGAAGAAAGGAATCATCTGTTGCAAAAGAGCACTCTTCTGTGTGCAATATCCTGAAATATCATGAAGATTTTTTTTAAACTGACAAAACAGAGAGGAACTTACGTTGTTATTCATGGTTGCAAAAATCTGTTCCTGTTTTCAACTCATTGTGCTAAAGAGGAGAGGTGTGTTATGGCTGGTCGCAGTTTGCTTGAGGAGATGAAGAAAACCTTTCTGTTTCATGCCATTGCAGCCCATTTCAGTAATGGGCTGATTCCTGTTGCGGTGCTTTATCTGTTGTTGACCCTTTCAACCGGGAGTATCTATTTCGAGCATACCGTCGAACATCTTATTGTCATTGTTCTGATGGCTGTTCCGGTATCTTTTTTTTCAGGCGTTCATGACTGGAAGAAGAAATATCGGGGGGCGAAAGCGCCTGTGTTTATCAAAAAAATAAGGTTATCCGCTCTGCTTTTTCTTTTGTGTGCATCTGCTGTTGCTATCAGGCTTACCATTCCCGAGGTGATGACCGGTCAGGGTATTGAACACTGGCTCTATCTTGCGCTTCTTTTTTCCATGTTGCCTGTTGTGACGCTGCTCGGTCACTACGGAGGAAAACTGTCATCCCAGTCAAGGCAGGCTTCCAAACCGGCATGAGAAAGGGAAGTACTCATTACCAACCGTGAAAATGAACGTGTTTCATGATCGATAGTAACGTGCTGCTTGCGTTTTTTACGACGTCAGTAATTCTTGCGCTCTCTCCCGGCCCCGACAACCTTTTTGTTTTGGCGCAGTCGGCCCAGAATGGGCGTAGAGCCGGGCTTTTTGTAACACTCGGTCTTGCAACAGGGCTGATTGGACATACGGTTGCTGTTGCTTTTGGTCTTGCGGCCATCGTGCATTCGTCGGCGCTCGCATTCACCATTCTGAAAGGTGTGGGTGCGGCATATCTGCTTTATCTTGCATGGCAGGCACTCAGGGCAGCGGCGTTAACCGGGCAGGGGGAGCCGGTTCAGGCTTACTCAATGGGGGCGCTCTATCGCCGGGGGATTGTCATGAACTTGAGCAATCCCAAGGTATCGCTCTTTTTTATGGCGTTTTTGCCACAGTTTGCCGATCCACGTTATGGCTCCATGAGGGGGCAGTTTTTCCAGCTTGGAGCTGTTTTTATTATGGCAACTATCCTTGTTTTCGGTGTTATCAGCTTTTTTGCCGGTGGGTTCGGCGACAAGTTTCGCAATGCAGTTTCTGCTCAAAAAACAGTTAACAGGGTAGCCGCTTTCGTATTTATTGCTCTTGCCATTAAGCTGGCAGTTTCGGAACGATAAAGCAATATCTTTTGTCTTGCAGGAATTCGTTATTTATGATGGAAATATGTACAATGAAGCGATGTTTGTTTTACCCTCGCTTGAAACCAAAAGAACACTCTACCAGACCAATGCCAGACCAGATCCTGATATCTGCGATTTTCCGTTCACGGAAACGGGCCTTCTGTATCTACAGGAAGCCTCCCCTGTCACTATTCCGACAGATAACGTGTTTCGTTGTTTTTTTTGTCATAGCCGTTACGATCACTCCTCTTTTTTTGCTTGCACAAACAGGTGATGATTCGTTGCGCTCACCGTTTCCAATAAACTCATATATCGTAAAGGAGCGAGGTGGGTCTAAATTCCTGATGGCAAAGGATATAGAGAAATCCGTTTCCCCGGCAAGTCTTACCAAGATACTGACTTGTATCATGGCAATTGAAAGTGGTCGACTGGAAGAGGATGTGCTGATTACCAAAGAGTCGACCCTTGTTGAACCCTCAAAAGCGGGGTTTAAACCGGGTGAGAAAATCAGGCTTATCGATCTGGTCAAGGCGGCGATGGTCAACTCAAGCAATGATGCTGCATTTGCCATAGCCATACATCTTTCCGGCGATGTTGAATCATTTGTAGCGGCAATGAACTACAGGGCACAACGGATTGGAATGAGAAATTCCAGGTTCACCAACCCTGCCGGTTTTGATAAAGCTCTCTACGCTGGCAATAGTTCTACGGCAGAGGATCTTTTACATCTTACGGAATATGCAGTTAAAAATCCTGTTTTTAACCAGATCGCCCGGCTTGAACAGGTTGTTTTTACGGAGCAGACAACGCGCAAGGTTTATTCCCTGAAAACCCATAACAAGCTTCTTGATAAATATCCTTATGCTGTTGGTATTAAAACTGGTTATACTTCGACGGCTGGAAGGTGCCTGATTGCCAGAGCGATCAAGGATAACCGTGATATTCTTCTGGTGATGCTGAATGCGAAAACAGATCGATGGACTATTGCCGCTGATATTTTTGACTCGGTTTTTGCAATCAACCGACCGAATGCTGACTGGCTGCGTCAATCGAATCGGAGAAATTCCGGTGTATCAAGGGTTGGTCAAGGAGTGTATAGTATGTCGAAGTCCAGATATCAGATGAAAAAAAAGGTGACGAATGGGGCGAAACAAGGTCATAAGCTGAAAAATCGAGGGGTTGTTTCAGCAAAATCGCTCAAAAAAAACAGAAAGAGAGTGGCGCGTTCCTATGCATCGGTGGTTGGGTGTCATGTCGCTCATGATGATGCGAGTTCTTGAACAGTAATGCAACCATACCAGACAGAGAAAAAAATGATCAAGCATATCGTTATGTGGCGGCTTAAGGAGTTTGAGCAGGGTCATGATAGGCAAACCAATGCTCATCTTGTCAGGGAGAAACTTACCGCATTAAGGGGAAGGATTCCCGGGATGATGGCTCTTGAGGTGGGAGTCGATTTCAGTCGGAGCGATAGCTCTTGCGATATTGTGCTGTACAGTGAATTTGTTGACCGTGAAGCCCTCGAAGCCTATCAGATAAATCCGGAACATGAAGCAATAAAGCCCTTTATCGGCAGTGTCAGTATAGAACGCAGGATTGCTGATTACGAGGTGTCGGTGTAAAACCGAAGGTGCCGATATAAAACCGATAAAGAAGCGGATGTTTTCCCGTTCTCCGCTTCTTTATGGCGTTCTTATTCTTATTGCTTATCCCTGAACGATGCATTCTGCCGGGCAGACAGCAGAGCAGGCTGGGGAGTCAGCGTATCCTGCGCATTCGGTACAGGTACTTGCGTCGATAGAGTAGATATCGTCGCCAGCAACAATTGCGTTGACCGGGCATTCTGGTTCACAGGCTCCGCAGTAAGTGCATTCTTCAGTAATGTAAAGTGCCATAGTGATTTCCTAACTTAAATGGTTGTAAAAAAAAAGGAAAGAACGATTCTGGATAATTTCGTTCAATATAAGATTTTTTTTTAGCTCAAAAAAAAATGGAGCATCACTTAAGGTTATTTGTGCGGCACAATAATCAGACCATGATGATGCAGCCATCAACCGGGCAGACCGCAACACATGCAGCTTCATCATAATAGCCTTTGCAATCTGTACACACTGCTTCATCAACGACATAGATGTCTTCGCCGGGGGTAATGGCGTTTACCGGACATTCCGGCTCGCATGCTCCGCAATAGGTGCAGGTATCAGTAATTCGATGTGCCATGGTTCTCTCATTCAGGATTTATGGAAGATTGTTTTTCTTTGTTGCCATAATTGATGATTTCATCTGTTTTCACGCAATAGTTTAACCTGTTAACCTGAGAAGTGAAAATAAAGTTCTGCTGTTGTGTCTGTCAGGGCTTTTTTTGTTCGTGGATTTCGTAGGCATTGATGATATCGCGCACGAGCTTGTGGCGGACAACATCACTCTTATCCAGATAGACAAAGCTGATTCCCTTGATATTGTTCAGGATTTCGGGTGAACTGATGAGCCCTGAATTTATCTCCTTTGGCAGGTCGATCTGGGTGACATCACCGGTAATGATCGCCTTTGAATTCAGCCCAAGTCTTGTGAGACACATTTTCATCTGTGTATTTGATGCATTTTGAGCTTCATCGAGAATGATGAAAGCGTTGCTCATTGTTCTTCCTCGCATATAGGCGAGTGGAACAATCTCGATAACGCGCTGTTCTATGAGAAGTTTCAGCTTTTCGGCAGTGAGCATCTCCTGAAGAGCATCATAGAGGGGGCGAAGGTAGGGGTCTATTTTCTGAGCCAGGTCGCCGGGTAGAAACCCAAGGCTTTCACCGGCCTCTACGGCCGGTCGTGCAAGCACAATGCGTTTGACTCTTTTGGCTTTCCATGCAGCGACAGCAATGGCAACTGCAGTGTAGGTTTTTCCTGTACCTGCAGGGCCGATGGCAAAAAGAATGTCGTTGTTTTTTGCCTCAGCCACCATTCGCCGCTGGCCATCTGTTTTTGCCCTGACGGTAGAATCTGTTGTTGTGATGATAATATCTTCATCGCCATGATGAGCTGCTTTCAGGGTATGAGCAGGTGAGAGCGCAAGATTGATCAGTGCGTTCAGATCAGTGTCGAGCACTTCGCCATGTTTATTGGCGAGCAAAATCATCTCACTGAAAATCCGTTCCAGCAGGGCAACCTCTTCGTCTCTTCCTCGAAGAGTAATCTGTGTTCCCCGTGCAGTGATCTGTATATCGGAAAACTCATTACGAATTTTTTTCAGGAGGGAATCGTAGGGTCCAAAAAGAATGAGCGGTTCAATGCCCTGAATTTCAATGGTTTTTTCTATGGTCAAAATAACAGGGGGTTATGCATTGGAAGTGGGCTTTGTGTAGTCAAAATATGGATTGGCAGATGCGAGGTAGTGTTGCACATATTCTCTAATACCATCCTCGATTGAGGTGAGCGTTTCGCTGAATCCTGCCTCTCGCAGCCGAGTGATATCCGCGCAGGTGTAGTACTGATATTTATCACGAAGGCTCTCCGGCATGGGTGTGTAGTTGATGAGGATTTGACGATCAAGCGCGGAGAACGTTGCAGCCGCAAGGTCATTGAAGCTTCTTGGTGTTCCGCAGCCGATATTGAAGAGTCCGGTTGCTGAAGGGGTTTCAAGCATCCATGCCATAATTCGGGTACAATCTTTGATGTAGACGAAATCCCTTGATTGTTCACCATCACGGTAGTCTGGCCTGTGCGATTGAAAGAGATTCAATACCCCATGTTCGCCTATCTGATGAAACGCCTTATAGACGACACTGCTCATATCTCCCTTGTGATATTCGTTTGGGCCGTAGACATTGAAGAATTTCAGACCAGCGGCATGATTGAGGATATGGTGCTTCACTGCCCAGTGGTCAAAGAGCTGTTTGGAGTATCCATACATATTCAGTGGTCGGAGTGCAGCCATCCCTTCAATGGCATCACTGTATCCGTTCGATCCGTCACCATAGGTTGCTGCGCTTGATGCATAGATAAGTCGTACTTCATGCTGCATGCAGAACGAAGCAATTTTTTTTGAGTAGCCGAAATTGTTGGCAAGAAGATGGTCGGCATCGGTTTCTGTTGTCGAACTATTCGCGCCCATATGGATGATAGCCGAGATCCCTTCGAGTGCATTTCTTTCGAGCAGGCCGGGAAAAAGCTCTATGGGAATAAAATCGGCAAAATGAAGTCCGGAAAGATTGCGCCATTTTTCTGTGGTTGTGAACCCAAGATCATCGACAATGATGACATTCTCTTCACCTCTTCTGTTGAGCTCCCAAAGCATGGCGCTTCCAATAAATCCTGCGCCGCCAGTGATAACAATCATGGAAAATAAAATATAGATTTGATGCGGTAGCATCGAATATAAAGAGGTGGGTACAAATACAAAAACAAAAGATAATCTTAAAGTTAATGGTTCAGTGACTCACGTACCGCTTTTATGAGCGCATTTAAAGAAAATGGTTTTTGAATGAAATGTGTCCCGGTATCGATCATTTTGTGATTAGAAACAATGTCTGTTGCATACCCTGACATAAAGAGTGTTTTCAGATCTGGTCTGATTGACTGCAGTTTTCTGGAGAGTTCATTGCCGTTCATTTCAGGCATAATCACATCGGTCAGAAGCAGGTTTATGTTGCCTTTATATTGCTTTATCATCTTGATTGCATCACTGGGGGTCGTGGTTGGGAGTACCTTGTATCCCCTGCTTTCAAGCATGAGCTTGCAGAGTTTCAGTATATCAGGCTCATCTTCGACTATGAGTATTGTTTCTGTGCCTCTCTTTTTTTCCGGTTCAGCCTGTTGTTCACTTTCAACGGGATCAGCAGAGTCATTAAAGAGGGGAAAAGAGATTCTGAAGCATGTTCCCTTACCTGGATTGCTTTCACATTCGATAGAACCGTTGTTCTGTTTTACAATGCCATATACTGTAGAAAGTCCCATTCCGGTGCCTTTTCCCACCTCTTTTGTGGTAAAGAATGGTTCGAAAATATGGGGCAGATCCTTTTTTTCAATACCGGAGCCATTATCGCTGACGGCAAGCGTTACATAGTCACCGGGTGCAAGGTAAGGAGGAATGGTAGTACCATCAGTTTGGTCAATGGTTACCAGAGAGGTTTCAATGGTGATTTTGCCTGAACCAGCGATGGCATGGCGTGCATTGATGCAGAGGTTGGCAAGAATCTGGTCGATTTGTGCGGGATCGATCTTGACTTTAATGGGCCTTTTTTCGGGTATCCAGACCAGCGAAATATTCTCGCCGATCAAGCGCCTTAACATTGGCAGCATCTCCTCGACGACACTGTTTATTTTGAGAATTTTTGACATCACGGTTTGCTTTCGGGCAAATGCGAGAAGTTGATGGGTCAGATCGGCAGAGTGTGAGGCCGCTTTGTGGATGATCTCCAGATTGGCATAAATCGGCAAGGCGGGTTCAAGAAGTTCCATGGTCATTTCGGTATGTCCAAGAATCACAGCCATCATGTTGTTGAAATCGTGGGCAATACCTCCGGCAAGCTGTCCCACCACCTCCATTTTTTGGAATTGCTGAAGCTGGCATTGCAATTTTTCCCGCTCCTCGTCGACAAGCTTTTTGGCAACGATGTCCCATGCGATGCTTGCAAGCATGGTGACCCAACGGATATCATCGTCATCATAATCGGATGGTTTATTGACAACTACCAAAATGGCAATGATCCGATCTCCTTGCAGCATGGGAACAACCAGCGTTCGTCTGATAACAGGGTGGGATTGCGGAAGATTATCCTGATATTTATTGCGATCGTAACTATTGTTAATTACAGCTTTTTTTTCCCGCATGATATCAGCCCAGAACTCGGCATTATTCACTGAAGGATGATGTGATTGGCCAACCTCGCTGACAATGTGTTTATTTTTTTGCATGTTGGACGACATGACCTGTATCGTGCGGGATGGGGTAATATTTTCGATAAAGTGACAAAACCCCAAGGCACTGTTTGTCTGTCGTTCAGCTTCGTTGATGGCAGTCAGAAGTAATGTTTCCACAGATTGGGTCTCAGCCATTTCGATCAGGTGCAGGCGAAATGCCGAGAGGGCTTCAAAGTGCTTGCGTTGATTGATATCGTGAATAATACAGTAGATAAAAGCTTTGCCCGTTATCTCGATTTTATTGGCGAATATCTCTACATCACGGATGGAACCGTTCGCTCTGAGGTGACGAAATGAAAAATTGAGTTGTTTTGATGCCAGCCATTTTTTCATGATCTTGTTTACCTCATCGGCAGGGAGAGCATTGATATCATGGAGATGCATCTTTTTGAGTTCTTCAATTGACCAGCCATAAAAGTCCTCAGCCGCTTGATTGGCATCAACGATATTGCCGTTATCAGGATCCAGAATAAGCTGAATGGCTGAATGGCTTTCAAAAAGCTTCCGGAATCGTTCCTCGTTTTCCTGTAACGCTTTTTCTGTTTGTTTGCGTTCGGTAATGTCAATACCCATTCCGACAATGAATGGCTTATCATCGATGATGAAGCGCTTTCCGGTCATGATGAGCCAGCGATACTCCGGCCCTCCCCGCAAGAGTACCCGTCCTTCCCCGGTTACTTCAGTACCAAGGGTGAGAATGTCCCGCATGCTTTCTGCGACAACATGCTGATCGTCGGGATGAATGGTCTCAATGGCATGAAAACTCCCCATCTCTTGTTCAGTTTTTCCGGCAATTTGTTCACGCTGATACGAATTCCATCCTACATATTGTCCGTTGGCATCCAGAATGTAAAAGGTGCCTGGAATGGTGTCGATAATGGTTTTACTGAAGGTCTGCTCATTTTTCAGACTCAGCTCTCTTAACTTCAGCTCAGTCACATCCTGGATAATAATTAACAGTTGAGTGACTTGTCCTTCTGATGAAAGGGTTGGATAGATGGTGTTGCGCAGGATTCGGTTGTTTCGTTCATCCTCCCAGGATATTTGCCTGGCTGTGCAGATGGCCTCGTCGGCTTTTTCTTTTCTTCGTGATGCAAGTTCAGGAGCCAGCAAGCTGTACATATTGGTGCCGATGCACTCGTGCACTCTTTTTTGAAAGCGGGAAGCAAAGGTTTCGTTGGCGTCAAGAATGGTACCCTCAGTATCAATGATAAGCACAGATTCGGGAAAAGATTCAAACCACGCAGGAGTGGCTCTCTGGTAAGGTTCTACAGTCATTCAGGCCTCAGTTATCTTATTGTTCTGCATGAAGGTTAGATCTTCTTTCTGAAAATCATTGCTTTTTCAGTTCGTACCAAAATAATCAGGTCAAGTTATTGCTTCATTCCGGTCATGATCTCCTCGCTGAGCCATGAGTTTTGCATGGAGCAACTGAACTTGCTGAAAAATAAATAAAAAAACCCCCCTGAGTATAACGAATACATCTCTCCATGCAATTTCTTTCATGAAATCGATCTGGATTGAGTTTGTGCCTTGGAGGTATGATTGCTGGGTGTCATGTGGAGGAAGTTGTCGTGCTGAATGGTATCTCCCGATTCAGTACGACAACTTTGTAAAATCTTATTATTAGTACTGTATCCTGTCGTTAACTTGCCTTTAGGTGCCCTAAAACCACTGGATTTTGATTTGCCAGAGACAAGATTTTCCTTCCCCATAACAGCCACAGTCTTACGGTTTCAACTGGCTTTCCAACAATCTCTGCTATCTGAAGATGTTTCAGACCAGATATTTCGCTCAACAGAACGGAGAGTTTCATATCTGCTGCCCAAGGAATCAATGAATCGAGAGGTTGCAGATGGCACTGGTCGCTCTTTTCACCTGTACAGAAATCAGTGTATTGACCAAAGCGGTTTACGTAACATTCACGGAAGCTTTTGAGCAAAACTCTTTCCTCGCTTTCCATACTTGCAGAGAGGTAAGTACAGTAAACCAGGTCGCTTGATACATCCTCGCTTCCCGTCATCCAGTATGCAAGAGAGTATATATTATCGAGAAGATCAAGAGCACTCTTTTTCATCTTTTTCATGTCTGACCCCATTATAATTGGATTTAATTTGTCCTATTTTAATTTATAAAAAAAATGAGGATTATCCAGATTTATTTCAAGAATTGTTTGAAAAAGATGTTTTTTAAGGATAATAAGGTGGCTTTCGGCATTAATGGGTTTGCTCTGTCGGTTTGGCCGTTTTCGAACAACAACATACAGTGGTAATATGAAGAGAGATATACAGTACCTTCTTAATCCGGCATTACAGAATATTGCGACCTATCGGGTTGAGGGGGGACAGCAGGCTGAGATAAAGCTGAACCAGAACGAAAGTCCTTTTGATGTGCCGATGTGGCTCAAGGAGGAGATTACAGGAGAGTTTATCAAGGAACCCTGGAATCGGTATCCGGATATTCTTCCCTACAGGGGAATGCAGGTTTATGCGGATTTTCTTGGCATTTCGCCTGATTCCGTAATGATGAGCAACGGATCGAACGAAATGCTCTACACCATATTTCTTGCCTGTCTTGGACCTGGCAGGAAGGTGCTGATTCCTGACCCTTCATTTTCGCTGTACGAAAAAATTGCGCTACTTCTTCAGTCGCAGATTGTCACGGTTCCCATGCTTCCTGATCTTGATTTTGATCTGGAGGCAATTCTGCGTACTGCACATGATGAAGCTGTTGATTTTATTGTCATCTCCACACCGAACAATCCTACAGGAAAATCACTCACGTTTGAAGAGGTTCGTCTTATTGCACAATCTTCTGATGCCATCGTTCTGGTTGATGAGGCCTATATTGAGTTCTCACGGCAACGCTCTGTTCTTGAACTGATAGACGAACTGCCGAATCTTGTTGTGCTTCGGACTATGTCCAAAGCAATCGCTCTGGCAGGAATTCGTATTGGTTTTGCGCTTGCCAATCCTCTTCTGATGGCTGAAATCGCCAAACCGAAAATTCCTTTTGCATCAAGCAGACTTGCCGAGATAACACTTTCAATGGTGCTGGCAAATTACTCTCTTGTTACTGACGCTGTATCCTATATTCTACATGAACGGGAAAAGCTCTATACCGCAATGCTTACCATTGATGGTGTTGAGCCTTTTGTGAGTGATACTAATTTTTTGATTATCAGAGTCTCCGATGCGGGTTCCGTGTTTCAAAACCTTCAGAGCCAGGGTATTTTGGTGAGAAATGTTTCCGGTTACCGGCTCATGGAAAACTGCCTGAGATTTAATGTTGGTCTCGTTGATGAAAATCAGCAGCTCATTGCAAAACTGAGGCAGTTTTAGCCATGCAGGGCTTCAGAAAATTATCCGGTATTGAGATGAACCGACTGAGTGTGGAGCATTATTGCCAGTCGCCAAAGCATCCTCTTGTCTTGATGCTCCATAATATTCGCAGTATGTGGAATGTCGGTTCGATGTTTCGTTCGGCTGATGCTGCAAGGATCGAAAAAATTATACTTTCTGGCTATACGGCAACTCCGCCAAGAAAAGAGATCGCCAAAACAGCTCTGGGAGCACAGGATACGGTTGTTTGGGAGTATCATGCCGATCCACTTGAGGCTGTTTGCAGCATGAAGCGAGAGGGTGTGAGAATTTGTGGATTGGAGATTACGGAGGGAAGTCGTCCCTACACGGCAGTGAATGCGGGGGATTTTCCAATCTGTCTTGTCGTCGGTAATGAAGTGGATGGTCTTGAAAATGAGATACTTGATTCATGTGATGATGTACTTGAAATCCCCCAATACGGGACCAAGCATTCGTTAAACGTCGCGGTTGCTGCTGGTATTGCTCTTTTTGAGTTGGTGCATGTTTTTAGAAGAAGTGTGTAACTTTTTGTTTTTTGTTTTTGTTTTGTTTACTTGGAGACTAATCGCTTATAACCGCGTTTTTCGATGCTTCATTACAAGACATATGAGTTGGATGATCCGGAAGCTCCCTGGGTTGTTTTTGTTCACGGGGCTGGAGGCAGTTCTTCAATATGGTTTATGCAAATAAAAGAGTTCATCAGGCATTTTAATGTTCTGCTTGTTGATCTCCGCGGGCATGGCAAGTCGAAAAGCATTGTTGTTCCCAAAGATAAACACTATTACGACTTTGGGGATGTTACCCGTGATATTCTTGAGGTTCTCGACACTCTGAATATCCAGAAAGCACACTTCATCGGCATTTCACTCGGAACCATCATTATTCGTAATCTCAGCGAAATTGCTCCCGGCAGGGTCACTTCCATGATTATGGGTGGGGCTATCATAAGGTTGAATGTACGGGCAAAAGTGCTTGTTACCCTTGGAAACATGTTCAAGAGGTTCGTTCCCTACATGTGGCTTTACAGTTTTTTTGCGTGGATTATTATGCCAAGCGAGCGACATAAACGCTCAAGGTTGCTCTTTGTCAATGAAGCCAAGAAGGTGGCTCAGAAGGAGTTTATGCGCTGGTTCACATTGACCTATGAGATCACGCCACTGTTAAAATATTTTGAAGAGAAAGATACAGCAATTCCTACGCTCTACCTTATGGGTGACGAAGATCATATGTTTCTTCCTGCTGTTCGTTACATCATAACGAAACATACCAATTCGTGGCTTGAGGTGATCGGAAATTCCGGTCATGTCTGTAATGTCGATCAACCCAAGGAGTTTAATTCCCGCGCGATTCACTTTTTGAAAAGCATGTCGTCGGTCACCTCGACTGAAGAATCAGTAGTACGTTTGGCAGCCTGTTAGGTTACAGGCTTGTTGTAGTTGTTCATGGCATGTTCAATCCCGTTGATTGTAAAATCAAGAGCGGCATCGCTAGTGATCGGCAGTATTTTTTCCATGACCACCTTTTCATTTTCACTGAATTTTCCGAGTACAAAAGAGGAAAAAGAGGTTAATGACGTTTCGTCAACTCTGATACCAATCCGCAAACGGGCAAATTCTTCACTTCCGAGCGATTCGATAATGTGCTTCAGCCCGTTCTGTCCCCCCGCAGACCCTTTTGCCCTGAGCCGTATGGTGCCTGAGGGAAGATTGAGGTCATCACAAATTATCAGTATGTCATTTCTCACGATTTTGTAAAAATTCATTGCCGCTACGACTGCGTGCCCTGAGAGGTTCATATAGGTCATCGGTTTAATTATGATGACCTGCTCTCCTCTGTGTGTGATTTTTGCTTCAAGGGATTTCCCCTTTCCCTTACTGAAGTTTGCCCCGAAAGAGGCAGCAATTTTTTCAACAGCAGAGAAGCCGATGTTGTGCCTTGTACCGATGTACCGGGATTCAGGATTTCCGAGACCCACAATGAGTTTCATAGCAAAAAGAGTAAATCCGGAGGGGTGGTTCCGGTATTGAGGCAAAAGAGTTCAAAGAGGACGGGATAAATATACGGAGAGGAGTGGCAAAATCTGTAACAACCGTTCATTTCGAGTGTTAAAAACAGGAAATACTCTCCGGTTAAATCTTGTGATATGCTTGGGAAGTTCTTCAAAAGCTATTGAGATTCATGAAAAAAGTTGCAAATTAGAGCTTCCTGTTTGTGACAGGAGAGTTCCTTGTCATGGTTCTGTTGATAGTATTTTTTTTCTTGAATTAAAAAAAACAATGAAAAAAAAAGTACAATGAAAAAACCGTTCAATGTAACATGGTTGGCCAGAGCTGTATCAGTTCTGGGAGGCCTTGGTGTGTTGCTGCAGGCCCCGAATGCCTTTGCCAGCGAGGCAGATTTGATCCTGCCTGATTTACACTCAGGTCTTTTTTTTGGTGGAATACCTGGTGACACCCTTTTGATGTGGGGTCTTGCTATCTGCCTCTTCGGTATGCTCTTCGGTGTAGTACAGTACATGGGTATCCGCAAACTCCCTGTTCACAATGCAATGCGCGAGATCAGCGAACTGATCTACGAAACCTGTAAAACCTATCTGATTACGCAGGGCAAATTCATTCTTGTTCTCTGGGTTCTTATCGGTGCCATTATTGTCGCCTACTTCGGCTGGCTGAGCCACATGGAGACAATAAAGGTTGTTTTCATTCTTGTTGCAAGTCTTATCGGTATTCTCGGAAGCTACACTGTTGCCTGGTTCGGCATGAGGATCAACACCTTTGCAAACTCAAGAACGGCATTTGCCAGTCTTGGTGGCAAACCCTTCCCGACCTATGCCATTCCGCTTCGGGCAGGTATGAGTATCGGTATGCTGCTCATCAGCATTGAGCTGTTTGTCATGCTTTGTATTCTTCTTTTTGTTCCTGCCGATTTTGCTGGACCTTGCTTTATCGGCTTTGCTATCGGTGAATCTCTCGGTGCTTCGGTGCTTCGTATTGCTGGTGGTATCTTCACCAAGATTGCCGACATCGGTTCCGATCTCATGAAGATTGTCTTTAAGATCAAGGAGGATGATGCCCGTAACCCTGGCGTTATTGCTGACTGTGCCGGTGACAATGCCGGTGACTCGGTTGGACCTACGGCTGATGGTTTTGAAACCTACGGTGTTACCGGTGTTGCCCTCATCTCCTTTATTCTTCTTGCCATCAAGGCACCTGAAGTTCAGGTCATGTTGCTTGTCTGGATATTCGCCATGCGGCTTGTGATGATTCTCGCCAGCGCGGTCTCCTACTGGGTCAATGCAGCTATTGCCAGAATGAGATTCAGCAATGCCGACGAGATGAACTTTGAGACCCCGCTGATCACGCTGGTGTGGCTTACCTCCGTTGTCTCGATTGTGCTTACCTACATCGCATCCTGGTACCTGATCAGCAATCTTGGTGATGGCACCATGTGGTGGAAGCTCGCATCAATCATCACCTGCGGAACCATTGCCGGTGCTCTTATTCCTGAACTGGTGAACCGCTTTACCTCAACAGAGTGTGCCCACGTCCGCAACGTTGTGCAGTGCACCAAAGAGGGTGGAGCTGCCCTGAACATTCTCGCAGGTCTTGTTGCCGGTAACTTCAGCGCTTACTGGATGGGCCTTGCCATTGTCGGCCTTATGGGTGCAGCCTATGGCCTCAGCACCCTTGGCATCACTACTCTTGGCCTTACTCCCGAGCTTATTGCCTCGCAGGGGCTCCTGACTGTTGGCATCGATAAGGTGATCATGCTTGCACCTTCTGTTTTTGCTTTCGGTCTGGTTGCCTTCGGCTTCCTGAGCATGGGCCCGGTCACCATCGCAGTTGACTCCTACGGTCCGGTTACCGACAACGCACAGTCGGTCTATGAGCTTTCATTGATCGAAAATGTTTCGGCCAAAGAGATTGAGAGTGAGTTTGGTTTCAAGCCGGACTTTACCAATGCAAAACGCTACCTTGAAGCCAACGATGGTGCAGGTAACACCTTCAAGGCAACAGCCAAGCCGGTGCTTATCGGTACTGCTGTGGTCGGCTCGACCACGATGATCTTCTCAATCATCATGATTCTTACCAACGGTCTTGCTGATGTTTCGGCAATCGCCAAACTCTCCATTCTGTCGCCGCCATTCCTGCTCGGTCTTATGATGGGTGGCGCGGTGATCTACTGGTTTACCGGTGCCTCAATGAATGCGGTGACTACAGGCGCTTACTTCGCCGTTGAATTCATCAAGAAGAACATCAAGCTTGATGCCTCCGTTGAAAAAGCATCTATTGAGGACAGCAAGAAGGTGGTCGAAATCTGTACGAAGTTTGCGCAGAAGGGCATGATCAACATCTTCCTGACCATCTTTTTCACGACGCTTGCCTTTGCCTGTCTTGATTCATTCTTCTTTATTGGCTACCTGATCTCCATTGCTCTTTTCGGTCTCTACCAGGCTATCTTTATGGCCAATGCTGGCGGTGCGTGGGACAATGCGAAGAAGCTTGTTGAAACCGAGCTCAACGCCAAAGGTACCGAGTTGCATGATGCATCAATTGTCGGTGATACGGTCGGCGATCCGTTCAAGGACACCTCTTCGGTTGCTCTGAACCCGATCATCAAGTTCACCACGCTTTTCGGTCTGCTTGCCATCGAGCTTGCCATCAAGCTTCCTTCGCAGCTTGCCGTCAGTCTTGCAGCGATTTTCTTCCTGCTTTCGCTGGTTTTTGTCCATCGCTCCTTCTTCTCCATGAGAATCAAGGTCGACGAACACTAAATTGTTGTTTTTGCACCAGGCATTTTTCCCCCGGTGCAAACAAGAGGAAGCCGCAGCGATGCGGCTTCCTTGCGTATGAGTCACTCGATTTCGATTCCGTACGTATCAAGTAAACCCGTCACGCCAGGAATTGAAAATCTTGCCTTTCTGAGACGGTTTGTTTCCGGGTTGATGGAATAGTTTAAAGCCGAACGGAAATCTGCGGTTTCGAGGTTGGAATGAAAAAATATCGTCTGGAGCAGGTCAGAACCATCAAACTTTGCTCCGCTCAAGTCAGCTTCACTGAAATCAGCCTCCTGCAGATCACAATTTATGAAGCGCGTGTTTTTCAGCTTCAACCCTGCAAAGAGTGACAGTTTCAGGATACAACGATCAAAATCAAGATCCAGCATAAATTTCCGGCAATCACTGAACAGTACACCAAGCAATTTGCAGTTCACAAATTTCACCTTCTGCAGGCTGCTGTTTTTGAGTTTGGCCAGGCTGAGATCGCAACCCTCAAACCGGCAATCGATCATTCTGACACCGGAGAGATCGGCGCTGTTGAAGTTGCAGTGAATGAAGGCACACTGTTCATAACTGCCCTCCCTTTCAAGAGTCTGAACCCCTGTAATTTTTTCCATGATCTCCTTTATAAAAATAAATTACAACTGTCTGCCAGTTCTGTTCCTTTTACATATTTGGCTTGTACCTCGTCCCGAAAACACTCTTTGTGAGAAATTGCATTTTCTCTTGATCTCTTCAAAGAAGTTCAAAAACGCTTTGTCTCTCTTCTGTTCTCAAACTTTACTGCTCTATCGCTCTGAGCGTTTTGCGTTGTTCCGGGCGTAAATATTGCCATGAGGGCGACTTTTGATTTCCTTTCTTTATAAGTTAATACGTTTTTATTATAGCCGGGCATTGACAAGGAATTCCTTATATTCAGAGACAACGGTGTTCAGCCTCTTGATTTAATTTCGGTTAAAAAAAGTGAGAAGAACCATGCTTACCGATATCACCTCATCATCATTTTCTGCGCTGCATTTTCTGCTCTTTTTCTTTTTTACCGTGCTCTCCGTTACACCCAATAGTGCAGAGGCAGCAAGCCTGAACCTTCAGGAAGATAAGGTGATTCAGAAGTTCAAAGATGAAACAGCCCGTCTGGAAGCAGAAACCGCAGCCATCAATGCCCAGAAGGCTAAAGTTGATGCGGAAATAGCACTCATCAAAGCGCAGACCGGTACGGTATCCGACTCAGGATATAAGGGAGAAGCTTCATTGGTAACAGATGCCGGGAAAGCTGAAGCTATGATGCTTGGAGCAGTAGCCTTAAACAAAATTGCCGATAAATTTGCGGCTCAACTAAAAAAAGATCTGCCATCGGCAAAGACTTTTTTACTCTATAGTGATAAACTTCCGGATTTTCACGCCCTTGCTTTATTTAATATCCGGTATGAAGCCTTGAAACAGCAGGCAAAACAAGAGGCAGAAAAAGGCGAAAAGAGAGATGTGGCGAATGATGAGTCGGGAAGATCTGTGAAAAGTGCGCCATTTTTGCCTGTTATAGGCAAAGTAGGCTCAACTCTCGATTTTACAAAAAATCTGCTCTCGTTCTTTAAAACAGACTACAGCTTTTCTCCTGTAGATATCTCACTCGATAATGCCATGCTGCTCAACGCGCTGGCTCTTTCTGTAAGAAAGGAATACATCGCTTCTCGCTCAGTGAAGGTTGAACTGCCTGAGTTGTATGATGTTGATCTCTGTTTGCCTGGGCAGAAAGTTACAGATCAACTGCAGGATATCATCGGTTGGGCAGCAGTTGATACAAAAGATAAGGCCTGTTCACAAGAAGCGAGGGATTTTCTGACAAAACTGACAACCCCTGATGACAAATACCACACCATTCTTGCAGATGTGGTTCGCCAGGCAGCGATCAAACAGAAGCTTGAAGTCCAAAATACCGTTATGATACTTTTGCAGCCAACGAAACTCTCTGGAACGACCTATACAAAGAAAAATATTCTCTCTTCCCTTGGGGCCAATCCATTCCATGTTATGGGAGGGGCTATTGCAAGCTATACTGCGTTTGATGGCCCGACAGGTGCCGTTGTCAGTTCAATGTTGTTTCCATGGCATGGCGGCTATCATTCTGTTTCAGAAGTCCAGAAAATTGTCAACAGTGACATGGAGTCCGGGTACAGTCAGTAAGTAGTCGGTGTCAGCAGCTTCCTGCAGGCTGTTATGTACAGGATTTGCGGCAAAGAGATTTGATAACCAGATATTATGCTTTATTTTATGACTTAACCGTCGTTGTGCGGGAACTCTCTGTAGTTTTGTGGATTTGAGAGTAAACCGGGGTTAGCGACGTTGATTGTCTTGAAACTGTAACCATTTCTGAACTGTGAATACTTCTTTGCACTCTCCGCCAAGACGGCATGAACGTGTTTTTGTTGTTGGAGCCACTGGATATATCGGGAAATTTGTTGTGCGTGAACTGGTTGCCAGGGGATATGATGTGGTGAGTTTTGCCCGTGAGCGTTCAGGTGTTGGTTCGATGACGAGGGCTGATGAGACTCGTGCCCAGTTACAGGGTTCCGAGGTACGGTTCGGGGACGTAAGCAACATGGAGTCTCTGATGAAGAATGGTATCTGCGGGGAGCATTTTGATGTGGTTGTTTCCTGTCTGACTTCTCGCAATGGGGGTGTGAAGGATTCGTGGAATATCGACTATCAGGCCACACGCAATGCGCTTGACGCAGGCAAGGCTGCGGGAGCGACCCATTTTGTGCTGCTTTCAGCAATCTGCGTCCAGAAGCCGTTGCTTGAGTTTCAGAGAGCGAAACTGAAATTTGAGCAGGAGCTGAAAGAGTCCGGTTTGACCTGGTCTATTGTTCGTCCGACAGCCTTTTTCAAGTCTATTGCCGGTCAGGTTGAGTCGGTCAAGAAGGGCAAGCCCTTTGTAACGTTTGGTAATGGAGAATTGACCTCCTGCAAGCCGATTAGTGAGTCCGATCTGGCGCGATTTATTGCTGATTGTCTCGAAGATTCAGAAAAGCAGAATAAAATTCTGCCCATTGGCGGTCCAGGAAGGGCGATTTCTCACAAGGAACAGGGTGAAATGCTTTTTGAGCTTCTTGGTCGCACGCCAAAGTTCAAATATATGCCGATTCAGATGTTCGACGTGATTATTCCTTTGATGAGCCTGCTTGCAAAGATCTTTCCAAAATTGCAGGATAAGGCTGAGTTCGCCCGTATTGGCAAGTATTACTGTTCAGAGTCCATGCTTGTACTCAATCCGCAGACAGGGAAATATGATGCTGACATGACGCCATCCTATGGCAGTGATACGTTGCGCGATTTTTACAAAAGAGTTTTGAAAGAGGGGATTGCCGGACAGGAGCTTGGTGAGCATTCGATGTTCTGAAGAGAGGAGATTTATTGTAGAGGGAAGGAATAGTGCATTTGTTTTGTTCTTGTTATGCTGTGGAGGTGATGGTGTATGGCTGAAGCCGTATTGGCGTTTTGCTGAGTGCTCAAGAGAGAAAGAAGGTTTTTGAGATAATGTTTATCAATGGAGAAGAGGGTATGCTTGAGTTTAATATGATGGTTCTTTTACTGATTATGGCGTTTTTGATTTCGTCGGTAAAAATTCTCAGGGAGTATGAGCGGGGTGTTGTTTTTCGTCTCGGGCGGATTATCGGAGCAAAAGGGCCGGGGATTATTATTCTTATTCCGGGGATCGACAAAATGGTAAAAGTTGATCTTCGTACGGTAACGCTTGATGTTCCGCCTCAGGATATTATCACTCGAGATAATGTCTCCGTAAAGGTTAGCGCAGTGGTCTATTTTCGGGTACTTGATCCAATCAAGGCTATTGTTGAGGTTGCGGATTTTCATTTTGCGACCTCCCAACTTGCCCAGACCACGCTTCGCAGCGTATGCGGACAGGGGGAACTGGATAACCTGCTTGCGGAGCGCGATGAAATCAATGACCGTATTCAGGCCATTCTCGACAAGGATACGGAGCCTTGGGGTGTGAAGGTCGCCAAGGTTGAGGTGAAGGAGATTGATCTGCCTGAAGAGATGCGCCGGGCTATGGCCAAACAGGCTGAGGCTGAACGGGAACGTCGTTCTACAATTATTAATGCGGAAGGGGAGTATCAGGCAGCACAGCGGCTTGCTGATGCGGCGACGATTATTGCCGCCAGTCCTTCTGCCTTGCAGCTTCGTTATCTGCAGACGCTGAAGGATATCTCTGCCGAGAATAACTCTACTATTATCTTTCCGTTGCCGATTGATCTGCTTAAACCATTTCTTGAAAGCAGGTCATCCGGCCCATCCCAGGCAACATAAACCATTCCGATCATGTTCAAGATTCATGCGATTCTTTGTCCCGTCGATTTTTCTGATGCTTCCCGCAAGGCGGTGCAGTATGCCAGAGAGTTTGCCTCGAATATGGGGGCCTCTGTCTATCTGCTCAATGTTGTGGAGCCGAGACCGATGGCAGTTGACATTACCCTCAATTATGTGCCGCTTGAAGAGGATCTTGAAAAAGCCGCGGCAGAGGATCTTGATATTATTCTGCAGGAGTTTCTCGTTGCCGGACTCAAGGCTGAGTGTGCCATTGAGTTTGGCAATCCCTCTGATGTGATCCTTGAGAAAGCAGCGGAGCTTGATGTTAATCTCCTTATTATGGGTTCTCATGGTAAAAAGGGGCTGAGCCGTCTGATCATGGGCAGTGTGGCCGAGACGGTTGTTCGCAAGGCCAATTGTCCGGTACTGATCGTCAAGGCTGAGGAGAAGGAGTTTATCGGTGATGTGTGAAGGCTTCGATCAGGGCCTTCGCTCCGCTGAAGGGGCTGAGCTCTGCGAGAAGCACCTGTTGCTCGATACTCTCTTTTGAGCGGATGACTTCGGGATGAGAGAAAAACTCTCGTTTAAGCATCTCTTCAAGAACGGTATAGAGCAGATTTTTCAGTTGCTGGTGGCGTCTCTTTTCCAGGAGGTTTTGTTTGCGCATCTCTACAAAGAAGTCGGAGATATTCTGCCAGACCTCCTTGATGCCGATGCCTGTGATGGCCGAGGTGAGAAAAACCTTCGGTTGCCAGAACGGATGTTTTGCTGGCAGCATCCTGAGGGCTGCTTCGAATTCAGCCCTTGAAACAGCCGCAATACCTGCCTGATCGCCATCAGTTTTGGTGATTGCTACGGCGTCTGCTATCTCCATGATGCCTCGCTTGATGCCCTGCAGCTCATCCCCCGAGCCGGGCAGCATCAGCAGCAGGATAAAGTCAACCATGGTATCGACAAGAACCTCCGATTGCCCGACTCCGACGGTTTCCACCATAATGACATCATACCCGGCAGCTTCGCAGAGGATGATGGTTTCATGGGTTTTTGGCGAGGTGCCTCCAAGATAGCAGGATGAGGCTGTTGGGCGGATAAAGGCCTCCTTTCTTCCTGCAAGCTTTTCCATGCGTGCCTTGTCGCCGAGAATACTTCCTTTCGATTGCTTGCTGCTCGGGTCTATCGCCAGAACCGCAAGCCGGAGTCCCTGGTTGATGATCTCTTCGCCAAGGGATTCAATAAAGGTACTTTTTCCTGCACCCGGGGAGCCGGTTATGCCAATGCGGATTGCCTCTGTTTTTTTTGCGAGGCAGCGATCGAGAATCTCATGGGCTTTACGCTCATGTTCGGGTTTCTGTGACTCAATCAGGGTAATAGCCCTGCTGAGCATATGGCGATCCCCGTTCATGATGCCGCTGACCACCGTATCCACATCCGGGTTATAGCGCTTGGTCAAGTGGGGCGTATTGTTCATGCGCAAAGGGTCAAAATTCAGAAATCGATATCAACGTTTTACGTGCAATTTCCAACGTCTTTCAGGCAACGCACAAATATTAATCGTCGTAGGGGCACGGCATGCCGTGCCCTTACAAATGCCGTATCCCCACAAATGGCATGCCGTGCCCCCTACAGTGTGGTTACACCTGTGCGATCAATTTTTTCAAAATCGTAATGGCCGCTTCGGCAATGACGGTTCCCGGTCCGAAGATGCCTGCCACCCCTTTTTCATAGAGGAAAGCGTGATCTTTTTCGGGAATGATGCCTCCTGCAATGACAAGGATATCCTCCCGATTGTGGGCTTTTAGCTCTTCGATGATTTTCGGGATCAAGGTCTTGTGGCCGGCGGCAAGGCTCGATATGCCGATCAGGTGCACATCGTTGTCGAGTGCCTGCTGCACCACCTCTTCAGGTGTCTGGAATAAAGGGCTGATATCGACGTCAAAACCGACATCGGCAAAGCCTGCGGCAATGACCTTTGCTCCACGATCGTGGCCATCCTGTCCAACTTTTGAAACCATGATTCTCGGACGGCGACCGTCAAGCGACGCAAAGGTATCGGCGAGTTGCTGCGCCTCTTTAAAGAGTGTATTGTCCTGCATCTGCGACATATAGACACTGCTGTTAAGTCGGGTTATGGCGCGATATCTTCCAAAAGTTTTTTCGCAGGCGAATGAGATTTCTCCCAATGTAGCTCTTTTTCTTGCGGCATCAACGGCCAGTTCAAGCAGATTACCCTCTCCGGATGCTGCGCTCTCCTCAATTGCCTTGAGTGCAAGGGCACAAGCATCGCTGTCGCGTTCAGCCTTGATGGATGTCAGTCGCCGGAGCTGTTGATCGAGTACCAGGGTGTTGTCGACTTCGAGCAGCTCAATCTCAGTTTTGCTTGTGGTTTTGTAGCCGTTGACGCCGACAATGATCTCCTTGCCGCTGTCGATGCGGGCCTGTTTACGGGTTGCAGCCTCTTCAATCTGCAGTTTTGGGAGTCCTTGTTCGATCGCTTTGACCATTCCTCCCGCCTCTTCGATGTCGCTGATGATTTTCCATGCTTTCGCCGCGAGCTCTGCCGTCAGGTATTCAACATACGAGGAGCCAGCCCAGGGGTCGATGCTTCTGGTGATATCGCTCTCTTCCTGCAGATAGAGCTGGGTATTGCGGGCAATTCGGGCTGAAAAGGGTGATGGCAGTGCGATGGCTTCATCAAGCGCATTGGTGTGCAGTGACTGGGTGTGGCCGAGCGTTGCTGCCAGAGCCTCCAGGCAGGTGCGGGTGATGTTATTGAAGGGATCCTGCTCGGTCAGACTCCAACCAGAGGTCTGGCAGTGCGAACGGAGCATGAGTGATTTTGGATTTTTCGGATTGAACTGCCCGACGATTTTTGCCCAGAGCATTCTTGCGGCCCTTAATTTGGCTATCTCCATAAAGAAGTTCATTCCGGTCGCCCAGAAGAAAGAGAGGCGTGGCGCAAAGGCATCAATATCGAGACCTGTTTTCAGGCCGGTACGAATATATTCGAGGCCGTCGGCAAGAGTGAAGGCCAGCTCCAGGTCGGCTGTTGCTCCCGCTTCCTGCATGTGGTAGCCTGAGATGCTGATCGAGTTGAATTTCGGCATTTTTTCGCTGGTGTAGCGGAAAATGTCGGCAATAATCCGCATGGAGGGTTCTGGCGGATAGATATAAGTGTTGCGTACCATGAACTCTTTGAGAATATCGTTCTGGATGGTACCGCTGAGCTTTTCGGTTGGCACTCCCTGCTCTTCTGCCGCAACGATATAAAAGGCCATGATGGGCAGCACTGCTCCGTTCATGGTCATAGAGACTGAGATGTCGCCAAGCGGAATCTGGTCAAAGAGGATTTTCATATCTTCAACCGAGTCTACAGCTACACCGGCTTTCCCGACGTCGCCAATGACCCGTTCATGGTCAGAATCGTAACCACGGTGTGTTGGAAGGTCGAAAGCGACGGAGAGCCCTTTCTGACCTGCGGCAAGGTTCTGGCGGTAAAAGCGATTCGACTCCTCGGCGGTTGAAAATCCTGCATACTGCCTGATCGTCCAGGGTTGTGTGGTGTACATGGTGGTGTAGGGGCCACCTATGTAGGGAGCAAAACCGGGAGCAAAGTTCAGTTGCTCAGCTTGTCCAATATCGGATTCACGGTATAGGGATTTGATGTCGATTCCTTCCGCAGTTGTCCAGCCTGTCTGCTGAGCTTCTGTGCCAGTTTTATTGGCTGTTGGAGCGGAAGAGAAAATATCGATCTCTGAAAAGTCCGGTCTCATTGCACTCCGGTTTTACGTTGGTAGGATTTCAGCATTTCAAGAACATTGACGCCTGCATAGATGAAGCTGTCGAGGCCTGCGGCGAAGAGGCGTTCCTTTTCTTCGGGTGGCTTTCCTGCCATGACAGTAATAATGTCGCCATCGAGAGTATGAAGTCTCTTGCAGAGTGTTTCCGCTGTTGGAACAGGATCTTTTTCGGCTATACAGAAGACCATAATGTCCGGTTTATTCTGCAGGGCTGTGCTGTATGCCCTCTCTTCAAGAGGGAGTGTTGCGCGTCCGGCAATCTCAAAACCGCCACATTTGAAAAAGTCTTCGGCAAAGGCAGCTTGCTGGAAACTTATGGCCGGGTTGCCCAGCATCCAGATAAATACGGATGGTGTACGACCGGACTTCAGGCTGAAGGAACGGCTTTTCAGACGTACCAGCTCATAACCAGCGGTTTCATTACCTTCAGGGAGTTGTTCCAGAGCAAGCTCAAGTGCGTCGATATGTTCTACCTGTTCGTCCGTGAGAGGCCAGGGATAACGGTTGATGCCAATCAAGGTTTTTTTTCGGTTTTCGAGAACTCTCCGTCGTTTGTCGGTCGCTTCGGCAATCATGGTTTCAATGACACCGCGATCGGTAGCTTCAGCCATACCTCCTGCCGCTTCAATCTCTTTAAAGAGAGTCCATGCCGATTCGGCAAGCTCTCTGGTCATGGCTTCAATGTAGTGCGAACCATGTGCCGCGTCGACAACCCGGTCAAATGAGGCCTCTTCCTTGAGAATCAGGTGAATATTGCCCGTGATTCGTTCTGTAATTTCAGCTTTGACAGAGAGGCCTGTGTCGAATGCACCTATCTGCAGGGTGTCGTAACCGCCGAGAATTGCTGAAACTGATTCGGTGGTCAGTCGGAGCACATTGGTGTAGGGATCGAGCAGAGAGTGGTTTCTGTCTGATGTTCTGGCAAAGAGAGTTGGCTGTGCTGATCCTGATGCACCGTAGGCCTTCAGAAGATGCTGAAGGAGGTAACGCAGGGCTCTGGGTTTCGCCAGTTCGGTAAAGTGGCTCGATCCGACAGGAAGGATGATTTCCATCGCTGCAATGATGCTCTCCACCGGAACTCCGGATTCAGTAAAGCTGTGGAGATAGTCGCTTGCTATGGCGAGCGCAAATGCAATCTCCTGTGTTGATGTGGAGCCTTTTTCATGAAAAGGGATGGTATCAACAGCCAGAAATCTGAAGCGGGGAAGTGCCCTGAAGTGGGAATGGAACTTTTCGGGTTCGTAAAAGGGCTGATCTGCTGAAGAGGTGAGCAGCCCCCCCCTGTTTTCCGTAAATCCGGGAAGCGTCGCAAGCGCTGCAAGCAGTTCGTGAGCAGGAGGGAGGTTCCCTGAAAAGTGGATGGCAACCGCCGAGGTGTTGATTCCCGCAAAGAGTCGATTGAGCTGTTCCGGGGAACAGAGCGCAGGATCCGTTACTGCGAACTCGATTGCCGAAGCATCAAGTTCAAACGTTTTTAATGCGGCTTTGTTTGCACTTTCCGCTTCATGCACGGTAATACGGTGGCAATTTTTCCAGGTATTGTTTCCTTTTGAGGGTGGCAGCTCAAGGTGTTGTTCTTTCTCTTCATGAGCGTGCCAGGGTTCAAGATCAAAACCCTCTGGCGTATGCCAGACTATGGTTTCATAAGGTTTTCCTTTGAGGTCGGCAACTGCCTTGGTTTTCCATTCAGCCCGACTGACAGGCGGGAAGCTGGAAAAAAGAGAATCAGGCCGGGAGTGTGTCATAACGATGCTTCCTGCTGGTTTTGTGCAATGTTGTGCTGGCTGAGAAGTTCTGAAATTTTATACTTCAGGTTAGTCGGCAAAGCGGTATTTTCTACAAATCCTTTCTGTTGAAGCCACCAGGTAGTCTGGAAGTCCCTGGTTGTCGGTTTGCCGGTATATTGTTCAATGACCCGTTTGCCGGAAAAGCCGATGTTGCCAGCGTTATGTTCAAAGAGTTTAATTCCCCTTGATCCGATGCCTATGGCAACACCGCCAAGTGTTGGGTCGGTAACGATGGTAATAACAGGAAGTCCAGCTTTTTCAACACTCGATATGGCGACATGCAACTTCGGCAGTCCAACCATGGAGGAGCACCCTTCATGCATTCTTGCGCCACCTCCTGTAGCCTGGATAACAAGAGGGACACCTCTTTCAATGGCAGTTTTGCTTGCCCGCCAGATTTTTTCTGCTGTCGACATGCAGAATGAACCGCCGAGAAAATTGAAGTTGGTAGCACAAAAGACGACAGGCACACCCTCGATTGTGGCGTCTCCGGTTATAAAGGATGCTGCAGCGCCGGTTTTGCGCTGTGCTTCAACAATTTTCTTCTGGTAATCAGGGAAATCCAGAATATCTTTGTCAACAATGTAGCGGGTATTCCGGTGTTCGACGAATGAGCCGTTGTCGAGGACAAGGTTGATGTAGTCATGCGCTGTCAACCTGACATACCGATGTCCGCATATTTCACAGGTGAAGTTATCGGCAAAGAGCTTTGAGTACAGTACCGGATCAAGCACTTTTTTACCAGCATTGTCGATACAGTTTTTATGGCGGGCAACAAAGAGTATTTTTTTTGGCTTCGGAATAAAGTAGGTGACCGGTTTTTCAAAGCTGATGATCTCCTCCTCGCTGATGGTATCCCACTGCCCGATCTTTTCCCAGCGTTTCATTCTCTCTGCAAAAAGCTCATTGGATGGTATTCTGCTGAGCTGGTCAAGCCATTTTACCATCGAGCTTTTGAAAGACTGCAGGGCAGATTGCGGAAAATGGTGTGCCGGGCCATCCGGTTCAATGATGATGTCATCAATGATGCCGTTTTTCAGCGCTTTCTGAGCTGTTATCTGTGAAATTTCGGCGGCAAAGTTGGCCTTGTCCCTTGTGCGAAAAAGGATGGAAGAGCATGCTTCAGGTGAAATGACCATGTAGGTGGAAAATTCCATGGCAAGAACGGCATCGCATCCGGTCAGGGCAATGGCACCACCGCTGCATCCCCTGTTGATGATCACCGATATGGTAGGTACGGTTGCTTCGGCAAGCAATTGCATGCATCGACCAATTTTCCATGCAATTCCACCTCCTTCCGACTCTTCAGTGGGATCGGCACCTGCGGTATCGATTATGGTGATAATGATACGGTGTTCCTTTTCGGCAAGTTCAATGGCCTTGATTGCTTTCTCAAATGCTGCCGGTGTTGGCATGCCCTGATTCCATTTCGCAATCTCATCAGGATTTCTCAAAAGCTGGCGCATGAGCGCAAAATCAGAGGTTGGTGCCGATTGCTGGCCGATCAGCATGACAGGCCACCAGGCGTTTTCCCCATTGCGCAATACAGCCCGATGGGTCTGGATGATGCAACTGCCGTACAGATCGTTCTGCAGACACTCTTCAGTTTCTTCAAATACGGTAAGGTAATCGAGGTGTCTGGGGCGTTCGGGGTGAAAGGAGAGTTGATACTTTTCGTATTCGGTGAGCTGTTCAATACTCTCATGTGAGTAGCTGAAGCCCTCTTTTTTCTCGAAAGGCAGATAAAAATGTTTCACTGGTTACAAGCTGCTTTGTCTTGATTGGTTAATGCTGTTTTTGAGCAAATTCAAGAAGTACCCTGTTGGTCTCTTTAGGGTGAAGAAACATAATTTTTTTTCCGCCTGCCCCTTCTTTTGGCAAGCCAAGTGGATTGATATTGACGGAGCGAAGACGCTCCGTTTCTTTTTCGATGTCGTCGGTTTCAAATGCGATATGATGCATGCCGTCGCCGTTTTTTGCAAGAAATTTTGCAATGGCACTCTCATTGCTCATGGGTTCCAGGAGTTCGATTTTTGTCTCTCCAATGGAAATAAATGCAACGCGCACATTTTCAGACGGAACTTCTTCGATCCTGATCGCCTCCCTGGCGCACCCAAGAACGTTCCGGAACGTCTCAAGTGCGCTTTCAAGGTTTTGGACGGCAATCGCGATATGGTCAATTTTTTTGATCATGCGTCCTTTGTTATTGATTTGCTCTTTATGGCATATCCGATTGTCTGCAGTCCTTCCCTGATTTCATCGAGAATCACCGGATCGTCAATTGTTGCAGGCATGGTGTACTCTTCACTGTTGGCAATTTTGCGCATGGTTCCGCGGAGAATTTTTCCTGAACGGGTTTTTGGAAGGCGGTCGACAATAATGGCGCTCTTGAACGAGGCGACAGGCCCGATATTTTCACGCACGTATTCAATAACGTGCTTGATGATCTGGTTGTGCGGGGTATCAACATTGTTCTTGAGGACGAGGAAGCCGAGCGGCACCTGGCCTTTCAGGTCGTCATGAACGCCGACGACAGCACTTTCTGCAACGTCAGGATGTTCACAGAGAGCGCCTTCAATTGCTCCGGTAGAGAGTCTGTGACCGGCAACATTGATGACGTCATCGGTGCGTGACATGATGTAGATGTAGCCATCTTCGTCAATATAACCGGCATCGCTGGTCTGGTAGTATCCGGGGAACTGTTTCATGTAGGTCTCGACAAAGCGATTGTCGGCTTTCCAGAGAGTCAGCATGGTACCGGGAGGAAGAGGCTGTTTGATGACGATGTCGCCCATCTGTCCAGCGGGAAGCTCTTCCAGATCTGAATTGACGACCTGAACATTATAACCAGGTACAGCCCTTGATGATGATCCGTACTTGACCGGTCCAGGTTCAATGCCCTGGCAGTTTGCCGCAATAGCCCATCCAGTCTCAGTCTGCCACCAATGGTCAATGACCGGTACATTCAGATTGCGCTCAGCCCATTTGACCGTATCGGGATCAGCCCGTTCACCGGCAAGAAAGAGAGTCCGGAACCTGGAGAGATCATAGTTTTTGATGTAGTTACCATTTGGGTCCTCTTTTTTGATAGCCCGGAATGCCGTTGGCGCAGTAAAGAGCACTGCGACATTGTGTTCGCTGATGATTCGCCAGAAGGTGCCGGGGTCGGGTGTGCCGACCGGTTTCCCCTCAAAAATAAGTGTGGTGCATCCCTGAAGAAGGGGAGCGTAGACGATATAGGAGTGGCCGACAACCCAGCCAACATCACTCGCAGCCCAGAAAACCTCTCCAGGTTCAACGTTATACACATTTTTCATTGACCATTGCAGAGCGACCATGTGGCCGCCGTGATCGCGGACGATTCCCTTTGGCTGGCCGGTGGTTCCCGATGTGTAGAGGATGTAGAGGGGATCGGAAGATTCAACAGGGACGCATTGAGCGGGTTCGGCACCGAGGAGAGACTGGTTCCAGGTCAGGTCGCGCTCTTCGTTGAGTTCCGCTTTGAGCTGGTCGCGCTGTTTGATGATACAGATTTCAGGCTTGAAGTGGGCAAGCTCGATGGCAAAGTCGAGCAGACGCTTGTAGTCAATTACTTTACTGTGTTCAATGCCGCAGGATGCTGAAATGATCACTTTCGGTTTGCAGTCATCAATTCGTATGGCAAGTTCATGAGAGGCAAAACCACCGAATACGACGGAATGGATAGCTCCGATTCTTGCACAGGCAAGCATGGCAACTACGGCTTCGGGGATCATTGGCATATAGATGATCACGCGATCACCCTTGCGAACTCCTCTCGATTGCAATGCACCGGCGAAGAGCGCCACGATATCCCGGAACTCCCGAAAAGTATAGCGTTGTTTTGTACCTGTTACCGGACTGTCGAAAATAACAGCCAAATCGTTACCGCGTCCTTCATCAACATGGCGATCCAGGGCATTGTAACAGGTGTTGGTCATTCCGCCAGCAAACCATCGATAAAAAGGCGGGTTACTGGTATCCAGAACGGTGTTCCATTTCTTGTACCAATGAAGCTTTTCTGCGGCTTCTCCCCAGAATGCTACCGGGTTCTGAATTGAGTGCTGATAGACGGTGCTGAAGGACTGCGACATACGAATAACCCCCTGGAAAAAAATGAGTTAATAAAATAAAAGGGAGGACGGTTTATTCAGAAAGAACGGACATACGGTATGATGGCGGCAGAACATTGAGTGGACTGATTTATTTTTTAAAATTAAAACCCAATGTTAACAAAAATAGACAGTAGTTCAATGATCATTTGTCAGGTCAGTGGTTTCAGCTCTCTGAAGAGTTGAAAAAAATCTTCAACTGAGAGTGCTTCGGCTCTCAGTTTCAGGGTATGGTTTGCTACTGATTCAAGGTTATAGCTCTCTTTGAGATTGTTCAGCAGGGTTTTTCGGCGCTGGTGAAAAGCTATTCGGACAAAGCGACGGAACCCGTCAGCATCGTTCAAGGGGACATTGTTTTTTGGAGTCATCTGCAAAACAGCACTGTCGACACCTGGTTGTGGTCTGAAGACTTTGCGTCCAACCTTGAAAAGATAGTTGACATCGCAGAAAGCTTGCATCTGAACAGCAAGAATGCCATAATCCTTTGTGCTTGGATGTGCAACAATTCTCATGGCGACTTCATGCTGCATCATCAGTGTTGCTGAAAAAAAAGTATGACGGTGTTCAAGCAGTTTAAAAAGGATCGGTGTCGTGATGGAGTAGGGGATGTTGCCGAGTATTTTGAGTGGTTTATCGTGTGCGAGTGCGGCAAGATCGGTTTCGAGAAAGTCGCCTTCAATGAGGTTGAGTTGTGGATATTCAGATCGGATGAAGTCCGCGAGTTTGTGGTCTTTTTCGACGACGGTGAAGAGTGGGCAGAATTCCATGATCGCTCTTGTCAGGGCACCGAATCCAGGGCCAATTTCAAGAATGTTATCTTGGGGAGTGGCGCCTGATGCAATTACTATTTTTCTTGTGATATTACGGTCTGTGAGAAAGTTTTGACCTAATTTTTTTTTTACTGCTATTTCTGTATGCTTATATTCAACAACTTTTCTCATGGGGTTTGCATTTTTTTGAGTACCATAGCCAAGCGGAAGTACTTTTCACAATTTAAGTTATTCTGGAAGTAATGGAAGAAAATAACATCGGGGTTCCGGCTTCGCCATATGTTTCGCGGGGAAACAAAGCTACCCGTACCGGGTTTGGCGAAGCTTTGCTTGAAATAGGCAGGGAGGATAGTTCTGTTGTCGCTCTGTGCGCCGATTTGACGGGCTCCCTGAATATGAATTTATTTCGCGATGCTTTTCCCGACCGTTTTATCCAGACAGGGATCGCTGAGGCAAACATGATCTCCATGGCTGCCGGTCTTGCGACAACAGGCAAAATACCGATTGCAGCAACGTTTGCCGTCTTTGCTACTGGCAGGGTTTACGATCAGATACGCCAGTCGGTCTGTTATTCAAATCATAATGTAAAGATCTGCGCTTCACATGCAGGGCTGACACTGGGTGAAGATGGAGCTACCCACCAGATTCTTGAGGATATTGGCCTTATGCGTGGTCTGCCAAGAATGACGGTAGTTGTGCCCGCCGATTACAGTGAAACCATTCGTGCGACCAGGGCCATTGTGAAGCATCAGGGGCCAGTCTACCTTCGTTTCGGAAGGCCGAACATTCCTGATTTTTCGCTTGACGAGGATGGCTTTGAAATCGGCAAGTCGATCGAGCTCCATCCAGGAAAAGATGTTACCGTCATTGCCTGTGGTATCATGGTCTGGAAAGCTCTTGAAGCTGCGCGTATACTTGAAAAAGAGGGGGTTGGCGTCAGGGTGATCAACATGCACACGATCAAGCCAATCGATACGCTTGCTATCGTTCGCGCGGCCAATGATACCGGCGCTCTTGTTACGGCTGAAGAGCACCAGACCTTTAACGGTCTTGGTGATGCAGTGGCCCATGTTTGTGCTCTCAATATTCCGGTACCGATTGAGATGGTCGGAGTTGAAGATCAGTTTGGCGAGTCAGGAAAAGCTGATGAGCTTCTGGAAAAATACAGGCTGACAACCGGAGACATTCTTGAAAAAATTTACATCGCTCTGCGCAGAAAGAGTTGACGGTAATAATTCTATACAATCTACAGGAGATAAGATCAGATGGCAATGCCGAATTTAGGTGATATGATGAAACAGATCCAGCAGGCTGGTGAAAAGATGCAGGATGTACAGAAACAGCTTGAAAAGATTGTGGCTCATGGTGAAGCCGGGGGTGGCATGGTTAAAGTCAGTGTCAGCGGCAAGCAGAAGCTGCTCAGCCTGACTATTGATCCTGACATCATGGATGATGCGGAAATGGTGCAGGATCTTGTTCTGGCTGCAGTGAACAATGCTCTGGATGAATCTGCAAGGCTTGCACAGGAAGAGATATCCAAGGTGACCGGAGGGATGATGAATCCTGCGGATATTCTCAAAAACCTGAACCTCGGTCAATAATTTTTCATGCGTTATACTTCGGCTGCCCTGGAATCTCTTATTGATGAATTTGCAAAACTCCCTGGTGTCGGACGCAAAACTGCCCAGCGTCTTGCCATGTATATTTTGCGTGAGCCAAGAGCTGAGGCAGAAAGGCTGGCCGAAGCCCTGCTTGAAGCCAAAGATAACGTTATTCGTTGTTCTGTTTGCCAGAACATCACTGATGTCGGCGTCGATCCTTGTGCACTCTGTACCAGCAAGGCACGTGACCGTTCAGTGATCTGCGTTGTCGAATCTCCCGTTGATATGCTCGCTTTTGAAAAAACCGGCCATTACAAGGGGCTCTACCATGTTTTGCATGGAGTTATCTCACCCCTTGATGGTATTGGTCCTGACGACATCAAGGTGCGGGAACTGTTGTTGCGGTTCACAATGCCGCAGAGTCCAGCAGTCAGGGAGGTTGTTCTTGCCCTGAATCCGACCATTGAAGGAGAAACAACAGCGCTCTATCTCAGCAAGCTTCTCAAGCCACTTGGCATCCATGTTACAAAAATAGCTCGCGGGATTCCAGTTGGAGCGGAGCTTGAATTTATCGATGAAGCAACCCTTTCACGGGCAATGGAAGGACGCACGGTTGTATAGCGTTTTTTAAATGCCGTTTCAATTCCGAATAATGAGCTCAGAAAAAAAGTCAGTGTTGATTCTTGGTGGTGGCCTTGCAGGTCTGACTGCCGCCAAACGTTTAACCGATAACGGGTTTCAGGTAAAGGTACTTGAAAAAAGAACGATCTTCGGAGGGAAAGTATCGGCATGGAAAGATGATGAGGGTGACTGGATCGAATCAGGAACCCACTGTTTTTTCGGTGCCTACAGTGTACTCTACGATCTTATGAAAGAGATCAAAACCGCTCATGCTGTTGTCTGGAAAGAGCACCAGCTCACCTATACCCTTGAGGGAGGAAAGCGCTTTACCTTTCATACCTGGGATCTTCCCAGTCCATTGCATCTTCTGCCTGCGATTGTCAAAAATGGCTATTTTACTTTTGGCGAAATGGTGGCGTTTGCGAAATCTCTGATTCCTCTCGCACTGAAAAAAGAGAAGTATCCTCCAACACAGGATCATCTGACCTTTACCGAATGGGCAAAAGAGAAAAAATTTGGCAATCGACTTCTTGAGAAGATGTTTCGTCCGATGGCTCTTGCCCTGAAGTTTATTCCGCCCGAAGAGATTTCTGCCAAGATTATCCTTGATGTTACCGAGACTTTTTACCGCATTCCTGATGCCTCCCGAATGGGCTTTCTCAAAGGATCTCCCCAAGAATATCTGACACAGCCCCTTATTGACTACTCGGAATCGAGGGGAGCAATTTTCAAGAATGGAACAGTTGTCGATGAGTTGCTTTTCGATGGCGCTGAAATTAATGGCGTTCAGCTTCGCAATGGCGAGATTCTGACAGCCGATTACTACCTTTGCGCACTGCCGATTCATAATCTGAAAAGGGTTTTGCCTGATAATCTCAAACGCCATGACCCGTTTTTTGGTGATCTTGACAAGCTTGAAGGGGTTCCTGTGATTTCTGTCCAGATCTGGTACGACCGTGAAATTACCTCTGCCGATAATGTGCTTTTCTCTCCTGATGGAGTCATTCCTGTTTATGCCAACCTTGCCCGTACCACACCTGAATACACAACACTCAGAGGAGAACCCTTCAAGGGCAAAACCCGTTTCGAGTTCTGTGTAGCTCCGGCAAAAGATCTTATTGCACTCTCAAAGGAGGAGATTATCCGCCTTGTTGACTTGAGTGTCAGAAATTGCTATCCAGAAACGTCACACGGCGCAAAAATTCTGAAGTCAACAGTAGTCAAAATTCCCCAATCGGTCTATGCGCCACTACCTTTCATGGAGCAGTACCGTCCCACACAGAAAACACCGATCCGAAACCTTTTTCTTGCAGGCGGATTTTCTCAGCAACTCTATTACGACTCTATGGGTGGTGCCGTGATGAGTGCAAATCTTGCTGTGGATGGGATTGTGAAAGATGCCAGGTTGAGAGAGGGTTAGCCAGATTGCTTTTCTTTCCCGAGGTACCCAAAGAGCACTTAAACATACGATAAAATGCATTTATATAGATCGTTTCAGTCATCAATGACTTGATGTCGCCCTCCTCCTAAAACTCGGGATTGACGCATACTGTCACGGTTTAATCATCATTTGTGCGTGGCAGTGACAAGGTAAAAATTGTGCCACCTTCTGCTGGCGTAGTGAAGGCGAGAGTTCCCTTGTGTGTGACGACAATAATATCCCAGGAAATGCTTAAGCCCAGTCCGGTACCATTTCGTGAGTTTTTGGTGGTAAAAAAAGGGTTGAAAATATCTTTTTGGATTGCTTCAGGGATGCCAGGACCATCATCTGCAATTGAACAGTAAACATTGCTGCTGTCGAACCATGTTTGAATGGTGATGGTTCCGTTTGCATGTCGTTTCTGGGACTGTATGGCGTGGACACTGTTGATAATCAGGTTGAGAAAGACCTGATTGATCTGTTCCGGATTGCAGGCGATAAGCGGTAACTCTCCAAGGGTGGTCTTAATATCTGCGCAAGAGCTGTATTCATGACGTGCGATGGTGAGGGTGTCGATGATCCCTTGATTGATGTCGAAAGGAATCTTCTTGTCTATTGCGTAGCGGTGCGACAAGTTTCTCATGCTGTTGATGACTGCGGTAATGCGTTCGAAGCCACGTTGGGACTCGACTATAATCTCGGGAATATCATCAATCAGCATCTCTACATTAAGCTCGGACTCTCTTTTGCGCAGTTTTTGTACGTCGAGTGGAGAGAGCGTTCCATCCTCAAATTTTTGGGTTACTATTTTGTACTCTGTCAGTATAATTCGCAAGTCAGAGGTAATCTCCCGAATATTTGCAAAATTGATAGCGATGAAATTCAGGGGATTGTTGATTTCATGAGCCATGCCAGCGGCAAGTTGGCCGACCATCTCCATTTTCTGTGATTGCTGAAGCTGCTGCTGAAGTTTTTCCCGTTCCTCTTCGGCAATTTTTTTTGCTACAATATCCCACGTCAGGTTGGCAAGTATAGTTACCCAGCGCACATCGTTCCCATCATATGGCTCGGGTTTGTTACCAACACCCATTGTAGCAACTATCCTGTCGTTCCGAATGACAGGAACCACCAGTTCACGTATGAGCTCTGTCTCGCATTCTTTTGCCATCCCCATGTAATGCTTGATTGCTGGCTCATAATTGTTCATCACTGCTCTTTGCTCTCGTATGGCATCAGCCCATATTCCAGACTTATCCAACGGTATATGCTTTCTCTTTTCTTTTCCTGGGCAGATCACTTTTTCGGTATTGGTTGAGACTGACTGCAGAGAAAGTGACATCTGATCTTTTGCTACAAAAAAAGCAAATCCAATCCTGCTTTGGGTTATTTGTTCAGCCTCGTCGAGAGTTGTCTGCAGTAATTGCTCCACCGATGAGCATTCAGCCATCTGGAGAATGCGAAGCCGGAATGTCAGGAGAAATTCGTAGTACTTGCGTTCGGTGACTTCATCGAACATCGAAACGAAATATCCTTTTTGCGGGCAGTATACGGAAACGTCAAACCATTTTTTCAAATGTTCAATATAGATTTCAAACCGATCAGGAATTCCTGTTTCGGCTACCCGAAAATGTTTTTCGAGAAACTTCGACTGAGTCTTGTTGATGTCCGGAAAAATCTCGGATATTTTTTTTCCAATAACATTTTTCAAACCGGTTATGGTCTCATAACCAGTGTTAACCTCTTGATGGATAAAATCGATCGCAGCTCTCTTTTCGTAAATGACTTTGCCATAAACGTAACCATTTCGCATGTAATCGATGAGATTTCTGTGTGAGGTTTTGTAGTCCAATACCGTGTTGTCGTGCAAAGGGAGTGCTGCCTTTTGTTTTTTCTGAATTATTGCGTCAAGCGATTTTTTTCGCGCTTGCTGGCACTTTTCAGTCGCCGGAAACTCATCAGAAACTATTTTCTTGTTTTTCATGGACAATTATTAACAACAGGTCAGCCATTGGGAAGCAAAAACAGTGCACTGGATGAGCAGCAATTCGAGGCAGACCCGTAGAATCGTTTCGTCTGCTGCTTTTCTGATAGGCTACAATTCCGCCTGGTCTGCCGGGAGGAAGCGGAATCGCCATTTTCCGACAACAAGACCCTCCGGTAAATGTCAACAAAAAGTCATTCTGCAGGATGAAGTTGAAGAGTGATTTTTTGCTTAACCAATAAAAAAATTCACGTCGTTTCTAATATATTAATATTTTACGTTTAAATGGGTAGTTATAAATTCTAAGCGAGTGCTTTTCAAATTGCCGTTATTTATTCTAATTTTTGGAGTTAAAGCTGAATGCGGCGGCAGGTTCATAATAAAAACAACGTAACATTGAAAGTTATAGCAGTTAACGGGAGTCCTCGCAAAGAGGGGAATACCTATCATGCACTGATGGGAGTTGGTCGGCAGTTACAGGAAAACGGTATTGCTTTTGAAATCCTTCATATTGGCAATCAGGCTGTAAGAGGTTGTCTGGCTTGCGGAACATGCGCTAAAAACAGGGATGAAAAATGTACCATTACGACGGATCCATTGAATGAATGGATTCAGCAACTGAAGGCTGCTGACGGTATTATCCTTGCCTCCCCGGTCTATTATGCAGGTATTGCCGGTACCATGAAATGTTTTCTTGACAGGGCATTCTATGTAGCCGGAGCCAATGGCGGCTTGTTCCGCCAGAAAGTGGCAGCCGCAGTTGTGGCTGTTCGTCGTACTGGAGGATCATCCACCTTCGACAGCCTGAACCATTATCTGACCTATGCAGAAATGATTCTTGCAACTTCAAACTATTGGAATATTACCCACGGAAGAGCTCCTGGTGAAGTGTTGCAGGATGGCGAAGGTGTCCAGATTATGGATGTACTTGGACGAAATATGGCCTGGTTGCTCAAAATGCGTGAGCAGACAAAAGTACTGCTTCCCGGTCCGGAACCAGTCAAAAAGGTTTTCACGAGCTTTATCCGATAACCGCCGATTTCGAGCTTGAAAATTGTCTTTACTTTTCTGTGGAAATTCTTATCTTCAATCCCCTGATTCGATTCAGTGAATTGTCAGCAGGCCCTTGTAGCTCAGTGGATAGAGTACTAGTTTCCGAAACTATTGGTCGGCAGTTCGAATCTGCCCAAGGGCACAGGAGAATAAGAGATTTCGGGGTGTGGCTCAGTTGGTAGAGTGCTGCGTTCGGGACGCAGAGGTCGTGGGTTCGAGTCCCGCCACCCCGACACAAGAGTAGTTCCATGGCGTTCCATAGTGTCCGCAAGCCCCTGTACAAGCAGGGGTTTTTGCTTTTCCGTTGTTCGCTTTCATGCTGTATTGTTCGTTATAATCCGCTTGTTTTTGGTAAGCTTTGAAGAGTTATTCCTGTAAACGACGTTAATGCCTTCAAAAAGTCAGGACGAAGCGTCTTGAGGAGAGCAGAAGGATGATGCAAGCTTGGGCCAGACTATCTGGACAAGATAAAGTTGTAACGTGCATGTATCGGAAATTTGCACAAAGGGCGTATCTTAACGAAGTGCATCAAATTACCATTTCATTCAACAGAGGGTAGATCATGACGACCAAAACAAAACGGCAACAAGTCACCTTCAAGATTCCAAAAGAGACCAATGACCGCCTTACTGCTCTTGCCGTAGCGACCAGACGGACGAAAACGTTTGTCCTGGAGGAGGCTGTTTCAGCTTACCTGAACTATAACGAGTGGCAGATTCAAAGCATTCAGAGGGGATTGGAAGATATGAAAGCTGGTCGAGTAACCCCTATTGAAGATGTTATTGCTGAATTGGAGGCAGAGCTTGAAAATTGTCCTGACTAAGGAGGCGAAGGATTCTCTTCGTGAGATAGAGTCCTATATTGGCCAGACCAGCAAAAGAGCAGCCCAGCAAACTATCATCACCATTTTGAATAAGATCACCAGGCAGTTGCCTGCACATCCTCAGAGCGCAAAGCCTGGCATATTAACTGATACCAGGGAACTCTACTTCTCTGATGTACCATACTGCGTTATCTACACTTCGGATAACAAGACGATTACTGTACTGTCAATATTCCACACAGCGCAGAGCCGGTGAAACCGTGTTTCCAGGCCAGTTCTGTTGGCGGAGGTCTTTTTTGGCTTTCGATATCACGTCGGTAGGCGAGTTGCGCAGCTCATTGGCCTGAACAAGCCCTTCACTCTGCACCGAGAGCGAACTGGTACGAAGACGGTAGAACGCCTTATCGGCCCGATTCTGCTGAGCCCTAATCTCCGGGTTCAGGCGCGGCGTTTCCCGAACATTGTACGCCTTGGAACAAACTTTCGGGGGTAGCCACACGGGCAAATCCATCTTCATCGGCAAAGGTGTGTCATGCGGCGACAACGCGTTCGATGTGTTCATCCGTCAAAAAGCTCTGCGTCCGTTCGCAGGTCACTTCGTTGATGGCGTTGATGAAAAGCACCTTGTTTGCAGCATGGTCTCCGCATGGTAAAAGTCAGTTGCCGAGCGTATACCAGAGCAGGAAGAGCGATGAGACGGTCATCATCAGAAATGTTGCAATACCAAAAAAATTGGACCAGCCGTTGTTGGTATATTTTCCCATGATTTTTTTATTGTTGCAGATGTGCAGAATCAGGGCAATAAGTACCGGTGCGGTTACTCCATAAAGTACAGCGGTGTATATCAAAGCCTGGATAGGGCTTATACCGATGAAATGAATGAGCAGACCAATAACGAGAGAGAGTCCCATTGTCAGGTAAAATCCAGGCGCCTCGTAGTATTTTTTGTCAAATCCTTCATTCCAGCCAAATGTTTCTGCAATCATATAGCTCAATGATCCGGCAAGCACCGGAATGGCAAGAAATCCTGTACCAATGACTCCGAGTGCAAAGAGGAGATAGGCCTGGTCTCCGGCAAGAGGACGCAGTGCCCGTGCAGCCTCTTCTACAGTATTGACATGATGAATGCCAGCGTTGAACAAGACCGTTCCTGCCGCCAGAATGATGAAGTAAAAGACCACATTGGTAAAGAGCATCCCTCCCTTCACATCAGCTTCCATGTTGTCCATATTTCTTTTGTCTACAATCAGCCGCTTTTCATGTCGTTCTTCAACCTCCATGGATGCTTGCCAGAAAAAAAGATATGGTGAAATGGTGGTGCCAAGAATGCCAACCAGCGCCATAAAATAGGCCTTGTCGGGTGTAACTGTTGGCAAAACGGTATCCTTGAGTACCTGGGGCCAGTTGACATCAATGAGAAAGGGTATCAGGATGTAGCTGAACAGGGTGAGGCAGAGCCATTTCAGGATAAGGGCTATTTTATGGTATGACCAGAAAATGACACTGTAGAGAATCAGCATTGTGAACAGGAGCGAGAAAAAAAAACCAGGTATAGCAGGGAAGAGAAGATTGCCAACAGCTCCCATCCCGGCAATGTCGGCACCGATATTGAGGGTAATGGAGGGAAAACTGATGAAAAGAATGGCATAGAGGAAATATTTTGGATAATAGCGCTTTATGGCGCCGGTAAGGCCGTGGTTGGTAACCAGTCCGATACGTGCACACATCTCCTGGATGGAGACCATCAATGGATAGGTTACAAGGGCGCTCCAAAGTAACTGCGACCCAAATGCTGCTCCTGCCTGGGTGTAGGTTGCAATACCTGAAGGATCATCGTCACTTGCTCCGGTAATCAGGCCCGGACCAAGCTTTCCCCAGAACCGTTGTATCAGGCCCTCTTTTTTTGCTTTTGGTTTCATCTTCATAAGCTCATTTGCAGAATTGAAACAGTTCGGTTGACCCGTATTCGGAAAATATCAAAAACCCTTGCCTATATTCTAAACGGGTGCATTTTCGTCTACAAGTGACAGCCTCTTTCCAGGGATAATGATCGCATCTGATTGCTGGCAATGAAAACCGAAGGATTTGATGATTTCCAATCTTGCTCTGATTCTGACCAACCGCTCCTGGAGCCGGACTTTTTTTCTGCCATGCGCTTGACCAATGGAGTTGTCTTTCCGGTGGTTGCCGGTGCACTCCTTTTTTTGGGGATTGTCCTTTATGTTCCTTTTTTTGTTCATCTTTTCAGATTTTCTGCCTTACATTCCCTTTATCTTTTTCTGTGTATTGTTGCTGGTATCGGGAGTGTGCCCTGTTTTGAAGCGGTGAAGTGGTTTGTCGCATCCAGATTATCGAGGAAACGCATGTGATTTTGTCCGCAACAAAAATCGGTTTTCTGTTATTTGAAAAGGAGCCATTGATCACTTGAACTGCATTTTTTCTGTTTCCAGTTCCAAAGAAATAACTGGCAGCCTTGATTTTTCTTGCGAAATATGTCGAAAAGAGGGATCTCCTCTCAGCAAGGCTATGTTTCGTAATAGTGTGGAATGGACAGTGAAAAATATCTCAGACAATCACAAGCATAACGCCAGATCATGATAAATTTTTCTTGTTCTTTTCGTTACGAGGTAAGCTGAAAAAATCCATTGCCTCGGATTGCAGGCGCAATGTTATTTTTGTAATCATTTTAATTCAAAAATAATGAGGGAGTTTCTCAAAAACGGAAATGGACTGGAACGTACTGATGAATGGCAAAAAAATTGCTGGATCAATATTGAATGTCCTGATGAAAATGACAAAGATTATGTAATCAATGAACTGAAACTGCCACTCTCTTTTTATTGTGATATTGAGGATATAGATGAACGGCCACGTATTGAAATTGAGGATGGGTGGTACTTTATTCTGCTGCGAATTCCTTATAAAACCAATGATACTGATTTGCCCTTCACCACGATTCCTCTCGGTGTTATCTTTAATAAAGATTTGATTTTATCAATTTGTTTTTTCAAGACCGATCTGATACAGGACTTTATTGAGCATACAAAACGAAAGAATATTGTTGTTGAGAATAATTTTGATCTTCTTCTCAAGTTACTGCTCTCTTCAAGCATCTGGTTTTTGAAATATTTAAAACAGATTAACCAGCAAATCAAAAATGCTGAAAGCAAGCTTGACAAATCTATTAAAAATGAAGATCTCCAGACATTGTTGCAGATTGAAAAATGTCTTGTCTATTTTTTAACCTCTCTCAAGGGAAACGATATTTTACTGCATAGAATAAAAAATATCAAATCTAAAAGGGATGAATTTGATCTTGACCTGATAGAGGACGTTGAGGTTGAGTTAAAGCAGGCGCAGGAGATAACCAATATCTATAGCGACATTCTGAGCGGTATGATGGATGCTTATGCTTCGGTTATTTCCAATAATCTTAATGTTGTGATGAAGCGTTTGACCTCAATATCTATTATCCTGATGATCCCGACCTTGATTGCCAGCTTGTATGGCATGAATGTTCCCAATGCACTGGAAAACTCTCCTTATGGATTCTGGGCCATTCTTCTTTTTTCCTTTTTGCTTTCAACATCAGGAGTTCTGTTTTTTAAAAGCCGAAATTGGCTTTAAGGCATAATACGGCTCTTCAGGAGCAGTGGCAGGTGGTCGGAGTAGCCTCCGGTATATTTTCTTTTTTCAAATGTTGCATAGGGCTTGTTGCCAGTGGCATCGAGAAGCCGGAAAAAAGAGAAGCAACGGAATGCGTTTTGTGGGGCATAAAGTCCAAGCTCATCAAACATTCCTGCACTCAGAAGAATCTGGTCGATCTGTTGCCAACGGTTTTTGTACGAGTAACTTCCGATCCCCTCATAGCCGCTCCAGCAGTTGTAAAGAAATTTTTTACCGTTTGTTTTGAGCCTGGCGGCATCAAATGTCGAACCGAGCCCCTCTCTCAAGGATCGGTTGCCTGGTTCATCGTTAAAGTCTCCCATGATGATAACATCCGCTTTTGGTTTGCTGAGAAGCAGGCTATCGAGAATGTGACGGGCAACGCTGGCGGCTGCAACTCTTTTGGGTTCAGTCCAGTGGGTGTCGAAAGAGCGTGATGGCCAGTGGTTCAGAATGAGGTGAAAGGGGTGGCCCTCACTTAAAAATTCAGCAACGATGATTTTGCGAGTTGCCCTCTCTGCGCTCGCAACGCTGTAGGCTTTCGATGCTTTTGCCTGTACGGTTTGTGGATTGAAGGCGAGTCCGATATCGATACCTCTTGGATCGGAAGAGTTGTGATAAATGGTTTTATAGCCGATATCCGGAATCCCGGAGAGTGTTTTCTCGAACACCTCTCGGTTTTCTACCTCTGCAAAAGCCAAAAGATCAGGATATGCATTGTAGTCGGGGTGTGCTTTCACTGCTGAAAGGAGGTGGCGGATGCGCATCTGTTTCAGGATGAGTTTTTTTTCTGTCCAGTGCAGCTTTCCTTCCGGGGTAAAATCATCGTCGTTGGTTATCGGGTCATTGCGCGTATCGAATAAATTTTCAACGTTCCACCACAGAAAGAGTACGCTTTTTCCGGCTTTTGGATTTCCTGCCGCAGGTTGGGATATCCATGATACGGCACAGAAAAAAAGAAAAACGTAACAGAGTATTTTTCGCATAACCTCTTTCGCTGGAATTTTTTTTCTTTACCATAATGATTATGTAACTTAATCGGGATTTTCCAGTTGTCCATATTTTTTTATTCTCCAACGATCCGGGAAGCATTATGACCCAGAAGAGTGATGTCAAGGAACAAGCTAAAGATATCCTCGAGGAGACTCTTGACAGGGAGGCGGTTATTGTTTTGGCAAGGATATCGGAAGAGATGAAGCTCCTCTTTCAGGCCCATCCGGAACCAGCAATGGCTAAGGTCAAGGAGATTGTGACTGGTTTTTTTCTGGAAAACGGGAAATCGGAACAGTTTATTGACGATTGGATCCATACCTCCGAAGAGTACAGCAGGGCAAGGGGGCTTGGAGAACAGCACCAGCCGAAAGCGATGTTGTCAGATTTGGGAGTATTCAGATTTATGAGCTTTCTGAGAGATAAGGGATTGACCGACGATCAGATTTCTATTGTTTTGACAGGTGCGGTGCAACAGGCAGCTTCCGAGCAGGCGAGTCAGTAAAAGGGTTATTTCGATGTATGCGATATTAACGGCTGTTATTTTCGACAGTTAATCACAAAATAATTACATTTATACATGAAAAAGACGACACAACTCTACGAAGGCAAGGCTAAAAAGGTATTTTTGACGGATGATGCTGATCTGGTGATACAGGAGTTCAAGGATGATGCTACAGCGTTCAATAACAAGAAAAAGGGGAGTATTGCCGAGAAAGGTGTGGTGAACAATGCTATTTCAAGCAAGCTCTTTACGTTGCTTGAAGCGCAGGGTATTCGCACTCACTTTGTTGAAAAACTCTCTGATCGCGATATGCTTTGCCGTTACCTCGATATCATCAAGGTGGAGGTTGTTGTGCGCAATATTGCCGCAGGGTCGCTGGTAAAGCGGTATGGGTTCAGTGAAGGAACGGTGCTGGCAATGCCTATTGTTGAGTTCTATCTGAAGGATGATGATCTTGATGATCCGCTGATGAATGAGGCCCATGCTGTGGCGCTTGGTGTTGCAACGCTTGAGGAACTTGCTTTTCTTAAAAATCGGGCGGAAGCTATCAATGTTCTGCTCAAAGCGTTTTTTGCAGAAAGAAAGTTGAAGCTTGTCGATTTCAAACTTGAATTCGGTCGGCACAACAACGAGATATTGCTTGGTGATGAGATTAGTCCGGATACCTGTCGCTTCTGGGATCTTGAGACGAACGAAAAAATGGATAAGGATCGTTTTCGTTTTGATCTGGGCGGGGTTGAAGATGCATACAGCGAAGTGCAGAAAAGAGTTCTTGATCTTGACTGAGGCCAATACAACAGAGGAGGGGATTTGTTATGCTTGAAGCTGTGATTGTCTGGCTGCAGCATGCAGATCCTTTTGCTGTCTATGTTTTTCTGTTTTTTATCGCTTTTCTTGAAAATGTTGTACCGCCTATACCCGGAGATCTTCCCATCGCATTTATCGGGTATTTGATCTATAAAAGCGGGATAACATTTGCAGGAGCTCTCTTTTCAGCTTCTTTTGGTTCGACAGCAGGGTTTATGCTGGTCTACATGCTCAGTCGGCATCTCGGTCTGAAATTATATGCTGAGGGTGAGAGCACTGTGCAGCACCGTTTGTCAAAAAGTGTTCATCGCTTTTTCCCTCCTTCGGAAATGGTTTTGCTTCGCAGGAAATTTGCCACTCATGGTTATCTTGCCGTGCTGGTAAACCGTTTTCTCTTCGGTTCAAGGGCAGTTATTTCGGTTATGGCTGGATTGATGCATCTTAAGACGCCATTTGTTCTTCTGGCTTCCCTTACAAGCGCTTTTGTCTGGAATGTTCTTTTGCTTTATAGTGGCTTTCTACTTGGAAGCAACTGGAAGGATATCGGCAGTTATGCAGCTCTGTACAGTATTCCGGTATCGATTATTTTTGTTGGAGTGCTTTCTTTTTCAGTATGGAAGTTTTTCCGGGAAAGAAAGCAGAAACATGGTTGAGTTTTTTTGTTATTTATCACCGGCAAATTAACTTGCAGCTTTTTTTTATTTATTCACAAGCATTTTGTTGATCTACCATGGCAAAAGAGTTAAAACTGTATCCTGCTGAAAAGAAAGGTGAGCTTCTTGAGCTTGCTTCAATTGACGATCTCAAGGAAATGGCCCGTCAGGTCCGTCGGGACGTTGTCAGAATGCTTGCTATGGCCAATTCTGGCCATACGGGTGGTTCACTCGGCATGGCCGATGTCTTTACTGCGCTCTATTTTCGGGTACTTCAGCATAAGCCACATGAGTTTTGGCAATATCAGGATGGAGACATGGTGTTTCTTTCCAATGGCCATATTGCGCCAGTCTGGTATAGCGTGCTTGCCCGTTCAGGTTATTTTCCCCTTGGTGAACTGAACTCTCTGCGGAAGATTAACTCTTATCTTCAAGGTCATCCAACTTCTGAAGCGAGGCTTCCAGGTATCAGAATTGCTTCCGGATCTCTTGGACAAGGCCTTTCATCTGCAGTTGGCGCTGCTCTCGGTCTTCGTATTGATGGAAGTGATAATGATGTTTTCTGTCTGATGGGGGATGGTGAGTGCCAGGAAGGACAGATATGGGAGGCTGCCATGAGTGCATCTCATTACAAGCTTGCCAATATCATTGGTATTGTCGATCACAACAATTTGCAGATTGACGGAGAGGTTACTTCCATCATGAATGTTGAGCCTTTTGCAGATAAGTGGCGTTCCTTCGGGTGGGATGTCTACCATTGTGATGGTAATGATATGGAAGATGTTGTCTGCACAGTTGAAAAGATCAAGGCGAGTGATAATCGCTACAGGCCTTCAGTAGTTCTTGCTACAACGATCATGGGAAAAGGTGTTCACTTTTTTGAGGGGAGTATGCCAGATAAATCGAATTGGCATGGAAAACCTCCATCGAAAGATGATGCCGTCAAAGCTCTTGCCATCCTTGGTGAGACTCGTTTCGGTGATTTTTAGGCCGAAGTAATTTCGTGCAGATTCTGGGGGGTACATATAAAGGACGGAAAATCAGGAGCTCATCGTCGCTCGCTATCCGTCCTTGCAGCAGCAGAGTGAAGAAGTCGCTTTTTGATATGCTCACGGCAAGGATGGATTTTGAAGGTGTTTCAGTTCTGGATTTGTTTGCGGGTTTTGGTTCTCTGGGTTTTGAAGCGTTGAGTCGTGGGGCTCAGTCGGTCTGCTTTGTCGACCAGCATGTTGATGCTCTGAAGGCAATGAAGGCAACCGCTCTTCAGTTAGCGCTTCACGATCGGGTTAAAATTGTCAATTCGGACGTTTTGGCATTTCTTGGCCGTACGACCGGGCAGTTTGATCTTCTCTTTTGTGATCCTCCCTATTCCTGGCCTGATTATGAACGGTTGATAGAAAAGATGTTCGCAAGTACTCTTCTCTCTCAGGATGGTCTGGTGCTGATGGAGCATAGTGCCCATCTTGATTTTAGTCACTCGCCCTTTTACTCGTTTCACCGCGATTACGGCATGACGAGAGTTACTTTTTTTCAGCATTGATTTTGTTCAGCAAATGAAACAGAAAGCTATTTATCCAGGAACGTTCGATCCTTTTACCAACGGCCATCTTGATGTGCTTGAACGTGCCTTGAATATTTTTGAGGAGGTTATAGTCGTCATTGCCGAGAATTGCCAGAAACATGCACTCTTTACCATTGAAGAGCGAGAGGCGATGACCAGGGAGGTGACCTGCGATTATCCCGGCGTAACCGTTGAAGTGTTGCACAGGGGACTTCTTGCCGATTATGCGCGTCAGGTCGGAGCGAGAGCTATTGTCAGAGGGGTCAGGCAGGTTAAGGATTTTGAGTACGAGTTTCAGATGTCGCTTCTTAACCGTCAACTCTATCCAGAGGTGACTACGGTTTTTCTGATGCCGAATGTTAAATATACCTACGTGGCTTCATCTATCATCAAGGAGGTTGCCATGTTGGGCGGCGATGTCAGCAAATTTGTGCATCCTTGCGTTCTGGAGATGATGCATCAAAAACGTGAAGAACAGAACTGAAAAAAATATAATAAACCATTTATATATGTCGAAAACAGTTATTCCGGAAGAACAATATCTCACCCGCAGGGTGCTCAGCATGCAGGAATCGCAGACCATGCGAATCAGCAATCTGGCCAATAAAATGAAAGCTGAAGGTCGTGATATCGTCAGTCTTTCAGCCGGTGAGCCGGATTTCCCTACCCCAGCCCACGTCAACCAGGCTGGTATCGATGCCATTAATGCCGGGTTTACCCGTTATACAGCAAATTCAGGTATTGCTGATTTGAAAAAGGCCATTGTAGAAAAGTTCAGACGCGATAATGGTCTGGAGTTTCAGGAAAATCAGATTATCGTCAGCAATGGAGGAAAGCAGACTCTTGCAAACACCTTTCTTGCTCTTTGCGAAGAGGGTGATGAGGTGATTGTTCCGGCACCTTACTGGGTCAGTTTTCCTGAAATGGTTCGTCTTGCAGGCGGCATTCCAGTGATTATTCACACGACTCTGGAAGAGGAATACAAAATGACACCCGCTCAGCTTGATGCGGCCATTACCCCAAAAACGAAGATCGTTGTGTTGAATTCTCCTTCGAATCCAACAGGGGCAGTTTATACAGAAGCTGAAGTACGAGCCTTGATGAAAGTTGTTGAAGGACGTGGTATTTTTGTCGTTTCCGACGAAATGTACGATATGATCGTCTATGGTGATGTTCGTCCCTTCTCTCCAGCAAGGATTCCGGAGATGAAAGAGTGGGTCATTGTGAGTAACGGAGTATCGAAAACCTATGCCATGACGGGATGGAGAATTGGTTACCTTGCAGGCCCCAAATGGCTTATCGATGCCTGTGACAAGATACAGTCGCAGACCACCTCAAATCCTAATGCTATAGCCCAGAAAGCTGCCGTTGCGGCCCTTACAGGAGATCAGGGAATTGTTGAAGAGCGTCGAGCAGAGTTTGAAAAGAGGCGCGATTATATGTATGAGGCTCTCAATAGTATACCTGGATTCAAGACGGCTCTTCCTCAGGGTGCGTTTTATATTTTTCCCGATATCAGTGGTTTGCTCGGTCAGACATTTGATGGCGTTGTTATGAAAGACTCGGCAGATGTTGCCGAATATCTCCTGAAGGTCCATCACGTTGCAACTGTACCGGGGGATGCGTTCGGCGCACCGGAAAACCTTCGCATGTCCTATGCTGCGTCGATTGCTTCACTGGAAGAGGCGATAAATCGTATCAGGAGAGCTTTTAAATAGGGTGTCGATGCTGAAAGTCCGTCGCAGTCGACTGTATACCTTGTGGTTTGGCTGGTATTCACGGCGCCAGTTCAGAAGGTATTTTAATTCGGTACGTGTTTTTATGCAATCCGGAGTGCAGGAGATGGAGCATGGTATTCCGGTTGTATTTTATGCAAATCACTCCTGCTGGTGGGATGGTTTCTGGTCGCAACTCTGTACGGAAGAATTATTTCATCAGAATCTGCATATCATTATCGAATTTAAGCAGTTGCAGAAACATCGCTTCTTTACCCGTATAGGAGCTTTTTCTCTTGACCGTTCCCATCCGAGAAGTGCGATCCAGACGATTCATTATGCTGCTGAATTGCTGACCGCAAAAAGCGAAAGACAGAATGCCTTGTGGATTTTCCCTCAGGGCAGGATAGAGTCTATCGACAAACGCCCCCTTTTCTTTTTTAAAGGGACAGCTTCGATTGTTTCTCGCGTTCTTGAAACTATTCCAGGGATTTACCTGGTTTCAGTTGTCAGCCGGATTGAATACCTCGAAGAGCAAAAACCTGAGCTGTTTTTGTCTTTCAGGGAACCGCTTCAGATTACCCCTACCGAGTTTTTAGGACCGGATGCTCTTACGGCCTACATGCAGAGGATGACTGAGACCCATCTTGACGAACTTAAGGAGAAGATTATCAACCGGACATTTGATGATGCGCATCTTCTTGTCAGGGGAAAGCCATCCATAAACAGAAGGATTGAAGCGATCAGGCTGTTTTTGCATCTGGATAAAAGAGAGAAGAGTTAACCTGTATTTCTGATATAGCTAAAAAGAAGATAAATTTGCCTACCTTGAGGACAGCAAAGAGAATGGCTGGCAGAGGAGAGGTTTTCTGTACATCAAAGCACCTTATTTAACGTCCTTAATTTACTTAAGTTGTAATTATATAAGAATATATGCGGGTTTATGGTTTCCTGCATTCCAAATTAACCGGTTATGAGCAATGTCATATGTAGTTGTCTTTTAGGTGATAATACCAATGTAAGGCTGCGGCTTTCACAATTGCTGCACAGTGAGATGGAATCTATTTATGGGCCAGTTTCTGATGATGCTTCCGACGATATATGTGAAGTTGAGTTGCAGGGTTGCAGAAGGGAGTTTTTCATCAACAACACAGGAGTTCCTTTCAGTATCGGGTTGCAGGTCATTATCGAATCAGACGGTGGTTATGATTTTGGTATTGTTTATTCAACTGGTCAGATAGCGCGCAAAAAGCTTCAGCTCAAAGGGCTGGATAAGAATGGCCAGGAGTGGACTGCAGTGTTGCGGATTGCTGACGAGAGTGACAAACTGGCAATTCTTGATTTGAAAAAACGGCAATCGGAGATACGGGAGGTCTGTCTCAACAAAATTAAAAAGCACGAACTTGATCTGAAACTGGTTGATGTTGAATTGCGTATGGATCAACAGAAACTGTCGGTCTACTATACCTCTTCACATCGGGTTGATTTCAGGACACTTGTTCGTGATCTTGCCGGAGAGTTCAAGGCAAGAATCCAGATGGTGCAGATAACCACACGAGAGGAAGCAAGGAGAGCGAATGCTTTTGGGCCATGCGGTTGCCTTCTCTGTTGCTCGAGCTGGCTGCCTAAAATCCATGCCAACCCCTTTGCTGAAAAGTCGCAATACACCGAAGCAGCAGGCAACGAGAGCCATGCTTTCAATATTACCGGATTATGTAATCGTCCCAAATGCTGTCTTGGGTATTCAAAACATGAAAAAGGCTGCCGCTCTCAGTCGAACGGCAACTCATCGCTCCCCCTTGCAGGAAGCAAGGTCATCACGCCTGAGGGTCCGGCTGTTGTAGAAAGTGTTGATGCTCAGAAAAAACTTGTCTGGCTTCGCTATCTCAAGAACGATCAGACACGCAGATTCCCTATTAACAAGTTCAACGCCCTGTTTGTAAAAAAATAATTACTCGTTTTTAGTCTCAAAGTTAGGGATGACTTACCAGTGACGTATGGTGGCGCTCCTTCACCGGGAACTTCACCTCACCGGACTTCATATTGTGACCGCACTCCGGACAAAAGTGGTAATCGAACATATACCGCCAGTTATTGCCACATTCAGGGCATACAATATCAAGGGGATAACCGCATTTCATACAAAATTTTTCGTCTCCCCCCGTCACGTTCTGACATTTCGGACACCTAAAAGCGCTCATTTTCTCTCCATTTTTTGTGTTACTGTTGCTACAGTTTCTCTTCTGCAACGATCATACATTCCTGCAACGCTATCCTCTTTCAAGTCATAGAACGCGAAGTTGATCACTTTAGTTGCAGGATATAGCGTAGTTATAATCCGGAAAAAAGTGTGTATGGCATTCTTCAACTATGCTTGATACCGGTGCGTATGAGTGTGATAAAGGAAATGAGTGGTGCGAGTTTCCTCTTTTTGGCGGAGAATTATTTTGTTGCTCTATTTTCTATATTGGAGCTTGTTTGCATCTCGTCATCCGTGTAACCGTATTTAATATCATTTTACCCTATGCATCCGTTTACAAAAACCCTTGTCACAACAGCACTTCCATACGCCAATGGTCCGGTTCATCTTGGCCACCTGGCGGGCGTCTATCTTCCTGCGGATCTCTATGTCCGCTATATGAGGCTCAAGGGTGAGGATATCATTCATATCGGTGGCTCGGATGAACATGGAGTGCCCATTACCATTACAGCCGAGAGAGAGGGTATTTCACCCAAGGATGTTGTTGATCGCTATCACCGGATGAACAGTGAGGCCTTCTCAAAATGTGGTATCTCCTTTGATTATTATGGCCGAACCACTTCTGAGGTTCACCACAAGACGGCACAGGAGTTTTTTACTGACATTGAAGAGAAGGGGATTTTTATACGAAAGAGCGAGAAGCTTTTTTTTGACCGCAAGGCTGACCGTTTTCTTTCGGATCGTTATGTGACAGGAACATGCCCGATCTGCAACAATACGGAGGCGAATGGCGATCAGTGCGAACAGTGCGGCACCCATTTAAGCCCGCTCGAACTCATCAACCCGAAAAGCAAGCTCTCCGATGCGACTCCGGAACTTCGCGAGACCATGCACTGGTATTTTCCGCTGGGACGGTTCCAGGATCAGCTTGAGAGCTATGTGCATCAGCATGAGGATGACTGGCGACAGAATGTGCTCAATTATACGCATACCTGGCTGAAGCAAGGCTTGAAAGATCGGGCAATAACCCGTGATCTTTCCTGGGGGATCAAGGTTCCTTTGGAGAGCGAAGAAGCCGAGGGAAAAGTGCTCTATGTCTGGTTTGATGCCGTGCTGGGCTATATCTCCTTTACCAGGGAATGGGCAGAAAAACTGGGGCAGAGTGAGCGGTGGAAAGAGTACTGGCAGAACCCGGAGTGTCGCCTGCTTCATTTTATTGGCAAGGATAATGTTGTGTTCCACACGCTTATGCTTCCAGCAATCCTGATGGCCTGGAATGAAGGCCGCCAAAGCGAATGCTACAATCTTGCCGACAATGTACCTGCTTCGGAATTCATGAATTTTGAGGGAAGAAAATTTTCGAAGTCGAGAAACTATGCTGTCTATCTAGGCGAGTTCCTCGAGAAATTTCCGGCCGATACCCTGCGTTACAGCATTGCGATGAACTATCCGGAAAACAAGGATACCGATTTCAGTTGGCAGGATTTTCAGAACCGAACCAACGGTGAACTTGCCGATACTTTGGGTAACTTCATCAAGCGGTCGGTTGATTTTACCAATGCCCGTTTTGATGGCGAGGTTCCTTGGGACTACAGCGAAGACTTACTTAATAACGTATTACTTTGCGATCAGATTGATGACATAGCAAGGGCTTATGACGGTTTTCATTTCCGGGAGGCGGTATCATCAAGTATGGACATTGCTCGCAATGCGAATCGTTTTCTTACTCAGAATGAGCCTTGGAAGCTGATTAAAACTGATCCTGATGCTGCGGCTCGTGTTATGTCTATATCGCTTAATCTGTGTCATGCACTCTCAATTCTATTTTATCCTGTTATTCCGGAGACCTGCAATCGCATACATGCCATGCTTGGTTTCGATGGCACGATCGACAGCCTCATAAAGCCAGGCGTTTCCCTCTGGGAGCAGGCGAAAAAGCCCGGGTTGAACAAGGGTCATCGGCTTCTTGGAAAATCTGAAATTCTCTTCACAAAAATCGAGGATGCCGACATCGCTCCTGAACTCAAAAAAATAGAATTACTGGTTGCTGAAGCTGAAAAACGTGAGGCTGGAGCTGAACAGCAAAAGATGGAGTTCAAACCGCTCATCAGTTTTGACGACTTTCTCAAGGTCGACCTTCGGGTTGCAAGGGTCATCACGGCTGAAAAGGTGAAAAAAGCCGCAAAACTCCTGAAACTGCAACTCCAGGTTGGTTCTGCCACGAAGCAGGTACTTGCAGGGATTGCCAAATATTATACTCCGGAAGAGATGGTTGGCAAAAATGTGGTCATTGTGGCCAATCTTGCCGATCGCACCATTCGTGATGACGTTTCAGAGGGCATGATTCTTGCCGTAGAAGGCGCTGATGGGAAGCTTTTTGTCATAGAACCCGAAGGAGAGGAAATAAATGGCAGACAGATACAATAAAAGTTTGCAAATGAAGATTTATTGCTTACATTGAGAGCACAAACATCGTGGGGTGGAGCAATTGGTAGCTCGTCGGGCTCATAACCCGAAGGTTGCAGGTTCAAGTCCTGTCCCCACCACCAGTTAAGCCGCCTCTTCAAAGGGCGGCTTTTTTGTTACCCTCAGTTTACAGGCACTCATGACTCTTGAAAACTTGCGTTCCCGACTGTATTCCCTGGCCAGAAAAAAGCGCGTCTCTCTGTTTTTTTTCTACGCAGTTGTCTTCGTGCTCTTTTCGTATTCTGTTTCGGCTGAACCGTTACTCTGCGGTATCGATCGGCTCGAAGCCTCCGGATTCCAGGAGTTCTCCGGTTTACGGATCGGTCTCATTACCAATGCAGCAAGCATCAACCGGAAAGGGGAGCCGGGCTATGCCATCATGCTTCGCAGCGGTGTTAACCTGAAGTTTCTGATGGCTCCCGAGCATGGTTTTTCAGCGGATATTGAAGCAGGTAAAAAAGTTGGCAGCAGCGTGGTTTCAGATACGCTTCCGGTTTATTCACTCTACGGAGCTTCAAAAAAACCGGATATCCGAAAGTTGCAGGAAGTTGATCTGCTTGTTTTTGATCTTCAGGATGTCGGCACCCGTTGCTATACCTATATTTCGACTATGAAGAGTGCGATGGAAGCGTGTGAAGAGGCTGGCATAGCCTTCATGGTTCTTGATCGTCCCAATCCTGTTATTCCCCTGCATGCCGAAGGGTTTATGCTGGCGCCCGGATATGAGTCGTTTGTTGGGGCGGTTGCTGTTCCTTTTCTTCATGCGATGACGGTAGGCGAGATTGCTCTGTTGCTGAAGGAGCAATGCTGCAAGAAGCTTGATCTCCGAGTGATTGCGATGCAGGGGTACGGGCGGGACAAGTTTGCTGATGAGTATCCGGGATTCAGCTTCAAGAGCCCTTCGCCGAACATCAGAAGTATTGACACGGCAATAGTTTATCCTGCCACCGTCTTTTTCGAAGCGACAACCCTCAGTGAAGGGCGGGGTACCGATGCCCCTTTCATGCAGTTTGGAGCCCCTTTTATCAAAAGCGGTGAGCTTGCTGATGCGCTCAAAAGGTACAGCTTGCCGGGAGTTTCGTTCAGTGCCGTCATTTTTCAGCCCACTTCAGGCAAGTTCAGCGGCGTTCAATGCCAGGGAGTGAAGCTCACGGTGACTGATCGTAAAACGTTCACTCCATTTCGAACAGCAACTGCACTCTTGCTTGAACTTCAGCGCCTCTACCCTGATAAACTTGCTCTTGATCAGAGAGGTGATTTTTTTGACCGTCTTGCAGGAACCCCTCTTTTTCGGAAGATGATCAAAAAACAGCTTTCCCTTGAAAGCATTCTGGAGGAGAGTCGCTTGCAAGTGGAGCAGTTCAAACCCGCCTCTTATTTGCTCTACCACTGAAATGCCTTACCGGGGAATAGCTGTTCTGCCGGGCAGGCCATTTTTTGAAAGCAGTATCTGCCAGAGCTGAATAGAACGGGCCCGGAAAGAGCCTGAAAAGCTTAACAGGTAGTAGCGCCACATGCGTTGAAACCGTTCATTGTATCGGGTGCGCAGTTTTGGCCACTGCTTCTCGAAGTTCTCATGCCATGCCTTGAGTGTCAGGGAGTAGTCATAGGTAAAGACGTGCCAGTCTTCGAGCGTGAAAAGCCCCTCATAATTTTTTGTAATCTGGCTTGCAGAGGGTAGCATGGAGTTTGGAAAGATGTATTTGCAACTCCATGGATCACCATTGGTACAGGGTGTGTTGCTGCCGATAGTGTGCAGCAGGGTGATACCATCCGGCTTCAGGCATCTGTTGATCATCCTGAAATAGTTTCGGTAATTTTTATGTCCGACATGTTCGAACATACCGATTGAATAAATTCTGTCGAAGGAATCCTGGATGGCGCGATAGTCGGTCACCTCAATGGTGACTGGCAGACCTTTGCACTGTTCCCTGGCAAATCTGGCCTGTTCGGCAGAAACCGTTATAGCGGTCACCGAAACACCATACTCTTCAGCAGCGAAGCGGGCAGCTCCACCCCAGCCGCAGCCGATATCGAGGATATGCATTCCTGGCTTAAGCTGCAGTTTGTCGAATACCAGGCGGAGTTTCTTCTCCTGCGCTTCATCAAGATCCTCAGTCTCTTTCCAGTATCCACAGCTATAGATCATGCGTTTATCGAGCATGGTTTCAAAGAGGTCATTCCCGGTATCGTAATGGTGTTTCCCGACGGTAAATGCTCTTGACGGTCGTTGCAGGTTGAAGGTTTTGCCGATCCATTTTCCAGCCAGCATGGCCGGAGTAACGATTTGTTCATCAACCTTCGAGCTGAGGAGCCGGAAAAAGAACTCTTCAAGGTCATGGCAATCCCACCAGCAATCCATGTAGGCCTCTCCAAGACCGAGGTTGCCCTCGGTGATGACACGCTGGAAAACAAGGGGCTGATGAATCTGGATGTCCCAACGACGATGGCCATTGATACTGATGTCTGCAGGTTCGAAGAGACGTTCCAACTGCGTTTTAAAGTAGTTGTTCAACATTTCCTGAGAGTCAGTTTTGATGGGTAAGAAGCTATCCTGAAGCCTTGAATGTTCCTTCTGTCCTCAACCGACAAATCTGCGCATTTCCCTTATGCAAGTATTGCCTGTTGACTGGAAATTGTCAATCTCCAGATCTGCAAGCAATTCTCCCTCGTTATTTCTGAAGAAAAAATCCTCACCTCATACTCAGCAACTTTTTTATTTCATCGCTGATGTATAATACCGAAATACAGTGTAATGTACGTAATGATCGGCTTTTTGTCAAGCCTTCTCCAGGTTGCTTGTGGATCGAAAGGGTGTACTTTCAACCGTGGAGCTGAAAAAAAGCAGGAGAAGAGCTTCCGTTCAGGAATTCTGGATGGGAGCAGGAGTTCAGAGAATGGAAACAGAGAGGAGGTCAGTCAAGCCTCAGACTCTTTTTTCTGTTTTTTTTGTTTCGATGTCGTTTCTGATTCCGGTTTTTTGGGACGTCCTCTTTTTTTTGAGCCACTCTCTTTTTCGGCCTTTGGGCTGGGGAGTTCCGGTTCAGTGGCCATTTCATCGGGCTCTACAAGCTGTTCGTCAAGGCTTTCGTCGAGATGTTCATCGTGGATCTCTGGTTCGACGATAAGATCAAGATCATCGCACAGGAGTTCATCGATGATTTCATCTACCGGAGTCTGTGACTTTCCTCTCACACCTCGCTTGCTTTTCATTGCGGGCTCAATCAGGGTAACAACCTCATTTATGGAAGAAAAAATGTAGAGTTGTTTGTCGAGATTGGTCAATTTGAGAAGATCCTTGATCTGTTTACAGAGAGAGACAAAAATGGCCAATCCCTCTGACTGATTCGAGAGTTGATGAGCAAGCAGCATTGAGCTTATTCCGCAGGAATCAATGGCTTTTACCTGAGAAAAATCGATAATCAGGTTTTTGGTGTTCTCCTTGTTCACCATTCCGTCAATTGCCTGCCTGAATGCCTCTTTATGACGGAAATCGAAAACATCTTCCTCTATTTTCAGGATGGTCAATTCTTTACGGGTTGATACTGAGTGTTTCATGGTGATTTCCTGCGATAAAACCTGTAAAAGATTATAAATAAAACAGAGAGAGAATTACTCGCCAAGAGGATTATGCAACTTGTTGATAAAAAACACAGGGCATGATTTCCATGGGAGAGTCATTAATACCTAAGGTAAAAAAAAAGCTCATTGTTAATATTTATTTTAATCCGGAAAAAAAGATTTCTTGCATACATAGAGGTAAATGGAGTGATCAGGGGCCTTTTGAAAGCCGTTCAGCCAGCGAGTCAAGCTCCTTGCTGTTCAATGGGGCATCTGTCCAGTTTACGCTGAGCCGATTGTGAAAAAAAGTCAACTGCCGTTTTGCATAATTGCGTGTATGCTGCTTTATCAGTCGAACAGCATCATCAAACGAGATCATTCCATCGAGGTATTGAAAAAATTCCTGATATCCCACCGATTGCAGAGAAGATACTTTTCCACTGGCAATCAGTTTGTGATACTTGTGATAAAGCCCTTTAGCCTCATCGTAGAGTCCTGCATCAATCATATTATCAGTACGATGGTTGATACGCTGATAGAGCGTGGCACGCTCCATTGCAAGCCCTGTAGTGACAAAGCAGAGGTCACCATGCTGTCGCTTTTTTGCCCTTGCCTGTAACTCTGTGACGCTCAAACCGGTTATCTCAATGATTTCAAGACTTCGGATAAGGCGCTGGCTTTTTGTGGGGTCAAGAGTTGCGGCCTGATCGGGGTCTCTTTCGAACAGCTTTGCATAGAGCTTCTCGTTTCCTTCCTCTTCAAGTTCACCAAGCAGTCTTGCTCTTATTTCCGGGTTTGCGGGAGGGAGATCAGCAAACCCTTCAATCAGCCCCTCAAGGTAGAGTGTGGATCCTCCAGCAACAACCGCACGCTTTCCCCTTCGGTGCAGAGTGATAATCCGCTCTGCAGCTTCTGTGGCAAAGTCACCAGCCGTGAAGGGTTCTCCAATATTTTTTTCATTGACAAAATGGTGTCTTATCTCCCCGAGCGCACTCTCCGAAGGTTTCGCTGCACCGATATCAAATTCGCGGTAAATCTGCCGTGAATCGGCAGAGATGATTTCACCTCCGATCTTTTTTGCAACTGCCAAAGCAAGGGCAGATTTGCCAGAAGCTGTGGGTCCAAGAATAACAATAACCGACGGTTGTTTCTTCTCTGCTGTGGCCATATTTTTTATTTGGTAGAAGATGATCCATTTCATTCCAAGATAGAAATAAATGGTAAACCAAAATCACCATCTCTTCATTCTGTATGCGTGACTTCCATCATGTCAGCCCGAAAAACTGGATTAACAGTGGCTCTCGTCAAGCTTATTATGAAGAGGTATCATTGGAACTCATTTTTCCTTGAAACGACCAGGAACGTGCGGTTGGAGATACAATTGGAAAAGCGAAATGTTTTTCAGTTTTGATGATTTAACCGTAGATTACACAGGCGTAAAGAGCTGAATTCTTGCCGAAGATAGACGGAATAACCGAAGCTGTTCCTTTTTTATCCCGTGTGTACTGCGATTAACCATTAGTTTCGTTCTGTGATGGCGGGTATAAAATTGTCGACAGCAAGCAGCCGATTCTCCTGGAGCAGTCATCCTGGTAAAATTGGCATAGTGTTCGATTGCGCACGACCGGATACATGCCACAGACGTAATGCCTGTTGTGTAGAGCATCGCTATTTACCATCAAGGTTTCGCAACACATACATCTCCAGCCTGAGTCAAGCATACCTGATCTGGATTGCCCATAGTGTAAAAAATGCATATCCGGAGCAACTGATTACCGGGTTGTCTCTCCTTACGGGTTGCCTGCTTTCCGAATTTATGGAACGAAAATAAAGTATCCATGTTGCAAGACAAATACGATAAAAACGCAGACGAAGCTCATGCCAGCATGGTGCATGGGAACATTGACTTGAGTTTGCTTGATATTTTTCCCGACATCTGTCTTCTTATTGACAAGAACGGTTTAATTGTTTCGTCAAATATACGCTTTGCTGCCAGATTCCGCAGGCGTCCGGAAGAGTGTCTGGGTCTCAATGTTTTCGATTTGCTTTCTCATGATCTCCTGATTCCTGAGACTGCTGAACTACGCAGACATAAACTTGAGGAAGTTATCTGCACTGGAAGGCAGCTTACCTTTGAAGATGAACATGATGGGCGCAGTTATCGCCATACCATTTATCCTCTCCGCTCTCTGGCAGGTGACATCCAGAACATGTTCATTGTCGCACAGGATATAACGGATCTGAAACGATCTGAGCTGGCAGGGGAGAATGAGCAGGCGTTCAGAAAAGCAGTCATTGATGTCATCCCTGGTATCTTTTATCTGCTTGATACAGAAGTCCGACTTTCCGGATGGAATGCCTATCTGCGGGATGACATTATGGGTAAATCTGAAAGTGAGATGGCTGGCATCAATGCGCTGGAGAGTATCCATCCGGATGATTGGCTGACTATTCAGAGTAAAATGCAGAACGTTTTGATTGATGGGGTTGAGGAACGTGCTGAAATAAGGGCATTGCGTCAAGGAGGGCCTGAAATTGTCTGGTTTCTGATGACGGCAAAAAAAATAGTACTCAATGGAACCCCGTTTCTCATTGGTATGGGAATCGACATTACTGAACGCAAAAAGGCGGAGAGCGAACTTCAGAATCTGAACCGTTCACTTCTTGCGATCAGCAATTGTAATCAGGTACTTCTTCACGCCCATGATGAAACAGAATTGTTGAGTGCAATCTGTCGTATCGTTGTTGAGATTGGCGGTTATCGGATGGCGTGGGTTGGCTATGCTGAAGATGATCCGTCAAAAAGCGTACGTCCGGTTGCTCAGGCAGGCTTTGAAGAGGGTTATCTGGATATGCTGATGATCTCCTGGGCAGATGTCGAACGTGGTCGAGGGCCTGTGGGAACAACAATCCGTACGGGCCAGCCCTGTTCTGTCTGCAATGTGCTGTCAGATCAGCAATTTCTTCCCTGGCGTATTGAGGCGATGGCTCGTGGTTATGCTTCGGTTTTGAGTTTGCCTCTGAAATCCGACAATAAAACGTTTGGGGCATTGGCGATCTATTCCATCGTTCCGGATGCCTTTAATGCCGGCGAGATGACGCTGCTCACAGCTCTGGCCGACAATCTTGCCTATGGAATTTCAATGTTGCGAACCCGCAGGGCACAAGAGGCGGCAGAGGAGGCACTGCGTCAGAGTGAAGCCCGCTACCGGAGCCTGTTTCAGAATTACCATACCGTGATGTTGATCAGTGATCCGGAGAATGGTATGATTGTTGACGCCAATCCGGCAGCCATCAGCTTTTATGGCTGGGAGTTGAATGAACTCTGCCGAAAAAAAATCAGCCAGATAACTGTTTCGACGCCGCAAGAGGTTACGTCGGAAATGGAAGGAGGCTGTAATGAGGAGAGTAATCCTTTTCATTTCCGTCATTGCCGCTCTGATGGCTCTGTTCGCGATGTGGAAGTTTTCAGCGCTCCCGTTGAAATTCAGGGAAAAATGCTTCTCTATTCCGTTGTTCACGATGTTACTGTGCGCCTGCGCCATGAATCACTCATTCTCTTCCGTCAACGTCTGCTCCAGATGGCAGAGTCTCACTCGGTTGAGGAGCTGCTGAGATTGACTCTGGACGAAGCTGAAAGAGGTACAGGGAGCAAAATTGGGTTTTATCACTTTTTCGGGGAGAATGATGCGACATCCCTGCAGGTTTGTTCGACCAATGTATACAAGAATATGCAGGGGGGAGTGCAACAGTTCACGCATCCATATGTGAAAGGAGAGGAGTTGTGGGCTGATGTTCTGCATGGGCAGAGCGCCGTGATTACCAACGAATACAAAAGAGATGAGCGTCAGAATAACTTGCCGGGCAGCCATCCTGAAATAAAGCGAACATTGGTCGTTCCTGTACTTCAGGGAGAGAAGATTGTGGGCTTTTTTTGGGTTGGAAACAAGCCAGAGGCCTACATTGATGACGATATTCATTTGGTACGTACCATAGCAGATAGTGCATGGGATATCGTTTCTCGCAAGCTTGCCGAGCAGGCGCAACAGGAGATGCAGTCAGCCCTTACCCAGCTTCAGAAAATGGAGCTCGTCGGACAGCTTGCCGGAGGTATCGCTCATGATTTCAATAACATGCTTGCTGTGATTATCGGCAATATAGAGATGGCTATGGATCAGGAGGCTGCTTATGAAGAGCCATTACCATTCAATCTGAAAAACATACTCAATGCCGCTACACGATCTGCGCATTTGACGCGTCAACTCCTCGCGTTTGCCCGAAAGCAACCGGTAATGCCATTGGTTCTCGAACTGAATACGATGGTTGAAACCATGCTTTCGGTTCTGCGACGGCTGATTGGTGAAAATATCACCATTGTCTGGATTCCTGATACCCATCGTTGTCTGGTAAAAGTCGATCCATCACAGATTGATCAGATTCTTGTCAATCTCTGCATCAATGCCCGCGATGCAATTGCCGGAATAGGTAAAATTACTATTCAAATCGGCAGGCTCTGTGAGAAAAAAACTCTTGTTCCACCCTTGCATCCCTGTAAAATAGTCGGTGATTACGTAACACTTTCGGTTCGTGATAACGGTTGTGGTATTGAAAAAGAGCATCTTCCCCATATTTTTGAGCCCTTTTTTACCACCAAGGAGCCGGGAAAAGGGACTGGTTTGGGACTTTCAACAGTCTATGGCATTGTCAAACAAAACAATGGTTGCCTCGACTACAAGAGCGAACCGGGAAAGGGGAGTACTTTTAAAATTCACCTTCCCCGATACCAGGAAGGTTATGGCGATATCGAAGAGGATGAACCGGCTCCGCCAGAAGGCAAACAGGGTAAAGGAACGATACTCCTTGTGGAAAACGAACACGATATTCTCATCCTTTGTCGGGCGGCACTTGAAGAGGCTGGATACACTACGCTTTCGGCTGAGACCCCTCGTGAAGCAATCCGGCTTGCCCGGCAATACAACGGAGAGGTTGATATGCTTCTGACCGATGTTGTTATGCCTGACATGAACGGTTGTGACCTTGCCAAAGAGCTTCAGTCGATCATTCCGGACCTTAAAACGCTCTTTATGTCCGGTTATTCAAGTGATGTGATTTCCCGGCACGAGATGCTTGTCGAAAGGGTTAACTTTATTCAGAAGCCCTTCTCCCTGAAATTACTGACCACGATGGTGCATAATTTGCTCAATCATGCAAACCCATGATCTGTAAGGTAGTTGTAATTTATTCAGAGATCGAAAAGAGAGCTGAGTATCCAGGAAATTGCACTGATGACGATCGAGCCTGCTATAGCCCATCCAAAGTTGTCGATGGAGAATCCCCCGACAAGTGAGGCCGCAAACTGCAGAAGAAAGGCGTTGATGACCAGCAGAAAGAGCCCCAGCGTTACAATGATAAATGGTATTGAAAAAAAGAGCAGCACAGGCCGTACAACAGCGTTGATGAGGCCGAGCACCAAAGCAACAAGAATTGCAGCGCCAAAACTTTTTATATGAATTCCGTCGAGGATATGCGCAGTGGCATAAACCGCGCAGGCATTGATCAGCCATTGGATCAGGATATGCATCATCGCTCCCACTTTGATTTTTTTATTCCAGAAACAGTACAGCAAAATGTAACCAATTCAGCCAACTATCCCTTGTCGCACTTCCTTGTCGCACTCCCTTATCCAGTCACATTAAGCTCATCAAGTGCGTTCTGGAGTGTTTTGCATCCCGTGATGATGATGGGGAGATTTTTCAGTGATGGTTTCAGTTCGCGGGTATTGGCTTCGGGCAGCACAATTTGCTTGAAGCCAAGATGGGCCGCCTCCCTTATGCGCCGTTCGCTGTCGCTGATAGCCCTCAGTTCACCTGCAAGACCGATTTCTCCGCAGCAGACCGTTGCCGGATCGACCGGACGGTTCATCAGCCCTGAAGCAATGGCAGCAGCAATGGCAAGGTCTGCTGCGGGTTCAGCCAGTTTCAGGCCGCCGGCAATTTTTACGAAGACATCCTGTCCCCAGGTTTCGATGCGAAGCCTGTTTTCAAGCACAGCAAGGATAATCGACATGCGTTTCAGGTCGAATCCTGTGCTGATACGCTGAGGCATGGAGTAGTTGGTCTTCGAGACCAGCGCCTGAACCTCAACCAGAAGTGCTCTTGTTCCTTCGATAGCAGCCAGGATTGAATTTCCGGGCACATCGGTTCTGCGTCCGGAGATAAAGAATTCCGACGGATTACTGACCTCTTCAAGGCCACTCTCATCCATACGGAAGACACCGATTTCATTGGTGGAACCGAAGCGGTTCTTGACTGAGCGGATAATGCGGTAGCGCTGGTACCCTTCACCTTCAAACTGCAGGACGGTATCGACCATATGCTCAAGGGCTTTGGGTCCGGCAAGCGCACCCTCCTTGGTGATATGGCCGATAATCATCAAAATCACATTTTGCTGCTTGGCCGCCCTGATGAGCGTGGCAGCACACTCCCTGATCTGGGTAATGGTACCGGCAGAACTCTGGTATTCATCAGAATGGACTGTCTGAATGGAATCAATAATGACCAGTGCCGGTTTCTCGTGTGCAATGATTGCAAGGATGCTCTCAAGGTTCACTTCCGGTATCAGCCAGAGGTTAGGAGCCTTAATGGAGAGGCGCTGTGCCCGTTCGCGGATCTGGTTCGGCGACTCTTCACCGGAGATATAGAGCACCTTGGCCGGTGCGAGGCGGGGAGCAAGCTGGAGCATGAGGGTAGATTTACCAATACCGGGTTCTCCTCCCACCAGAACAGCAGATCCCTGCATAAGTCCTCCTCCGAGTACCCGGTCGAGCTCTCCAATGCCAGTCATGACTCGCTGAAATTCCGAGGGCACAGAGTCATGCAGGTTCTCCATAACGGCAACTCCTCTTGTTGAACCATCCCTCTGTTTTTTCTGTTCGGGCTCGACACGGCTCTCCTGAAGTGTCCCCCAACTCTGGCATTCAAAACATTTCCCCTGATATTTCAGGGAGATGGCCCCGCAGTTAGAGCAGATGTATCTGGTAGAAGATCTGGCCATTCTGCTCTACAGATTGTTAATGCGCTGGAATGACTGAAGCGTGTTTTTCAGCAGCATGGCAATGGTCATGGGACCGACTCCTCCGGGAACGGGGGTCATGGCTGAAGCAACGGTTGAAACAGCTTCGAAATCGACATCCCCGACGAGACGGTAGCCGCTTTTCGTCGATGGATCCTCAATGCGGTTGATGCCGACATCAATGACCACGGCTCCGGGTTTTACCATATCAGCAGTAATGAATCCTGCCTTGCCAATAGCCGCGATGAGGATGTCGGCCTGCAGGGTGTAGAATGGTATATTTTTCGTGGCGGAGTGGCAGATGGTAACGGTGCAGTTGGTGGCATCGAGCTTCTGCAGCATCAGGTTCGCCATAGGTTTGCCGACAATATTGCTGCGTCCGACAACAACACAATGTTTACCCCTCGTTTCAATGTTATAGCGTCCGAGAAGTTCAAGAATGCCATAAGGGGTGCAACTGACAAAACATTTGTCGAGATGCCCCATCACAAGACGACCAAGATTTTCGGGATGAAATCCATCGACATCTTTTGATGGATCAATGGCAAGGGTGACGGCAAATTCATCAATCTGTTTCGGAAGCGGTTGCTGGACAAGAATACCGTGTACCGTCGGGTCGTTGTTCAGTTTGTGAATAGTCTCAATCAGATGTTTTTCAGTGGTGTCATCGGCCATTTCAATCACCGTGGAAATCATGCCAATCTCTTTGCATGTTTTGGCTTTATTGCGTACATAAACCTGCGATGCCGGATCCTGGCCGACAATGATAACCGTCAGTCCCGGGACTTTGCCTGTGATGGATCGGAAGTTGTCAACACTGGCTTTCAGTTCGTTTTTCAGGTCAAGCGAGACCTTTTTTCCGTCGATAATGAGCATGGTGATATGGCTTTGTTTTATATGTTCCTTTCCGGGGTGATCTTCAGGCTCTCAGCGGAGAGCTGCATATAGCTATGAAAAATTCATCGAAGCAGCAAATATGAAAAGCAATGAGTTGCTTGTCAGAGGCAGAAGTGTCGTTTTTTTTATGAACAGAAGTGTTGTACTGTTGTCAAATTATCATGAGGATGGTTCGTTATGTCGCTGGTTTCTATAGGTGATGTTCTTGTTGACAAGGATGTTTTGAAGGCTTTTTTTTCATGCGATCTTCAGGAGTGCAAGGGCAAGTGTTGTGTAGAGGGGGAACTTGGCGCCCCGTTATCCGAGGCCGAAGCAATCCAGTTGCGCCAATCACCGGAAGAGTTGCTGCGGATGCTCCCTGAAAAAAGTGTAAAGTATATCCGAAGGCATGGTCCGGTTGAACTCTATCAGGGAAGGCACTACAGCCGCACCATTGATAATCGTGAATGCGTTTTTGCCTTTGTGCGTGACGGGATAACCTTTTGCGCCATTGAAAACGCATTTCGAGAAGGCATTATCGGCTTTGACAAACCGTTATCCTGTCGATTGTTTCCGATAAGGGTAAGAAAAAAGTTTGGTTTGGACTATCTTGTCTATGAGCAGCACTCCATGTGTCGCTCCGCCCGGAAAGCGGGTAGTGAGTCCAACGAACAACTTATTGATTATGTTCAGCTTGCTCTTGAATCATTGTATGGTAGAGACTGGATCGTGAGCCTGAAAGCATTTGTCGATTCTTCCACTCTGCGTCATGGCTGATATCCGGCTTCAACAAAGACAATCATTACAGCTCTCTGCACAGCAGATTTTAAGCAGTCAGCTCCTTCAGCTTCCGATGCTCAACCTTGAACAGCGTATTTATGAGGAGTTACAGGAAAATCCGTTACTTGAAGTAGTTGAAGAAAGTAAGGAGAGTGTCGGTGAAGTCGTTGCAGGCAGTGACGGGTCGAATGGTGACGATATGTTCGATGCGGTTGAACGCTTCAGTAAAAGTGCACTCAAGGAGCGCTCCGATGCGCCATTTTCTGTCGAAGATTCTGAAGGAAGGCTCAACTTCACCTATGAAGGCGGCTCAAAGGAGAGGTTCTTTCAGGCCGTTCAGCATGACAGTTTCCATGATACCCTGCTCCGGCAGTTAACATTACATGAAGAGGTCGGGGAGCGGGAGGCAAGGATTGCGGCCGAGATTCTTGGTAATCTTGACGGCGACGGTTATTTTGGCGAGGACTATGGAGTGATTGTTGACAGTCTGCACTTTGATGGCCTTGATATCAGCCAGAGGGAAGTCGAGGAAGTTGTGCGCAAAATTCATTTTCTTGATCCTCCTGGTATTGCCGTCAAAGATTTGCGTGAGCGGTTTCTTGTTCAACTGCAGGCCGGTTCGGAGCGTTATCCATCAAAGACGTATGAGGTTGCGACACGGATTCTTCGTGATCATTTTGATGATTTTCTGCACAGGCGCTTTGAACTGTTGCTGAAAAAACTTGCTGAGACAAAAGAGGGCGTTGAAGCGGCTGTTTCGGCCATCATCCGGCTTGATCCTCATCCCGGCATTTTTCAGGATGAGGGTGGATATATTACGCCGGACTTTCTTGTGAGCTATGAGAATGGTGCATTGATTGCAGTGCTCAATGACAGAAGCGCACTTTCTGTCAAGGTTACCGACCGTTATCAGGAACTTCTGAAAAACAGGAAAGCTCCAAAAGAAGAAAAGCAGTTTATACGGAAAAATATTCTGCGGGCCAATGAGTTTACAAGCGCCATTGAGACCAGGCGCCAGACGCTGCTGAAGGTGATTGAAGCGTTGATGAAACGGCAATATGGCTTTTTTGTTTTTGGCCCCGAACGTGTGGTGCCACTTGGCATGAAAACTATTGCTGCCGATACCGATCTTGATATATCGACGATCAGTCGGGCCGTCAATGGAAAATATGTACAGACCCGCTTTGGCGTTTTTGAGCTGAAATATTTTTTCAGCACAGGACTTTCGACCGGGGAGGGTGAAGATCTGTCAAGCAAGGTTATTCGTCAGCAAATTGCTGATATGATCAGCGGGGAGGATTCCGCAAATCCCCTGAGTGATGAGAGTATAACGGAGATGCTTATGAAATGTGGAATACATATTGCAAGAAGAACGGTTGCAAAATATCGGGAACAAATGCAGATTCCAGTTGCAAGATTAAGAAAAAAAATATTTTGATAGATGAAGAATAACCAAAGGCCAGTGATCCGTTCAACGACGGTTATCGGTGTAATAAGGGACGGCAAGGCTGCGCTCGGAAGCGATGGACAGATGACGCTTGGAAATACGGTCATCAAACACTCGACGCGGAAAATCAGGAGACTCTATCACGGAAAGCTTGTTGCCGGTTTTGCGGGAGCGACGGCGGATGCCGTGACCTTGCTTGACCGTTTTGAAGAAAAGCTTGAGGCCTATAATGGAAAGCTTGACCGTGCGGCAGTTGAACTTGCCCGAGACTGGAGAACAGACAAGTACCTCCGGCGTCTTGAGGCCATGCTGGCAATTGTCAGTCACGACAAGGCGCTGATTATCTCCGGAACCGGGGATGTGATAGAGCCGGAAGATGGTATTGTAGCCATTGGAAGCGGCAGTATGTATGCCCTTGCTGCTGCACGCTCGCTCATGAAACACTCAAGCCTTCCAGCCAAAGAGATCGTCCTGGAAAGTTTGAAGATAGCGGCTGATATCTGTATTTATACGAACGATCATATTATTGTCGAAGAGGTCTGAGCCCCTGTGTTATCAGGGCTGCCGGCCCAAAGCTTTTTTTGTAATCTACATTTTATTGCATGGAAACGACTACGAACAGTGAGGGATCTGTTTTGGCATTATCTGAAGCAAACAGAGGGAAGAGCAGTTCTATTGCAGCAAGTAATCTGACGCCAAACCAGATTGTTTCGCTTCTTGACAAATATATCATCGGACAGAAAGATGCGAAAAAATCGGTAGCCATAGCCCTCCGCAACAGGCTTCGTCGTCAGCATGTGAGCGATGATCTTCGTGATGAGATCATGCCCAACAACATTATCATGATTGGCCCGACGGGTGTTGGAAAAACCGAAATTGCCCGCAGGCTTGCCAAACTCGCAAGAGCTCCCTTTGTCAAGGTAGAGGCCTCGAAATTTACTGAAGTGGGTTATGTCGGTCGTGATGTAGAGTCAATGATCCGCGACCTTGTTGATCAATCGGTAGCTATGGTGAGAAGCGAACGCTCGGAAGAGGTTCGTGAAAAGGCTGTCCTGCTTGTTGAAGAGCGTCTGCTTGATATTCTCCTTCCTCCTGTTGCCTCTTCACGCAATGCGGAGAGTGATGATGAGAGCTCGGCTGAGGAAGGAGTGACTGAGTCACCAGCCGCCGATGAGCACGACAAGTCACTTGAGGTCAATCGGCGAAGCCGCCGCAAAATGCTTGAACGTCTCCGCAACGGAAAGCTCGAAGATCGCCAGATTGAAATGGATATCACCGGTGATGCTCCTGGCGGGATGATGCAGGTTTTTGGACCCCTCGGCCAGATGGAAGAGATCGGCGGAATCATGCAGGATCTCATGAGCGGACTGCCCCGTAAACGCAAGAAAAGAAGGGTTTCGATTGCCGAAGCCCGCAAGATTCTTGAGCAGGAGGAGGTACAGAAGCTTATCGATATGGACAGTGTTGTCAAGGAGGCTATCAACAAGGTTGAACAATCCGGAATTGTCTTCATTGATGAAATCGACAAAATAGCCACCCCATCGTCAGGGTCGGGCAGTAAAGGGCCTGATGTCAGCAGGGAGGGTGTGCAGCGTGATCTTCTGCCCATTGTCGAGGGCTCCAATGTTGCGACCAAACATGGCATGGTCAAGACTGACCACGTACTCTTTATTGCCTCCGGCGCATTCCATGTTGCCAAGCCCTCCGATCTGATTCCCGAGTTGCAGGGCCGCTTTCCGATCCGGGTAGAGCTGAAAAGCCTCACGGAAGAGGACTTCTATCTCATTCTCACGCAGCCTGAGAACGCCCTTATCAAGCAGTACTCAGCTCTCCTTGCTACCGAAGGGGTTGACCTGACCTTCAGCGATGGCGCTATTCGGGAGATTGCCAGAATTGCGGCCAGAGTCAATGAGAGTGTTGAAAATATCGGAGCAAGGCGCCTGCATACGATTATGACCAATCTTCTTGAAGAGCTGATGTTCAATATCCCGGAGAATTTTTCCGATGAACGGGTGGAAATTGATGAAACCATGGTGAAGGAAAAACTCAACCATGTGGTTGCCGACAGGGATCTGAGCCAGTATATCCTCTAACTGCTTTTTGTAAACCTTGACTGAGCCAGTCCGGAGAGAGGGCTGGCCGCAACAATCATGATGAGCGCCATGACGATACTTGTTCTCAATGGACCGAACCTCTCCCGGCTTGGAAAACGAGAGCCGGAGGTTTACGGTCGTCAGACACTCGACGATATCAATCGTGAGCTGGCTGCAAGTTTTCCGGAACTCTCTTTTGACTTCTTCCAGACGGAATCAGAGGGAGCGCTGCTTGAAAAACTCTTCAACTGTGAGGATAAGGGTGGTTACCGGGGCGTTGTGCTCAATGCCGGAGCGCTGACCCACTACTCTATCGCCCTGCGTGATGCCATCAGTGCCATAACCATCCCTGTTGTTGAGGTGCACCTCTCCAACATCTATGCCCGTGAAGAGTTTCGCCGCAAATCAGTGATTTCCGAGGTTTGTGCTGGCGTTATCAGCGGCTTCGGGGCAAACAGCTACCATCTTGGTGTCAGGGCTCTCCTCGGCATGACCTCACTTGAACCAGATTGAATCCGGGTACTTACGGTGGAGTGTTTTGTCGAGTCCAAACCATTGGCCTGACGGGAAAATCATCATCAGCACCGAAAAAATCATGAAGGGTGGGAGAGTGAGGTTGTAGAACCCTCCTGCCGCGAAGTTCAGCACCAGGAAGAGCGCAAAAGCCGCATTTGCCCGGACGGAAATCCCCAAAACAAGGCACACTCCTATGATCAGCTCCCCTATGGTGACAATCCATGCGATTGGCATGGCAGCAGGAATGGCAAACTGTTCAAGGTAGAGCGCCTGAAAGTTGTTCAGTTGCGGGGGAGCGGTGAGGCGCTCTACAAAAAAGTTATGCATCTTGTCGCTCCATAACCACCCCTTAACCAGTTTATGCCAGAACCCATACAGAAAAAAGATGGCAAAGAGATAACGTCCAGCAAGAAAAAGGGTAATCCCGACCGTTCTGAATGGATTCTGTTTCATCTCATGTATGGTTAAAGTCCGTTGCGCTCAAAGATGATATCGACACTGCTTTTCAGCTTTTTCAAAATGTTTTCGGAGCTGAAGAGTTCGGTAATTTCTGCCGGAGTGATCTGTTTCAGTAACTCCTCATCTTTCAAAAGCAGGTCGCGCAGGTGCACCTTGGTCGACCAGCTCTTCATAGCGTTTCGCTGTACCAGTTTATAGGCGATTTCACGGGTCAGCCCTTTTGCTGTAAGAGCGAGCAGGATGGTCTGCGAGGTGGTGAGTCCATATGAAGAGTTAAAATTCTCCTCCATTCTCTCAGGGTAAACAAGCAGGGTATCAAGGGCTTCGCTGAAGGTGCGCAGCATGTAGCAGAGCGCTGTGGTCGAGTCGGGCATGATGATGCGCTCAACCGATGAGTGGGAAATATCGCGCTCATGCCAGAGTGCCACGTTTTCCATGGCAGCCAGGGAGTTCGAGCGAACTACGCGGGCAAGTCCGGTAAGCCTTTCAAAGGTGATCGGGTTACGTTTGTGGGGCATGGCGGAGCTGCCTTTCTGTCCCTCGCTGAAAAACTCTTCCGCTTCACGCACTTCAGTACGCTGCAGATGGCGCAGTTCAACCGAGAATTTCTCGATAGAGGAGGCGATGATAGCAAGTGTTGTGGCAAATTCAGCGTGTCGGTCGCGCTGGAGAATCTGTGTCGATATCGAGGAGGGTACGAGATCCAGTTTCCGGCATACTGCGGCTTCAATATCGGGAGAAAGGTGCTGATAGGTGCCCACCGCTCCTGAAATTTTACCGACGGAGATGGTTGTTACGGCCTTTTTCATCCGTTCGAGGTTTCTGAGCATCTCCTGGTGCCACAAGAGCAGTTTCAGACCGAAGGTGGTCGGCTCGGCATGAATGCCATGGGTTCTGCCCATTTCAAGGGTGTATTTAAACTCAACAGCCCTTTTGGCAAGAACCGTCACAAGTTGCTCAATATCGGCAACAAGAATTTTTCCGGCATCACGCATCTGCATGGCCAGGCTGGTATCGCCCACATCCGAAGAGGTGAGCCCTTCATGAATGTAACGGGAATCGGGGCCGACATTATTGGCTACGTTGGTCAGAAAGGCAATGACATCGTGTTTCGTCTCTTTTTCGATCTCAAGAATTTCGGCAACATTGAAGGCTGCTTTTTGTTTGATGGTCACAAGCGCCTCTGCAGGTACCAAACCCGCCTCCATGCGAGCTTCAACAGCGGCAATTTCAAGTTGGAGCCAGCGTTGGAATTTTGCCTCTTCTGTCCAGATGGCAGCAATGTCTTTGGGTGAATAACGTGGTATCACTTGTTGGATTCAGTTTAGTATGTTGTCGTAAATGGATGCAATATAGTGACCGAAGCCCTGAAAAGCCACACTTCCGGCAAAAGGCCTCTTATTGTTTATCGCCCCCGTTTGTCTCTCCTCTCAATTCATGGTAAATCACTCGTATATAATCAAGAGCGGTATTGCGGTCGTAGGCAATCAGGCCGTCAATGACCGCATTTTCCATCCTTTTCTTGATCATCCCCACCATTTTCCCTTCCGTCAGCCCGAGCGTTGCCATAATATCTTCACCGCTTATCGGAGGGCGCCATTTGGCAAGCTGGTCTTTTTCTCCAACTTCAGAGATCTTTTCCTCAACATGGTTGAAGTTGCTCATGATGCGTGACACCTTTCTCGGATTTTTACTGGTGACGTCAGCCCGGCAGAGGTGCATCAGATCCTGAAGATCCTCTCCCGCATCAAACATCAGCCGTCGAATGGCCGAATCGGTAATCTCCTCTTTCGACAGGGGAATCGGGCGATGATGGAGGCGTACCATCTTCTGGACATAGTCGAGCGGATCGAGTGGCCAGCGCATCTGGCGGAATATTTTTGCCACAATCTTCGGGCCTATGGCATCGTGACCATGGAATGTCCAGCCAACATGTTTAGCGAACCGTTTTGTCGCCGGTTTGGCAATATCGTGCAGAAGCGCAGCAACTCTGAGCCAGAGATTGCCGGAATGTGCAGCAACATTGTCGATAACCTGGAAGGTGTGAAAAAGGGTATCCTTGTGCCCCAATCCATCAACCTGTTCAATACCCGCCATAGAGGCAACTTCCGGTAAAATTTCCTGCAACAGGCCGGTTTCATAGAGGATAATGAGTCCCCTTGACGGGCGGGGGGAGAGCATGATTTTGAAAAACTCCTGACTAACCCTCTCAATCGAAACAATCCTGATTCTTTCATGCATAGCCTTCATAGCCTCAACAACATCAGGGAGCAGTCTGAAATCAAGCTGAGCCGAAAACCGGGCAGCCCGCATCATCCGCAGCGGGTCATCGGAGAAGGTCTGCAGAGGATCAAGCGGTGTTTTCAGAATGCGGGCCTCGATATCGGCAACCCCGTTAAAACGGTCGATGATCTGGTTCCGTTCTTTGCTGTTCAGTACAAGGGCAAGAGCATTGATGGTGAAATCCCGTCGTGAAAGATCGTCGTCAAGTGTTCCGATAAGCGTCACCGGTTTTCTGGAGTCGTTATTATAGGACTCTTTGCGAGCCCCGACAAGTTCAACCTTGAAGGAACCCTGTATCGGGTCGGAGAGCTCAAGTTGAGCGGTGCGGAACCGTTCAAAAAGGATAAAATTCCGGCCATTCAGCTTGTCGCGTACCGCTTTTGCAAAAGGGAGAGGATCGCCGGTCACCATGATATCGATATCGGTACAGGCTCTCTGCATAATCATGTCGCGAACATAGCCGCCGACAAGGTAACAGCCGATGCCGTTTTCATCGGCCATGTCGCCGATACGATAGAGTATCTCAGGTAAGAGAGCTTGTGAATCTGTGGTCATTGCCTGTTTGCCTTGCACGGGTCAGTTATTCAAGTAAGGCTGCATTGGCGGCAATTTCGTCAGCGATTTTGCCTGCAACCATAATCGCCCGGCGTCCGTCAGAGGAGCTGACCGGAGCTGGCGTGTTGTTTCTGACGGTATTGATAAAATATTCAAGTTCGTCACGCAACGCATTTATTTTCGGAATTTCCGGGTGGATATAGTCCAGAACCATCCCCTGCATGGTCTCCTGAATTTCACCGAACTGTTCAAGTATTTTACGCGCAGCAAAGGATTTGAGCGGGTTTTTGGAGGAGGCCTCACTCTGTTTCACCAGCCTGAATACCTCCGATTTCCCGGTCGTCAGATCCAGTGAGGCGTAACTTTTCGGGTCATTGCAAAAAAAACGGAGCTTGCGCATTCTGTTGCGGCTGAGTCTGCTTGCGGTAACATTTGCTGCTGCACCGTTGACAAAATCAATTCTGGCCGTTGCCATGTCGAGTTCATTGGAGAAGACCTTCACCCCCGAAGCGGCGATATGCTTGATCTCGGAAGGTATAAGAGAGAGAACCAGATCAATATCGTGAATCATCAGGTCAAGAACCACAGAAACATCCGTCACCCTTCGCGAAAACCCGCTCAGCCGTTCAGCCTGGATATAGATGGGACGCCCGATAGAGGATTCCACCGCCCGCAGCGCCGGGTTGAAGCGCTCAATATGACCAACCTGGATACGTACCCCGTTTTCTGCTTCAAGCCGAATCAGTTCGTCAGCCTCTTCAATTGTCGTCGTTATGGGCTTTTCAATAAACAGGTGCAGCCTCTCGCCAAGCAGGGTTCGGGCTATTTCATAGTGGGAGCTTGTGGTGGTTGCAATAACGGCAGCATCACAAGCGTTAGCCAGAAGCTCAAGCGAGCTGAAACGCGTAACACCATATTTCCGGGCCATCTCTTCAGCCCGGTTACTGTCGAGATCAAAGAGCCCTGCACAATGGACATCAGGCCGCTCCTGTGCAATTTCCGTGAGGAGCTTTGTGTGAAACTCTCCCAGCTTGCCCACTCCGATAACGCCAATTTTCATAATAGGTACTCCTGCATTGATAACATATCCGGATAAGCTCTTTCAGCCATTGTTAGCTTCAGTTGAAGGGTCAAGGGCTTCAATTTTGTACTTGAAGAGGCTGAGTGCAATGATTGCCCCAGCGAGAGTCAGAATTCCGGCGACAATATAGGGCGCATGAAAGTTCATGCCATAAAGGATACTGCCGCTGAAAGGCCCCATAATGCGGGCAAAAGAGTTGACTGACTGTGAAAGACCAAGAATCTGTCCCTGCTGCTGTTTATAGCTGTAGAGCGAAATCATGGAAAGGTTGATAGGCGCAACCAGACTGGTGCCGATAGCAAAAAAGAAGAGGATAACCAGCCCGATTGAAAAGAGCGAACTCTGAGGTGCGAACGGTACAAAAAAGACACCAATAAAGGTGAAAAAATGGCCCCAGAGAAAAAGCTTGTGCTCACCCAGCTTCTTGATAAGCTTTCTGATAAGACCACCCTGCACAATGACAGACCACACTCCGACATAGGCAAAGATATAACCGATCTGCTCGTCAGTAGCTCTGAAATACTCCTTCCAGAGCAAAATGGATGCAACCTGCATATTCACAATGGCAAAGGTATAGATGTAGTTTGCAATCATCAGCAGGGCAAGGGGGCGTGAACTGAAAGTCAGTTTCAGTCCATCAACATACTCAGTGGCTTTTTCACCAAGAAAGAGAGAGACCGATCGACGGGGTGCGCTCTCGGATGTTCGCTTTTTCAGAAAGCCGAACACCATCTTCTGAGCATTCCTGTTTGACTCGGGAAGCAAAAAGATAGCAAGGATAAAGTCGAGAGAGATCAGTGCCGCAGAGACATATCCGACCATCGGAATACCGTAATAGTGCTTGAGCACACCTCCAATCAGCGGGCCAATAATAAAGCCTATTCCGAAAGCGGCTCCGATCATGCCCATCGCTCCCGAACGATTTTTACTGTCGGTGACATCAGTGATATAGGCCTGAGCTGTGGCAATATTGGCCGACCCAATACCCGAGAGTCCACGGGCAAAAATAAGGAGGGGAATGGTGCTGGCCTGTGATAAAACAAGATAGGATACAGCGGTGACAAAAATACTGATCAACATGACCGGTCGCCGACCGATTTTGTCGCTCAGCTTGCCCCAGAGAGGGGAAAAAATAAACTGCATGATGGAGAAAATTGCAGCAATCAACCCGATCATGGCAGGATTTGCACCGAGATCCTTGGCATAGGTCGGCAGCAGTGGAAGCACAATACCGAACCCGATAAGGTCAAGTAAAACCGTCAGGAGGACAATGACCAAGGGAGCGCGCTTCATGCATGATTTCGTTTTGTTCTGCCAAAGGCCCAAAGATAAAAAAATTAACGTCGATTCTCTGACAGGGAGCGCCAAAAAATCAGGGAGCAGCTCTCTCAACAGGATAAATCGTTCGATGTAACTGTGCTATCCCTTCAAGAACCCTCGGGCCAGGGCGAAGAAAGAGGCTGTTATCGAACTGGTCATAAACCTGACGCTGTTGTACGGCAGCAACAGAGCCCCAACCGGGACGCTCCATGAGCTTGCTGGCAGCAGAGACATTTTTCGACATGTACATGCAGGCAATCACCTCCGGGCTCTTCTTGATTACCCACTCCTGCGATATTTCGAAATACTCTTTATCCACAACATCTCCGATATTCCTGCCACCGGCATAGGCAATAAGTGCAGAGGTATAACTTCCTTTTCCGCCTGTCCAGAAAGGATCATCCCAGATTTCAAGATAGACACTCTTTTTCTTGGCTCTCTTTTCTGCCTTTGTTTTAAACATCGCAAGACCCTCGCTGATAGAGAGGGCCAGACTGTCGGCCTCTCTGGTATGACCGGTCAATTTTCCCAGTTTTCTGAGGGAGGCAGGAATATCATCCGGGCTTTTGCATGCGATATTCTCTCTCTGAATACCAAGCGCCGATATTTTTTTCCCCATCTCCTCATCGGCCAGATCAACATCAACCACCAGATCGGGATGGATCGAAGCAAGCAGCTCAAGCGAAGGGCGTCCAAAAGCCCCCACTACAGGCACCTGTAATGCTGCAACAGGCCAGTCGCAGGCGCTGGTTCTGCCCACCAGTTGATCGCCAGCGCCAATAGCAAAAATCATCTCCGTCAGGCTTGGAGCAAGGCTGATGATTCGGGGTTTGCCCGTTGGCGATTTGTTTTCATGCTGTTTGTTTGCACATCCTGAGGCCAGAAGCAGGAAGAGCAAACAAAAAACAGAGAGGGTGGTTTTAGCGCGGAAGCTGTTTCGCATAGTGTTGAATGATCTACAGGTTTTCATATCGAGGGCTTTCCGGTACATTCTGTTAAATTCCTGTTCATGCTTATCAGGCAATAGTAAAATAAAATCATGGCAAGAACAAAATTACCAAAAACCACCATGAAGCAAAGCAACATTTCAATCCTTTGAATCCGAAAACGCACGTATAATAAAAGCAGCTCAAAGCATTGTATCGCCGCCATACGCTAACCGTCATCAGTTGACCAGAAATTGTACTCTCTATGATTTTCAGTGAAGATTCACGAGTCAAAATACCCTGCATTCTGCATCTGGTCAGGCTTGGCTACCAATACCTCTCCCTCAGGAGTGCCAAATGGGATAAAGAGAGCAACATCTTCCCTGAACTCTTCTCTGCCGCCATCGTCCGGATCAACCCCGGTATTGAGGCCGACGACATCAAACGCTTGCTGGCCGATGTCCGGCTCTTGCTCGACAATGAGGATCTCGGCAAGGCATTTTATGAACGGCTCACGGAACGCTCCGGAATTCGGCTGATTGACTTTACCGATTTCCCTAACAACCCTAACAACAGCTTCCATGTTGTCACTGAACTGACCTACAAAAACGGTGATGACGAATTTCGGCCTGATATCACCCTGCTGGTCAACGGTATGCCCCTGATCTTCATTGAAGTCAAGAAGCCAAACAATCGAGAAGGGATTCTGGCCGAGCGCAACCGTATCATCACCCGTTGCCGGAATTCCCGCTTCCACCGTTTTGTCAACATCACACAACTGATGGTGTTCTCCAACAACATGGAGTATGAAGATGGTTCTCCGCAGCCCATTGAGGGAGCCTTCTACGCCACTCCATCCTACGACGCACCTGTTTTCAACTACTTTCGTGAAGAAGAAGAGCTGAACCTCTCCGAACTTCTTGCCGACGAGAATGACAGGATCGAAAACGAGGTATTGCACGACAACAATCTGAACGTCATCAAGCACAGCCCGGAGTTTCTCAGCAACAAGTCGCCCGGCACGCCGACCAACCGCCTCTGTACCTCTCTCTTTAGCCGCGAACGCCTCTCATTTCTTCTGCAATATGCACTGGCCTTTGTCAACGAATCCGATGGCCAGCAGAAGCACGTGATGCGTTACCCGCAGCTCTTTGCCACCAAAGCAATTGAAAAAAAGCTGGACTCCGGCATTCGCAAAGGGATTATCTGGCATACCCAGGGCAGTGGAAAAACCGCGCTGGCCTATTACAACGTCCACTTTTTGACCGACTATTTCCAACGTAGCGGCATCATTCCAAAGTTCTACTTCATTGTTGATCGTCTCGATCTGCTCATACAGGCGCAACGGGAGTTTTCCAGTCGCGGCCTGACGGTGCATACCATCGGCACTCGCGAGGACTTTGCCCGCGATATCAAAGCCAACAATGCACTCCACAATCACTCCGGCAGGCCGGAGATTACCGTTGTCAATATCCAGAAGTTCGAGGATGATCCCGATGTGGTTCGTGCCGAGGATTACGATGTCACGATCCAGAGAATCTATTTTCTTGACGAAGTTCACCGCAGCTATAACCCGACAGGCAGCTTTCTTGCCAACCTCAGCCAGTCAGACCAGAATGCTATCAAGATTGGTCTCACCGGCACACCGCTTCTGGGGGAGGACTACAACTCCCGTGCACTCTTCGGCGACTACATTCACAAATACTACTATAACGCCTCCATTGCCGATGGATATACCCTGCGCCTGATCCGCGAGGAAATTGCCACAAGTTATAAACTCTCACTGCAGGCGGCCCTTGCAGCGGTGGAACTCCAGCAGGGGGATATCGAAAAAGAGGAACTCTACGCCCATCCCCGTTTTGTTGAACCGATGCTCGCTTACATCCTTGACGATTTCGAGCATAGCCGTGGCGCCCTGAACGACTCCACCATCGGCGGATTGGTCATCTGCGACAGTTCCAAACAGGCCCGGGAAATGTTCAAAATCTTCCACTCCCGTAAGGCTTCCAATAGCGTCAAAAAAGTCACCACTGAAGATGAAGACTCGCTTGAAGAGCTGCCAATGGTTGCTGTCCCCACGCTCTTTTACGCAAACCAGCAGAGCGAGGCAAACAAGGTGAAACGCTGCGCCCTGATTCTGCATGATGAAGGCAGCAAGGAGGATCGCAAGAGATCGGTGGAGGAGTTCAAAGCCGGCAAGATCGACCTCTTGCTGGTCTACAACATGCTCCTCACCGGTTTTGACGCCAAAAGGCTGAAAAAGCTCTATGTGGGCCGGGTAATCCGCAAACATAACCTGCTTCAGGCCCTCACCCGGGTCAATCGCACTTACAACGATTTTCGTTACGGTTATGTGGTTGATTTCGCCGATATCCGTAAAGAGTTCGATGCCACCAATAAAGCCTATTTCGAAGAGCTGCAGGCCGAACTTGGCGACGAACTTGAGCACTATTCCAATCTTTTCAAGTCCCCCGAAGAGATAACCCGGGAGATCGAAGCGATCAAGGATATTCTCTTTCGCTTTGACATTCAAAACGCCGAGCACTTCTCGCAGCAAATCAGCCAGATTCAGGATCGTGCCACCTTGCAGGCGCTCAAAAAAGCGTTGGCCGATGCCCGCAGCCTCTATAATTTGATCCGGATGCAGGGCGACTACAGTTTGTTGCAGCAGCTCGATTTCCAGAAACTCAACCAGCTCTACCGCGAAACATGCAACCACCTCGACCTGTTGAACCTGAAGGAGAGCATCGAATCAAACGCCGATACCACCAATCTGCTCAATATCGCTCTGGAAGATGTGCTCTTTATGTTCACCAAGGTGCGGGAAGAGGAGCTGGTGTTGGCCGACAAGCTGAAAAATACCCTGCGTAAGACTCGCGAAGCCCTCATCGATAACTTCGACCAGCAAGACCCCAGGTTCATCACCCTGAAGGAGGAGCTGGAGCGGCTCTTCAAAAAGAAGAAACTCAACGAGGTGACGCAGGAGGAGATGAACGCCAATATCGGTGCGCTCAACCAGATCTACGAGCAGGTCAAGGAGCTGAACCGTAAGAACAACCAGCTCAGGGCAAAGTATCACGGCGACCCGAAATATACCCGCATTCACAAACGGCTGCTGGAGCGAGGTTTGCTAACCGCATCGGAGCGTCGCATCTTCGACGCATTAACCGGCGTCAAACAGCAGGCCGACGATCAGGTGCTGCAGAACACCCAGCTTTTGGCAAACGAAAGCTACTTTGAGGGGATGATGATGCCGATGGTCATTGGCGAATTTCAGGCCCGCCGTAAAATAAAACTCAACCCGGACGTCTCCCGAACAATCAACCGGCTGGTAGTGACCGAATACATGAATGAATTTATCTCAGGCAACAGAAAAGGAGCAAGTGCGTGGTAACACAGGATTTCGAAAAAAGAACCCGGCAACTCATCGACAACCTCAAGAGTATCTGTGCATCGTATGGCCTCGGTAACGATGGCAACGAGTTCAAGATCATCACCCAGGTTTTTCTCTACAAATTTTTGAACGACAAATTCGCCTTTGAAGCCAAAAGAATCGACTCCCGCCTTTCCGGAAGCGAAAGCTGGGAGCAGGCCTTAACTCTGCTCACTGCCGATGAACTCGAAATGCTGCAACTCCAGATGGGCCCCGATACCGCTCGCCTGAAACCGGATCATTTCATCGCCCATCTGTTCAGGAATCAGAACGCTCCACAATTTGCCAAGCTCTTCGACGATACCCTGCGCGACATCGCCATCACCAACAACGATATCTTTGCCGTCAAAACCGATGGTGGGGCCAAGGTTACCCTCTTTGACCGGCTGAGTGAATACATCACCGATGAATCCAAACGCGACGATTTTTGCCGTGCCATCATCAACACCCTGGTGGATTTCAGCTTCGAGCGCATCTTCACCCAAAAGTACGACTTCTACGCCTCTCTTTTCGAGTACCTGATCAAGGATTACAACAAGGACAGCGGCGGCAAGTACGCCGAGTACTATACCCCTCATGCCGTAGCTAAAATCATGGCCTCCATTCTGGTGCCAGAAGTACAGCGGGGCAAAGTAACCAACGCCAGTTGCTACGATCCCTCATCCGGTTCGGGCACCCTGCTTATGAACCTCGCCCACGCCATCGGCGAACAGCGCTGCACCATCTATTCACAGGACATTTCACAGAAATCCTCAAGCTTGCTGCGCCTGAACCTGATTTTGAACAACCTCGTTCACTCCATCCCCAACATCATTCAGGGCAACACCCTGCTTCACCCCTACCACAAAGAGGGCAAGGCGCTCAAAAAGTTCGACTATATCGTCTCCAATCCACCCTTCAAGATGGATTTCAGTGATTTCCGAAACGAGCTCGACACCAGGGAGCAACACGAACGCTTCTTTGCCGGGATACCGAATGTCCCCAAACAGGCAACGGACAAGATGGCCATCTACCAGCTCTTTTTGCAACACATCATCTATTCGCTCAAACCCGGAGGCAAGGCTGCGGTAGTCGTCCCTACCGGCTTTATCACCGCCCAATCAGGTATCGACCGAAAAATCCGCGAGCGGCTGGTTGACGGCAAAATGCTGGCCGGGGTAGTCTCCATGCCGAGCAACATCTTCGCCACCACTGGCACCAACGTCTCCATACTCTTCATTGATGACGGCAACAAGGATGATGTGGTGCTGATCGACGCATCCAGCCTCGGCACCAAAGTCAAGGAGGGCAAGAACCAGAAGACCGTGCTCTCCGAAGACGAAGAAGACTGGATCATCACCACCTTCAACTCCAAAGAGGCTGAGGAAGATTTCTCCGTTGTGGTCAACTATGACGAAATCGCCGCCAAGAACTATTCGCTCAGTGCCGGGCAGTACTTCGATGTGCGGATCGAGTATACGGATCTGACACCGAAAGAGTTCAGCATGAAGATGCAAGGGTTTACCGATAATCTGGACAGACTGTTCAAGGAGTCTGGTGAGCTGGATCGGGAGATAAGGAAACAGTTGGAGGGGGTGCGGTATGAGTAAGTTTGTGAAACTGAGGAGTATCACATCCAAAATTGGCAGTGGCGCAACACCCAGAGGTGGGAATAACGTTTATTCTGAACAGGGTGTTGCATTTGTACGAAGTCAGAATATTCTTGATATGAGTTTTTCTGAAAAAGGCTTGGTTTTCATCAATGATCAGCAGGCAGAAAAACTCAAAGGAGTAACAGTAGAAAACGATGATATTTTGCTCAATATCACTGGAGATTCTATCGCAAGGTCTTGCATTGTTCCAACTACGATATTACCTGCTCGTGTAAGTCAGCATGTCTCTATAATAAGATGCAAAGACCGAAAAAGTGCCCCGTATGTAAACTACTATTTACACTACTTAAAACCGCATCTTCTCCAGATTTGTCGAGTCGGTGGGACTCGAAACGCGCTCACAAAAGAAGCTGTCGAAAACCTGTACATAAATCTTCCTTGTGACTATAATGCCCGGGCAAAGGTTCTCTCCGCCCTTGATGCCAAAATCGAATGCAACAACCGCATCAACGCCGAACTTGAGGCGATGGCCAAAACCCTCTACGACTACTGGTTCGTGCAGTTCAACTTTCCCGACCACAACGGCCACCCCTACAAATCCTCCGGCGGCAAAATGGTCTACAACCCCACACTGAAACGTCAAATCCCTGCCGGGTGGCATTACTCGACAATTGGTGAAACGTTCACGACGCATCTCGGCGGCACTCCATCGAGAGATAAAGATGAATATTGGACCCCGTGTGAAGTTAATTGGTTGAGTTCTGCTGAGAATCCAGGCACATTCGTCGTAGATCCTGACGAACGAATTTCATACTTGGGGTTGCAGAACTCACCTGCAAAACTTCTCCCGCAGGGTACTGTGATTCTCTCAATAGTTCGACACCTTAGAGCATCCATACTCGGAATTGAAGCCGCAACGAATCAGTCGGTCGTTGGCATTGTCGAAACCAGCATGTTCAAACACTGCTTTATCTACCCTTACCTTGTTCGCGAAATACCGCGATTAATGGTGCTGAGAACCGGGGCGCAGCAGCCACACATTAACAAAGGGGTACTTGATGAGTCACTCTTGGCGGTTCCTGACAAATCAACAATAGAGGCATATACAAGGCTCGCAGCCCCATTGTTTTTGCAGATGAAGAATTACCACCAGCAAAACAGGGAACTCACACAGCTCCGCGACTGGCTCCTGCCCATACTGATGAACGGCCAGGCCACGGTGGTGTAGAGAGCTCTGCACACGAACCGGTAAATATAGTCCACTACGGATGTTGTGAAATCCACAATCTGAAGCACCCCAAAAGATTATTCGCAGATGGTACACGAAGAAGGCCGACCTTCAGGACTTCCTCAACAAGATAACCGAACAGCCAGGTCAGGAAAAGCAGACTGGATCAAGCGCACAACCTTGAGTAAATTCAATGTCCGTTAATCCTCAACAGCGGACATTGAAAAAGAGTCTTAAAACCCGAAACGAAGACATAGCGAAACCTGACAGAGACAAGAATCTGAGCGTACCACAACCAAACAAAGAAAGCCATGCTAACCGTTGAACTACTTCTCGGATCAGTAACAGAATGGAACGCAGCTCGAAAGGCACATCAAAAGGGCAGGCCCAATCTCAAAGGGGCGGATCTCAGCGGGGCACAGCTTAACAAGGCAGACCTCAGTCGTACAGACCTGGTTGGGGCAAACCTCAGAGGGGCAGACCTCAGCGGGGCACAGCTCAACATGGCAGACCTCAATAGGGCAGACCTTAACGGGGCGCATCTCTATAATGCAAACTTCGGTAAAGCAAACCTTATCAAGACAAATCTGAGTAAAGCAAACCTCAGCGGTGCAACCCTATGGGATGCCAATCTCAGCGGGGCAGATCTCAGCGGGGCACAGCTTATATGCGCAATTCTCACCAATGCAACCCTTACTGGGGCAAACCTCACTGAGGCATGCCTTAACTCGGCAGACCTCACAAGGGCAAATCTCATTGGGGGGGACTTCACAAGGGCAAGTTTCAGCGGAGCAACCCTCGATGAAGTACAGCTTGCAGGGGCAGACCTTACTATGGCATTCCTCGGTCAGGCAAAGCTCTACAGGTCAGATCTCAGCGGGGCAAATCTATGCGGCGCAAAGCTCAATAGAGCAACCCTTATTGAGGCAAATCTTAGCAAGGCAGACATGCACGGGGTAATCATCTGGCATACAATTTTTGTAAATGTAGACCTTAGCAACGTCAAAGGTCTTGACACTGTTCACCATGTGGGTCCATCTACCGTAGGGATTGATACTCTCTGCATATCAAAAGGGAATATACCCGAGGTATTTCTGAAAGGCTGTGGTGTACCAGATACCTTCATTGAATACGCGCACTCCCTCACCAGCAAAGCTATTGAATTCTACTCCTGCTTTATCAGCCATAGCACTGCGGATAAAGCATTTGCAGATCGTCTCTATGCTGACCTGCAAGCCAAAGGTGTTCGGTGTTGGTACGCTCCGCATGACATGAAGGGAGGCAAAAAAATACACGATCAAATTGGTGAAGCCATACGACAACATGAAAAGCTGCTGTTGATTCTCTCCGAAAGCAGCATAAACAGTGACTGGGTAAAGCAGGAGATTATAAAAGCAAAAAAACGTGAGGATACAGAAGGAAAGCGAGTGCTTTTCCCCATCAGTTTGATTGAGTTTGGCAAGATTGAAGAATGGGAGTTCCCTGACAGCAAAGGAAGGGATTTAGCAGAAGAAATCAGGTTGTACTATATCCCGTCATTTATAGGGTGGGAAAAAGACAACGCAGCCTATACAAAAGAATTCGGAAAGCTGTTGAACTCATTCCAGGCAGAGAAGGTCACTGACGGAAAAGCCTGAACTTCCATAAAATAATCATTATAGATGCGAAGGACGCGAACCCATAAAATCAGAGCTGAAGCGCATTTTATTGACAGATGCAGACACTTGCAAAGCCATGAATGAACCACAGGACAAAATGATCTACCTGATAATGGAAGAGGTGATACTGTTGAGTCTGCCTCCAGACGAAGAACCTGACGCTCCGTGTGGGACAACAGCACCTCACGCAGTTCCGCGACCGGCTCCATCCCATGTTGATGAACGGCCAAGTCACGGTGGTGTAAAGCATACGGATGCTTCTTGAGTTACCTATCAGAGCGAAGGTACCCTGAAGAGATGAAGGAATAAACAATACCAAAGATACCGGATGCCGAAAACTTCACAACAGAGATCAGTTACTGATTAGGGAGAGACTTGATATGTTTACAAATTTTCAAAACATAGATGAACTAAAAGCATGGTGCGTTGAACAGGAGCGTCAAACGAATCGTTTTACAGAACTCCTGCCAGAACTTTCCACCGAAGATGGTCTGGTTCCCATCCATGCATTGATTGTTGGGGATGACGGCAGTTTAACGCTTCGTGTTGATTCATCTATAGAAATACATCCGCACGGTCGAGCTCGTGGTCCTGCTAAGCTTCTTCTAAATTCGCCTGACCTTTGGAAATATTCGGCTATTCGGGTGCAATCTGGCCGACCTACAGTGTCAAAAGCACCGGTATACGGCGTGCCCTTTCGAAAAGCACTTGACATTGTGCTTCGAGAAGGAGTACACATTTCGACCTTCCAAATACCAAAACAAAATATAGATGCATACTACTCAACACTGGTCGTTCGCTTGAGTCGTCAACAAGGCCAAACTGGAGCTGAGCTCCAACTGGATGCTTGGCAGTGGATCGGCAAGGATGTATATGTTGATTATGTACATGCAATCCTCACTGATGATGCAACACAAGTTGTTCACCTTGATGGCGCACTCATGAGCTTCTCTTGCGAATCTGATATTGAGTCTTTCCTGTGGAATAATAAAAAGCATAAATGCGCCCACAAAGAGAAATACTTTCGCGTTGATGCAGCGCTACCCTTGGATGAAGCTGTCCTATTAATAAGGGCGTTCTTCTCTGTTGAGGAAATGGCCGACGAATACTTCGAGTATAAAAGTGAATAAATTATTGGTTTATCTGCTGTATCGGCATGAAACTCATTCAAATATACTAACCCAATAAAAAACCCATGCTAACCGTTGAACTGCTTCTCAGATCAGTAGAAAAATGGAACGAAGCTCGTCAGGCAAATCCCGATGTTAAAATAGATCTCCACGGGGCAGACCTCAGCGGAGCAAACCTCAGTGATGCAGACCTCAGCGGGGCAAATCTGAACGGGATTAACCTTTTTGGGGCAAACCTAAGCGGGGTAAACCTTCTCGGTGCACATCTCATTCATGCAAACCTCAAAGGGGCAAACCTAAGCGGAGCAAACCTCAGCGATGCGGACCTCAATGGAGCAACACTCAGTTGGGCGGATCTCAGAGGAGCAAACCTAAGCGGGGTATATATTGCCTTTACAGTTTTTGCTAATATAGATCTCAGTTCTGTCATAGGACTTGATACTGTTCAACATAGAGGCCCTTCAACAATAGGCATTGATACACTCTACAAGTCAAAAGGGAATATCCCAGAGATATTCTTGAAAGGCTGTGGATTACCTGATACCTTCATTGAATATGCGCACTCCTTCACCAGCAAAGCTATTGAATTCTACTCTTGCTTTATCAGCCATAGTACTGCGGATAAAGCGTTTGCAGATCGTCTCTATGCTGATCTGCAAGCCAAAGGAGTACGGTGTTGGTACGCTCCGCATGACATGAAAGGAGGCAAAAAAATACATGTTCAAATCGGTGAAGCCATACGACAACATGAAAAGCTGCTGTTGATCCTCTCCGAAAGCAGCATAAACAGTGAATGGGTAAAACAGGAGATTACAAAGGCCAAAAAACGCGAGGACAGAGAAGGAAAGCAAGTGCTTTTCCCCATCAGTTTGATTGAGTTTGGCAAGATTCAAGAGTGGGAGTTCCCTGACAGCAAGGGCAGGGATTTAGCAGAAGAGATCAGATTGTACTACATCCCGTCATTTGTCGGTTGGGAAAAAGATAACGAAGCCTATACAAGAGAATTCGGAAAGCTGTTGAACTCATTCCAGGCAGAGAGGGATATTGAAGGAAAAGCCTGAACGTCCAACTATTCCGGATAGAACCCAAACCTCTTTTTATCTTTTCGTTTGATTTTTGGTGAGTTAATGAGTTTGTTTCTCACAGCAGTCAAATCCGTGTCGCATAACGTTCCAATCACAACTCCGGGCCTGTTTTTTATTGCGAGTTCTATTTCTTTTTGCTCTCTAATCACAAATTCTGAGCAGTCAACAAAAGAGTCATGATCAAGATATGTTCTGCCTGCTGCCTGAAAAGGGAGATGAAGCTCTTTGAGTTCGGGGGAGTAATTGATGTTCTCATTGATCTCTGAATTGATGTATACGGTTGCCAGACAGAGCCCGTCAATATTCTTTCCTACAATGATAAATCGTTTTTCTTTTGGTGGTTTGGTATCCGTGACGTAGAGCTTAAGAACACTCCCAACTTCCAGGTTCCTTCTGGCGTAATCAGCCTTAAAGACTTCCGGGAAAAATTCACCTAAACTCATTCAAATACAGCTAAACGGTTCTCACAGCTCTCTTTGATATACTCAATCATGTCATTCCCGGCACCGCCACACTTTGCAACATCAAGGAGATCTATTTCACTATTAAATACCGCTTTTTGCCATGCCGTATCATGGGATTTCTCTGTTAAATCTGAAAACTTGAGATGGTAATTCTCTTCGATGGATTCGTCAATGCATCGCATCTCAGACTCGGACAAATAATCAAGATCAGGGCTCTTTTTTGCCTTTACAGTGTGTTTATTGATTTGTAGTTCAAAATATGGAGTAAATTGCTCTTTTTGTGAAGTAAAAAGACCCTCGCCCCGTAACGATTTTAAAATATCGTAAGCCATTGACGGTACCGGGCCATTGGCCATGGCAATATAGGTATCATCAGTAATAGCAGACCCATACCTCGACAGATGTTTCTGATCCGCGAAGTAAAGAATTTTAAATACCTTATGAAAATCACAGATGCCGCCTGACTTCTGGATGATATACAATAAGGTATTAACGGTAATGGCAATTTTTTCGGCTGGTGAGTTCATGGCCTCAATTTATAAAAATTATGCATTTCCGCATATTTTTTTAACGGTATACCGTTCAACAACCATTTTCACTTCCGATTCCTCACCAAAAAACACCAATATTCTTCATTTTTCTGCACTTTTGTCAGGACTTTTGGTTCGTGTTCGATAGTAAAAAAGATGTAAAATCATACGATTTAGTGCAATATATATACTTTTTACCGGGTTTTGTCAGTTCTTGAGTACGAAGATGTCATTCAACGCTACCGGGAAGAACCTTGATTATCAAAGGGAGATGAACTTGTGCTTGAAGTTTTTGCAAATTATAGGTGAGGTGAAACAATGAGCGTGCTAAGTTTACGTTTACCCAAATCATTACACGAGCAACTTCGTGAAGTAGCCCAAGAAGAAGGGATTTCCGTCAATCAGTTTATTATGCTTGCTGCGGCTGAAAAAGTTGCGGCTCTTTCAGCATTTGAATATTTGGAAAAGCGGGCAAATCGCGGCAGCCGTGAAACATTTCTTGAAATTTTGAGCAAAGTTCCTGATGTGGAACCAGAAGCCTGTGATACATTGTAAAGAGGTTATTTTTTCTACCCTTTCTTTTATTCGATCAGGGAGCTGCTATGAGTGAGGTCAGAACAACCGAATACGCAGAATTTCTTATCGATATCAAGTCTCGTATTCACCAGCGGCAGTATCAGGCTTTCCGGGCAGTGAATACGGAGCTGGTCGCGCTTTATTGGGAAATTGGTGAGTCCATTGAGAGGAAACAACAGAAACTTGGCTGGGGAAAAGCGGTAGTGGAGACGCTTGCCCGTGATCTGCAGGCAGAATTTCCCGGCAGAAACGGATTTTCTGCGCGCAATTTGTGGAATATGAGGGATTTCTATCTTGCCTATGCAGAGCATTCAAAACTGCAACCGCTGGTTGCAGAAATCAGTTGGGCTAAAAACCTTGTTATTTTCACCCGATGCAAAGATGAGCTTGAACGAGAATTCTATCTTCGGGCGACGGCCAGGTTTGGCTGGACAAAGGCGGTACTTCAGCACCAGGTTGACAACAAAAGCTACGAAAAATACCTGCTCAACCAGACCAATTTTGATAAAACACTCTCTCCTGAACTGCAAGCTCAGGCTGTGCTTGCGGTCAAGGATACCTACACTTTCGACTTTCTGGAGCTGGCTGATGAACACTCTGAGCGGGAACTGGAACAAGCATTGGTGCAGAACCTTCGCCGTTTTCTCTCCGAAATGGGCGGCGCCTTTAATCAAGCCCGAAATCAGGAAATTTTTGGATTTTTGAACAGATTTGGAGCAAATTAACCGCAAAGTATTTTAGAATAATAGGTACGTATGATCTGCAGATGATTGAAGGCAAGCGGAAGCGTGAGCGCTTCATCGAGTGGAAACCATGCTATCTCCTCTACTTCGTCGGGCTTCAGCTCTATCGAACCAATTCCTCTGCCGGAGAATGCGAGTGCTACCGCATGAAAGTGATGCTCCGGAAACACTTCATTGAAAAAATGAAGAAAAACCGGGTCGGAGAAGAGGAGGCCGGTCTCTTCCTCAACTTCCCGGACAACGGCCTCTTCAGCCGTTTCATACTCATCAATGTGCCCTCCCGGCAGGCACCACTGCCCCTTAAAGGGAGGAACACTCCTCTTCGTCAGCAGGATGGTATCGCGTTTATCATCATCGGGAGTGATGATGGCGGCAACGGTTGCTTTAGCCATACGATAAATCAGGTTGTGAAAAGCAGGACAAGTTCGTTGTATCAAGGCTAATCTACGGAAAAAGAAAATTGATGCCGCGCACGGGAACTGCTCAATCTCCACGACAACAGATAAAAACCCGGCATACATCCGGGCTTTTATCATTCTCCTCTTCTGGTCTATCCTGCTATAATCAAGGGTGTGCTATAGCGCTCAGTTCTGTTGCTGTTTTAACGTCAGCCAGAGAACCCGCTTTGTCTCCCATCTCGTTTTTCAGTTTTCCGCGACGGGAATAAGCTTCACGATACTTCGGATCAAGATCAATGGCTTTATTAAAGTCAGTCAAAGCCCCTTTCTTGTCGTTGATGGCGGATTTGGCAATCCCGCGATTACAGTAAGCTTCTGCATCTTTCGGAGTACGATCAAGCTTGATGCTCTTTGCAAAGTCCTCTCTTGAACTCTTGTTCTCTCCCGTCAAACTTTTTGCAATCCCACGATTAAAGTATGCCGCAGCAAGTTTCGGATCAAGTTCGATTGCCTTGGTGAAGTCGACAATCGCTCCCTTGTGATCTCCTGATGCAAGCTTTGCCTTGCCGCTTGACAACAGGTTTTGTGCATCGTCAAGGGCTGTATAGAGTGGATTTTTCTCTCCATTATTTTTCAGCCACTCACGGGCAGGGATATTACCAAGGAGTGCTGCTTTTTTCATGTCAACCAGAGCCCCCTCTTTGTCTCCCAGAGTCGATTTGGCAATCCCGCGATTATGGTAAGCTGCAGCATCTCTCGGAGTTGGATCAAGATCAACAACCTTCTCGAAATCAGCTTTGGAGCCCAGGCTGTCTCCAATGGTACGCCTTGCAACTGCCCGGTTGTAGTACGCTGTTGAAAGGTCTGCTGGTGAAAGTTTTGGTTCAAGCTCAATGGCCTTTGTCAGTTCTGCTATAGCTTCCGTATTCTTGCCTGACTTGCAGTATGCTTCGCCACTCGACAAAAGACGTTGAGCCTCTTCGTTATGTGCATAAGCAACATTACCTGTAAACAGAAACGCGATTATAGCGATATAAAAAAAACGTAAACGATTTTGCATCGGTTTCCTCACTGTTTATAATTATTGACCTGTTATTTAAATGGCAGATGGCAATTCATCCACTCTTGTTACATTAATCAATCACATCTTTAGGGAGCATTACTTGATGATTAAAAGGAACTTAAAAGAGTCTGTGGCAAGGAATTTGCCGGAGCGTTGAAAAAAAGTGGTTGCAGGCTGAAGAACCGGTTTTTTAATTTTATGACATTGCATACTGTTACTTATGTTCAGCAAATTCCTCTCGATCTTGATGCTGTATGGAATTTTTTTGCTTCTCCGGCCAGCCTTGCCCGGATAACACCTCCGGAAATGATGGTCAGGATAACCCATGGCGACGGAATGCAGCCGCTTTATGAAGGAATGCTGATCAGTTATACGCTCTATCCTTTCATGATGCTTCCGGTACGGTGGGAAACCGAGATTACCAGGGTTGAGAGACCGTTTCTGTTTGAGGATCGCCAGAAATCGGGGCCTTATGAGAGCTGGCATCACCTCCATCAGTTTCGTGCAATACCGGGTGGTGTTGAAATGACCGACAGAGTTGACTATGTCATGCCGATGGACTTTTTTGGCGATATTGTCAATACCCTGATTGTGAGTCGACGGCTTGAGGAGGTTTTTGCTTACCGTAAAAAGAGGATTGAAGAGATTTTAGGCCGCATGTGAACCCTTTTCAAAAGGGATAGTGAAAAATGGATGAAATGATTTCGCCAGTTGGTATAGCTGTTCTTTTTGCCGGTGGTCTTGCCCTTTTTCTCTACGGCATCAGGATGTTGAGCAGTGGCCTGAAAAAGGCTTCAGGCGAGCGGGTGCGCCTGCTGATATCGAAGGTGACCGGCAACAGCTTGTACGGGTTGCTTGCCGGGGCATTTGCCAGTATGGTCGTCCAAAGCAGCAGTACCATTATCGCCATCCTTGTCGGGCTCGTGCAGTCACGGCTGATGAGCTACAGCCAGGCGCTGAGCGTTATTCTTGGCGCTGAAATAGGTACAACAGCCATGGCTCAGCTTGTAGCATTCCGGCTGCACGATTATGCCCTGATCATCTTTGCCGCAGGCTTTGCCTTGCATTCGCTTGGCAAAACGGAGCCCTTGCGTTTCAGCGGGGAGGCGCTCTCGGGATTCGGTCTTCTTTTTTTCGGGCTGAAGCTCATGTCGGAGGCAGTTGCGCCGCTTGAGAGCTATGCGCCTTTTCTTTCGCTCTTGCGTTATCTTGAAAATCCCTTTCTTGGAGTTGCTGCAGGGATGCTCCTGACCGCACTGATGCAAAGCAGTTCGGCCTTTATTGGTATCCTCATAACGCTTGCCCTGCAGGGTGTGCTGACTCTTGAAGCAGGAGTCGCATTGCTGCTTGGAGCCAATATCGGCACCTGTATCACCTCTGTGCTGGCAAGCGCCGGAATGCAGCGTGCAGCAAAGAGGGTAGCGCTTTCGCAGGTACTCTTCAATGTGGCCGGAGTGCTCATTTTTTTCCCTTTTATTCCCCAGTTTGCGGAGTTTATCCGTGCTCTTTCCCCCTCTGCAGAGAGTTTCGGTGCAGGAAGGCTTGCTCATGAAGTGCCAAGGCAGATAGCCAATGCCCACTCGTTGCTCAATATTTTCATGGCACTCTTGTTTCTACCCTTTCTTTCGCTTTTCGACCGACTTGTTTACCGGCTTCTTCCGGATGACCCGGAAGAGACAAGGCTCATCCCTGCAGTCTGGTATCTGAAGGAGTCTGCACTCTCCACCCCTCTGCTGGCTCTCAGCTATGTAAGGGCCGAAGTGGCAAGGATGGGCAGCATAGCCGCCAAAATGGTGCGTGCATCACTCTACCCGTTTATCAACAGCGATCTTGGTCATGATGTTGTTTTTCCAAGACTTTCCGTCATCAAGGGGATGAGTATGAGAGAGGAGAAACTTGATTTTCTTGAGAGCCGTATTTCAGATTATCTCATTAAAATCACTCGCAGTTCACTTAACGAAGAAGAGTCGAGGGAGGTTTTTGCGCTCATGAACATTGTCAAGGGGCTGGAGTCGATCGGCGATGTTATTGAAACTCTTGAAGGAAAAATGCTTGAAAAAAAAAGGGGAGTGGAGAGCGATCTGAGCCAGGCGGGGAAGGATGAACTCATGGAGATTCATAACCTCGTTTGCCTCGAAATTGAAGAGCTTGCTCATGCCCTGAAACAGATGGACAGAGTGAGAGCCGGGGCGCTTCTTGAGGGTGAAGAGCGCTTTAAACGGCTGGTGGAGCAGGCTGAAGTAGCCCATCTGAAACGAGTGTTCCTGCTCCCTGAAGCTGAGATTACTCACGACATCCACATGGAACTCATCTACCTGCTCGAACAGATACACCATTATGGCAAGAGTATAGCGCGAAGCATCGTGAACGTGGGGGAGGGTTGATCTGCATCCCGCTCGCCAGTTTTAATGATTATCGGAGAGTGATGGAATGATTTCGTTGGGAACCCGGTCAAAGTCGAGCCCTCTGATTTGCTTAATTCAGAGTGATATACGTATACTCTTCAAATTGATCATTCCTTGATGCCCCAATTTTGATGCAAGCTGAAAAACACCTTTTTGCCACAACACCCCTCCTCGGAAGCATCCTCAGGAAGAGGGCGGTGGAACATCTTTTTTCAAGCAAGAGCCGGGAAGCTGCGGTCAAGCTGGCGGGCGCGGTAGAAGAGGGGCATCCGGAAGCGGATGCGATATTCCACCGTCTTCTGCTTCTACAGCACAGCAGCCAGCCAGTCATGCACAGCGCCCTGTGGAACTCCTGGAAAGCCTCCCGCTTCGAAGAGCTGCTGAAAAGGATGCACGCTTCCGAAACGATTCAGAGGGATCTGCTGCAGGCCATTGTTGCCATGCCGGAAGACGACTGGGGCAACGGCATGGTGTTCATGCTCTGGAGCATCGTTGAGCGCGACGACATTGCCGAAAAGATTGAAGCGAACGGTCGCCATGCCCCTGCTCTTGAAATGGACGCCCTTTTCGGCCTTGTGCGAGGCTATCCGGGGCGCTACCTCGATCTTGAAGATCCCGATTACTCCATTTTTGAAAAAGCCTGGCTTGCCGCTTCAGGCGCACAGAGGCAGCGGATCAGCACAACAGTTCTCAAAAGTCAGGATCCCCGGCTTGTCGCGGCTTACGACCATGCCGTCAAGGAGGGGCATGATCCGCAACTGGTCATCGAGGCGCTGAAACTCTGCGGAGATCACGATGCGCTGCTCGACCGGCTCCACGGTTTGCCCTTCACCAGTGCGCTCGAAGTTATCGCTTTCTGGCAAGAGGGCGGCGGAAGGCCGAAAACTCCCTCAAAAAAAGCCGTTGTCGAGGCTGCGGTCGCTCTCTATCGTGAACTGGCCGCACTTCTTCTTGATTCACCTTCGTCTGCTCCGCCCGGCACGAGGGATATCTTCTCTTTCTGGATGGAACGGTATCGATCCGACGAGCTGCAGCAGCAGGATCTTGCAAGCCCGGACCCTTTCAGACGGGCTGGTGCGCTCTTTTCAGGGGCGCAGCGAGGGCTGGTTCCCCGCAACAGAATGCAGGAGATCTCCCTCAACGGCACATGGCCTGAAAAACTCGCGCTGCACTACCTCTTTACCGTGCCGGAGGCAGGCTCCCGGCAGGAGCACGTCTCTTGGCTCCAGCCACAGGATAATATCGTGGCAGCCATACTGACGACACGCCTGCCCGGTTTGCTTGAAGAGAGCAGTCTGTTGGCCGGGAAAGTTCATGCTGGTGTCGGACCGGCCGATCCGTCGGCAGAGCTGCAGAGGAAACTCCTGCAGTTGCTCGGGGTTCTGCAGGGGTACTTCCTTCGCGGTCTGATCACCGTTGACAGTAACGACGACGCTGCAGAAAAAAATGCCGTGGAGACCGAGGAGCTGACGGATGCGGAGTGGTAAACCAGGATAACCGTTTGAATTAATGGCTCTCGCTTTTGATTTCGGGACATGCAACAGCGTGGTCGCACGCTGGAACGAAGCCCTGAACGATATAGAGACTCCCGAGCTACCTAACCTCGGCATCCTCTATCCGCAGCCAGGATCGGAGCCTGCGCGGGTTATTCCCTCCGTCATTCACTTCGCCGTGGAGAGCGCCCTCCTTGTCGGCAGCCAGGTTGACGCAGCGGGAGTAGTCAATCATCCGGGAACATTCAGATGGCTGAAAATGGATATGCTTCGCAACGGCGGGGCCAATCGCGGGCGGCGCGTCAATGGCAGGGTTATCTATCCCCGCCATGCAGCCGACGAACTTGTCGATCGTATCCTGATGTTCGTACGCGGCTATTTCGGCGACATCGACGAGGAGATCGTGCTGACCGTCCCGGTCGAAGCCTTCGATCACTATATCGACTGGCTTCGCGAAGCGGCGATAAAACGCTTTCCGGGCGGGATCACCTTCATCGACGAAGCAACCGCCTGTATGCTTGGCTACATCGATATGGTTCTCGACCGTACGCCCTACTGCATCGTGGATTTCGGCGGAGGCACCCTCGATGTTTCAGTCGTTCGTACCGATCTGCTGCGTGCCGGACATGCGAAATGCCGGATACTGGGCCGGGCGGGCGAGGAGATCGGCGGGATTATGATCGATAACTGGCTGCTGGAACATATACAGGAAGAGGAGGGGCTTACAGATGATGATATCGCCTCGATCGGCCCATCACTGCTCGAAGCGATTGAGCAGGCGAAAATAGCCATTTCGAACGGCAGCGAGCAAGCATCCTTTACCCGGTATAACGATGTTACCGGCCGACTCATCGAGGTCACGCTCACTTCCCGCACCCTGAAGGAGGCGCTTGAAAAAAAACGGGAGCCGGACAGGAATAACCTTTACCAGCATATCATCCGCACGCTCGATCGTGCTCTCGATCAGGCACGCGACAGGGCAGGCATCCGCAAAGAGGAACTCAAAGGGATTTTTCTTGTGGGGGGAAGCAGTCTGCTCCCCGGCATCGAGGAGAAAATCCGGGAGTTTTTCCCCCTGAGCGAGGTCCATTCCGGCAATCCCTTCGAAGCCATCGCCAGAGGGGCATGCCGCTACTCCGGCGGCATCTTTGATCAGACGCTGACCCATGATTACTGTCTGCGGAGCTGGAACCGCGAACTTCGGGATTTCGAACTGGTTCCCGTCGTTCCCCGAGGTACCCCGTACCCGACAGGGAAACCGGTATGCAGCAAATATATCAAGGCAGCTTCGGACAACCAGGAGACGCTCGGACTGGTTATTTATGAGCGCTCGTCAATGAGCCGCCCGCTGATCACCTATGTCAACGGGGCCGACGGCTTGCGTCCGGTACGGGAAGGGGAGCGGGAGGAGAGTCGGCATAAGCCACTCAATCCCGAAGACAGCGAGTTCATCCATGCCGTCCCGCCCTGCCGTTCGGGAGAGCGGCGCTTCATCGCAGGATTCGGTGTAGACAGTAACCGTCGCCTCACGCTCTGGCTGCGGGATACGGAGGAGAACAATAGTTCCTACATTCTATTACGCGACGGCTCGCGACTTCCGTTGCCGGTGAGCGATCTGCCGGTGGTGAAACTGTAACGTTACAACCCAATAACTGAACGCAGCATGGCCTGGCTCGACGAACTCAAACTCAATGTTGACGCGCGGGTAGCCGTCATACACCTCGCAACCATCGACGAAGAGGAGGCCCTGCGCACCCTTTCCGGCTGGTCGCAATCAAGCCGGTGGCCTGCAGGAATGGGGCTCATCACCTGGGATATCGGCGACCAGTTCCGCCACCTGCGCGAGCCAGCGGTGACCTTCAGCAAACTGGCCGCCACCCCGGAAACGGTGCTTGACATCATCGACGACTACAAGGGCTCCGCAACCTTCGTGCTCAAAGACTTTCACCATTTTCTGGAACATAACCGGCGTGTTTCACGTATGCTGCGGAACCTCGCATCGCGTCTTCCGTTCCGCAGCGAAACGGTGAACATCATCATCACCAGCCCCCAGTTTGCGCTTCCCGTCGAACTCCGTCACGACATTCCAACCATCGATGTCGGCAAGCCTGACGGCAAACAGATACTCGAACTGCTCGATCGGGAAACCCGCTCGACAAGAGCGCTTGACAACGCCACGCACGGCTTGCGCGAACGTCTGGTCGAAAGCGCCCTCGGCCTCTCCATTGTCGAAGCGGGAAGGGCCTTTCGCAAAGCCATCGTGGTTGCCGGAGGCCATGGGCTCGACGAACGGAGTGTCCGGCAGGTGCTGAACGAAAAACGGCACATCATCCGTGAAAGCGGCGCTCTCGAACTCTACCCCTATACCGGCTCCATGAACAACGTCGGTGGACTTGGCGCCCTGAAGGCGTGGCTCGATCAGCGTCAGGAGGCCTTCAGCCAGGATGCGCGCGAGTATGGCCTCAGTATGCCCAAAGGGGTGGCCCTCATCGGGATCCCCGGAACCGGAAAAAGCCTCTGCGCAAAAGTAACCGCAGGCCACTGGGGGATGACGCTGCTGAGAATGGATGTCGGCGCCATCTTCAGCGGCCTGCTCGGTTCGAGCGAACAGAATATTCGCGAAGCCATCCGGATTGCCGAGGTTATCGCACCCTGCGTGCTTTGGGTTGACGAGATTGAAAAAGCCTTCGCTGGCTCCATGGGCGACAGCGGCACGGCAAGCCGGGTGTTTGCCACCTTCCTCACCTGGATGCAGGAAAAAACCGCTCCGGTATTTGTATTCGCCACCGCCAACAACGTTCGGCGCCTTCCCCCCGAACTCCTGCGCAAAGGCCGGTTTGACGAGGTCTTTTTCCTCGATCTTCCCACCCACGGCGAGCGGATAAAAATACTTGAAGTCCATCTCAGAGAGCGCGGCTATACCATGCTTTCGCAGCGCTTCAACCTCGCCGCCGTCGCATCGGCAACCGAGGGGTTCGTCGGCGCCGAACTTCAGGCGCTGGTCAACGACGCCATGTTTCCCGCATTCCGCGACAACCGCCGGGAACTGGAAACGGAGGATCTGCTCAACGCAGCCGGAGAGATGGTTCCCCTCTCGGCATCGCATCAGGAGCATATCGAACAGTTGAGAACGATGGTCAGAACCGGACAGGCGCGCAACGCCTCCGACGACCGGAATAGTTTGGCTGCGTCATAGAAACAAGAGAACACAGAGCACTATGAATACACCAACACATACCGAAATCCTTACCGGCCTCAGAACTCTCGCGCTCCGTCCTTCCGGTGGCGATCTGCCCCCGGTCGTCATCAACGAACAGGACGGATCCCCGATGGTACTTGTCCCCGCAGGCAGTTTCACCATGGGAGACGGCCTCGACAAAGAGAGCCCGCAGCACACCGTCACTCTTGAAGCGTTTTACATTTCGGTCTACGCCGTCACCAATCGCCAGTACCGGGCGTTCGTGCAGGCTACGGGCCATCGGCCACCCAACATTGGCGCAAGGATAGACTCGCTTTCGGTCTGGCACGAAGACGGCTGTCCCGAAGAGTTCGACGACTACCCGGTCGTGCTCATCAACTGGGACGACGCGGATGCCTACGCCCGGTGGGCAGGATGCCGTTTGCCCACAGAAGCCGAATGGGAAAAGGCCGCACGAGGGCCGGAAGGATCGATCTACCCTTGGGGAGACCGGTGGGACGAAAACAACTGCCGGCACCGGAACAACCGGGGAGCGGATTCGGTCGCCCCGGTCTACGCCTATCCCGAAGGCGTATCGGGCTACGGCACCTGGAACCAGAGCGGCAACGTCATGGAGTGGTGCAGCGTCTGGCACGACGAAACCGATTCTGCAAATACCGACACCGGTGAAGAATCTCTCCGCCAGGAAAGGGGCGGCTGCTGGCGCTATCCCGACAAATTCGCCTTCCGCTCATCGCAGCGCTCGTTCGTGGTTTCCAAAGCGGTTAACGATTTCCGGGGATTTCGGCTGGTGTTACCGGTGAAGATGGGGGAGTGAGGAGCGGAAACTGGGGAGTTGGTGCTCACCTGAGCCTAAATAAGCGGGAACTTTAGGTTAATAGTTTTGAAATATAACTGTACTTTATAACTTTAACAGTTGGCACCGGCTTGCAAAAAGTGTTAAAACATGCACTCAATCATGCCAAAATCAAAAAACCAGTAACGCTTCATTGGTTGCGGCACTCTTATGCAACACATTTACTGGAAGCAGGAATTGATCTACGATACATACAAGAGCTCTTAGGGCATAAGAGCAGTAAGACGACAGAAATCTATCCCATGTATGCGAACAGAGTTTACTAAAAATTTCCAACCCCTTTGATAATTTGTAAAAAATATTACGCACCTCAAAGGTGTATAAAGCATGCCAGAATAGCTGCCTTTATACACCTTTTGGTGGGATATGGTGCATATATAAAGGAGTTAGGTGGCATAATAAAAAACAAGACAGATGACTACACAAGAGATATATAAAAGGATAATAAATTCAATTGAATCGGCCATTTCTAATACGACTGGCGAAGTTAGAATTGTCGAAGATTCAATCAACAGAATTCAAGGATTATCTTGGAATCAAAACGTAAAAGTTCAAGCTGGATTTTGTCATCAAAAGCCATATGCTTTTTTTATAAACCCTGATAACCTTTTTACAAAACAAAAAACGGAGCTTGGAGATTTTTTATTTGTAATCAAATACATTGATGGGGGTAGGATTATTGACAAAAGAGCTTTATTCTTTCAAGCAAAATACAATAATAGTGGTAAACAGTTTTCAATAGAATTACATCAATTCCATTTCTACAAACAAATTGATAATATTGAGTTTAAATTTGGAAATTCAGTGTACAGAAACCTTGGTCTAACTCCAATTATCTGGAAAAACATTTCAGTAGCCAATGAATTTGGTGATTATATTCTGCTAGGTAATACTTTTGCGGTTGATTTGTCAACAAATGAAATAGCTTCACAATATGAGCATAAAAAATATGGTCATTTTAACTATGACCTTGATTTAATTTGTGATTGTTGAAATTTCCGTAGGCATCATTACGAAATTTGTTGTAAGTCTAATAGTCCTCTATTTGATTTCTTAACTCCCTTTGGAAAAGGTAATCAAATATATGGACAATTCGAGTTGTTCATTAATTTAATATATAAACGTTTAGGAATGATTCAAGACCCTCCAGAAGAACATGAAGGATTCTGGGAAGAAGGTAGCAAGGGAGGTTTTGGATTAATTGAAATCACAATTAGTAATGATGAAAATGTTAAAGGATAAATAATTACGCCACCTAACACGCGGTATAGCCAATAAGGGTTTTAGTGGTATGCGAAGGTTTGTAGCCCGCCCCAGCTTTTCGTGTACTGTGATAGGAAATCGCCCGCAATCCCTTATTGGCCATACCGCCAAACGTTAGCGGGAATGCTAAATAAACGCACACAATTTAAGACAACTACTATGAATAAAGACCAAATTGAAATTGAATATCAAAATTTTTTTTAAAGAATTTGATATTAATCCGGCAAGTGGAATATTAAGCAGTAACCCAGAATTTAAATTTGTAACAATGCCCTTCATTGGAAGCAAATATTACTTGTCTAAAAATAAAATTCTATTTGTTGGAATGGATGTTGGAAAAGACGAAACTCCAGGACGTTTTCAAGATTTAGCAGAAAGAAATACCAATATTGAATGTGATATCAATTTTAATCCACACATTGCAGGAACTTATTGTTCTGCATTATATCTTTTAAAAAACGAGAAAGACTGGCAAAATGTCTGGGATAAATTCATTAAATATGACACTTATTCCCAAGCAACAAAAATCCAGAATCACAAAAATGGAGAAAATCCATTGTCTTTTGTAGCATTAACAAATCTCCATAAATTTGTAACGATATCGAGAGTAAATCGTTCTGGCAACGAAAATAGGAAATTCCTAAAAAAAGAATTAGAAGAATCATTGTTATTAAAAGAAATTGAAATCTTAAAACCAAACATAATTTTGTTTCAAGGTAAACTACCTAGCTCTAATAGTCTGAGAGAAATAAGAGAGAAGAATATTGAAATAATCTTTGCATTTCATCCTTCAAATAGAAAAAAAGCTGGTAGAAATCCACAAATTTATATTCGGACATTTACAGAGATAAAATAAGCACTACTGCTAACAAACGCTATAGCAAATACGGGTATGCGTGTTCGTTGAAACATTTGGAATCTTTACATACATTTGTGCTGGCATACTTTGAGCAGCAATATATTTCCGCACTTGCCATAGCGTCAGCCGTTAGCTGCAATGGAAACGCTCCGAACAACCGACATCGCAAACACAAACATTTGAGCATTTAATGAACAGACAAAACATGAATTCAGAAGCAGAAATTTATCAGGAAGGTAATCCTTGGCAGAAAAAAGTTTATAGGACAATGGCTTCATTCCTTGAAACCAATCCTGAAATAAAATCCTTTGGACAATCTGCAAACAGAAACAAATACAAACACCTTTTGACTGTTGAGCAATCACAATTCAATTTTATCACGGAAGACATTCATACAGCAACGAAAGAAAGATTTAGCAAACACAAAGCAGGTGACTTGCACCGTATACTGACAAATACTGCTGCTTCTCAACCATACTGTTTTAATCTCATAATTTATCTTCAACAACATCCTGCGCTAGCAGACAAATTATTTTCAAACCTGTTTGACAAGCAAGTAAGAGTTCATCATCTTGAACCAGAGTTTACTCCAAACTTGTGCGACAACATTATTGGCTTTGAACGAACAGGTGACGAAAGTATTGGCGACCAAAATCTCAAACTTGGTAGCGGGACAGATTCTGACATTGCAGTTTTCTACACTTACAACAACTACAAGAAAGGTGTGTTACTAATTGAATTCAAATTTATTGAACATGAATTTTCTGTTTGCTCTTCTTATGCAGGTTCAAAAAAGAAAGAAGGTGAAATACCTGAAGAAAAACAACAAAGATTAGAACGAAATAAAGAGAGACGAGCAATTTGTAATTCCAATAACTTTTATAGCAAGATGGTGGAAACAAAAAATTCTCTATGTGGTTACAATAAGTATTTCAATTGGGACTTGACAGCAAAGTCAAAAGTTATTGACGGAGAAAAGATAAAATCAATGTCGGCTTGTCCTTTCAGCTTTTGACTAAATCAACTTTGGAGAAATATGATTCTTGCGGAGCAAGTCGCATTGTCACGACATTGCGATGAATTTGGTTTTTGGGTTTTCTCTCCAATTGAAAACGACAATTACTTATGGAAAAATGAAGAAACGGAAAAACAGTTTCGTGAAATTTTAACTCCACAAGGCAACAAACATTTTAAGAAAGTTCATCTTGAAAATATCTTAGACAAACTTGCCAACATTGTTTCTGATGAGCAAGAAAATAATTGGCTGACAAACTTGGAAACGAAATACAGAATCTAATGAGAAAGTTTTCTTCTAACCTGAAACATCACCGAATTGGACGAACAAAACCATATGCAGCTAACAGCGGGTTTAAGAAATTGGCGGTTCAGTGATTAAATGAACATTCTACCTCGTATCAACATTTGTGCAGGTTGACAGTTTTGTGCTTCGAAATCGCTAACTTCTTAAACCCGCAAACCGTTAGGGCTCAAGCGGAGGAGCAATTGAGACCGTAAGAAGAACATACGTCAATTTTATATTGTGAAATAAGTCATTAAAGTAATTTCAATCGTTTCAATATTGTTTCATAATTTATAGTAAATTTTAAATTAATATGAATTTATCCTGGAAAACAGCACGTGTCTTTATAAGTAGCACATTTAGAGATATGCAGGCTGAGCGTGATTGTTTACGAGATATTGTATTCCCTCAGCTTGATGACCGATTAATGCAATTAAAGTCACACTTTGTACCAGTTGATTTACGATGGGGAATTGATACAGTGTCAGAATCAGTGCAAGAAGATAAAGAGGTGAAAGTTTTAAAAGTATGCCTTAATGAAATTAACAGATGTCGCCCATACTTATTAGTTATATTGGGAGATCGTTATGGATGGATTCCCCCGAGTGATCAAATATCAGCTGTTGTGAACGAAGCAGGATTTGATGTAGATACAAAGGGGAAAAGTGTCACCTCCCTTGAGATAGAATATGCTCTGTTTTCAAATTCGGAATTGGAGAAGAGGTGCTTCTTCTATTTTCGAAGTGATTTACCTTATGAAAGAATGACTGAAGCAGAGAGAGCTTTTTATTCTGATCAATATAGTAATGAGTCTGCAGGCCGTGAGAATTACAATCGTATTTTGGCTTTAAAAAACCGGATTGAATCTGATCTGCAATTAAAGAAGAGGGTAAGGTATTATTCAGTTAAGTGGGAAAATAACCGAATAAGTGGATTAGAATCTTTTGCTAATCAGGTATTGGAAGATTTTTGGAGTGAATTCAAGAAAGACTTTAGTTATGAATCTATAGAAACTAAGAGTTCGTGGTACGAAATAGAACGTCAGACAATAGCAGAGTTTATTGAAATCAACTCAAGAGACTTCATTGGTCATAAAGCTGTCTTAGATAGCATATTAAACTGGTCGTTAAATGAAAATAATAATAAAGAATGGGGGAAATGCATTACAGGTTTTTCTGGTAATGGTAAGAGTGTACTATACGCAAAATTGAACACAGAACTTAGTAAAAGGGATTGCCTTATTTTATCACACACGGCTGGTATTAGCATCAGATCAACCAGCGTGATAAATATGCTTGATAGGTGGAATGCTGAACTTGAGGGATATTTAAACATCCCAGAAAAACATAATTCCAATGGAATACAAACTTTCGATAATAGAAAAGAACTATTTAGCAGACTGTTAGAAGAAGTAGCTATTAAAATTAGAGTAATCTGTATTATTGATGGGCTTGAAAAATTTGAAAGGACACCGATTGCACGGTACCTTAGCTGGTTGCCTGATGAATGGCCTAAAAATGCAAGATTTATAGCAACTGCTATTGAAGGTGAAGAAACGACAAATCTTTCTAAAATGAGTGGATGCCATACAGAACAGCTACCATTAATTACAGAACAGGAATCAACAAAAATCATTCAAAATATATGTGAGCGATATCATAAAAATCTGCATCCTGATATTATAGTATCAATAATCTCAAAACCATTGTCAGACAGAATAACAGCTGCAAGTAATCCATTATGGATTTCCTTAGTTGTTGAACATTTATTATTACTTGATGAGGATGATTTTGCAGCAATAATGAAGTTGCCTGGAACTGCGGATCAGAAGATATTTAGGTATATGTTACAACTAGTTGATGAATTTCCGCCAGATACAGAAGATCTACTACATGTAATATTTAATAGATTCTATATGCGATTCGCTGCACGCATAGAAGTTTCATGGATGTCAGAGATGCTTGACTTAATTGCCCTCAGTAGATATGGCCTTCGTGAAAAAGATATACAAAATATACTTGGCTTGGAAGATGATCCGTCATTTTCCTTAAAGTTTGCACTGGTAAGAAGATACATACGTTCACATATTATTTGGCGGGGCCAGCAAGGATTAATCGATTTCAGTCATTCACACCTGAAAAGTTATTTAAGAAAAGAGAGGCTTTCAAACATCCAATACAAAAAAGACTTATATAAGAAGATTATTGAATATCTGGAAGCTTCGGTGGATGGCGATACCCTTAGACAGACAGAACTGATGTATTTCTATATGCAGATTGATGAACCTGAATTTGCTGCAAGAGGCATTGCATATTATTGCAATGACATTGACGATAAAGAACTGGACGCTATTAATAAAGTATTTGAGGATGAATTAGCAGCACATAGCGAGGATGAGACAAATGAAGCATATGTATGGCTTCAAAAAATGGTTTATTTAGTAGATAAGACTTTCCTCGAAAATAGAACTTTGGAAAAAGAAGTAATTTTTCGGGTTTCACTATTTTTAATCAGATTGAGCAGTGTAATACTAGAGAACCTTTCAGAATGGTTGTCAACAAACCTACAACTGGGATTACTGAATGCGATTATCAATATTGCTGATAATCTGAACAAACAGCAACCGAATCGACAGAATATTCTAAGATTGTTGGAATGTCTCTACGAAGGGGAAGGACGAATATATTTGGAGCAGGAAAGATGCAACGAGGCAGCCAGACTATTTGAAAAAAGTGGTGAACTCTTAAACTCTTTACTTACTGATGATGATGAAAATATCAGCTATTTTTATAGTTTGTCTATTTCATTGGAACGTTTAGGGGAAACTTATAGTAAACAGGCTAATTATGATCTCGCTCTCGAATACCAGAATAAAGCACTTTCATTACGTGAAAATCTCTTCAAAACTAATGACAATGATAACCATTTAAAGCATCTTCTTGGAGCATCACACAATCATATTGGAGATATTTACCTGCATAAAGGTGACTTGAGCAAAGCCATGGAGCATTATCAAAAAGCCTTCGGTTTCAATCTGACGGTTTTTGAAAACAGTGCGGACTACATAAATGCCCATCGACTTGCTGTCACATATGAACGAATTGGTGTGACCTGCAATAATCAAAAAAGATATCAGCAGGCTCAAGAGAATTTTGAGAATGCTCTTCAAATACTTAAAAAAGTCAATCAAAACAGACCTCACCAGTATGATATCTTATTATCTATATCCAGTGTATATATTAATCTTATTGATATGTTCCTGAGAAATAACGAAATAATTAATGCAAATGAATACAGCCAAAATTGTTTTTCTCTATTGGATACTATGATAAAAAGAAAGCCAGATTCTTTTCGGGCTGCATTGCATTTAGCAGGTATTTATCACATAATGGGAAAGAAGTTATTTACTATCGAACATTATGATTTAGCATTACAATCATATACTGATGGTATCTTTATGTGGAGGCAATTATTAGTATCTAATCCTGCAAATACAAAAATACTGTATGCACTATCAGAGGAATATTTGGGAATCTCACAGATCTATAGAAAACAGGGGAGTCTTGATAAGGCCATTGAGAATCTGAATGAATTTTTAGAAATATTTACTTCTGAAGAAACAAATTTTACTGAAATAGATAACAAGTTAAAAATATCCTCAGCCTACAGACAAATTGCAGAACTTAAAAAATTAATGGGAGACATTATGGGTTCTATGTCTTTTTCACATCAGGATATTGCATTTTGCAATGAACTTAAGAAAAGTTCAGATAATGAGGAAATAGACAGCAATTTAGTAGAGAGTTATGATCGATTGGGTGAACTAAATCTGTGTTATAATAAAATAAGTGAATCACTCGAATTTCATAAAAAAGCATATACACTCTGTACAGAGCTACATAATCGGCATCCGAAGAATGTTACACTTATTCGTCAACTCGCTGTGTGCTGTGATAATATTTCTGCTGTTTATTTAAGGTCTGGAAATATATCCGAATCCTTAAATTATTGCGCAAAAGCTAATGAATATTTCTATGAAATCCAGGTTAGTGATACTGACAATACTCAGTATTTACAAGACCTATCGGTAAACTGCGAAAGACTGGGTAACATTTACAACAACAATGGTGAAAAAGAGAAAGCTCAGAATTTTTATATAGACTCGTTGGAATATGCTAAACGACTATTAAAACTAAAACCAGATCAACTTGAGTATCTTCGAGATATTCTCATATCCCATTATAATCTTGCAATATTCTATCAGAGCTATAACGATCTCAATAAATCTATGGAATATATTATTCAATGTAAAGAAAATCTAGATTCCATGATTGAACAAAATATGACTATTGATTTCCAAAGCCAACAAATACAGCAGCAAATTTACCAGATTCTAATAAATAACTTGCAATAACCACAATCAAGAATTATCCTTCTACGATATTAACCAACCAGTATATACATGCCGATTTGACCCAGTCTCGATTCGCCAGTCATGTTGTATTAATGCAGGAAATAGGTGACGCGGTGCTATAGAATCACAGTAATTTATTGTTCTTATCGTGTTTTGATTGCAATCGTATATTTTCTTTTTGCAAAACGAGTTATTCTACCCAAAGGCTTCCATAACCCTTGCATCTTTCGAATGGATAAAAAAACTCTTTCCGAGCGGGATGTCGAGGATAATAAACAGTTCCTCTGTGACGGGGTGCAACAGGCGCTTAAGGATGAACTGAAGGCTTGCCTCTCGATAGACAAGAGGGCGAAATCATGAGCGGGAGGAAAAAAACAGGAAAGGAGCTCTCTATTATCCGCTCTTCGGCGGCTGAATACCTGACCTTTATCGCTGCCAGCGGCACAGGGGGCGTCGATGCGGTTTATGCCGATGAAAATATCTGGCTTACCCAGAAGATGATGGGGGTGCTCTATGACGTGGCGACTCATACCATAAACTATCACCTGAAAAAAGTTTTTTCAGACAGCGAATTACAGGAGGACTCAGTTATTCGAAATTTTCGAATAACTGCCCGAGACGGAAAAAACTACAACACCAAACATTACAGTCTTGTCGCTGTCATTGCCGTCGGTTACAAGGTAAATTCCGAATGTGCAGTACAATTCCGCAAGTGGGCGACCACTATCATTGAGGAGTTCACCATCAAGGGCTATGCCATGGATGACGAACGCCTGAAAAGCGGTGGCTCCATCCTTACCGACCAGTATTTTGAAGAGCAGTTGCAGCGCATTCGGGAAATTCGCCTCTCCGAGCGCAAGTTCTATCAGAAGGTCACTGACATCTATGCAACCTCCATCGACTACGACGTGACAGCCCAGGCCACCAAGCGCTTTTTCGCCACCGTGCAGAATAAACTGCACTGGGCAATACATGGCCAGACCGCAGTGGAGGTCATCTTTAACCGGGCAGATGCCGAAAAACAGAATATGGGGCTGACCACATGGAAGGATGCTCCCGGAGGAAAGATCCAGAAGTTCGACGTTGTGGTCGCAAAGAACTACCTGACCGAACATGAAATAGCACAACTTTCACGGTTGGTTTCGGCATACCTCGATGTTGCAGAGGACATGGCGCTACGCAAGATGCCCATGACCATGCAGGACTGGGAAACCCGCCTCAATCGCTTCATCGCAGCGACTGATCGTGAAATTCTTCAGGATCCGGGCAAAGTGACTGCAGAAATTGCCAAAGCTCATGCCGAAAGTGAGTTTGAAAAGTACCGCATCGTTCAGGACAGGCTATTCGAAAGCGACTTCGACAGAATGGTCAAGGAGATCGAGTCTCTGCAGAAGCCGAAGGGAGGGGGCGATGAGTAGTATATTTATTTTTTGTAAAATGAGTTAGCCATGCATGATTTTGTATGGCGAAATTCAATTATTCCCCATTAAAATCCGCAAAGAGCACTTGGTCTGTAATAAACGCTACAAGGCGTACCCTATCAGTAAGACGCTTCTTTGTTGCGCTTATTCATCGGGCTCTCCGCATAATTTAGTGGAATGATGGGATAAAATTGTAGACTGCAGTATTTCAATCCTAACCACCAAGATGCAAAAACTAACCGAGCATTACCAGCAATTACTGGGATTTCCTGCCATCTGGGAGGTCGATGATGTCAACCTTTCCGTTTCTGGTCTGAAGATAGAAGTTCACCTCCGTTTTGTAGGCGATGAAGTAATATGCCCTCAATGTGGGGTGCGCGGGAAAGCCTATGACAAGGCCCCTGAACAACGTTGGCGGCATCTTGATACCATGCAGTTTGAAACCATCATCATAGCACGCATTCCCCGTTGTCAGTGCGAAACGTGTGGTGTGAAGACCATAGCAGTCCCTTGGGCGGCCCCCCATTCCCGTTTTACCCTCATGTTTGAAGGTTTTGCCGTTGCTCTGCTCCAGCACTGTTCCAGTGTACAAGCGGCCTCAAATATACTCAAGCTTGATTGGCATGCTGTGGATCAGATTATGAAACGTGCTGTAGAGCGAGGACTTCTACGCCGTGAGCCCGATGATGTAGTGCATGTAGGTATGGACGAAAAAAGCTTCAGGTCGGGCCAGAAATACATCACCATACTCAATGATCTTGATAAAAGCCGAGTACTTGATGTCATTGAGGATCGGACACTGACAGCAACGAAAAAGCTGTTAGGAACCCTTTCAAAACAACAACGAAAGGCAGTTAAGTCGGTATCGCTGGATATGTGGCAAGCCTTTGCAACAGCTACACATAAGCTCCTTCCTGCGGCTGATATTGTTCACGACCGGTTTCACATCAGCAAATATCTTAATGACGCAGTTAACAAGGTTCGGCATCAGGAATCACAGGAACTGAAGAAAGATGGGGATACAAGGTTGGTTGGCTCGAAATACACCTGGCTTCGAAATCCCGAAAAGATGACCAAGAGCCAAAAAACACGGTTTAACGAGTTGATAGCATGCGAATTTAAGACCGGTGTGGCTTGGGTGTTGAAGAATATCTTTCGTGATTTCTGGAACTGCTCATCAGGACTGAGGGGCGAGATATTTTTCGCGTACTGGTGTGAGTTAGTCGACAAGACAAAACTGAAGCCACTGATAAAAGTGAAAGATATGATGGAACGTCATAAAGGGAACATTCTCAATTACTGTGCGCTGTAGCCAAGCATTATAAGAGATGAGGGAAGTCCCCTCGCATTCGGCTTGCAGGAGCAGGGTGCAAACCACCGTAAGCGGCATTAGTCAAAAGCCCTTGTCGTGAGCGTTACGGAAAAGGCATCGTAAAGATGTCAGGTGTGAGCCAAGGAAGACGAGTACAAACAAACTGCCGTGAACGTGTCGAAAAGATTAAGATGACATCAAAACTGAAGGGAGTAGTTAATTCAGGAAAAGTTTGGCGGAAACCTGTTTACTGGCCAAGCGGTGTCCGGCATAAAGGCAGCGTGATCCTGGTTCGGGCTCTTGTATTGAACTACAGGAACCTTCGTTGGCGATGCAAAGGGAAAGGCGCAAGTGTAAAAAGCGAGGCCGATAATACCAATGCGCCATCAAGGGACGGAGCGACTCGTACGAGCAATGAAAGCCTTGTAATGAGGCTGGAGCAAAGGGGTCGCGTCATCTGGTCATACAGTCATGTCAACTGTGCAAACAGAAGGAGCTTTTCGGTATGACAAAGCCATATGAAATTTCCAAAGAACTTGTCTTGAAAGCGTATCAACAAGTGAAATCTAATGGAGGTGCAGCCGGTGTAGACCGAGAATCGTTACAGGCATTTGAAACAAAACTGAAAGACAACCTGTACAAGGTATGGAACAGGCTCAGTTCCGGCAGTTATTTTCCGCCGCCGGTAAGGGGTGTGGGCATTCCGAAGAAATCTGGAGGAGTGCGTATGCTTGGTGTTCCAACCGTGGCGGACAGGGTAGCTCAAAGCGTTGTAAAAATGGTGCTTGAGCCCATATTGGAACCAGTTTTTCATGAAGATTCGTATGGTTATCGTCCGGGGCGTTCAGCTCATGACGCTATAGCTGTAGTGAGGAAGAGAAATTGGGAATATGATTGGGTTGTAGAATTCGACATCAAGGGGCTGTTTGATAACATCGATCATGAGTTGTTAATGCGCGCTCTTCGGAAACATTGCCAAACTCCTTGGGTTTTTCTTTACGTAGAGCGGTGGCTAAAGGCACCGATGGAGACCCCGGAAGGTGAGCTGATAGAACGGACAAAAGGAACGCCCCAAGGGGGAGTGGTGAGTCCACTGTTGGCGAACCTGTTTCTGCACTATGCGTTTGACCGGTGGGTGAGCGAAAATCTACCCGGTGTGCCGTTTTGTCGGTACTCCGATGATGGCGTTCTTCACTGTAAAAGCAAGATACAGGCAGAGCTGGTAAAGCGAAAGATTGGTGAGCGTTTTCGTGAGTGCGGATTAGAGTTACACCCTGATAAGACGCAAATAGTGTATTGCAGGGATAGCAATCGCAAGGACGAGCATCCAGTAAATCAGTTTACATTTCTTGGTTTTACCTTCTGTTCACGGGAAGCCAAGAAGAAAGATGGAACTTACTTTATTGGGTTTCTGCCGGGAGTAAGCCGGGATGCACTGCGACACATGCGGCAGACGATCAGAAGGTGGAAGCTACAGCTCAAAAACAGCTTGGAACTTGCGGATTTATCAGCACAGTTCAACCCGATACTGAGGGGATGGAAGAACTACTACACGCGATTTTACGGTTCAGCAATGGCTCCGGTTTGGCAACACATGAACTATTACTTGGCACACTGGATGATGAGAAAGTACAAGCAATTGAGTGGGCACAAAACCAGAGCAAGCAGAAAACTGCGACTTCTGGCGGAAGAGAATCCAAACTTATTTGCGCATTGGAAAGCGGGGTATACCTCGATGGCTAGATGATGGGAGCCGGATGAGCGGGGACGTTCCTGTCCGGATCTGCGAGGGGCTGGAGGTGAAATTCCTCCGGTCTACTCACCTCAAACATCAAGTCAGCAACGCTATATCGGAAGGAATAAACAGCAAAATCCAGTTAATAAAAGCAACTGCTCGAGGGTTTCGAGGCTTCGAAAGCTATCGAACAAGGATCCTCTTTTACTGTGGGAAACTGGATATGAAAATCTGAGGGTGCCGTAAAATGAAATTTCTTTTCCATTAAAATGCGCGAAGAGCCATTCATCGAATAGTCGTGTAAGGCGCAATAGAGTAGCGCAGGTTAGCAAGTTAGCTGTCATTGTAACGTTACACAGCGGACAGCAACTACAATATATAAATTACCATTCCTTTGGTCAGAAAAATTCAAAATGACATATAGGTAACATTCAAATCATGAGTAATATAAAAATATCCATACGTTTTTTTGATGACCGCGAAGTGCGAGCTGTTTGGGACGAGCAAAATGCCAAGTGGTGGTTTAGTGTGTTGGATATTGTAGCTTTGCTTACCGACCAGGACGACTACACCAAAACCCGCAACTATTGGAAATATCTTAAAGCCAAATTGAAAAAAGAAAAAAACGAGTTGGTTAGTGCTACTACCCAACTGAAACTTTTGGCAAATGACGGTAAACGATATTTAACTGATGTGTTGGATTATACTGGCATTATTGCCTTAGGCAAAGAATTTCCGGGCAAAAAGGCAAACCGATTTATTGAATGGTTTACCTATAGTGATGAAAGTATAGACGGAAAAAGCAAGACAAAAGCGTATGCATTGTTTGAAAGTACTTTTATCAATAGCCTGGAAATTGGTTCAACCAAAGGTTTACAACAAATACATGCTTATTTATTTGGCGGATTATATGATTTTGCAGGGCAGATCAGACAAAAAAACATTTCAAAAGGCGGGTTTCAATTTGCCGTATCACGTTTTTTAGGTAGCACATTAAAGCAAATAGAAGCAATGCCCGAAACTACATTTGACGAAATCGTAAACAAATATGTAGAAATGAACATTGCCCACCCTTTTATGGAAGGTAATGGAAGAAGCAGCAGAATATGGTTGGATTTGATACTTAAAAAACGCCTTAAAAAATGCGTTGATTGGAGTAAAATAAGCAAACGAGATTACATGAATGCGATGATGTTAAGTCCAACCAAAAGTAGTGTTTTAAAAACACTTCTGGAAAAGGCGCTTACCACCAAAATAAACGACCGCGAAATGTTTATGAAAGGCATCGACTACTCATATTACTATGAAGAAAATGTCTAATGAAAAACGGTAAAAAGCTGTGGCGAGCTTGGGGACATCCTGAAATCATGAACTTGCAATCACAAAGCAGAGTTACCTTTCTACGAACTAAACCAACCAGTTGAGGCATGCCGAGAGGTTCAAGACTTGATTCGTCGGCACTATGCTTATGTGCAGGAAATCGGTGACGCAGCGCAATAGAAGCACAGCTTTTTCAGTGAAAGTACATAACCGTTAACTCTTTTACGATGGGTCAGTTTTTCCGAAAACAGCTTCCAGAGTCGGGGCTGTGAGAACGGCTTCACTCCATGTTTCCAGCTCATCCTCTTTTGCGCTCCCTAACTGCTCTGATGCCCACTGAGGCAATGGGCCAAAGCGACGTTCGAGTAGCCTTTTCAATAACCTGGATTCGCCCTCGACGCGGCCCTCGACGCGGCCCTCGACGCGGCCCTCGACAAGGCCTTCAACACGTCCCTCAACACGGCCTTTGGCTATACCTTTGGCTATACCAATTCGTTCTATGCTTGTAATGTATTCCACTTTTTTGTTCTCCTCAATAGTTTCAAGTTCTTGCCAGATCTGACTGTTCAACCAATCCGGGAGTTGCATCAACCAATCTGCGATATATAACAAATCAATGATACGTTGTTTTTCCCAGTGATGCTCATAAAGTATCCGTACCAAACGGAGTTTGGCTTCGTAGCGTTCCTGATGTTGTTTTCGGGTTTGCTGGGTCAGGATATGAGCCGCAGTAATCCATCCAAAAGCGTTATCCGAAGCCAACAATTCGTCGAGCTTATCTTCATAATCGGTCAGCTTGGCAACCGGGAATTTGATAGTATGACTGCAGCCCAATACGGTATAACCATAAGAGGTTGGTTTCCATTGTTTGTGTTTATCCGCCAGCACCGCCAGACTGGCAACAGGCTTGTCATATCGGTCGAAAATCCGGTAGTTGTAGACAAACATGCGTTTGGCAAACTCAGCCTGTTTTGTGCCCTGCACTTCAACATGAATGTATATCCACTTTTCATCACCATTCAGCACACTCACCCTGACCAGCTTGTCAACAAAACGCTTCCCCAACTCGGCATCCTGAACGACGGCTTGCAGTTCCTGATCAAGAAAAACATGATCCTTCGACCAATCAATTTCTGCATGAGCCGCAGGAAAGTAAAACTCCATAAACTCGGGGAAGTAGCGCTCAATGGCACTTTTCCATGGGCTGTCATAGTGATCGTTCGAGTTTTCCATTCGATCTCTTTTGTTTGGACAAACAACCAATCAGGAACAATCGGCATGAGTCACACCAAGCCGTTATCAAACTAAATATAGAGGGGAGTGCGCTTAAAACAAAATCCATTCGGCGAACCCTGTGCCTCCATATTCCAGATATAAGAGACCGAGCATACGAGTCGGCGACAAAAGGACACTGCGCCTTATCGGAAAATGGCTCAAGACGGGATATAACGAAGACGGGAAACGATATCGGCAAACAGAAGGCACACCGCAGGTGTCGGTGATCTCGCCACTGCTTGCCAACATCTATCTTCACTACGTGGTGGACGAATGGGTCGAACAGGAGAGACGTCGCCGAAACCATCATACCGAGCAGACGTTCACAACTACGTTAAGTAAACGCAACGATGGAACGTTCTTCCGTATATCGAAACAACTCTATAATATATTATATTGTAATACTATAGAATTGTAACCTGTATTCGGTATTCAGTATTCAGGTGGCCGCTTTGCTGCTGGACGGTGTATTTTCTTTGAGCAGGCTCGCTTAACGCAAATCACTGATTTCGACTACCTTTTCTCCGGAACGCAACAGTTTGGCAGCTTTATCAAGTTTTTTTTCAAGCACTTCCCGCATTCTTGCATTCGATGTGTTTCCGCAAGTCACCCAGAGGAGCTGAGGTGGGGTATTGGAGACAGGTGCGCATCAATCCAGATGATCATGCCGCAATCACCGGATGGTCGAGTTTTTTGCTGGCATATTTCAATGCCGCCAGAATATCCTCTTTTTCAAGATCGGGTAATTCCTCGATTATTTCATCCTGATTCAGACCTGCGGCAAGGAGGTCAAGGATGTCGATTACCCTGCCTCGCAGTCAACGGATGCATGGACGCCCGCCGCACTGATAAGGGTTGATGGTAATCCGCTTTTGCCACTCGTTCATATCATTTATCCTGATTATTTTATTTCTTGGGGTATCTGGGAAAGAAACGAAATAGTTTTTTAATCGTTCAAATCGGAAGGGCAGCTCTATGGCATTATTGCCTTAGGCAAAGAATTTCCGAGCAAAAAGGCAAACCGATTTATTGAATGGTTTACATATAGTGATATCATAAAATTGTAATGATAATAATTCAGAGCTATCCTTCTACGGTACAAATCAACCAGTAGAGGTAAGCCGCAAACCTTATGGACTATCAACAGTTACTTGCCCTCTTCAAAGAGACCAACATCGAGTTGCAGCACAGAGCCGCCCGGTCGGTCGACACCTCCCTGGTGATCCGGAACTGACTTTTCGGGTGGTACATTGTCGAATTTGAGCAGGGCGGAGCCGAACGATCTGAACTCTATGGCAAAGGCCTGATTAATCGGCTCTCAAAAGAACTCAAAACCCTTGGGTTAAAGGGTATCTCTTCGACTAACCTTAAATTGTGCAGAACTTTTTATCTGGCTTATCAAAAGATTGGTCAGACGCCGTCTGACCAATCTTTTGAAATTTCGGCTGGTTTGCAAAAGATTCAACAGATGCTTCCTGTGACATCTTTTGGTGCCATTGCCAGTGCTCCTGAAACTCTCTGTAACACTGGCAGGCAGCTTAGCTCTCGGGTGGTCGCATTATGTTGCTTTGCTGACCAATTCGAATGCTGATGAGCGTCGGTTCTATGAAATTGAAGCCCGTGAAAACAGTTGGGGTGCCAGAGAGCTTGAGCGGCAGATATCGGCCTCGCTCTATGAACAGTTGACGCTCAGTCGTGACAAGGAGGGAATCAGGCAGCTCTCAGAGAAGGGGCTGATTATTGAAAAACCGGAGGATGTGATTAAAAGCCCTTGCGTGCTTGAGTTTCTGGATATGGAAGAGAAGAGCGCGTATTCAGAACATGCACTTGAAACGGCCATTATCGACCACCTCGAACACTTTTTGCTTGAACTTGGCAAGGGGTTTCTCTTTGAAGCGTGCCAGAAACGGTTCGTCTTCGACAACGACCCATTGTGAATAGAGTTGTTTTCGTGTTGTTTTTTCTCTTTGGATGAGTTGATGAATCATATTTTTTTTACATCCAAGTATTACAGCTTTATGGGGTAAGATCCGTCATTCGATTCAGCAGCAAAAGTTATCGTAGGGAATACCGTAAAACTATGTATAAAAACAACAAAGCAGCGGAAGGAGGAGCCAAATCAACACCTGCTGATTCTTGAAGAACTGTAGTAATTTAAGGATTAATAACGTAAATTAAAGTATTCAGTATGGAAATATTTTTTCCGAAATCTGGGGATTCCTACTTACCGCTTTTGTCACTTAATGTGTTATGATGAAAAATTATTTTATTTAATCATAAAAAAGGAGGTGTTATGTCTAAAGATCTATCAAAAAAACAGTAATTGGTGTTTTGGCTAGTAATGATGACGTAATCGCCAATCAACGATTAATGACTGTTATTAATCAGATTTATAATTTAGAACTAAATCAAGATAGTGAGCGCTTAGATAATTTCCCATTTCATTTTGTTTTTACTGGTGGAACTTATGATCGCTTATTCTATGGTGATAAAAAGCTTAACTTAGCCCCGTTAAATCAAATAGTAGTTAATTGGTTGTTAAACTCATGTGGATTAACGCGATTAAAAAAAACAAATGAGGGGGGAGTAATTATTTTATCTGACTTAATTTGTCAGAGAAAATTAAGTATCGTTTGGCCTTTTTTTGCACCTAATGCAAATCATTGGCAAAGAAACGAAAACTTAGCTTTAACTCGTTTGTGCGATCAATGGCATGCAAAACGATTGATGAATATTGGCTCAGTTTTAGCATGGTATCATACTGAGTTTGAACTTGATAAAAATAGAAATTATCAAGCAGTACCATTGCAACTTGATATTGAGACGATACCTGATAATATAGTACATGTTCCATTGGATACTCCATCTCAGATTAGCAATGAATTATTGTGTAGGCAAACAATTCCATCTCCTCTGGTAGAGCAACCTAAAAGATTTGAAGAAATGACCATTGCATTAATTGCTCATGATGATATGAAACCAAGAATGGTCGAATTTGCAGTCGATCATGAATATGAACTTGGTCAATTTTGTGCTATATTAGCAACAGGTACAACAGGGCGTGAGGTTGCTGCAGCAACGAATAGGACGATTGGAAATAAAATGATTCGCTATCATTCTGGTCCTAAGGGTGGAGATATTGAAATAGCAACAGCTATTTTATATGGTCATTGTGATGTTGTAATATTTTTTGTTGATCCCTTAAGTCCACACCCTCATATTGACGATATACGTGTTGTTGTTCAGGCATGTATGGTTTCAGATAGAGTTGTGATGATCACTAATGAAATGCATGCAAGAGAGTTTATGACAAGAGCGGTTAGGGGTAAGCAGCAATTAAAGTTATATGCGATATAGTTAAACCTGATATGAGTGCTTTAGCATAAAAAGAGCCCTCGCTTGAGGATTTAACGTATAATCTTGTAATGAGTAAGCCTATATATTTTAGAGTAACAGGGCGGATCGATAGGGGACGTTCATGAAATCATAAACTTGTAATGACCTCAATCCTGAGTTATCTCTATACGATACACATCAACCAGAATAGGCATGCTGAGAGGTACAAGACTCGATTCGCCAGGCATGGGTTCATTTTTTGCGCTTTTTGTGGTGCTGAAGCACTCAAGGAGGCAAATATATGGGTGCTTGACCTTCTGAATCGGCAGCATCTGCATGAAGGAGATATAAGACCGACATCGAATACGGCTCTATACACCATGGCGGTTTGAAGTGGCTTCGATTTATTCAGTAAACCGTAAATTATAAATCGCAATGTTTGATTTAATGCGCAACCTGTTACCCAAAATCGCAATGGGCGTTGGAGGCTCAACGTGGGACAGTATTGCTTCTCGCCTGTTTGGTTATGACATATTTGTCTCGTTTGCATTGGGGCGACCACCAAGGGGGACAAGAAATTATGCTTCGGATCTTACACGTCGCTTGAAGGATCATGATTTTCGGGTGTTTTTCAGCGAGGAAGAAGCTGCTCCAGGAGAAGCCTTGGATGCAGCTCTTCAAAAAGCATTGTTTCGTTCAAGGGCACTGGTTGTCGTGGCAAACAAGGAGACGCTGAATGACCCGAGGTGGGTACAGGTGGAGGTTGAGAAATTCAGGGAACGACATCCAAAACGTCCTGTCATCACCATTAACGTCGAAGGGGCAATCCATGACCCTTCGATCAAGGACAGGACGAACAAATGGCTTGGCCACCTCGGCAAGATATGGCTGGATGAAACAGAGGGTGCCGTCAGGGAAGGAAAAGCCAGTGACGATCTTGTTGAACGGCTGGCGATAACGCCGAGGCATGCCAGGGTCAATACGCTTTGGAAAACGCTTGTATTCGGGGTAGTCTTTTTGCTTTTAACTTTGACGATCCTGTCGTTTAAAAGTGCAAACCGCGCAAGGTCAGAGCTGAAAAAAGAAGTATCTCTGAGGCTCGTGAGCGATGCTGACAAAATGATTACTGGCCAACAGGAAGGGGACAATCTGAAGGTGTTACAGAACTTGATAGCGGCCTACCGGATTATGCCTGGGACGGTAACGGAGGGTGGTTTGATGAGCGCCTTGCTGCATTATCGCGATCTGAAGAAAATCGTGACGGATAAGGAGCCCATCATCGCAATGACCTACAGCCCGGACGGGAGTCAGATTGTTGTTGGCCGTGAGGATTGTGCCGTAGAGTTCTGGGATGCTAAAACAGGCAATTTTATCAGGAGAACCGTTTTTGAAAACAACGAGGACGCGCTGATTAACAAAATGTTCATCAACGTCGCTAAGGGGCGTGCCGTTGCCACAGTTCCTGTTGGTGGTGGTGAGTTGACCGTTCGCGTCTATGATATTAATACGGGTGTTTTGACGGTAAAATGTATCACATTAAAAAAAGATGAGCTGACCGATGTCAAGATGAGCCCGGACGGCATGGTTGTCATCACCGTCACCAATGAAAGGCAGGCTAACAAGCTATACCCAGAAAAGGTGATGCGTTTATGGGATGCCAGCACTGGCCAGATGATCGGTTTGCCTATTATCAATCATGGGTGTGAACGGGTCGAATTCAGTCCGGATGGGCGATTTGTGGCGAGCGGCAACAGTTATTATAAAAGAATTCTCTTAAGTGAAATTTACCAGAAAACTGTTCGTCTCATCGACTTGAAGACTGGCAATATGGTGTGGGAGTCGATCAGGGGCTCCTCCGATGTTGGATATGTCAGCGCCATGGCCTTCAGCAGGGATGGTAGTCGGTTTGTCGTTGGCGATTCAAAGGGTTTTTTGCAGGTTTTGGATGCCAGTACGGGTGGCCAGATAAATAAAATCAAGGGGCATGAGGCGTATATCAACAGTCTGGCGTTTAGTCTCGATGGCAGATACATTGCTTCAACCAGCCAAGATCGAACGGTCAAGATATGGAATGCCGTTATGGGAGTGGAATGCAGTGCGTTAATGAAAAACAGCACCTTTTCAGGATCATCAATAGTGACGTATTCGCCAGACGGACGTGAGTTAACATATGCTTCGTTTGGGGGGACGGTGGAGATATGGAGAACTTCTGGATGGGAATCTTCTCAGAATAACATTGGGAAGGTTATCTGGCCCGAGACAAGCATCACATGCACCAGCAAGGACGGACGTTTGGTCGCGTTGGGGTATGGTGATGGATCGATTTTGGTCTTTGATGCAGCGAGCGGGAAACTCGCTGGACCGTTAATAAAAGGATATATCGGATTGCCATCAATCGATCGTTTTGGAGGAATAGAAGCCATGTGCTTTGACCCCGATGGCAATTCGATCATCGCTTGCCATTTCCACGGCGAAATGCAACGATGGGATGTAAAGACGGGGAAAAATATTGGCAGCACCATGATCGCAGGGGAAAATTTTTTATTTCATCCCGTTGCCGTAGCAGTCAGCAATGATGGCAAAAAAATCATAACAGGTGCGGAATACGGTCAATTGCAAATGTGGGATGCTCAATCGCAACAACCGATTGGCGGTGAAATGAAGGGCAGCATTGCTATGATGCTGAAAACCATTAAATACAGTGTGGACGGTCAGCGTATCATTTTGGGGGGGGACTTTGGAGAACTGGAATTGCTGGACGCGGATTCCGGGAAGCATCTTGCTGGTGAACGGAATTTCAAAAAGTCACTATATTCCGGATTTTTGGCATGTCTTGCAGAAAGCGTAGATGGAAAATATCTGGTTACCGGTACTGAAAATGGGTCTCTTTCTCTCTGGGATTCGAGAACTTTAAATTTGGTTAAAAAAGTATATAACGCCCATTTGGGGAAGATTACCAGTATAGGGTTCAGTCCTGACGGCAAATATATCATATCCGCTGGCGAAGACCGGACGGAACGTTTTTGGGAAGCAGGCTCAATGAAAATGATCGGAGAGCCCTTGCGTCTGCATGAATACAAGGTGGAGCGTGTGACCTTTTGCGATGAAGGTCGGCGAATTTTCTCGGTTGATGCAAATAAAATCGTTAAAAGCTGGCCAGCCCCTGTTGGATGGGTAGACGAGCTTTCTTCAAGAATAAACAGGAATATGACTGATAAAGAGTGGAAGGAGAGGGTTTCTTCTGAGTTAGACTATTTCAAACAAAGTCGTCAGCTTCCGATTGCCAAAGAGAAAAGGGCATTTGTATATGACTATTAAAGGCCTTGGTGCCTATTCGAAAAAATCCGGAAACCCAAAAAGGCTATTGCGAGCAGGTACTTCGTGCTAACGAGTATATTCGATAAGCGGATGAAATCGAGAATGGAGTCAAAGGCAAGTGAACTATGAAAATTAACCACACGCATGTGGATATATAGACCGACAAATATCATAACGGAATTGCTGAAGCGGAGTGGCAGAAAGCAAGAAAGCGTGAGATGGTCGTATCGGTGGTATTCATCTGGCATTCTGAAGTGATCAAGACGCTTGAGGGGCCGGTTCGATGCGGGGTTGGCGATGCGATTGTTATTAGTATTAGTGTTTGCGGCGAACGGTGGCCAGTTCAACGGGAGTTGTTTGAAAAACTCTATTAGCCGATTCATCCAATACAAATGGGTGAAGATAGCTGGTATCGCAGCCTTTCGCAGGCAGCAGATGTTACCCCTCTGACTTGTTCATATCGACTGGAGCTACCCGGTCACCAGGGAATGCTTTCTGGAAAAGCGGGCGACTGGTTTGTCAGAAATCAGTATGGCAGCATGGGAATTGTGGCTGGGGATATTTTTTCCGAAACCTATGATCTCGTCAAATAAAACATTCCAGAAAAGTGTACCGTTAGGTAAAAATAGAGCGGAAAGTTAAGTGGCTTGACCGCTATGGCGTCGTCGCTGTTGGAGTATTGCTTACATTTGTTATCCATGGGGGAATTAGGGACGTTCATGAAGTCATTATTTTGCCCTGATCACAATGCAGGGTTAACTTTCTGCGATACTCACCAATCAGTAGAGGCATGCCGAGAGATCCAAGACTCGATTCGCCAGACAAGTTGCATTAATGCAGGAAATAGGTGAGGCAGTCCAATAGAATCACAGTAATTTATTGTTTTTAACGTGTTTTACTGCAATCGTATATTTCCTTTTTGCAAAACGAGTTGTTCTACCCAAAGGCTCCCATAACCCTTGCGGCTTTCGAATGGATAAAAAAACTCTCTCCAGGCGGAATGTCGAGGAAAAGAAACGCTTCCCTGGCGACGGGATGCCGCAGGCCCTCAAGGCCGAACTGATGGCTTGCCTCTCGATAGACAAGAGGGTGAAGGCATGAGCGGGAGAAAAAAACAGGTAAGGAACTCTCTATCGTCCGCTCTTCGGCGGCTGAATATCTGACCTTTGTCGCCGGTTGTCGGCAAGTCGGAACCAGCGTTGAAATGCGCTATGAGTATGAAAATATCTGGCTGACGCAGAAAATGATGGCAATACCGTATGATGTCTCCGTTCCTGCCATAAACCAGCATCTGAAGCGTATTGTCGATGATAATGAGCTTGAAGAAACCTCAGTTATTAAGGATTACTTAACAACTGCCAGCGACGGCAAAAACTATCAGGTCAAGCACTACAATCTTCATGCGATGATTGCTGTCGGCTTCAATATTGAAAACGAACGTGCTGTACAGTTTCGTAAATGGGCCAATCAGATGAAATTTTTCAGGATGCCGGAAAGGTGACAGCAGAAATTGCCAAAGCACACGCCGAAAGCGAGTTTGAAAAGTACCGGATCGTGCAGGACAGGCTGTTTGAAAGCGACTTTGACGTTTATCTTCTCGTAACAGAAGCAGTTATTTGATGTGAACCCATCATGGAGAGCTGGCCATTCCAGGAGTTGCGAGATTGGATTGTAGCGGGAGTGTTGCATCTTGTGATGGGTCAGGGAATCGATTGAAATTACATCGTCGTGATTTTCGAAGCCCTGCAGGAAGGCTCTCGAAGCAGGGGGATGAAGGGCATGGAAAACAACCTGGTTCCCATGCCTAACCAGCACACCGTCGAATTACGGTTATTCAGTGAAAGTACATCGCCAGTAACTCTTTTACGATGGGTCAGTTTTTCCGAAAACAGCTTCCAGAGTCGGGGCTGTGAGAACGGCTTCACTCCATGTTTCCAGCTCATCCTCTTTTGCGCTCCCTAATCGGACTGATACCCACTCAGGCAAAGGGCCAAAGCGACGCTCAAGCTGCCTTTTCAATAACCTTGATTCGCCCTCGACGCGGCCTTCAACACGGCCCTCAACACGGCCTTTGGCTATTCCCTTGGCAATGCCAATACGTTCTACGCTTGTAATGTATTGCACTTTTTCTCTCTCCTCAATTGTTTCAAGTTCTTGCCAGACCTTGCTATTCAACCATTCCGGCAGTTGCATTAACCAGTCGATGACATTGAATAAGTTGATTACCCGTTGTTTATCCCAATGCCGGTCATACAATATCCGCAGTAAACGGAGTTTTGCGTTGTACCGTTCCTGATCCTCTGTTCTGGTCTTTTTGGTCAGGATGTGTGCCGCCGTAATCCATCCAAAAGCGTTATCCGATGCCAGCAGCTCGTCGAGTTTGTCTTCATAATCTGTCAGTTTGGCAACCGGGAACTCCAGCGTATGGCGACATCCCAGCACAGAAAAACCATAAGAGGTTGGTTTCCAAAGCTTGTGTTCATCGGCCAGCACCGCCAAACTTGCTACAGGTCTTTTGTATCGGTCGAAAATCCGGTAATTGTACACAAACATCCGTTCGGCAAATTCGACCTGCTTTTTGCCCTGCACTTCAACGTGGATGTATATCCAGCTTTCATTGCCACAACGTTCGGTCACCCTGACAAGTCGGTCAACAAAGCGTCTCCCCAGCTCAGCATCCTGCACCACTGCCCGCAACTCTTGATCCAGAAAAATATGCTCCTGTGACCAATCTATTTCAGCATGGGCATCCGGGAAATAAAAGGCCATAAACTCCGAAAAGTAATGCTCAATGGCCTCTTTCCATGGGCTGTCATAGTGATCGTTCGAGTTTTCCATTCGATCTCCTTTGTTCGGGCAAAGTACCGATCAGTAACAATCGGCATGAGTCACACCAAGCCGTCATCAAACCAAATATAGAGGGGAGTGCGCTTAAAACAAAATCCATTCGGCGACCCTTTGCCTCCACATCCATCGCAGTGATGCTGTGCGGAGATAATGGGAGCAATCGGCAAAAGTTGTTCTGCACAAATCAAAATGAGGGTTGCGCTCGGTTTCAGGATTTACGAAGGTGTTTTTCCTGGATTTCTTGACGGATCTCCATTTATTCTGTAATTTTTCCCTCAATCTGTTATTGCCGAAATAAGAGGATGAAATCGAGTTTTTAATCCTGACTGGAGCGGAAGGCAGTTCATGTCACTGCAAGCTATCTGGACGGGGCGATTATAATAATCTTCGGATACAGGGATGCTGCATGAAACAAATTGTATCAGATCAGGAGCGCAGTCACCTTGATGGACGTGTCGCCGAGACGGAAAAGCGCACCGGAACCCAGATCGTTTTGAGCGTTATCCAGCGTAGTGATGCTTACGCGGAACTGCCATGGAAAGCGTTTGCCCTCGGCGCATCCGCTGCCGGATTAATCCTTCTTCTGCTGGATTGGTGGTTGTACGACTGGTATCCTGATCTGCCTGCGTTGATCATGGTGGCTGGTATACTCTTATCCGGCGCCCTGCTGGCACTCTTGACCGTCATGTTTCCACGATTTGCGAAATGCTTCCTGTCCAGCTATCGCGCTGAGGCGGAAGTGCAGCAGTATGCAAAATCACTCTTTCTGGATCGCGAGCTGTTTGCTACCCGTAAAAGGACAGGGATTCTGCTACTGGTGAGTTTATTTGAGCGTCGGATTGTCATTCTTTCGGACAAGGGAGTGGACGTGCATCTACAGGAAGAGGATAGAAGAATCATGATTGCGGCAATGACTCCGTTCTTGAAGAGTAAACAAATCAGTCAGGCATTTGATGCCGGTTTGGACTCTCTCTCCAGCATACTGGCAACCACATCCAAGGAAGCAACGGACAACGAATTGCCCGACGAAATTATCGAGGAGGAGGGACTATGAAGAGACGATTGATCATCCTGTTACTCCCGATCATGCTTATGATCAGCACGATACTTCTTGCGGCAGACGTCCCTTATCTGACGGGCAGGATCACGGACAATGCACAGCTTCTCTCCCAGGAGGTTAACCGCTCATTGTCGGATAGCCTGCAGGCGCATGAAAAACGCACCGGAAACCAGATTGCTGTTCTGACGATTTCCACGCTCGGTGGCGAGAGCATTGAAGATTACTCAGTCAGGGTTTTCGAATCCTGGAAACTCGGCCAGAAAGACAAGGATAATGGTGTTTTGATGGTGGTGGTTCCTGGCGACCGGCGGATGCGCATCGAAGTGGGGTACGGTCTTGAGGGAACGCTTACCGATGCAATGGCGGGACGCATTATTCAAACGGTTATGACCCCTAAATTCAAAAAAAGTGACTTTGAAGGTGGTATCGTTGACGGTACCAATGCTGTGATGAAACTTCTTGAGGGAGGGGAATTACCCCAGTCAGAGGTCAAGAGCGGTTCGATGAACAAGTCGAAATTCTTTGAAATTGAAGGGCCGGAGCTTTCGATTCAGGAACGTATTCTTTTAGGAGCGTTTATTTTCGGAATCATCGGATTATTTACCGCAATCGGGATACTGACGCCGGGTGTCGGATGGTTTTTATACTTCTTTCTGATACCATTCTGGGCAGTTTTTCCGATCGTTGTCCTTGGGTCAGACGTTGCGTTTTATTGTCTTATCGTCTATCTGATCGGCTTCCCGATTACAAAGCTTTTTATACGAAAAACCGACTGGTATAAAAAAGCTCAAAAAGATTTCCAGACCAAGGGGCAGACTTCAATCGGCGGACTTTCGATTAGTTCAGGCAGTTCTGGTTCATCATGGTCGTCCGGTGGATCCGGTTTTTCAGGCGGTGGCGGATCATCGGGCGGCGGCGGTGCGTCCGGCAGTTGGTAGGTGATTCCGGGAAAAGAGAGAGGGAGCCGGAGAAAGGGCTCCCTCTCTTTCTGCTTATGGTCGAGTCCTCTCCTGTCTATGGTCTGCCGTCGGGTCTGCCGTCAGGTCTGGAATCGGGCCTCCCATCCGGCCTCTGGTCAGGTCGTCCCTGAGGCTGATCTTGAGACTGAGGCCTTCCGTCCGGTCTGTAATCAGGTCTGCCATCTGGTCTCTGGTCAGGACGTCCCTGAGGCTGATCTTGGGACTGAGGCCTTCCGTCCGGTCTGTAATCGGGCCTGCCATCAGGTCTCTGATCAGGTCGTCCCTGAGGCTGATTCTGTGGCTGAGGTCTCTGGTCGGGTCTGCCGTCTGGTCTGAAATCAGGCCTTCCGTCTGGTCTGCCATCGGGTCTGCTGTCCGGTCTGAAGTCGGGCCTGCCGTCTGGTCTGTCTCCCGGTCTGAAACCAGGTCTGCTATCGGGCCGTCTGTCGCGGATTCTCTGTTCCTCGAAATGCCTGTTCCAGTAGGTTCTGTCTTGTTTGCGGTATTCAAGGTCGCGGCGACGCCTGATATCGTTCCAATTATGTCTTCTGATCTGGTAGGGGAGATCCCAATTTCTGACACGACACCATGGCCCGCGGAAAGAGGGAGAACGGAACCATCCGCCGTTGCGGTAAATGAAGTATAATCCGTCGTACCGGATGACATCGTAGTTCCATCCCCAGGAAACGGCTAAACCGTAATCGTCGAGGTAGATGAAGTCGGGACTTCTTTCTACTACCACTGAGGGACTGCCCCCTATGTTGAGGTGCAGATTGAGATCCGCATGGGCATTACTCACAGGAGTGCAGAGCAGCACTCCAGCGATCCCTGCGGCGGCCAGAACAAGTGATTTTTTCATGGATGGTTTCTTTGATTGAGTGAATCATTATCGAAGGCTCTCATGGTTCAAGGGGGGTGACCCTGGAAGAATGCACTCCTTCTTCCCCGTATGACGTTCTTTCCTGAAAAAACATTCTCAATCACAATCAACATAATCCCCTGAATTTAAAACCGGTGACTTTGAAGGCGGGATCGTTGGCGGTGCCGGGGCGTTCAGGCTTCGATGTGCTCTGTTTTCCTGAGCAGAATCCTGAAGAAGGTACGGAAGTCCTGTTCCAGCCATTTTCGCTCAAATCTGGTGTCGAATTGTGCTGGTATGGTGCTGTTTTCAACCTCGAAGCCGGTGCCGGGGAGCTGCTTCAGCACCCAGTTATAATAATCTTTGCTGTCGGTCACGATGAGCGCTTCGCAGCCTGAAATAAGCCGGTTGTTGAGCAGGCGCAGGTATTGCGGCGAAAAGAGTCTGTACTTGATATGCCTTCTTTTTGGCCAGGGATCGGGAAAGAGCGAATAAGCCCGTGAAAGAGAACATGCGGGGAAGAGGTGGGTAAAGGCGTTGCTTGCGCACGACTCGAGCAGTCGGATGTTATCGATGTTATGGATTGCAACCTTTTTTGCAAGCTCCGTTATCAGGCCGGATTTCTTTTCGATGCCGATAAACAGTCTGTCAGGGTATTCCGATGCCCTCCTGAGAAGATACTCACCGCTGCCGAAGCCTATTTCAACCTCGATTGTTCCGGCATCCTTAAGATTTATCTCTTCCCATGCTTGCCGATCTGCGATAATGACAGGGTTCTCGTAGAATGCCGCTCTGGTATCCATGAACATACAGGATTGCGTTATGATTCATGGGAAGCTCTGAAGCGTTGTTCCGACTCCGTCAGGGCGTCTATACTCGGCTCTTTTATAGGTGTTCCCATAAAAAGGGTCGGAATATACGTAAAGTCCTGACAGAGGCCTCAACGAGTTTGAAGAATAGATCGATGAGGCGTTGTTTATTGCAGGAGATTGCCGGGTTTTTTTGGCAGGAAATATGCTGAACGGGTGGACTAATCACCGATGAATGTTTTTCTCTGTTTTTTTTCTCGGGTAATTTTCTTAAAATGGGCCACTGTTCTTTCGTCGTAGCTGGTGCCGGTTTAAAAGCCGGAGAATAGGGAATTACGTGAAAATCGTAAACTGTACCCGCAACTGTACAACGGTAAGCTGCCAATAACACTCCATGGCCATCATGGATTGTCGAAAGCAGTCGTTTCAGGTCACTGCACTCTTTTCCTCCCTGGAAAACTGCGGGAAGGCCTGCAACAGTATGAAGCCGTTATAGTCAGGAGACCTGCCAGTTATTTTTGCATTACAAGATCGGACTACGGGTTATAGTCGGGGCAAAGCTGTATCTCTTTTGCATTGCTTTTCATTTGATCTTTTTGCACGTCGTTTTGGCGGAATATTGCAGAGCGTTCCGAAACAACAGGGCTTCGTTCCCCCCGTTTCGCTCTTCTGTTTTTCTTCGCTGAACCCTGTTGCAAAAAAATCAGCGGCACTGTTTTCTGTCAGTTACACACCGCCTTCAGATAGCCCCTGTCAGTTGATGTATTTCTAAAACTGAAAACAGGTGAAAAAAACAAATGAACAAAAAAGTATTTCTCGTCGTTGTGGCCGGCTTGCTTTGCAGCAGGGGGCTTCTGGCTGAAGAGCAGCCAAAAAGCTTTACCGGAGAGGAGATGGTGGTTACTTCAAGCCGAGTTGAGGAGCCAAAGAAAAATGTGACCTCCAACATTACCATTATCGGCAGGGAGGAAATTGAGCGCTCCTCAGCACAGGATCTCGGTGCACTGCTTGCCGAAAAGAATCTTGGACAAATCCAGAAATATCCCGGAACCTTGACTTCGGTTGGTATCAGAGGGTTCAGGAGTGAATCGCATGGTAACGATCTGATGGGCAAGGTGCTTGTGCTTGTTGACGGGCGTCGTGCCGGCACGGGCAATCTTGCCAAAATCATGACTGACAATGTTGAGCGCATCGAAATTATTCGTGGCCCGGCGGCCGTACAGTATGGTTCAGCAGCGATAGGAGGTGTTGTTAATGTCATTACAATCAGGGGTGAAGCGGCTCCCTCTCTCTTCATCGAACAGAACGTTGGAAGCAATGACTACTCAAAAACAGCCGTGGGCGCTCAGGGACGAGTCGGTAACCTTGATTTTTCAGGCAGCTTCTCAATTTCTGATTCAGGCGATTATTTAACCGGTTCCAATGAAAGGTATCTGAATACCGGTTACAGCGACCAGACCCTTGCGAGCTTCAATATTGGGTATGAGTTTTTGCCGGGACAGAGGGTTGGTATAAACTACCACTCTTTCGATGTTGAAAAAGCGGGCTCTCCCTCCTATCTGAGTCAGAATGATCTTTCCAGTTACACGGTCAATAATAATCACTCGCTCGATTTTATCTATGAGGGTTCATTGTCTGACAAGCGCTTTTCATGGATGGCCCGTTATTTTACCGGTATGGATGAATACCAGTATGTCGATCCCGTCTACTCCTATAAAAGCAGCAGCGATGTTGACCAGAGAGGCGCACAGGCCCAGTTGACCTTTTCAAAAGAGTCGCTGAGGCTGACCGCTGGTGTTGACTGGCTGCAGTATGACCTTCAATCGACGCTTGTTCCTCTCTGGAGCAAATATGAGAATCCCGCCGCTTTTCTTCTTGGTAAATATGGCTTGTTCGATGACCGGTTGATTGTGACGGCGGGTATTCGTTATGATGATTACAGGGTTGATATGGCCGAAGGCGAGGGAAGCTCAAGATCGAGTGATAATTTTTCGCAGCAGGCTGGCCTTGCCTGGCATCTCACTGATGTGCTGAAACTCAGAGGCTCTTATGCTGAGGGATTCAGAATGCCCTCCGCAAGGGAGTTGGCTGGCCAGATCAACTCTTTCGGAAAAATCTATATCGGCAATCCCGATCTGAATCCTGAGACCAGTGATACCTGGGAAGCGGGATTTGATGTCGTCAGCAAGGGGCTGAACTCCTCCTTCACCTGGTTCACCACCGACTATACCGGGATGATCGAAACGGTTGCAACCGCACCAAATTCATTCACCTATCGCAATATAGGCAGTGCAAGGGTTTCAGGAATAGAATCGGAGCTTTCATGGAAACTGAACGCCCTCTCTCCTTCATGGGTATTTGAGCCCTATGTCAATTACACGCATTTGCTCGAATACAAGGATAACGCTACAGGAAAACATCTGCTTTATACCCCGCAGTGGAATGCGAGTACCGGTCTGCGTCTTCGTGATATGAACGGCTTCAGCGCGGCATTTAGTGTGGCCTGTACCGGAAAGAGTATGATTCAGGATTATGAGAGTAGTTGGTCAGGACTCGTTGTCACGAAAGGCAGTTTTGCTGTCGCTAATGTGTCAGCTTCGAAGAGATTTTCGCTTGGTACGGAGGGAAAGAAGGGATTGGGTATTACCCTGAAAGCAGAGGTCGATAATCTGTTTGATCGCCAGTACCAGTATGTAAAGGGGTACACGATGCCAGGTCGTACCGTTGTGTTTGGATTGAAGGCTGATATTTGAAGCATTTTTATCAATACGTTGTTGTGGGCAACAAGGGTGATTGATGAATGGCCCTGCTGTCCGCTCTGACACTGACATGAGAGGAACATGAGTAACCTGACAACAAACATGACCATTACCGAGGCGGAAAGAGAGGCTCTCTACAAGGTGATTTACAGCCGACGCGATGTCCGTGGACAGTTCCTGCCCGACATGGTGCCGGATGAGGTGATAGCACGCCTCCTTGATGCAGCGCATCATGCCCCAAGTGTCGGCTTTATGCAGCCGTGGGATTTTATTGTGGTGAAAGATGTTGAGACACGCCGAAAAGTGAAGGAGGGGTTTGAGATTGCCCATGCGGAGGCGGCCGGAATGTTCGGCGGTGAAAGGCAGGATGCTTACCGTACCTTCAAGCTTGAAGGGATCATGGAGTCGGCGCTCGGAATCTGCGTCACCTGTGATCGTTCGCGCAGCGGGGAGGTGGTGATTGGGCGGACAGCGAACCCGGAGATGGATCTCTACAGTTCGGTCTGTGCGGTGCAGAACCTCTGGCTTGCGGCAAGGGCTGAAAATCTCGGTGTTGGCTGGGTCAGCATTGTCCATCACGATCATATCCGTGAGGCGCTTGGTATTCCTGACCATATTGTGCCGGTGGCCTATCTCACCGTGGGCTATGTCAGCTTTTTTCATGCAACGCCGGAACTTGAGCAGGCGGGCTGGCTACCGAGAATGGAGCTTGAAACTCTTGTCCATCACGAAACATGGTAAAAGCTGAACATGAGTCACGGGCTCTTGCCATCTTTGGCACCGCTTCTGACGTCGGCAAAAGCATTGTTGCTACGGCGCTCTGCCGGATTTTCAACAACGCAGGCATCGATGTTGCACCCTACAAGGCGCAGAACATGTCTAACAACTCCGGTGTCACTCCGGACGGCTGTGAAATCGGTCGAGCGCAGATTGTCCAGGCCGAGGCCGCCAGGGTTGTGCCAACGGCTGATATGAACCCCGTGCTCCTGAAACCGAACTCCGATACCGGAGCGCAGGTGGTGTTGCAGGGAAAAGTCTGTTCGACGGAGACGGCGAAGGGCTATTTCAGGGATACCTCCCTCTGGGCTGAGGCTGCCCGTGAAAGTCTTGAACGGCTTATGAAGCGCCATGAAGTGGTGGTTATCGAAGGGGCTGGTTCCTGTGCCGAGATGAACCTGTACGACCGCGATTTTGTCAATTTCAGAACAGCAAGACTCTCTGGCGCATCCGTTATTCTTGTCGCAGATATTGACCGTGGGGGAGTTTTCGGTCAGGTGGTTGGAACGCTTGCCGTTCTTCCTGCCGAAGATCGCGCACTGGTTAAAGGGGTTATCATCAACCGCTTTCGAGGGGATATCGATCTGTTTCGTGATGGCGTGGAGATGCTTGAATCGATGACCGGAATTCCGGTGCTCGGGGTTATCCCATATTTCAGGGGCTTTGCCATTGATGCCGAAGATGCCGTACCGCTCTCGGCCAAGGTCGATCCTGCAGGCGGCCCTGAAGAGGGTAAAATCGGGGTTGCAGCTATCTATTTTCCCCATATCTCCAATTTTACCGATCTTTCGCCGCTTGAGCATGATCCGGCGGTTGAGCTGCACTATCTCCACTACCCGAGGTCACTGAAAGGGTATAAGGCGCTCATTCTTCCGGGGTCAAAAAATGTGCGGGGCGATCTTGCCTGGCTTTACTCACTTGGCTGGGAGGCTGAAATCCGGGCCTTCAGGGCAGAGGGGGGGATCATCATGGGTATTTGCGGAGGTTACCAGATGCTCGGGAACTCCATTGCTGATCCTTATGGGGTTGAAGGTTCTGCTGGCACAACAAAGGCACTCGCACTGCTCGATGTTGAAACGGTGCTTGAACAGGATAAATGCCTTGCAAATGCAAGGGGTACTGTTATCGGAACAAGCGCAGAAGCTTCAGGGTATGAGATTCATATGGGCCGAAGTGTTGTTTCCGATCTCTGCACGCCTTTCATCAGGGTAACGGCTCGGAACAACCGCCCGGAGGATGAGCTTGACGGAGCGGTGAGCAGTGACGGCAGGGTAATGGGCAGCTACTTTCATGCTCTTTTCGATGAATCGTCTGTCAAGCAGTGGTTTCTCTCTCTTTTGGAACCATCATACAGGCTCCAAAAGCATGAAAAGGGTCGTCAGGAGAGCTATGAACTGCTTGCGGATCACTTCTCCAGCCACCTTGACCTGAACAAAATTTTTACCATCATTGACAAGGTGCATTCATGACCACTCTCTATCATCATCAGCATGGTGGGGCGAACCTCAATCATGCTGCTCAGGTGAGCGGGACGGCGCTTGATTTCAGCGTCAATATCAGTCCCCTCTCTCCTCCTCTTGGCGCTCTTTCGCTCGACTCTTTTGCTCTTCAGGCCTATCCTTCGATTGATGGCCAGGGTATAAAAACGTTTTATAAAGGGAAGTTTGGTTTCGATGGCGCTATGGTGCTTCCCCTCAATGGTGCGATTGAAGGGATCTACCTGCTTCCGAGGGCTCTCGGGCTTCGCCGTCTTCTGCTGCTCACCCCCTCCTTTTACGAGTACGAAAGGGCGGGAAGGATGGCTGGCGCAGAGATTACGTTTCTTCCTCTTGCCCCTGAAAACGGCTTTCAGTTGCCCTCCATTGAGCTGCTGGCCGATGCCCTGCTTCATGCCGACGCTTTTGTTGCGGCAAATCCCAACAACCCTACGGGAACGGAGGCGCCTCCAGAGATGATCATGGCGCTGGCAAGCCGTTTTCCCGACAAGTGGTTTATTCTTGATGAGGCTTTTATCCAGTTTACTCCTGCTTTCCCCGACAACTCCCTGATGGGGAAGGTGCTGGCGCTGAAAAATGTCATTGTGCTGCACTCGCTCACCAAATTCTATGCACTGCCGGGGTTGCGCCTTGGAGCTGTGATTGCCCATCCCGACATTATCCGGAGATTGCTCAACTACAAGGAGCCCTGGACGGTCAATGCCATTGCCGAGTCGGTTGCTCCATTGCTGCTTGAGTGCGGCGCTTATGAAGAGGCGCTGCGTGAGATGATTTTTTCTGAACGAAAGAGGATCGCCGAGTCGTTTTCGACTATTGATGGAATGAGAGTTGTCGGTGGAGCTGCCAATTTTTTCCTGGTTCAATGGAAAGGCGGCTGCTCACTTGATGCATTGCTTCCTTATCTTGAGGGCAAAGGTATTTATGTCAGGGATTGCCGGAATTTTTCCGGTCTTGAGGAGAACTATTTCCGCTTTGCTGTGAGGAGCCCCGGGGAGAACAGCGCTCTCCTTGATGCCCTCCGGGCAGCTTCCGCTTCACTACAATCTTGTTGAGTCGTTTATGAACTTTATGAATGAGTTTATACTCCCGTTAGCCTTTACGCTTGATCTTCTGTTTGGCGATCCTCGCTGGATCTCTCATCCTGTTCAGTGGATAGGCTGGTTTGCCCATATTACCGAGGAGCGGTTGCGTCTTACCCGTCTGCCGCTTCGTCTGGCCGGGATTCTCGCCGTTATCATTGTTGTGGGCGCTTCTGCCGGATCAGCCTGGCTTCTTATTGCCATGGCCAGCCAACTGCATCGTGTGGCAGGGTTAGCCGTTGGGATCTACCTGCTTTTCAGCTCGTTTGCAGTCAGGTCTCTTGGTGACCATGCCGGGGCGGTACAGGCCGCGCTTGAAGCGGGTGACAAAGAACTGGCCCGCCAGAAGGTTGCCTTAATGGTTGGTCGAGATACGGCCTCTCTGGATGAAGGTGGCATAGCGCTTGCTGCAACAGAGAGTGTCGCTGAAAACTCCGTTGACGGAGTCACCGCCCCCTTGTTCTATGCGCTGCTTTTTGGCCCGGTCGGAGCAATAGCCTATAAAGCGATCAATACCCTTGATTCCACCTTCGGGTATAAAAATGAGCGTTATCTGGAGTTCGGATGGGCATCAGCAAAGCTGGATGATCTGGCCAACTATTTTCCTGCACGATTGACTGTCATCCTGATAGCTGTTGCGGCGGTGATCGGCAAACTCAGGTTTTTTGATATCTTCAAATCGGTCTGGAAGGGAGCGCGGCTGCACGCCAGTCCCAATGCCGGTTACCCGGAATCAGCATTTGCCGGAGCCCTTGGCGTCACCTTTGGCGGCCAGCGCAGTTATGGCGGTGTTGTGGAGCACGCCCCCCTGCTTGGCGTCAAGCCGGGGAAGTGCACCGCACTTGTCATCCGCCAGAGTATTGCGCTGATGTGGATGACCGCTGTGCTCTTTCTTGGCGCAGGCATGGGTATCAGGATTTTGATACAATCAGCGGGTTGAACCCCAATAATATATGATGTTATGAAACAACAACGTATTCTGCTCTTCACTGGAAACGGCAAGGGAAAAAGTACAGCGGCATTCGGGATGCTGGCAAGAGCGCTGGGCCACGGTATGCGTGCCAGAGTGATCCAGTTTGTTAAATCTGACGATTCGGTTGGCGAACAGAAATTTTTCCGCAATCTTGACGGGGTGGAATGGGAGCAGTTCGGCGAGGGATTTCTTCCGAGAGATCCTGAAAGTCCGAAAATGGAACTGCACCGGATTGCGGCGCGTAAAGGGCTTGATGCAGCCATCGCCGCGCTGCATGCATCTGATTTCGACTTTGTGTTGCTTGATGAACTCTGTTTCGCTCTTGGCCAGAATCTTATCCCCCTTGATCCTCTGCTTGAGGCGCTCCGTTCCGAAGGAGGGAGTGGCAAGATTGTGGTGATGACGGGCAGAAATGCTCCGGAAGCGCTTGTTGCTGCCGCCGATACGGTTACAGAAATGAAGATGATCAAGCATGGTTATGAACAGGGGATTCCGGCACAAAAGGGTGTGGAAAACTGATGGGCATGAAGGGTTCTCCGATATGCGCTGATAACAGCTTTACCGGTAAAGGCAAGGTGAGGACAACGGTGAGGATTGTGCTCTTTTTTGCGGCTCTCCTCCTTTTGCTCGCCCTCTCCATGCTTCTCGGTCCATCCGGTATCGGCATTCCGGATATGCAATCACCATCGGGAAACGCAATTCTTTCGCTCCGCTTCAGCCGTCTTTTGATGGGGATGATGACCGGTGCAGCGCTCTCGGCATCCGGTGTGGTCTTTCAGGCGCTTCTGCGCAATCCTCTTGCCGAGCCCTATGTTTTGGGGGTCAGCGGCGGGGCCGGTCTTGGAGCAACCCTCACCATTCTTGCCGGGTCGGGTCTGCTAACCACTCTCGGTCTGCCAGTTGTCGCCTTTATTTCTGCTGTTCTGACGCTGATGGTGGTCTATGGGATTGCAAGCCAGGGATCGAGTGGCCAGCCCTCTGTGTACAGCCTGATTCTCAGCGGCGTTATCGTAAGCTCGATCTGTTCAAGCATCGTCATGTTTCTGGTCTCTACGGCAAGTGTTGAGGGGATGCACAATGTTATCTGGTGGATGCTCGGCAGTCTGCAGCCGGTCACCGCCAGCCAGCAACTCCTCTCCGCTGGTCTTATTTTTGCCGGTCTTGGCGGAATCTGGATTCTCTCTCCTCAGCTCAACGCGCTTGCACTTGGTCGCGAGATGGCCCATTATCAGGGATTGCGTGCCGACTTTGTGATTGTCATCGGCCTTCTCTTTGCAACGCTGCTTGCCGCAACCGCCGTCTCCCTTTCCGGCATGATCGGTTTTGTCGGCCTTATTGTGCCCCATGTCATGCGGGCCCTCTTCGGACCGGATCACCGCAAGCTTGTTCCTCTCGCCGCTCTTGGTGGGGGAGCTTTTCTGGTTTTGTGTGATGCCGTGGCCCGTACCCTGCTTGCTCCAATCGAGATACCGGTCGGTGTGGTGACCGCCCTTGCCGGGGGCCCATTTTTTCTCATTATTCTCCAGCGGAGAATGAAACAGGCCTGGATAGCATAGTATGGAACAGGAAGCCTTGACATTCAGGAATGTTTCCGCCGGATACAAGCAGAGACGGGTGCTCGATAACGTGAGTTTCACGGTAAAGGAGGGGGAGTTTGTCTCGCTTATCGGCCCCAACGGCTGCGGAAAAAGTACCCTTTTAAAAACCGCAGCCGCACTGCTGAAACCCCTCTCAGGCAAGGTTGAGCTTTTCGGGCAGGATGTTCAGCACATCAAGCCTGCCGTTCGCGCATCCCTGCTCGGCGTTGTTCCGCAGAAGATCGATTCGCCAATGGCCTTTACTGTCAGCCAGATTGTGATGAATGGCCGAATCAGCTCCATGGGGTGGTGGGGAACTCCCTCTTCGCTCGATCATGACCTTGTTGAGCGCTCCATGATTTATACCGATGTTCTTGGGTTGCGCGACCGCTTCTTTACCGAGCTGAGCGGGGGAGAGCAGCAGCGCGTTGCCCTCGCCATGGTGCTTGCACAGGAGCCGAAAATCATCATGCTCGATGAGTCAATTTCCCACCTCGATATCAACCATCGCCAGGAGGTGCTTCAGATTCTGATGAACCTGAACCGCGAAAAGCGGATGACCATTCTGCTGGTGAGCCATGACCTGACGCTCTCTGCCGGAATCTCCGACCGATTTCTGCTGATGGAGGCTGGCACCGTTGCAAAAGCGGGAACGCCAGCCGAGGTGCTGGAGCCTGCATTGCTGAGCCGGGTCTATGATTGCGACCTTACGGTGCAGCAGGATCCCTATACCGGTTATCTTCAGGTATCGGGAGCGATTGACAGTCTGAGGCGGCGCCGGAAGCTGGAGAGGAGTGTTCATGTTATTGCTGGCGGGGGAAGCGGCATTGAGCTTTATCGCAGGCTCCTCATTGAGGGGTACGAGGTGACCAGCGGTGTTTTAAATCGCCTTGATTCTGATGCCGAAGCGGCCAGGGCGCTCAACATCCCCGTTGTGCTTGAACAGCCTTTTTCGCCGGTCGGCGCTGCGGCCATTGCAAAAGCGATGGAGATGATTACGAATGCTGACGCTGTGGTGCTCAGTCAGGTGCCTTTTGGTTCAGGAAATCTGGTCAATCTTCAGCTTGCCGAAGAGGCGCTCAAACGAGGCAAAACCGTGTTGCTTGCCGCCGGTATCGGCGAAAGGGACTATACCGAGGGAAAGGCGGCTGTTGATTTCGCCGCCCGTCTGAAGCGTTCCGGCGCGCTCAACTGGCACTCCATTCATGAGCTGGTAGCCCAGCTTCAGCAACAATTACACCACTGAAAATCATGATCTGCAAACAGCAATTTCCCTTTCGTTTCGGGACAAGTTCCTACATCATTCCTGCTGATATCATTCCTAATGTTGAGTTTCTCAAGGATAAGGTGGACGATATTGAGCTGGTACTCTTTGAGTCGGATGAATTCAGCAACCTGCCCTCTCCGGGGGATATGCAGAAGCTGGCGGAACTTGCCGAAGCCTCTGCACTGACCTATTCGGTGCACCTGCCGCTTGACGTCTATCTCGGCCATCCTGACCGCAGTGAGCGGGAACGCTCAGTCGGCAAATGCCTGAGAATTATCGAGCTGACCCGCGATTTGCCGAAATCAGCCTATGTCATGCATTTCGAAGCGGGGCCGGGTGTCGATATCAACGCATTTTCTGCAGATGAAAAGAGACTCTTTACGGAGGCACTTCACGATTCCATTTCGATGCTTCTGAAGGGTACCGCTGTTCCGGCATCAGAATTCTGTGCTGAAAATCTCAACTACCCCTTCGAGCTTGTCTGGCCTGTGGTCGAAGCGTTCGGCCTCTCCGTTACGCTCGATGTTGGCCATCTTGAGTTCTACGGCTTTCCAACCGCAGAGTATCTTGAGCGTTACCTGCCTTATGCCAGGGTGCTGCACATGCATGGCACGCTTGAGGGAAAGGATCACAACTCTCTCTCCTTCATGAAGCCTGAAGCGCTTGATCTGGTGATGAAAGCACTCACGGATGCGCCTGTACAAAGCAGGGTTTTTACCCTCGAAATTTTTTCGCAGGAGGATTTTGACTCCTCCTGCAGGGTGATGGAGCGGTTTGTACTCTCAGACTGATTGTATTACATTGTAATACGTGAAAAGATATTTCAATGCAATTGAAGATAAGGAGGGCTTGATACTATGAATACTGCGATATCGGTGAGATTGCCGGATGAGCTGGTGAAGCGGTTGGAGGGGATAGCGAAAGAGAGCGAGAGAAGTCGTTCCTTCATTATACAGAAGGCTTTGGAGTCCTGGGTTGAGGAGGTTTCTGATCTTCAGATAGCCTATGACCGGCTTCATGATGCGGATGATCCTGTTATTTCGGACAAAGAGATGAGGGACTCTCTTGGCATATAGTGTTGGTTACAAGAAGTCGGTTCAGTGCGACCTACGGCAGTTATCCCGTTTGGATGCACAACGGATTTATGATCAGATTGAGCAAGAACTTGTCAAGAATCCAAAGTCAAATCCGCTTCTTAAAGGACGTTTTGTTGGCCTTCGGAAATATCGGGTTGGTGACTACCGTGTAATTTATTGTGTTTTGGATGAAGAGGTTATCATTTTGAGAATTGCCCATCGGCGAGATGTGTATAAGCGTGATATCTGACAATTTATCTCTTATGATTACAATAACCTCTCCCCTTGATTTCACCCTGCTGCCGCTCCCGTCAATTTATTTCGGTGCCGGGCGCTTTTCCCGGCTTGCGGAACTTGCCGGAAGCTTTGGTAAAAATATTCTGGTAGTCACCGGAAGTCGAGCTTTGCAGCGGTCAGGCCGTTTAACCTCTCTTTTTGATGGATTGCACCGTGACGGTTTACACTCCTTTCATCTTGTCGTTGACCGGGAACCCTCTCCGGAACTTGTTGACGGCGCTGTTTCATATTACCGTGAATTTTCTGTTGATGCTGTTCTGGCGGTCGGTGGGGGCAGTGTGCTTGATGCAGGCAAGGCCATTTCGGCCATGTTGCGTTATGATCTTCCGGTTGAGCGTTTTATCGAGGGGCAGGAGGGTTTCATGCAGCATGACGGGCGTAAGGTGCCCTTCATTGCTGTGCCGACAACATCGGGTACCGGAAGCGAGGTGACGAACAATGCGGTCATCAGCCGGGTTGGCCGGAACGGCTTCAAGCGTTCTCTCCGCCATGCAGCATTTGTGCCCGATATCGCCCTTGTTGATCCTGAACTCATGGTGACCGTTTCACCGGAATTAACGGCGGCATCAGGGATGGACGCCTGTACCCAGCTTCTTGAAGCCTATACGTCGCCCTTTGCTACGCCTTATACCGATGCCCTTGCCTGCAGCGGCCTTGAACATTTCAGTCGCTCCTTTCTTTCCGCCTGCACTGTCTGCTCAGGCGACAGCGCTGTGCGGGGTGACGTTGCCTATGCCGCACTGATGTCGGGTATTGCGCTTGCCAATGCCGGTCTCGGGATTGTGCACGGCTTTGCTTCGTCTGTGGGTGGCCTGATCGACATACCGCACGGCACACTCTGCGCCACCCTGCTTGCTGAAGCGACAAGGGAGAATGTCGCTCAACTCCGCGCAATTGATGGGAGTCACCCGGCTTTGCAGAAATATGCCAAAGCTGGCGTCATACTCTCGGGAGTTGCCGCAAAGGATGTTCCTGCAGGCTGCGAACGTCTGGTCGAAACGCTTGAAGAGTGGCAGGAGAGCCTCTCTTTTCCCCGGTTGCGCAGTTATGGGCTCAATCTGGAAGATCTTGATGGTATTGTCACTGCTACCCGCAGCAAAAGCAATGCCGTTGTGCTTGACCATGCCGCCATGAAACGGATTCTCTCAAAGCGGTTGTGAATTTGTGCATCATGCCCTGGTGCTCCACCAGTCATCTCCGTAGGTGTAGAAGAGCTCTTCACCCTCGTTGATATTGCGTAACGCATAGAGGACAAGTTCCACCCCGAGTGCTCCCTGCTCTCGGTAGTAAGCGACGTTGGGTGTCGATGAATGGTTGAAGAGCATACCGTTGCCCATCACCACAAGGCGGGCGCTTTCTGTGCTGCCGTAAAAGACATAGTTCAGCAGTTCACCCCCGACGTCCTGATCGGTCACCTCAAGGGCAGGGCAGCGCTCAATAATGTCGCCCTCACTGATCTTTTTCAGGGCAAACGCTCCCCGTCCGCTGACGGTTGATGCTCCGATCGTAACCACTCCTCTCTGGCCTGCGAAATTTTTTTTTGCAAGGAAAAAGCCGATTGCACTACCGGCGATCATGCCAATAAGAAGCATGACGGGAATGATAACGAACATGTTGATGTTCATAAGCTTGGAGCAGGGTTGGAAAAAGGACGCGCCGAAGCTGAAGCTGAAGCCACCCGGCAGGTTCGTCGTGAAAATTCATGGAAAATAGCAATATTTCAGGGGTTGCAAGAGCGATCAGCAGAAGATTCTCAAGCACTTGTCTTGTTGATACAGAGAAAAAGAGCGCTTATTCTTATATTTTGTTTTCAACTTTAAATACTAAACCATTAAATCCGGATACAGAAATGTCTGCTGTTTCAAAAAAAACGGTTTCCAGTGCCGCTGCAATGGGGAAAGAAGAGCAGGAAAGCCTGGAGCGAAACCGGAAAAGGGCTCTCTACCAGGCAACAATTGAGCAAATCGTTGAGGGTTGGGCCGTAGGCAAGCCGATACTTGAGTCTACCGGTAAGCCGAGTGGCTATTACCGTCTCACCAATTATCTTCGTCAATACATCATTGAGCATGAGAGTCTGCCGAAAGGGATTCACACCATGCCTGAAGGACGGGACAGCTTCAATAACATTGAACCCTCTTTTCCGGTTGATTTCAATAGTATCATTGGGGATATTACTTTGCCCGAATGAGAGGCTCATGCCATGCTTCCCGTGAACTGAACTTTCATTTGTTTCGTATCGAAACTTTTTGTGCTTTTTTTTGTTATTGTTCCTTACTGTTATGTAAGAATTAATGTAAAGAGTAAGAGGGTTTAGATGTCTATTGCAACACTGACAAGCAAAGGTCAGGTGACCATACCGAAAGAGGTTCGTGAGATTTTTGGACTGCATTCGGGAGACAAGCTTGATTTTTCATGCGATCATGGGGGACACATCGTTGTCACTCCAATTAAGAAAAATGTTGATGAGCTTTTTGGTAAGCTGTATAATCCGGAAAGAAAAGCTCTTTCAACTGAGGCCATCAATAAAGCGATTCGGCAAAAATTCCGACAGCAAGAGTTGTGAATGCCCTCGATACCAATATTCTTGTCCGATTTCTTGTCCGTGACGATGCCGGGCAGGCTGATCGTGTCTATCGGTTGTTTAAAACTGCCGAGACGGAGAAAACAGCTTTCCTTGTTTCAATTCCTGTTCTTCTTGAACTGATCTGGGTGCTCGATTCTGCTTATGAAATTCAACGGCAAGAAATTCTTGATGCTCTTGGAGAGCTTTTGCTGCTTCCCATTCTTGTCTTTGATGCTCAGTCAGCCGTAAGCTCTTTTATTGCAGATGCTCGCAAAAATAATCTTGATCTTTCGGATCTCTTGATCGCCTTTGATGCTGTATCGTCCGGCTGTGAACAGGTGTTGACGTTCGATAAAAAGGCAGCAAAATCAGATCTATTTGCACTCCTTGTGGAGTAGGTGTCAACGAAGCAAACAGCTTGCACGTTGGTTGCAGCTCATTTTCTGAGGTTGCCTAGGATTTATGTGCGATTGAACCCAGAGGCATGGTTGAACTTCAGGCTGAAGTATAAACGCAAGCAATAAAATAAATTATTCAAAGAAATAGATGGAGGAGGGCATATGAACACACGGGAGTTATCACCCTGTTTTGTCACAAAGGATGTGGATGCCTGCCGCGATTTTTACCAGCGACACTTCTCGGCAACAGCCATTTTTGATTGCGGCTGGTATCTCAACATGCGTATTGGAGGCGATGGCTCTTCGATTCAGTTCATGCAGCCGCAGGATGGTATGGTTGAATACGGTGCAGAGGGGGTTATGCTCAACTTCAGGGTTGACGATGTCGATGCAGAATATGCAAGGCTTGTGAGCGAGGGGGTTGCACTGGCCATGCCGCTTGAAGATCATCCATGGGGCGACCGGGGATTTTCGATTATCGATCCCATTGGAACAGCTCTCTACATCTACTCTGATCGGGAACCGTCGGATGAATTCAGGCAATACTATACCTCCTGACAACGGCGACCCTGCCGATCACCTGATATAAACGGAAGGTTCCTTGAATTTGTAAGATGACGCAAGTACACGTAGTCAACAACGTCCCCCTATTGAAATGAAAAGTTCTCAAGTGGTTGATTCCTCTGTTGACGTAAGTGCTAATAGTCAACAACGTCCCCCTGTGTTGAGGATTAGTGATTTGTCGAAGTTTTATATGATGGGGGAGGTGCGGGTTGATGCTTTGAAGCATATTTCGCTTGAGTTTCATGCGGGGGAGCTGGCGGTGCTGCTGGGGGCTTCGGGGAGCGGGAAATCGACGCTGCTTAATATTATCGGGGGGCTTGATGTGCCCTCTTCGGGGAAACTTTTTTTTCATGGGAGAGAGATGACTGCGGCCACGGAGGCGGAGCTGACGGCCTATCGTCGTCGTTCGATTGGCTTTGTGTTCCAGTTCTACAATCTGATTTCAAGCCTTTCGGCGCTTGAAAATGTGCAGCTTGTGACCGAGATTGCCGATAATCCCATGCCTGCAGAGGAGGCCTTGCGGCTGGTGGATCTTGGCCATCGTCTGAACCATTTTCCAGCACAGCTTTCCGGCGGGGAGCAGCAGCGGGTGGCGATAGCGCGGGCGGTTGCGAAGCGGCCTGAGCTGTTGCTGTGTGATGAGCCTACCGGGGCGCTTGATTTCCAGACGGGAAAACTGGTGCTTGATGTGATCGAGAAGGTCAATCGGGAAATCGGTACGACAACGCTTGTTATTACCCATAATGCTTCGATTGCGGGGATGGCTGACCGGGTTGTGCGTCTGCGGAGCGGGGAAATTTCTGAGGAGAGGAGGAACCTTACCCGGCTGTCACCTTCTGAACTGGTCTGGTAGAGAGTTCAGATGAAACAACTTCAGAGAAAGCTACTGCGCGAACTGATGCGCCTCAAGGGTCAGATGCTTGCTGTTGCGGCGGTGGTGGCCTGCGGTATTTCGGTTTTTGTCTCCATGAGCAGCGTGAAGCATTCACTTGAGGTTTCGCGGCAGCGCTATTACAACAGCTATCGCTTTGCGGATGTTTTTGTGCAGGTGAAGCGTGCACCGGAGTTTTACCGCGAAACGGTGAGTCGTATTCCGGGGGTGGCATCGGTCAGCACTCGCATTACGGCTGACGTTACCCTCGATGTTCCGGGGCTGGACGAACCGGCTACAGCCCGGCTGGTTTCGATTCCCGACTATCGTACGCCGATGCTGAATGATCTTTTTCTGAAAAAAGGGCGCTATATCGAGCCGGGCAAACCTGATGAGGTGATTGCGAGCAAGCCCTTTCTCGAAGCTAACCACCTTGTTCCCGGCGACCGGATCAGTGCGGTGATTAACGGTCGAAAGCGGAGTCTGCTGATTGTCGGCATGGGGCTCTCACCCGAATATATCTATGAGGTGCAGCCCGGCTCCTTTTTCCCCGACAAGCGGCGTTTCGGGATTTTCTGGATGGGGCGTCGCTCGCTGGAGTCTGCGCTCGACATGAGCGGAGCGTTCAACGACCTTTCGCTGACGCTTGCTCATGGGGCATCGGAAAAAGATGTCATCATGCGTCTCGACACTCTCTTTAAACGCTATGGTTCGCTTGGTGCCTATGGACGCAGCGAGCAGCTTTCCGATCGATTCATTGTCGATGAGATCAAGCAGGTCGGCATTCAGATTACCTTTCTTCCGGTTGTCTTTCTCGCTGTGGCAGTTTTTCTGCTCAATATTGTGCTTCGCCGTATTGTTGCCACCCAGCGCGACCAGATTGCCGTGCTCAAGGCTATCGGCTACTCCAATGAGGATGTCGGGTTGCACTATCTGGGGTTTGCCATGATTCCTACCGCTTTTGGGGCGGTTGTGGGTACGCTGTTTGGAGCGTGGCTTGGCAGGGGGCTGATGAACATCTATGCCGATTTCTATAATTTTGCGGAGCTGGTCTATTACTTCCGTTTCGAGGATGTTGCCCTCTCGGTTCTTTTGAGTTTTGCTGCAGCCATTTTTGGCGCGCTTGGTGCGGTGCGCAAGGCGGTGCAGCTTCCTCCGGCTGAGGCGATGCGCCCGGACTCCCCGGTGCTCTACAAGCCGGGTATATTTGATCGAGAGTCGTTGCGAAAAAAAATTCCGGTATCACTGCGGATTATTGTGCGTAACCTGGAGCGCCGCCCCTGGAAAGCCGTGCTTTCTGTGCTGATGACCTCCCTTTCTGTCGCGATTCTCATTGCCGGTCGCTATACCTATGACTCTCTTGACCGGATGATTCAGGTGGAGTTTACCCGCAAACATCGCGAGGATGTTACCGTGATTTTCAATAATCCCATGCCTCCTTCGGTACGCTATACCATTGCGTCGCTTGACGGTGTGCTTGAACATGAATATTATCGTGAAGAGCCGGTGAAGATGCGTTTCGGTCATCGTATCCGTCGGCAGTCGATCAAGGGAATGGAGTCTGCCGAGGGGTTGCAGCGGCTGGTTGACAAGGCAAACCGACAGTGCAGCTTGCCTCCTGACGGCATTGTGCTGACCTCAACGCTTGCGACGCTTCTTGGTGTTGGGCCGGGCGACAAGCTGCAGATCGAGTTTCTGCAGGGCAGGCAGCGTCATGCCGAGCTTCTTGTCAGTGGAACCATTGATGAAATTCTTGGCCTCTCGGCCTACATGAACCTTGGTGCGCTGAACCGTCTGGCAGGCGATGGCGGGGCTCTGAATGCGGCATATCTGCGTCTTGATCAGGCAAAGGCCGGGAAGCTCTACACAACCTTCAAGGGTATGCCGGGAGTTTCCGGCATCATGATGCTGAAGGCGATGAAGGAGAGTTTTGATGAGCTGATTGCCCAGAGTATGAACACCTCGACCGTCATTCTCACCTCTTTTGCCTGTGTGCTTGCCTTTGCGGTGGTTTACAATGGCGCCCGCATCTCGCTTTCCGAGCGGGCACGAGAACTGACAAGCCTCCGGGTGCTCGGTATGACAAAAGGGGAAATTTCCTTTATTTTGCTTGGTGAACAGGCTCTGCTTACCAGTGCTGCCGTACCGCTTGGCTTTTTGATTGGTATCGGGCTCTCTGCACTGCTCGCCCATGCGCTCAGTTCAGAACTCTATCGGCTCCCTTTGGTGTTCAGCGCCTTTAACTTTCTCTTTGCCTTTATGGTTATTGTTCTTGTCTCGGTTGTCTCCGCTCTCCTGGTCAGAAAGCGGCTTACGGAGCTTGATCTTGTCGAGGTTTTAAAAACAAGGGAATAGATTATGGTATTTTCGAAAACACAGCGCATTGCAGGGATCTCGGTTGCCGTGGCAGCGCTCATTCTTTTTTTTGTTTTCCGCCCCTCTCCGCTTCCTGTAGATTCGGGTGTGGTCAGTCGTGGCCCCTTGCAGGTAACGCTTGAAGGGGAGGGAGTTACCCGCGTGAATGACCGTTTTGTTCTTGCCGCACCGGTCAGCGGAAAGCTGGTGAGGGTGGAGCTTGAAGAGGGCGACCATGTCCGGAAGGGGAGCGTGGTGGCCTCACTGCTTCCTGCCCAGCTCGACAGCCGTGAGTATCGTGAAGCCTCTTCACGGGCGGGGTCAGCCCGGGCAGCTCTTGACGAGGCGATTGCCCGGCAACGCAGGGCTGATCTCACCCTTGTGCAGGCTGAACGCCGTTTCGGTCGTTACCGTAATCTCTATGGTGAGGGGGCCGTTTCAAAAGAGAGTTATGAACTTGCAGAGAATGAGGCTCAAACATTGCGAAAAGAGCGTGATGCGGCCCGCTCAGGGGTTGAGGCTGCCCGTTATAACCTTGGAGCGCTTCAGGCCCTTGTTGATCGCCAGGTAGCGGGGCAGCCGGTGAAGGTACTCTCCCCGGTTGATGGTCGGGTGCTCCGTATCCATGAGCAAAGTGAACGGGTCGTGAGTGCCGGGTCACCACTGGTTGATATTGGTGATCCTTCGGCGATTGAGATTGTGATTGATCTGCTCTCTTCCGACGCCATCAGGGTAAAGCCGGGAAACCGGGTGGTGATTATGGACTGGGGCGGTGAAAGGGAGCTGCAGGGAGTGGTGAAAACGGTTGATCCGGCGGCATTTACCAAAACATCGGCACTCGGGATTGAAGAGAAACGGGTGAACATTGTGGCGCTTCTCAGCCGCAACGAACCGCTGCTTGGCGATAATTTTCGTGTCCAGGCAAGCATTGTGCTCCGTGAAGCGAGTGCTGTGCTTCAGGTGCCGGTAAGCAGCCTCTTCAGGGGAAAAGAGGGCTGGCATCTCTTTGTTCTTGAGGATGGCAGGGCGGTTGATAAAGCCGTGAGGATCGGTATGAGGGGCACCTTGCAGGCGCAGGTGCTCGCAGGGGTCAGGGAGGGGCAGAAGGTGGTGGTGCATCCTACCAACGAACTCAGGGATGGCATGTCGGTGAAGGCGCAGGAGTGATGAAAAAGAGCGCTTGCACGTTTCCCTGTACGGAGTAACTTTACCCACACTATGAGCAGAATTGAAACAACAGCAGCGGCAGTCAGGAGTGCGGAGATCTCCCACTCGATGATTCTTATTATTGGCGGTGGGGCGGCAGGAATGATGGCGGCGATTGCAGCACGTCGGAGTGCAAAAGCTTCCGGCAACTCCTGTTCGATAACCCTTCTTGAGCGGAATCCCCGTCCGGGAACAAAAATCAGGATATCGGGGGGCGGTAAATGTAATGTAACTCACACTGGTACTTCGGCGGAGCTGCTTGAGCAGGGTTTTCTGCGTCGCAATGAGGCGCGTTTTTTGCGTCAGGCCCTCTACAGCTTCTCAAACAGTGACCTTCTTGCTCTCTTGCGTTCTCGGGGTGTTGAGAGTGAAGAGCGGCCTGACGGAAAGGTGTTTCCCGTCAGCGAGGATGCCTCAACGGTTGCCCGTGCCTTTGAGGAGCTGCTGAAGGAGTCACGGGTGCAGGCACACTTTTCCTGCCGGGTCAGGAGTGTCGAACGCAAGGGTGAACTTTTTATGGTGACCACTGCCGATGGGGTATTCACGGCAGATCGTCTCATTCTTGCAACCGGTGGTGTCTCCTATCCCGGAACCGGTACGACGGGTGACGGCCTTGTGATTGCTCGCTCGCTTGGCCACTCGATAAAAAAGCCTTCGGCAGCGCTGGCGCCCCTCTACACCCTCAACGCTCCTCCCGCTTCACTTTCAGGGCTGGCACTCCGCTCAATCAGCCTTGTAGCCACTTCCGGTGGACGGAGTGTTGAACGGCGTGGCGACCTGCTCTTTACCCATCGCGGCGTCAGTGGTCCGGCTGCACTCTCGCTTTCACGCGACATCGCCGAGCTGATTGGTGAAACAGGTAATTGCGCTCTCTTTGCCGATCTCTTTCCGGAACAGAGCAGCGCTGAACTTGAGGCTGAGCTGCTGCTCCAGGCTCGCAGGAGTGGGGCACAGATGGTACGCAAATTCCTGCAGGGATGTCCGATAGCTCCTCTCAGTGGCGCTTTCGGCATGGCTCGTCAAGGGACGATTCCAACCGCTCTTGTACCCTTTCTTATGCGCCATGCAGGCCTTGGGAATGATGTGACCTGGAGCGGACTTGCGAAAGAAAAACGGCAGTCGCTCCTCTCAACGCTCAAGCGATTTCCGCTTGGCAGTGTACGCGATGTGCCGCTTGATCAGGGGGAAATTTCAGCCGGAGGCGTTTCGCTGGGGGAGGTGAACCCCAAAACCATGTGCTCAAGGGTTGTTCCAAACCTTTTTCTCTGTGGCGAACTTCTCGACTACGCCGGTGAGATTGGCGGCTATAACCTGCAGGCCGCATTCTCCACCGGCTGGATGGCGGGTGTGAACGCGGTCAAGCCAGTAGTGACGAACTCTCTGTAAAAGGCAGAAAGCGTTGATGTTAATTGGCGTTTCCTGCCTCTAACCCTTTTATTCTGAGCAGGAATAAGCAGGCTCTTTTGTTGCACTGTCCATCATCCGTACTTCAAACCGGCACTCTTTAATGTCGAATGAGAAGGCGGGATTGTCGTGAAAGATGACCCGTCTGTTTTCGAAGCGCACCTTCATGGGAACGCTTACCTTCCGCTCATCACCGCAGACGTTGTTCTTTACTCCGGGATGGAAGAGCGCGCCCTCTTTATCCAGCACAGAAACATGGATGGCATGGTCAACAGTACTCAGCGCCTCTATGGAGCCGTCTTCTGCAAGCTGGACAGAGTTAATGTCGCCGTGAATCCCGTTCGGTTCGTTGTCGTAGGAGGAGATCACCCCGATTGGCGTAAGGATGTCAATCTTTTTGAGTGGCTCAAAAGAGCGGATTGAGCCTGACTCATAGAAAGCCAGCCCTTTTCTCACGGTGATTTCACCCATCGGCGTCTTTACGGTCAGGGTTTGATCCGGCCAGAGAGTGATGCTTTTGAGCGCACCGCTTTCGTAAAACTGCAAACCAATCACCTTGGTGGCAAGGGTTCCTATAGGCGAACTGAAGGTGAGGGTGGTGGCAAGGGCAAATTCGTTCTTCCACGACCAGAAGCCGCTCAGTTTACCGTCAAGTGGAAAGATCCGTTTGATATTGCCATTTTTATGGAAGGTCACCAGCTCCGCCGGGATGGCGCCGACCGGTGTTTCAAGCATGGTTTGCGATTGCAGGGCAATTGATTTCAGAGCGCCATCCTTGTAAAAGTACATCGGCTTGACGGCGCGTCGCCCCATGTCCTCGGCTTCGTATTGAGGCACCAGCGTGCCATAAGGGGTGCTCAAGCTGTTTGGCTCGGTGACAAGGCAGCCATCCGTTTTGCCGTTCGAAAAGAGGGTGCGGAACTCGACACCGGAAAGGTCGCCATATATGGTGCTTGTTGTGGCCATGATGTTTCTCGTTATGTTGGTTTTTCCAAACTCTTTTCACTTCCCCTTCCTTTATATTGCAATTATCGTGCCGGAAGGTGGAAAAAGGTATAAAATACTTATTTGTAAGAGGTTCCCTTTTCTCTTTCTGGTTGAGGATGACCAAAAAGGGCTACAAAATGGTAGAAATTATCGGGCGATCTACATTGTGGTAGAAAATGCGGAGGGAGTGGCTGGTCAGATTCGTTTTGCTTGTTGCTTCGCTAATCGCGTTTGGCGACGCAGTTCATTCCTGCTCAATTATCTGCTTTCGTTGGGGATTGCGCGGAAGGGTGGTTTACTGGTAAGCTACGGTTACATCAAAGGTTCCGGTGTAGTTCCCCGGTGGCTGGTTTGCAGAGACCTCCAGCTTTCCGCCGATATTGAATGCAGAGAGCCCCTCACTATTCAGTTTCAGGGTGTTTGAGGCTGGTGAGACGGTAAAGCTGTTTACCACCATGCTGCTACTCCCGTTGGAGATCGTGATTCCTGTATTTGGCAGTGTAACATTATAGGCAGAGTTTGCCGTACCGGTGACATTGAATGATGCTGGCCCGGAGACTGAGGAGACGAGCTGCACTCCTCCCGAATTTGTTCGATCGGAGGTTGATGGATTGATGGTCACCGTTCCTACTGATTCACTTGGAATGATGACTCCAAAAGCCAGATCGCCATGGGTGGGTGTTGATGTGTTTTTGGCACTGGAGATTCCGGGCGCGATTGTTGCTGTGGCGGTGCCTTCGGCAGCCTGTGCCACACTCCCGGAGGAGAACAATGCCCAAAGGGAGAAGAGAACTACAACTCTGTTTTTCATGGGGAACCTCCCATTTAACTTCCATGACGGAGGCTGCGTCTCTGAAAAGGATAACAATAAAGTATAATAACCTTAATGCGGAACAAATGTCAGGATAAATTCATACCCCCATACGCAAATCTATAACAGATTTTGAAGAAAACAAATCCTGATATGATAATAGTTTTTATTTCAGGGCAGCAGGGGAGTTTGAAGTGATTTCTCTTTGCCGGAGTCGACTGGAGCCTTCCCGTTCGATTCAACAGGTGTTTCAATGCCCGGTTCAACAGTTAGCGGCTCAAGTACCAGATTGATATTGTCGATATATGCTCCTTCGGCTGGAATGACCAGCTCCTTGAATGGCGCTGTAGTGCCAAGTTTTGCGGCCTGTTCGGGTGATACGCGCAAGGTGTAGTTCCCGGTGGGGAGCGCTCCGAGAATGTAAACACCGTCATATTCTGACCGGGCCTTGCCAGCTACCTTTCCCTCCTTGTCAACAGCTTCAATGGTGATACCGGACGCAGGTTCCTCAATGCCCTCTTTCTTGTTGAAAACGGTACCGCTCACTTCACCGGTGACCCATACGGGAAATTTTACCGGGAGAGGATAACCTGGTCTTGGTACCACACGTACCCCTTTGTCGGCAGGCACCCAAAGCAGCTCTTTAAGTGTTGAGGGTGAAATGGTGATATCCGTCAGAATGTTGGGAGAAATTCCCTGAATAAAAGCGATACCCTTTGCATCAGTGAGTGCGGGATTGCTTTGTTGATTGACAAAAAAACCGGCATCCTTGATTTCGGGCTCATCGGGGTCCAGCTCCCTGTTGCGATTCTTGTCGAGGTATGCCTGGGCGGAGATTCCTGCCTGCTGGCTGCTCAGGCTTCCATCGATATTCCATTGACCACTTTTTGGCTCATGACTGAGGTTCGTCGAGAGCTGGATACCGATACCCCATGCTCCGCCACTGGTATAGTTACCTGTAACTCCCATTGCCATCTTTTTGAAGGTATGGTTGAGCCCTGTTGATGCAGTCAGGGTTTTGCCAAGCGGTGTGTAGGTAATGCTGTTGAGAAGCAGCCATTCATGCTTGAGGCGCAGTTCGCAGGTACCTCCAACGGTGCTGATGACTCTTTCAGGAAGGAGCTGGTATCCAATTTCAGCCCTGAGTGAGAGGTTTTGGCGTGTCATGCTTGCATATGAGCTGCCAGAAAGGGCATCACTTTCTGTGTCACCATCCAGCATTCGTTCCAGTGTAACGGTGTGTGTATGATCAATACCCCAAGTCCGGTTGCTGCTGGTCATGGTGGCACTCTTCGATTTCCGCAGTTCATCAAACTCTGTCTGGGCCAACGTCATCGAGAATCGGGAGTTTGTCAAAAAGAAAAAGGGGTTCAGGCCGTCGATGCGGATATCCTCTTTTTTCAGATATGAAAGAGTCCCGGTTGTTGTATGCCAATCTTTATCATACTCCTGCATCAGGACGGAGAGTGTTAATGGTCCAAATCGTGTCTGGATACCTGCCTGCCTGGCCAACCGACTGGTGGCAAGATTGCGGGCTATCTGCAGATCGAGCTGTATCATTTTCAGGTAACCGCTGAACCCCGCTCCGGCAAACGTCTGACGTTCGTCGTCGATGAGCGCTGATGCGAGATAATTGGTTGCAGTGAGCCATTTGTTCACGCCAAGTGTGCTCTTCCAGGTCATGAGGGGCGCTGGATCACCATCTGGTGATGCGAGCAGCGAACGTTGTGTTGCGTTGGTTGCTGTTATTTGATAGTTCCAGCTACCCGGTTCGATCATGTTGCGTCCGACATTGTAGATATGCCGTTCAACCCGCTGCTCGCCCTGGGGGCCATGGAAAACAAGTCGCAGTTCATTCAGACCATAGATGAGTGGGATATCGGCAAATGAATAGCTCTCACGGGGGTTTGATGGGCGGTAGTCGAGCAGGTTTGCATTGCTGAAGAGTTCTACATCCCAACCCTTTGCAAGAAAACCGTTCAGGGTCAGCTTGTCAAAAAAAGAGGATTGATTGATCGGGTAACTGCTTACCATGATGCCGGTTCCGACACTGTTGCCTATCAGTGGAAGTGTTTCGGGCTGAATATCCCCGATGGCAATCTTGCGAGCGTCAAGTACTCCCAATATGCCGCCCGTCGGGCTTGTCCGTTCAAGGATCATGGTGCCGTTGTCAACTCCGATAATCGATTTGCCGGCGCCAGCAATATGGCCTGAAAGATCAAGTCTTCCGCTCATCCAGAGGAGATCACCAGAGAGGCGGGTGTAAAAGCTGCTGTTTCCTGGAGTAATGTTAGCTGTCCCCTCTCCGGTCAGTGAGGAGGAGAGGGAGATGTCAATGCTCGGGCCGGCAAGGAGGCGGAATGGAGTGTTCAACAGCGGATAGCCGGGATCATTGTAGCTGCCATAGCCCCATGTATTGGAGCCTCGCTGGCTGCGCGCCATGCGTTGCTGAATAGGAAGCGGTTCAAACGGACGAATATCGACTGCAGCATCAAGGCGGTTGGCATCGATGCGCATGGCAAACCATTCGGCAAGCAATCTGCTTTCGACATAGATATCGTCAGTGAGGGCTACCACCAGCTTCGGGTCGTACCGGTATGTGTTGCCGTCTACGATAATGGAGGATTTTGCCATATCGAGCATGAAAGACTGAGAGGGCAGGGCAACATGGCCTGATCCGACTCCTTTTGCAGGATCAACAGTAATGCCGAGTTCAAGGCTTCGGCTCAGCTCACCAAGAGGAAGAAAGAGTCCAGGAGGGGCAGAATAGGTGACCAGATTACCGGAAAGCGTCGCTCCGCCAAGACGAACGACGCAAAGCAGCAAATCGTCCTCACTGAGGGCGGTCGGAGACTCTGCCGTCCTCTTCTCTTCACCATACAAGAGTTCCGTCTGGTGGCCGGTCGCAAGGCATATCCAGAAAAAAAAGAGAAGTGAACTTCGTAAAACTCTGAAATAATTATGCAATGACGACAATATGACCCTCTGCGAGTAGGTGTTCAGCGCTCTTCTCCTTATTGCTGTAGTGAATGATCAGGGCTCCTGCTGCCAATGACTCTCCAGCGCCTTGAACAGTAGTAGCAATGAAGAGGCATGGCAGAAAGTTCCTGATGTTCAGAGTACTATTGAAAACCGACAAAGTACTCTTCCGGCGAGCGCTTAATTGTAATTTGCCGTCACGGTAAAGGTTCCGCTGTAGTCTCCGGATGGCTGATTGGCAATAAGTGAGAGCGTTCCGCCAACCGTAAATTCATTGCTGGAAGGGGAGTCACTTATCGTTAATGATGATCCTGTCAATGAAGAGGTGAAATCGTTGATCGACATATTGATTCCACCGCCTTTGGTAATGGTAACGATGCCATTAGCGGGCAGGGAGATGGTACAGGCGAGGCCGGTATCACCAGCAACCCTGAATCGTGCAGCTCCAACGGTTGAGCTGACAAGTGTTACGCCACCACCAGCGCTCCGCACACCATCCGTACTGATGGTAACGGTTCCCCCTTCTGTACTGCTTGGTGTGATGGTTCCAAAGGCCAGATTAGATGGGGTTGCAGAGCCTCCATTGCCAATATTGCTGATACTGATTGCCCCCCGCACCGTCGCAGTGGCGGTTGCACTAACACTTGCAGCCTGCGCCTCACTGCCGAAAGCGAGCAGGGTGGCCATGCATAAAAACGTTGAAATTCTCTTGTTCATGATAATCGTCTCTTTATGAGTGACTGGATTGTCGCCAGTTACTACTTTGATTTTGCATATCTACTCCGCCCCGTGCGTCATTTTCTGCTCCTGTTACTGTCGAAAATATATACAATACATATATTAATTCCAATCTAATTAAATATCGTGTATGTGCAAAATGGCGTAATACCATGTTCCCTGTAAGAGGGCGCTTTTTCGATTTGACGAATAAATAGTCTCTTATTGCCTGAAAAATATCTATTTAAGGCCGTTTCTCGGTTGTCTGGCATACACTCATCCGCGACAAATTTGCAAGGGAGGTTGTTTGCTCTGTATATATTGTCAGTATATATGGCTGCAGAGAGATGCCGGGGAGTTATACAGTTTCCATAGCCAGCCAATCCTCGGGAGCTGAGGATGTGGCTGGTAAGAAACAAAGGGGGGCAGGGGGAGTGGCGGAGTGCAAGAGCGAGATTTTATGGAACGGCAATCTTGCCTTCAGCGAGTACCTGTTCAGCGCCATTTTCCTGACCGGTATAGCGGACCATTAGCTCTCCGCTCCGAAAATCAACACCTTTTTGGGGGGTGAGGGCAAGGAGCATGGTGCGTTTTGCATTGGGTGTATAAACGGCCACTCCTTTTATCAGGGCAACGGAGATGGCCTTGTTTCCCGGCGCTTTCCAGAGCACCTCGACATCACCATAGGTAGAGCGAGTTCCTTCACGCTGAATGGTCAAAGCCAGCGCCGGTTTCCCCTCATTGCCTTTCGGGTCAAGACGAAGGCCGCTCAGTCGTGCTGTTGCTGTCAGCGAACCGTGGCGCACAATGACCGGAATCGTCACTCCATAGATCGGCACCAGTTTGATCTGTATACCACGGCTCACCGAATCGGGTTTGACCGCATTCTCGGCAGTGGGTATCAAACGAAAGCTGAGATGGGAGCGGTACTCACCATCAGCAAGATCAGAGGGTTTGCGCAACATCATGCGCACCATCTGCACCTGGCGGGGCTCAAGGATCACCCTGCGCGGGGTAAAACGGACGAAGGTATCAGCAAAGCGGTCATTCGGATCAGCCGGGGTACCTTTCTCGATCTCCTTGATCTCTCCGTTTTCGCTCATGCGACACTGCACAAAGGAGATGGCATAGGTGTGCGCCTTGTCGCTGCGGTTGACCAGAGCCAGTTCAGTGGTCGGCATATTCCCCTCAAAGACAATCCGTGTAGGGGTTACCAGCAGATCCTGAAGTGAATAGCCAGCAGAAGCAGGCTCATCGGCAGCCAGGGTTGATTTGGTGGAACTGCAAAATGTAGCCATCATAAAGAGGGCCGAAAGCAGGTGCTTGATGTTCATAGAGGTTAATAGAAACTATTTTAAGGATGGCATAGTGAACCGTAAAAGCGCAACAATACGCTCAAGATAGGTAAAGAGCGTGTAATTCACTATTGATTATTGGCGGATGAAGCGGGAGTGATGGTAACGCTTTCCCGTGCAGGAGTGAAACGAAAAGAGTTTGCTTTTACGCCCAACATACGGGGAAGCCGGAAAATTAATGCCAGTCTTCCCGTATGTGTACAGGAGAATGCGAGTTGCGAAGAGTTACTTATTGGTATAATACAGTTACATCAAAAGTGCCATTGTAGACCCCTGAAGGCTGAGCTGCAGCGACAGCCAGTTTTGCGCCAACCTTGAAAGTTCCTTGACCGGCAGGATCACTCAGCGTACCTTTATTGTCGATCAAGTTACTGGTAAAGTTTGTAACTGCCATGTCAGTAATAACAAGAGCACCAGTTTTATGGAGAGTTGCAGCACCTGGTAAAGTTACAGAATAACCTGTACCACTATCACCTGAGACAGCAAATTGAGCTGGACTCTGTGTTATCTGAGTGGTCACCGTTACAGCAAAAGAGTCATTCGTTCCACTTGCAGCAACCGTAACTGTTCCTGGTGTTTCTGCATCGGGAATAATGTGTCCAAAGGTTAGAACGCCACCATTCACTCCATCTGCATCCTGTGAAACCGTGAGCGCACCCGCAATTGTTGCTGTTGCATGGCCTGTTGCAGCATAGGCATTGGACCCTGAAGCAAGCAAAGCAGCCATACCGACGAGTGCCAAAATTCTCTTTTTCATAGGTTGTTATTTTTTTCTTAGTAAGGTATAAAGTATATATCGACATAGGTTCCAATATATATAAATCACAAACCGTTTATATGTTTTTTATCACTGGTGTCCAACTGTTGAAAAAATAAATCCATATAGATTATAATAATAAAATAGAATACGAGGTTTTTTAACCGTTACCGACTTGAAAATGCCTGCGATCTTCAATCATTTTATAATTCTTCACCAAGGAATGATCGATGTACACAGGAAAAAAGTTGGTTGAACACCTGTCGCTTTATCAATTTCGCCTGGGTGTTAAGCGATACAACGGCCTTTTCAAGGTTCAATCGTTCATCTGCCTTGATCAATATCTCTCCCTGTTCTTTGCACAACTGACCTATCGAGAAAGTCTTCGTGATATCACGACATGTCAGCTCGACATGCAGAACAAATGGTATCTCATGGGCATTCGTGGAGCACAAGAAGGCTTATGATGATTTTCTTATTCAGAAGAGAACGCCCAAGCGCGGCCTGGTAGTCACGTATAATAATGAAGCAATAAGCCGACACATTAGCCGATATGCGGGATTCCAGGCACTGCTTTCCAATGGCATCAAGGATCCTATCGAAGTCATGAGGGTTTACCGTGACAAGGATGCAGTAGAGAAGTGCTTCGACGACCTGAAAAACTCGTTTTATAGTTGGACAGTAGTGTTTTTTTTATAAATCTCTACGGGTCATATTCCCCGCCGCTTGCGGCGTGATATGATGTATATTAGTTGGCATGAGCGAATATATTCACAAGAGCCACAATGTCACCGTTCTGATGTATCACATAGTGCTACCAGCAAAGTATAGACGCGTGATTTTTGATAATGAGGTGGATGAAGTCCTAAAAGACGTGTGCTTGGACATAGAAAATCGTTATCAGATCAAGTTCCTGGAAATTGGTACAGATAAAGATCATGTGCATTTTTTGGTGCAATCAGTGCCAACGTATAGTGTCACGAAAATCGTGACGATGATAAAGAGTATTTCTGCTCGAGAAGTGTTCAGGCGATGTCCCAAAGTAAAAAAACTGTTGTGGGGTGGTGAGATGTGGACGGATGGGTATTATGCCGGAACGGTTGGAAAGCATGGAAATGAAGACATGATAGGCAAGTATGTCAAAGGGCAGGGCGGTACGTATCAGAAACGCTACAGTGATTATCAGTTGTCACTGTTCTAAAAGAGGAAATCTTCAATACCCCGCTGCTTGCGGCGGGGATTCTTTATTGGAGTTGATGCGCTTTTTGTGGAGGGCTTGTATCGAACGGCTATGCGGAGACGATGCTAAAATAAAATAATGCCTCTTCTTCGAAAGGAGATCTTTCGCGAAGAGGCATTGACTTTGTGTTACTTATTGATATACAACAGTTACTTTGAATGTCCCGGCATATATTCCGGACTTCTGATCTGAAGGTACCTCAAGTACACCACCAACAGAGAATGTTCCCTTACCCTTAGGATCAAGTGTAAGGCTTGTTGCAGATTCAGCCAACTCAGCTTTCATGCTACCTTGTCCAGCGTCTCCAACCAATTCTACGCTTTGTTCTGCATCTATATCGCATATACAGCTAGCACCTCCACTGACAGAGAATTGGGCTGCTCTGGTCGGTGATGTACCTGCGTTGATTTGTGTAGGACCGTCAAAATTGGCTGTTCCATCTGCAGCAACGGTAACTTTCCCTCCGCTACCAGGTACCATGGTTCCGAAAGAGAGCCCTTTATTGGAATTTGTTATCGTTAAAGCGGTTACAATTTTTGCTACCGCATCCGCACTAGCTGTTTCCGCCTGAGCCTCACTACCAAAGGCAAGCAAAGCTGCCATACATCCGAGTGCCAAAATTCTTTTTTTCATGATAATTCTCCTTTGTGTGATTTAAATATCTATCGTTTGTCAAAAAAACTGGAAGCTCTGTAATCTGATTGCCTGATGAAGGTTTGTTAAAACATCCTTTCCCGATCAGCGCCATCTTTCTACTGGTAGAAATATATATAAAATATGGATATTTGCAAATAAATATATATACGCCACCCCCTTATTATTTCCGCGTTATTACAATTTTTTTTATTGAAAAAATCTTAAAATGTTTATTTATAGAGTTTTAAAAAAAGTTAGAAACGGCGATCTCTCTGGTGATGCGCTTGGGTATATATATATGCGGGGTGAATGATACGTGTTTTTTATACACTGGAGCAGGAGCCCTTTCTTTTTTCGGTGAATTTGGTGGGTTGACTTATGCCGGGAGGGGATCGCGAAAAGAAAGAGCTTTTTTTTCGGGCGCCTTACCTGCTGATCACTATATTCTGTACCGCTCAATGGCGGGCGCTGTTACGGAGTGTTCACGGTGACTTTCGGTAACGCGAAATCATGAAATAAGTTATCTTAACAGCACGCATATTGTATGGAACGAACCATCACACCGAATATTTATTATGTCACTGGCGGGGCGCGGAGCGGTAAAAGCTCGTTTGCCTTGCAGCTTGCAAAGCCTTACTACAGTCGCGTTTTTCTTGCGACGGCGGAGCCCTTTGACGGGGAGATGGTACAGCGTATCAGTAAGCATCGGGAGGAGCGGGGTGAGCAGTTCACAACGGTTGAGGAGCCGCTTGCTCTTGATCGTGCCCTCCTGCACCTGCCGGAAGGTACTGATGTGGTGCTGCTCGATTGCCTGACCGTCTGGACCGGAAACCTGATGCACTACGGCGAGGGGAAGGGAGAGGGGGAGATTGACCAGCAGATTGAGCGCTTTCTTGAGGTATTGCGTCATCCTCCCTGCGATATGATTCTTGTTTCCAATGAGGTGGGGATGGGCATTGTGCCGGAGAATGCCATGGCCAGAAGGTTTCGCGATATTGCCGGTATCATCAACCAGCGGGTTGCCGCACTCGCAACGGAGGCTTGGCTGCTTTGCAGTGGTCTGCCGATTCGGCTGAAATAACCTCGAAAATGTATTGAGTAACCAATTAATAGAGTAATGAGAGAATCTATCATGCCTGAAAAGTTGCAGTTATTGCTGGATCGAATTAAACCTGCCTCCCGGTCGCTGAGTGATGCGGCCCGAGCCCATCTTGATGATTTGACCAAACCGCAGGGGAGTCTTGGCCGTTTGGAGGAGATTGCTCTTAAATATGTTCTGGCGACCGGCAACCTGAGCCCGTTGCTTTCAAAAAAGAAAATCTGCTGTTTTGCCGCCGATCATGGTGTGGCGGCTGAAGGGGTTTCGGCTTTTCCGGCAGAGGTGACTCCTCAGATGGTTTATAACATGCTCGGTGGCGGAGCGGCCATTAATGTGCTGACGCGTCATGCGGGTGTTGACCTCGATGTGGTGGATATGGGTGTGAACCATGATTTTCCTGATCTGGCAGGGCTCGTCAAAAGAAAGGTGCAGCCGGGAAGCGCCAATATGGCTACCGGCCCCGCCATGAGTGAGGAGGATGCCCTGCAGGCTCTGCTTTGCGGTGCTGAACTGGCGGCTGAAGCCCAGGAGGCGGGCTACCATCTCCTTGGAACCGGTGAGATGGGGATTGCCAATACCACTCCGGCAACGGCGCTCTATGCTGTTTTGCTTGATGTATCGGTTGAGAGCATTACAGGAAGGGGCACCGGTATTGATGATGAGCGCCTGCTCCACAAGATTGCTGTTATCAAACAGGCGATTGCCGTTAATGGCTCCCGCTGCACCACGCCGTTCGCGACGCTTGCCGCGCTTGGTGGTTACGAAATTGCGGCCATTGCCGGATTCATTCTTGGCGCAGCCGCAGCCCGCACTCCTGTGGTTGTTGATGGCTTTATCTCTTCTGCAGGAGCGGTGGTGGCGCTCAAACTCTGCCCGGCAGTTGAAGACTATCTTTTTTTCAGCCATCTCTCCAATGAACAGGGGCACAGGGCAGTTATGGAGAAGCTTGGCGCCCGGCCGATTCTTGATCTTGATCTTCGCCTTGGTGAGGGGACGGGTGCGGCTATTGCTATGCAGCTTATTGAGGGCGCTGTAAAAATTTACAATGAGATGGCCACCTTCAGTGCTGCAAGGGTCAGTGAAAAAAGCGGGGAGTAGGGGATGCTGAGCGGCCTTGTTACAGCGTTGAGAACACTTACCCTCTTTCCTGTTCCCGGAAAGGAGACCGACACCTTCAGCCGCTCGCTTTTCTGGTTTCCTGTTGTGGGGTTGCTGCTTGGATCTATCCAGGCGGCGCTCGGCTATTTTACCTCTCTTCTTGGCTGGAATGAGCTGTCGGCTGCGTTTGTGGTGCTTGGCGGTATTGCGCTTACCAGAGGAATGCATGCCGATGGGCTTGCCGATCTGGCTGATGGTTTCTGGGGGGGCAGGACGAGGGAGTCGGCTCTGCGGATTATGAAGGATCCCAACGTCGGCTCTTTTGGAGCCATCGCTCTCTCCGGCATGATGCTGCTCAAATGGATTGCCATCCTTAAGCTGGTTGATATCGGAGCGTTTGCATGCATTGCTGCAGGGGTACTGCTTGCCCGCTGGGTGCAGGTTCTCCTCGCCTCAGCGCTCCCTTACGCCCGCCGGGAGGGAGGCACGGCGCAATCTTTTGTAAGCGGGGCAGGTGTTGTCCATATCGTGGTTACCTCCGCGCTGACGCTCTTGTTTCTTTTTCCGCTTCTTCATGCCGACCTTTATGCCAACCTTTATGCCGTTGTCGCAATGATAAGCGCCGCACTCGCTGCCGCTTTGTTGACTGGCCTCTTGAGTTACCGCAAAATCGGGGGAGTTACCGGCGATGTGCTTGGGGCAGGAAGTGAGGTGACCGAGTTGTTTGTCTGGATTGCGGCAGCGCTCTCTGCCGCTCTCAAGGCGTAGTCTCTGTTTTGTTGGGGGCGAAACAGTGATCAGTCACGGTTTTCAACCTGAACGATTTTTCTTTCCGGCAGGATCACAGCCGTCAGCCTCCCCATGAGCGGGTTTTTGCTGTAGACGCAACCGGTGTCGATGGCGATCAGCCGTTCAAGCATTACTGGTACAGGAATTGCGGTGTGGCCGCAGACAACGGTTTTTTCCCATTTGTAGTTGTTGCTTTCAAGGAAGGTGGTACGCATGTGCACCCGTTGCCAGCAGAACTCTTCAGGTTTGTAGTAACGGATATTATCTTTGATGGAGAGTTCAGGATCGAGGCCTCCATGGGTAAAGAAATAGTGCTCGGTTTCAATGAAGTGCCGGCAATTACGAATAAAGAGCAGGTGCTCTTCCTCCAGATCGCAGCCGTCGAGGCTGTTGTAGGATGCAAGGGTGGCCTGCCCTCCGTTGCCGAGCCAGTTGTCTGAGCTGCAGTTGTCGAGATAATCAAGAAACATCAACTCATGATTGCCCATAAGGAAATGGCAGGAGTACCTGCTGCTGAGTTCGATGAGAAAGTCAATTACCTCTTTTGAGTGATTACCACGGTCAATCATATCGCCTAAAAAAAGAAGCTGATCTTCAGCTTCAGGCTTAATCTGCCGGATCAGTTTTTTGAGGGGATGGAGGCAGCCGTGGATATCTCCGATAGCGATGATCCGACGGGTTTCTGATAACAAAGGTTGCATTGCGGTAGTAACATATTCTGTATTGCAACAATATCCATGCTTTCAAGCAGGATTGCCGATGCAACTCTTCTGGTTTCTGCTGTTTTGTTGATTGAAAATGGTGGTGAGTCTGCGCTATTTAAAATATTTCATTTCAACCGTCACCTCAAGCTCCTTGGTGTCGAGCGTAAAAACGGAATCGTTGAATTTAGGTCCGCCCATTCCAATTTTCGGGTTGTTTGAAACCCCGACACCCTCTTTTGGTATCCCGATAAAGTTGGTATCAAGTTTTCCATTATTGTTTTCGTCGTGCATGATGCTGACGGCGTAACTACCGTAAGGAAGATCTTCGAAGACAACGGTTTCGGTAGTGCCGGAGATTTTTTTCAGTTCCGAGGTATAAGCTTGCTCATGTTTGCCGGGAAACCCTTTTTTTGAGTTGTAGAGTGAAACGCCAAGCATGCCCTTAAGGTGCTTTAACTCTATGATGTGTACCGTGATTTTTCCGGTTTGGGCGGCTGTTGTTTTGTTGATTTCATCGGCGGACAGAGTTGCGGTACCTATAAAAAAGAGTACAACAAAAAAGAAAATGTTCTTCATAGCGAGAAGGAGATACGTTTCACAGGGTTTCATCAAGAGCATGATCACTCAACATTGCGACTTCACTCACGTTGTGAGTATTGACCCAATATCGGTAATCATGGCATCAGGTACAAGCAGATAACATGGATAGAGCGTGATAACCGGTTTCGATGCTGCTGTTTTCGTTTATATCTTGTAAACATTGCGAATTAAAGCTAAATAGCTCTATCAGCAACCCGGATGTGTTGATGACAGAGTTTCCATCTCCCATTGTAACTGTGGTGATGCTGGACTGTCTGAGAAAAAACAGTGTTTGAAATACGGGAAACCGCGATGAAAAAAAGCCAAGCCACCGTGACGGATATTTCTGAATTGCGATGTCGGGCAGAGGATCATCTTCGAAAAAGCCAGCCTGGTGAGCAGGGTTTTTCCCTGTCGCAGGGTGATATGCATCGGATGATCCATGAGTTGTCGGTTCATCAGATTGAACTTCAAATGCAGCAGGAGGAGCTGCTTCAGTCGAAGGATGAGCTGGAAGATGCTCTTGCACGCTATACCAGGCTTTACGATTTCGCTCCTGTGGGCTATCTGACGCTTGCTGTCGATGGCACCATTCTTGATGCTAATCTTACGGCAACAACGATGTTTGGTGTGGATCGCTCCTTGTTGAAGGGCTCCTGTATGGCGCTCTTTGTCGCTCCTGAAGAGATGAGGGTTTTTAAAGCGCTGATGGAGAGGGTTTTCAGCCATCAGGCGCAAGGCTCTTGTGATCTTACGCTTTGTTACGAGAGTCTCTCTGCGACTTTGCGATGTACCGTGCATATTGATGCTGTCATTCAGGATGATGGCCAGTCATGCTGCATGGCGCTTTCTGATGTCACCCGCCAGAAGCGGATTGAGAGAGAGCATGCGGCGATTCAGATAACTTTGGTTCAGGCTCAGAAGATGGAGTCAATCGGGAGGCTTGCGGGTGGTGTTGCGCATGATATGAACAATATGCTGCAGGTGCAGCTTGGTAATATCGAGTATTTACTCTCAATGGGGGAGCTTTCGGAGAGTGTGCGGCTGACCCTTTCCGATCTTCAGAATTCCGTCATGAGATCTGCAGGGATTGTTCGTCAACTGCTTGCCTTTGCCCGAAAGCAGATAATCCATCCGAAGGTGCTCGATTTCAATGCTGCGATAACTACTATTCTGAGAATGCTTGGACACATTCTTGGTGAGCATATCAAGCTGATCTTTGCTCCAGGAACTCTTCTCTGGTCAGTGAAGATAGATGCCGTGCAAATAGATCAGATAATGACCAATCTTGCTCTCAATGCAAGGGATGCCATCAAGGTGAACGGTACCCTTTTTATTGTGACCCGCAATGTTGTTGTTGAAGCTGATTTCTGTCACGATCATTCTGAACTGATTCCTGGCGATTACGTCTTGCTTGAGGTCCGGGATGATGGCTTCGGGATGGAGAAGGAGGTTCTCGATTATGTTTTTGAGCCCTATTTTACCACCAAATTCATGGGTGATGGCGCGGGTCTTGGGCTTGCAATGGTTTATGGCATCGTACAACAGAACCATGGAGCGATTTTTGCCTCCAGCATAAAAGGCACAGGGACGACATTCGCGATCTATTTGCCCCGTGTCCCGGCTTGCCCGCAAATCTGATGAACTTTTGGATGCCATCGCTCCATAGTGGACAAGGGGTTATCGAAGCTCTGCTGACGGAGCTGGGCTCCCTTTGCTGGCAACACACTCCTTGTTGCGTAACAACCCTTTTGGCAAAGAGCTGATATAGCCCGGACACGTCAGTTTGTCACATGCTGTTTTATTGTCAGACCAGAAGAGATGCCCGGTTATATCGACCTTGGCAGCAATCATGGTTTGTTCCGGTGTGTCAAGGTAGCCCACATCTCCCTGCTGCAGAATATAAGCCACTTTACCTCCGCCGTATGTATCGCCGATAATGAGCGGCGCTGCGGATGAGAGGGAAGAGCATCCTGCAAGAGCGGTACCAGTGAAAAGGAGCACTTTCAGATACCTTGATGCGCCTGTTGTTTCGAAGGGTTTCATGATGCTATACGTTAATTTTGTTCTGTTACCGTCAACAGTTTGCCTGTTATTCGATTATCGTTTAATCGAGCGGATGTCGATGGCCCGTTTTTCCGTTGCATCAGCATCGCTTTTGCGCCCGGTATGCGAATAGATGACCGCTAAATTTTCAAGGAGTGTTGCAACATTTGGGTGAATCAGTCCAAGATTTTTTTCGATGATTGCCAGTGAACGCAACGATAACGGTTCGGCCTCTTTATACTGCCCCTGGGCTACATAAATCACCGCCAGGTTATTCAAACTCACGGCTACATTGGTGTGATAGGGGCCAAACGTTTTCTCCCAGATTGCAAGCGAACGGTTCAGAAGAGGTGTTGCTTCATGGTATTTACCCTGATCATTGTAGAGTAAGGCCAGGTTATTAAGGCTTAATGCCACATCAGGGTGAAGGGAGCCAAACAGTTTTTCCCGGATGGCGAGCGCTCGCCTGAAAAGTGGCTCAGCTTCGCTGTACTTTTTCTCGGTAAGAAACAGTTGCGCCAGATTATCAAGACTCAGGGCAACATCAGGTGAATCGGAGACAAAGGCGTGTTCAAAAATCGCAAGCGTACGCTTGTAAAGCGGTTCAACCTCTTTGTACCGACCCTGGGCATAATAGAGCGCAGCAATGTTGTTGATGCTGAAGGCAAGATCGGGAGAATCAGAACCAAGGGCTTTTTCAAAGATGAGCTGTGCTCGTATAAAGAGCGGTTCGGCCAGTGTATATTGAGCCTGGGCATAATAAAGGGAGGCCAGGTTATTCAGCTTCACTGCTACATCAGGATGGTCGGGGCCGAGGATTTTTTCCTGCATGGCCAGCGCCCGTTTCATCAGTGGCAGTGCTGTGGCGTATTTTTCCTGAACCCTGTACAGTGTGGCCAGGTTGTTCAGGCTCCTGGCAACATCGGGGTGCTCAAGGCCAAAGCTCTTCTCCCTGATTTCAAGTGCACGCAGGTAGAGGGGCTCTGCTTCCTGGTATCTCCCCTGGGTTTTGTAGAGCTCAGCCAGGTTGTTCAGAATCTGGGCTACACGGGGGTGCTCCTTGCCGAATGTTTTCTCATGGATAGTGAGCGCCCGCAGGTAGAGCGGTTCGGCCTCCTGATATCTGGCCTGGAGTGCGTAAAATCCAGCCAGATTGTTCAGGCATGTAGCGATATCGGGCTGATCGGATCCAAAAACCTTCTCCCGGATGGCGAGCGCCCGTTTGGAGAGCGCTTCAATTTCTGCATATCTCCCCTCTGCCGAGTACAGCCCGGCAAGACTGTTCAGGCTGATGGATACCTTGGAATGAAAAGGGCCAAAAACCTTCTCCCGGATCGCCAACGAACGTTTGAAGAGTGGCTCAGCCTCTTTGTACCGCCCCTGCATTTTATACAGCTCTCCAAGGTTATTAAGACTTGTTGCAATATCGGGGTCATCCGGATAAAGAGCCTTCTCCCGAATGGCGAGTGCCTGCAGGTAGAGCGATTCGGCTTCTGCATAGCGCCCCTCGACAAAGTAGAGTCCTGCCAGATTGTTGATACTTGTTGCCAGATGAGGATCAAACGGGTCAAGGTTTTTTTCTCGGATGGCCAGTGCCCGGAGATACAGCGGCTCGGCTTCACTGAATTTCCCCTGAATTTGATAGAGTTCACCCAGGTTGTTCAGAGGCCTGACGACATCAGGGTGATTCTGGCCGAGCAGACGTTCATCAATCTGGAGTGCACGTTTAAAGAGCTGCTCCGATTCTGCATACCGACCCTGGGCAAAGTATAATCTTCCGAGGTTGTTCAGACTCATGGCTACATCAGGATGATCTTTGCCAAGGAGTCTCTCACGGATGGCAAGTGAGCGGAGAGAGAGCGATGTTGCCACGCTATATTTGTCGAGAGTACCATAATACTCAGCCAGGTTGTTCAGGCTTACGGCAACATCAAGGTGATTGTCTCCAAAGATTTTTCCCCTGATGGCCAGCGCCCGCTTGAAGAGCGGTTCGGCCTCGGTGTATCGTCCCTGAACCTTATACAACTCAGCGATATTGTTCAGGCTGGTTGCCAGATCAGGATGGTTGCTGTCGAGGATTTTTTCACGGATGGCGAGCGCACGCCTGAAAAGTGGTTCAGCTTCGGCATAGAGCCCTTGAGCATAGTACAAGCCGGCAATATTGTTCAGGTTCAGTGCCAGATCGGCAGAATTCACTTCGCTGTTTTTCTCTGCATTCTCCAGATCTTTCTCTGCGATGATTTTGATACGCTTGACCCGGTAAAGTTCATCAACATCCCTGTTGACTGCTGCCCGAAGAGTCTCTCTGCCCTGAATCCCCGCACAGGCGAGAGCAACAAAGAGAAAAAGTATTCTATAAACGGATCTCATCGGACACCTGCTGGCTGCGGACGTAAAAAAAAATATTCACCGAGCTACTCTTCTTGTCTTATATAACCCTGTAATACAAAGTACAGATGTAATACATAAAATGCAAACAGGCAGAGATAATAGCTCTTCAGAGAAAACATTTCGGTTCACTTGCGTATCTTTTATCCGCAGGGGAAAAACAAAAATCTTTATGGTGCATGACCTTTTATCGCTCATCAACAATGCCTTCTGTTCTTGAAAATGTCTCTCTTGGGAAGAGGGGTTATTACGGAATTGGGGGTAAGGCCCGTTTTTTTGCCCAGCCTGGCAGTCCGGCGGAACTTGCAGATCTGCTGCACTGGTGCCTTGATCAACAACTTTCTCTTGCCCTTATGGGGAGTGGGAGCAACATCCTTTTTTCTGATAATGAGTTCCCCGGTATGGTGATCTCTCTGGGCGGGATGCAGCGACTTTTCTGGCTTTCGGATGATGAGTTGTTCTGCGAGGCCGGTGTGGAGAACAGCCGGATTGCTGAAGAGCTGTTACTGTCTGGCAGGGATGGGGGAGAGTGGCTGTATCGGCTTCCCGGCCAGATTGGGGCTACAGTGAGGATGAATGCCCGCTGTTTCGGGGGAGAGGTCTCTGCAATTACGGCCGCTATCCAGACGATCTCTCTTGAGGGTTGTCTGCGCTGGCAGTTGCCTGATGAGGTCTTTTATGGATACAAGCAGACCTCTTTGATGGAGAAGCCGGAAATTGTGGTTGCCGTCCTCTTGCGTTTTCCTCAAATCAGACCAGTGGAGGAGATCAGCCGCTTGATGCAGGGATATGAGGAGGAGCGTTCTGCAAAGCACCATTTCGATTTTCCAAGTTGCGGTTCGACCTTTAAAAACAATTATGCTCTTGGTCGTTCAAGCGGTACTATCTTCGATGAGCTTGGTTTCAAGGGTCAGTCGGAGGGTGGCGCGATGGTGAGCAAGCACCATGCCAATTTTATCTATAACAGGGGAGGGGCAACTGCCGGTGACGTCCTGAGGCTTGCCGGACGCATGAAAGATGCGGCCTTGGAGCAGGTTGGGGCCAAACTCGATCTTGAGGTTGAGTGCATCGGGTTGTTTGATGCGGATCTGCTTGGATCGTGTGGTGTCCGGTTTGTGCCTGATCGTCGTGATTCTTCAAAGGGGTGGGCTGGTCTTTTATGGAATCCGCAGGAAGAGGAGTTGGTTTCCCTTCCGGATCCACTTTTTCCCCGCACGCTTATGCATGGGCCTCTTGTTGGTTATTCCGGTCTCGACAGGGAGTTTCCGGCCTCAGTGTTTGTCTCTGTTGAGCAACTGCTTTCGCTTCAGGATGCCGCCGCCGATCCTGCAGCGCCTTTTCTTCGCTGGACAACTCTTGGCAAGTATGAAGCTCTTTTTGTAGTAAAACCGCCATCTGTCATTCCGGCTGGAAGTTTTACCGACGGACTGTGGCACTACAGTGTTTCCGAACTTTTTATCGCTTCCGGGGATCCTGCTGGAGGCTATCTTGAGTTTGAAATGACTCCTGACGCCCACTGGGTTGCGCTTCGTTTCGAGGCGCCAAGAAAAAGGGAGAGAGGCTGTGAAGTGCTTTCACCGGAGCCATGGGAAAAACAGGTGCGCATGGTGCAGGGTGAGGGGCAGTTTGGGATGGAGTTGTCGTGGGAATTGATTGAGCCTTTTGTTACAGGGGAGCTTCTTCTGCTGCAATGTTGTGCATCTTCAGGAAAAGGGGAGTATGCCCTATTTCCCTGGTGGCAGCATCCCTCATTACCGGCTGATTTTCACCAGCCGGCTCATTTTTTCAGGATTCGTCTTGTTTGAATTCCCTGAACAGAGGAGTTACAAATCGGCTGCTGGCATTCGGGAAACTTCCGCTGCCGTAAAGACCGGTCCCTCCTTGCAGACATAGACCGAGCCTACATTGCATCGTCCGCATTTGCCAACTCCGCATTTCATGCGATTTTCAAGTGTTGTATAGACGTTTGCTTCATCAAAGCCAAGCTTTTTGAGCGAGATCAGGGTGAACTTGATCATGATTGGGGGCCCGCAAATGACGGCTATACAGTTTTCGGGAGAGGGGGCAGCCTCCTCAAGCACGGTAGGCACGAAGCCGACCCGGTGCTTCCAGTCGGGTGATTCTCCACCTGGATCGACGGTAAGGACAAGATCGACATCAGCGCGATTTTCCCACTCTTCCAGTTCATGTTTGTAGACCAGATCGGCGACGGTACGGGCTCCATAGACAATGGTGACATGCCCGAATTTTTCACGTTGGTCGAGGCATGACCAGATGACACTTCGCGTCGGTGGCAGGGCTATACCTCCCGAAATGAAGAGGAGGTTTTTGCCATAGAACTCCTCAATGGGAAAGCGGTTTCCGTAGGGTCCCCGGAAGGTTATGAGGTCACCGATATCAGCATTTGCCAAAACAGATGTTACCCTGCCGGACTGGCGGAAGGTACATTCAATATAGTCGTTGCGGGTTTCAGGGCTTGCGACGCAGAAGGTGCTTTCTCCCTCGCCGTAAATACCGTAGAGTCCGAACATGCCGGTACGGAACGTTTTTTTGAACTGCTCAAGGTCGTCCGGGTTCTGAAATTCAAGCCTCAGGGTTTTCACTCCGGGAGCTTCGTCGTGGCGGGCGACGATTTTCATGATAGCCGGTTTGTAGATGTTCGCTGGTGTGCTTTGGATGGTTTCTGTCACGGCTGTAATTTTGAAATCTCTTGTAAAGTCTCTGTAATTCCCATGTCAACCGGGCACTGGCGTGAACAGCGGCCACATCCGCTGCAACTGTTGACGTTGAATTTGCCGGGAAAATAGTTGAATTTGTGCATGATGCGCTGGCGCCAGCGTGCCGACTGCGTTGAGCGAGGGTTATGGCCAGAGGTGTGCATGGTAAAGAGGGAGAAGGAGCAACTATCCCAGTTTTTTCTTCTGATACCGCTGTAGGTATCCCCCTCGTCCTGAATGTCGAAGCAGTGGCAGGTGGGACAGAGATAGGTACAGGAGGCGCAGCCAATACAGCGCATCGAGATCTCTTTCCAGAATTTGCTGTCGAAGTTTTCAGGGTTTTGCAGCCAGGTAACGCAGGCGTCGAGATTAAATTTTTCGGGCACGACGACGGTCGGAAGCGCTGGTTCTGAGCCCTCCTGGAGATAGTCGGATATTATTGCGAATGCTTCACGACCTCGATCGGTCAGCTCCTCAACCAGCCATCCCCTGTTCCTTTCAAGAGGACGCAGAAGGATGTCGGAGCCTTTTGTGCTGTCTGGCGCCAGTTTGAGCGAGGTGCACATGCAGAAGTCGTCAGCGGTTGTGCATGCAATGGTGACGATAACCGATTCATTGCGTCGCTGAAACCAGTATTCATCCTTGTAGTCCCATCCAAACAGGGGATCGTCAATAGCCAGACCGGAAGCGTCGCAGGCCCTTGCACCGAAGATGATTCTTTTTCCCTGCGGGGGAGTGAAGTCAACCGTGTCGATCTCATTTTTTTTGATGGTGTAACGCACCATTGGTTCCGTCTGCGGAAAAAAAAGTTCCTTGAGTGAGCGGTCGGGCAGCACCATGCCGAAATCGAGCTCTGCGCCGTTTTCAACTGCGGCATATGTTGAAAGAGACTCTCCCCGCACAGGGCCAATGACCTCAAGACCCGCCGAGCGCCATTTTGTGACACAATGGTCAAGTTTATCGCTGAAAAGGATTCTTGTCATACGTGTTGGTTACTTAGAGAATGAATGTCTCGGTGTCGTCCTTTTTGAAACTTGCAAGTACCGGCTCCTGGGTCTGGCTTAACCCTGCAAAATGATCGAATTCCTCCATCACCTCTTTGGCCATTCTTTGGTTGATGAGGCGGAGCGGGATGTTGACGGGGCAGGCGCGGTCGCAGTTGCCGCATTGAACGCATCGTCCGGCAAGGTGAAATGCCCGGACAATATTCCATTCGAAATTGCCGAGGGTATGCGATGAGGTATTGATCCACTGAGGCTGATTGTTGTCAACAATGCATCGGCGGCAGTAGCACATGGGACAAGCCTGGCGGCAGGCATAGCATTTGATGCAGCGTGAAAACTCCTCCTGCCAGAAGTCGAATCGTTCCCGTGTATCCATTTTCCCGATACGCTCAAGAAGAGGCTCTTCAGGTATTTGCCTGGGGTGTTCCTTGCTGTCGCCTATCAGATCGGAGAAGTCGCTGGCATGGCGGCCCTGTAACGGGCTGACCGCTCTGTCGATGGAGTCGAATCCGAGGATAACGACCTGGTCGGCATTGAGTTGTGATTCTGCGGCGAGGATATTGATGGAGCGAATTCCTTCGGGTCGCAGAAAAATGCCGACCTTTTTTTCATCGCTCAGCAGCCCTTCGGCAACAAGATATCCCGAGAGATTTGTGACGCAGAGACTGTCGAGCACAAGCTGATCAGCCTCTTCAGAGGTGCGGATAAAGAGTGGTCGGCGCCGGTCGGAGGTTGAGCCTGGTTTGTAGCCAATAACCATTTTTACCGTTCCGCTGGCAAGAAGCTCTTTGACTGCGGTTCTGTATTTTTCCTGTGTAATCATTACCTGTTGATTTTAAAGTGTCGCCGGTGATTCACTCTCTTTGATCAATTGGTGATATTGATCAAAAGGGCCAAGAGTACGAATATCTTCCGTGACGCTGTTGATGAGATCGGCAAACTTTCCCCCTTCAGCAGCGCTTATCCATGAATATTTTACCCGTTCCGGCGATATGCCTGCGAAGTCAAGGAGGGCGCGAAAAACAATCCAGCGGCGACGTGCGTGGTAGTTGCCGTGAGTAAAATGGCAGTCACCCGGATGGCAGCCGCTGACAAGTACACCGTCCGCCCCCTTCTGCAGTGCTTTCAGAATAAACATAGGGCTGATTCTTCCTGTACAGGGAAGACGGACAATGCGGACATTGGGTGCGTATTTCAGCCGACTGGTTCCCGCCAGATCAGCTCCGGCATAGGTGCAGTAGGTACAGACAAAAGCAACAATCTTCGGTTCAAATGGTTCACTCATCAGCTTACTCCTGTAGCAGGGTTCTTTTCGTTCACGGTAAAAAACGGGCTTTTCAGAGGCCCATCACTTCAGCAAAGATCTGTTTTTCAGTAAATCCTGCCAGATCGATACTGTTCGAGCGGCAAAAGGTTACACAGGTGCCACAGCCTTGACAGAGGCCGGGATTGATATATGCGACCTGTTTAATAAGTCGACCGGAACGGTCGCGAATATCTTTTTTCTCGATGGCATTGTAGGGACAGGCGAGAACGCAGCCCCAGCATCCGGCGCAGGTTGCCTCGTTGTTCATGGCAATAACCGGTTCGCGCTCAAGCGTCTCCTTGCTGAAGAGGGCGAGTACCTTGCTTGCCGTTGCCGATGCCTGGGCAACCGAGTCGGGAATATCTTTTGGCGACTGGCATGCTCCGGCAAGGAATACGCCAGCCGTGGATGATTCAACAGGGCGGAGCTTGAGATGGGCTTCGTTGTAAAAACCGTATTCGTCATAAGCGATACCGATGATTTTTGCAAACTCTTTGGCATCGGACTGTGGTACCATAGCGGTGGCAAGAACAACCATATCAGCAACGACGGTAACGGGCTTGCCGAGAAGGGTATCGACACCCCGTACCATCAGTTTGCCGTTTTCCTGCCATACTTTGCTCACTCTGCCCCGGATATAGGATGCTTCATCATCTTCAATAGCACGCCGGGTAAATTCATCATAGCCTTTTCCTGCCGCACGGATATCCATATAAAAAATATGGGTTTTTCCCTCATGCGCCTTATGGGCGTAGAGCATGGCATGTTTTGCGGTGTACATGCAGCAGATCTTGGAGCAATAGCGTACCCCTTTTGATGGATCGCGTGACCCTGCACATTGGATAAAAACAACATTTTGCGGCTCCGATCCGTCAGAAGGACGAAGAATTTTTCCGGCAGTAGGGCCGCTTGCTGAAGCGAGGCGTTCAAATTGCAGGCCGGTGATGACGTCCGGAAATTTTCCGTAGCCATACTCGCCGTATACAGCCGTGTTCTGGATCTGGAACCCTGTTGCGACAACAATAGCTCCTATTTCGAGATCTATGAATTCATCCTGCATCTCAAAATCAATCGCATTGATTTGACAGGTTTTCTGGCATACCTTGCATTTACCGTTTTTAAAGAAGATGCAACTTGCCTTGTCAATAACCGGTATGTTCGGAACGGATTGGGCGAAGGGGGTATAAATTGCTGTACGTTTGCCAAGAGCGCAGTCAAATTCACTTGAGATTTTTTTGACCGGGCATTTGGTCATGCACTCACCACAGCCTGTACATTTGTGTATGTCAACATAGCGCGATTTCATGCGGATCCTGACCTTGAAATTGCCGATGTAGCCATCAACACTCTCGACTTCCGCATAGGTAAGAAGTCGAATATTTGGATGTTGGGCGGTCTCAACCATCCGGGGGGTCATAATGCACTGCGAGCAGTCGAGTGTCGGGAAGGTTTCCGACAACTGGGCCATGTGACCGCCAAGTGAGGGTTCACGCTCGACAAGCACAACTTCCTGGCCGGCATTGGCAATATCAAGCGCAGCCTGGAGTCCCGCGATACCTCCTCCGATGACCAGAGCCCTGCGGGTTACCGGTACCTCAATAGGCTGGAGTTTGTTGTTGCGCTTTACCTTTTCGACCATTGAACGGGTGATGTCCATGGCTTTTTCAGTTGCCATATTCACGTCGGTATGCACCCATGAACATTGTTCCCGAATGTTGGCGATTTCACAGAGATAGGGGTTCAGACCCGCTTCAGCACATGCCTTGCGGAAGGTGGCTTCATGCATTCTCGGTGAACAGGCAGCAATGACTATCCCGGTAAGGTTATTATCGCGAATCGCTTTTTTGACGCTTTCCTGGCCAGGATCCGAGCAGAAATATTTGTATTCGACAGAGACCGCAACACCAGGGTGTTCCCCCATGGCGGCAGCCAGCCTGGTACAATCAACCTTGGCTGCGACATTTTCGCCGCAGTGACAAATGAATACTCCAATTTTTGCCATTAATTCAATCTTTTAGTATGAAGCCGCCAGGCTGAACGGTGTGTATGGAATTCTACCGAAACCGTCTCCCCCTTGATATTTGTTCAACGTCCTGATCGTAGCCTAACGTTTCGATACAAGGTCGAGTGCAGGAACAAAATGCTCTCCTACAGCAACTTCCGAAGGGTCGGCGCCGCAGGCGATGGCGACAAGCTCTGAAATATAGTAAACCGGCATCTCCTTGACATCTCCGAATCGTTTTCTCATGCTTCCCTGGCGCATATCAAGGTTAGCCTGGCAGAGGGGACAGGCGACGACAAAGGCTTCTGCGCCATTGTCTGCAGCATTTTTTGCAATGGTGTGCGTGAGTTCTTCGATAAGCGGTTGCTGTGCAAGTGTGAGGCCCGCTCCACAGCACTCAATTTTGAATGCCCAGTTGACGGGTGTTGCTCCAAGTGCGGTCATGATTGCCTCCATCTTGAGCGGGTTTTCCGGATCATCAAAACCCATATCCTCCATTGGACGAATCAGCAGGCAGCCATAATAGCAGGCAAGATTAAGACCGGTAAGAGGCTTTTTGACCCTTTTTTTGATCTCTTCCGGATCCATGGCTTCAAGAAGCTGGGTAACACCGATAAATTCAGCTTTGCAGGTGAGCTCTATGCCGGTAATTGTCTGAACATCCTCCCGTAGCTCAGGAGAATCCATAAGAGTTTTCCGGGTGGTAACCTGACGGTTCTGACAGGCGGCACAGGGCGCCAGGACCAGTTCCAGTCCTTGTGCGTCGGCCAGAGCCTGGTTTCTGGCGGGCAGAAGAACAGCAAGCTTGTGGTTGGTGGCGTGTGCCGATGTTGCGCCGCAGCAGTTCCAGTCCTCAATTTCCTGTAGTTTAAGATCAAGCAGGGAACACATTTTTCTGACCGAAATATCAAATTCCCGAGCTGTGCCGCTAAGCGAGCATCCAGGATAATATCCGATGGTCATGCCAGGCTTGATGGAAAATGGCGCTCTCGGGATGAACTCTTTTTTTATCGGACGTCGTTTCGGAACCCTCAGATGCGACTCTTTTACTGAAGCTTCAAAAATTCTGGCGATCTGCTCTTTTCCCTTTACCGACCCTTTTCCTGTCAGGGTGTGTAAAGGTTTTATCTTCCCGTTCATGATCATCTTGACGCCTGACTGGGCATCCTGAAGAAAGCTTCTGGTGCGGAGCTTGTAACTGTTGACGAGTGAGAGTTCCTCCAGACGTCCGTGTTTGCGTACGTTATTGAGGAAGGAGGTGTGAAAGGCGTTGACCAGCTTTTTTGCCCGGTTTTCTGAAACAATATCCTTCTCAAGTGCAAGAGCCCTGAGTGAGTCCATGGTTGCCGCAATATCCATGTTCTGCGGACAGCGGGCCGTACAGGTCATACAGCCGACACAGAACCAGAGCGCATCGCTTTTCATGGCATCTTCTATATAGTTCGCCTGAACCAGACGCATGATTCTTGCCGGAGGATTGTCCATGAAGGCTCCGGCAGGACAGCCAGCAGTACATTTTCCGCACTGATAGCAGCAGTTATAATCATTTCCTGTGGACTCTTCAAGCTGGTGCTTAAGGCTGTCCATTACTGTCATCTTGATTTTTGACACGAGGTATAGGTTGCTTTACGTGGAGCGGGAAGTGAACTGAAACAACGGGGTATGTTAAGGAAAATTACATTAATGTCAAATAATTCAACGAGCCAAATTATTTTCGGCACGACAAACAGTATAATACCTGCAAAAGAGCTCAGGAGAGAGCCGATTACAAGGAACATCACCCAGCATTAAAGCATTCAATGTGCGGTCTGTAATTCACCAATTTCGTGCAGCAGGGAGCGGGAAAAGATCAGGAAGGCTATGGATATGATACTCTTTTTGCTTATGATGCGATGGCTTTTCATTTTTGTATCATGAATCATTTTTTCATTACAAGACCATGTTTGATGAAATAGAGTTTGACAAGATCAAGCGTCTTCCCAAGTATGTTTTTGCTGCAGTCAATGAGCTGAAAATGGCTGAACGCCGCGCAGGAGAGGATGTTATTGATTTCTCAATGGGTAATCCTGATGGCCCGACCCCCCAGCATATTGTCGATAAACTGATTGAAAGCATCAATAAACCCAGAACGCACGGTTATTCTGTTTCAAAGGGGATCTACAAGCTTCGTGGTGCAGTTGGAACCTGGTACCAGCGCAAATATAATGTCGATCTGGATCTGGATCGAGAGGTTGTTGCAACGATGGGTTCAAAAGAGGGCTATGTCCACCTTGTGCAGGCCATCACCAACCCCGGCGATCTTGCAATGGTTCCTGATCCTTGTTATCCCATCCACTCACAGGCATTCATTCTTGCCGGTGGCAATGTTCACCGCCTGAAACTTGAACTGAACGACGACTTTACCCTTGATGAAGAGGGCTTTTTCCACAATATTGAAAAAGCATTACGGGAATCTTCACCAAAACCCAAGTACCTCGTTGTCAATTTCCCTAACAATCCTACCACGGCAACCGTGGAGCTTCCCTTTTATGAGAAGCTGGTTGATATTGCCCGTCAGGAGCGTTTTTACATCATCAGTGATATTGCCTATGCCGAGCTTACCTATGACGGCTATGTGACTCCATCCATCCTGCAGGTTCCCGGCGCAAAGGATGTTGCGGTCGAAAGCTACACCCTCTCAAAAACCTACAACATGGCAGGGTGGCGTGTGGGCTTTATGGTCGGCAACGCCAAATTGATCGGCGCACTTGAAAAAATCAAGAGCTGGCTCGATTATGGCACCTTTACGCCTATTCAGGTTGCCTCCACTATCGCCCTTACCGAGGATCAGAGCTGCGTTGAGGAAATCTGCGAGGTCTATCGCAAACGGCGCGATGTCATGGTTAAAAGTTTTATCAATGCCGGATGGCCGGTTGTATCCCCCAGGGCAAGCATGTTTGTCTGGGCCCGGATTCCAGAACCATTCCGCTCCATGGGAAGCCTTGAGTTCAGCAAAAAGCTGCTGAGCGAAGCCAAGGTTGCCGTAAGCCCCGGCATAGGCTTTGGCGCCTATGGTGACGACTATGTGCGTATTGCCATGATCGAGAACGAAGAGCGCATCCGCCAGGCCGCCCGTAATATCCGCAAATTTTTGCGGGAATAATTGTTGTGGGGTATGTGTTACGCCGTTTCAGGGTGCACGCCGCAGGGGTACATATCGGTAAGGGCACGGCATGCCGTGCCCTTACGACAAATGTGATACCTCGAAAATTTCCTGTATTGCCTGCTGGATGGTGTCAACAACCATGCCGGAGGAGACCAGGCTTGCGACGTCGCTGGCGAGGTCTCCGGCCCTGCCGTGAAACCATGCGGCTGATGCTGCTGCATCTGAAAGGGATGCTCCTTTGGCTGAAAGCGCGGCAATCATGCCGGAGAGGACATCGCCTGAACCGGCAGTTGCAAGCGCTTCGGTACCGCTGGTGTTGAGAAGAACGGGCCCTTCAGCTTCTGCAATAATTGTGGGATTTCCTTTCAGAAGAACGCTCACTCCGTGGAGAGTGGCAAAGTTTCTGGCGCATTCAATCGGGTCGGATGCTATTTCTTCAATTGGTAATGTCGAGAGGCGGCTGAACTCTCCGTAATGCGGTGTGAGCAGCACCTCGCGGCATTTGCCCAACGCCTCTGCTATTCCGATAACCGGGAGGGCGTAGAGGGCATCAGCGTCAAGGATCACTTTTTTTGAGGTGACGATGGAAGACGCGAGCAGTTCTCTGACCAGCTCAATGGCTTCCTGATCGCGTCCGAGGCCGCATCCGATCAGGATTGTATCGGCCCAGTGTGCTTTTTCGGTAATGGTGGCAATATCTCTTCCAATAATAACTGCTTCCGGTATGGCGGTGTGCATTGCACCGGCCAAAGAGATCGGGAGGGAGAGACAAACATACCCTGCACCGCTTTTCAGTGCGGCTTTCGCGGAGAGGATGGCCGCCCCAAGCATCGAGCTTTGTGCGGTTTGTGATCCGGCAATGATCAGTACCTTGCCGTTCGTATGCTTTGCGCTCGACGCTTCTCTCAGGATAAACTGTTTAGCCGCAAACTCCTGGTCGACAAGAAGGTAGGAGGAGGGCTCAACGAGAAAGCGGGGGATGGAGATTTCCGCTATCTGCAGCTCTCCGCAGCACTCCGGCCCTTCGTTCAGATAGAATCCTCTTTTCGGGTATGCCATTGTGACGGTGATATCCGCCATGACTACCGGTGTGGCAGAGAGGCCTGTGGTTGCATCGAGTCCTGATGGAACATCAATGGCAAGGGTAAGGGCTCCTGTTTGGTCGCGGATGGTGTTGATCAGCTCAATGCCTTCAGAGAGGGGAGACGCAAGCGCCATTCCCGGTTTGTTCAGTCGCAGGCCGGTGCCTGTAATGGCATCGATGATGATATTGTAATGCGTTTCGGCAACGAAGGGCAGCGCCTCGTCATGGCTTTCGAAAATGCGCAAGGGGGCATCATGTTCACCGTAGGCTTGCAGTGTGGTGAGCCCTTGACGATTGACCCCTTGCAGCAGCGATTCGGGGTAGAGGAAAAGAAGATCGACCGAGGCTTCCAGATTGAGGAGATGGCGGGCCAGCACAAAGCCGTCACCTCCATTGTTGCCTTTGCCGCAGACCAGAAGAAAAGAGCATCCTGAAAAAGAGTCTCTTTTGAGGCTCTCTTTGATCACGCGAAGGCATTCACGACCGGCAAGCTCCATAAGGCGGGTTTCGCCGATATGGAGCAGTTCAATGGCAGCCTTGTCGGCCTTTTGCATTTCCTGTACAGTTACAACAGGCTGCATGACAGTTCCTTGTTTTTCCCGAGTGGGAGGGGTTAGAGTTCGTCAAGGTGGAGTGAGTTCTCAAGTGCGTGATAGTATGCGTCCGAAAGTTCCACAGTTGTGAAATGCAGGAGTTGCACTCCGTTTACAGCGATGTTGGCATCACGCTCCAAAACTTTTCCAATGACCCTGATCGGTACATGGTGCGCCAGAGCCTCTTCAATCACCTCTTTTGCCTTGTCGGGAGAGATGCTCAGCACGACCCGTCCTTGTGCTTCTGAAAAGAGCTGCTGCTGGATTTCGAAAGGCGTGCTGTTTGTCATTTCCAGATCGACGCTGAATCCCATTGGTACTTCGGTGTTCATGATCGCTTTTTCAGCAAGTGCAACAAAGAGACCTCCATCGGAAATGTCGTGAGCGGAATGGAGAAGCTTTTTTGATGCCAGTGCTACAAGCAGATCCTGGAGGTTTTTTTCATGTACCAGATCGATGGATGGAGCATCCTGGCCGGGTGTGCCGTATTGCATGATGAGGTATTCCGAAGCGTCCAGCGTGAGCTCAGGCTCTCCGAGAAGCAGGATGGCATCGCCGGGATTGGTGAAGGTTGATCCTACGAGATTGTCGATATCGTCGAGCAGACCGATCATGCCAATGGTTGGTGTGGGGTAGATTGCGGTGCGCAGGCCACCAATGAATGTTTCGTTATAGAAACTGACATTTCCGCCGGTTACCGGGGTGTTGAAGGCTCTGCAAGCTTCACCCATTCCCTGAACTGCTGTTTTGAACTGAAAATAGACCTCTGGCTTGTAAGGATTGCCGAAATTGAGGCAGTTGGTTATGGCCAGCGGTTTTGCACCCGAACAGGCGATATTTCTGGCACATTCAGCAACCGCAATTTTACCGCCTGCCAAAGGATTGAGATAGACATAACGGGCATTGCAGTCTGTTTTCATGGCAAGCCCTTTGCGTGATCCCTTGATGCGGATAACGGCGGCATCGGTATGGCCTACCGGAGTTACCGTATTCGTTTGCACCATGGAGTCATACTGGCGATAGACCCATTGTTTGCTTGCGATATTGGGGCGTGAAAGCAGTTCAAGGGCGATTGTCGGAAAATCAAGGTTTTTGTCCTCTTCAAGTTGCGCTATCGGGGTTTCGGGCTTTTTTTCGATGGCCTCGCGGATATAAACGGGTGCACCGCCTCCAAGTACCAGCGATTCAGCCGGAATTTCGGCGACAATTGAGCCGTGCTGCGAGACTCGCAAGAGATTGTCGCTCGTAACACGTCCGATGACGACGGCAAGCACATCCCATTTGCGGTATACCTCAATGATCTTCTCCTCAAATCCTTTTTCGGCAACAATAAGCATTCGTTCCTGTGACTCGGAGAGCATGATTTCATAAGCGCTCATCCCCGCTTCGCGAATAGGGACAAGATCAAGATCGATCTCTATGCCACCGGATCCGGTTTTTTCGATTCCTCTTGCACTCATTTCTGAGGTTGAGCTGGTTATTCCGGCAGCGCCCATATCCTGCAGACCGACAACATAACCGGTTGCGATAGCTTCAAGGGTCGCTTCAAGCAGAAGCTTTTCAGCAAAAGGGTCGCCAACCTGAACGCTTGGGCGTTTATCTTCCGATGCTTCGCTGAGATCTTCCGATGCGAAGGTTGCGCCGTGAATACCGTCTCTTCCGGTTGAGGAACCGACAATCAGGACGGGGTTGTCTTTACCGAGGGCCGTTGCACTGACGGTTTTATGGTGCTCAACAATGCCGACAGACATGGCATTGACCAGAGGATTACCGGTATAGCCCTCTTCAAAATAAATTTCACCCCCTACGGTCGGTACGCCGAATGAGTTGCCGTAATCGCCGATACCGCGAACCACACCATCAACCAGATAGCGGACATGGGGGTCTTTGGGTGATCCGAATCTGAGGGAGTTGAGCGATGCCACCGGACGTGCACCCATGGTGAAAATATCGCGGTGAATCCCGCCAACGCCGGTAGCCGCTCCCTGGTAAGGCTCGACTGCGGAGGGGTGGTTGTGTGATTCAATTTTAAACGCTACAGCAAGGTTGTCGCCGATATCGACCAGACCCGCGTTCTCTTCTCCTGCACCGGTCAGCAGCGCTCCGCCTTCGCGGGGAAGGGTTTTGAGCACCGCTATGGAATTTTTGTAACTACAGTGCTCCGACCACATGACGGAAAAAATGCCAAGCTCGGTAAAAGAGGGGACTCTTCCGAGAATGGCGCATATTTTATCGTACTCTTCACGGTTCAGGCCGTGTTCTGCGGCAAGGGCAAGGGTGACTTCAACTTCAGTATGTTTCACAGGGATACCGGTAAACGTTTCGGGAATTCAGGGTTGCTGTCCGTGACAGTTTTTATATTTTTTTCCGCTTCCGCAAGGGCAGAGGTCATTGCGGCCAGGTTTTTTTTCGGCTATGGCGGGCTGCTGCGGACTCTCTTCCTGGTTTGTTTCAGGTTCATCAGAAGATGCGGTGTAAACACTTTCTGCCGCTTTATGCTGTGCGATGAGTTTTTCCTGTCTGACAGCCGCTTTTCGCTGGCGCTCTTCCATTTCACGCGCCTCATCAGGGTTAACAGGAAAGAGCTTGAAGGCAAGAGAGAGGGTTTCGAGCTCGATGTCGTGCAAGAGATCAATAAAAAGACGGAATGCCTCCTGCTTGTATTCGAGCAGGGGATCTTTCTGGCCATAAGCGCGTAAATTGATTCCCTCACGCAAGGAGTCGATTTCGCGGAGGTGCTCTCGCCAGCGGAGGTCTATGACACTGAGAACGGCATATTTTTCAATTTGCTGCATGATCTCTTCGGGCATTGCAGCCTCTTTTCTGCGATAGAACGCAAGGGCGGTCTGGTAGAGCTTTTCGGCGGTAGCCTCAATCCCTTCGCGCTCAAAGGTATTGCGTTCAGGCTTGAATTCAATGGAGAGTTCGCGCATCAACTGTTCCTCAATAGCATCAACATCAAGCATCTTGTGGTGCTTTTTAATGACCAGCTCGCTGTAATCCCTGAGCAGGTCAAGGATATCACTGGTCAGGCGATCCTTGATAAGGCCGTTGCGGCGGCGTGAATAGATAACCTCACGCTGCTGGTTAAGGACATCATCATATTCAAGCAGACGTTTGCGGATCGAAAAGTTTTGCTCTTCAACCTTTTTCTGTGCACGCTCGATTGATTTGGTGATCATGGAGTGCTCAATGACATCTCCCTCTTCATGACCCAGACGATCCATAACGGAGATAACCCGATCGGAGCCGAACAGGCGCATCAGCTCATCTTCGAGAGAGACAAAGAAAACCGACTCACCCGGATCACCCTGTCGTCCGGCACGTCCACGGAGCTGGCGGTCGATACGACGGGACTCGTGACGTTCGGAACCAAGAATGAAGAGTCCGCCCAATTCGCGGACGCCACTACCGAGTTTGATATCGGTTCCACGTCCAGCCATGTTGGTAGCAATGGTTACTGCATTTTTCTGGCCCGCTTCGGCAACAATTTCCGCTTCACGATCATTTTGCCGTGCGTTGAGTACATTGTGAACGATTTTTCTTGCGCGAAGCATGCGTGAAAGGGTTTCCGAAACCTCAACACTGGTTGTACCGACAAGTACTGGCTGCCCCTTTTTCTGCAGCTCTTCAACCTTCAGAACAACGGCATTATATTTTTCGCGGCGGGTTTTATAGACCAAATCGTCCATGTCCTTGCGAACAATGGAGGCATTGGTCGGAATAACGACGACATCGAGCTTGTAGATTTCATAAAACTCTGAAGCTTCGGTTTCCGCTGTGCCGGTCATACCGGCGAGCTTTTTGTAGAGTCGGAAAAAATTCTGGATGGTGATGGTTGCCATGGTCTGCGTTTCACCCTCGATCTTGACATTCTCTTTTGCCTCGATCGCCTGGTGCAGTCCATCGCTGTATCGACGACCGGGAAGGATTCGTCCGGTAAACTCGTCGACAATCATAACCTGTCCGTTTTGGACTACATATTCATCGTCGCGCTCGAAGAGTGAGTAGGCTTTCAGGAGTTGACTGATGTTATGCAGCCGTTCTGAACGGTCAGCAAAAAGGCGGTATACCTCATCTTTTTTCTGAATTTTATCGGCTACCGGGATCAATGCGTCACTTTCAATGATGGCGACTTCTGAGCCGACATCGGGCAACATAAAAATATCGCTGTCCTGGTGGCTGAGCTTGCTGAGGAAGTCGCGACCCTTGTCGGTCAGATCAATGGTGTTCGCTTTTTCATCAACGGCGAAATAGAGTTCGTCATCGACCTCCTGCATCCGGCTTGAATTGTCTTTAAGGTATTCGTTTTCAGTACCCTGTACCAGTTTTGCCATACCCTGCTGTGAGAGCATTTTAATGTAGCGGGTGTTTTTTGGCTGTCCACGTTTGACGCGAAGGAGTGCAAGACCTGCTTCAGGATCGCCCGGTTTGGTTTTAATGAGTTTTTCAGCTTCACCGAGATATTTGGCGACGAGTTGCTGCTGTGCACGAACCAACTGCTCGATCCATGGTTTGATCTCCTGGAATTTGCTGTTGTCGGCATTGGGGACGGGGCCTGAAATGATCAGTGGCGTTCTGGCTTCATCAATCAGTACACTATCAACCTCATCAACGATGGCGTAGTAGAAGTTCCGCTGCACCATCTCTTCAGGGGTGCTGGCCATATTGTCGCGCAGATAGTCGAAGCCGAATTCATTGTTTGTACCATAGGTTATATCACAAGCGTACTGTTCCCTTCGCTCTTCGGGCCTCATCGTGTTGAGAATAACGCCTACCGAGAGGTTATGAAAGGCAAAGACCGGGCTCATCCACTCCTTGTCCCTCTGTGCAAGGTAATCATTGACCGTGACGACATGTACGCCTCTTCCTGTCAGGGCATTAAGAAAAACAGGGAGTGTTGACACAAGGGTTTTTCCTTCACCAGTTGCCATTTCGGAGATTTTTCCCGAATGGAGCACAATTCCTCCAATGAGCTGAACATCGTAGGGTACCATGTCCCAGATCATCTCTCTTCCCATGACCAGGTAGGTGTGTCCTTTAAGGCGCACACAGCTCTCTTTGACAAGGGCGAAGGTTTCAGGAAGAAGCTCTTCAAGTATGGCTGCGGTAGCCTGTTCGTACTCTTCAGCAAGGGTATCAAGGCGTGTGTTGATTGTTTCAGCCTCTTCAAGGTTGATATCCGGGTTATCGAGCTTCCGGGAGAGCGATGTTTTCTCCTGCTCAAGTGGCTCAAGAGTTTTTCGTACCCTCTGTTTCAGCGTTACCCCTCTCTCTCTCAACTGATCGTTACTCAGCGACGCCATGGTCATCTGCAGTTCGTTGATGCTGCTGACGAGAGGGCGGATTTTTTTGATATCCTTTTCGTGTTTGGAGCCGAAGATCTTTTCAAAAATTTTCAACATGTACAGGCCTTTGTGCTCTCTAAAGTTTCAGATAGTTTGTTGTGCGGAGAGGCCGGAGTATTTCTGATCCGTTTTCTCCGCTATGTCCAATTGATGCTCAAGGTATTGAATTAGACAGTGAGAAAAAAGCGGGATGCTTTGAAAAATAACTGGGAAGGGAGCTACCTGACCTTCCGGCTCCAGCGTCATTGTAGGAAGGAGTTCTGTTCTTATTCATTTTTCGTTGCAAGTTCAGCAAAAAACTCCTGGAGATGGTGGGTACCGAAAGCAGGAGCCACATGGTCAAATTTGAGTGCTTCAACAGCAAAAGAGAGGAGGTCGGCCAGGTTCCGGTTGAAAATCCCGGTCACCATAAGTCCTCCTTCGGCAAGCCACATAGGGAGTGGAGTTATCCATACCGGTTTTCCGCAAACATGGAATGCCATCTCCATCACTTCCCGAAAGGTATAGATATCGGGTCCGCCAACGGCAATTTCCCGGCATATGCCTTCTGCTCCATCAGCACACACCTTTGCAAGGTCGGCTCCATGAACCGGGTTAATTTTTTTTTCACCTTCACCAACCATGAACATATGGCCGCTTTGAGCCATTGAGAAAAATCGTCCCATGTCTGAAAAGTAACCGTTTGGGCGTATGACTGTCCAGGGAATTCCGGAGGCTTTGAGATCGGTAACAAAGAGTTCGTGAGCCTTGATTGAAGGAACATCAGCCATTTTGTCCTGGTTGAAGACCGAAACGTAGATGAATCTCGACACCTTTTCCTGGATAGCCTGCTCAAGGATGCGTCCGTTGCCGAGGTGATCGACATCAAAGCTGGTCAATTTCGGGTCGGGAGCTGTCAGGCCAAGTGAGGAAAAAACAAGATCGATCCCTTCGCAGATACCCTTGATGCTGTCAGGATTCGTTACATCACCAACGACAATTTCATCGGCGATATCGTAGACTGCTGGTTCGCCATGGGGGCCAGCAGTTTTGATTTTATCCGGGTTTCTTACCAGAATGCGGATATAATAACCCCTCTCTTTGAATTCCTTTATGGCGAATCTGCCAAGGTAGCCGGAAGCCCCGGCTATCAACACGTGCTTTTTTGTACTCATGGTATCAGTTCCTTTTTTTTGAGGTGCTTGCTGGCTGGATCAGTAAAATCAAGCATTTTTACGGTTAAAACGTTCGAAGTCCTTTTATTTCCTTACGCCAGCAGTGAAAAAGAAGATGACCAGCGTAGCCTGCAAAATCAGGCTTTAAAATGGTACGGGCCTCGGCATCAAGGGCAAGATAACGGGCCGGAGTCAAGGATTGAAGGGCTGTTGTGCTGTTGAACCATTGTCCGAGGTATTGTTTGACATGGGTATCAATCGGAAATGCGTCGAAACGGCCGAGCCCGAAGAGCGCAATGCAATCGGCTATTTTGTAACCGACACCTTCGTTTTGGCATAGAGTCCTGCGCAGTTCCGAAAGGGGGAGCAGTGGGTCAGAGAGGGCGTCAAGGTCAATTTTTCCGTCGGCAACTCCTTTGGCGATCCTCACGATGTTGCGCGCTCTGGGATGATTATTGTTTGTGCAAGTGCTGAGTGCAATGGGATTGGCGGCTGCAAGTCGTTCGGGAGAGGGGAAGTGGTGCAGGGTGATTTCCTTTCCGGAATATGAAATTGTCCTCTTTTCGCCATAGTTCTGCAGAAGCATGGAAACCTGTTTTCTGATCAGGGGCATGCCGATGCCCTGGGCACACATAAACGAGATCATGGTTTCAAACGGATCCTGCCTCATGATTCTAACCGGAAAATAGTCGGTCAGGAGCTGCCAGAGTGTTGGATACAGGTGAGAGAAATTATCAGGAAAAATCTGTTCGGTATCGATATCAAATGTAAAGTAATGGGAGATAAAATCCACTAACGGGACGCCATTAATCACCTTATCTTCAGCATAAACTTCAAGCTCATTATCAGCTATCTGCTTGATAATCAAAGGCTTGGATTTGATTATTGCAGCATAGAAATCCGGTTCATCTTTATTGATATTCCATAAAAATGATTGTCCGCTAAAGAGAGTTTGGCGGATATCGAACGGCGCCCTTGTTTTTATTATAGTGTAATAATTCAAGTAGTATTAGCTTGATTTTTATTGTGAATAATTATGGCATATTATTCTAAAATATACATTTGTATAAATTAGTCAACTGTTTTTAATGAAATAATTTAAGTTATTTGGAATAAAATTTTTTTAGTATTTTTCCGGGCCTGTTTTTTGTGATTAAATGGAGGTATAGTTTGTTGGTATTCGTTTATTAAAATCAAGAATTATTGATTTTATATGGGTATATATTTTTTTTCAGAGCTCCTGTTATTTTCTGTACAGATGTTGTGTGCAGAGGCGCTATCAGGCTGATATTCTTTTCATATACTGTTGTTTATATTTACTGTATGGTCAATTTTATTTATGAAAGGTGCTGGTATTGCTACTGAAAAAAAGATTTTTCTGGAGATTTTATTTGCCGTCATTGTTTGCTCTATAATTGCTATGGAACGGTGGTTTTATTGATGATATTATTCGTTTAAAATATCTTGTATTTACTTATATTTATTTATTTTATCAGTTTTTTGGGGATGGTATAAGCGAGAAAAATGAGGAGAGGTTAGTGTGTGGAGCTGCATCAGACCGGATAAGTTCAAACGTGAGATTATGAGCTTCCGGGGTAAAAAGAGAGATGACAGCAACTTCGGCGACATCACTTCGGTCAATAACTCCTGTAACGATATTGTCGCCGGTATCAAAGAGCAAGTCATGCATCAGTACGGGGCCGTCAAGCAGTCCGCCTGGCCTGAGGATGGTGTATGCATATCCCGGTTCTGAGTAGAGTTTGCGCACCTCATTTTCGCTCTCCAGCTTCATGGTGAGTACATGGCCATATTTGTTCAGGGGGTGATCAGGTTTGGTTACTCCGAGAGAGCTTATGAGCACAAAGCGCTTGATGCCCTGCTCTTTGGCAAGTGTCGCCAGCCTGATGACTCCGTCACGGTCGATGGCTGATGGAGGCGGGGCTTCTGGATCGGTTACCTTGCCGCCGATGGCGCAGATCACGGCATCAGCATGACGCAATGCAGCCTTGATCTCTTCAGGATGCTCAAGAGAACCGATAGTGAGTTTGTCGATGATTTCAGGACCGAAAAGCTCAAGCGCTTTTTTACCCGATCGGACAAAGAGATGGTAGTCGAGGTTATGACTCTGCAGGCGTTTGACTATCCACTCGCCCGTTCTGCCGGTAGCACCGACAACGAGGATGGTTCCGTTAAATTGTATCATGAGTGTTTTCAGTTTTGAGTTATGGTTTTCTGGCACCTCAAAAATTGCTCTTCTCATGTATTGAGGTGCCAGGGAGGGGTAGGATATGCTGGTTTTGCAGGATGCCGGATTGACAAATGTGTTCAGTTGAACAGTGAAAACTTGACGTTACAGACCATGGTCAAGTCAACCAGTGCGTGCAGAAAGATGACACTTCTGATATCGCGATACCAGAAAAAACTCAGGGCCCAGCTTCCGGCAATGAGCATCTGTACCGGCATGAAAAAAGGTTTATAGATGCTTGTCTGGACGACATGTTCCGGCAGAATATTGATCCAGAAGAGACCGTGGATGAGGCCGCTGTAGATTATGAAAAACAGGAAGCCCGTGATAAAAAGTGCCCAGGGGTTTTGCGTAAAGCGGCCTGCAAGAGCGGTACCGAGACGAAAAACAGCATAAAACATGAAGGTTTCGGCAATGCCGTTGCCGATACTGAATACCAGAACGGTAGGCCAATCGAGTGCACGTCCCCCATCGGTTGTGGAGTGGGAATAGACCCAGGCATTGATTGCAACCACGATGACAGAGGCAACCAGCAGCGAGACTCTTCTTGTGTCAAATTCTCGGTTGAATGTCAGAATATCTTTTTTGAAAAAGATGATGCCAACAAGAAATGCAAAGGCCCAGTAGGCATAAATCATCATTGGTACCGATAGTTCCATGATTCAGGTGAGGGTTAAATGGGTGAACAAACTGTTTCTGTTTTCTTGGTCAATGCTTCCGCATGATAGGAGCTTCGGACGAAAGGGCCGGATTGGACGTGCCGGAAGCCGGCTCCTTCGGCAAAGCTCCGGTACTGCTCAAACTCTTCCGGCGTGATGTAGCGTTCGACCGGCAGATGCAGGGCTGAGGGCTGTAAATACTGGCCGATCGTTACCATGTCGCACCCATGAAGGAGGAGGTCACCAAGCGAGATCGCCACCTCCTCTGCAGTTTCACCCATACCCACCATCATTCCTGATTTTGTGGTAAGACCGTGCATCTCTTTTGCCCGTTGCAACAGACGAAGTGATGTTGCGTAGTTTGCCTGCGGGCGAACCTTCGTATAAAGGGAGGGTACGGTTTCAATATTGTGGTTCAGAATTTCGGGAAGCTCCGCCATGACGAGATCCATAGCGCGTTCATTACCTTCGAAATCAGGAATAAGGCATTCGATGGTCACAAACGGGTTCAGGGTACGGATGGCACGAATCGTTGCCACCCAGTATTCTGCACCTCCGTCAGGCAAATCGTCACGGGTGACACTGGTCAGGACGGTGTGCTTCAGTTGCATGGAGTGAACAGCAAGGGCAATTTTTTCAGGTTCACGGGGATCAGGTGCCGGCGGGTTTGAAGCCTTGCCAACGGCACAGAATCTGCAGTTTCGTGTGCAGACTGTTCCGAGAAGGAGGAAGGTTGCTGTACCGCGTGACCAGCACTCCTGCAAGTTGGGGCACATTGCCGAACGACAGACGGTATGCAGACTGTGACGGTCAAGCAGTCGTTTTGTTGAAGCAAAAGATGCTCCGGAGGATAACCTTATTTTCAACCATTCCGGTTTTTTTCCAGGTACATGTTCCATGAGCACTGTACTGCGTGTAGGTTAATGATTCCAGGGGGCTTAATATAGCTAATCGGGGAGTTCTTTTTGGGACGAATTATCTTTTATGCAAGCAGGAGTACTCTCTTCAGTTGTGCTGGAGGAGGCAAAAAATAAGTCCACCAATTACTGCCAGATGATGGACTTGCAGAGAACCCGGGCAGCAAAAAATTCTGGTATTATGCGCCGATATCCATTTTTAAAGCTTTTCCTGGTTTAAACTTGACAACCTTTTTTGCAGCAATGGTAATTGCCTCGCCGGTCATGGGATTGCGCCCTTCCCGTTCAGCGCGGTCGACAATCGTGAATGTGCCGAATCCGGCAAGGGGAACATCAACACCATTTTTCAAAGAGTCTGAAACAATAGTGACAAAGGCTTTGAGGGCGCGATCGGCGTCAATTTTGCTCAGTTGAGCCTGATCGGCAATTTTTTCTACTAAGGCATTTTTTGACATATGGCGGCTGTTTTGATTGTTGAAGAGAGTGTTCTGATATCCATGGATTTTGCGGCACAACTATTTCTGCAAAAGGCGCAAAGCAGAAAATCCGTCAAGGAAGAGGATGAGCAGGTACGCACAGAAAAGAGCGTTGTTCTCTTGTTTATGGCAATTATCAGTTTACGCTATCCGATCCTGACCGGTCACTTGCTAATAAAACACAATATTTTCATGTTTTCCAAGCTGATACGATAAATATACCCTAAGCCTCTTTTGTGCCCTGCAACGCAAACAGGGGGTCGGGATAACAAAATCCGCTTTTTCAGACGATTTTTTACTACGTTCCAAAGATGATGTAACTCATTCGCAGTTGGCCATGGATGGGCGACCATTATCCCTTGTGATCTGATTAACCAACTGGCAGGATACCGTGAAAAAACAGGAGCTTCGAGGAAAATGGCCGTTGGTGATTCCGTCGAAGTATTTTGCCGGATTGTTTCTCTTTCTGGTGGCGCTTTTTTTTGGTACGACCCTTTTTGAATATCAATATCGGAAATCGGAAATTGAGCATATCATGCGTGAAGAGGCTACCTTGCTTATTCACGCATTGAACGAAGGTGCTGAAAATGCTATTACAGGCTACAATGAGAATAGCTCGCTGCTTACCGGGAGCCTTATGAGCCAGTTGAGGCTTCTTGATCGTATTGATAAAAAAACAGCTCTGACCTCTGCAGATTTGACTGAAATTGCCGGATCGGGAGGAATCTATCGCATCAATATTTTTGATCGTAACGGAAAGAGGATTGCTTTCAATACTCCGCCCGATCATGATCCGCTGGCCCAGCAGTGTGATCCGAAACTGGAGTTACAACCGATTTTTTCACGGCAGACAGACTCTCTTGTTGTCGGCATCAGAGAGAGTTCTTCCAAAAGAGGGGCACGGCTGGTTGTTGCTGTTGCCCGGAGCCGGGGTGGTGCGATTACCGGAAATATTGATGCGTCAAGGTTAATCAATCTTCGTCGTCAACTTGGGGTTGGACGACTTATTCAGCGCATTGGGGCTGATACAACGGGTATTGATTATATCATCTGGCAGGATACGACGGCCATTCTGGCTGCTACACCAAATGTTACCGGAGCAGAGCCTCTTCTCTCGGATACGGTTCTGGCAAAGGCTCTTTTACAGAAAAAGCCAACAACCCGATTTACAATATTTGACGGGCGCAAGGTTTTTGAAGTCGTTAAACCATTTTTTTATCAGGATATCAATGTTGGGTTACTTCGCATTGGTCTCAAAACTGATCATTTTACCATTGCCCTGACAAAGCTGCGCACCCGCTTTATCATGCTTGCCTTTCTCTTCTGTTTCGCTGCTCTCGTTATGCTGAATCTGGTGATGACCCGCAGGAGTGAGCTTCGTATGGCACAAGCTTATCAGCGTGCGCAGACTTTTTCGTCAACCATACTGGAGAGTATGGCAGATGCTGTTGTAGCGGTCAATGCAGATTGTTCTATCACTCTTGTGAATGGGGCTTCGGAAAGGCTTTTTGCTCTCTCCTCCCTCAATGCCCTCAACACACCGGTGGCGCAAATACTGCCAGAATGCGCGGAGTTTTTCTCAATCATCATGGCTGAAAAAAGAGTATCGCTCCACAGGGAACTTGAGTGTATCGTTGGAGGCAAAACCCTCTTTCTTGCTGGTAATTTCACGCTTATTACAGGCGTTGACCGCTCTGTTGAAGGAGCCCTTGGCGTTTTTCGGGATCTGAGCGAACAGCGATCGATGCAGCGAATCATCAATCGTCAGGAAAAGCTCAGTGCAATGGGTGAGCTTGCATCCGGAGTTGCCCATGAAATCCGAAACCCTCTTAATGCCATAGGGATTCTTGCGCAGCGGCTTGCTATAGAGTTTTCACCGACGGCGGATGAAGAGGAATACCGCCAGCTTGTTCGTGCCGTGGTCTCCGAGGTGTATCGCGTCAATGCCATTATCCAGCGATTTTTGAAATTTGCCCGTCCCTCAAAACTCATTATGATCAAGAGTGATCTGGATGAGTTTATGCTCTCCTATCGTCATCTTCTTCAGGGGGAAGCTGATGCAAAAGGGATCAGATTCTCCCTGAACACCGATAGTGGAGCAATGGTAAACATTGATCATGAACAGATGCGGCAGGCGCTGCTCAATCTTGTACAAAATGCGGTTGAAGCCACAGAGGAAGGGGGAGAGATTACGGTTTCTCTTTTCTGCCGTGAAAACCAGGCGCTTATTGAGATTGTCGATACTGGCAGAGGAATTCCGGAAAAAGAGAGAGCCCGGATCTTCAACCTCTATTTCACGACAAAGGATGAAGGGACGGGTATGGGGCTGAGTATTGCAAATCAGATTATTCAGTCACATGGCGGTATTATTGAAATTGAGAGTGAAGAGCATCAGGGGAGCTGCTTCAGGATCAAACTGCCTCTGGCGGAATAGTTCGTCATGATAACAACATAAACCAGGTTGGAGCATGAGTCATACCATTCTTGTTGTCGAAGATGAAAAGGTACAACTGGAGAGCATTGCCGGTTATTTATCCAAACAAGGCTATCATGTGCTTACCTCATCACGGCCGGTTGAGGCATTGGTCATAGCAAGGGAGCATGCTGTCGATATTGTGCTGACTGACTTCAAAATGCCCGCAATGAGCGGTGTGGAACTTCTCGATGCACTCAAAAAACTGAATCCCGGTATTGAAGTGATTATCATGACCGCATATGGCAGTATTGAGTCGGCAACAGAGGCTATGAAGCTCGGAGCGGTGGACTATATTACCAAACCCATTGATCTTTGCCAGCTTCAGCTTATGATCCGTAACACACTGGAACGGAAGTTACTTGTCAGTGAAAACCGTCAGCTTCGCCAGCAACTTTCAGAGCGCTTCAGTTTCGAGGGGATTGTTTCACAATCAACAGCAATGAGCCAGGTACTCAATATTGCCGGGCGGGTAGCTTCCAGCAACGCACCTGTTCTTATTACCGGTGAGACCGGAACAGGCAAGGAGCTTATCGCCAAAGCGGTTCATTTTGCAGGTTCCCACCATGAAAAACCTTTTGTTGCTGTCAACTGTGCAGCGCTGCCTGAAAATTTGCTTGAAAGTGAACTTTTCGGCCATGAGAAGGGTGCGTTTACGGGAGCTGATCGTCAGCGCAAAGGGCGTTTTGAAATGGCTGAAGGAGGAACCCTCTTTATTGATGAAGTTGGCGAAATACCACTGGCCTTGCAGGTCAAACTGCTCAGGGTTTTACAGGAAAAATCATTTGAACGTGTCGGAAGTTCTCATTCTCTTCAGACAAATGCGCGCATTGTTGCAGCAACCAACCGGGATTTGGAGGCGATGGTGCGAGAAGGGAAATTCCGGGAAGATCTTTTCTATCGCCTGAACGTTGTTGCTATCAGAATTCCTCCACTCAGGGAACGCAGGGCTGATATTCCTCCACTTATCGATGCATTTATCTCGCGCTTTGCTTCCGAAAACAAGAAACGGATTACCGGTATTTCAAGGGAGGCAATGGATACGCTTATGAAATATCCCTACCCGGGCAATGTTCGTGAACTTGAAAATATTGTGCAGCAGTCCATTGTGCTTTGTCGCGCGGAGATAATTACCCGTGACGACCTGCCGTTACGGGTTCATGAAGCCTTTTCCGAAAAAGCATCACCCCTCGAAATGGAGGGAACGTTCATCGAAAAGGTGGAAGCTTTTGAGAAATCATTGATTCTTGCAGCACTGAAAGAGGCTGGTAATGTGCAGACACGCGCATCCGAACGGCTGGGAATAGGCGAAAGACATCTGCGATACAAGCTGAAAAAATATGGAATGAAATAATCTTTCGGCGAGCGGTTTTTTTGCCTACAGTGACGACGATATGGTCGATTTTACGACGAACAAGTCGATACTTCGGAGAATACTGAGGCAAAAAACGCAGGGTACATAATTTTAAAATCTATGATTATCAATAGATAAGACTATTGACCCGTTTCTGGCACGCAATTTGATGTTATGGATAGTGATGGCGGAATGAACAGGGAAGAGTGTTCCGCTTTCAGAACGATAACATTATCCATTTAAACAGGAGTTCTCATGAAAAAAATTATTGGTATGCTTGCGGTTGCCGGAATGGTATTTTTCTTTTCACAGAGCAGTCAGGTTTTTGCGAAGGGTCCACAGAATCAGGGAATGAGTATGATCGGTGGGGGTGGTATGAGCAATTTTGTTGATCTTAATGGTGATGGCGTTAACGACAGGGCACTTGATGCCGATGGCGATGGAGTTATCAACCGTCTGGATGCTGATTATGTCCGTCCTCAGGATGGTACAGGCAGTGGTCGTGGAGCCGTTTCAGGGACAGGAACAGGTACACCAATCCTTGATGGCACAGGCCCTCATGGCGCAGGAAGAGCAGTTCGTTGATTGAGTTTGTAACCATTATTTCAGGTAAGGGAGCTTCCCTGTGAAAGCTCCTCCGCCTGGAATACTTTTCAAGAGAAGATTATGTTTGTTGCCAAAACAGTAACTATTGTTGTTGTTGTCCTCTCTTTGGGCTGTTTTGTTCGAGAGGCATTTGCCGAAGAGCAGGCAACAGTCAACATGAAGCAGCAAGGGCTGCAAAAAAATGAATCACCAAAAAAGCTGCAATTTCTTGATGAAGATGGTGATGGCTTAAATGATCTGATTCGGGACAGTGATGGTGATGGTATTCCCGACGGGAGGATGTGTGACGGGAGTGGAAATAGCTTGGGCCGGGGAGGTTTTAACCGGCAGGGTGGTGGCTGGATGATAATGAATGGTGCGGGAAATGGTGGGTTCGGGAGAGGTTCTGGTAACGGAGTCCGTCAGGGACGGGGAAGAAGATAAACTTGAAGAGAGATAAATCGCTAAAATTTAATGATGATAACGTTATGAAACGATTGGTATTGGTTATGGGTATGGCATTATTTATAAACCCGGCTGCTGATGCGGCAACGAAAACGTTGGATGGTCAGGCAATTTTTGACAGGAACTGCAGTGTTTGTCATACGGTAAGCCCTCCACCAAAATCAGCTCCTCCGATAGCTCCTCTTGCTTCTCGATATCGTATAAAATTTAAAACGAAAGAGGAGGGAGTCAATCATATGGTCGCATTTCTGAAATCACCAAATACGCAAAATGCCGTTGAGTCACAAGCCATTAGAAGATTTGGGCTGATGCCGCCATCTCCACTTTCAGAACCGGAATTGAGAGTTGTAGCCGGATGGGTTTGGGATCAGTATAATCCGGCGACAGGAGCTTGTGGAGGTTTAAGAAACAAAGGACGAATGAACCAATATTGAGCACACAATGTTCGTTCAATATAGTTAAAGGTGAGGGTTGACGTTCAGTAACAGGTTATCTTCGGGTATGAAATGAAAAAGAAATTCAGTTGGCGGGTGTTTATCAGTTTTGGTCTTTTTATTGCGTTTTTTTTCCTGCTGATTTCAGGTGTATTCCTCTATATTGCCCCTCCCGGCAGGGTTGCAAACTGGACGGACTGGCGGTTGATGGGTCTCACAAGAACAGACTGGAAAAATCAGCATCTTATTTTTGGATTTGCTTTTGGCGTGCTTTCCCTGTTTCATCTTTTTGTTATTAACTGGAAGGGTTTTTTTTCCTACATCAAGTCAAAAACAACCCAGGGAATTAAAAGTCCGGCAGAACTGGTTTCCATACTTCTCCTTTCGCTCTTTTTCGGAATAGGCACCTTTTACGGGACTCAGCCTTTTACAGCGATCATAGAGTTTGGTAATCGTATATCGGGCTCATGGGAGCGTAAAGAAGGGCAAGCGCCGGTACCTCATGCTGAGCTTATGAGCCTGACACAGCTTTCGCAACAACCAGGCCTTGGTGGTGATCCTGAAGCATTGAAAATAAAGCTCGAAAAATCAGGATTAAAAGTGGTATCGGTTAATGAGTCTCTTGCTGAGATCGCCGAAAAAAATGGTATGGCGGCAGAAAAAGTTTACAGCATTCTTGCTCCAGCAGAAAGAAAAGGATCACAATTTAGTGGAAAGGGTTTTGGACAAAAAACCCTGCAGCAGATAGCCGACGAAGCAGATGTATCAGCGACTTCACTGCAGCTTGCACTCCGCCAGAAAGGGGTTGAAGCGAAAACGGATACATCGCTCAAAACAATTGCCGAAGAGAATGGTATTGAGATGAGAGAGTTGCGGCGATTGCTTGAAACGATGACCAAGAGATAAAAAAAGAGTGAAGCGTAACACCAGTCTCTCTGCAAGGTTATGGTAAGCCGGAATCCTGTTTCGCGTTTCCGCGTTTTTTTCCGGCTTGCCATTTCTCTTACAGCAGGGTTTGAAGTCTCAGGAGGGGTGATGGGCTCATGTTGGTTTAATGGCAGCCATGACCCTGACAGGCTTGTTGTGGGGTTACTTTAGCTAACAGCCCATTGCTGAAACGCGTTAAAGCCTCTTGAAGAGTCTTCGATAGTTCTGCCATGTAGACATCGATACCCATCATCTGCAGTCTTGCGATAGCTCCAGCCCCGATTCCGTTGCACAGTACCACGTCAATGCCATGTTGTGAGAAGAAATCGGCAGGAGTACATTGTCCGTGATCATGATGCATCGAAGCGTTTGGAATAATTTCAATTGAATTTTTTTCCATATCTGCAACGGCAAAAAAAGGCGCACTACCAAAATGTTCACTCAATTTTGAGTTCAGATCAGCCTGTTCAATTAAAGGGATAATTACTTTCATTGTTTTATTTATTGGATTTATTGTACTGCATAGCGGGATTGAGCTGCTTTATAAGCATATGCTTATAATATAGCATATGAAAGTCATCAACCAAGCATAGCGTACCTGTTTTTGTGACAGGGTATCAGCGCTCTTCTGCAGGTTATTGGGTAATTTGTTTCAAAACCAGTCAATAGTAACGCACCAAGAAGTCATGAGATTATCTGAGCTTCCGATCTGACCAGACGGATAGCCGACAGGGTAACGATTCTGATGAATAAATGAGAGATGCTGGCGTTTTAAATTTTTTTTATAGCTTAAAAGATAGTAATTGATTACTTTCTTTTAAGGGAAAAGCAGAAGCAGAAACAGAATATGAAAAGAGCGATAAAAAATCTTTCGGCTGAGAAAAGGCGGTTGGTTACGGTTGAGGCGGTTATTCAACTTGCTGCTGAAAAAAACCCGGAACATATTACGACGTTGCAGATTGCAGAAAGGATGAATTTGACGCAAGGCGCCTTGTTCCGCCATTTTCCAACCAAGAATGCGTTATGGCAGTCGGTGATGGAGTGGCTTGCCAGTCAGTTGCTTGGAAGGATTGACAGGGTTATTGAAAATATTGAATCGGCCATAGAGGCTCTTGAACTTATGTTCATGACCCATCTTGATTTTGTTGTACAGCATCCGGGTGTGCCAAGAATGATCTTTGCTGAACTGCAGCGACCGGATAAATCGTCGGCAAAAAAAATTGTAGAAACCATGCTGGCGAGTTATAGTGGGCGCCTTGAAAAACTCTTTAAAAAAGGAATTGCTCAGGGAAAAATTCACCCTGGCCTTGATGTGTCATCAGCATCCGTACTGTTTATAGGGATAGTTCAGGGCTTGGTGATGCAGTCACTTATAGCGGGAGACACATCAAAGATGCTCAGCAACGCCAAACCTGTGTTTGCTCTTTTCCTGCAGGCAATAAAAAAGAGAGAACAATGAAAATAAAGACAATCAATAAAAAAATGGTGGGATTGCTTGCCGTTCTGGCACCTCTTCTCCTGCTTTTTGTCTATGTGGCATTGCGCTCGGGTCCTCTTGCTCCCGTGCCGGTAACGGTTATCACTGTTGAAACAAAACAGATTCGCCCCGTGTTGTTTGGTATTGGTACTCTTGAGGCAAGATATGCGTATCGGATCGGCTCTGTAGCTGCGGGCAGGATCAAGCTCATTAATGTTGAAGTGGGAGATGTTGTTCGCGCCGGTCAGGTCATAGGGGAGATAGATCCGGTTGATCTCGATGAGCGTTTGAGCGCTCAACTCTCCCTTATCAAACGGGCAGAGGCCCAGATAAAATCTGCCGAGGCACAGCTTCGCGATGCCGATACAAGGAAAGAGTTTGCCAGTGGACAGGAAAAACGTTACGGTTTGCTCCTTTCTGCTCGTGCTGTGAGTGCAGAGTCGGCTGAAGCGAAGCATCAGGAGGCAGAGATTGCCCGAGCATCTGTTTCAGGCGCTGAGGCTGGTGTCCATGCGGCACGTCAAGAGCTCGCTTCACTCAAGGCAGAATATCAGGGATTGGTGAAGCAACGTCATAATTTGCTGCTCATAGCGCCGGTTGATGGTCTGGTAACAGCCCGTGATGCAGAGCCGGGGAATACGGTGTTATCCGGTCAGACCATCATCGAGATGATTAATCCGCGAAGCCTCTGGATTGATGTGCGTTTCGATCAATTGCAGAGCGCAGGCCTGAAAGCGGCTCTTCCTGCACGGATAACACTTCGTTCTCAACCGGGTCATATTTTTTCCGGTTTTGTCGAGAGGGTTGAGCCCCTCGCTGACCGGATAACAGAGGAGCTTCTCGCAAAAGTTCTCTTTACTGTTTTACCCGATCCACTGCCACCGGTTGGCGAACTCTGTGAGGTTACGGTTTTGCTTCCTCCTTTGCCAGAACTTCCCGTTGTCCCCAACGCAAGTGTACATCGAGTTGATGGCCGTCTTGGTGTATGGGTTGTTGAGGGTTCCAGGCTTCATTTTGCCGAGGTTCGCACCGGCATGGCTGACCGTGATGGTAATCTGCAGATTCTTGGAGGATTAAAAGCTGGAGCAAGAGTGGTGGTGTACAGTAAAAGCGTTTTGCATGCTGGAAGCCGCATTTCGATTCTTGATCGAAAGAGAAAGGATGGTACCCTGTGATATCTCTTGCCGGACGCGATATTCTGCATGGATGGGGCCGTTTTCTTTTGACTGGTGTTGGCCTTGGTCTGCTGATTGGAGTGACACTGAGTATGGCTGGTATCTATCGGGGAATGGTTGATGATGCCAACGTCCTGATTGAGAGCAGTGGAGCTGATCTCTGGGTTGTGCAGCAAGGGACGCTTGGGCCTTATGCCGAACCATCAAGTATTTATGAGGATACCTACCGGAGTATTCTCGGAATGCAGGGGGTCGCCAGGGCGTCAAATGTGACCTACCTCACCATGCAGGTGCGCCATGCTGACAGTGATGTCCGGGCAATGGTGGTCGGTATTGTTCCAGGCGGAGCGGGCGAACCAGGCCAGCCCGGCTTTCTCGTCGCCGGTCATCACCTTACCGGAAGCCGCTATGAGGCGGTTGCGGATGTTAAGGCTGGATTTTCCCTTGGTGATACCATTACTATTCGCCGTAACCGCTATCGGGTTGTTGGGCTTACCCGACGTATGGTTTCATCGGGCGGTGACCCGATGGTTTTTATTCCATTAAAAGAGGCGCAGCAGGCACAGTTTCTCAAGGATAATGATGCACTTCTTCAGCAGCGACGACGTACGGAAGCCAATCCTCTCTTTAACCGTCCCGCAGTACCGGGGCTGCTTGAGGCTGTTATTGCCTCTCAGACAACCAATAGTTACGTCAACGCTGTTCTGGTACAGTTGAAACCTGAATATGATCCTGAAATCACGGCTAAAAATATTCAGCGATGGAAACGGTTGCAGGTCTATACCCGGTCACAGATGAGGACTATTCTTGTTGATAAACTTATTGCGACATCAGCCAAACAGATCGGGATGTTTCTGGTCATTCTCTCCATAGTAAGCGCTGCTATTGTAGCATTTATTATCTACACCATGACGATGGCCAAGATCAGGGAGATTGCGGTTCTGAAGTTGATCGGGACAAGAAACAGGGTGATTGCAAGCATGATCCTTCAGCAGGCATTGGGGCTCGGAGCAATTGGCTTTGTCGTTGGCAAAATAGCCGCAACACTCTGGTCTCCTTTTTTTCCAAGATATGTTCTTCTTGAACCAGGTGATGCCATAAGAGGCTTTATCGCTGTCATGGTGATCTCTGTTCTGGCAAGTATACTGGCCATTACAGCAGCTCTCAGGGTTGATCCTGCTGAAGCTATAGGAGGTTGAGATGCATACAAGAGGTATTATCATTGAGGGACTGAAAAAACAGTATGGAAGCGGTGACACCCTGGTGGATGCCTTGAAGGGGGTTGAGATGCAGGTTGCTCTCGGAGAGGTTGTCGGGCTTGTTGGTCCTTCAGGATCGGGGAAAAGTACCTTGCTGAAATGTCTTGGGGCTGTAATCGAGCCTTCGGCTGGACGGATGAAGCTTGGGGAGACGATTATCTATGATGGAAAGTGGAAAATCAAGGATTTGCGTGCGTTGCGGCGGGATAAGATAGGGTTTGTGTTTCAGGCGCCATATCTCATTCCCTTTCTTGACGTGATCGATAATGTGGCACTGCTGCCGATGCTTGCCGGTGAGGGTAACAGCATTGCCCGCAAAAGAGCCGTCGAGCTGCTTGAGGCACTTGATGTCGGACATCGGGCGAAAGCCATGCCGTCACAGCTTTCCGGCGGTGAACAGCAGCGAGTGGCTATTGCCAGAGCGCTTGTCAACCACCCTCCGGTAATTCTTGCTGATGAACCAACGGCTCCTCTCGACAGTCAGAGGGCGCTTGCCGTGATCGGTATTCTCAATGATATGGCTCGTCAGTATGAGACCGCCATTATCATTGTCACCCACGACGAAAAAATCATCCCCACCTTCAAGCGGATCTATCATATTCGTGATGGCCGTACCCATGAAGAGGCAGGGGAGGGAAAATCACCCCGGGAACTGATTAAAACTGATAAGGCATGAGCAGAGCAAAGAGGCTCTCAGATTCATTAAAGAGGAATAGGGGGGGACTTCCTTTTGTCAGGTCGAAACTGAGTGTGAAGGGTTTTGATTGCCGAAGAGGAGGGTACTTTACATGGGAGAGCTGCGCCAACTCTTTGTGACGATGATCAGGCGGTAGATGAGCGCGGAGAAGAGTATTCTTGTTGCTGGATTCTTTTTTTAGGCAGAGTTATATAGATTGACATTATTTTGCAATAAGAGTCAGCCCTTTCAGTGAACAAATTGGAAGATGAGATTCTCAAACAGAGAGGCCCCATGAGCTTTACACATTTGGACAAGAGCGGTGACATTGCTATGGTTGATGTTTCCGGAAAACCGGGTACGCTCAGAGTTGCGAGGGCATCCGGCTTTATCCTGATGCAGCCGGAAACAATTGAGCGTCTCTCTCTTGACGGCTTTCCGAAAGGGAATGTTCTGACCACGGCCAAGCTTGCCGGTATTTTGGCTGCAAAAAATACAGCCCACCTTATTCCTCTTTGCCATCAGCTCAATCTCTCATGGGCTGATATTGTTTTTGATGTCCGGAAAGAGCGTATTGTCATTGTCGCGACGGTGAAAACCAGGGAGGCGACCGGTGTGGAGATGGAGGCTTTGACTGCAGTATCAGTAGCCGCGCTGACGATCTATGACATGTGCAAGGCTGTTGACAAGAGTATGGAGATTGGTTCGATAAAACTTGAAACGAAAACAGGCGGGAAGTCTTCCGTAACTGAGGGTTACCGACCGAAAACATCCATTATTGTTGTGTCGGACTCCGTCTCTTCCGGACGAGCAGTCGACCGTTCGGGTCAACTGTTGCGTGAAGGGTTTGAGGCTACCGGTTGCCCGATTGGCGAGGTGAAGGTTATCGCCGACAATCAGGAGGAAATTATTGCGGTTATTGATGAGTGGACGGCAGGATGTGTTGAGCTTATCGTCACAACAGGAGGAACGGGCCTCGGGCCTCGTGATGTAACCGTTGATGCGCTGCTTCCTAAATTTTCACGGAGATTGCCGGGAATTGAGCAGGCTCTTTTCAACTGGGGACAGGGAAAAACCAGGACGGCAATGCTTTCGAGGCTTGTCGCCGGTATGGTGGGCTCGACGATGGTGATTTGTTTACCCGGAAGCACAGGTGCGGCAGGTGATGCGATCGAGGTGCTTTTGCCCGCACTGTTTCATGCTTTTACCATGATGAAAGGTGAGGGACATTCATGATGATAACCGTTCAGGAGGCTCACAGCCTTATCAGTCAAACAGTTGTGCCATTGGGCATAGAGGAGCTTCCGCTTGGTCAGCTTCTGGGAAGAGTGCTTGCGCTGGAGATGACGGCGCCCTTTTCGCTTCCTCGTTTTACCAACGCAGCAATGGATGGTTTTGCTCTCAAATGGAGTGATATTTCCACTGCTTCGAGGCAGCTTCCTACTCCGCTCCATGTTACACAAAAGATACCGGCTGGTACTTTGTCAACCGAGCCGATTGCTTTCGGTTGCTGTGCGGAGATCATGACGGGTGCACCACTCCCGGAAGGAGCTGACACAGTGGTGGCGTTTGAAGAGAGTAGCGGCTTTGGTACTGAATTTGTTGATATTTACAAGGCGCCGAAAGAGAGGGCTAATGTGCGTTACCGTGGTGAAGAGGTCGCTATGGGTGAAATCGTTCTTCGTAAAGGGACATTTCTGTCGCCCTCTGAAATCGCCGTTCTTGCCTCATTTGGTATTGCATCGGCAGCAGTTTTCAAAAAGCCGAGGATTTCAATCGTTACGGTTGGTGATGAAGTCCGCTTCCCGGGTGAAGAGCTTTGTGGTGCTGAGATCTATAACTGCAACCGCTTTTTACTTGAAGCAGCTTGCCGCTCAGTCGGAATCGAGCCTGCCGTGGCTCACCACGCTCCTGATGAGAGGGTAGTGTTACGGGAGCTGCTCGCTCGTGCTCTCGGCGAATGTGACCTGCTTCTTACTGCTGGCGGTATCTCACAAGGAGAATATGACTTTGTCCAGCAGGAACTTTCGGCACTTGGTGTTATAAAAAAGTTCTGGAATGTTGCTCAAAAACCGGGTAAGCCACTCTATTTTGGTTCTTCATCCGAAGGGAAAGCAGTTTTTTCCCTCCCTGGTAACCCTGTTTCTGCGCTGGTTTGTTTTGTGGAGTATTGCATCCCGGCGATCTGCGCCCTGGCAGGAAAATCGGCACCTGAAAAATTTCGGGCAACTCTTGAGGAACCTTTTCCTTCAGATAAGAAGCGCCACCGTTTTCTTCTCGGACGTGTGCGGGCTGAAGAGGGGAGGCTTTGGTGCAGAATATCTCCGAAAGTTGAATCCCATATGATAACATCGGTTGTGGGCTCGAATTGCCTGATTGAAGCAGAACCCTCTTTTGAGAAGCTTGCCGGTGGCACTGAGGTGCTTTGTGCGATGCTTCCCTGGTCAGATCTTTAGCGCCATGCTGTTTCATCCGTTTGAAATAGCCTTTTGTGGATATTCCGGTTCCGGAAAGACGACGTTGATTGCTGCCATTGTTCGCCAGCTTTCAGCAAGGTTCTCCATTGCCTACTATAAGCATGGTTGCCACAGGTTCGACATCGACCGCGAAGGCAAAGATTCCCATGTGGTCGCTCTGGCCGGGGCATCCACCGTCATGATCTCTGATCCTGAAAAACGGGCATTGATTACCGGGCACAGCCCTGGTACTCCGCTGCTTGAGCGTCATGCTTTTTCAGACCACGATTTACTCATTGTCGAAGGGCTCAAGGAGCTTTCACTGCCGAAACTGGTTCTGGTTGACCGGGAACGCAAGATACTTGATCTTGTCGGAAAGGGAAGCCTCACCCATGTAGTCGCCCTTGTCGTGCCGGATGATCCGGCTACCTATGCTTCATTCAGCATCCCTGTTTTGTCTCGGGACGATATCGGCGCCCTTGCGGCCTTTCTTGAAACACTCTTGTTTGATCGATCCCGGAAAGAAAGTCCGCTGTATGGTCTCGTCCTGGCTGGAGGACGCAGTGTACGCATGGGGAGTGACAAGGCGCTTCTTGCATACCATCCCGATAATCAGCTTGTTCACACTGCCGCGCTTTTGCGACAACAATGCTGTGAGGTTTTCGTCTCCTGCCGCGAGGAACAAGCGGATACATACCGCCATTTTGGTATGCCCCTTATCACCGACTCCTACCTCAGCATTGGACCTATGGGGGGGCTGCTCTCTGCACAACGGTATTCTCCCGACGCTGCATGGGTTGTTGCCGCATGTGATCTGCCTCGCCTTGATGAGGCTACTCTTCAGCAACTCACTTTACAACGCAATCCCCTGCGTTTCGCTACGGCCTTCAGAAACCCGCAGTCAGGTTGCCTTGAGCCGCTCTGTGCCTGCTATGAACCAAAATCCCGCATGAAACTGATTCTTCGGCATCTTGAGGGAGACAACTCCCTCTCAGCCTTTCTTAAAGAGTCCCGTATCGAAGAGCTGGTTCCCCACGATGGCGGGGTACTGTGGAATATCAATGATTCCGAAAGCAGGAAAAGATTATGCCGTTCTTGAAAAATCGTACAAATTTCCGGCTTACGGCACTCTCCAAGCGTTGTTTAGATAGTTTCCGCTTATGGGCGATAGAGCTGTTATTATTTTATTGACTCATCTCGTTTCAACATTTTCGTCCACTCTTCCATCGCAGCGTTTGCCACAGGGTTTGGGGCTTCAAGAAATGTGATAATAAACGTGTTTTCGAGTTCAACAATACCGATTGAGCGAGGCCTTACTGCCATTACTCCCGGATTCTTGATTTCCTTGCCAAAGCAGAAAATAATATTTTTGGCATCTCTGATTTCATCGGCAATAAAACCGTCGGGTAGCGTGGTTGTATATGCATAATGGTCAAAGATTCCAATGAATTTCACAATCGGGTTACTTTCGATTATTGTCTTGAAATGCATCAAAATTTCATCAACACTCTTGCAGTTTGTTTCATTTTTATCAAGTTCAAGGGTGTAGACCGGGTATTTCTCCTGTAACAGTGTCTGCCGCATAATGTTCTCCTCCTTTTTTTAGTTGAAATGTTAGTTGAAATGAAAATTTGGTTTCATGGCAACCTGACCCTGAGCCGTGACTTTCGTCAGCACTCCATTGCAGAAACCCGTTAAAGCTCTTTCAAGATTTTGTGATTCTGCCCTGTAGAGATCAATAGCTGTCATCTGTGGTCTTGCTAAAACTCCTGCACCCGGTACATTACATTATGCCGATACCGGGTTGCAAGAAGAGATTGGCAGGAGTGCATTGTCCGTGATCGTGATGCATTGATATTTTTGGGATAATTCCAAACCCATTTCCCTCCTTATCTGCAACACCAAAAAGGATGCACTCCCGAAATGATCACTGATTTTATTCCCATGGAATGAGTCTTTTCTCATGAGATATTTCTACCTTTCTGGTAACCCTGACCTTCTGGTTAAAAGGTGAAGAGCTTGATACCCTCAGCCCTCATTTTTTGGGCAATAACCGGAGGCTTTGCGATACTGACGCCGTTGATTAATTGAGATTCGCTCATATTGACATTGGGCAGAAACAGCGGACATACTTCAACCGCGACACCGCGTGCAATCAATGCTGCAAGGAGCATCTGTGGCGATTTGTTTATCGGCTTGAACATGGTCTGCTTGCTGTATTTTAAAGCAAGTTTTCCCGCTTGACCGCACAGCAGAATTTGTACCGATTTACCCTGTTCGATTGTCTGCGTCGAAAGGACAAGGGCCATCATCTGGGTCATCGGCTCTTCATCGGTGAGGATGACAAAGAGTCCTTTTGTGTTGTCAACGCTTGATGCAGGCTGAGCTGCAGCCGCTATTGTTGGCTCTGCTGCCATTGTCTGTATCGGGAAGAGCAGGGCAAGCACAAAAGCGAGGGTTGCGGTTTTTTTGCTGAAAAGTGACATTATCAAATCTCCTGTGAATGGTTTAAGATATTGGATGCTGTTTTTTTTATAAAAGAGAGCACTCTCCCTATTATAAGCATATGCTTATAATAAGCCTAACCGATTTTGTAAAATAATTGAATACCAGAAGTCCTCTTTCCGCTTTTTTGCCTGTTGATAGTGTGTCCTGAAAAATCAGTATTTCGTTAACCCCATTTCAAGGAATCAGATTGCTACATCAGAGAGGAATTGTCATAAAACCGGATAAAATTTGAAAAACCACTGGTAACGGTTGTTTTTCGCAAAATGTACCACTCTGTTGCTCATGGTGGCAGCAAAGATGATGTAAAATTATGGCTTTAAAGGATGGCGTCACCAGCAAAAGAAATGGATGAAATCAGTTAACCGATTTTAATAAAATTATTTAAAAAGGTGTAACGCGAAATAATTTTGATGTAGGAACATTATCGATGCATCGTTACATTACAGTTCACGTCTGTTATACAAGAGAAATAATCCAGGAAAATAGCTGCTGTTTGGTTCCTTTTTTATAGAAAATGCGGTAAGAAAATCGCTCTGAAGGGGAATATTTATGCATAAAAATATTACGCGCCGTCAGTTCCTCAAAGTTGCCGGTCTCTTGGGAGGTATCTCTCTTTTGCGACCGTTGTGGAGCCTGGGGCATAGCTCGCTTGATAACAAATCAGCTTCTGCCGGTGGAATGGTTCTTTGGGTTCCAAGTATTTGCAATTTCTGTTCCTCGTTTTGTAACATCAACGTGGAGACGAAGATAGAAAGTGGTGTCAGGCGCGTTGTCAAGATTGAAGGAAACCCGGAGAGTCCCCTTAATCGTGGCAAAATCTGCGCACGGGGACAGGCTGGATTATACCAGACTTATGATCCTGATCGTCTCAAGCAGCCGCTTATCCGGGTCAAGGGCAGCAAACGCGGAGAGTGGAGTTTCAGGGCAGCTACATGGGATGAGGCATATAACTACATCGCAGGGAAACTCATGAAGGTTCATCCATGGGAAATAACCCTGGTGGGAGGATGGACTGCCTGCGTCTCGTATATGCACTTTAGTTTACCCTTTATCAGGACACTCCAGATTCCGAATATCATTGCCTCTCCTCTTCAGCATTGTGTTACCGCTGGTCATTTTGGCACCGATCTTGTGACTGGCAACTTTAACGTTCATGATGAAATTCTTGCTGACTTTGAAAATGCACGCTATATCCTTTTCAGTCTGAACAATGCTTCCGTTGCAGCGATCTCGACAGCAAGAGCCGTCAGGTTTGGACAAGCCAGAAAAAATGGTGCAAAAGTGGTCTGCCTCGACCCTCGGGTGAGTGAATTGGCCTCCAAATCAGATGAATGGATACCGGTAAAGCCAGGTACTGATCATGCCTTTTTCCTTGCAATGCTGCATACGCTGCTTCGTGAAAAACTTTATGACGACTCCTTTGTTTCCCGGCATACCAATGCGCCTTTTCTCGCCTACAAAGATGAAAAAGGGCTTGTCTGCCTGGCCACTGACAAGGGGAGTAACGGTAAACCATCATCATACTGTGTCTTTGACCAGCTCGGGCAGCATATCGTTGCCGTTCCTGCCTATACAAACACCAATGAATGGTCGAAAGGCAAGAGTCCTATTCTGCCCTTGCTGCATGCCCCCACAGGATTGGTCTGGAATGGGCATGAAGTAAAAACGGTTTTCGACTTTTTTATTGAGGAGTCTGAACCATTCACTCCTGAATGGGCTTCCAGCATTACCGATATTGATGCAGCAACCATTCGACGTATCGCCATTGAATTCGGACAGGCCAGGCCGGCATTGGTTGATCCGGGATGGATGGGCGCCCGTTATCACCATCTCATAGGTCAGCGCCGCCTTCAGGCCATTCTTCAAACGCTGGTTGGTGGAATCGATAAGCCGGGTGGATGGCTGATGAGCGGCGAATATCACCATAAAGCTGAAAAATTCCGGCAAAATGTACAGAATGGCAAAGGGAATGAAAATGTGCCACCGGTCGAATTGCCTGGCATGGGGTTTGCCTTTGCGTTGCTTGATATTTTTGGAAATCCGGATGCATGGGAACATGGAAAGCCGGCATTTTCTTTTGCGTGGGCAATGGATCAGCAAAAACAGGGAAAACCTTCGGTGTTCATTCCTGCCATGGCCGATGTGGGTCTGCTTGAAGCGGTCAGAGGCGAGTTTAACTATAAAGGGGAGCCTTACCGTGTCAAGGCATTTCTGATGAATGCGGCAAATCCGATACGTCATTATTTCCCGGCCAAGCGATGGGAGGAGATTCTTTCCCACGAAAATGTTGAACTTGTCGTTGCTATTGATGTTCTTCCGTCTGACACGACGCTCTATGCCGATGTTATTTTGCCCAATCACACCTATCTTGAGCGTAATGAGCCACTACTCTATCCCCTTGGACCAAGTACGGATCTTGGATATACCACCCGTCTGCGAGCCATTGATCCGCTTTACAATACGCGTGATACCTCCGATATGCTTTGTGAAATAGCGGAACGTATGGGTAAGCTTGAACCGTTTCTTGATGGAGTTGCCGAGTATGCCGGACTTGACAGTGAGATGCTGAGAATGGAGATCCATGCCGCAAAAAAAGCTGGAACTCCACTTAATGAAGCGTTTCTCAAGAGCGCATATGTTTCCATGGGGAAGTTTGCTGGTCATGTGAGGGGAAAAGAGATGACGGGCAGTGAGGTCGAGGCCATTATTCGCAAGAAAGGGATGCTGATGCTCAGGGATGCTGCAACTGTCCTGAAGGAATCTAACATGCCCGGAAAAATACCCGTTCCGACAATTTCCGGGAGACTTGAGCTGTACAGTCCGGTTCTTGCCTCGTTTGCTGATACTGCGGGTGTGCAGCCTATCTTTAATCCTGTACTTGGTTATGTGCCCAGAGTTGTCAGCGACAGGTTGGAGAAGCCATCTCTTGATGCCAATGAATTTTATTTTACCTATGGAAAGGTGCCGGTTGTTTCCCATGCTTCCACCAACAGTAATAATCCAATTCTTGCTTCGGTAACACGTCCTAAATCGGGTGCATTCATGGGGTTGTGGATGAACAGCCTCCGGGCAGGGGAGCTTGGGCTGAAAAACGGCCAGACCGTTGAGGTGACCAATCTTCGTTATGGACCCAAGGTAAAAGCCATACTCTTTACGACCGCAATGATTCGTCCAGATACGGTTTTTCTCCCCTCCTCATTCGGCAGTCGCAGTAAAAAGCTCTCGGTTGCTGGCGGAAAAGGAACCCCGCTGAATGAACTTATGCCTTACAGTATTGAGCCGATTGCGGCTTCATTCATGTCACAGGAATTTACGGTAAGCGTTCTGCCGATTTAACAGTTAAATGGAGGAATGAGAGCACATGGCCCGTTATGGAATGGTAATAGATATGCGTACCTGTGTTGGATGCCAGGCTTGTATGGTTGCCTGTGCAACGGAAAACCAGACTCCGTTCTGGAGCGATAAATTTCGTACGCATGTTGAAGATAAAGAAAAAGGGGTGTATCCGGATGTTCAAAGAATCTTGCTTCCGCGCTTGTGCATGCATTGTGAAAACACCCCATGCTTGTCGGCGTGTCCTACCGGTGCAACCTCTATAACAAAGGATGGTATTGTTCTTGTCAATTATGACCGCTGCATTGGTTGCTATGCCTGCTGTATAGCCTGTCCTTATGACGCCCGCTATGCCTATGAGAGTGAAGATGTCGATACAGAAAAGGAGCTTTACGGAGATCTTTCGACTCACGGTGTTCCGCATGTCGATAAATGCACCTTTTGTGAGCACAGAATTGAACAACACCGGGAACCGGCATGTGTCACTACCTGTCCGACACATACCCGAATCTTCGGTGATCTTGACGAGCGGTCGAGTGCTGTGCACAAACTCGCCGCAAGCGGAAAGGCGACAGCGCTGAATCAGGGACTTGGAACATCTCCAAAAGTATTTTATATCCCATCATAGAAAGGAGAATACTTATCATGACATTTGTTCATCAGGAAGTGTGGGGCTGGCAGATTGCGACCTACCTTTTTTTGGGAGGACTGGGGGGGGCTACTTTTGCAATAGGTGCGATTCTTCATCTTTTTGAGGGATGCGACCGGAAAATGCTCTCTATTGCAGTATTGTCCTCAATCGGGTTTTTAGTTCTCGGTACCGTTTTTCTCCTTGCAGATATGCTTCAGCCACTGAAAGCTGCCTATGCTTTGACTAATCCGAAATCCTGGATCTTCTGGGGAGTTGTTTTCATAAACTTTTATTTTCTGGCGGCCATCGTTTATGTCATACCGCTACTTGAAGAGTGGCCAAAACTCCTTCCGATTATCAAAAAAATTCCTGCTGGTTTTCTGGGATTGCTTGAACGGTTTAATCGTCTGGCAGCACTGGGTGGATCTGCGGCAGGTTTTCTTATCACCATCTATACGGGACTGCTGATTTCCGCCGCACCCGCTATCTCTTTCTGGAATACCCCGGCACTTCCTCTTTTGTTCGTTTTTTCCGGATTTTCAACCGGCGCAGCCTATCTGCTGCTGTTGTCAACGATTTCAAAACAAGAGGCATCCTGGAAGGTAACAGAAAAACTGGAGCAGCTTGATGCTATCCTGATTGTGAGTGAATTGATTGTTCTTGGCGCCTATTTCAATTTTGCGCTTTTTTTGCCAACAGGAGCCAGAGAATCAGCAGAATATCTTTTTCATAGCCCTCTCTTCATCGTTGGTTTTTTTATTGCCGGACTTGTTGTTCCTCTTGTTGTAGAGACGTATGGTATTTTTTTTGCCAGCCATTCAAATAAATCAAAATCACTGCTTATGCTTGCAAGTACACTTGTACTTGTTGGCGGTTATCTGTTGCGTCTTTATGTCCTGAACGCAGGGCTTTATCAATATCCTTGGTAAACGCCTCTTTTTTTGTATCAAACTCATCATGGGTATACTGAGTGTATGCCGTTTCTTTATTTTACGTTATCTATGTCTATCCCCATCCAGCACGCATTTGTTTTCAGGTTTCTCAGCCTTGCTTTCGCCTATCCCAACGAGGCATTCCTTTCTGAATTGAAGAGTATTGCAGATAAAATCAATGACAAAACCGGTTCATTCATTCGGTTGATTGCATCTTTTGAAAAAGAAAAGCAGGAAATGTTGCAGGCAGAGTACACTCGTCTCTTTATTAATGGTTATCCTCACACACCATGCCCACCCTATGAGTCTGTCTACCGGGAAAAAAGAATGCTCGGACAGGCAAGTATTGATGTACAGGCGCTCTATCGTGAATGGGAGATGAGTGTCGAAACAGGTTTAATTGATCATATTGCCACAGAATTTGAATTTCTCTCTTTTCTGGCTTCAGCTTCAACAGTGAAAACTATCGCAACAGCCGCAAAGGATTCATCAGATCATTTTATCAAGGAACATCTTTGTCGCTGGGTACCACAGTTTGTTGGTGATCTCAAATCAGCTACATCTCTTGACGCCTATCGGCTACTGGGAATCCTTGTTGAAAGTTCACTCAAGGCTTGCCGATAAAGGATTTCTCCGTCATTAAATTTTTTTATTTGTAAAGATTATTAGGGAATGCCGGTTTATGAGCGATTTTAAAAACAGATCACAGCTTTACCAACTGAAGAAGAGAGTCTTGAAAGGATTGGCTGAATCGCCTCAGAATCATGACAACGAGGCAATGGGTACAGGAAAAGGAGTCGGAGGTCAAGGATGTAGACCAATGAGTTCACTTGCGCATGGTATGCGTTTCTGTTTGGTATCATCGTTTACGATATGAGCTGCCTCGTAGATACGTTTCATCGCCATGTGGACTATGTGAGGATAGCGGTTACCTCCCGGTGTAATCTGAGATGTTCTTACTGCATGCGCGAAGAGCATGAAGGGAGAGCCGACACAGTATCACTTCTTGACAAAAATGAGATCAACACGATTATTGCTGTGCTTGCTGAACTTGGTTTTTCAAAAGTGCGCTTTACGGGTGGAGAGCCTTTACTGCGAGAGGGTATTGCAGGGCTGGTTCGTGAGGCAAAACAACATCCCTCTATCAAAACCGTAGGCCTCACAACGAACGGCGTTCTGCTTGACCGTTTTCTTCCTTCTCTGATAGATGCCGGGCTTGATACCATCAATTTCAGTATCGACACGCTTGATCGAGGACGATATTACGCCATAACTCGGCGAGACGTCTATAGACAGGTGCGGAATAATCTTGATAACCTTCTTAAAACAGCTCTCATAGCGGTGAAGCTCAACGTCGTGATGATGCGGGATATCAACAGTGATGAAATTTGTCGTTTTGTCGATTTCACCAAAGATTATGATGTGACTGTTCGATTTATAGAGTTACAACCGTTTGATGATAATCAAATTTGGCGAACAGGCAGATTTTTCGGGGCCGATAAAATCCGGGAGTTACTGCAACATCACTATCCCGGGCTTCAAGCCATCAGAGGCTCTGCAACACAGTATTTCAGTTATTCCCTGCCAGGGCATAAGGGTTCGATTGCCATTATTCCGGCATTTACAAGAAACTTCTGTAATGAGTGCAACAAGATTCGCATTACCTCGGACGGGAAGATCATCAGTTGCCTTTATGAAAATGAGGGGCTAAACTTGCTCCCACTGCTTCGTAGCAATGCCGGACATCAGGCTCTCGGTGATTTGTTCAGGAAAGCGGTGTCTCAAAAACCGGAAGATGGCAAACATGCAGCCGGAGGTTTACAAAGAACCAGCATGTCGGAGATTGGAGGGTAAAAGATTTTTTGAAATGCGTTATTCAGCCTTTTTCAGTATACCCATATCCGGTTTTATCGCACCGCCCCTCATAACCCGACAGAAAATTCCCTCCTTTGGCATGATGCACTCACCTGTTGCACTTTGTATGGCACACTTCGAATCATGACATTCCTTGCCGATCTGGGTGATTTCAAGTACAACGTCATCACCGACCAGCAGAGAATCGCCAATAATGAGGCATGAAAGGTCAATACCTCGCGTTACAATATTTTCTGCGAACATCCCGTGAGTAAGTTCCGGCATTTTTTTACGCATCCGGTCAATACTCTCACCTGCAAGAATTGAGACCTGACGATGCCAATTACCTGCGTGAGCATCGCCCTCTATACCCCAGTCCGGCCTCAACGAGATCTGACTGACGACTGTTTTTACGGTACCCTTTGCTTTACTGATACAGACTGATTCTATAAAGCCCACACCTTGAGTGTCAAGAGAAACCTTTTTTGTTCCGTTCATTGTAACAAATTATAAATAATTAACTTAAGCACTACCTCGATATCGCCTTTTTCCCGGATTTATTGAAGCGAGCTAAACAAAAAACCAGTGACACCACACTTCAATCACCGTTACCATCGAAAAAAAAAGTAAAAGAAGGGAATGCGTTATACCGGGTAATCTACAACATCACAGACTTATAAAAAGAGTTATTTGTTCTCGCTTTAAGCCAGCATATTGCACCTGACAAGTTTTGACTATTTTATGTTTAAAATCATTACGCAGCTTGCTTAATTATAACCATATGCTTATAATTGAGAACAGACATTTATATTCAATCTTACTATAAGCGTACTTGCTCCCATGAAAAGTGAAATGATCATCACGATAGGGGACGGAAGGAAAGTTGATGCTGAGTTCAATGGATTTACCATTCATACTGACCAGTCGGTACATGCCGGAGGTGAAGGTTCCGCACCTGAGCCATTCACACTTTTTCTTGCCTCAATCGGAACCTGTGCAGGAATCTATGTCTCTTCATTTTGTAAAAGCCGTGGAATTCCTGTAGATGGTATCCGTCTTGTACAATCACATTTTACAGGTGAATCAGGTCGTGGTATAGGAAAGATTGAGATCACCATCGAACTGCCTCCGGACTTTCCTGAGAAGTACAAGGATGCTGTTATCAATGCAGCCAATCTCTGTGCAGTGAAAAAACATATTCTGAATCCACCGGAATTTGTTGTAAAGACAGTTACAAAATAATCAGCCTGAAATTTGCAGGGAGTTACTGGTGAAGAAAGTATTTTTGTGTGTGGAATGATCGGAATTGATAGTCGGAAATAGTGCATGCAAAGCAGGAACATAAGGGAAAGATGAAGGAATACGAGAATCTTGTAACTCTTTTTTGCAGTACAGATACGGGTTACAATGCAGGGTTTGTCTTTAAAAAAAGCATCAGGGAGGTTTTTCTCTCTTTTTCTGTTATTGGTGGTTGGTTCCGGAAAAGCGGTGATAGTGACCGTAAAATTTCCGGGTGGTTCTTATGAAAACCAATCGGGTCGGGCGTCCGACTCATTGCCGAAGCATTCAGGATATGCCCCGGATAACCTGTTTTAAACCGGAAGGGGTTCCTCCTGAAGAACTGCAAAGTATTGTATTGACGCTTGATGAGCTGGAGGCTATACGATTGGCTGATAAAGAGGGGTTATACCAGGCTGATGCGGCAATAAGGATGCAGGTATCTCGTCCAACTTTTGGCCGTATTCTTGAGGCGGCCCATAAAAAAGTTGCAGAGGCAATTGTTGACGGCAAAAAACTCTGTATTCAGGGTGGTACGTTTCGCTCCCTTTGCGACTCGACCCTTACTGACCGTCCAAATATTTGTGAATGTCCCGAATGCGGTCTCAAGCTTCCGCATCAGAAGGGAGAGCCTTGCAGGGAAACAGTTTGTCCTCATTGCCAAGCCCCCCTGAAGCGCATGGGAGGGTGTCTTCCCGAATTTCTCCCTCAGGTATGAGGGTTTTGACTTAAAGTACCCTGTATCTTTAACTATTTTACCGTTTACCATGCCTGATTCCTGGAACAGTCCTGATAAATTTAATCGCGAAGCATCGCAGTGGGATGAGAACCCTCGAAGAAGTGAGCTTGCTTCGGTTGTGGCCAAGGCTATCATTGCAACGACCAAACCGACGAAAACCATGCGAGCCCTTGAATTTGGATGCGGAACAGGTTTAGTCACTCTTGAAATTGCACCGCTTGTAAGTGTGATTTCAGCGATTGATACTTCACAGGAAATGCTTGCTGTGCTTCAGGAAAAAATCCGGAGATTCGGAATCACGAATATAGAAACAAGGCAGATTGATCTTATGGCATCTCTGCAGAACGGTAAACAGGAAGAGTGCTTCGATCTGATCTACAGCAGCATGACCCTTCACCATATCAGTGATACGGCAGAATTTCTCAATCGCATCTCAAGCATACTCGTTCCTGGTGGTATGATTGCTATAGCAGATCTTGACAAGGAGGATGGCCTGTTTCATGACGATCCGCTGGAAAAAGTTCATCATGGGTTTGAGCGCGAGGAACTTGCCGCTATGCTTCATACGGCAGGGTTTCAGAGAACGATGTTTGAAACAGCACATCTCCTTGAAAAGGAGAACAGGGAGAGGAAAAGAGCTGTGTATCCGATTTTTTTGGTTACTGCTCTAAAAGCGAAATCCTGAGATTGGCTTGTGTCTGATATTGATAACAAAAGAGATAATAGGTTCACAATGATTACGAAACAGAGGAACACGATGCAAAAGAAAAGAGTTTTTGTAAGCGCCGGGGTATTGCTTGGGATGCTTTTTTTTGCCAGTTGCACCAGTAAACCACAAAAGAGTACCGATATTGACGGAAACAGCTACACGGTTATGAAGATGGGGTCAATGCACTGGACAGGAGAAAATCTTGATGTCGCACACTATCGTAATGGCGATATCATACCGGAAATAAAGGATCCCGCTGTGTGGACAAAACTGACAACAGGAGCCTGGTGTTATAACGGGAATGATGCAGAAAATGGCAAAATTTATGGAAAGCTCTATAACTGGTATGCGGTCAATGATCCGAGAGGTCTTGCCCCTGCGGGATGGCATGTAGCCACTGATGCCGAGTGGTCAGAGTTGGGAACTCTGCTTGGTGGAACAGAAAAGGCCGGTGGAGCAATGAAGGCAACCTCACACTGGAAAGAGCAGAGTGCCGGGTCGAACAAGAGCAGCGGATTTAACGCTCTTCCGGCCGGAGCACGCAGGGACACCGATGGAGAGTTTATGGCGCCAGGAGGGTACAGTCGCTTCTGGTCATCAACGGAGTTAACAGCAAAAACAGTCAGGGTTAGCGCTATTGGCTATTTTGACGCGGTTTTTCGGCAAGGCAAGGCTGGTAAAAATAATGCATTTTCGGTTCGCTGTGTAAAAGATAAGGATTGAGAGCTTTTCCTGTCAGTGAGTGTTTCTGCCGTGCGTCGTTACAAGTAAATTTTTTTTTCTGTATCGTAGAACCCGATAATATGTTGTGTACATGTTTGAGGGGTTTGCTGTACTTTTTTATAACTTTCCCAATAATAAAAATATTTTTGACATGAATATTGATCGTTTTGTTTTTGCCGTCGCAGGCTTCTTTGTGTTTTCGAGTGTCCTCCTCTCTATCTATCACGATCAGAACTGGCTCTGGTTTACAGGTTTTGTGGGTGTAAACCTTTTTCAGGCGGCTTTTACAGGGTTCTGTCCACTTGCTAAAATCCTGAAGGCTGTTGGCGTTGAACCCGGACATGCTTTTAAATAGTATTACTTTTTTTTTTGTGAATCCGCATATACATAAACGCAGGAAAATCGCCCATAACGTTTTGCATGTATGGATAAAACGAGCATTTATTTCGAACGATTGAAAAAATTGACACTCTATGGCGAAAGTTGTTGTTTTGGGAGCGGGGGTTTCAGGTCATACCGCTGCTTCGTTTCTCAAAAAGAAACTTGGCAAACATCATGAGGTGGTTGTTGTTACCCCGAATGCATATTATCAGTGGATTCCTTCAAACATCTGGGTTGGTGTTGGTCGGATGACGATTGATGATGTTCGTTTTGAGCTGAAAAAAGTGTACAACCGTTGGGGAATTATCCTCAAGCAGGCCAAAGCGATTGAAATCCATCCGGAAGGTGATGGTCAGAGCGCAAGAGGGTATGTGACGATTGAATATACTGACGGCGTGCGAAACGGAGAGAGGGAGATGGTAGACTACGATTATCTGGTCAACGCTACCGGGCCCAAGCTGAATTTTGACGCTACAGAAGGTCTCGGCCCGGACAAGAACAGTTTTTCGGTCTGTACCTATGGCCATGCAGCTCATGCCTGGGAGCACCTGCAGGATAACATCAAAAAGATGCAGGCAGGCCAGAAGCAGCGGATTCTGATCGGAACAGGTCATGCCATGGCGACCTGCCAGGGTGCGGCCTTCGAATACATCCTGAATGTAGCCTATGAAATCTCAAAGCTTGGTTTGAGTGACAAGGCACAGATTACCTGGATTTCAAATGAGTACGAACTGGGCGATTTCGGTATGGCGGGAGCGTTTATCAACCGGGGAGGCTACTACACGCCGACGAAGGTCTTCACTGAATCGCTTATGGCCGAGTATGGTATCAACTGGATCAGGCGAGCCGGGGTTCATCAGGTTGATCCTGGCAAAGTATATTACGAGACGCTCGAAGGAGAAGAGAAGAGCCAGGAATTTGATTTTGCCATGCTTATCCCCTCATTTTCAGGCGTGGGACTAACCTCTTATGACAAGTCAGGAGCAGATATTACCGAGAAGATGTTTGCGCCGAACAAGTTCATGAAGGTCGATGCCGATTATACTGCAAAACCTTTTGAAGATTGGGAGGCTGATGATTGGCCCTCAATTTACCAGAACCCTCTGTTTAAGAATATCTATGCTCCGGGCATTGCTTTTGCACCACCGCATCCCATCTCAAAACCGATGTCGAGTCCGAGCGGTCGTCAGATTTTCCCGACAGCTCCTCGTACTGGAATGCCTGCAGGTGTCATGGGCAAAATTGTGGCGCTGAATATTGCCGAGAAAATCCAGGGAGCCGAGGAGCATCAACACAAGGCATCGATGAGCAGAATGGGTGCAGCATGTGTCGTGTCGGCAGGATTTGGATCACTTGATGGTCTTGGTGCCTCAATGACTCTCTTCCCGGTTGTTCCGGACTGGGAGAAGTATCCTGATTGGGGTCGTGACATGAACTACTCACTCGGTGAGGCTGGTCTGGCAGGGCATTGGCTGAAAGTCATCCTGCACTATCTCTTCTTCCACAAAGCCAAGGGCTATCCCTTCTGGTGGCTGATTCCGGAATAAGCCCCCTCTTTCAGAATAACATTCAACAATCAAAAACCTATGAGCAAGAATAAAGTCAAGGCATACTACGATGAGGCTTATCCACCGGTACCTTCGAAAGGGACGCTCTACTGGCGGAAGAATCTGCTGTGGCAACTTTTTCGATTCGTCGTTTTAAATGTTAAAATCATGCGGATCGTTGTCGGCGGGCACTCCTGATGTTCTAATAGTAAACTGCCGCATAGAAAAGATTTTTTTTGATCTCGCTGATCACAAACTGGTAACTTTGTCTGTTTTTCCACCAGAGCACTCTGTCCCACCATGAAGGGGTTGTCGATACAAGAATAAATGTTTTTGACGAGCCTTTAAATGCCCGGTTCCACGTTTGATGAAGCCGGAGCATGTGTGGGGGATCGCTGACGATAATAGCGCTTTTCCATCCCTTCTTTTCCATAGTGTTCGACGTGTTCTCCGCCTCTTCCCATGTGGTTTTTGATTTGGTATCTATTTTGATTGCCTTTTTGGGGACGCCAAGTGCTATCATCCGGCGTTCACGCCAATTCGGGTGGCTGGGACGATAAAATCGCTCATCAATTCCTGTCAGAATAACATGGCTTGCATATCCTGCGTTGTAGAGTTCTGCGCCTTTGCGTACCCTTAGTCCGTTATCGCCTCCCAGCACAATAATGACATCGCATTTTTCAGGGTCTGCGGCATGTTGTGAAACCAGTATACCGAGGCAGGATAACAAGAGAGCGGCAGCGGTGGTTAGTGAAAGAAAAAAAATCAGGGTGATTTTAACAAAAAGTCTCATAGCAACAATTGAGGGTTTTGATACGACAATACAACCAGTTCGGTTGAGAATTGCCTGGTTACGGGGATTATAACCAATTTTTTAAAGCTTGCCGCAGGTTTGCCAATAAGGAATATCATGCAGTTAACCTGTTCGGCTTGTACCACATTTCGTATTCGTGAGTCAGTTGAGGTTCAATCCTTTCCAGGGATCTCAATATGCGTTTTTGCCGATCAATACCAGATAAGAAAAAAGAAAGAATAGTGTATTTTTATTTTATTATTTAGCTTGTCGTTACACGAATTTGTGTGCCAAGTATCCTGATATATTTGGCGTGTACTCGGGGTAAAAAAAGACGATACGGCTTGATGCTTCTGCCAAAAGCTTAAAAAGAAACTCCAATGACAGTGGACGGTGACAAAAAAAAAACAGACACATGCTCTTTCGAAGAGGAGCGGATTGGAGTTCGTGAACGAGCTTTTACTAAAGCCATGGTTGAGAGTCTCCCTGGATCATTTTCTATTAATGATGCTCATGGACGACTTGTCTGGTGGAACGCCTATCATCGTGATGAAATTGTTGGAAAAGATGAAAGCGAAATGTCTGAGACCAATGCAATGGAGGTCTTTCATCCCGATGACCGGGCCTTTGCATTGGAGAAAATGCTGAATGTGCTGAATTTCGGTATTGAAGAGACCTCTGAAGGAAGAGTCATGTTGCGTGGAGGACCGAAATTTCAATGGAGAATGATCACGGGCAAGAGAATTATCATTGAAGATCATCCGTTCGTTGTGGCTGTTGGTATTGATATTACTGAACGCAAGCGGTTTGAAGCCATTATGGCATTGCGACTGCGTCTTCTTGAAATGGCGGAGCATTCTACTGCCGAGGAGTTGCTGAGAGCGACACTCGATGAAGCTGAACGCCTTACGGAGAGCGTAATCGGTTTTTTCAATGTTATTACTGAGGATCAGAAAACATTTTCAATACGGGTATCATCATTATTCCGTCAAATCAAGACGCAACTACCGGAAGGGGAAGAAAACGCTATCGCCCTGGATGAAGAGGAGATATTGACCGATGCGATACGGGAACGTCGCAGCGTTATTGATAATAATTACACCGGATCGCTCAACTGCTTTTCTGCGCAAGAGCCCCATGCCAGTTTCAAACGAATACTTATTATTCCCCTGATGCGAGGGGCAACGGTTACTGCACTTCTTTGTGTTGGAGGCAAGTCTTACGATTATGATGACGATGATGCAAGAACGGTGGGTGTACTGGCCAATCTTGCATGGGATATTGTCTCTCGTAAACGTGCCGAGTTATCAGAAAAGAAAATACAAGAGGTGCTTTTGCAGGCTCAAAAGATGGAATTGCTTGGTCAGCTTGCCGGAGGTATCGCCCACGATTTCAATAACATGCTGGGGATAATTCTCGGTAATGCAGAAACGGCTATGAAGAGAGAGGTCATTGAAGAGCCTCTTCTGGGTAATATGAAAGCTATTCTTAAAGCTTCCGAACACTCAGCAGATCTTTGCAATCAACTTCTTGCATTCTCCCGGAAGCAGGCCGTGATGCCTATCGTTCTTGATCTGAACAGCATGGTTGAAAGGATGCTTACGGTACTCAGGCGACTGATGGGCGAAAATATCTCCCTGCTCTGGATACCTGAACGTCGCAGTACCCCGGTCAAGATTGATCCTGCACAAATGGAGCTTATTCTTGGCAACCTGTGTGTCAATTCTCGTGACGCTATCCATGATATAGGTGCAATTACGATCAAAACATGCAGGATTCATGTTGATAAATCCGAATCCACTGCCGCTCATCCCTGTTGTAAGGAGTCTGGTGATTATGTGATGCTCAGTGTGATCGATAACGGCTGTGGTATCAATAAAAAGGATCTTCCACATATTTTCGAACCCTTCTTCACGACAAAGGAGAGAAGAAAAGGTGCAGGAATGGGTCTTTCAACAATCTATGGTATTGTCAAACAGAACCATGCCGCTATCGAATGCCAGAGCGAACAGGGCAGGGGAACCACCTTCAACATTTATCTGCCACAGCATATCGGTTATGCAGATCAGGAGGAGAGTGAGCAATCGATTGTATCGGCTGGTGGAAGAAAAGAGATGATACTGCTTGTAGAGGACGAGCCTGATATCCTTAATATCTATAAGCTGATGCTCGAAAATAATGGCTATACCGTACTTGATGCTGCGGCTCCGAGTGATGCTCTGCGGATTGCCAGTGAGTACAAAGGGCAAATTCACCTCTTGATAACCGACGTCGTCCTGCCTGAAATGAACGGTTGTGACCTCTCAAAAAAGTTGGAATCACTTTTCCCGAAGCTGAAAACCCTTTTTATGTCTGGTTACACCACAGACTCCATTAACAAACAAGTGGGGGGAGAGTTGGGAGTGAATTTCATTCAGAAGCCATTTTCTATTGATGCGCTCATCAGCGCAATCAATAAAATTTTTACACTTCCTGGATGAGTGAAACAGATGCTGCAAGGGATAGCATGGTTGCACCATCCTCCAACGGGAGAAGGCGAGGTATGAAAAAGAAGAAGATGGTGGGCTCCCTCGGCGTTGTCATTACGGGGGGGAGTAGAGGGCTGGGATATGCTCTTGCTTTGGAATTTCTTGCAGCAGGTGATCGCGTGGTCATTTGTGGCAGGAACCCCGGGCGCCTCGATGAAGCAATACAGACTCTTCAGCAGGCAGTGCCATCTGGTGAAGTATATGGTATTGTGTGTGATGCAGGAAATCCATCGGGTGGAAGGGAACTTGCGGCTTTTGCTGCCGAACGACTCGGAAGAGTTGACCGATGGATCAACAATGCCGGAACCGCCGGGCTGTTCAAGCGCCCTTTATGGGAACTTCATGCGGAGGATATCCTGGAAACCTGTACGACCAACCTTTCAGGCTCTGTCATGCTGTGTGCTGAAGCCGTTAGAGTGATGGATCGCCAGCCCCTCTCCCCTGAACCGGTGTATCATATTTTTAATATGGGTTTTTCATCGATCGGGGCAAAATTTTCGCGTTCAGCGCTGTCACACAAGGCGTCAAAAAGAGGGGTGGCAGAACTGACGCATTTTCTCTACAGAGAGTTGAAAGCTGCAGGAAAAACGAGTATCGGTGTTCATGAGGTGAGTCCCGGTCTCGTGCTGACGGACTTGCTGTTTCAAGATGCCACGGAAGAGGCAATGAGGTTTTTCTCTGTTATCGCAGAACGAGCTGAAAAGGTTGCTTCCGTTTTGGTGCCGAAAATACGGGAGATAACCAGACGCACAAGTCGTATAAGGTACCAGCCACTTGTTATGATGTTTTTCAGGTTGCTCATTGGAATGAAAGTGGTTATCGGCAAACCAAAAGAGGTTGGTCGAGCCAAAGGGCACTCCTGATTGATCAGAAGAAAGGAAATGCCCAATAGGGGGATCAATACTGCGGCTTGTTAATGTCGCAGAGTTGTTTCATTATCAGGTTACAGCTTTTAATTAAAGCGAGTTTTTCATAAATTGGCAACGTCAAAAAAAGCTGTCGGTATAATCTCTTTCCGAAAAATCGATGAAGCATTCGCTCTCTTTGTTGTTGTTCTTTTTATTCATTCTTTCCGGCTGTTCTGGTCAAAACAAAGAAAAAAAAGTCAGTGAACACTCTTCGGCTGGCAAATTACAGGCAGGTCTGGTTTTTGATGTCGGTGGCAGGGGTGATAAGTCATTCAATGATTCTGCCTATAACGGCCTTGAAATCGCCAAGGCAAAATATGGGATAAACTTCCTTTATATAGAACCACAAGGCGAGGGTGCGGATCGTGAGGCGGCATTACGTCAGATGGCAGTGGATCCGGATATTGGGCTCATTATCGGAGTCGGCATGCTTTTCAGTGAAGATATTACGGCTATTGCATCAGAATTTCCCGATAAAAAATTTGTCTGCATCGACTATATTCATCAGCAGAAAACCAGTATACCTGCAAATCTCGAGGGAATCGTTTTTGAAGAGAAAAAAGGCTCTTTTCTCGCAGGCGCCCTTGCCGGACTGGTTACCAAAACAAACACGGTTGGATTCATCGGCGGGATGGAATCAAGCGTCATCAAAAAATTTGAACAAGGCTTCATTGCCGGTGCCCGCTCCGTCAACCCCGGTATCAGAGTTCTTTCAGGTTATATCGGCATGACCGGAAGCGCCTTTGCCGATCCCGCCAAGGGCAGGGAACTCGCACTTGGACAGTATGGAAGGGGAGTGGATATTATTTATCAGGCAGCCGGAGCCAGTGGACTGGGTGTTATTGAAGCTGCAAGGGAGAGCAAAGCTCTTGTTATCTGCACAGACCGGGATCAGGAAGCTGAAGCTCCGGGATTTGTGTTGAGCAGTATGACCAAAGCCGTCGACAGGGCACTTCTGAAAACGGTGGAGAGCGTATTGAATGGAAGTTTCAAGGGTGGCGGTGTTTCTGTATTCGGTCTGGCAGATCGTTATACCGATTATGTGTACAACGAAAAAAATGCACCATTGATTGGTATTAAAAATCACCAACAACTGGAGGATATCAGAAAAAAAATAGTGTCAGGGGAAATTGTTGTCGATGAGACCGCCGTTGTACAATAATGGTTACAGTACCGTTCAGTAACCACTGGTGGTCTTTTTTTAGTGAGCGGAAAAATGGTGGATTGTTAATTGATTGAAGAACAATACTGGTGAATAAAAAAATCCTTGTAACCGGAGCAACTGGTTTTATTGGTTCGTGTCTTGTTAAAAAGCTGGCTTTAACTGATGATGAAGTTTCAATTCTTGTCCGAAAAAATTCGGATTTAACCTCTCTCTCCGATGTCCTGCACAAGGTCAAGCTGGTTTATGGTGATATTACCAACAGGAGCTCACTTGATGCTGCAATGAAAGGCATTGATCTTGTCTATCACTCTGCGGGTCTTACCTATATGGGGGATAAAAAAAATGCCCTGCTTTATAAAATCAATGTTGAAGGTACCCGCAATATGCTGCAGGCATCAGCCGCAGCCAAAGTGACAAGATTTGTTCATGTCAGTTCTATCACAGCGGTTGGAATTGCTTTCGACAAAAAACCTGTCGATGAATCCGTCATATGGAATTTCCACCAGATCGGTCTGGAATATGCAAGGACGAAACATCTTTCAGAAGTCGAGGTGGCTCAAGCGGTGAAAAATGGGCTTGACTGTGTCATTGTCAATCCGGCATTTGTGTTTGGAGCAGGCGATATTAATTTTAATGCAGGACGGATCATCAAAGATATTTACAATAAGAAACTGCCGTTTTATCCCTTGGGCGGAATCTGTGTAGTCGATGTTGAGATTGTTTCAGATGCGATTATATCCGCCATGCAAAAAGGAAAAACGGGTGAACGGTATATCCTTGGTGGTGAAAATGTCTCTTACAAGCAGCTTGCAGATACCATTTCAAAAATTACCGGAGCTCCGAGAGTCAATTTTCCTCTCCCTTTCTGGATGGCAAAAATACTGAAACAGGCGCTGGACCTCTATAAAAACAAGAATCGGATATCCAAGCTCTTCAACATGTCCATGTTCGGGGTAGCATCTCATTTCCTCTATTTCGATTCAGCAAAGGCTATGCGTGAGCTGAATATGCGGTACGAACCCCATGAACACAGCATTAGAAATGCCTACGAATGGTATCGTGATCGTAATATGCTTGGTTGAGTTGATTCTCTGATTGGTTTTCGACCTGACTACAGATCAGAGTTACGGTTTCCTGCAAAAGAGCATCATTCTTGGCGAATCATTCTCTCTGAAAGGTTCGCCTTGATAGTTGCCTGCGATATTAACCACCGAAAAGCCTGCATCAAGCAGCATCGGAAGAATCTCTTCCCTGTCGTAAAGCCTGACCGATTCAGAAAACGTCACGTTTTTTTCCAGAGGAGCAGTAATCGTGATGGTTTTGGTAACCCTGTTGCTCTCAAGCGTGCGCTCTTCAAGAAGGGTCAGATTGCCTACGGTTCTGCTGGAGCGAGGTACCAGATTTCGGGCGAGCGGTATGGGGTTAAGAAGATCCAGAACATACCATCCCCCGGATTTAAGTGCTTCATAGACCTTGCAGAGGACTAACTGGTCATCCTGCTTCAGGTCGAAATAGCCAAAACTGGTAAAAAGCTGAACCACAAGATCAAAAATGCCTGATGCTGAAATTTCTCTCATATCGCCGCAGGTAAGGTTAAGCTGCAGCCCTTTTCTCAGCGCTTCCTTTCTGGCCTCTTCAAGCAGAAACGGTGAAAGGTCATTCCCCGTGACTGAATAGCCGAGTCGGGCAAGCTCAAGAGCGTGGCGGCCAGCTCCACAGGCTATATCAAGTACCGAAAGTGATGCTGGCTCTTTGAGTTCAAGGCCAGCCAGAGAGAGAATAGTCTGAATGCAGGATGCGGCTTCATCACTGTCCCTGTGGCTGTAAACATCAAGATAGAGCGGATGGTTAAACCACTCTTTGAACCAGGGTGATGAGGAGTTCGTTACTGAACTCTCTGTATATTCAGACATGCCGGAGGGGAAAAAAGGTGAGATTCAGGGCACCCCGTGGGTGCGGTGCCCTGATAAAAAGGTCCGGTACGATTACTTTGAGTAATCAGCGATTGCTTTTGCAAGAATCACCTGGTCATTTTCTCCGTTGGGGATCCTGACATTCTTTTCAATAAATTTCCATGCATTGGTCTTTTCTGATTTGACAGAAAAAATAACTTTGGCACACTTGAAATCACTGGTACCGGTTTTTTTGCCTTTATCAGCAAACGATTGTTTCTTTGCCATGACTCGTAAGGTAGTACTTTTTGGTTAAGAGGCAGTTCTGTTTTTTTCTGCACAAAATCAACATGAAGGTAATAAAATTTTGTCGATAATCAAATTCCCCTGCATGAATTCTTCTCAGAGTTCGTTCCATCCAAGAAGCGCACCCTTGTGGACGATTCCTCGAGATTTTCCCTTGAGGGGGCGATCGATAAAAGGAGTGTTTGAGGATTTGGACTTCAGCGAGCTTGCCGTTAAACTCCAGCGGGCATCGGGATCAATGATTGTAAAATTCGCCTTTTCTCCAGGTGCAAACAGAATTGGTTTAAGCCTCATTATTTTTCTTGGATTAACCGACAGCAGTTCAATTGCACGGGAGAGCGAGATGATATTTTTATCAACCAGTTCTGTTATGGTCAGGCCCAGTGAGCTTTCGAGACCGGTAATGCCGAACGCAACCTGATCGGATGGACACTCTTTTTCGTGTGAAGCATGGGGTGCATGGTCTGTAGCTATGGCATCAATAGTTCCATCGGCAAGGGCTTCGAGCAACGCTTCACGATTCTCCCTTGAAGAGAGGGGAGGCTTCATGATATAATTGCCTTTCAGTTCAGCATGAAACAGATCTTCATCGCAGAGTGTGAAATGGTGTGGAGTTACTTCGCATGTAACCTGCAATCCATCCAGCTTTGCCTTTCTGACAAGATCAAGGGATGCTTTTGTGCTGATATGGGCCACATGGTATCGTGCCCTTCTCAGCGGATCGTGCAGTTTATGCTGTTCAAGATAGTGCATCAGAAGAAGGTCTCGGCTGAGCATAATGGCCTCGGATATATCGGGAATTCCCTTCAGCCCGAGTTGTGTCGAAAAGAGCCCTTCATTCATGACCGCCCCAACCGTAAGGGATCGATCCTCACAGTGCTGAATGATGAGAAGGTCAAAATTTGATGCGTACTCAAATGCAAGCCGCATGATCTGGCTGTTCTGTATGGCCGAACCATCATCCGATACGGCCGTGACTCCATAGGAGCTGAACTTGCCGAACGGTGCAAGATGTTCACCTTTGCTCTCAACAGTCATTGCTCCGATCACCTCGATGTCAATGGGAAGCGTTGCTGCGTGGTGGCGGATATAGGCGACGCCCGTCGGATTGTCAATAACCGGTTTTGTGTTCGGCATAAGGGCTACTCCGGTAAATCCTCCCGTAACCGCAGCTTTTGAGCCGCTCTCAAGAGTCTCTTTATATTCTTGACCTGGCTCCCTGAAATGACAGTGCATATCGAAAAGTCCGGGAGCCAGAATCAAGCCTTGCAAATCAATAACGCGATCCTCCGGTGATGCAGCCAGAGATTCATTACCATACAGAACAGCTTCGATGATTCCATCATCCCCCACTTTGACCGTTCCGGTGAGATCGAGATGTTCAAGAGGATTGATAATGCGGGCTTGCTGAAAAATAATGCTCATGGTTCTGGAATAATTATTAGTGTTCCCGTAAAAATAAGATCACCTCTGCCTGTTCAGTGAAGATAAGACAAATAAATAATATGCAAGCTCTTGCCTGAAAGGAGTGCACAGAGTTATGCTCTCTATTTATGCTGAAACGACTCCTCGACCGGAAGTGCATTGTTTCGAAGAGAAAGAACGCTATTTTATTATTTTAGGTTTCGTAATCTGCAAGATCTGTTCAATATTGCGATTGGACGCAAGGAATCAGGAATATCAACATGTAACATGGATACACAACGTGGGGCGCTATGAATCCGGATAGAGCTCTTGCTGATGAGAAAGCAGCATTGAGGGTGGAGATGATTGCCAGAAGGCGATTGCTTCCGGAAAAATCCCGGAATGCAAAGAGCATGGCAATTACTGATTATGTTGTCTCCATGCAGGAGGTTGTCAACGCCCGTCATATTCATCTCTACCTCTCCATTCCGGTTCTGGCTGAAGTGTGTACGACGGTAATTGTTGACCGGCTTGCTGCAATGGAGAAAGAGCTTTCTGTTCCTGTTGTCCGAAATGGAGAGCTTGTTTCGGCCCTTTTTCGGAAAGGTGATACGCTCTTGCCAACTCAATTTGGAGCTGAACCCCGGGGTGTTTCTCTTGTGGATGAATCAGATCTTGATGTTGTGCTGATGCCCCTTGTTGCTTTTGATAAAAGGGGATATCGTATCGGTTATGGAAAAGGGTTTTATGACCGTTTTTTGCAACGGCTTTTACAACAGAACATTTCTCCTTGCCGTATAGGACTATCCTTCATGCTGCAGCAAGTTGACGTTGTTCCTGCAAACTCCTGGGATGAGCCTCTTGATGGAGTTGTGCATGAAGAAGGAATTATTCGATTCAACTCATAATTTATGACACTATTTATGCAAACTGGAAATAAAGAAAATGTCAAGGTGCAAGCTGCTCCGGATTTTTCGGACACCTCCCTGTATGTCAACAGGGAGTTGAGCTGGATCTATTTTAACCAGCGAGTACTTCATGAGGCGCTTGATCCTGAAGCTCACCCACTTCTTGATCGGGTAAAATTCATCTCGATTTTTAGTTCAAATCTTGACGAATATTTCATGATTCGAGTTGCCGGTATTGAGGATCAGTATGAGGCGGGTATTCAGGATCGAACGATCGATGGCCATACTCCCTTTGAACAGCTCGAAAAAATCCGGATGATGGTTCTGCAGCAGTTGAGTGAGAGAAACAAGTGTTTTTATCACGATCTGGTGCCAGCATTGCAACAGCAGGGTATCCTCTTCCTTAGGGTTTCCGAACTCTCCGTACTCCAGCAGAAAGCTTTGAGTCACTATTTTCGCAAGGAGATCTATCCGGTACTCACTCCGCTGGCTTTTGATACCGGTCATCCCTTTCCATTCATGTCGAACCTCTCCCTGAACCTTGCTGTTGAACTGGAGGACGAAGAAAGCAGCACATTGAAGTTTGCTCGTGTAAAGGTGCCGAGCATTCTTCCCCGACTGTTGCAGCTTAATGCAATCAAGGGTTTTAATGATGACGGGATCATACGTTTTATCTGGCTGGAGGATCTCGTTGAACACAATCTTGCTCAGTTATTTCCAAAAATGAAGATTATTCAATCGCATCTTTTCAGATTGATTCGCGATGCTGATATCGAAATTGAGGAAGATGAGGCGGGTGATTTGCTTGAAACCATCGAACAGGGAATCCGCTCACAACGCTACGGGAAAGTCGTACGACTCGACATTACTCCTGCCATGCCTCTTTCGGTCAGAAAACTTCTCATGAAAAACCTGGAAGTCACCGAGCGAAACGTTTATGAAATAGATGGGGCTCTTGGATTAGGGTGCCTTCTGGATCTTCTGAAGATCGATAGACCAGAGCTGAAAGATGAACCTTTTGTGCCCGGTAACCGTATTGCAGAGCAGTTTAATAACGATATTTTCAGCGCCATAAAAGCAAAAGATCAGTTACTCTATCATCCCTACGACTCCTTTCAGCCTGTTGTGGATTTTATCAGTCAGGCGGCAATTGATCCCGATGTACTCTCAATAAAGCAGACACTTTACAGGGTCGGAAGTAATTCGCCTATTGTCCAGGCGTTGATGAAAGCTGCTGAAGAGGGCAAGCAAGTTGCCGTACTCGTTGAACTCAAGGCAAGATTTGATGAAGAGAACAACATCGTCTGGGCCCGGGCGCTGGAAGATGTCGGGGCGCATGTTGCCTACGGTTTGCCGGGATTGAAAACCCATGCAAAGCTTACCCTGATTGTTCGTCGTGAACAGCAGAAGCTGAAAAGGTACCTGCATCTTGGTACAGGTAATTACAACCCCGCAACCGGAAAGATCTATACTGATTACAGCCTGTTTACGGCGAATGAGCAACTTGCAAACGATGTTGCGGAACTCTTCAACGCTTTGACCGGATATTCAAAACATACCGAATATCGAAAACTGCTCGTCTCGCCGATCAATACCAGAAAACGGATAATCGAGATGATTGACAGGGAGATCGAGTGGAACAGGAAGGAGAGTAAAGGGAGAATCATCATGAAGATGAATGCTCTCGTGGATGCCAAAACCATTCGAGCGCTCTACCGGGCCTCCTGCGAAGGGGTCAAGATTGATCTCATCATCCGTGGAATCTGTTGCCTGAAGCCCGGAATTCCGGGAGTCAGCGAGAATATCAGGGTTATCAGTGTTATCGGACGTTTTCTTGAACATAGCAGAGCCTACTTCTTCCAAAATGGCGGGAAAGGAGAATTATATCTTGGAAGCGCTGATATCATGCCAAGAAACCTTGATGATCGGGTTGAAACGCTTTTTCCGGTATTCGACAAGGCGTTCATTCAGGTTGTCAAATCTGATCTTGACCTGATTCTGAGTGATAATGTGAAAGCGTGGCAGATGAACGCCGAAGGCATTTACTCAAAGATCAGCAACGATGCGCCGGAAGTCGACAGTCAGGCACTGTTTTTATCGAGGGCTACACTGAAAAAAAAGGCACTATAAATTCAAAATAAATGTGTTATGAAAATTGCAGTTGGAAGCGATCATGCCGGATTTACATTCAAAAAAACTGTTACCGATTGGCTTGAACGCCATGATTATGAATTCGACGACATGGGGCCATATAATGAGGAATCAGTCGATTATCCCGATTATGCCCGCAAAGTTGCCGAGGCTGTAGCAGCTCAGCAGTGCGATTCGGGGATACTGTTGTGCGGAACTGGTATTGGTGTTTCAATTTCAGCCAATAAAATCAAGGGCATCCGGGCGGCTCTTGCCTGTAACCCGGAATTCGCGACACTTGCCCGACAGCATAATAATGCCAATATTATCTGTTTTTCCGCGCGTTTTACCGATAAAGCTACGATTGAACAAAGTCTTCACAACTGGTTTACCACCGATTTTGAAGGGGGAAGGCATCAGCGAAGAGTGAATAAAATCGAACCATGCTGTTAACAGAATACATTGAAAGTAATCTTGACAGATCCTTCCCATTCTTTGCGGATGATACCTTGGTCGTGGAGGTTCTCGCCTTCATGCAAAAAAGAGGTCTTGAGTTTGCACCGGTACTGCATGATGGAAAAATCGTGGCAATGGCGAGCATTATGGACCTTTTACCCTCAGAGCAGTCAACAATGACAAACGGAGTGCTTCTGAGGGAGCTCAAGCTTGAAAGAGTTGGGAGTATCGGACTTCATGAGCATGTGTTCGATATCTTTTCACGGATTGGTACCTTTTCATCTCCTCTGATCGCGGTATCAGAAGAGGAGGGAAGGTACATCGGTGTGATTGAAAAAACGCTCCTTCTTGAGCGTATTGCCGCTATTTTTCATTTGGGCGAAGAGGCGGTAACCCTTGAGCTGAATGTTCCATCCTTTGAACTGAAACTCTCCGAGGTTATTGCCGCATTTGAAAAAAATGATGCGACTGTGCTGAGTTTTGGTATGTACTCCGCAACTCCGGAAGGTGAGGGAATGGTTATCGCCTTCAGGCTTCAGACACATGATCTCTTTCGGCTTGTTAAAAATCTGGAAAAATATGGCTATTCCATTCGCTACACATCAACATTTTTCAGGGAAAAAGATGATGAGATGAGAGAAAAAGCTCTTGAATTTATTCATTTTATGGACATGTAGCTTTTTCAGGCAAGCAGGAAGTGCGTGAGCCATACTGTAGAATGGTTTTCGCTGAAGTGTAAAAGAATGGTGGTGGTTGTCTGTTATGGAGTGGTACTCACAAGTTTTATAAATCGCAGGTTATGTATGAAAAATGAACACTCTGCCGGACTTTCCGGACGGATTCAGAAGCGTGCAGCAGAGATTTTTGCGGAAGTTGTTGCCTTACGGAGGGATATTCACCTCCACCCTGAACTCTCTTATGAAGAGGTAAGGACAACAGCCCTCATTGCAGATTATCTGCTTGGCCAGGGTATTACACCGGAGTCGCCCCTCCTTGAAACCGGTGTTGTTGCCATGATTTCTGGAGAGCACAAATCAAACAAAGGTAAAGTTGTTGCCTTAAGGGCTGATATTGATGCACTTCCCCTTAACGAAGAGAACCAGCACGGCTTTTGTTCCCTTGAATCCGGAAAAATGCATGCATGTGGTCATGACATGCATACCGCAATGCTTCTCGGGGCAGCAAAAATTCTATCGGAGATGAAAGATGAGCTTGAAGGAGATGTGCTCCTTGTTTTTCAGCCAGCCGAAGAAAAAGCCCCGGGTGGTGCAAAACCATTGCTTGATGCCGGTCTTTTCAAGCGCTTCCACCCATCGGTCATTATTGGTCAGCACTGCTTTCCCAATGTTGAAACCGGAAAGGTTGCCCTCTGCAAAGGGAGTTTTATGGCTGCTGCTGACGAATTGTATTTTACCGTTACAGGGCAGGGAGGTCATGCTTCTGCGCCACACAAATCTGCCGACCCTGTTCTGGCTGCAGCTCATATCATTACTGCGGTTCAGCATCTTGTCAGCAGGGTTGTTCCTCCCCATGAACCAGCCGTTGTTTCGATAGCATCCATTCATGGTGGCAATGCGCCCAATGTCATTCCGAGACAGGTAACGATGTCAGGCACCATGAGAACCATGAATGAGGATGTACGATCTCTGCTCCAGGATAAGCTTCGCCAGACAGTCGAGCATGTTGCCCGGGGACTCGGTGTTGAGGGTGAAGTGGAAATCAGGAAGGGCTATCCGGTACTTTTTAACGACCTCGCTGTTACGGAAAAAGCGGAAACTATCTGTGGCGAGTATCTGGGTACGGAAAATGTGCTTGCGAGTGAGCCGCTTATGACCGCAGAGGATTTTGCATACTATCTGCAGGAGTGTCCGGGGAGTTTCTGGCAGATAGGGACAGGAACCCTTCAATACGAAAAGGGAAACACCCTGCACTCGCCAACCTTCAATCCTGAAGAACGAGCTCTTGAAATTGGCAGTGGATTGCTTGCCTATGCAGCAGTACGTCTCCTTCAATCAATATAAGGGACCTCTTTTTCCACCGCACAAATTTTGATTTCTCAAAAAAAAAGGCGCCCATGAGCGCCTTTTTTACTGAACTGAAACAAATTACGCTTTGCCGTCAGAGCCGAGAACGTTGATGATCTTGTGAACATAAAGTTTCTTGAGAGCATCACGAGCCGGGCCCAGATATTTTCTCGGATCGAACTCTTCAGGTTTTTCATCAAGCACTTTACGGATGGCGGCCGTCATGGCAAGACGTCCATCAGAGTCAATATTGATTTTGCAGACCGCTGATTTGGCAGCAAGGCGAAGCTGATCTTCACTGATGCCGATAGCATCCTTCAGTTTTCCGCCGTGCTCGTTGATGGTTTTAACCAAGTCCTGTGGCACAGAAGAGGAACCATGAAGGACGATAGGAAATCCGGGAATACGGTGTTCAATTTCGGTCAGGATATCGAGGCGGATTTTCGGATCTTCGCCCGGTTTGAACTTGAAGGCGCCATGTGAAGTTCCAATGGAGATAGCAAGACTGTCAACACCGGTTTTTGAAACGAAATCCTCAACCTCTTCCGGCTGGGTATAGGTGTGATGTGCGGCGGAAACCTCATCTTCAATACCTGCAAGCACGCCAAGTTCACCCTCTACGGTAACGTCGAACTGGTGAGCATAGGCAACAACTTTTTTGGTCAGTTCAATGTTATCCTCATAAGAGAGATGCGAACCATCAATCATCACTGAGGAAAAGCCGGAATCGATGCAGTCTTTGCAGAGTTCAAAGCTGTCGCCGTGATCAAGATGAAGGACAATCGGAATCGGGCTGCCAAGTTCGGCTGCGTAGGCAACAGCTCCCTGGGCAAGATAACGAAGCAGGGTTTCGTTGGCATAGCTTCTTGCACCCTTCGAAACCTGCAGGATGACGGGAGATTTGGTTTCAGCACAGGCGAGGATAATTGCCTGCATCTGCTCAAGATTATTGAAGTTATATGCAGGGATTGCGTAGCCGCCTGTTACTGCTTTACTGAAAAGTTCCCGACTGTTGCAGAGCCCGAGTTCTTTGTAACTGATTTTGTTCTTTTCCATTGAAAGCTTTTCTTTTATTTACTATAATGTGCGGAAATTTTCTTCAGAATATCTGCCTTTGAAGGCATTGCCAAATGCTCCCTAATATATGTATATTCGCTTTCTTATTCAAGTGTAGTTTTGACTGCTGCCCTTAACCCTTTGAAATCATCACGCACAAAATGCTTAGAAAAAAACTGCTTCTCATGATTGTGATATTGGGAAGTAATGTGCCGGTATTTGCAATAAATGCAAAAAATTCCGTTCCTGCTGTGCCGGTTGTAACCCTCAAGCCTACAGCGGCACAGGAGGAAGCTGGCAAATATATCAGTCAATATCTTCTGCAGAACCACTATAGAAAGGTATCAGTCAATGACTCTCTTTCCCGGCAGATACTCAATCGCTATATCGAAAATCTTGACGGAAGCAAAAGTTATTTTGTTGCAAGTGAGGTAGAAAGCCTCCATCATGTTTATGGAAACCGTATTGATGATGAATTTCTTTCCGGCAAGGCAAATGCGGGATTTGGGGTCTATAACTTTTTTCTTAAACGTGCTAAAGAAAAAATGCGGTATATGAGGGCTGTTGCGGATACCGTGCATTTTAATTTTTCAATTCCGGAAACCCTTGACCTTGATCGCAAGGCTGATCCATGGCCTGCCGACCGACGTCAGCTCTCCGAACTATGGAAAAAAGAGCTGAAATATCAATGGTTCAATCTTAAATATTCCGGAGAAAACAACAAAACCATCAGGCAGACACTTTCAAAGAGTTTCACAAACCGATTGAACCTTCTTAACCGTCAAAAGCCGGAAGATGCCTTTCAGGCTTATACCTATGCCTTGACCACATCGTTCGATCCCCATACCAGTTATTTCTCTCCGGATGAGTACGAAAACTTTCAGATCGACATGAGTCGATCCCTTGAGGGAATTGGAGCCAAACTGCAGACAGAGAGCGAGTATACCGTTGTTAATGAGATTATTGCGGGAGGCCCGGCTTTTAAGAGCAATCTCCTGAAAAAAGGGGATAAAATTATTGGTGTCGGGCAAGGGCGGAGTGGGAATATTACTGATGTTTCCGGTTGGAGAATTAATGATGTCGTAAGGCTTATCCGCGGGAAAAAAGGTACCATCGTACGTCTTAAAGTTTTCCCGGCAAATCAGGGTGGACGTGGGCCAGCAAAAATTGTACTCCTCCAGCGAGACAAGGTCGATTTGCTGGAACAGGCGGCAAAGAAAAGTATTATCCAACTCAATGGAGAGAAAATAGGGGTTATTACCATACCCTCATTTTACCTTGATTTTGAAGGTCAGCAACAGAATGCCGGTAATTACAACAGCACAAGTCGTGATGTAACCCGTATTTTGAATGAACTCAAGAATGAAGGTGTCGAGGGTCTTGTGATAGATCTTCGTGACAACGGCGGCGGTTCGCTTGAAGAGTCCGTGAATGTTACGGGACTTTTCATTCCAAATGGCCCTGTTGTGCAGATAAGTAACTCAACCGGCGGCAAAATGGTGCTCAGGGATGAAGACCGCAGAGTTCTTTACAGCGGCCCGCTTGCTGTGTTGGTCAATCGTTACAGCGCATCAGCTTCCGAAATTTTTGCTGCAGCCATACAGGATTATGGGCGTGGAGTTGTTATTGGAGAGAGAACGTTTGGGAAAGGAACGGTTCAAAGCATCATAAAACTGACGAGGCCCTTCTCATTTTTTGGAAAGCAGCCTGATCTTGGTCAAATCAAGCTCACTGTTGCCAAATTTTACAGGATATCCGGGGGCAGCACTCAGCATAAAGGGGTTTTGCCCGATATTATTATGCCCTCCATGATTGACACCGCTCTTGTAGGAGAGGATACCTACAGCAGCAGTTTGCCCTGGAGTACTCTTTCACGATCGTTTTATCGTCCTACAGCAGATGTCAGCCCGGAAGAGATCACTCTGCTTCGTCATAAGCAGCAGGAACGATCATCAAAGAACCGTTTTTATCAGGCCTATCTGCATGACTTGAGTATCCTGAACCAGATTCGCAAAAAAAAGGCGGTCTCACTTCAGGATTCTGCCTTTAAATCGGAAACAGAGCGCATCAAGCTGATTGAAGGATTGTGGAGTGCCGATACTGATTCGACCAACGGCAAGAACAGGGATGTGTTGCTCAACCAGTCGGCAGCAGTTGTTTCCGATATAATAGATCTGAAAGCAGCGCAAAGAGAGACGGTTACGCGGACGTTACCATCACTGAACTGACATTTCCTGAACCTTCAAAACTGCCGGAATTGGCACGGGGAATCGGCAAAGGGATGTGAGAATTTAAAAAAGCACAGGCTGATTTTGAAAATGAATTCAATAAGGTCGTTGATACCGCACCATCAAGGAATGAAGATGATGTTTCGGTTGATAATGAAACATGAAAAATCAAGTAAATTGTATGAGAAAAAAAATTTTGTTTCTTAAAAAATATTTAAATAATCCACAGAGTATTGGCTCCGTCATACCCTCTTCTGAATTTTTGGCAAAAGCCATGTTTAAATCAATCAAAGAGTTGGATGATACGGCTGTTATTGAGATCGGCGCTGGAACCGGAGCAATCACAAAACATATATCAAGCCTGAACCCGTTACTGGTTGAAATCGATCAGGAATTTTGTGCCGTACTACGGAAAAATTTCCCCCATCTGAAGACGGTCAATTCATGTGCGCTGGAGGAGTTAAAAAAAGTTGACGAGCGGTTTGGTCTGGTTCTTTCAATTCCCTTGATCAACAATCCGTTCAAGTCATCATTTATCCCCATTGTTAATACACTCTACAGCAAAGGCCTCCTCAAATGGTGTGTCATGTACACGTATGGCCTCAATAATCCTCTTGATGAAGTTGATTTTCGGAGTAAAGCAAGAAAGCGGTTTGTTTTAAAAAATATTCCACCAGCCTCTGTCTGGGTTTATTCATAAGCTTATCATACCTAACGACAATGCTTGGAAAAAGTCTGTTTTGCTTTGTGGTTGCATTGGGAATTTCCTTGCAGCTTCGGGCTGCAAATCCTCAGGAGCGGGCTTCAGCCCAGACGGTTACTCTTCTCAAACCTACTGCTGAAGAGAAAGAGGCTGTCCGGGTTATCGGTCAATACCTTATGCAGAAACACTATAGAAAGGTACCTGTCAACGATTCCCTTTCTCAGCAGATCTTCAGCCGTTTTATTGACAATCTTGACGGCAGCAAAAGCTACTTTCTGGCAAGTGATATAGAGCGGCTCAGGAAGAGTTATGGCAATACGATTGATGACGAATTTCTTGCTGGCAGTGCACATGCAGGCTTTGACATCTATAACCTGTTTCTTCAGCGTTCAAAAGAGAAAATGCGTTATATGAAGGCATTAGCCGATAAGGTGCATCTCAATTTATCCGTACCGGAAACCCTTGATCTTGACCGCAAGAGTGATCCCTGGCCTCTTGACCGGAGCCAGCTTATCGCTCTGTGGAACAAAGAGCTGAAATACCAGTGGCTCAATTTGAAATATTCAGGAGAGAGCAACAAAAGCATTCGTGGAGAGCTGGCAAAAAACTATACAAGCAGACTGAACATTCTGAACCGCCTGAAGCCGGAAGATGCTTTTCAAGCCTATACCTACGCTCTGACAACGTCATTTGATCCCCATACAAGCTATTTTTCACCAGACGAGTATCAGAATTTTCAGATCGACCTGAGCCGTTCACTTGAGGGAATCGGCGCCAAACTGCAGACAGAAGGGGAGTATACGATTGTTCATGAACTCATTCCGGGGGGGCCGGCATTCAAAAGCAATACCCTGAAAAAAGGGGATAAAATTATCGGCGTCGGTCAGGGGAGAGCCCTTGCAATCGTTGATGTCTTCGGCTGGCGAATCAATGATGTGGTAAAGTTGATTCGGGGGAAAAAGGGCACCATCGTTCGCCTGAAAATTCTTCCGGCCAGCCAGGGTGGGCGTGGGCCGGAAAAAATAGTCGAACTCCTGCGCGACAAAATCAACTTGCAGGAACAGGCAGCAAAGAAAAGCATTATCATACAGAAATCGAAGAAAATCGGAGTCATTACCATCCCCTCCTTTTATCTCGATTTCGAAGGACAGCAACAGAACGCCAGCGATTACAACAGCACCAGTCGCGATGTCAGCCGTATTCTGAACGAACTGAATGCTGAGCATGTGGACGGCATCGTTATTGATCTTCGTGATAATGGCGGTGGCTCGCTTGAAGAGTCTGTGAGTGTTACCGGACTCTTTATTCCAGGCGGACCGGTCGTTCAGATAAGCGACGCTGCAGGTGGAAAAGTGGTACTCAAGGACGAAGACAGTCGGGTACAATATAGTGGGCCACTTGCCGTTCTCGTCAACCGTTACAGCGCCTCTGCATCCGAAATTTTCGCTGCGGCCATTCAGGATTACGGCCGCGGTGTGATCATTGGAGAGAGAACGTTCGGGAAAGGTACCGTTCAAAGCCTGATCAGACTTTCACGGCCAAACTCTTTTATTGGGAAGAAAACTGAACTTGGAGAGATAAAACTTACCATGGCAAAGTTTTACCGGATCTCTGGAGGCAGTACCCAGCACAAGGGTGTCGAGCCTGATATTGCCATGCCCTCCATGATCGATATGGCAAAAATCGGCGAAGATACCTATACCAGCAGTTTGCCATGGAGCACCATCTCGCCATCACTCTACAAACCCACCGCAGAGGTCAGTCCTGAAAAGATCAATCTGCTCCGACAAAATTTTCTGCAGCGCTCATCGAAGAATCCTCTCTATCAGAGTTATCTGCACGATATCGCTACCCTTGACCAGATTCGCAAAAAAAAGGAGATATCGCTTCAGGACTCCGCCATCAAATCAGAAACAGAGACCATTAAACGGATTGAGAAGCAGTGGGTCAAGGAGCAGGATCCTGCAAAAGATCTCGACAAGGATGCCGTGCTCAACCAGTCAGCAGCAGTTGTTGGCGATCTGGCGGCAGAACTTGAGGCAGGGAACCTGAAAGCAGGAACCCTGCCATCACCGCATTAAAGCTCTTTTCTGGCTTTCTCAATCTGGAGCGCTACGGAGTCAAATGAGCAGCTCCCATGTGTTCTTTTGGAGTTTACACTTACATCCGCTTTGAGGGAGTCGTAAATATCCGGATCAATAACCTCACAAAACTCCCGGAACTTCTCTACCGGGATATTTGGCAGGGTCACATTCGAAGCGATGCTCCAGGTAACGATTTTGCCGGTAATACGGTGCGCATCGCGGAAAGGAATCTGACGGCGCACAAGATATTCCGCTATCTCGGTGGCAAGGCTGAGATCCTCTGCCGTCAGTTTTGCCAATCGCTCCTCTTTCAGCTTGGTATGCTCAAGCAGTTTTGTAAAGATGGCGACACTCCCGATCGTCGTCTCTGCGCTGTCAAACAACGGCTGCTTGTCTTCCTGCATGTCGCGGTTATAGGAGAGAGGCAGCCCCTTCATGATGGTCAGCATAGCCATAAGATTACCATACACCCTTCCTGTTTTACCCCTTACCAGCTCGGCAATATCAGCATTCTTCTTCTGCGGCATGATGGATGAGCCGGTCGCAAAGGCATCGCTGATCTCAAGATAGCCAAACTCGTAAGAGCTCCAGAGAATCAGATCCTCGGCAAACCGGGAGAGGTGCATCATGATCATCGAACAGTCGGAGATGAACTCGATGACAATATCACGATCACTGACCGCATCAATACTGTTGGAAAAAAGATCGTCAAAACCAAGCAGAACAGCCGTTCTTTCAGCATTGAGCGGCAGCGTACTGCCAGCAAAGGCTGCTGCGCCAAGAGGAGAGATATTGACCCTTTTCATGAGATCAATAAGGCGCTGACGGTCGCGCAAAAACATGTTGAACCATGCAAGGTAGTAATGGCCGGCGGAAATAGGCTGGGCACGCTGCAGATGGGTATACCCAAAGATGATCGTCTCTCGATGGCTCTCCGCCTTCTCCACAAGAACCTTCAAAAGACCTCCCAGAGCCTCCTGCAGTTCAGTAATCTGACGGCGCATATAGAGACGGGTATCGGTTGCAACCTGGTCATTACGGCTTCTGCCGGAGTGCAGTTTACCGGCAACAGCTCCGACCTTTTCCTTCAGCCTGTTTTCGATCACCGTATGAATATCCTCATCCTCCCAGTGGGGGAGAAGCGTGCCATCGGTAAGTTCCACCTCAATCTCCCTGAGTCCGGCAATAATTTGGGTTGCATCCTCAGCGCTGACAATATGCTCTTCGGCCAGCATGGTCACATGAGCAATAGAGCCCTGAATATCCTCACGATAGAGCTTTTTATCAACATGAACCGACGAAGAGAACAACAGCGCGTCGCGGTCAAAGGGTAGTGAAAATCGGCTTTGCCAGAGTAACTCTTTCTTGCTGCTCATAAGAATATCAGTTGTTGTGGGAATAACGGTGCCCGGGCAAAATAATAAAAATATGAGGGCGTACAACGAAGCAAAGACAGAGCGGAGGAATTTTGGTAGCCTTGACAAGAAGGGTTTGCAAAACTCAACATCGTTTTATGCATATTCAAGAAAACTGACTCGGAACAAGCATGAAACTATCACGAATCCATTCCGGCCCGCGGCTCGACTTTTACACGGCGGATTTTACCACCATCCTTGAACTGCCCCTTGCAGACACAGGAATTTCCGCAGGATTTCCATCTCCTGCCGAAGACTTTGGTGAACTCGTTCTTGACCTCAATAAAGCGCTCATCAAACACCCGGCAGCAACCTTTTATGCAAGAGCGAAGGGAGTATCCATGATGGATGCCGGTATCAGGGACGGTGACCTTTTGATCATCGATAAATCCATTGATCCCAAGGAGGGCTCCATTGCAGTCTGTTTTCTCAATGGTGAGTTTACCGTCAAGCGAATCTCCCTGCAGGATGACGGGCTCTATCTGATGCCAGCCAACAGCGAATTCAAACCTATCCGGATCAGTGAAGAGAACGAGTTCCAGATATGGGGTATCGTTACGTACGTCATTCACAAGCCAGAATGAAAAAGGGGGGAACGGATGTTTGCACTGGTCGATTGCAACAACTTCTACGTCTCATGCGAGAGAGTCTTTAATCCCGCCCTGCGAGGCCGCCCTGTAGTAGTGCTCTCCAACAATGACGGCTGCTTCATTGCCCGCTCCGAAGAGGCGAAAGCCATTGGTCTTGCTATGGGCGCCCCGGCATTCAAAAACAGGGAGCTGCTGAAAAGGCATAAGGTTGTCGTTTACTCTGCAAACTTCCCCTTGTATGGAGACATGTCATCAAGGGTCATGACAACCCTTGCCGATCTTGCTCCTGATCTTGAGATCTATTCGATCGATGAAGCCTTTCTTGACATGAGCGGCTTCCAGCGATACGATCTCGACCACTATGCCCGTTTCATCCGCAAAACCGTCACGCAGCATACCGGTATTCCGGTTTGTATCGGCATTGCTCCCACAAAAACCCTTGCCAAGGTTGCCAATCGTCTTGCCAAAAAGAATCCCTGCTATGCGGGGGTCTGTCTGCTCAACACCGACAAGGAACAGCGCGCAGCGCTCGCCATAACCCAGGTTGAAGATATCTGGGGGATAGGTCGCCAGTGGAGTAAATTTCTCCATACCCAAAACATCCACACCGCTCTTGACCTTGCCGAGGCATCGCTAGGCTTGATTCGCAAACATCTGCATATCACCGGAGCCCGTGTTCAGGCAGAGCTGAACGGAAAATCATGCCTCTCACTCGAAATGGTGAGGCCAGCAAAACAGAGCATATGCACCTCACGTTCATTTGGCCGCAGTGTCACCACTTTTGATGAACTGCATCAGGCAGTCTCAACCTTTACCGGAAAATGCGCCATCAAACTGCGCAAAGAGGGATCAGCAGCATCCCTTCTGACACTCTTTATCTGCACAAGCCCATTCAATGCTCCTGAAAAAAAATACTGGGGCACCAGAACCGTCACCATGCCTCACCACACCCAGGACTCCATCGTCCTGATTCGAACGGCAGGAGCGCTTCTTGAATCACTCTTTCGGGCAGGCTACGAATACAAAAAAGCAGGAGTTATTGTCAGCAGACTGATACCGGCAGCATCTTCCACGGCAACACTTCCACTCTTTCCGCAGGAGTTCCCGGTTCCGGACGACCGCCAAAAAAAGCTCATGACAGTAATGGACAGCATCAACCAGCGCTATGGCAGCGGTTCTATCCAAATCGCTGCCGAAAACTCCGCAGGATGGAAACCCCACCAGAAACTGCTCTCTCCGCGCTACACGACCGCCTGGAAAGAACTTATCGAGGTGAGAACCTTGCAGTAAATGAACTGTTTTCATTATATGCAGCTCAACCCATCCAAAGAAGCGACTGTTGTGATTCAGTTCTTCCAGCCTGTCAATCTCAGCAGAAACAAGGTGCTTGCGGTCGTTCACTTGTTATTCCTGTTCCGCCCGAATAACAGACTTGTTTTTGAGCCAGTTCGAAAAACGGGGTTCATCCATTTCACCTGCCGCCAAAGCCAATACAGCGTTAATGGCTTCGGCTTCTGACAACATCAGTTCCCATCCGTTAATATTCAGAAACACATAGGCAGCCAGAAACCCTGTGCGTTTGTTGCCGTCTATAAAAGGATGGTTACGAATAATGCCATAGGCATAAGCGGCGGCCAAATCAAAGAGAGACGGCTCACCATAATTTGCCTGGTTTTGCGGACGTGCAAGAGCCGAAGACAAAAGACCGACATCACGAATGCCGGGGCTTCCACCGTGCTCTGCAATTTGTTCGTCATGTATGGCAATGACAACCCCATCCAAAAGCCAGCGCCAAGTCATTTGGCAAGTTCGTGGAGAGCATTCCTGTATTCTGTCATGCCGCGACGTGCTGCCTCCATTTGCGCTGCAAATTCGGGGTCGTAGGGCGTTACAGTGTACCCCGTTGGCGTTTCCGTCAAAAACACGAAGTCCCCTTGCTTTACCTTAAGTCGATCAGCCGCTGCCTTTGGCAGGATAACGCCTGTTGAATTACCAATCTTTGTTACCGTAGCACGCATAATATCTCCCATTTTGTTATACCATATGTTATAACAAAATGGGGACATAGTCAAGGGAGTTTTTCGGTCTTTTCTGACCTCAATGAAAATTACGGGTTACGGGATTTTCTTCCGCTCGTCCACTAAAATATCCCAAGAGCCCTTAACATCTAATTATAAAAGGGAATAGGTGAAGGTTGAGAAGGCATTACCGAAATCTATTTCTTCTGCATTTGAAGCGCTTTTTCGGAGATGACCTGTTCGACGTTTGAGGAGATGGAGAGGCTGCGCATCAGGTCGAGCAGATTTTGTTCGACGTTGAGGTTCAGTTCGATGGCTCGTCCCCCCTGAAAGTCGGGGTTGGTTCCCTTGAGCTGGATGGTGATGGTCGATTTGCCATCAGGAGCCATATTGATCGAGGAGATCAACTGTACGTAGAGAAAGTTGGAGAGCGCCTCGTAGGTGGTACGCAGTCCCTGATTTGCGGCGGCACGCTCTTCAGGGGTGGTGGCGTAGATGATTTGTCCAGCCTGTTCGGCGTTCATCCCTCCGTTTGTGATTGCAAAGAGGTCGCCACTCATTTTTATCGGGATACTTCCTTTTACGTTTCCTGTTGCATAGATCTTTTTAGTCCCTTGCAGGTCAAGCAGTTTCTGGAGCGGAATGTTGTTGACCTGCAGCATGGTTTCACCACTCTTTTTTGCCATATCATAATCGAGATGCTCGATAGCGATGGTGCCTCCAAAAAATCCCGCACTGAAATCTGAAAGGGAGGCCATATCGGGGTTCAGTCGATTGTGCTGGAGCATGAGCGTTCCCTTTGGTGAAAGGAGCAGCAGCTCGCCGCTATCAGTTTTCCGCAGCACCTGTTTCAGGGAAAAGCCGACAGTGGTGCTTCCGTTGAACGAACGGTTGAGGAGCAGCTCTGGTTCACTGAAGGTATAGTCGGCATCCGGTTTCTGTGTGCCGAAAATGCGCTCTTTCGCACTCTTCTGTGTTGCAGGAGGAGCGAAGGTAATCCTGCCGCCGCCAAGGGAGTGAAGAGCGGCGTTATGGATGGAAAATCCATTTTTTGCGAGAGTGAGCGGGATGCTTCCGCTGACCGTACCCTTGAGGGAGCCTCTGAAATCACCGTGCAGACGAACGCGCTCAAGCGCATTGATCTTGTTGAGTTTCAGGGTAAGCAGGGTAGTGTTGGCTGAGGGGTCAAAACTGACCGGGGTCGAGGTGATGGTTCCGCCGAAGAGTGTTGCCGACAGGTTGCTCAGCGCAAGTCCTGAAAGCTTTTCGTTCCGGCTGTTGAGTATGATCTTCGCATTGAGATTTTTCAGCATCTCTCCGTTCCCCATATCGAAGGAGAGCAACGGCCTCTTCTCTTTGGTGTAGAAGAGGATGCTTGTCCCCTTTCCGGCAAGAATGACAGCATTACGCACGATCACTGTGGAGTCCTGAAATTCAATGGGAAGAGAACCGCCTACCCGGCCTGTAGCAAGGGGAGTTTTGCTGCCGCCGCCATCGAAACCTGGCAACTCTGCGAGCGGGATTTCCGCCATAGTGAGAGTAAATCGGGAACTCTTCTCTTTCAGGTCGTAGGCGATTCGTTCTGTTGAGGCCCTCCATCGCAAGAGCTCCAACGAGCAATTGGTGAGTGTGAGGGTGCAGGGTTTCAAGGGATCGCGTTTCGAGCCAAAGAGCGCCCTGAAGTTTCCCACAGGGGTCGGGTTTCCATCGCTGAACAGTTTTGCCACATGCAGGGTATCGAGAGGCTGCTGCCACCCCTCTGCAGCGCTGAGCCGTACCCTGAAGTTCACCCCCTCAAGCCGAAGCTTTTCACGGGTAACCGTAGCCTGCTCTATCGGATAGGTCGCCGAGAGCGGTTTGAAGGAGATGTTAAAACCGTTCAGTCGGGAAACCGCAATATGCACGGTTATCTTTGGTTTACGGTCGCCAAAACCAAACTCATTCGTCTCCGGTTTCAGATTGAGCGAGTCAGCTTCAAGGGTGATGGCCGCATTAACCGCTTTCGGCAGGAGAGCCTGCGAACCGGAAGAGTCCCGGTTTTCAAAATGCCAGGAGAGCGAGCCATCAGTGAGTAACAGCGTGTAGGCAGCAGCATCACTGCAACCATCGGGAGGAGTGGCAAAAAGCACCTTCATCGAGCGAAAACCAACCCCCGAAAAACCTGGCAGACCCACACCGGAAACTGCAACCCGAAACGGTTTCCCCGCCAGGGCACGATCTGCGAGCGATTGCGCGTACCAGGGAAAACAGAACCACGCTGCTGCCAGCAGAAGCGCCAGCAGCAACAGCATGGCAAAGAGGATGCGCAACAACCATTTCACAGAAACGCTTTTTTGCGGGCCTACTGTGCTTTCTTTGTCCATTTCCCCTCAACCTGCACCCATGTTCCTGCCGGAAGACGGCTATAGATTTTCTGGAACATCATCCCTCCCACAACATCAAGCGTCAGGTTGTTCTTCGCAGCAACCTTGGCATACTCTGCACGACGGGAATTATTGATGGTTTCAATCAGTGTCCTGGCATCAGAGGCAGCTCCGGGAGGAATGGCAAGCAGGCCGTTGTCAACCTCTCCGGCAAGTCCGCTTGAACGGGCTGTGTCAAGGTCAAGCGCAAAGGCGGTCAGAGCCATACCCATGACAAGCATCATGATAAGCGCTACTTTTGACGTTATGGATTGCATCGTTCTCATTGTTTCGTTCCTCCTGGTTAAAATAAGCCTTTTTTGCTGTCGAGCAGGGAGTCGAGCTCACGATCGACCTTGATTCGGATTTCATGATCAATCTTGATGTTCATATTGATGACAATGGGTTTGTCGGGAGCTTCGATCTTCACGGTCGGGCTGCAACCTGTCACGAATGCACCGGCGGCGAGAGAGAGAAGCGCCAGCATACAAACTACTGGTTTGTTCATTGCGATGTTCCTTCTGTTACAAGGTTTGTTGCTTTTGATTGAACAGTAATATCGGCATTCATGCATCGCCCTGCAAGAGATGAATTGGCAGGGCTGGGTGATTTCATATCTTCATCGACCCAGTCGGGAACAAGAGTGAAGCCTGGAAAGTTCAACCACTCTCATTTCCCGGAGTTCTTTTTATTTTTGAAAACTGTATTATCAGGTTGATATTGCGATATGAATGGGGAATATGGACGATCATGATTAAACAGAACATCATGCCCGACTGGAGCTTCAAAAAAATCCGCGAAAGAATCGCCGACCGAAACCGGGCGCCGAGAAGTTGCTGGTATCCTGTTGCGCATCAGCAATCGCACCACCCGGATGCACTCAAGGAACTCCACGCGAGTTACGCAAAAACGATCAACAAAACCATGTTTGCGCTGCTTGGTGTTGGGCTCTACTGTTTGCTCAAGGTTTTTGGCGAATCCGACAAATCCCTTATCGTCGCAAACACAACCATTCAAACCCCGGTGGTTGGCACCGCCATCTCTTTTCAAAGTTTTCTTGTCGTAGCCCCATTTCTCCTTGTTATCCTGACAGTCTATCTTCATATCGTTTACGGACATTGGTTACAGCTTGAAAGAGAGCGCCAGCATCTTAACGAGACGCGAAAGAATTCTGCTGACCTCACTATCGAGAGTATTCCCGCTCTGTTCAGCTTCAAAGAGCGCCTGCCGCGCCTCTTCACCAATCTCGTTTTTTACTGGTTTGTGCCGTTGACCTTGTGGTTTATGGCCCGCAAGGCTTTTGCCCTCAGGGAGTTCATCGTTCCCTTTTCTATTGGTGCATCCATTGTCACCCTCTCCCTGCTTTTTTTGCAAATCAATCGTTGCCCCGATTCAAAAGCTGAAACAAAATTCACTTCAAAACGGTGGTTCTGGAATCTTCCCCGATGGGTAGCTTTTGGAGCGCTTGCAGCGTTCACGCTCAATCTTCCCTCTCTTTCCGAATCATTCCGCCGGCCACTCGATCTTCAGCGGGAAGATCTTCACGGCGCATGGTTGCAAGGTCTCGATATGACTGTAGCTGATATGAATAACGCTAACCTTCAGGGGGCGAACCTTGGCGGAGCAAATCTTCAGAGCGCAGATCTTCAACATGCCAATCTTCAGGGAGCTAATCTCAAGGGGGCACAGTTACAAAAAGCACACCTTAACGGCTCCAATTTTCAGGGTTCTAATCTTGGTGGAGCAAATTTTGATGGTGCAGACCTGTTTTATGCCAATTTTAGGGAGGCAAAAGAGATGGAACTGTATCGAATCAAAAAGGCGGTAAATTCTAATCGGGCCTTTTACAGTAGTGAGTTACTTTCGATTCTCAAATTCTCTCCAACTCACAATGATGACCTTGCAATCATTGGCAATTACTATGGCGGGGGTAAAATTGCCTATATTTTTCAGCCAGATGACAAGGGTTATGTTAATGGTGAACGGCACGGCCTGATTGCCGCTGAAACCGATTTGCCGGGAGAGGACAAATACACATGGGATGCAGCTAATAAAGCTTGTGACGAGTTGGTCAAAAATGACTATGATGATTGGTATTTGCCGAGCAAGGAAGAGTTGAACCAGCTATATCTTAACAGAAGTGCTGTTGGTGGTTTTACTTCCGGCGTCTACTGGAGTTCTACGGAGGGCAATGCGGTCAACGCATGGCACCAAAGTTTCGACGGTGGGATTCAGAACTACAGCTACTACTATAAGGACGATGAGTGGCGGGTGCGGCCTGTCCGGGCTTTTTAACCATGTGCGACGTGAAGTCGAGTAAACGAATTGTTCTTTGCAGAACCAACTGTTTCGTCAGTTTGCCCCACCGACATATGCAGGGAGAGCAGTTGACCCGAGTGAAGCTTTCCAATCAAGCAGGACACATTCTTCATGGTTAAGAAGAGGAAATACGGTTTGATTTTATTAAGTGATATGCTTATCTTTGGCGTTAGTAACTTAACGCGAGAGCATGATTGTTTCGTTTGGCTCCAAAGAGACAGAAAAAATTTGGCAAGGGGAGCGAGTCAGGTGTTTGCCAGTTGAAATCCAAGTGATAGCAAGAAGGAAGTTGAGAATGATTAACAATTCATTGAATATAATGGATTTAAGGGTTCCTCCAGCAAATCGTCTTGAAAAGCTTTTGGGTAAAAACAAAGATTTTTACAGCATCCGGATTAACGATCAATGGAGAATCGTTTTTAAATGGACTGATGGAAATGCCTCCGAAGCAAAAATTATCGACTATCACTGAAATGAACGAACTGAGAAATATTCATCCGGGAGAGGTCTTGATGGAAGAGTTTTTAATTCCATTGGAGATTTCGGCATACAGACTTTCCAAAGATATCGGGATACCTCAAACCCGGATATCCGAAATAGTGAAAGGAAAGAGGCGTGTTACAGCCGATACAGCATTGCGTCTATCTCAATATTTTGGGAATTCTGCCAAGTTCTGGTTAGGTCTTCAGGATGACTATGACATCGAGGAGGGAATGCAGATCAAAAGAGCAGACATCAACTCAATCTTGCGCTACAAAAGCAACGTAGCATAATAATAAGTCATCAAAGGTAGTACAAGCCCGACGCCCGTGCAGGCCGGGAAACAATGGCTTGCACGGGTGACTGAAAGGGCGGCTCTTATTTGGCGGTGTGTACTTCGCTGTAGGTTTTCAGCCCAAGTCCATAGAGGTGGATAAAGCCTGCTGCAGCCTTGTGGTTGAAGGTGTCGGATTCGGTGTAGGTGGCAAGCTCCTCGTTGTAGAGCGAGTAAGGTGAGTTGCGACCCAGCAGGGAGACTCCACCCTTGTAGAGCTTCAGGCGGACAAGACCGGTCACCGGATTCTGTGTTTCATCCACAAAGGCATCGAGCGCTTTTCTCATCGGCGAGAACCAGAGTCCGTTATAGATGATGTTTGCGTAGTCCTGGCTGATGTTCTTTTTGTACTGGAAGACCGATTTTTCGAGTGTAAGGCGTTCGAGTTCGCGATGTGCGAAGTGCAGGATGGTTGCTGCCGGGGCTTCGTAGATTTCACGTGACTTGATGCCGACAACACGGTTTTCGATCATGTCGAGGCGTCCGACGCCATTGGCTGCGCCGATCTCGTTGAGGCGGATAATGAGGTCAAGGCCGCTCATCTTTTTGCCGTCAAGGGAGACGGGAATACCTTTTTCAAATTCGATTTCAACAACTGCCGGAGTGTTTGGCGCATTTTCCGGTGATGTGGTGATCTGGTAGGCATCTTCGGGAGGGGCAACCATCGGATCTTCAAGCACGCCGCATTCGATGCTGATTCCCCAGATGTTCTCGTCAATGGAGTAGGGGTTTTTCTTGGTAGCAGAGACCTGGATGTTGTGCTCAAGGGCGTAGGCAATTTCCGATTCCCTTGAGGTGAACTCCCATTCACGCAGGGGAGCAAGTACCTTGAGGTGGGGGGCAAGTGAGGCAAAGGTCACTTCAAAGCGTACCTGGTCGTTTCCTTTTCCTGTGCAGCCGTGGGCGAGCATGGTGCATCCTTCGGCGAGGGCGGTATCGACAATCGCTTTTGCAAGCAGGGGGCGTCCAAGTGCGGTAGCAAGCGGGTAGACATCTTCATAGAGGGCTCCGGCCTTGAGCGCACGCCAGATGTACTCTTCAACAAACTCCTTGCGCAGGTCAAGAAACTGGAATTTTGAGGCTCCTGTGGCGATTGCTTTTGATTCAAGGTTTTCGATCTCTTTCTGCTGGCCGAGATTGCCGGTGACGGCAACGATTTCAGCATCATATTTGTCTTTCAGCCATTTGATCATGATGGAGGTATCGAGTCCACCGGAATAGGCTATTGCAATTTTTTCCTTGCTCATGGGATGTTGTGAATTATCAGTTTTTGGAAAGATTTTTATGAATATATGATTTCAATGCCGAAATGTTCAGCACTGAGGAGGGAATAACAAGAACGGTGTCATCTCCGGCAATGGTGCCAAGGATGAGCGGGCTTTTGAGTTGGTCAAGCCAGGAGCCGACGCCATGTGCCCTGCCCGGCAGGGTCATGATAATGATGCTGGTTTCATTGGCGTTGACGGATAGTACTTCGACACCAACAAGACCCTTGATAATCTTGTCTGGATCGTCATCAGGCAGAAGCATTTTGAAGTTTCCGTTCGTTCGTGAACGGATGATGCCGAGTTCGGCGCAGTCTCGTGAAAGGGTGGCCTGGGCAACTCTCATTCCTGAATCATGGAGCAGTTGCAAAAGATCATGCTGATTTCCCACACTGTTTTGATGAAGAATTTCCCTGATCTTCAATTGTCGTGCATATTTGTTCATTGTCGGTTCACTCTTCAGCTCCTGATTTTTTTTGCTGCATTTAAAAGGCGGTGGGTAAGGTGGAATTTTCTGTACTCTTCGTGATTCAGCAATTTGACCAGTAGGGCTTTCTGCACATGCAGGCGATTCTCGGCTTCATCGAGGATGATGGAGCGAGGCCCGTCCATTACCTCCGCGCTTATCTCCTGTCCACGGTGTGCAGGCATGCAGTGCATCACGACTGCTCCCGGTTTTGCTTCTGCAAGCAGGGCGCTGTTGATCTGAAAGGGGGAGAATATTCTGAGGCGCTCTTCTATTTCGGTCTCCCGGCCCATGCTGGTCCAGACATCGGTATAGAGCACATCGGCGTTTGCGGCAGCCTCTTTTGGATCATGCAGTACCTCAATGCGGCTGATACCCTTTTGGCGGGCAGCTTCAAGGAGGCCCTGGTCTGGAGTGTACCCTTCCGGGCAGGCCAGTACAAAGTGAAAGGGGAGGAGTCCGGCCAGCTCTATCCAGGAATTGGCTACATTATTGCCGTCGCCGACAAAAACAACCTTTATTCCCTCATGCCAGAGCGACTTTTCGTAGAGAGTAAAGGCATCGGCAAGTATCTGGCAGGGGTGCGACAGATCGGTCAGTGCATTGATAACCGGGATGGTGGCGTGCTCCGCAACTCCTTCGATGATGGCGTGCTCGTGCAGGCGGGCAACAATGGCATCATTGTAGCGGGAGAGCAGTTGTGCTACATCCTGTACCGATTCACGTGTTCCAAGACCGATTGCCTGGCCATCAAGGTTGATGGCATATCCTCCGAGTTCATGGATACCCAGCTCAAAGGAGACCCTTGTTCTGAGTGAGGGCTTGCTGAAGATCATGGCAACGGTTTTATCGCGCAGCGGAAGAAAACCGGATACAGCAGAGCTTTCCATCCTCTTTTTTTTCATGAAGAGGGAGTAGTCGAACAACTCGATAATTTTACCGCCATCAAGCTGTGAAAAACCGAGAAAATCACGTTTTGCAGGGACTTTCCTTATTTGAACATCTTCCATTTCATTACCTGTTTTGTGATTGATCACTGTCCTGCTCTGCAATAAACTGGGTTCCTACTCCTTCGTGAGTGAATATTTCAAGCAGGAGCGAATGTGTTGCCTTCCCATCAATCAGATGAATTTTTCCGACTCCACTGTCGAGTGTTTTGAATGCTGAAAGAACCTTCGGGATCATGCCTCCGGAAATGATTCCCTGTTCGATAAAGTCAGCCGCCTCCGTCTTGCAGATGGTTTTCAGGATTCTCTCGCCTACATGAATCCCTTCGACATCACTGACGTAGATGAGCTTTTCAGCTTTCAGGGCAATGGCGATACTGCTTGCGGCATCATCAGCATTGATGTTGTAAACATTCCCCTTGTCGTCGAATCCTATGGGAGCGATAACAGGAATCAGTCCTGCCCGACAGAGCAGGTCGATATAGGCGGTGTTGATCTGCTCCACCTCTCCGACCAGGCCAAGGGTTTCGGCGTTCGGGTGGGGAAGAGCTTTGATGGTATCGGCATCAAGGCCGGTAACCCCCACAGCCTTGCCGCCATGTTCGCTGATCAATTGCACAATATCCTGGTTGACCTTACCGGCAAGAGTCATCTGGATAACCGAGATCATCTCCTTGTCCGTAACTCTTCGTCCATGCAGAAATCGTGACGTGATTCCAAGTTTTTCGGCCGTTTTTGTGATGGCGTCACCTCCGCCATGCACCAAAACAATCCTGATGCCGACTTTACGCAGAAGGGTGACATTCTGGGCAAAACTGTTTTTGAGACAGGCGTCCTTCATGGCTGCGCCGCCATACTTGATTACAAAGGTCTTGCCTTCAAATTTGCGGATATAGGGTAGCGCTTCAATAAGTACAGGCCCTATGGCAGCATGGGGGGCCTTTCTTACCTGATTCAGTTCATTGCACGGTAACTTGTCCATTGCGGAAAAATTGCTCCTGATGATGGTTTAAGGGATCTGTCAGCTTCTGTAGCTGCCATTGATATCGACATACTCTTTGCTCAAGTCGCAGCTCCACACGGTTGCTTGTCCAGGGCCGCTGCCAAGACGAAGCGTGATGGTATAGGACTCTTTTGCCATGATTTCCGATGCCGCTGTTTCAGAGTAATTGGCAATAAACCCTGGTTTAAGAAGAGAGAGATTGTCAAAATGAAGTTCAAGCTCTTCCTGATGAAAGAATGCTCCGGAGCGACCCGCAGCAGCAACAATTCTTCCCCAGTTGGGATCTTCACCATGAATAGCCGTTTTAACAAGACTTGACTGAGCTATGGTTCTGGCTGCAAGCTCTGCATCCCGGTCATCAACGGCACCTTCAACCGTAATGGTAACCAGTTTTGTGGCTCCCTCTCCGTCGATGACAATGAGCTTGGCAAGAAAGGTCATCAGCGCTTCGAGCGCTTCGCAAAAAAGAGAGAAATCCTTGCTTTCAGCCATGATTACAGGGCCGGTACCGCTGGCAAGAATGGAGACCATATCGTTCGTGCTGGTATCGCCGTCAACGGTAATGGCGTTGAAACTCTTGCGGTTTGCACCTTTCAGCGCTTTCTGAAGCAGGGCTGGAGCGATAGAGGCATCCGTTGCCAGAATGGCGAGCATGGTTGCCATGTTCGGGCAAATCATGCCGGAGCCCTTGGCTATGCCACTCAAGCGAACGGTGCCGCCTGAAAGCTGAAGCTCCAGGGTGAAAAATTTCGGAAAGGTATCGGTGGTCATGATGGCCTGGGCTGCATCGATACCCGATTCACGCTGCAGTGCGGAGGGAAGGATAGAAATTGCGCCAAGAACCCTCTCCATCGGCAGAAGCTGGCCAATAACACCGGTAGAGGCAACCAGTACCTCTTCAGGCCGGATGAGCAGTTCCCGTGCAACGGCTTGCGCCATGGCCCGCGAGTCATCCATTCCTTTTTCTCCGGTTGCTGCATTGGCGTTGCCACTATTACAGACAATGGCCCGAATTGAGGAAGGGGAGCACTGCAGATGCTTGCGTGAAAGTGTTACCGGAGCTGCACAGCAGAGGTTCGTCGTGAAGAGTGCAGCAGCGCTTGCGGGTGCATCCGCGACCAGCAGCATCAGATCTTTTCGCTCATACCGTATGGCGGCAGAAACTGCGCCCGCTGAAAAACCGGCAGGCCAGAATCCATGTGTCCCGTCCGATTCCGCCGACATGGGGGTAACCGATACCGGCCAGGGAGTTACGGCCGAAAGCTTGCGAATAACGTTAAGCCCTTTAGAGAGTTTCTCCAATGCAGTATGAGGATGTTAAATGTTTGAAAATCAAAAGGATAACCCGGTTTTTTCATTCATGCCAAGCATAAGGTTCATATTCTGGATGGCCTGTCCGGCAGCGCCCTTCAGAAGATTATCAATTGCGGTCACGATGATCAGTGTACCGTTTGCTGTTGCATGAGCAATATGGATATCACAAAAATTTGTATGGGCAACATGTCGGACTTCGGTCATGGTGTCACGAACCCTGACAAAGGGGGCCTCTTTGTAAAACTCTTTATAAAGCGCCTTGATCTGTTCGGCCTCTGCAGGATTTTCAAGGTTAACGGTAAGGATGCTGTAAATACCCCGCACCAGAGAGCCGATCATCGGTGTAAAGGTAAAATCAAACGATGGAGTGGTGACAGAGGTGCCAAGAGTCTGCATGATTTCAGGGATATGCTGATGCAAACCGACCTTGTATGCCCGGATATTTTCACTCATCTCCGAAAACGATAACTCGGTCTTGCTGCTTCGACCAGCTCCGGAAATACCCGATGTTGAGGTGCAATTGATTCCGCGAACGTTGATTGAGCTGTCATTGCCAAGAAGAAGCGGCGCAACACCAAGAATGATACTCGTGGCAAAACAACCGGGATTACTGATCGCCTTTGCCTTGATGATCTCTTCACGGAACAACTCCGACATCCCGTAAGTCATCACGGCCTCGGGAGACTTTTGCTGTTTATAGAACTGCTCGTGCTCAACCGTGCTTTTCAACCTGAAGTCGCCGGAAAGGTCGATCACGGTTTTTCCGGCCTTTACAAGGGGTGGCACCAGTTGCAGGGCCTCACCATGAGGCAGCGCAAGAAAGTAAACATCACTTTCACACTCTCCACCATAGGGCTTGTACACTTTGTCACTGGAGAGAAGAGGATAGAGCTCTGAAACAGCTTTGCCTGCCTGGGAAAAAGCATAAAGCTCCTGAAGCTCAACCCCCGGATGACGGAGCAGAAGCCTCGTCAGTTCAGCTCCAGAATAGCCTGAAGCTCCGATAATTGATACTGAATACATTGTCTGATACTCCGCTACAGGTGTCGCCATCCCGCTGATGTGCTTATAATAAGCGTTTTCAATAAAAAAAGATATGTTCCGGAATCAGTTGACCCGGAAGGCCGAAATATTAACCTTTTTTACGTGATTTTCAAGAATGCTGAATGTTTTTTTTCAGGATAGTAACATGGCGACTGTTTTTTATGGCAACATCTTTTTTCTCATTATCTTAGCCGTTAAGCTCCGAGAGCGTGCAGTCAGCATGATAAACAGAAAACAGGGATTGCCATGAAGAACATAGCCGTACAGAACCCCTTTTTCAGGATCATGGGTGGCCTGCTCTTTCTTGTTGCTGCGTTTTTATTGCTAAACTGTACCCAAAGCCCGGACAACGAAACCGCACGAAGCGGAAAGATGACTGTTGCGGTCGATCGGCAGCTTGAAGAGATTGCCGGAAGCCAGGCAGAGATGTTTAAGCGCTATTATCCCGACGCCAACATAACCCTGCTGCCTGACGCATCCGGAAAAAGTCTGAAGCATCTTCTTGATGGCACGGTGCGGGCAGCATTGATCAGTGGGGAACCTGAAGCTGCGGAAGATTCTCTTTTCAACAAACTGAAACGTCCGATTCGCCGCGAACCGGTCGCCCGTGATGCCATTGTCTGCATTGTCAACAGCCGTAATCCGGCTCTCATCTTCTCGATCAAAGAGCTTGGCACTCTTTTTTCAGAACAGGAGAAGAGAGTGGCGACCCCTCTGGTCAGAGCCGATGATTTTCGGCTTCTCTCTCTTCTGGCGGCAAAAACGGGGAAAAAGAGGTCTGAACTGCACCCCTGGTCGTGCAGCAGTGATGCTGAGCTGATCGAAAGGGTATCGGTCGACAGCCGTGCCGTCGGGCTGCTTTTTGGCTCTTCGCTCGACAAAGCACTCAAAGAGGGAAAGAGTGGCAGGAACATCAGGATACTCCCTCTTGCAAAAGAGAGTTCGGGCACTCCAGCCACTCTGCCAACTCAGCAAAATATCTTTGAAGGAGCCTATCCCCTTGTTACTGTAGTTTACTATGTATATTATTCCGGCGACGCACTTGCTGCCGGGTTTGGCTCATGGCTTGGCAGTGCAGGGCAGAAGGCATTCGAAAGAAGTTCTCTTGCCCCATACAGGCTTGTTGAAAGGACCATTATTTTGAAATAACTGTTATGATTGCCTGGCAGACCATTAAAAAAATTTCTCCGCTACAGGCAATTGTCTTTACCGGAACAATCAGTATTTGTATTGTTATAGCTGGTACTGCAGGTTTTTTTGTCACACAGCACACTCTGCTTGAAAAGGTGGAAAAAAAACAGGCATGTTATCTTGATCTGGTTGATTTCAGGGGTAAACTCATTGAGTTTGGACTTTTGCGCAATCAGGCAGAGCGGCTGAATGGCACAACAGAAGAGCAGGCAACCCAGGAAAGTGAGCATTTTGAAGTACTGCTTTTGATGTATGAAAAACTGCTCTCGGAGATGCATGATGCCGGTTTACAGCCTGTTGCCTCGATGTTGCTCACCAGAGAGAGTTGGCCGAAACTGCTTGCCGCATCAAACCTTGAACTGTTAAGGCTTGACCTTGAAAAAAGTATTGAAAAAGCCAAAATTGAATCACAGGATGCCTCAGTCAAACTTGTTGTCATCAACGAGTTTTTTCTGCTCTTTATTCTTGCTGTATTGCTCACAGTGAGTATCACAGCAGGATGGATGCTCCACAACAATTATCGCCAGACGCTGATCCCCCTTTCCCAGCTTGCAGGGCAATTAAAACTGCTCAATAGAAATATACCGGAGAGTATTCGGGATACCGCTGAAGAGATGAAAAAGGAGCTGACTGATGCGGAGTACTCCAGCGACATCACCCAGGTCACCCGCTCGATCATGAGCTTTTGCGGTGATATTGATGCGAAAAATAAAAAGCTTGATGAACTGCATATTCGGGATGAAAAAACCAATCTTTATAACTATCGCCATTTCAAAGAGCATCTGATTGTAGAGGTCGAACGCTCCAAACGCCAGAATGAAAAGGTCTCCCTTGCCATGATTGATATTGATTACTTCAAGCGATACAATGATGCCAATGGCCATCTTGCTGGTGACAGGGCACTGAAGGCGCTCGCCGATATTATCAGCACACAGTGCAGGGCATATGATGTTCCTTCAAGATTCGGTGGCGAAGAGTTTGCGATCCTGTTTCCCAAAACAGATACCGAGACAGCAAGTGAAATAGCCGAACGTCTTCGCAAGATTATCAGCCGGGAATCATTTCGGCAGCAACAACAGCAGCCTGCCGGAGAGCTGACGGTCAGTATCGGTGTTGCAACGTTTCCGGCTGATGCTGCTGACTGGCATAACCTGATCAACAATGCCGACAGGGCTCTCTACAAGGCAAAGTCAAACGGCAGAAACAAAGTGGTAACCTTTCTTTCCATGAATAGTCAAAAATCAGGAAAGCGGGATGAGGCCTGAGTTCTACATTGCGCGGCGCTTTGCATTCAAACAGCGATCGGCAACGAAACCGACCTTCATTGTCATGGTTGCCGTTATCGGCATCGCTGTGGGGACGGCAGCGCTTATTCTGACACTCTCAATTGTGAATGGATTCGCCAGCAGTGTGCAAAACAAGTTAATCAGTTTCAGTTCTCACCTGCAGATCCGCCATCCCGAAGAGCAACTTTTTCAGGAGCGCCGCACCGATCTTGCAAAAATTACAGGCCATCCAAACATTGCAAGCGCGTCACCCTTTCTGGAAAAAAGTTTTGTGCTCCGGAATCGCACAACAGGAGGCACTGAAAGCTGGCGAAGCAAACCGGTTGTTGTTAAAGGAGTGAGTGAAGAGCAAAAGAGCGTTTTTCTGAAAAAATTTCTTCGGGCGGGAACCCTCGACAGGCGAAATAATGGCGAAGGTATCGGACTCTACGCAGGCCAGACACTGGCTGAAAATCTTGATCTCCGGGTCGGAAAAAAAGTGATGCTTGTCGGACTGGGAAGCAATGCCTCAGGAGCAAAGCTTATTGCAGGCAACAAGAACATTGTGGATATGCTCTCTTCTCTCGACCTTGAAGTCGGCGTGATACGAGGCATCTACGACACTGGGCTTCAGGAGGGGTTTGATGATTTTGTCGTGATTGCCGATCTCAAGGAGCTTCAGGAGCGCTTTAATCCGTTGATGATCAGTGGCTATGATGCCAGTGTGCACAACCTCAATCAACTGCCGGAAACAGTGAAAGAGCTGCTCAATCTCCTTGGGTTTCCCTTCTACGGCTATACGGTGTTTGAGCGCTATGCCAATCTCTTTGAATGGCTGAAACTGCAGAAAAACATTACCCCCTTGCTGATTATCACGATCACCATTGTAGCGGTTTTCAACATCATCTCTACGCTTCTGGTGTTGATTATTGAAAAGACCCGCGAAATCGGTATGCTCAGCGCACTCGGGCTTGAACCCGGAAAAATAAGCGCCGTTTTTATGGCGCAGGCTTTTCTCGTCTCGCTTTCGGGAGTGATCACTGGCAACATTCTGGCCCTCTCGCTCACACTCTTCGAGCTGCGGTTTCATCTCATTACCCTTCCCGAAAAAAGCTACTTCATCAAATATGTTCCACTGCTGATTGAGCCGGTCGACTATGCCGTCGTCTCTGTTGCAGTGATGGCCCTTACCCTGCTTTTTGCCTTTATTCCGGCACGGATTGCTGCCTCACTGAAACCCGGTACCGCACTGGGGACTTAAACAAAATGTTATTTCCGCTGGTATGAAAACAGGTTTATGGATTGCACAACGCTTCAGTTTTGCCCGAAAACGGTTTCGGGTCATCAATATCATCTCAGCAATCAGTCTTGCAGGAATCGTTATTGGCGTAAGCACCCTCCTTGTGGTCATGAGTGTGCTGAACGGATTTCAGAAACTTGCACGCGACCTTTTCATCACCATCGACAGCCCAGCCCAACTGGTTCCCTTTGAGGGCAGAACCATGAAGATCTCCGAAAATCTCCTGCAATCGATACGATCCATTGAAGGCGTCGGATCGGCAGAGCCTTTTGCCGAAGGAGAGGCCATTCTTGCTACCAGAGAGAAAAGCGAACTGGTCGTTGTAAAAGGAATCAGCGATGCGGCTCAGCGCCGGTTGATGCGTCAGACCCACACATTGCGCCCCTTTTTTACCCCTGAAACCATAGCTGTCGGGGAGCTTTTAGCTTTCAGAACAAACCTTTATCCCTTCAGAGAGGTCAAAATTTTCAGTCCGGAACTGATCTCTCTTGGCCTTGAATCGCTCTCGGAGCCCTATCTTATACCGATGCTCGGTATTCCTGAAACCAGCGTCACATCGCTTTTTTCCCTTCAGAAATTGTTTGATGACCGCTATGTTCTCACCTCCGGCCTTTTCGCCCGGAAAATTCTGCTCATGGGCAGCGAAGAGTACTCAGGCATTGACATCAGGGGGAAAGAGGGCGTTTCAGGTGATGCCTTCAGCGAAAACCTCAGGAAGTGGCTGGCACAAAGTCCCCTGAAAACAAGCCTTCGGGTGCGCACCCTCGATGAAAAATACAGTAACATCTTCGCCGTCATGCAACTTGAAAAATGGGTGAGTTTCAGCGTTCTGATGCTCATTATTCTTGTCGCTGCCCTCAGCCTTACTGGAGCCCTCGCCATGACCGCCATCGACAAACAGCGTGAACTCTTCTATCTTCGCTGTCTCGGCATGGAAAAACCGCAGTTCATGGCCATCTTCATCATCCAGGGAGGAATGACCGGAATTGCAGGCACTGCCGCCGGAACCGTCATTGCATGGAGCCTCTGCAAACTCCAGGAGCTTTACGGCTTTGTGCAGCTTCCCTCAAAAAGCGCCTTTATCATCCAGGCCTACCCGGTCAACATGCAAACCGGCGATTTTATTGCCGTCAGCATCATGGCCATCCTGCTCTGTTTTCTGGTAAGCCTCTATCCTGCCCGAAAAGCAGCCCTGATTGCCAGAAGCCGCTCGCTCGATCTCAAGACAAACTGATCGTTACGGCAAGCGTAACCTCATGAAAACGGATTGAAATCGGCTTTTGATGCAAAACAGACCGGACAGCTCCACTGGCAGGAAACCTCTGCAAACGGGGTTCCTTCCTTGATCAGGCTTTCAGGATCACCTTCAGCGGGATCATAGAGATAACCGCACTCACGGCACATCCATGTTTCAGATTCACTCTTTTTCATGGATGTTTCATCGTCAAGTTGCATTCTGAAAACAACCATCTCCGAGCGTGAAAACCCTTTTGAAAGATAGAGTTGCTGTGCGACATCGTTGTCCCGATCCGTGAGGAGCGTTATACGCCCAAAGCCCTCCCTGCGGGCAAAATCCACAGCATGGTCGATCAGTTGCTTCCCGACTCCCTTGCCCCGATACGCAGGCGCCACAACCATATCCTCAAGCAGGGCAACTTTTTGGCCAAGAAAGGTGCTGACCGTAAAAAGGAGCATCACCATCCCCTGAATCTCGCCATCAATTTCAGAAACAAATATCCGTCCAAGCTCCGGATTGCGGGTAATCATGGCGAGCGCTCGCGACTGCGCCTCGGCGTCAGCCGTAAACTCATGTTCCTGGCTGAAAAGAATTCCAAGAAGCTCTGCGCATCTGGCTATATCGCTCTCTGTTGCCGTTCTTATTGAAGGTATCATGGTCAGTTCCTGCGGGTTGATACTACGTCTTAACCCAACTTCAGAATGGCGAAGATGGCTCCTGTCAGGAAGAAAAGGAAATCAGGGGGTGAAGGCAGTAATATGGCTTTAAAACTGTAAAAACAGCAATTTAACATTTCGTTCTGATTTCGCTCTGTCCGGGCGGCCTTTTTTGCCGTTTCCGCTTGCACCTACCACTGTATTCCCCTATACTTGTGGTTTCTTTTTTTACCCCTAACCGTACCTATCCATGGACGCATTCTGGCTTTCTCTTGTCATGATTTTTCTGGCTGAACTTGGCGATAAAACCCAGCTTGTTGCCCTGACGCTGGCAACCTGTTACAATACCAGTGTTGTATTATGGGGTATTTTCTGGGCAACTCTTGCCATTCACGTTTTTTCAGCCGGGATCGGCTGGTTCATCGGCGACAAGTTGCCAACGGAATGGATCAAGTTTGTTGCAGGTATTGCCTTCATTGCTTTCGGGTTCTGGACGCTTCGGGGTGATAGCCTTGATGAGGACGAGAAAAGCTGCAAAACCGGTATTAACCCCTTTTGGCTTGTATTCTCAACCTTCTTCATGGCGGAACTTGGCGACAAGACCATGCTCTCAACCATTACCCTTGCTTCAACCAATCCATTTTTTCCTGTCTGGATTGGTTCAACCATCGGCATGGTGCTTTCCGACGGGCTGGCAATTATTGCAGGAAAAATGCTCGGCGCCCGGCTGCCTGAGAACATCATCAAAATCGGTGCGGCGGTCATCTTTTTCCTCTTTGGGATTTTTAGTATGTACGAAGGCGGTTCGGGATTTGCTCTTGCCATATGGGGAGTTGCAGGAGCGTTTATTGCACTCACGGGCTATATCTTTCTTCGAAAACCTGCAAATACGGCATCATAAGGAGCAACACAATACCGGGCAGCTCAACAAACCAGCCCGGTATTGTCAATCTTGACTCTTGTGCTGCGGCCACTCTCCGTGTCGGGGAGGTGATGATTCTAACTCCTTGCTGACTTCGCTGAAGAGCTGTTGAAGAGAAACACCGCAACGCCGGCAACCATCATGACGAAACAAAGTACCTGCCCCATCGAAAAATTCAGAAATACAAAGCCGAGTTGAGAGTCCGGTTCACGAACGTATTCAATAAAAAAGCGGACAAATCCATAACCGAAAAGATAGGTGGCTGAAAGAAATCCGGGAAAAGGAGATTTTTTGCGCAGCAGCCAGAGGAGAATAAAAAGAACGATTCCTTCAAAAAAAGCTTCATAGAGCTGCGAAGGGTGGCGAAGTTCATAGGTAGGAGCAAGAGGGAAGTACATGCCGAGTGCGGAATCTGTCACCCTTCCGTAGAGTTCTCCGTTGATGAAATTGCCGAGACGGCCGAAGGTATACCCAAGAGGTATGGCTGGAATAAAGAGGTCAAAAGTTTCAAAAAAAGCTTTTTTCCGGGAAAGGGTAAAGGCCAGCAGGGCAAGAATAACTCCTATAACGCCGCCATGATAGGACATGCCGGTGATGCCAGCAAATCGACAACCTCCTCCAGGAACAGAGATCCAGGGAATAAGAGTACCAAGAGGATCGGCAAGAAAAGAACTCATGCCGTAAAAGAGAATATAGCCCAAGCGACCACCGAGTACAACGCCGATCATGGCCCAGGTCAGGGCGTCACCGACATAGGAACGCTCAAAAGGAAGCTTCTCATTCTGGATGCGATAGCGGCTCAACAGATAGACAACACCAAACGCGATGATGTACATCATACCATACCAGCGGATAGCGAACGCTCCGACAGAAAAGAGTACAGGATTCATCTGTGACGGTAACTGCTGCCACCAAAGCAAAAAATCATTCATAACGGTACTTTTTTTTTGAAACTGTTGTATCAATAATAAATTTAGTTAACTTAAAATCTTGCACTATTCTGTGCAGTGTTTCTACCCATTAACATAAAAACCGATAGTATGGCTAAGATACTTGAAGGGCCAGCCATGAAACTATTCAACAAATGGGGCATTCCTGTGCCAAATTATGTTGTGATCATGGATCCCGACCGCCTTGCCCAACTTGGGGAAGCTAATAAATGGTTGAGAGAATCAAAACTCGTTGTTAAAGCTCACGAAGCTATCGGCGGGCGGTTTAAGCTCGGGCTGGTCAAGCTTGGACTGAATCTTGACGAGGCTTATGCTGCAGCAAAAGAGATGATTGGACGTCAGATAGGCACATCAGTCGTTCGTCAGGTTATTGTTGCAGAGATGCTTGATCACGATGAGGAGTATTATTTATCTATTGCCGGTAACCGCGACGGGAGTGAACTTCTTCTTTCCAACAAGGGTGGAGTTGATATCGAAGACAACTGGGATACGGTAAAGAGGCTTGTCATTTCTCTTGATGAAACCCCGACGATTGAACACATTACCGAAGCAGCTCTTGAAGCTGGCTTCACCGGTGAAGTCGCCGAACGTGTTGCTAAAATTGCATCACGCCTTATTCTCTGTTTCGACAATGAAGATGCTCAATCAATTGAGATCAATCCACTTGTCATACGCAAGAGCGACATGCGATTTGCAGCTCTTGATGCCGTTATGAATGTTGATTGGGATGCACGTTTCCGTCATGCTGACTGGGATTTCAAACCAGTTTCCGAAATCGGAAGATCCTATACAGAGGCCGAACAGCAGATCATGGATATCGATGCCCGCATTAAGGGATCAGTCAAGTTGGTTGAAGTACCGGGTGGAAACATTGCTCTCCTTACAGCAGGCGGCGGCGCTTCGGTTTTTTATTCCGATGCCGTGGTAGCAAGAGGCGGCTCAATTGCCAATTATGCAGAGTATTCCGGTGATCCTCCGGATTGGGCAGTAGAGGCTTTGACAGAAACGATCTGCAGGCTTCCTAATATCAAGCATATCATCGTCGGTGGTGCAATAGCCAACTTCACGGATGTCAAGGCAACGTTCAACGGGATTATCAATGGATTCCGTGAGAGCAAATCAAAAGGATACCTTGAAAACGTGCAGATTTGGGTAAGACGCGGTGGACCGAATGAGAATCAGGGACTTGCCGCAATGAAAAAGCTGCAGGAAGAGGGATTTGACATTCACGTTTATGATCGCAGCATGCCTATGACCGATATTGTCGATCTTGCCCTTAACTCATAAGGTCAGGCGATATCGCAGGAACCCCAAAGAGAAACTTCTAACATATAAACCGTAAGAATCGTGAGTATTTTAGCAAATAAGGATACACGAGCGGTCATCATTGGCGGTATTGCTGGATTGAATGCTGCAAGGCGGATGGCTCAGTTCGACTTTCTGATCAATCGACCGCTGACGGTGCAGGCGTTTGTTTACCCGCCAGAGGAAGGGCAACAGAAAGAGATTTACCGTGGCGGCGAACTGAACAACGTTACTGTTTATTCGTCACTCGAAAAAGCCCTCGAGGAAAACCCTCAGATCAATACAGCGCTTATCTATATCGGTGCATCCCGGGCATACCAGTCAGCAAAAGAGGCCCTTGATGCAAAAGGGATCAAGCTTGTGACCATGATCACCGAAGGTGTGCCGGAAAAGGATGCCAAACGACTGCGCAAACATGCAATCGACAGCGGCAAAATCTTCAACGGGCCATCCTCTATCGGTATCATGTCGGCAGGGGAGTGTCGCCTTGGTGTTATTGGCGGAGAGTTCAAAAACCTGAAACTCTGTAATCTCTATCGTCCAGGCTCATTTGGTGTCATTACCAAATCGGGTGGCCTTTCGAACGAAGCCATGTGGTTATGTGCCCAGAATGGCAACGGAATCACCTCAGCCGTAGCTATCGGTGGAGACTCCTATCCTGGAACGGACTTCGTGACCTATCTCAATATGTTTGAAAACGATCCTGATACCAAGGCAGTCGTTATCATCGGAGAAGTGGGTGGGACGCTTGAGGAAGAGGCTGCGGAATGGCTTGGCAAGGAAATACGCCGAATCAAACTGATCGCTTCAATTGGTGGTACCTGTCAGGATGTGCTGCCACAAGGCATGAAATTTGGCCATGCTGGCGCAAAAGAAGGAAAAAAAGGTCTTGGATCGGCACGCTCCAAGATAAATGCCCTTCGTGAAGCAGGCGCAGTTGTTCCTGATACCTTTGGTGGACTCAGCAAGGCTATCAAACAGGTCTATCTGGAACTGAAGGCGAGTGGCGTTATCAAGCCTGAGCCGGAACTCGACGAAAAATTGTTGCCACAACTTCCTCCAAGTGTTCAGGAAGTCATGAAGCAAGGCGATATTATTGTCGAGCCACTCATCCGTACCACCATTTCTGACGATCGTGGTGAAGAGCCCCGTTATGTTGGCTATGCGGCATCGGAACTCTGTGAAAAAGGCTACGGTATTGAGGACGTTATCGGACTTCTGTGGAACAAGAAGCTTCCATCAAAAGAAGAGTCTGAGATCATCAAACGCATTATCATGATTTCAGCCGATCACGGCCCGGCAGTTTCTGGCGCATTCGGCTCCATTATCGCGGCATGTGCAGGCATCGACTTGCCTCAGGCTGTTTCAGCAGGCATGACCATGATTGGGCCAAGATTTGGAGGCGCAGTCACCAATGCCGGAAAATATTTCAAGTATGGCGTCAAGGAGTATCCTAACGACATTCCTGGATTTTTGAACTGGATGAAGCAGAATGTCGGTCCGGTACCAGGTATCGGTCACAGGGTGAAGAGCGTCAAAAATCCGGATAAACGGGTGAAATATCTGGTTGACTATGTTACAAACCAGACGACGCTTCACACTCCTTGTCTTGACTATGCACTTGAAGTCGAAAAGATCACCACAGCCAAAAAGGATAACCTTATCCTGAACGTGGATGGTACGATCGGTTGTATTCTTGTTGATCTTGATTTCCCGGAATACTCACTCAACGGCTTCTTTGTTCTGGCTCGGACAATCGGCATGATTGGTCACTGGATCGATCAGAACAATCAGAATTCGCGCCTTATCAGGCTCTACGATTATCTGATTAATTATGCTGTAAAAGAAGAACGAGAAGTTCCCGAAAAGAAGTAAACAGCTTAACACCCTTTGCCATAAGTGAAAGGTGTCTGTTACAAAAAAAAGGCAGGAACCACAATTCCTGCCTTTTTTTTGTCTTTTCTGCAAGGAGGGGAGGAGCGCCCTTGTCAGTATAAACGATTGTAACAGTTTTATTTAAAAGTTGTTAACGTGATTTCTCGTATAAAAATACAAGAGCCTCATTCGGTGCTTATTTCAACAAATATGCTGTCTATGCATTTTATGTTTGAAAACGATCAGTAATTACGTTAAACTTCGTATAGAATTCAGTCAATGGTTGGCTGATCGCTATTCAAGTAATTTGTGCTTTGGTTACTTGCCGGTATCTCTCCCTATCAATGCACATGTACACAGAGATTAAAAAATGAATATTTACATCGGTAATTTGGCTTATACTGTTTCTGAAGATGATCTTCGTGATGCTTTCTCCGAATTCGGAGAGGTTGCAAATGCGAGCATCATCAATGACAAATTTTCAGGTCGCTCAAAGGGATTTGGATTTGTTGAGATGCCTAAGGACAGTGAAGCACGTGAGGCTATCGAATCAATGAATGGAAAGGATTTGAACGGTCGCACGGTAACGGTAAACGAAGCGAAACCTCGCGAAGAGAGACCTCGTGAAGAAAGATCGCCAAGAAGGGACCGCTACTAAGCTTTTCCGGCTATTTTTACCAAAACCCTGACAGGACGCAAGTTTTGTCAGGGTTTCTTGTTATGCCCAACACAGGGAGGCCCTTACCAAAAAATATTTCCATTCTCGGTTATGTCTTGGGGTAACTATCGCTATATTGTTCGCGTTCTCTGCAACACCTTGTTTTATTGACACCAAAACCAAAAACGAAAATTATGGCCCATAAAATTATTGATACCTGCATTCTTTGCGGAGCCTGCGAGCCTGAATGCCCAGTAAACGCTATTTCTGTTGGAGACGATATGTATATCATCGATGAAGCGCTCTGTGTTGATTGTGTTGGTCATCATGATGCTCCGGCATGTGTTGCTATATGTCCAACTGATAGCATTATCAAAGCCTGAATTAGCCCAAAAACAAGCCTGAGGCCGGTTGATATAACTACGAAGTATTGAGCCGGAACAGAATAGCATGTAAATAGACGGAAACAGTCCAGGTTACTTCGTTGCGTGTTGGATATTTTAGCCTCAGGAATGGATCGGAATCTAAACAACAGCATCTTTGCAGGTGCTGTTGTTATTTGTTAAAGTTTTATATAATATTGTTTTATATCATTTACTTTACATAACTAATATTATACAACAGTAAAAAATAGCGAAAAACAGGGGAGCGCAGAAGGAGAGGGGAGATATCAAGAGCTTCAAAGTTTTCAGGCGGTGTCAAGTACTGCGCGGATGGTTTTGAAAGGTAAAATAACTGCCCACATAATCCCAATCCAAGAACAAACCGATCCACTTCCAAACAACCAGGCCTGAATACTTGCACCTCGTAACGCACCAACCCTTATTTGTCTGAAAAAGAGTGTTTTTATCGTATCAATTGGCAGGGGAGGCAAATTGAGCTAAAATTCTTGATCCTGCAGCCATAACTCAAAAATACATGATACAGCATGATATGATGAATTCCGTTTGAGTTAAGTTTTTCTGACAACCCCAGATCATTGACTCCGGATTACACAACAAGTGCGTCCCGGATTCAATTTGCATCATGATAACAGCGCGTTAACCAAGGCTAAGCCAGAACCAAACATGGCACAAGAGAAACCTGAAGCATGAGATACAAAAAATGAGTCAACAGAGGACCATCTTTTGTTACCCGGATTTGTTGTATAATATTAGTTATGTAAAGTAAATGGTATAAAGTTTTTTTTATGAGCTGAACTTTTGTATTCTGCAGAGGCTTTTCTCACAAGAAAGACTCCCGTACATCAGGCATTGCTCAGGTGTTTCCATCTTGCTTCTGGTAGTTTATTGCGCAATTGGTGAACGCTATCAGATCGTCAAGATGCTGTTCAATCACGGCAATCACAATACCGAGATTCAAGCTTTGGTATTGATGAACCAATGTATTGCGGAATCCAACCATACCTTGAAGGTTTTTAGCAAGCAACCGATCAATAACGCCTCTTTCGGCAAGAATTGCAAAGCTCTCCCGGCTTTCCTTTGGTAACCCGAATTTATGGATTTTGATAAGGTGATTTGCAAGATCAATGGCTTGTTCACATGCACGCTGCAGATTTAAGGCGATGGCATCCTGACGCATGAAGTCCTCCTCAAAAGGCTTTTCGGACGGCAAGGCGTAATACAGCTTGATCTGCCTTATACAGCGCTCAATGCTCTCTTTTTTGTTGAGAATGATGTCGTCAATCATCATGCAATAATCGTTCCGGTTTTTTTAATCTCGGCAAGAATGTCAGCCCGCTCTTCATTGAGTTTCTGGTAATAAGAGATGGTAAGCATTTCAAACTCATCAACAGCAAAGCGGTCGCTCAAGAAAAGTAGGCGGCCTGTCATGACGATTTCTTTTTGAAAGACCGTTGATAATGACCTCAGATTCAGGAGATCCACCTCCCGGCAAAAAAGCATTTCGAGATCAGCCTTGCAGGCACTCAACGCAAGATTAGTATTTGTAACCGTACTCCCGTGAGGAAACATCAGTGCGAGATCAACATCACTATCCACTCTCTCGTCGGTTGTTGCATAGCTTCCGAAAAGATAAATCGCAACAGTTGTTGGAAAATGCTTCAGGATCGTTGGCGCAATAGATTCAATCATCACTTTTTCCGGTCATTTTATCATATCTCTGATACCCCTGCATTATGATTATATTGTAGTTCAAGATACTCAACCAGCTACATTTGCACAATCTTTTACCATACGGATTTTGCACGCCTATCCCCAAAAAAGTACCATGGCAACAACACTCCGTTTCAAACCAGATAAAGGGCACATCATCCTCCCGATTGGAGAGCTGATGGCCCTTATCGATACCGGCTCGCCAGCAAGCATCTCCTCCCGCCCTTTCAGCTTTGGAGGAGAGCGTCACACTACCCCGGATCAATTCATGGGTTTTACAACCAGGCAACTCAGCGATCTGGCAGGTATTGCCATCGACATCCTCATCGGCTGCGACATCCTGTCACTCCATAAACTCAGAATCCGCTGGCAGGAACAATGTATCGACATCGGAGACGACACTCCAGACGGCGAGACCATCGATGAGATGGAAACAATGAGTGGATGCCCGATTTTCCCCCTGCGGATCGCCAACAACCACACAAAAGCCCTCTTCGATACCGGAGCGCACCTCTCCTACATCTCCCCTGCTCTCGTTTCCGGCATGGCGCAAACAGGCCAAAAAGCGGACTTCCACCCCTTTAACGGCCACTTCACCTCCCCGACCTACACAATGGAAACCGCTCTCGGGGGCAAGGCCTTTACCATGGAGTACGGCACACTCTCCGGCGAGCTGGGAGCAGCCGTCGATATGACCCTGAACATGACCAACACCACAGCCGTTATCGGCACCGAACTCCTCCAGCACTTCGACTGCACTCTCGATTGGAAGGAGAGCAGGATATCATGGAGCTTGAACGAACTCCCCTTCCACTTGAATTTGTAACGACAAGAGAACAGGACGTGACGGTATTGAGACCGTTCCGCATACGATAGAACGGTATCCTGGTATTATAAATTGATGCGTAAAATACCTGAATTATTTTGTGTTAATGGTGTTGGTTGATATTATTAGAGTGTATCGTATTGATTATTATGCATCGCTGCGCGTACTCTCTCTGTTCAATGAACGTTAATGGCACAATACACAACCTATGGATACCCCAAACGATCAATATGACAGCCCGTGGAAAAGGGCCGTCGTTTCGACCGATACGACCGGCCAGTTGCCAGTTTGGCCGTGCTGGCGGATACACACAAGCAGTGGAAACCCACCTCTTACAGCTTGACGGTGCTGGGATGTAGTCATACCTTCAATTTTCTGGTGGCAAAGCTGACCGATTACGAAGAGCGACTTGATGAGCTGCTGGAATCAGATAACGTTTTTGGCTGGATTACGGCGGCTCATATCCTGACCCAAAAAACCAAAAAGCAGGATCAGGAACGCTACGCAGCAAAACTACATTTGGTGCGCATACTCTATCAGCGTCACTGGGAGAAACAACGTATCATTGATTTATTATATATTGCAGACTGGCTGATGCAACTGCCTGATTGGCTGAACAGCCTGATCTGGCAAGAACTTGAAACAATTGAGGAGAAAGAAAACATGGAATACGTTACAAGCATAGAACGAATTGGTATGGTCAGGGGGCAATACACCTTACTGAAAAGTCAGCTTGAGTGCCGCTTTGGACTGTTGCCTGAATGGGCTTCAGAGCAGTTAAAAAGTGCCAAAAGAAAGGATCTGGAAGCTTGGGGTAAAGCGGTTCTCACAGCCCCGACTCTGGAAGCTGTTTTCAAAAAATCGGATGTGCCGTAACAAGAACGGAGATTCACGACAGGTTCTGGCGGGAGGCTAAAACCGAGCTCCGAAAACGATTCGAATGAAAATCAGGCAGCTCCCTCCGCACTGAATGATTTGAATTTTTGGATATCACCGAATGTTCACCGCCCAGGCCACACCGCAACCAAAAGCGCCCGCAGCCGACAACACAACAACAAGCACAACAGAACAGCCCCGTATCGTTCGATAATAAACCCGATTGTAAAGTGCTTTCTTTGGATTGGTTATCCAGCCATAACAGCGAGGAGCCTTGAAGCCCAGAGATTGGCGGGCATACCGCTTCCACGAGGTGCGGGCAGCAATGCGCTTTTTAAGCGAAGGTATTCTAACGCCAACTTTCATGGCAACCGGGATATCTTATTATAGGCTTTGATAAAAGCATTTGATTTTCCGAGCCATCAATATTCGGCGAACCCCCAAAAATTCATCGTAATCTTTTAACGTCATCTCATAGATCGTACCGGGAATGCAGTTAGCCTCAAGGTTTGCTTCGAAATCCGGAAGAGTATCAATACCGCCAAAGGCGAGCTTCCCGCTTTGACATTGCTCACGGATTTGACCGATATAATCTGCCGGAGAGCGCTTCCCTACCTTGATGTTAATCTCCTGCTGAACATAGACATAGTTCTCCACCTGATTGTACTGGCTCTGGCTGAAACCATTCTCTTTCAAATACTGCCAGGGAAAAATATGATGGATATCCCCCCCGGTGTTCAATCATCTCCTTCACACTGATGTCTCGCGACAGGAACCCTTTGATTTGCTTCTGGAATGTCAGCTTTGTATCAGCCTGTTATTTGAGTAAATTTCGAAGTGATATTATTTGGATGTAATCAAGACAATACTTCCAGTAACTTCTTTAAAAGTAAACTTTTGGATAATGCCTGAACTCTCACGATTTTTCGGGATTTTGATAAGAATGTATGCTGAACTGGATGTTCCCCATCATACGCCTCATTTTCACGCCTATTATCAGGATTCACAGGCCGTTTTTTCTATTGACCCGGTTACCATGATGGAAGGCGAATTACCCGAAAGGCAGCGACGACTTGTGATGGCCTGGGCTGAAATTCATCAGTTTGAACTTTTGACCGATTGGGATTTGTTACAGGATGGCAAGGCCCCGGTAAAAATAGAACCGCTCCGTTAATTCAAGACGATAACTCACTATGAAACATCAATTTATAAGGGTCTTAGCTGTCGATATTCTTGACGGCTTTTCATTGCGTGTACATTTCGATAACGGTACGGTAAGGAAAATCAATCTGGAACCCATTTTGTATGGTGAACTCTATGAACCGCTGCGCAATCATGATTTTTTCAGGCAAGTCACCGTTGACGAGGAAGTTGGAACTATAGTATGGCCAAATGGAGCAGACTTTGACCCTGACTTGCTCTACGCATGGGACGAACACATCGACGCCTTTGCCGCCCAGATGCACAAAGTCGAACAGTCACAGGATCGGTAACGGTTTCAGGGGCCTACCATTTTCACCGCCCAGGCTACACCGCAACCCAAAGCGCCCGCAACTGACAACAAAACAACAAGCACAACAGAACTGAACTTGCAACAGAAAAATGGACACATTAAGAAGCCATAACTATGGGCAGCATCAATGAGTAAAGCATTTGCAATTGATTTTGCATGGCTTGAGCGCTTCACTCCTGATGAAGCAGAGCGCTTTACCTTTGCTGATATTAAAATAACCGTTGGTGGAGTGCTCATTACGGAACTTGCCCTTTTACGTCTGGTTGGTGATCGGCTCTATTCACCAGATACAGACAAGTTTCTGCCAGTTACCACCGTTAACACTGCCCGGCAGAAGTTTCAGCGAGCTTTCGCCCAAGAGTTTCTCTGTCCATCCAATGCCTTGAAAGATTTCATTGGTGAAGACTTCGGAGAAGAGAAGCTGGATGAAGCGGCACACTACTTCAACGTTTCAACAAGAGTGATAGAGACGACGTTGGTGAACAAAGGCTTTATAGATCGAGGAAGTCTGTTCGATTAAGTCCAGCTTGATGCAAAATAAAAGCTGAAATCAAAGCAAAAACAGGCTGGCTGAGATGGTTTGTTGTCCGAATGCGACGGATGTCCTCCGGGAGAAAAACCTTTTTTTCCGGCAAACAAAGCGATTCTACTGTACGCATCGTTACTTCATCCATTGCTCCGACCTCAACAAGGTCTTTGGCCATGTCATGGAACAGCTTTTTGGTATAGTGCTCGTAAGCTTTCTTCGCAGTAATCATATCGTTATCGTATACGGAAAGCTTTTTATCATCCTTGATTGTAGGGCGGAATGCCTGGGAAGTTATCTGACCTTGCTTGATAAAGCTTGGATGAATCTGGCGAAGCATCAATGTAGCGTCATTCATACCTCAGCCTCCGATAGTGTCTTGAGTTCCTGATTCAGCAACACACAATCATCGGGCTTGTTAAAATCAAGAGACTTTATGATTTCGTCATCATTACTCATGTTCAAGGCATGAAACTCACCCTGACGGATATCGATATTTACAGCAAGAGATATTTCATAACCATTCAGGGCCCATTCAATTTGAACTCCACCTTCGGGTGTCGGATAAATGCATGGTACAGGCAACTCATCCGAGTAATATGTTTCAAAATAGCCGACAAGCCAGTCCAGCCCCTCTTTATCCGGAGCAACACCTTCACCATCAAGCCAGCCATTCTCCAAAGAGCGCAGTTCATCCAACTGAACCAACACATCGTTAGCATCCAGCAAGCTGATGTGCTCGACAGAATCGATGCTTTGAAGCCGATTATTGCGATTAAACCTTCCTATCCCCTGCAGCATCACGATACCGCCATTACCATAACGCATGAAGGCTTCCTTAACGATGTCACAATGTTGCGGTGAAATTGGCGCACTCACTGTAGGTCCACTGATAATGTGCAAATCAAACGTCATTTTCGCCTGATCAGCAGCAGGTATTGATCCTCTCAGGGTAATTTCCTCAGTAAGCTCCAACACATTTGAGGAAGCAAGCAATAATTTTCTGCGAGTAGTTTTGTTCAGTCGAGCCGGTTGAGCTGTATCCGCAGGATTCAACTCAAGTGACTCGCCATCTCTGAGACTCCGGCCTATTCGATCAAAATAACAAAGAAGATTTTCAGGCAAATACTCCTTGATATCCCGATTTCGTTCGGCAGCATTAACTGCGTTAACTATCGAATTTTTAGCCAGGTGAAAGTAATGGGCATTATCAGAAGGAAAAAGATCCAGACTTGTTCCCGCAAGTGTGAAGAACAAGGCTATTTTTGGGATGGCACTTCCCTCTTCAATACCTGTCAGCTTGAGAGAAACACCGTTGGTAAAACCACGAGGAATGCGTTTCCTGTCGGGGTGTTCTTGCATGTACCCCCATTTGGCGGTTTCAACAAGCATTTCTTCCAGAACAGCCAAATCCCTGAGAACATCGAGAGGAATGGCATGTCCCGAAAATCGTTCACCAACGAGCCGGGGGCTAAGGAATTCAATGTTGTTCAACGTGCTGCTCATGGCGCTTAATGGTTTGTCAGTGGTCAATATAAAACAACATGAACAAAATAAAGCCATAAAGGCGCATATCCGCGTCTCTCCATTCGAACCATGGTCAAAGGAATATGTCTTTCTGGACCAAGAGCTGCGAGCCGTAGTTCAGGATGCCGAATTGGGTAAGCGCTTTGTTGACAAGCTCGTCAGGGTCAATGTGTTGAATGGTGACGAGAAGTGGATATACATTCACGTTGAAGTACAGGGTACCAAACAGGCAGAGTTTGCAAAACGCATTTTTGTCTATAACTACAGGATTTTCGACCGATATGACCGGCCAGTTGCCAGTTTTGGCCGTGCTGGCGGATACACACAAGAACTGGAAACCTACCTTTTATGGCTTTACCGTGCTGGGCTGCAAACTCTCTCTTGAGTTCCCGCTTGCCAAGCTGACCGATTACGAAGAGCGACTTGATGAGCTGCTGGAATCAGATAACGTTTTTGGATGGATTACCGCAGCTCATATCCTGACCCAAAAAACCCGAAAGCAGCATCAGGAACGCTATGCGGCAAAAATACGCTTAGTACGAATACTCTATCAGCGTCACTGGGAGAAACAACGTATCATTGATTTATTATATATTTCAGATTGGCTGATGCAACTGCCGGATTGGCTGAACAGCCAAGTCTGGCAAGAACTTGAAACAATCGAGGAGAAAGCGAAAATGGAATACGTTACAAGCATAGAACGACTTGGCATGGTCAAGGGCCAATACACCTTACTGAAAAGGCTACTCGAAAGCCGCTTTGGCCTGTTACCCGAGTGGGCTTCAGAGAAGTTGAAAAACGCCAAATCAAAAGAGCTGGAAGCTTGGAGTGATGCTATTTTCACTGCCCCGACTCTGGAAGCTGTTTTCAATAAATCGGATGTATCATAAAACGAGCTGAGATTCACGCCAGGCTCTGGCGTTCGCTGCTCTCTGCCCTGAATGTTTCAAATGCTGGTTGACTGCAGAACCCGAAACATGTTACTCCTGACAAAACTCTGATGCATAAATAATTACCAAAATCTTTCTATGTTATAGTCATCAAAAATCTTGTCAATAGAGACCAGAGTATAGTTTTCAACGATTGATTGACATGCTATCATTCTGTCAAAAGGGTCTTTGTGAATAAAAGGAAGTTCTTTCAAGCAGACTAAATGTTCTTTTTTTACGTTCAAGATGCTCATGTTCAGTTTTTCCGACTCATCAAACAGTAATTCGAAAGGAATGTCCAAAGCAATTTTTGATAAACTCAGTTTGATCGATATTTCCCAAAAACTGGCGATACTAATAAAAACATCATTGTTTGAATTCACAATGGCTTCTCTGGCTTTTTCGGATAAGTTGATATCATTACTGAAAAACCAAAGTAATGCATGTGTATCCACTATTATCTTCATTCCATATATTCCCTGAAGTCTTCAAGAGGCTCATCAAAATCATCTTTGATATGTATTTTCCCTTTCAAAGTACCAACCTCTCTTGATGACCTTTCTTTTACCGTCGTTTCATTGATGATGATAATTTCAAACGAATCTTCAATACAAGGAATATCCTCTTCAAGAATAATACTTCTCGGTGACAGCAATCGCCCTTTTGTAATGATTGCATGTTGCATTTAATCTCCTCTATGCCTAATTTTTTTGATATATTTCTTATACCGGATCCTCTCATTTCTTGAACTTTATTCGTTCTCTCGCACTCTCGTCACTTTTCCAAAATACACTCTGTCAGGGCTATTCCGCATAACCGACCCATGACCCCAGAAAACAGAAAAACTTAAAACTGCGAGGATATCAGCAGAGCTTTTCTGTATAGGGAATACCAGCACGGCAATACGTCAAAAATAATGTATGAATATTTTTGGGAAAAATGAAAGACTGTAGTGCCCAAGATTGCCTTGAAGCCCCCCAAAGTACAGGGTACAAAGCAAGCTGAGTTTGCCAAACGCATGTTTGTCTATAACTACAGGATTTTCGACCGATATGACCGGCCAGTTGCCAGTTTGGCCGTGCTGGCAGATACACACAAGCAGTGGAAACCCACCTCTTACAGCTTGACAATGCTGGGGTGTAGTCATACCTTCAATTTTCTGATGGCCAAGCTGACCGATTACGAAGAGCGACTTGATGAGCTGCTGGAATCAGATAACGTTTTTGGATGGATTACGGCAGCTCATATCCTGACCCAAAAAACCAAAAAACAGGATCAGGAACGCTATGCGGCAAAAATACGCTTAGTACGAATACTCTATCAGCGTCACTGGGAGAAACAACGTATCATTGATTTATTATATATTTCAGATTGGCTGATGCAACTGCCGGATTGGTTGAACAGCCAGGTCTGGCAAGAACTTGAAACAATTGAGGAGAAAGAGAAGATGGAATACATCACAAGCATAGAACGACTTGGCATGGTCAAAGGCCAATACACCTTACTGAAAAGGCTACTCGAAAGCCGCTTTGGCCTGTTACCCGAGTGGGCTTCAGAGAAGTTGAAAAACGCCAAATCAAAAGAGCTGGAAGCTTGGGCTGATGCGATTCTCACAGCACCGACTCTGGAAGATGTTTTCAAAAAATCGGATGTGTCATAAATAGAGCTGAAATTCACGACAGGCTCTGGCGGTCGCTGCTCTTTGCCCTGCATAGTACCACCGCCGCGAAGATTGTTCGCTTTTGCTGGCTTCAGGGTTCTTCTCCTGATAATGTCGTACAAAATTATAAAAGAGCTGTTATCTTTTCAAAAGCAAGATAGCGGTCAACGAAGAGATCAATCCACCCCGCAGTTGAATATTTTTTGAGACAGGAACAGACATCTTCAAGTGTCCATTCAGAAAATGAGCTGTCATTTGAAAGGCAATTGCGATAATCGGTTACCGCACCTTTCACATGGTGGTTATCTTTTGGATATAACATCACAAAAAGACCGTCCTCATAGTGATCTGTGTCACATATAGCCCCTGCAAGCAAATGATCTCGCCATATTTGTTCAAGCGGCGATAACTTGAGCGCATCTCTGGTGCCTGCAGAAAAGCAATTCATCTCATCCGCAACTTGATCGTAACGAACATTTTCCTGCTTCTGTTCACCATCTTTCCCTGCCGGGCCAATGAGATTCTCATGGTATTTTACCTCAATCCCTATGAATCCACAGGCACCTGTTGATGTTTCACAGTCGATAAAGACATCAAACGCCGATCGATCTCCAAGGTATCGGGAGTCTCTGCGACCTGGTGAAAACTCAAACTCGATAGCGTTCACTTGGCGGAAACGGCCTGACGTTAATTCTTTAACAAGATCGATAGCCAAGGGGATATCTCTTTTCAGCTCAGCAAAAAGATTAAAACAAAGTGGCTGGCTTGAAAGCAGATTGTCGAAAATACGTGGTTTACCAAAGAGTTTTCCTTTACTGACTTTCGGATTGCAGACTTCCTCTCGCACAACCTGTCGAACCCCGTCAGTAATAAAATTTGAAAGTGAGTCCTCAGCCCAAGGCATTGGTAACCGAGAGCCTCGAAGGTGCGCCTTGCCTTTCTTATCAGCGTACTCATGGCATGAAAAACCTTGCTCTTCTCGCCAGATTGACTGAAGAATACGAGCGGTTCGCTGAAAGTCGGATTTATCAACCGACTCTTTGGCATGGAGATCCTCTGCAAGCTTTGTTAAATTCATCACAATCCTTGATAATATTTTTTGATCTTCTGGGCCATCAACGATCTACGAACTCCTAAAAAAACCTCGTAATCCTCTAACGTCATCTCATAGATAGTGGATGAACGAAAAACTGTTATGATATTATAAAATAATAGTTTATATTGTTATTTCATGGTCAAAGATATTTGACGGACCCTGAGCTAAAGCGTAATAATACCCCATTAGAAGCATTTTTGATAGAGAAAAGGTGTTGCAGGGTGCCCTCAAAGAGAAACAGACTCCAAACTTCGTTTTTTGAAATCCACTATGCGTAGCGTCATCAACCACCAAATGATGTTCGGTCGTACCGATATTTCTGCCATTGTTTTCGATCCGAAATCACGAGATGATATCCCAAAAATCTTGAGGGGCCTTCAGGGCATCTACACCGACGAGGAGTTGCGCAAGCGTGTTTTTGCCATCCTCGAAGAGGTTCGTCCTGAACGGAAAAAAGGAGAAGGAAAAGCTGACCCAAACACAGGGCGTCCCGGTATGGAGCAATGGGCAATTTTGGTACTGGGTGTCGTTCGACTGGGAATCAACGCTGATTACGATCGGCTTCATGAATTGGTCAATCACCACGATACGCTTCGCCAGATGCTTGGTCACAACGATTGGACTGATAAAACATCTTATGAACTCCAGACCATCAAAGATAATGTCCGACTGTTTACCCCCGAATTGCTTGATCGAATCAACCAGGAAATTGTCCGTGCAGGTCATACGTTAGTAAAAAAAAAGAGGAAGAAAATTTCCCTTTAATGGCCCGAGGTGATTCGTTTGTGGTGGAAACCAACGTTCACTTTCCTGCTGATACAAGCCAGTTGTTCGATGCCATTCGCAAAGCCATTGAGGTCTGTGCGAAATGGTCTTTTGATGAAGGATTAAGTCAATGGCGCCAATACGATCATAACATCCGGCATATCAAAAGAATGCGTCGTATTGTGCAACAGCTCAAGCACTCGACATCAAAAAAGCCGGAAAAGAAAGCTCTCAAAGATCAACAAATAAAGCAAGCACTCCTCGATTACCTTGCGGCAGTCGATTATCAGTTACAACGGGCAGTGCGTACCGGCGCAGAACTGGGTGGCTTAAATCCGTTGCGGCTCAGCCAGCTTAACGGCTATATTGCTCATGCTGAGGTACAAATGGGGCAAATTCGTCGTCGGATAAATGACGAGGTTATTCCGCATGCGGAGAAAGTCTTTTCAATTTTTCAGCCACACACCGAGTGGATCAGTAAAGGCAAGGCGGGAGTGCCGGTTGAGTTGGGATTACGGGTCTGTATTATCGAAGATCAGTATCGTTTTATCCTGCATCATCAGGTCATGGAAAAAGTTGTCGATAGCGACATCGCAGTGTCCATTATCGAAGAGACCAAGCAACGTTTTCCAAACTTGCGATCGATCAGCTACGACAAAGGCTTTCATAGCCCGGATAACCAACGCGACCTGAAAGCGCTTCTTGAAAAAGTTGTTATGCCGAAAAAAGGCAAGCTCTCAAAAATCGACAAAGCTCATGAATCCGAGCCGGAATTCAGGAGACTGCGACGGCAGCATTCGGCAGTTGAATCAGCAATCAACGCACTTGAGGTTCACGGCTTGGATATATGCCCTGATGATGGCATCAAAGGATTCAATCGCTATGTTGCCCTTGCAGTGCTGGCTCGCAACATTCATCGTTATGGAGCACTCTTGTACAAGCAGGATGCGAAGCGACATCGAGGGCCCTACAAAAAAGCTGCCTGAGTTCTCTCCCCAAAAAAAGAGTTTTTTACCAATTCGCAGGGAGAGATCCGTTCGTTATGACGCTTCCTGGAGCAAAATTCGGTAGTTTACCCATGGCGTGTCACGATCAGCACAAAAACGCCTTTTGTTGATCATTAAAAATGGTTTTTAATCCGGCGGGAGGTTGTCAAATTTTCAAAAAACAGGGGTTTTCTTTCTGGCACTAGATAGTACCGGGGATGCAGTTCGCCTCAAGGTTTGCTTCAAAATCTGTAAGAGTATCAATCCCACCAAAGGCGAGCTTCCCGCTTTGACATTGCTCACGGATTTGACCGATATAGTCTGCCGGAGAGCGCTTCCCTACCTTGATGTTAATCTCCTGCTGAACATAGACATAGTTCGCTACCTGATTATACTGGCTCTGGCTGAAACCATGCTCTTTCAAATACTGCCGTGGAAAAATATGATGGATATCCCCCCGGTGTTCAATCATCTCCTTGACACTTATGTCTCGCGACAGGAACCCTTTATCATTGAATTTTGCCTGAAGCCCGCCCCCCTTTGTCCACTTGAGTCTGGAACGACTATAGAACAGGTGGTGACGGTATCCAGACCGTTCTGCATAACTCCGAACTGCATCCTGACAATAAACATTGGAACGTAAAATATATGAATTATTTTGTATCAAGGGAGATTGTTGATATTATTGCAGTGTTTTATATTAATTATTACGCATCGCTGCGTATACACTCTCTGCGCAATGAATGTTACTGGAACACAACCTATGGATACGCCAAACGACCAGTATGACAGCCCGTGGAAAAGGGCCGTTGAGAACTACCTTCAAGAGTTTATGGAATTCTACTTCCCACTGGTTCATGCTGAAATAGATTGGGCAAAGGAGCATGTTTTTCTGGATCAGGAGCTGCGGGCCATAGTTCAGGATGCCAAGTTGGGGAAGCGTTTTGTTGACAAGCTGGTCAGGGTGAATGTGTTGAATGGTGACGAGAAGTGGATATATATTCACATTGAAGTACAGGGTAAAAAGCAAGCTGAGTTTGCCGAACGGATGTTTGTTTACAATTATCGTATTTTTGACCGATACAGGCGACCTGTTGCCAGCCTGGCAGTACTGGCGGATACACACAAACAGTGGAAACCCACCTCTTACAGCTTGACAGTGCTGGGGTGTAGTCATACCTTCAATTTTCTGATGGCCAAGCTGACCGATTACGAAGAGCGACTTGATGAGCTGCTGGAATCAGATAATGTTTTTGGATGGATTACGGCAGCTCATATCCTGACCAAAAAAACCAAAAAGCAGGATCAGGAACGCTACGCAGCAAAAATCCGTTTATTGCGAATCCTCTATCAGCATCAATGGGATAAACAACGTATCATTGAATAAAGAATCCCCGCCGCAAGCAGCGGGGTATTGAAGATTTCCTCTTTTAGAACAGTGACAACTGATAATCACTGTAGCGTTTCTGATACGTACCGCCCTGCCCTTTGACATACTTGCCTATCATGTCTTCATTTCCATGCTTTCCAACCGTTCCGGCATAATACCCATCCGTCCACATCTCACCACCCCACAACAGTTTTTTTACTTTGGGACATCGCCTGAACACTTCTCGAGCAGAAATACTCTTTATCATCGTCACGATTTTCGTGACACTATACGTTGGCACTGATTGCACCAAAAAATGCACATGATCTTTATCTGTACCAATTTCCAGGAACTTGATCTGATAACGATTTTCTATGTCCAAGCACACGTCTTTTAGGACTTCATCCACCTCATTATCAAAAATCACGCGTCTATACTTTGCTGGTAGCACTATGTGATACATCAGAACGGTGACATTGTGGCTCTTGTGAATATATTCGCTCATGCCAACTAATATACATCATATCACGCCGCAAGCGGCGGGGAATATGACCCGTAGAGATTTATTTTATATTTTAGACTGGTTGATGCAACTGCCCGAATGGTTGAACAGCCGAGTCTGGCAAGAACTTGAAACCATTGAGGAGAATGAAAACATGGAATACATTACAAGTGTAGAACGAATTGGCATGATCAGGGGGCAATACACCTTACTGAAAAGTCAGCTTGAGTGCCGCTTTGGCCTGTTACCCGAATGGGCTTCAGAGCGGTTACAGTGCGCCAAAGCAAAGGAGCTGGAAGCTTGGGGTAAAGCTTTTGTCACAGCTCCGACTCTGGAAGCTGTTTTCAATAAATCGGATGTATCATAAAACGAGCTGAGATTCACGCCAGGCTCTGGCGTTCGCTGCTCTTTGCCCTTCATAGGACAACCGCCGGGAAGATTATTCGCTTTCGCTGGCTTCGAAGTTCTGCTCCTGATAATTTTGTACAAACTGAAGCGTTGAAAATCCAGGCCTGATGATTTCAGCACTATCATGAAGCGCCTTGTCTTTCAGGATTGCTGGATTCAGCACCTCAAAGCGCTCTTCGATAGAATGAAACTCTGTTTTAATGTTGGATAGAGTGAGAAACCATAGCTTTATTTTTCTTTCCTGATCGTTCCCCCTTGACTTTTTGCCTGTAATGAACGATATTAAGGCAGCTCATCTACCATGTGTGGAAGGAGTAACGAGGCCGTCCTTCGGGGCGGCTTCAGCATTTTCAGCTCTTTTTCCGCTGATATTCTTCATATTCCTTCTGTAATTTCCTTTGCTTAAATTCTTTCCTCGCGTCCGCGCTGATTTCGCCAAACCTTTATGGCCGTATCAGTTTCATAATCAGAAAAAAGTACCAACGATGGCAACCAGACTGGAAAGTCACTCATCCCTGTACCTCCGTCGCATGCCAGCGGAAAATATTCATCTTTTCTTCACGCAACAGGGTCGTTCGTGTCAGGTCGTAGCCTGAACGATGTTTCATTCGTTCAATGAGCGCAATTTTCCCCTCATTGCCATGAAGGTTTCTGTTCAGGTAGCCGACGGCACCAATAAGCAGATCGGCCAACTGTAATTGCTCGAGCTCATGAGAGTGTACAAGTTGCAACCGCTCAATTACCTGCCGTGAGAAGTCATATCGGTCGTTACACAACACTTCATGCAGTTGAGCTACTTTTTGTGCACCACGCGTATCCTTGATATCGAGATAGATGCGATAGCGGGCTTCAGGTTTAAAAATGACTTTCAGCATATCAAAGTACATCTTGTAATACCAATCATCATGATCCTGGCCAAGAAAAGCATCATGGCGGATAAGCGACTTGTCAGGGACTATCAAGGCCCGAAAATGCAAGTCGTCATCATCGAAAAAATAATCGACAAGATCCAGATAAAATCGAGTCTTGGCAGGCGATACTTTAGTCCATTTCACTTCAAAAAGCGATGAACAACCATGTTTCTGCTTGATCTCACGCAAGCGCACAGCGATCTCCCGACTCTTATCCAGCGGACACCAGACTGCTCCAAGCACCATTGCCTTCTGTCGATCATTCTCCAGATGACAGGATTCATCACAGTAGATATTGTAAATCTCGCTCATGGTATTGCCCTGTATAAATAAAATCGAATTAATTTTAAGTTCATACTCTATCTTTTCTCTTTTCTCAATTTCAATCGCTGGCTACTCATGCTTTCAATAAGCCCAGCAGCTTTCATCACAGATTCCATGCTGATGGTGGGTATGTCTGCATGATCTTTAACAAACTGTGACAGGTATTCCGGTGATGGTGATTAAATACCCTGACGCTGGCAAAGCATGAATGAAACTGATTCTGCTTCAAACTCTTCTGTTGCATGATTGAGACGCTGTCGATCCGGCCATAGTTTAATATCCGGAGTTCCAAGATGACCGCAATAGAGGTGGGCAAGTTCATGCGCTATCGTGGCATACTGAGCTTCAGGTCTTTGACTGTTCATGTTGGCGAGCATCTCATATTTTACTGTGACAGGCGCAAATAGCGGTTTTCCGTTATTTTGATAGCCAGATAAAACATTCAAACGATCGTTTTATAAGACAGCGAAAATCAATCAATTTGGAATCACACAAACGAAACTGCAAAACATTCTGAAGCGGATCTAAAGCAACAACCGGTGAATGTGAACAGAATTGCGTAGGATTGATCACGATTTCTCTGATATCATGATCAGTGAGTCGGGTAAATGCAAAGCAATCCGTTAAACAAAGCAGTTCTGATGCAACACAATTCAAACATTGATGCGCCGACCAAATATTATCTTTTATTCACTTTGAGATCGCAAGACCAACGCTTTCGAAGCCAATCAATATGTCTACGTCCCGAAACATAGTCAGACCAAACTACGTAGAACCTCCAGCATAGCGATGCTAGCCACCAAGTAGCAAAAATAAATGCGAGTCGTAATACATCATTTGCGATATCCTGAAGTTTGTCTGTGTGCCATGGAATTAGCGAACCAATAAGACAGCATACACTAAGTAGCACAATAACAAATTTTCGCGAACGTTTCTGATTCACAAAACCGAACCCGAGTTGCAAAATAGCCACCCCTATCAGAAAGGAGTACCAATAATTAATATGGTTATTGAAATAATTGTTATACTCACCCCCGGAGTATAGCAATGGGAAAAGAACTGTCGCTATAATCGTAAAGAAAGCTAAAAAAACTTCAACAATGCGAAACGGCCGACGAGATGCAACAAGCGTCGAGCCAACTACAACTTCAAGAAAGATCTGCAGCCCGACAAACATACCTAAACTAAAAGTTCCAACACGGGATAAGGGTGTTCGCCCGAATCCCGCCTCATACCAAAAAATAATTTGCCAACCGGTCGTGATAGAGAATAGCACAGGCAAGAGAAATACCCAAGGGTGCCAAGACAAACTAAGCTCCGAACTTTTCAGATGTGATATCCCATCTGACATGGTTGATTTATCGTCTATAAATGGATCTACTTTGCTGAGCGCCTTAATACGCCCTGTCCACACATCGAAAAGATGAGTATTTTTCCAATAGGCCAAGTGAGCACCTCCCGGCCATGAATTAGTATTGAATGTTATTTCTTGTGGAGCACTGGATAAGAAAAGACCAGGAGCCTTGTCATTAACTAAATCGCGAGCAATGTTAAGTGTAGATGCAATTGGATCGCCATTGTCTACGAAATTAATCCAGTGAATTCGTGGCCTATGTTCGTCTGCCACCACTGGGCGTTGCTCCAGTGTACCTGAGTACTCTTCCCAAACTGATTTCCAAATTGGAAGAAATAAATCAATTGGAGATCCCATAGTGCAAAAACTTCCTAATTTTAGAAGCCAGGGTGGTTTTTCAGATCCAATTTTGTCAGCCTTAACTATGCCAAGCAGAGCAATCACGGAACCAAGACTGTGAGAAGATAGATGAATTTGATCTACATTTACCGAGGCTGCTTTTAAAGAAAGTGATTCCATTGCTGTATTAAAACGATGCATTATTTTTTCTCGTAAGTCAGAAAACTCCGAAAAGACGAGCAATGACCCAATGAAGTACCGAATAAATTCAATTAGCTCGTCCGTCTCAATACGATAACTACCAAGAATTAAACGCATTAATTGAAGACTCAGTATCGTGTCATCGACAATTCCTGTAGTGTAAAGAAGCTGGGTTTTTGATAGGCCCTTTCCATTGTATTTTGTTAAATCAATGTATGATATCTGCATAGGGATGCTTCTCGCCCATTCTGTCAGTGGAGGTACTACTGACGCAGCGTGCGTCTCAGCGATATCTGCCCAATGGATCTCAGAGAAAGCGTAGCCAGGAAGATAATCAAAGCGAGCCCATCCTACACTATCAGGACCAAATTCACTATTAGAAATGCCATGTGGATATAATTGACTTGCGATATCTCCAAGCGGAACCACAATATCATGTCCGTTAACCCTCGCAAACTGAGTAATCACACGCTGGACACTTGCAAGTGGCTGATGTTTTCCTATCCCATGCACCACTACTATTCCTTGAACTGGCGTCTCTGTAGTCATGAATCTATCCTCTATTTCCATCTTATTCATTGTGTGCTGCGAGATGCGTAGAATTTGTGAGAGACAATATTTTAATAAATATGAATAAAAGATAATATAATTAAACTTCGAACTGTTATTCTATGACACTTACATCGATGCTTTTACACATATCTCTAAATTTTTTATTATGACCGATTAATATTGGAAATAAATTATATTTTCCATAGATTACAAAATACCAATCACCATTAACAAAATGATCTATGCATTTCTTAAGGATATTTTGATGAGTTTCCTGCTCACAAGCAATCCAAATACTTAGGGGGTAATTTGCAGCAATATCATTCCAAGTCAAACCTTCATCGAATAGAAAGTGATATTTACCTACGTTGAATGAACAGTCAATATTTTCATCATAAAGAAAGACAATCGTTGGCATATGAGTACGGTAGTAACATCTCTTAAATAGCATATCCTGATAGCTACGCACATAAAAACCTCTACATTTTCTGACTTTTTCGTTTATAAAATCTGGAGTAGCCTGTGGATATCCCATAGGATCAATAAAATCATTAATTGCGATGTCACCCGTTAATTGAAGCCCAGATGCAGTAGTAAGAAAAAGCGATATTTTTCCCGTACTCAAATCGGGAAATACTTCTTTTTCTAATTCTTTTATCAACCTATCGCCGTTTGTATCATAAATTTCAAGAGGCGGGCGATCATAATAAGGGGGTCTACTATATATGTTAGCTATAGGGCCATACATCCCTTCTTGGATATGGTCCGGTGGACCTTCGGGAACTGGATAACACATTACTCCCGAACAGAGCCAAAGATATAGATAGGCGTGTTTGTTGTTCGTTAATATATCGATTGGTTTTGAACCTTGTAAATTGTTACCGCGTCTCTGGAGTATTCTTGCAAGATTTTGCGCTAAACATGTAATAGTACTTCCAGACTCGAAAAATATTCGTGAAAACTTTTCGATACCATATCCCTGAAGATCAACAAAAGCGGTTGCAAGAGCTTTTTTTTTCGAATCTAAAGATAAACGGGTAGAGATGTAGCTAAACTTGTTAAGTACTCTTACCACTTCTCGAGTCGTTAGACTTGCGGAAGAAAATAGCAAAATCGACTCAGCGAGGTCACGCTCTTCTCTTGTTTTATAGATGCCGTACTCATTTGCAATACCCTCTTTGCGGCCAAGGGCCTCATTGATGGTCAATGCTTTCAGGTACATCTCCTCAGCGCGGTCAAGCTCTCCTCTTGTCTGAAAGAGGTTACCGAGGTTACCATAGTCACTTGCCATACCCTCTTTGCGGTCAAGGGCCTCATTGATGGTCAATGCTTTCAAGTACATCTCCTCAGCGCGGTCAAGCTCTCCTCTTGTCTGAAAAAGGATTCCGAGGTTGCCGTAGTCACTTGCCATACCCTCTTTGCTGTCAAGGGCCTTATTGATGGCCAATGCTTTCAGGTATATCTCCTCAGCGCAGTCAAGCTCTCCTTTTGTCTTGTAAAGGTTTCCGAGGTTACCGTAGTCACTTGCCATACCTTCTTTGTGGTCAAGGGACTCATTGATGGTCAATGCTTTCAGGTACATCTCCTCAGCGCGGTCAAGCTCTCCTCTTGTCTGAAAGAGGTTGCCGAGGTTACCATAGTCACTTGCCATACCCTCTTTGCGGTCAAGGGCCTCATTGATGGTCAATGCTTTCAGGTACATCTCCTCAGCGCGGTCAAGCTCTCCTCTTGTCTGAAAAAGGATTCCGAGGTTGCCGTATGCACTTGCTGTTTCGGTGTTTGTTTGTTCAGGACCGCTAATATTTAACCACTTGTTCAAAACCTGAAAGGCCGAAACAAAATCACCCGTACGATAGAAAAATTCATATCCGAGAGATAAAATTCTGATATCTTCTGTTTCTGTTATAAGTTCAGAGAATTTTTGCCGCGCATATTCAATCTTTCCCTCTTTTGATAATTCAGCGGCATCTTTCGCTGTTTGTAACTGAATCAGTTCCAATCTTAGGTGCGTTTTTTCCGCATCTTCATGGGCCAGCTCTGCTTCCAGCGCCTTTTGTTCTGCATAGGTTTTCGCCTTATTCACCTCTTCGACGACTGCCAACGGAAGAAGGACTATATCTCGTTGCTGGTCGGCTTTAGGTAGTTCTCCTTTAGCGTAGGCTCGAAGGTGGCGATCCACTTCGAGGATAAAACCCGCCTCATCGTCGAAATAGTGGTAAAGTATTTTTCTGGTATTCTCTAAACTTTTTCTGAAATCAATTACCTTCTTTAGTTGAACTCCTGGATCACCCTCAACTGCTGCATCAACTCGTTTAAAGAAGACAAAGATTTCAGGGGAACCCTCAGTTTGCCATCGACTCAAAGCTCTGTGATACTCTTCTTCAGTATATGATGTGTATGGCGCTGCGTCGGGCGCATCCTGACCCCATCGTCTGTACATTGCCAGAATAAACACATCACATTTATCAATTTCTTTATTGATCACTCCCTGACTTCGACGACCCGTTGAGGCGAGCGTATCTTCCCAGCATAAGGGCTCAAATTCAACATTTGCGCCTTCACCAAAACCTGTATTGATTTGCTTAATTGCATCTTTAAAAAAACGGCGCTCGTTAGCGAGATCACTTGGTGATGCCATAAAAACTGAAAATTTTCGCTTCATATTCTTGCAGAATTTCTTTTTTTTAATAGAAATGGCGCAGGGGTGAATTGTGTGCTACATTCAGCGTGGTTCTCTTCGCTACGTGTTTTACCCGTTACATGGCTTTATCAGGCTTTGTATTACTCGTTACTTTGTTGTCAAGGCTGATTTTCTATGCAAGCTATGTCTCAATTATCTGGCCTCGTTTGTGATGATAAATTTTCACTCATATCAACGCCTCCGGTTTTGGTGGATGGCAGCAGGATGGGTCTGCTGGTGGTGGATTGAGTTTTGTTTGATATGGAATTCCGGTGCGAATCGCCTCGGCCATGGCGTCGTAGATCTCAAGGATCACCTCTTTTGTCCGGTAGGAGCCGTGTTCGGCTTCATCCTTTCGCTTGACAATGGGGAAGGAGTCCATAACGTGTTCGACTGCTTGGCGTGGAGTCGGAAAGTATCGTTTCAGCTCGATCAGTTCTTTGGATGATTCATCCTGCACGGCTCCTGCTGATTTTTCGGCACGTATCCATTCGCCATGTTTATCAGCCGTAAGGTAAAGATTGAAAAATGCTGCATCAAGTTCACAGCAAAGCAAGAATCGGCGATCTTCATTCCAGCGGAACGGAAGGCCGCTCCAGCCACAATCTTGCGCGAAGTATTCAAGATCCCATGCGGTGCAGGTAAGTTCAAGGAGTCGAGGGAGAAGCCAGTTACCCATTTCAGGCTGTAGTTTATCCCACAGTACAGGGCGAGAATAGGCGTCAGGATCAAGAAGAGGAAGTTGATTCAGATAACCATAGGTCAGATGTGTACCGCCAATTTTTTGCCTTGCTGAAAAATCAAGTGCGAAAGTCGACAGATTCAAAAGCAGCATTCCGATCTCTCTGGTTTGACGGTCAGAGAGCACAATTGGGCAGGTATGGCCAACACCATTTGGTGGCATAACCGAGAATATCGCTGTACGCTCATTCGTAGTGTTGGTAATATCCCTGAATCCCATTAACCATTGCTTATCCCACCTCTCCTCCAGCCGTGACAACACATCCTGTTCCGGAACCCAGTACCTTGGCATGACGAAAAAATCAGATTGCTGTTTTTCTGCAAGAGTGACATCATGGGTATCATCATTATGGTCATAGGTTGCCCAACGATCGTCGAAATGATGAATCATTTTGGCTTCGTAAAGCGGTAGATACACCTCTCCATCCCGGTGAAAAATATTCCCCTTCAAGTGCCATCCATCACCCACCAGTTGCTCCCGCGTTCGGAAAAGGTGCGAGTCGTTCGACATGTCAAACATCCTGCTAAATCGTATTCCCCACGGATTCTGTTCTGGTGAACCTTCCTTGATGAGCACAGGAACCCGGCGATAAATCGCCTTGGTCAGTTCTGCATCGGCACGTGACCGGAAAATCGGGCAGGTTCTGGTATTCGGGTTCAGGAGGAGGATGTCCGCCGGGCTCAGGGTTATCTGACGGTCAGGATTTTTCAGGTCATCAACATCATGGGCAAAAAAGACAAAGACTGCTTCTCTGGCTGTTGGTGTTTCTCCTCCACCTGCTGTGAAGAGGCAGAATTTCATTCTGCTATCAACAGCAGGAAATATTTTTTTCCTGTTTTCAAAATCAAACAGACTGACCAGGGACTGTTTTTCAATCAGATCCTGAAAGAAAAACTTTGTTGTATCGTCTGAAGCAATCCCGCTGGGAAGCACGGCCCCCATTCTTCCCTGTTGATTGAGTTGCGAGCGCATCAGTTCGGCAAAAACAGTATAAAGATTGATATCACCCCTGCCGCAGAGCGGAAATCGGCCACTGTTGCGGAGAAAGTGACTTTCGCCCTCAGCTTTGCGCAATGAGGCAAGAAATTCATCCTGCAGCGCCGGGTTGGTGGCATTCAGCTCCCTGATCAACCTTTTTCTGGCTGATGCATTCGAAGCCATGGCGATTGCTTCGCATCGCTCAGCAAACCACTCTTTTTCCTGGAGTTTGACCCTTTCCCATGGTGGATTACCAAGAATGACGTCAAACCCTCCACGGGCATAGACTTCAGGATAGGCAAGGTGCCAGTGAAAAAACTGATAGCTTTCTGCCAGCTTTTTGACCTCATCAACAATATTCTGATGCTCCCGAGTAAGATTTTGATCGAGAATATGGAGCAGGAGTGACTGCGTGATACCAAAAGCCGTTCGCTCTATTCCAGGTTCACTGAAAGATTTTTCAATAACGAATGCTGCACACCATGCATCTGCAACCATTTTTTTAATGCGGTACTCCTCTTCATTTTCCAGATGAAAACGGGCTATTTTCTTGTCAAGAATGCTCTGAAGATCATCATCAGGCATCTCTTCGATGGCCAAGGCAGTGGCCTGCAGGTGCTGTTGTTGCTGCTCATCTTGCTGGGCAAAGAGCGGCCCAAGACCCTCTCTGGAACCACGATTCCATTTTTTCAGAACGGCACAAGCCTTTTTATTGTCACCCTCTATCGGTTTAAACGCCTCGTTGGGTAAACCCGCTGCTATCAGTTCAGGCGTGGTACCCATCAAACTGTTGCCAACCCTGATATGGTGCTCCAAAAAGGAGAGCGGTTTTCCGGGCTCCATGGCTTCCAGCCAGAGGCCAACCCGGCAAAGCTCTGCCGCCATCGGGTTGATGTCCACTCCAAAAATGCAATGTCCAATCACTTCCCTCAGGGTGTGATGAAGCAGTTCGGGCGATGGCTCTTCGTCCCCCGCCCGCAACCGGGCAAGTCGGCGGGCTATCCGTTGTGCTGCAGCAATCAGAAAGTGACCACTGCCGCAAGCGGGATCGCATACTTTTAAAGCGAGTATCGACTTTTCCGGAGTGGTACTTTTTTCTGCTTCGTCAATATGCGGATCAAGGGCGCTCTGCAGCAAAGACTCCACCAATGCCGCATGAGTGTAGTAACTGCCGGTTGTCTTGCGTTCATTGCCTGCAGCGTGACGAAAATCAAAAAGTGGTGTTGGCAGCAAATCAGTGAAGGGATGCAATTCCAGCAGGCTTTCATAGACCGAGCCAAACTCTTCGGTGGCCAATCCCCCAAAGTTAACTGGCATGCGCTGGCCATTTTCAGGGAGAGTAAAGAAACAGAGTTGTTCCAGAGTGGAATAAAGGGCTTTATTGCTTAGCGTGCAGTGAGGAAGCAACCCGAGGTTCGCCGGGCTGAAGAGTTGGCCGCCAAGAAGAGTGGTGCCCAGAGCTGCAGCACCGTCTCTATCTTCAAAGAGGTGAAAGGTTGAAAGCAGTTGCAGCCAGCCGTCGCTGTAGCACGTGACCTGCAAACTGCGATTCCTGGCCTGGCGTCGCAGGCGCTCTATGCTGTAGTGCTGAACATAGATGGTGCTTTTTTTAGTCGCTGTACCTTTCGGAAATACCATCCCGCGCTCTTCAATCACCATCAAAAACAGCAGACGGTAAATCAGCCTGAGCAATTGGTTAAAATAGACATCTGGACGCAGCTCTCCTGAAGCGACCTGTTGGCGCAATTCATGATTTTCAGGATGCTCAAGAAAGCCCGTACCCAAAGTCTTAAGAGCCTCTTTAACGGCAAGACGCAACCCGTCACGGATGCGTGATCCCTGTTCGATTGTCTCCTGATGATAGCCTTCAAGCAGCGAGGTTGCTGAGGTCTCAATGGTCTGCGGCAAGCGCGTCACATGCAGCAGCCGGTAGAGCACGGCAAAGTCGGCAAAGAGACCGTCGGTAAAGATGCGGTCGAGGTCAAACTCCAGATAGGTGAGCTTGACCAGGCGGGAGCTGTCGCGCAGGAGGCGTAGCACCCGGCCATTGGTGACGATGCCGTAGAGTTGCTCGGTGAGGTTCAGGTACTCCTGCAGCATGGCGTGGGCCGACATTCGCAGGGCAGCTTTTTCGGGCTTTCGGTCGAGACCGGCGGGCTCGTTGCTGCCGGTAATGTGAATGGCGGCTCCGCCCCGGTTGGTGATGCGGTGGGAGATCGGGTAGAGCTTTGCGTTGAGTTCGATGCTCTTGGCCTCAAATTCCAGTTGGTAGCCAAGGAGCCCGAGCAGCGGCACCACCCAGAGGTTTCGGGTTTCGGTGGTGGCTGGCGACTCCTTTTTCAGTGTCTCAAGCTTGCGATTGAAGAGTCGCCAGTAGTCCTGGGCATCGGCCCACGCTCTTGCAATTTCCTCCTTGACTTTGACCGATGGCTCCAGACCAAAATCGACCGGGCGCTGGCCTGCAATATCCTCAAGCTTTTCAAGAATATCGGGTGAGAGTATCGCCCCCTCAATGCGGATGGATGGGTATATCATACGGCACCTCCCGCAGCTTCGCCTTCCGGCAGGAGAATATATACACCGAGCAGATCCATCGGCAGTACCGGGTGCACCACCTGGAAACGCTTGCCGTCCATCAGGGAACTGAACCGTTCATGGGCTTCGACCAGTTTTTTTGATTGTTGTTCAGCCACGCGGTCAAATTCAGGTTCAAACGATTTGAGCAGTTTCAATTCATTCTCCAGAAACCCTGTTCTGGCGGGGAGCGACATATCGGAGCTGGCACGAACTGAGGCGAGAAGCGCTTTTGCCTCTGCCTGATCGAGGAACTCCTTCTCCTGCGGAGTTCCTTTCCATCCCCAGAGAATCATCTCTTCGGCCACAATCTGCTGGCTCCCTCTCCGATCTTCGATAACGTTGCGGCAGCGGAAGAGGAGAATGGTTGTTTTGATGGCCACCTGCCGGGTGCGAATGACGGCGGAACGGGCGGCCCGTTTGCCGGAACGGTTGACGGTGTTGGCCATGAGGAGCTGGCAGAGCTGTTCCACAAAGCGATTGTTGCGCCCAAGGTAGTGATAGCCTTCAGGCGTTGGTGAGAGAAAGCTGATCTGGACGATATCGCCAACGGGCAGGATGCCGCGCAACTGGTCAGGAAGGTTGGCGGTAATGAGGCGATAGCATCCCTTTTTCTGTTGAGCAATAACCTGTACGCCAAAAAGGTTATTGAGGGTGCTGGTCACAAACTGTTCAACGGCAAAGGGGTCACCAATGGCCTCATCCACCTCCCGAAGGTCGGACTCTATTTCGGAGGCCTTGATGGCGTTCTGGGCAAAGATGGTACGGGTCGCTTTTTCGCGCTCGGCGGCCTCCTCTATTTTGCGGGAGATGGTGACCTTGGCTGAGAGTGCCTCATCAAAATCGCTGAAGTCGAAGGTCAACTGCTGCTTTCCTTCACGCCGGGGAGTGATTTTGCGGTCGGGATTGAGCAGGAGCGCCTGAGTGATGGTGTCGATAATGCTTTGGGAATCTTCCGGAAAGGGGACGTTGATTCCGGTTGAGCGTTTGATTTCGCGAACCTTGCGCAGCAAAACATCAAGCACAATGCCGTCAATGGGATTATCGGCGCCGTAGAGCAGGCAGGTTTTGACTTCCGGCGCTGGCTGGCCGAAACGGTCTACCCGCCCTTCGCGCTGTTCGAGACGGTTGGGATTCCAGGGAAGATCGTAGTGCAGCACCGCCGTAAACTGCTGCTGCAGGTTGATGCCTTCGCTGAGGCAGTCGGTTGCAATCAGGAGCCTTTGCTTTGCCTTGCCCATCTCATCAATCTTCTGCTTGCGGAGTTCGTCAGGCAGTTCGCTGGTGATAACCTGAATATCGAGCTTGGGATATTTTTTGTGGAGAGCTGGAGCGAGCAACCTCCCGACGTAGTTGGCCGTCGCGATGTAGCGGCAAAAAACAACGGGGTTGAAGCCCGCCGAGAGCCAATCTTCCAGAATGGCTTCCGCCGTGCCGCATTTCTGGTCGTGCTTCAGGTCAGAGAGAGCTGCCAGTTGATCCGCAAAGCCTCGCAGTTGTTGCCGCTGGTAGCTTGACCAGTCGGTTTGCTCAAGCAGTGAGGTCGGGGTGTTATCGCCCTCATAGCCAAACTCACTATCCTGCACAGGGTTCTCACTGTTTTCGGCCATCCCTTCGTCAAGGGCAACGTGGGCAAGGTTGGAGAGCCGGGTGTTGAGCATTTCAATACCGGCTGCCGGGCTCGACATCACTCCACGCAAAAGGGCAAGCGCCGTCCAGTACTGCACCCGTCGGGGGCCCTTTTTTGAAGCGTCCGGGGCAATCAGTTTTTTTGCGAATTCGAGGATCTGCTCAAAAAACAGTTCATACTGCCGAGAGAGATCATAAGCCCACTCAATGGCTTCACGCTTGGGGAAGGGAGTTTCCTCACCCATCCACTTTTCAACGTCACCCCGTTTGCGCTGCACAAAATGACGGGCAAGCTCCTTGCGCTGGGGCTGTGATGCCGTCGGCAAATCAAGCCCTTCAAAATCCGGTTTGAGTAACCCGAGCAGGGAGTGAAACTCTTCCGGCTTGCCGGAGTGCGGGGTGGCCGTGAGAAGAATGAGCTGCTGCTCTGGCTTGCCTGCCAGACGACTCAGCAGATGGTAACGCTGCTGCTGGCTTTTTGAGGCCCCGGCCGGGCGGGCGCAGGTGTGGGCTTCGTCTACAATAACCAGTTCCGGGCATTGCTGCACAAAAACATCCCGGCGATTGTCAGATTTTATAAAGTCAATACTGATAACCTGATAGGGATAGTAATCATAGACGCTGGTATCGCCCTGAATCTGCCGGTCAAGGCGTGCCTGGGTGTTGGAGCGGATGATAACGGCCTCAATATCGAGTTTGTCGCGAATCTCCTGCTGCCACTGTTCGCAGAGATGAGGGAGGCAGACAACCGCGAAGCGCTGGATTTTGCGGCGCTCCAGCATCTCTTTGGCAATGAGGAGCGCTTCGATGGTTTTACCCACACCAACATCATCAGCAATCAAGAGGCGAATCAGCTCCTGCCGAAGCGCCATTACCAAAGGAACCATTTGGTAGGAGCGTGGACGAAAAGAGAGCTTTGCCAGTGCACGAAAGGGGCCTGCGCCATTTCGAAATGCCAGACGGGCTGAATCGTAGAGCAGTCGGGCGGTACTGATATCGCCGAGGTCACTGCCGGTTGGTTGGCCAAACTCGGTCTCCTGTGGCTCATCACGGGGAATGGCCAGAGGGAGATAAATGCCTGCAATCTCATCATCAGAGCCGCCAAGGGGCTTGACGACCAGAAGATCGGGGTCATCGGAGGGCATGACAATCCAATTGCGCCCTCGAAGGGAGAGCAGTTTCCCTGGTTGATAGGTTATACTCATTTTACTTTCCTGAAAATATCAGGACGTCCGGCCACCTTTTCGGCCAGATTGTCCCTGTAATAATATGTCCAGACCTCATCACCCTTGGCAATGATGGCCTGGCGTAGTGCCTCATCTTTTTCCTGCACCTCAGTATTGTCGTGGGGTGTTCCATCGCAAAAGACCCAGATGCGGGGTTCATAATAGAAATCGGGTTGCGCATAGATTCCCTCTACCCTCTTCTGGGCGGCATCGGGCAGGCGAATGCCGTTTTTATAGAGAAAATCAAGGAACTTCCGCTCGGTACTCGAATTGGGATCGATCCCGCCGAGCAGCGTCTGGTAGTGCTCTTCGTAGTTGTTATAACTTTTGTTGGTCTGAATCTCGATGGTGCAGAGCATCAGCTTTTCAAGCGCCTCCTTGATGAGGTGACGGTCAATGACTTTGTGGTCACGCTGGTTGTAATAACTGAGCAAGTCATTGTATGAGGCTGGTCCTTTGTATTCAGGATCATCATAACGGCAAAGTTCTATGGCCTGCTTGACCACCTGATGGAAAGCGTGAACATTTTCGACAAACTGGGAGAGGATGCCAAGGCTCCCTTCCGCCGCTTCATAGAGCAGGATATTGGGGGCTTCCGGGTCGCCGACTGTTACCACACCGATCTCTCGTGGTTCCACTTGAAAGATAAGTTCGATGGCTCTCTTCAGGGCGTGCTGGAGCGTAATCACCCCGTCGGGAGTTAATCCAAGCGGTTGAATCGGCTCGATATACAAGGCATCGGCAAGGTTTGAGGTCATCAATTTCACTCGCCGGAATTGCTCACTGCTCTGGGCCTCCTGATCAGGAAGAGAGCTGCGCCAGTCGCCAGAGACCATGCCGATGGGAAACCCCTCCGTCTCCTGAGCCTTCCATTTGAAGTTGATATGGACAAGCCGGGCTGCCGGGATGTACCGCACATTCAGCAGGCTACCTTCACTGCTGGAGACGATGGCCTTACGTACCCGCTCAACCTGGCCGCCGTCAACGGTAAAGAAGGTTCGGATATCAAAGCCTTTGGAGAGCCGTTCCTCCTCTTCGCAGGAGATACGATCCACCTCTTCAGCGCGGGATTCCGACATTTCCAGCAAATCATGAATGTGCAGCTTGTTGGCATTGTCGCCAAGATTCAACCCTGAAAAAGGACAGATTTCAAGATCCTTCTGATCTATGGGGAGGAAATATCCTGACCGGGTGCTGATTTTTGCCTCGGTAAGAGAGGATTCGGTATCCTGCATAATCAACTGGCACACCCGGTACTTCCGCCCGCTGTGATAGATGATATTCTGGGGCCCGAACTCCCGGAGGGCCAGAGAGCGGGGGCGGGAGACAAAGAGCCCGGCAGAATCACCGTCGGGTAAAAAGACACGAAGAGGAAGTCGTGTAAAGTTGTAGCCGGGCAGGAACCCTTCGGAAGCAAGATAACGCCAGGGATAGAACTCGGAGAGTTCCGATGCCTTGCCGGAAAGATGATTGCGAAGCAGGTCCAGTTGACGGGTGGCCTGATCCTGATGGCGTTTGTATTTGCGATACTCTTCGCTGCCAAGGCTCAGCGTGCCGCTTTCGATCTTCTGGGTAGCTCTGGTCAGAATTGCCCTTGCCGAACGGTAGATGAGCCGCCAGCGATCGAGTGCTTCATCGAGGGTTTCAATAATCTTCGAAAGGTTCTGCTCAATCCATTGATCGGAATACCATGCGGCTTTTGCTTCCAGTTCCGGTTCAAAATCGCGGATTACCCTTCTGAAATTGGCTTTTATCCGATCAAACTGTACCGGAGAGAGCTGAAGCCCGGCCCGAACGCTCTCGGCAAGAGGCATCTTGTTATTGTCATCGGTCACAAGATGCATGATTGAGGGTCTTGAGCCGTTACCCTCATCAAGGCCGGGAATGCCAACCTCTGAGGCTACCAGAGCGTGCAAATGGGCACGCAGCAGCTCCTCATTATTCAGATCGAGACGCGGCGCCATGACCGTACCTGCAACCAGTTCGCGCTGATTGTTAAAGTAGTGGCGATCATGGGGGGCATAACTTGAGCAGTAGGTAAAGATAAGTGCTCCCTGACCACTCCGGCCTGCTCTGCCTGAACGCTGGGCATAGTTGGAGGGGTTTGGAGGAGCGTTGCGCATGTGGACAACATTGAGTGAACCGATATCAACGCCAAGTTCCATGGTCGGGGAGCAGAAAAGCACGCTGATTGATTCGGCTCTTATCTTTTGCTGGTCAGCCACCCGCTTGCCTTCATCGGTGTACCAATCGGCCCGGAATCGCTCTTCACGATCCAGCCGTGCTTCATTACTCAACTGTCCGGTATGGTCTTCACTTCGCAGCCGTTTCATGGTTGAGAAATCACGACAATAGAGCGTTTTGAAAAAGAGATTGGGCTCGGGTCTCTGCTTTTTATAGGTGCGTCGTTTGATAATGTCTGCCTTGACCGTCAGCCCCTCCCCCGCTTTCCAGATAACCTTTTCGAGTCGTAAACGGTAGATGAGTACCTCTTCATTCTGCTCGCTCCGGGCAGGAAATGATTTCAGATAGTCGGCCTGTTCCAGCATCTCCATCGTCTGCATGATCAGGTTTTTATACCCCTCTTTTTTCAGGTCGATCCCAAGGTTTTGCCGTTTGACATAATCCCTGATGAACTTCCCCAGAGAGCTGGCGGGCCCCATGCTTTTGGTGTAGAGTTTGGCGGTTTTGCTGAGCTTTTGATAGCGGATGTAGTAGGGTTCCTGAAGCTTCTCATTACGATCGAGAGTCCAGGGCTGTTTTAACGACTCGCGGAACTGCCGCTCGGATTCCTGTATGCGTGACTGGGTAAGAAAGTTTTCGCTGTGTATGGCATATTCAAGCCGGAAAAAATCGAGTATGGTGGTCACCAGCTCTTTACGATCAGTATGATTCAACGATCCAAAAAGCGGCGATACGGCCCAGAATGCATCGGTAGCGATAATTTCATCCAGATCCTCGTACTCTATGGTCAACAGGGCGCATTGTTCGAGGTTGGGCAATACTACTCGCCAGCTCCGCCGGAGGTCAGCCATGGAACGATAGAGCAGGAAATCCTGAAGCGCCTGCTCATATTTTCGCCGGATTGGAGCCAACATCGACTCCTCGCTTCTGTTGGCATACTCAAGAAACGGTAGCCCAAGCGCCTTGAAAACGGCCTCGCCAAGGGTGGCAAAGGTGAGCATGCCCACTGGTGCCTGCTGCAATGCCTTATGAATGCCTGCACGAAGGCGAATGACCTGCACAAAGTCATTGAAATGTCCTGCCTGCAGGGCCGCATCCTGACGATTATCGGTAAAGCTGAGCAGCTTCTGCTCTTTTATCGCGTAGCCAGCGTCACTGAGACGATTGAGAATGGAGAAGGCGGTGATGGTAGTGGAGGTACTGCGCCCTTCGCTGCCCAGCTTGGTCAGTTTGGTGCCCTCATTGGTTCTGGTATCAAAAAAACCGCCCGATGTGGGATCAAAAAGTAACGGAGCCTTCATGAACCAGCCCCACCATTTTTTTTCTTCTTTGTCGGAGCAGTTTCCGAATTCGTCAAACCAGAGTTTAACGGGAAAGTATCCCCTTTTTTTGCTGTCGAGCGTAACACCCGACTTTGTTCTGCGAAACCAGGATTCGGGCAGCATTTCAATATCTTCATCGAGATTCCAGATCTCTTCGCCAATAATCAAGTAACCGTCATTGCTCTCCTCATCTTCGGTCATGTCACGAAATTCACGTGGCTCCAATCGGTTACCTGCAAGGGAGACGCAGATGAAGGGATGGCCGCTTCCACGACTGAAGACATTGGGAAATATTGGTTTTTTGTCGGTCTCATCAACTTTATAGACCCCGGGCTCAAGAGAGATATCGCGCTTCTCATCCTGATCAAGGGTTGTATAGACAGAACCCGTTTGCGAAATAAACTGATGGAGCTTGTAGGGCAGAAAGGTGTAGCGCTCTCCCGACTCTTGCTGCCGAACATTGGAGACGCTGATCCAGAGGAGTAGATCCACCAGATAAAGACGGCACCTCTCTTCAGCCATTCCGGAATCGTTTGCCAATTCTGAAGCTATCTCTCTCAGCCGCTTTGGTTTTCCCCGAACAAGATCAGTTCCTCGCTCTTCAAGTGCAATTTTGTTCTCCAGCCAGATGGCAATCGGATTCTTTTTGAGTGCCTCAATATCGGAGTCCTGATTAATGGCTGACTCAATGGCCGATGCAAGGAAATGGCTGGCAGGAATCGTGCCGTTGGGAGAAAGTGAACGGGCAAGCTTTTCGTTGATAACCTGCTCTGTGGTGAATTGGCAGCCAAAGAGTTTGGTGGCAACGTTGGCAACCTCTGCTTTCTGATGCTCAATATCACCAACACTATCAGAAACCATGGTGGCAGAGGTACCTATACTCACAATCTGTTGGACACAATTGGATCGAATCCGTCGAATCAACATGGAAACATCCGCACCCTGCCGACCTCGATAGGTGTGCAGTTCATCGAAGACCAGAAACCGGAGATTCAGGTAGATGCTCTCTCGAATGTTGCGTTCACGTACGCGGGTTAACAACAGCTCCAGCATCATGTAGTTGGTCAAGAGAATATGCGGCGGGTTCTTCCGCATTTTTTCCCTTGCCTCCTCACCCTCCTGACCTGTATACTGGCCAAAGATGATCGGAAACTCTTTGCCGGTGGCATCCTCATAATTCTTTTTGTATCGGGTGAACTCTTCGAACTGCGAGTTAATGAGGGCATTCATGGGATAGACGACAACCGCAGTAACCCCTTTTGTTGCCGGGTTCGAAAGAAGATGGTGAAAAATAGAACCGATATAGGTCAACGACTTGCCCGAGCCGGTGCCGGATGTAACGATAAAATCCTTGCCGCTGGTGCCCAATCGTATTGCCTCAACCTGATGGCGATAGAGTTTGTACCCTTTGAAAATGTCGCCAATGGCCCCATGCAACGTTTTCGATTCAATAAGCTTTTCGAGCCCACCGAACATCTCAAACGAAGGGTTAAACTGCAAAAGTGGCTCTGGCCATAGCTTGCCCGTACTTAATGCACGATCAACAACCTGGCTGATGTCCGGGTCAGCAATGGAGATGAAACTGTGGATGTAGGAAGAATAATCCTCTATGATACTTGCGTGAGTCTTGAAGACATTCATAAAGAGGATTTTTTACCTTACAGAGGATTCGGGAATGGAAACACGATACATCACCGTGTTATTTACTAAAAATCCACCTCAAATAAAAACCAGATAATGGGTTACGAAAATTTGTATGCCGATGCAACCGGAATTTCAGGGTTATGAACGGCTGCGGTAAACTCTCCATTATCCTCAACGCCAAGAAAAATCCGGCCACCCTGTACATTCGCGAAGGGAACAATCTCCTTTGCCAACTGCTCAGGCAGAATATCATCCCTTTTAAATTCCACACTGGAATTCTCGCCATTGGCAACAATTTCAAAAAATTGAGCTTTAAGCCGAAGTCACCTCCCAATCCATACTTTGTTGACACCATATTTTCCACGATAAACATAATGCGGTAATACCTCAAAACAAGAAGCGCCAAAAGAGAGGTGCGCACATTGTCAGGCAATCCGTGCTGTCAAATTTGTTACCCTGCTGTTTGATTTCTGGGTCTTGACGGCTATGCCGAGGGCTTTGGGTTCTCCGATGATGATGACCAGCTTTTTGCCACGGGTAACGGCGGTGTAGATCAAATTCCGCTCCAGCAGGGTGTAGTGCTGCATGGCAAGGGGGATGATGACTGCCGGGTATTCTGATCCCTGGCTTTTGTGGATACTCGTTGCATAGGCAAGTGAAACTTCATCGAGTTCGCCAAACTCATATTCTACCTCCCGGCCATCGTAGTCGACCAGCAGGATGCTCTCTTCGGTGTCAATTTTGAGGATCTGGCCAATGTCGCCGTTGAAGACCTCTTTGTCGTAGTTGTTGACGGTCTGGATCACCTTGTCACCGGGAGCAAAGATTGTGCCGAATCGGGTTATTTTCGGTTCAGCTTTGTCGTTGAGCGCTCGTTGCAGTTCAACATTAAGTGCACGGGCACCGAGCCCTCCCCTGTTCATCGGAGTCAGCACCTGAACCTCCTTCACCGAATGGAGGCCGAACCGTTTCGGTATGCGCTCGGTGATGAGCTGGATGAGTTTGTTGTAGATCTCTTCGGGAGATGAGGCAGGGATAAAGTAGAAGTCGGAGAGGCCGGGGCCCTCAAGGTTGAGCGGTATCTCTCCGCGATTGATCCGGTGGGCATTGATGATGATACGTGAGGATGCGGCTTGGCGGAATATTTCGGTCAGGCTGATTACGGGTATGCTGCCGGAGCGGATAAGGTCGGCAAGTACAGCGCCCGGGCCAACGGATGGAAGCTGGTCGACATCTCCAACCAGCATCAGGGCGGCTTTGTCGGGAATGGCGGCGAGGAGGCGGTTCATGAGTACGATGTCAACCATGGAGGCTTCGTCGATCACGACGAGGTCGGTTTCGAGCGGGTTGTCGCGGTTGCGTTTGAATCCGAATGACTGGGGATCGAACTCCAGCAGGCGGTGAATGGTTTTGGCTTCAAGAGCGGTTGATTCGGAGAGTCGTTTGGCCGCCCTTCCGGTTGGTGCGCAGAGGGTAACGGTAAGCTTTTTTGCCTGAAGTATGAGCAGAATGCTGTTGACGAGGGTTGTTTTTCCTACCCCCGGTCCACCGGTAATGATCACAGCCTTGTTTGAAAGGGCAAGGCTGATGGCTCGCTGTTGTGAGTCGGAGAGGGTAAGTCCGCTCTTCCCTTCTACCCAGGGAATTGCCTTGTCGGTGTCAATCGATCCCCAGGGCAGCTCTCCACGGAGCAGCCTCTGGATATGGGTTGCAGTGCCGATTTCGGCCCGGTAAAGGGGTGTCAGAAAGAGTGCGGGAGTGCCGTTTATCTCTTCACGGACAAGGTTTTCTGCAGCAACTTCTGCATTGATCGCTGTTTCGATGATCGTCGGTGTAATTTCAAGCAGTTTGGCCGCTTCAGCTACAAGCACCTCCCATGGGGCTGCACAATGGCCGTTTCCGGAGATCTCTTGCAGGATATGTCGAACGCCTGCTTGCGCACGAATAAGGGAGTCGGGCGCAATGCCAAGCTGCATGGCAAGAGTGTCGGCAGTCGTGAAACCTATGCCGTGGATGTCGAGGGCAAGGCGATAGGGATTTTCGGTCACCTTGATAATCGACTCGTTGCCGTAGGTCTTGAAGATCCTGACCGCGCGGCCAGTTCCGAGTCCGTGCGACTGAAGAAAGACCATGATCTCTCTGATCACCTTCTGGTCTGCCCAGGCAGCAGCCACCTTTGTCATCCTTTTCTGGCCAATACCGGGAAGCTCAAGCATACGCTCCGGTTCTTCCTCAATAACGGTAAAGACCTCCTCTTTAAAGGCGTAGACCAATGCTTTGGCAAAGTGTGGGCCAATTCCCTTGACCATGCCGGAGCCAAGGTATTTTTCGATTCCTTCCAGGGTGCTTGGCGGCACAACAGTCAACCGGGTTGCCCTGAACTGCAATCCATAGGTACGGTCATTTTGCCAGTTTCCAAGGCATTCGACATATTCACCGGGAGTAATGGAAGCTGCCGAACCAACAACAGTGACCAGGTCACGACGCCCTTTTACCTTTGTCCGCAGGATGCAGAAGCCGGACTCTTCGCTGTGAAAGGTGACCCGCTCAACCGAACCAGAGAGCCGTTCAGTCAAGGGGCCGCCAGAAATAGTGTTGTGAGAAATGCTTTGGTGAGACGACGAACTATTATTCGTCATCAGATTTTAGGCTTTCACTCACGGCAAGCTTGAACTCTTTGGAGATTTTGAATGCCGGGACATTTTTTGGTTCAACGGTCACCTTTTCCCCTGTTCTTGGGTTCCTTGCCTGGCGAAGATTTTTGTGGCGAATATTGAACGAGCCAAATCCCCTGATCTCTATTCGTTTTCCGGCTTTCAGAGAATCAATGATGCTTTCAAACAAAGAGTTAACCACAGATTCCGTTTCGTTTTTTGTCAGACCTGTTCTGTGGGCAATAACATTGACCAGATCAACTTTTGTGGTTGTGGTTCCCATGGTGATGTTGAGCGTTAAAATTATGGGAGAGTATGGATAACCATGCAATTTACTATTATTTGGCTTGATTCGAATGTATAAATTATCGCTCTTCGGTCAGCCATGCTGGTTGCTCTCCCATTGTGCCCGATTCTTTCCGGCTGAGACCGCCGCATGGACGGTGCCGGAATGATGCTGTTTTTCAGGGTATTTGCCGTGGTAACGATATGGTAAATACCGTAGCACCGTCAGGAAACGTAACAGAAATAGTCCCTTTATGTTTCGTTACAATAATATCATAGGCAATGCTTAACCCAAGCCCCGTACATTTTTCGGAGCTTCTGGTGGTAAAAAACGGGTTAAAAATATCGTTTCGAATTGCTTCCGGTATGCCGGGTCCGTTATCAGTAATTGAACAGTAGACATTGTTGCTGTCGAACCAGGTATGCAGAGCGATTGTGCCCTTTGCATTTCGCTGTTGTGACTTGATGGCATGGACAGCGTTGAGAATCAGGTTGAGCAATACCTGCTTGATTTCCTCCGGATTACACTCAACAAGCGGCAACTCCCCAAACTCAGTGGTGATGTCGGCGCATACACTGTGTTCATGACTTGTAATGGTGAGCGTATCAATGACTCCTTTATTGATATCGAAAAGAATCTTTTTGTCAGCCGCGTAACGGTGCGACAAGTTCCTCATGCCATTGATAATCGTGGTAATACGCTCAAAACCACGTTGTGATTCATGAAGAATCTCCGGGATATCATTGACCAGCGTATCAAGAGCAAGTTCTACCTCTTTTTGGCGCAACTGCTGCAGGTCACGGTCAGAAAAGGTGCCATTCTCAAGTTTGCTGGTAAGGTTTTGATACTCTTTGAGAATAGATTGTAAATCGGAAGTGATTTCCTTGATATTTGCAAAATTTATCGTGATAAAATTCAGCGGGTTGTTGATTTCGTGGGCAATGCCTGCAGCAAGCTGACCGACCATCTCCATTTTCTGGGAGTGCCGAAGCTGATAGAGCATCTTTTCGCGTTCTTCTTCGGCGATTTTTTTTGCAATAATGTCCCAGGTCTGATTTGCAAGGATATTTAACCAGTTAACATCGTTCTCGTCATAATCCCCCGGTTTATTTCCAATTCCCATGATTGCAACAACCCTGTCGTCACGAATGACTGGTACAACCAGTTCGCGTGTAACTTCATGATGGCCCTTTGGCATTCCTTTGAGATGCTTGAGCGCTGAATAATCATTATGAATTACCGATCTCCGTTCCCGTAAAGCATCCGCCCATACCCCAGCCTTTTCCAAAGGATACTGCCCACCCATTCCATCCGCCAGCGACATATTCTGAAAGGAGTTGGTTGAACAGGCTCGCAGTGAAAGTGACATCTGGTCTTTCGAGACAAAAAAAACAAACCCGATAGAACTTTGCGTCATCCGTTCGGCCTCATCCAATGTCATTTGTAGCAACACTTCCACCGAAGAGGTTTCTGCCATTTGGAGGGTACGAAGGCGGAACGTAATGAGAAATTCATAACGCATCCGCTCGGTAACGTCATGAATAATGGAATAGAGGAGAATGCTCCCTGCAATTTCAACCTTGTTACTGAACACTTCCACATCACGAAAAGAGCCGTCAGCCCTCAAATGACGAAATAAAAAGTAATTTTTTTTCGATGTTACGCTGTTCTCCATCTCCTCTTTCACCACTTCAGAAGGGAGCGTATTGATTTCCTGTATGCACATCCGTCGGAGCTGCTTGATTGTCCACCCATAAAAATCCGCAGCCGCCTGATTGGCATCAACGATGCGGCCTGTAACCGGATCGATGACGATCATGATAGCAGAATGGCCTTGAAAGAGTTTTCTGAATCGCGTTTCACTCTGAAGCAAAGCCTTTTCTGCCTGCTTGCGTTCAGTGATGTCATGGATAATTGCGTAAAGAAGCTCTTTCCCCTCAATTTCAACCTTGTTGCTGAATACCTCAACATCGCACAAAGAACCATCAGCCTTGAGATGCTGACATAACAAAAGGTTTTGTTTCGATGTACTGATACCTTCCGGATTCGTTATGACCTCTTGATCTGAGCTCGGATTGATTTCCTGTATACGCATACGGCGAAGCTCTTCAATCGACCATCCATAAAACTCGGCAGCAGCAAAGTTGGCATCAATAATAGTGCCAGTAACTGGATCAAGAAGCAATTTGATGGCTGAATGGCTTTCAAAGAGTTTTCGGAAACGGACTTCATTTCGCAGTATCGTCGCTTCGGCCTCTTTTCGCTCTGTTATGTTATCGATTATCGATACGAAGTATCCTTTTTCGGGACTATAGACGGAGATATCAAGCCATAACGCCAACGTTTCCATATACAGTTCAAACCGATCCGTGATCCCGCTCTCGGCAACACCAGCCTGTCTTTCAATAAATTCGGGATGTGATTTTTCAATACCGGGAAAAACCTCTGTAGCTCGTCGCCCGGTAACCTGCGTCAAGCCCGTCAGTGTTTCATAACTGGCATTAACCTCTATATGGATAAAATCTACCGGGTGACCCTCCTCATAAATTACCTTGCAATAGGCATAACCATTGTGCATGTAATCAATAAGATCCCTATGGCACGATTCACGATCAATGAACGACTCAGGAGTCTGCTTGCGTTCTGAATGGCCATTCTCTTCTTTCTTGCTGTGATCGGTCATGGATACAGGTTTTCTCTATATGACTCCAAACCATTATAGTATCCAATATATATAAGAAACGTATAAATAACCATTGCATCTCTGCTTCGTCACTCTGTCACATACTTCTTACGTTTTCATGATTTTTGCTCCTGTGCTGCACGAAGTAACGCCCTGCCTTTGTCGGTTAAACGGTATTTTTGTAATCGACTGTTTGGTTTTTCCGGAATGGTGTACTGAATCAGTCCGGCCTCTCTCATATCAGGCAGAGCTTTACGCAGATTCCCGCTCAACTGCTTGTGCCCCAGAGCCGCAGCGATCTCTGCCGAGGAAAGAGTCTGTACTGAACAGGCAGCAAGAATTCGGATACGCACTTGTGCCTCAATTGGAGAGTTATCTTGTGCTTCACAAAAAAGCATACCTTGTGCCCGAATCAAGTTGTGCCCTTGCGTTTTTTCACTAATGTCAACTTGTTCTTCTACTTGTACTTTTGTTGAATTGTCAGGAATGGAGCTTGCTGCATGAACGGCTTCCCCTTTTGCTGTTAGCCGGTATTTTTGCATACGACTGTTATGGCTTCCAGGAATAGTATACTCCAGTAGCCCTGCTTCCCTTAATCGAGGCAGAGCTTTGCGCAGATTTCCGCTCAACTGCTTGTGCCCAAGAGCCGCAGCAATCTCTGCTGATGACAATGGCGCTTCCGAACACAGCGCAATAATATCATGATCGACATGCCCTCTGACTTGTGCCCTTATTACCCTGTCACCCCCCCACTCATCTTGTGCTTTTCTTGTGAGTTCACCTTGTGCCTCCACAAGAAGTTGTGCTTGTGCTTTTGGTAATGTGTGACTCTGCTCGTCTTGTGCTTTGGTTGTTGTGCTCTGACCTGGTGATGCGAAGTAGATAACCATTCGTACTCGCATACCGATCTCCATAATCTGTGGTTCAGGCAATCCATAATCTGTCGCTTCGTTGAAAATGGCTCTTATGCCGCTGCCCCAGCGTTCAGTAAGATTCAGCTCGCGGAAAATTCGGGCAATAACATGATTGCGGATTCTCGATGAGCCTTGCCTCATGGTATCAAGGGTCATACCTGGGAGAAGTGTTCCGGGATTTTCAATTTCGATACGGTCATCAAAAAAGGCGATCCTGATTGGTGCGCCACGTTGGGAGTAGTCGGCGTGCATCAGTGCATTAATGACAGCTTCACGCAAAATGGTGAGTGGTATTGGTCTCTCTTTTTTTATATGCCGATATAAAAACTGCATGATGCTCTCAACCGCTCCGGGCAGGTGATCGTATATATCTGTATGGTCAAAAATAACAGCTTTGTCGGTTCCTGTGAATCGTCCACATTGCACCCATGCATCGGAAAAATGGAGTATGCGCTCTTTACCGAAGAGCAGAATGGCTCCTTTGGTGGGTACAAGTCGTCGTTGGTACGATGTGAGCAGTTTGATCGTAACCAATGCCTGCTCATCTAATTTCCAGTCACCGGCAAAAAATTTTTGTATCGCAACTAAATCAAGATCATCTTTACTCAGTTCTGGTATGGGCATTTCGTCAAATGAGATTCCTTCTGCCGACCGGCCAAGTTCAGCGACCAAAGCGGTATCAGCCTGATAATTGGATCTGCCAATCCGGACATAAACGCCCTGTTCATGACCTTCTGCTTTGAGCCAGTGTGGACGTAATGCGCTTACAAACACTTCAACAACCAAAAGCGTTGTGTCGTGTATGGTGATGAGCTCTATATTGGGTATCAGATGAGGTGCAATACCGTCGGTTATCAGACTGCGAAGCCTCTCTTCTTCATCAAGTGGAGCTTTCATGCCAACAATTTGCCTGTCCTCTCCCACACCGATAACTAAACGCCCTCCTGCTGTGTTGGCAAAGGCCACAAGCGTTTTCATCAGAAGCGTCGGTGATGCGCAATCCCGCCTGAATTCCAACGTTTTTCCTTCAGGTTTTGTGATAATAGTGTTCAGAAAATCACTCATTGAAGCTCCTTAAACCAGGGAGCAAGCAGCTTGTTAAACATAGTGTTTTAAGAATCATACTGTTGCTTGCGATAAAAGAGTTGGCTGAATTGATCAAATAACCTTAAATATACAAATCTCTTGTGCTCTTTTCTGCGGTTTTGCTATTTCTATAACGAAGAGGAACAAGTCCGCTTTTACTGTGTTAAGACTCTTCCTGAAAAAAATAGTACGCAACGGTTGAACGAAATTACTTCTGACTGCATTGTAGCAAATTGTTCAATTGAGATTCGTTTTTCGTGCGTCAAAAAAGAGTACTCCTACATCAGGAGTTCAATGTTGCCGGATATTGAGCAAAAAGCTGAAAGTTTTTTAAATTCACAGTGATAATAAAATGTTGCCATCGTTTCAATGAAATGTTAAACGTGATAAGGAGAATGACAATGAAAAAACAGATCTGGCTGGCTGCCGGAATTGCGGGGTTGCTTTGTGTTCATGCACCGGCTGATGTTCAGGCGGATATCGGTATACGTCTTGGAGATGTTCGTATAGGCATTGGAGATGACCGGCCAACTTTTGTTATCGATACACGTCCTGACTTTATATTTGCAGGATCGGGGTTTTTCAGTTTCCATCGGCGGTCCTTATGATATCATTTATTACGGTGACAGGTATTACATGTACCGTAATGGTGGCTGGTATCTTTCTTCAGATTATCGTGGTCCGTGGATCATAATCCGGGATCGCAACCTCCCTTATGCGATTAGAAGGCATAGTTTTAATGATATTTGGAGATATCGCGATCTGGAATACCGTCGGCACGACCGCAGATACTGGGATGATCTGAACAGACGGTATGATCGCCATTACAGGATTGAACGGGATCGACGCGATGACCGTCGTGATGATCGACGCGATGATCGACGTGACGACCGACGCGATGATCGACGTGACGACCGACGCGATGATAGACGCGATGGTGGCCCTGGTCTGCAGGGTGACGGAAACCGTGACGGTGGACGCGGACCTCAGGGCGATGGAAACCGTGATGGCGGACGCGGGCCTCAGGGTGACGGAAACCGTGACGGTGGACGCGGGCCTCAGGGAGATGGAAATCGTGATGGTGGACGCGGGCCTCAGGGTGATGGAGACCGTGATGGCGGACGCGGGCCTCAGGGCGATGGAAGCCGTGATGGCGGCAGAGGACGATAACGAAAAGAACCCGCCCCTTATGGTACATATCAGATACGGGGAGATTAATTTTTAAAAGGAGAACTGATTATGCATAAAAAAATCTGGCTCATTGCAGGAATTGCCGGAATGCTTTTTGGAATGCCACAGTCAACCATTCAGGCTGAATACAGAGGTGATCGTTTTGAGGAGAGAGGGCCTCGGAGGGGTTATGATGATCGCCGATATGATCGGAGGTATGACAGGGCACGGATTGAGAGACGGTTGGAACGAGAGGAAAGAAGACGCTGGGAACGTGCAGAACGAAGACGGATATTGCGTGCAGAGGAGAGACGTCGGCTTCGTCGCCTTGACCGTCTTCGTGACGAACGTCGTTATGAACGTCGTTATGAACGGGACAGAAGATACTGAGAACTAATTGTCCAAGTCAGGAAAAAACTTCCGGAAAAGGTATAAACAAGAAGGGAACTGAAATAAAAAGTTCAGTTCCCTTTTTCTGTTTAATCAACTGCAAAGCAATCAGTTTCTTCTTCCGCCGTCATTCGGGTATTGGTTGTGGTCACGCTCCCTGTTGTGGTCGTAATGGTTGCGTCTGCTTTCGTGCCGACGATACTCAACATCACGGTATCTTCTGATATCCTCCCAACGATGGCGTCTTATCTGTCTTGGAAGTCTGCCCTCTCTGACAATGACCCATGGGCCGCCAAAATTGGAAGAGATGTACCAGCGATTATTATGGTTAACGTAATAGCGACCATTGTAGCGGATGATATCCTGAGGCCCTCCTGCTGAAACGTGGAAACCAAGATTCGGAACATTGATAAAATTTGGACGGGTATCAAGAACAAAAGAGGGTGGCCTGTCTCCTCCTATACGTACATTGACTTCAGCTTGAGCAGCGGGGCTTCCGAGAAGCATTCCTGCAATTCCTGCAGCCAGCCAGATCTGTTTTTTCATAGCGATTCTCCTTGGTTAAGATTTTGTTCTGTAACGAGCGTACTTTGTTGTTTAAAAACGTTCTGAACAGGATTGCCTTACCGTATGTCACTCTGACTATTCCTGCTCACTACAACATCTGACGATCAATTCAGTTCTTTCCAGCGCATCTATTCTCAGAAATGTAAACCAGAGCTCCTTTTTGTTTGTTTTTTTACCGCAGCACAGAAAACCTCTTCATTCGCCCAGATTTCAACGCTCTCTTTTGCCCTTGTAATACCAGTGTATATAAGTTCTCTTGTGAGGATTTCACTGTCAATCGGTGGCAGAAGCATCAGCAGGCGATCAAACTCCGAGCCCTGACTTTTGTGAATGGTTATGGCAAATGCGGTTTCATGCTGAGGCAGCCGCTCCGGTGCGATGCTGCGGATTTCGCCATCTGGAGCGAAAAAAAAGGCTCTTAGGGAACCTCCATTTTCAGGATCGGGGAAAAGTATGCCTGTGTCGCCATTAAAGAGACGCATTGCATAGTTGTTGACCGTAATCATCAATGGACGGCCGCGATAGAAGGTGCTGGCCGGACTGATAAGAGCCTTACGGGCGAGGATGTTTTCGACTGTTCGATTAAGTCCACTTACCCCATAGGGGCCGTCGCGAAGGGCACAGAGTATTCTGAAACGGTCAAACCGCTCCAGCGCCTCAGCGGGCGATGCAGCATCAAGGTAGCTGTGAAAGCCTTCGACTGCTTTGTTTGCCAGAGCATGTTGCAGCTCTTCAGGTGCAGGCAACTCCTGCCAGGTGACACCGCTTGACCTACTCCTTTTCAGAAGGCTTACAGCTTCCCTTTCCAGCCCTTCATTGACGGCCCGACTGATTTCAGCAATACCACTGCCAGGATGAAAACGATAGTTTTTTTCAAGCAAAACCATCGAATTGCTTAGTGGTGAGGCATTGTTATCTGATCCTGCACTGCAAATATCTCCAAACACCGAACCAGCTTCAACCGATGCGAGCTGATTGTGATCACCAAGAAGAATAAGACGTGCGTCAGCTTTGAGTGCTGTTACCAGCAGACTCATCAGTGGCAGAGCAACCATTGAGGCTTCGTCAATGATAACGGTATCAAAAGGAAGAGGATTGCTTGCCGAATGGCGAAAGCGGGAGGAACCCGAAATGGTTCCGAGAAGGCGATGAATCGTGACAACATCGTCAGGAATTGCTGATTTCACCTCATCTGAACAGTCAAGAGTGCGTTTGATATCACTGATGGATGTTTTCAGCCTTGCCGCTGCCTTCCCTGTTGGAGCCGCCATGGCGATCCGCTGCTTCATCCCCCACTTCTGCTCACGCAGCAGAGCAAGAATGCGAACAACCGTCGAAGTTTTACCTGTTCCCGGTGCGCCGGAAAGAACACAGAACTGCCTGCGCAGGGCAAAAACAGTCGCATCCTTCTGACGGTCACTTTCCCGCCTGCCACTTGACGGAAAAAGTCGTTCAAGAGCGTCAAGCAGTATGGTTTCATCAATATTGTCAAAAGCGGCTCCTGCTTTTCGAAGAATCGTTCTTTGGAGCTCCTGTTCATAATGCCAGTAACGGTAGAGATAGAGGCGACCGGTAGCATCAAGCACCAAAGGACGAAAGTGGCCGCCGGGAAAACTGACGACAGTAGCGCTCTTCAAAAGCTCCATCAGAGCATCAAGTCGGGGAAGACGAAACTCCTTGTTCTCAATTACAATGCTCTCTTCCGCAATATCCTGAAGGTTCAGGCAACTGCTCCCCTGCCCGACAGCGCTACTGGCAAGGGATACAACAAGACGGAACAGCTCACTTACCCTGCCAGTCGCCTGGTGGCAGATAAATGCTGCAAAATGGCGATCGATAGCCCGTTCCTGATACACTCTACTCATACGTTATTTATCCTCATCTATCAGCAGATTTGTCAGCGCTTCAATCAACTCTTCAGGGGGAAGGTCGCGGAAAAAGCCGAAGTTTTCCCCGTGCTCCCTGTTCACTCCCCGAAGAAAGACATAAATTACTCCCCCGAAATGGGTGCTGTAACGGTAGTTTTTGACCCTTAACGACAGGTAGCGGTTGAGAGCCACGGTATACAACAGGTATTGCAGCGGGTAGAGGTGTTTTTGCATAGCCACACTCATGGCATCCTGAGCGTAATCCTCTTCGCTGTTACCAAGATGATTGGATTTCCAGTCAAGCAGATAGTAGCGGCCATTCTGCTCAAAAACCATATCCATGAAGCCCATAAGCATCCCCCTGACCGGGCTGAACTGCAGCATGGGTGCAAGCGAGGCAAGGTCAACTCCACTCCGCAGAAGGCCATGACGGAGCAGAAGGCCAGCAAGATGAGATGAATTGATAAACCGGAGCGGAAAGAAAAATTCCAGCTCAGTGATCCAGCTTTTCTGGCAGAGAGCGCCAAGAGTAAACAGGCTGTCGCGCGAAGCAAGAGGCGTCTCAAGAACGTTATGAATCATGGCTGTGATATGCGGCTGCCACTCCTCTTTATAGTTATAGCGTTCAAGCCCTTTTGCAACAAGCTCATGGATAGCCGTTTCGGAGGGAGAGGCAAAATCAAGCTTCTCAAAAATCCCGTGCATAAAAATTCCGGCCTGAGCCCCCCTTGGAAAGGTAAAGATGCTTTTTTCATGACCGGCGGGAGCAACGATTGCGGAGGGGACTCCCCCATCAGCCTGTGGTTCATCGCGATCAGGTAGCTCGGTGCTTATCGGTTCATGGCGGCTGAACGAGGTGAAGCTTGAAACCCGCCAGGTGGTGTCAATGGTTCCGCTGAAGTGGCGCAGTACAAGGGCATCATGCTGTGACTCCCTATCCGTCCGGGAGAGTCTGGCCATCCCGTCAACCGCTTCGCGCGTCAACAACGTGAAGCCGATTGACTCTTCTGAACTTTCGGCGAGCGACTCCAACTGCTCGGCCATCATCCCGGTGGTCAGGGTTTTTGATTCAACAGCAAGCGCCGAAGCCTGATTTTCCGAAACTCTTGTTGCACTCGATGCATGGAGCAGATAGTTGATCGGCGAGTTCTCCGAACGGGTTTTACCGCTGAAAAGATAGCAGCGATACTTGGCCCTCGTCAGTGCCACATAGAGCAGTCTGAGGCTTTCGGCAAGCGACTCCTTGTCGGCAAGCCGCCGGTTACTCTCATAGCCGGAAGAGCCGAAATCCTTCACCAGATGCCCCGCATCATCATGGAACATCAGCACCTCCCCTTTGCGGTTTCCGCCTCCCCAGAGAAAGGGGCAGAAAACAACCGGATATTCCAGTCCCTTGCTGACGTGAATGGTAACGATTTTTACGGCAGCATCATCGGTTTCAAGACGGATTTGATACTCGTCCGTCTCATCCGCAGCCCCTGTCCGTTCACTGAACCAAGCTACAAGTCCCTCCATACCGGTTCCCCGCTCATGCTCCTCACGGTGCAGCAATTCAAAACAGTGCAGCAGATTGGTCAGCCTTCGCTCACCCGAAGAGTCAGGGTAACTGAGCAGACGTCCACGCACCTCCTCCTTTGCCATCAGTTCCCGGCTCATCACCATACATCCCCGCTCATGCCAGAGCTCGTGATAGAGTCGGAACTGCCTGAGACAGGCTATCCATGACGCTTCATCATCATGAAACCTCTCAATATCGTTGCCCGACCTGCCAAGCAGATCGGTCACCAGCGCCGCACGTACCTTTGGCTCGTTGCCCGGATCAGCGAGGGCTGAGAGCAGGATGCGCACCTCTTCAGCCTCTCTCGACAAAAAGATACTCTGATTGCTCCGCATGACCCCGGCAACGCCCCGGTTATGCAAGGCGTTGAGCATAAGAGCCGCCTGCCGGTGCGTGCGCACAATAACGGCAATATCTCCGGCACTGCATGGCCTGCCGCTGAAAAGGGTTTGACCATCCTGCAGGATTCGGACAATCTCACCGGCAACGGCCGTTGAAGCCCAGGCGCCAGCATCATCCACAGTCAACATGCCGCTCTTCTCATCACTCGAATCCATCAGCCAGAGCTGCATCGGCTCAAGATCTTCCCCCGCTCCATCCGCCCTCTCCGGCTCGCTTTTCCCTGAAGCGAGCGGGTGATAGAGAATTTCATCATGGAGAAACGGCCTCATCGTATTGTTGAACAAGGTATTGAACGCCTGAAGCAGCAGCGGAGAAGAGCGCCAGTTCTCCGTCAGGGTAAAGCGCCGCTCCTCACCTACCTCACGCGCTGCTCTTATGTAGGCGAAGATATCCGCACCACGGAAACTGTAAATGGCCTGTTTTGGATCGCCGATTAGAAAAAGCGGCAACCCGGATGTCGCATAGATGCTCCTGAAGATCTCATACTGCTGGCGGTCGGTATCCTGAAACTCATCAATAAGTGCTGCGCAATACTTTTTTCTGATAATCTCGGCAAGTGCATCCCCGCCCTGCTCTGGCAAAAGCGCATGGTAGAGATCCTCAAGGAGATCATCAAAAAAACGGATATTTCCGATTCGTTTGCGCAATGGCAGGTTCTTCTGATAAAAGCGAAGCAGTTCAGCCTTGAGGGCAAGAAGACGCCTCTCCACTGCATCCTGGAGCCGTTGGCAGGAAAGGAAAAAGGGATGGGAGGGCGCCACACCTTTGCTTTTGGTGCCTTCAAGAATACCCTCAAGGGTCAATTTCGGGAATGACTCAAACAGGTCATACGCATTGCCTCCTTCAACAAAAGCATCCATCCCGGAAAAAAGCGGTTCAAGCAGGTCAGCGCGGTAATATTTGGCTGAACGGCTCAAACCCTTCTCAGTGGTCAGAAGTTCAGTTATCGAGCCTTTATGCCCCATCCAAATTGAACTGGCATCACTGTAAGCAGCCGAGCACTCCCTCTCAATCGCCGTTATCTGCTCATCACTGAAATCAGGGATAACCTCAACCCCGGTTCCGGCATGAAGGTTCTTCAACAGCGACAGGAAGGTTTCAGGAGTGAGGCGGTTACGCAGGGCATAGCCGAGCAGTGGCGCAGACTCACCGAAAAAATGTACTCTCCAGAAATCATCCACAATACCACGAAGCAGCTCTGTCTGATCAGTCACCAATTCAGTATCATAGAGTGAGCCGCTCTCGAAGGCGTTATCCTGCAGCACCCGAAGGCAGAAGCCGTGAATGGTGAAAATCGAAGCGGTATCAAAAGCGCCGAGCGCCCGTTCAAGGAGGTCGCGCACCTTTTTCATCCCACTCAGAGAGGCCGTTTCATATAGCTCACCAAGGAATATGTCGCTGGTATCGCAACCCTCCATCACCTCGAGCGCCTCACGGATACGACTGCGGATTCTGCCGCGAAGCTCCTGCGTAGCCGCTTCGGTATACGTTACCACAAGAATCTGTTCCGGCAGAAGCTCTTTTTCCAGAAGCAGGCGAAGGTAGAGCGAGGCAATAGCATAGGTCTTCCCCGTCCCGGCACTGGCCTCGATCAGGTTGATGCCGGAGAGTTCTACGGCTGCATGGTTCAGTGGTTTCATGGTGCCTCCTCCCCTGCAGCCTGAATCATCGGCCTGAGCAACTCGACGGCAAGGGAGCAGAACTCATCGTCAAAGGGATCTGCGGCGCCAAAGCAGCGCTCGATTGCCGGATCGGAGCCCTCGCCCGGGCGGTTGTTGAAGGTGTCGTCACGCCACTCCCTGCGGGCGGCATCGAGATCCTCTTTTGCGGCAAAGGCCAGTGAAGAACGCGGGAAAAAGCGCAGCGGCATGGAGAGCCCCTGCCAGTAATACTTCAGAAGATCCTCCAGATACAGGGCAGCATCAGCCACCGGAGCAAACTGTTTTTCATTATCAACCATGACAAGAGAGGTTTTTCTTGGATAACCCGGCTGATCTGCCATATTGAGCACGAGATGCTCAATCCAGCCTCGCATCTGATCCTTCATCTTCAGTTTCGCGCAGCGGTAGTGCAACAGGCTCTCTGGCCACACCCGTACAAGCTGACCGGTCAGGCGGAATCCGCCAAGCTGCAGATCGACCTCAAGCGGTGCCAGAGCGCCAGCGCCAGCGGTTTTTTCCTGCACGGTTGCGGCAAACTGCTGCACCTCATCAAGAATTTTACGGAAAAGCAGCTCACCATGGAGGGCGGGCGGGAGCACTCCCCGGCTCCGATAGAGTGGGAGCAGTTCGAGTGTATTCCCTCCTCCAAGCACAATTTCAAGCAGCTCCTGCTTCAGACTGTACAATGCGAGCCCCTCAACTGCGAAGGGTTCACGATCCTCAAGCGGCTCCACCATCCCTTCAAGCCTGATACCAAGACGCTGCTCCAGAAAAAAGCCCGCCGGGTTATCGTAAAAACGCAGAAGCTGTTTAAGCGAAACGGTTTTCCACTCCTCAGGCGGTTCATCAAGAGGAACACTCATAAAGGGGCGTGACGGAGCTGCAGGACGCTCTTTTTCAACCAGCGCATGAAAGTTCTCAGCCGAATAGCTGAAAAGCGGAGAGCCTGCAGAGTAATAGGCCCGGTTAAAAGCCTGCAAAGGGTGCCGTACCACCAGTTGCTTCTCGACGGAATCTCCATCGGGCAGGGAAAAGCCCCGGCGAACGGCATCGAGCAGTTCACTGACCAGCACCGAGGGCGGCAGCTCGCTGTTATCCCTGATGCTCTGGCCGATATAGCTTATATAGAGCAGGTCACGGGCCGAAAGGATCGACTCAAGAAAGAGGTAACGGTCTTCATTACGCAATGAGCGGTCGCCCTTCTGCGGCTCACGCGCAATGAGGTCAAATCCCGGAGCGCGGCTCTGGCGGGGAAAGGCGCTGTCGTTCATGCCGATCAAAACGACAACACGGAAGGGAATGCTCCGCATGGGCAGCATGGCGCAAAAGGTGATGCCACCCGTCATGAAGCCCAGCCCCTGCTCCTGCAGCTCAAGGTGAGCCCTCAGCCAGGAGAGCATCACCGCAGGCGTCACTTCCTGGGTGAACTCCGCCGCAGCGGCAACCTCACCAAGCTTTTCGCCAAGAGCGGCAATGGTTGCAAACTCCCGCTCGGAGACGCTGGAAGGGAGAATAAAGTCGGCCAGCAGCGCCTGAAACCGGCTGCGCCACTCCTCAAGGGTGCAGGGCCGTTCCATCCTGTTGACAAACGCTTCAACCGACGTGATGAACCCGGCAAACTTGCCGAGGGTTTCGGCTGCAGAACCAGCCAGATCATCGTAGGGCAGAATGCCGTTGAAAAGCTGATTCTCGTCCGGCATGGCATAGCCGAGCAGGAGCCGGTCAAGCCCTGCCTTCCATGAGTTCTCGCGATAGGAAGGAAGAGCCTTCGCCGTACGGTCGCCCTCATCCATCCCCCACCGAATCCCGGTTTTTTCAATCCACTCACGGATAACGTCAAGTTCGTCACTCTCCACCAAAAAACGGCGGCTTACGGGCGGAGAGGCAAGCAGGTCAAAGAGTTCGGATGCGGCAAGGCGGCTTGCAGGCAGAGCAAGCAGTTTCAGCACCGCCGAAGCAATCTCCCCCTCATGCATCATCCTCCGGTCGGCAATGGAGTAGTGCAATCCGGCGCCATTCCCTCCTGCTCCGAACACGGTGGAGATGTAGGGCGAATAGCTCTCAATATCCGGCGTCATCACCACAATATCGCGCAAAGTCAGGCCGGGAGACTCCTCAAGCATGGCAAGAATATTGTCGTAGAGCACCTCGATTTCACGAAGCGGACTGTGGCAGGAGTGAATCCGGAGCGACCGGTCAAGCGGGTCAAGCGGGCGCTGCTCCCCCTCCTCACCGGTACCCGAAAGGTTCAGAATATCGGACTGCAGGCCGTGAAGCAGGCACTCCTCACCCGGATCATCATAGCGCTCCTCCTGATGAAAAGCGCTGTCGCTCATGTCGATAATCATATCCGAAAAATCCCGTCCGATCCTGCCAAGCGAAGCGAGAAGCGGATTCCCCTCCATGCGCAGGGCCCGCTCCTCCTCCGGCAGCCTGACAATCGCCTTCCTGGCGAGAATATCGCCCCAGTACTCACGAGTCGGGCTCAGAAGAATGAGGTTCACCTCAGTCACCCTCGCAACCGCCGAGAGCATATCGAGATGGAACTTTGGCAGGTAGGAGATGCCGAAAAGGGTGATCCTCTCGGGAATCTCCTTCACCTCTGGCGACAGAGGGCTCAACTGCCTGCAGAAAAGCTCCTTCATCCTTCCCCGATGCATTCCCTCCCCGTCAGCAAGCTTCCGCCAGAGAACCGGCTGCCACTCTTCGCCGGCAGGTTGTGACTCCCCCGCCTCCCAATGGGAGAGCATCTCCGGACGGAAGAGCGTGTACTGGTCGAAGGTATCAGCAATTTTTTCCGACAACTGAAAGAGCTTGAGCCCGTCAGGATCATCAGCAAGATAGCGACGCAAGGTGCCGAAGGGCTCTGTGTCGAGCAGCTCAGGCAAAAGCCGCATGATCCTCCAGCTCATCACCTCCGGAGCAAATGATGAAGTGTCAGGCTTTTCAGAAAAGAGCGCCCCGAACAGCTCCTTCACCATCGCATTCGGAAAGGGATAGTGCCCGTTAGCCCAGACGCCGAACCGCGACGCCAGCTCCATGGAGAGCCACCGCTGCATCCCCCGGCTCTGTACCACAATCACCTCCTGCTTGAACGGTGAAGCCAGCGGCTCGCGAAGAGCAGCGGCAAGGGTATCAACCAGAACTTCCATCCGGTTGCTGGTGTAAAGGTTAAGTGGCATGGGGTACGTTTTCAAAAAATCCAGACTCTTTTATGCAATATCGGACGGGTTTATTCTTTTTTTCCAAGAGGCCTTCATCAACCAGACGCTGCAACCAAACCCTTGTTTGAAGAGGTGACAACTCTAATATCTCTGCAATCTCTGTATCTGTCATCGGTTTTTTTAACAATTGCCGTATCGCCTCTCGTACCGTAGCGAACAATCTCTGCGCCGGACTGAGTTCCGCCTCTTCAGACATGTGAAGAGGTAAAGATATATCCTCCATAATTTGTACTTGAGGCTTTTTTTGCGCCGTCTCTGTCACTGAATCTTGAACCATGCCGTTCGAGAAGAGCCCGATGGAAGCCTCTCTCTCAACTGGAATCAGAGATGGCGATGTGTCAAGTACAGCTTCAAACGCCTCGACGTCATGAGGCTCCGGCCAAGGCAGAGCTCCCCTGTCACGCAAGGCATCGATACCAGTTGAAGCGCTTCCCGTTGATCGAACATAGACTGGAACCAGCCGTAGTTTCTCAAGCTGTTCAATCGCACCCGCCCAAGTTCCGCCTTTATTACTATCAGAATTTACCACCAGCGAAGCATCGGACAAGGCATAGATTAACTTGTTGCGTTGCATGGCATTGCCGACATTGAAACCCGCACTTGGATCGTAGGGTGAAACCAGAACCAGGCGACCCTCTACAATCAGATTGCGATTTTCACGTTGCATTGCCGTTCTTTCCAGACGATCAGCAAGAACCCCGCAGACCTTCCCGCCAGCTTCAAGAGCGCCCCGCATGGCGGCCTGATCGATACCCTTCGCACCTCCGGAAATAATCGTCCTGCCTGCACGAGCAGAGAGTTGGCCGATCGACATTGTATAGTTAATCAGCTCCTCATCCACTTGCCGTGATCCCACCACGGCAAGGCCACCAGTTTCCAACAGATGGATATCGCCGCAACCATAAAGCACTGCAGGTGCACCTTCCCGCAATCGTGCCTTCATGCGTCGGGGATACGCAGCATCAGCGCGGCTGACCACCCAGAGAGCACGTGCCTGCCACTGCTCAACAACCTGGCTGAGCAAAAAGCCACGCTCAAGAAGGGTTTGCATACGTTTTTCCTCAACAATATGCTGGCATGAACGATGCAGATTTTCTGCTCCCGGAAGCAACAGATCGGCAGGTTCGTGATGTATGTCGTGCACATAACGAGCCAGACGATTGTACTCACCCGGCGACAGAAGGTCAGGCGATGAGCTGCCGTGACCAGCAATCAAGGGAGCCGTCAGCAGAAGAATGGCTTTTGTATTCGAAGAGAGTTGTTGCATTGTTAATCGTATCCTGTTTGAGCAAGTGCCAAAGGCCAAACCTCACCACTTCCATATGTTCTCAAGAGCCAGGCAGATACCGTCAATGTCCAGCGAGAATCTACCATGTCGTCAACCAGAAGAACCGGACCATCCGGCACTCTTTGTTCCTTGACCGCGAGTGAACCATCAATATTTCGAGCCTGTTGGGTACTGTTTGCCATTGTTTTCTGTTCTGGCCGGTTATTTGTTTTTACAAGAAGCAGTTGAAACGGCAGTCCCAGAGCATCAGCAAGGCGCTTCGCAAAATCCGGAACGAGATTGGGGTGACGCAACGACGGAACGCACGTTACCCATGTCGGTGCTGGTTCCGGATTCCATTGCTGAATCATTTCAACACAAGCAGTAACCAAAATATCAGAAAAACAGTTGTCATGATATTTTCCTTGTCTGACGAGTCCACCCCACCCTGCATCACCCCAAACACAGAGTGTTTTTCCGGGCCCTGCCTGCAGGTTTACAGGAATTTTTCCTTTCACCCGATATTGTGGCATACCACCGGCAGGCCACTGAAGTCTTGGCTCAATAGGCAAACTGGTGCGGCGCAAAAAAGCGACAGCCTCCTGAACAAGAGCCTCTTCAACAGTTATCGGTAACGGTAACAATAAAGGAAAACTGACCTCATTCGGATCACCATCAAGCGCCTGAACAAGAAACCCCATATGTTCACCAAATGGAAGTTTAAGATATTCCTGCATTTGTCGTTGTTCATCACGACGTAACGCGGTAAGTCGATCCGCACGAGCCCAAAATCCTTCACCAAGTTTGGCGGCTGTCAATTGCCACTTGCTCCCTTGCTTTGCGACAGGGGCGGGTGATTCCAGCGAGAGCAATGCAATGGTCTTTTCAATACGTCCATAGCTGATATTCACTTTTCCCTGAAGTTCAGGCACAGAGAGCCCCGAAGGTTCATTTTCAAGAGCGTTAATGACATCATCAACTTCCTGCCTGGTCGGAAAAGCGCTCTTGATAAACCAATCAGTAATATCCGTCTCTTCCCTGCCACTCAGCAAGATACCATATGCTGATTCAAGAGCACGTCCAGCACGCCCTACCTGCTGATAATAGGCAACAACCGATCCCGGCATCTGATAATGAATCACAAATGCCAGATCCGGCTTATCGTAACCCATTCCCAGTGCGGAAGTAGCAACAAGAGCTTTAACCCGGTTATTAAGCAGAGCCTGCTCAAACTCCGGCCGGCGATCACCAGTTTCGCCCGTGTAGGCTTCAACATTGAACCCACGACTTTTCAGCCAACCTGCAACCATGTTCGCGTCACGAACGGTGAGGGTATAGATGATTCCGTGGCCTTGAAGCGTATCGAGCTGTTCAGCCAGCCATGCAAGGCGCTGGGCTTGATCAGGTAGAGATATGGTTTGCAAGGTCAACGAAGGACGATTCAAATCACCACGGAACACCTCCAATTGCGGCCCAAGCACTTCGACTAAATCATCCATGACACGATTGTTTGCGGTAGCAGTAGTTGCCAGAAGTCGCAGGTTTGGTGGCAAGGTTTTGACAATCCGTTCGAGCAGTCGGTAGTGGGGTCGAAAGTCGTGCCCCCAGTCAGAAATACAGTGCGCTTCATCAATAACCAACATCGCAATCTGCGAAGCAATAGGAGCCAGAACATTGGTGCGGAAGCGTTCATTCGCAAGTCGTTCAGGTGAAATGATCAGAATATCTATCGCATTACGAGCGATGCTCATTTCAACTTCAGCCCAGTCATCCGGATTATCTGAGTTGATCGTCACTGCATGTACACCCATTCGCTCTGCAGCCTCAATCTGATTTCGCATCAATGCAAGCAATGGTGAAATCAAGAGCGCTGGACCATTACCCCCTTCACGAAGCAATTTGGTAGCGATAAAATAGACAAAGCTTTTACCCCAGCCAGTCTTCTGGACAACCAACAATCGTCCCTGACCTTCAACGATATAACGAATTGCCTCCTCCTGACTCTCACGGAACACCGCACAGGGATAACCGGAACCAATCCTGAGAAGCTCCAATGCCCTTGCCGACGTATACATCATGCACTCTCCTGATGAAACTTCATTGAAAGCAGCATACAATAGATGAACCAGATACTCAATGCGTTTTTTCGAGAACAATCAAGTTTTTCATTATAGCAAACAATTACAGGCGATCAAACACGTTGCGCCCCCCTACCTTTTTGCTGCTGACGCTCTACAATGGCTGACGAGTAATGGAATTTCCATGTTTTATAGTCAAAAGATCTCCTCCGCCTGCAATTGCTGCTATCGAACAATCTCTCGGAGCTATGCGCTTATCTTCGGTGAGGTAAAGGGAAAAATCACTCCAAACAATGCATGAGATGCGGGAATGCGTTAATGATAAATGTGGGGTTGAAGCAGCGGAGTTCATCGGCTGAATGGTTGCCGTAGGTGACGGCACAGGTATCGGTGAATGCGCGTTGACCCATTTCGATATCGTAAACAGTGTCGCCAACAACAAGGCACTCTTGAGCCGGAATATTCATGGACTCCAGTGCAAGCAGCACCATATCGGGTGCCGGCTTTGGCTCTTGCACATCCTGAGCCCCGGAAATAAAGGAGAATATCTCATAAATCCCGAGATGCCGCATCATCAACAACAGCCCTTGGGTGCTCTTGCTTGAAGCGACAGCCAGCAGGTAATCGTGCCGCAATCGGTCAAGGGTCTCGTTCACTCCCGGAAACAGATGCGTCAAGTCTAAAGCAACCTCGTTGTAACGCTTTCTGTAAAGGTCAACTGCCTCAGGAGCTTCTTCAGGAGCGAGACCAAGCCCCATTTCAATTGTACGCCGCAACGGCAAACCGATACTTCGCCGGGCTCCGTCCCTGTCAAAAGCCGGAATTCCCAGATCTTGGGCGACAAGCTGCAGAGACTCCATAATGCTCGCCTCGCTATCAGCCAGGGTCCCGTCAAAATCAAAAACAAGAAGTTTGTATTTCACTCTTTCATCTTACTTCGTACAATGCTCGCCACCCTAAGTTTTATTCAGCCCCTTGCTGACTTACCCTGAATATACCAGTCATACCTTAAAGAAAACAGCAGCAGGGGTTACAACCCAAGACTCTCCGTCATAGGTTCACTACCAATAACGCCCCCTTTAAATGGCCTCAGGATTTTTTCAGGGTTTTGCAGCCATCTTCGAATGCTGTTATCAAGAGAGCCTGACAATGCAACAGGGCATACCCGGGTATTGATGTTCTTCATTGCTGCGTTCTCCTCTTAAGGCTGAGATTCAAGCTCCGAGACCGTAGCGTGGCTTTAACGCTTTGCGTCCCTGTCATGCTTATTGGACTATTCAGGATGATTTCATACTTCGGCTTTCGCTTTACGACGTTCTATTTCTTCCACCACTGCACTGTGCACACATATCTTGTTGACCGGGTTCAGATAGGTCCCGAGAGACTTGGCAATAACAAGTGCAACAGGAATATTGATAATTGTCACGAACTGCGCGGCTACTTGACAAACCGCGATTAGCGCAAGAATGAGGCCGAGGGGAAGGTAGATAATCATCACAATGGTTGAGTATGCCATCCATACCGGATTTTGTTTAACGTTGAGATCAGATTTGCTGATCATCGCATGCCCGAATGGGGCGAACAGAAATTTCCCGTACTCCATTAACCCCAGGCCAATTGGTGCTGCAACGATCGTCACTGTAAAAATAAGCCCTAACAGATAGACAAGAATAGCACTGACGAAACCGAAAAACGGGAAGTGCCACAGAATATTGCCAAGCGTTTTCATAGAATCTCATTGAAAAATTGAGTCATTTCACATTCTCCTGTCATAATAACACTCTTTCTGTTACCCTGCTAAAATGCATGATCATATATTGTAGATGACAGGCATCTGCCCCCTCCACCTCTTCCAGGTTTTATCGCTGGTGATCAGATCAGCTATAAAGTGTGCGACATTAATACGACTGGTTGAGCCTGCATTGAAGACAGGGCTTCTGGTCGGTGAAGTATATACATCATAACCTGTAACCTTGTCGTCATTGATCAATGTATCCGGACGCACAACAAACCACTCAATGAACCTGTCGATCTGACCGATGGTAACCCGAAAATACTCTGCAGCATGTTTGTTATCCACTTGCGGAGGCAGCAACAGGCGAACAAGAGCAAAAACTCCTCGTTCGACGATGGTGATTGGCTCATGAAGATCCCGGTTCCTGTTAGCTGTAGTGTTCATGAGAACAAACTTGACCGGTTTCTCCGGTTTGTTTGCGTGAATGCCCTTACATAATAGATGAGTGGCAGCAGCCACAAGTCTTCGGGGAGTGCCTAATGGAATATGCATTATGGTAACCGGTTACATGATTTGCTCTGGCCTTGAAGAAACAACCGCTGGGCCAGTGTAATGGGATTCCCATGCGCTAACTGCCGAAGGTTCAGAACCGTTTTTTGCCTTGTCATTTGGGAATCAGTGTCAAATATTTACCTTGAAAGAAAGAGAGTTTAGCCAAATCAGCTACTGAGGTAATATCATTTATCGTTTCTGAAGAGCCTTCATGAATTTATAAGTAAAGGAGAAAGCTTCCAATGAGAAATTACACGGCAATTGTTGAACGATGTAAGGAGACTGGTCTTTTTGTAGGATTCATCCCAGGATTCCAGGGAGCACACACACAAGGGGAAACCCTGGATGAACTGCATCAAAATCTTCAGGAAGTCATTGAAATGCTGCTTGAGGATGGAGAACCAGTGCTGGAAGCAGAATTTATTGGCACTCAAAATATAGTTGTGGCCTGAACATGGGACATTTACCTGTTCTCAAACCTCGCGAGATTGTTGGATTCCTTGAAGCACTTGGATTTAACGAAATTCGACAACGGGGTACTCATAAGCAGTTTCGCCACGCGGATGGCAGGTATCAAGCCGTCAGCAAGCATTTCACGGATTCGTTCATTCAGTTTTCCCGATACCGACTTTTGGCCAAGCGCAGTAGCTAATTCGGATTTTGATCGAGAGCCGATGAGCAACTCCCTGATGACTCTTTTAAAAATCGACTCTGGCCCTGAAGAAAATGTCGCTGGCTCACGTCCAAGGGTGTTTAAAGGTTTCTTTCCAAACTCCGGCACACTGATAATCATGCGAAAAACGTCACCTTCGATGAGCTGAGGGTCCGCTCCGCCGTACTTTTTTCCGTACATCATCATCTTGCGCAAACCAGAACCCAGTTCGTCTGCACGGTCTATCTCCCTGAAAAATGCACCGATCACCGGGTTTTTAGGATACGGCGCGAAGGTATCGGGATTCAGCACACCAAACCCGTGAGGACGATTGGCGTTCCAGGTGATCACCTGACTGTATTCAATGATAAGCCGGGACGGAACATCGCTGGATCAGAAGCTCCACCTCTCCAGTGTCACCGGAATCTCCAATCGAATCGCGAAAAAATCATCGATCATCATAATGCCCGTAAACAGAAAGCAGGTGAACGGTTACTGTTTTGTCATCTACTGTATATACAAGGCGGTGTTTCCTGGAAATCCTTCGTGACCAGCAACCAGAAAAATTGTATCTGAGTTGTTCCGGTTTACCTGATCCTGTAAAAGGATGGTCAATAAGTTCTTCAAGCATTCTGGCAAGTTTGCGGATCGCAACCATGTCACCAGACTTTTTAAGCTTCTCAATATCTTCATGAGCAACGTCAGTATAGACAAGCGCATAGCCCATTACTCAAGTCCCAGGAAGTTTTTGATATCTGATTTTTTGAGAACCGTTGTTTTACCCTCCTCTACTTGCTGAAGAGAGTGCTGTAAATGTTCAACAACATTGGGATCAGAAAAATATCGGTCAGTATCACTCATTTTCCGGGCAGGAATAATTTCATAGGTTTCGCTCTTTCCGCACTGGATAATGACCCGTTCCTTATTTGCGGTATTGAGGTATTTCCGAAGGTTCCGCCTCAACTCGGTTGTGCTTATTGCTATCATAGTTGTTCCTCTTTAAGTATCACTATAGTGTACAAATCAATCGCAATATAGCTCAATTCCAGATAATCCCAATCATGCCATACCGCATCCGAAACCAGTCATCACTGACAAGAAGGGCACCTTTCCATAGTTGTCGTTGAAGTGATCCAGATCAGCCTCATTCAAGACCATCTTCAGCCTTCACCCTGACCTTCATCCTGAATCAATAATCACGCGGATTGACGCTTTCGCTCAACACGGCGATGACATCAACAATCGAGAAGTACCAGGTTTCAGTAGCCTCATCGAAGTGACGACGAATTGGCGTATTTTCAAAAGCAATGAGCGATTGTTCTTCTGTCATGATCCGCCTCTTTCTTGTACAGTTTAGAATTACATGTCCATCCATAGCCATCTGCTTCATCATGAGCCTGTCCATTCCTGATAAACGATATTCGCCTGCATGGCGTTTTATCAGGATGCTTTCGTCTCCCAGACCGACCTGCCGGTTGCCCTGAAATACAGTGACTCAGGGTCTACATCAAAACCGCATTCCCATGCAAGAGTAGGCCAGGAATCAAGATAAAAATGTGAAAAAGCTTCAGGGTTCCGCAATGGTTCCGCTATTGGACATTTATAGACAAGATCACGCAGATCAACCTCGCCGGTTTCACCAGTATTGAATTTCAGAAATATCTGATAATCCTTGACATACCTTGCTTCTATAATTGAAACACATTTCTTAATGTTTTACACAAGCTCACGCCCCGCCTTCTCGTGCACCAGTAATCTTTTTTGCCGGTTTTGATGGCGCAAAAAAGTTTTCTCCGCTGACAACGCTCTTGCCGGTTTTCTGTTCCAATTCAAGTCGTGCACCTTTGGCAATCTTGCCGCCTTTTTTCCCTGCATCGGCATTCTCTTTCATTCCTGTAGCATCAACACTTTCGGCAATTTGCCGGGTAGAGAGTTCGGCCAGCGCAGTAAAAATCAGCTCAGCTTCACTCATGTGGTCGCGCAGGTTCTGGGTTTTCAGCCCTTTCATATCCTTATGCTTCTTGATGGAAACGCCCGTCCACTCCTGATGGATGATGTTGGTCAAAATGGCATACTCATCCTCTTTGGAAATTTCATGCTCCTTCCAGTAATCAGTGAGTTTATTGCGGGTCTCCTGGCCCATCATCCACTGCTGTATCCATTTTTCACTTCTCCCATGTTGTTGCCAGTACTCACGGGCGCGATCAACGGATAGCGCTGGATCAGCCATATCCTGAATGCGTTCATAGCCAACTTTAGCCAGCCATTGTTTGAACGGCTCAGCCTTGGGTGAGGGAATGGACTGAATAATTCTCAGCAATCCCTCTACATTCGCGCAATCGGTAGCATATTTTTTCCCATCTGAAGATTTCAATTTCAGTTGTCGACAAATTGTCGACAACTCAAGGCCATCTTCAGCCTTTACCCTGACCTTCATCCTGAACCAATAATCACACGGATTGACGCTTTCGCTCAAAACGGCGATGACATCAACAATCGAGAAGTACCAGGTTTCAGTAGCCTCATCGAAGTGGCGACGAATTGGCGTATTTTCAAAAGCAATGAGCGTTTGTTCTTCTGTCACGATCCACCTCCTTCTTATACAGTTTAGAATTCTTGAGCGCTGTTTCGTCACTCGCCTGTTATTGAGGTATCACCAGATGATATTACATCTATTGAAATTGCGTCCGCACTGCGGACGTAATCGGAAATTCACTATAAAACTGCCGAACCGAGTCGTTTCTTCCGTGATCGGGTGCATATACCTGTAAATCAAACGTCCATCTATCCACTTGACCGGCGACTTGTTCGAGCACGTTCCCGTTTCATCTTTTTTCTAGACATTTACGACCTTTCTCAGTCAGACAATATTTTTGCAATCGGCTTGTTGGCTTGTCAGGAATGGTCTGCGCAATCAAGCCATCAGCAAGCATTTCACGGATCCGTTCATTCAGTTTTCCCGATACCGACCTTTGGCCAAGCGCAGCAGCCAATTCGGATTTTGATCGGGCACCGATGAGCAACTCCTTGATGATTCTTTTAAAAATCGACTCTGGCCCCGACTCTGGCCCCGACTCTGGCCCCGACTCTGGCCCCGAGGAAACTGCTGCTGGCTCACGTCCAAGAGTGTTTGAAGGGTTTTCTCCGAATTCCGGCACACTGATGATCATGCGAAAAAGGTCACCTTCGATGAGCTGAGGGTCCGCTCCGCCGTACTTTTTGCCATACATCATCATCTTGCGCATACCGGAACCAAGTTCGTCAGCGCGGTCTATCTCCCTGAAAAATGCACCGATCACCGGGTTTTTAGGATAGGGCGCGAAGTTGTCGGGGTTCAGCACGCCAAACCCGTGAGGACGATTGGCGTTCCAGGTGGTCACCTGACCGTATTCAATAATAAGCCGAGCCGGAACACCGCTGGAATATTCGCGGTGAATAAGGATATTGGATGCAACCTCACGGAAGATGGCATCCCGCAGGCTTCTGCGTTCAATGCCTTCAAGATAAAAAGGGTCTGGCAAATGCTTCTGGACAAAGGCCAGAATGCGGTCATAGCTTTCAATAAGGTTGGTGCGTACCAGATCGCGGTCGTCGTAGCGGTCAACATTGACCTTGCGCAGGATCAGGTCGGTTCGATGCGCAGGACATACTTTCAGGATAAGCAGGTCAGGTGCAAACAGCATAACTCCAGCCAGAGTAACTCCGTTTTCCCTGGTAACTGGATTTTCCTGATAGAGCTGGGCACTCTTGAGTAGTTGCAGATCATCCATATCCGCCCAAGGGTGATTATCCCTGTTTATACGAACATATCGACGGCACTTTTCAATCAATTCCGGGCGAAGATCTTCGACCTGAATCCAGGGGTATACCTTGTTTTCGCTGAAGGTCGCCTGTTTACGCTGGTAGAGATGCGCCACCAGTGTGGTGTGATCGGTAATATCCAGATCGCCATCTTCATTGCGGTCATAAATACGACCATTACAGCGATGCACCTGCGAGCTTTCCGGCACATAGATACGCAGCAGGGATTTCCCGTCCAACTCGACAACATCCACAGAGAGATACGTTGGCGGAGTAAGCTTCAGCGGGTTGTTGATGGCAGTGACAAAGTCCTTTTTGATCTGCGTTACAGCATCCTGCTCAATCCCCTGAACGGTTCCATCATCCTGAATACCGAGTAAAATCGTCCCGCCATGCCGATTGAGAAAGGCGCAAACTGTCTCATAGACATCGCGATTGATCTTATTCCTGCAGGTTTTGAACTCCGTAGATATCCCTTCCCCCTGACGGATCAGTTCATGTATTTGCTGTATGCTGACGTCCATACGTTACCTTTTATCATTCAGTAAGAAAGAGGTTTGATTCCTCAGGCCTTCATCATGTAATGACGTTTTTTTAGGACGCTTTGGTATCCCACGGCGACTTGTCGGTTGCCCTGAAATATAGTGACTTGGGGTCAACATCGAAACCGAAATCCCATGCCAGAGTTGGCCAGGAATCAAGATAAAGATGTGAAAAAGCTTCAGGGTTCCGCAATGGTTCAGCTATTGGATATTTACAAACAAGATTGCGGAGATCAACCTCCCCCGTTTCGCCGGTATTGAATTTCAGGAAAATCTGATAATCCTTGATAGAACTGCACTCGACAATTGAAATACTGTCAATAATTTATCCGCTCATTTTTAAATCTAACGTTCAAATTCAGATGCTCTGATCGGTAACGTTTGTTTAGCCATCACGCCAAGCTCGCAGAATCAAAACGATCAAATTATTCAATATATTCAGTCAGCAAACGCACAGCACGTTCAGCATCGTTCATGACTTGTTGAATGTTAAGTTTATACTTACCATCCAGCAATAATTCTTTCAGTTTTGAAATTACTTCGTCCGATGATGCATTGGCCCCACCCGCAACCAATAGGCATTTCTTAATCGAACTAAAGAGATCGATCAACCAATCAAGTGTCTCATCTGGAGTGGCTCGGTGAAAAGGAATAAGCCAGCACTTCTTAACCTTCCGCTTCTCAACGATAAACAACAAAAACGAAGGATATGCAAGTCTTGTCTTCTCCCTTCCAAAGTAGTCGTGCAAAAGCTTAGAATAGTAATAACCCCGATCTCGTGCGCAACTAAGCGATATGCTAGTCATCATTTCTTGTTGAAAAGGAGGCGCATCACTGCCATATTGCTCGGTATCTCGAATTGCAAATACTTCAAGATTTTGACCTGACGCTTTGTCAAGAGCATCCCACGAATCTTGATCTCTAAGCAAGCGACGTAAACCAATATTTGTTTCGTCATAAACAAGCGCACCGAACAAGGTCACTTGCGGTCTTGCGCACAATTCGACAAGGTACTCAGCCAACTGATCGCCGGATATTGAAGCACTTGGAATCCGCGGAATATTAATTCCAGGAGGAATTATTAGACTCGCAGTCGAACCTCGAATCTTCTTGAGTAGCAATTTGCATACTCCAAGGACACCCTCTTTTCGTAAATCAAGATAGGCTGTAGACCTCGGAAGACCATCAATCCATGAATCATCATCGACCTTGACAGGTAATAGGTACTCTGCTCTCTCGTTGATCATGCGATCAAAAGCAGCGAAGAGTTCGACCTTAGTAAATCCCTTATCTCGGTAGGATTTCGACAGTAATACAAGCACAAATTGGCCACGCTCTCGATAGGTCTGATCAAGATACTCCACGAGGTTCCTGCCCCATATCTCATGCTGAAATTCTTCATCAAGAAAAACTCGCAATCCATTTGCTGAGGCAATATCATGAATAGCGCGAGCAAAATGCCGTTCCTTTCCGGCAAATGAAAGAAGGACATCAAAATCAAATAATGTAGTCATGTAGGTACCTCTATGCGGTAGAGTGAATAAAGATAGTTGACATTGTATAGACCGATCTGCCTAATTCGGAGAAAAAAGACCATTTTGGCTCGTGTATCTGCCAATTTTCCAAATACGTCAGCGCCTTTTAAAGCAATAAAATCAAAAAAAAGCCACATTAGCTCACGTTTCCCTCAACAGGCGAAACCTGCAAAAAATCCAGCTCACCCTTGAATGCTTTTTGGCTGAGAATACCATAGAGTGATTCGAGATTAATAAAAGAGTGAGTGTAGGTGATCTTGATTTTTTCAACTTTTTTGACGATTGTTGAAAAACGGTTTTGAAGTTCAAGAGAAGGTAATGGAATAAGCGTTTCTTTAAGTTTTTCGCCGGTTAAATGAGAAATAGTCGCCTTACAGGTAACATTCTTAAAACCATTGTATAACGAAAAGAACAGCATCACATATTGAAGATATTCAGGTATAGCTTGCGATTTGTGTAATCTTACTCGATGTATGGCTTTCTGAAAATAACATTCTGACAAGTTACTTCTCCATATTGCACATCGCCCTATATCACCACCTTCACAAATCAACAGATCTCCATCCATCAAAGCAAATAGTACGCGCTCTCTTTCATCAAAATCCATTTCCTCCAAATCATCCAGTTTGAAACGAAACCACTGGACATTTGAATTTCCGATATATTTTCTCAGATGATTTCCTGTAATGAACTTTTTGTCACGCATTTTCCCTAACCGGGAATCAGAAATTTCATCCATACGTTTCATCTCCCACCCCATCTCATTCCTGACCGGATCGCCAAACATCTCCAGAAAAACACTTTTGAGCAGTTCGTCAAGCTGTTTTAGTTGCTCGCGGCGGCGGAAGATCAGGTTTTCTACTTTGGAAAGGAGGGTTGCACTACGGATTTGGTCGTCAAGCGGCGGAAGGGGCACGTCAAGCCTTTTCAACGTTGTCTGAGTTATTGCTTGAAATGTCGAACCTGTTCCTAAACTGGCAACATTTTTCTCGTTGCACTTGAGATAATAGTATAGAAAATAATTATTTAGATTTGCGTCTGGTCGGATTGCCGACAACCCCCTCCCTATAATGCATTTCTGGTTACAAATATTTACCGATCCAACGGGGGCACGAACAGACATCAGAATATCGCCAGGATCGGCCTCTTTACGCTTAGCGCTGTTGCACCAAATACGAACTTTTGGGAATTTATCCTGAAAATCTGCTTTCCCTTGAAAAAACGGTAATCCGTCGGCAATTGAATTATATGTTGACGATTCAGGGGATTGGCCTGCAATTATGGTTGTAACCTGTTGAAGTTCAACTGTTTTCATCTTCCCCTCCCCTCAATAACCTTCACGCTGATTGTCGGTTTCTTTTCGGGCAGTTTTCCATATCGCTCATAATCGAATTGCGAACGCAGTGCGTTCGTAATTTTAACATCCTTATAAAAAAGTAAGTTACGCCTAAATCGACCAACTGAAAAACTTATCCCCCAACCTATTGCAAATGCTTGTTTCATCCAATCATCCCCTTGAGCTCAAGTAGCTCGCGTACAATGCCGCTCTGAATGTTGGTAAGTTCAGCCTCATCGATCTCCCCCACTTCTGCCGCAATCAGTTTGTCGAGAATCACCGATGGACTTTCGTACACGACCTCTTCAAAAACATCGGTTTTATAGCGGGAAAGGGATAGGTCATATCCTCCTTCGCCTTCAATTTCAATGCGCGGCACAAAAAAGAACTTTTGGGTTCTGTCGGTGTCGTGCTCAACGCTTCGCCGTTTATAATTCTCCACAATATCAAGCAGATCACCAAAACCCTCCTGCTTGCTTCGTTTGTCGTCGAGGGAGTAGCCGTCCGACTGCATGTCGTAGAACCAGACATGCTCTGTCGCCGGTTTGGTGACCTTGTCGAGCGGCCCCCATACTTTTGTAAAGAGCAGAATGGATGTTGAGACTCCGGCATAGGGTTTGAAGACACCACTCGGCATGGTGATAACGGCTTTCAGGTCGCAGCGGTCAACCAGCAGCTTGCGCAGTGCCTTGAAGGCGCCGCCGGAGCCAAAGAGCACACCCTGAGGCACAATAACGCAGGCGGTTCCTCCTTTTTTCAGCAGCCGGTAGATGTTTTCAACAAACAGCAGCTCTGTTTTGGTGGTGGAGAGGGTAAAGCTTTCGTTGATGTCGCCTTTGTCGATGCTGCCGGTAAAGGGTGGATTGGCCATGATGATATCGTAGCAGGACTCTTCGGTAAAGCTCTTGCTCAGGGTATCCTTGTAGTCAATTTCCGGTTCATCAATACCGTGCATCATCAGGTTCATGAGCGCAAGGCGAACCATGGTGCTGTCGATATCGTAGCCGAAGAGCGTCTTGCCAAGAATTGATTTTGCCTGTTCGGTAAGGCCCACAGAAACAGAGGTGCGGAGAAATCCGTCTTCGTCCGCCACGAGATCCTTGTTTCCGGCGCGAATCGCCAGTTGCGTTACGATGTATTGATAGGCTCCGAGCAGAAATCCGCCTGTGCCACATGCTGGATCGGCAATGGTGTGGCCAAGCTTTGGCTCGACCAGATCGGCCATCATTTTGATAATATGGCGAGGGGTGCGGAACTGTCCGTTTTTTCCGGCGGAGGCAATTTCGGAGAGCAGAAATTCATAGACGTCACCCTGAATATCCTGAAATGCCTGCCCCTTTTCATTCGAGTCTTTCTCCATCACCTCAAAGATTTCGTCAACCGTTTTCACGGCTTCAACGAGAAGCGATGGCTTGGGGATGATGAATACCGCATTTTTCATGTGGTGGCTGAATTGCGATTCGGCACCGTTCATGTCTTTCAGGTAGGGAAAAACTTTGGTCTGCACATGGGTGAGCATCTCTTCGGCCTGCATGTGCTTGAATTCACTCCAGCGGAGGGTGCTTTTGTCTATCGCATAATTGAATGAATTTGATTTGCCACGGTATTCCTGCGGAATCCACACTCCCTTGAATTTTGAGGTGTAGGGTTCGCCCGCCCATTCGGCGCTTGCCTGCTTTTCCTGATCCTGATCGTCCATTCGCTTCATGAAGAGCAAATAGGTGATCTGTTCGATGGCGGTGAGTGGATTGGATATGCCGCCGCTCCAGAACTTGTTCCAGAGTTGGTCTATTTTTGATTTCAGTTCAGGGTTGTGCTGCAGCATCGGTTATTGATCTTTTTGAATATTCTTTACATAGCTTGACCCTATTTCGGTAATCCGGTACTTTTGCAGGCGGCTGCCGGGCTTTTCAGGGAGAGTATAGGCAATAAGCTCCTGTTCGAGCAACTCCTTTATGGCTCGCTTGAATGCCCCTGTTTTGGTCTCAAGACCAAGTATTTCGATAAGCTCCATGGCAGAGCGGGTTGCATCGGTCAATGCCAGCAGAACAGCTACCGACTGGGCCCTTGACTGGGCCCTTGACTGGGCCCCCGAGGTTTTTGCTTCGGCTTTCAGTACCTCTTCTTCCAGCGCAAGAGCTTCCCTGGAAACGGGAAAGGTCGTCCGTATGAAATGAGTGGAGAATGTGTAGGCTTCACGCGGGTAAGCTTTCAGAATCCGGGGCATTCCAGAGCCGAGATATTCCACCATAGCAAGATCCTTGAAGACCCGCATCAGGGTTTTGTTGCGAGGCATGGAGTAACCGGCAAAAAAATCATCCTGCTCCGATCCGGGATGAACGGTACCTGCCGAGGTAATTTCCAGTCGATCAGCAAAAATTTCAAACTTTGGCACCAGTTCGGTACTGTAGTCGTTGTGAATGATGGCGTTGATAACGGCTTCACGAAGGGCAACCTTTCCCCACAGGCTTCGGCTGATACGCTCACGGGGAGTTATTTTATTGATAACTCGGTTCTCGACTCCCTCCAGACGATCGAGTATCTGCTTGCAGGTTTTAACCAGGCAACAGAAGCCGTAATCCTTGCTTTCAAGCAGATCAACCCTGTCAGTGCCTGCGTATTTTGCCACCTGCACCGAATTGCCGTTCTGGTCTGCCAACAGGTAACCGGCATAATTGTAAACTCCATCCTCGGTGAGCAGTTCGAGATTCGCGGCGAATTTGTCGCCAAGTGTAAGTCCTGCCTCCTGATAGTAGATTTTAAGCTGTTCAAAGGTGAGATCCTGCCGCAAAGAACGGATACGGGCGATCGAATTACGCGTACGCCGGGCAAACAACTCTTCAATCATGTGCTGCGTCATGGGCTCACTGGCGCTGCCAATGCGAATGAAACATCCTTTTTCCGACATGCCGAACCTGCGCAGGTAATAGGGCTTTTCGGTACCACTGGCAACGATGAGTTTAATAATATCTTTGCCTTCACGGGTTTCGTGAATGACATCGAACAAACCAAGGCATGAGGGCTGAATATTATTTTTGAGGCGATCCTTGATGACAAGCTGCAGAGCGTCGCACTCCGAAACGCCGTAGATCGCTCCATGCTTGTCAATACCGATATAGATAATGCCACCATCATGATAGTTCAGAAATGCGATGACCTCTTTCTCCAGTCCGTCAGTCAGCTCGCGCTTGTATTCGATGCGATTATTTTCTGTCATGTTATGCTGCAAGTTGCCGGGCCAATGCCAGAATTTCATTGATTTCAGCCGGACTGAAGACTCCGCGAATGCCTTTCGGGTGGATGACCGTGAAGGGGGCGTTGATCAGGTCTCTTTTTTCAACTTTTTCACGTTCCGCAAGAACGTTTTTGAGGAGGTTTAAAAAGTCGAGTTGGCGAGTGGAAAAGTTGGAATGCTGTTTGATAAACTGATTGAACGCATCGGCAACCGTTTCAGGGAAGCTCTTGAGAATTTCGAGGCCGAGAATATGGCGGATAAACTGGATGAAATGGGCCTTGCGGTTTTGATAGACGGCACGCAACAGCTCCTCGGTAATGTGCGGATGCTCTTCGTGGAGCAGCTCCGCAAGTTCAGTGGCCTCTTCAGGGGAAATCTCTTTACCCTCCTTGATTTTGGAAAGAATCGGATTCTGTTTTGTCAGTTCGGTAATGAGCGATTCAACCATTTCGCGGTAGCGGGTAATGCTGACGGCCTCATTTCGGGGGCCGAATTCAACCATCTCTTTATGGTGCAGAAGATCCTGCAAGTTCAGGTGAACTTGACCGATTGCGCCGCTATCAGGCTCGCGAAACTTCATCAACTGGGAGAGCTTTTCAATCAGCTCGTCGAAGCTCTCTTCCGTAGCCTGGTTCCAGAAGTGTTTCGTTTGAGCGGCCCGTATCAATTCCTCTTCTTGTTTCACAAAGCCGACGCTCAGGGGAAGCTGGCTGATCTGCTCGGCAATACCGTCGTTGAGCGTGCCGTAGCGCTCTTTCTGGTCGCGAAGTTTTGCCAGTGAACTCTCCAGAACGTCCCGCTCAAAACGCATGGCTTTAAAATCGGCATCCGAGACGGTTCTGAAGAGTGGTTTGATCTCGCTTCTCAGATTTTCCAGCTTTTGGGGTGTGAGAGATATCCAGAAGTTCTCCTCTTCCAGAGGGTGAAGAAGCGATGCGGCCTCTTTGATCACCACTGAGGTATGCGGAAGCCCGGCAATCTGTTTACGCAGTTTTACCACTTCCCGTTCTGCAATGGCCGTGTTACCAATTGAGAGGGCATATTCAATTTTGTCGAGCCGCAGCCCGAACAGTTTCACCGGAAGCGGGAGTTGCTGTGTCAGCTCTTTGCCTTTGGGCTGAAGCTTGAAATATTCGAAGTTGTCCCAGCAGTCAAGAATCAGGAAAAGCTCTTTTTTGGTGCACCATGGCTTGATTTTTGCGGGTTCAAGGAGCCGCGTGCCTCGGCCAATCATCTGCCAGAATTTTGTGTAGGAGTAGACCGGCTTGACAAAGACGAGATTGACGAGTTCCCGGATGTCTATACCGGTATCGAGCATGTCAACACTGATGGCGATGCGGGGCATATCGCTGTTCGTAAACTGATCGAGCAAACCTCCCTTGCCGTAGACGCGGGGGTCATCGGAAACCAGAACCTTGGCAAGTTCGCCTTTGTATTCCGGGTAGAGCCTGTCGAATATCTCTTCAATTCTGCGTGCATGGGCTATGGTGGCGCAGAAGAATATGGTTTTTCCGGGAAGAACGCCGTTCTGGTCTTTGATGCACTCTTCCATGAACTCTTTGACAATCAGGCTGTTCGTCCCCCGATTGATCACCTGCTTTTCAAGCTGCGTCCCTTCAAAATTGATCTCTTCGATATCCTTGCCTTCGAGAATCAGTTTTTTCTGATCTTCAAGGGAGATTGTCCGCTTGCTGATGCCCTCCATCTGGAATTTCGTCTGGATTTTCATCACCTGGAAATTGCACAGATATGGCGGAATATTGTTCACTGCCTCTTCATAGGTATAGGCAAAGGTTGGAAGGCCATTCTCGCAGTGAAAGAGGTTGAAGGTGTTGTGGTCAAGAATATCTGTGGGGGTTGCCGTCAGCCCCAGGGTGATTGTTTTGAAGTAATCGAGGATCTCCCCCCAGGTGTTGTAGATGGAGCGATGGCTCTCGTCTACGACAATGAAGTCAAAGAAAGAGGGTGAAAGGTATGATGATTCATCCCTGATGAGGTTGAGCATCGTTGGGTAGGTCGCAATGTAGATACGGCGATCTTTTGCAAAAACCTTTTCACCGCTGTTGGGCCAGCGAGGTTCGTGGGGCAAATGCTCCTTGAAGGCGGAGAGCGCCTGCTCACGCAAGGCAATGCGATCGACCAGAAAAAGAATTTTTTCAGCATGTCCGCCACGCATTAGGGCATCAACCATGGCGATTGCGGTGCGGGTTTTCCCTGTGCCGGTGGCCATAACGAGCAGGAAGTCCCGCTTTTTCTGTTCAATGGCTTCGAGGACGGATCGAATGGCGCGAATCTGATAATCCCGTCCGGCAATGGCTGTATTGATCAGTTCTTCGGTGAGAGGCTTGCGGCTTCTGCGGATATAGCTGAACCGCTCAAGGTCATCACGGGTTGGAAAGCCGATTACCTTTCGTGGAGGGTAGTTGTCGATATCCCAGAAAAAGGTCTCAAGGCCATTGGTATAAAAACAGAATGGAAGCTCGACGCCCAACTGTTTCCAGATATTGCAGCAATACTGTTTTGCCTGTTCACGGCCAATGGCTGCATCCCTACTTGTTTTTTTTGCTTCAACGACGGCAAGAGGTTTGCCATCCTTACCCAGCAAAACATAGTCGCTGAACTGATGGCCTTCATAAGGAGTGCGGGGTTCCTGCACCCCTTCGGGCAAACCGACAAGAATATCGAACTCTGCTACAACCTGGAGAGGATCGTTCACGTTCCAGCTCGCCTGCAGTAACATCCTGTCAATCAATTCGATGCGGGTTTGCTGCTCGTTTTTCATGGCATGTTGACAGGTTGCATCACATTAACAATCCGGAGAGACGTTCAATATACACCATGCTTTCGGAAGTACACAGGAATAGTGATTCCTTTTATAACGATTTACCGGTTGCAAAGAGATTTCGTTAACGACGGAAATAGATGCCATAACAGCTTGGATGTCAAATCGCTGGAGTGGTTGGTCATTATTCTTGTTTTCCGAGGGTTCTGCAGCCATCTGCGGATTCGGTTGTCGAGAGAGCCTGACAATGCAACCGGACATACAAGCGTATTGATTTTAATCATTTCAGCGTTCTCCTTGAGAGGACTAACAATGAAAATATCCTGCCAGCAGAGATCCTCTCCTTTGTTTTCAGAAAAGGATCTCTGCTGGCAGGTTTATTGAGTGATCAGCGACCATATTTGGCTGTAAAGCTCGCTTTTGCAAGGGTATTGGCATGAATCATGAAGCCGATCAATGCTGCGGAGGCTTCGGCAGGAGCATCAATTTTTTCAATTTTCAAGGCATAGACGGTAAAAATGTAACGATGGGGCTTATCGCCTTTTGGTGGACATGCACCGCCGAATGTATGGGTACCAAAATCTGTACGACCTTGAAGAGTTCCTGGAGGCAGAAGCGTCCCTGTTGCATCCCCGGCACCATAAGCCAATTCGGTCACACTTGCCGGGATATTGTAGACAACCCAATGCCACCAGCCTGAGCCTGTAGGAGCATCAGGATCATACACGGTAACGGCATAGCTTTTTGTTCCATTCGGCCCTGCTGTCCATTTCAGCGCTGGTGATTGATTTTTCCCCGTACAGCCAAAGCCATCAAATACTTGTTCCTCGGTGAGGGTGGCTCCGGATTGAATCGTTGGGCTTGTGAGCCTAAAGTTACCGGCAAGTGCTACCGTCGAGGTACAACAAAGAGCGACAACGACTAAAAACAATTTTCTGAACATGGCAATTCTCCTTTTTTACACGATGTTGACTGGTTGTATCATATGAACGATACGAAAAGGATAAAGATACATCATGTTTCCGGAAGAACACAACAGCGGTTACGCCTGTTACACGCCGCACGTTTACTCACTGAAAGGCTCTCTATTCATAACTCCTCCCCAAGCTGATGGATAAATATCTTTCCTGCAAACCTGGGCTCTCCTGCTGCTTCCACGATCTTCCTGTGATGCGTAAAAAGAATCACCTGGCTTTTTTCGCCCAGTTCGCTGAGTGCTTTGAGGGTTGCCTGTGAACGTCGGTCGTCGAAGTTTATGAGGATATCGTCAACAATAAAGGGCATGGGTTCGCTTGACTCTGTCCGCCATTCAAGGGTGGCAAGACGCAGGGCAAGGTAGAGCTGGTCGCGGGTGCCGGAACTCATTGCTTCAACCTGCAGCCAGCTTTCATTTGGCCGCACACCGGCCAGAACCAGTTTGCCATGGTCGTCACTGTCGGTACGCAGGCCGGTAAAGGAGCCCAAGGTCAGCTCAGTGAAATAGCGGGAGGCAATTTTCAGCACGGGTGCCTCGTTATCCTGGCGATAGCGCTCGGTCTCGTCACGCAGCATTTTTGTGGCCAGCTTGATGCGGATGTAGCGTTCGGTCAGACGACGGATTTTTGTCAGGGAGTGTTGCAGGGCTTCGGCAAGCTCAGCCGCTTTACTGCCGCCATTCATTCGCTCAAGCTCATTTTTTTTGCGGCCAACGCTCTCCGCCAACTGATTGATTTCAGGATCGAGCAGGCTGACGATCTCTTTGTTCAGCAAGTCGATACGACCGGGAAGTTCATCAGGATTGAGTGATTCGGCATGAAGCTCAAGATCGGCAAGGGTTGTGCCCCCGGCAATGCGGGAGAGATTCCGTTCCAGCTCCTGTTGCCGGTTTGAAAGTATTATCCAGGTCGCGGAGCGTTGTTCAGCCACAATCAACTCCTCACGTGTTTCGCAACGAGCAGCGTGACGCATTGCTGCAAGCTCCTCTTCGCAACTCCGCAGATCAGTTTGCGTTGTGACAAGGGCTTTTTCGAGTAACTCCAGCTCTTCACTTTCTCGATTCAGCACGGCCTGCTCCTGACTGGCACGATCAAGACGAAGTTTAAGTTCCGTGACGGCAGGGTTGGATTCGATGCCTGCAAGATCAGGAGCAATCTTCTGCACCAGCAGTTCAACATCCCTTTCGAATTCAGTTGTGTCCCGGTCAATACCCTCTATCCGTTTGCGGAAATCATCAGCCTCCTTGAGTCGTTCAAAACAGCTCTGCAGCGTTTCAATAAAATCAAGCACTTCGGATGGGAGCGCCCTGCCATCAAGCCCGAGAGGGGTAAGGGCATCACTCCACTCCCTTTGCCAATCCTTCAGCTCCTCTTCAGCCCGATTCCTCTTCTCTACAGCATTTTCCAGCGCTTTTTGGCCATCACGAAGTTTGCCGTCCAGCAACTCCCGCTTTTTCTGAACCGTTTCAATAGTGTTCAGAAGAGATCGGGTATAGTCGAGTGGCTCCTGCAACTCTTCTCCAGGGAATCTTTTAACATCATCTGAAGCAGCAAGTTCCTTCAGGAGGGCTCCCCGCAACTCTCCTCTCCGTTCCACCTTTTCATCCAACTCTCTCTGGCTCTTCTGATGCTCCCGCACCTGGATGCGCAGATGTTCAAAGGAGCCAAGCCAGGCGCTCATCTCGCGTGGAGAGAGGGGTGTCATTCCGCATGATGCCCATTGTTCCTGCCAGCGGCGCTGAAATGCGGCAAGAGCATTATCAGCACCTGCCTCTTTTTCATGAAGCGCTACCAGCTTCCTGGTACTCTTTTCCGCCTCAGCTTTCAGTGTTGCATGTTTTTGAACAAGCTCCGCTTCGCGATAGAGGCGGTCGGCACTCTGGTCAGCCAGGCCAACCATCCTCTCGTAGGCCTCCGGAAGCGGGTGTTGGGAGTCATAACTGCGGCTCTCTTCAGCAACATCCTCCTGATTGATCCATTGACGACGCAGAAGTTGCCATCCCTGCTCCCGTCGGCTTCTCTTCTTTGCCAGCTCCTCTTCACCGGGAACGTCAGAGGCAAACTCAAGATCACGGAGCGCCTCTTCAGCCACTATCTGCTGCTTTTCCAGCTCTTCCCTTTCTGCAAGAAGCTGCCGTTTATGATCGCTCAAGGCACGGAACTCCTCATCAAAAAGGTTTACCGTTTCCACCAAAGGAAGTGGCAGGTGAAGCACCTGTTCCAGTGCTCCATTCCAGAGAGCGAGACGGTGCAATGCCGCATGGCACTCACGCTCGCCTCTCTGCTGCTCCTGCTCCAGAGCAATGATCTGAGCATCGATATCCCCGACCCTTTCAGCAGCAAGAAGTGCCCGCAAAAGTTGAGTTGTTTCAGTAAAAGGTGGAAGCAGCCCTCTTTCACCATCCACCCTCTCCAATGCCTTTTCAATCTCCTGCAGTTGAAGCCGGGTATTGCGGTTTCCCTGGAGAAGCGCTTCATGGCGGGAAGCAAGCTCCTGCACTCTTCTGCGCTTCGAGAGACCGGGACGGAGACTTTCAACCTCATTGATGGTTAATTCCGGTTTGATCTGCCGGAGAAGAGATGCCGCCGCTGTTCGGGCGCTGATGCGCTGCCCTTCGCGCTGCGGACGGTCACTTTTGGCTTTCCGGTACTCGCCAAGCCGCTGATAGAGTTCATCAATCACAACAGCTTCATCGAGCAGAGTCCGGTTCAGTGATAGTCCGCCCATTTTTTCACGAAGCGCCTGAACTCTTGCAATGACCTGCTCATGGTGAATGCGGGCCTCTCTCTCCCTCTGTTCAAGGGTTGTACGTCGTTCGCTGAAGTCCAGAGGAAGAGGGATTACCTCGCCCAGTTCAGCCAGTTGCTGCATCAGGTTTTTACGATCTGAAAGATCAGGCAGCGCCTGTTGCAAACGCTCAAGTCTTCTTTTTTCGGTCTCCAGTTCCTGCTTTCTCTTTTGCCGCTCCGTCAGCCTCTTCACTGCATCATCAAGAGCCTGACGATGCTCCTCCCACTCACGCCCCGAAAGGGTGACCTCTTTCGATTGCCTCTGCAGCTCCTTGTGAAAAGCCAGCGCCTCATTGATCAACCTGCTTGAACCCTGTGGTCTGAAAAGGCTCTCCCCTTCCCGATCAAGCTCGTCAATGACCGGTTTCAGTGAGGCAAGCCCTGCCCCGGCAGCGAAGAGCGCCTTGCCCACCTCTCCCTGCTGGTCAAGAATGCCTTGCCCTCCCATAACCAGCGTCTCATGGTTAATACCGTAAAGCGCAAGAAAAAGCTCTTTTTCAATACCATGCAGCCAGGGCGTCAGGGCTGATGGCTCAATCGGATTGTCGTGCTGGTCGAAGAGATCTTTCACGCTTCGTTTCCGGCGAAAAAATGCAAGTTCCGTGCCATCTCTTCCCTCCAGGCATCCACCCACCAGAAGTTGCTGGTTCTGGTGAAGAAAATTATCGGAGGTGCGCAAGGGAAAGCCAAAAAAGAGGGCTTGAAGCGCTCTCATGGCGCTGCTTTTCCCGGCTTCATTGGGGCCATACACAATGTGCAGGCCGGGAAGCGGAGAAGAGAAATCAAGAAGCTGACCGGAAAACGGGCCAAACGCTTTCAGCTCCAGCCGTTTAATTTTCATGACGTCCTCCATGCCCTATCTTTGCCATCAGCAGCTCCTTCACCTCTTCACGAAGGGCAGTCAGCTCCTCCTCACCCGGTTTAAATGGGTCGCCATCGCTGAGCAGCTCAGGAGGGAGTTTGGTGCGAAGCTTTTCAAATTCCGGAACAAGGCCGACAAAGGTTGACTCTTCAAACTGAAGCTCTTCAACCGATTGCAGCAAAGCCTCTACCGGAGAGTCATCTGCCCCCTGCACCCTCGGCCCTGCACCCTTCAGGCTTTTTATAATGATCTTTTCAATCCACACATCACCAAAGCTTGCAGCAACAGCCCGAAACTCCTCACTCCATTGAAGCGCATCCTCGTGAAGTTCGCCATGAAGCGCTGTTATCCCCTCTACGATTAATCGAACGGCAAGCGGACGGCCATACGCCTTTACCCTCTCCTCTTCAAATGCCTCACGGACAAGGTCGCAGAGAGAGTCAGCGGTATCGCATCGGGCAGAATCAACCCGGCAGAGCGCCCAGCGAAGAACATCAAGCTCACGCTCTTCAACTGAGACAACACGCCCTTCATCGACCGAGACCAGCGTACACCCCTTGGGGCCTGTTTCGCGAATATGACGCCCCTGAATATTGCCGGAAAAGACAACCCAAGGGTCGCGGCAGATCTCTTCACGCTGATGAATATGGCCAAGCGCCCAATAGTGGTAACCCTTTGAGCGGAGCGCATCCAGCGTGCAGGGCGCATACGGCTCATGGCCCGGACGACCATTCAGGCTGGTATGGAGAAGCCCGATAGTGAAGAGCGCCGGATCACCCTGGGGAAAGTTGCGAACCAGATCATCCATCACCGATCGGGAAGAGAAGCTCTGGCCATGAATGGCAACACCATAGTGATCAAGGAGCAGGGTTCCAACGCTCCGGTGCGGGAAGAGGGTCACATTGTCAGGCAGTTTCAGTGATCTGGTGATTTGCCTTGCCGCATCATGGTTTCCGGAGACCATGATAACCGGGATACCCGCATCGCGCAGCCGCCCCATCCGGTTCACAAAATAGAGGCCGGTGTTATAGTCCTTCCAGTCACCATCATAGAGATCGCCTGCCAGCAAAACAAACGCAACCTTTTCATCGAGAGCCAACTCCACGAGATTGTCAAAAGCCCGTCGGGCCGCCAGCCGTATCTGCTCCAGCGGAGCATCCTGATACGCTTCAAGCCCCTTCAACGGACTATCAAGATGAATATCTGCCGCATGAAGAAAGGTGAACATAACGGAATCGCTCAAGGGTTAGGGAAAGTGGCTGACAAACCATCATATCATTTTTCACCATCAACAAGAACCATTAACGGTTCATCAGCTTATGGATGTCAAGCAGATTGTTATCGATGCTGTGATTTAATTTGACCGCTTTATTGAAAGGGACATGAACAATTTTTTCATTGGTGATGCCTATCATCATGCTTTTCTGATCATCAAGCAGGGCTTCAATGGCGGCAACTCCCATTCTTGTAGCATTTACCCGGTCTTTAGCTGTTGGGCTGCCTCCTCGCTGAATATGACCAAGAATTGATACGCGCACATCCAGATCAGGGTGTTCGTTACGTACTTTTTCGGCGATTTTCATGGCGCCGCCAGCTTCATCACCTTCAGCAACCATGATAATCCCGCTGGTCTCCTTTTTCTTGTACCCTTTATGCAGAAATTTTTCAAGCTCAATATGCTGCTCATTTGATTCGGGAATCAAAATGACCTCTGCTCCACAGGCAATGCCGCTGGTCAAAGCGAGTAAACCTGCTTCGCGACCCATGACTTCAACAAAGAAAATTCGTCCGTGCGATCTGGCCGTATCCCTGATTTTATCAACAGCTTCAACAACCGAATTTAATGCGGTTTCATATCCGATGGTATAATCAGTCCCATACATGTCATTATCGATTGTGGCAGGAATTCCGATAAAAGGGATATTGTATTCCTGCGACATCACCAGCGCACCCGTAAAAGAGCCATCGCCACCAATAACAACAACAGCATCAATTTCGGCCTTTTTCAGTTGCTGATAAGCTTGTTCACGACCTGCCGCAGTTCTGAACTCGTCACTCCGTGCTGTCTGCAGCATGGTTCCTCCAAGCTGAAGAATTCCACTGACATCAGAAGATCTCAGTGCAACAAAATCGCCTTCAATCATCCCCTGGTAACCACGACGAATACCCGTGACTTTAAGCTTGTTGACGATTGCTGCACGGGTTACTGCCCGAATTGCAGCATTCATTCCCGGCGCATCACCACCGGAAGTAAAAACAGCGATTTTTCGTATCATATTTTTCTGAAAATTTTTTCTTTACTGTTCTCCTGAACGGTTATGAGTCATCCAAAGTAATAATCGCAAGCGGAAGATTACTTATCAGAGACTATTTTATCTATCAAACCCTCTTCCATTCCGGCACGCAGTGCTGTCGGAAAAATCTGTCTCTCTCTCGGAACAAAAGCAAATCTAACATCAGCAGACTTGAGGACGTTGCCAAGTGTATCAGAAGCTGATAAATGCTGGTTTAAAGCATAAACAACATGCAATTACAACAAAGCGACTGATATTTACAGGAAATTATAAGCATATGCCAATAATAAAGCTAATTGATTAGCTTTATTATATTTTTTCGCATCCGACGATCGGCAAGCCCGAACAGCAATCAACTTACTTTCGAGACTCAGCGGGCACATCATACAAACACATTACTGCCAAGTTAACACAATCTTTTTTTTGTATTATACGGTAAGGCGTCCTCTTCGTTGTTGAAAATCACAGAGTTGGTGGCAGGGGACACTCCCGGATATCTGTAGTTGCTTTTAACATCTAAATGCCGCTCTTCATGCAGCAAAACAAGAACGCATTATTGGTTATCGTTACTGGTGATGTTACAATGGACTGGAACATTGCACGCCACGCACATCCATCGCAGGAAGCAACCGAATGGACTGGTGAGGCGAGGAGCAACTTGAACTGGCAGTATGGCAGCGCTGCTCTGCTTGCTGAACTCATCACAACTATGACGAAACAATTGGAGAGTGATCTTCCGTATACTGTTAAGGTGATAAGCCCCGATACACCTGCGCAAGCCTCTTTTACCCTTTTCAACACTTGCTATGTCCATAGCTATGCAGTCTGGGCTCAATACCGCGATAAAGTGCCCGAGAAAACTGAACGGAGTGAACCTCACTGGCGGGTTGAGCGCTTTCTCGGTCTTGACCTGCCCTCCGAGGGAGTTGCAGAACATCGGGGCAATCCTGTACCGAAGCGATCTGCAAACGCTGATATTATTGTCATCGACGACAGCAACCTTGGCTTCAGGAATAACAAGGCGAATTGGCCTGAAGCAATCAGTGAGCCTGCTCATAATGTAAATGCTCCATGGATTATTGTAAAGATGTCCTCGCCTGTAGCAAAAGGAGATTTATGGAGCCATCTTGTTGCCAAAGTGTCTGATCGCCTTGTCGCTGTCTTGACTATTGATGATTTACGGCAATCCAAAATTCAGGTAAGTGCCCGGATTTCATGGGAAAAAACTGCACAGGAACTCAACTGGGAGCTGACCCATAACCCGGAGGTGAACGGCCTGACCAATGCAGCGTACTGTATCGTCTCATTTGGCACAACCGGGGCGTTACTCATACCGGGGCGCCACAACTCCGGGAAGAAACCAACACTTCTCTTTGATCCGCTTTTCATGGAGGGTGAATGGGCGCCCGGAAAAGGGATGATGATCGGCAAAACATCGACTCTGGTAGCAAGCATCGTTTTCCAGATCCTGCTCAATCGTGATGCTCCTGACTTTAAACAAGGAGTCCAGTGCGGCGTAACCGCGATGCGACACTTGCAAACGGTCGGATATGATGGTGGAACAGAACCGGTAACCCGCCTGCAATTCCCTACTGAAGGTGTCATTTCAACTCTAAAAAACGCTGAAATACCACTGGCTGAGGCTGAACTGCAAGCAAGCACGGTGAAGAATTCATCTCAACGACTACACTGGACCATCCTTGCCGCAAGCTCTCACGACAGCCTTGAGTCGTTAAGTGAAACGATTGTTCTTCAAGGAACAAAAAATACCTTAAAAAATGTGCCGATTGGAAAATTCGGAAAACTTGTAACGGTAGATCGTCAGGAGATAGAGTCACTGAGAAGCATTCAGAGTCTGATCGGTGAATATTGCACACAGAAAAAAGAACGACCTCTTTCAATTGCCGTTTTTGGCCCTCCCGGTTCTGGCAAATCATTTGCCGTTGAGCAAATCGCCTTAGTTGCGAATCCGGAAAAAATCGCAGAAAAAACCCTGACCTTTAATCTCTCCCAATTCAATGACCCGGACGAGCTGATCAACGCTTTTCACCAGATTCGTGATATCGGATTATCCGGAAAAATACCGCTGGTATTCTGGGATGAGTTCGATTCGACGCTTGAAAATAAAAAACTCGGCTGGCTACGCTTCTTTTTAGCACCGATGCAGGATGGAAAATTTCAGGAAGGCCAAATCACCCACCCTATTGGCAAAGCTATTTTTGTTTTTGCAGGCGGTACTTTTCCCAACGTTGATTCCTTTATGAACCTGCTATCTGAAGAAGATCTTACACAAGATCTTGCAAATAAGTTGGCAAATAAAAAAGCTTCTCCATTAGATAAAAAAACTATTGAAGAAGCAAAAAAAATAGCAAAAAAGCTTATAAAAAAGATTTCAGATGCAAAAGTCCCGGACTTTATCAGCCGACTGAAAGGGTTCCTCAATGTGCTCGGTCCGAACCCGCAAGAAGATAATAAACAAAACGACCCATTTTATATTGTTCGCCGTGCTCTTTTGCTACGCTCAATATTCGAGAGGGAAACACCACAATTACTTGATAAAGACCATCAACTGCGAATTGATACCGGAATCCTCCGTGGTTTTCTCCAGATAAACAAATACCTCCATGGAGCCCGATCCATGGAATCGATTGTTGCAATGAGCCGTCTGGGGAATAGATCCCATTTCAGCCGGTCAAACCTTCCTCCTGAAAAACAGCTCAGATTACATGTCGATCCGGTAAAATTTATTGAACTGTTACACAAACTGAAACTCGAAGGTGATCTTCTTGAAACATTGGCCAAACTGAATCACCTGTTATTTTGCAAAAATCTGAGAAAGGAAAAATATGTTTTAGGTAAAATTACCGACGAGAAAACAGAACCAAAGACCCACAGCTCACTGAAGCCTTATGCTTGCCTGCCAGCACACGAAAAAGAACAGAATCGCAGAGCTGTGCGCGACATTCCAAACAAACTTGAACGTTTTGGTTATGCCATGGCTCCTGGACGCAACAACGAAGCTGATATTGTGTTTCCAACTGATATTCTGGAAAAGATGGCCGAGCTGGAACATGAACGGTGGGTTAAAGCAAATATGGATGAAAATTGGGAACATGCCTTCATAACCGACAAGGATAACAAGCTCCATACATTGCTTGTTAAATGGGATGAATTAAGTAAGGACGAAAAAGACAAAGACAGACGGCTCATTTCAGAAAGCATTCCCTACATGCTGAGAAAAGCTGGGTATACTATTGTAAAACTTTCAGTGTAAATAATAAGCGATCAACAAAAAGTCATTCTATAATTTGAAATTATTGTTACATAACTTATTCGTGTCTGACCTTGTTTTATTAAAGAATCAATTATTGTGGTGTGCTTATAAAGCTTTTCAATATTTTAAGTATCACTGTTTTTATGCAAATATAATTATGATCTCAGCATTCACAATTTAATAAATTGTCTATATAAAAAAGGGATGAGAATAGTCCATATTTAGTAAATCAAAACCGAAAACAAAAGATGAAATGTTTTATTACAAACCGTGAGTGCAGATATGATGGGCCAAATTATGAAACGAATGAAATCTTTATGATATCCCCATTTGGTTTTCCATATGATGATTTGTACTCATATGCGATTGCACCAAATGTTAAAAATAAAATGAAAGGGTATAAGATTTCACGAGCAGATCAATCTTTGCAACTTGGATATGTAATGTGCGAAAGAATTTGCAGAAGAATTCTTCGTTCATCATTTATTTTGGTGGATTTAACTTTGCCAAATGGTAATGTTTATTATGAATTAGGGCTATCTTATGGCCTTTGCAAGTCAATAGGAATTCTTCAAAAAAAATCAGCTGACAATCCTTATATTAAGGCGTTTTTATCTTCGCCTGGTAGCGCAATAATCCATGAATACAATAAGCTTGAGAACCTTCTTAACTCTGATATTTTATTAGAAAGCAAGAAGGAGCCCTATATTCTATCATCTGAAACACGTAATTCTTTGCAGATAGAGCTACAAAAATTAATTAATGATGATCCACCTGTTATCCTCAATATTGTAAATAATGACGGCCCGGTTTTAGATTTGCATGAGATCGCAATTAAAAACGCTCTTAATGTGAAAAAAAATAAAAATAATGAGGTTGAAGGGGTAGTCGATGTCCTTGAAACACTTGAGAGATGGACTGTTGATACTATCATAGTTGATCAGGATTTGGATATTCAAAATGCTTTCAAAAAAATTATTGCCGCCAAAATATGTGTATTTGATATGACTCACTATCGTGACCCTGTAAATGCTTACATGTTTTTCCTACTTGGTCTTGCTCACGCACTTGAGAGAGAGGCTATTCCTGTCATCAATCGGCCTATGAATTTGAGTGTTCCTTTTGACATCAGGGGCCTATGGCAGGTGAATTTTGACAAGATTGAGGATCTCACAAAAGAACTGAGTCAAATAGTTGCCATTATTGACGCTGACGTCAAAAAAGAACAGAAAAATCGTCTTTACAAAGACATATGGGATCCATTTTTGAAAGAGAAAAAATTGAGCGTTTACACTTGTGCACGGGAAGTTTCCCATGATGAAAATCGCGGAAAGCGAACTAACATCGACAAATGGGACTTTATCACCGTGTCAGATCTATCTTTTTTTATCGCGCAAATGTATGAGACTGCGGAGGTTAATGTAGAAAAACCGAAAAACAAAAAAAAGGCTTCCGAACTCACTGATCAGAATGAATTAACTGATTTTCACAAACAGATCCGCGAAGAAATCCATGACAGAAACTGTGTTATCGTTGGTTCCCCGGATGTGAGTGATTATGCAGAAGTTATTCTATCTGATCTTCATGGTATCATGCCTCACTCCCAAGGCCAAAAAAGAGATAATTTACCTTTTATATTTTATAAAAGAACACAAGGAACTGATCACCCAAGGAAAAATAGTTCTTTCTATTTAGAACCTGAAAGTACTCAGAAAGATAGGGTCGAATTTGGCCCAAACGGACGGACAAGAGTGGAATGCGATGAATATGCAAATGATCAAGATGGAGTAAAATGCAATCATGGACAAACTTGTATCGTCATAACCATTGCAAAGAACCCTCATCAATCAGCAAATGGCGAACAAAGACAAGTTATGATACTCTCAGGATTTACAGGTGTTGGAACCTATGGGGCAATTAAGTTTCTCACCGATCCGACTAACCAGTATAATAGAGAACTAATAAAGTTCTTCAAACACGAAAACAAAAATAAATTACCTTTTCCAAATAATAATATCCTTGGCGTACATTTACTTCTTGCTGTTGAATACGATTGCCTTGATGATGGGTCAAGTGGTGATACTCGAGAACCAACATCTATTACATTGAAAGGGGTTGAAAAGATTTTTCAAAAATGCGACCAATCTTGTGGATAAACCTTCCTGCCACAAGCTTCTGAAAATCTAACCTTTAAAGATTAAATGAGATAAGGCTTTTCAATAATCCTCTTAGAAACAATCGTTATGCCTAACAAGCCAGAACAAGTCTTCTATGATCTTCGTATCGGTGTTACCGGCCACAGAAATCTGTCACAGAAAAAAGCGGTTACCGAAGCAGTCAAGAGGATTGTTACCTATCTTGACCAGTTAATTTGTGATCATGACAATATCTTTACTGAATGGAGCGTCATTTCACCTTTAGCAAAGGGTGCTGACACTATTGTAGCACGTTCTTTTCTTGAAAAACCAGATACGAGGCTTGAGGTGTTTTTGCCATTTCCTCTTGAAATACATCGAAAAAAGTTAACCGATCCCACAGAACTGGCTGAATTCAATCAACTATTCGAGAGAGCCTCAGTTTATTATGAGCCCCCGCAAGATTCCAAAGGTTATTTGACGGTAGGCAAAGAGATTGTCAACACCTGTGAAATCCTGATTGTAATATGGGACGGCAAGGAAACAAAGGGTAAAGGCGGAACGGCTGATATCGTCAAGTATGCCCTTGAAAGCGGGCGTACCATTATCCGAATTGATGCAGAAAATCCTAATAATCCGCCAAAGCTACTGTTGACAAGGAAAAACAAAGAGGAGGAAAATTGCATACCGGAATATTATGAATTCCCTTTACCTAAAACGGCAGCCAAGCTACTTGTAAATTACTATCAGTTTGTAGAGTTTTGCAGAGACAAATCTCTTACGACAACAGAGCATGCTCTCCTGACAGCACAATGTCGTCATGAAGTCAAGACTCTGGCAAAAGCAGTCGATTTGCCAGAGAAGCAAATAGAGCCGGTTCTTGAATACCTTATCCCAACTTATGTCCGTGCAGACGAACTCGCAAAGCGCTATCAAAAACTTTTTGTTCTAGCAAGTAAAGCTATTCCAATTTATTCCGCAATAGCAGTTTCAGTTCTTGTGTTTCAGGTAATCTTCTTTCCTGATGAATTTTGGATAATCTGGCTGGAAATCTGCTCAATGCTTGGCGCGAAAGCTATGCCCAATATCAGCAAAAAACTTCGTTGGTATGAAAAATGGATCGATTACCGTATTCTTGCTGAACAGTTGCGCACTACCATATATACCTCCATTGTATTAAATAAAAATTCTTTAACAGTATCGACGCCTGCGCCGAAAACATTCCCACGTTACAATACTCAACACAACTGGATTGATTTATTGATAGAGAATCAGTTAAAGATGACCATTAATCGTCTTGGCATACCTGAAAACTTCAGCGCAACCAAAAAGTTTGTAATCACAGGGTTGCTTGACGATCAAAAAAAATGGCACATAAAACACTCATTTCGAATGATAAATACCGAACATCTACTGCGGAACTATCTACGTATACTTTTCTTCATTACGCTAACTCTTGCTGTTTTACATCTGAGCAACATAGAGTTTCTGAAACATCTTTATTTTGAAAAATGGGGAATATTCTTGGCGATAACGTTACCCTTCTGGGAAACGGCAATACACTCCATTGGCAAACAACAGAAGTATGAGATCGTTGCAAAACGGTCAAATAAAATGGCCAATGAACTGAACCAAATAGTGGAATTAGCCGAAAAAAGCACAAGTATGGCGGAATTAAGAAAAATCATTACGCATGCTATGCAAGCAGTCAAACTTGAAACCTTTGAGTGGAGGGCATTCGTTAACTTCGACTCCTGTGAGTAGGGAGGGTAATACCTGTTAAGGAGAGATATATTCAAATGTTGTGTATTGCCAACGACGTAAAAATCTGAGCGGCAAGTGCTACCTTTCCTAACACAAAAGAAGCATGAACCTATGAGAACGCAGTACAAGGAAGAGCTTGGTGGTATCGGAACGTTACTGAACCTTCAAGACCTTATCAGGGTTGGAGCACGACAAATGTTAGCTGTGGCGTTTGAAGCGGAGATCGCCGCATATATGGAGCAGAATCAGCAAATCAAAACAGCAGATGGAAAGGCTGCTATGGTACGCAAAATGGCTACCATCAGGTGCGCATGATCACTACCAGTGCTGGCCCTATTGCTGTAAAGGTACCGAGGAGCCGATCATCACATGATTCACTCAAACCGTTTGTTAGCACTTTGATTCCGAAATACATGAGAAAATCCATTGCCATAGAAGAAGCTGTTCCACTGTTCTGCCTGGGCGGATTATCCAATAACAACTTTATTCCCTGCTTCGAGAAGTTGTTCGGAGAGCTTCCTGCCGGTTTTTCATCGGCATCTATCACTCGCATGAAACAGTGCTGGCAGGAAGAACACAAAGCATAGTGTCATGTCACTCTTCAATTGTCGGATAAAGGCGTAACAGCTTGATTCTCGCCTTTTCGTTTGTAAAACGCCAATTTATCTTGGAATTATTATTGTTGCGTTTCATCTCCCATGCGGCTACTTCCGACCTGACTTTTGTAATCGTATCAATGCGACGATCCAAACACTGAGTCGTCAAGACTCTCAATTCTATCTCTGCCATATTCAACCAACTTCCGTGTTTCGGGGTATACACAAATTCAAACCTGTCCAATAATGCCTTTGCTTTTTCCGGGTTAAATGCATGATAGAATGAACCGGGCTCATGTGTATTCAGATTGTCCATCACCAGCATGATCCGTTCTGCATTCTTGTACTGATTGGCTATTTCTTCAAGGAATCTTGCCCAGTCAACTCTTTTTCTGTTTGTCGTTATTCGAACCATCCGCTTGCCAACCAACGGTTCATTGGCCATGAAAATGATGCAAGTACCTTTCAGGCTGTATTCATAATCATATCTGGCCAACTGCCCAGGAGTTGCCGGTATCGGTATTCTTGTTTCAGCAATCAACTGTTTTGGTGATTCATCCATGCAGACAACCGGGTACAGTGGATCATAGGGTTGCTTATAAACGTCCAGTACCATCTCCATGTGTGCTACAAAATTCCCATCACCGAGTGGCGGAATTATCCACCCATCCTTCTTCCAGGGTTTAATGACGTTTTTTTTAAAACCCTTCGGACTGTCTCATATGAGATACTGTCCACATAGTCCAGCTCAACAGCTTTATCTGCCAATAATCTCAGAGTCCAGCGTTGATGTCCTTCAGGTGCGGCTGAGCAGCTCAGCGCCACTAAATGAGCTTCCAAATCACCATCCGCTTTCCGTCTGTACACTCTTGTTGAGGGTTTGCCGGTAAGTGCCATATCAAAACCCTCTTCTACAAATCGTTTTTTTACCCGGTCTATCGTTTTCATGCTGACATTCAGAACACGAGAAATGGTTTCATTGATTGATCGCTCAGTCTGGTATTCGCCCTCATCACATGCCATTAAAATCAAGGAATTCAGCATGGTATGAGCTGCGTGCTTTCCTTTGCTGCTGAGTGCATCCAGTTCCTTTCGTTCCTCTTGTGTCAGGGTCACTTTGTACTTCTTCATAGTCAAATTTTGGTTGGATGATTATGAAGAACAAGTTAACGCTTTATCTACGACTTTCTATGCGTGACATGACACTACAGGGGCACCAGCTTATTACAAAGGTTTTTGATGGCTTAATATTTACCAACGGTATTGAGGAAACAGTTGCTGCTTAGAGGGTCAATACACAACATTTTGAAATTGCTCGCAGTCGTAACACCAGGAAAAAAGCATAAATGTCAGCCTAAATCCTGAACTTTTCGCTACGAAATAAACTCCCAGTATTGTTTCCCATATCTCTTCTTTGCGACAAGTCCAGCTCTGTCTTGAGGATGAGAGCCGTGCTTAATGAGTTCAAAAATATCAGTCAAAACCGACCGATTGTCTCCGAAATAAGAATGTCCATCCATACTCGTATTTATAGCAGTGACATCGACGGTGTCAACTGAAGGAACTATCACTAAACCCAAGCCAGAATCGCCCGCTCGAGGGTACTTATGAAACATTTTTGAAGCCATGATAGCTTTGTCATTCGATGAAGCATACAAAGTAAACTGGTCAGCTTTCTTGCTAAAGTGACCAGCAAGGTTTTTAAATATTGAGGCATCAATATCGGGAGCAGCAAAAACGACTTGACCGATACTTGCTTGCTGTGTATCCAAGGAAGAGGTCATAAAAGCAAGAGTGTCGACAATCAACTGGGCTCCCATACTATGAGCAATAATATGAATCTTCTCTGCGCCCAAGTTCTCTCTAACGACGCGCAAGAAATCTACAAACTGAGGGCATGACCATTTAACATTGGTTTCATCTACCACATATTTGGTACGAGCTCCCTCAGAAGGCCAACTATACAATCCTATAAAACCTTCAAATTTAAGATCATAAGCGATTTGTGCTGCACGAGTGAGCGCATCAACAAATCCTGTATAGTAACCATGCACGAAAATCATAACCTCTTTCTTTGAACTCTGCTTCAGCGCATTTTGTACATTTATCTCAAACGTCTCTATCGGTAATGTTTCAACTCCCAACAATACGATATGCTTCTCAGGATCTTCGCGAAATTGCAGTCTCCACAAGTTCATTTTTTCTATCTTCCCCATCCTATGATCATCAGGAATGCTTACTTTGGCAATGCCAAAAGAAAGATCGTCACGTTCAGAACCATAAATAACGGCTCCGTCAACCTTGTCAACAAAGGCTCGATCCGTGCCATAAAAAACGGGTACAGAAACATAGCGGTGCTTTTTAACACCATCACAAAACTGAGCTGGGCCTTTCGCTTGATATGGTGCAATTGCCTGATTGAGCAGGGTATAAGCTGCATCGAATCGTTTAAACAAAGCAAAAATTAAACCCTGCACTAACTCCTCTTCTCTACCTTTAGAGCCCTCAAGAAGGCGCAACAGTGTCAAAAGTTCAGACTCGAAAAGCTCATAATCACTACCAGAATTAATTACTATCTTATCCCAAATATCAGCAATTGCTTGTGTCAGAACGTCTGATTTGATCATAAATGACCGCTAAAATAAAATTATGAAAAAGTAAGTCCTTTCTGGAGAATATCAATCGCAGACAGCAAACGTTGCACATCTGGATCCTTCAGTCTTTCAAGATCCGATGCCATACCCTTTAGAACATCAAGAGTTCTTTCCGGTGACTTGATTTCTGCTTTTGCAATAAAAGTTTTATACGCTAATTCAGCCTTTTCTGTATTTCCAAGCAAAGCCATACAGTCACCGAAATCAGCCCAAGCCCAACCGCTATCACTCAAACTTTTATCCCTACGCAGACGTGTCTCTATATATTTAGCAAGTTTCTCGATTTTGGGTTTAAGCTTCCCAAGACGTTGGTTTCCCAGAATCAAATCGGATTTTATTGCATTCAGCCGATTATAGGTACTCGATAGCTCGAAGTCCTGCTCCAGTTCCGCACCTTCCGAATAAATAGCTAATGCCTCATTTTGTAATCCAAGCCGTTGAAATAGACCTCCCTGAGCACCTAAAGTTTCAACAAGCTCTCGTAACAGTAAGTCTTGATCATTGGACAAAGAATTACTCATCGAATATAGTTCCCCCGTGTATGGTCGAAGCAGCTCCAAGGCTTTATTCAACACAGCCAGACCGGAACGAAATGAATCAAGCGCAACATCTTCCTTACCGACTTTACGCATCGCATCGCCTTTCTTCCGATACGACTTCGCTTCATCCTGTTTATCTCTAACTATCTTCAAAAAATCGGGCATAACATTCATTCCAGTTTATTGAGTTGGTCTTCAATATATAAGGCAAGTTGAACTGAATTATTATCACCAAGATCATAAAGAGCATCTTTCACCGAACGACCCAAGTCATGATAGATATCTACATCATTCTGAGTCGTTTGTGCTTTTACTCGATATTCCAAATAGAGCCATGCTGCTATGCGAAGTTCCAGAGCAGCCCGTTCACTATCCGTTTTGTTAACACGACTACCCGAAAACAATATCTGGGGTGTCGCAACTTTCCCCTGCTGCGTGTTATGGAGAGCATCTGCCCTCCTCTTGAGATCTTCAGCAAGCGGCAGACTTGCTTCCTTTACTTTGCCTATAACGTCAAGTAGCACACGGTGAATACGATTGTAGCCAACATCACCGTCAAGATGGGGATCGCGCTCTACCAGTGCTTCTACTACCTCTTCAAAGGGGGCTGAGGAGTTGTCATGACATTCATAAGTAATAGGATTGAATAGTCGATGAATATCATCAGTTTGAACGAGTTTATGTTCAGGTGTTTTCTCCCCTCCTGTGAGACATTGACGATCAATGATGTGTACTGCACCCCATTCACTGACAGCAAGCCTTACTCCAAGTTCCAGAAACACTGATGCATTGTATTCAGACCAGTCTACTACACATCCTGTAGTCCGACGAATTTGTTCAAAAAGACTTTGCCAGATAAGCTGGGAGGTGCCATAGTCAATAATTCTCTCAATTTCAGGTTTATATCTCTTTTTATTCCAAAGGACGGTTTTAACTTTTCTTTTAACATATTGCCAATTACTGCAGTGATTAAAAGAGTATGAACAAAGAACAAGAATACGCTTTTTTACATCAATAATTGAGCTTGCGTCATAGTCCGAACCCAGATCTCTCAATGCATCAAATGCAGGAAGATCAAGATAGCGAGGATGTCGCGACAATTGATGGAATCCGGTCTCAACTCGACGGACAAATCGTGCTACGACAGAATTCTCATCTACCAATGTTTCTTCAGGAGCATGTGAATTAATGTTGAGTTCCTGTAGGTTGAAAGGAATTTCAAGCGGTTGTCCCTCATGCCACCCCCCGCCATAGCTGCAAATACTGAGTGACCTGCGACAAGCGGATCGAATTCCGATGAGCAGCATAACTCCTGGTTCGAAACCGGTTACATCGAAAATCACGAGATCAGCTTCAACTACAGCACGTATTGCCTGATCTAACCGTTCATGATTTGTGTAAGCATTGGTCACAGAAAAAACACCAAAAGAAACTACAGATGACTCAAATGTATTCGGTAATATACGTTCTTGACCAGAAACAAGCTTTTGATGATTGAAAGCAAGAATGAAGGCGTCCCAGATTCTTTCGCCTGTAGATCCCACAAGTGCTTCATCAACAAGTTCTTTCAAGCCCCAGTCAGGTGAAAATTGAGGGTCTGTCTCGGAAATCACAACGAGACAATGTAGCTTATTGGGATCAAACAACGGCCATACCGAAAAACACCTTACATTACCATCTGTCCCGAATATGGGTCTTTTTAGTACATCTTGTTTTTCTGCCGAAAGTTCACCATAACTTAATCGCGGTTTTTGATTTTGAAGATAGGAGTGTTCACTAAGGACTTTTAAGCAAAACTTCTCAACACAATACATGAACTGAATCAATGAGAAGCAATTACCATTATCGAGACAATCCACAAGTACTTTCGTAAACAGACTGGAAGCCTGCTCTTCTGAAATGGTCAAAAGTACTTGGCATATCTCATTGGAGGCACAACCAAAATAACGAATAAAACGAGCCTCTTCAGGCCTCATTAACCGCGATTGATCCCCCCATTCTGCACCGCCCTTTGTAACCGGAATATCTGCTTTGTCACGACATGCATCAATTATAAAAAGAACAAGTCCAATACTTGAGTCTGCAACCGTTTGACTTAGATCGGTAGAAACTCGTTGATTACGACTGGTTAAAGCATCTTTCCGTGATGTCCCAGCAGGGATAATACAGTCTACGTTATCCAATAACAACCCATGGCCTGTAAAGTAAAGAATACGAATATCTTCAGATCCACCGTCTGAACAGAAAGAGCGAATTACGCTGTCAAGCACGCTGGCATTAGTCAAAACTTCTGGAGGGCAAATCTCCACCTCATATCCGCATGCCTCCAACGAAGAACTCATAAGCTGGATATCCTGGCGCACAGCAGGCAAAGAAACAAATCCCTCACCATACTCTTCTGCTCCAATGAGAAATGCTTTGCGACTGCTCACGTTGTGATCCTTGGCTTAATTTTTCTAAAATGTTAAACTGTATATCTTTATTCAGGATCTTTTTAATAATTCGCCCATAATGTAAGTATCTCTCCGCACTGTAAAAATTGGCTCTTCGCGGAATTTAATGGAAATAGAGTAATAAAGATTTGGCTTGACGTAATCTCAACTCATAGAATGAGTCAGAACATAAACCTATGATAAAGGTGATGACCATGCCGATAACCCATAGAGACAACATCTTCAACTATGCAAGCACCAAACAGCCAAGACAGTAGGAATAAGCCTATACGGCTAAATCTACCTTCGAAATGTCTCGGCGATCTGCTAAGAAAGCTTCGAAAACGACCAAACCAAAATATTCTTTTACCTAAGAAAACGGAACCATCTTATCGTCTGATGACGTATTAATGCTTCACTTCAACCCATTAAATTCCACGAATACCCTAAAAATTCATTATCATTCCGTTATTATCCTTGAGATGCCACTGGCTCTACAGAACACCATTCAGAAAAACGATCAAGACCTTTCAGTTTCTTTTTATCACAAAGTGCATCTGAAAGAGCATTTAGAAAAACAAAAGCACTCTCCGACAATCGTTTTTCGAGATGATTAAGCACCGGCTTGAGTTTCCATTCATGAAATTCACGTTCTGTTTTTAGAACAGATTTCAAAATACCCATGTGCTCTTCAAGTATATTTCCATCAAGAAAATCAAACAGGATTTGTAAAAAGAGAATTCTTGGAATAACATAAGGCTCTGCCTTTTCTTTGTTTTCCAAAGCCTTCGACAACATTTTGCGCGCATTATCATCTCTGTCTGTCACGATAAAAAGACGTACCAACTGGCAACATATACCTGGTATTTGAAAGTTTTGATCCAGAACAATTAACAACAGTTCCTCAGCACGTTTATATTCGCCTTTAAGGTAAAACTGCAAAGCAAGCTCCCTAAGTGAGACAAGGCTTGCGGTATCACTTTTTCGCACCTTTACCTCAATGTATCGATCCCTGATTTTTAAAGATTCTTCGATTTTATTCGACTTTTCCAGTAACTCCGCCAGCTTTAAAAGACTGGCCAGCGTGTTCGGGTGTTCTTTCCCCAACTCACATTCATTAATTTCGATGACTTTGTCAAATAAAGCCTCGGCATGCTCATATTCACCTTTTTTTGCAAGCAGATCCGCAAGATTGCTCATCAGGATGAGTGTGTCGGGGTGTTTTGGCCCCTGAATTCTTTGCTTGCCTTCCAATGCAAGGTTAAAATACTGTTCAGCCATTTCATAGTTTTCGATACGAGTGAAAAATATCGCTAACTGGTTCATGCTGTTATAGGTCATAAGATGCTCCTTACCATAGAGGCGCACATTTGTTTCAACTATGCTTTTGAATAATTTTTCGGCCTCCTCATAATCGCCTTTTTCACGCAAAAGCTCTGCATAGTTACCAAGAACAACCAGCGTATCCCGATGATCCGTACCTCGTTTTTTTGTAAGTCCATCCAAAGCATCCCTGTACATTTTTTCAGCGCTTGCTTCATCACCTGTTTCATCATAAAATATTGCCAATCGATTTATACTGTTAAGAGTCATTTGATGCTCATCTCCTCGAACACGCTTGTTTGTCTCCATGACTTCCCTGTAAATCTTCTCGGCCTGCATACGCTCTCCTGAGTGCTGAAGTAAATTTGCAAGATCGGACATAATTTGCAATGTTTCAGGACGGTCGGATCCCCGGTCAAGACGCATGCCATCAATGGCCTTCCAATACAAAGGTTTAGCAACAGCTGCATTACCAAGGAATGCATAAAAATTTGCCAGCATATAAATCGAGCGAAGAGTACGATAATGCTGTGACCCTTGATTATTTTCGTTCAAATCCAAAGCTTGCTTTAACAATTTCTCCGCTTGAGCACAGTTATCAATCCGGCAATAAAATGATGCCAGATCATTCATTGTATCAATCGTAGAAGGCTCACCAGAGCCAAGCACCCTTTTTCTGGTTTCAAATACCTGCAGCAGCAGTTTTTCGGCTTCATCGAAATCAGCACGTCTTACCAGCACCCACGCAAGCGATTCCATGTTTTTTAAGGTATCAGGGTGTTCTTCACCCAAATGCTTTTTTTTGTTTACAAGTGAAGAACAAATCAAATCCTCGGCTTTGGCCACTTCTCCCTTATCCAAAAAGATATCCGCAAGACTCGTCTCTGCCATCAGTGTCCGCCAATGGAATGGACCGTTGACTTTCGCATGGGTACTCAATGCCCGAAGCATCAACGGTTCAGCTTCAGCCAGGCGACCATAACTGCTCAAAAAACAACCATAGTTATGACGTGTCTCACCCGCCGCCTCACTTTCTTCACCAAGCACCAGACAGCGTCCATCCAATGCCTCTTTGTAAAGAGTTTCTTTTTCTTCTTCAGCAGAAAAATCAAGCATCAGCGCAAGATCATTCATGGCGAGGAAGATCTCCGGATCATCAGGGTCGAGATATTTCTGTACCCATCTTAAAACTTTGCGCTGGATTGGAACTCCATCCTTATTTCGTTCTTGCCCCATATAGTACAGTGCAAGCATTTTCATCAGCTCAATATTCCAATACTCCTCTTCTAATTTGCTCAAGATGCTATAAATTGCTTCAGCATGAGAAATAAGCAACCGCCATTTCATCCAATTCTCCGGCCTGTATGATTCTTTCGGAGCAAATAGTTCAAGCATTTTAGCCGCAGCTACTACTGATGGAGCTTTTACTTCCAAAGGCATTTGATCCCGGGTAATTTGCAGTACTACCCGATGCAAACCAACGCAAGGGGTTCCCTGTTCATCGACTTTTTTGGTCATTGAATAGGCAATCAACTCACCAAGAGCAAGTTCCGGATCAATATCACTTTTTTCCAGTCCGGACTTTTCAACAGCAGCACTGATGATCTCAATGACATTGCGATCCGAGACCATTCTGCGAGGAATTGGATCAGGTGCAAACCATGACAGAATACGAAACAGAGTCAATGCTGCCGGGCTTAATGCTCGTGCTGTCGTTTCCCACGTGATTGATACACTTCGATCGTAAAGCTTCACATTCCTGTTACACCATGTGCAGGTATTTCCTCCTTCTCTCCATCGGGCTAGATAATCTGCAAGTGAAAGCCCTCCATCCCGATTTTGAATGTATGCCCCAGCTTGTTCAAGTACCAGAGCCAGACCACCAAGTTCCCTGGCCAATTCTTCAGCAACAGCTTCATCATGAGGCGTTTTGAGTCTTAAGTCGTTTGTCCTCTCGAGCAGAAACTTTTTTGATTCCTCTATAGACAGAACATCGATCTCTTGCTGTGTTGCAGAGTACCTCCAGTCATGATTTCGTGATGTGATGATCACATGCCCTTGACGAAGTGCTGGCAATAACTTTTTCACACTCTTCACACTGGATTGCTTATCGGCATTGTCGATGATCAAAAGCCATCCCGGATGCTCAGAAAGCCAACTGATCACAGCAACCATCCGGATATCATCCAGATTGCATTCCCACTCCTGAAGGTTAAGAATGCCCGGCGCAGCCAGATCAGCAACACTGCGGCGCAATTGAGCCGGGGTAGCTGCCACAACAAACAGTTCAGCGTTATAACGTTCTTGATATTTCCATGCATATTCAATTGCCAATCGGGTCTTTCCAATACCCCCAAGTCCGGAAATGACCTGACGACAAGAAACATTATTGTTCATGTCCTGATTATCTTCAAATCTATTTCGAAGCTTTAGAACCTCATCTGTTCGACCTTTGAAAATTGTGCTGATTGAGTCCGGTATGTTACATGGTTTGTGTTTTTGAACTGTCGATGAGCCTCCACTAGGTATTTGCTTATTGGAATTCGTGAAAACCAGACCGGTTCTATTCACAATCGCCATAAAAAGTCGTTCCAGATCCCTCGTGAGATCAAATTCCATACTGTGTGTATGAGTCAACCCTTTTAGTCTGTCGGGAAATGCTTTCTCCAACAATGGTTTAAGGTCATGTAGATAGAGAGGAATGATTTTGATACCTTTCGCAAGTGCAAAAGCGAGTTCATATGCAAGTACATCGTCATCACGATCAATACGCCGCACAAAGTTCTCATCATGAGCCGATAGCCATTCTGGACCAATCAAAGCTAAAACAACCAACGTCTTTGAGAGGGCGGTTTCAATTTTTTCTCGCCAATGATCTCCGGGTTCGATCGTATTTCGGTCAAGAAAAACATGATCTTCCCCGAAACATTCAGTTAATTTTCCTGCAAGCGATAATGCTAGGTCTTCGGAATCTGCTTTACGATAACTGATGAATATCATATGCTTATACTCATGATTGTTAGTGAAACAGTCGCTAATAATTCCTCAGTCCAGATCGCTCAATCAGCAATATCAATTTATTCGTGTCAAACAGGCTGGCTTTGCGTTAAAAAAGATTGGCATCATCAATATCAAAAAACAGCTAAAGTTACACATTAATACACTTCTTTGTAAAAGTAAAAGCAAAAAGAAGAAAATCAGATGATGATGCCTGATGTTTGTCAGAGCGACTGATACACAAGCTACGCGTCTGCCTGTTCGATCTCATCCATCGAACGGATACTGTCATAATTGAAAGATTGGTGACGCCACAAGGGCAATTTAGGAAATCCCAAGATAGATAAAGACAGTGATGACGATAGATATTAATGGCAACAGCTCTGATACCAAGCCATTTCGGCAGCACTGTAAGAAATAGCCAAGCACATTGAAGATCGAGTCGAAAGCGACAAGCCCAGCAGCATACACTGTTATGCCTTGGCAAGTTCATTCCATCCAAAAACCGGGAATGGCGGGATAGAGCCAGCCGGAGAGCACCCCGACACCCATCGCAAGGAAAATCCAGAGCTTCAGATTGCGGTCGAGAAACGACAACTGTTTTGCAGCGATACCCATTGTTATTTTCCTTTCAGATTTTCGTTATAGAATTGTCTGAAACGCTGGTTTATTTCGTCTCGGACACGACGGAAAGTGGCAAGCACCTCCTCTTTTGTCCCTTCTGCCTCTGCCGGATCGTCAAAGCCAATGTGTAACCGATGTTCCACCTTGCCGATAAACACCGGACAGGAGTCGTTGGCTCCGTCGCACACGGTGATCACATAATCAAAAGCTTTTTCAAGAAAGGTATCGACACTTTTCGGGAGGTTTGTACTGATGTCAACCCACTCTTCACGCATCACTTTGACCGCAAGGGGATGAACCATTGCTGCAGGTTTCGTACCTGCAGAATAAACTTCAAGTGAGGAATCGAATGAACGAAGAAACCCTTCAGCCATCTGGCTGCGGCAGGAGTTTCCGGTACAGAGGATCAGGATTGATTTTTTCATTGCTGTTTTATTGTTTTAAAGCTCCATTACTTGACTGCATGTGCTCTTTTAAAGCTGCGGAAGGACTACATATCGGCAGCTCAGGGTTTACATTCCTTGATATGACGAGTTCTAATGCATTCACAAAACAAGATTAAAGACAAAACCGACGATCATGATCCCTACAGCCACAACGCCAGCAAACACGGCGATAAGCTGAGGCTTGAGCACTTTGCGGAGAATGATCATCTCCGGGGCAGAAAGGGCTATGACGCTCATCATGAAGGCCATTACCGTGCCAAGTGCCGCCCCTTTGCCGAGCAGCGCCTGAACAACGGGAAGAATACCTGCTGCGTTGGAATACATGGGAACGCCAATCAGTACCGCAACGGGAACCGACCACCAGACACTTTTTCCCATCAGTGAAGCCATAAAGTTTTCCGGTACATAGCCATGGATTCCAGCGCCAAGCCCAACACCGAGTACGATATAAAGCCAGACTTTGCCAACAATCTCTCGAACATGGCTGACTCCTTCCTTCAGGCGCAATGGCCAGCTTATCACCTCTCCCTCCGCTTCGGCAGAAACCTGACTCTGCTGCAGTTTCTGCACCCACTCTTCCAGATAGCGCTCCATCTTGAGCTTGCCGATCACCAGTCCGGCAACAATTGCAATCATGAGTCCCATCCCCATATAGAGGAGGGCAACTTTCCAGCCGAACATGCCGAAAAGTAATGCAAGGGCAACCTCATTGATCATTGGCGCTGAAATAAGGAAGGAAAAGGTAACACCAAGTGGTACCCCTGCCTGCAAAAAGCCAATGAAAAGCGGTACCGCCGAGCAGGAGCAGAAGGGTGTCACAATGCCGAGACTTGCCGCCATAATGTTGCCGACACCGATACGACGACCTGAAAGAAGGGCCCGCGTCCGCTCGGCAGAGATAAAAGTATGCACAACCCCCATCAGAAACACCACAGCGGTGAGCAGCAGAAGGACTTTCGGCACCTCATAGATGAAAAAGAAGAGCGCCTCACCAAAACTGCTTGTCCGGGTAATTCCGACAAACTGAAGAGAGAGGGCGGCAAACCATTCAAGATTGTTGTAAACCAGGAACCATAGCCCTCCTGCAACAAAAACAGCGGAAATCCATTTCACGCTTTCCATACGAAGCGCTTTGCGTGATTGTTGTCCCATGCTTTCCATCGTTTTTGATACTATTGAGTTATCGTCTGTTCTCTTTTCATCCTGCCGGGCAGATAGCTGTTAACAGCAGCTTGATTTGCCATTTTCCTTGCTGCCATGAGAACCGCAGCAACAGCCCTGTGGTTTGGCTGACAGCATCTCTTTCAGCTCATCATAAGAAGGGGTGCGGCCTTTACAAACTACACGTTCATCAACGACAAGGGCCGGAGTTGAGAGGATATTGTAAGCCATGATCTGCTGCATATCCTCCACTTTTTCTACGGATGCATCAATACCTTCCGCAGCAATTACCGCTTTCACCGCATCAGCGAGTTGATTGCACTTTGCACAGCCGCTGCCAAGAATTTTTATCTTTTTCATTTTTTTCTGTTAAGGGTTTATTACAAATGATTGATTATGAAAAAAATTGTGTTCAGCAATGATTACAGCCGAATACCCGATCGGGCCTGAAATAACGCTCAAAAACCGAGTAGGCTTTCCGCCAGTTTTCGCGATGAATGCAGTAACGAACTTTCGGCGGGTTTATCTCTCCCTGTATCAGGCCTGCCTCAAGCAGAGCTTTCAGATGCTGTGAAATTGTTGACTGCGCCATAGGAATCAGTTCTGTTAACTCACCGGTAAAACAGCATGTTTGACTGGCAAGAAGCGTCAGTATCTTTACTCTCACCGGATGACTCAGCGCCTTGGCAAAGAGGGCAAGAGACTCCTCCTCTCCACTGTACTCAACGGTCAACAATGATCTTTGCATAATCCTCTTTTTTAGTTCATCGTAAATGTACGATAAGATAACGAAACAATCAAAAAAAAATCTGCATCAATACCGCCTGAAACCCTCTCTGACGGTATTGATGCGATCGTACAGAGTGATAAAAAAAACGTTTATATCCAGCAACCGAAGGCTGCCGATTGTTCACCAGAGCAGCAGCAATTCAGTGGATAGCTCACTACGGATTCATTCGTCTCCGCCCTGCTCCCTGCCCTCCGAATCCCCGGCCTCTGCCCATAGCAGGGTTGTACTGATCCCAGACCCATTCGGCAACAGCCTTCAATTCGACAGCCGACAGTGGACTTGCCGGCATGAGACCAAATCTTGCAATGGCTCGTGAATCAATAGCGTTTCGCTTGTCTGGTGATTGTAAATACCCAACAAGATGATTGACGCCCTCTGCTTTTGTCTGAAAACGCAAATGATAGTGGGAGGCAAGAGGAACAATAGGCGGCGCTGATTTTGGTGGTGGGTTAACAGAATGGCAGACACTGCAGTTTCTGATGAAAATCGCTTGACCATCCAGAACATTCGTCGTGGCATTTGATTCCGTGTTAAACAGTAACCCAACACAAAAAAAAAGAAATAACCGTTTCATGACTCATCAACAATGTTTCCATTAAAGAGGTGTTCTCATCATATGGCACAATTACTCCTGAATGATAGCGAAAATTATATCAAATCAAGACACAGACCTCTCCAGTCACCACTCTTCTACCTTGCAGTACCATTGAAATTTTGCTCACCAGCGTTATCATACGATACGGTTGCGAAAAATAGTTGTAAGAGAAAGATTGCTTCTCATGAAAAGAGATTGTAACTTCGAGCGATATGTTGTCTTTTTCTGGCCAGCGAGGCTGGTTCATCTTTTACAAGTGAGAATTTATGGAACAGAATATTGGACAAATCGATAAAAAAATCCGTGTCGGCGTCGGAGTTGCAATCATACTTGCAGGCTTCGCAACACAGTCGTGGTGGGGAGCTGTTGGAATTGTTCCTCTTCTGACGTCATTTGCAGGTTTTTGTCCCCTTTATACCCTGCTGGGAATTTCGACATGCACAAAAAGTTGCCGCGCTGATAAACCCGGCAAGGGTGGTTCATCGAAATCCTGAAAATAAAGAGATAACAAGCTGTAAACCATGCGGTTAACGCAACGGGTGCAGCTTGTTATCTTAGTAATAATCAGGAGTGTCCGCCGACAACGATCCGCATGATGTTGACAGGTTAAACGACGAATTGAGAGCGTTCCCACAGCAGGTTTTTCCGTCACGTCAAAACTACGCACCCCATACTTATTTGAAATCAAGAGGATATGTGCCTTGTTACGCAGACCAGGTTTTGAGATTTCACAAGCTATCTTCAGGATATATTCGATCAGCCGCTCTCTGGCAGGTCGCCATGGCATGAGCCATCAAGGGAACAACCTTGACTGCAAGCGCTATCCCTGAACTCTTATTTCAACAATTACGAAGAAAAAAAGGTAAGGCAAAGAATTAAAAAAATCCCTTGTAAGGAGAGAGAAGAATAAAAGAGGTGAAATCGATAAAAAAATGGTAACGTGTTTGCGCGCGGTTCACATATTGCAAATGATGGTTACCATGAGGAAATTGGACAATGGTTGTTAAAAAATTTTTGCCGCTTCATCCTGGAACTGTTCTGCTTGAAGAGTTCCTTACACCCATGAATCTCAGCGAAAACAGAATTGCCGAAGATATTCATATCCCTGTTTGGCGAATCAACGATATTATTGCCGGGAAACGGTGTATAACCGCCGAAACCGCTCTGCGTCTTGCCCGCTATTTCAGTACCCCGCCCCAGTTCTGGTTTGGACTGCAGATGGATTATGATCTTAAAGTCGCCCTGAACAATGAGGGTGCAAAGATCGAGCGTGAAATCAAGGCCTATGATGACTCAAGATCATAAGCCTCGTTTACTCGCTTTCGACCGCACCATCTTCCGCATCCGCAACAAGGTCTGGCGGTATCTGGCGCGTTACCTTGGCACCGAGCCGGCGAATCTCTTCAACCCTGCCAACAAGATTTCCACGTCCCTCTTTCAGCCGTTTCAGAGCCAGATCAAAGGAGTCTGAAACTCCTGAAAGTTTTTTACGTGCTTCTGTCATAGCCTCGACTACAAGAAAAACCTGGTCATAAATCCGTCCTGCCTTTTCAGCAATAAGTTCGGCATTGCGGTTTTCATTCTCCCGTCGCCATATCTGTACAATCAGTTTAAGGGTGATCATCAGCGTTGTGGGACCGCACAAAACCACATCTTTGCCTGCGAGATCGTAAATCAACTCCGGATCATTTTGCATAACGGTCTGCCAGGCTGGTTCGAGAGGAATGCACATGATAACAAAATCGAGCGTCCGGTTGCCAGCGATACTGCTGTACTCTTTTGCCTGCAGATCGCCAATATGACGCCGCACGGAGTGCACATGCTCTTTGAGAGCTGTCTGGCGTTGCGGTTCCTGATCGAGAGAACAGAATCGTTCATAAGCTGTCAGCGAGACCTTGGAATCAACTATCACCGCCTTGTTTCCAGGCAACAGTACCATAAAATCCGGACGTCTGAGTATCCCGTCCTCCGCCCGAAAACTCTCCTGTACCAGGTATTCACGACCTTTTTCAAGACCTGAAGCCTCAAAAATCCTTTCAATGATCATCTCACCCCAATCACCCTGCTTTTTCGAGTCACCTTTTATGGCTCGTGCCAGCATGTTGGCCTCATCACTCACCCTCCCGCTCAACTCCTGCAGTTGACGCACCTGTTCAATGAGGCGTGTGGACTGCTCTGTATCACGGCTATGCACCTCCTCAACCCGTTTGCGAAAAGAGTCAAGCTGTTCACGCAAGGGTTGCAGAAGAGCATCCATTCGTTCCCGGTTTTCGAGACCAAGCGCCCTGCCCCGCTCCTCAAAAATCCTGTTTGAAAGATTTTCAAATTCGATTTTCAATCGCGTTTCCGACTCCTGCATAAGAGCTATTTTTTCCGATGAGCTGCGTTGCTCGTTTGCCATATCAGCTTCAAGACGGGTAAACTGAATCCGCAGGTTTTCGAGTTCCAGGGATTTCGATTCAAGCCGCAAAGTGGATGAACGTGCCTCATCTTCGATACCCTGAAGACGCTGAAGTTCAATTTTCAGTGGAGCATCCCGCACGATACGATAAGCAACAAAGGCAAGAAGGAGAAAGAGTGGGAGAAAGAGTAAAACAGAGATAGCTGTGGTCATGAGCATTGCCCGATTTAGGGAATGAAAAGCGGAGACCCTTTTGCCAGAAAATAATGTTTATCCCCAGAGGAGACAAATAAGGGTGTACGGATTTGTAAAGAATAACTTTTTTCTTACCTTAACACTCTCGTAACGGCGAAGTGGCCGAGTGGTTAGGCAGAGGTCTGCAAAACCTTCTACAGCGGTTCGAGTCCGCTCTTCGCCTCCCTGATATAAACAGAAAAAGCCTGCACTGCGCAGGCTTTTTTTGTTATCAGTTTACCAGACTACCCTATCTTTTCCGCACCGGAAACTATAGCGTTGATCACTCTCTCAATCGTTTCCCCGTCCATCAGCACGGGAATGTTCAGACAAATACTGCTGCGCAGCATAATGCCGGTTTTTGGCCAGAGTGCTTCAAGATCGAGACCACGATACCGGTCATACTCTCCAAGAAGGTGTCCCCACACTCCTGCATAGTGCCAGTCGAGGGCTTCCGGCAGAATTTTGGTACCGAAACCATGCTCGGTCAGATGCGCTTCAAACTGCAAGGCGGCTTCGCGATCCCTGACCCTGAAAATCAGGGTATCTCCCTGTGAGCCAGCTTCATCACTGAATGGCCTGAGAATAATGTTATCAAGATGACGGATAGCCTCCTTGATTTTCTTCTTGTTCTCTCTTGACATCGACAGAATCGTATCAATTTTGGCGAGCTGGGCCAGACCGATGGCTGCAGTCACTTCGCTGAGACGCAAATTAAGCCCTTTTGAACGCCTCGGATCTTTGCCTCGTGGTAACCCTGGCAAGTGCATATGGCCATGATCAGAGAATTCGGCAGCACGGTCATAGATCTCCTTGTCATTGGTCACAATGATTCCACCCTCACCGGTATGAAGCGTTTTGCCTGCATCAAACGAGAACGAGGCAACACTGCCAATGGTACCAAGCTTCTGCCCTTTATATGAAGCTCCAAGTGCCTGCGCTGCATCCTCAATCAAAATTAGACCGCGTTCCCGGCAGAGAGCCGAAAGTTCATCCATTTTTGGCGAAGCCCACATGGGAATGGCCACCACCGCTTTTGTCGCAGGAGTAATAGCCTTTTCAACTTCCAGCGGGTCGAGATGGTAGGTTTCATCAAGCTCAACCGGCACAGGAACCGCTCCAAGCGCACTGATGGCCTCCACAGGGGCAATAAAGGTCCATGCCGTTGTGATGACCTCATCACCGGGAGCAATACCTGCACCGGCAAGAGCACAATGGATAGCAGCCGTGCCCGAAGAAACTGCATGGGCATACTTCACCCCAATCCATGCGGCAAATTTCTCTTCGAACTCCCTTGTTTTGTAATTCCCCCCGCCGTAACGGTATAAATTGACCTTTTCCCTGCTGAATAGCTCCTGTATTTCAGCCAGTTCTTCACGACCGATTAATTCTGCGCCAGCCATAATATGGTATCCTGCTCTTTTTGTTAGGTTAATTGAGAAATAACGGCCACTGCCGATTCTTCGGTAAATTCAACCGGATTACCTGAAAAAGATCCTTTCAGTGCTTCCGATGCGTTGTGCGCAAATTCGGTTACGCTTCCCTTGCCGTATCCATAAGGAACAAGGGTAGGTATCTGCAGTTGACGATAGAGTTCATCCATCTCTTCAAGCAGCTCAATGGTCACCTCTTTTGGTGAAGGGGTCGAACGCATGGGATTAAGAAGGGCATACTTTTCATAACCCTGGAGATGGTTGTAGCGCATGACCTCCTTGAGAAAGATTGCTCCGGCAAGACCATGAGGGACACGATGTTTCACTCCAAGATAGTAGGCAAAACCATTGGTCGGACCATCTCCGGAGTTCATGAGCGCCACCGTACCGCAAACACTGCCAAGAGCAAGATCAAGACGAGACTCCGCCCGATCAAGCTGGTTCTGCTGCAAAGCATAAAATGTGCGCTGAAATCCCTCTATAGAAAAAATCCGGCTCAAAGCGGTATGCTTGACCGACCCGAAACTGTCAACGCAGTGAACAAGACTGTCCATTGCCGAAGCAATCACATTTTCAAGAGGCGCTGTCATAGAGAGTTGCGGATCGATAACCGCTTTTTTCGGGAAATTCTTCCTGCTGTTGATACCCAGTTTGCGTCCCTCAGCTTCGTCAATAAAAACCGCGTTAAAGCTGACTTCAGCGCCACTGCCCAAAAGTGAGGGAACCGTTACAAGTGGCAGAGGATCATTAACCCCGGAAGGAAATCCCTTGAGGGAAAGTGCCGGAACGTTGTTCGTCATAAGCAGGGCTACACCTTTGCCAAGATCGAGAGAGCTTCCGCCACCTATGGCAACAAGAGCGTCAGGCGGATTGCTGCGGAAAAATTCAGCTACTGTTTCCAGGTGGGCATAGGTGGGCTCTCCGGCAAATTCGTTGCAGTAGATCACTGCGTTTGTATAGACGGAGGTAAGATTTTTTAATACGGACTGAAAATAAAGGCTGCCAGCCACATTGGCATCGTAGATGATTCCCGGTTTCTTCACAGATAATTGTGAGAGATGCTCATTCAACTTCAGGGCTTCGTTAACCCCGATAACAAGGTCGGTGGATAAAAAGAAATTCATAAAAACGGTAAGTCTAATAGTTCTGTGGAGCTACATCCCGGCCTGCCAGGTTTTTTTTATACAGGTAATATTCAATTAAATCTATTTCCTTGATAGTATCAATCTCCCATGTTTGCCAAAACTCCATTTCATAGACAGAGAGCTTTTTACCGATTCTGTTGCCAAAGGCGGCAAGAATCTCCGGCTTGAAAAGATAGATTGAACCATTTTCAATAAACTGTGTTGGACGATCCTGTCGCATACCTCGATTGCGGTAATCGAAATTGACACTTTCCCATTTTCCCGCCCTTGATTCCCACAGGGTAAGATCATCAGCTCTGGTGACCGAAATCAGCGAATCGGCCCCTTCCTGACAAAAAAGTGCTACTGCCCGATCAATATCATCAGGTTTGCGCAAGGGTGAGGTTGCCTGTAAAAATACAATCATCTCGAGCGGCATGTTGTACTCCCGTTCAATAACAGAGAGCGCATGCATAATGGCCGATTCAGAACTTGCCTTGTCGCCCGCAAGTTCCGACGGACGCACAATCACCTCTGCTCCGTATGCGTGTGCTACATCAGCAATAGCCTTGTCATCAGTTGTAACAAAAACCTTTTCAACACTTGTCGAGGCTGATGCCTGCAAAATGGTCCATGCAAGCAGTGGTTTTCCTGCCACAGGATAAATATTCTTCTCTTTAAGCCCTTTCGACCCGCCTCTTGCAGGAATAATTGCTACCGTATGCATGGAAAATAGTTGTGTTTTCGTTCAGCCATCAATAACCTGCCGACAGACATCAGCAATTCTCCTTGCTGCAGATTTATTCTGCAAAGGGGTAAGCGATTTTAGCTCGTCAGGATGCAGACCACAATGCACGATCTTGTTTAGAGCAGACCCTACAAAAATCGTGGATGAAAACTGCGCAATCAGCATTCGGGAGTTGGCAATCATCTCTTCAGTTCTGCCTTCGCTGAAAACAAGGCTTTCGGGAGCATAACGTTCAATCTCCCGTGTTGCCCGTGCAATATTTTCATTGGGATGCAGCTTGAAAAGAAGCTGGCTGCCATCGGCCATCGCAAGATATTTCCTGATATTTTTAAGCCGATTTTCATAAATAAACGTCTCACGGTTATCCGATGTGCAGACGAGCACATAATCACGATGAGCAAAATCATTCTGAAGATATTGCTCGCAATTATCGAAATTTGGTATGCTGGTCACCTCCAGTTTTGCCGGAGAAACCCCCTTGCGTATAAAGAGTTCACGATACCCTTCACTGGCAACACAGAACTTTTCGTAGGCATCAGAGAGTCCTGTTGTTGCCGTACCGGCAATCCAGCGAGGCATCCACTGAAAATTTTTTGCAAGATGGAAAAACACCGTTTCCGGTTCAGTCATACCCTCCTGAACCAAAACAATCCTCTTGCGCCGGATATGCTTCGGTACGATGAGATCAGTGCAGGTCACGACAAGATCATAAGCATGTGCAAGACCTCCGATATCAATCGTCAGGTGATTGGAATGGAGATATGCAAGCGTACGGTTCGATCGCTTGCGCCCCATAATGGTAAATTCAAGCAGCCCCCTGTCGCTGGCAGATCCGAGAATGCCGTCGCTGAAAAAGGGTGAAAAATACTGCTCATAATCCGTCAGCCACCCGGCAATCTGATGCATCTGGGTCGTCTGGTTCATCGAACCACAAATAAACAATACTTTCTTTTTCATGAATCTCCCCGACTAACTCCCTCTGCATCTCGTAGATGAACCCCTGATAAAAACATGATTGCGTACCCAAAGGTGTACCAAAGGAGCTCCTTAAAACGTCTTAAAAGCACAAAAGCGCCATAATCCTGAACATTATACAATCCAAGTGCCTGGAAAAAAACACGATAACCTAATTCCTGTATACCGAGTCCTGATGGAATGAAAAAAAAGAAAGCCCGAAGCATGGTAATGGCAGTATCCATGGAGAGCACCTGTAAAAATGAGATATCAACACCAAGCAAGCGAAGGATAATATAACTCTCGATCGCAAGCATGAACCAGGCGATAATATAGATGAGCAATACAAGAATCAGCCGTCCTGCAAAAGGGGTATCGAAACTCTTCAACTCAGCATCGGTATCAAGAAATCCACTCTCCCTGTCAAGCAGCCATTTTTTTACCCGCTTGAATGGTACAAACATCAGAAGTCTGTGTACACTTTGCGCTGCGTTTCCATTGAGCAGCAGGAGCAAAAAAACAAAAAAGAGGGAAAAAACTGCCACACCGGCTCCGACCATAATGTAACCAAGAACTCCTGCCGGAATCATCGGAATGGAAATGGTCTGTAACAGGGAAAAGCCAGCTATGGCGCCAATAATAGTGTAGATCCCCTGGGCCACACCAAGCATGAGTTTGCGCACAGCGACACTTGCCACGCCTGCCGGAAGTGGAATTCCAATAAAGCGACTGCAAAGATAAGGGCGAAGAGGTTCACCGATAGCCATACCCGCAGGAAGCGTCATGGATATGGTTTCGGTTATCAACTGTATTTTAAGAAGTTTGAAAAAAGGTATTGCCGTTATACCTGGAGGAAAAACCTTTATCCATGCAAACGTTTCCAGAAGGTGAAGCGCCAGAAAAGGAAGAAGAATAGAGACAGAGGAAAAGCCAATTGACGAGATCCGTCCAACCACTCCCGCAAAATCAATTTGGCGGAACTGAAACACAATAAGAACAAGTCCAAGAGCAAGTCCGATATAACCAGCCAGGTTATTGCCGGTTTTTTTCGTCATTCGCATAAAAAATCAGGAAACAAAGCTAAAAAAACACTCAAAACCCATTTGCACAATTTGCAAAGATAAGAATGTATCGTTAAATATTTATTAATCATTCGGAACGCCATAAATCGCCCTTCCGGATGGAGGATACAACATAACTGCCCACCCGGTGAAATGCCGGACTTTTCTCCCCACAGGGGATATTTACCACAAGAAAACATCTTTGACTGATGGGACTTATCAATCCTGGCTTCCAGACACTGCCCGAGCTTTTCACTTCGGTTTTTAACCATTACCGGGGACAAAGTTCAAAATTCCCGTTCGCAAGGAAAATCAATGGTGTATATGAACCCATCTCATATAGTGCTTTTGAAAAAGATGTCAACTCATTTGCTGCGTTTCTGAAACAGAACGGCATCAAGGCAAAAGAGCGGGTCGCCATTCTTTCAGAAAACAGGCCTGGATGGTACCTGTCTGATATGGCTATCCTGAACATCGGGGCAATCAATGTGCCGCTCTACCCCTCCCTGCCAGCCAATCAGATTGAATACATCCTTAGTAACTGCAGCGCGAAGGGCATTATTGTCTCAAACATGCTTCAGCTCGGCAAAATCCTTTCGATTTGGCAAAATCTTCCGGAATTGACTCTTGTGGTGGTTATGAACCGCCTCGAAGAGACCATCGAAGATGTTCTCGATCTGAATCAGGCCAAAGCAAGGGGTGAAAAAATTCTTGCAGAAAAACCCTGGTGCCTTGAGGGCGTACCTGTCGAACCTGACGATGTTGCAACGATCATCTATACATCAGGTACAACAGGGCTTCCGAAAGGAGTCATGCTTACGCATCGTAACATTTGTGAAAACGTCAAGTCCTGCTCCTCCATCATGCGTCTTGATGAATCCGACTGCAGCCTCTCTTTCCTGCCACTCTCCCATGCCTATGAACGAACCGGGGGTTATTACCTGATTTTTTCCTGCGGAGCAGCTATTTACCTGGCTGAGAGTATTGAAACGATTTCACTGAACATGAGTGAAGCCCGTCCGACCATCATCTTTACCGTTCCGAGACTGTTCGACCGCATCAAGATGGGCATACTCAAACAGATTTCCTCTCAAAGTGCCATAAAGCAGAAAATATTCTATTGGGCGCTGAAAACGGGGGAAAAGTACCACCAGGAAATCAATGAAAAAGGAGTTGCCGGAAAACTGCTTTCCGCGAAGCACGCCTTAGCAGAAAAACTGGTCTATAAAAAAATCAAAAATAAGTTTGGCGGAAGGTTGCGTTATTTTGTCTCCGGGGGAGCTGCCCTCCCTCAAAAGATCGGTGAATTTTTTCAGGCACTTGATATCAGTATTCTGGAAGGATTTGGCCTTACGGAGACCTCTCCGGTAACCCATGTCAATCGCCCGGAAAAAATCAAGTATGGCACGGTAGGCCCGGCAGTTGAAAACGTTCAGGTTATGATTGCCGAGGATGGCGAAATTCTGCTCAAAGGCCCAAATATCATGAAAGGATACTGGAATGATGAGGCTGCCACCCGGGAGGTTATCAGAGATGGCTGGTTCCATACAGGCGACATCGGAGTGATCGACCGTGACGGTTATCTGAAAATAACCGATCGTAAAAAGCATATCATCGTCACCTCTGGCGGCAAAAATATTGCCCCCATGCCTATCGAAAATCTTATTTCCGATAGCTCTTACGTTGATCAGGTTATTGTGATTGGCGAAAAAAGGCCATTTCTCATAGCCCTTATTGTTCCCGAATTCAATAAACTGAAGGAGTTTGCTGCCGCAGAGGGAATTCAGGCTGCGAGTAACAAAGAGTTGATTGAAAACAAGAGTGTTCAGCAAATTTTTGAAAAATTGCTCCGCACGGTTTCACGACAGCTTGCCACTCATGAAAAGGTACGCAAGTTCCTGCTTGTGGAAACCGCATTCACCATTGAGAGCGGTCATATGACTCCGACGATGAAACTCAAGCGCAAGGAGATCAGTGCAAGGTACGCCTCTGAAATAGACAAGGTTTACAATGCGCTCAATATGGTCTACAACTCAGAATAGGCCAGCAGAGGGGCACCACGATTACATACCTCATTTGCTGAACTGCCGAAAACAGGGGATATCAGTCGAGTTTGACGGGAAAAAATATGAGTCTGCTTCTTTGCATCAAAAGGAGTGAGCTACTTTTACTCTTCCCTGATTCTCAGAACTCTCCCCTGCCCATTCAAACCCTCATCCTCATCAACAAGCCCTTCACGAACGAGTCCGTCGATAATTCCCTGCAAACCCCAGGGACAGTCGCCATATTTTTCTTCAAGTTCTTCAACAAAGAGAGATTCGGAAGCGACAAGCTCTTTCAGCAGTCTGCCGCGATACCAGCGTTTTGAACCCTGGAATTTCGACTGTTTCGTCAATGAACGAATTCCTGTTCTGCGGCTGGTAAGATTGATCGATCCATAATCCATGAGGGCATTATGCCACTCACGGCTTCGACCTTTCGCCAGGAGCAGCTCTGCGACGGATTGGATTTCCCGTTTCGGGGTATCTTCCGACAGGGAAAATTCGTGAATGATGATCCGGCGAATGTTGGTATCGACAGCAGCAACATCAAGATTGTCAGCAAAAACCGGAATAGAGCGGCAGGTATACTCCCCTATGCCCGGAAGGGTTATAAGCTGCTCCGGGCGGGCGGGCACAACCCCATCAAACCGCTCCATGATCACCTTTGCACAGTTCTGAAGCCTCTGGCCGCGTGAGTTGTAACCAAGGCCGCTCCAGAGTATCAGCACCTCCCTGAGGGTTGCAGAAGCAAGAGTCTCTGTATCAGGAAAAGTGTCCATCCAGGCCAGAAATTTTCCCACAACCCGGTCGGCTTGCGTCTGCTGCAACATGATTTCGCTGACCATGACTGCATAACGATCGGTAGTCTCCCTCCAGGGAAAACTTCTTCTGTTCAACTGGTAAAAGTCAAAAATTTGTTGACGGAAGCGTTCGATATTCCGGCTGTTCAAGCTCAACGTCATTCAGAGAAAGAAGTAAAGGGGGAAAAGAGGCGCAGGCAAAGGTATTGTCTGACAACAAAAGCAGATATCCCCTTGAAAGGATTTTGCCATGAAGAATAATTCCACATCAAGCGGGATGCAGCGGGAAAAAAAACTGAAAAGGAAAATCCGGCAAAGCCGCAGCCTGCCGGATTACCAAAAAACAAGCTCAGACCCTCTCTGCCATCTTGCGTTCCTTGACTTTCAGTGCAGCTTTGCCAGTACGTTTGCGGAGGTAGAAGAGTTTTGCTCTTCTTGCCTTGCCATGCTTGACCACCGTAACACTCTCAATGTTGGGTGAATTGACCGGAATAATCCTTTCAACACCAACACCATGAGAAATTTTGCGGACAGTGATGGTCTTGTTGCCTCCAGCACCCCTGTCGCTGATGACAACGCCTTCAAAAGCCTGAAGTCGCTCTTTTTCTCCCTCAATAACCTTCAACTGAATCTTGACGGTATCACCCGGATTGATTTCCGGAAAATCTGTAACAGCCTGGGTGGCTTCAACCAACTTGATTAACTGATCCATGACGACAACTATTTACGTTATTTTGTTCTTTAATTCTAAACACTCTTTATCGAGAAGATCGGGCCGACGCTTGCGTGTTCGCTCAAGAGCATTTTCACTGCGCCACTGCTCGATATTGCTGTGATGACCCGTCAACAGCACTTCAGGCACCTTCATCCCTCTGAATTCTGCCGGACGAGTATAGTAGGTACAATCAAGGAGTTCCGTCTGAAAAGAGTCGGTCAGTGCCGACTCACTGTCACCAAGAACACCTGGAATAACCCTCACGAGCGCATCCATCAAAAAGAGTGCCGGTATCTCCCCGCCTGAAACCACAACATCACCAATGGAAATTTCCATGGTAATCAATTTCTGGCGAATTCTTTCATCAACGGCCTTGTAATGACCACAGAGAATAATAAGGTTGTGCATCCTTGAAAATCTGTTTGCCATAGACTGCTCAAACAGTTCCCCGTCCGGGGAAAGAAAAATCACTTCATCATATTCTCTTTCGGCCTTGAGTGCCTCTATACAGGCAAACACTGGCTCCGGACGAATCACCATGCCAGCACCACCTCCAAAAGGTGAATCATCCACCTGCCTGTACCTGCCCAATCCATAGTCATGCAGGTTATGCACATATATGTCCGCGAGCTCTTTTCTGCGCGCAATGCTCAACAATCCATTATCAAGCGGTGAATCAAAAAAGCCGGGAATGACAGAAATAACATCAATCCTTATGGCATTCCTGAGCTGAGAAGGGGTTTCAGGCACAACCATTTACAGAAATTCCTCAAATCTTGGGATGACCATATACTGCTCACGAAGATTAAACTCTTCAACAAACTCATCTATAGCAGGCAGCAGAATCTTTTTTTCACCAACCAGGACTTCATAAACATCATGTGCCGGCATGGCAAGAACATTGGTAACCGTACCAACCTCACTGCGTGAGCCATCAAGAACCTTCATTCCGATAATCTCATGCAGATATGCCCGGTCAGGGGGCTGCGGCAAAAGCTGCTCTTCGTTGATAAACAATTTCCAGCCAACAAGTGCTTCAGCTTTTTCCATACTGTCAATTCCCTCAAAGAACAACCATGCAAACCCGCCGCCAAGTACGGCTTTCTCGACCACCAACTGCTGAACCGAATCAACACTCTTTCCCGCAAAATACTTTTTGCGGGAAAGAAAACTTTCAGGGAAGTCGGTAATCAACTCCACCTTTACCTCACCCTTCAACCCTTTTGGTTTGAGGATGATACCTGTCAGATAGAGTTCCACACTGACCTCACTGTACATGAGTGATCAGGCCTCTCCACCGGTGGCAGCTTTTGCTTCAGCCTCTTTCTTGGCGCTGCGACGATGTGATTTCAATGCAAGCCTCTTCTGACGTCTTACAGCCTGGTGCTCCTGCCATTTTTCCATCTCTGCTGAAATTTCAGCCTCGCTGCGACCCATGCTTTTAAGCCTGAGTTCATACAGCAGTCCGGTGGTGCGGATAAGGCTGTTCACTGTTGCTGTCGGCTGTGCGCCAGTCTGCATCCAGTAAACGATACGATCTTTTTTAATAGTGACAGCATGAGGTTTTGCTGTTGGCTGATAAGTGCCAACAACTTCAAGGAATTTGCCGTCCCTTGGAGAGCGCGCATCGGCCACGACAATTTGGTATACCGGCAATTTTTTTCTTCCTGCTCTTTTCAGTCTAATCTTTACCAAGGCTCAAATATTTTAGTTAATGTTTACTGGTAACCGTGAATGTGCAATCTATCGTTTTAAAAACTTGTCAAGCGCAAGATTCTGCGAAGTAATTTTTCTGCCGGACTGAGAGAGCTTTGATACCGAACGCATCATCTTCTTCATCTCCCCGAATTGCTTCAACAGAAGGTTGACCTCCTGAACCTTTGTTCCGCTGCCTCGTGCAATACGTTGCCGACGACTGCCGTTAATGATATCGGGAGTCATCTTTTCCTGCTTTGTCATGGAATTGATCATGGCCTCAATTGGTTTGAAGTCAAGATTTTCAAGATCCTGTTTGGGAACCATCTTGTTCAGACCTGGCACCATTTCAATCAATCCCTGAATTGATCCCATTTTCTTGAGCTGCTGCAATTGGTCGAAAAAGTCGTTGAGATCAAACTCGTTCTTCATCAACTTTTTCTGCATCTCAAGACTCTTCTCAAGATCGAGGTTTTCCTGTGCTTTTTCAACAAAACTGACGATATCACCCATTCCCAAAATTCTCTGGGCCATACGATCGGGGTAGAAGAGGTCAAGGTCGTCAACCTTTTCTCCGATGCTGATAAATTTAATCGGCTTTTCAACAACCTGCCGGATGGATAGCGCCGCACCACCCCTTGAGTCGCCATCAAGCTTGGTCAGTACTACGCCGTCAAAATCAAGGCGATCATTAAATGCCTTGGCCGTATTGACCGCTTCCTGGCCCATCATGGAGTCAACAACGAAGAGAAGCTCGTCAGGTTTGAGTGCATGCTTCAAGGACTCAGCCTCTGCCATCATGACTTGATCAATCTGCAAACGACCAGCAGTATCGACAATAACAACATCTTTCGCAGCAGAGCGGGCGGCCTCCAATCCTTGAAGCGCTGCTTTCATGGCATCCTGCTCTTCAATGGCAAAAACAGGGACATCCACCTGCTGACCGAGTGCTTTAAGCTGATCAATTGCCGCAGGACGATAAACATCAGCCGCAACGAGCATCGGCTGTTTGCCGCTCTTTTTTAAACGTAATGCCAGTTTGGCGCAGAAAGTGGTCTTCCCGGAACCCTGCAAACCGGCAACCATGATAACCGCAGGCAGTTTTTTTGGAGAAAGGTTCAAGGGCTTCTGCTCTCCACCCATCAGCTCCGTCAGCTCGTCATAAACGATTTTGACGATCATCTGCGCAGGGGAAACGCTTTTGATGACCTGTTCGCCAAGAGATTTCTCTCTTATATCATCAATTAATTTCTTTGCAACCTTGTAATTGACGTCAGCACCAAGAAGAGCTCGCTTGATATCGCGCATGGCGAGACCAATGTTAATCTCGTTAATGGTGGCCTGACCCGCAAGTTTTTTAAAGGTGGCCTCTAATTTATCACTTAAACTATCGAACATTGGTTCCTGCTTTTTTCAGATAAAGCTTAAAAATGCTTAGCTTTAATTATAACAAAAAATAGCAAAAAATAAAATGATACAATAATAACTTCATTGCCGGGAATGGTTTTTGTTCCTTTATTTTACTGAACACCGACAGAAAACATCACAAAACAAGACGTTATGACAACCAGCCAAATAAAAAGCATCTTACACTCTTTTCGCAGTAAACGAATTGCTGTAATAGGCGACATAATGCTCGACAAGTATATTTTCGGCCATGTTTCACGTATTTCACCGGAATATCCGGTACCGGTTGTCGATGTTACCCACGAAGACTCAAGACTGGGGGGGGCTGCAAATGTTGCGCTCAACACGCTCTCTCTCGGAGCGGAAACCATATTGATCGGTATTACCGGGGCAGACAGTAACAGGGAAATACTCCTTGATCTCTTTCGTAATCATGGGCTTGCAACCGAGGGCTTGATTTGCGATCCTTCCAGACCAACAACAAGCAAAACAAGAATCCTTTCGCAAAACCATCATATCACGAGAGTGGATTTCGAAAGCAGAAAAGAGATTGATGCGGAAATTGAGCGAGCGGTTTTCGGCTCGGTTGAGGCTGTGATCGATTCGGTCGACGCAATCGTTCTGGAAGACTACAACAAGGGGCTCCTCGGAGCACAACTCATTCAAAAGATTATTACTTCCGCGAAGAGCCACAACGTCCCGGTTCTTGTTGATCCAAAACATCAAAACTTCTTCGCATACAAAGGGTGTACGATTTTCAAACCAAACCTTTCGGAAATGGCTGCATCTCTGGGCATCATCCTGCACAATAACGATCGTGAGGTTGAGGATGCCTGCCTCCTGCTTCAGAAAAAACTGGAGGCTGAAGCCATCATCGTGACCAGAAGTGATAAAGGGATGACTGTCTACAATGGGACGTTTACCCATATTGACGCAACATCGCTGGAGGTCGCCGACGTCTCAGGAGCAGGAGACACCGTTATCGGCATACTTGCTCTTGGTACAGCCGCACATATCGACATTGTGACGAATGCTATCATCGCTAATCTTGCTGCCGGAACGGTTTGTCAGGAGGTGGGTGCCGTACCCGTAAACCCGGAAAAACTGCTCAAGGTTTATCAGGAGTATCTTCAACAATAGAGAGATGCTGCTCTATCTCCTTCGGGTAGGGCGGATTATACGAAACATCCATTACAAGGGTTCTCATGTTGTTGAGTGAATAGAACGGTACCTCGAACATTCCGGTATTACTGACCGGAACAGGCACATCATTTCCGGGATCAACATGCATCACGAAAGTAGTGTGTACTGTTCCATGGTCGGTCGGAGTAAAAACCCACATCCCGGTCGAATGGCGTACGCGGTGATATTTGGGATTATCTGGCAGATAATCCGGTTCTCCCTTCATGGTAACCCCGATAGCATTTTCTCCTGCGGATACAAGGCCGGTACGCAGAATCATCTCCCGCTTCTGTAACGGCCAGGGAGTATTGATGATTTGACGGATAACATATTCGACACCATCGGTTTGTTCAAGAACATCCATACTCGAAAGCTGATGAACCCAACGACTGTAGTTCCCCATATCGTGAAAAAGGCTGATCAGCTTTTTCAATGAAGTTGGCATATCAGCCTCTCCCTTAAAACCGTGGATATCGGAACCACTTACCCTGGAAGAAAATATTTTGATCCCTTTATGTTCAACACGGAACGCCCACTTTCCATGAAGAATTGACTCAACATCCATACACTCACAATTAAATAATGATTGGCAGACTGCAAGAAATCCTCAACAGATCATACGGTTATAAACTTTTCATAGTTCTGGATAACATCTTTTGATGATTTTTTAAACGGAGCATCAACCGGAACCTTGTATTTCTCTCTCTTGACCATTTCCCGCAAATTGATCATCGTGTGGTAGGGTGTGTCGATAACCGCGATATTGGCAAGCCATGATGGAATCTCGCCACCGGGTTCGATATGAAGACGAAAAACAACCCTGCACTGGTTCTCTGAAAGAGGCACAATGTTCCATGCGCCCTCAAGTTCAGGAACACGGACATATTTATCGTTTCTGGGAAGATAGTCTGCCATACACTCCAGTTTGATAAATACTTCAGAGGTCTCAGGATCCATATACCCCATTGAGCGGGTTATGATTTCACGGTCAGAAACAGGCCATGGAGCGCTGACAAGCTGATAGACAACTCGGCCCTCATCTTCCGACAACTCCTGCAACAACCGCATTTCCCTTGTTTTCCAGACCCATTCAGGAGCAACCTCAATATCATACAAAAGACTCAGGACGGAATGCTGGGGAGCATCAATGACCGCAATAGCAACAAAAGAGAGAAAGTCAGAGGTAGGAACAGGACAAGTAAATATTTTCAACCAGTCATTTTTCAGCCGTAACGTACAGGCAGCGTTATTGATTTTTTCAAGTATCGACATAATGGAAAATGTGTTAACGGTTAAAAAAACAGAATCAAACCAACTTCTACCTGACCACCTGTGACGGCTGGGCGGCTGGCACAGTCACGGCTATCTTGACAACAGGATCAGCACTCTGCACCAGAAACCTGATCTGGCCTTCAGCTCCAAAAAGCTGATGAGCTATCCTCGACTTCACTGCACGCTCAATCTCTTTTCTTTCCCTGATAAAACCAGACCGGTCAAATGCGATTTTTTTTGCCTTGCAGCTCGTAATAACAAGAGACTCAAAACGGTTCTCCCCGGCATATTCTGCGATAAAGCGATCAAGCGAGGAACGATACCCCTGAGCAGCGCTCTGCGGATCGTCGAGAAGCCTTCGTGCAATATCATCAAAAGAGCCAGACTGGAACAGTCGCTGATAAAAATCGGAATAGGAGCTGGCTGTCACCCAATAATCAGGAATAACACCACCCGCATCCCTCAACGCTGCCAACCTGCCATTCCCCTTTTCCTTGCCGCCTGAAAGAGATGCCACCAATGAGGGCAGGGAAGAGGTTTTGTAGACAACAACATCGCCATTTTTTAGATACAACAAACTGTCGGGGTGTGCAAAGAGTTTCTGGGGAAGAATGTTTGTCATTGCATCCTCATAATAACGTTCACGTCCTGCCGAGCCCTTGTGATAAACCCTCTGAATCTGACGACCTGAAGGAGTATAATACCTTGAGACTGTCAAACGAAGAGCTGAGCCGTCAGAAAATGGAATCTGGCGCTGCACCAACCCTTTTCCGAAAGAGAGTTCACCGACGACGACGGCTCTTTTATTGTCCTGTAATGCTCCGGCAAGAATTTCAGAGGCCGAGGCGCTTCCTTTGTCGACCAGCACAATCAGATCCCCTTTTTCATAACCACCGCCAGACTTGGCAAGATAACGCTCCTCCTCCGCACCTCCGGCACGACTTTTTGTAAAAACAATCAACTTACCCTGTGACAGAAATTCATCAGCAACCTCAACCGCCTGTTCAAGAAATCCGCCAGGATTTCCGCGTAAATCAATCACAAGCCGCACCATCCCCTGCTGTTTCAAAGAGAGCAGTGCACTTCGAAATTCATCGGCTGTCGTTGCAATGAAACGGCTCACTCTAATATATCCAACCCGATTGCCAATCATAAACGCAGCATCGATACTTGATGTCGATATTTTACCCCTGGCCACAAGAAAATCCAATAACTTCCCGCTGAGAGGCCTGAGCACTTTTAAATGCACCTTCGTACCCCTGGTTCCTCTCAATTTTTTTAACACCTGCTGCGGAGTAATGCCGATTGCCGAAACAGAGTCAATGGCAATAATACGGTCTCCCGAAGAAATGCCCACCGAAGCACTCGGCCCCCCTGAAAGTGGAGTGACGACAAGCAGCGTATCATTGATCACGTCAAACTCTATACCGATACCGTCGAAATTACCATCGAATTCTGCCTGCGAATAGGAAACCTTTTCCGGCTCAAGGTAAACGGTATGAGGATCCAGATACTCAGCCATCCCCTGAATACCCGCACCCGCAAGACTGTCACCATTGACATCATCAACATAAAACTGTTTCATCAAGCCGTAAGCCTCAAGAATTTTTTTCTGCTTTTCAAATCGGTTCTCTCCACCTCCATTAAGCCTGACACCAAGATAAAAACCGAAAGCAAGCACAAAAAGCATCATAACGATGATCAATATTCGGGACATAGGGGATTGGTTTATTGCCAGAAAAAACATTCGCGATCATCTCCTGCATCGCAGTTTACCGATCATGAATCAAAATCACAAAAAAACATTGAGCAAGCAACAAACAGCTTCTCTCAAGAAGAACAAAACAGCAGAATAACAAAGACCTAAATCAGAATAACAAACATAAACTATTATCAATAAAGAAGATAAATAACAGAAAAAAAAGATAAAACGAAAAAATATAATCAAGACAAATACAGATTACTAACAAGAAAATTAACCCGATTTATCGATAAAATTTAATTCAAAAGACGAACGAATAGAACGAATATTACAAACAGAAAAACCTGATAAAACGAAATAGATCATATTATTAATAATCGTATAGGAAAAATAATAACAAAACCATAATTCTGATAAAATAAAAAATCTCTGCAGAATGAAAAAATTGATATAATATAGTAAAGTATGCTATATGCAAAAGTATTTAAAGTATTTCAATAAAAGAACTTATATTGATTATAGTAAAAATATTATTAATATATTTAGAAAAAATTAACAAGTTTCAATAAAAAAATTTATGTACCTTCTAAAGAAAATGCATATACAGTTATTTTAATATTTTATATTAATAAACCACAGTGATAATGAGTAATAAATCTATTTTCACTGTGGTTTTTTTTCTGGATATAAACTTAAGAAATTTGAGGTATACAGGCTGATAAAGCAGATTTATTAAGTTGTAATCAATAGATATAACTCTCTATATTATTGCATTTTATGGTGAGATATTATAATAATGATGCCGTATTATATTCAACAATAAGTTCAAGTTCAAGACTTGAATTCAGGGGCAATTCTGCAACACCTACCGCGCTTCTTGTATGACCACCCTTCTCTCCAAAAATCTCATGAAGTAATGAAGAAGCTCCGTTGGCAATGAGATGCTGGCTGGAAAAATTGTTTTTGCTGGCCACGTAAAGCGTGAGTTTTATAATCTGCTCAATACGGTCAAGCGTTCCGGTCACGGACTTAACCGCCGCGAGTGCATTGATCAGAGCAACCCTGGCGGCATAAACAGCTTCCTCTTTTCTCTCCTCATCAATCTTGCCCTTTCCCCCCGGCTCAATGAGTTTGCCATCAAAAAGAGGAAGTTGACCCGAAGTATAGACAAGATTGCCACTGCGCATCGCGGGCGAATAGAGACCAGCGACTGAGGCGGACTGAGGCAGCAAAAAGCCGGCCTTGATGATTTTTTCTTCGATGATACCCATAACAATAACGGTTTGAGAGGTTTTAATGACTGTTGTTACACACTTTTCGATCAGCAATTGCGTCAGGAAAACAGAGAGTAATAAAAGATATCAGGAAAATGAGCAAAAAGCTGAACAGGAGTTGTTGCGATTATGGTCAGAATTATTTATTGTCCATCACAACTCAAAGTATTTTAATAAGATGAAACACAATCGAAAAAAAGAGACTCCCCTTCCCCGCCTTCACCTCATCAGCAGTGGCAAGGAGAGTTCTGATACCAGCACACCTCTCCTGAATCAGCTCAGTCTCCTGCCCGGCTCTTTTCCCTGTATGGTTCAAATCCGCGAAAAACAGCTCAATGCAAAAGAGCTTTTGAATCTGGCACTGAAAGCCCGGGCAATCAAAGCTCCCGAAGGCACTCTTTTACTGATAAATGAACGTGCCGATATTGCCCTTGCTGCAGGACTTGATGGAGTGCATCTGCCGGAAAGTGGCTGTTCAGCCAGCAAACTTCGTCCTTTTACACCCGGCATGATCTATGGCTATAGTGTGCATTCTGCATCAGCTCTGCGCATGGCTGAAGAGTCCGGAGCTGATTACCTGCTTTTCGGTCCCGTATTCGACACACCCTCAAAAAGGAGATATGGGGCTCCTCAGGGTCTCGAAAAACTTGGCGCACTTTGCCGGAGCACCTCACTTCCGGTCTTTGCTCTTGGTGGCATATCACCCATGAATGCCAGGTTCTGCATGGACAAAGGCGCTTACGGAATAGCGGGCATCTCGCTCTTTCAAGAGCGTTCCCGACTTGCTGAAATCATCGAACAATTATATCTCCACTTGCATCCATGATTCCCTCTCCACCATTTCTCTGTGTTATAACCGATGAGGCGTTATGCCCCGTAACTCTTGCAGAACAAGCCCTCAAAGGGGGGGCTGCCATGATACAGTTGAGACATAAAACGGCATCAGGCAGCCAACTTTTCTCATGGGCTGTTGAAATAAGCAAACGCTGCCATCAATACCATGCACTCTGCATTATCAATGACCGTGTGGACATTGCCCTTGCAAGCAGCGCTGACGGTGTTCACCTCGGACAGCAGGACATGCCAGCCAGTACAGCCCGTAAACTGCTTGGAAAAATGGCCATTATCGGGGTTTCTGCATCTTCACCGGACGAGGCACGCCTGGCTGAACAAGAGGGGGCGGACTATATCGGATTTGGTCACATCTATCCAACCGCTTCAAAAGTGAAGGAATTTTCTCCAGTGGGAGTTGAAGCTCTTCGTAAAACAGCAGCCATTGTTTCCCTGCCCATTATTGCGATAGGAGGCATCACGATTGAAAACTCGGCTTCGCTCATCTCCTGCGGAGCATCCGGGGTTGCGGTCATTTCGGCAGTCAGCAAGGCTAACGATCCCTCCAAAGCAGCACATGAACTCCTTTGCGCAATACAGGGGAGAGAAGCATGAGAACATCCTATAAGACCATACTCACTCTTGCAGGCTCTGACGGTAGCGGTGGCGCTGGCATCCAGGCAGATATCAAGACGTTTGCTGCCCTTGAGTGCTATGGTTTATCGGTCATAACCGCTCTGACAGCCCAAAACACAATGGGGGTACATGCGATATACCCCGTCTCGGAAGCATGCGTTGCCACACAGTTCAGAGCTATTGCCTCAGATATTGCGATTGATGCCGTAAAAATAGGAATGCTGGGAAGTGCTGAGATGATAACGGTCGTTGCCTCATTGCTCAAAGAGCTGAAAGGAAAACCACCCATCATTCTTGACACCGTTCTTGGCTCTTCCGGAGGCGCCCCCCTTCTTCCTCCGGATGCGCTCCCCATTCTGAAGGCAAAGCTCTTCCCTCTCTCATCACTGATTACACCAAACCTGCCAGAAACTGCCCTGCTGACGGATATGAAGCTTCCTCTCTCAACTCCGGAATCTATTGAGGCGGCGGCAATGAAGCTGCAGCAAGCAGGAGCGGCTTCGGTTCTCATCAAGGGGGGGCATGGAGAGGAGGAGCATTGCAGCGACTGCCTTCTCCATAACAATCGTTTTTTCTGGTTCAGCTCAAAAAAAATCCTGACCAACAACACCCATGGCACCGGATGTACCCTCTCATCAGCCATTGCCGCATTCATGGCCAGAGGAGAAACAACAGAGAATGCCGTGGGAAAAGCAAAAGCCTATCTCAATAATGCCCTGCAGGCAGGGGCCGACTACCATTTTGGCAGTGGAAGCGGCCCCCTGCACCATCTTTACAGACTCTGGAGATAAATCAGGAAACTCCCCTCGGTGGCCGACCTATGGAGTAATAGGTAAAGCCTGACTGCTCCATAAATTCAGGACTGTAGATATTTCTTCCGTCAAAAACAACCGGATGCGCAAGATCTCGTTTGATCATCTCAAAATCGGGACTGCGGAACACAAGCCACTCCGTGAGTACAACAAGAGCATCTGAACCTTTTATGGCTTCTTCCGGGTTTGAGGCATAAAAAATATCGTCATGTTCGCCATATATCCTTCTAACCTCATCCATGGCAACCGGATCATAAACCCTTACCCTGGCGCCATCACTCAGAAGCTCTTCAATAACCCTGCGGCTGGGAGCTTCACGCATATCATCGGTATTCGGCTTAAAAGCGAGTCCCCAGATAGCGAAAACAGAGCCCTTGATACCATCAGTGAAATGGCCCCTTATCTTTCTGACAATACTGCTTTTCTGGTCATGATTAACCGCCTCGACAGCCTGAAGAATCCGTGAATGATACCCATGCTTGTGTGCTGTTCTTTCAAGCGCCTGCACATCCTTGGGAAAACAGGAACCGCCATAACCAATCCCTGGGTAAATAAATGAGAACCCGATCCTCGAATCAGAACCGATACCTTTCCTTACTGCTTCCACGTCAGCACCGACCCGCTCGGCGATGTTGGCAATCTCATTCATGAAACTGATTTTTGTTGCAAGCATGGCGTTGGCCGCGTATTTGGTCAATTCGGCAGAACGGACATCCATAGCAATAAAACGCTCATGACTGCGATTGAACGGAGAGTAGAGAAAACGAAGAAGCTCCCGGGTGCGAGGATTATCGACACCAACAACAATCCGTTCAGGTTTCATGAAATCATTGACGGCATCACCCTCTTTGAGAAACTCGGGATTTGAGACTACATCGTAATCAATATCCACATTTCTTTCCACAAGAACCGAACCTATTTTTTCCCGCACAAGGTCGGCTGTACCAACCGGCACTGTCGATTTATTGATGACAATCCTGTACTCTTGCATGTAGGTGCCAATGCTTTCAGCAACACTGAGAACATGTCGCAAATCAGCCGAACCATCCTCATCAGGAGGAGTACCTACCGCAATGAACTGGTAAAGTCCAAACTCAACACCTTCACGAAGATCCGTCGTAAAACGCAAACGACCTTCCTTGATGTTTTCAGCAACGATTTCATCAAGACCGGGCTCATGGATAGGAATCTTGCCCGAATTGAGAGCATCAATCTTCCGCTGGTCAATATCGACACAGAGAACATCATTACCGACTTCCGCAAAACAGGCTCCGGTAACAAGCCCGACATAACCTGATCCAAATATGGTTATTTTCATAAAAATGCAAACATGATTAAAAGGTACAGTAGTATCTCGTCACTCCTCAATGACAATCACAAGACAGCGTGATTTTTGCCAGAAAGCGCTCTCATCACGAACAAGAAGCAGTGATGAAGTCTTCCCCCCGACAAGTTCATAAGAACCGACGGTATGAGGTGTTATAATTTTCAGTTTTTTGAGCGGCTTGTCAAAAAAGAGATCTCTTGTTTCTGTGATATCAACCTTTTTGAACAGCCTGATATTAAAGTCGGAAGCAAGCCGATACTCACTGCCGAACAACTTCTCAAGTGGATTGATACGAACCAGGACCCCTTTGGTCACAAGTTCATCAAAGGTACCGGAAATATAATAGGCTGTGTAGAGCTGAACCTCCTGATCCTGAATAAACTCGTCAAGGACATCGACGGTTGTCAGCAATGATGAAATCTGCTTGTCCAACTTCTGCACATGGCCCTTGAGCGCATTGACCTCCCTGTCCTTGGCGTTTATTGCAAGTTTCAACTCGGAAACAAGCCGATCAAGAGAATCGACACGATAGGATGACGAACGGTTCTCCTCTTCGAGTTTCCGGATAAGCTTTTTACTTGCAACCAGCGAAGAATCGATAAACCGGATACTGGCCGCGATATCCTTGCCAATTTCCTCCACAGTTGCAGTGTCCCGACCCTCAATTCCGGAAGAAAGGCGTTCAACAACAGCCTCTTTCTGCTGAATCCGGCCAAGATTCTTCTGAACCTGGGCAAGAATAGCCATCATTGATTCGACATGCTCCTGCCGCGGATCCTGCTTTTGCTTTTCCTGATTGCATGACGACAGAATCAAGATGAAGACAAAAAAAACAATCCCGGCAACCCTGATCCGGCTATCCCTTACAGCCATTGAATCCATTGTTCAACCCCTTCTTTTGTTCCATACCATCTGGTATGCGGTGTTGGAAGATGTTCTGCATCTGCAATAGTAACATTTTCAGCACCTTCAAGAAAACAGCTTTTTGCAGGAACAATGCCGTCCCCCTTTACATTGCCATCTTCCTGAACGCTTTGATAAAACTTATAGCACATTTTTTCGACAAAACTTCCCTGATGGTTTCCATGATACTTATCACTGACGACAGATACAACACGACAACGCTCAAAAAAATCCTTTTGCAGATGCCGGAAAATAAAATCGGTCTTTATCTTGGCATAATACTCATGCGTATGGAACGGCGTTCCAAGGGTAACCAGCTTTCCGACTTGATTTCCGGTACGATAAACATCACCCTGAAAAGATTTTTCAAGCAGGTAGATCATCGCAACCGTACCCCCGCCGCTATGAGCCACAAGTGTCACCGGCTCATCGGGAAATTTCCTTTTCATAGCCCTGACAGCCCGGTCAACGGCCTTCATCACCCCATTCGTTGATTTTTCGGGTGATGGAGGAAATCCTATCCAGTCAAGAAGATTTACCGGAGCAACAACAACTCTCTCTTTGGAAATATACCCAGCAAGCACCTCTTTCATGGTGTCATAGAGGCTATCCCAGAAAAGCACACCGGGAATGATCACTACAGGGTTTTGCGATACGTCCTTCATGATAGTTCAGATGGTTGATGTACTGCCGACATGTTCATTATGCAACACTCTCTTTCAAGCCCATTTTTTCAATACCTCAACAAGCAGGCTGACGCCAAAACCTGTTCCGCCGTTCACCTTGCCTGCACTCTTCGATGCAAACGATGGCCCGGCTATATCAATATGTGCCCAATTTTTATGCCCATCAATGAATTTCTCAAGAAATTTGGCTGCAGTAATCGTCCCGGCACCTCGTCCTCCAGTATTGTTAACATCGGCAACATCCGACTTTATCTGCTCAGCATAAAGATCCCAGAGCGGCAAACGCCAAACCTTTTCACCCGACTGCTGACCTGCCTGATAAATTGCATCCGCCAGCTTGTCGTCGTTGCTGAAAAAACCGGCCACAGCATAACCAAGAGCTACAATACAGGCGCCAGTCAGCGTTGCAACATCAATAATCACATCCGGTTTATACTTCTCTTTCCCGTAGGAGAGTGCGTCAGCAAGGATCAGCCGGCCTTCAGCATCAGTATTGCCAACCTCCACCGTAATACCTGAATAGGTGGTGATGACATCTCCTGGCTGTTGTGCCGTACCACTCGGCATATTGTCGGTAGCCGGAATCAACCCGATAAGGTGCAGGGGAAGGCGGAGACGGGCTGCAGCCTCAACCGCTCCCAACACACTGGCCGCACCTGCCATATCAGACTTCATCTCACCCATGTTTTCGGATGGTTTGATCGAAATGCCGCCGGAATCAAAGGTAACCCCCTTCCCGACAAGGGCAACAACGGCCTTGACCTCTCCTTTGGGCTTGTAGTCAAGAATCGTAAACGTCGGAGGATGATGACTGCCCTTATTTACGGCAAGCAGGCCACCCATACCAAGAGCCTCTATCTCCTTTTTTTCAAAGACAGTTACATCATAGCCATATTTTTTGCCAGACTCCGCTGCCGCTTCCGCAATATCCGTTGCATGCAGATAGTTCCCTGGCAGATTCACCATATCCCTGACCATTTTCTGGCACGAACCAAGAATCTCTCCCTCGGCAACACCCTTCTCACTCTCCTCAAAGGCGCTATCCTCAACACTCAGAAGAAGCTCGTCAATCCCTTTCGACTTCTCGCCAGCCTCCTTTTTATCGAGTTTACCACTTTTCAGACGATCAAACCGATATGAGCCCGCAAAACAGCCCTCAACAAAAGCGGCAGCAAGCGTTGATACACTCTGCCCCGTCACAACTGCGAGCGCTGCAATACCCGAACAATCAACAGCAATTTTTCCAATCTTCATATCCACAGCTCTGGAGGACAAAGAAACTGCGGCCTTACGCCAGTCATCAAGGGTTACCTTCTCTCCAAGCCCGAGCAGTGCAATCCTGACGGCTGAACACTTTTCAGCTTCTCCATAGACAACAACAAGCTCGCCTGCATCTCCCTTGAAATCTTTCAAAACCTGCTGATCAATCCCCAACGCAGAAAGCCTCTCTCCGGCCTCTTTTTTCAGCTCACCACTGCTGAACGGCAATGCAAGAAACTCGCACTCCAAACTGGCAAGATCACTTTTTGTTACTGATAATTTCATAGCTCAACCAATCGATATTAACAATATGACATTTAATCTATCTGATTTTTAAGGAACAGTCGCAGATCTTCAAGCAATACCATCTGAGCCTTGTCAGAAGAGAACTGAAAAAGACATCCTGCGGCATTCATATGGCCACCGCCCCCATATTTTTTTGCAAACTGATTGACATAGATCCTGCCCCGCGACCTGAAACTCGCCTTGGTTCTGCCATCCTGCATCTCAACAATCAGCACCGCAACACGAACCGAAGGAACACTGAGAAGATAACGAATGATCAGATCGGTATCGAACAATTTGCTTCCGGTAGCCTTGATCATATCCTGCGAAATAAATAACCACGAAATATCACCATCATCAAGAATGGTGATCGCACTCAGGGCAGCGCCAAGCAGTTTAAGCGCCGAGGTCGTCAACGAATTGTAGATTCGGTCATAAATTTCCGAAGCATCAGCCCCCTTGCTCACAAGATCTCCGGCAAGCTGATAAACATAGGGAGTCGTTTTGGGAAACCTGAAAGAGCCCGTATCCGTCATGACAGCAACATAGAGCGCTTCGGCAACTTCCGGGGTAAACAGCTCACGACCCAATCGCTCCTGGAGCGCATAAATCAAACCATAAACGAGTTCACCAGTCGATGATGCATAACTTTCACACACCATGACATCGGTAAAATCATCCGGTTCGAGATGATGATCAACACAGACGATTTTCAGTGCGCCAAGCTCTTTGGCAAAACTGACATGAGGCCAGAGCGAGCCCATCCTGTCATGCAGATTGGCATCAAGCAGCACAACAACATCACAGAGCGAAAGCTCCTGAATAGCCTCTTCGCTCTTCTTGTCAAAAAGGGTTATGGGATAGAGCTTCTTTAAAAACTGGTAATTCGGAGGGACTTCCGTTGGATTGACGATAGCAACCTCTTTGCCCATCGCCTTCAGCACCCTTGCAAGTGCAACCTCACTGCCAAGACCGTCACCATCAGAGTTTTCATGAGTTGTAAGAACAAAATGCTGACCTTCAAGCAGCGCATCGATGACCGGAGACCATTCCTCGGCACTAAGCGTCCGACCATACTGTGGTACTATCATTAGTTGGTTGTAATTTTAAAAAAAATCAGCGCTCACTCCGAGCTTTTCTCCCCGTTGACTGTCCGTTCCGTGTACGCGGGGAACGTTCACAAAGATAAAAGATAAAAAGAGAAAACAGGGAGAATATTTTTTTTGTTCCCGCCCCTCTCCAATATGCATGTTATACGTCTCCCAGGCATTCGGTACAAAACGGCCTACTGCAACCGTGTTCTCAAGAAAAAAATGCCCTGTACAAAAAACACCAGCGGGCTCAGTTTATCAGCGCTGATCTGCGTTTGCTCGATATCCGGAATTTTATCTTCATTGGAGGAGGGATGAACGGCGCCAGAGGTATGCTTTATAAAACTCCTTTCCGGTAAATTGCGCGAAGAAGCTTATTTTGTATGCATAATTCTCAGGATGAACTACCTTCCCCTGTAAAGGAAAGGCAAAGACACCTGCTGTCCGCACTTTTTTTACCTGAGCCACCGCTGGTGGTTCCGGAACATCCTGATCAATCACCTTTTTTTATCTATAAATAATATCTCTTTCGATGAGCGAGCAACAGCAAAATATAACGGATCTGACCCTCACAGAACTCCAGCAGGCATTGAGTTTGCTTGGGGAACCAGCATTCAGGGCTACCCAGATACATCAATGGCTTTTCAGCCACCATGCAGCAAGTTTTGAGGAGATGACCATCCTGAGTCTCGCTTTGCGCAAAAAGCTTTCTGAAAGTTTTTCAATTCACCCGTTAAAGCGCGTTGAGCATCAGGAGTGCTTTGAAGAGGATTGCGAAAGTCCGACAGAAAAAATTCTGCTGGAACTGCAGGACAAAAGCAGGGTGGAAAGCGTCCTGATTGCAACGGAGAACCGAAGAACTGCCTGTGTTTCGTCACAGATTGGTTGCCCGCTGCAATGCCCCTTCTGTGCAACAGGACAAATGGGGTTCCGGCGTAATCTCACTGCTGGTGAAATTACTGGTCAAATCTACGCGCTTAACGAACTGGTCGGCGCAAAAGAGCCCGGCAAAAGCCTCACCAACATTGTCTTTATGGGAATGGGTGAACCGCTGTTGAACACTGGTAACGTTATAGAGGCTATCGAAACCCTCAGCACGAGAAATTACCGTTTTTGCCTGTCACAGAAACGAATAACCATTTCAACAGTTGGAGTAATCCCGGAAATCCAGCGACTTGGAAAATCGGGAATGAAAACAAAACTTGCAGTCTCGCTTCATGCTGCCGATCAACAGAAACGGGAATCACTCATGCCCATTGCTTCCCGGCAATACCCGCTCAAAGAACTGGGAACGGCACTGTCTGAATACACTCAGTCAACAGGAATGCCCGTCACCATTGTCTATCTGCTCCTCAAAGGGATCAACGACTCTCTGGATGATGCAAAAATGCTCGCACGATTTTCAAAAACCTTTTTATGCAAAATAAATTTGATTGATTACAATTCAATCATTAATATTAAATTCAAGCCTGTTTACAGTGCAACCCGAGACATGTTCCAGCAATACCTTATTAATTCAGGACTGCATGTCACGATCAGAAAAAGTTACGGCACAACCATTAATGCGGCATGCGGCCAACTGGCAACAGCCAGCATGCAGAACCCGCAATAATCTCTAACCGTCTTAAGAATCATGGAGTTGATCGATTTTATTCCTTTCAGAAGTGAATTTACCAAAGCATATCATGGCCTTACCACCAATGCAACGCACACCTCGGAAAAGCCTGTTTTCAGTGAATTAAGAGTACGTCGGTACGACAAACCTATCGACGAAATCTCGGAGTTTATTCTCAATAAAATTGAGCGCTGGATCGGCTGGAACCTGATTAGCGAAAAAACAACCGTCGGCGGCATGACTGCCATTCGTGCTGATGTGAGCTCGTTTATCCTCTTCGGCATGAAAATCAACGTTACCTTCGGACTGCTTGAGGAGAAGGATATCAATGGTCACCCCATCACTACAGTAAATGCCAAGGCTGAAACCAATATCGAGTCGAGGGGAGACCTTGGCGAAAGTCGCAGGGCTATCAGGATGATACTTGGTGCAATGGATTTCGAATACAGAACAGAGTTGATTACCGAAGAGGACTACCAATATCGCTCTCTGGATACGAAAGGATCTGCAGCAGCTTCGCAGCAGATTTTTAATGATGCGCAATTGCAACAGCACAAACCCTCTCCTGGCAATGCCAAAGCCACAACAATTGAATTCAAAAAAAAACCTGCTATACAGACAATCCAGCTCAAGCCTGCCGCTAAACATGATGAAACCACTCTTACCGCCTCACCGCTTTCACTTTCAGGCGATGAAATGCTGAATGAATCAGCAGCAAGCGCCCCCCCAGAGAGTGTGACCGCTGAGGAAACAAGGCCGCAAAAGCCAAAAATCATGATTGTTACAACAAAAAAAACCCTATAAGCACAAGTTTGATGAGAATTATTCTACTGGGAGCACCAGGGGTCGGCAAAGGAACGCAGTCAAACTATATTTCAAAAACCTTCGGCATACCTCAGATATCGACTGGCGACATGTTGCGTTCAGCGGTAAAAGCTGGAACGCCTCTTGGTGTCGCTGCAAAAAAAGTAATGGACAGTGGTCAACTCGTCTCAGATGAAATTATTATTGCTCTCGTCAAAGAGCGCCTGACAAAGAGTGACTGTTCCAATGGATGCCTTTTCGATGGGTTTCCGCGCACACTTACCCAGGCTGAAGCGTTGAGAAAAGATGGTATCCACATCGACTATATTGTTGAAATCGATGTTGAGGATAAAGAGATTATCGAGCGAATGAGTGGTCGTCGTGTACACCTTGCTTCCGGAAGAACCTACCATGTGAGCTTCAATCCACCAAAAACAGTGGATATTGACGATGAAACCGGAGAACCCCTGACCCAAAGAGAGGACGATCGGGAAGAGACCGTAAAAAAACGGCTTGAAATCTATCACGCTCAAACCGAACCGCTGATCGCTTACTACCTTGATTTGTCACACAACGGTGATCTTGACGCTCCCACCTACTTCAAAATTGAAGGGAAAGGAAAGGTAGAGGATATCCGCGACAGGATTCTTGAGGCGCTTATGGTCTGAAAAATCAACCAATCAAAGAGTCCGAAATTAAAAAAGTCAGTATCGAAGTTACTGGCTTTTTTTAATTCACCATCATGCAAGTACTGACAGGCGCAGACAAATTATTCCAGGGAGAACCTTTTGTTGCTACCGTTTCCGATTCTCTGAAACAGGACATCCTGCCCGGATGTATGGTTCTGCTTTCAGCAAAAAAGGGAAACGGACGAGTTGCGATCGGCTACATTCTGGCTCTCATGCCCTTCGAAAGTGAAGAGGTGCCCACCATTGAGATCCTGGACGTACTCCATGGCGGACGTCCAGTCCTGAACCCGGCTCTGATGCAACTTACCGAATGGATGGCCGATTATTATCTCACAAGAAGAATCGACACCCTGATGGCCGCCCTGCCCGCAGCAGTCCGTACAACGGTTCATGATGTCGTTGAAATCAAACATTTTACGCTTAATGCCGAAGCGCCAAAAGTCATCAATACGGCACTTCGGCGTGCCATCATGCAATTGATGATTCGGGAAAAACGACTTACTGTTCATCAACTGCAGCAGCGCATCGGCAGGAAACAACTTTATCGCACCCTTTCAGAACTTGAGCGGGGCGGGCACCTGCAGCTCACAAAAAGGTTTTCATCCACAAAAGCCAAACAAAAGAGCTGTTATCGGCTGAGTCTATCCTTACCGGAAAACGCAGAAGAGAGCCTGAAAAACTCCCCGAAACAGCTTGAAGCCATCAAAATTCTGGCCTCTTTCGGCAACACCTTTGCTTTTGCAGAAACCATTGGCAGCTCAAGGGAGACGCTCAATGCCCTTGTAAAAAAAGGGTTTGTTGAAAAATCACAAATGGCTGTCACAAGCCACTTCACGACAGGCTTTTCGGAAACTCCACAATCCACAAAAACACCAACGGCTTCACAGCAAAAAGCTCTTGAGCAACTGACTCATGCTGTTACCCAGGAGGAATACAAGACCTTCCTGCTTCACGGAGTGACCGGAAGCGGAAAAACCCTGATCTATATCGAACTGCTGAAAAAAGTTCTTGCAGCAGGAAAAACGGCTATTGTGCTGGTACCTGAAATAGCCCTGACCCCCCAGACTGCAGGCCGATTTCGTGAACATTTTCATGATGACATCACCATTCTGCACAGCGCCATGAGCAACCAGGAAAAATATGATGCCTGGCATAGTCTTCGCCTCGGAAAAACAAAAATTGCCCTTGGCGCCCGCTCAACCATCTTCGCTCCACTTGAAAACCTCGGAGCAATCATTGTTGACGAAGAGCATGACAGCGCATACAAGCAGGATCGTAATCCCCGCTACCATGCTCGCGATACAGCAATCATGAGGGCAATGTTCAGCAAGGCGATCTGCGTACTCGGATCAGCGACACCCTCGTTCGAATCCTATAACAACGCAGTCAAGGGCAAGTACACCCTTATCAATCTCCCGGAACGAGTTGATGGAGCAACCATGCCCGCCATCACGCTTGTCTGGATGAAAGGCAGTCCCAAAGCTTCAGCATCCATTTCAGAACTCCTTTACAGTCAGATTGCACTTCGTCTTGAAAAAAATGAACAGGTCATTCTTCTGCAAAACAGAAGAGGATTTGCCGGCAGCATCTTCTGTCTTGCCTGTGGTCATATCCCTCTTTGCCCCTTCTGCAATATCCCACTGGTCTACCATGCGACCCCGAAACAGCTTCGCTGCCACTATTGCGGTCACGCCATTCACTTCACGGAATCGTGCATGAAGTGTTCATCGTCTAATCTGTTTTATAAAAGCAGTGGCACCGAACGCATTGAAGAAGAGCTGCAAACCCTCTTCCCTGAAGAAAAAATTCTCCGCATGGATGTCGACACCACCTCCGCAAAAGGCTCTCATGGCAGAATTCTTAAAGAATTTCACGACCGCAAAGCCCGTATTCTGCTGGGTACGCAAATGGTTGCAAAAGGGCTTGATTTTCCGGCAGTCACTCTTGTCGGGGTTCTGATGGCTGATATCGGACTGAATATTCCGGACTTTCGGGCTTCAGAGAGGACATTTTCCCTGCTCACCCAGGTGGCCGGACGTGCAGGACGCTCTTCCCTGCCGGGTGAAGTCTATTTCCAGGTTTATAACATGGAAAACGATGTTTTTACCGCTCTTTTGCAGAAAGAGAGGAGCTATGAAAAGTTTTTTCTGCAGGAAAGCGCTCTAAGAAAGGAGCTTCACTACCCTCCTGCATCCCGACTCATAAAATTCGAATGCAGTGCAGAAGAAGAAAATCAGGCTGAAGCGGCGGCGCTCTATTGCAAAAAAAGTCTTGAATTGCAACTACCAGCAGAAAAAGGTAGGGTTCTTGGGCCGGCACCTGCCGGTATTGCAAAAATAAGAGGCCGGTATCGCTACCATATCCTCGTCAAACTCTTCGACGGCAAACTCTCACCACCATTCATCAAGCAGATGAGCGACGACATCATCGCCCGCTTCCGCTCCTCAGGAGTGCTGTTCAGTATTGATGTCGATCCCCAGAATCTCATGTAGCAACCAGCTTGTTTGAGATCCCATTCTGATGTGGTTACCTTGAGCGGCTCTTCACCTCTGTACGGTATCTCTTTTTTTATTGCTCCGCAGAGTTACTAAAGATCATAAGGATCATCGATAATTTCAAAAACAATCTCTTTCTGGTGATCCGGAAATCCAATTCTGATGTAATGGATGTTTTCACTTTTGAAGATATCTGCGCCTTTTTCTGCTGCCCTCAGAATGATGTGACCTTTATGATGACCGAGCTCTTTTGAAAGGTCGTTCCATTTTCTGAACACGATATTGGTATACGACTCCCCCTCTCTGACCGCTAACAGATCGCTCTCCGAAAGATCAACTATCAGCTCCGGAACTGCAAGCAACGACATCTCCTTGCCAATCCAGATAGAAATAATTTCACAGTGAAACGGCAGGAAAACAGCGTTTTTGACAACAAATCCCTTTTCTGCATTCCTGACAGCATCAAAAAAGCTTTTCATGAGGCTTGAGTGTTTATAATTATTAACCGACGACAACTATAAGCAAAACAATAGTAACCATAATAACAACGGATATTGGCAAAAGGACAGGCAAGGCATCGTTAGAGACTTACGCCAGAAAATCAGGACACTCTACATCTGCCTGAGCTGCAATATTTTTACCCATGAAGTTTGGTGCATTACCGATATACATCATTGCTCAAAAAAAGAGTGTTGCCAAAGAAATTGCCAGGAGACAAATGGCTGATGATACCTCCCCCTGTACCGGAGATCCATTGTGGTATCAGCTTTTATGACTCTCATACTGATCAGACCCATAGAGATTGACCTGTTTGCGATAATACGCAAAAGCCTCTTCCTGACGAACCACTCCAAGCAGCTTTCCCTCACCAGAATCAAGAACCGGCAACAGGTCATAATCGGAGATCTCAAAAAGCTTGAGCGCCTCATCAAGCTTTGAGCTTTCATAGAGCACTGGAACATCTTTTTTTACAATATCTTCGGCAATCAATCCCACAAGAAAATCTTCCTTGAGAAGAATTCTCATCTCATTGAGACTGATAATACCTGAAAACAAGCTGTGCTCATTGGTGACAAGAAAAGTTGACTCAGGTGTATTGAAGAATACATCAATCATGTTTGTCGCACTCTCTGAATCTCTGAATTGTACGTAGTCTGTTTTCATGACTTCGGAAATGCTGATATGCTCGGCAACCGACAAGGCAATGCCGAAGCCGACCCTGACTCCCTCCTTTTCAAGGACATAGCTTTCCATGGTATGGCGGTAGGCAAGCCGTGCAATAAGAGAGGAGGTTACGGCAGCAAACATGATCGGTAGCACAATCTCGTACTGGCCTGTTATTTCAAAGAGAATAAGGATGACGGTCAACGGGGCTCTCATGACTCCTGCCGTCAACGCCCCCATACCGACAAGAGCATAGGCTCCTGAGGTTGCCGTTATTGCGGGAAACAACATATGCACAAGCGTACCAAACATCCCTCCGAGCATGGCCCCCATTTTCATGGCTGGTGCAAACATCCCTCCCGAGCCTCCGGAACCAATACTGAAACCGGCAACAACCGGTTTGAGAAAATAGATACCGATCATGTTGCTCCAGCTTTCATGACCATTGACAGCATGATTAATGGCCTCATAAGAAAATCCATAGAGTCCGGGAAGCCACATGCAGATCAGTCCACTCATGAGGCCACCAATAGCCGGCATGGCCCATATGGGGATCTTCCATCGTTTTTCGATTCTGCCAAACCACTCCTCAATTGCATAGTAAATCTTGATGAACATAACAGCCGAGAGCCCTGCAAGAATGCCAAGTAAACAATAAAAAAGGAGTTCCGTATTTGATACAAGGGAGTATTCATGAACCTGAAAAGTCGGAGAGTTCCCGAGAAAGCTTCTTGAAAGGACAGTTCCGATAACTGCTGCGATAACAATGGGACTGAATGTTTTGACACTGAAATCTCCAAGTAGTACCTCGATAGCAAACATGACGCCACCAATCGGAGCATTGAAAACGGCCGCAAGACCGGCTGCTGCTCCACAGCCGAGAAGCGTACGGGTTTTGTTCGGCGAAAAGCGAAGCATCTGAGCTACCGTAGAACCGATTGCTGCACCAACCTGAACAATCGGAGCTTCACGTCCACCGCCACCTCCCGTACCGATGCTCAAAACAGAGGTTATGCTTTTATGAATCCACAATTTCCGGTTAATAACACCATCATTCTGGGCAACAGCCTTGATCACTGAAGCAAGACCATGTCCGGGCCGTGCTTTTACAATAAATGCATTGTAGAGGCCGACAAATAGCCCCCCTGCTGCTGGTATGAAGGGAAGAAAGAAGATCCAGTATTTGTCGATAAATGGAGCTTTGTCAAAAGATCGAAGAGCGGTAAAACTGATGGCGCTGATCGTCATGATGGCATCGTGAAAAATGACGGCAACATATCCGGTCATAAGACCAACGCCTACAGCAACAAAAAGGAACGGAATATCCTGGGTCAGATTAAGCTGAACAAGAAAAGAATCGAGGGTAAGGCGAAAAAACTGCTGTGAAGTACCCTTGAAATATCGGCTTCGCCTGAAAATACTGTAGAAAAAAGCTAATACCTTTCTGCTGAGACTCCCTTTCATGCGAGGTGACAGTTTCATTACTCAATATGCTAAAAAACGAATGCAACCCGGTGACAAAACCCCTGAAACCCCAACATTCAAAATAAGGTCGGGTTTTAGCACCAAAACTTCAAAGCCGCCTTTTCATCAGGCGGCTTTGTTTTTTTAGAAGTACAGGTTTTACTCAGGATCAAAAAATGAGAGTTGTGAACTTACCGATTGGCTATCACTCACCTTGAAGTCACGATAGGCATTGATAAGAGCGTTGGTCGAACTGTCGTGGCAGGAGATGGTTTCACTCCCCTGAATTTCAGGGAAAATAGCCTTGGCAAGCTGTTTGCCAAGTTCGACACCCCACTGGTCAAAAGAGTTGACACCCCAGATAATCCCCTGCACAAAAACCTTATGCTCATACATGGCGATGAGAGCACCAAGGGAATAAGGATTGAGTTCCTTGAGCAGAATCGTATTTGTCGGACGATTTCCAGGAAAAACCTTATGCGGCAACAGCATGTTCATTTCGGAATCATCACATCCAGCCGCATCGAGTTCCTGACGCACCTCCTGCTCATTTTTGCCTCTCATGAGCGCTTCGGTCTGTGCAAAACAGTTTGCAAGAAGGATATCATGATGCTCCCCTATCGGGTTTTGGGTTTTAAGCGGCACAATAAAATCTGCCGGAATAAAATTGGGGCTCTGATGGAGCAACTGAAAAAATGCGTGCTGTGAATTCGTGCCTGGTTCACCCCAGATCACCGGACCGGTTGCATACTCAACCATGTTGCCAGCAAGATCAACCCTCTTGCCATTACTTTCCATATCAAGCTGCTGCAGATAGGCTGGAAAGCGGTGCAGATACTGGTCGTAGGGAATAACTGCGTGAGATGAGACATCGAAAAAATTATTGTACCAGACTCCAAGCAAAGCAAGGAGAATCGGGATATTGCCTTCAAGAGGCGACTGACGGAAATGCTCATCCATCGCACAGGCTCCATTGAGGAGCTCCTGAAAACGGTCAAAACCGAGAAAAAGTGCTATTGAAAGCCCTATTGAAGACCAGAGAGAATAACGCCCGCCAACCCAATCCCAGAACCTGAACATGTTCGCATCATCAATACCGAACTCCACCACCTTTGAACGGTTGGTTGAAACCGCCACAAAGTGCTTTGCAATATGTGATCTCTCGACAGCATGAGTCAAAAACCATGCACGGGCGCTCATGGCATTGGTAAGCGTCTCCTGGGTCGTAAATGTTTTTGAGGCAATAATGAAGAGCGTCGTTTCCGGATTGAGCTTTTTCAGCGTCTCACTGATATGGGTTCCATCAATATTGGAGACAAAATGCACCTGAAGATGGCCATGTGCAAAAGGACGGAGCGCTTCGGTTACCATACAGGGGCCGAGGTCAGAGCCACCGATACCGATATTGACCACGTCGGTCATACGCTTTCCGGTATACCCCTTCCACGAGCCAGAAATAACCCTCTCACAACAATCCTTCATCTGAACGAGCACATCAGCAATTTCTGTTGAAAGATCGAGACCGTCAACAACAAGCGAATATCCTGGTGGTCTGCGAAGAGCAGTATGGAGCACTGCACGGTTTTCGGTGCGATTGATTGGAGCGCCATCAAACATCTCATCACGTCTTTTTTCAAGCTCAACACTGCGGGCAAGATCCAGAAGCAGTTCCATCGTACGAGAAGTGATCCTGTTTTTTGAATAGTCAAGCATCAGTTCGCCCCACTGAAGAGAAAATTGTTCAAAACGATTACCACCGTCCTGAAACATCTCCCGCATATGAAGTGTTTCAATCTCCTGCTTGTGTAATAAAAGAGCATTCCAGACTTCGCTTCGTGACAGACCCATGTGTTGAATTTGTTTACCTGTTTATAAATTTTTTACTGCCATGAGGGACGATAACGCAGAGTCAGCAACCATCCATCACCATCACGCTCACATGCAATAATCTCAGCAATGCTTCGGATAATATACAAGCCTCTCCCTGATAACCGGAAAAGATTCCGGGGATCAACCGGATTTGGCAATGCATCCAAATTAAACCCGTTTCCACAATCCCTGACAGAGGCCAGGAGCACTTCGGCAGAAGCAGTGAGTGAAATGGAGACATTCAAGTCCTCCCGCTCTTTATTACCATGCTTGACCGCATTGACAAAGGCCTCCTTCATGGTAAGCTGCAGCTCTTCAAAAAAAAGGGTGCTGTATCCCTCATCTTGCGAAAACAAGGCAACAAACCTGTACAATACTTCGTATGCTGAAGAGTTGCCCTGCAGCATAATGTCAGCTCGCCTCATGATACGCTTATCTGTTACGGTAAAATCGGAATATACGCAATGAATGTACAATGAAGCGAGCGTCCGAACAAACCCGAAAAAGAGGGCTGTGCATTATTTTGTTAAGCAAAAAGTAAAAAAAGCCTGATTTATCTCCCTCATTTGCAATATTTTATTAGTTTTCTATATTAGGTGTCAATGTTTTCTTTAAGAACTCAATCTTGTTTCAGGAAGAGAAAAAAAGAAGACAACTGATTAACACAACAACACAACCAATAAAACCAGGAGCAGGTCAATGAAAAAAGCAGTAAAATTATTAAGCCTCGCAGTAGCACTTTTTGCTGGACTCGGCAATACCGCCCAGGCAGCAGGATTTAAAATCGGCGCAGACGTCGTCAGCAGTTACGTCTTTAGAGGTACCGAATTTGGTAATTCAGTAGCCATTCAGCCAGCCCTTTCCTACACCTGCCCGACAACCGGTATTATTGTTGGCGCATGGGGTTCCTATGCTGTCAGTGAAGATGCGGGCAACAGACACAAGGAGATTGATCTTTATGCAACGCTGCCGGTAGGTCCACTCAGCTTCACTGTAACCGATTATAATTCACCTGATGGCGGCGATTCATTTGATTTCAGTGATGATGGTTCCAACGTGGTTGAACTCAGCGTTGGCTATACAAAAGACAATCTCAGCCTTCTGGCCGCAATCAACGTCGCTGGACTTGATACCGATAATGCAAAATACTGCGAAGCCGGCTACAAGTTCTACGACAAGGATGGCTATACGGCAAAAGGCGTTGTGGGATTAGGTGATGAAGATTTCTATGGCGATGGTGATGGAGACAATATCGCTCTTGTCAACACCGGTATATCGGTTTCCAAAGACCGCTTCACTGCATCGTACATCTACAACCCTGACACCGCTAAATCAAACCTTGTCTTTATGGCATCGTTCTGAACCCGGTTCCCGAAACAAAAAAAGGAGGCTTTCTCAAAAGGCCTCCTTTTTTTTATACCTGCCATTGAGCTAAATATCTGCTTCGTAAATAACATACTCTTTATAAGGTGTACCGCCAATCACCTTTGCAAGCTTGCTCATAGCTTCATTGGCTTTGAGTATCCAGCTCATCTCACTTGCATGAACCCCGTGCTGACCGCCATAATCAGCAATTTCGGCATTCATGATACTGTCAACACCCTTGTTGCGATATTCAGGCAGCACACCCATCACAATAGTGCGCACCATAGTAATTTTTCGACTGTACCAGAGATATTTCAGAAGACCAATGGGTGAAAAGGGGTTGCCATTTACATGCCTGAGAGCCTGATTGACATCGGGAAGCGAGAGTGAAAAACCGATCGTACGCTTGTTACGATCCTCAACAAAAAAGATGTAGTGAGGATTTGCAAGAGGCTTGAGACTTTTACCAAGAAAATAGAACTCCTTGTCGGTCATCGGAACAAAACCCCAGTTTTTCTCCCAGGCCTTGTTATAAATCTCCCGCATACGATCAACTTCCCGGTCAAAATCCTTCATGTTCATGGTACGTATGGTCAATCCTTCCCGCTTCTTGACATGCTCTGATATACGGCGCAGACGCTCGATATCAATACTCTCCTGATCGATATACCAGGCAAGAAGCTCCTGACCGATATGATGGCCGTATTTCAAAACAAGATCATTGTAATAGGGGGGATTGTAGAGCATGAGGAAAACTGGCGAACTGTCATATCCTCTTGTCAACATACCGCACTGATCGTTCATGGATGGACTCACCGGTCCACGCATGGCATTGAGTCCCCTCTTTTTGAGCCACCCTGCCGCTGCGCCAAACAAGGCGTCAGCAACACCCTGGTCATTGATACACTCAAAAAAACCCCAGAAGCCAACCTTGTCTTCATGAACTGCATTATGGCGACGATTCTCAATCGCGGCAATGGTGCCCGCCATAACGCCATCTTTCCAGGCAGTAAAGAGGGCTAATTCGGCATGATCATAGAGGGGAAAAAGCTTGGTATCGAGTGTTTTCATGTAATCCTCAATAACCGGCGGCACCCAATACTTATTGAGTTCAGGACTCTTGCGGTAAATCTGCCACGCAAAAGTGATAAACTGTTTTCGCTCTTTTTTATTCTGAACCTGTCGAATCTCAATGGCCATAGAACCCCTCACTCGATAAATTTGTCAGACGCGGAACGGTCTCTCAAAGCTGACTTACTGAAAAAGCTTGCGCATTACAGCGGCCCCCTCACGGAGCATGCGTTCTGTCTCTTCCCATGACAGACATTCATCAGTAATGGAAACCCCATATCTCAGCTTGTCAGGATCCTCGGGGAAAGGTTGGTTGCCACAATAGAGATTACTCTCAATCATGACACCAACGATACTTTTGTTACCCTCGGTTTTCTGTTTGAGAATATTATCCCAGACAGTAAGCTGTTGCTCATGTTTTTTGCCTGAATTGGCATGACTGCAATCAACAAGAAGTGACGGCTCAAGACCGGACTTGCCAATCCATGACTCTGCGACAGCAATACTTGCTGCATCATAATTTGGTTTCTCTCCACCCCGCAACACAAGATGCCCAAAGGGGTTCCCTTTCGTTGTAATGACACTGCTGTGTCCTTCCTGATCAATACCAAGGAAACTGTGGGGATGCATTGCTGAACGGATCGCATCAACGGCAACGTTAAGTCGGCCATCCGTAGAGTTTTTGAAACCGACCGGCATGGAAAGTCCGCTGGCCATCTGCCGATGAGTCTGTGATTCAATAGTCCGAGCCCCAATTGCGGCCCAACTCACCAGATCTGCAACATACTGAGGCGATATGGGATCAAGAAATTCAGTCGCGGACGGCAAACCCATTTCATTGATTTCAAGCAGAAGCTTTCGGGCATGAAACAGACCATGCTCTATATCGTAGGTATCATCAAGATGAGGATCGTTGATAAACCCTTTCCAGCCAATAGTCGTACGTGGTTTTTCAAAATAAACCCGCATCATGATGCAGAGATCATGCTGGAGTTCCGTGCGCAATACGGACAGTTTTGAGGCATACTCCCGAGCGGCATCCATATCATGGATTGAACAGGGACCGACAATCACCAGCATTCTTGAATCCTTGCCAGTCAATATATTTTCAACTTCACGACGTCCAGCCGTTACTGTCGCGGCAACCTTCTCACCAACCGGCAGCATCTCCTTCAGTGCCCTTGGGGAAGCAAGACGAATAATACGCGAAACTCTTAAATCATGTAACTGTTCCATTCTTTCTACAGCAATAATAACATCATAAGGATTTACTTGAGGCAAGATAAAAAAACCACACGAATATCATGAGCATCCATGTCTATAAATTCATCAAAATGGTACACAGAAAAAATCTCTGTTTTTTTATGCAATCATTTATGTATGCTGCTCGTCGCGACAAGATTTCTTTAATCGAATAGCCTCAAAAAAAATATATTATACCAGTAAATAGCAAAGGTGCAAATAAAAAGGTGTAACCGCCATTGAAACATTATCCAATAAAATTACAGGCAATCCATAATCAAACAAAAATATGAACGTACTGATCACTGACGGTATTGACCCTCAATGCGGTCAGATACTCACTCAAAACGGTTTTACGGTAACCGAAAAGCCAAAAATCAGCAAGGATGAACTCAAGGAGATCATCGGGAACTTTGACAAGTTGATCGTCAGGAGCGCAACGAAAGTTACCGCAGAAATTATCGAGTGCGGCACAAAGCTGAAACTTATCGGAAGAGCCGGAGCCGGAGTGGATAACATCGACCTTGAGGCTGCCACCCGCAATGGCATTATCGTAATGAACACCCCTGGAGGAAACACAGTTTCCGCTGCTGAACACACCTGCGCCATGATGCTCTCCGCTGCACGTCGTATCCCCCAGGCAACAGCAGATCTGAAGCAGGGAAACTGGAGTAAGACAAAATTTTCCGGCGTCGAACTTGAGGGTAAAACCCTTTCTGTGATCGGTCTTGGAAAAATCGGGCGTGAAGTAGCATCCCGTATGCAGGCATTCGGAATGAAAACAATTGCCTATGACCCCATGATCCCTGACGAATATGCTGCAAAACTCAACATTGAGCTCCTTCCCCTGCATGAAAATTTCATGCGTGCCGATTTTATCACTATCCACTCATCCCTTAACGAATCAACCCGTAATCTGATTTCAAAAGAGACGCTTGACTTGATGAAGGATGGAGTAATCATCGTCAACTGCGCCCGAGGTGGAATTATTAATGAAGCCGATCTTGCGGAAGCCATTCTTTCCGGAAAAGTCTCTGCTGCGGCACTTGATGTTTTTGAAACTGAACCCGTCAGCCCTGATAATCCACTTCTCAAACTCGATCAGGTTATTGCTACCCCGCATATTGCCGCATCCACCAGCGAAGCTCAGGAAAAGGTTGCCATTCAAATCGCCGATCAGATTGTCGAGTGGAAGCAAACAGGAAAACTCAAAGGCGCCGTTAATGCCTCCGCTGTCGAACTTGCACAGGCCCCGGGGGTACGCTCATATCTTACACTGGCGGAAAAACTCGGAGCTACACTGGCACAAATGGCTCCCGATCAAGCCAACAAAATGACCGTCAGAACCTCTGGTGAGTTCCTTCACACCTTCAATGAAGTCATTACAGCGGCAGCCCTTAAAGGCTTTCTTGATGTCAGGCAGTCGAAAGACACCAATTACATTAATGCATTCACCATGGCAAAAGAGTGCGGCATAAGCCTGGAGCAGAAATTTGAAAAAGAGAATCCGGACTATACCAACCTGATCCGCATTGAACTTGAGAACGGAACAACAAAACGCATGATCGGCGGCACCATCTTTGGTGAGAAGGAGATCAGGATTGTCATGATCGACCAGTTTCTTGTGGAATTCAAACCGGAAGGCAACATCATTATTTACAACAATACCGACAAACCAGGCGTCATTGCCAATGTCACCCAGTTACTGTTGCAGCATAATCTGAATGTCGCCTATGTGGCCCTTTCAAGGGATGAGGAGAAAAATATGGCAATGACCGCAATTGTAGTTGATGGTGAAGTTACACCGGTGTTACTCGATGAAGTGAGGAACGTTAATGGTGTTGATGTCGCCAACCTTGTTTCGCTCTGAACTCTGAAAAAGAAAAAACAGTCAACAAAAAACCTGCCATCGTAGCAGGTTTTTTGTTGTGTTCATAGTAAATAAGAAGCGAACCACCCTGATTATTTCGCCTTTTCGAAATCAACACTCAGCCACTTGTCTTCATAAGAGGCGCCTGTTGACTCCATGCCGGCAAGAAAAATCGGAAGGGCAACAATTTTCTGGTAATCACCAATACGGATAGTAAGATCGTCGCCAAGTTTGAGGATTTTTGGCTCCAGTCCCATGTTTTCCATAAAAGGCAATCTGACGCGAACCTTGTAATGACCATCAGAAACCTTCTTGATATCAATAGGGTTCTCGTTGAAGAAGACATCGAGAGGATTCAGGTCACCATAAACTTTCTCACCTACCCTGCGAAGCATCGGAAGACCAACAACCTCATCATCAAACAAAGGTACTTCGGTGATCGGTATTGGTGCAAAAGCCTCACTGATCTGATCAATGTACTTCTGCTGAATAGCACGCCACTTCTGGAAATAAGGATCGGGACTCTGATCTGGCATAACGCGGTTAATCGTAATGCGGTCAACCGTAATGCCGTAAAGATTAAGATAGGTCAAGGCACGCATAGACTCCTTGATCACCATCTTTTCAGGATTCATGACAAGCCGCATGGTCGTTTTTGAACTGTCGGCCAACAAATCAATAATCCCTTCCGTAGAAGAAAAAAGATTGTCAACCTTATCATAAACTTCCACTGGAGCCACAAAATCGTCCATTTTCTTGATTTTCTTCGAAAGCGGCCTGAGAACCGGCTTTACCATAAATTTTTCGACATTACGGATAAGCTTGATAAACCATCCAAATGTTTCAGGCAGGGAGAGCAGACGAAGTGTTTCACCGGTTGGTGCGCAATCAACAACAAGAAGATCATACTCCTGCTGCTCATTGTAACGTTTAATATACGAGAGGGAAAAGAGCTCTTCCATACCTGGAAGCACACCCATCTCCTCAGCATAAACCCCCTCAATTCCACGAGATTCCATCAAATGAGCGAAGTGCTCCCTGACTACATCCCAGTTCAGATTGAGATCACCAAAAACGCTGACTTCCTGACCCCAAAGATTTTCAGCAACTTTTACTGGCGAAGGTCCTAACTTAACATCGAGCGAGTCACCCAGACTGTGGGCCGGATCGGTAGACATAATGAGGGTCTTGTACCCCATATCTGCTGCCTTAAGCGCTGTTGCGGCTGCTACAGAGGTCTTACCAACACCACCTTTTCCGGTAAAAATGATATTACGCATACGTTTTAGTTATTCTCATTTAAAGAATTATTGAATAAAGCGGTTTCTACCAACAATTATTCTCCGTCAGTTGTCCAACCTGAAAAGGCCTAAGATAACAAATTATCCATAAATTGAATACGACGAAAACAATTCCGATACTAAAAAAATCAGCCCCCCCCCAAAAAAACAGATTGACCCTTGAGAGCTGCTCACATCCCTGTCAACAAGCTGAACAAGAACGCGTCAACACAAAAACCAGCGGGATCAACAAAAGTCTTTTCCCTTGATGATCAACGCCTGCGCTTCCGGGAATGACGAGTATGTCTTGCTTTTTTCGCTTTTCGATTCTTTGCAGCCGAAACCTTCCGGGATGATGAGTGCTTCTTTGTGGTGAAGGTCTCACCCTCAACCTTGAGACGCTGACCAGGAAGAACTTTCATCCTGCCACCCAGATTGTTCAGCGCCATCAAATGCTGAACGGTAGTATGATACTTCCTTGAAATAGAGAGAAGCGTATCGCCTCTCCGCACCCTGTAACGTATTATTTTTTTACCTCCACCATCATTGCCTTTTGGCTTATCCACCTGTGCAGAAGTGCTGTTATCCGGTGCGCCAAAAACGATAAGCTTCTGACCCGGAGTAACATCGGCATCCTTAAGGTTATTCCACGCTATGAGCTGACTGATGTAGGCACGATACAACCGTGCAATAGAGCCCAGACTTTCTCCTGATTGCACGATATGTACTTTCTGGGCATTGTCTGCAGCTCCCGACTCAACAGTGCGGCTGCGAGGCTCAGCATTGAGACTTTCAAGCCGGGCATAAAGATTCTCACGCTCCAGCGTTGCTGCAGACTTGTAAGCATAGATCTCCTCTTCACGCTTCTGGAACTGAGCAACATATCTCCTTGGAAGTCTGATGACATTGGGAGAAACAGATGCCGCTGCAGGAATAATACCCAGTTTATATTGCGGATTAAGGAATCGGAGATCACCCATCGGCACACCTATGGTCTCACTGATCTGTTCAAACGACAAAAGACGTGTCGTTTTCAGCGTATCAATATCCTGATACAAAAATCCCGGTTCAACCGGACGAATATTGTGCTCATTGTAGTAACTCATAATATAGTTCACAGCAATGAACGCTGGAACGTAGCCCCTGGTCTCTGCCGGAAGGTAATCCCATATTGCCCAATAATCCTTTATTCCTCCAGCCCTCCTGATAGCCTTGTTGACATTTCCCGGACCGGAATTATAAGCAGCAAGGGCAAGGAACCAGTCTCCATAGATATTGTAGAGATCCCTTAAATGCCTGCTTGCAGCAACTGAAGCCTTGTAAGGGTCATAACGATCCTCAATAAAGGAAGATGACTGCAATCCGTACATTTTTCCGGTTCCGTACATAAACTGCCATAACCCTTTTGCCCCGGCAGAAGAGACCGCCGTCGGATTCAGGGCAGATTCCACAATAGCGAGATACTTCATCTCAAGAGGCACATTGCAGGCATCCAATTTCTCTTCAAAAAGAGGAAAATAGAGTTTGCTCAATCCCAGAATTTTAGCCGTTGAGCTTCTCCTGTCAACAGCATAAAGTCGTATAAATCCGCGAACATGCTCATTAAATACGAGATTTATCGGCGTTTTACGTCTAAGTGCGGCCATCCTTGCCACATATACCGAATCACTGAACTGGGGTACAAATGTTGCTGGAAATCCGAACTTGTCACCCTCCCGGGCAGGAACAGAAAAATGTTCATCCTTGAAATAGGTCGCATTCACCAAACTGTCAAGAATCTCGGCAACAGTCGACCTGGCAAACTGCTCTTTGCTATTGGTTTGAGATTCTGCAGCACGAACCGGAAAAACCGGCAACTGGAAAAGAAGTGCTGAAAGCAACACCTTAAGCAACGTATACGAAAAGCTGATTTTCACAAGCGGCAGTTTTATTTGGGCAGTGGTTGTTAAACGATCCATGCTGCAACAGCAAAAATCCCTGTGTAAACTATCGGAGTAACATAAAAACAGTTCCTGACTATTACAATAATCGTTTGCGTTTATCTGTAAACATGAGCAAATGACGCCAGCATCAGTAGAGTACGTCCCAGAGAAAAAGACCTGCCGGCAATGCTGGATTAAGCTGACTGGTCGTGACCCCGGTTTCAAGCATCCGACAGAAGTCCCCAACCGAAAGCCTCCCCTTTCCTGCACGTATCATGGCATCCACCAGATAGCGCACCATACTTCGCAAAAAGCGATCCGCTGAAATCCGTAGAACAAGGTAATGTTTGCAGGGGTACCATTTGCAAGCCGTTACGCTACATATCCGACCCGGGTTATCTCTGTCTTCCTTTGAAAAAGCCGAGAAATCATGAGTACCGACCAGGATGGCTGCCATTTGCTGCATAATCGCTACATCAAGCTTACCGAACGAACAGCCCGCAAACCGCCCATAAATCGCCGAAGGCTCCTCGATAAGGAAATAGCGGTATTGCCTTTCTTTGGCACTATGCCTTGCATGAAAATCAGCATCAACCTCTTCGGGATTGCTTATCCTGATTGTTTGAGGCAGAAGCGAGTTCAGTGAATGCACAATCCGGGATGGCTCCAGAGATGATGCTGTAAAAAAGTTTGCCGTCTGAGCCCTGGCGTGAACCCCCTTATCCGTTCTCCCTGCTGCAGCAAGAGAGATCTTTTCCTGCAAAATTTTACCAAGTGCGACTTCAATCTCCCCCTGAACGGTAACAATAGCACCCGACTGCCGCTGCCAGCCGGCAAACGAGGTTCCGTCATATTCAACAGTAACCCTTATGTTCTTCATAAAGAGAAATAAAATCTTTAGTACATTAGCTTTCCAATAATAGTTATCTTCCCGTCATCTACCAGAAAAACAATTACATTACGTTGCAGAAAACTCACCTTGCATCGCTCCTTCATGCGCTGAAAAGCCTGAAAAGCCCTGAAACCGAAAACCACTACAATGTTCCCGGCATCTGGAGCGGGAAAGAGAGCGGTACTGAACAGGTCAACCCTGCTGCTTACTTCGCTCAAATTATCGAAACAATCCTGAACAGCCGGGAAAACCCTGCCCGAAAGCCACAAAATCCCGACTGGAGAAGCAGTGCTGTAGTCTATAACCTCTTTATCCGTACCGCAACAGCTTTTGATCATGACGGTGACGGTTCAATCAGCACAGAGCCTCTTTCATGCGGATTCAGAGAAACAGGCACTCTGCTCAAAGCCATAGCGCTCCTGCCGTATATAAAGAATCTTGGTGCAAATACCATCTATCTTCTTCCGCTCACAGAAATAGGAACAACGTGCAGAAAAGGAGTTCTCGGTTCCCCCTATGCGGTCAAAAATCCGCGAAAACTTGATCCCCTGCTCGTCGAACCGGTACTTGAACTTTCAGCGGAACTTCTCCTCAAAGCATTTGTCGAAGCGGCACATCTCCTTGATATGTACGTTGTGCTTGAATTCGTCTTCAGGACAACCGCCATCGACAGCTCATGGATAACAGCTCATCCCGAATGGTTTTACTGGATTAAAGAGAATGAATGTACGCGCAATTACGGTCCCCCCCATTTTGACCGGGAGACACTCAACCGGATTTATGAGGTAGTTGACCGCCACGAACGGCACAACCTCCCAACCCCCCCTTCAGAGTACCGGGAACAGTTCGTTGCCCAGCCCGTAACACTCTGCGGAGAAGAAGACCTTCAGGGCAACGCAGCAGACGGAACATTATGCCGAATTGCAAGTGCCTTCTCCGACTGGCCCCCTGATGACCAGCAGCCCGCATGGAGCGATGTCACCTATCTGAAAATGCATACCCATGATGCATTCAATTACATCGCTTACAACACCATCAGAATGTACGACAGTGCCCTTGATGATCCCGCCACCTTCAACACAAGCCTCTGGGACGAGATCGCTGATATCATTCCCTTCTATCAGGATGAATATCAGATTGATGGCGCAATGATCGATATGGGCCATGCACTGCCAACACAATTAAAACAGACAATTGTCCGCAAGGCACGCGAAAAAAGAGCCGATTTTGCCTTTTGGGATGAAAATTTCAATCCCTCTCCCGAAATTCTGGCTGAAGGGTTCAACGCCGTCTTCGGTTCACTCCCCTTTGTTATCCATGATATTGTTTTTATCAGAGGGCTCTTGAACCACCTCAACAAAACCGGCGTCGCACTGCCATTTTTCGGTACAGGCGAAAATCACAACACACCGAGAGTCTGTTTCCGTTATCCCTGCCAGGAAGCTGGACGGAACCACTCCATCTTTATCTTTACACTCAGTGCCATACTGCCAACCATCCCGTTTCTTCAGTCGGGCATGGAGCTCTGTGAATGGTATCCCATTAACCTCGGCCTGAATTTCACTGCCGAAGACCGGACTCTTTACCCTCCCGAAAAACTCCCTCTTTTCAGCGCATTCAGTTTCGACTGGGAAAACAGCAATGGTCTCAGGCCACTCAACGGCTATATCCGCAAAATTCTCGAAATACGGGGAAGCTATCTCGACCTCATACTCTCGGGCGAAGCCGGTTCAATAACCATTCCCTATATCAGCCAACAGGATCTTTTTGCCGTGATGAGAACTGCAGCCGGTCGATCACTTCTGTTTGTCGGTAACAGCAACATCAACGATACCAGGAGTGGTTTTCTTGAGTTCAGCATGGAAAACTGCTCCCTGTACGACTTGATCAGCGAAACACATCTGCCGATCAAGGAGCATCGGCTTGAGGTGAGCTGCAAACCAGGAGAATGCATGCTGTTTGAATTGCCTCCCGAGCTTTGAAATACAATCATCGAAAACGTAACTTCCGTACTTTTCCATTAACCAAACCCATCGCTTCTTATGTCTATTCTCATTGTAGGCTCACTTGCCTTTGACGATATCGAAACCCCTTTTGGACGTTCCGACAACACCCTTGGCGGATCATCCACCTACATTGCCCTCTCGTCAAGCTATTTTACCGACAAAATACAAATGGTCGGCGTTGTCGGATCAGACTTTGGGAATGAACATTTCGAACTGCTGCACTCCAGAAACATCGACACCAAAGGGATACAAGTGATTGACGAAGGGAAAACCTTCCGCTGGGCAGGCCGCTACCATTACGACATGAACACCCGCGATACGCTCGACACCCAGTTGAACGTCTTTGCTGATTTCGATCCCGTTGTTCCCGAGCAATACAGGGATGCCGAATTTGTCTGCCTTGGCAATATCGACCCGGAACTGCAACTCAAGGTGCTCGACCAAATCAACAAACCGAAACTCGTCATCCTTGACACCATGAACTTCTGGATCGAAGGGAAGCCGGAAGAACTTAAAAAAACCCTTGAAAGAGTTGACATTTTCATCATCAACGACAGCGAAGCAAGGCTTTTCAGCGGTGATCCCAACCTTGTCAAATCAGCAAGAATCATCCGCCAGATGGGCCCAAAAACCCTGATCATCAAAAAAGGAGAGCATGGTGCCCTTCTCTTTACCGAAACAGGCATTTTTTCTGCTCCGGCCTATCCACTCGAATCCATTTATGACCCAACCGGTGCCGGCGACACCTTTGCGGGAGGTTTTATCGGACACCTTTCCCGCTGCGAAACCATCACTGATACCGAATTGCGCCGGGCGGTTCTCTACGGCAGCGCCATGGCAAGCTTCTGTGTAGAAAAGTTCGGAACCGACAAGATTGCAGCTCTTAATCTGCTTGAAATCGAAGATCGCTACCACAGTTTTCGTGAACTTTCAAGAATTGACGAATAAGGCGATCCCCTGGCCACAACAATTTCAGGAAAAAAAGTGATGGAACAGCTCACCCTCCTTGATTACAGTTTCATCGTCGGCTACCTCCTGCTGACGCTCGGTATCGGCCTCTGGTTCTCCTCACGCGCATCAGAAAATGTGGGGGAATTTTTTCTTTCCGGCCGAAAGCTCCCCTGGTGGATTGCCGGTACCGGTATGGTAGCAACAACCTTTGCTGCCGATACCCCCCTGGCGGTTGCAGGGTTTGTAGCCAAAAACGGCATTGCCGGCAACTGGGTATGGTGGACCTTTGTTTCAGGCGGAATGTTGACTGTATTCTTTTTTGCCCGCCTCTGGCGGCGGGCAGAAATTTTGACTGACCTTGAATTCATTGAACTGCGCTACAGCGGAGCGGCAGCCCGTTTCCTGCGCGGTTTCAAAGCAATCTATTTCGGACTCTTCATCAACGCCATAATTATCGGCTGGGTCAACCTCGCCATGTTCAAGATTATCAGAATCATGGTACCGGAACTGAACCCCGAACTGACCATTGTGGCCCTTGTGCTGCTGACCACCTTTTATTCCGGCCTTTCCGGCCTCTGGGGGGTCTCCATTACCGATGCCGTGCAGTTCGTCATCGCCATGACTGGTTGTATCATTCTTGCAGTTCTCGCCGTTCAGTCGCCCGCCGTCGTCTCTGCCGGAGGCCTTACAAAAGCCCTTCCTGCATGGATGTTCGACTTCTTTCCAACCTTCAGCTCATCATCAGGAAAAAGTATCACCGGAGCAGTTGCCATGCCGTTCATCTCCTTTGCTGCTATGGCCTTTGTTCAGTGGTGGTCTTCATGGTACCCTGGCTCCGAACCGGGCGGAGGGGGCTATATTGCCCAACGCATGATGAGCGCCAAAAACGAAAAACACTCGCTCCTTGCCACCCTCTGGTTTACAGTTGCCCACTACTGTCTGAGACCCTGGCCATGGATCATCGTCGGTCTGGTCAGCCTCGTCATGTTTCCCGATCTTCCCGCAAACCAGAAAGAAGACGGGTTCGTCTACGTCATGAAGGCCGTACTGCCTCCCGGACTGAAAGGACTGCTGATCGCCGCCTTTCTTGCTGCCTACATGTCAACACTCTCAACCCATCTGAACTGGGGAACAAGCTACCTGATCAACGACTTTTACAAGCGCTTCCTGAAAACTGACGCCAGTGAAAGACACTACGTAACCGTTTCCAAAATCACCACATTCCTGACGGCTGCTTTTGCACTCTATATCACCTTTTTTGTGCTCGACACTATCACCGGAGCATGGGAGTTCATTATCCAGTGCGGCGCAGGCACCGGCTTTGTCCTGATTCTCCGCTGGTTCTGGTGGAGGCTCAATGCCTGGTCGGAAATCACCTCCATGGTGGCACCCTTCATCGCATTCACCTGCTTACAGCTTTTTACCACCATAACTTTTCCTTTTTCGATTTTCATCATCGTTGCCTTTACCATTACCACAACCCTCATCGTCACCTTTCTGACACCACCAACCGAAACCACCCAGTTGGAAACCTTTTACAGAACAACCCGGGTCGGAGGCCTGCTTTGGAAAAAAATCTCAAGAAATCTGCCCGACGTTAAATCCGATACCGGCTTCGTCATGCTCTTTGTTGATTGGGCACTCGGCATTATCATGATCTATGCCATCCTGTTCGGTACCGGAAAATTCATCTTTGGCGATATTCTCCAGGGTTCACTCTATCTTGGTGCAGGAGTCATTGCCGGATCCTTTATCTTTGCTGACCTGAACCGCAGGGGCTGGAACAACCTGAACTGACACCATAACTCATGGGTAAACCCGCTCTTATTCTCGCATCGCAGTCACCAAGACGACGCGATATTCTCTCGCTGACACTCATCCCATTTGAAACGATGGCAATTGAGACCAGAGAAACGCTTGACCCAACATCCTCAATTGAGGAGAATGTCACCAAAATAGCCCTTGAAAAAGCGGAGTGCGCAGCAGCCTTGCTGCCGAAACAGAACGGGAAAACCATTATTCTCACAGCCGATACCGTTGTTGCAAAAGGAAACCGGATTTATGGAAAACCGGCAGGATTCGACGAAGCATTCGAAATGCTCAAAAGCCTCCAGAACCGCTCACACCGAGTCTACACCGGTTTTGTACTGCTCTGCTGTGACAAAATCCACACCGAATGCGTAACCACCACTGTGGAACTGGAGCCGATGTCCGACAACGAAATCAAGCGCTACATCCTCTCGGAAAAACCCTACGACAAGGCTGGATCCTACGGCATTCAGGATCCCCTGATGGCCTGTTATATCCGGCGAATTGAAGGGTGCTACCATAACGTTGTCGGACTGCCACTTTCAAGAGTCTGCAAGGCGCTTAAAACATTTTTATAATCCATACAATCGATCAGACATTCAGCGCTCTCATGAAAAGAAAATCACCTCCCCGAATTTTTTCATGGATAGCTCATGAGACGTGGATGAGCATTTTTCTTTCCGTTTTACATATTTGCGCACCCTCGTTATCTTCCGCCTTCTACGCTCTGAAATAACCGTTCAAGATGTAACCCTATACCTATGACCATGAAGGGAGAAACCCAGGCGATTGTCCTGCAGAAAGCCAACAAGCTTAAATTGCAACGTGCTGCATATCATGCCAGTGAACCCGGCGATGTTCTGGTAAAAACCATTGCGAGCACCATCACGCCGGGATTTGACCGGCTTCTTCTGACCAACAAGGCGGTATCAAGCCGGGTTTTCAAATATCCCATCATGCCTGGCAGTGAAGCTATCGGCCAGATTCTCACAATCGGCCCAAGCGTAACAGAGCTGCAGCCCGGCGATTTTGTCTATGCCTTCAAGGGAGATCGCTGGAGTGGAATCGAACCCTATGGAGGCTGCCATGCGGAGACCATCCCCACATCTCACGAGAACCTCTTTGCCCTTGGCCGCCCTCCCATCCACAGGGATCTGCTTATCGGCCTTCTTGCCTATGCCGTCAGCGCCGTGGAAAAGGTACCTCTTGATGCTTCGTCAAGGATTCTTGTACTTGGTCTCGGCTCGGTCGGACTCATGGTTGCCGAATACCTGCAATCTCTCGGCTATAAACACATCGATGCCGTTGAAACCTTCAGCATCAGGGGACAACTCTCCCATGCTGAACATATCGCTCTCGATATCGACGATTTTACCCAGGATTTCAACAACAGCTACGATCTTATTATCGAAACCACCGGAAGGATTCTTCTTGTGGAAAAAGCTGCCCGGCTGATGAAAGCACAGGCAATTGTCCTGCTGATGGGCAACTATGAGGTTATGGCCTATGACTACAGACTGATACAGCATAAGGAGCCCGTCATCATCTGCTCCGGCATTACCACCGGTTCTCACCTGAAGGAGGCTTTTGCTGTACTTGAAAGCGGAAGAATTGAGACTGAAAAATTTTTCACCAATGTCTTCCCCGTCGCACAGTACGAACTGGCCTATCGCAAAGCGCTTGACAGCAAAGATTCCATCAAGACCGTGTTGAGCTGGCTCTAAGCACGGACAACCTTCACGCTATGAGTGTTGCCATACAGTTGAGAAGTATCTCAAAAAAGTTTGGAAATTTTTCCGCAAACAGCAATATCTCACTTGAGGTGAAGGAGGGAACCATTCACGCCCTGGTCGGGGAGAATGGAGCGGGAAAAAGCACGCTTACAAAAATCATCTACGGCATACACCAGCCGACCTCAGGCGAAATGATCATATCGGGTAAAGCTCTCCGCTTCACCTCTCCCCGTGACGCCATCAACGCAGGTATCGGCATGGTTCATCAGCACTTTATGCTTGTTCCAGAGCTATCAGTCACCGAAAACATTATCCTTGGCAATGAACAAAGTAGACTTTTTCAGCGCATTCCCCTGAAAAAAAGTAAAGAGCAGATCCTGAAAAATGCCCAAGCCTACGGGCTGGCTGTCGACCCTGATGCTCTGGTTGGAAACCTCAGTATCGGAGAACAGCAGCGAGTTGAAATTCTCAGGCTCCTCTTTCGTCATGCCGCCATCATGATTTTTGACGAACCGACTGCAGTGCTCACCCCTGCTGAAACGGAATCCTTTTTTGCAACACTCCGCTCCCTTCGCGACACGGGAAAAACCATTATCCTCATTACCCACAAACTGGACGAAGTACTCGCCGCAGCCGACATGATCAGTGTAATGAGAAGAGGTGAAATCGTCGGTACCCTGCCAGCCTCTTCCGCAACAAAAGCAGAGCTTGCACGGATGATGGTGGGACGCACTCTCCTTTTACGAGTCACCAATCCAGAGCCCACCCCTGGCCAAACAATTCTCTCCATCAAGAAGCTCGGGTTTCGCACCAGAAAGGGTGCACTGAAACTCCATGACCTCACCTTGAAGATCAGAGCCGGTGAAATCTATGGCATTGCAGGAGTTGAAGGCAACGGACAAAGTGAACTCCTGCAGGTACTCTGGGGGCTTGTACCTGAAGGATGCATCATCTCTGGCGAAGCCTTGCTCCAGGGAGAGCAACTCATCGGAAAAAAGCCCGCCGAAATAGCCCTAATGGGCGTTTCACACATTCCTGAAAACCGCCTGCGCCATGCAGTTATTACCAACTACACCGTTTCTGAAAACCTCATTTTCGGACGACATCGGGAGCCCTCTTTTCACCGGGGAATTGGTTTCAACAACCACGAACTCGAACGGAATGCCGCAGAGATGACCACCATCTACGACATCAGATGCGGCTCCCCCTCCCGGCAGCCGCTCAGCACTCTCTCGGGAGGCAACCAGCAAAAGGTCGTCCTCGCAAGAGAACTCAAACGACCTGCCATCTCCCTTCTTCTCCTTGCCCAGCCAACCCGGGGCGTTGATATCGGCGCCATTGAAACAATCCATAAAAAAATTCTTGAAACACGCTCAACAGGCGTAGCAATCCTTCTTCTCTCCTCCGAACTTGATGAGATCACGGCACTGTCAACCCGCATCGGATGCCTCTATAAAGGTTCGATTCGCCATGAATTCAGTCAGAAAGAGGTAGAACTCAAAAGAGAGTCCGAGTATGAGTTCCAGAAAGAGATCGGCCTTTATATCACCTGAATAGATATCCCTGCCATGAGTAGAAAGAGCCTCACATTGCTCATCCCCATACTCGCGATCCTCACAGCTTTTGTTGTCAGCAGTCTGCTTATTTTCATGGCAGGTCGCGATCCGGTCATGATTTTCCAAAAAATGTTTCATGCCACACTTGGCTCGCCATACGGAACCGGGCAGGTGCTCTTCAAAATGACAACACTTGTTTTTGTAGCCCTTGCCGTTGCACTCCCCTTCCAGGTCAGACTCTTCAACATCGGTGCTGAGGGGCAGCTTCAGATGGGCGCCTTTGCAGCAGCAATGACCGGAGCAATGCTTCCTGCCTTCGTCCCACCACTTGCAGCAATCACGCTCTGTATCATATCGGCAATGGCGACAGGTGCATGCTGGGCGCTTGTTGCGGGCGTGCTCAAAGTACGCTTCGGCGTCAATGAGGTCATTGCAACCATCATGCTCAATTTTATTGCCCAGGGTATTACCGGATACTTGCTTACCTGGCACTTTGCGATCCCCTCAACAGACCACACTCCACCAATCACGGCCGCAGCAACCATACCAACTTTCGATACCGTAACAGGCTGGTTCGCCAACTCACCAGCAAATCTCAGTACACTGCTTGCTCTCACTCTTGCCCTGCTCTTCCAGATTCTGCTCTTTCATTCAAGATATGGCTATGAGATGCGAGCTGCCGGCATGCAACCTGATGCTGCCCGATATGGAGGAATCAATGCCGGGATGCATACACTCACCGCAATGGGTATCGGTGGCGCTGCAGCCGGTCTGGGAGCCGCGAACCTCGTCCTCGGCTACAAACACTACTATGAAGCTGGAATAAGTGGAGGAATCGGCTTTACAGGAATCGCCGTCGCACTTCTCGCCGGTGCCCATCCGTTATGGATACTTCTCTCAGCCCTCTTTTTCGGAGTCCTCGAATATGGAGGACTGACCGTCAATGCATACATCCCAAAGGATATTTTCATGATCATTGAAGCCCTCACCATCCTTCTCGTCATTACCTTCAGCGCTCTTGGCAGAAGATGGCTGCATGAGAAAAATTAAATAGCCAGCCCTCTACCCTGTTACAGGATTATTTTTTATCTTGGGGATGCTTCCACAAGCTCATATCTACCGATAATAAAGAGACGGAAACAATGGGAAAAAGAAACACAGAAAAAGAGAGCGAAGATAAATATCCTGCAAAAAAAAGGAAAAAACATGACTTCGCCGTTACACCGGAAATGCGCGAAGAGCGCTTGAAGATAGCCGCATACTACCGGTGGGAACAGAAAGGAAAGAAACACGGTTCAGATTCCGACGACTGGCTTGAAGCTGAAGACACGCTTACTGACTGAACCTGCACTGCAAGGCCATTCCGGTGAACGAGTGGCCTTTTTTATGATTATCAACACCTCACTATGATAAAAAAAAGCATCTCCTCTCTTTGGGGATCACTCTCAATTATGTTCGCTGGCCTCTGGCTGGTTGGGCGAATCATCATGGAATATTTCGGTATCATCAGCGACGGCAACGACCGGACGACCGGCATAAAAGATCTTCGGGAAGAGTACAAAAAAGCCAACTATAAATGATTGCGTCTACTCTTCCATGATGACCACCGTAAGCGCCACCGGCTGGTTGGGCGAAACGAGAGAACCTACCCCAGGCCTCTGGCTGATGACCGTATTGGGAACAAGAAAAGCTGAATATTCGGTAGCAACCCTTCCCATAGGGAGGCCTGCTTCCGCAATAGTACGCTCTGCCTGAAGAAGAGACATGCCGAGAACATTCGGCACTGCAATTTTTTCCGCACTCTGTACCGGCGCCTCATAACGACCGATAACGACCGAAACAGAAGAGCCTGACTTTACAGTTGCCTCGGGCGGAATTGACTGACTCAGCACCCGTCCATCCAGGTCAGGACTGGTAACGATGTTGAACTGGACATCCGCAACATCCATATCCATACGAAGGGCAATCTGACGCGCCTCGAATTCAACTCTTCCGAGAAGATCCGGCATAGTAAACGAAGGCTTTTCGCGCTTGTTAACCACCAGATAGACATTCCTGCCAGGTTTTACCTCCGTTCCCGCTTCAGGAATCTGGGAAAGAACAATATTGGAATCAACACGGCTGAGATATTTGACATGGTAGCTTTTTTTTGCCTCAAATCCGGCTCGCCGCAATCGCCCGGAAGCCTCATCATAATCCATGTTAAGAACATCAGGAACAACCTTGACACTTCCCTGTGAAATATAGAAGGGCATTATCAGCTTGTCGAGCATCACGACAAAACCGATGCATAAAAGAATGATCAACCCTGCTTTTTTCATCTCGCTTGTGGTACCATTATTTCCTCAATTATCCTCTGATCAAAAAGCCAACCCCTTGTGTAACGAGCCTGCTAATACTCTCTTTTCATGACAAAATCAACGAGGCGCAGCAGCGAGGTTTTTGCTGCGCTTTCAGGAAAAGAGCTGATAGAAGCCACCGCTTTTGCAGCAAATCCTTCTGCAACTTCAGCAGCATAGACAAGCCCACCCTTGCCTGTAACAAACGCAATAACCTCTCCGCTCTTCACCGCTCTTTTACGTGAACTTTTCAAAATAGAGCGAATCATCTTCTGCTCTGCAACCGGGGCATGAAGAAGCGCATAAATAAGAGGGAGCGTTATTTTCTTGTCCTTGATATCAATACCCATTTGCTTGCCGGTTTTTTTTGAATCCCCTGTATAATCAAGCAGATCATCACGAATCTGGAATGCAAGACCAAGATATTCCCCATAACTTTTCAGAGCAGCAATACGCACCTCATCAGTGGTCGCGCTCATAGCGCCCATTGCACAGGCTGAAGAGATGAGCGAAGCTGTCTTATCGGCAATGACACTGAGATAATCCGCCTCGGAAATATCAAGACTGCGGGTTTTCTGTATCTGAAAAATTTCACCCTCACTCATCCGGCGAACCGCCTCGGAAACCATGTGCAAAAAGCCATAATCCTTGTATTCAAGAGAATAGAGCAAACCCTTGGAAAGCAGATAATCACCAATAAGAACTGAAATCTTATTTTTCCAAAGTGCGTTGATTGATGCCAGACCACGCCTCATCTCGGCGCCGTCAACCACATCATCATGGATCAGTGTTGCCGAATGAAGCAACTCAACCATAATAGCCGCACGATAGCTCGACTCATTTACCCCTCCACACAGTTGAGCGGCAAGTAAAACCATAGCCGGGCGAATCTGTTTTCCCTGCTGCTTGAGCACATAACGGGTAACCTTGTCGACCAGTGTATTCTGGCCTTGCAGCACCACCTTGTACCTCTGCTGAAAAATCTCAATCTCACCGGCTACCGATGCAACAACATCCTTGATATTCACCAATTCCCCGGACAATTACGTGACAAGCCCCGCATACCAACTGAAGCTCTTGAAAAGGAGGAAAAGTATAACATTTCCGGGAGCAAAAAAAATCAGTGAAAGGGTATCGCTTCCTGAAGAGCAAATAAAGTCCATATTAAGGGCTGATTACAAAGTAAAATACCCCTCTCTCGCAAACCACTGAAACAATTTCTTGGCTACATGCATCTTTGTTGCTATGTTTTGTGATTCTTGTCGTTCCCAAAAAAAGATCTCAGCCACAACAGCAGCCACTATCAAAACAATGCCCGAAGAGATAGAATCCACAACCTCACGGCAACTGCCGGAAAGTGACCCAAAGAGCACAGCAATCAGCAAAGTCAGCGAGACCAGTGAGGCCAGCGAAGCCGAACCAGAAAACGAAATGAATTTTATTGGCCATCTCGAAGAGATCCGGTCACGACTGATCCAAACCGGTATCGCGCTGCTCATCGTCACCGCCCTGTGTGCCACCTATGCCGACTTTCTGGTCAACGAAATTCTTATCGGACCACTCAAAAGAAGCAGTGAAGGGTTGGTACTTCAGAACCTTGTCCCCTATGGACAGGTCTCCCTCTACTTTCAGGTCGTCTTTTTTGCAGGATTCATTCTCTCATTCCCCTTCATCGCCTGGCAAATCTGGCAGTTTGTTGCTCCCGGCCTGCATGAACACGAACGTAAAGCCAGTCGTTTTTCAATACTCTTTATCTCCCTCTGCTTCTTTTCCGGCATTGCCTTTGGTTATTTCGTCTTTCTGCCCATCTCGCTGCAATTTTTTGCAGGATTTGGAACAAGCCTGATCAAAAACAATATCTCGGTACAAGACTATGTCAGTTTCTTCATCGGAACACTTCTGACAGCAGGACTGGTTTTCGAACTTCCGTTCATCTCCTATATCCTTTCCAAAATCGGTCTATTGACACCTGCATTCATGCGGTTTTATCGCAAACATGCCATCGTGTTTCTGTTGATTGTTGCTGCACTCGTTACCCCCTCAACCGATCTGGTCACCCAGCTTATCATCGGCCTCCCGATGATCCTTCTCTATGAGCTCAGCATCCTGATTTCAGCACGGGTCAACCGGAACAATGCCGCATTGAAATCATGACAAGAGCCGAAAGAACATACCCCAGGATTATTGAACTTGACATACCGGGCATCACCCTTGCCGGGAACCCCCTTAATGACCCGAGCGAACGCCGGATTCCGGTCTATCTTCCACCCTCCTACGACGGAAAAAAACGGTTTCCGGTTATCTATCTTCTTGCGGGGTTTGCCTCTACAGGAGCAAGTTTCATGAACTTCAGCTTCGGGCGTCAAAGCGTACCGGAGATGGCAGCCGCACTTATTGCTGAAGGGAAAATGCAGGAAACAATCATGGTTATGCCTGACTGCATGACCCGTTACGGGGGCTCCCAGTATGTAGACTCAGCAGCAACAGGCAACTACGAAACCTATCTCGTTGATGAACTGGTTCCCTGCATAGACCGGACGCTCTGTACCCTTGCAGCAAGGAAGCACAGGGCGTTGGCCGGAAAATCATCAGGCGGGTTTGGAGCACTCCGACTTGCCATGAAACACCCGGATCAGTTTGCTGCCATTGCCTGCCACAGCGGCGACATGTGCTTCGAACTCTGCTATAAGCCCAATTTCCCGGCTGCCGCAAAAATCCTTGAGCACTATCAGGGCAGCATTGCCAACTTCCTGGGCGCCTATGAAAATGCACTGAAAAAACCTCAAAAAGAGTTCGCCCTTCTTGACCTGATTGCCATGGCTGCGGCCTACTCTCCCGATTCCGGAAAAGTCGCACCCGAAAACATGCGACTGCCATTCAATCCCTACACCTGCGAACCCATCAGTGAAATATGGAACGAATGGCTGAGCTTTGATCCGGTAGAGATGATTGAGCATGAAGAGTACCGTGACGCACTTCGTTCACTTGACCTGCTTTTCCTTGACTGCGGAACCCTCGACGAATACAATCTGCAATTCGGTAACAGGATATTTTCAGCCAAAGCCGAACGTTATGCAATCGCGCACCGCTATGAAGAGTTCATGGACTCGCACAGCAACACCTCCTATCGATTCAACGTCTCACTGCCTGCACTGTCAGCAGTTATTGCAGAGTGATTCGGCGGCCTGAAGCAATACCTGAAAAAGCGCTTCGGTCTCTTTTTTCAGCTCAACAAGAGAGCCCCTGTTGTAAAGGACATAATCAGCTTTTGCAATCAGCTTCTCCTGAGGCCATTGTGTTGCCAGTCGCCTTACGATCCCTTCACGCTCCCCCATCCCTTTCAGCACGGCCCGCTCAATTTGATCCTGCAGTTCAGCAGCCACAACAACCACAACATCAAGTCCCTCATTTCCACCTGATTCAAAAAGAATTGCCGCCTCTTTCACCAGAATTTTTACCCTCCGCCGTCGGGCATCAAGCACTGCGCGGCTGAATTCGGCCAACACCTTTGGATGGACAAGCCTGTTCAGTGCAGCAAGTTTATCGGAAGAAGAAAAAACAACGGCCGCAATTGTTTTTCGATCCAGCACCAGATTACCGGAAAGATCAAGCGAATAAACCTTTTCCCCAAAAAGCGCCTTAATCCCCTCAATCACTTCGGGATCATGAAGCTGCAGCTCCTTTGCCACCTGATCTGATTCAAAAAGAGCACAACCCATCTCCGAAAGAAAACGGCAAACCATTGATTTCCCGCTCCCGAGCCCTCCCGTTATACCGACCAGAAAAGGATAGCTGTGCATCATTCAGCTCTCCCTGTTTTTTTTACAATGGTCGCCCGCACCTGAACAAGAATCGATTTCCAGAGTTCAGGATTTTTCTTGTAAATTTCAATCTTGCGTTTCAGACTCTCCTGGGTAAGAGCGTGCTTCAAGAGAAGTGCACTGACCTCTGAAGCATCAAGTGCGGCAAGTGCGGCGCCTTCATCTGCAGCCACCACTCCCGATTCAAGGAGATAATCGCTGTAAAATCCGGCAAAATGCAGATCATCCCTGTCAAGAGGTAAAGATTGTTGTGCACCGCATCCTGACAGAACACAAGAGAAAACAAGACAAATAAAAAAACTTCGAATGGTATCACTGCATTTCATCGCGCACCCAGCCCCCTGTTGATATATTCAGATAACCTTTTCGACCATTAAAATCGATTTTGAAAAATGCAAAGAAACTAAATCCCCCAAATGCAAGTTTAAGCATTTCAAATCATACGTGAAGCATCTTTTTAAACCCTAAATGACATCGCTTTATGGCATATCAGCAACCAGCACTTTTATACGCAGAGAACGCACTGGAACCATTTATTTCCGCAAAAACCCTTGGGTTTCACTATGGCAAGCATCATGTTGCATACATCACCAATTACAACAACCTTGTCGCCGGTACACCTCTCGACACCATGAGCCTTGAAGAGGTCATAGCCCATAGCGCTGCCGACCCGCAGAAAGTCGGCATATTCAATAACGGCGCACAAGCCTGGAACCACTCCTTCTACTGGAACTGCCTGACACCCAACGGTGGCGGGGAACCCTCCGGAGAACTTGGAGCAAAAATTACAGAAGATTTCGGCAGCTTCGACAAATTCAAAGAAGAGCTTAAAAGCGCAGCCGCAACTCAATTTGGCAGTGGATGGGCATGGCTCGTCCTTGATGGAACAACGCTGAAGGTAGTAAAAACCGCCAATGCACAAACACCTTCAACCAGCGGTCAAAAACCGATCCTCACCATTGACGTCTGGGAGCACGCATACTACCTCGATTATCAGAACCGCCGCCCCGACTATGTCGCAACCGTGATCGACAACCTGCTCAACTGGGAATTTGCTGCTGAAAATTTCCGCGCTGCACAGTAAAAAACAGATCAAATAAAACGTTCCGGAGGGGGAAAGATTGATCACCCTCTCCGGTTTTGTCCTGCACATAACGCTGGCAATGAGGGCCAGTTACATCCAGGGCAGAAACACCGCATCATCAAGATTGACCACCTTGACTTTTTTCGGCATCAGAAACTGAATCGACTGATTTTCCGGATTAAATACCCGTTCATCATAAGAGATCAGCAGTTGATGCTCCCCAAGCCCATCTGCACCGCTGTTGTAAAGCACCATCCCGATCTCTTTTGGCACCAGCTTGCTGCGACCCTCAATCGTAATGGTCTCAAAATTCCTGAACTGGATCTCCGTTATTGTTCTGCCCTTCCGATCCTTGACAAGAAGAGCGGTCAAGGTTCTGTTGAGAGGATCAATGACCACCTCCTTGCTTCCCTTACGAGTCGCAAGGGTAAAGAGCAGCGACCCTGAGCCTTTTTTCACCGATTGTATAGCACTTGCCGGCTCCGGAATTTTCACAAGCCCCAACAAAGACTCCTTCAGCAAAGTATATCCTGAATTCACTCCAAGAATTTTCTCAAGATTTGTCTCATTGTTACGGCCCTGAAAAAGACGATTATTGAGCATGTCATGCACATAGAGAGAATCACCATTAAAAAACATATCCGCCACAGGCCATCCAAGCAGGCCTGCACTGGCAATCACTCTTGCATTGCCTCCCCGATTGATTCTGATATTGCAAAAGAGACGATTTTGCCTTTTCGGAGTTTTTATCCAGACATCAGCATAACCATCAAGCGAATGAATAAATGGCGATGCCTCTGCAACTTCCCGATAAAGCGCCGTATGTTCAGCAATCAGCGCAGTCTCCTCAACAGGCATCTCCTGCCTGCCAACCGTTCTGAAATCGGCACAGCCACCACCCAGAACAAGCATAAACAATACCAACAAGAGTACTCCCCTTCCCTTCATCTTTCCACTCCTTTACCATGAGTCACCACCCCTGCAGCAACAGATGCATTTATTTCCTTTGAGATTCGTCGCTTTTGCTGCACATTGCAACAGGCCCGCAAAGCACCGGGCTTGATGCTTCGCTACAGAAAATGCCGTTCACTCGCAAGCGAAACCATCGCGTTTTACATTCCACGGTCATGTTAATGTAAAATGCAGAGCTATCAAAACCACAACACATTTTTCAAGCCATGCAATCGCTCTATCTTAAGCCAAAAGAACACCACCGGATCCAGAAAGGACATCTCTGGGTGTTCAGCAATGAACTCGCAAGCCTTCCCCGCGATATCGCTTCCGGTGAAACCGTAAAGCTCTTCACTCACGACAAAAAATTCCTCGGAACAGGCTTCTACAATCCCCACTCACTTATCTCGATAAGATTGCTGAGCCGCAAGGACGAAGAGCCTGACAAAGATTTTTTTCTCAAAAAATTTCGTGAAGCGCTCACACTCCGTGAAAAAATATACAACAGTGATGAAACCAATGCCTACCGGCTTGTGCATGGTGAATCAGACGCTCTTCCAGGACTCATTGTAGACCGCTTCAACAAGGCAATCGTGCTGCAGGCTTTTTCGGCAGGCATGGACATTCACCTGCCACTGATCTGCGATGTCTTGCAGGAGCTGTTGCAACCTGAGGTCATTATCGTGCGCAATGAATCCCCGTTACGAGAGCTCGAAGGACTTACACTCTACAAAGATGTTGTCAGGGGCGAACACTCAGCAACGAAACAAACCATTCACGACGCAGGCATCTCCTATGAAGTCGATTTGTTTGAAGGTCAAAAAACCGGCTTTTTCCTCGACCAACGCGAAAACCGCCGAGTGATCAGAAAGTTCTCTGAAGGCGCCGAAGTTCTTGATGTCTTCACCAATGATGGCGGTTTTGCCCTTAACGCCCTTTATGGAGGAGCACGCTCAGCCATTCTGATTGATGCATCCAAAGAGGCACTGCAGCGGGCCGAGCGTAATGCAGAACTGAACAAATTTTCAGACTACAGTCTTGTTGCCGCAGACGCCTTCGATACCCTCGATCAGATGGTTGAATCGAAAGAGGAATTCGACCTTGTCGTCCTTGATCCGCCAAGTTTCACCAAGAGCCGAAAAAACCTGCCCGGTGCGCTCAAAGCCTACAAAAGACTCAACAAACTCGGGCTGCAGCTCACCCGAAACGGAGGGTTCCTCGCAACAGCATCCTGCAGCCATCATGTTTCAGAAGAAGACTTCCTGCAAAGCGTGCATCAGGCCGCACTTGCTGCCGGTTGCCAGCTCAGGCTGATCCACAAAAGCTCTCAACCCTTCGACCATCCCGTACTGCTTGCCATGCCGGAAACAAGCTACCTCAAGTTTGCCTGCTTTTATGTAACACGCTAAAAAGCGAGAGAACTCTTTCCATAGTTCCTCCCGCTTCCGCCATAACGCAGCCTTCGGGCTGCCGGGCGAGTTATTCCCGCAACAAGCAGTATGCACAAAGAAGCATACGCAGCCTCTTACTTCGGAAGTTCCGAAACTGCAGTCCGTATATACTCTGCAGCATCATCAAGAATTTTTATCGCCTGACGAATTTCATAATCATCATCAGCATCATCTTTTGCTCTTTCCATCCGTTTTTTCGCATCCTGTATTGCATTTGCAGCAAGCTGCAGTTTTGAATCGATCGCCATGGCATTTCCCCTTTTTGATTATGGTGTTACAAAATCCCCACTCCCTGAATGTAGCACCGATTGAGGAAAAGTTATAATCCGGCCATGATGAAAAATCATTGCTGACCGTTCCCGAGAAAACCTCTGCGCAGAAACCATTTAAGCAACTCAATAACAGGCACAACCGAAGCGGCAGCACCAATCACAATGGCCCAGTCTTCCGCCGTCAGGAGGAACGTTCCAAACGGAGTACGAAAAACGGGAATGGTAATAAGGGCAGCAAGCATTACCAGCTCCCAGACAATGGCAAGGTTCAGCCATTTATTGGCAAAAGGACGCTTAAGAATGGAGGCCCGTTCAGAACGGAAATTATAAGCCTTGAAAAACTGGATGAGAACAAGCGACACAAAAGTCATCGTCATGGCCTCTTTCAGTGAACGCCCTGAAGCAATGGCAAACTGAAAAAGCGAAAGATTGACAATCGTCGACCAAATCCCGCCAGTGAGCATAAGGGCCAGTATGGCAGGCGTAAAAATCCCTTTTTTGGGATCATTCGGCTGGCGCAGCATAATATCACGTTCCGCCGGATCTACAGCCAGCGCAAGAGCCGGAAGACCATCGGTAGCGAGGTTCACATAGAGAATCTGTACTGCAGAAAGAGGCAGGGGAATACCCATGAGTGTTGCTCCAACCATCAGGCCAAGTTCGCCAATATTCGAGGAAAGCAGATAAGTGAGATATTTTTTAATATTGTCATAGATACCCCGTCCCTCCTCCACTGCAGCCACAATCGAGGCAAAATTATCGTCGGTCAGCATCATTGCTGAAGCCTCTTTTGAGACATCGGTGCCTGTTATACCCATCGAGATGCCAATATCGGCTTTCTTGAGGGCTGGAGCATCATTCACCCCGTCACCCGTCATGGCGACAACTTCACCGTTTTTCTGCAGCGCGTCAACAATACGAAGCTTGTGCTCCGGAGCTACTCTCGCAAAAACCGAAATGGTACCGATAGAACGACCAAGCTCTTCCTCACTCATAGCCTGCAGTGTTACGCCTGTCACCACCCTTCCATCCCGTAAAATCCCAAGCTCGCGGGCAATGGCTTCAGCCGTCAAAGGATGATCTCCGGTAATCATAACCGGACGAATGCCAGCTTCAAGGCACTGACGCACCGCCTCTCCAGCTTCAGCCCTCGGCGGATCAATCATACCTGCAAACCCAAGAAAGGTCATCCCTTCGTCAGCCCCCCGAACCTCCGAAACCTGATTGACAGCAAAAGCAAGCACCCGCAGCGCCCTTTTTCCGAGAGCATCTGCCTCCGCAAGCAGAGCCTCTCGCATCGCATCATCAAGCAACTGAACACCACCAGCGATACGGACAGAACTACAGTGAGCAAGCAACACTTCAGGTGCACCCTTGATGACCGCCTTCATTCCCTCATCACTCCGGTGCAGGGTAATCATCCGTTTCGTCTCAGAAGAGAAGGGCTGCTCATCAAGACGCTCATTGGCCAATTGCAGCTCACCCTCGTCAAAACCAGCCTTACGGGCAACAACAAGCAGCGCCCCCTCCGTCGGATCACCGGCTATCTTCCAGCCACCATCATCGTTCTTCACCAACCGGGCATCATTACACAAAATACCGGCCAAAAGCAATTCCTGCATACTTTCCGGCAAATCACCCCCACCCGGAACAGTAAAGGAGCCTTCAGGACTATAGCCTGAACCGCTCACCTCAACCAGAACAGCAGAGGTATAGAGCGCACGCACGGTCATTTCGTCACGGGTAAGCGTACCCGTTTTATCAGAACAGATAACGGTCGTGCTGCCAAGGGTTTCAACAACCGGCAAGCGCCTCATGAGGGCATGACGCTTAACCATGCGCTGCACACCAAGAGCAAGCGAAATGGTCACCACCGCAGGAAGAGCTTCAGGAACCACCGCCACAGCCAGCGCAATTCCAAAAATAAGCATCTCAATAAATGGCTGGCCACGGAAAACTCCGAAAGCAACAATAACCAGCACAATCACAAAAGCGGCACGAGCAAGGATCGATCCGACCTTGTCGAGATTTTTCTGAAGAGGTGTTTTTTCAGTTTCAACACTCTGCAGCATAGTGGCAATCCGGCCAAACTCCGTCTGCATACCGGTCGCAACCACCATTGCCACAGCACGACCATAGCTGACAGAAGTACCAGCAAAAACCATGTTTTTACGATCACCAGGGCCGGCATTTTCGTGCAGCAACGCAGCAACCTCTTTTTCCGAGGGTAACGACTCACCTGTCAGTGAGGCTTCATCAGCTCGCAGATTATTGGTCTGCAACAGCCTTGCATCAGCAGGAACACGATCACCAGCAGCAAGCATCACCACATCACCAGGAACAAGCTCCGAAGCATTGATCAAAACCTCTTCACCCTCACGCCTTACTTTTGCAAGTGGAGCCGCCATTTCCCTGAGAGCCTCAATAGCCCGTTCAGCCCTGAACTCCTGAACAAAACCAAGCAGCACGGCAAACAAAACAATAACTGAAATAGCAATTGCCTCAACCCCATGACCAAGAAAAGCCGAAAGAGCCGTAGCAATAAGAAGTGTGATGATAAGTACATTTTTAAACTGCTCCAGCAGCAGCTTCCAGGGACTGGCCCTGCGCTCAGCCTGAATCCGGTTAGGCCCATAACGTGCAAGCCGGGAAGCAGCTTCGCCGACACTGAGACCACCAGGCGTCGAATGCAGCTTCTCAAACAGCTCTTCAACCCTCAACATATGCCATACAGAATTCATCATCCTTTAAACTCCCGTCATGTTAATCATAAACAAATATACACAGTACACGATCCGAATGCTTGAACACCCTTTACGACATCCTCATTTCCCGCAGATCCCTATCAGGCTCCTCTCCTGAAGCCACTCTCATCAATCCATTACATGCGGGACATTTCATCATACTCTCCTGTTATTGGTTTCCGATCGGATAGTCATACATAACTATAATTCGACTGCAAAGATATCGGAACCAACCTTAAAATAACCTGAAGAGCAGCTTAAAAAATCCTTAAAGCGGTCTGATCGGGAGATGAGGATTTTCAAATTCCAGCTTGAAAGACAACAGAATACCGCAGAGTTATGGCAGGATCAGGATATGAAGAGAATGCAAGCACGGAGGAATGCTTTTATCAGGAAGATGCTCGAAGAGATCGAAATCAATATCAGGGGATGCAGGTTTTTCCCGGGAGGAAGCCGCACAAGAGGAACTTGCATACGACTTCAACCAGGTACTTTATGACTATTATAACACGCTTTCACAATAGCTTACAGGAGCAATACCGGCCCGATACGGCCATGACTCCACTCAACGTATCGTTTCAAGGAACCGCTCGGCATCAACAGCCGCCATACAACCGGTACCAACAGCAGTAACTGCCTGCCGGTAAGTAAAGTCCTGAACATCTCCGCAGGCAAAAACACCCGGCACATTGGTTTCGGTCGATGACTTTTTGGTTTTTATATAGCCATAATCATCCAAATCAAGCTGATCCTTGAAGAGCCCGGAATTTGGCGCATGACCAATCGCAAGAAAAACCCCATCGCAGGGATGCTCGGTAAGCTCACCCGTCAGAACATTTTTCAGTCTGATTCCGGTTACCTTTTGCCCATCCCCGAGAATTTCATCAACAACCTCATTGAGCATCATACTGATTTTCGGGTTTTTCCGGGTACGCAGACTCATTATTTTCGATGAACGAAACTCTTCACGGCGATGCACAAGAGTTACATGAGAAGCAAATTTCGTCAGATAGAGAGCCTCCTCCATTGCCGTATCGCCTCCGCCAACCACAAAGACCTTGCAATCCCTGAAGAAAAATCCGTCACAGGTCGCACACGCCGATACACCCTTTCCCCGATAACGAGATTCCGAGTCTATGCCCAGCCATTTGGCATTAGCTCCGGTGGCAACAATAAGCGCATGAGTCAAAAACTCCTGCCCATCTTCAAGAGTCAAACAAAACGGGCTTCTTGAAAGGTCAACCTCAGTGACGCTGCCACCAACAAACTCCGTCCCGAACTTTGCAGCCTGTTCGCGCATTTTCGCCATAAGTTCCGGACCACGGATACCTTCAGGAAAACCCGGAAAATTCTCAATCTCTGTCGTGATCATCAGTTGACCACCCGGCTGAAACCCTTCAATGACCAGAGGCTTGAGATTTGCCCGACCCATATAAATAGCCGATGTATACCCGGCAGGGCCAGTTCCCATGATGATGATATCGCGAACGTTACTCTCCATAATGTTATTTTCAGGATGGAATTATAGGAAGGAAAAACAACCCCCCGGAGCCACTTCCAGTGGTAACCAGTTTCATTACTCTCAAACTATGAGGCAATATACTCATCAAGTTTTTTGGCAATCATATTTTTCGGCATCGCCCCCAACATCTGATCAACAACCACACCATTTTTATAGATAAGCAGAGACGGAATACTTCTGATACCATACTTGGCCGCAGTAGCAGAATTCTCGTCAACATTGAGTTTTGCAATAACAGCCCTGTCCGCATAATCAGCGGCAAGCTCTTCAATAACAGGACCAAGCATCATGCAAGGACCACACCAGACTGCCCAGAAATCAACCAACACAACTTTATCAGAATCAAGAACCTCCGACTTGAAATTCAGATCAGTTGCCACAAGATATTTTCCGCTCATTTTTTCGTCGATTTAAGGATTAATAACAGCTTCACCAACATGACAATCTTAATATATCAGCGAAAACCTTTAAGCATCCTGAAGGCAACCTTAAAAAAAACTTAAAAAACCAGGGGGACGTTGTTGACTACCAGCACTTGCGTTAAAACAGATCGCATCAATACATCTCTTCCAGCGCTATCAGAAGCAACGAACCGACTAAAATATTTTCCAGTGAAATCAGACAGGCAGTTTGTAGCTAATCCTGCCGGTTTAAAGAGTTGCTCCGTAACGGACAGATCCACTACCCATCATGATGGTATCGGGAAACCTCATTTTCAAACATGGATGCTCTTTCAGAATTGGATTACAGTGAATGCCTGCCATATCGGTACTGGCGCACCAGGATAACAGGCTTCGCTGCTCTGGATATCAGAATATCAACCGATATGCTCGTCGATTTTCTTGGCAATGATGTTTTTCGGCATAGCTCCAAGCATCTGATCAACAACCTGTCCATTTTTAAAAACAAGCAGGGAAGGAATGCTTCTGATTCCGTACTGTGCAGCAGTATTGGGATTCTCGTCAACATTGAGTTTTGCAATGACAGCCTTTCCCTCAAAATCACCGGCAAGCTCCTCAATAACGGGTCCAAGCATCATGCACGGTCCACACCAGGCAGCCCAGAAATCAACCAGCGCAACTTTATCAGAATCAAGAATCTCTGTTTTGAAATTCAGGTCGGTTGCCACAAGATATTTTCCACTCATTTTTTTATACACCATTTTAAATTAGAAATACAAACTCATTCATTGCGATATGATCAATTACAATCGATCAGTGGAGAAAGTAACAAAAATATATCAATAAATCTGCCTACCCGGAAATCCTCACATTATCGGGGCCAAGAACCTCCTCAAGCTTTTCAATAGTGCTCTCCCCGGCATCGATAGGAGTACTCCGGGCAAAAATACTGATCGTCTCAATATTTTCGCCAGACTGCGCTTTTACCTCAAACTCGACCGGTGTTCCACCCTTGTTCGCATCAAAAATTTTTTTAACCCTGCCAAGTTTTTCCATCTGCAACTGATCATCAGCATCTACTTTAAGGACAACTTTTTTAACGAGAGCGTTCCTTACCTTCTTGATCGGAATAATCTCGCGGACAAGCAATTTAAGCATACCTCCACTCACCTCTCCTTCAGCAACGAGCATCAAGACCTCTTCAGGTTTTATCAAATGGCCATACTGCTCATAAAGACTGGCAAAGACCGTAAAATCCGCTTTGCCGGTAAAATCTTCAATAATGCCAAAAAGCATCTGCTTGCCTTTGCGGTCCTGATAGGGTTTCACCGATACAATGAGACCAAGTACCTTATACTGTTTTGCCGCAACAACCTCCTTGGCATCAAGCTGCAGCGTTGCAAAAGCCTGCCAGTCACGACGATAGGGTGAAAGTGGATGATGGCTCAGGTAAAAACCGACCAGTTTCTTTTCATGCAACAGCTTTTCAGCCTCGGGCATCATCTCGGCTGCATCCATGTCAGGATAGTGCGCCTCCTCAAGCTCCGCCCCCTCCTCAGCAGTAAAAAAGCCACACTGCCCCAGCGTCACGGAGCGATTCTGCATCTGTCCGAATTTAAACGCCTTGTCAACATTGGCAAGAAGGCGGGCACGATGCTGGTCGATCTCGTCAAATGCCCCCGAAAGAATCAGACACTCCAGCGCCTTGCGATTCATGACCCTCAAATCGACCGATGCCGCCAGATCAAACAAATTCACAAAATCACGCTTTCTGCGAAGCCTTGAAGTAACAACCGCCCTTGCAGCCGCACCAACCTGCTTGATGGCGCTCAACCCCACACGGATAAACGAACGTCCGCCAGCATCTTCAACCGCAAAAAGCGCATCACTTTTATTGATCGAGGGTGGCAGCGTCGAAATACCGAAACTTTTGGCCTCATCGGTCAAATGTTTCATCCGCTCAATATCACCAATTTCGCTGTTCAGGACAGCCGTCACAAACTCAATCGTGTAATGAGCTTTCAGATACCCCGTCCAGTATGCAAGCACCCCGTAAGCCGCCGAATGGCTTTTATTGAACCCATAACCGGCAAACTCAGCCATAAGTTCAAAAACCCTTGTGGCAAGTGTATCGTGTACCCCCTGCTTGATGGCTCCCTGAACAAAATCAGCCTTGTACTTCTCCATAATTTCAGGCTTCTTTTTTCCCATCGCCTTGCGCAGATTATCCGCCTTTGCAAGAGAAAAACCACCCATAACCTGAGATATCTGCATCACCTGCTCCTGATAGACAATAACGCCGTAGGTCTCTTTCAAAATCGTCTCAAGCATGGGATGCATGTAATCAATCGCCTCACGGCCATGCTTGCGATCAACAAAAAGATCGACAGCATTCCGCTTCTCATCAATTCTTGCATTAAGGGCCCCCGGACGATAGAGTGCGCTCATGGCGATGATATCACCAATCTGTGTCGGCTGAAGGCGTGTCATATAGCTCTGCATCCCCGACGACTCAAACTGGAAAATACCGGCCATCTTCCCCTCCTGAAAAATCCTGAACGTTTTGCGATCGTTCATGGGAACTTTTTCAAGCTCAATATCAAGGTTGTGGCGCCGCTTGATCATCTTGAGCGTTTCATCAATAACCGCCAGGGTTTCAAGTCCGAGATAATCAATCTTGAGCAGTCCGGATGTTTCAATCCAGTTCTTGTCAAACTGGGTAACAACCTGCTTCTCCTCGCTGCCGTCAGAAGCCTTTCCCCTGACATGATCGGGTTCATCAAGATCAATCTCATCAGCAAATTTACGCACCTCAGTTTCAATCTTGTTTGAAACATAAAGCGGAACCTGCTCCTCAAGCCGCCCGTCAGTAATCACAACAGCGCCCGCATGCATGGAAACATTCCGCGCCCTCCCTTCAAGAGCACGGGCATAGCGGATCAACTCTCGGAGTTCCGGCGTGCTTTCGGCAAACTGCTGCATCTCCTTCGCTTCACTCAATGCCTTTTCAAGCGTAATACCCGGCTTGACAGGCACCAGTTTAGCCAGTTTGTCGACCAGGGGCAGCGGAACCTCCAACACCCTTCCAGCATCCCTGATAGCCGCCTTGGCAGCAAAAGTACCAATCGCAATAACCTTTGCGACACTCTCCGTACCATATTTTTCAACGGTATACTCAAGCACCTTCTGCTTGCCGACAGGGGTAAAATCGATATCGATATCCGGCATTGAGGAACGCTCGGGATTTAAAAACCGCTCGAACAGCAACTTGTATTTGAGCGGGTCGATCCGTGTAATACCAGTCAGATAGGCAACAATGCTCCCGGCAGCCGATCCCCTTCCCGGTCCTACAGAGTAGCCAAGACGCCGGGAAGCCGCAATAAGATCACTGACAATAAGAAAATAGGAACTGAACCCCATCTTTTCGATCACACCAAGCTCAAGCTCGATTCTCGCGCGGACATCCTCAGCGCTGATACCATCAGCATCCGCGTCAGCATACTTCTCCTTTGCCCCCTCCAGTGTCAGATGACGGAGATAGGCAAACTCGCTCTCAAACCCCTCAGGAAGAGGAAAATGGGGCAAAATAGGCTCTTTGTCACTGAAACTGTAAGAACATTTCCCGGCAATCAGCGCCGTATTACTCAGCTCCCGATGTGCATCACTGAAGAGAGCGCTCATCTCCCCGGAAGATTTCAGATAATGGTCGCTTCCTGCAAGAGCCTGGAGATTCTGGTTCGAGAGCTTCTCCTTGGTGCGGTTGGCAACCATCGCCCGGTAACAGTCAGCATCCTTTCTTTCGAGATAGTGGACATTGTTGGTAGCGACAAGTTCAATCCCTAATTTTTCCGCCAGGGCAATTGTCTGCTCATTAAGCTTGTCATCAAAAGGGGTATTATGGCGCTGCAATTCCAGATAGAAGCGATCCCCAAAAATCTGTTTATAGTAGGCCGCAAACGTTTCAGCTTCATCCGTGGCCCCGGCAAGAAGCGCCCGACCTATTCTTCCTGCAGAATAAGCAGAAAGAGCAATCAGACCCTCATGACAGCTTTCAAGCAGACGGCTTTCAATATGCGGCATACCATTAACAAACCCCTCCCTCGCCGCACGTGAAAGCAGAATACAGAGATTGCGATATCCCGCATCATTCTGAACCAGAAGCACCAGCGAAGGAGAGACAGGAATACGACTATGCTGGTGAGCATCGGTTTCAAGCAGTAACAACTCGCTGCCGATAATGAGCTTGATCCCGGCACTTTTTGCCTCACTGAACAGCTCCGGCATATTGAACATTGCGCAATAATCGGTAACCGCAACACTCTTCATGCCAAACTTTACCGCAGCAGAAAAAATTTCATCCGGAAAAATTGGACTGCTCTGCATCGAATAATGCGTATGAGCATGTAAATGTATAAAATCCATATCGATAACGATCCTTCATCCTTAAATTCCAATATTTCCGTTTTCTGAACCACCCCTATACTTTGGAAATATTCCCGAAAATCAAGATAAACAAGGAAATGAAGAGAGTAAACTTTTGAAGGGTGAATTTATTATTCTCTTCTGAAAGAGGACGTTCACTGCATTAACATCAGTGATACGCCCGGTGCCGGGTAGTTTTGGGGTCTCTGTCCTCTACCTGGCGGCTGAGCGGGTTGAGGCGGAGGCTGATGTGTTTCACCTGAAAAATATTGAGCTGGCTTCAACGAAGAACTGGTTTGAGGCTGCGTGGTTTTTGGAGCGGAAGCATCCTTGAGCGATAGAACAAGCGTGAGGTTCCTCCCGGCGGATGACATGCCGAGGGATAAGTCTGAGGTGATTGGGTAGAGTACAACGGTATATGGACGGTATATGGACGTCATTTGGTTAAAACGATCAGTCAAAATGAACAGGCTGAATAAAGTGACGACCAATGTGGTAAGGAAGCAATTTTTTATGATTGAATCGTCCTATGATCATAGCTGGATGTGTGCCGAATTTTTGTGCAAAATCAATGATCTCGCTTTCCGTCAATGCTCCAGACTCAATAACAGCCCGCTCCTCTTCTTCAGAAAAAGTCCATCGTACGGCAAAAGCATCCGCTTGATCTTCTTTCGCCTTATCCTCTGCATCGAAACAATCATCTTCCAGTGATATATATTTTCTGCCGTGCAAAAGAATATGGCCTGCTTCATGAAAAAAGGTAAACCAGAATCGGTCATTCTGGTCATACCGTGCTGAGAGTTGAATCAATGGGATGTTATCGTGCAACCAGCGGGTTGAACCATGAATCGGGGCTTTCGGCAGACACGGTGTGTAAACAACCTTTACCCCCGCCTCTAAACAGAGCTGCTGCAGAAGCGGGAAAAAATCATCAGGATGCCCTGCCATGACTTTTTTGATGCTTCCAAGATTTGTTTTAAACGTTTTTGCATTAAACGAAGGGGCAACGAGCTTCGCAGCCTCCAACTCACCTTGACGAAGCCATGCAGAAATTGCAAAGGGCTCACGAGAGTGGGCTAACGATATTCGAAAGCTCACCTTCAGCTTGAGACCACAATAAAAGTCTTCCCAGGCCTGATGGCCGGAAATTCCAAAAAAACATAAGAGCGCCTCAACTTGTTGCTCCTCCTCTTCGGTTTTTGGCAACCAACCCAGTTGAGTCATTTTCGCGCAGGGAAATGAACGAGCCCAATCAATTCCAGAGATGAATAGATCCCGGCGTTTTTCCCTTGCAACCGCTTCATCATAGTTCTGCTGCCTCTTCAGCCAGAAATTGGCGGGGATGGCAAGTACTGATTCAAACTGCACCGCCATATCGGGAGTAAGAGAGCTCTCTCCATTGATAACTTTGACAATGGTCTGCTCTGGTTTTCCGGTACGCACGGCAAATTCTTTCTGGCTCATACCCAGTTCAACCAGCTTTTCCCGTAACGTCAGCCCGGGATGGGTCACCGTTTGCGGGATATATTCATTACGCTTCGACATTTTCAACCCTCTTTGTGATAATTTTCTATCTCAACGATCTCAACTCCCCTTATTTTTAGCCAGATATATTGACCATGATCAGTCTCAGGAACAGGGTTTTCATGAGGTTCAAAGATTAACCTGTAAGGCTGATCCAGATCACATGCCCATTGACCTTTACGATTATTTTTCAATTCATGATATCGTCCCGGGAGGTGGCGGACATCTTCAAGAGTTTCTGCTGCTCTCAGATCATCGAGCCGTTGCTTGAAAAGCTCCGCTCTTCTCGACCCAAGTTTACGCACTGCCAAACGATCATCATTTGCATATTTCCTCAGATCTTTACCCTCAAACGAAATGTCCATCAATAATTTAATAAAATTATGAACACTTACTACTCATCAAAATATCACAAATGAAGAATAACTCTGATAATCACCAAAGATCAGCCCCTGCCTGGTCAGGAAAAAAACGTCAGCGTTTCACGACACAATAGGGAAGTTCATATCGCTTGTTCGTCATAATCTTCCAGGTTTTCTCGTAGAGCGTAACAGGCAGTAACAGCTTTTCATCAGAAATGACGAGCAATGCAACCCTGTCATGGAAAATGGTAATTTCAACGGTTCTTGCCCTCCACTGTACACAAAACGAAAGGCTTTCCCATTTTTTCGGCAGCCACGGTTTCAACACCATCCGGTCAGACTTTATCGAAAAACCTCCGAAACCCGAGATCACCGTCTGCCATGTACCGCCAACCGCAGCCGCATGAATCCCCAGCGCCGTGTTTTCATGAAGATTCTCCAGATCAAAAAGCGCCGTCTTCATAAAATAGTGATAGGCCCTTGTGCGCATCCCGACAGAGAGGCCCATCATGGCATGAATACAGTGACTCAGTGACGATGCATGCGCCGTACGTTTCTCATAAAAATCAAAATTGGCTCTTTTATCCTCATCACTGAAAGAATGGGGAAAGAGCATCATCATGATGAGAACATCAGCCTGCTTGATCAACCGTGTCGACTGTATATTGCTGTAATCAATCCCCTCGGGAAGCACAGGATGACCCTTGCGGTCAAACTTCTCAACGAGATAATCTTTCAGGGAAAAGTAGCCGTCAAACTGCTCAAAAAGCCTTGTTTGGGGATCATAGGTGAGCCTGAGTTTCCTGCTGATAGCCAGCCATACATCCACCTCCTCCCTCTCAAGCCCTATTTTGGCGACAAGATCATCCAGAATTCCCGAATAGCTCCTGCCCATATACTTGAAAAGCAGCACAGCAAGCCCGAGATGCCATTTCACCATAAAATTCGTATAGGCATTATTGTTGACATGCTCATGAAACTCGTCAGGGCCAATGACACAACGAATTTCATAATGATCGCCCTCCTCAACAACCCTCGATGCCCAGAATCTCGCCGTAAGAAAGACCATCTCAAATCCATAATCCACAAGAAAACTGTCATCACCAGTGACACGAAAATACTTTTCAACACCATAGATCACATCAGAAACAATATGATCCTCCTCTGTGCCGGTATAAATCAACCGAATGGTTCGCTCAAGTTTTGAAGCAAACCTCGGAGTAACATCCTCTCCGGTCGTTGCTGACTCCCATGCATACTTCGCCCCTTTACAGCCCATTTTCAGCGCATTCTTCTTTGCCCCGTCGAGAGTATTGTAACGGTATAACAGCATATTCCGGGCAACATCAGGAAAATTGTAGACATAGAACGGAAGAATAAAAATCTCGGTATCCCAGAAAACATGACCCAGATAACCCTCGGAACTCAGAAATTTTGCTCCAATACCGGCAGGGCGGGAAGGCGCATTGATCAGCAACTGATAGACATTGAAACGCACTGCATGCTGAGCCTTCTCATCCCCTATAAGAACAATGTCCGCCTGCTTCCATTTTTCATTCCATGCCTTCAGATGAGCCGTTATTTCAGGAACCACTCCAGTGCGAACAAAGGATTTCAATTTGCAGATTGTACCCTTGAACATCTCTTCAGCCACAAACTCCCTGCTTGTAGCAACAACAACCAATTTCTCAAAAACATAGCTCTCACCCTGACGGGCCTCAAGGCTTATTTCGCTGGTGAACTTCTCACCATAAATCCTCGGTTCCCAGGCAAAACTCTGCATAAAAGGAGAAACAAGCTTCCATGAAGCCGCTTCAGCAATCCGTATACCCCGCTCTCTGGTTTTCATTTCGATATACATCAAAGCCCGGCCACGCTCGATTCTCTCAAGCTGCAGATGTTTGAGCTTTTCACGGGGGAAAAAGCCCCTGTTGCACACCTCACCGTTCAAACCACTGAGAACCCGGATCGGGCCGGAAAAATTGATCGGGGTTACCGTTACCATCATGTACCCCAGATGCACATCATGCATGAAAACAAGGCGAGCCGTTTCCAGCCGCACGATCTGGCCTGCAGGATTCACAAGCGTCGTACTCCGATGCAGCACCCCTTTCTTCATATCAAGGATCTGCTCATGGCTGAGCACCTTGCAAGTAGTCATACAGAATTTACAGCCATCACTCCAGACCGACACATCAGTCCACATAGGACACTTAACCAACTCCTCCACATCAGCTTCAGATTTATCGTAAATCCCCCCCACATACATACCACCGGCATTTCCGGGAGGCAACTCCTCAAGACTCCCCCGGATATTGAGATAACCATTTCCGATGGTCAAAAGCGTCTCATTAACCTGTACACTCTTTTCACTGTTGCGAAAACCCTTCCGCCTCAGCAGCCACTCTTCCGCCGAAAGATCAAGCAACGCCTTAACCACCAATCTGTCATCCGTAGCCTCCTGCAAAGAACCACTTACCATAATGCCCCCTCCCCCACTTTATTCCTGATGATGAGTAAACCCATCCGGCAACAGCCTTACTGATGAGAAAATAACGTATTACACTCTAATTCGAACAAAAGCTGCGGTTTAAAAGTTTATACCCATTTTCCCCACTCACTCCTCAGAATTACGGTGCAGAAACCAATTGGCATCAACTTTATCGGGATTTTCAGACTCCTCTTTATGGCGGTAACGCTTTTTTTCTTATTTTTTAACGAAATGCCAGCCTGTTTTATTCCTGTATCTATTTCAATGAAGTAATTGCCATCATCACTTTGGAGCAAAATACCTACAATCAATGCCCTGTCTGTGGCTATCCCCTCACCATGCAAAGTGCGGTATGCGCTCGGTGCGGTAATGACATTCTTGAAGATATCTCCTCCCTTGACCAGCAATCCCAGGAATTTCACCATCAAAACATTGAGGAAAAAAAAGCTGCGTGGTATACCCGCTGCCTAACCGAAAAGCTCAATGTCAGCACCAACGATCCAGCCTCATGCGGCGCAAAATCTCATCAGGAAAGCGCACGACAGAGCTTCACCCGAACGGATGAAATTGCCTACCTTGACAGCATCTCCAGAGCCGAACTCCTGAAAGAGTCTAACGCACGAAAAAAATGGTGGAACGCCCTCACCGCTGACTGGAAGGAGATTGTCAAAACAACCCTGAAAGTTGTTCGTGATCCCTCCGACCAGGAGCTGCTTGACTTCCTTGAAACAACCCACCTCCGTTGCGATAATCGTCGAATCCATAATCTCCTGCCTCTTCGCGTCCTTGAACATCTCCAACAGCTCCGCTGCGACGAGTCACCCGTCGAAAATCTCGACCCGCTTCAGCACCTCGAAAAACTGCGGCGCCTCTACGCATTCGACTGCGACTTTTCATCACTGGAACCCCTGCGTCACCTTGCCGGGCTGAAGCTCCTCTGGATCTCAAGCACCAAGATCACCTCACTTGAACCCATCAGCAACCTGCTCAATCTTGAAGAGCTCTACTGTTCCGAAACCGTCATCGATGACCTCTCCCCGCTCAAAAAGCTCATCAAACTCGAAAAACTCAGTTGCTACAAAACAGAAATCTCCTCGCTTGAACCACTCACAGATCTCGAAAATCTCATAGAACTCGGCATCGACAACTCAAACGTCATCGATATAACGCCGCTCTCCAAACTCAGAAGTCTTGAATACCTCCGCTGCAACAAAACCGGTATCAAGGATATTGAAGCACTCAGAGAGCTTTCCGATCTTCGTGAACTGAGCCTTGCAAACACGCCGCTCAGCAATATAGACCCCCTCGAAGAGCTCGCCAACCTTGAAGAGCTTGATCTGTCGAACACCGCCATCAGCTCCATCGCCCCCCTCATGCATCTTCAGAACCTCGAAAAGATAGAACTTTCAGCAGGCAGGATTCCCCAGGAAGAGCTTGAACGATTCATTGAACTCCACCCGGAGTGCGAAGTACTTTTGAAAGCATAGGCAATCCCCGCCACATGCAACAGGGGCGCCACACATCATCGCGCCCCTGCCTTGCTGCCCCAGATTCCCATTCTATCTTTCCTGGTAAACCCTATGGTTGACACCGTTACAATGGCTCCCCATCCACTTCCGGCATAGCCCGGCGCATAAATTCATCAAAAAGAGGTACCGTAAAGGCCATCACGCCATGCGAAGGGCTGTAGATCATTCCTTTTTTGATGAGCCCCGAGCGCACGGAGCTGAGCGCTGTAATTTCGACACCAAGAGCCGTGGAGATGTCGGCACTGCGATAGGGGCCCGGGCCAAGCTCGGCCATTGCACGCAGGTACTTTTTTTCACGATCGGTAAGGCAATTAAAGCGCACCCGAAAGAAATTTTCATCCAGACGGTTGACGACAAGTCTGGTTGTTTTCTCGACAACCGACAAGGTAATGGGTGAGCTTTCGGCCTGGTTCCAAACCTGATAGCCCCACTCCTGAAGAAAATAGGGATACCCCTTGGTCAGGCGAAAAATTTCGTGGAGGGCGTCACCGTCAAATAAGACCCCAGCCTCACCAACAGGTTCCTGAAGCGCTTTGGCAGCATCCTGCTCGTTGAGCGCCCCGATGTCAGGAAAATTAAAGAGCCGTTCTGCATAAGATATCACGTCCTGCCAGTTCCGGAGGAGGAGAGCCCGCGCCGGGAGAGAATGGATTTCTGATAGCATCCATCGAGAGTCCTGTTTTATTGAGAGTTATATTCTTTTATACCAATTTATACACCATTATACAACACTATACAACAAAAACGATATAATTCGTTCATATGCATTATCATCGCAACTTCCCTTATGACACCAGCGCAAAAAACTGCCGTACTGTCTATTGAAAAAAAAAATTTCCAAGCCCCCCCATGTCAGTTTTTCCCTGTTGAGTGAACTTTCTTTTTCAGAGTTCCAGATAACAGAGGATCAGAATTTCAGGAAGAGGAAGAATGACTGGAACGAATCACTCGAAAACCAATGAAGTAGCCCCTGTTCCTCGGATTGAGGTCGAGCCGGGAGGAGCAGCGCAGAGCATCAGCTTTATCACTATAATCCCCTCCGCGTAACGAACGCCTGTCTTTATCTTCATCATACCAATCCTCTGTCCACTCCCACACATTGCCCGCCATATCGTAGAGCCCCTCAGGCGTTGCTCCCTCAGGATAACGGCCTACAGGTGTCGTTCCCCCCTCGTGATTGTTATAATTAGCCCGTGTTTTATCAGGCTTACCCTTCTCTTCGGGCCAGGGATAGTCCCTAACCTTTAATACTTCATCCCGCTTGTCGCGCTGGCCTCCTGCGGCCCACTCCCACTGCACTTCATCCGGAAGCTGGTACCGTGCCCTCTCCCCTTCAAGCAGCGAAAGCCAGAGGCACCAGGCTTTGGCGGCAAACCAGCTCACCCCGACAACCGGCTGTTCATCCTTGTTGAATCGCTTGTCATCATCATAAAATGAGCGAAAGCGGCTGACCAAAGAGGGTTCTTCTTTCAGCCAATTGCTGAATCCTTTTATGCCCGATGCCAGCTCCTGCAAGCTCTTTCGGTATGTTTCAACGGGCACTCTTTCAGCAAATTCCGGCTCCTTTGCATCGAGATAGTCGATAAAGCGGCGGTAGTGCTGGTTGGTCACCGTGTATTTTGCAACGTACATATCAGGCACGGTTTCCGGCTTCTTCGTCCGAGAATAGATAAATGTTCCGCCTTTGATCAGGATGTACTCTGCACCAAGCTTGTCGAGTGTTACAGCAACAATAACCCGTTCCTCTTTCGACAACCCCAACTGCTTGAACTCCCTCACAACGGCAAGCGCTTCCGGTTTTGCGATAGTTTTCAGGCACTCAAGCAAATAGCGCTGCCGGTTTTGCGTGGTCGCCGGATCAAGCAGTTTTTGGCGCAAGGCATCAATCTTCCGTTGCGGCGCCTCCTCAACAAGAGCAACAAGCAAGTCCTGCTGCTTTTGTGTCAAGTTTTCAGTGACCGGTGAATCAAAAAGCTTCTGCATGAAGGAATCAAACACATCGGCATCATCAACATGACCGATAAAAAAGCGAAGCGGCTCCTGCCACCAATCGTCCCCGAACCGGGTAACGATGATGTCGAGATAACCCATCCGATGCATGTTTTTGAGCAGTTGAACGCCCGCCATATACTCACGGAATGACTTGTGCCGGAAAACATACTCTTTTTCACCGTACTCAACCAGAAGACCAGCCCGGTCAACAAGATTCCGGCAGAACTCCGATGCTGGCAGCGAATTGCAGAGCGTATCGAGCAGCTCCTGCATTTTATCCTGCATTTTATCCCGGTCAGCCTCATCTTTTTTCAGCTCATCCTGCATCCAGAGAGAGACCGGGCTCAGCACCCGACGAGCATCTTCTGCCGCAAGCAGCGGGTCAATTCCCCTGCGACGGTCGCGATAATCAAGCATGTAGTTCAACGCCGCATCGTAGAGCTTCAAACGACTTCCAGGCAGATACTCCCGATCTTTCCAGAGCATAGCCATAATCTGTAACAGCAGAGGAACCCCTGCCAGTGCACGTAAACTCCTGTTTTTATCCTGTGACAGAAAAGCAATAATCGCATCGGCTTTTTGGTCTGCTTTCTGTTCCTGAAGAATTCGCCATCTCCCCTTATCTCCAACGCTTGGTGGAATTTCGCCCAGAAATGCGGCCTTGAACCAGCGCTGTAAAAACTCCGCCTGCTGCTCTTTGGAAAAATCCATAATGTCGGCACGCAGATGGCTCGCTTCAAGCTCAATGCCATCTCCTTTCCGGTACCCGGTGCTCCGTGAAGTCACCACAAAGCGGGCAGAGGTAAACCTCTCAACCATCCTGTCAACCCAGCTACAGACAGCAATCCGCTCGTCAACATCACTGATTTCATCCAGACCATCGAGAAGCACAAGAGATGACGGCTCCTCAAGCCAGCCAGAAAAAAGTGTATCCGGAAGAGTGAGATAATTTTTTTCACACCATCCAGAGAGAATTGCAGGCAGTGAGGCATAGCCGCTATCACCCTTCTTGAGTTCACGCAGCGGAAAGTAAAAAACATTGACGTCTTCGCTGAACCCAAACTGAGTACAGCGCCCGTTGTCGAGACAGGAGAGCGCATAGTATTTCAGCAGGGTTGTTTTTCCTGAACCAGGATCGCCGATAACGAGCAGTAACGGGTAATTTTGGAAAACAAAACGCATAACCTCTTCAGGAGTGCTCGTACGCTCCTCAGTTTGCGACACACACGGTTCGTCTGCGGCATGGATGCGTGTTTCGCAACGCGATGTGCCAGAAAGAGATAAAGAAACAAAAGTGTCGGAGAGCTTTGCTGAAAAATTTGTAATGACGGGAGAGCCTGTCAGGGTGATGTTGCCCAATTGTCTCGCCAGGGTTGAGTGGTAACGTTTGAGGGCCGAAGCAGCATCGAGCTTCGGCGAAACAACAACGCGCTCTTGAGCTGTGGCTTCAGGCCCAAACCACTTGGGTATCTGGATGTCGAGATGAGTCAGAAGGTTTTGACGAAATCTATCCTGACTGTCATATTCCCACAACAGCGAATACCCTTGCAGGGAAGCTTTAAATTCAGCAAGTCTCGTCAACTGACCGGCGAACTCCATTACCTTGCCGGAATCCGAAAGATTCAATGGGTAGTTGGCTTTGGAAAAATAGAGCATGACCGGCTTACCCTTGCTCATCAACCGCTGTACCTCTTCAACAGCTCCTCCCGGAGCCACACCGGTATCAGTACCAATCCGTGTCCAGAAAATACCGATGGCACAATCACACTCGTCAACAATCTGTTTATTGAGAATTCCCTGCACCCTGTCACCGCATTCAGGAGCACCGTGTGATTCCCACAACACCGGTTCCAGCCTCAGTCCAGACAACTGATGACGGATATGCCAGGTACGGATTACCTCATCGGCTATTTTCCGCTCTGCAGCAACGTCAGAGGGAGATGCGACAAGAACATGTACAATTCGACTTTGTTTATCATCTGTTCGTCTGTTCATTTTTTCAGCTCTTGATTTGCAAAGCCAAGCGCATCAACTCCCACCAAACAGCCAATCGGATTGATCGACTTGAGTTCCAATACTGCTATTGCTCTCTTGATGCCGTAACAACAGATAAAAGATGCTTGTCCAATGTCAATAACTCAAGCTTCAATGAGAGTGCCGTTGCTGCAATAATGGCATCTGGCAATTTAATTTTACGCTTTCTGCGTAACTCAATAACCCTGTTTTCAATCTCACTGGTCAGAGTGCAGTGGGTAAAATGGTCAAGTTTCTCCCTGATAAACGACTCTTCACCATCGGTAATCCCTGGATATCCCAATAATTCCATTCGCGTCACAACACTGTAAAAACACTCGGAAGAGTAAACCTGTCGGGAGAATAGTTCCTCTATTACTATCGGATTTGACTTGAAGAGAGCAAGTATAAAATTGGTATCAAGAAGATATTTATTCCCACTCATCACGCAACCGTTTCTGGATTTCTAAAGGATCTCCGGAGAATGTAGTGGAAGTTTCCAGGCCACCAGCAATATCGATCAACACCTCTCTATTTGCGGTGTTTTTTTTTACCGTTTTATTCTGCAAAAACTCTGCGAAATCAAGAATTTCGGCAACAACCGACTCGGGAAGCTCTTGCGCTGTTTTATAAAGTTTTTCTGCTGTCGTCATGGTATGCCCCCTTTTCAACGATCGGTTACCTTATGCATCTATCTTTATTATACTCACAATACAAAGAAAATTCAAACCACAGTTCCCCCACCCATCCTCAAGGAGCATAAAAGGTTGCGGGTATTGGCCTGCCGCGCATGGCCGACCCGCCCTGAAAGCTTGTTGCTGCGCATATTGGCCACTGCGGCAATGAAAGAGCGGTAAAGCCTGTTGATAACCGGATATTTGGCAACGTAGAGATCCGGCACATCCACAGTTTCCTCTGTCACTGAATACCGGTAGTTTCCACCCGGTATCAGGATGTACTCGGCATTCTCTTCATTAGGGTTGCGGTATGAAGTGTTTTTTTCGCCTGCACTCGTTGTTGCTTGATCGACGTATGGTTGCCCTCCAAGAGCGAGCAAGACCTCTTCAGCCCGACTGGCAACATCCCTGTTTTTGGCAAGCCCCTCAAGGATAAACTGCTGCAAGGCATCAAGGGGCGCCGTTTTTCCGATGGTTTTCAGACAGTCCAGAACCACCCGCTGGCGGCTGACAGTGGCTGCGGGGTCAAGCAGCTTTTTGCAGAGGGCAATGACCTTTTTTCCGCCAGCAAACCTGCTCGATTGCTCAGATTTATCCTTTTTATTGGGATGGAAACCTGACTCAGGCCTGTCGGAAAGGCGAAGAGGCACAAAGGTGTCGTCGTTCAAATTGACCTTGATGCTTTCAACGCCAGGCAATCCCAGCATACGAATATAGCCCAACTCCTCTTTCAGGGTTGAACGACATTTCAGTAACGCAGCCCAATTGTCCGCAGCTTGACGCTTGACCTGAAAATCAGGATCGTTTTTTTCGCCAGTTTTGCTCGCTTTCCCTCTCAACCCTGCCTGAGAAGTGTGGCCGCCAGCTTCATCTGTGCATGCTCAAAAGCTGGCGCAAAATCGACCAGGTCATGCGGTTCCATGCCAACCGTCGCAGTTAAAGCCACAACTCGCCAGTTCTCTACAGCAGTGTAGACCTGCCGCAGGATTTCGAGCGCACGCTCTCTTTCGAGCCAAAACTGAGCAGCAACAAGCAACACATCTTTAATGGAGGATACAGGCCCCGTATCCTCCGTCAACCATGTTTTGAGTTCCTGATCCTTGTCGGGGAAAGGATTGAGATCGAAGGCTGGCGCAAGCCGCCACTGACCGTGACCGACGTGCAGAAAGCCATGATTGTGCAGATGGTCATCCACATTGGTAATCAACAGATTAAAGACAATTCGACGCCACAGCTCTGCCAGATCATGTTTTGGGTCTGCACAGGTAGCGATAATACGCTCGGCTATCTCGCTGTATGAAGAATCATCATCACGGCGGAGCTGAAGGAGAGAGGCTGCCGACAAATAGGGAATACGACCACCCTGAAGCGTACGATCAAAACGACGCACGACAGCCACTGGAGCTTTGTCAGCATAAACAATACGAGCCTGGGCGGCATCAATACCGGCAACCAAAGCAAGGCGCAAGGCCAAAACTTCACCTTTGGTCACACTGCGCTGATCCTTGACGCTTGAGAACTTGCCGATGGCCAACTGCCCATTGTCATCAATGACAGAGCATTTCGGACGAAGCCCGCCGAGTGAGGTTCCCCTGCCACGGAGGTAACGAAGGTCTGCTTCCGTATCACTCCCCCGCTCAACAGCATGGCTTGCACCAAGCAAATGTGCCAGCTCCAGCAAGGGTGGCGTTGCCCTGTCGCCACTCTCAATGGTTCTCAGATAGTTCCCGGTTTCATCGCGCAAACGCAGAGCGCCAACCCTACTGAAATCATCCACACCGACCAGATAGTCCCATTCCGTAAGAGGAGCAAATGGCTGCTCAGCGCCATGCAGCATCTGCACGTTACGACGCTTTGCATGATCACGCGCAATGACACGGCAACCCCAACCATCAGGCGCCGTATCGGCAATTGCAAAATGAAAAACGGAGTCATTTGCGGAAGCTGCCTTATGGTACTGATGTGTTTCAATCAATAGAAGGTCAGGGGAGATTGAAAAGCGCTCAATCGACTGAAGCCACTGTCGGCTATAGGCAAACGAAGAGTTTTCACGCATACCACTACGAGCATAGGCAAGTTGGCCAACAACCATCCCGCCTTCACCAAGGCAAACCGTTGCACTTCGCTGTATCGCCTTGCTCATAGCGCACCGGACTCCGCTGAAGGCTTTCGGGAGCGGATACGCCGGGGCAACTGCTCATCCATCAAAACAAGTCCGATATCATCTTTTGCCGTATCGAGCAGTTGGTTAAGCTTCTCGATTTCACCAAGCACATACATGGCACGAGCAATGGTTCCCCAGCTCAAACCTGGATCGCCCTTTTCCAGCCGCCTCAAACTGGAGACCGAAATACCTATCCGCTCTGCCATCGACTCCTGCGAAAACCGGCGACGACGCCTCGCCAGCGACAAATCCCGGCCAAATTTCATGACAGCGCGTTTAACCGGCAAAGGCATTGGCGCTTTTTCTTCAGAAACAATCATATTTAAGCGCTTATAAAAGATTAATGTTTTTATATAAATGAATATAAAAAACGACAACAGCAATCAAAAAAGACAGGGAGCCGCTTGAGCAGATCAAAAAGATGAACTATTACGAAAAATACACAGGAGAACGCTACCTGATTGGCATCGTTTTTGACCCCAAAGCAAGAAACGTAAGCAAGTTCGAGTGGGAGAAGATCTGCTGTTGAGTGAGTTCTTTTTTTTAGATTTCCAGATTGCTATAACGGATCTCTTAAAAAAGCTGATCCGCTGATGTTCCGATACAAAAACACCCCTTCCGGGAGGCTTATATCAAATACTGAAGGGATTATCCCTGAATAACATCGTTCAAAAAAACGGCAGGAGAAACAATATCAATCCGACGGAATGGATTCAGAACAAGACAACAAAATCAAAAACCTGCCGCGATACCGTATGGGGAAGTAAAACCGCACTAATTGCAACATTTGTATCAATAACAGCACAAATTTTATTTTTCATTGAGTAATGATGCCAAAAGTTCCGGTGTCATACCCTGAGCCTCTGCATAACGGCCAATTTCATCCATAATATCAGTGAGAGAGCGTTCAGGAATCGACATCAATTCCTGTAAACGCAACGTCAATAACAGTTGAAGCTTGTTCTTTTTATCGGCAGATACCTGTGAAAACGTCTGAGCGACCTTTTCATCGACCTCAATAACAATCGCTGTCATGTTGTATAACCTTTTGCATATCGTTTCGGATTCTTTTTAATCTATAAAATACTCATCAAAGAAGCAGATGATATTTGTTCCAACCTGCCCCCCAACCGTTTCCGAATCTCTGAAGGATCCAGTTTTTCCCCTCACAACCACAATAATTGCGAAAGGTTGCGGGTTTTGGCCTGCTTGGCATGAGCAAAACAATCAGCATTTCGTGAGCTGGCATTGCAGGATAGTTGACAATTGACAATGGAGATACACCGACTTCGAGGTTTACAAAAAAATTTTTTCAACCCTCCCCATGTCAGTTTTTCCCTGTTGTGTGAACTCTCTTTTTTCAGAGTTCCAGATATCAGAGAATCAGAATTTCAGGAAGAGGAAGAATGACTGGAACGAATCACTCGAAAACCAATGTAGCTATTCCTGCTCCTCGGAAGGTCGGCGTACCGGGAGGAGCAGCGCAGAGCATCAGCTTTATCACTATAATACGCACCACCCCTTAATGCACGCCAGTTTTCTTCTTTTTTATACAAATTCTCCGTCCACTCCCACACATTGCCCGCCATATCGTAGAGCCCCTCAGGCGTCGCTCCCTCAGGATAACGGCCTACAGGTGTCGTCCCCCCCTCGTGATTGTTATAATTAGCCCGTGTTTTATCAGGCTTACCCTTCTCTTCGGGCCAGGGATAGTACCTAACCTTTAATACGGTATCCCGCTTGTCGCGCTGGCCCCCTGCGGCCCACTCCCACTGCACTTCATCCGGAAGCTGGTACCGTGCACTCTCCCCTTCAAGCAGCGAAAGCCAGAGGCACCAGGCTTTGGCGGCAAACCAGCTCACCCCGACAATCGGCTGTTCATCCTTGTTGAATCGCTTGTCATCATCATAAAATGAGCGAAAGCGGCTGACCAAAGCGGGTTCTTTTTTCAACCACTCGCTGAATCCCTCTATGCCCGATGCCAGCTCCTGCAAACTCTTTCGGTATGTTTCAACAGGCACTCTTTCAGCAAATTCCGGCTCATTTGCATCGAGATAGCCGGTAAAGCGGCGGTAGTGCCGGTTGGTCACCGTATATTTTGCAACGTACAGTTCAGGCACGGTTTCCGGCTTCTTCGTCCGAGAATAGACGAATGTTCCGCCTTTGATCAGGATGTACTCCGCTTCCAGCATATCACGCTCTACATCAGCAACAATCACCTTTTCTTTCGACAAGCCTGACTTCCGGAACTCCTGTATTACCGCTTCGGCATCCGGTTTATGAAAAGCCTTCAGGCACTCAAGAAGGTAACGCTGCCGTTCAAGAGTGGTTCCCGGAGCAAGCAGTTTGTTTTTCAAGGCATCACTCTTGCTCTGCGGCGCCTCTTCAATAAGGGTTATGAGCAAATCGAGCTGCTTCGGTTCCAATGCATCGGTGACCGGTGAATCAAAGAGCAGTTCCATAAATCTGTTGAACAGATCAGCATCCTCAACATGGGCAATAAAAAAGCGAAACACCTCCGTCCACCAGTCGTCACCAAAATGGCTCACCAGATTCTTCAGCGCATCAGGCCGATGCATATTCTTGACAAGCTGCACTCCGGCCATGTACTCGCGGAAAGATTTGTGGCGGAAAACATAGTGATGATCACCATACTCCAGCAGCAAACCTGCACGATCAACAAGGTTCCGGCAAAAATCTTCTGCCTGTAGTGACTTGTTCAGCGTATCAAGCTGCACCTGCATCTGCTGCTGCATCTCAGCCCGGTCAACCTCATCTTTTTTCAATTCATCCTGCATCCAGAGCGAAACCGGGCTTAATACTCTCCGTGCATCTTTTGCCGCAAGCGATGGCTCTATTGCTCGATAGCGATCACGATAATCAAGCATAAAGTTCAGCGCCGCATCGTACAACTCAATCCGGCCTTCAGCCAGATAACCACGCTCTTTCCAGAGCATTGCCATAATCTGCAAGAGCAAAGGCACGCCCGCAAGCAGACGCAGGCTTTTGTTTTTTTCATCCTCAAGAAAAGCAAGAATTGCTTGAGCTTTTCCGGTTGCCCTGCTCTCCTGCTCTGCTTGCCACTCCTTAAACGCTATCGTACCAGGGCGAATCTCTGCAAGCAGGGCCGCTTTAAACCAGCGTTGCAAAAACTCCCTCTTCTGCTCCAATGAAAAATCAAGAATGTCTGCCCGTCTGTGTCCGGCCTCAATTTCAATACCATCGCCTTTTCGGTAACCCGTGCTGCGCGACGTTACCACAAACTTTGCTTTTGTAAAGCGTCGCACCGTCCGGGTAATCCACTTGCAGGCAGCAATACGGTCGTTTACATTGCTGATTTCATCCAGTCCATCAAGCAACACCAGTGCAGAAGGCTGCTCAAGCCACTGCGTAAAGTGCTCTTTTTTGATGGTGAGTAATTGTTTGTGAGACGACGCTGCAAGGTTCTCCTCAAGTGACCTATACCGGTTGCCCCGCTTTTGCAACTCTCGCAAGGGCAGAAAAAAAACAGTGACGGCTCTCTTGAAACCATACCTCTCCCGTTGCTGTTCATCAAGGCAACAGAGCGCATAATGCTTCAGCAAGGTGGTTTTTCCTGAACCTGGTTCACCGATGATGAGCAACAGTGAACAGCGCTGCTCAAAAAAGACCCCGCGCATCACCTTTTCCGGTGTACTGCTTTTTTCGTACACAACGTCGTCACATCGGCACCCTTGTGCAGTAGTGCGATCTTCACAATGCAACGATCCCGAAAGGCTTAACGAAACAAAGGTTTCAGAAAGCTTTAAAGGCACATGGCCAAACGCTGGCGAACCCATCAGCGTCATATCGCCAAACTGCTGCTTCAGGGTAGCATGGTAGCGCTGGAGCAAGGCGACGGATACATCCACCTGCGGCAAAGGCTCTGGAAGATACGCTGGAGACTCAACAGCAAGAATATCGGCCATAGCCACTTTCAGCTTTTCAAGCGCAACTTTCACAAGATCATCGCAATTCTGATAATTGGGACATGGTGTCAAGGAGCAGGAGTTCTTTTCCGTCCAGTCACTTGTCAACTGCATCTGACGCTTCAGCAATGCCGTCCAATCTTCGGCAGCCTGAAGTTTGGCCTCTGCATTTGGAAACGTGCCGTGATCAGGCTGCTTTTCCGGAAAAAACGCCAAAATATGCAGGCGCTGCTTCCGGCTGCGCTCTCTTACCTTTTCCAGCTCCTGCCAGGTAACAGCGCCAACCCGCTCTTTAAAAACAAAAATGGCAATCCGTGCATGATCAAGAGCATCTCTGACAACCGCCTCCTGACCGCCAGTGATGGGTAACGCGTCTTCACGCCACTCCCAAAAAACCCACCTGCGAAAACGTGAACGATGCAAATTGACTTTCAGAAATTCCCGAAAGCTCTTCTCAATCTCCGGCCTCAACAACTTTAGAGCCTCAGCTTCCGCCGAAGCATCGTCACTGTGCCCAATGAAAATCAGAAGTTCATCCGGCGGGAATTCAGGGGTGGCATTTCTGGTGTCTGGTTGCATGGAGTGCGGCATTTCTTTTTTCGTATCATTCTGCTCTTTTCCGTTCGCCAATTTACCAGAAATTCCCGGTATACCGTTCAAATCAGGATCGATTTTTTTCGCCAGTTTTGCTCGCTTTCCCTCTCAACCCTGCCTGAGAAGTGTGGCCGCCTGCTTCATCTGTGCATGCTCAAAAGCTGGCGCAAAATCTCCTTGCTCATAGCACACCAGACTCTGCTGAAGGCTTTCGGAAGCGGATACGCCGGGAAGGAGCATTGCAGATGCAATCGCTTTCTGTGTATATTTGCTGGAGCCTTTCAGCAATGCGAACCATTGATGATGAAAAAAATGATACTCATGATGGTTGCTGTTTAAAATCGAGGTTGAATACCATGCAAAAGCTGCCCGTAGGAATACAAACTTTCAGTAAAATAATCGAGGGTGATTATCTCTACATCGACAAAACGGAGATTGCCCGTTCATTGATTGAACAATATCAATATGTCTTTCTGTCGCGGCCACGCCGTTTCGGAAAAAGCCTCTTTCTCGATACGCTGAAAAATATTTTCGAAGGGAAACGAGAGCTATTCAGGGGGCTTCTCATCGAAGAACAATGGAACTGGGAGGTAACCCGGCCAGTCATCAAGATCAGTTTCAGTGGCGGGGTTCACTGCCGGGAGAGCCTTGAAAAAAACCTCTTCTATATCCTTAAGGACAATCAGGAACGGCTCAATATTGTCTGCGAAGAAAAAGAGGATCCGAACCAATGTTTCGCAGAATTAATCAAAAAAGCATTTCAAAAGCATAATCAGAAAGTTGTCATTCTCGTTGATGAGTACGACAAACCCATCCTTGACAATATCGAGCAGCTCCCCGAAGCGCTCGCCATCCGGGATGGAATGCGCGACTTTTATACAAAAATCAAGGAGAATGACGAATATCTGCGCTTTGCCTTCCTCACCGGAGTGAGCAAATTCTCCAAGGTATCACTCTTCAGCGGCCTGAACAACCTCGAAGATATCAGCCTCAATGCGGACTATGGCGCTATTTGCGGCTACACCCAGCTTGACGTGGAAACCCGTTTTGCTCCGTATCTCGAAGGCGTCGATATGGAAGAGGTCAAACAGTGGTACAATGGGTATAACTTTTTGGGTGACAGGGTCTATAACCCTTATGATATCCTGCTCTTTATCAAAAACCAAAAGATGTTCAAAAACTATTGGTTCGAGACAGGAACACCCCGCTTTTTGATTGAGCTCATAAAAAAGAACAGCTATTTTATCCCCAAGCTTAACGGGATTCGAGTTAATGAGTCTCTGGCCAACAGCTTTAACATCGAGTCGCTCAATCTGGAAACGATTATGTTTCAGACAGGCTATCTGACCATAAAATGCGTGATCCAGTCGGGCATGGGAGTTGGTTACGAGTTGGGATTTCCCAATAAGGAGGTGCAGATCAGTTTTAACGATTATATTTTGCAATCGATGACCAGCGTTTCAGAAAAAGAGCCGATTCGCTATGAACTGCTTGATGTCATCAACGCCGGGGATGTTGCAAACCTGGAACCTCTTATCCATCGGCTTTTTGCAAGCATCGCCTACAACAACTTCACCAACAATGCTATCGAGAGTTACGAAGGCTTTTACGCCAGCGTACTCTACGCCTATTTTGCAAGTCTCGGCCTCGACATCATCGCCGAGGATGTGAGCAACAAGGGGCGGATTGACCTGACGCTGAAGGCCGAAGGGAGAACCTTCCTGTTTGAGTTCAAGGTGACCGACAGGGAGCCGCTTGAGCAGATCAAAAAGATGAACTATTACGAAAAATACGCCGGAGAACGCTACCTGATTGGCATCGTTTTTGACCCCAAAGCAAGAAACGTCAGCAAATTCGAGTGGGAGAAGATCTGAGAAGAGTGGACAGTGATCAGTTGTCAGTTGTCAGTGGGCAGTGGGCAAGCACCGACTGAGTGACTTTGCAAAAAAAATTTCAGCTCCTCACCATCTGTCCATTATTCATTGCCCGGTGTCAATTGTTTTTTCAGAGTTCCAGATAACAGAGGATCAGAATTTCAGGAAGAGGAAGAATGACTGGAACGAATCACTCGAAAACCCACAAGGTCGAGGTACCAGCCCCTCGGATCGCTGCCGTTCCGGGAGGAGCAGCGCAGAGCATCAGCTTTATCACTATAATCACCACCCCTTAATGCTTTCCAGTTTTCCTCTTTTTTATATATATCCTCCATCCACTCCCACACGTTGCCCGCCATATCGTAGAGCCCCTCAGGCGTCGCTCCCTCAGGATAACGGCCTACAGGTATCGTTCCCCCCTCATGATTGTTATAATTAGCCCTTGATTTATCAGGCTTACCCTTCTCTTCGGGCCAGGGATAGTCCCTAACCTTTAATACTTTATCCGGCTTGTCGCGCTGGCCTCCTGCGGCCCACTCCCACTGCACTTCATCCGGAAGCTGGTACCGTGCACTCTCCCCTTCAAGCAGCGAAAGCCAGAGGCACCAGGCTTTGGCGGCATACCAGCTTACCCCGACAACCGGCTGCTCATCCTTGTTGAATCGTTTATCTTCATCATAACGTGAGCAAAAGCGGCTGACCAAAGAGGGTTCTTTTTTCAACCACTCGCTGAATCCTTCTATGCCCGATGCCAGCTCATGCAGGCTCTTTCGGTATGTTTCAACAGACACTCTTTCAGCAAATTCCGGCTCCTTTGCATCGAGATAGTCGATAAAGCGGCGATAGTGCTGGTTGGTCACCGTGTATTTTGCAACATACATCTCTTGCACGGTTTCCGGCTTCTGCGTCTGAGAATAGATGAATGTCCCACCCTTGATCAGGATGTACTCTGCACCAAGCTTGTCGAGTGTTACAGCAACAATAACCCGTTCCTCTTTCGACAACCCCAACTGCTTGAACTCCGTCACAACGGAAAGCGCTTCAGGTTTTGCGATAGTTTTCAGGCACTCAAGCAAATAGCGCTGCCGGTTTTGCGTGGTCGCCGGATCAAGCAGCTTTTGGCGCAGGGCATCAATCTTCCGTTGCGGCGCCTCCTCAACAAGGGCAATCAGCAAGTCCTGCTGCTTTTGTGTCAAGTTTTCAGTGACCGGTGAATCAAAAAGCTTCTGCATGAAACTGTCGAACAGTTCTGCATCCTCAACATGGCCAATAATAAAGCGAAACACCTCTGTCCACCAGTCGTCGCCAAAATGGCTCACCAGCTTGTCGAGAGCGTTCGGTTTGTGGATATTTTTCACCAACTGAACGCCCGCCAAATATTCGCGGAATGATTTATGGCGGAAGAGATACTCCTTTTCGCCATACTCCACCAATACTCCCGCACGGTCAACAAGGCTTTGGCAAAAATCCGATGCAGGCCGCGAATTGGAGAGCGTGTCGAGCTGTACCTGCATCTGCTGCTGCATCTCAGCCCGGTCAACCTCATCTATTTTCAGCGTCTCCTGCATCCAGAGCGAGACCGGACTCAGTACCCGTCGGGCATCCTCCGCCACGAGCAGCGAATCAATTCCCCTCCGACGGTCACGATAATCGAGCATGTAGTTCAATGCCGCATCGTAGAGCTTTAAGCGGCTGCCGGGCAGATACTGCCGATCTTTCCAGAGCATCGCCATGATTTGCAACAAGAGCGGCACACCCGCCAAAGGGCGCAAGCTCCGGTTTTTCTCCTGACCAAGAAACAACAGGATGGCATCAGCTTTTGTGGCAGCTTTTTGCTCCTGCTGGCCGCGCCACACCGTATCATCTTCGACGGCTGGCGGCAACTCACCGAGAAATGCCGCCCTGAACCAGCGGTGCAAGAACTCCCTCTGCTGCTCTTTGGAAAAATCCATAATATCCGCCCGCAAATGGCTTGATTCAATTTCAATGCCATCTCCCTTCCGATACCCCGTGCTTCGTGAGGTCACCACAAACTTTGCGTTGGTAAAACGTCCGACCGTCCGGTCAATCCATTTGCATACCGCTATCCGGTCGTGAACATCGCTGATTTCATCAAGTCCATCAAGGAGCATCAGTGTTGAAGGCCGCTCAAGCCAACCGGAAAAGAGGGATTCCTCAATTTTGAGAAACTGTTTGCTTGACCACACAGCAAGATTTGCCGGTAACGACGCATAAGCTCCATGCTCATCTTGTTTCAGTTCGCGCAACGGCAGAAAAAAAACATGAACCGGCTCATTGAACCCGAACTCCTTGTGCCGACCGTTGTCGAGGCAGGAGAGCGCATAATATTTGAGCAGTGTGGTTTTCCCCGAACCCGGATCACCAATGACGAGCAACAGTGGATGGTGCTGAAACACAAAACTCATTACCTTTTCGGGTGTGCTGCTATGCTGATACTCCGCCTCATCGCACCCTTCACCGCCAGCACTACTGCGCACCTCGCATCGCGACGCAGCCGACAAACTGAGCGATACAAAAGTCTCGGAGAGCTTTACCGAAAAATGCTCCAGCGCTGGTGATCCGGTCAGCGTAATGTTGCCAAGTTGCTGCTTCAGGGTGGCGTGGTAACAGCGAAGAAGTTCGGCAGCACTGTTTACCTGCTGTAACGGAGTTGGACGAACTATAGAAGATTCGAGAGAGAGAATAACAGAAAGAGCAGTACAAAGCCTGTCAGCCGCTATTTTTTGCAGATCTTTTGGATCCTTATACTTTGGGAAAGGAGTAACAGAAGACGACCCACTCTGAGTCCAATCACTGGTCAGGCTCTTCTGATACTTCTTTAATTCAAGCCAGTCTGAAGTCGCCTGAATTTCATCATCAAGAGTATCAAACGAATTTACCAGAGGCTGATTGTGCGGGAAAAAAGCAAAAACATGAGTATCCCTGCTCTGCTTTCTTGTAATATCAAGCTCTTGACGAGTCACGCAGCCAACTCGTTTTTTGAAGAGAAAAACAGCTATCTGTGCACGTTCAAGAGCCGGTGCCACAACCACATCCTGGCCGCCGGGTATCGCCAATGCATCATATCTCCACTCCCAAAACTTGATTCGGCGAAAACGTGAACGATGATTATTGGACGTAAGCAAACGGCGAAAATCATGCTCAATCTCCTCTTTCAGTTCAAGCATTGCATCAGCTTCCGCCGAAGCATCGTCACTGTGCCCGATGAAAATCAGCAGCTCATCCGGCGAAAATTCAGGGGTGGCATTTCTCGTATCTGGTTGCATGGAGTGCGGCATTTCTTTTTTCGTATCATTCTGCTCTTTTCCGTTCGCCAATTTACCAGAAATTCGCGGTATACCGCCCAATTTTGGAAGCAAAAATCCAGCTTTGCGGGGCGCTCATGAATGAGCTTGATAAAACCCCTGGCGCTGAACGGAAGTTTATTCTTTTGAAATCATCGCTGCGGATATCCCTTTGTCAAGATCGCACAACTGCTGTGTAATATCGAACAGCGACATCGCCTCTATGTCAGCGGCAAGCCGATAACGCTCTTTTCCGGGATAGACAACAATTTTTCGGGAAGGGTTCAAGTCGGTGCAGGCAGCATGGAATCCGCGCTCCAGCTTTGGCGTCATGCTGCGTTTTATCTCAATTGCCCACAGGTTACCATTCGACCATGAGAGCAGCAAGTCAATCTCAGCTCCTCCTGCGCTTCGGTAAAAAAAGCCCTGAACATCGTCAGTAGCGGCTACGAGGATATTTTCAATAACAAAACACTCCCAGCTTTGTCCAATGACGGGATGAGAGAGAAGGCTCTCCTTGTCGGGAATGGAGAGCAATGCGTGTAAAAGTCCGCTGTCACGCACCGATACTTTTGGTGACTTGACCAGGCGCTTGCCAATATTGCTGTGCCATGGCGCCAGACGGCGAACCAGCAACAAATCGACCAGCAAATCAAGATAGCTGTTGATGGTTTTGACTCCTCCTCAAGAGCACACAAGGCATAATATTTGATCAGGGTTGTTTTCCCGGAACCCGGATCGCCGATAATAAGCAGCATCCGGCGCTTTTTGTAGGCGCGTTGCATCACTTCGTCGGGGTTGAGCATCTCCTCAATCTTGTCACGCCGTTGAAGCAGCGCCTCTTTCCCTGGATGAAAGCCACTCTCTTGTCGATCGGAAAGACGAAGCGGCACAAAGGTGTCGTCATTGAGGTTGACCTTGATGCTCTCAACTCCCGGCATTCCAAGCATACGAATGTATCCCAGCTCCTCCCTCAGCGCGGCATGATAGCGGCGCAATACTTCATCGACTGGAATCGGCTTTGGGGATGGTAGAGCGCCGGGGGTACAGAACCATTCGCGTATATTTCTGTCAAGGTGCCGGGCAAGCAGTTTTTGGAACTTCGCTCGGGTATTATATTCCCACACCAGCCCATCACGCTTCATCGCTGCCTTGAACTCTTTAAGCTTTGCTTTTTGCTGATCATCAATTTTGCTCGGCGCAATGGGCATGTCAGAGAAATAGAGCATGACGGGACGTTTCAGAACGGTGAGCATCCGCTGAACCTCTTCAACGGCTCCTCCGGCAGCAATTCTGGTGGGCGTTCCAATGCGGTTCCAGAAAATACCGATGACACAATCACAATCGTCCACAATCTGGCGGGTAATCACCTCCTGAGGGCCAAGAGCATCTCCCCTGTTCTCCGATGCAGCATGTTTTTCCCACAGCACCGCTTCGAGCACCATGTTATGCTCATTGCCGTTGCGGATATTCCAATCCTCAATCAGCTCCTCAACAATCTTCCGCTCCCTGTCAACGTCACCGGGAGAAGCAACAAGAATCCTGATGGGCTGCAATGTCGTGTCGGGCATCATGTTTCTCTTTTGAGGGTTCTATGACAAGGAAACAGAGTGTGTGTTGCAGAAGCCCCCGGCATACCACCCCCTGGAATCGGTATCCGGGGGCGGGCGGCGGGCATGCTATCCGATGGTCATCATGGTCTCTCCCATTCCGACGGAGTCGCCTTTGGCTACCGTGATGGAGAGGATTCTTCCGCCACAGGGGGCTTTGACGGAGTTTTCCATTTTCATGGCTTCGATGATGGCGACCTCTTCTCCCTCCCTGACCTCATCACCAAGCTTGACGGCAATCGAGAAGACGTTGCCGGGCATAACCGCCGGCACTGGTGTCCCTGGATGCGGGTGGTGGGCTTCAGGAGAGCCTTCCGCTGATGGCAGGGCAACCGTTTGGGGATTGATGGCGGAGCCTTCGGCAAAGGAGACGGTGAAGGGGGCTCCATCAACAAAAACGGTAAAGTTGCCTGCCATTGAGATCACCTTTGATGCTCCCGGAGGCGCAACCGGCGCTGCAGGTGGCAGTTTGGAAAAGAGATCCTTAAGCCGATGGTTCACCTCTTCCTGGTGAATATCGTGTTTGTGTGCCTCATGGTAGGCCGCAACCACCTCTGCTCTTGGTGTTGCCTTGATTTCAACGGCAATATCGGCCTTGTAGCGAATACCGGTTGAGCAATCTCCCTGAAGAAAAGCGATACCTTTGGCGCCGCAGGTTGCTGCGATAAAGATGTTTTCGTCGGTCTGCGGAATGTTGGCTTCATGGAGCAGCGATTTATTATAGGCTACGCCAAGTTCCGGATTGCGATCGTTGATATCGTGCACATCTTCAACCGTTGGAGGAAGACCGAGCTGTTCGGATGCGAGCCTGACAACCTCATCGTCAGGGCGGGCAGGGGTCTTGCCGAAGTAGCCGAGCACCATTTTGCCATAACCGTCGGTGATCTTTTTCCAGTGGCCCTGAATGGTGTTGGCAAAAGCCTGCTGGAAATAGAATTGTGAAACCGGGGTGACCGATGCGCCAAAGCCTCCTTTGACCACCACCTCACGCATGTTGTTGATTACTGCGGGGAAGAGGTGCAGCGTGTTATTGTCGCGCATCATCTGGGTATTTGCCGTGAGGGCTCCGCCGGGCATGGGTGAGAAGGAGATGACCGGATTGACCGCTGTGGCTTCAGGGGGCATGTAGTACTTGTACATCTGATCAATAAAGAGCGCCTCCACCTCAAGATATTTCTCCTGGTCTATGTCGAGGGTGTATTCGGTGCCTCTGAGCCTCTGCCACATGGTGAGGATATCCACTTCGGCGGTTCCTCCACTGACCGGAGCCATGGAGAGATCAATAATGTCAGCTCCACCGGTGATGGCGGCATAGTTGCAGGCTACGCCCATCCCTGCCGTGTCGTGGGTATGGAACTGGATTTCGGTGCCTTCGGGCAGCATCTTCCGTGCTCCCTTGATGGTTTCATGAACAATAGCCGGAGTTGTTGTGCCTGAAGCATCCTTGAAAGCAACGCTGTCGAATGGAATTTCGGCATCAAGTATCTCCCGCAGCTTGTCGAGATAGAACTGCGGGGTATGGCAATAGCTCTCTTGCAATCCGGGTGGAAGGCCCATCATGGCAACAACGACCTGGTGGCGAAGCCCTGCATCGTGAATGCACTGACCGGAGTAGGAGAGATTGCGGACATCCATCAGGGCGTCGAAATTCCGGATGGTGGTGATACCATGCTTTTTGAAGAGACGGGCATGGAGATCAATAATATCGCGTGACTGCGAAACAAGGCCAACGACGTTGGCTCCTCGTGAAAGGGTCTGCAGGTTGATATCCGGCCCCACAACCTTGCGGGCTTCATCCATCATGGTAAAAGCATCCTCTTCGCAATAGAAATAGAGGCTCTGAAAGCGGGCTCCACCGCCAATTTCAAAATTGTCTGTACCGGCATGAACGGCAGCTTCAAGGGCAGGCAAAAAGTCCTCGGTCTTTACTCTCGCACCAAAACAGGACTGAAACCCGTCACGGAATGAGACATCCATAAATCTGATTTTTTTCATCAACGTCCTCTTTACAGTTAAGTGAGAATGGCAACCTGGCCCTTCAGGTCAGTGGGCATCAGTAGCGAATGTGCCGAGTTGACGGAACGACTCTTCTTCGACGATGCTGTGCAGGCTGTTGCCGTGTGCATCCATGGTAACAATAGCCGGAAAGGAGCTTGCCTCCAGATGCCACATCGCTTCGGGAACGCCCATCTCTTCAAGAAAATCAACTCCGGTCACCCGGTCAATGCAACGGGCGTAATACTGTGCTGCGCCTCCGATGGCGTTGAGATAGACGGCTCCATGTTCCTGCAACCCCTTGAGGGTTTTCGGGCCCATCCCCCCTTTACCGATAATTGCTCTCAGTCCAAGTTTTTTGATGACATCCGCCTGGAAAGGCTCTTCACGGATTGAGGTGGTCGGCCCGGCAGCGGTAACGCGGTAACTGCCATCCTCATTTTTCATGATAACCGGTCCGCAATGGAAGAGAATTCCTCCTGTTGTATCGAGATGGGCGGGCAGGTCGTGGTGCATGATATAGTGGTGGAAGGCATCACGACCGGTATGCATGGCGCCGTTAATAAGCACCACGTCGCCAACCTTGAGCGATCTGACCTGCTCTTCAGTAAGTGGAGCCTGCAGGATAACCTCTTTTCCGGTCAGCGCCATTCCCTCGCCTTTGGCCATGCGTTTGATCTCATCGGCAGCTCTGTACTGCCAGCTCTTGATTGAGCCGCTCTCCGGATCAAGCAGCACGCCAAGACGGCGGTATGCCCAGCAGTTGTAGGCTACGGAGACAAAAAAGCTTGCCGGAACGCGGTGTGATTTGCCGATTTTGCATCCAAAGAGGGTGGTTTTTCCGCCAAAACCCATGGGGCCGATATCCATCGTATTGGCTTTCTCAAGAATATCCTGTTCGAGAGCATCAAGTTCACTGTCGGGGTTACGGTCGTCAATGGTGCGGAAGAGCTGCTTCTTGGCAAGGTCAAAACCGCTGGTACGGTCGCCACCGATTCCAACGCCGATAACACCGGGGCTGCACCCCTGCCCCTGCGCCTGATAAACCGCATGAAGCAGGCATTTGCGCACGCCGTCAAGGTCGCGTGAAGCGCTTCCAAGTCCGGGAATTTCTTCCGGCAGTGAGTACTGAATGTTTTTATTTTCGCAACCACCACCTTTCAGAATCAGCTTCACCTCAATCTCATCCTTTGCCCAGGGCTCAAAATGGATTACCGGAAAATGTTCGCCAAGGTTGTTGCCTGAGTTCTTGCCACTTATGGCATCGACCGCATTGGGACGGAGTTTACCGGTTCGGGCCGCTTCCGCAATAGCCGCTTCAATCTCCTCTTTCATAAAGAGTTGATCGGTTCCGCGAGGAGTGTGGATGAAAAAGGTTGGCATACCGGTATCCTGGCAAATCGGTGAAATGTTATCGACAGCCATGTCGATATTGACCGAAATGGTTGACATGGCAAGGCCTGCCTGGGAGAGTGGATCTTCCCGGTCAATAGCGGCTGCGAGTGCACAGCGAACATCACTCGGCAGGTTGGCCGAGGTTTCGGTAATGAGTGCAAGAATTGAGTGCCTGAAGTTTTCCATAGAGTGTAGAGTGCACTAAAATTGAGAGGGATTTGGTCTCTGAAACGTTATTCTGCAATAATTTTTGCCGCCGCCAGCTCCTTGACCAGCAGGACGGGAATGTCGGATGAACGGAAAACCTCTTCAGCAACACTGCCCATCATGAGCCGATGCAGGCCGGTACGTCCATGAGAGCCCATGATGATCAAATCAGCGCCCCATGAATTTGCCTGTTCAACAATAACCTTGGGGGCTTCACCCTTGAGAACACGAAGATCGGCATTCAACCCCTTTTTTTTCTCCGCCATCAGGATACGGGAAAAATTTTCCGGAAGAGCATCATCCTCATCCGGAGATGCTGCGAGAAGCTCGGGAGCAACAACAATCTTTTCAGGAGGCGTTGCGGAGGAGAGGATATGCAAAAACCGGACATGGGCGCCAACTTTCCGGGCAAATTCAACAGCATAACGCACAGCATTATCTGATGTGGCGGAGTAGTCGGTAGGACAAAGTATCCTTGCAAGATGTATCATAACAGTGAGGTGAATACATGAATATGAAGAGTGGCATATCTTTTCTACAGGCCTTTAATTTACATTTTTTTCAAAGGAATCCAGTTTCGCTGAAGATGATTCTTGCCGCCTTCTCATTCCCCTCCTATATTGGAGGGCAGGGTTCTTTTTTTTCAGCACAAGCAGTGATAAACCAAACAAAAAAAGGCCATGGAGTCCCTCGCTGAAGCATTGAGCCATCCGGCAGCATACCCTCGTGCCACAGGAGGCGTTGAGGTTATTGAGACCCACATCTCCTGGATTTTCCTCATCGGCTCTTTTGCCTACAAGCTTAAAAAACCGCTGAACCTCGGTTTTCTTGATTTTTCAACTCCTGAAAAACGGCACTACTACTGCACCGAGGAGCTGCGCCTCAACCGGAGGCTCTGCCCAGGCATCTACCTCTCTGTTGTGCCAGTTCTGCGCTCTGCAGAGTCCGTTCTGGTTGACGCAGAAGAGACAATTGGCGCTGAGTGGGAGATTGTTGACTACGTCGTAAAAATGGTACGCTTTGAGCGGACAATGGAGCTTGACCGGATGCTTTCGGCGAAATTGCTCACAGAAAAGCATATCGACACCCTTTCAACGATGATCGCCGGTTTTCATGCCTCCCTCCCCCCGGCAGAGAGCGAGAGCGGTTTCGGCCATCCGGATAATCTCATCAAACCGATCCTGCACAATTTCACCTCCATGGAGTCAATTGCCACCAGTGAGCATGAAATCGGGCAACTTGAATTCCTCAGAAACTGGAGCATCAACGAGCATCAGCGCCTCTACCCTCTTTTCCTCCAGAGAAAAGAGGGGGGCTTTATCCGCCAGTGCCACGGAGACATGCATACCGGCAATATGGTCTGGTGGAAGGAGCAGATTTTTATCTTTGACTGTATTGAGTTCAATGAGCATCTCAGCATTATTGATGTTATCAGCGACCTCGCTTTCCTCTTTATGGATCTGGTGCATGGCGGAGAGCAGGAGCTGGCCTGGCGGTTCCTGAACAGCTATCTGGCCGAGAGTGGTGATTACCAGGCCCTGCCGCTTCTGAACTTCTATGTTGTCTACCGGGCTATGGTGAGGGCAAAGGTAACCGCCATCCGTTATGCCCAGACAAACGGCCAGAGCCAGGCTGAAAAAATTCTTGAAGAGCACCGTTCATACATCAGGCTCGCACTCGAATTCACCCGGAAGCAGAGCGCTCTGCTCATCCTTGCCTTCGGGGTTTCAGGAAGTGGAAAAACCGTTGTGGCCCGCCATATCGCCGACAAGATACCCTGCATCCATCTCCGCTCGGATATCGAACGAAAACGCATTGGCGGACTCAAGCCGCTTGAGCGAAGTGACGGCTCTCTCTATACGGCGGAGATCGGCCTGCAAACCTACCGCCGTCTGCTCGACCTTGCCGATCTCGGCATCGGTGAGGGAATCGCGGTCATTGTGGATGCAACATTCCTCAGGGAGAGCCAGCGGGAACTGTTCATTGAGCTTGCCAAAACCCGGAAAATTCCGTGCCGGATTCTGCGCTTTTCAGCCTCCGAAAAGGTACTCGTTGACCGGGTACAGGCGCGGTATCTGAGGGGTAACGATGCCTCGGAAGCCGACATTGCGGTACTTGCTTCACAACTGGAGAGCATGGAGCCACTTTCAGCCGAAGAGGAGGCGCTCGCCATCAATCTCAACACGGAAGAAACAATCGATGAGACCGCCCTTGCCGGGTTGCTGCAATCGCTCATTACCCGCTCTCCCGTTCAGCCGGGAGAGGGAGAGCAAGTGCTGTTTCAGGAGCGTGTGAAAAGCTAAATGATAATGCCGAATGCGAAACGTATGACATAACCGGCAAGAAAACTGAGCGCTGCAACAGAGAAACTCAGAGTAACCATTTCAAGAAAACGACCTTTAAAGGGCAGGTCACGCGCAACTGAGATGTAGTAGTTGAAAAACCCTATGATCGTGATGGCTACAACAAACGAAACGCCAAGAGAGAGATAGAGATCATCAAAAATGAGATAGGGAAGAATAAGCAGCAAGACGGTGACGATATAGGCGACACCGGTATAGAGTGCAGCAATGAGGGGATTTTTTCCCTCCGGTTCCGCTTTTGTGGAGAGATAGCCTGATGCAGCCATCGAGAGCGCTGCCGCTACGCCGGTAATGGAGGCTGTCAGGGCAACAAACCTGGTGTTCTGCAAGGCAAAGGTAAGACCGGCCAGCACACCCATCAGCTCAACAAGGGCATCATTGAGACCCAGCACAATGGAACCGGTATATTTCAGCCGATCTTCATCAAGAAGCGTCAAAAGAGCCTGTTCATGCTCCTCCTCATCGCGAATAATGCCGTTAACCTCCTTGAATGAACCGGGAATACGACTGTAGACAAAATGGGCCCGTTTTTCCCCATTTTCCATCAGCTTGATTCCAAAGGTAAAACCAAACAGCATACTGACAAGGGTGAAAAACCACACCTTGATACGGTTGGGTGCAATATCCCGCCGGGTATAGGTTTTCCAGACATTGTAGTGACGCATCTCATCGTCAGCAATCTGGGAGAGGATGCGGCGATTTTTCACACCGCGTACCCTCCCGGAAAGATTTTTATAAATATGATGCTCGGTTATCTCGTTCCTCTGAAAAACCGCAACCTCCCTCTCATCAAAATCCCTTCCCTTTTTCACAAATTCACTGATTAGCTCGTTGTTAGAATTCTTCTATCTGGAAAGCGTCGCGGCCTCGATCAACTCATTCATTCTTGATAAAAATCCGGTCGTTGAATCAAGTCCACCCTCAAGAAACAATGCACCTTCATAAAGCTGTTTCATCGCAGTTACAATGAGCGGATTGGAGGGATCTGCACTGATCAATCCGGCAAGATTTCTGATAATGGGGTGTGCGGTATTGACCTCGAGAATCCTTTTTCCGGCGGGCATATCACTCCTCATCATCTTCATCATCTTTTCCATCTGGCTGTCGAGACCATCCTTGCCACTCACCAGTGTTACCGGGGAGTTAACAAGCCGATGCGACTCAATGACATCCTCAACTCCTTCACCGAGGGTTTCACGGAAAAGCTGAAGCACCGGCGAAAGAAGATTCTCTGCAATCGGTTCCGGCGTCTCCTTGTTCTTCTTTGAAAAATCGATATCTGCCTTTTCAATGGATTTCAGCGGCTTTTTATCGTATTCATGAATGGAGGGAATCACAAAAACGTCAACAGGATCGCTGAGCAACAGGACCTCAATACCCATCTCCTGGAAATACTCAAGGTTGGGATGGGCAAGAAGCTGTCCCTTGCTGGTTCCGGAATGGTAATAGATCTCTTTCTGATCGGCGCCCATCCTTTCACTGTACTCTTTGAGCGTCACATATTCACCATCGACAGTTTTTGTGCTTTCAAACCGCAGCAGCTCAATCAGTTTTTCCCGATTGGTAAAGTCGGTGTTCAGACCGATTTTGATAATCGGGCCGAATGCCTTGTAAAAGGTCTTGAACTTCTCAGGCTGCTCTTTGGCAAGCGATTCAAACCAGCCAAGAATCTTGCCGGTGAGGATCTGACGGATTTTGGCCATCACCGGGCTGGACTGAACAACCTCTCTTGATACATTGAGCGAAAGATCTTCGGTGTCAACAACGCCTGCGATAAAACGAAGGTACTCGGGCAGAAGGTCACGGCACTCATTCTGGATCAGCACCTTTTTGACATAGAGCTGCGGCCCGTGGTTTTCGAGTTCACCCTGACGATACAGCATCTCGGGTGGAGCCTCTTTTGGCAAAAAGAGAAGCGCTTTAAAGGTGACCATTCCTTCGACGGAGACAGGCAGGTAGTCGAGGGGATCCTGATAATCGTTGGCGATGAACTTGTAGAACTCATTGACCTCCTCATCCTTCAGCTCATTTTTTGAACGCTGCCAGAGGGCGGTGATACTGTTGAGCTGCTTCTCGCCGAGATAGATGGGGAAATCAACAAAGTTTGAATATTTTTTGACAATCTGCTCAACACGGTACTCCTCGGCAAACTCTTTCGACTCCTCTTTGAATTTGAAGGAAATTTTTGTTCCCCGCTCAGCCTTGTCGATCTTTTCAATCGTGTAGGTACCCTGACCACCAGAGCGCCAGCGGAAGCCTTGCGAACCGGGATGGGAGCTTCTTGTCTCAACGGTAACCTCTTCCGTTACCATGAAAACCGAATAGAAGCCGACGCCAAACTGACCGATAAGGTTGCCATCAAGCTGCTTCTGCTGCTCTTTGAGCGACTGCATGAAGCCCAACGTCCCCGACTTTGCAACCGTACCGAGGTTGGCAATCAACTCCTCTTCTGTCATGCCGACGCCACTGTCCTCGATAACAAAGGTCATCTCTTTCGGATCAATGGTGATACGGATGGCGAGATCGACCTCCTTGTCGAGCATCTCCTGATCGGTCAGGGCATTGAAACGCACCTTGCTGAGCGCATCAGAGGCGTTGGAAATCAGCTCTCTGAGATATATTTCGGGATGGGTATAGAGCGAATGAACAATCAGGTCGAGCAGTTGCTTCATCTCAGCCTTGTATTCAAACTCCTGAACCGGCGATGTGCCATTATTACTGTTGTTGCTCATAATCGTACTGTATTGATAGTGGTTCCTGATAAAAAAACTTTTTCATGCAAAAGAGCGACGCTTCAGCCATCAGGTGCGTCGCAATTTTTTACGGGCTGCCGCCTCACCGGCATAAACATGTTTAATGCCGTCACCAAGTGCTTTTTCGATATCACGAATGTTGGAAACAAGCCTTGCCATACCCGGCAGCTCTACCGACGCGGCCTGATCGGAGCCCCACATGGCACGATCAAGGGTGACATGACGCTCAATGAACGTTGCTCCAAGCGCTACAGCGGCCCAGGTGGTTGCAAGCCCCACTTCATGACCAGAATAGCCTATCGGCACTTCGGGATAACGGGCTTTGAGAGTCGTAATCATCCGCAGGTTCAGCTCTTCAATCGGAGAGGGATAGGTCGAATTGGTATGCGCAATAAGAATATTCTCACGACCAAGCTCATCAACGGTTTTTTCTACCTCTTCCATGGTAGACATCCCGGTAGAGATGAGCAGCGGCCTTCCGGTAGATGCGGTTTTTTTCAGCAGTGGAAGATCGGTCAACGATGCTGAGGCGGCCTTATAGCAGGGCGGCTCAAACTGCTCCATAAAATCCACTGAATCTTCATCCCAGCAGGAGGCAAACCACAAAACGCCCTGTTCTTTGCTGTAACGGTCTATTTCAAGATACTCATCCCGTCCAAACTCAACCTTGTAGCGGTAATCGATATACTTCATCCTCCCCCAGGGAGTATCACGCTCTATATCACGCTGATCCTTTGGAACACAGAGTTCCGGAGTGCGCTTCTGAAACTTGACCGCATCACATCCGGCAGCCGCTGCACCCGCTATAAGCTTTTTTGCAACGTCCATCGACCCGTTATGGTTGATGCCAATTTCAGCAATGACAAAAACAGGATGCCCGTCCCCTACTTTTCTGTTTCCTATGGTGACTTCCGCCATAACAATCTCTTTTGATAAAACGAACAGCCCATGACCGACCGAACGGCACATGCACAACATCGCAATTAATAAATAACAGTCAGGAATCTCGGAGCATGATCAACCACTCTGCAAAATCCCTGAATGCACCGTAGCCGCCATCAGCATGAGCCCGATAATGAATATATGGCTCAACAAAAATGGTCGCATCTGCCGGGCACGCTGTCAATCCCTCCAAAGCAATCTCTTTCATAATTTCCACATCATTGACATCGTCACCAATATAGGCCAGCTCATGCCGTTGCAGTCCGGTTTCAGCCATAACCCTCTCAAGTAACGGCAACTTCTCCCTGGCACCAAGATAGAGTCTCTTCATCCCCAGCTTTTCAGCACGCCGCTTGATACTCGGCGAAACCTCACCGGTCATGATGGCGGTATCAACACCTCTATCTCTCAGCCGCTCCACGCCCATCCCATCCCTGATGGAATAACGCTTCATCTCCTCTCCCCTCTCCGAATAATAAACGCCGTTATCGGTAAAAACACCATCATTGTCGGAAATGACAAGTTTTATCTTCCCGGCCCTTTCCGCAAGTTCCCCAATCGTTAATGACAGCATAAGAGGTGAAGCATTTCAGCCATTCATGTGAGAAAAAACTGTGGCAACGCAATACATTTTTACCCGGCCAATATATGACTTTTCCACCACTTCAAAAAAAATCAGGGGGACGTTGTTGACTACGTGTACTTCCGTCGCAACCAGCGCCTCCAGCAGATGCAAAAGGCGGTCATTGCCTCGACAATGACCGCCTTTCATCAACATCTTCACAAAGCGTACCAGGAAAAGCGCAGCTTAACAGTAAACTTTTCTGTAATTGTCAATAGCATGAACAATACTTTGGCGGGCAATCTCTGCGCTCTGGAACTCTTCGACAAGAACAGTCTTCTGCTCAAGTGATTTGTACTCTTCAAAGAAGTGCTGCAACTCCGAGGTGAAGTAGGGTGGCAACTGATCAATATTGTGAACGTTGCTCATGCTGATATCATCTTCAGCAACGGCAATAATCTTGTCGTCGCCCTCTCCATGATCAACCATGCGCATGACACCAATAACCCTTGCCCTTACCATGCAAAGCGGAACAATGTCCGACTGGGAAATCACAAGGATATCAAGCGGATCATGGTCATCACCAAGTGTTTTTGGAATGAAACCGTAATTTGCAGGGTAGAAAACAGCGGAATAAAGCACCCGGTCAAGCTTCAGCATACCGGTTTTTTTGTCAAGTTCGTACTTCGTTTTACTGCCTTTTGAAATTTCGATAATAGCATTGACGATATTCGGCTGATTCTCTCCTATCTCAACATCGTGCCAGGGATTAAAATTCATAGCTTGAACGGGCTTATATTCGGTTAAAAAAGCTGTGCCATTATAGCAATTTTTTCAAAGTCCGGCAACCTATATACGCGCATAAAACAAGGAATCTGTACTTTTCACCATTATTGCGGACGAGAAAAATAGTCCTTTGTTTCTGCAGCAACAACCGGGCTGAGCACAATCAGGGAAACCAGGTTGGGCAGCGCCATAAGGCCATTGGCAATATCGGCAAAGGTCCAGACAATCTGCAGCGAAGCAACAGAACCAACCATAACGGCAGCAACCCATGCCCAGCGATAGGGCATAATGAGCTTTTTGCCAAAGAGGTATTCTATTGCCTTTTCCCCATAATAAGACCAGCCAAGAATGGTGGAAAAAACAAAGGTGAGGAGGCCAAAGGTCAAGACAGCATTGCCGATGTAGGGAACTTCGTTGAAAGCGGCACTGGTTAGTTCAGCTCCTTTCAGCCCGCTTTGCCACATACCGGAATTGACAACAACAATTCCAGTCGCAAGACAGACCACTACCGTATCCCAGAAGGTACCGGTTGAGGAGATAAGCGCCTGTTTTACCGGATGTTTGGTCTGGGCTGCCGCAGCAACGATCGGAGCGCTGCCAAGCCCGGACTCGTTGGAAAAGAGACCTCGGGCAATACCGAAACGCATCGCCTCTTTCACACCGGCTCCTGCAAACCCGCCCATTGCTGCCTGACCGGTAAACGCCGATGAAATTATAAGTTGAATGCTATCAAGAATAGTCTCCTGCCGTAAAAAAAGCAGAACGATACAGCCGGCCACATAAAAGAAGGCCATAAAGGGAACCAGATATTCACAGACCTTTGCAATGGAGGTGATGCCGCCGATAATGACAACCGCAGTAAAAACGGTTAACACAACACCGGTTATCCAGGTGGAGACATGGAAGTTATGCTGAACCATCGTCGCAATGGAATTAGCCTGTACCATATTACCAATACCAAAAGCAGCCACGGAGGTGAAAAGAGCAAAAAGCACGGCAAGCCATTTCATCTTCATCGCTTTTTCGAGAACATACATCGGGCCTCCCGAAACCGTACCATCCTCTGCAACCGTGCGATATTTCACAGAAAGCACCGCTTCTGCATATTTGGTAGCAATACCGAAGACACCGGTCAGCCACATCCATAACACTGCCCCCGGACCGCCAGCAGCAACGGCTGTAGCAACACCAACAATATTGCCGGTTCCTATGGTTGCTGCAAGCGCCGTAACAAGCGCTCCAAAATGGCTGATCTCCCCTTCACCCTCACTGCTTCTGGTGAACGACATCCTGATAGCCCGGAAAGTATACTTCTGGATGAAACCAAGCCGAAAGGTCAAAAAAAGATGTGTCCCGAAAAGAAGCACCAGCAAGGGAACTCCCCATACATAACCGCTGATCTGATCCAATACTTTTTCAAGAGTAGCCACGGCACCTCCAAGAGTTATGAAATTTCGGATTTATTGTAATTTTCTGAAAATAACCAATCAGATGATATTCCTGAACGACAAAAGCGACCAGCAAAGAGAGATTCTGTTTATTCACATGGTTCTTTGTATCTTTGCCACCAAAGAGCCGTGATTCCGCCATCCGTTGCCATGTGCTGCAAAAAGCATGGAGCAGACTGCAGGGAATCAGTGCGAATAACGCCATTTTTTCACAACACCCCGTGACCGCAGCACACCGGAAAAGAGAGAGCCGATACCCATAATGGATTTAATAAAGGAAACCGCACGAAGGAAAACATTTGCCATCATCAGCCATCCTGATGCCGGGAAAACAACACTGACAGAAAAATTTCTGCTCTTCGGTGGCGCCATTCAGACCGCTGGCGCCGTAAAAAGCAACAAGATCCGCAAGACTGCAACCAGCGACTTCATGGAGATCGAAAAGCAGCGCGGAATATCCGTAGCTACATCGGTCATGGGGTTTGAATATGGCGGAAAACGGGTCAATATTCTCGATACACCCGGCCACAAAGACTTTGCTGAAGACACCTATCGAACACTGACCGCTGTCGACAGTGTTATTCTTGTCGTGGATTGCGTCAAAGGGGTTGAGGAACAGACAGAAAAACTGATGGAGGTGTGCCGGATGCGCCAGACTCCGGTCATCATCTTTATCAACAAGATGGATCGTGAAGGGCGCAACCCTTTTGAACTGCTCGACGAACTTGAACACAAGCTGCAAATCAGTGTCCGGCCGCTGACCTGGCCAATCAGCCAGGGCCAGACCTTTAAAGGCGTTTACAATCTCTACAAAAAAGAGCTGAACCTTTTTGATGCCAATACTACCCGCATCAGCGAAAGCAATATTCGGGTCAATGACCTGAACGACCCTGAACTGGAGAAATGGATCCCTGAAAGTTTCTGCAAAAAACTCCGGGAAGATGTTGCCCTGATTGAGGGAGTCTATGAACCATTTCACAAGGAGACCTACCGCTCCGGCCTGCTCGCTCCGGTCTTTTTCGGCAGCGCCATCAACAACTTCGGCGTCAGGGAGCTCCTCGAAACATTCCTTGCCGTCGCGCCAAGCCCCGATGAGCGGGAGGCAACCGAGCGCATCGTCAAAGCCTCAGAAGAGGCAATGAGCGGCTTTGTCTTTAAAATCCACGCCAATCTCGACCCCAACCACCGCGACCGCACCGCCTTTTTCCGGATCTGTTCCGGCAGTTTCGAGCGCAACAAATTCTACTACCACACCCGGCTGAAGAAAAAAATACGTTTTTCAAGCCCGACCCAGTTCATGGCCAACGAAAAAAGTGTGGTGGATGAATCCTGGCCAGGCGACGTCATCGGCCTCTACGACAACGGCTCCCTGAAAATCGGCGACTCGCTGACCGAGGGTGAAGAGCTGCACTTCCGTGGAATCCCAAGCTTTTCGCCTGAAATCTTCAAGGCGCTTGAAAACCGCGACCCGATGAAGGCCAAACAGCTCGACAAAGGGGTGCGCCAGCTCACCGAAGAGGGTGTTGCACAGCTTTTCATCCAGCACGGCGCCCGCAAAATTATCGGCACGGTTGGAGAGTTGCAGTTCGACGTCATCAAGTTCCGTCTGGAACATGAATATGGCGCCCAGTGCGACTTCACTCCCCTGCGCTTCAAAAAGGCATTCTGGGTTACCAGTGCCAACAAGGAGATGCTCGAAGAGTTTCTTCGCCGCAAATGGAACGCCATCGCACACGACAAGGAAGATCATCCTGTATTCTTCGCCGAGAGCGAATGGATGATGAAAACTGCCAGGGAGGATTATCCCGAACTTGAGTTCCACACCACGTCGGAGTTCAAGACCGAGGGGTAAAAACGAATCATGCTCTGCACCAGAAACAAGGTCAACGATATGTAACGGCAAAACCGTAACCCGTAAAGGCATTGAGAGTTATTTCACGAAAACATCTGGTTCAGTTCCGGAGTGGGCACTCCGATGCTGAACAACCGCTCAAGGCCTGGTTCAGGGAGGTTCAACAAACACACTGCTCTTCACCAAAGCCGCGTGGTGAAATCAATATCAGGTAAACCTTCTCCATGACGACCAAAAGTTACACCGTAAAGGGGATGCATTGCGCGAGCTGCGCTGCCATCATCACCAAGAAGCTCTCGAAGGTTGAAGGCATTACAGAGGTCAATGTCAATCTTGCAACAGAAACAGCAAAACTGGAGTTCGACAACAACAGCCTGACAGCCGAAGCGCTGAATGAGATTGTCAATAAGTACGGCTACTCCCTTGAAGCGGAGCAACCGACGACAGAAAGAGGAGATGTGGTTTCTGATGCTGCAAAAAAGAGAGCAGAAAAAGAGAGGGAGCTTCACAAGCAATTACGAAAAGTGCAGTTTACCCTGCCTGTTGCCTTGCTGGTATTTTTCCTTATGATGTGGGGTATCGCTGCTATGTTTTTCCACCTCATTCCGCACCTGCCCCTCTCCATGGAGCTTCTGAACCTCTTCTTCATGCTCATTTCAACATGGATGGTCTTCCGCACAGGCGCTCCCTTCCTTCACGGAATTGTGATGTTTGTCAGAAGCGGCGCCGCAAGCATGGACACACTCATTGGTATCGGAACCGTGACGGCATACCTATACAGCGCACTCATCACCCTCATCCCTCCGGTGAAAGCGTTCCTGCACGCACCTGACTACACCTATTTTGACACAACCATTGTGGTGATCGGCTTTGTCCTGCTCGGCAAATATCTTGAAGCCCGCTCAAAGCTGAAGACCGGAGAGGCCATTGAAAAACTGATCAATCTCCAGGCAAAATCAGCACTTGTTTTGAGAGAGGGAAAAGAGATTGAAATTCCGGTCGAAGAGGTCAGAAGAGGCGACCTCGTTATCGTCAAACCCGGCGGCAAGCTCCCGGTCGATGGCACGATTGCAGAGGGCTACTCCTCCATTGACGAATCCATGGTGACCGGCGAGTCCATACCAGTTGACAAAAAAGCTGGCGACAAGGTGATCGGAGGAACCATCAACAAGCAGGGATCATTCACCTTCACCGCCTCAAACGTCGGCCCGGACACCGTTCTTGCACGTATCATCAGGATGGTCGAAGAGGCCCAAGGGTCGAAAGCGCCCATACAGCAGATTGCCGACAAGGTCGCCGGTATCTTTGTGCCGGTGGTTCTGATTCTTGCCCTGCTCACACTGCTCATCTGGCTGACCATAGGCTCCTCCGCTCTTGGATTTTCAGCCGCACTTTCCTACGGCATCATGGGCATGGTTGGCATTCTGGTGATTGCCTGCCCTTGTGCGCTGGGGCTCGCGACACCGACAGCCATCATCGTCGGCATCGGCAAAGGGGCTGAATACGGGATCCTTATCCGCAACGCAGAAAGCCTTGAAAAGCTCAGCTCCGTCAACACCATCGTTTTCGACAAAACCGGCACCATCACAACCGGCAATCCGCAACTCACCGATATCATCGTACTCCACAAAGAGTCCACACCGGCCTCCCTGCTCCAGATGGCCGCAAGCGTAGAAAAGCGCTCGGAACATCCGCTTGCCGAGGCAATTGTAGAGGCTGCAAAAAAGCAAAACCTCACTCCGGGAGAGATTACAAAGTTCAGGGCATTCGAAGGGATTGGCGTGTCGGCATTTATCGAAAACCGCTCTGTAACTGTTCGTAAACCGGTTGAGAGTGAAAAAAAGTTACCCGAACTTCAAAAGCTGCAGGAAGAGGGAAAGACGGTGGTCATCATTGAAGAGAGCGGCATCTGCAAGGGGCTGATTGCCTTGAGCGACACCGTCAAGGAGGAGGCAAAAGAGGCCATTCAGGCGCTGCACCGCAAAGGGCTCAGGGTCATCATGCTGACCGGTGACAACCACGCAGCCGCAAAGTACATGGCGCAACAGGTCGGCATCGATGAGGTGATCGCCGAAGTGGTACCACGGCAAAAAGCGCAAAAGATCAGGGAGTTACAGGCTTTGGGCAAGAAGGTGGTGATGGTCGGAGATGGCATCAACGACGCCCCTGCCTTGGCGCAGGCTGACGTAGGCATTGCCATGGCTACGGGAACCGATGTAGCCATGGAATCCGCCGGAATTACCCTGCTCAAGGGAGACATCAACAAGGTGGCACAAGCCATCACCCTCTCTCGCGCCACCATGCGGGTGATACGCCAGAACCTTTTCTGGGCCTTTATCTACAACAGCATCGGCATTCCCCTTGCCGCCGGAGCACTCTTCCCAGTATGGGGCATCTTCCTGAACCCGGTCTTTTCCGGTCTTGCCATGGCAGGCAGCAGCGTGTCGGTAGTCAGTAATTCGCTGCGGCTCAAGAGGATAAAGCTGTCGTAATGATTTCGTCTCCCCTCAGATGATCACAGAGCATTGGCGAGAGAGGATCATAAAGCCGACGATTGGAGCAGGCCTTTTCCTGGCTGGAAACCGCATAGCAGTAGAGGCAGCCATGGGTGCATGTTGAATAGCCACCGATATCGCGACTCTCAACACATCCGCAGGCATGGCGCTGGCTTTTTGCTTTTTTAACCCGCCGCGACACGCTACGGCCCGAGATCTGCTCAACAAGAGCGGCATCAATACAGCGGCTGTGCATGATGCCATGAGAGGAGAGGTCAATATCATGACTGCAGGTATAGAGCGTGATACCACTTCGCGCGGCGTCAGCAGCAAACTGGCCCGACAGCTCACCCATCAACCCCTTGTCAGGCAACGTATAGTTGAGAGGGCGCATACGGCTCCTGATTTTACGATAATCGTCAAGAAAGCTGATAATGCAGCGCTCCGTAGAGCCAGAGAGCTCTCCGGCAAGTCGGCTGAACGCCGCTGTGTGCCAGGCAGGAGTAAATCGATGGGTCAACACAACCGGATCGTACCGCCATACCACCCTCTCAGGGCCGATAAGTCGTGAAAGCTGCCTGAAGAGCTCCACCATCTTTGTTTTATCCGGAACGCCAGGCTCAAGCGTAGCATCATAGGGCGTCAGCGTAAAAAGAAAATAGTAGGAGTACCCCAAAAGATCAATCTCCGGCAAAGATGAGAGAAAATTTTCAGGATTCTTCGTCCAGAAAACGAGAGCATCGACACGCTCAGGAGTCAACAAAATCCTGCTCACCTGCTTCGACTGCATAGGGTTACGCACCAGCACCTCCCCCGCCCTCAAGCGATTCACCAGCCACTCACCAAAAAACGCCGGAATATCCGTCCTCCTGCTCGCACTGATAATCATATATTCCAATTTGTATTCCAATTTGGGGACGTTGTTGATATCGTGTACTTACCAGCAGAGGGAGACAACATATACAACCCATAAGAAAAGGGGCTCATCCGAGGCTCCCTGTGCAGAAAATTCCAAAACAAGATCTCACCACTCAAGGGTAAGACCGATAAAAAAAACATGCAAGAGAAAATTCTTTGAAATCAGACGCTGTATTCCTTCGTGCAATTATGTTATATTTACCGTCGATAACTGCGTGAATGGAAAATCAACACCATTTTCAGCCATGCAGCAAAACGGAAGAACCACAACAGATTTTTGCAAGCACAACTTCCCTTATCCCTTAAACACATATCCATTATGGCAAACGAAAACGGTGGCGTCTTTTCCGACCTCTTCATTGCGGTTGGCACTCTGGCACAGAATATTGCTGACACGCTGGCTAACGGGGTCGCTTCAGCTACTTCGATCGTCCAGACCTGCACCGATCTCTGCGCAACAATCATCACCAGCACAGCAAACACGGCCATTCAGATCATCCAGGGCGTTTCAACAGCCGTTACATCAGCTATAACCCCGAAAAAGTAAACAGCCGTTCTTCCCAATAACCTCACCTTGCCCCACAAGTCGCAAGGTGAGGTTACCTTTCGATTGCCACCTTGCCGAGTATCTCCAGAAGAAAATCCCGGAACTTCCGCACCGATGCAATATTGACCTTTTCATCCGGAGAATGTGGATAACGAATGGTCGGACCAAAAGAGATCATATCGAGCGCAGGATAGGTGCCGCCTATAATCCCGCACTCCAGACCAGCATGAACTGCCCTTATCTCAGGAACTTTCCCGAATGATGCGATATAGATTTCCCGCATCTTCTTCAGTATCGGTGAATCAGGATTGGGTTTCCAACCAGGATATCCCTTGTCGAATAGCGAGCGCGCCCCGGCCAGATCGAAAAGAGAGCTGATCATTACCTGAAGTTCTTCACGCGCAGAATCCACCGAACTTCTGAGGAGGCACTCAATGGTAAGAGCAGCATGGCTCGATCGAACAATCGCAAGGTTCGTGGAGGTTTCAACCAGTCCAGCCATCTCGCTGCTCATGCGCATCACCCCATTCGGGCAAGCATAAACCGCCTTGAGCAGCTTGACAAAAACAGGCTCTTCAATAATCATCTCCGGGGTTTCAGCAGGAATCGCTTCAATGCAAAGCGCTGGCTCAGTCAATGAAAGCTCATCTTTGATCTTCCCGCTCACTACGGAGAGAGCATCAAGAAAGCTCTCCACCCCGGCGACAGGAACCGCTACCGTGGCTATCGACTCACGCGGAATAGCGTTACGGAGGCTTCCGCCATCAATTGAAGCCAGAAGCAATCCACAGCGTGCATGACCTTCAAAGAGGATGCGGTTCATGATCTTGTTGGCATTGCCGCGACCCAGATGAATATCCACGCCGCTGTGCCCTCCCTTCAACCCGGTTACCGTGATGCTGAACCCTGTATAACCAGCCGGAACAGCTTCTCCGTTAAAACTGAAGCTCATTGTCCCGTTGACGCCACCAGCACAACCGATACAGAGTTCACCATCATCTTCCGAATCGAGATTCAGCAGAATCTCGCCCTTGAGCAGACCGGGCTTCAACCCGATGGCTCCGCTCATACCTCTCTCCTCATCGCTGGTGAAAAGCACCTCAATGGGGCCATGCGGCAGCAGGGTTGCTTCAAGCACTGCCATGGCAGCCGCTACACCAATACCGTTATCGGCCCCCAAAGTAGTACCGCAGGCACGCACCCAATCGCCATCAACAATGGTTTCAATCGGATCATTTTCAAAATCATGCAACGTGCCGCTGTTCTTCTGCGGCACCATATCAAGATGGGCTTGCAGGATGACCCCTTTGCACATCTCCATTCCTGCAGTTGCAGGCTTCCGGATGATGACATTTCCCACTTCGTCAACGCTGGTTTCCAGCCCAAGATTCTTACCAAAATCAGCAATGAACGACCTGATTTTTTCCTCATGCCCTGAAGGACGAGGAATCCGGGTCAAACGGTAAAAATTGTTCCATAAATCCTGCGGATGCAACTCCCTGATATAGTTACTCATCATCCATGCTCTCCCCTGAATACACTGTTTACGACCCCTCCACGTTTGCAATGCAGGCAGCAACCACCCGGCCAATCAGATGCAAGGCGATTGTCCGCTCTCTCTTCCATGATATCACTCCGCAGCATTCCGCTCCTTGAAGATGATTTGCGGTTTCGCCTCTTCGAGGAGAGCGCCATATCTGGCCTTTTCGATTTCCGAAAAACGGATGGAACCGGTCAGAAACCATGTCCCCGGATGTTTTTCAGTATCGTCGCCTTCACTGCTGCCCCGATGCAGCAGATCGGTCACCCTGCCATCCTGAGAGCGTATCACCTGCCAGCTCCCCATGATATAGTGCTCCGCATCGGCGGCCACAATATCAAGCAGCTCCACCAACTCTCCCTCATCGCTCTCTCCGCGTATATCGAGCGACCCATAGGCATAAGCCACGGAGGTTAACTCGTCAAGCACGAATCGGACAAACTTGTTGCGCACCATGTGGTGCAGTTCCAGAGCGTCAAGCAGAAAGAGAAACTGGCGTCCATCTTCGGCAACACCTGAAATCGAGCGAGGCAGGGTGCCGTGCTCCTCGGCAAGAGTCGAATACCACTGAACATATTCCTCAAAAAGATCGGTTAGAAGCTCCCTCGAAGCACTGGTTTCCATAAAAATTATAAATGACTTGATGAATGGTCCGCAAAACCGGCAAAACTGTTTTCACAAGATAGCCATCGCAAAACAGATTCCGGCATGAGCAATTTCATCAGAAACCGGTAAATAAAATCAACGCAGAAGAGGGGTGGGCACTCTTTCAGGAGAAGATATCACATTGCCTGTGGGCAGCATCGACATACAGCTCAAGGAACTTCGCCTTTATGTCGGTTGGTGTGAAGAGTTTGATGTGCCTTCGCAGTTTTCCGCTGCCTTCGAGCACACCATGCGGATCCTGAAGATCGCACCCGCGACCGAACTCGACACTTACATGCTCCTTGTATGCAAAGACGCCGCAGAACTGCTCACCCCCGGAAAACATGAACCCGCCATACATCACCCGCTCCGAGGCGTTCGGCACGACGCTGTAAACAACCTGCCTTGCCGCCTGAACCAGTTCGTATCCTGCAGGATTCATGATCTGCAGCTCCTCCAGCAGGCGCTCAACTTTATTATCACTCATCATCAAGCAAAGGTTCTCCAACGGTTGACAAAGCAATTACAGTAACAGAGCGTTCAATTTTATTGCCAATAAGCCATACAACAACTCAAAACGAATCGTGTTATGCTGTTCAAGCAACTGGCGGATCAATGCAATATATTGATTCCAATCATCGTACCACCTGCGGTGGGTTTTGTTGATTGTCCGGAATGAGCTGCTAACTAACTACGGGACGAAAACAGGGCGAAAGCCTACATTGTTGCTCCGGTTGCCGGGGGGGCTACCGCCCCGAAACGCCGACAGACAGCTCTTGGCATTGTCGTCCCAGCCCCCGCCACGAATTACACGGTACGAACCGGTTTCAGAAAGGAGTGGATTTATGAATGTGCCGTTTTCTGCATACCAGTCAAGACACCACTCCCAGACATTGCCCGCCATATCGTAAAGCCCTTCGGGAGTAACTCCGTCAGGATAACTGCCCACCGGTGTTGTAGCGCCAACATTCTGATTACAATTAAGCAGTGTTGATGTTCGTTTCGCCCTCCCCCTCTCTTCCGGCCAGGGATACGGGCGCACTCTCTCGCCACTTGTTCCCTGTTTTCCTCCTGCGGCCCACTCCCACTCAACCTCACTCAGAAGTCGATACTTCCGTTCCCTCCCTTCAGCCATCGACAGCCACAGGCAGTAAGCGCAGGCGTCATACCAGGTAACACCAACAACCGGCTGCTGCTCTCCGCCAAATTTACGATCTTCATCAAACTTCGAATGGAAGAGTGCAGCAAGGTTGTACTTGTCACGGGAAAAAAGGGAAAACTTGTTCTTGCCTTCCTTAAGATAATCGCCAAACCCGGCACCCCAAACACTCTCATCTGCAATCCTCTCCAGCTCTGCACTGAATCGGGTATTCCCAGCCCCTGTTGCCTGCAACGAGGCAATGAAGGTGCGGTAGAGCCTGTTGGTTACCGGATATTTGGCAACGTACAGATCTTCAACACGCTCTTCCTTTTCTGTTACCGAGTAGAGATAACGGCCTCCCGGAATCAGGATATATTCTGCACGCTCTTCATTCGGATTACGGTATGATTTTGTTTTGCCACTCCCCGACTCTTCAGTTTCAGAAAGAAGCGCAATACCTCCCAGGGCAAGAATCACCCCTTCAGCACGACTGGCCACATCACTGTTTTTTGCCAGTTTCAGCGCCCTGAATTGCTCCAACGGATTGAGTGCGGCGGATTTCCTGATGGTTTTGAGACAGTCGAGAATCACCCGCTGACGGTTTGCTGTGGTTTCAGGGTCAAGCAGTTTTTTACAGAAGGCATCAACCTTCTGCCCTTTCGCCTCTTCCATGATTGTCTGTAGCAGCAACTGCTGCTTTACGCTCAGCTCTTCACTCTGCGGGGAGTTGAAAAGCTTTTCCATAAAAGCGTCAAAGACAGATGCATCAACCGATGCAATAAAAAAGCGGAGCGGCTCACTCCACCAGTCCTCCCCAAAATGAGTTACCAGTTTTTGGAGCTGCTCATAGGGGCGATCCTCCTTGAGTTGAACTCCTGCCAGGTATTCACGAAATGATTTGTGTCGGAAAAGGTACTCTTTGCCCACCGAATCAACCAGCAGACCGGCACGTTTGACCAGATAATCGCAAAATGTTGCAGCATCAGGAGAACTCTCTGAAGTATTGAGTGTGTCGAGCCACTCCTGCATGACAGTGTGCATATCGGCCCTGGGGGCTTCATCTTTTTGGAGGGTTGCCTGCATCCAGAGTGAGACGGGAGCGAGAACCTGCCGGGCATGGGTCGCTGAAAGAAGCGGTTTGATATTGCGCCGTTTGTCGCGAAATTCAAGCAGATAGTCGAGTGAGGCCTCATAGAGCTTCAGACGGTTTTCCGGCATAAAATCCCTCTCCTTCCAAAGAATGGCCATGATCTGCAACATCATGGGTATGGCGGCGAGCTGACGCAAACCCTTGTTCTTTTCGATGTTGAGATAGGCAACCATTGTTGTGGTTCGCCTCTCGGCATCTGCCCTCTGCTTCGCTTCCCACTTTGCTTCGTCATCCCCCTCTTCACGAGGATCCCTCAGGAATGCTGCGGTGAACCAGTTTCGTAAAAACCGCTCCTGCTGCACTGGAGTAAAATCCTGCACATCGGCCCGTTCGTGATCAACTTCAAGCTCTATGCCCTCCTCCTTGCGGTATCCGGTTGCACGCGAGGTAACCACAAAGCGGGCCGTTCCAAAGCCGCTCCATGCGCGGTCAATCCATCGGCAGACCTCTTTTCTCTCCCTGGTATTGCTGATTTCATCGAGCCCGTCAAACAGCACCAGAGAGACGCCACTCCTGAGCCATTTATCGAAAAGAGGCGTTTGAATGGTGTGATGGTGTCTGGCAACCCAACTTTCAAGATTTGCGGGAAGGGAGTCGAAATTGTTGCCTGTTTTGTCACGGACAAGTTCACGGAGTGGCAGATAGAAGAGCTTTGGAGTGACGGCAAATCCGAGCTTCGAACTCTGTTCAAGGGCACACAAGGCATAATACTTGAGAAGGGTAGTTTTGCCAGCGCCTGGGTCACCGAGAACAAGCAGCATACGGCGCTTCCTGAATGCCCGCTTCATGATTTCGTCAGGATAGAGGATATGAGCATCCCCTTCATGCTCCTCAAGGGCCTCCTGGTGTTTTGAAGAGGAGTCTTCCTTTTGGTTTTTGGAAAGGCGCAGTGGCACAAAGGTCTCCTCATTGAGGTTTACCTTGATGCTCTCGATACCCGGCATGCCAAGCATACGAATATAGCCCAACTCCTCTTTCACTATGGAGTGGTAGAGATCTAAATCAGCTTCATCAGCGCGTAACTCTTCATTCGCTGGTATGGGTTCTTTCGTCACCACAGATCCGGGTGTGCAGAACCAGTTGCGAATCTGTATGTCGAGGTGAAGGGACAGATCAGTGCGAAAGTCCTCTATGGTATCATATTCCCAAACCAGACCATCGACCTTCATTGCCGCCTTGAACTCTTTAAGCTGAGCTTTTTGCTGATCATCAATCTTGCTTGGCGCAATTGGCATATCAGAAAAATAGAGCATAACCGGTCTTTTCAGAATGGTCATCATCCTCTGAACCTCTTCAACGGCCCCTCCCGGAGCCCTCTGTGTGGGTGTTCCTATGCGATTCCAGAAAATACCGATAGCACAATCGCAGCCATTAACAATCTGTCGAGTAATCGGCTCTTGGGGCCCCTCACCCTCTCCCCGGTTTTCAGGCGCAGCATGTTTTTCCCAAAGCACCGCCTCAAGCACCATCTTTTGCTCACCGCCATTGAGGATGTTCCATTCCTGAATAACCTCAACAGCAATTTTTCGCTCCCTTTCAACATCACCCGGTGAAGCAACAAGAATTTTCACCCTTCGTATTCCGGCCTCAGGCATCGTACTTGTCGGTTAAGGTTACTCTGTTATTACTTATCGTTCAGACGTACAACTGCTTTGGCAAACTCTTCAAAATCCTGAAGGTGTGCTGTGGCAATAGCAAAAACGATTGCCCAATTGATGGACTCATAGTTATGAACCGCGAGGTTACGAAATCCTACCGCTTTTTTCAGGCGATTGGCTAAATCAGCAGTGATTATTCCGGATTCACATAAAATATCAAACGTTTTTCCCATGGTAGCAGGAGGGGGATACTCACTGCGAGCAACAAGGTGTGTTCCAATATCCACACACATCTGAACAGCTCGGGTGAGGTTGAGGGAGAGAATATCCTGAGCATCGTAATCGGAACCCAGTGCAGCGGCATTTTTTGGGCATTTCTCTTTAACCCTTTGGATTGAGCGGCGCAAAGACTCAAGCTTCTGTTCAATTAACGACCAATCCATGCCTCTCTCCTCTCTTGCAAAATTCTTCTTTGATAGGGCACAAAATCCTCCTGGTTATAAAGATGCTTGAGCACCAGCTCAGCGTAGAGCGTATCACTGCCAACGATTCTCGTTCCTCCGGCGATAATCTGGCCCAGCAAGGGCTCACCAACGGTTGACAAATCAATCAAGTCAACAGGGCGTCCAATTACTGTTGCCAAGTCTGAAATCAGTTCGATGGTTTCATCAACACCAAGCGGGCGATCGGCGCCGACTGCCAAGTCAAGATCACTGTCAAAACGGGCCGTGCCTTTAGCCAGCGAGCCAAACAACAACGCAAGACGAATGGCGCTGTGCCGTTCAAGCACCTGGCGGATCTGTTTGTCGATACTCTCAGTCATCATGCTTTTTGTGTGTATATCCCTGATTTTTTCCCTGTACCCTCGGCCCGGCAGCTCAAGCAACTCTGCAATAACCGTGTAATTCTCTGGTTACAGAATATATTGATTTTGCCGGATTCCTTAACAGCTTATAACTCCCTCCCGGATTTAGCGTTCAGAGCTGCCGATAATGGTCAGACGGTTACCTCCCAAGCCGTCAATGCTCGCATAAAGGTGACGAGCGAGGAAAGAGACCAACGCAAGTATTTGCGGCGGTAAGTTTTCGGAATTCATGGACAAAGGTGCGTATCTTGGAAAAAAGCTGGACGTCTGGTAAGCGGCCTATGCACGCGCTATTGACTACACCATCAGTACCATACAGCAATGAACAAAACAGATGCAGCGGAAATAATTGACTATAACTGTATATGGAAAAGAGCATGACAAACAAAACGGCCCTTGAAGAGTCCCGCTTCTTTCTCAAAGACACCATCCGCCAGAGAGTCGACTTCTCCCTGACAGACCAGAACCGCCGGATTCCACCTCCACCGATCGAAAAGCCTTATGCGCCCGAAAAAAAACAGATCGAGCTGCCAAAAATTGAAACCCTGAATAATATCGGACGGATCGACCTCCGAACGGCCATAATGAGAAGGCAAAGCTGCCGCACATACAGCGATTCTCCCCTCACCCTTGAAGAACTCTCTTTCCTTCTCTGGGCAACCCAGGGGGTCAAACTCAAACTCGATTCCGGTCACGCCCTGAGGACAGTACCTTCCGCCGGATGCCGCCACGCCTTTGAAACATACCTTTGTGTGCTGAATGTCACCGGACTTGAAAAAGGCATTTACCGATACCTTCCTCTTGAACATCACCTCATCTTTGAATTCGAAGTTGAAAATCTGGAACGAAAAATGACGAAGGCTGCCTTCGGCCAGTCCTTCACCGGAGAGGCTGCCGTCACCTTCATCTGGACCACCATCCCCTACCGCATGGAGTGGCGATACGGTCTCGCCGCCCACAAGGTCATCGCCCTTGACGCTGGCCACCTCTGCCAGAACCTCTACCTTGCCTGCGAAGCCATCGACGCTGGCACCTGCGCTATCGCCGCTTACGACCAAATCGCCATGGACAACCTGCTCAAAATCGACGGAGAGGATGAATTCACCATCTACCTTGCACCCGTCGGTAAAAAACAGTGACTGCTCAATACCCCCACTCCTCAGGCTTTTTGGCCAGCTCAAGGTTGATCCAGATTCGCCCTGCTTCTCTGTTACAGGTGCCCCATTTCGTTTTCATTTTCCTGATACCGACCTCATTGACCCGCACTCCAATCTTTTTCTCCCATGACGAAACAAGCTCAGAAATGGCCTTCTTCAACAACTTCCGATACCACTCGTCAAGTTCCAACTGTTTTTTTTCCTGACCTGCCTCTGGCCGGATGTAGAGAAGTATCGTGCTGTGCTGCAGGTCAACAAAGGGAGGGGCTTCTCTTTCAATGATTTTGAGCAGGTAGCGCTTGCCCCAGAGATAATGGCTCTCCCGGTTCAGATACTCACGCGGCGTATCGCGTTCCTGTGCGCTGAGCTTCGCCTGTTGTTTTTTTATCCACCCGATCCGTGAAATGGCATAGAGCCGGATGGTCTTTAATGATCTTGCTGCGGACATTGTTCTCAATGGTTTCAGCAATGGCATCCCTGCTGCTTTTTATCCCCTCGGGCAACATCTTGATCGCCTCTGCAATGCCGGATTTCACAATCAGCTCAAGCAGCGGCATATCATCAAAGGGAGAGATCTTCCTCGGCTCATCGGCTTCAATGTAGGTGTCGATCAGATGACGCATATCGGCTTCATAAGGCGATGGGGCATGATGGACGGCGTCGCATGTATAGATTGGCTGATTCGGTGAATTTCCTTATGCAAAGAGCAGTCTTCTCCCTTTAGGCTTGGGAACAGGATCATTAAATTCCTTGGCGGTAGCAATCCATAACGCTATCGCCTCCTCGATATTTATAAGTGCTGTATTGTGAGAATCACCGTGGGCCATACAACCAGGAAGTTCAGGCACCTCCGCAATAAACAATTGATCCTCCTCGCTCCAAAAAATAATAATTTCGTATTTATCCATCACGGTTTACCTCCAAGTTGATATTTCAATATAAGATATCGCACTTGCCTGACTTGATATGGTTTAGCGTTGTTGCCTTCACGTTGCAGATTGATCTTCTCTTCGATTCCCTCCTTGCGAAAAACATGATGGCTTCGACGAATGCGCATGACAAAACCTGTTCCCTGAAGGAGATTACATAAATCATCGAAAGGGATATTCGTGTCAGACTGACCGCTCAATATCTTCAAGATAAGTTTCTCGTATTTTCCCATCGATTATCCGATTAATCCTGAAGAATAAGAATAAATCATCAATGAAGTTAAGGAATCTTTCGATAGGAAAAGCACAAGAAAAATACACAGCCTGACCGATCACTCCAGTCGCCGAGCTCGCTCGTGAACATGGCGATAACACGGTTCTGCGTCTCGCGTTCAAAGTTGCCTGAATCGCAAGGAGCTGGCGAGGATGAAATATTGTCAAGAAGTTGCCAGCTTTTCCTCGATTCTGTCTATAATAGCCAGAACGATCAGACGATAACCGATGGGAAGAAGATGAAAACATGGCAACTGCAACATGCAAAAAATCATTTGAGCGAAGTGGTTCGCAACGCCAACAATGAGGGGCCACAGGCTATTACCCTGCATGGCAAGCCTTCTGCGGTGGTTATCTCTTTTGACGAATACAACAAGGCAATCAATGTTCGCAAGCCGGACGAGCCACTCTCAAGTTTTTTTCATAACTCACCGCTCCGAAATTCCGGAATAGAGCTCAAACGATCAAAATAACCACTCCGAAACAGGCAAAAAGCGTAATACGTCATAAGCGTAGTATAATAGACCTTGCCAAGGGCCTTATCGAGATGATTTTTTTGAAAAATGTAAAATATTTTCGATTATGGTATTATAAAAAACAAGGGAAGAGCTGTATGGTCATTATCAAAAAATCGGCTTTAAACAGTTTCGGCGCAAAATACCCGGATGCAATACCAGCTCTGAATGAATGGTATGCCAGGGTAAAAGCTGCGGACTGGCAAAACCACGCTGACCTGAAAACCATGTTTCTGTCGGCAGACTATATCGCGAATGAGCGGTATGTTTTCAACATAAAAGGAAATCATTACCGGATCGTTGCAAGAATTCGATTTTCTTCAAGAACGGTCTTCATCAAGTTTATAGGCACCCATAAATCCTATGATAGCATTGACCCGGCAACCATTGAACAGCAATAAACGAGGAGAAATGACAATGAAAATCGTCAGCAAGGCACAATATGAAAAAGCGCTCAGGGAGATAGAATCATTCATGAATGCTTTCAGTGATGGAGAAAACGCGACTAACGATGCCAAAATTACTGAACTGGCAAAAGCAATTGAAGATTACGAGGATCGCCATGTTGTTATGCCAATGCCTCTGGTGATAAAAAAACCAGAAACGTTGCCTGATGTGATTGAACTCAAGATGTTTGAAAAAAAAATGAAACGGAAGGACATGGCAAAACTGCTGGGAATCAGTGATACACGCCTTTCGGAGGTGATGCATGGCAAGCGCAAGGTCAATATGGAACTGGCCAAACGGCTTTATAAAACCTTGGGGGTTGATCCAAAGTTTATCCTTGAAAAATCATAGTATATTCATATTCATACTCATTACCGAACAAGCCGGGATAGATGTCGCACTGTTCAACTTCAGCAAGATAGAGTTCATCAGCCCTGCGGTCGGCAGCAGGAATATCGTCAAACAAACAAGGCTCAAAAAATCGCAGCATCAATCACCCCGCAAATAATCACGCAGTAACTCACGTTCAGTTGAGAACTCTTTTTGAACGCTGCTGACAAATTTTCAAATCTATTTCATCGGAGGTTAATATGAACTTATAACTTTTTAATTCTCGAGTTACTACAAGTTTGTTTAAGGCTCTCATCTAAATATAACTCCTTCAATTCGATGTACTTGCTCTCTCCCATATCCGATCAATTGTTAAAAAACCATAATAGATGACATACTAAAAAGCAAAAGATTAGGATGCACATTGTACTTCCTCCCACTCAAAGTAACCTGTTGAAAATAACGATGAAATATCAAGTTCATCCTTTGGGTCAAAGAACTCACGAGGAATGTTTTGCACCATTCGATATTCAAGCATAAAATTGTGTTTCCACCAATTGTTACCAATTGGAGATAAACTGTTCAAAAGAAGCAATGCCTGCTCATGGTTTGACAATTGTGCTCTAATCGTTTTAACATATTCATATTTATCAATATTAATATTCTGCTGATCTACATACTTGATGGATTGATACAAATGACGATAGTAGTGACCTAAACGAGAAAGATGGCCTTCGAATGGAACATATGTAAGCTTCTTTTCAAGCCGGACACTATTTTTTAATTCTTCATTATTAAGTTGATTTTCTAAATCACAAACAAAGTCATTATCGAATTCTTCCAACGATTTCAAAAGCATTCGTGATGAATTCGGCCCTGTCCCAAAAAGCAAACAATGATAGGCTATATGAGCACGTTGTTGTTGAGTAAGCGTTATATTGTGAATACTTGCAACATGTTTTGTGAGATCAAGCGCACATCTATACTCGCGAATAAGTACAACAAAAAGTTGTCTACCACTTATACCCGAAACCTCAAGTTCGGCAACATTATCTCTGTGAAGTCGTAACAGTTCAAAGTATTTCGTTTCGAAGCTTAATATTTCAGCAGATTTACTCCGACTCTTCAATGTTGCTGAAAGTAGTACAACACTTACAAGAGCTAAAAAGGTGCCAATGTATCCCCCAACAAAATCACCTAATTGACTAGCTCCTAAAGGATTAATCGTATCTGTAGCACGAAATGCATCTGCAAAAACAATCAAATTCATTGCTATAAGGCCACAAAGCAAAATAGAGATTTCTATCCAATACTTTCTAAACCAATTCTGCTCAGCAGGTTTAGTAATGTGCTTTTTCGAAGCCAAGAATAATGTCATTTGCGATTAAATAAGATTATAGATACCAACTTCAATGACAATCAAATCTTTCAGCATAGTAAAACCAAATTGACAATTATTATTTTTTTATGTTAAAATTTATACAGCCCAATATTTTATACCTTAAAATATGATACAATAAATCGAAAACGTATAGCCGCAGATCATAATAATTGGATTATGCATATTAATTGAACATAAATCCCTAATGAAGTTATTGATCTTTAGCAAGATTCATTTTCTGTTTTTCGAAACAATATCAATACACAAACAACGCTAACTACATGACCTGCACGAGCAGTATATGAACAATCACTGAAGTGAGAGACTCCGCCAAAACTCGCTAAACAATTCCGAACATTTTAAACCAATCTCAACATATATGTGCTCATCAGATATTCCAGCAAGACTGATGATATCCTGTTTAATGAGCCGAATATCTGGAGATGATATTCCGTAGGCAGTTGCATAAACTCGACAATTCCTTTCTTTTCCCCCCATGTTCTGACCAGGTAAAAGCAATTCAATGTTTTGGCGATGAAATGCAAAACCGAGAAACGCAATTCGTTGGGCAGTAGATAAAGCTGCCTGTATTGCTGAAATATCGCTCTTCGTAGGATCAATTCCTTCAGTGAATGTCCGAAGTTCTCCTGCGAGGGACAATAGTTTCTTGGGAGTAGGGGTATCACCAAATTCAAATCCTTCGTGCGCACCCTGCTGCCAAGGAAGTTTTCCAACCATTCCATACGGATGATGTATCTCTAAATGAGTCAGAACCTCACTTGCTTCTTTGGCCGTCATACCATAATAATTTCGGACTGACCAAAACAAGAAGTGTTCGATGCATCTATCGTAGTTGAAGGATATTATCGCAACTTTTGACAATCTTTCTGGAAGATCATCTTGCTGACAGTTCTCGGTCAATAGCTGAAAAAATGCGTTGAACCAAGTTAGTTCAAGAACCGAGAAATTAGGTTTATTATAAATGTTACTGCGATCAATTTTTAACAAACTTTTAGACTCTGCAGTAAGAATACATCGAGCAATAGCTAACTTTCCGCAAATTGATATTTTTTCATCTGACTGGTGTGAATCAATAAAATTATCAATAGAAATAGCTTGAGGCATTGCATCGCGAATCCGAAATGCCGCTCCCAAATATGGATTGATATTACCATCCGTAGCCAGAATCCTAAAAGAATCACTGATAATATCGTCACCACTTTTTTTCTGGTAGTGTTCGAATTGTATGTCGAGCACCTTTGCTATTTGCTTTTTCAATTCAGAACCAACAGGCAGATTCACCTCTTTGCTTGCCCCTGCGCCAATAACCAAGACAAGGGACTTTTCAGTATAGTTGCTATTCATACAAGTCGGATTTTTCCGGTTAAAAGATTGTGCATCATTCCCTGCTTTATCTGCTGATTTTTGGCAAGCTTTTCTTTCAGTACATCAATTTCGGTATCCATATCAGAAAGCACTTTAGCGATGGCGATTTGTTCTGCAAAAGGAGGAAAAGGAGTGGTAAGCCTCAAAAATGCAGTCTTGGACAAGTTGTATCGAGTGGCGCCTTGTGCCAATGATTTTATTAGCTCACGACCTTCATTACTCCTGAAATAGTAAGCACAGAACAGTCCATCATTTTCAGCGCCACTTCGGAAACGAAATCCGAAACAAAAACTGTTCAGATATACATCGTGCAATTCATCATTCAAAACCGCACACAGGCCAACTTCTTCTGGCGTCTCTGATGAACCATTGAAGAAAAGATCACCCTTCATAACACGATTTTGATATTCATTTGGGACAACATTTACCTGTTCAAATGTATCGCAGTTGATCACAACGTTGGCCATGATGTTCATAAAGGTAATATAGCGAGACGCTCCTACACCAAAATCTGATTTTGTCTTACCTGTAAGGCCACCAAATATTGAACCTAAATCCCCTATTCGCTTCACCTCCCACTCCCCGCTGAAACCGGGCAGGCGCTTTATGCCGGTGAGCAGTTCCTGCATGGCGCCTTGTTTGATCTGGCGTTTTTTGATAATGAGTTGTTCAAGGGATTCAATGAGGGCGTCTGCATCACTCAAGGCTTCGGCAATTGCTTCTTGTTCATGCAACTTTGGACAAGCGACAGGAAAATCCCTAATATCCTTACTTGTGATGTTTGGATCTTTTCGGCTGCTGCTTGCCACTCGTTTCTAGAATCAATCCTGTAATTGAGATTGCGAATTAAATAATCAGAGAGCAACTTACCCTTTGTAGGGTGAATCGCAGTAATGGCTTGGTTTACAGCAGCAGGGAGCCTGAGTAATCCGGTTCTTCCGATCTGATTAAAACCTCCGTACATCGCAACAAGCACCGTTCCTGTTGCATTAACTCTCAAACATGTTTCTTTCAGTGCTAAATCTGTGACACATTCATCAGTTTCACAAATATCTGAATTGTTCAAGTCTAAGGTCTTGACCCACGCAATCGAACCATTTTTATAATATCGATCCATTAACGAGCGAGAAGGCGTAGTGCCAGAAGACATCTCAGATACGGTACCAAGAGTCATAACATCCCAATCCTCAGGAATCACCCCTGTCTCGGTCAGCTTGTAACCGGGTTTCACCTCTGCGCTCATGCCTGCACCTCTATTTCAATTCTAATAACGTTGAATTCGACAGGTTTAAACTCCGGCCTGAAGCACATATCAAGCTTGAAGAAAATGCCAGGATGAAAATCGTGGCTGCTGATTTTGTGGCTGCTGATGCCCGCTTTGCGTTTAATTATGGCAAATTCGCCATAATTAAACGCCGATCCCCGAATAGCAGGAAATTCGCCAGTATTACAGCTTCTCAGCCAATCTGATATAAAAAACTCTCCGTCCATAGCTTCGAGTATATTCGTCATGCTGATAAAGTCTTCGTTGCCACTGCGAAAGATACTGTCTGCCATGCTCTGAAGATCCGCTGTGGATTTTTTTGCTGTACCCATCCGGTTTTCACCATCTTTGACATATTCATCCGGTTTTGTGTCTGCAATGGTTCAGATAAATAATCATTGCAATTTCTCATGTCTATCAATATTTTGCGGAATAATTATTTGCACTCTCCGGGCTGTATTCTTTTTTTTAATTCTTCAATGGTCACATACTCTGCTTGACCTGTATTAATCAAGTCCATTCTTTCTTCAAGAATTTCTTGATGCCATGCTGGTGATTGCAGATTATTATCTTCATTGCTTAATGTTTCCCATAAGTCTTCCATAAGCTGCAATCTTTCTGCAAATGGTTTTACTTTTAATTCAGCAATTGTCATAAAAAACTTTTTTTTGGGGGTTGATAAAATTTTTGTTGATGTGCTCATACCTCCATCCCCATCCGTTTAAGATGCGCAGTCACCCTTGCCTCCAGCTCGGCAACCTTGCTGTTAACTTCTGGCAGGGGCGTTTCGTAGCGTTCGGCAAGTTCCTTTACCCGGCGGGTGAGGTTCTGGCTGATGCGATCCATTTCGCCGTGAATGGCTGCGGCGATTGTGGCAAGCCATTTGTCGTCAACAACCAGCGTTTTTACCTCCTCTTCGCTCAGCTTTGGATATTTGGCATAAGCGAGCGCGTCAAGGTTGGCTTCAGCCTCCTTGAGCATTTTCTTCATATCTGCTTCTTCTCCTGAAAGTTTCAACCACTGACGGAGGATATCGGCCTCCTCTTTGGCATCCTTCTCCCCTTTGATCTCTTTCAGGGGGGCAGCGACATTTGCCTTGTTCACCTTGTCCAATCCCGTAAAAGCTCCCTCTTCCCCGCCCTGTTCCTCCTCAAGCTCGCTTATGCGTGCGGTGAGGCTTTCCAGTTCAGCCTCAAGCCCGGTGATGGCTTCCTGAAATCTGGCAAAGTAGCGGGCAACAATGAGGGGTTTGGGCACGAGTTCGCAGGCCCACCCCTTGTCAACCTCTTTCCCTTTGCTGTTCTTCACCAGAACCCGGGCAGTTTCAGCCTTCCATCCATCGGCGGCGATGAGGTAGCAGTCGTCCTGCATGGTCTCTGTCCAGTAGTCCATCAGGTGCTGGTAGACGTGATAGTTATCGATGAGCGGCTTGCCGGTGTAGTGCACAAGCAGCATCTGGCGCTTCCCGAATGCCCGCTTCATGATTTCGTCAGGGATTTTCCCAAAGCAACGCCTCAAGCACTTCAAGAATCCACTCCAGCAATTTGCCTGTTATGGGAAATTTTTATAAATGTCTTTCCTGTGCAAAATACGGGTAAAAACAAGTTTGTCGGCAGCGTATTCTATCCCTATTCTGTAATCCCCTGCACGGATACGATAAAAGGTGTCGAAGATAATATTCACTTCGAATTGCCATCAAGAATGGAAAAAATTTCATCCTCTGATACAAATTCATTCTTCCTCCCTTCAGCGATGGCATTTGCCAAACCAACATCCTCTAAAGCTTCTATTATAACATCATACAACTAGTTTTTCTTTGTCTTTAAAAGCTCTACTACAACCTCGGAAAGAAGTTCTTTTGTTTTTTTCATCACTTATATGGAGTTCCATAAAAACATCTCCGGCAACATGTTATTCCTGAAATTGTTATGATTTTAGTCCAAGATCCCTGATTTTCTCTATCAATGTCCAATCCACGCATCCCTCCTCTCCATCAAGAATATATTGATTTTGTCACTCTCCAACACAGCTTATAACTTACTCCCGGGTTGCGCCTTCACTCAAACAAGAACATTCATGCCCTTAAAACCTCTTTCTTGCGTTGCAGGCTGGCATCATCAACTCACCGCAGTACCAGAGTCGCCGGAAGCCTCCTGAGCCGGTATGAACCCTGATTGGTCCACTGATGCGCTCCTTGATTGTTGGCAGATGAAAGATGATGCTGATGATCTTGCCCTTCTGCTGGAGAGCGGAGGGTGTTTGCAGTGCGAGTGAAAAGGCTTCCCCGAAATTATAAAAGCTGTTTCAGGGCACGCTCTCTCTTCTTGTTTGGGTTATAATTTCTGTAACTTCCCTGTGGATTGCCGATAATGATCAGGCGCGGCAACTTACACCAGGAAGAAAAGATAGAGTCCATTAAACAGGAGCATAATCATGGCTACAAGCAAAAAAGCTTTGTGTGTTGGAATTAACAACTTCAAGAACTATCCAAGCGCTGCATTGCAGGGTTGTGTGAACGACGCTCATGATATGTCGGCGTTGCTGCAGAAACTACTTGGTTTTCAGGGCAGCGACATTACCGTGCTGACCGACGCCCAGGCAACGAAAGCCACCATCATTAGTAACCTTAAGGCTATGGTTGATGGTGCAAAGGCGGGAAAGTACTCCTATCTGGTGTTCAGCCTCTCAAGCCATGGTACACAGGTTCCTGACCTGAGCGGTGATGAACCGGATCGTGCCGACGAGGCATTCTGTCCTCACGACCTTGCTCAGGCTGGCGGCCAGTGGGATGCAAATCACGTCATCCTCGATGATGAACTGCGTGATCTTTTTATTCAATTGCCAGCCAATGTGCTTTTGGAGGTCTATCTCGATACCTGCCACAGTGGAACCGGTTTGAAGGCCATTGACATGCTGCTCGATCGCACACCGCGTTACTTGCCACCTCCTTCTCTGGAGGCATTCGAAGAGGTGGAGAGCAAGCGTTCTCGCGGACTTCGTCATGGAATGCTTGAAAAAGGGATGGTTCATAACATCCTTTGGGCTGGCTGCCGTGCCGACCAGACCAGTGCTGATGCCAAAATTGGTGGCAGTTGGCATGGTGCCTTCACCTACTATTTCTGCAAGGAGATGAATGCCTGCAAGAACTCTCTCTCTCGGGCAGATTTACTTACCAAAGTCCGGGCAGACCTAAAGAAAGGAAAATACAGCCAGATTCCTCAACTCGAATGCGAGGCAACGAAGCGTAAAGTGCAAATCGGGTAAGGTGTAGAATTACAACTCCATCAAGAGTGGCTTTAACAAGAGGGGCAAGAGCGAATTACCTGCGACGGCCCCTCTTGTTTTTACCTTTGCGTCGCGCATGAAATCTGAAATGGAAAGCCCGGTCATGAGCAGAAGAGAGCGAACAAATCGCAACGCAACGGCATAAGGAGCAGGCACCGGGCGGCCTGGAATCCTTGCGGTAATGGCAATACGTCAAACCGCGCTCTTACCTCTTGCTATTCATGAAACTTATGCATAGGTTTCATTGTTTTCATGCATCCGATGTAAACCATTGTTACGTATACTTGACACAACGATAATCATTGAATTCCATGTATTTTGATCCTTTGTATTTTGTTTTTGCCCTGCCCCCCATGCTTCTTGGTTTGTGGGCTCAATTCAAGGTAAAGTCTGCTTTTAAAAAGTATTCACAGGTAAGAACCCAGAGTGGCATCAACGGCGCAGAAGCAGCCCGGCGCATTCTTCAGCGTGGCGGACTTGGAAATGTGACCATTGAAACGGCTCATGGAATGCTTTCCGACCACTACGACCCTCACCACAAGGCGCTTCGCCTGAGTGACGAGGTGTACCGTCTTCCGAGCATTGCCTCTGTTGGTGTTGCCGCTCATGAAGCGGGCCATGCCCTGCAGGATAAAACGGGATATCTGCCACTGCAGTTGCGCTCGATCATGGTGCCTGCAGTCTCTATCGGAAGCAACCTTGGCCCCATTATTTTTATGGCCGGTATGTTTCTTGCCGGAACCATAGGAACAACACTTGCCTGGGCGGGTATCATCCTCTTTGGCGCTACAGCCCTCTTTGCACTGGTAACCCTTCCGGTTGAGTTCGATGCAAGCCGACGTGCGAAAGAGCTGCTTGTCTCGCAGGGAATTGTATCGCCCGCTGAGATGCAGGGAGTCAATGCGGTGCTGGATGCGGCTGCACTCACCTATGTTGCCGCTGCGGCGCAGGCTATCATGCAGTTGGTCTATTTTCTCACGATCATGAACCGCCGTAATTCGTAAGCGGGATAGCTGTTTTTGTAAAAGCGAAGAGCATAACCAACCACTTACCAAAATACCTTTGAAAAACAGTTTCAGGAAAAAGCCGCTTTCACTGCTGCTGGGAGAGATGGATGGCGAACATCGGCTGAACAGGATTCTGGGGCCGGTTGCCCTGACCGGGCTTGGTGTTGGCGCCATCATTGGAACCGGTATCTTTGTGCTTATCGGTGTCGCTGCTCACGACAAGGCTGGTCCGGCGGTCACACTCTCTTTTGCAATTGCAGCCCTTGCCTGTATTTTTGCCGCGCTCTGTTATGCAGAATTTGCCTCGATGGTGCCGGTTGCGGGTTCGGCATATACCTACGCCTATGCTACCCTTGGCGAGCTCTTTGCCTGGATAATCGGCTGGGATCTGATTCTTGAATATGGCGTAGCTTCGGCAACGGTTGCGCATGGATGGTCGAAGTACTTTCAGGATTTCATCGGGATATTCGGTATCGGTATTCCCAAACTCTTCTCCAATGCGCCGCTCGACTTCGACCCGGATACCGGTCTGATGAGCCTGACCGGAGCCTGGTTTGATCTGCCTGCAGTACTCATCGCCCTTGCCGTTACGGTGGTACTTGTCAAGGGAATAAAGGAGAGCGCCCGCTTCAATGCCGGGATGGTTCTTGTGAAGGTGGCTATTGTGCTGCTGGTAATCGTGCTTGGTGCAAGGTACGTCAATCCTGCAAACTGGACACCCTTTGCCCCTTTCGGCTATTCAGGACTGAGTGTTTTCGGCCATACCGTTCTTGGTGAACCAGGTCTTGGGGGCGCACCTGTAGGGGTGCTTGCCGGGGCTGCCATGATTTTTTTCGCCTATATTGGCTTCGATGCCATTTCAACCCATGCCGAGGAGGCAAGAAATCCCCAGCGCGATATTCCGATAGCCATTATCAGCTCGCTGGTCATCTGCTCGATCCTCTATATTGCCGTAGCCGCAGTCGTGACCGGCATGGTTCCCTACAACCAGATCAGTATTGATGCTCCTGTCTCCAATGCTTTCATGCAGGTTGGAATCGGCTGGGCGCAATTGCTTATTTCGCTGGGGGCCATCACCGGCATCACATCGGTCTTGCTGGTCATGATGCTCAGCCAGCCGAGGATTTTTCTTGCCATGGCACGTGACGGGTTGTTGCCGAAATCATTTTTCGCCTCTATTCATGAAAAATTCAGGACGCCCTGGAAATCAACTATCCTGACCGGTTTTTTTGTCGCCTTGCTGGGCGGATTACTCCCTTTGCGCCTGCTTGCCGAGCTGGTCAATATCGGCACGCTCTTTGCCTTTGTTGTCGTCTGCAGCGCTGTACTGATCATGAGAAAAACAAACCCTGAAGCTGAGCGCCCTTTCAAAGCGCCCTTGGTACCCTTTGTGCCTCTTGCGGGCATTTTCACCTGCCTTCTGCTGATGTTTTCCCTCCCTGCGGAGAACTGGCTGAGGCTGATTGTCTGGCTGCTTCTCGGATTTGTGATCTACTTTTTTTATGGACGCAAACACAGCGCCCTGAACGCCATCAAACCCTGAGTCAAAACAGCACGATGAAAAACAAGGTATTTCTTATTACCGGGGCATCAACCGGTATCGGTGAAGCAACAGCAAGGCGTGCTGTGGAAGCGGGATTCAAGGTGGCGCTTGTCGCCCGTTCTACCGAAAAGCTTGAACGATTGCAGGCAGAACTGGGCCCTGAGAGGGCTCTTGCCATAACCTGTGATGTTGCAAACTGGCAGTCGCAGCAAACAATGGTAGAAACGACCCTGAAACACTTCGGACGAATTGATGTGGTTTTTGCAAACGCTGGCTTTTCGAAGGGCTCAACCTTTTATGGCGGAGAGGATAAGCCTGAAGAGTGGAAAGAGATGGTGATGGTCAATGTCTATGGCGCTGCAGCCACGGCTCGGCTGACCCTTCCTGAACTGGTAAAAAACAGGGGTCACCTGCTGATTACCGGCTCTGTAGTGGGACGTATCACCTCCATCAGGAACCTCTATTCAGCAACAAAATGGGCTATCACCGGCATGGCACAGGCTATCCGCAATGAGATGGCGGAAACCGGGGTGCGCGTCACCCTTGTTGAACCCGGAGTTGTCGATACCCCTTTCTGGGAGGCTCTGCAAAAACCCTGCACCGCAGAACTTCAGCCGGATGATATTGCCCGCGCAGTCATGTATGCCGTCAGTCAGCCCGCGCATGTTGATGTCAATGAAATCCTGATCCGCCCGACAGGTCAGCCCCATTGAAATGATGGCGTCTTCCGGTACATTTTTGAAACGAATGCAACTTCTTTGCAACACTTTATGCTGATAACCTTTGAAGGAATCGATGGCGCAGGCAAATCAACCCAGATAAAAGAGCTTGTCCATGCCCTTGGCCTCCAGGGAATTGAGGCTGTTGTTTTGAGAGAACCTGGCGGCACCACCGTAGCCGAAAAAATTCGTCAGATCCTGCTTGAAAGCTCTCATGGAATTACCCCGGTGGGTGAGCTGCTTCTTTTTTCAGCATCGAGGGCGGAACTGGTTCAGGAGGTTATCCGGCCAGCCCTTGCCAGTGGAAAAACAATTATTCTTGACCGTTTTTTTGACTCTACGACCGCCTATCAGGGATATGGCCGTGGTATCGACATGGAGTTGCTCCGCTCCATCATCGCAATTTCGACCTGCGGCATTACTCCTGATATCACCTTCTATCTTGATCTGGAGCCTGAAGAGGCTCTGAAGAGAAAATATTCAAAAACCTCTATCCCTCTGGCTTTTGAGGGCGAGGAGCTTGACCGTATGGAGCGTTCGGGTCTTGAATTTTACCGCAATGTACGGCGTGGCTACCTCGACATTAAACAACTCGAAAACCGGCGTTTTGTCCAATTAAACGCTCTTGACCCAGTAGCGGTCATTCACGGCAAGATCCTTGCTCTTCTCGGGGAGCGCTTTCCCTCCTTTCTGAACCCTGTATGAATCAAAAATACCCCGTTACATCCAGAGAGGTAAAAAGAACCGGTTTATTGTGAAAGTTTTCTACCGGATTCTGAAAGAATTTGATTAGATTGCGGTACATTTTACACCACCATCACTCCCTTATCGGTCACACATGCACGAGAGTATTCTTAAAGAGCGTCAACTGAACACCTTTGCCACCTCGATCTCGTTACAGGATATCCGAACCCTGAAAGAACTCTACCAACTCAAGGCAGAAACCCGTGAACTTCGGGCTCCGGTAGTCAATAACATTATCAAGCAGAGGGTTGTGGGGCAGGCATGTGTAGAGTCGCTGAAAAATGCACTTTACTCGCTTGAAACCATCTATATTGATGACGATACCGGGTATCGGCTCCTGCGGCTTGACGGACTGAAACAGATTCATGTGGATCTGACCTATGAGATACGGGAGCTCCAGAAAGATATCTACTATCTGGAATATGGTGAGGACAAGTTCATCGACTACCTTGCAAAATTTATTCCCGATTTCCGGGACTATGTCAACAAGGGAGTTGCCATGCTCAAGGGAAAGCACTTTGACGCCTTTATCACTGACCGTGACGGAACAACCAACAACTACTGCGGACGGTATCGCTCATCGGTACAGCCCATCTATAACTCGGTGTTCCTCACCCGATTTGCCAAAAACCGCTGTAACTACCCCATCATCATCACCTCTGCTCCCCTGAAAGATTTTGGCATCCTGAATGTTTCAATCAATCCAAGTAACACGTTTATTTACGCCGGTTCGAAAGGCAGGGAGTTCATTGATCTCGATGGTGAATTCAACAGTTTCCCCATTGAAGAACGAAAGCAGCGATTGATCAATTTATTGAACGATCGAATGCTCGTGCTCCTTCAGGAACAGGATTTCGAGAAATTTAACTTCATCGGTTCTGCCCTGCAGATCAAGTTTGGCCAGACCACCGTTGCCCGCCAGGATATCAGCCACTCGATCAAGGATGACGAGTCTGCCGCTTTTCTTGAGAAGGTAAAAGGGATTGTCCGTGAAATTGACCCGAGCGGTCGTAACTTCAGGATTGAAGATACTGGCCTTGACATCGAAATCATTTTGACAATTGATGTTGATTCCAGCGAATCGCCCATCAAGGATTTTGACAAAGGTGACGGACTTTCCTTTATCTGCAGCAAACTGGGAATGGGCGAAACAAAAGGGTCAACCCTTGTTTGTGGCGATACCCCTTCCGACATTCCCATGCTGAAAAAAGCTGTTGAAATGTTTGATGATGTTTGTGCAATTTTTGTAACGAGGGATGAGAAGCTGAAACAGCAGATCCGGGAGATCTGCCCGAACAGCTATACGGTACCTTACCCCGACATCCTCCTCACCATCCTTGGACTGCTTTCCCTGTAATACGATACACAACATGATAATTTTTTAATGGTATGAGCAACATCTTCAAAGGCGCAATTTTCGATCTTGATGGGGTGATCACTGGCACGGCAAAAGTACACAGCCTTGCATGGGAATCGATGTTTAATTACTTCCTCAAAAATTATGCGGAATTAAACGACGAAACGTACTTCCCTTTCGACCCGGCCCACGACTATCACAAGTATGTAGACGGCAAACCAAGAATGGAGGGAGTCAAAAGCTTTCTCGCTTCACGTGACATTGAGCTCCCTTATGGCGAACTGGACGATATCCCGGAAAAAGATACCGTCTGCGGTCTTGGCAACCGCAAAAACAGCCTTTTCACCGAAATTCTCATCAAGGAAGGGCCTGAGGTCTATACCTCATCAATTGACCTGATCCACGTCCTCATCTCAAAGGGGATTAAAATTGGTATCGCTTCATCAAGCTGCAACTGCCAGCTCATCCTGAAGCTTGCCAAACTTGAACATCTTTTTGAGACCCGTGTGGATGGAGAGGTCTCCATTCAGCTCGGCCTGAAGGGAAAGCCCAATCCTGATATTTTTATCATGGCGGCCAAAAACCTCGGTCTGGAACCACACGAATGTGTGGTTGTTGAGGATGCCATTTCCGGCGTTCAGGCTGGCTCCCGAGGCAATTTCGGTCTGGTGCTCGGTATTGCCCGTGACATCGAAGGATCGAAACTGAAGGAGCAGGGCGCTGATATTGTTGTCAGTGACCTTGGCGAAATCACCTATGAAGAGATTGAGCGCTGGTTCAAGAAGGGACTTGAGTTTGACGGGTGGAACCTGACCTATACCGATTATTCTGCCAAAGATGAAAAACTTCGTGAGACACTGACCTCGTGCGGCAATGGCTACCTTGGCGTAAGAGGAGCCTATGAAAGCTCTTCCTGTACCAACCATCACTATCCCGGCACCTACATTGCCGGAATTTTCAACAGGGTACCCTCGGAGGTTCATGGTCAAACCGTTTTCAACAATGATTTTGTCAATACCCCAAATTGGCTTCCCATCGAATTCAGGATAGGGGGTGGAGAGTTCATTGAACCATTGGGGCAAAAGATACTCAGCTATCGCCAGAACATGAGTCTGCGCAACGGCCTCATGGAACGGGATCTCGTCATTCAGGACAACCTTGGAAGAATAACAAGCATCAGCAGTCGCCGATTTGCGAGCATGGACGATCCGCACCGCTGCGCGCTCAAGTTCACCCTGAAACCGGTCAATTACAGTGCGGAAATAGAGTTCCGCTCAGCAATTGACGGAAGGATTAAGAACAAGAATGTTGCGCGATACAATGAGCTGACAAACGATCATCTGGAGCAGGTGGAAAGTCTCTCGGAAGATCAGCTCATGCTGCTTCATGTACGCACCAATGTATCGCATTACGATATTGTGACCGGCACAAAAACGAGAATTTTATGCCATGGCAAGCCTGCGGTTGTCGAAAGGGTAACATTGAACAACAATCGCTACATCGGAGAGCTCTTCAAACTCTCGCTCAATCCGAACAAAGGCTGCACCATTGAAAAACTGGCCGCCATTCATACCTCTCTTGATGCAAAAAGTGTCGATCCACTGAAAGCCACCCGCCTTTCCCTGCAAAGCGAAGATTCTTTCGATTCGCTCTTCAAGGCGCATAATGATGCCTGGGAGAAAATATGGAAAAAGGCTGATCTGGTTATTGAGGGCGACCGCTACAGCCAGAAATTGCTCCGCCTGCACACCTATCACATGATGTGCACCGCTTCGCCGCACAATCCCTCCATTGATGCCGGTATGCCGGCCCGTGGACTGAACGGTGAGGCCTACCGTGGACATATTTTCTGGGATGAGATCTTTATTCTGCCCTTTTTCAACCGCCACTTCCCCGAGATCTCAAAGGCTCTTCTGCTCTACCGATACAATCGGCTTGATGCAGCAAGGGAGTATGCGAGTGAAAATGGCTACAAGGGAGCAATGTTCCCATGGCAGACTGCCGATGATGGCCGCGAAGATACGCAGATCATCCATTTTAACCCGAAGAGCGGTAGCTGGGGTCCTGACCTCAGCCGTCTGCAGCGACATGTTTCTATTGCGGTCTTCTACAATGTCTGGCGCTACATCTATGACACCGACGACACGCAGTTCCTCAATGAGTATGGCGCTGAACTGATGTTTGAAATTGCTCGTTTCTGGGCTTCGATTGCCTCATATTCGACCGAGAGCGGCAAGTACCATATTGAAGGGGTAATGGGGCCTGATGAATTTCATGAAGCGCTGCCCGATAGTGGCAAAGAGGGACTGAAAGACAATGCCTACACCAACATCATGGCGATCTGGCTCTTCGACAAAGCCGCTGAAATCGGTGATAAAATTGATCCTCTTGTGCTTGAAGGATTGATGTCGAAGATTGATCTTGACCTTGATGAGCTGAAGAAATGGCGGGAAATCAGCAGCCACATGAATATCCTGATTGATCAGGATGGTGTACTGGAGCAGTTTGAAGGATACAAGAGCCTTAAAGAGCTTGACTGGCGTCACTACCGCTCACGGTACGGCAACATCCACCGTATGGACAGGATACTGAAAGCCGAGGGTGATTCGCCCGATCTGTACAAGGTTGCCAAACAACCTGATGTTTTGATGACCTTTTATACGCTCTCACCCGGTGAGGTAGCCGAGTTGCTCGAAAAAATCGGGTATACGGTACCCGATGCCCTGACCTTTGTCAGAAACAATTATGCCTATTATGAACCACGGACAAGTCATGGTTCAACCTTGAGCAAGGTGGTTCACAGCATCATCTCAAGCTATCTGGAAGATGGTCATGAAATGGCATGGAAATGGTTCTCCGAAGCCCTCAAGAGCGATATTCAGGATACCCAGGGCGGCACAACCCAAGAGGGCATTCACTGTGGCGTCATGGCTGGAACGCTCGACACTGTTATTCGTTATTTTGCCGGTATTTCATTCTATAACGAAAAACTCAATGTGCATCCAAACCTGCCTGAGCAGTGGAAAAAGCTTTCACTAAGCGTCTGTTTCAGGAAAAATCGCTATATCATGACCATTGCACCGAATGATATCGTTGTCACGCTGGTCGAAGCCGAGGGAGATGAAGCCCTCGCATGTATTGCCGGACAGCATATCACCCTCAGGAAAGGAGTTGCATACCACTCCGCTTGAGCAAAAAAAGAATAAAAAAAGCAGAAAGCTGGTATCAAGGCCAGCTTTCTGCTTTATATTCAAATTTGAAGTCTCACACTGTTTTTGACCTATTGAAGATCCTATGCGCCTGTCCAACTTTCGATATACCCTGCCCAAAACAAAAATAGCCGATGAACCTGCTTCGCCGAGAGGGAAGTGCAAAATGATGGTACTGAACCGGCGAAAAAAAGACATCGAGCATAAAGTCTTCGAAGATATCGTCTCCTATTTTAAAAAAGGGGATCTGCTTGTGTTGAATAACAGCAGGGTCTTCCCCGCAAAAATCTTTGGTCAGAAAGAGAAGACTGATGCAAAAATTGAAGTCTTCCTGCTCAGAGTGCTCAATAAAGAGGCTGGATTGTGGGATGTTCTGGTTGATCCTGCACGCAAAGTAAGAGTTGGCAACAAGATCTACTTTGAGGAGGATGTGGTTGCTGAAGTTGTTGACAACACCACTTCACGGGGAAGAACCATCAGGTTCCTCAATCCAGACATCGATGTTTTCAGTCTCGTCGAACGCATCGGCAATATTCCCCTGCCCCCCTACTTCACCCGTCCACCCCGTGAATCAGACAAGGAAAACTATCAGACCGTCTACGCCTCCGAGACCGGCGCTGTTGTAGCTCCAATGGCCGGACTGCATTTCACCATGCCTATCCTGCAAAAAATCCAGAAAATAGGGGTAAAAATCCTGCCGATCACCCTCCATCCGAGTTTGAGCACCTTTAATGCTATTGAGGTTGAGGATGTCTCCAAGCACAAGATGGATTCTGAATACTTTAATATCCCCTATCAAACGGCCATGGAGATCAATGAAACCAAGGTCAACAAAACAGGACGGGTTATTGCTGTTGGAACAACAACATGCCGAGTGCTTGAAGCCAATGCTACGGTTGACGGGAAGATCAAGTTTGGAAGGGGTTGGACCGACAAGTTCATCTATCCCCCTTACCAGTTCAAGGTAACCGATGCGCTTTTGACCAATTTCCAGCAACCTGAAACCACACTGCTGATGACGGTAAGCGCTTTTGCAGAACACCGCCTCCTGATGGAAGCCTATAAAACCGCGCTCAAGGAGGACTACCAGTTTCTGGCCTATGGAGATGCCATGTTCATTCATTAACCAGTGAAAGTACTTGACCTTTTATGCAAGCAACAGCCATTATAGCCGCAAGCGGTATCGGAAAACGGATGCAGCTCAGGGAGGGTGAGAGCAAACAGTTACTTGAAGTCGGAGGGTTTCCGGTTATCTACCATACCCTGAAGGCTTTTCAGATGGCCTCTTCGGTTAAAGCCATCTATATTGCCACCAGGCTGGAGAACAGGAGCATACTCGAAGAACTTGCTGCTGCCTCGGGTTTCAGTAAGCTGAAAGCCATTATCGAGGGCGGAAAAGAGCGACAGGATTCCGTTTACAACTGCATCCGTGCCATTGAGGAAGAAAAACGCCTGACAGGTGCTTCTGCAGAGATCATTCTGGTTCATGATGGTGCACGCCCCTTTATTCGTTCTGAAGAGATTGATGAAATTGCGCGCCTCTCCATGCAGTATGGCGCCTGTGTTCCGGCAAACAGGCCAAAAGACACGATCAAGTATGTCGGGGAGAATCCGGAGTTTTTTGGTGAAACCCTTGACCGCAGCAAACTTCTCCAGGTACAAACTCCCCAGGGTTTTCAAAGCAACCTCTTGATCCAGGCGCATGAGCAGGCAGAACTGGAAGGGTGGTATGCAACCGATGACGCTGCGCTGGTCGAGCGTTTTTTTCCTGAACAACCCGTAAAAATTTTTGAAACCGGCTATCACAATATCAAAATTACGACACCGGAAGATATTCCCGTTGCCGAGGCGATATTCAGCCAGATTTCAACACGGAGTTAACACCGCAAAAAAAGAACAAATAAAACATCATCTCGGCTTGTTTATTCCTGAAGCCTATAGTATATTTTCAGCCGGTAAAATGGTGAGGTAGCTCAGTTGGTTAGAGCACAGGATTCATAACCCTGAGGTCGAGGGTTCAACTCCCTCTCTCACCACCACTGTAAAGCGGGTGTAACTCAGTTGGTAGAGTGTTTGCTTCCCAAGCAAAATGTCGCGAGTTCGAATCTCGTCACCCGCTCAAAGTCAGTGGGCAATATTTAATCTCTTTTTCCAGTGTACCAATTATGACTCAATCCTCTGTTTTTTTTGGTCCGGTAACTGTTGAAGAGATCAATACCACACAAATCATTGATGGCCAGATGGCCCGCCACCTCGGTATTGAAATGACCGAAATCGGACCTGACTTCATGACGGCAAAAATGCCCGTCGATCATCGTACCATACAGCGTATCGGAATTCTTCACGGGGGAGCCTCACTGGCTCTGGCTGAAACCGTCGGAAGCATTGCCGCCTCTTACTGCGTTGACCGTAACTCTTTTTACATTGTCGGTCAAGAGATCAATGCAAACCATATCCGTCCGGTCAGGAGCGGTTTTGTCTACGCTACGGCAACTCCCCTGCATCTTGGAAAAAGCTCACAGGTATGGGATATCAGAGTAAAAAATGAGGAGGGTAAACTTACCTGCGTCAGCCGCTTTACCGTTGCTGTCCTGAAAAAAGCTCCGCTCCCTCAATAAATAGTGACTCTTGCTATTTTTTTAATACATTTATTTCATTCAGCGTAGAAATTTTTCACAGTCGTAGAAGTTTTTCACATTTATTGCAGATTTCAGGGTATGCAAATCATACAATCAGAAACTCTCGTCTCGCCGCTCGACACCGCCTCAAATAGTTCCGAGGAACTTCTCCACCAGCTTGCTGCACAGCAAAAATCACGCAAGAAATGGCTTCTCATCCAGCCGGTAAGCAACACCAGCATGATGGTCGATTCCGGTACGGTCAGTATGCCGTTAAACCTGATTATGGTTGCCACCATCGTCGGAACGCTCTTTGACGTCACCTTTATCGATGAGCGGCTTGGAGACAAGATTCCTGAAGATTTTTCCGGATTTGATGTCATAGCCATCACCTCGCGAACACTCAACGCATCACAAGCCTACCGGATCGGCGACAGGGCATTAAAACAGGGCAAAACCGTTATCCTCGGCGGAGTCCATCCCACCATGCTGAACGAAGAGGCCTCCCTGCACTGCACCAGCGTGGTCTACGGTGAAATTGAGTCCATCTGGACAGAACTTGCCACTGATGTGCTGAAAGGCAAAATGCAGCAGGTATACCGGGCAAAGGAGCTAAAGTCGATGAGCGACATGCACCGCCCCGATTTCAGCTATGCCCTTTCATCAAAAAGCTCGAAAAAATACAGCTCACGCATTCCCCTGCTTGCAACAAAGGGTTGCCCTGTCGGGTGCAACTTCTGCACAACACCAACCATTTACGGCAAGAACTACCGCTACCGCGAGCTTGACCTGGTACTCGATGAGATGCGTTACCATCAGGAGCGGGTTGGGAAGAAAAATGTCAATTTTTCCTTCATGGACGACAACATCAGTTTCCGTCCCAAGTATTTCATGACCCTGCTTGAAGAGATGGCCAAGCTTGGCGTACACTGGAACGCCAATATCTCCATGAACTTTCTCGACAAACCCGAAGTTGCCGAACTTGCTGGCCGCTCCGGCTGCGATCTGCTCAGCATCGGGTTTGAATCGCTCAATCCGGAAACCCTGAAAACCCTCCACAAGGGCTCCAACCGTCTCAGCAACTATGAACAGGTTGTAAGCAATCTCCATAAAAACAAAATTGCCATCCAGGGATACTTCATGTTCGGTTTCGACAACGACACCGAAGAGAGCTTCCAGCTCACCTACGACTTCATCATGAAAAACAAGATCGAGTTTCCGGTATTTTCACTGGTCACCCCCTTCCCCGGAACACCCTATTTCGATGAAATGAAGCCCCGCATCCGCCATTTCGACTGGGACAAGTACGACACCTACCACTACATGTTCGAGCCAACCAACATGACTGGCGAAAAAATGCTCTCAAACTTTGTCAAGCTCCAGAAAGAGGTCTACAAGGGAGGCGCCATCATGCAGCGCATGGCAGGCAAACCGCTCAACTGGGTCTGGCTCGCCAACTACGCTATGAACCGCTTCACCAGCAAGCTGACGCCGGAATATTATTACTGAGGGGTATTGGGTGCTGGGCTTAAAAAAAAACCTCAGCATTCTGAAATTTCCCTTCGGAAATCTCGTTCTTGCCCAAGTTGATGAGTTTCAGAAAGGCAATGGTATCGATGCTTGATATTTGCTTCAATCGCAACGCTTACCCTTACAGTTCTTTCTTTTCTTGAGCAATCAAGTCAATATATATTTCTTCAATTTTTTCCCTTGCCCAGTTTGTTTTTCGCAAGAATTTCAAACTCGATTTAATACTTGGATCATTATAAAAACAACGAATTTCTATCATTTTATAGAGTTCTTCCCAGCCATAATGATTTACCAGATCACAGAGTATTTTTTCAAGAGTTAATCCATGCAGTGGATTATTTGGGTGATCATTCATATTTTGATACTCTCCACGTATCCTTATACATTAGATTATTTTACTGTAAATCTTACAAGCAGTCAATGCAGTGGTTTACTTGATCTGTTATAACGGGTTATTTGTCGTTATAATGGCCTTTGGCGGAAAGGACATCCTTCGATTCGTAAAGATAACCACAGACACAAAACGAAAAGGCTGGAGGGATCGTCCCAATACAGAGACTCCCCTCCAACCTGCCATCACCACATTTTCGTTGTCAATTATCCATCGTCAACGGTCAATCATTTTTTCGGTAACTCCACCTTCAGATGCAGCTCCTTGAGCTGAACGGGCGTCACCTCTGATGGTGAGCCCATCATGAGATCCTGCGCCTGCTGGTTCATTGGGAAGGCGATGACCTCACGGATGTTCTGCTCGTCGCAGAGGATCATGACGAGGCGATCGAGACCGGGAGCAATTCCTCCGTGCGGTGGTGCGCCAAGCTTGAAGGCTTCGATCATGTGACCAAAGCGTGCGTCAACCTCTTCGCGGCTGTATCCGGCAATACCAAAAGCCTTGTACATGATCTCCGGCTTGTGGTTGCGGATGGCGCCGCTTGACAGCTCAATGCCATTGCAGACGATATCGTACTGGTAGGCAAGAATATCGAGAGGCGGCATGGTTTCAAGCGCCTCCATCTCTCCCTGCGGCATGGAGAAGGGGTTGTGTGAAAAGTCGATCTTTTTGGCCTCCTCGTTGTACTCGTACATGGGAAAATCAACGATCCAGCAGAAGGAGAGTTCATCCTTGTCGAGCGTAAAGAGATCGCCGAAGTAGGTTCTCATACCGCCCATGATCTTGCAGGTCGATTCCCACTTCCCTGCCCCGAAAAAGACCACATCACCGGTCTCAAGGCCAAGGTGCTCTTTGAGCGTAGCAAGATCCGCTTCGGAAAGAAACTTGACCACAGGCCCTTTTGGTCCCTCTTCCCTGAACTGGATATAGGCAAGACCGCCTGAACCAAGCTCTTTGGCGCGTTTCTCTGCCTTGTCGTAAAAGAGCCTCGATTCATTGCCGCGACCCTTGACAACAAGTGCCTTGACGCAGGAGCCTTCTACCGTACTATTTGCAAAGACTTTGAAGGCTGAACCAACAAAGAGTGGCGTAACATCGCTGATTTCGAGAGGAATCCGCAAATCGGGTTTGTCGGTACCGAAGCGGTTCATCACCTCTTTATAACTGATTCTCGGAAAGGGAAATTGCGTGATCCGCTTGTGCGACATGGTGCGGGTAAGATGCTCAATCATCCCTTCAAGGATCGTAAAGAGATCGTTCTGCTCAATGAAGGCCATCTCCATATCGAGCTGATAAAACTCACCGGGGCTGCGGTCAGCACGGGCATCTTCATCACGGAAACAGGGGGCTATCTGGAAGTAGCGGGGAAAACCTGATACCATGAGCAATTGCTTGAACTGCTGGGGCGCCTGGGGCAGTGCATAGAATTTACCCGGATGAAGGCGGCTTGGCACAAGAAAGTCGCGTGCACCCTCTGGCGAGCTGGAAGTAAGAATCGGTGTCTGGATTTCGATAAAATCCTGTTCTTCAAGATAGCGGCGTATAGCAGCAGTCAATCGGCTGCGAAAAATGATATTTTCATGAATTTTTTCACGGCGCAGATCAATGAAACGGTATTTCAGCCGCAGCTCTTCCGAAGTCACCACCTCGTCGGCTACCGGAAAGGGTAATGGATGTGCATTACTTTCGACCGTAATCTGACTGACAACCACCTCAATCTCGCCGGATGCGAGACGGGAATTGATGGCTCCCGGAGCGCGAAGAACCACAACACCCTCAATACAGATAACCGATTCCACATGCAATTGCTCAGCTTTTGCGAAGAGCTCCTGCTGCTCAGGCTGAATAACAAGCTGGCTGATGCCGGTATGATCCCTCAGATCAATAAATATAAGGCCCCCATGATCACGTTTTCTGTGAACCCAGCCGGCAAGCCTGACGGAGCCATGCTCACGCTCCGGACAGAGTAATCCGCAATAATCTGAGCGGAACCGGTTTTTCAGAGTCTGCGTGCTCCCTGCAGCTTTACTCATAATATTCCTATAGTCCTTTGTATTGTGAAATTGTAAAAACTTAAAAGCATGAATATGAAGAATTTTTTCTCATTTATAAAACCGGGGGCAGGGGTCGTCTCAATAGACAAGCTCTCCTCCAAACTCGGTAACAAGAAAGCGGATGACCTCATTGCTCTGTGAAAGTTCCTGAAAAAGGGTAAACACCGTCTTTTCCCTGGTACAGGCATCTTTTTCGGCATCATAGAGAATACGAAGCTGGAGTGGCAAGGCATAAAATTCTGAAATTTCCTGCTGCAAAACCGACCTTTCCTGCTGAAGCTCCTCATAGGAAAATTTTCGGCAACAGGCGATATCGAGCACTCCGCCAGCACTGCATGCAACAAGCTCGCAGGATTGCAGGTGCATTGCCATGAAGTTCCGGTTTTTTTTGGCTACATGTTCAAGAAACTGGTGCCATTCCACCCTGAGTGTTGCAAGATCAGCAACGGAGTCAAGAGCCCCGGCAGCATCGTTACGCACGATTTCGGAGGAGGCGGAAACAAGATGCCGCTTCGTTTCGGGATTAGAAGCAAAATTTGAGAGCTTTTTTTGCCATGAACCAAGATCAATCTCTCCACTTTCTGAGGGCTTCACCGGAGGTGCAGATGAGGTTGGTGGCACGGAAAGTGACACAGCAGGAGCTGGCTGCCTTTTCAGGGGCTTGTCAGGTGCTTTTTTTTTTGAGCCTGCAGTTGAGGCTGTGGTTCCGCTGGCAAAGCTGCCGCAGGAGCTGGGTGCACAATATCAATCAGCTTGAGCAGCGCAAGCTCAAAACGGAACTGGTATTCGAACTGAAACTTCAGCTCTTTCTGGGTCAGCAGAAGAAAATCGACCATCTGCATAACCGCAAAAGGAGAGAAATTTCCTGCATCGCGCTGGTAACGTTCACGGATTGCATCGGGGCGTTCAACCAGACGGGTGGAACTGAGATTCTGTACCACCAAAAAATTCCGCAAATGCTCAATCAGCTTTTCAAGAAAATCCTGTTCGTCATAACCGTTCCTGATGACAAACTGTGCAACGTCAAGCATCTTGACCGCATTGCGCTCTGCAACGGCATCAGTGACCTCAAAGAGATGCTCATCATCGATGTAGTTCAGCAATTCAGCAACACCGGAATAGGTGATACTTCCTGTATGATCATTCTCGGCTGAAAATGCGATAACCTGATCAAGAATACTCTGCGCATCGCGCATGGAACCCTGCGCCTTACGCCCGATAAGCTGCAAGGCATCGCCATCAACCGTTATCTGCTCGGCGTCACAAATAAACTGCAGTTGCTTCTGGATCTCCTCCAGCGGAATTCGTTTGAAGTTGAACCGCTGACAGCGGGAAGCAATGGTTGCCGGAATTTTGTGCAGTTCCGTAGTGGCAAAAATAAAAATAGCGTGAGGAGGGGGCTCCTCAAGTGTTTTCAGAAATGCATTGAAGGCCGCAATGGAGAGCATGTGCACCTCATCAATGATATAGACCCGATAGGTTCCTTTCTGTGGCCCGTAGCGGACATTTTCCCGCAACGTACGGATATCATCGACACTGTTATTGGATGCGGCATCAAACTCCGCAATATTGAGACTGGTACCTGCATCAAAGTCCCTGCAGCTTTCACACTCTCCGCAAGGCTCGGTAACCTGCTGCAGATACTCAGCATCTTCCATCATCTTCTGGCAATTCAACGCTTTGGCAAAAACCCTTGCCGCTGTTGTTTTGCCAACACCGCGTAACCCCGAAAAAATATAGCCGTGACCAACCCTGCCCATGCGAAGCGAATTCTGTATGGTGCGGGTAACATGCTCCTGTGCGGTAATGTCTGCAAATTTTACCGGACGATACTTCCGGGCTATAACCTGATAACTCATTCTGGCTGTTGATTAATGTCCTCTAACAAAGGGGCAAGGGGCAAATCCATGCTGTTTTTCAGACACTCCGTAACACCCTTGCTGATTGTTTTTAAATGTACGCTATTACCTCCTGAAATCAGCAAACCGTTTTCATCACCCCAGAATCCGCTGGGTATTATTGCATAAAGATCGTAGAGCGTCATGGTATAAAGATCGCGACTGATTGCAAGATCACCATTTACAGTTACATGGAGCAGACCGTTCTGCAGCAGGATATCAATAACCTTTCTTAAACCGGAGGGAGTGAGACCCTCAATAACCTTCAACATTTTTTTCATATTCATGGCATTGCCACTCTTCTGGCCATTCCAGATATGAGCAAGCACCGACAGTATCTCGGGCACTCCACGCAAGGGGCTGAATACATCGGCGATCCTCTCAACTGGTTTGAGCGCGCCAAGACAAAAAACAAATTCCGCACCGGTCAGCACCACAATCCAGCCAAGATAGACCCAGAAAAAAAGCATCGGAATAACCGACAATGCTCCGTAAATATGTTCAAACGTTGCAATATGCGTGATGTAGAAAGTAAACCATCTCTTTGAGAGTTCAAAAAGAAGCGCAGCAAGCAGCGCACCGGAAAAGGCATGAACAAACCTGACCCGACGGTTTGGTACCAGCATATAGAGCAGAAAAAAGGCCGCAACGGAATTAATAAAGGGGAAAAAAGAGAGCAGGCGGGTTTTCAGCTCAAGCAGAGGACCATCGGTAAAAACCATATACCAGACATAGGAGCTGGCAGCAAGACTGCTTCCAATAAGTACCGGCCCAAGCGTCAGAACTGTCCAGTAGAGGGTAAAACCCTGCAAGGCCTTGCGAGGCGCATGAACTTCCCATATTTCATTGAGCGTATGATCAACCGTTGAGATGAGAAAGAGTGCAATGATAAAAAGGAACACCCCTCCAAGAATCGGCACGCTGGCGGTCTTGCCAATAAAATCAGTCAGATAGTGATTGAGCACATTGCCGGCTCCAGGCATAAAATTCTGGACAAGAAAATCTTCAAGAGAGCGCTTGAAGGGGGTAAAGACAACAAAAACATTCAGAATGGAAAGGATAACGGCAAGGATTGGCACAATAGACAAAAGCGTCTGAAATGCAAGCGAACCAGCGCCAAGAAAAATTCTGTCATGAATAAAATTTTTCCAGAAAAAAGGAATAAATACACGCATACAGGAGACCAATTCGACAGCGTTGCTCTCTGTTTTGGGGTTTTGCCCTCTTCTTTCCTTCTCTCCCATCTCCCCCTCTTTTTGTTGGCAAGCCTCCCAATCCTGCAAGGTAATGCTTTGCCAGGCCAATTACGTCACGTTACACGGGTTGATCCGCTCCCAACCGATCTGACCCTCGTCATCAGCAGCAAACCAAGAATAAAAAAAAGCAGCAGAGAGGCAAGTGCAGCTTTCTGGCTCCCAGCCTGAGCTGATACCAATCCAAAAACAAGAGGCCCCGCTATGGCCGAAGCCTTACCAAAAGTACCATCATAAAAACCGAAAAACTCGGTCACATGTTCCTGGGGTGTCAGCCTGGTCATCATGGATCGGGAGGCCGCCTGGGATGACCCCATTGACATACCAGCAAGCATTCCTGTATAAAAAAAGAGCTCCTTGCTGTCTGCAAAGATAGCCGCAACAACCACAACAAACCAAATCAGGAGGGTAATGACAATGGTACGTTTCGGCCCGATTTTATCAGTCACAAAACCAAAAATAAGAGAACCGGCAATGGCCGTCGTTTGCACCAACATAAAAAACCGAATCAGCTCTCCAGTCGTAAAGCCAAGAGTGTTCTGGGCATAAATCGACGAAAAGGCGATAACGGTCAAAATAGCATCATTGTAGAAAAAGTAGGCCAGGAGAAAACGGGCAAGGTCGGGATAGCTCATAATATGCTGAACGGTGTACTTCACCTCCCTGAGAGAACAACGGATAGCAGTAAAAGAAATTGCAGGCCTATCCCCTTTTTTTTCATCCCGCAGCACCAGAAAAAGCGGAGCGGCAAAAAGAGCAAAAAAAATCGCAACGACCAAAAAGCTCAACTGTACATTCGGCATATTGGACAAAACAATACCCTTGCTGAGCAGCGGCTGAACCAGCAGCAGAATGGAGAGGGCGCCAAGATATCCCATGGCAAAGCCGTACCCTGAAACCCTTCCGATGCTCTTGGCAGAAGCAAGCTGCTTGAGATAGGAATCATAAAAAACAAGCCCACCCTCAAAACCCATATTGGCAAGAACGAAGAGCAGAACAGCTACCAAAGCCATTCCAGGGCCCGAAAAGGAGAGCAGAGCTGTGGCAACAATCGAGGTAAGGGTAAAAAAAAGAAGAAAACGCTTCCGTTTTCCGGAATAATCGGCTGCAGCCCCGAGAACCGGAGAGATCAGGGCAACCAGCAGCATCGAGAGACTGACGCTGAAACCCCACAGGGCATCTCCTGAAGGTTCCCCTTTGCAGATAACATTTTTGAAGTACAGCGGAAAGACAAAGGTGACCATCATCACGCTGAAGGAAGTGTTGGCAAAGTCAAAGAGCAGCCAGGAAAACACTTTATATTTCTGCCTCTCTCGCAACACCTCCCCTAAACTCCAGCAATATGCTGAAAGAGCGATTCAAAGAGCGCTCTTCCGTCAAGCGATCCGAGCATCTTTTCGCTGGCCCTTTCGGGATGGGGCATCAGGCCAAGCACATTGCCCTGGCGATTGACAATACCGGCAATATTGCGAAGGGAACCATTCGGATTCGCCTCATCAGTCACCCTGCCCTCTGCGTCGGCATACCTGAAAACAATCTGCTCATGCTCCTCAAGGCTTTCGATCACTTCTGGTGGAGCAAAATAGTTGCCTTCACCATGTGCAATCGGAATGCTGAGCAGTTGATCAGGCTGGTATCTCTGTGTAAAAATGGTCGAACAGTTCACCGCTTTGAGCGTGGTCTGGCAACAGAGAAACTTTTTGTCACGATTCCGCGAAAGAGCGCCTTCAAGCAGTCCGCTTTCAAGCAGCACCTGAAATCCATTGCAGATGCCAAGCACAGGAAAACCTTTGCGGGCAAAATCGATCACCTCCTGCATGATAGGAGAAAAGCGGGCAATTGAGCCAGCCCGAAGGTAGTCGCCATAGGAAAAGCCGCCAGGCAGAATAATTGCCTTTGCTCCCTGAAGATCATGATCATTATGCCACAGCATGACGGGCTTGATGCCGTCGAACGAACCAACAGCATACTCCGTATCATGATCACAGTTTGAACCCGGAAAAACAACGACTCCTACAGTTACATCAGCCATAATTGAGTACTATTTAATTGACTTGCTCCAGTTCGAAGGAATAATTTTCCATAACCGGATTCGATAACAATTTCTGACTGATTTCGTTACAGATACGTTCAGCCTCCATCAAGCTCTCTTCATTGATGGTTACTTCGATATATTTGCCGATTCTTGCTGATTCCACGGTGTGGTAACCAAGATTTTTCAGTGCATGCTCGACAGCTTTACCCTGAACATCAAGAATGGACTGGCGCAGGGTAACCTTTATTTTTGCAGTATAGGGCATTATCATGCGTATGGTTGAATGGAAAAAATCAGGTCTGCCACTGGCGACGCCACAACAGCGTGAGTGAGCGTGCAATACCGAGCAGAATATACAACAACATGGCAAGAAAAAAAGCTTTTGAATGAAAGAGAAGAACGCAGAACAAGGCCACAATGTAGAGCGCCATTTGAACTGGCTTCTGACGGAATGATTCTGCAGTAGGCTTGGGAAGGGCGTCATAATTGACCTTACTGACCATGAGGAGCGCAAGCGCTGCAGAAAGCCCAACCAGAAAGGACTGCATCAATGAGGGAGGAAAAATCGGGTCGCCACTCATCCAGAGCACAAACCCGGCAATCGTCAGCGCCTGGGCGGGTGTCGGAAGACCAGAAAAAGAGTCTTTGTTATAGCCAATCATCGTGATATTAAAGCGGGCAAGCCTCAGTCCGCTGCCAATCATCAGCAAAGAGCTGACACAGATACCGGTAATACCCGGCAGTCCTTCAAGTCCGAATTTATAGACCAAATATGCCGGAGCAGCGCCAAAAGAGACCAGATCAGAAAGAGAGTCGAGTTCCACACCAAAATCAGAGGTACCGTTGGTAATCCTGGCCACAAAACCATCGAGGGTATCAAAAAAAGCCGCCAGAATGATAAACCAGCATGCCGCAACAAAACTCCCCTCTCCCGACATGACAATGGCAATATAGCCGGAAAGCATGTTCATAACCGTAAACACTGAGGGAACAAACGATCGCGACACAATGGGAAAGAGTGGCGAGCGATCTCGTGAACTGTTTTTCAGAAAAGGAGGATAGCGTTTCTGATACCTTTTTTTACCAGCATCATCCATATATGAATATCCATCGTAAGAGTAAAAGAGTATCCGCAACAGGCAGAAAAGAACCTTAAGGGAACTTGACTTTCAAAAAGTTATAACGATAACAGAGAGCGAGCAAAAGCTTTACTATTGCGCTTTATAACAAGTTACAAGAGCAATAAACGGCAAAAACAGAATCCTGATTACAGAGTCCCGATAAACCAAACCGGCAAACCCGCTTTTTTTCAGCCCCCTGTCTACACAGAATTTTAAGGTAATGAAATTTATACTCTTTTAGCAATTCTGCATTGAGTGGGCCACTGCACACCTCTGCATGATAGGTGAAAGATGCATTGCATTTCGCTCCCATTGCAAATAACGTGTTATCCATAATGATATATTGCCAGAATTGTTGTATTCCGGATTCAAAATACCAACCCGTTTGACGACAGTTGGGGGGGATAACCCCGCCATTCTACATTATGGCGATCAATCACAAGGAATAAATTTGGGAAAATGAAAATTCCGTTAATTGGGGCGGGATGGACGGAATGGAATTGGGGCGGGATCAACGGAATGGGATTGGGGCGGGATCAACGGAATGGGATTGGGGCGGGATGAACGGAATGGGATTGGGGCGGGATGACCCCGCCCCTACGGGGTTTAATAACTTTCGTCGGGGGAGGGGAAATTTGACTGGCGGACGTCTTCGACGTATTGCTTGGCGGCGTGTTCAATAACCGTATTCAAATCGGCGTATTGGCGGACAAAACGGGGATGGAACTCGCGGTTGAGACCAAGAATATCGTTGATGACAAGCACCTGGCCATCACATGCAACCCCGGCGCCGATGCCTATGGTAGGAATAGTCAGTGAGCGGGTCACTTCGGCTGCAAGCACAGATGGAATTTTTTCGAGTACAATGGCAAACGCTCCCGCCTCTTCGATAATTTTTGCATCCTCAAGGAGCTGCTCTGCTTCCACCCCTTCCTTGGCCCTGACCTTGTAACTCCCATACTTGTATATAGATTGCGGCATCAGACCGAGATGGCCCATGACGGGAATCCCGACGTCGGTAATCCGCTTGACGGTATCGGCAATGATCTTGCCTCCCTCCAGCTTGAGAGCATCACACCCATGCTCCTTCATGATCTTTCCCGCATTGCGCAAAGCCTCATCACCTGAAATCTGATAGCTCATGAACGGCATATCAACGACCACCATTGCCCGACCGCTTTCGTCGTGCACTCCCCTGACAACAGCCTTCGCGTGATAGACCATCTCTTCAATCGTAATCGGCAACGTTGTACTATGGCCGGCAAAAACATTGCTTGCGGAATCGCCGACCAGAAGAACATCAAGACCAGCACGATCAAGAATTCTCGCCATGGTGTAATCATAAGCCGTAAGCATGGAGATCTTCTCCCCGTTATGCTTCATATCGAGCAGCCTTCGGGTGGTAACATGAGCCGATTTTTGTTGGGCACTTTTGTTCATAGTGTCTGCTGCTTAATGGATTAAGTCTTCCTGATGTTCCAATATATCCGATAAATCGCAGGGATGAAGCTTCACCGCTTCGACACCGTGCAGCTTCCCGGCAGCAGAGCACATCAGCTCTACCAGAGAACCATACTCGGGAACGTAGCCAAGAATCTCTTCAAGAGAGGTCGTTTTTCGCTCCATTGCATCCCTGATCTCCTCAAAAACACCCCCGTCTGCATGAGCAATAAAGCGGCAAAGCTCCTTATGCCGCGCCGACAGGGGAAGTGAACCATGCTGCAAAAGGACGTGACGATTTCGCCGCTGGGCTGAACCAACCAGTTTCCGTCCCCCTACCTGCAGTTCATACCGTGCTGAAGCCGTAAAACAACTGACCCCCTCAGGCGCCACAACACCCTGTGTGCGGGAAAGAGTCGAACGGCAGAAGCCAGCAAGAATCCCAAGCTCTTCAAGAGCAAGCTGGATAACTGCATGAACCATCCGATAAAGCCCGGAGTTCTGCTCTTCGGAGTCTGCAAAAAAACTGTAGGTAAACTCCTCTGCATGAAACACCGCTCTGCCACCGGTAGGCCTTCTGACAACATCAATACCTTCAGTGTGGCATTTGAGGGTATCAATACCCGAAATATCCTGATTGTACCCTATGGTAATCGCGCAGGGGTTCCAGCCATAAAAGCGCCAGAGACAACTTTCGCGACCGAAGCGCCGCTGAAACCGACCATCGAGAAATGAGGCCATCAATTCCCGATCAATGGCCATATTCTCCTCGCCAGTATGAAAACCAGAATCCAGACAATAAACCTTTTGAAAAAAAGTGTTCCCCATTGCAACCCCTCCAGGGTGCTCCACAAAACGCTGCGCACTATCGACCACAAATTCGCACCAAGATAATAATTATTTTTACCCCTTACATTGTTTGTGTCCTGTGAGACGGGTATTTTGCGGGGAAATATGCCATCGCCAACCACCGACTCGATCCTGTTCATGGAAACAAAAGTAGTTGAGAACATTCTTGCCTCATTCCGACACATAGCCGTCGTCGGATTGTCCGCAAAAGCTGATCGACCAAGCAATGGCATTGCGCGCGCCATGAAAGCCCAGGGATACACCATCTATCCTGTCAATCCCGGTATTGAAGAGGTTATTGGTCTCCGCTGTTATCCCTCTCTTTCAGCAATACCGCCTGAAATAAGCAAAAAAATAGAAATCGTCAACATCTTCCGCAAATCGACAGATGTCCCCCCCATTGTTGATGAAGCCATTGCCATCGGTGCAAAAGTTATCTGGATGCAGCTTGGCATCACCAACGAAAGCGCAGCAAACAAGGCTCGCAATGCAGGACTTATCGTCATCGAAAACCGATGTATCGCTGTCGATCAACGCTACCTTATTCAATAAAATCTTCATCACCTTACCAAACAGTCATTACCCTACTCATGCCACGTATTACAGTTGCTCTCATTTTTGGAGGCAGGTCAACCGAACACGAAATATCAATCATCTCTGCAAAATCAATAGCAGCCAATATCAGCGCCGAACGTTACAAGGTTATTCCGCTCTACATTACACATCAGGGAACCTGGCTCTGTGAGGGCATTGCCCGCGACATTCTGAACCTTGACCTCTCCGCTCTTTTGAGAAACTCATCACCTGAAGCAGCAGCGATGGCGCTTGACAGGATGGTTGAAGAGGCGGAGCAGAAACCCTTCAACCTCGATTTCAGGGCTATCGGCATTGAAGTGGCATTTCTGACGCTTCATGGCACCTATGGAGAAGATGGCCGCATCCAGGGCTTTCTGGATACCTGCAACATTCCCTATACAGGCTGCGGTGTACTGGCATCAGCGCTCACTATGGATAAAGCGCTCACCAAACTCTGTGTTGCAGATGCAGGCATTGCTGTTGCTCCATCCATAACGCTTCTCAGTGCCGAGTACCATGCCGATACGGAAAAAGTTCACTCCCGGATCGAAGAGAAGTTTATCTATCCATTTTTTGTCAAACCGGCAAACCTCGGCTCCTCAATTGGAATCTCAAAGGTGCATCACCGGGAACAACTCCCTGCAGCCCTAAAAAGCGCCTGTTCACTCGACTCAAAAATAGTGGTTGAAAAAGCAATCACAGGGCGTGAAATTGAGGTTGCTGTACTTGGCAATGATGAACCGGAAGTCTCCGTTTGCGGCGAAATCGAACCCGGCAGCGATTTCTATGACTATCATGATAAATACATTCACAACAGTGCAAAACTGTTTATTCCGGCACGCATTCCCGACGAAATGCAGAGCGAGGTCAGGAGCATTGCACTCAAGGCATACAAGGCGCTGGGATGCAGGGGTATGTCGAGAATAGACTTTTTTGTTGACGAAAAGAGGGGAACCATCGTCCTCAATGAAGTCAATACCATTCCCGGCTTCACCGATATCAGCATGTTTCCTCGACTCATGGCTGCAAGCGGACACTCTTTTCCTGAACTTGCAGAGCGATTGCTGCAGCTTGCACTGGAAACCCTGCGACCATGATCAATGAACCCTATCTTTTTTTTGCAGAAGTCTCCCTTGACATATCGAGAGGAGAATTCCAGGCAGGCATCGAAAAACTTGAACCCTTTTCCGATCAGTTCGCCGACTCGTACCTATTTCACCTGCTCTATGCAAAAGCGCTCAAAGGGCTCAGGTACAACACTCTGGCCAGCGAATATTTTCGAAAATGCTGCACCATCGCCCCGGCAAACCAGATCGCATGGCAAGAGCTTGTTGAACTTCAGGCTTCAGGCGAGGGCGATACAGCCAGCGCACGATCCCCCCTGTTCGACCCTGTCACCGATGAGCTTGAAAAGCTGACGGCAGCTCTCATGAACTTTGAACCGGTAAAAACTTCTGAAAATGCTGATCCCACGTCAATTTTTGAACAAAAGCAGCCTTTTTCTGACGACACAACCATTGCCGTACCCACTGAAAGCCTTGCCCATCTCTTTACAGCACAAGGTGCGTACAAAAAAGCAATAAAAATCTATACCATTCTCATACAATTAAAACCACAGAATGCTGAAATCTACCAGCAGGAGATAGAAGCGCTCCTCGACCAACTATAAATGCACAAAGAAAAACAGAATCCATAAATGAAACTATTTGGCCAAGATATATATTGTACACTGGAGTATGTTAAACTGAACGGGATAATGGCAGGCACACTGAATGGTTATGAATCGACACGTAGTATCAGGAATTTTCTCATTTTTCTGCAGTGCTGCACTGTTTCTTGCTTCCTCATCAACCGTCATCGGCAGTGAAAGAGTAGAGAAAACACTCTCGCTTGCCAACTGTATAGAAATTGCACTGAGCAATGCCACTTCAGCCAAAAAGGCAGACGCAAACCTGAAACTGCGGGGTTCAGACGTTTTAAGACGTTACGGCAGTTTTCTTCCCCGACTTTCGGTATCGGCTGGCTATGCACCTTATACACTCAGCCGAACCTATACCACAGGCTACCCTGTAGCTGAAGTACAGAAAACCACCATGAAATCGGCGGATTTGACTCTTTCCACCTCACTGAATCTGTTTAACGGATTCAGTGACTACGCATCCCTGCAAGCATCGCTCAAACAGGAGCGCGCCGCAGAATATACCCTTCAGCGAGTACTCGAAAGTGTTGTGTACGATGTTACCCAAACCTATTTCCAGGTACGACTGAACCAGGAACTTCTTGCTATTGCACGCGAAAACCTTCTGCTCGCCCAGGATCAACTGACCCTGACTGACCGGCAATTTCAAATCGGCCTTAAATCAATGACCGATCGTTACCAGCAACAGGCCGATGCTTCTGAAAGCGCTCTCCAGGTCATAAAAGCAGAGACCCGTATGCAACGCAGTATGTCTGAACTGCTTCGACGCCTTCAGATAGAGCCACAAACAAGGATACTCCTGATAGCCTCTCCGGAAGAGTTGAAAGTCACTCTTTCGTCAAAACTTGATATTGACAGCCTTGCCGCCACAGCTCTTGAAAGAAGAACTGATCTTAAAAGCAAACTCCTTGAAACCGATGCAGCCAAATGGCAGACAAGGGTATCACGAGCGCCATGGTATCCAAGAGTTGACCTTGGTTTCAACGTCAGTACAGCGGGAAGCGAGTACCTGCATAACGAATACGCCTATCCCCCGCTTTCTGAACAGTTGCGCCATACGGTCGGATACTCGGTATCCCTGAACCTCAATTGGGCGATCTTTGACGGATTTCAGACCCGCTACAATGTTGAATCAGCCAAAATCAACCAGTTGAACCAGCGACTTGATTATGATGATTTGAAAAGAGACATCGTTATCGACCTTCAGCAGAGCGCAGGCGAGTATACCTCCGCATTCATGCAGATTGAAACGGCCAACCTCAGTTTTACGGCAGCACAGTCGGCATATGAAGGTATAAAAAGAAAATATGAACTTGGCGCTGCGGGATTTGTAGAGCTCAGCTCGGCACGAGCTACCCTTTTCAATGCCCGATCCAATCTTTCCCAGGCCACCTTCAATCTCGCTTTACAAAAAAGCATTCTTGATTTCACAACAGGCAACATAACCATACCACAGCTAACCGAATCCAGTATACCACTCAGATGAGTAAACAAAAATCCTTGCTGAATCGAAAAACAATATGGATCTCCCTCGCAGCAGTTCTGCTCGCAGGAGGATTGCTCTTTTCCTTTTTCAAGCTTCGCGAAAAACCAGTTGAGGTTACCACCGAAAAGGTCTCCATCAAAGAGGTTGTCCATATCGTCACGGCTACCGGAAAAATTGAACCCGCGCTTGTAGTCGCCATGTCGCCTGACGTTTCAGGGGAGATTATCGAGTTGCCCATCAGGGATGGACAGAGTGTAGAGAAAGGAGAGCTTCTCTTTAAAATTCAGCCAGACCTCTATGTAAACCAGGTCGAACAGAGTCTCGCCCAGCTTAATTCCGCAAAATCACAAAGTATGGAGACGCGGGCCAGAAAGCTCAAGGCAGAGGATGATTTCCATAAGGCATCACTGCTCTACAAAGAAAAGCTGATCTCCGAATCAGACTATATCACATCGAGAACCAATGCACAGGCAGCACAAGCCGCCTACCAGGCATCAATCTACACAATAGCACAAAACAAAAGCCTGCTTGACCAAAATCAGGACAGGATGAACAAAACCGTAGTACGGGCTCCAATCAACGGCACCATCATAGCCCTGAACAGCAAGCCGGGGGAACGCGTTGTCGGTACTGGTCAGTTTCCCGGAACCGAGGTACTGCGACTGGCAAACCTCGACAGTATGCAGGTAGAGGTAGAGGTAAATGAAAACGACATTGTCAATGTAAAAACAGGTAATCCAGTCTCCATCACTGTTGATGCATACGGCGATCGCATCTTCAGGGGAGTTGTGCATGAAATTTCCAATTCAGCAATCTCCCAGGCCGCTGGAACCCAGGATGAGGTCACCAATTTTTCGGTAAAGATCCGCATCTTCAACCATGACAGGATGCTAAAACCCGGTATGAGCGCAACGGCAGATATTGAGTCCGTGCGGATAAAAAATGCTCTGGTCGTGCCGATTCAAAGTGTAACCATCAGAGATGTATCTGGTAATACTGCGAACAAAAAAGCTCAAAAATCAGACATCAAGATAACCACCACCAGCAAAGAACCCGAAAGTCGGCAAGGTGTTTTTGTCGTTAAATCAGGTCGAGTATCGTTCCGACGAGTGAAAACAGGGACGACCGACAATACCCATATTATCGTCACCGCTGGACTCAGCAAAGGAGAAGAGGTTGTTTCAGGAAGTTATACCGCCATTACCAGTCAGCTCAAAGAGGGAAGCAAGGTTAAACAGCAGCAAAAATAACCCGGAAATGGAGACTCAAGCTGTCATCACCATGAAATCGCTCTGCAAATTCTATGAGATGGGCGATCAGGTTGTCCACGCACTTGACTCGATCAACCTTGACTTCAAACTGAACGACTACGCAGCAATCATGGGGCCATCGGGAAGCGGGAAATCAACTCTGATGAATATTATCGGATGTCTTGATACACCAACCTCCGGCACTTATGAGCTCAACCATCAGAGTGTTGCGGAGATGGATGACGACGAACTGGCGCGTATCAGAAACCGTGAAATCGGCTTTGTTTTCCAGACCTTTAACCTTCTGCCCCGCCTGAACTGCCTGCGCAATGTCGAACTTCCGCTGATCTATGCCGGAGTACCGCCTGAAGAACGGCAGGAGCGAGCACGTGAAGCGCTTATCAAAGTGGGGCTCGGCGACCGGATAACACACAAGCCCGCAGAACTATCCGGTGGCCAGATTCAGCGAGTAGCCATAGCGAGAGCGCTGATTAACAAGCCCTCCATCATTCTTGCTGATGAACCGACCGGTAACCTCGATACCGCAACAAGCCACGACATCATGGATATCTTCGGTTCGCTTTCCGAAGCAGGCAACACCATTATCCTGATCACCCATGAAGAGGATATCGCCCGCTATACCCGCCGAGTCATTCGTCTCCGGGATGGAAAAATAGAAAGCGACACCAGACCATGAAGACGGACTACCAACAGTTCCGCTATGAAACCCTGGAAAGCCTGAAAATGGCCTTCTATCAGATACGGGCAAATAAAATCCGCTCGTTTCTGACGGCGCTCGGCGTCATTATCGGCATTGTAGCCATCACCATGATGGGTACAGCCATAAACGGCATCGATCTGGGATTTGAAAAAAGCCTTGCCATGCTCGGCTACGATGTTATCTATGTCCAAAAATCATCATGGAGCACAATGGGACAATGGTGGAGGTATCGAAACCGCCCGGACCTTAAAACGAACTATGCCGATCAACTCAATCGCATTATTGCCGATACTCCCAACTCTGAACTGCTCATTGCTGTACCGCAGATGTCGACCTATCAGGCCTCGGCAAAGTACCGGGAACGGATACTTGAGCAGGTCTTTTCGCTCGGAACAACCCAGGAATACCTGCAAACCGCATCCGGAAATCTTTCCACCGGAAGGTTTTTTACTGCCGCAGAATCACTCAGCAGCGAGATGGTAGCAGTCATCGGTGACGATATCGCCACCGGCCTCTTTCCCGGCGAACCCGCACTTGGCAAATCCATCCAACTCAAAAACCGCAAACTTCGAATTATCGGCATATTTAAAAAACAGGGCAAGTTTCTCGGCCTCTTCAGTTTCGACAATCAAATCATCATGCCACTTGGCGCCTTTGAGAAGGTCTATGGAAAAAACATGTTCATCACCATCAGGGTAAAAATCAAAAACCAGGAGCGTGTTGCTGAAGCAAAGGAGGAGTTACTCGGACTGATGAGAAGAATCAGGAGACTCTCTCCTGGCAACGAGGAAGACTTCTCCATCAATGAACAGCAGGCGTTTAAAAGTCAGCTTGACCCTATAAAAAATGGCATAGCCGTCGCAGGTATCTTCATTACAGGGATGTCGCTCTTCGTTGGCGCTATCGGCATCATGAATATTACCTTTGTAAGCGTCAAAGAGCGCACCAGGGAGATCGGACTTCGCAAGGCGCTCGGCGCCAGACGCCGGACAATTCTCTTGCAATTTCTCATCGAATCGATAATGATCTGCCTCATCGGTGGCGTTATCGGTCTCGGGACAGCTCTCGCCATTACCCTCGCCATCGAAAAAATTGTGCCCGATTTTCCGATACAATTCTCTTTGAATCTTGTTCTGGCAAGTCTTGTTGTTTCCGTGACCACAGGCATTATTTCGGGACTCGCTCCAGCCGTGACAGCCTCAAAGCTCGACCCTGCAGACTCGTTACGTTATGAATAGGAGGAAGTATGCTACTGCGTGAAACCGTCATCCAGGCGCTTTATTCCCTGGCTGTCAACAAACTCCGCTCATGGTTGACCATCATGGGTGTCGCTGTAGGCGTATTCTCCATCATTGCCGTCATGACAGCCCTTGATGCCATCGACAAAAGTGTGGAATCAGGGCTGACAAGCCTCGGAGCCAACACCTTCCAGATACAGAAAAATCCTGCAACTGTTTTTGGTGGAGGCCATAGCCGCAATGTGCTTGCCAACCGTAAAGATATCACTTATAAGCAGGCGCAGCTTTTCAGAAAAAACATGGCTTCAGAAGCCAGAACAATCGGCTTCATCATTTATAGTCCGGCCAATCAGGCAAAATATGCCAACCTGGCCACCAATCCTGATGTCACCATGCAGGGTGCTGACGAAAACTTCTCACTCTCAAACGGCTACACCATAGCAACAGGCCGTAACCTTTCAGAGAACGATATCCGATCAGCAAGAAACACCGCTGTACTTGGAGGTGAAGTTGCGGCAACACTTTTCCCAACTGGCGAAAACCCGCTGAACAAGTTTATCAAAGTTAACGGGGAGATCTACACAATAATTGGAGTTTTCGAAAAAAAAGGAGCCGCATTCGGCCAGAGTCAGGATAACTTTGTGCTCATCCCCATTACCCGTTACCTCGACCATATCAATGAAAAAAGCAGTTTGAGCATCACCGTTGAAGCCCTGTCACGCAAAGAGTATCAGTTGACAATTGACCGGGCAATTGGTGCAATGAGACTTGCGAGAGGACTGACCGTCAAGGATGCCAACGATTTCGAAATCAGAACAAATGAATCCCTGATCGACTCGTTCAAAGACATCAAGCTTGCCATTGGCACAGGCGCCTTCATCATCAGCTTTATGGCCCTGCTCACCGCAGGAGTAGGTATCATGAACATCATGCTGGTCAGCGTCACCGAAAGAACACGGGAGATAGGAATCAGAAAATCGGTCGGAGCTCCTCGCCGTACCATCCTCCGCCAGTTCCTGCTCGAATCATTCTTCCTCTCTCTCGCTGGCGGAGTAATTGGCGTTCTTGCAGGCATCATCGCTGGCAACGCTGTTGCGTGGAAATTCAATCTCCCTCCTATATTTCCTTGGGTATGGATAACCGTCTCCATGCTTGTCTGTTCGGGTATCGGAATGGCATTCGGACTTTTCCCGGCATGGAAAGCGGCAAATCTCAACCCCGTAGAAGCTCTGAGGCCAAAGTAACAACCTGTCCCGAAGCTGGTATACCACTCTCAGCCGATTCCCTCCGGCATCATCCAATGATCATTGCAAAAAAAGGGAACTTAAACCGCCTTAAAACTCTTTCTTAACTGTAGCAGCGGCGTTGGCAGCCGCTGGCATAACTCTCTTTTAACTCCTGAATAGCTGAGATCATGACATTTTTACAAAAACTTATCAAACCTGTAGCCTTTCTGCTCATTCTTGCAATGACCACCGTTACCTGGGGTTGTCAGACAACAACCAATGCCGGACAGGGTGCTGGCATAGGCGCAGCAGCAGGCGGCGTTATCGGAGGAATTATTGGCAGCAGATCGGGCAGTTGGGCAAAAGGGGCAATTATCGGAGCCGTCCTCGGCGGAGCTGGTGGAGCGCTTATTGGCAACTACATGGACAAACAGGCGGCAGAAATCGACCACGATGTGGAGGGAGCACGTGTTGAGCGCGTCGGCGAAGGCATCAGAGTGATTTTCGACTCCGGCATTCTCTTTTCGACTGGTTCAGCAACAATCACCTCAACCAGCCGCTACAACATTGAAAAACTCGCCCGGATTCTTAACCGCTATAACGAAACCAGTCTGGTCATTGAAGGCCACACCGACAGTATCGGCAGTGACGATGCAAATCAGTCTCTTTCCGAAAGAAGGGCCGACTCGGTAGCAAACCTCCTTGAAGCATACCGTGTTTCAGGCAGAAGGCTCTCGCCGATCGGGTACGGTGAAACCCGTCCTGTTTCATCAAACGAAACAGAGTATGGTCGCAAACTTAACCGCCGCGTTGAAGTGCTCATCTATGCAAACGACGACCTCAAACGCCAGGCAGATTCCGGAGAATTACGGTATTAACTTTTTTTAAAAGCATTCGATCCCCCCTGATGAAAAGCCCGGACACCTCTTTGTTCGGGCTTTATTATTTGCGGGTGGAAAAACAAAAAATGGTTACATTCTCCTCCAATCAATACATGACCGACCGAACATGGATGATTATGCCAATATTTTCCCCAATGGAAAACATAACCTGCCTGCCATGATCTATTTTAAAACTGCCGAAGAGGTTCTCTTTCAATGGGTTTCAAGAGTCTGCAGCGGAAACGCAGATGACATTGCCGCACTCTATAATGCATCCGCAGTGCTTATTCCTACCTTTACACCCCATACAGTAACAACTCCCGAAGGAGTCAGAAACTACTTTGGGCAACTTGCCTCAAGAGACGGACTTGGCGTACGCCTGCACAACAAGGCACTCAGAAAACAGTCATTGAGCGATACCCTTCATACCCTGAGCGGCATCTGTTCCTTTGAATTTGAAGTAGACCAGGTACTGCTCTCCTTTCCTTCACGATTCACCTTTGTCATAGACATCTCTCTTGAACAACCAATCCTGCACCACCACTCTTCACAGGTACCAAGAAATCTTTCGTAAATTGCGGTACAAAGATTCTCCTGAACAACGCATGAATTCCATGTGCGTTGTTCAGAAAATTCGCAACCCAAAGGAGGAATTACGGAATGTACAGAAACATTGCTGATTACGGGCTGATCGGGGATCTCCATTCTGTAGCCCTCGTCTCAAAAGATGGCTCCATCGACTACTGTTCCCTTCCATGGCTCGACTCCCCGACCATCTTCGCATCACTCCTTGATGATGAGCAGGGAGGCTTCTTCAGCCTCCAGCCCTCGGAACCCTTCAGCTCTGAACAGCAATACCTTGCCAACACCAATATTCTCTCTTGCAAATTCCGAACCAGAAGTGCCGAAGCGCTGCTCCAGGACTTTATGACGGTGGAAAATGGTGTTCACATAAAAAAAACAACCCATCGTATCCATCGCTGCCTGAAGGTCACTCAGAACAGCATGAGCTTTACACTCACCCTGAAACCCCGCCCGGATTACGCAAAAACAATACCATCCATTACAGAAGAGAGGAACAACCATTTTACGGTCAGATATGGAATCCATACCCTGACACTATCCATTGCCGGCGGTCATGTTCTTCCTCTCCACAATGCAGCAGGAAAACTCACACTGGCCTTGCAACTTGACGCTGGCGAGGAGGCACACATCGATCTGCTCTATGGAAATCAGGCAAACAGTGATCCCCTGCACTGTCCTTTTGAAGAAAACAAGATCTTCTGGCAGGATTGGGCACTCCTCTGCCTTGGAGAACGGTGCGCCTATCTCGGAGAGTTCAGTTCAATGATCAACCGCTCTCTGCTTCTGCTCAAACTGCTCACCTTTCAGCCGACCGGTGCCATTGCTGCAGCAGCAACAACCTCCCTTCCGGAAACCCTTGGAGGAGAACGGAACTGGGATTACCGCTTCAGTTGGCTGAGAGATGCCGCATTTACCCTCAAAGCACTCTTCGCCCTCGGTCACGTCAACGAAGCAGACAACTATCTCCGCTGGGTTCATGCCACTTACCGCAAATACGGAAGCCGTAATCTCCAAATCATGTACACCCTGCATGGCAATGACCGCCTCACAGAACAAGAGCTCGGCCATCTGAAAGGGTACCGCAATTCCCGCCCGGTAAGAATCGGCAACGACGCACATCGGCAAAACCAATGGGACATTTACGGTGAAGTGATGGATTCAGCCCTGCGACTTTCCGATTATGCAGGAAAAATTGATGAGGAACTCTGGCCGTTTTTCAGGGAAATCTGTACACTTGCCATTGAAAACTGGCAAAAACCTGATGACGGCATCTGGGAAGTACGCAATGGGCCACATCATTTCGTCTACTCAAAAGTCATGTGCTGGGTTGCCCTCGACCGCGGAATCACCATTGCCCGCCGTTTCGGCTTTGACGCACCCCTCAGTCGCTGGCTGCAAGAGCGCGACCGCATCAAAGAAGATATTCTGGCAAAAGGATTCGATCACACAGTAAACAGCTTTGTCCAGAAATACGGTTCTTCTGAACTTGACGCAAGCCTTCTGCTGCTGCCGATTGTTGGCTTCCTTCCCGCATCAGATGCAAGAGTGCAGGGAACCATCAACGCCTGCAAAGAGAGGCTGATGCACCAGGGTTTTCTACTCCGCTACAAGGCAGAAGACGGCCTGAAAGGAGAGGAGGGCGGATTTATACTCTGTAATTTCTGGCTTGTTGAGTGTCTGGCACTGTCAGGAAAAACCAGCGAAGCCCTGCAGTTACTCCATGAAACCGTGAGCGCATCGAACCATCTCGGCCTCTTTTCCGAGGAATTTGAGAGCACCAGGCATGAAATGCTCGGCAATTTCCCCCAGGCGTTCAGTCATATCGGCTATATCAATGCGGTTGCGGCAATTCTGGCGGCAGAGAAGCATCTCCATGAGGCAAAAAAAGAGAGCGCCCCTGGAAAAAAACAAAAAAAAATCATCCCCCTCCAGGTTACCCTGAACCCCCAACAGTCCGATCAACCTGAAGCAACCATCACTCTCGGTGCTGAGTTAAAAAAGAGACTTGGCCGACTGCAGGGTGCATTTTTCAATGCACAACGGGGAGTGGTCAATTACAACGCACTCAAACAATCCGAAGAGTTCAGCCACTACCTGCGACTGGCCGGGTCACTCAACAGCTTCAAACTCGAAATGCTCCGGAACGACGAAGAAAAAAAAGCTTTCTGGATCAACATCTACAACGTTCTCATTATTCACGGTGTCATTGAATTCGATATTCAGGGCTCAGTATTTGAAATCCCAAATTTTTTTGGCCGGATCGGATACACAATCGGCGGACTCTTTTTTACTCCTGATGATATTGAACATGGCATACTCCGCAGCAATCGACCACACACGCTCTTTCCCTTCAAGCCGTTTTCACCTCTTGATGAACGCCGCCACCTGATTGTTGCATCATTCGATTACCGTATCCATTTCGCGCTTTTCTGTTCATCCTCCTCCTGCCCTCCCATAGAGTTCTACGACGCAGCGCTCATTAACCGACAGCTTGAGACAGCCACAAAAAGTTTTATCAACCGTGGCGGAATAGAGATTGAGCACGAAACCAACACCCTCTGGATGTCGCTGATCTTTGAATGGTACCCTGAAGATTTCGGCAACAGTTCACGCGAAACAATCCTCTCACTGTTACCATACATGGATGCAGAAAAAAAAACCTGGATAGAACAACACATTGACACACTCTACCTTCGCCACCTGCCCTATAACTGGAATATGAACACGATCCTGCAATAGGGCAGCATCCGCTCTCTACTTCACCTTAAGCTCTTTCAGTTCGCTTTCAAGAGCATCAAGTTTCGCTTTCATGGCGCCAAGGTTACGCAGCATTGCCTCGTGCTTCAACTGATCACGCATGGGCTGCGCCGGATAACCACGCAGCGAGATACCCGGCTGAAGAAAGGATTTTGAAATTCCAGCCTGTGCAGCAACCTTGATGCCATCAGCAAGTTCGAGATGACCGGCAAATCCAGCCTGCCCGCCAATAATGCACTGACGTCCGACTGTTACGCTTCCGGAAATACCGGCCTGGGCGGCAATAACCGTATCATCACCAATGCGGCAGTTGTGAGCGATCTGGACAAGGTTATCGATCTTGGCACCCCTGCCGATAACCGTGCTGCCCATCGTTGCGCGGTCTATCGTAACATTTGCCCCGATTTCAACATCATCACCGATTTCAACAATACCCATCTGGGGAATCTTCACATAAGAACCATCACTCTGCGGAGCAAAACCAAAACCGTCAGCGCCAATGACACTTCCTGAATGAATGACCACCCGTTTGCCGATCAAGGTACCATCATAGCAGGTTACAGAGGGAAAAAGAACGGTATCATCACCAACAGAGACATCATGCAAAAGAACAACATGAGGAGCAATCACCGCATTGCTGCCGATCGAACAGCGATCACCAATAACGGCAAAGGCGCCGATCGAAACATCCTCACCAATCGAAACCCCCTCACCAATCACTGCCGTCGCATGAATACCTTTCGAGGCGATAGAACGAGGCAGAGCAAATTTTTTGAGTAGAAACACAAAGGCTGTATAAGGATCACTGACCTTGATAAATGAAGTGTTTTTACTGAACTCCTCAACAGAAACCGAGCGATGGACAAGAACGAGCGATGCTGCGGTTGAAGAGAGATATTTTATGTACTTCTCATTAGCCACAAAGCTCACCTGCCCCTGTTGCGCACTTTCAATCTTTGCCGGAGAAGAAACAACCCCCTCGCCACTCCCCTCCAGTTCAACAGAATCAAAAAATTGCTCCAGGTAGTGCTGAATATCCTTGATTGTCATATTTTTCAAGCCAATCACCTCACTTTAGAAAGAGGAAAAAATTAATTAATTTTTCGGCCTTTTTAATTATATTTGGCCTCCCCTGAATGTTTACCCCTGAAAAGGATCGAAAAACACTCCCGGGTTTTAACTGTACTGCCATAATATAACCCCTTTCACCCGAATATGCAGGACACGATGGCAAAACCCATTAAAATTTTCGCGGGACGCAGCAATCCGGCTCTCGCAGAAAAAATTGCTAAGTACCTCGACATGCCCCTTGGCAACGCAAAAGTCGAAAACTTTTCTGACGGGGAAATTTCGGTAAACTATTTTGAATCGATCCGTGGATCGGATATGTTCATTATTCAGTCCACCAATCCGCCAGGCGACAACCTGATGGAGTTGCTGATCATGATTGATGCTGCCAGAAGATCTTCAGCAGCAAGAATCACCGCAGTAATTCCCTATTACGGCTACGCCCGTCAGGACAGAAAAGATCGTCCCCGTGTCGCCATCACAGCAAAGCTCGTAGCAAACCTGCTCACCAAAGCAGGAGCACACAGAATTCTTACCATGGATCTGCATGCCCCGCAGATTCAGGGCTTTTTTGATATCCCGTTTGATCACCTCTACTCCAGTGTAATTCTGATCGATCATATCCGCGAAAGAGAATTTCGTGACAACCTCGTCGTCGCCTCCCCTGATGTCGGAGGTGTCAAACTTGCCCGCAAATTTGCTGAAGAGCTCGGTACCGACCTCGTGATTGTCGACAAACGCCGCCCTGCAGCCAACGTTGCTGAAGTAATGAACATTATCGGTGATGTTAACGGCAAAAACGTCCTCCTTGTTGACGACATGATCGACACTGCAGGCACCATTGTCAATGCAGCAAAAGCAATCCGTGAAGCTGGTGGCCTTAAAATCTATGCCGCAGCAACACACCCGATTCTTTCCGGACCAGCAATCAAAAGAATCGACGCATCAATACTTGAAAAGGTGATCGTAACCGATTCGGTCGTCACCAATCACGAATATTCAGCGAAAATTGAGACTGTAACCGTCAGCAATCTCATCGGTGAAGCTATCAAGCGTATTTACGAAGATGATTCTGTAAGCTGCCTGTTCGACAGCAAGAATATCATCGAAAAACTTACGAACCTTCATTAAACACAAGCGATAAAAGAGATAAAGGAAGAGCATGGAAACAATTGTATTAGGTGTAGAACCTCGCGTTATCAAAAAGAAAAATGCAGAAAAGCTGCGCAAGAACGGCATAGTCCCCGGTGTTATCTATCATAAAGGCGAAGAGACCATTGCTATAAGCGTCAATGAACTGGCACTCAGAAAATTGGTTCATTCAGCCGAATCACATATTATTGATCTTCAGTTCCCTGACGGAAAAATCAAACGTTCTTTTATCAAGGATGTTCAGTTTCACCCGGTTACTGACAGAATCATTCACACCGACTTCCAGCTCTTCTCTGCTGAGGAGATCATTGAACTCGAAGTACCGGTTGCTGTTTCCGGTGAAAGTGCCGGCGTTGAAAAAGGCGGAAAACTGCTGATTATCCTCCATGCGCTCACCATCAAAGGCAAACCGGAAGATATGCCCGACCACCTTGTTGTCGATGTTACGGCACTTGAAATCGGTCATTCAATCCATGTCAAAGAGATCCCCCTGGACGCCTATACCGGCCTGCAGATCATGGATGATCCCGACACTCCGGTCATTACCGTTCTTGCATCGAAAAAAGAGGCTGAAGCCACTCCCGAAGCGGCTGTCGCAACAGCAAGCTGAGAGCCTTTTAACTTCTGTTGACGAAACTGGTTCCTTACCATGCAAAGCTGCTTTTCCTCCCCGAAAAGCAGCTTTTTGTGGTTCAATGAAACACAGATTAACCGATAGCCACCAAAAGCTTGAAAACAGATCACAGCACACCATCACCCCTGCTGAACAAACAAACCGGTGCAGGAGAAAACCGATCACAAAAAGGAGTACGCATTTTTCTTTCGGCCACTCTCCTTGGCTTTGTGCTCATCCTGCTTATCCAGGCCGATCTTGTGCTGATCAGTTTTCGGTCACTCTTTACCGCAACAGCGCTCATACTCTCTGCACCGAAAGCATTCCAGGAGATCTTCAGCACCGAGATCCTTGAATTCTGGATAGCAGCCCTCTACCTTGTTGCCGTTCCGATCGTTCTGCTGCTCATTGCCCGAAAAAGATCATTACGCAAGAAAACACCTGAACTCCAAAAAAGCGAAGAACTGAGCATCGGCAAAATCAGCCTCAGGGCCTTCATGCGCCACACCATAGCTCTCTACGCTTCAGCCATTATTTTTCTCCTCTACTCGGCAGCATTCCTTGCTCCCTTCATCGCCCCCTTCAGCCCCTATGACCAGCAGGATTTTCTCGTCACCGCCTATCAGCCACCTCTCTCACGACTTGAGGCACTGATACTCCGCCAGCCAAAAAACCTGATCATCCCCCTGCAGAAAGGGAGCGGAACAACCGTTCAACTGGCCAACACTCTCATCAGCGATTTTCAGCTTCTGAAAACACGCAACGAACCCAACGCCATCCGATTTGTCAACGAATATCGCAGAGAGGGCAACAACGTCATCTACCGTCAGGGAATACGCACCAAAACCATCTCCCTCGCAGAGCTGGCTGGAGGCGGAAGAAGCAACATCGCCGTCACCCGTACCTTCATCCTTGGCACAGACCAGTATGGACGCGACATTCTCAGCCGCGTCATCTACGGCTCAAAAATTTCACTCTCTATCGGCTTTCTTGTTGTTTTAATCTCCGTCACCCTCGGCACCATAATCGGAGTATCATCAGGCTATTTCGGGGGCTGGATCGACGCACTCATGATGAGGATCGTTGATATCCTTATCGCCTTTCCGGCACTCTTTCTCATCCTCATCATCATCGCCACCTTCGGCAACTCCATCTACCTCATCGTCATCACCCTCTCCTTTACCGGCTGGATGGGTGTCGCAAGAATTGTCCGCAGTCAGGTACTCTCGCTCAAAGAACAGGAATTCATCCTCGCGGCAAAATCACTCGGCCTCTCCAGCATGAGAATCATCTTCCGCCACCTTGCGCCCAACACCCTCACCCCGGTCATCATAGCGGCAACGCTGCGGATCGGAAGCATTATCCTGACAGAAGCCGGACTCTCCTTTCTCGGCCTCGGTGTTCAGCCGCCAACACCAAGCTGGGGCAACATTATCAACGAAGGACGCGACAGCCTCCTGAACTACTGGTGGATATCAACCTTCCCCGGTATTGCCATTCTGACCACCGTGGTCTGCTTCAACCTCATCGGCGACGGCGTCCGCGATGCCCTCGACCCCAGAATGAGAGGATAGATAGTGCCTGAAAAGCTCAGTGCAGGGCAAATGCGAAACCCGTCAAATCAAGCACAACTCAGATAGATGCATTCGCTTCAGAAAGCCAGCGCATAGCAACCTCCGGATCGGTAAAAAAACGCAAGGTAAGGCCACGATTGACAACAACGTCCTCAAAAAAGCTTGCATCGCTCATAAACTTCGCATTGCAAACAAGAGCTACCTTCGCCAAAGCCGGAACATTTTCTGCAATAAATTCGGCTGCCTGATAGGTATCAAAAGTTCCAAGCCGATACTCAAGAGCAGTTTCATCGCAAAACACACGTGAAACACCCCCCTCCAGACTGGCATTGATAATGGCCAATCCATAGCCCTGAACTTCATCAAGACTCTCATCGAAACCGGAAGCACAAACAAAGAGGATGTCTCCATCGACTCTCATGGTATAGTGAATGCTCATACAACTACTTACTTTGGAGATCCAAGGCGCCATCGGGAAAAAATCCTGAACGAATCAGGTAGACAACGCGATCAGTTTCACACTCGAATCCGCCTCTACCTCAATGGGAAATGTATGCATTACATATTTCCCTGCCAATAGTTCACTGTACCACCACCTGCCGGGTTTTGCTGCGCACTTCGACTCCGGGACGGCTGGCGGCAAAGCGCTGCAAGAGAGCGAGGTGAGCCCGGGGAAGAAAAGAGCCGGGAACGAGGATGCAGCGCTTCGGCCTGGCGTAGTTCAGCCACGACGTTATCTGCTGCTGCTGTTTCGGGGCAAAACGGTAGACCCAAAGAAAGGCAATATCGGCTTTGTAAAGCTCCTCCTCCTTCAGGCGGCTGGTACCCGAGACAATGAGCAGCGAGCGCTCCCGACTCCAGAGCTTGAGCACCTTCTCCTCCGGGCGAATAACGACCATTGATGGAAGTAAAATAGTGCTGTCGGCCTGCAACATGTGACGAGCTGCGGGCGTTTTTGCGATGAGAGAGTCAGGGCTATAAAACTGCACGACCGCTTTGGGTGCGGCCATACCATACGCCGCGAGCTGCTCTGCAATGCGTTTCTGGTCACGCGCTGCCAGAGCTGCATCAATCTGCACGGTTTCACTGCCTGAGGAAAAGAGTGTAACAAGCCTCCTGCCAAGATTGACGGTCACCATATCGGGAGCAACAGGCGGGATACGAAGTGCAAAAGAGTACCAAAAGAGCAGGTTGAGACCAAGAAGCAAAGAGATGGCTACCCTCCCCCACGCTCTCTGAACGCTGAAAACGAGCAAAGCTGCGAGGGTAGCGTAATAGAGCCAAACTTCAATCGCATCGGGCCTGATGGTTATAGAGGCAAAGGGAAACTGGCTGAAATACAAAGCCGTACGAAGGGTAAGCTCTGCCAGAAAAAAGGAAGTTGCAGCAAAAAAAGAAGCCACATAGCCCGACACCAGATTAACCAAAAGCATCGGAACCAGAGCATACATCAGAAGGGTGGAAAAAAGTACCACAGGTATATTGGCAAGAATGCTGATAACCGAAAAAGTCCCGAAATAGTAAGCAATCACCGGCGAGACCCCGATAATAGCAGCAAGAGTAACCATCACACTGCTGAGCAAAAAGTGAGCGACGCCCCGCAATAACCCACCTTCTTTTTGCGGTGAAGCAATGAGATGGGGAGAGATCAGAAGAATGGCCAGCACCGCGCCATTGGTCATTAAAAATCCCGGATTCAGAAGATCGAAAGGGTCGAAAAGAAGAATGAGAAAATCAGCAACAGCAAGCGAATTAACCGGATAACTTTTCCGCCCGATCGTCGCTCCGCCAATCAGCACCAGAGACATGAGGGCTGCGCGTTTAACCGATGGAGAGTTGCCGGTCACAGAACTGTAGACGAGCAAAATAAAGGAAAAAATCACAAAAGAGATCCAGCGCCCTGCCGTGGTAACCTGGAAGCGCTGCAGGCAGATTTGAACAACAAGGGCAAGCATAACCATATTAAGCCCCGAAACAGCAAGGATATGCGCTGTACCCGTAAGCTTGAACGCCTCAATCACCTCCTCCGACATCGACTCTCTTTCGCCCGTAAGCACTCCGGCAGCAAGCTTTCGCTCCTCCCCATCCGGCAAAAGTTCTTCAAGGCTCTTCGTGATGTAGTTATAGACCGGCTTGACAACGAAACGATCAAATCCATTAAGCCCCGACTCCCCTTCATGCTGCACCTGCCAGGGCCCTGCAGAGTAAAATTGCACCGAAAGCTGCTTCATGCGAGCAGCTTTTCGGGGGTCAAATTCACCCCGATTGGATGCTTCAGGAACAAGATCGAGCTTCCCCTTCACCCGAACCATATCACCATAAGAAATAGTGATATCCGGCTTCCCCACACTGCGCATGAAGACCTTCGCCCGATCATGGAGCTTCACGATCTGCCCGTTTTCAAACAACTCTTCAACCTCCATCATCCAGCCAACTCCCGCGCCCGAAAAATGGGGCTGATCAACAATCCGCCCATACAGCAACACATTTTTACCGACAAAACGCAACAGCCCGTCACGGGCTGCATAATGAAGCCGGTAATCACTGCTCGCAGCAAAAGAGAAAAAGAGGAAAAGCAGATAACCGATGGAAGTGAAAAAAAGCGGATATGGAGCTTTATTCCTGACCCGTTCATACAGCAACCCGGCCAGAAGCACAAGAAGAGCAAAGAGACAAAAAAGCAGCCACCCCTCAACAGGAAGGGGCAGATTTACGCCCGCAAGAATCCCCAACACAACCAGAGCAAGCAGCCGTACCGCCGGGTATGGCGCGAGGGAAAGCTGCAGAGAGTACCGCAGCTCCTTTATTTTTTCTACGTTAGGCAAATCATTGTTTTTGTATATTCTTTTTTTTCATTCAAGCCTCTAAACGTCACACTCTGCATGCTTGTCAAAGAAATACTGAACTCTGCCGCCAAACCTGTCTTCAGTTTTGAGTTTTTTCCCCCGAAAAAAGATGAAGAGTGGGAAACACTGTTTGAAACCATTGCAGCGCTCTCACCACTCCACGCATCCTATGTCAGCGTAACCTACGGAGCCGGAGGATCGACCCGATCAAGAACCCATAACCTGGTAACAAAGATACAGAAAGAGACCGGTCTGACCGTCGTATCACACCTCACCTGCATCTGCTCCGACCAAGAGGAGACCGGAGCCATTCTGCGAAACTATCAGGAGCACGGCATCAATAACGTCCTTGCCCTGAGAGGTGACAAACCAGCCGGGACAACCTCAATGGCTGATGCCATCAAGGATTTCCCGTATGCCATAGACCTGGTTCGCTTCATAAAAAAAGAGTACCCCGACTTCGGTATCGGCGTTGCAGGCTTTCCAGAAGGGCACCCCGAAACACCAAACCGGATGAAAGAGATCGAATATCTGAAAGAAAAAGTTGACGCCGGAGCTGACTACATTGTCACACAACTCTTTTTCGATAACCACGATTACTTCGACTTCGTTGAGCGCTGCGCCCTTGGCGGCATTACCGTGCCCATCATCCCGGGAATTATGCCCATCACCACACGAAAAGGGATGATCAGAATGTCGGAACTGGCACTTGGTGCAAGAGTGCCCGCCGCTCTGCTGAAAAAAGTACTCACTGCAGCAAATGACGACGAAGTTGCTTCAGTCGGAATTGAGTGGGCTACAAATCAGGTTCAGGAGCTCATCGACCATCATATCAAAGGCATCCACTTCTACACCCTGAACATGGCCGATGCAACCCTTAAAATCTTCAACAACATCCACCAGTAACCCCGTCCAACCATCCGGAGCGACCCGCTTTCAGGTCAGCTCATTCTGCACAAGCTGTTCCAGCGTTTCACGTTTACGCACCAGCTTGACTTCACTCCCGTTCACCAGAACCTCTGCAGGGCGAAGCCGGCCATTATAATTGCTGCTCATAACGGCAGCATAAGCGCCTGCAGACATCACCGCAAGCAACTCACCCTCTTCTGCCGCTCCAATCGCCCGATGACGGGCAAAAAAATCACTCGACTCACAAATCGGGCCAACAACATCGGCAATAACCTCTTCCTCATGAAACGTTACCGACTGAACTTCATGATGCGACTGATAGAGCGCCGGACGAATCAGTTCAGTCATCCCCGCATCGACCACAAAAAACTGCTTGCCGGTATGATTACTCTTTTTATAGAGAATTCTGGTCAACAAAACCGAAGCATTGGCAACCAGATAGCGTCCCGGTTCAAAAATCACCTTCACATCAAGAGGCAACAGCATCGGAACCAGCTTTTCAGCAAAATGTTCAATCGGGGTTGCCGGTTTCAGGGGGTCGTAGGTTACCGGAAAACCACCGCCGATATCAAGAAATTCGATGGCAAAACCAAGCTCTCTGGATGCCTTGAAAATCGCCAGCAGCTTCACCGTAGCCGCCACATAATATTCCGGATCAAAAATCTGCGACCCGATATGCATATCAAGCCCCACAAGCTTGATATTCGGCAAGCGGGAAAGCAGCGAAAATACCGTCGAGAGCTCAGCCTCATCAATACCAAACTTCTCCTTGCTGTCGCCAGTGGTAATATAGGGGTGGGTCTCAGCCGTCACATTCGGATTGATCCGTATTGCAACAGAAGCTGTTAAACCAAGCTCTCCTGCAATCCGGTCAATAGCCCGCAGTTCCGAGAGCGATTCAGCTTTCAGCATAAGTACCCCGCTCTGCAGGGCATAAACAATCTCATCCTCTCTCTTGCCAACCCCGGCAAAAATGATTTTATCAGGAGAAACACCAGACTGCAATGCCCGATAGAGTTCTCCGGCGGAATTAACATCACACCCACAGCCAAGTTCAGCAAGCGTACGAATCACACTGAGATTATAGTTGGCCTTGACTGAATAGCAGGTAAAATGGGGCAGCGCCTCAAAAGCGCACTCGAAAGCCTTATAACTTTCGATGACGCTTCTCCTCGAGGTCACAAAAAGAGGAGTTCCAAAATTGGCGGCAAGCTCTTCAAGTTTGACGTCATCACAGCAGAGCGTCGTACCGGTATAGCGAAAAAAATTACTGTCAAGCACGGTTGCAGTTACCTGTTAAAGGGTTATAAAGTGAGAAAAATAGCTTTTCTCCCGTTATCATGGAAAGAAAAAACCCATTACTTGCAAAATCACCTTTTAGGTTTTATATTCACAGCTCTTTACAATTTCACACCTGATTGAGGTTTACCATGGCAAAAGGAAAAGAAAACAGAATCGTTATCACCCTTGAATGTACCGAAGCAAAAAAAGAGGGAAAAACGGTCTCAAGATATACCACAACAAAAAACAAGAAAAATACCACAGAACGTCTTATCTTGAAGAAGTATAACCCCAATATGCAGCGTCATACCCTGCACAAGGAGATCAAATAAGATTTTTTCTGTACTGGTCTGAGCATAACGCAATGCCCGAATGGCGGAATTGGTAGACGCACGCGTTTCAGGGACGCGCGCCGCAAGGTGTAGGAGTTCGAGTCTCCTTTCGGGCACACAACAATCTTCCCAGGCGATATGCACGTGAATACGCTTAACAACATATCATCAGTCGATTCAGCTCAGACCAGGTTTTTCACATACAACGCACAGGTATGCACCTTTTCTTGAGAGGGTGCTTTTTTTTGTTCCTATAATAATCCAAAATATCAGCCGTAGTGGATCATACCAAAATAAACCTCCTTGTCAGGCTTCAGCACCTTGACAATCAGATAGAAAGCATCGTCAGCCTTCAAAAAGGGCTGCCGGAAGAGATTGATGCTCTGGATGAAGACCTGGTATTTACCACCCGCCAGATCGAATCACGAAAAAAAATAGCCGACGAACATCTGAAAACACGCTCTCGATTGCACGAAACGATCAATGAGTGCAAGAACAAGATCCTGAACTTCAAGGAGAAGCAGACACTCGCCCGCAACAACAAGGAATATGACGCACTCTCAAAGCAGATTGAATATGAAGAAAAAGAGATAGCGCAAGCCGAAATCCAGCTTCAGGATATCGTCCATACTATACAGCGGGCACAGGAAATCCAGAAAAAAGGACGGCAGCTCATTGCAGAAAATCGCTATGACGAAATTACGGAAGAGATGATGCCCGACGACATCCTGCATCAGCAGCTTGAAGATCTGAAAAAACAGGTGGACCAGAAAAGAGAAGAGCTGGAAAGCATTGTCATTGAAACAGCAGAGGATGTTAATTTGCTGAAAAAAAAGGTAATGGAACAACGGGCACTGATTACCAGCGAAGCAAAAAGACTGCTCGACAAATATGACCATCTCAGAAGCGGCACCTTACAGAATGCGGTTGTCAGCCTGAACCGCAACGCCTGTTCCGGATGCAACACGAGGGTTCCAACCAATCGTCACACCATGATTGTACAGGGCGGATTCTACCTTTGTGAATCTTGCGGTCGCATTGTGGTTCATGAGCGGCTCTTTGAAGAGGCTGAATAAAATAATGGTACACGCGTTTCTGAATATGAACGCACTCTCTTTCATGATGGTTCTTTGAAAAGCTGAAACCGCAAGTGTGCAGTCGCCGTGCAGCCCATCCGGGCTGTGCAGAGGAAAGTCCGAACTTCACAGGGCAGGGTGCCGGTCGAGAGTTGCAAAACTCAAGCCCGGGGATAACGGCGCAAGCCGCTTGTCACAGAAAGCGCAACAGAAAACAGACCGCTTCGGGCAACCGGAGTAAGGGTGAAACGGGGGTGTAAGAGACCACCAGACATGACAGTAATGGCATGTGCTTGGCAAACCTCCCCGAAGCAAGGCTAAATAAGAGGACTTTTCCCCCAGGGGAAAAAGAGCGGCCCGTTCAATTCCGCAAGGAGAGTTCTCGGGTAAGCCGCATCAGATAAATGGCTGCAGTCTTACCCGGTCTCCGGGTAATTCACAGAATTCGGCTTATAGCTTACGGTTTCAGCTTTTTTTATCCCCCCTCCCCTTTCCGCATCACATTGGTAATCCACCTTCACGAAACAGATTGTGAAATCCCCACATGGAACCAAAAATGAGACTCAAAACTGCCATAATAAGCCCCACCACAACAGAAAAAATAAACATGGCAGGAATACTGGCGAATACCCACTTCACCATAAACAGCACCATCGACCAGAAAGGCATACGAATATCGGTAACCACCACCTTCTGTTCATCATGAATTTTTTTATCGTCCATAACCACTTTTTATTTAACGATTACAAAGCTCCTCCCCTCTCATCAAAAGAACGTACAAAAATGAGAGCATAAGAGTGCGCATTACACAGGAATCCCGTCTTATACTCAAGAGGAAAAAAATATCGTGACGATCCGCTTTTAAAAGCTTACCGCAGTTCCCTTTGACGCCTGAACACGCATCAACTCCATCCAGCCGGAACCCGACCGCTTTTCAGCCAGAGCCACAACAATATGCTGTGGCTCAATGCCCAGGTCAAGATTTCTTCCAAGTCCCTGCACGCACGAAGGGCAATTGGTCAGAATGACAGCCCTCTCTTTTCCATGCATAAGCTCCGTAATGGCATCCCGTTTACGGTGAAGCATGGAATCGGTAATATCCGGACGCGACAACGCCAGCGTTCCCGCCTCAGAACAGCAGTGCGCTACAGCGGTCACACTGCCGAACCCACCCAGCTTATGCAGCGTTTCCCGAGCCTTTCCCGAAAGCGAATCGTGACATGGAGCGTGATAGAGATAATCTCCTTTGCCATCAAGCTTCATCCCTTTATCAAAGGCAAAAGCCGCAATATCGACGATCTTTCCGCCAAAAATCTTGCCGGTTTCAATCGCATCAAGCCCCTCCATACAGGTACCACAGGTCACCACACAGGCATCAAAATCGAGATAGGAGAACATCTCCCTGATCTGGCTGAAAAGCACGGTATTACGCAGCACAATACTCGAATACTGGTCGCTCTTTGCATTCACATGCGCCGGAAAACCACAGCAGAGAAATGGAGGAGGCAGCACCACCCTTGCACCAAGCTCAAGCAGCAGATGCAGCGCCGCCATAGAGATGGTAGAATTCATGCGCTCGGAACCACATCCCGGAAAGTAAAACACATTACTCGTCACCTCACCCGCAGGCTCAAAAACCAGCACCTGATCGGGGCCACACTCCGGCAAAACATCACGCAAGGTACCCTCAGGAACTGGTGGCACCGCAGAGCGCAACAGACGAAGCGGATAAAGAACCGGATTATTATTTTCCAACTGTAAAGAGGAAGAGAGCCTGTTACCCGCACGCTGAACCGCCCCGCCAACCCGCAGCACCGAACGGCGAAACAGGGCATTAAACACCGGCGAACGACTTTCGAGATAACGCAAGGTCAACTCAGTAACCGGAGAGGAGTGCTTGAAACCCCACTCCGACAGAATTTCACGCTCCAGCACCGAAACCTCCCCGCTGTCGATATCCACCGGACAGGGCTTAAGACATTTGTGACAGATGGTACAGTGATCGGCCACCTCTTCAAGCCATTGCAGAAGGGCAAAGTCGGTAGTCCGCTCCCGCTGGGCATCAAAAAGAAGCGCCTCAATCAGCGACCCTATCGCCAGATTCTTGTTTCTTGGATGATAAAACATTCCCCGCGAGGGATAATAGACACAGCAATCCATCTTGCATTTACCACACCGAATACAGTAATCGACCTTTTTTGAAAGCTCCGCAATCTGGGCTCGCCTGAGAATATGCGCCTCAAGTTCAAGCAGATTGAATGAGGGGGTAAAAATGGAGTCAAGCACCTCATAATCATCAAGCTTGCCAGGATTCATAATCCCCTTCGGATCAACCCGGCGACGATACATCGACAACTCTTCAACAATGGCCGGATCAAGATACTTCAGTTTGGTAACCCCAATACCATGCTCGCCCGACACCACACCACCAAGAGAGACCACCTTTTCCATAACATGGTCGATCACCTTGTCTGCCCGCTCAAGCATGGGCCTGTCATTTGAAAGTACCGGCACATTGACATGCACATTGCCATCGCCCGCATGCATGTGCGTAGCCAGCACAATGCGACGATCACGAACATGCAGGTATGCGCCATCAAGGGCTGCCTGCATATCAGGATACCCCTGCACCAGCTCTCCAAGCTCACTGCAAAGCTCCTGCACAACAGCAAGCGAACGGAGCGACTCCTCAGGCTCTGCATCGATCTTTGAGCTGAACAGTTGGCAAAGCTCAACCCCGGCAGGAATCTTTGAGGCAAACTGGCCACCATCCTCGCTTACTTTCGAAGTTTCAAGCAGAGCGCGTGCACGCTCCACAAATCGATGCTGCGCATACCGCTCCTCCTCAATATTGAGATGATCAATAAAACGGGCAAACTCTGCCAACGCTTCAAGCGGAATAACAATATCCTCGTTAAGTTTGAACGCATTGGTTCGCCGGGCAATAGCGCCAAGCTTTTTACGGTCAGCCCAGAAGCGGACACCCTCCGCACTATCCCTTGCAAGAAACATCAAGGTATTTGGATGGGGATCGAGCAGCCGTTCCACCCGCTCCACACCGCACTCCACCTCCGCTACGCTGTTACCGGCAATATCAATCAGCAGCACCGCCTTCGGTGTCTGGGCACGGGGCGCCTTTACCTTGTAATCAATAGCCCGGATATACTCATCATCAAAATGCTCAAGAGCAAGCAAAGCCTCACGATTTTCGGAATGGAGCGGAAATATTTTCGAAAGCTCAAGAATCACCCGGCTTGCCTCATCCATATCAGGCCCAAAAAACTCAAGGCAGAGCGTCCTCTTTTCCGGGTACTTCGGATAGAGCACAAAAAGAGCCGAGGTGATCACCCCGTCCGTACCCTCCTTCTGCAAACCGGGTACTCCCCCGAGCGCCTTATTGGTAATATCCTTCCAGAGCCCTTTTTTACGAATATCAGTTCCGAGCAGTTCAATACGATCAATCCTCTTGCCCGACTCATTCCACACCTCAAAAACGACGGTATCCTCATGCATAATTTTCCGCAACCGATGATCAGCACGCTTTACCGTCCAGTTTTCTCCCGAAGGCATCGCCATCCGCCACTCAAGCAGGTTGTCGATACAGGTACCCCAGCGAACCGCCATCTTTCCACCGGCATTTTCCGCAATATTGCCCCCGATTGTACAAGCCCACTCACTGGTGGGATCGGTAGCAAACACAAGACCCTGCTCATCAGCCGCCTCCATCGCATGTTCAGTAATCACACCCGCTTCAACGTCAATCACTGACGCCTGGCATATCTGACCATTTTCCAGTTGAAAATCACGCACCGAAACACCCCGGATGCGGTTCAGTTTTTCCATATTAATAATCACACACTTCGAGCGCAACGGCACCGCCCCTCCGGTCAGCCCTGTACCGGCGCCCCGAGGAATAATATTGAGGCCAAGCGCAGCAATCGCCGTAATCAGCGGAGCAACCTGCGACTCCTGATCAGGCGTAACCACTGCCGAAGGAAGATGAAGCCTCCAGTCGGTAGCATCGGTAGCATGTGCGGCAAGAGAAAAAGGATCAAAAAGCACATTTTTCACCCCCACAACAGCGCCAAGCTCCCGCTTCATTCGCCGACGAAGTTCAGGCGTCTTCTCAACAGCCAAACGAAACCGCTCAAGTTGCTCACGCAGAGCCGCCACAATAGCCGAAACCCTCTCTTCACCATTGGCCATCTCAACAATCGTATCAAGCTCGGCAGAGGCCCTCTCAAAAAGACGACGGCGTCGGGTTGAAGAGTTCACCAGCTCCTGAAAGAGATAGGGATTACGGCGGTGAATAAGAATTTCACCAATAATACCCATAAGCAAGCGTGCCGACCTTCCGGTAACGCGCAGATCGCGCAGCTCATCAAGCATCTGCACAATATCCCGACCGAGCAGGAACGATATTGCCTGCCGATCACCTGCGGAAGTATAATTGAATGGTATCTCACGTGGAACAATCGTCGAAGGGTTCACCATTATCGAGCCTGTTGATGTTAAAAGCAATAACTTATGTTCTATAAAGTAACAAACCGGACTCAAAGTTGAACATGCAACAAAAGAAATGCTTGCGATTGCCCAGGGAATTTTCCTTTTTCAACAAGTTTCCTGGCCTGTCAAGAGCAGCAAGCATATGGGTCACACAACTCACGGCAACATCTTTCAAAAAAAAGCTGGCGCAAGAACACCGGAACACTGCGGCCTCCCTCTTTACGGCTCTTTTATTAACTGATAAAACATAATACAATCAGCTATATTGGAAGATTCGGAAATGAAGATGATGAAACTTTCCCGGCACAAAACACGGCAAAGTTATCTCAGCGCAGATAAGGTACCTTTCAGAACTTTTGCTGCCGAATACGGATAAAAGTTTTCAAAACAAAGATGTATCATGACAAAAACCCCCGCAAGCAGCCAGAAAATTAAAGCAAGTGAAGAGCATGCACTCAAGAGTGAAGAAAAAATTCCTTTCCCGGTCGTCGGCATTGGCTCTTCGGCCGGTGGACTTGAAGCGCTCGAACTGTTTCTGAAGCATGTTCCTTATCCCTGCGGCATGGCCTTTGTTATCATACAGCACCTTGACCCGACGCACAAGGGAATTATGGTTGAACTGCTTCAGCGGGAAACGGCAATGCCTGTCTGCCAGGTCAGCGACAATCTTGAAATCGAGCCGGATCATGTCTATCTGATTCCTCCGAACCAGGACATGTCGATACTGCACGGGAAATTGTTTTTACTTGACATGGTCAAACCACGTGGTCTTCGACTTCCTATTGATTTCTTTTTTCGTTCAATGGCCGATGACCTTAAACAGCATTCCATCGGCGTGATTCTCTCTGGAATGGGTTCCGATGGCACACTTGGACTACGCGCCATCAAGGAAAAAGGTGGTGGAGTATTTGTACAGGATCCAGCTTCCGCGAAGTTTGACGGAATGCCGCGAAGCGCTATTGACGAAGGACTGGCTGACGTTATCGTACCAGCAGAAAATCTTCCCTCAAAAATCATTGCTTATGTAAAACATCTTCCCGTCATCTTAAAACCGGCCTTAACCATCGAGGAGCAGGCACTGAGCTCGCTGAAAAAAATCATTATTCTGTTTCGAACACAGACCGGACATGATTTTTCACTCTACAAGAAAAACACGATTTATCGCCGCATCGAACGGCGCATGGGTATTCACGAAATTGAAAAAATCTCTACCTATGTCCATTTTTTACAGACGAATCCCCAGGAAATCGAGCTGCTTTTCAAGGAGCTGCTGATAGGGGTAACCAGCTTTTTCCGGGATCCTGATGCCTGGGAAATTCTTAAAAAAGATGGCATACCCTCCATTCTCGCATCCCGTCCATCTGGCGGTATTATTCGGGCCTGGGTGGCAGGATGTTCAACAGGTGAAGAGGCCTATTCCCTCGCGATTGTCTTCAGAGAAGTCCTTGCAACAACAAAGCATCCCGGCAATTTCAAGCTCCAGATCTTTGCAACAGACCTCGACAAAAATGCCATTGAAAAAGCCCGAACAGGAATCTATCCATCCAATATTACTGCTGATGTTTCTGCGGAGCGTATCAGTCAATACTTTGAAAAAGATGACCGGGGCTACAGAATTACAAGAGCGATTCGCGAAACCATTGTCTTTGCTCCCCATAACGTTATTATGGATCCACCCTTCAGCAAGGTCGATATTCTCGTTTGCCGCAATCTGCTGATTTACATGGAGCAAGAGCTGCAGAAAAAACTGATCCCGTTATTTCATTACAGCCTTAATCCCGGCGGAATCCTCTTTCTTGGAAGCGCTGAAACAATCGGATACTGTGGCCAACTGTTTCAGACTCTTGACAGCAAGGCCCGTCTTTTCCGTCATATGCATCAGGCAGAGAGGGCTGAGTATGTTGATTTCCCCGCATCTTTTACCCATCCTTTACACGACAGTTCAACTCTTCCGGTCACACAGGGCAAACCGATGACATCCGATCTCAACCTGAGTACCATATGCGATAAGCTCCTGCTCCAGTATTATACTCCCGCAGCAGTACTGACCAATGAGCATGGCGACATTCTCTACATAAGCGGTCGTACAGGGAACTACCTCGAACCAGCAGCAGGAAAAGCAAACCTGAACATCTTCGCAATGGCAAGGGAAGGGATTGGCTATGAGCTGAATATTCTGATCAGAAATGTGCTCCGCGAGAAAGGCGAGATTTCCAAAACGGGAGTGGCAGTCGGAACAAACGGAGGAACAAAAATCATTGACCTGACCGTCAGGTTGATTGAAAAACCGGATTCCCCTAAAAACATGCTCATGATTGTTTTTACCGAAGTTGCAAAAAAAACAGCAGAAAATCTGGATCAGAATCCCGTTGCAGATTTCAATGACCGGAGGCTTGCCTCACTTGCTGAAGAACTCAAACAAGCAAAAGAGGAAATTATCACCATACGTGAAGAGATGCAGACCTCGGAGGAGGAACTGAAAAGCACGAATGAAGAGATGCAGTCAGCCAATGAGGAGATGCAGAGTACCAATGAAGAGTTAACCACATCAAAAGAGGAGATGCAGTCGCTGAACGAAGAGCTGCAGACGGTTAACCATGAACTGCAATCAAAAGTGACTGACCTTTCACAGGCCAACAATGACATGAAAAACCTGCTGAACAGCACGGACATTGCAACACTTTTTCTTGATGATGAGCTCAACATACGACGCTTCACCAACCGGACATCATCCATCATCAAACTCATTGCAAGCGATGTTGGACGTCCCATAACCGATATTGTTACCGAACTGCAATATCCTGCACTGCTTGAAGATGCCCGCGAGGTTCTTCATACTCTTGTTTTCAGTGAAAAACAGGTTTCTGCAAGTAACAATCGGTGGTTTAGCGTCAAGATCATGCCCTATCGAACACAGGAAAACCGTATTAACGGCCTGGTAATTACCTTTACTGATATCACTGTCGCCAAGAAACTCGAAACAAGTCTGCGAGAGATTGAGAAGAGTTTCCGTTTTGTGATTGACACCATGCCTGTTGCGATTATCGTTCATCAGGCCGAAGGATGTATTACAATGACAAATCAAGAGGCCGAGCGAATTACAGGAATTTCCATGAAAGAGATGCTCGGTAAAAATATTGCCGATCTTGGATGGAAACTGCTCAAGGCAGACGGCTCAGAATTGCCTCCCGAGGAAAACCCTGTTGTGGACGCATTGCGCTCCGGCAAGACGATAAACGGAGTCGTTATCGGCATTATCCACGCCCAGGATCGCAAAACACGATGGATTAAAATCAGTAACTCGAACAGATTACAAGATGAAGAGGACAAAAACAGCCACCTCTTTACAACATTTTTTGAAATAAATAACCCGAATTCCTGAAAAAATTTGATTCCGGAAAAACAGATCATGTCTCAAAACGCTTCACCTGTTGATGATTTTTCTGAATTGCGCTCCCGAGCTGAAGAGCGCCTGCAAAAAAGTCAATTGACAAACATGCATCTCTCCTCTTCACCTGAGGAGATGCTTCGTTTGATTCATGAACTGGCAGTTCACCAGATCGAACTTGAAATACAGCAACAAGAACTGAGAGAGTCGAGAAAAGAGCTGGAAAAAAGTCTTGAACGATACACCGATCTGTATGATTTCGCCCCATTGGGATACCTGACCCTTGCACCGGACGGTGAGATCATCGAATTGAACCTCACCGCTGCAACGATTCTTGATATCTCACGATCCCGGTTGCGCGGAAAACAGTTGAACAAGTTTATTATTCCCTCAGACCGCACGACGTTTGCCACACTGCTAAAGAATGTGTTCAGCCACAAAGAGCCAACCTCTTGTGAAGTTGAACTTTCCGCATCTGACAAGGATACTTGCAGCCAGAAAACCGTACGCATTGAAGCGCGCATCAATGATAATGAAAAGAGCTGCCGCGCCATGCTCTCGGATATTACCATGCATAAAAGGATGGCTCAGGCCATGCTTGTCACCAATGAACGCCAGCGACTTATTGTTGATGCAACCCATTCCGGCAGTTGGGAGTGGGATTTACAGAGCAACCACACCATATGGTCGGAAGAGCTCTGGCGTCTGCTTGGCCTGGAACCCTTTTCCTGCCAGGCAACCTACGAGGTATGGAAATTGTCCATGCTGGATGAAGAGAGAGATCAGGTTGAACAAATTGTTTTGAACGCAGTTGAACGTGGGCAGGAGTTTACTGTTGAATGGCGTGTCCGCTCTACTTCCGGCCAGGAGCGCTGGGTGATGTCACAAGGCACGCCCTTCAAAGATAGTGATGGAGTGGTCAATCGATACGTTGGAATCACAATAGATATTACTGAGCTGAAAATGGCTCAGGAAAAGGGAAAAAAAGAACAACAGTTCAGTAAAAGCATTATCAACAGTATTCCCGGCAGTTTTTATATCATCAACACAGAGGGTACCTATAGCGGGTGGAATAGCTTTCAGCGAGATCACGTTGTCGGAAAGCCGGAAAGTGAGATGCAAGATGTCGCGGCCATTTCAACGATTCATCCGGAAGATCGGGAGTTTGTTCAGGAAAAAATGGTGAACGTGCTTGAATATGGCCTCGAAGAAAATGTGGAAGCAAGAGTACTGCTTCATGGAGGGCCCGAATTTCGGTGGTTCCTGATGACAGGCCGCCGAATAGTCGTGGATGGCAATCCCTTCCTGATCGGAACCGGTATTGACATTACAGAACAGAAAAAAATCGACGATCTGCAACGTTTTCTCTCTTCTGCAAGCTATGGTTCAGAGCAAGAACCATTCTTTAATGCCCTTGCCCGATACATCGCCAATAGCCTTGAGATGAATTTTGTCCGTATTGACAGCCTGGATGGTGACGGCTTGACGGCCAGAACGCTTGCAGTCTGGTGTGACGATCATTTTGAGGATAATGTCGTCTATTCCCTGAACGACACTCCCTGTGGGGATGTCGTCGGCAAGGATGTCTGTTGTTTTCAGGAAAAGGTGTGTCAACTCTTTCCACACGATCAGGTACTCAAAGATCTTCGGGCAGAAAGTTATGTCGGGGTAACGCTTTGGGACCATAAAAAGCGACCAATCGGCCTCATTGCCGTTATTGGACGCCAACCCCTTGAAAAAAAACAGTTTGCAGAAACCGCACTTAAAATACTATCCGTGCGTGCTGCCAGCGAACTGGAGCGTCTGCAGAGCGAGAACGCTTTACAGGCAAGTGAGAAAAAGTACCGTGAACTGTTTGAGAGCGTCCCGATCGGGCTCTACCAATCGACCATGAAGGGAAAAATAATTGCAGCAAACCAGCATTGCCTTGAGATTGCCAAATGCAGGGAATCAGAGAGAGATGTTTGGTTTTCCCAGGATACCCGACAATCCTACGTTCACCCGGAAGATGGCGAAAGAATCCGGGAACTTCTTTTAAAAAAGGGCCATATCAACAATTTTGAGGCCGATTTTCTCCTCATGGATGGTACCATCGCCACACTCAGCAACACAGCAAAAATTGTCTTGAATGAACAGGGTGCGCCTGATTTTATCGCCGGATCGTTGATTGATGTCACGGAACTCAAACGGAGTGAGGCAGAAAAAGCAAAACTTGAAGATCAGCTTCACCAATCCCAGAAAATGGAGATGGTAGGAAGACTTGCCGGCGGAATCGCCCATGATTTCAACAATATGCTTACGCTTATTCTCGGCCACACCGAAATGGCCCTTGAACATTTTGATCCATCCCAGACAGTCTATACCGATCTTGAGGCCATCCGGGAAGCCGCAACCCGTTCTGCCGATCTGACCCGACAGCTCCTTGCCTTCGCCCGCAAACAGATCATCATGCCTGAAGTTCTTGAGCTGGACAACTTGATTGGAAAAATGCTTCCCATGCTGCGACGCCTCATTGGTGAAAATATCAAGCTGATATGGATCCCGAACAGCAAAAACTCCCATCTCAAAATCGATCCATCGCAGATAGACCAGATTGTTGTCAACCTCTGTGTCAACGCCCGGGATGCCATAACCAATAATGGCACAATCACAATCGAAACAGGCCATCACCTCGCCCATAAGAGCAGCGACCCCGAACAGCCAGCTTGTGAATCGGTGACGCTTTCTGTCAGTGATGATGGATGCGGGATTGAGAAGAACAATCTTGACCATATTTTTGAACCATTTTTCACCACGAAAGAGCCCGGAAAAGGTACCGGTCTTGGCCTGTCAACGGTCTATGGGATTGTTAAACAGAACAACGGCACCATCTCATGCTTGAGCGAACTGAAAAAAGGAACGACCTTCACCATTCATCTGCCTCTCTACAATGCGCCACCACCAGCGGCTGAGACCACACCGACGAGTACATTGATGTATACAGGCCATCAAACCATCCTGCTTGTAGAGGACGAACTGCCTATTCTCAAACTCTGCCAGCTTATGCTTGAACACAATGGCTACAAAGTTCTGGCAGCCGCAACAGCCGCAGAAGCCATAAAGAGAGCGGAAAACTTCAGTGGAACGATTGATTTGCTGGTAACAGATGTTATCATGCCGGAGATGAATGGATCCGAACTCTCAAAAAAACTGCTTTCTGTTCGTCCGGAGCTTAAAATACTCTTCATGTCCGGCTACACCGCAGATATCATTGCCCAAGACAATGTTTTGGAACGTGGAGTTAACTTTTTGCAGAAGCCTGTTACCATGAAATCACTGACCCTGGCTCTCTATCATATTTTTAACCCCACTCCACTGCAAGAGCCTTGACATCCTCTTCTGGCGCCTGCAAAGCACACTCTGCAGGCGCCAGTACGCTCAATCACGAGCAAAACTGACATACTCTCCATCACTGAACGGAACAAGATTGATAACCCCGTCAGGGCTCTTCCTGTTCAGCCACTTCATGAAATTGCTGCCACGCCATTGATCAAAATCACCTTTGAACCCGCCATTGAAACCATCATTTTCCGGATAAAGGTTAATAAAATTTTTGATCAGCTCTGTCGTAAAGAGCGTTTCATCTCCTCCAGCCTTATAGGGCTCCTTTTCCTTGTTTGATTTGCAGGGATTTTTTATATCAGCAACACTGCAGAGCGGGCTTTTTTCTGTCAGGTAACCACAATGACTGCCGTACTCAACACTGGCAACCGCCGACCAACTCGTTGGTGAAGAGAGTTGCGTGAATTCGGTCTTCTTTGCAGCATCAGAAGACCATGCAGGCGGCTGCGACATATTGAGGCAGGCATTGTCGCACTCACCAATAATCATGATACCGGGAATCGGTGATTCGGAAAGCACATCCCGATAACGTTCCATTCCCGGCGCAAGCAGAGGAACCTTCATATCAACCGGAGAAAGCTGAAGATATCCCACAGGATTTGCCCGCTCTTCAGCAGACCAGGAAGACATGGCAGAAGAGAGGGCAGGAACAAACTCCCGATCAAAAAGCACCGGATCAAAGGAGCGGGAAGTATCTTTACCAATTTCCTGCAGCTTCTCAAAACCAACCGAAGCTACCTGGGCATGTGCGCCACCAACCGAGTGACCGGCAAAAATAACATTATTATTCTTCATAAACCCGGTCTGCAAAATCAGCTCCCTGTTATAAAAAGAACGATTCCTGTTATGTTCATCAATTTTATAAAACTCATCAGTTGCCCCATATTTGATCAGGTAGGAGGCCGCAGCATAAGCATCCTGCCCCACCCTCGGATTACCCCCGAAATCGATCCATGGCATGGCAACCGACTGCATGTGTGATGCCGTTACAAAAGCCATAGCCCAATTATGTTCCACAATGGCCGACGTATAGTTATAATATCGGGAAGGATTGATGCCAAAAAGCGGATTATCATTCAACAGCCCACCAATAATTTTTTTCGGATAATAGAGCAGATCATTACCAATCAGAAAGCCATGGTTGAACATCACCAGACCCTCAGCCTGCCGGTTTTCAGGATAAAAAACCTCAATAACAACCTCAATAAACTGGGGAAAGCGCTTGTCGTACTGTATCCAGGTATGGATATGGTTAAAACAGTAATTGTTGATGCGAATAGGCTGCATAATAAACCGGGTTTACATTGATAAACGAACCGCAACAGACAAATAATACGCAAAATATCCATAAAAAAGGAACATCTGCCCCAACATCATTCCACAAAAAAAGCTCCCCTGCGCATGGCCTTGACGCTTCCAACAGCCACGACAACTGTATATATTTCCGAATATGTGCAGTAACCCGGTTATGTGATCGGTTGCAAAATTAATGCGGACATCACGCAACACCTGTAACTCGTAAATTACCAAATAAAAACACGTTAATTTTTTGTTTAACAAAATTTTTATGTATTCTGCAGTAACGGGATAACCTCTTCTTGCAATGGACTTATCGGCTCAAACCTATTTATTTCCATGACACAACAATCAGTTCGACCAGTCGCACATCTTCGCCAAAATCCGGATGGTTCATGGATGGAGCATGACTTGAAGGAACATCTTACACGGGTTGCGGAGAAGGCAGCCCTATTCGCAGATGAGTTCAGCAATGGTGTTTGGGCCAAAACGGCTGGTCTGTTACATGATCTCGGAAAATACAATCCTCAGTGGCAGGAATATATCCGCAAGAATAACGGGGATTATACGGAGGAGAATCATGAGCAAGATTGATCACTCCTCTGCTGGTGCGCTTCAAAATGAGAATTTTTGGAGATATTACGCTCATTCAAGACCAAGCGAACCTTCCGAGAACTGGCATCTATTAGAAGATCATTTGCAAGCGGTTGCTGAAATGGCTGCTGGATTTGCTCGTTTTTTTGGTGCAGAAAATTGGGCAGATATTGCAGGACGTTGGCATGATTTAGGAAAAGGTACACTATCTTGGCAAGCATATTTGCGTCATGAAAATAATGTTACGGATGAATTTTCTGCGTTTTATAGTGGGCATCCTGTCCATGCAATTGTAGGTGCTCAAGAACTTTATAAGCAATCTGATCAAGCAGGAAAATTACTTGCTTACTGTATTGCTGGGCATCATGGCGGTTTGCCGAACTGGCATGATGACGCAATTGCTGCGTTAAAATCTCGATTGATGGAAGATTTTACTGATGTTGATTTTCCGCATTCTGCTCCAAAACTGCCTTCATTATTACCGCTTTCCAAAATCGAGCAGAATCGTTTAGGGTTTATTATTCAGTTTTTTGTGAGGATGTTATTTTCTTGTCTCGTTGATGCCGACTATTTGGACACTGAAGCATCATTGAGTAACAAAAAATCTGTCTGGCGGTCGGGGTATCCTGCTCTGGATGAACTCTCTGAACGATTTTCAACAAACTTCGATGCCCTGAGAAACAAAGCTGATTCGACAACGGTTGTAAACCAGTACCGCGAAAAGGTGTTGAATGATTGTTTGAAAAGTGCAGAGTTTGATCCAGGACTTTTTTCTTTGACAGTACCGACAGGAGGCGGAAAAACATTAGCATCGCTTGCCTTTGCATTGGCTCATGCTAAAAAATATGGTAAGCGAAGAATCATATATGTGATTCCATTCACAAGCATCATTGAGCAGAACGCCCAAGTATTCAGGGATATGCTAGGCGATGATGCCATACTTGAGCATCATTGCAACTTTATGGTTGATGAATCAGACTGGAAATCTCTCTTGGCCTCAGAAAACTGGGATGCCCCGATTATTGTGACAACAAACGTACAGTTCTTTAATTCATTTTATGCTAGCAAAACATCATACTGTCGAAAGTTACACAACGTAGCGGATAGTATTGTCATATTTGATGAGGTTCAAGCAATTCCTGTTGAAAAATTGTCCCCCTGCATGGAGGTGATTAAAGAGCTTTCACTCAACTATGGTGTCTCATCAATTCTTTGTACGGCAACACAACCTGCTATCGAATATTCGGAACAGTTTCAAAGTGGGTTACAGGGTGTACGAGAAATTATTCAGGATGTGCATAGTCTGTTTGGAGCATTAAAGCGGACTGAAGAGTCTTTTATTGGAGAACTCTCGGTACAGGATGTTGCAACAAAACTATCCAATTATGAACAGGTTTTATGTATAGTCAACACTCGTCAACAGGCATTGGATATATATAATGCTTTGCCAAAATCAGATGGAACTATTCATTTAAGCGCCTTGATGTATCCTCTTCATCGTACCAATAAACTGAATGAAATTCGCAGGAGATTACACGACGGAGAGCCATGCCGCGTTGTTAGTACACAATTGATTGAGGCTGGAGTAGATGTGGACTTCCCTTGTGTATTCAGAGTTGTTGCAGGGATTGATAGTATTGCTCAAGCCGCTGGGCGGTGTAATAGAAATGGTTTACATGAAAAAGCCTGTCAAGTATTTGTTTTTTCTTTTGCTGATTTACCGATCACTCCATTTATAAAACAAGCAGCTCAATCGGCGGAAAAATTGTTTGATCTTTTTAAAGGAAAACTCACATCACCGGAATGTGTTCGTGAGTATTTTTATGACTATTTTTGGAAAAACCAGCAACGTATGGATTCAGAAGGAATCGTTTCTCTGTGTCAAACAGCTCAATCAGGAGAAATTCAATTTAAGAAGCTTGCTGATTTCGAAATAATAAATTCAGCAACAATTCCAGTTATTATAGCACTTGATCAAAATTCACTAACAATGGTTGAAGAGTTAAAATATTCAAAATATAAAGGACGAATTTTACGAAAACTCCAAAAATACACAGTACAAATACACAGTAATCAAATTAAGGAAATACAAAAATCTCTTGAAGTGATAGTCCCGGGTATTTTTGTCTTGATATCAGATGTGTTGTATTCAAGTAACACTGGTTTAAAATGTTCGACGCCACAAGGGAATGCATTTATTCATTAACCCAAGGAGCATCAAGTAATGAGCTATGGAATAAAGTTACGAGTCTGGGGCGACTACGCATTATTTACTCGACCAGAAATGAAGGTTGAAAGAGTGTCGTATGATGTGATGACACCTTCGGCAGCACGAGGCATATTAGAAGCAATTTACTGGAAACCATCTATTCGATGGATAATAGATAGGATTCATGTTTTAAAGCCTATCCGTTTTGAAAATATTCGCCGTAATGAAGTTGCAAAAAAGACAAGTCTAAATAGAGTTGATATGGTAGGACAGTATCCAATTAGTATTATTGTGGATGACTCAGATACTCGTCAACAAAGAGCGTCAATGGTGCTTCGAGATGTTGAATATATTATTGAAGCTCATTTTTATTTTTCTATGAAAGAAGATAATAATGAAGGAAAGCATTTAGATATTTTTACAAGACGAGCAAAAGCAGGTCAATGTTTTCATCGTCCATATTTCGGGTGTCGTGAGTTTCCTGTTAATTTCGAGTGGTGTGTTGATATTCCGAAATCATTGCTTTCTGGTGAACAGGATTTAGGATATATGCTACATGATATTGATTTTGAAAATAACATGACTGCTCGTTTTTTTCGAGCCATCATGCACAATGGCATTATTAATTGTAAACAGGAGGCCGTCTCATGATTTTTCAGTCATTAATAGAACTCTATGATAGACTTGCTATAAATGATGACGTTCCTCCATATGGTTTTAGCATGGAAGATATTGGCTTTTTTGTTACCATTGATAAAGAAGGTAATCTTATCGGTGATCCTGAAGAAAGCCGAAAGCCTATAAAACCGAATGTATTTGAATATTATTTATCTAAAACGCCCTATACAAATGAAGTAAATGTTCGTGCTGGTGGAGGTGCAAAGGAAACTCCAAACTTTATGGTAGATAAGGCTGATTATTTTTTTGGAATGTCAGGAAATACTGAGAAAAATGAACACCACTCTTCATTTGTTAACTTAATTTCAGAAGTATGCAGTAATTCTTCAGACGAAGGTGTTATTGCTGTTATATCTTTTTTGAAGAAATGGAATGCTTTGGACTCAATTGGCTTAAAAAACTGGAAAGAGATTTCAGGAAATAAAGGAAAGTGGGTAGCCTTTAAACTTTTTGGGGACTCTCAATTTATTCATGAGCGAGTTGAAGTTAGAAAACTTTGGACTAATCATCTTTTAAAAAAAGAATACAAAAAAGGTTTTAGTCTTATAGATGGAAAAATTCACGATCTTCAAACGCAATATGCCCAATTTAAATTTGGTTCTGGAGCCTCGTTGGTTTCTTTTAATGATGTATCTTATGAGTCATATGGCAAGAAAAAAGGCGAAAATGCACTAATTTCGGTTGAAGCAGAATTCAAAAGTTCAACAGCTCTTAAATACTTATTCCGAAGTAAAACGCAACGTTTACAAATAGCAGAAACCACAACAGTTTTTTGGGCAGAAAAAAAATCTTCAGTTGAAAATTTTATGGGAATTCTTTTGAACCCATCAATAGAAGATAAAATAGCAAACATACCTATTCAAAAGTTTTTAGAAACTATACGTGATGGAAAACTACCAGATGATATTGAAAAAGAAAAAGAATTAAAATTTTTTATTCTTGGATTTTCTCTCAACAAAGCCAGACTTTCTCTCCGTTTTTCCTACGTTAGCACCGTTAATAAAATGATGAAAAGATTAAGAGAACATTTCTTATGTTTACAAATGGAAAGAAGTAAGAAAGATGATGTTATTTGCCCAGGAATCTGGCATTTACTTAAAGAAACTGTTAGAGAACCTAAAGATATTTCTCCTGTTTTAGGTGGAGCACTTCTGCGGTCAATCCTTACAGGAGTGAACTACCCACAACATCTATTTCAAGGAGTGTTGGGGAGAATAAGGGTGGACAAGGTTAACTATTTACGTGCATCGATTCTGAAAGCAGTATTGCAAAGAAACTATAAAATGGAGGTACCAATGTCATTGGACACAGAACGACGGGAGATCGAATATCTTCTTGGGCGACTTTTTGCTGTATTAGAAAAAGCGCAGTTTGATGCTATAGGAAATGTTAATGCATCGATAAAAGACCGATATTATACTGCTGCATCTACTACACCAGCCAGTGTTTTCCCTCGATTAATTAGCTTATCACACCATCATATTGGAAAATCAGACTATGGGGATATTTCTGATCGCAGAATACGTGAAATTATTGAACATATTGATACATTCCCTGCACTTTTAAATTTGAAGCAACAAGGCTTGTTTGCAATTGCATATTATCAGCAAAAAAATGCTTTTTATAAATGATATTGAACCATAACTAAGGAGACTAATAATGACTCAGACCATTGAAAACCGTTATGAGTTTGTACTGCTTTTTGATGTTAAAAATGGGAACCCAAATGGTGACCCTGATGCCGGAAATCTACCGCGTATTGATCCTGAGACTGGGCACGGAATTACAACGGATGTATGCTTGAAAAGAAAAATCAGAAATTATGTAGAACTATTGAAAAAAAATGAATCTCCTTACGAGATCCATGTGCGAGAAGGCGAGTTTCTTTCTGAACACCATAAAAGAGCGCATAATGCTTTGACTGATGAAAAAATATACGTATTCGTTCCTGCGGATTTAAGAGGTGAGTTAAGTTCATTTGCGGAATATCCTGAAGGAGTCGGTTTTGAAAACGACGCAATTTATTTCCAGTTGAGTTCGGATATTGACAAAGTAAAGAAAGATGTGGAAAAACTAAAAAATATTACTGATGCTTCAAAAGCGAAAATAAAAGAATTGTTTGTTGACGGAAAATCAGTTATCGCAAAGAAGTGGATGTGTAAAAACTTTTTTGATGTTCGTACTTTTGGAGCAGTTATGTCGACAGGTGATAAAACCTGCGGACAAGTACGCGGTCCTGTTCAATTGAGTTTTTCGAGAAGTATCGAGCCAATCGTCGGATTAGAGATTGCAATGTCAAGAACAGCAGCAGTAAACGTGGATAAATCGAGTGATAAAGGACTTGGTGCAAGAAAATCCATTGTACCATATGGTTTGTACAGGGTTCATGGATTTATTTCTGCTCCTTTAGCAAAACAAACAGGTTTCACAGAAGACGATCTTGAATTGCTATGGTCTGCATTGATTAATATGTTTGATCATGATCGCTCTGCATCTCGTGGTGAGATGGCATCCCGTCAACTTTTCGTTTTTCAACACGAGTCTGAGTTGGGGAACACTCCTGCTCACAAGTTATTTGAAAGAATTAAAGTTGAACGAAAACCTCTTTCAAATGGTCCTGCAAGATTTTATGAAGATTATCAGATTACTATCGATGAAACTAATCTAGGAAAGGTAACTCTGTTAAGAAAAATTGCATAAGCCATGTACCCTGAATCCGATTTCGTGATGCTGTCAGCATTACAGCATTTTGTCTACTGCCCCCGGCAGTGTGCGCTGATCCATCTGGAACAGATATGGAGCGAGAACGGCTACACTGCTGAGGGACGGGAGATGCATGAACGGGTCGATAACGGTGAAACATCATACCGGAGCGGTGTCCGTGTAACGAGAAGTGCAGCATTGCGAAGCGCAATACTTGGCATTTCGGGTATAGCTGACGTGGTGGAATGGCATAAGTTGAAAGATCATGAGGAGCCGTTTCCGGTTGAGTACAAACGCGGCAAACCGAAAAAACATGATGCAGATAAAATCCAGCTTTGTGCCCAGGCCATGTGCCTTGAGGAGATGCTTGGAATTCAAATTTCAGCAGGCGCACTGTTCTACGGCCAGACAAAGCACCGACTGGATGTTGATTTCGATGATGTTTTGCGTGAAAAAACGGTTCTTGCTGCAGAAGGGGTGCATGACCTCTTTCGGAATGGAGTAACACCGCCACCTGAACCCGGACCGAAATGCAAGCTCTGCTCGTTGAAAGAAGAGTGCCTGCCGGAGGTGATTGTTCAGGGAAAAACGGCGAAAGTATACCTTCAAAAATTGTTTCATACACTCTCGGAGGAGGAGATTTGAAAAAATATCTCAATACCCTTTTTGTCACTACACAGGGCGCCTACCTCTCAAAGGAGGGTGAGTGTGCTGTTATCAAAATAGAAAAAGAGGTCAAAACGCGCATCCCGCTGCATATGCTTGACGGCATCATCTGTTTTGGTTCGGTAACCTGCAGCCCATTTTTGCTTGGCCATTGTGCTGAAAGCGGTGTAACAGTAACATTTTTAAGCTTGTATGGAAAATTTCTCTGTCAGGTTCAGGGAGCGACACGAGGGAATATTTTACTGCGGAGAGCACAGTACCGTATGGCTGACAATAACCTTCAAACCGCTCGCCTCGCCCGCTCTTTTGTTATCGGCAAAATCGGTAATGCCCGAATCACACTTGCACGGACGGTAAGGGATCATCCCGAAAAAGTGAACTCTGTTAAACTGAAAAATGCCCAGCATATCCTTGCTGGTTGCATAAAGCGCTTGCAGGATGAAACCGATCAGGAACGTATCAGGGGAATTGAGGGCGAAGCAGCAAAAGTTTACTTCGACGTCTTCGATGAGTGTATCACCTCTACAGATCCATTGTTCCGCTTTACCGGTCGCAACCGCCGTCCGCCACTTGACCGAATAAACTGTCTGCTCTCTTTTCTCTATACCCTGCTGACACACGATATTCGCTCTGCGCTTGAGTCGTGCGGTCTTGATCCTGCTGCAGGTTTTTTACACAAAGACCGACCGGGACGCCCAAGTCTTGCTCTTGACATGATTGAAGAGTTCCGTTCGTATATTGCGGACAGGTTGGCACTATCGCTGATCAATCGAGGTCAGATTCAATCCAAAGATTTTACCATCTCGGAAACGGGTGCTGTACTCCTGAAAGATGATGCTCGCAAAACGCTTTTAACCGCCTATCAAAATCGGAAGCAGGAAGAAATCGAGCACCCGTTTGTCAAAGAAAAAATGGCCATCGGTTTATTGTGGCACATGCAAGCTATGCTGCTTGCCCGCCATATCCGGGGCGATATCGACACCTACCCGCCATTTGTCTGGAGATAACGATAATGCTTGTTCTGGTCACTTATGATGTCAACACCGAAACTCCTGCCGGAAAAAGGAGATTGCGCCGCATAGCCAAAACCTGCCAGAACTATGGGCAACGAGTCCAGTTTTCAGTGTTTGAATGTAATGTTGATCCAGCACAATGGACAAAATTACGGGGAAAGCTTGTCCATGAGATGGATCATGACCATGACAGTTTGAGGTTTTATTTTCTCGGATCAAACTGGCAAAATCACATTGAACACGAAGGAGCCAAAGAACCACGAGATCTTGAAGGTCCGCTGATTTTATAAACGCGAACGTCAAGCTGTACCTCAAATCCCGGTATGTTCGCGATGTTCATATTCTCTTTATTTTGTTGTTGTTATAGTTTTTTGTATCAGGTTTTCGTAAAATGTTATTTGGCATACGAAATGGTTCGCGTTTAGGCGGCTCTAACACCATGAAATGCCTGATTTTACAGTTAGACAGTCGCGCCCCCTGCGGGCGCGTGGATTGAAACTTCTGCAGCAGTTGATGGTTGGATGGGTATGTCAAGTCGCGCCCCCTGCGGGCGCGTGGATTGAAACAAAATCGGCTTCGGCGCCTGCAAGGCTCTCATAGGTCGCGCCCCCTGCGGGCGCGTGGATTGAAACGTCAAAATATCATCAGTCGGTAGGCATACGAGAATGTCGCGCCCCCTGCGGGCGCGTGGATTGAAACTGGTTTCCGGCAATGCACGACGGACGGGGCAGATCGTCGCGCCCCCTGCGGGCGCGTGGATTGAAACATGAAGAGGTATTATCAGGAATGCATGGTTCAGTACGTCGCGCCCCCTGCGGGCGCGTGGATTGAAACTGCTCTTTGTGTACGTATTGTTGCAGTTGCTACAGTCGCGCCCCCTGCGGGCGCGTGGATTGAAACTCAATCTGCTACGCAACTCCTTTTTCAGAGTGTCGTCGCGCCCCCTGCGGGCGCGTGGATTGAAACAACCTTATCAATACGACAAGCTTATTAGCAAAATGTGTCGCGCCCCCTGCGGGCGCGTGGATTGAAACCTATCATTGTGCCGCTTTGAGCAACGATAGTGCCTGTCGCGCCCCCTGCGGGCGCGTGGATTGAAACCAATCATACTATCTCCTGTTGTTTGTGCGGGGTGTCGCGCCCCCTGCGGGCGCGTGGATTGAAACCGAGATTGCGCAGGCGGCAAATGGTGATCTTGGAAGTCGCGCCCCCTGCGGGCGCGTGGATTGAAACCATTGTAGTGGTGTTTTATGGTTTTAACAACTCGTCGCGCCCCCTGCGGGCGCGTGGATTGAAACAGTTGTCGCTAATTCAGGGGCGCAGAATATCCCGGTCGCGCCCCCTGCGGGCGCGTGGATTGAAACCAGTCGAATAAGTCGCGAGATATGTCAATCCACTGTCGCGCCCCCTGCGGGCGCGTGGATTGAAACTGTTACTTGCGCAGATGCTTGCGTAAAAGGTGATGTCGCGCCCCCTGCGGGCGCGTGGATTGAAACAGATACCGCTTGGCCCTGCGGTTCAGTCCATCAACGTCGCGCCCCCTGCGGGCGCGTGGATTGAAACTTTTGTTCCCTGATAGGTTACCTGATTCGGTGATGTCGCGCCCCCTGCGGGCGCGTGGATTGAAACTATCGATACGGAAAAGCAAGAACGTGCGGATTTTGTCGCGCCCCCTGCGGGCGCGTGGATTGAAACCGCGTTTTATTGGGAAGTGTATCGGTTATGGCTGTCGCGCCCCCTGCGGGCGCGTGGATTGAAACCAACAATTGCCGCAAAATCAACAATAGTTATCTGTGTCGCGCCCCCTGCGGGCGCGTGGATTGAAACTTCTCAGCAATGCTCTTTTTGACAAGATCACGCGTCGCGCCCCCTGCGGGCGCGTGGATTGAAACTTTTCTCGGCAGCTTGAGCTGATTGAGGCAGGAGGTCGCGCCCCCTGCGGGCGCGTGGATTGAAACTGTTACTTGCGCAGATGCTTGCGTAAAAGGTGATAGTCGCGCCCCCTGCGGGCGCGTGGATTGAAACCAAGTGTCGCAAAATCTCCGCTCATTTTATCCCTGTCGCGCCCCCTGCGGGCGCGTGGATTGAAACGATTATTCGTTTGGAAAAGTATTGAAACGGATGTGTCGCGCCCCCTGCGGGCGCGTGGATTGAAACTACAGAAGGGGGGACAAGAAAAGACCTGTCCCCTGTCGCGCCCCCTGCGGGCGCGTGGATTGAAACGCGCGTAACTGTAAACTCTTTTCCGCACTCCTCACGTCGCGCCCCCTGCGGGCGCGTGGATTGAAACAGGGGTACAGCATATTTATGCCCTGGAGGCGTCATGTCGCGCCCCCTGCGGGCGCGTGGATTGAAACTTTTGTAATCACCTCGGCTATAGATTGGAGTCCAGTCGCGCCCCCTGCGGGCGCGTGGATTGAAACACATTAAAGGCGTAAAGCATGTAGATATTTTTAAAGTCGCGCCCCCTGCGGGCGCGTGGATTGAAACTCGGCAAACTGATAACAAAATACGACATCCAAGTCGCGCCCCCTGCGGGCGCGTGGATTGAAACGACTCGATACATGAAATATGGGATATCATGAAAAAGTCGCGCCCCCTGCGGGCGCGTGGATTGAAACAATTATTTGGCCGTCATCCCTTTTTTGGGAATCAATGTCGCGCCCCCTGCGGGCGCGTGGATTGAAACCATTATAGTTCCCCTTGTTTTTTGCTTATGTAAGTCGCGCCCCCTGCGGGCGCGTGGATTGAAACTGTCAATCGCTTTTGTATCTCATCTTCCTTTAGGTCGTCGCGCCCCCTGCGGGCGCGTGGATTGAAACTGCCTTCTGTGCGGGAAAATGGCAACAATGGTGTGTCGCGCCCCCTGCGGGCGCGTGGATTGAAACCGGTACATACTTTTTGAGTGTATCGACCTGCAATGGTCGCGCCCCCTGCGGGCGCGTGGATTGAAACAAATAACATTATCTGTTCTGTATACAGACCTTTAGTCGCGCCCCCTGCGGGCGCGTGGATTGAAACTGCATCAATCACACCGGCATAATAAAGAGGTCTAGTCGCGCCCCCTGCGGGCGCGTGGATTGAAACACCGCTCTCATATCTCTATGAACTAAGCAAAGGAAGTCGCGCCCCCTGCGGGCGCGTGGATTGAAACATATTTGGCTTTGCCGGTGTATGGTTTTGCATAGTCGCGCCCCCTGCGGGCGCGTGGATTGAAACATCTTTTGCCGACGAGGAGCAGACGTCCCCTGCGTCGCGCCCCCTGCGGGCGCGTGGATTGAAACTTCCACATGTGCGACGACGGAAAAGCCTCTCTATGTCGCGCCCCCTGCGGGCGCGTGGATTGAAACACCTGCGGGCATTCTCATGCAACAAAAGGATTTGTCGCGCCCCCTGCGGGCGCGTGGATTGAAACGCGTTCAGCCCTACCATCTTTGCGCTGGAATGCAATGTCGCGCCCCCTGCGGGCGCGTGGATTGAAACCGCGCGTCATCCCAACTCTCCTGCATGTCATCAAGTCGCGCCCCCTGCGGGCGCGTGGATTGAAACGCAATGGTTACCAAGCTCCATATAGTCGTTTGGTGGTCGCGCCCCCTGCGGGCGCGTGGATTGAAACGTGTGTGGTCATAATGCCGTTTTCCATCAACCACGTCGCGCCCCCTGCGGGCGCGTGGATTGAAACAGCACTTCCGCTGCCCGTTCAATTGTCATCTCACTGTCGCGCCCCCTGCGGGCGCGTGGATTGAAACTTGCTGATGGTGAGGGCGCACCAGAAGTTTACAGGTCGCGCCCCCTGCGGGCGCGTGGATTGAAACCATAATCACTCCTGTTTGATTTTTGCCATTCTGATAGTCGCGCCCCCTGCGGGCGCGTGGATTGAAACAAAATACGGGGCCTTGGTTATGATCCTTGGGGTTCGTCGCGCCCCCTGCGGGCGCGTGGATTGAAACTTGCCGAGTATGATGCAAAACGGGGAGGTACAGGTCGCACCCCCTGCGGGCGCGTGGATTGAAACTGCTTGGATTGTCGTAACTGACCCATCAGGAAAGTCGCGCCCCCTGCGGGCGCGTGGATTGAAACACAAAAGACAAGGGCACTCTTGTATCATTCCTACGTCGCGCCCCCTGCGGGCGCGTGGATTGAAACCAAAAGATATGTTTCGGCAACTCGCAATAATGCAGGTCGCGCCCCCTGCGGGCGCGTGGATTGAAACCTCATAGCCGCATACGTGAGGAGTGCTGTTATCGTCGCGCCCCCTGCGGGCGCGTGGATTGAAACGAGTGCTGATTGGTGCTTTATAATCGGCGTCATGGTCGCGCCCCCTGCGGGCGCGTGGATTGAAACAACTCTCTTTCAAGGGCGTCTATAGTTGCCATTGTCGCGCCCCCTGCGGGCGCGTGGATTGAAACCCCGGTATCATACGGCTTATCACCTCACTGTAAAAGTCGCGCCCCCTGCGGGCGCGTGGATTGAAACACCCGTTCCCGTGCATCAGCCATTGGTCTCCTCGTCGCGCCCCCTGCGGGCGCGTGGATTGAAACAACAAAATTCCAACGGATTCTCAATTTGCAGCGAGTCGCGCCCCCTGCGGGCGCGTGGATTGAAACAGGATTTGCCCTATGGAATCATGGGAGTGGCAAGTCGCGCCCCCTGCGGGCGCGTGGATTGAAACAGTCACAATCGACGACTCGCTTATTGCCCTAAAGTCGCGCCCCCTGCGGGCGCGTGGATTGAAACCACCGCTGCATACGATGATGCTCTAAAAGCTAAGTCGCGCCCCCTGCGGGCGCGTGGATTGAAACAAAGCAATATTGTCAGGCCCTGTGCTTAATGATGAGTCGCGCCCCCTGCGGGCGCGTGGATTGAAACCATAACAGGGAATTATGCTGAGATGCAACGTCAAAGTCGCGCCCCCTGCGGGCGCGTGGATTGAAACTGGCTACATACACCCTTGCAGCATCTTACAAGAGTCGCGCCCCCTGCGGGCGCGTGGATTGAAACTCGTGAATGTTCATTGCTTAACACTTTGCATTTTGTCGCGCCCCCTGCGGGCGCGTGGATTGAAACTGTCCTGACAAAATCCATAGCACCAATTACAACCCGTCGCGCCCCCTGCGGGCGCGTGGATTGAAACTTGAAGAGATCATCACATCGACAGACCCGTCAAAGTCGCGCCCCCTGCGGGCGCGTGGATTGAAACCTGCATATTTCACCTCGCTTTTTGATTTAATTTTTGTCGCGCCCCCTGCGGGCGCGTGGATTGAAACCATTGCAGGGCGTTTTGTATCTGTTCCAGAGAGAAGTCGCGCCCCCTGCGGGCGCGTGGATTGAAACAATCTTCCCCATCAAAAGATTGTGCGTGATGCCGTGTCGCGCCCCCTGCGGGCGCGTGGATTGAAACTGCAGAGATATTTCGCTCTATGCATAATGCACTGAGTCGCGCCCCCTGCGGGCGCGTGGATTGAAACAAAACTATCGTCCTTGTGATGATGGTCCTCTTTGGGTCGCGCCCCCTGCGGGCGCGTGGATTGAAACCAGTTTTTGCGGTTTGCTGTAGACCAGATATTCTCAGTCGCGCCCCCTGCGGGCGCGTGGATTGAAACCGCTTCATGACGCCGATTATAAAGCACCAATCAGCACGTCGCGCCCCCTGCGGGCGCGTGGATTGAAACGATTGCTGGATTAAAGCGAATCCGAATATCGGAGTGTCGCGCCCCCTGCGGGCGCGTGGATTGAAACCTGAGAGGGGAAATACCATCAATATTCCCGCAAGTCGCGCCCCCTGCGGGCGCGTGGATTGAAACAGTCGAAGATTGGGAGTCTTTTGCTGTACTCGTGAGTCGCGCCCCCTGCGGGCGCGTGGATTGAAACAACAAACAGCGCCTCGATGAAATCACCGGCGATAGTCGCGCCCCCTGCGGGCGCGTGGATTGAAACATCCACATAGACAGCAAGATGCTCAGCGGATTCACGTCGCGCCCCCTGCGGGCGCGTGGATTGAAACCGAGATATTGCGCGTCGTTTGGGGATATGCTCAACTGGTCGCGCCCCCTGCGGGCGCGTGGATTGAAACAGGAGTCGCTGATCAAGAATCGAATACTCTCTTGTCGCGCCCCCTGCGGGCGCGTGGATTGAAACTGTTGATTGGGCAAGGGATTATTTTTCGACCGCCGTCGCGCCCCCTGCGGGCGCGTGGATTGAAACCCCTATCAACGACACACTTCCTCCTATCCATGTCGCGCCCCCTGCGGGCGCGTGGATTGAAACTGCCGGGAGGTGGCCGCATGAACGAGTCGCAGGTCGCGCCCCCTGCGGGCGCGTGGATTGAAACCAATCCTCTTTTGATGCAGCATTGATTCGCCGAAGTCGCGCCCCCTGCGGGCGCGTGGATTGAAACAGTCTGACCGCTTTGCGAACGGTATCTACATTAGTCGCGCCCCCTGCGGGCGCGTGGATTGAAACACGATCTCCGTCTTTGCCCTCTCACGGCTAAACCCGTCGCGCCCCCTGCGGGCGCGTGGATTGAAACTATTTGAGTGTCCATTTGTTTGTATTGCATTGCTGTGTCGCGCCCCCTGCGGGCGCGTGGATTGAAACATGGCGATTTCTTCGGCTTGCTTGCCGTGCGCTGTCGCGCCCCCTGCGGGCGCGTGGATTGAAACCCGTTGGCGGCAAATTAAGCATCGTAAACCCGTAAGTCGCGCCCCCTGCGGGCGCGTGGATTGAAACCGGGAGTTGTGCGGCCTTGAGCGTAGAGCGCGTTCTGTCGCGCCCCCCGCAGGCGCGTGGATTGAACTTTACCTTTCAAAAACAGATACAATTTAGGACAACAATCCTCATGAGAGGAGGGAACACCACTGCGATAAGAAGGAAAAATTATTTGGAGGGTCAAACATTCCTTTACACTGCTTCAATTCCGCTTCGTTATGCGTTTTGCAATCTATTGGCATGAAATATCGTTACGCATGGTAGTCCGCTTTTTCTGCAGGCAGCATTTCAGGAATAGGCAAACAACCGAGCGCAATGAAAAAGCCAATCATCATAACTGCGGTTGTTGTTGCGCTGCTTGCCGCCAGCTTCTATTTTTTATTGAGGAAGAGTTCTGCCATTCCACCCGTGGCGATAACAGAAACGGTGAATATCGATATCCCTCAGTCCACCTTTAATATTCCGATCCGACTTGAAATCAAAAGCCTTTCTGATTACCTGAACGCCAAAATCACCGGTCAATTCCTGAACACAACTCTCTTTCTTCAGGAATCAAGAAAAGAAAAAATTGCCCTGACGCTCACGAAAACAGGGCAGATTACCATCAGATCAAAAGGCCGTGAGTTGGTTTGCACCCTTCCCTTGACTGTTAACGCAACGCTTCTCGACAGCCGATTTGGAAAAACACTCTCAAAACTGGTTAAACCATTTCGCACGACTATTATCCTGACTCTCTCAACACCAATAGCTCTTGACCGGGACTGGAAACTGAAAACCAATTTCAAAATTAGACACTATCGATGGGCAAGCGAACCGGTGCTCAAAATCGGGCCTTTCAGAAAAAACCTGAGGGAAACACTCGATAATGCCATCAGGCAGAACAACCACCGCTTGACTTCCATGGTCGATAAAGAGATCAACAAGGCTGCATCATTAGAGAAGACGGTTGCCGGTGTCTGGCATGACCTGCAAGAACCCATTCTTATTTACAGGAACCCTGCGCCAATATGGATGCGCTTTTCCTGCAATGATATCAAGGGGGATATATCGCTGCAGCAGCAGGATATCATCTGCCTTGCCAGTGTAAAAGCGAAAATGCTGATTGTCACCGATACCACAACAGTGCTAAAACAGCACCCCTTGCCTGATTTCAAAAAAATACCGGTGGAAGAGCTGCAGCGGAAGTCCGATGTTTTTATCTATGCCAACACCTCTTTTCATGAAATTAATCAGCAACTGAACGAACTGCTGAAAGAAGCAGAGATTTCTTCAAAGGGCTATACCATCACCATCAAGGCAATAGAAGCCTATGCTTCCACAGAGGGACTCAGCGTGGCTGTTGACACGGAGGGTGATCTCAAGGGGCGATTTTTTCTGACTGGCCATCCCGTATTTGACCTCGCAACCAAGAGACTGAATATTGTGGATTTTGACTTTGCAGTCAACAGCAACAGCATTCTTGTGAACAGGGGGGATGAGATACTGCATGATCTTCTCAAAAAACGAATCGCGTCGAAGCTGAATCTTGGCATGGAAACGCTGATAGCGAAATTACCCTTCATCGTTCATCAAGCCATTGCCAAGGAGAAGACAGGCAAAACAATCGACCTTATCATGAACAATCTGGAGATCAAACAGTGCGATATTCTTATGGGTAAAGAGGGAGTGCACTTTATCATCAATGCGAGCACTGAAACAACTCTGACACTCAAGGGCACCTCTAAAAACTGCTTTTTGATATATCATCTGAACCAGCAATCCCTGCATTGATCAACGAAATGGTTATCTGATCAAAAGATTACTGTTCTTTGTTAAGTTTTGAACGTAAACAGCCTTGATTTGCTTACAATTGGGCGCAGTTATCCCATGACCTTCGCATACTGGTCATTTAAAAATACGGCATAAACCGTTTTCTTGAGCTGTACACAACGCATCATGTTATAGGTCAAATTCGTCAAGCCGATTTTTGCTGCTGCTCTAAAAAGACCGATTGTACGAACATGCATGGCATCCATACTGTTCGTCATAAAGCCGAAAATATGCTCAACGCGAGCTCTTGTCTTTGATTTCTGGCGATTGGACGCTTTCTGTTCATCCGTTAGCGGGTGATTTTTGAAACCTTTTTCATTGATCTGCCCTGACATGCCACACCACGAAATACTTTCGTCCTGACCGATATAAGCGCTGTCTGCATACAGTATCTGACCGGCATCCTCTTTATCAATCAAGGTTTCAAGTTCTTGGGAGTCATGAGGTGAAGCACTGCTTACGGCATATGTTGTTATGAGTTTTGTTGCGCTGTCGATTTTAACATGATTTTTGTAACCATAAAAAACGATGTGGTTCTTTTTGACCCAGCGAGCATCGACATCTTTCTGCCGTAGTTTATGGGGTTTTTCTTTCCAAACTTCAGGAGTTATTCCTGCTTTTATCTCTTTGTTTTCCTCACGGGTATTGCGTTGCCGGGGAGCCTCGACAAAGCTGGCATCAACAATCTGGCCTGTGTTAGCAAAAATACTTTGGTCATCAAGCGCTTGATTGAAACGATAGAACAGTGGTGCAATAACCTCTTCCAGAATAAGGGTTTCACGAAACTTCCAGATGGTCTTGCTATCAGGTACTCTATCACTGGATTTCAGGCCAAGAAAGCGTTTGAAAGTGAGTCTGTCAGTGATCTGATATTCCATTTGGTCATCCGAGAGGTTATACAGACTCTGCAAAATAAGAAGTTTAAACATCATGATTCGATCAAATGGGGGCCGACCTTTATGCGTGCTATTCTGAGTCTTATTGAAGACAACATCAAGAAGAGGTTCGAATATCTTCCAATCGATATGTGCTTCAAGTTTGACCAAGGGATCTTTGAGTTTTGTAAGTTTTTCAACGGAAGTTCCAGGCCTATTTTTCGTTAACTCCTTATAAGCAGTATTATTACAAGGAAAAGATGCGGAAATTGTAGTCACTAAAATATTTGGAATATTATTTTTTATATCATATATTTAAGCGTTTAGCAAACCTATGATATAGTCACAATGTACGTAGATTCCAGCAAGACCACCATTAATGGCAAAACCTACCAGCGCCATCTTTTTCGTGAATCCTATCGTGAAGATGGGAAGGTGAAAAATCGCACGTTGGGCAAGATCTCAAAATGTTCGGAAGGAGAGATTGCCGCCATTAAACTTGCCCTGAAGTACAAAGACAATTTGGCAGCCCTGTTGCATATTGAGGATGTTGAACTACATGAGGGGCTTCGTGTTGGTGTGGTATATGCACTCAAAACGCTTGCCGAGAGGCTTGGTATCAGCAAGACGCTTGGTAATACCCGCCAGGGAAAGCTTGCATTGTGGCAGATTATGGCTCGATTGATCGGGCAGGGTTCACGCCTCGGTGCGGTCAGGATGGCAGCACGTTATGGCGCCTGTGATGTCCTTGAATTAGAACGCTTTACAGAAGATGACCTCTATGCCAACCTGGCTTGGCTGACGGAGCATCAGGAGCGCATTGAGCAGCAGTTATTCAAGCACAATTCAGCGGGTGCTGGCCCGGAATTGCTGCTCTATGATGTTACCTCATCATATCTTGAAGGGATGGAGAATGTGCTTGCTGCTTTTGGTTACAACCGGGATGGCAAAAAGGGGAAGAAGCAAATCGTTATTGGCTTGTTGTGTACCGCAGATGGCGATCCGGTTGCCGTCCGGGTCTTTGCAGGCAATACCGGCGACAAGTCAACCGTTGCAGAGCAGATTCGCACCATTGCCAACACTTTCGGCATTGAAGAGGTAACGATGGTTGGCGACAAGGGTATGATCAAAACGCCGCAGGCCAAAGAGTTGACCGATGCGGGATTTCATTACATCACCTCACTCTCGAAACCCGAAATCAGAACCCTGCTGAAGGCAGAGGTACTGCAAATGGATTTTTTCGATTCAGAGCTGTATGAGGTTGAAAATAAAACCGATGGCGTTCGATATGTGCTGAGAAGAAATCCGGTTCGCGAGGCCGAGATGGCAAAGAATCGCCAGGAACGGGTGAAAAAAATCCAGCGTTATGTGGACGAGAAAAACAGCTATCTCGCTGGTTCCCTCAAGCGCGACAAGGATGTTGCAGAACGCTCTCTTCAGAAAAAGATCAGCCAGTACAAGCTCAATGATGTGCTGGAACTGACCCATCAGGAGAGGGTGTTCACGGTAACGGTCAATGAAGAAATCCTGAAAGGAGTCGCTCTGCTGGACGGCTGTTATGTGATCAAAACCGATGTCAAGAAAGAGCTGCTTTCGACTGAACAAGTCCATGATCGGTACAAAGATCTGGCCAAAGTGGAGCATGCATTTCGGACGTTCAAGCAAAGTCATCTTGAAATCAGACCGGTTCATGTGCGAACCGAAGCGAGCACTCGTGGCCATGTCTTTGCCGTTATGCTTGCCTATAAAATCGAGAGGCAGTTATCAGAACTCTGGAAAAAATGTGAATGCACGGTACCGGAAGGAATTGATGAACTTGGCGCAATACGCAGCACAATCGTCACCCTCAAAGGATCAAGCTGTCAGAAAATTCCCCAGTCGAAAGGATTGGCTGCTGAGTTACTTGCCGCTGCCGGGATTACCCTTCCTTCGATTATTGATGCCAAAAATGTTGATGTAGTCACAAGGAAAAAACTGGCCCCGAAGCGTAAATAAAATTGAAATAAGGCGTTATAGGGATTTCTCGTTCTTTTATTGCTGGAACTTCCGTTTCAAGCAAAAAATGCTCGTCAAACATACCTAACGGGTTGATGTTTTTCATGATAAAGGGCAAGTTGATATTATTGCTCTAATATACGAAATATTGCACTCATCTCATGACGCTAACACTATATATTTTATAAAGATATATCATTCATGATTAAATAGAGGTGCCCTTTTGTCATCCCTTGCTTATGAAAACAATGAGTATGGCAATCGCTCCCTTGATGCCCTGGTTCATCGGTTGCGCCTTAAAAAAAACGGTCTCAAATTCACCCTGCCTGTTAAAACCATCCATGGTTCGGGGTACTGCTTTTCGGCTTCAATAAAGGTCATATGAGCCTTCCCTCTCTTGCCTCCTTCACTCAGCAAGCGGCCTGGTAGTAGCCCCCGAAGGCTCGCATTCGTCGGGATTGAGGATGGTATCGACGATGGTAATCAGCGATTTCATGGTAAAGGGTTTCTGGATAAAATTGACGCCACTGTCAAGAAGCGTGTTGTGGATAATGACGTCGTCCGTGTAGCCTGACATAAAGAGCGTTTTGAGTTCAGGACGAAGAGCCTGAAGCTGTCTGGAGAGTTCGGAGCCATTCATTTCCGGCATGATTACGTCCGTCAGCAACAAGTCAAGAGTTCCCTTATAGTTTGCCTCCTTCCGAAGCGCTTCTGCAGGTGACTCCGCTGTAAGTACAGCATAGCCGTTACGTTCAAGCATGGATTTGCAGAGCTTGAGAATAGCCGGTTGATCTTCTACAAGCAGAATGGTTTGATGGCCATGATGCCTGAATTGCTCCGCTTGTGTCTGCTGCTCCACCTGCGGCTGAAGGTTGTAGCGGGGCAATTGAATGGTGAAGATGGTTCCTTGTCCCGGTTCGCTCTGGCATTCAATCGTGCCATTGTTTTGTTTGACAATCCCGTAGACCGTTGACAGACCAAGACCGGTACCTTTTCCCTGCTCTTTGGTGGTGAAAAAGGGCTCAAAAATGTGATGAAGATCGTCTTTGTCAATACCTCCACCGTCATCACGTATGGAGAGCCTCACATAGTCAACAGGCGACTCCCCGGAATTTCGGGCATTCCTTCCGATATCGGGAAGAGCGAGGCACTCGGTTTTCAGTGTTATGGTACCGTTACCAGTTATGGCGTCACGAGCGTTGACACAGAGATTGACAAGAATCTGGTCGATCTGTGACGGATCCATCTTCAAATGGGAGTTTTTACAGTCCGGAATCCATACAAGCGCAATATTTTCCCCGATAAGGCGCCGCAGCATGGGCAGCATATGCTCAATGACACTGTTCAGCTCAAGAATTTTTGGAATGACGATTTGCTTGCGTGCAAAGGCGAGGAGTTGACGGGTCAGATCGGCAGAACGGGCTCCCGCCTGTCGGATGGCCTCAAGATCAGCATAGGCTTGCTGGGAGGGGTCAAACAGTTCAATGGCCATTTCAGAGTGACCGAGAATCACCGTAAGCATATTGTTGAAATCATGGGCAATCCCTCCGGCAAGCCGTCCTATCATCTCCATTTTTTGGGACTGCTGAAGCTGAACTTCAAGTTGTGCTCTCTCCTCTTCGGCCAGGCGACGTTCCGAAATATCAATGCTGGTACCAATAATTCTACAGATCGTGCCGCTCTCATTGCGGACAGGGTTCAGCACGGTCTCCCACAACGTCTCTTTACCTTTGAAGGGCAGCAACTCTTCATACCGAATCGGATGACCCTCTCGAATGCACTCATCATAGTGGCGCATAACCAATTCGGCAAAATGAGGAGAAAGAATCTCTTCCGGTTTTTTCCCGCTGATCTGCTCACTCTTGATACCTGTCAGTTTTTCATGCATCGGGTTAATGCCCTTGAAGAGGTAAGAACGGTCGGGCAAAACATCGACAACAAAAATAGAGTAATTGACATCGTCATAGATCGTTTTGAGAAACTGCCTGCTTTCGAGTAACTCCTGTTGATATGCTTTGCGCTCCGAAATATCACGAATCAAACCAATCATTCCGGAAGAGTCCTGATCCCGGTAAGAGCGTACATGAACTTCCCCGTAAAAAAGGGATCCGTTTTTTTTTCTGAACCGTCCTTCGAATACCTGATCGGTAAAATAATCCCGCAATGTATTGGCTAATATGGCCAAGGCTCTCGAAACTTCCTCTTCAGCAAGATATTCAGTAAAAAGATGCCGGATCACCTCACTGGCGCTGTAACCAAATATCTTTTCAACAACAGGCGAAACATACGTTAAGGCTCCTTTATCGTCGGTAACAAAAACCATCTCGGCGATTTGTTCTGTAATGGAACGGAACTTTTTTTCGCTGTCACGCAGGGCATGTTCGATCTGCGTTCGCTCGGTAATATCGTTAATGATTGAATAAATCAGGGGTTTGCCATGATATGGAATGGCGCAACTGAACACCTCCACGTCGCGGATTGATCCATCGGCTAAAATATGACGATGACAATGGTGAAAAGAGCCTTGCTCTTTCTCTGCCGCCCTGAACCTTTCAAGATTACGTTTCACCGTTTCAGGCGAGCTCATTGTGACCCGCCGGAAAGGCATCTGCCTCAGTTTTTCAAGCGGCCACCCATAAAATGTCGCAGCCGCCTGATTGGCATCAACAATCTGGCTTGTATCGGGATCAAGAACCAGTATGACCGAGGAGTGTTTCTCAAAGAGATTCCGGAAGCGATTTTCGCTTTCCTGCAGTGCCTCTTCCTGTACCTTGCGATCAGTAATGTCAAGAACGATTCCAGCATAGCGCAACACCTTGCCGTCAGCATCTTTAAAGGGAGTTCCCTTGGCCATAAGCCAGCGTATTGCTCCATCAGGATCACGAACCCGCCATATGTTATTGAATTCGACGCCATTTCTTATATCTTCCCCGGTGATTTGCGCAATCCTTTCCCGGTCTTCAGGGATGATGGTGTTCAGCCAGTTTTCATGGGTTGCCTCACAGCTATAGGGCTCAAGGCCGTACATTCGCCATAACTTATCTGGCCAGAAGTTGGTATCCGTGATGACATCATACTCCCAGATGCTGGTATTGGTTGCAGCCATAATGAGGTGCATCCGTTCATTGCTTGCCAGAAGTGCATGGTTGAGTTTGTGCAGATCGTGCTCTCTCTTTTTTTTATCGGTGATATCGACAATCGTACCGATAAGGTGCGAAACCGTGCCATCTTCATCATGCTCAACTTTTCTGCATCGGCATTCAATCCAGTGCATAACGCCATCTTTTGAAATCATCCGGTATTCGATCGTTAAGCTCTCTTCTCTTCCCTGATGCAGCGCTTCCAGGGCATGAAAAAAAAGCTGATGATCATCGGGGTGGATAATCAGTTTCATGAAGGCGGTGTCGAACAGGGTGTCGATTGGGGAGTAGCCAGTAACCTCGCAATATCTGGGGCTCAGGTAAAGCTGGTCTGTTTTCAGATTCCAGTCCCAAAAGCCTTCACGTGCAACACTTAAAACGAGGTTCAGTCTCTCCCGATCCTGGCTCATATCCTGGCTCATATCTTCTCTCTTGTCTAAACTGTATATGATATCCGTTTAAAGCCTTGCGCCTCCGGAAATTTCAAGAATCTGGCCGGTAATGAAGTCGGCATCAGCGGAAGCAAGAAAGAGGGCGCAGCGAGCGACGTCGTCTGGCGTTGCGACCCTGCCCAGCGGGTAGCGTTGTGCGCACTCCCGGCGAAGCATCTCCCACCGTTCGGGGCCCAATGCCGCAACAAAGGCTGGCACCTCAACAAGGGCTGGCGCAAGGGCATTGGCCGTTATACCGTAGCGCCCAAGCGACAGGGCAAGCGAACGGGTAAAGGCGTAAATACCACCTTTGGCTGCTGCATAGGAGAACTGGTTCGGACTCCCCCGGTAGACCAGTGAGCTCATGTTGACGATTTTGCCGAAACCTTGGGGCTTCATCAACCGGGCAGCTTCACGGCAGGAGATGATGCATGATTTAAGGTTCAGGTCGAGATTGGCGCTCATTCTGAGGTAGTCAATCCCTTCTACATCGGCTGCCGGTTCGCAGTCTCCACCGGCAATGTTCACCACAATATCAAGCCTCCCGTAGCGTTCTCCTGTCTGGCGGTAGAGCGCCAGAATTTCTTCCTCCTGCGTTACATCCGCTATCACCGACATGCCGCTTCCACCTTTGCGTTCAAGCTGTTCAAGGGTTTCTGCGCATCCGGTCGCATTGATGTCGCTGACAATCACAACTGCGCCTTCCCCTGCAAAACAGAGTGCCACTGCCCTGCCAATTCCTCCTGCGGCTCCCGTGACGAGCGCAATTTTCTCAAAAAGTCGCATAATCTTTGCCGTTTATCGGTTACCGGATAACTCCCCTTCTTTTCAATTCCCAGAAACATTTCGCCGTGGCCTGAATATCACTGGCTGCATTATGTGCTTCGTTAAATACGGTACCGAAAAGTTGGAAGTAGAGTTCAGAGAGTTTGGGCCATTTGTTGCCATACGGCCCTTTGATGGCACAAAAATCGGTCGTACTCTCCATCGTACATATTTTTCTTTTTGAGGGGAGGCTGTTTGGCATCCCGGCCCTTATCAATTCACTGCCCACAATCTTCTCATCAAAACTGATATTGTGGGCCACAAGCACCTCGGCATCGGCGACAAGTTCATAGAAAGATTGCAGCACCTGCCCGAGCGGTTTTCCTTCAAGCAGGGCTCTCTGTGTTGATATACCATGAATCTGTACGGCGCTTGATGGAATGACAAAGCCTTCCGGTTTAATGATTGCGTCACCGGAAAAGAGCTGATTGCCTTCAGCATCGAAGGATAAATAAGCCAACTGCACCAGCCTTGGCCAGTTGTCGACGTCGGTCACCGGTGCACGCCAGTTACGCGGCAGACCTGTTGTTTCGGTATCGAAAAAGAGATACATGGAGTTGATGCTGTCTGAAGTTCAAAAGGGACAATCGTCATTGGAGATAACGCTCTCTCCTTCCCGCTCGTAAGCCGGGGGTGCATAAGAGGGCGCATCCTGAGCATAGGAGGCTCCCCCGTCATTGACACCCTCAACCTTCCATCCTTTGACATCGGTATACCACTTCCCGTTGAACTCACGACTCTCGATATCGAAGGAAATCGTGAGCCTGGATCCCACCTTGAGGAGGTTTCTGTCGTACTTCTCCCCCCAAAGGGAGATGCAGATTTTCTTCGGATACTGCCCGTCAGTTTCGACAATAATATCCTGTTTTTTCCAGGTTCCATTTTTTCCTGTACCGCTCTGTTCAGGAAGAATTGCCGCCAGCTTTGCTGTGAGTTGCATAAATGTTCGTATTGATAAAAATCGTTAGTGTAAATACCTTGCTCTCTCTTTTTCCTCCGTCGTTCAGGATGCATTCCGCATATTTTTTCGCTCGGAGGCTGAAGAGGCAAAAAGTTTGAAACCCATGAGACTGGTCATCGACTGTACAGCACAATTGATTTTTCCGATAAACAGATCGAGATCCGTAACGCCGTGGCTTTCGTCGGCTGCAGCCTGCTCCATGAACTCCATGAACTGCTGATAACGAAGATCTCCTATCCTTGACGACCATGAGAGATCGGAGATACGGAAAGCACACAAGGATTCGTCAATAACAAACAGGTCGCCATGCCGGAGCATCTGTATCCAGAAATCGAGATCAATGGTGTAGGGAACAACCGCACTGTAACCGCTGATTTTGGCAATCAGCTCGGCGGGATAAAGGCCGCAGACTGGTTCACCGATAATGTTGGTTCCCATACGAACCATTTTCCGGATTACCTCTACCTTATCCATGCGACCTCCATCAACAAAATTGACCTTTTTGATGAGGGTCTTTCCTGAAGGATCAATAATGGTCCTCTGACTGCTGACCAGGCTTACCCCGGCATTACGGGGATCGTCAAAAACCGCTACCTGCTTTTCAAGACAGTGCGGAAAAAGGATATCGTCCCCGCAGACCAGTTTGACATACTTCCCCCTGACCTGGCTGATTGCTTGGTTCCAGTTTGCCTCCGGCCCGATGTTTTCAGAATTTCTGAAAAGCTTGATTCGGGAATCGGCCAATGAAGCTGCGATATCATAGGAGCCGTCGGTCGAGTGATCATCATAAATTAAAAGCTCAAAATCGGTAAACGTCTGTGACAATATCGATTGTATGGTCTCGCCAATAAAACTGGCGCTATTGTACATCGGTATTGTTACCGTTACATATGGTCGATTCAAAAAACCCATACTGTTCTCCTCCACCAAGAGATTATGTTATTTCCTGCCGAAGGTTGATTGAAAGATAAGAGACCGTGCATCCATAGAGTGTGCCGGCAACACCGAGCAAAAGGTTGTTTTCCAGAAAAAAGGCAAGAAGAATTGCCGTTGCGGAGAGCAGGAGCAGTGTGAGCTGGGTGAAGGCTCTTTTCATGACAGGCTCACCCAGCAGCGCTGAGAGTGCACGCTCGCTTCTGAGGGTTTCAAGTGAATTGGAACGGATAATTGAGGGTATGACAATGTAGATCATGCCTATGAAAGAGAAGGTTATCCATCCGAGCAGTGCCGCATGGGTATGGGAGTGATAGATCCACATCCTGTCGAAACGCAGGGGTGGGATGGTGCCAAAATGAATCCCCTTGAGAAAGAAGATATTCATGATACCATAGGCGCTTGTCGCAAAAAGAAGGGCAAGACCGCTCAACAAAAAGGCAAGTGCCGGATGGGGAAAATTTTTATGGAAAAAGTTGTACAGGTAGAGGGTGAAACCGCCGAAGAGCGCCATGACACCAAAGAGCAGAATATGGCTGATCAGCATCATACCCAGATAATATTCGGCAAGAATAACAATCAGAAAGAGCAGAACTCCACCAACAAAAACATAAAACCAGAGGCTGAAAAGGCGTTTGACCAGCTCCCGTTTGGATGAGCGACTCCAGGCATAGGTATAGAGAAAGCCCATTACACTGATGCTGAGAGGAAAAGAGGAGCCAAGAAAATAGGAGGACTGGGTTACGAAAAACGGAATGAGCCATTGATCGGGAAAAGCCTCTTTGAGACCAAGGGTGAAGAGTCCAATATTGGCAACAAGCAGAAAAAGAACATCAAAAATATAGTAACGCACCGAAACCTCTTTCCATATTTTCGAAACCGAAAGGGTGGTGAAAATTTCCCTGAGCGGTGCAACCACCGCAATGATCAGCACCAACCCGGTGAGTGCTTTCAGCAATGGCCACTCCATGGCGATGGCAACCGTAATCATGACAAGAGCGATCAGAATCAGAATGATATAACGCAGTTGCCTGAAGGGATCGACCTTCAGTTCGGGATAGATTGCTGCTGTGAGGTAGCGATTGAGAATCAGAATGGCAAGATTGCCGAATCCGATAAAGAAGATATAGGGGTGGAGCTTCAGAAGGAAGAGATTGGCCATCAGAGCGCCTGCCGCACCAAAAAGAGAGGCGAGGGCGATGACCGTTACTGAAACAGAGAGAAAAAGCCGGGCAACAGTATTTAACTCTCCATCAAAATGGCGCAGATTCATTCAGGTGAGATGGTTTAATTTTTTTAGCTCCAGCAAGGCAATCGCCGAGAGTGCAAGCAAGGAAATATTCAGTGTCAGGGGATTGAACGGCAAGGTGAACAGCTCCGGTTCAAACAGGGCAACAAAAAGAAGAAGCCCTGTCAGCGCTGCAATATTGAGCAAGAAAACCCATTGCGAGCGAGCAACAAGCAGAAAAAGTCCGAAGAGAATTTCAGCAGCCCCTATCCAGAAAACAGCCTCACAGGCCCACTGATAAACAGGAATCAGGTGACCAAGCAGATCAATTTCACCCTTGCTCTGACAGGCAATTTTTGGCACAGCACCCTGATAGACCCATGAAAAGGCAAGAGCCAGACGGCAAATCAACAGTGACGGTGTCTGGTTTACAAAAAAGCGCATTGCTTCCCCCTTTCATCAACGGAATTATACATATACATAAATACTACATTCACGGCTTGCGTTTCAGTCTGGCTAACTTCCGGCTCATTCGGTCAAACCAGACATAGACTACAGGAATCACCAACAGGGTAAGAAACATCGAGCTGGCCAAACCGCCGACAAGAGCAACAGCAAGACCGGATTTCCATTCAGAGCCGGAACTTCCCGAAAGTGCAATCGGCAGAAGTCCAAAAATCAGGGTCAGGGTGGTCATGAGAATCGGGCGTAACCGCTCCCTGGCAGCTTCAATAATCGCCACAGAAAGCTCCATACCCTCAAGACGGAATTTATTGATAAAATCGACCAGAAGTATTGCATTTTTTCCTACAAGTCCTACCAGCATAATAATACCGAGAATCGTGAAGATACTGAGCGATTTGCCGGTAAGGGCAAGGGCAAAAAGGGCTCCGATAAGGGCCAGCGGAATGGAAAACATGACCACCATCGGCCAGATCCAGGAATCATAGAGCGCTACCATGATAAGATAAACAAAGATAATTGCAACAAGAAAGGAGAGCAGAAGAGTTGAATTCGACTCTCCCTGCCGTTTCAAATCAGATTCATAGGCGTAGGAAACCGTTGAGGGCATGAAACCACTTTTTTTCATATTCCCCATAATGCGCTCAATCTCCTTGCCGATGCTGCCAACAGGACGCCCGATAACCTGTGCCTTTACCCAAACGGCATTGTTGCGATCCTTACGCTGCAACTGGGTATAACCCCGATCCTGCTCAAAGGAGACAAACTGTCCAAGACGAACCAGATCGCCCTCGGGCGTACGGAAGGTAATTTCGGAAAGGGTGGCGGTACCTTGACGGTAGTATTTGTCGAGCATAACCCTGATATCATATTCGTCACCTCCATCCCGGAATTTACCAGCTTCATCTCCGGCATAGGCTGTGCGGAGGGCTGCTCCAACATCGGCAATGGTGAGGCCGAATGATGCCATTTTTTCGCGGTCAACGACGATGCGCATCTCCGGACTCCCTACCTGTGAGGTAAGCTTGACGTCGGCTGTGCCTGCAATCGTTTTGACGCTGTCTCGCAACGCTTCAGCCACCCGTGTTACCTGACTTCTGAGGGGCCCGCTGAGAATAACAGCAACTGGTGTCTCATTGGCGGTTCCGAAGATACCAATCGGGTTGATGCTTGCCTTGAGCCCCGCAATATCCTGCAGGTTGATGCGGATTGCCTGCATGATGGCATCGGTCGATCGGCTTCGTTCCTCCTTGGGGGAGAGCCTGACGTTGATTTCTGAAATATTGTCTGCACTCTGGTTGAAAAACCCTTCGTTCGACGCACCAACATTGACCATCACTTTTTTAACTTCGGCCATTGCGGTAAGACGACGTTCCACACTTCTTGTCACCCGATTGGTCTCTTCAAGGGGTGTCCCTGGTTCAAGTTCCAGCATGACAGCAAATTCTCCACGGTCGGAGACGGAGATAAACTCTCCTCCGATAAAGCCGAAAAAGGGAAGAAGAAAAGAGGAAAAAAGCAGAATGATTGCGCTGAAAAAAACTTTCCGTGGATTGCGGAGACTCCATTGCAGAAGATTGAGATAGCCCTCCCTCAATCGCTGGAAGCTGTTTTCAAAAGCGATGGCGAAACGTTCGAAGATGTTCTTGCCTGAAAACTTTTCAACTTTGGAGAAGCGTGATGCAAGCAGTGGCGTCAGGGTGAAGGAGACAAAAAGACTGACGAGGGTTGATATGACCATGACTACGGAAAACTCGCGCAGGATATTGCCGACAATACCGCTTACCAGTGAAAGCGGAAGAAAAACGACCACATCGACAAGGGTGATGGAGAGTGCGGTAAAGCCAATCTCGTTTCTGCCGGTAAGGGCTGCATGGCGTGGCTCTTCACCGCGTTCAAGATGGCGATAAATATTTTCAAGTACGACAATGGAGTCGTCCACCAGAACTCCCACTACCAGCGAAAGGGAGAGGAGGGTCATGAGATTGAGGGAAAATCCGAAAGCATACATCCCGATAAAGGTGGTCACCAGCGATGTCGGAATGGAGACAAGGACAATCAGGGAGTTGCGCAGACTGTGCAGAAAGAGCATCATGACCAGTGCAACAAGAAGAATGGCGAGCATCAGGTCATGCTGTACGGCAGTAACGGCCTCAAGCGTAAAGGTAGAGGCATCCTGTGCAATATCGAACGAAAGGTTCTTGCTGTGGTAGAGCGCTGTAAGGCGGGAGAGCGTTGCCCTTGTCAGGCGGCTGACATCAACCGTGTTGGCATCGCTCTGTTTCATGACCATAATGCCGACAGCACTGCGTCCGTTCACCCTGGTAAGGGTTGTAATCTCCTTGAAGCCATCCTCGACTTCGGCAACATCACGAAGTGTCACGGTTCCGGTAGAGGAGGAGCGGAGCACCAATGCTCCCAGCTCTTCAAGGCTCGTGAATTTACCGGCAAGCCTCACCACAAATTGCTTGTCGCTATCATCAATTTTACCGGTTGGGAAATCAATATTGGCCTTTCCGACCTCTTTAAGCACATCGGGAATGGTGAGACTGTAACTTTGAAGCCGTTCAAGATCGATATTGACCTTGATTTCACGCTCACGTCCTCCGAGCAGATAAACCTGGCCTACTCCCGCTATGCTTGCAAGCTGGGGCTTGATATCATCCTTGAGGAGTTGATAAAAATCGGTATCCGGTAACGATGAGGTTGCTCCGATACGCAGTACCGGAACCTCATCAAGCGCAAAACGGGTAATGACCGGAGCCTTTGCCTCATCGGGAAAACTGTCGCGCACCTCGTTGATCTTGCGCTGTGCGTCCTGCAATGCCTTTTCAATATTGGCAGAGTTGGAAAACTCGATGGCAACGACCGACAGACCTTCGGTTGAGGTCGAGGTTATGGAGGAGATTTTTTCGATAGCGGAGACAGCCTCCTCAACCGGTTTGGTCAATGAGGTCTCAACTTCACCCGGCGAAGCCCCTGGATAACGGATGGATATGGTAACAACAGGTGGCGTCATTTTTGGCAGCAGTTCGTACTGCAGTTGCCTGTAGCTGAAGAGGCCGAGAATACCAAGCACGGTGAAGATAACGACAATGAGCGTCGGTCGTTTTATGGAGAGCTCTGTCAGTGTCATGGCGCTGCAGGGTTCTTCTTCTGGTCAATAACAACCACTTCAGAGCCGTCATGAAGCTCGTTCTGGCCGCTGATGACCACACTCTCGCCCACCGAGAGTCCACCAAGAACCTCAAGCTGCTTCTGCAACTCCATTCCTGCAACAAAAGGGGTCAAAAAAGCCTTGCCGTTGCGGACAACAAAGAGTTCGGGTTTTCTGATTCCGGAAACAAGTGCAACACGCGGAACAAGAATGGCCTGACGCTCACCCGTGCCTTTCAGGAGTACCCTGGCAAACATGCCGGACCTGAACATGCTCTCTGCAGAGTTCTGCAGCACAACTTCAACCCTGAAGGTGTGGTCACGACCCGCCTTGTCGCTCACTGAACTTACTTTGCCACTGAAAACTTTCCCTCGATAAAGATCGCTGGTAACGGTCAGCAGTGTGCCTGGCACAAATTTGATGATCTCCCGCTCAGGCACAAAAATAATGACCTTGAGTTTCGAGAGGTCTACCATCTGTGCAACCTTCTTTCCCTCTTGAACCAACTCCCCTTGCTCAATAAATCGAGCAGTTACCACACCTGAAAAAGGGGCTTTCACTCGGGTATCGCTCTGTTTTCGGGTGGCCGCTATAAACTCGGCTTCCGCCTCTTCGAGTTGCAACTGCACGCTTTCATAGGCTGAAAGTGCTACAGCGCCTTCACTGTAGAGATTTTTGTAACGTTCAACGTCTCGCTTCGCCTGACGGTAGTGTGCATCGGCTTTCCTTTGCCGGGCGGTGGTTAGTTCATCATCAAGAGTAAACAAAGCCTCTCCGGCCTTTTTCGAGCTCCCCGGTTCAGCCGAAACCTTGCGAACGAGACCTGCAGATTCAGAAAAGATATCAGCCTCTCTGAGGGCCTCAACGGTACCGACCGTACTGAAACTGTCCTGGACTGCCGCTTTGGTGATGAGGGCAACCGAAACAGGAATACGTTCATCCGCTCTTTTTGCTGCTCCTTTTGATGGTTCGCGATGCTGAGAGTACCAGAAAAGTGCCAGAAAAAGAGTGGCAAGGAGAACGACTGCAGCGAGTTTGTGCTGTTTCAGCATACCGGCTATCGTTATCGGGTTTTTCATGGATAAATATTCATCGGATAATCAAGGACAACATGCACGATAAAAAAAAGCGAACCGAAGCACGCTTTTTTTTATCGCTGAAAAGAGAGGCATTTCAGCAGAAATGGCTCGCAATGGAACAGGAGATATCCGCAGATGTCTTGACATGTTCAACAATGGAAAGGATACCGGTCAGATTCGTAATATTCTGGTCGTTAACCGATGCTTTGATTTTTGCGACAGCCGCATCGTAAAGAGTCTGAATCTCCTGCATCATCATCAGGGTTTCGCTGGCATGTTTTGAGTTGCTGCTGACATAGGCCTCAACTGCTTTCTTGATCATTTCAGCCGTAATATCACCCATCGGTTTGAGTCCATACTCATCCTTGTGCAGCTCCTGAACATTGGCAAACTCCACATAACCGGTTTTGTCGGCAATATTGAGTGCGAGCTGGGCCAGTTTTTCAAGCTCCCGAAGGATCATCCGGGCATAGTTGACCGCCTTGAGATCTTCTGCACCAAGATTCTGGAATGAAGCATAAGCCAGCGTCAGGTATTCAACCTCGAACTTCCCTTTCCGGATATAGGCTTCATCAAACTTGAATGCTGAAGCAGCAAGCTCGATATTTGCTTTTGTTGATGCCCGTATACTGAGCATCAGGTTGTTTTCGACATTTGAAGAGAGTTTGGTCAGCTTCTGCTTGAGTGATTCAAGCTGCACATGAACCGTCCCCTGCGGTTTCATGGAAAGAGCAAACTTCAGAGGATCAATCTGGATGGTAAAAGCTTTCGGGGTTTCTGCTGTTTTCGGTGAATCGCCGAAAAATTTGCCTAACAGGTTCGCCATAGGGTTCAAACACCATGCTTATGTTTAAAAAATACAAGGTGTCGTTAATTTAGCAGACCTGCAAGATTAAATGCAAGAAAAAAAACTAAAACCCGCGGTATCTCATCATCGGCACCTCGCCTCCTGATCTCTTTGTGAGCCACAGAAGTGACTTTTAATAAAATCCTCCCCTGTGGCGAACAATTTCACCCGTCACCAAAAATATCACCTCATTGGCTATGCGACTTGCATGGTCTGCCATGCGTTCGATATACCTTGATATGCTTAACGCCGCTATGAGCTGGTCAACATCAGAGTCTGGCCCTTTCATCAAGGCAATCACTTTTTTAAAGACGGAGCGATGCATCACATCGACCTCTTCATCAAGAGCGCACACATGGCCTGCAAGTATACGGTCTTTGGAGACAAAAGCTTCAATTGAATTTTTAACCATCTCGCCGGCGCGCATACCCATCTGCTCAAATTTAAATAATTCGAGCATCTCCGGACTGATTTCCGGCATCCGTTCAATAATATGAACTGCGAGGTCACCGATACGCTCAAGATCATCGTTGATTTTAATAATGGTAACAATGGTGCGAAGGTCTCTTGCTACCGGCTGCTGCAAGGCAAGAAATGCAAGACAGCGCTCCTCAAGGTTGACCTCGGCCAAATCAATTTCATCATCTACCATCCTGATCTTGCGCGCACCCTGTTCGTCCTGATATTTTACAGCATGCAGGGCATCAAGCAAATTCCCCACTACTTTATCGGAGAGTTGAACAAGAACCTGGGAGAGTTCTTTGATAAGCTCATGGACCGGACGTTCTGACATGATCGTGTAATGGTTTCGTTAGCTGAATCTTCCGGTTATATAGTCTTCTGTCATCGAATCTTTCGGATTGGTAAAGAGCTGCGCGGTCGAAGCATGTTCAACAAGAACACCCTCATAGAAAAACATGGTGGAATCCGAAACCCGCGAGGCCTGCTGCATGTTGTGCGTGACGATCATGATGGTATAACTGCCGCGTAACTCCTGAATAAGATCCTCGATTTTGGCTGTGGCTTTGGGATCAAGAGCCGAGGTCGGCTCGTCAAGCAAAAGCACCTCCGGCTCAACAGCAAGCGTACGGGCAACACAGAGTCTCTGCTGCTGGCCGCCGCTCAGACCAAGTGCATTTTTGTCGAGACGGTCACAGACCTCATCCCAGATCGCCGCTTTTCTCAGGCTGCGCTCGACAATTTCCATCAGTTTTTTTTTGTCGGTCACACCATGCAGACGAGGGCCATAGGCGATGTTGTCAAAAATAGACTTGGGAAAGGGGTTTGGTTTCTGAAACACCATACCGACCTTCTTGCGAAGCAAAACCTCGTCGGTGAATTTTCCATATATTTCTTCACCATCAAAAAGCAAGGCTCCGGTTGTGTGGCAACTCGGTATAAGATCGTTCATCCGGTTTATGGCGCGTAAAAATGTACTCTTGCCGCAACCGCTCGGGCCGATGATTGCGGTAACATATTTCGACATAATATCGGCGCTGACCTTCTTTACGGCCTCGAACTCACTGTAATAAATGGAAAATTCCTTGGCCGAGATATGAATAGTATCTTCCCCGGATATTTTTTTTCGTTCCGGGGGAAGATAGATTTCTCGTGTTGCCTTCTGCAGCGGCAAACTCCCGGAAGTCTCTTTGGCATCAACTGTCATGAGCATTGATATTTTGTTTAGCCTTTTAATTTTTTGGAAATACGAGCCCGAAGCACAATTGCCGACAAGTTCAGTAACAGAACAATACTGACCAGCGCAAGCACCATTCCGTACTGCACGTGCCGTATCTGACTGGCAGCCTCATGTTCACTGGCAAGATTATAAATGTTCCAGGAGAGTGCGGGGGTTGGAGAAGATAACACATCTGCAAGCCCTATAGCCGAACCAACACTGACGGCTGCGGTAAAGATAATCGGAGCTGTCTCACCAGCAGCCCTGCCGAGGCTGATAACACCTCCGGTCAGAATGCCGGGAAGTGCGGCAGGCAGAATAACCGTCGCAATGGTATTCCATTTTGTAGAGCCGAGGCTGAGCGATGCCTCCCTGTAGGTTTTGGGTACGGCGAGGATTGCCTCTTCGGCTGCACGGATAATGGTAGGCAGAATCATGATTGCCAACGTCAACGCACCGGCGAGCACACTTTTTGATTCAGAAACCTTCATCGTGTTGATGAAAAAAGCGAGACCAAACATACCAAAAACAATACTTGGCACACCGGCAAGGGTGCTGTTGGCGCTGCGCAGCATACTGTTTAAAAAACCGGGCTTGGCATATTCAGTAAAATAGACTGCCGCAATAACACCAAGGGGAAAGGCAAAAAGCATGGCTCCAATAGCGAGAAAAAAAGTACCCTGAATTTCCGGCCAGATACCTCCGAAAAAATGCGAGTCAACAGAGCTATCGGTGATAAATCCCCAATACACGGTAAACTCGGGAAGGAGGATCTTCTCAAGATTCTCCTTTACATAAGGAAACAGTTTGACGAGAGAGGTACCCTCAAAGCCAATGGCACGGCTTACAAAGTACTCCTTGGACATAACATTGGGGTTGGAGTTGTCCCATTTCGATTCATAGAGGAGATCATGCAGCTTCTCCTCCGCCTTTTCCCATCGGGTCTGACCATACTTGAACCTTGTCAGCATAGGTGCAGAATCTCCCGGAAGAGGTCCAAGCAGGGCTTGAAGGGCTGTTCTGACCTGAGCATATTTCCCCGTGTATTCCCTCTTTTTTTCAGGCTCCATCGTCTCAAGTTCAGTCTCAAACACAGCGAGCATATCGTAGACCTTTGCACGATAACGCTCCGAGGAGGCAACCTCACTGGAAAGGCTCTGATTATCTCCCCGACTGAACTCATTGTGCAGCATTTTGCGATGTTCAACCGTACCGGTAAAAAATACCGCGCCGATACCGTTAGTAACAATCGGCACAACAACAATCATCAAAGCCATCGCCATAACAATGATAGAGCCGAAACCAACAGCGGTGAACGAACGATCAAGTATTTTCCTGGTTCCGATATTCATGACAACAGGGTTAAATGAAAAAATAGAGAGAACTCAATTTCAAGCACAAAAATCAGTGGCCAGAAAGAATTTTACGCTGGCGAACAACAATTCTCTCGCTGACAAGGTTACTGACAAAACTGATGACAAGTAAAAGCAAACCCATTGCGAATAACACATGAAAACGGGCCGATCCGGTCACCTGGTCAGCTTCGCCCATATCTCCGGCAATGGTTGCTGTGAGTGTCCTGATTGCTTCGAGATAGTTGAACCAGGGCTCGGGAATGTGAGAAGAGTTGCCCGAAGCCATCCAGACCACCATTGTTTCACCGAGTGCACGCATAACACCAAGAATGACCGCAGCAAGAATACCACTGCTGGCAGCAGGAAGAACCGTTTTTATGATGGTTTCAGCTCTGGTGGCGCCAAGAGCATAACTGCCTTCACGAAGTTCGCGCCCGACAGCCTGAAGAGCATCTTCAGAGACGCTGACAATAGTCGGCAACGCCATAAAGCTGAGAATGATAGAGACATTCAGCGCATTGGTACCAGTCAGAATCTGAATCCCGTACAGGATGGTGCCAACCTTGAACAAGAGGAGAACCGAGAGTGTACCAAAAAGGATCAGAAAAAGGATCTGCAGTTGCTGACGACGTCTCTGCTCCTTGATCTTCGTGGTCAAAAGATCGGAAATAACGATAACAGCAAGCAGCATAAAGGGTGAAACGAGTATCCACCACGCCCACATCAGCATGGGTCCCCCATTATTTTGCAGGAGAGGGGCGAAAACGACAAGAGCAAAAAATCCGAAAGCAACAGAGGGGATGGCTGCAAGCATTTCAATGATCGGCTTGGCATATTGGCGGATCGAAAAAGGTAAAATATCACTCAGGCATATTGCCGCTGCCACACCCATCGGTACGGCAATCAAGGCAGAACCGAGTGTCACCATCAAACTGCCATAGATAATGGCCAAAGCGCCAAACTCAGCAGGTTCGCTTGCCGGATACCAGTTTGAACTGGTAAAAAACTCACTGAACCCCCTGATCTGGAAAAAGGGAACAGCATCACGTGCTACAAAATAAAAAATGAACAGGACGATAACGGCCACAAAAGAGGCAACAGCGAAAAGCATACCCTCCCCCACTGTTTTTGCAACCTTCTGCATGGTGCGTTTACGGGCACTCAAGACAAATGCATTCGTCCGATTGCGCTCCCCTAAACTCTCTTCAGCCATAACTTTAAATGTTATTTTTTACAACAGCTACCGGATACCCGACCTCTTTACTCTCCCGGTGATTTATCGATGTGCCTAATCTATGAGCTTTCCGCACAGAATACAATGACGATTCTGTTACAAGTATGAAAACATTGACAGAAAAGTTCAAAAACAAAAAAGCCGGATTACTGGTTAACCGGCTTTATGCAAAAAAGTACTGTCGAGATAAAAAACGATCTCAGCGAGTGATAAAACCAAGCTCCGTGATCATCCTTTTTCCATCCGCTGTTTTCGGCAGCTCAATAAACTGTTTGACCGACCCCGCAGGCTGGCCATTCGTATAGAAGAAGAGAGGCCTTGTTACCGGATAGGTACCATTTTTCACCATTGATAACGTGGGAAGAACCCCGTTGACTGCAACAACTTTTACCGAACGATCCACGAAACCAAGACCAACAAAGCCTATGGCTGAAAGGGTCGTGCTTACCCTGCTCTTTACCGAACCATTACTGGACTGGGTTTCAGCACTCCCTGTTATCTGTACCCCTTTTCCGGAAACCAGCTCTTTGAAGGATTCCTGGGTACCACTGTTGGATTCACGCTGGATAACAACAATGCGTGCGTTGGGGCCTCCAACCTCTCTCCAGTTGGTAATGGTTCCACGATAGATATTGCTGATCTGGGCTTTCGAAAGTGAACGAACCGGATTTGCCGGATGAACAATCATGGCAAGACCGTCAAGTGCAACAACATGAGCAACAGGATTGACCCCTTTTGTCCTCGCCGCTGCTATTTCAGCCGCTTTCATGGCACGAGACATGGCTGCAATGGTACAGGAACCATTGATCAGGCTTTTGGCGCCATTGCCACTGCCCGACTCGCTCACGGTAACACGAACTCCATATTTTTTAGTGAAATATGAAGCAAAAGTCTTTGCAAGAGGGCCGACGGTTGTTGAACCGTCAAGGACAATGGAGTTGCTGGCAGCAGTTGCTGTCGTAGTGGCGGTAACTGCAAGTAAAACAACAAACAGCAGAAATTTAGGTATCATGGTTTCATCCTGGTTCATTTAAAAGTTATAGGCAAGATACGCACCTGCAAGGTAACTTTGAAATTTCTTCTAAGCTTGTATCAGCAGTTGATTGCTCCCCAACGTGTTACATACGCAGTTTTATGTTGGCTTCTATAGATTAAATTTGTTAACTTGGTGCAGAGTTCAGCGATTTTTGTTAAAATGCATAAATGCTGTAACAAAAACATTTTGACCTGTATATTCTTCTTCATAACCCCAAAATAGTAACTGCTATGGCAAACGAAACGAATGAATTGTCAAACGCCCTCAACAACCTTCTGGATACGGCAAGCAAACTCGTCCAGCAGTCGGCTGACCTCCTGGGCAGCGGAGTTAAAGTTGTTGTAGGGATTGTAGAGCCTCTGGGAAAAACAGCGATTGATCTTGTTGGCAGTGCAGCAAACACTGCTGGTCAGGTGTTGCAGAATGTAACATCAGCGATTGCTCCTAAAAAGTAGGCTGCTCTTTTTATTTTCAGAAAGCACCTTGTGCCAGTTTTGCATGAGGTGCTTTTTTTTATTGCACGACAACCACCTGTGGCTTACCGAAACCAATGCAAAACCAGATAATTACCCTATGACCTTCAAAGCAGTTATTTTCGACCTTGACGGCACCTTGCTCAACACCCTGCAGGATATTGTCAACACCCTCAATACGGTGCTTGCCCAGCACGATTACCCCATACATACCCTGGATGAGTGCCGCTTTCTTGTTGGGCACGGTATGAGAGAGCTGGTCAAAAAAGCGCTCCCCGAAGAGGCCGGAACCGAGGAGATAATTGATCTGATGCTCAAGGATCTGATGATGCACTATGCCGACAACTGGAACCGTTACTCACGCCCCTATCCCGGTATCAGCACCCTGCTCGACAAGCTTACCGAACGGGGAATAAAAAAGGCCATCCTTTCAAACAAAGCCAATCACTTCACCCGTCTTTGCGCAGAGGAGCTGCTGAAAGAGTGGAATTTCGATGTTGTGATGGGCCATCACAGCGGCATAGCACACAAACCTGACCCCGAAGGGGCCCTGCTTGTTGCCCGGATGCTCAACGAAGAGCCCGGCTCAATTCTCTATGTCGGTGACAGCGGCATTGACATGCTCACCGCTACAAGGGCCGGTATGTACCCCCTCGGCGTCCTCTGGGGATTCAGACCGGAAAGCGAGCTTTTGGAGTTTGGGGCAAAAACAGTGGTGCAGCACCCCGAGGAGATTATCACATTGCTTGAAGAAATCCTGTAAGTAACAGGTATCCAGTCAGACCTCTCTGATGTTTATGCCAACGCAGCTCCCGGTCAAAGCGTTTTTCTCCCATATTCATCATAATCGGACAACAAGGGAGCCCGAACGAACGTTCGCAGCAATGTGCCCAGGCTCCCTTCTTGCCTCAAATCAAAAAATCAGCCATGCGAGGATTCCAAGCGCACCAACTCCAGCCAAAACTGTGCCTGTGCTTGTACCACCATTGTTGTCAGCAAAGGGATCTGCGCCGGTTGTAAAGTCGTAAGCCGTGCCTCCTGCGTAGTGATTGCCTGAATTGTCATAAATGGAACCTTCTCCAAAGGTGACATAATATTGCGTTTGATATTTCAGATCTGCCGTCGGATTGATCGTCAACATCGTGCCTGAAATTGTCAGATTGGCACTTGTCGCCGCATTATAGCTTTCCACAACTGCTCCACCTGGTGAGCCACTGTGGATTTCTATCGTGCCACTTCCCTTCTGAATTGCTTCGCTGAAAATAAGCTCAATGTTGCTGCCAATGGCAACTCCTGCTGCACCATCCACAGGAGTGAACGTCACGACCGCAGGCGCCGTAGTATCCGTCACGGTCAGGGTGAACATATCGCTTGCTGTAGCTCCACTTTCATCGGTGGCCGTCACCTTCACCTCAATAGAACCGACATTGGAGTGAGTTGGTGTGCCACTGAAGGTCATCGCCACCGGATACGGGGTATCACCACCCTGTTCAGGATCGTAGCCGATCAGCGGATCGTACGTTGCCGAATCGTAGCTGGCAACACCGTTCAGGGCGGCGTAGGTGTTGTACGAACTGACGTCCCAGGTGGTCGCGTAGCCCGTCCAGCCATCTTCCAGTGTTCCCCAGTCATCCCACGACAGGCCAAAGTCTTCGCCGTACAGGTAGCGGCTCGCTGCGATTTCGTGCTCCACATTCATACCGTCGCCGATCATCAGGATGATGTGCTCGGCTCCCGCGTTCTCGGCAGCGTTCATCATCGCCGTGTAGATCTGCGTATTGTCGATGATCTCTGTGCCATCGTAAATCTGGCCCGCAAGCTCGCCGAAGTACGTCGCTCCCGCGCCACGCGCCGTGACCGTCACCAGTTCGTTGGTGTGGCCACCCGATGCGTAGGTCACGTCTGTACCCACTACACCAAGATTGCCGACGCCCAGCACGCTCTCGTTGCGCATGTAGCTGTTCGAGTGGTCGCTGGTTACAATCACGAGTGTGTTCGACCAGTCGATGCCATTGGAGCCCAGATCAACAAAGCTTTCCACTTCCGTCACCGCCAGATCAAGGTCATAGACGCCGCCAATCATGGCTTCGTAGTCATTGGCGTGGTTGCTCCAGTCGATGTCGCCCTGCTCGAACATCACGAAGAAGCCGTCGGCATCCTGGTTCAGCACACTCAGCGCCGCGTTGGCCATTTCAGCCATCGTCGGGTCTTCGTCAATCGCCGGAGTGCCGTCGCCCGTGCTGCGCGTAATGCTTACCGTGCCCGGCGTATCCTCGACATTGTAATACTCGAAGTTGCCGCCTGAGGTACCGAACAGGCCAAAGAGCCTCTCGCCGGATGAAAGATCAACGGTTGCTGCTTCTGCCGCCAGCGCGTCGCCGCCGTCAACTCCCGCTTTGCGCTCCACGAACTCCACCTTTTCGGTGTAAGGTTTCACCGTGCCATTGTGAAAGGCATCGTACTCGTCGTTGAAGCCGTTGTTGTCTGCATCCGAGTCGGTATCTGTCGGCGTCTTCGACACCCCCGCCTTTGCGAAATAACTGTCCAGGCCTGCTCCAATAACCACTTCCGGTTTCGTCTCCGTCAGTATCTCATGCGAAATAGCCCAGGTATTGCCACGATTCACATTGTGACTTACCACCCCTGCTGGCGTGGCATGTGAGAACTCCACCGTGCTGGCTACACCAATGGCGAAGCCGTAGTCCGCACGAAACGTTTCGGCGATAGTCGTCAACGCTCCGCCCACAGGATCCCCCGTCGTCCACGAGAGGTTGCCCGCGTCGGTCTTCTCGCCTGTCACCATCGCGGTAATTGCCGAAGCTGAGTCAGTCGAACGTTTTTCTGAACCGCCTGTCAGGAAGTACGCTTCCATCGTCTCCTTATCGTGGTGCGATGCACTGAAGGTCAGCCATGAAGGCAGCGCAGATCCATCCGCCAGCGTCGCCGTATAGGTCAGGCTGTCATTCTCATCAACATCCGTGAACGCATCGGCCAGAACTCTGTAATCAAGAGTTCCATCTTCCGAAACCGTTACGTTTTCAATTTCCCTACCAGTATCTGGATTGAGCACTGCTTCCTCCCTTTCGTTTAGATTTTGAATACGAAGATCTTCCGATGCCGATGTATCAGCCTGGTCATACGCCTTATCGGCGGTCGCATGGAATGTTTCCATATATGTTTCAAATGCAGCCTGTTCACCTACTACCGTCGCACCACCCGGAACGTTTGCCGGAACTGTGAAATCGAGGCTTTCATCAACAGCAGCGCTCAGCGTATAGCTGCCATCATCTTCAACGGTGATGTAGCGGAAATTGCTGCCGTTAGCCTTCATCGGATAGCCGTCGCCGCCATTGGCAAGGAAACTCAGAGTCACGAGCGAGATGGTGTCCGGTACATCGCGGAGCAGCTCCCCGTCATTGTAAAGGTTGATGTGATAATCATCGCCGACCAGCGAAATGTCGCTGACCCTTGAGCCTGCCGGATAATCGGGGTCCCAGGAGAAGGAAACGCCACCGATCTGCGGGAAACGCCCCTGAAGGGTGCCTGCTGCAACTCCATGTTCGAGAATAGCTTTGAGTCCTTCCGCAGTCGTATCGAATATCATCAACTGGTTGTTAAATCGCAGCGAGTTCTCGACATCGAGTTGGGAAACCGAGCCATCGGTCGGTGGCAGTTTATCGACTGTACCGTCAACCGGATCGGGCGCGGAGATCGTACCGATCTGGGCCCTGATGCCGCCTCCATTCTTGAGCGAAACAACAAAAGTATCCGCAGCGGCTTCACCCATCGCCAGTTCAGCAGCATAGGCGTTGGCATCGGCAGAAAGATCGCCAAGGTTGCTCTCTTCGGATCGGACCGTTGCCCGTTCACCTTCGAGATAGACATCGGAGTAACCGTACACATTGGCATCCTTGACGTTGATCACCTCCTGCACTGCCGTAACCAGACTTTCGACAGCATCTCCCCTGGTACCTTCAGCAAACGCAGTGGTGTCGAGTTCTTCGACGGTAACACCCCATGCTTCAGCCACATTCACATCGGTGGCCGCATAAGCACCGTTGATGGAAATGTTCTCAGCAAGGCTGCTGGTGATGATGTGGCCATCGGCGTCGAAATCGACCACAAGGCGACCGAGGTAGGTGAACTCGTTGTCGGTGTTGACGATCAGGGTGGTGTTGCCATCCTTGTCGCTCATTTGGAGCGGATAGGTATCGGCGAAGGTTGCGGCATGGCCCTCAAAGGCGACCGCTTGGTCATCGGCATCACCGAGGCGGGTATTTGATCCGGCAGCAAGAATGATGTCCACGCCTGAGAGTTTACCCGCAAGGCTCTTCTCGTTGGCGATTACCTGAAGATGCGAGATGAGGATAATCTTGTTTACCCCCTGTGCAATGAGATCGTCAATCACCGGCTGCAAGGCCGCCGCAAGAAGGTCCATGTTATCGGAACCGGTGCTGCCATCATCAACCACAGTACCGGAGGGTGAAGAGATGACCCGAAGCAACTGGGTTGTTGCGCCCACAAGTCCAATCTTTTCACCGTTCTCGGTGATAACCGCCGATGGAACGATCTTGCCGTTCAGGGTCGATGCTTCCTCCAGACCGTCGATTGCCGTGGTATCGACAAAGGTGCTTCTCAGGTCGCTGTCACCCGAAAAGTCGAGGTTTGCGGAAATGAAGGGGAAATCAGCTCCGGTCGAAGCGGGGGTAACGGCGTCTTTCAGCACTCTCGAACCGAGATCGAACTCGTGGTTACCGATTGCCGATGCCTCGACACCGATGGCGTTGTGAATGGCAATATCCACCGCGCCAATCGGCACCGTAGCCGTCGGAGCGAGACTGGAGCCGTTAGCCTCGTTCAGTTCGTCGATGACGCTGCTGTCGGTACCGGCGGCAAGGAAGGGGCCGGGAATGAAGTTGTCGCCACCGGCCAGCGTGATGCTGTTGGCGTATTCGTCTTCAAATTTATCAACCAGAGCGGCAAGGTTCGGCGCTGTTTCGGAGGCAAGCAGACCCGCCTCGGCATCGGCAAAGTGGAGAAGCTGAAGGGTATAGGTCGGAATCGCATATTCCGGAAGAGAATAAATCGCAAGACCAGGCGTCGTTTCACTGGAAACAATAAGCATTCCGTCGCCGGTGGTCAGCCCTTCAGGAGCCACAAATCCGGTATCTCCTTCGACATCAATAAGGTCGAGATAGCTGACATTGTAAGGGTTGGTGACATCGAAAACCACCACACTATTGGCACGCTCAAGACCGACATAAGCATAAACATGACCTTCAACTTCGGCAAGTGTGACATTTTCAGGCTCTGTACCCTTGTCATCCGAACGGCCATCATCATAGACACCGGCAGCAATTGCCGCCTGTTCGATCAAGTCGCCACTGTCATAGACAAGGTTCCCCTTGCTGTCCATGATAGAGATCGAGCGCCCACCGAAACCAATGACCTGTTCGGGAGCTTCGTCTGCAGCAGATTCATCAGAGAGATAGACCTCCGTATTGACCGTCTTGAGGCGACCGATCTCCCCGCTCTTGGTTGCTTCATCCTGCAGGTACTGATTCAGTTTCGTAAGATCGTCGTAATCGACAAGGCGCGTTTCATCTGACCAGAAAGCATCATTCGACAGCCAACCGTACTTCAGTGTCAGGAAAAATTCATCATCCGTTTTCACATAATGGGCAGCGGGGTCACTATTGTCTGAAAGAGTGATAAAAAGGGATTCGCCAGTCAGTGGATCGATAATGGTGTCGACCAGCGTAGCCCCTTCAGGAAGCGTCTTCGTAATGGTGAGATATTTCTTGTTATAGGCTGACTCAACGGTGAAATTCGCCACGTCGGAACGTATGCGGCCATCACCTTCGTTGGCCATGATCACGAAGGTCTCGCCGTTGAACTCGTAAGAATCAACGCCATCAGGCATACGCATACCGTAGAATGAACGGTAACCAGGATCGATGCCGCCATCCTTGTCCGAGGTATCAACAGCGAGTGTGTTATACCCGATCTCGACAAGAATGTTGTCGGCCCGTCCCTCCACATGCAGAAAATCGTTATCAAAGGCTACCACCAGTGAGCCATCCGCCTTGAGCGCCAGACCTTCGCTCTTGTCGAAGCGCGCATCGATACCCAGCGAAGGAATGTTCAGCAGCTCGTTTTTGTGTACAAAGGTTACCTCTCCGGCAAGCGCATCAGCAAGACTCTCGGTATGAGCAAGCTCGGGCTGAGTCACCCCGTCGCCAAGCAGCTCTTCCCAACTGTGACCATCCTGCCCAATGGTGTAAGCGAGCGTATCGGTCGCACCGGTAAGATCAACTTCGAAAATCGATTTGTTCGCATTCGACGTTGCCCCTGAATCGCGCTCGATCACATAAAAGAGATCACGTTCGGCATCATAGACCGCATCACCGATCTTGTCCTGCCCCTTCTCGCCGCTCAGTGCGTAGAGATATTCGTGAACGGCCTCACCGCTAACCGGATTGACCGCCACAATGCGAATGACCTCCTGATTGTCATAACCGGCCTGATGCAACGGGCTCTGAATAAAGGTGTAGAGCAATCCATCCTTGCTGTTGTACGCCATCGCCTCGAAACCACGATTGTTGTTGATCGTACTGTAAATGGAGGGCAGCGTCTGAAGCGTGTATTCCGGTATGTCAGCATAGCCGATGTTGGTTGCTGCAGAAAAAACGATACCGGCTGGCACAATACGTTTAACCAGATTGCCGGTAGCAACATCGAACAAGGCAATCTGCGGACCGTATTCGTCTGCCACAGCAAAAACAGGATTACCGCCGTTCAGGCCAGCGATCGTCAGGTGCAGGATCGATTCGGTATCAAGGCCGAACTGGTCTTTGGCGAGCAACTCATAGGTGTTATAACCATCGGCATCTTTGCCGATAAGCTGGTATGCCGCATCGTTTCGGTCAAGCTCACTGAGACCAGTGGCATTTCTGAAACCACCCGCACCATCAGGCACCTTCAGGGTTGTGCTGCCAAGCGTGACCACTTCGCCATTGACCTGACCCAACTTGTACACCGTGATGGGGAAATCCGGATCGTCGAAAATTTTACCCCCTTTTGCCGGGTCGGCAGGATTGTCACCTGCACGATCACCGATACTGGCCGCCTGCGGGCCGCGATCGGTGATGGTATAATAGATATCATACGCCGTCCCGTCGATCGTCTCCTTGCCATCATACCAAAGACCCGAAAGGCCACCTGCAGTCACCTCTCCATTATCGACAACACCATCATGATCGAAGTCCGGCCTTTCCCCAGGGTAGGTAATGTCAAATTCAAAGGTCGTCGCTTCGGGGGTGCCACGATCCCAGTCCTTGAGCCCAACAGGATTGATTGCGGTAATCACTTTTTTAACCAGATCGACCACGGCGATGGCATTGTTCTCCTGAAGCGTCACATAGGCTTTGGAACCGGAAATGGTGACATATTCAGGCTCCATATCTTGCGACACCAGATTTCCGATCACTCCATCGGCAGCATCATCACCGGAAAAGCGAACCCCTTTGTTACGCAACTGCTCGAGCTGATCGTTCCATGCGTCAAACCCGAGGGTCGTCACGACCGACGATGATGGAGTCACCGGGTTAACCTCGATAATCGAGATGGTACCGACCGGATCCATCGAGTCATCATCGGTACCGTAGAACAAGTTCGGTTCACCTTCATTGGCAGTCACGAGCAGTGTGCCTGAGGCGTTGAACGTAATCGAGTCTGGCAGAGAACCTACCGTCACCTGACCTGCGGAGTGTATGCCGGTAGCATCTGTCGTAAAAAACTGCACCAGACCGTTGGCATGGTAGGTGGCGGTACTCCCGGCAACCGTGGCTAACTGATCCACGGCAACCGCAATTAGCCCGTCAGCATTGACTGCAACGCTCTGGGCATTACCAGCCAGCGTTATGGTCCTTACACGTATAGGCCTCGAGGGATCGGCAAGGCTGACAACGTACAACTCGTTGCTGCCACCAATGACGAACGCCGTTTTACTTCCCGAATGGTAGGCGGTGATTTCAGAACCCGGAAGCTCTATTGATCCGATGAGAACATGTTCTCCGATAGTGATACCCATTGCATCTCCGTAAAGTTGGTAATGTTGAAAAGGGGTGAGCCCGTACTCCACTGCGAGCATCTCTCCGAGATCATCGCTCGTCATCTCTTCCCAAAAATCTGGAATGGAAATGGTGGTGTTATTGTCAGCCGTCATACTGTCCATCCAGAGCGATTGCAGTGCTCCAGCAAGCTGAATCTTCATGGCATCACCGGAAGCGGCCAACCCCTGTATGGTGGCCAGGGTTGTTGCATCAGGCTCTTCGTCTCCCATATAATGCGCGGCCATGGCAGCGGCAAAAAGCGGTGCCACCTGGGCGGCACTCTCCTGTGTGATGCCGAAGGTGGTCATGAGATAGTATGTCGCCAATTGCACAAGACCGGTATGCAGAAAATTGGTGGCGTAGGCCTTGAAGGTGTCGAATTCGCCAAGATCGTAATTAATCTCTGACACTGACGTTGAGGAGACCTCCACACTTCCATCCCCGTTGATTGTCACCGTCCGGACAGGGCTCGGCCTGGTGACCAGCGAACCAGTCTCGATTTCATAAAGCCCGCTATCGGTAACCTGCACAATATCGTTGGCATGGTAGTGGCCGGTAAAAATCATGCTGAGGCCCGCTTCGGCAAAATCATTCGCCAGATTCACGCTGTCGTCGATCACATAGTCACCGAACAACTCATCCTGCAGCGAATAGTGCTCTACAAGGTTATGATGCATCATACCGATGACGGTAATCCCCTGAAGCTTAGCCTCGGCAAGCTTTTCGAGCACCCAGGCCTTCGTCGCCGCGCTCAGGCTGCCATCGGTCTCGGGCGCACCGTCGGCGATATTGGTGTCGTATTCGCAACTGTCGATACCGAGGATCCAGAGTTTATCTGATGCCTCGGCGACATAGCTCAGGGAGTTCGGATCGCGGTAGAGGGCTTCACCGTAGCCGAAATCGTCGTAGATGGAGGCAAACTGTTCGGGAGTTACCGATGCAACCGGAGTGGAGCTATCGCCACTGTAACTCATGGCGTCAGGATTGTTGATATCATGGTTCCCTGGAATGACGTAAACCTTGGTACCTGTGGCTTCGATGCCAGCAAGATATGCGGCGAATGCTTCATGGCTTAATTTTTCGCCGTCCTTTGTAAGGTCACCAGAGATGAGAAGGATATTCGGTTTTTCAGTTTTGATACTATTTATAGCGGATTGAAGAATTGCGTCGCTTTCCGCGATCATTTTACGGTCACCGGCGAGATATGCTTCAAAGGCGGACCCTTCCGTACCCAAAGATGGTGAGTAATAATGAGGGTCTGATATAACCGAAATAACGGTTTTGGAGGATGAGGAAGACTGAAGATTTACAAGGAGATTCTGAAGGTAATTCTCTTCATTAAAACCGCTTAAGCCCATTGCCTACTCCAGTTGAGAGATTTATTATAAAATTCAGAGCATTTATTTTTGAAATAAATACCACTTTATACGCTTAGATATATTGAGTTATCGTAACAGTATCGTTGCGATTATGTTAAATGAGCTATCCCGAATACAAGACGACGAGTGACATGATGGAACATACCCCCGCGCGCCCACTATATACTTGTAGAATACAGTGCACACTAAACACTCCCAATGCGGATGTTCTACTCTTTATTCAAGTCAGTTACAATAACAGCGCCATGAAAGCGTCTGTCAGGAAAGACCACCCGACCCTTGGAATTGATGACGATATGGGGGTACGATGCGTTTTCCAGCAGGCGAAGAAGCTTTATCAAATCTTTTTTTCCGGCAGGTTTGATAATGATATCTGCCAGAGCCTCGACTTTTTTGACATCATGATTTTTCAGCTCTTCCTGCAAAAAAAACTCACCTTTTATTTCGGCCCTCAATTCATCAAGACGCAACATGACACACTCCGTTTAATTAATGACGCATACAAGCGTTCATCCTATGGGCCGGAAACATCGGCAATTCTGTTTTTACCCTCTCGTCATCTGTGAAAGAGCAGCCTTACGCTCAAAAATCCCCCTGAGACCATCGGTCAGTTCACGGTAAATCCTGCTTCTGCTATCTTTGATGCGGCTGTAAAGCTTGATAATATCGAGCATCAGAATGATACGAGTTGAACTGCAGTTCAACTCACCAAACACATGCGTTCCAACTACCTCAAAACCGAGCACTCTTGTATGAAAATTCAGGGGAGAGTGCACCTCACCAGCAAACACATCGGTAATAAAATGGGTATAATCACGCTCGATAACCTCTTCTGTAGCCGCCCGCATAAGCTGAAGAGCTACCCCTGGTTTTCTTCGAAACTCTTCAAGAATCATGAACCTGCCAATTTCTGCATATCGACCTGCACTTTTCAACTTTTCGATGGTCATACCCGGCATAAACTTAACGTCGTACTCTTCAGGCAGATCAAATGAGGGGTCATAAAGCAACCGAAGCACACCCGCAGGACGACCATCAATTTTTGCCAGAAACCATGAAAAACCTCTATTCCCTGCAAACTCTTCAGGAATCTGGTTCTGAACCGAACTGATCCATTTTTTTTCTTCACAAAAAACTTGCCTGATAACTTCGAGAGCGCTGGCACGATCGGCAGCACTTTCAATCCTGATGACGGTTACACTGGACATAGAGGCTCCTTTTTTTTTTGGTTCTCTAAGAAAAGCTGCGTCTGTTCCGGGGAAAAGGTTCTTGATAAAGTTTGCCGGAGAGTTCTGCAATGCAATGCATAATCTCATGGGTAACCTCAGCGGCCATCTGGTTCAGTTCAGAGCGCTGAGTGCTGCAACCCGAAAGAGAGGAGATCATGGCACGGTATCTCTCCGTCCGCTGCTGAAACACAATCGGCTGACCAATCCTGACGATGGTTCTGCCGAGCACCGGAATTTTTCCTTTTGTAATTCTGCAGTTGAAATCAATTCCAACGGGAACAACAGGTGATCCGCTCTGCAAGGCTATATGACCCACACCCGATTTTCCCCTGAGCAGCGTTTTCGAATCCCTATTACGTTTTCCTTCCGGAAAAATCCCTATGCTGCGACCTGCCCGAAGTTTCTCCGTACAACGCTCTATGGCATCAGCGGAAGGCGCTGTAGGCCTTATGGACTCTATACTGGAGAGGGTGGATCGTTTGTGATAGACATAGACAGGATCGAACAGATTCATCAAAAAGCCAAGAATAGGCACTTTGCCATACATCCAATCAATAACAAAACTGATGCTCCTGCCACCGAGATGATACATGAGCAGCGCCGGTACCATCAAGACTTCGAAAGAATTATTGTGGTTGAAAACATAAATGCTCGCGCATTCAGCTTTGGCAAGATTCTCCACTCCATAGACCCTGGTTAACAGAAAATTGGGAAGCATAAAAATCCTCAACAAAAGAGCCCTGCTTCGAGACAAGAAGGGAAGCGGCTTGAAAAAACGGTTACAGTTGTTTTTCAAAAGAGTCTTTCATTTACCAGTAGAATGACCTAAGAGAACGGTGAACTACACAATTGTAAAAAACAAAAATAGTGTTGGGGAAGAGTTACGGTACTGCAACGATTCCGGAAACTCTTTTTTGGCTCCTTGCAATGGCAGAACTAACCGGTACTATGAGAAAACAACGTAGTAGTATGATGAAGTAAAAAGAGTTGCAACGATGAATCTGCTTCAGAACAGCACTATTATACTGACCGGATTTCTGCTTTCGGAAATGCTTGTGGCTGCGAGGATGCATCACCGTCTGATTCATTTTCTTCTCCGCCACTCCGGCAAAAACCTGGGCACCCTTTTGACGGCGATTCTTTTGATCTCCTATACACTTTCGATCTTTATCTCCCATACCATCGTCCTGATATCCATGATTCCCATCATCAACCGTATGCTTTCGCTTGTAGAGCATAACGATGAGAGGAGGGTTGCAGCATCGTTGTTTTACCTTGCACTCACTTTCGGTTCCAATACCGGAGGAATGGCTTCCCTTACCGGAAGTCCGCAAAACATGTTAGCCATTACCCTGGCAGAATTCTTTACTTTTGAGGGCCGAAACATCATCACTTTTTTTTCATGGCTTGGAGTCGGAGTTCCGGCAACACTGATTCTTCTTTTTTGTGGATGGGTTATCATTCTTGTCACGGCAAAACCATTCTGCATTCCATCACTCTTTTCCGAAAGCAGCGACAAGCTGGCTGTTTTACCTCATAAGCCTCTGCTCTTCCTCATAGGCAACCTTCTGCTGATCAGCACATTGAGCGCCCTGCAATTTTTGTATACACCAGCACCAATTTTCTTCACTCTCAACACCATCGACCTTGGCTTTCTGCTCTACGGAACCGCATTTCTCTTTGTTGCCTTAATCCTGCCAAAAACAAAGATCAGCCTGAGAGCGCTTTTCATGAACACCATCTTTCTTCTGCTGCATCTTTTTCTATTTCCTCTGATCTTTATCAGCCGACTCTGCCGCGAACTGGAATCCCGCATGGGAGTGCCGATGAAAAACAGTTACGGGGCAATCGATAACTTGATTCTGCAAATAGTTCAAAGGGTCTGGACCCGTTGCTTTCGTGAGCCGATAGCAAACCTTGATAGCCCTAATGCAAACTCAATGCTTTCAATCAACCTCATCATGAAGGATCTTCCCTATTTTGGAATATTCCTGCTCAGTATCGTGGGGATGATTTTGTTTGGCTTGCTCAAGGCATGGGATAATCCAGCAACTCCGGAGCTTGACAGCTCTCTGCTGACGTTGACAAAATCAACGATACTCAAGACAATTCCACCAGTCAGCAATCATTTTCTCCAGTTGCTCTCCCTGATAATCGTCATTATTTTTTCTTCTGAACTGTTGAGCAATACGGCTCTGATACTCATATTTACGCCATTGAGCAGCGACCTTGCCCTGCTGACCTCCCTGTCACCAATTATGATGCTGCTGACCATAACCATTGCCGCTTCGAGCGCTTTCATGACGCCGGTTGCAACTGCGGCAAATACGCTTGCATTCGGTGGAATTGAGCATGTTTCACTCAAAATGATTCTGCTACCCGGTTTGTTTATGAACCTTGTCGCTGCACTCTGGACAGCCCTTCTCTTTTCTCTCCTTACAGGGCTTCTGTCATGATATGCACCTGCAACAAGCTCCTCGTTTTATCAGAAAAGCTTGTGAGCGGTAATCGACGACCAGATTGAGGATGAATCATCCGTATGCAAGCCTCTGAACCATTTTGCTGTGGCGCTTCAGGCAAGAAGATGAAGGCGGGAAAATACATAATCGAGAGAGTCCTCGTTCAGCACAATCCTCGAGAAACCGGTCGAAGCGAGTTCCATGGGCCGATTGTCCCTCTCACTGATAAACTTCCTGTTCTGCTTGCCGTTATACCAGTAAACAAGCCGAATGGTACTGCCCTCAATTTCAAGGGCAGTGATGCCCCGTTTTCCAATGGTGCAGCCGGAATTAAAGACACTTGGAATAGTGATATTATTGTAAATACCGCTGCGGAGTCCGATTACTTTACCCTTTTTATAACAGCCATCAAGCTCAGCTTTCAACTCGACGATTTTCTGCTTGATTGTTGTGCGTTTTTCATTGTCAGCGGAGGAGTATGCCCTGCAGAGCTCTTCAATCCTGTAATTTAAAAAATCAGCTTTTGAAAGTGATTCAAACAAGGGCCGATGAGTATGACCAATAATTGAAACAATCCTGGAGTGGTTTGAAAACTCATAAATTGATTGCTCAATAGCAAACCTTTTTCGACTGTTATAGGCAACAGAGGTGTTCCTTATTCCGAGAGGTTTAGCTAAATAGCGCAGAAAAAATATAATCGTACGGCTGAGTATGGAACAGGTTTGCCACAAAAATAACGCCGCCTGATGGCCATGAAAGAGTAGAAGTGTATCATGGCCATAATGAAATTTAACGGATTCGACAAGCGATGAAGCAAGTCGATACTCTTTTTTGTCAAGAAGTGCTGCATCATGGTTTCCCCAGGTTTTCAGGAAAAAACCATGGCGTTCAAATTTGAGAAAAAGATCATAAAATTCATTCCACTGCGATGCAATACTTTCAAGAGAGAACTTGAACAACTCCTCAACATCACCATTAAGGACAAGACTGAATTTTTCAGGTAAATAATATCTCTCAAGCATGGCTTTAACCAGTCCTGAATTTTGCCGGAATTCATCGAGCCTCCCGCCATTTCCCATGTGCAGATCACTGAGGACAAGCACTTTCGACGAATGATCAAGGGTAACCGGTTTTGCTCTTTTGAGCAGACTGTCAAGATGAGGATGTTTTTTTATTTGAGGGATCATGGCATTGAATGCATTACAAAAACAGCACATCGAGATATGAAATCAAAACATTGAAGTCTGTTTTAGTTTGCATCCTCGTAGCACAGAAAAAAACAAAAACTGATTATTTTTATTATTTTTTTTTGAATAGACAAGTTCTTGTTGTTTACAGTAACTTCCCATTAACTGATTATACAATAAGGAGTTTACGTTATTGAATTATACACGGCTTATTTTTTGGCATTTCAAACGCTGATTATTTTTTCCATAAATTAATCACTGTATTATTAAGAATACGTAAATTTTGTAATAGTATACTATTTCACAATACTATACTATTTTTTGTCACAACAATGTAAAATCAGGATCCAACAATTGGATTTAAAAAATTATTATTGTTTTTTATTTTGTGTAATTATACATGTTACTCATTGCAACCTAAAGGGAAATCAAGTTGGGCTGAGCACACAATAATAGCACAATATTAGTATTCCATCAGTTTTATCTGCTAAAAAAAAGAACAATGAGCGACATTAAACCCTATAAGATCGTCATAGAGTGGTGCGGTGAAGAAGATTTTTATTTCAGTTGCGATTCCACTCGTTCTGATATTGAAAAAACGGGGAATAGTCCGATTACCAATGAGGCTAAAACGTTTCCCTTCATGGCACAGGCTATGGGCAATGTCCTTAGAAAACTGCGAAAAGAGCACATTTCTTTTCCTTTTTTTCTTGTCGCTCTCGCTATTAACCATCGCAATCTACTCCATGAAATAGACCAACTGCTGCATCTTCTTCACCATCACCTCGAAAAAGAGCAGGTTCCTGGAACTTTTTTCTGCCATATCTCTTCATCAAAACCGAAACTATCTTCAATCTCCTGATTAAAAAGCTGATAGTCAGCATTGTATGGCAATATCTATCTACTTGCAGGCGTTTCAACCGCTCTGTTAATTCTTTGAAAACAACAAGGAGATGAAAACAGACTTGCTCATTGTTTTCATATATTCGTCTCGAAATTTACTGGCATGTCATAGAGTGACAATGATATGCAACAATAAAAAAAACTATCGCAATCCTTTTTCTGATTATGCATAATAGATTACCGTGGCCACAAACAATCAATGATGCTGCAGAACGGATCATTGCCATCATGAATGAGCATGAGAGAACAAAAGTCAGAGCTATTTCAGAAGATAAGTTGAAAAAACTCTGTTTCAGTCTCGGGATATACGTCCGTCATGAACTCGGATTATTCGAGGGTAATGACGCCTTGATAAAAGCATGCGCCATTTCAGAGCATGGTGATTTTGAAAGTTTTCATTTTCTTAACGATCCCGATACAGCATCAGGAGTTATCCTTGAAGCGATCTGGAACAGGCTTCATACGCTGACACCTGACAGATAACTGTTGACACATATGCATCTGTACTGGATTCAAAACAAAGAGCTTATTATAACAGCAATAACATAACATGATACTGGAAGAACTTGTAACAGCTCATCAGTCTTACGACGTCTTTCTTATAACGGTGGGAGATGATATCTTCTTAAGCAAAGTATATTTTCTTTTTTAATGAGCATTTACAAGAGTTCTAATCAATTCACGAATGGATTTCGAACGTAAAAAAATTGTTACTTCAATCTGTATATGAAAGATATTTTATCGCATAACGACTCGCTTGAATTTTTGGTACAAGAGCTTAAAACTGCGAGACTGGAAAAAAATCTTTCTATAGACGATGTGAGCCGGTTGACCAACATCAAAAAAAATTACCTTGAAAATATCGAAAATGGCAATTTCAGTTTTCTCCCAAAAAGCTACGTCTTTGCTTGTATCAAATCATACATGAAGGAGATCGGACTTGAGGGCTTCGAAGCGCTTGAGCAATGCAAAAAGGATCTCCAATTGCACAAACAACTCAACAAGGAAGAGATTGCAAAATCAGGTTCCGAACTTTGCGAAACGAAACCGCAAGAGCAAATAAACCGCAACAACTCGCAGCCAGTAAAGTCCATACTGACTCTGAGCATCGGTATCTTGGTGGGGGTTCTTACAGGCGTCGGATTAAGTTACAGAAACCAGAGTGTGGAAGCGCCGGTTCATCGTCTGCCTGCTACAACTGCAAGGCCATCAGTCAACCCGGTTGATACAAATGACAGAATAAAGCAGCGTTCTGATTCCACAGCAAAAATACAAAGAAAAAAAAGTTTACACGCCCTCATCCCCTGATCAGCGCTGACGGACTCCTCCACAGCACCGATCCTCTCTCCCGGACTTTAATCCTGCACTTCTGCCTCTGTGTCCGATACCAGGAAATAAGACAACAGCCAACTTTGGAAGAGCCATTGCCTTATTCTTTATGATGCGTTACGTTACCTGTACAAAGCAAACAAGGCAGTTACAAGAAACAGTTGCCCTTGAGATTGACAAGCGCGCGAACTTCTTCTTCATGAAAGAGTTGGTCATTCTCCCTGCAAATAAAATCTCCGGAAACTTTCTTCAATGAACCCTCGAGGGTTGTCAAGAGGTTTCCTGAACAGTCGAAATTACCCTTGACCTTTTTCGGAGCGCCATCAAGTGTCACGAGCTGATTCCAGGCACAGTCGAAATTACCCTTGACCTTTTCAGGAGCCCACTTGAGAGAAATCAGTTGATTATTTGAACAATTAAGAGCATCAACTCCCTGAGAAGCGCCTTTCAGGGATGTCAGTTTATTGCTTGAACAATCAAATGTCCCGGCTCGCCTGGGAGCCCCTTTAAGGGTGGTCAGATGATTGCCGGAACAATCGAAGGTGCGATACACTTCCCTGGGACCACCTTTAAGCGATGCCAACTGGTTGCCACTGCAAGAGAAATTTCCCCTGATATCATCGGGAGAGCCTGCCAACGAGTCAAGTTGATTGGCGGAACAATCAAAATCGCCTTGAACTTTTTTCGGCGCACCGAGGAGTGTTGTCAACTGATTTTTTGAACAATTAAAATCGCCACCCACAATCAGAGGCGCCCCTTCAAGTGAGCTGATCAGGTTACCGGAACAGTTAAAATCTCCCTCAACGATGTCCGGGCAAGCCGCGATTACAGTTGTCGTATGAACAACAATCTCTCCTTTAAACAAGGACAACTGGTTTCCGCTACAACAAAAATCACCCATAATAAAAGCCGGACAACCCGCAAGAGAGATCAGTTTATTGTCGGAACAATCAAAATCCCCTTTAACCTCCTCAGGCCCACCTTCGAGTGAAATCAACTGGTTCCCTGAGCAATTAAAATCCCCCTTAATTTTTTTGGGACTCCCGTCAAGTGTTGTGAGCTTATTGCCTGAACAGTTAAAATCCCCCCTGACTTTCTCCGGACACCCGTCAAGCGTCGTTAATCCCTTATTTGAACAATCGATATCACTTTTTCCATCAAGCACTCCCATGACATCGGCAAACGTTACTTCCCTGGTCATATTCTCTCCTCCATTAAAAAAACGATTTATTAAAACCAGAATAACTTATTATCCCCTGGAGATTATTTACACTTTTTATACAGCGCGTTCTTTATAAATGATTTTATAGGTCGCAAAAAAAACGTCCCGCTGGATAATCGTTCTGAAAAAAAACGGGCTAAACCTGCAATAAAACTACGGAAGAAGGACTGCGCAAGAGATAACAGTTGTCCAAAGCCCATTCTCACCCTCTGCGGTTGCCGTAATATTGTAAGAGTTAATGATCTTGTGACTCATTTTGTAAATACCCTCACGCTCATCCCAGTCCTTGTTGGGGTCAAACTCAATACCGAGAGTGGTTGCAAGCATGGTAGCCGCCAAATCTTCAGCATATTCCCCGGATTGCTCAGCGGACTCCCCATAGGGATGGTGTTCCGACAGATAACCATACTGAGTCTCATCAGCCGGAATGGCAACACCAACCGATGCTGCAATCAGGCGGTTATACTCATTGGTTGAATTGCGGGCCATAACGGTAAAGGTGATCTGACCGGGAGTGAGCAGTGTCAGCCCCTCTTCTACACTGATACGTTCACAATGGGGCGGGAAAATACTCGATACGGTAACAAGGTTACATTTCTCGATTTTGGCGTCTCTCAGGGCAAGCTCAAATGAAGAGAGATATTCCTTGTGTCGCCCCACGCCTTTAGTGAAGAATACTTTTGCTGGAACAAATGACAATGCCATGCCTCCGGAATAATTTATGTAACGAATTCGATCTCGTGACTTAACAATAGTTCATACCCGAAAACCGCGTTTATCATACCGCCACAGTAACCTTAGGATATTGTACAATTACACGGAGCTTTTTTACCATCGAATCCTATCATCCCCGTAAAACAAAAACTCATGCAATGACCCTAATCTATGGGCTTTGAAGTTAGGAAGCAATTGTCATTTGTTACAAGTATGAAAACAAATACTCCGCAGGTCAAAAATGTTAAAGTACTCCCAACGGAAGATATATATTAAAATTCTTTGACTCTGACAAGCTGATACCGAATGTAATTCGTTTTTATCATGCAGTTGGAACAAGTCGATCTCGCATAATTCATTTACCTTATTGAAATTAAAACAATGACAACAACCGTAACAAAAGTACTCTTCGCCGATATTATGGGCCATCTTGATGGAAAGGGGGATATAGATTGTTCAAACAGGGGATTAACCTCACTTGAGGGCTGTCCGGGAATCGTAGCAGGGAATTTCAATTGTTCCGGCAACCAACTGACCTCACTTGAAAGTGGCCCTCACAACGTAGGTGGTGATTTTTCTTGTTCGAATAACAAATTGACAACACTTGAGGCTGGCCCTGAAGAAGTTCTTTGGGATTATGATTGTTCCGGTAATCAACTGAACTCGCTCACAGGCGCTCCAAAAAAAGTTCATGGTAACTTCGATTGTTCAACAAATCAGCTCACAACACTCCAGGGCAGTCTGAAAAAAGTCGGTAATGATTTTTCGTGTTCAAATAACCTGCTGACATCACTCAAAGGCGCACCTCATAAGGTTGGTGGCGATTTTTCCTGTTCGGATAACCAGTTGACTACACTTGAGGGCGTTCCTCACGAAGTTGGTGATTTTGACTGTTCCAACAATCAATTAGCCACACTCGACGGAAGCCCGGAAGAGGTTCATGGAGATTTTGACTGCTCACACAATCAGCTTGCTTCACTCGCTGGCGCTCCCCACTTTGTTATTGGCAACTTTTTTTGTGCCGGGAACCCGCTGACATCACTCAAAGGTGGACCAAATTTTGTTTACGGCAACTTTGATTGTTCAAACCATCAGCTCGTTTCACTCAAGGGAGCCCCTAAAGAGGTTGAGGGAAATTTCAATTGTTCAGAAAATCAACTGAGTTCACTTGCTGGGGCTCCTCAGGAAGTTCGTGATTTTGATTGTTCCGGCAATCAGTTGACAACACTCGAAAGTGCTCCTCATAAAGTTAGCGGGAACTTCTCCTGTTCAGCAAACCAATTGACATCGCTCACAGGGGCTCCAAAAAAGGTAAAAGGCTCTTTTAATTGCTCGAATAACCAATTGAGTTCTCTTGATGGGGCTCCAAAAAAAGTCAAAGGGGATTTCGATTGCTCTGGAAACCAACTGACTACTCTTGATGGTACTCTTAAAAAGGTTGGTGGCGATTTTATCTGTGGGGGAAATACCGGATTATTCAGCGAAGATCAGGCTCGGGTAATTTGCTCCATTAAAGGCAACTGCATAACTGTATAACTATTTGAATTGAGATTAAAAAGGCCACCTCTTAAGAGTGGCCTTTTTAAGTGATTAAATAACGAAGAGAGTTTAATCGTTAAGAGACTCTTCCGCTTCAAGCCAGTCTTCAGTATCGGATCCGTGGTTTTCGCCCTTCTCTTTCCAAAGATAATATGCAGCGAGCCGGATCTCTTCCTCACGCAATTCCTGGTTTTCAACAATTGTTTCGTCGTTTTTTTCCATGGTCGTAGTGATTTATAATTATGGCTAATATTCTGTATCAAAAGCGCCCTGATTCTCTCTTTTTGTACCGCAGGAAAAGTTTACCGATTTCTTTCCGCCCTGACAAGTAACACCCTGTTACGTTTCTGATAATTTCTTTTCCCTTTTTCTGGAGCAACTAAAAAAATGTTTACAATAAATTGATGGATTTTCTTTCTTTTTGAATACATATACATAGGAAGCAGAATTAATCTATTTTATTCCGGAACAGTTTTCGTAACCGCATGGAGCTCCCGCTCGTTCGGGCTCTTCCATTTTAAGCAAGAGACGGATGCACACCACCCCGAGAACGGTATATCTGATACTGAATCAGAGCGCTGGCAGTGAGCTGCTGCCTGAAAACCTGCTTCCATCAGGATGGAGCATCAGGGCTGGTTTGTCGCGAAAAGAAGTACGCGAATTCTATGATACGTTTGAGTGGCAAGCGTTCAATGAAGGGATTGCTGTTGTCAAAAAAAGAAGAACCCTTTTGCTTGCTGATCTCAATACCGGCAAGGAAACATCCTCTCTCCCTTTCGCCGGAAGCCCCTCCTCCTTTTTCTCTGACACCCTTCCCTCAAGCCATCTGAAAGAAATACTCACGTCACTAACGACTATCAGGGCGTTCGTCAAGCTTTGTTCCATAGAGGCAATCAGCACCTCATACCGCATTCTGGACGATAACCAAAAGACGATTGCCACACTGACTTCGGAGGTGTTATCTCTTGCAAACAAAGAGAAGCAGGAGCCCTTCGCACATATCTTTTCCCTCTTTCCGCTCAAGGGATTTGGTGATGAGATGGAGCTGCTTGAAAAGTCGTTGTCGAGCAATCACCATGAGGTCAGGGAGCTTTGTTTCAGGGAGCTGTTTGTGCTGAACATGCATGCTGCCGGACGAAACATTCAGGACTACTCCTCTAAAATCCAGCTTGACCTTGATAGCGATGCTCCTGTTCATAACAGTGTCCGCCAGTTGCTTCAATCCACCTTTTCCGTCATGTGTGCCAACGAAGAGGGGATTAAACGGCAGATCGATTCTGAATTTCTGCACGATTATCGTGTCGCCATACGCCGCACCCGTTCAATCCTGAAGCAACTCAAGGGTGTTTTCGATCCCGAGGAAACCACGTATTATCTCAATTTTTTCAGAGAACTCGGAAAACAAACCAGTGCATTGCGCGATCAGGATGTCTATCTTCTCCGACAGGCAACCTATTTCGACTATCTCCCCCCCTTTCTCCAACTATCGCTCCGACCTTTTTTCACTGATATTGCTCTATCCCGCAAAAAACTGCACAAAACGCTCTGCCGCTATCTTGCGTCAAGCGAATACCGGTCATTTCTTGGTGAGTGGGATGCATTTGCCCATAGGCAATCAACTCCTGACCCTGAACGCTCCCCGAACGCTTCACTCTCCACCGGAGATGTGGCCTTGCATACCATAAAAAAAGCATGGAAAAAAGTAATCCGCCACGGCCGTCAGATCAGCAGGGAAACAACTGACGCCGAACTTCATGCGCTGCGCATCGACTGTAAAAAACTCCGTTATCTGCTTGAATTCTTCTCCTCAATTTTTCCTCATAAGAGCGTTGCTCCTGTTATAGGGCAACTGAAAGAACTCCAGGATAATCTCGGTGATTTTGTAGATTATGCCGTTCAACTGCACTTTCTGCGCGAACGGTTGAGCGCACTCTCGCCCGGCAAAGAGGAGCTTTTGCTGGCGGCATCAACGGGCGCTCTCATAGCGACCCTTTTTCAAAAACAGGAAGAGGTGCGCAGTAAATTCCATAAAACCTTCGCATCATTTGACCATGAAAAAACCAGCGAACTGTTTGACGATCTTCTGAACGAAAACCCGAAATGAAAACAATAGCGCTTTACAGTATCAAGGGTGGGGTGGGCAAAACCGCTACAGCGGTTAATCTCTCCTACCTTTCCTCCCTTCTCTCTCCACCAACCCTGATCTGCGATCTTGATCCGCAGGGGGCGAGTTCGTACTATTTCAGGATTACCGCATCTAAAAAATATAACAGCGACAAGTTTCTCAAGGGAAACAAAAAAATCTATCGCAACATCAAGGCCACAGACTATGAAAACCTTGACCTGCTCCCCTCGGACTTTTCGTACCGCAATCTTGACATTGAACTCTCTGAAGAGAAAAAACCTCAAAAAAAACTCAAAAAAAACCTTGAGGAGCTGAGCGATGAGTACCAGTTTATCTTTTTCGACTGCCCGCCAAACCTGACACTCCTCTCGGAAAGTGTTTTTGCAGCCTCCGATGTGATTCTTGTACCCTTGATTCCAACAACGCTTTCGATTCGCACCTATATCCAGTTGCTTGATTTTTTTAAAGCAGGCAAACTCGACAGCACAAAAATTCGTCCCTTTTTCACCCTGGTGGAAAAACAGAAAAAGTTACACAGGGACATCATTGAGGAATTCCGTGATACTCCGGGATTTCTCACCCAGAGCATCCCCTATAATTCCGAGGTTGAAAAAATGGGCATCTACCGAGCACCACTCAATGCCATACTTCCCAATGCCCTGGCTTCAAAAGCCTACCGCAAACTCTGGGAGGAGCTTCACTCAGTGCTTGAAAAAAACAACTGAGACGGTTACTCGGCTTCTTTAATCCCGTTGCATACTCACCTCCCTTTCAGTTTTCACGCTTCCGTAACATTGCCTCTCTGGATTAAAACGCAGATAATGAGTATATAGAAGAACAAGAAAATTGAACTTATCAACCACCCATCAGAAGAAAAATTGATGAAGGAATGGTATCAAAAGGATTGCATGGTATGCACAAGGCTAAAAATTGTACTGCTGCTGATCGTCACGGTATCGGTTTCGGCCTGTTATTTTGCACTCCAGACTCTGCAGGCAGCTCCAAAGGGAAATGCCGCAGTCCCTCGCTATATCTTTCTTTTCATAGGAGATGGCATGGGAGCTGCACAGGTGGAACTCTCCAGCGCACTGCTTCATGACGCTCAATCCTTCACCATGACCTCTCTCCCCGTACTCGGCATGGCAACCACCCATGCTGCAGACCGCTTTATTACCGATTCCGCAGCGGCTGGTACAGCGCTTGCAACCGGCTGGAAAACCACCGTCGGTACCATTTCCATGGAAGGGAACCACCTCGATACGCTAAGAACCATTGCTGAAATGGCAAAAGCGAAGGGGATGAAAGTTGGTATTGTCTCAAGTGTCGGAATTGATGACGCAACCCCGGCATGTTTCTATGCCCACAATGCCACACGTAAAAACGTATACGATATTGCCGTCCAGATGGCTTCAAGCGGATTCGACTACTTCGGAGGAGGGTACAGTGTCGGGAACTTTCCTGAAAACCAGGCAAAAACCAAAGTATTCAGGGGAGATATAGCCGATCTCATGCACTCTTCTCACTATGTTATCGCCCGTAACACAACTGAACTCAAGGCTGTAAAGCCGGGAACACCCTGCTGGGCATACACCGATTATGATGCCAAAGGTGCACTGAGCTTTGCCATGGATCGCCGTAACGAAGAGATTGATCTTGCAGAGTTTACCCGTGAGGGTATCCGGTTGCTCTACAACCCCAAAGGATTTTTCATGATGGTTGAAGGCGGCAAAATCGACTGGGCCTGCCATGCAAACGATGCCACTGCCGCAGCACACGATATCAAAGCGTTTGAAAAAGCCATAGGAGAGGCGTTTGCTTTTTACCAGCGTCATCCCGGAGAAACACTTCTTGTCGTCACTGCCGATCACGAATGCGGTGGACTTACGCTTGGCCGGAGAGCAAACGGATACGAAACCCGTCTTGACCTTCTGCACCACCAGAATGTTTCGCAACAGCGATTTTCTGAAAAAGTCTCTGCATGGAAGAAGCAGGGCGCCGTTACCTTTCCCATGGCCCTCGACAGTGTCAAAGTCTATTTTGGACCAGGAAATGTGGAGGCCGACTCATCGCTCGCCCTCTCTGAGGCTGATCGCAACATGCTGCAGGAGGCCTACACGGCGACCATGAGAGCTGATTTTTCTGGAACACAACATATTGATGCGTTCACTCCCGCAGTATCAGCTTTACTGAACAATCGGGCTGGAATTGGATGGAACAGCAACGCTCATACCGCAGTCCCGGTTCAGGTGTTCGCCATTGGCCGGGGCGCTGAGGCTTTCACGGGCTTTTACGACAATACCGATATTGCAAATAAAATCATGCAGATCGCAAAGCTGAAGAGGCCTGCGAGATAGAACGCTCTCATTCACTGAAACTCTCTCCCCGTTCCGGGCTCATGCAAAAGAGTTTACTAATGCAAATACCATGCAGGAACCATTGATTCTTGTTGTTGAAGATGATCCAAATCTTGCAAAATTGCTGGAATACAATCTCAACAGGGCTGGCTATAAATCTCATCTTTCCGGCACAGCCGAAGATGCTCTTGAGCAACTGTCACGAAAAAGCTTTGACCTGGTGCTTCTTGACGTCATGCTGCCGGGAATGGACGGTTTCGAGCTCTGCCGGATCATCCGACAGCATCAACTCTACAAGGATCTTCCAATCATCATGGTGACGGCCAAAGGTGAAGAGATAGATCGAATCCTTGGCTTTGAGCTCGGCATTGACGACTATGTTGTAAAACCCTTCAGCCCCCGTGAACTGAACCTTCGTATACGGGCAATCCTTAAGCGGGATCGCCGTCAAGGAGGTAAAATAGAAGAGCTGCTCAAAGCCGGAGATCTTGAAATCGATCTGGTACGGCACATCGTGACGCTTGATGGCAAGGAGCTGGTGGTCACCCTTATGGAGTTCAAACTTCTGGTTGCGCTCCTCAAAAGAAAGGGCGAAGCGCAATCAAGGGAGAGGCTGCTCAGCGATGTCTGGGATGTCGACAAAAGTATCAACACCAGAACCATCGACACACACATTACGAGAATCCGCGAAAAGCTTGGCGAAACTGGCCGTATGATTAAAACGGTGCGGGGACTTGGTTATAAATTTGAGGAAAAAGAGAGTGACGATCATGCTGAATAAGCTCTCTGTAAAGCTCGCTCTTGTTATCGGAATGATTGTTTTTTGTTCTGTTGTCGTCAGCTATCTCACCGCCAGGCATCAGGTAACGGAGAGTGTGGTCATGGCAACAAAACAAGGGCTCTACAGAGATCTTCTGCTCAACAAAGAGATGATTGAGCAGAAACCTCGACAATGGCAGACAAGCGAACAGGTTAACATCTGGGCAAAACAGGTTGCGCGTACACTTGAGGTCAGGGTAACCCTGATTGATCTTGATGGAATGGTTATTTCCGACTCCTCCCTCCCGCCGAGCAAGATTGCCTTGATGGAAAACCACAAGGAGAGACCGGAAGTCAAGAACGCACTTGAAAATGGTTACGGCGAAAATACCCGATACAGTCAGACAGTGAAAGAGTACCAGCTCTATATGGCCGTTCCCGTCGGATTGCCGAAACCTTACGCCATTCTTCGATTCAGCAAGCCACTCTACGATATCGGTTTTTTCGATACCGGAATTCGACAGGAAATAACGCCGAGCCTCTTTCTGGCTCTTTTTTTATCCCTTATCGCAGGTTTTCTTGCAGCGTTTTTTCTTGCCCGTCCGATCCGAACTCTTGCATTCACCGCTCAGAAACGGATTCATGGCGACATTTCAGGCTCCATAACACTCCATCGCAAAGATGAAACAGGAGTGATTGCACGCGCACTGAATGTCATGACGGATGAAATCAGAAAACTACAACACCGCGAAGAGTGGCTCAGGGCTGTTTTTTCCGGTATCCGTGAGGCTATCATTGTCACTGATGCGACCGGTGATATCACTATGGTCAATCCTGCAGCTTCAAGAATGTTCCGCATTAATGGCTCCATGTTCAAGCCACGCCCACTCAGCCACCTGTCAGACAGCAAGCTTCAGGAGCTTTTTGCAAGGGTTCACAGCACCCGAGTCACCTTGCACAAGGAAGAGTTATCGCTCATGACCACAAAAGGAGCCCGCATAATGCAGATCAGCTCCATGCCGCTCACAAAAGAGGAGTTGTTCACAGGAACGGTGTTTGTTCTGAACGACATCACCAAACTTCGTAACCTTGAAAAAATACGACGGGATTTCGTGGCCAGTGTTTCACACGAGTTGCGTACGCCGCTCACCGTCATTACAGGCTACACCGAGACACTGCTTGACGGGGCCATGCATGAGCCCGAACACGCGACTGCTTTCCTGCAAACTATTTTGCTGGCAACCGAACAGCTCACCGCACTTGTCAATGATGTGCTCGACCTCTCCAGAATTGAGTCGGGACAAATTGAATATACCTTCAGTGCGGTCGATCTGAAACGTATGGTTCAAAAATCGGTTGACCTTCTGAAACCCGCACTTGATAAAAAGCAGATCCGCCTCGACATCCATATCCCCGATGGGCTGCCAACGGTTTATGCCGATCCCCGCTATCTCGACATTGTTGTCCGCAATCTCCTCGACAACGCCATCAAATATGTTGATGACCAGAATGGAAAAATCAGAATTACAGCCTTCAAAAGTGACGACCACCTCCGGCTGGAAATCGAAGATAACGGAATCGGTATAGCAAAATCCGATCTTGGACGGATCTTTGAGCGCTTCTACCGTGTCGACAAGGCACGATCACGAGAGCGTGGAGGAACAGGTCTCGGACTTGCTATTGTCAAACATATCGTTATGGCACACAAAGGCAACATCGATGTACGATCGAGGGTTAACCTTGGCTCGGTGTTCACTCTGATGTTGAGGACTGAATGGGTGGATGAGGAGGGCTCTCCATTAAAACAGAATCCTCAGACAACTCAGGATCCTCTATGATCTCTTTTCCGTGAAACTTTTGTACCTTTCATGATAGGTTTTGTTCATAGCGCCATCAGGAACAGCATAAGTGAACCGCAGCATGAGAGAAACGTCTTGGGATATTGACTGCGTTATCATCGGAGTCAACTGCGAAAAAACAATTGAACGCTGTCTCCGCTCAATTCTCGCGAGCAGCTACCCTGGCCATCTTTTGCACATCTACTATTGTGACGGAGGTTCAACCGATTCGAGTATTGCCATTGCTCGTCGTTTTGCCCAGGTAAGGGTATTTGAACTGAATGCTGAATACCCGACTCCCGGAGCCGGACGAAATCAGGGCTGGAAAAACAGTAGCTCCCCCTTTGTTCAGTTTTTGGATTCCGATACCATTCTTGACAGCCTGTGGCTGAGCAAAGCCGCTGAAGCGATGAACGACAACCGCATCGGTGCGGTTTTTGGCCTGCGTCAGGAGATTCATCCGGAACGCTCCGTTTATAACTGGATTGGCAACCTTGAATGGAATGGACCTGCAGGAGAATCTGACTGCTTTGGAGGTGATGTTTGCATCCGCCGTTCCGCCCTTGAAAAAACAGACGGCTATGATGAAACCCTTGTCGGCGGAGAAGACCCTGAACTGAGCCGGCGGATTATCCGGGCCGGGTGGCACCTTATCCGCCTCAATGCTCCAATGACGATGCATGACCTGGCCATGACAACCGTAAAACAGTACATGCGCCGCTCATTTCGATCAGGCTATGCCTATGGGGCAGTAAGAAGCCGTGAAGCCGCAGTGAAAAGCAGCTTCTGGAAATATGACTTCCAGAAAATAGTCATTAAATCCGGCGGTTTTTTCTGTAGTACGGCTCTTTCCCTGTTGCTCATGCTATCCCCGCTACCAGTCATCGTAAAAATAGCAGCCCTGTTTTTACCTCTCATCGGACTAAGCCTGCTGCTTTCACCCCGGCTCTTCAAAGTAGAGAAGTTCATGCAGGAACACCACCTGAACAACAAAGAGGCAAAAATATATGGCTGGCACTGTTCAATGGTAGTTCTTCCCCAGTTTTTCGGAATCATTCGTTTTTATGTCGGGAAACTTTTCAATAAACCCCTTAAAAACAAGCGCCGCAATCTCAAAACAGCTCTTTCAACTGCCGGAAGCTGATCAATTTTATCTACCAAAACGGGAGAGTGCAACATGATAATCGCAGAACTCATTCTGAAAGGCATGCTTGTCGTTCTGGCTCTTCCAGCCGCTTATCTGCTGCTGAGCACGGTTGCTGCATACTTTTTTAAAAAAGAGAGCTCCCAGGAAAACCGCTTTCTCAATATCGGGGTACTGATTCCTGCCCATAACGAAGAAAATGGAATTGCCCAGGCCGTTACCGATGTCCTTGCCTCCAATTATCCGACCGAGAAGATCACCATCTTCGTTGTTGCCGACAATTGCACTGACCGCACCGCCGAAAAAGCCCGTCAAGCTGGTGCACTTGTTTTCGAGCGTTTCGACGAGGTCAGCAGGGGAAAAGGCCAGGCTCTCGACTGGTTCCTGAAAAACTGCAAAGAGAGTTATCGCCATACCGATGCCATCACCGTTATCGACGCCGATGTTTCTGCCGACAGCAATTACCTTCGTGAAATCAGCGCATCTCTCAGCCAGCCCGGCATTCAGGTCATCCAGGGATACAATGGTGTCGGCAACCCGGAGGCAGGATGGCGACCAGCCTTGATTGATGCGGCATTTAACGTCTTCAACCATCTGCGCATGGCCGGATCGGTAAAATTATCGGGAACTGCCGGACTGAAAGGCATTGGCATGGCGTTCCGTACCGAACTGCTTGCACGATACGGATGGCCCTGCCACTCGATTGTTGAAGATATGGAGTTCACCTTTCTCCTGCTTGAAGATGGTATCAGCGTGCACTACAACCCTGATGCCATTGTGCGCAGCGAGATGGTCACCGCTGGCAAAAATGCCTCAACCCAGAGAAGCCGCTGGGAGGGCGGACGATTCATGCTTGTACGGAAGATGAGCGCTCCCCTGTTCAGACTTTTTGCCACAACAAAGGATCGTCGCTACCTCTTTGCTCTTGCCGAACTCACCGTTCCGCCGCTCTCACTGCTGGTCATCCTCTTCAGCCTTGCCACGGCAGGCGCCTTTCTGCTGCTCAAGGGTGGCTGGCTCCTGCTCGCCCTCTCCTTCTGGCTGATCCTGCTCTTCTACGTTGCCTCAGGGCAGATCCAGCGCCATGCGCCACTCTCAACCTGGTTCTATCTTGCGGCCGCGCCAATCTATATCCTGTGGAAAATACCGCTCTACGCAGCAATGCTGCTCAAGAAAGGCAGCTCGGAATGGGTCAGGACAGCAAGAGAGTCGGAACAGAAGAAGAGCTGAGCCTGATTACGTCCGATCAATCCAATAATCAGGTTTTCGGTGCTGATGTGCAACCGCCACGACAACGATATGTTCTTTTTCAATAGAATAAAGCAAGTTATACGGGAACTTATGAATCAGATATTTTCTGATATCACCTCGCACCACAGGCCATGCTTCAGGGTATTCAGCAATTCTTGATATCGCCTTTTTTACCTCTTCCTTGAAGCTATGACCAAGACCAATGAATTCCATGTCATAAAAATGCGTTGCATCATCCAGTTCATGCTTCGCATATCTTAAAAAAACAACCTTTTTCATCTCGTCATGAACACTTCATCCAAAGAAATGCCTTCAATCCGTCCCTCCCTGTAAGCCTTGAGACGATTCTCTGCCTCTTCAGCCCATAGTTCATCGATCTTTGCATCAGGCTCGTCAAGACTTCGCAATAACCCATCAATAATCATCAGCCGATCTACCGGCTTGAGGGTCAGCGCCTGCTCAAGTATCTCTTTATTACCCATAAACGCCCTCCTGCTTTTTCAGCAATGGTTTATTATCTTCTTCTTCACATGGAGCGATGCTCATGATATCGCCCTTAACGTGCTTTAAAGAAAAGTTAACGAGTTTAGCGAACTTAACCCACTACAAAATTTTCCAGAGTTGCCTTTACCAAGGTGGTAACCAACCAAGTCCGCAAGCAAGGAAGAACAAATATTTTTCCGTAAAACAGGGACAACCGGTTGCTTCAAAAGCAAAAAGATGTCTCCTTCGGGAATACTTGATATTTTTTTACATCCCGAAAGATAGCGGGAAACAACAGGCGCTTCAATGACAACGACAGACACATGAAAAAGTTATCCGCAAAAGGAGTGAAATGGCTGAAAGGGTTTCACCTCATTGCCGTTGCATCCTGGATTGGCGGCGCTGTTTCCCTGCTGGCGCTTTACTTCCTGAAAATCGGCGTAGAGGATGGCGGCGTCCTGTACGGAATAAACAAGAGTATTCATCATGTTGACATGAACATTGTGGTCATTCCGGGAGCTGTCGGAAGTCTGCTGACCGGATTGCTCTACTCCCTGTTCAGCAACTGGGGATTCTTCAAGCACAACTGGCTCACCTTCAAATGGATTGTAACGGTCACCGCCATTGTGTTCGGAACCTTTTTTCTCGGCCCTTGGGAAACAGCCATGATGGAGATCTCCGGCAAAATCGGCATTGCATCGTTGACTGATTCCGCCTACCTCTACAATCAGCAGATGAATCTGATGTTCGGCACTTTGCAGGTTCTGGTGCTGATCATCACCGTTTTTGTCTCCATCCTCAAGCCATGGAAATCAAAAAAGCAGGCATAAACAAGCGGGCAACTCCAGATTCGGCTCCCTTGCAATATTCATAGGCTTTTTTAGAACGCATATTTTACGCTTCTTTATCCCATTCAAGTCGTTTTTCATTACATTGCGAGTAGAACACAAAATTTCAGAACTATGACTGACTGGCAAAAACGGATCACGATTAACCCCGAACAATGTGGTGGAAGACCATGTATTCGGGGATTGCGTATAAGGGTAATTGATATCCTTGACCTGCTGGCGGCTGGTCTCAGCTCTGAAGAAATTCTGGATGAACTACCCGATCTCGAAAAAGATGATATTCAGGCTGCGCTGAAATATGCAAGCCGCAAACTCGATCATCCTGTCATTGCGGCATGATCATCTGGATTGATGCACAACTATCCCCCTCTATTGCTGCATGGATCAACCGCAGCTATCCGAATATTCAGGCACAATCACTGAGGTCTCTCGATCTTCAGCGAGCGGATGATCTTGCCATATTTGATGCCGCAAAACATACCGAAGCAGTGATCAAGAGTAAAGATTCGGATTTCCTGAAACTTGTCGATCAGTTCGGCACGCCGCCTCAAATCATCTGGATCACTTGTGGTAACACCTCGAACAACAGAATGAGAGCTGTTCTTGAAAAATCTCTTGAAAAGGCTGTGGAATTGATACGTTCAGGCGAGCCGATCGTGGAAATCGGTGACAAAGCCTGAATTATTGATTAATAAATGTTCGTATTTCAAATAGAATGTAACGGTAACAGCAATTCTTTTTGGCCCTTTTTTCTCGGGCCTTGGGGAAACAGCAATGATGAAAATCTCCGGCAAGATCGGTATAGCATCGTTAACTGATCAGGCTTACCTGTACAATCAGCAGATGAACCTGATGTTCGGTACCTCGCAGGTAATGGTGCTGATGATCATGGTATTTGTGTCCACCCTCAAACTCTGGAAATCAAAAAAACAGGCACATTGAACGATTGGCAAAACAGGATCACGATTAATCCAGAGCAATGTGGCGGAAAAGCGTATGGTCAGCACAAATCCATCCTTTAACCGACGCCAACCGATTTTCATAAAACCCATCGCTCACAATAAATCCCTGAAATACTGATATAAATGCCGATAAATCCCGGCATAGCAGGTTTTCAAGAGCTATATTCAATCAAAGATGAATGGAATACCATGAAAACAATAAAAATCTTCCTCGCCTCATCAAATGAGCTGAAACGTGATCGTGAGCAGTTTGAAATCGAGATCAACCGCAAAAACAAGGCATGGCATAAAAAAGGCATTTTCCTGCATCTTGAAATCTGGGAAGACCTCTCTTCCAGAATGTCAAGCACACGGTCACAGGACGAGTATAACAAGAAGATAAAAGAGTCCGATATTTTTGTACTCCTTGCCTGCAACAAAGTCGGGATGTACACCGCCGAAGAGTTTGATACCGCTTTCGGAGCATTCAAGGCAACCAGCAAGCCATTTATTTTCACCTGGTTCAAAAATCCAACGACCTCAACAGAACCAAGCCTGCAGGAATTCAAAGAGAAACTTGCTGCGCTGGGGCACTTTTATTCAACCTACACCAACAGTGACGATCTCTGGAACCAGTTCAACAAGGAGCTTGAAAGACTTGAACTGGCAGAATTCAAGAAAAATGAATTTATAAACGCTATCATCGTGAATAATCAGGGAGCTGACATCAAGAATCAATTCAACGGGGGCACATTCAATAACCCGATTTTTAGATAAAAAAACTCATGACTGATATCAAAAATCAATTCAATGGCGGGACATTTAATGATCCGAAATTTATCTATGGTGGTAAGACGATCAATAAATACCTCGGGACAATACCCTTCATTCCGCAAGTTTTCCAAGGGCGAGAAGAAGACCTTGAAGCCATTCACGACAAACTCTTCAATGGCAACAATCTGCTGCTGCTGGTCAATGGAGAGGGCGGAATCGGCAAAACAACCCTGGCATCAAAGTACTATCAGACATATCATGAAGAGTACGCTCATTTAGCCTGGGTTTTCGCTGAAAAAAGTCTGCATGATGCCATTCTCACCCTTGCATATCCTTTGCAGGTTACCTTCTCCGAGAGAATGACGGAAGAGGAGCGGCTTCAGACGCTGCTTTGCGAAATGGCAGAACTGAAAAAGCCCTGCCTGCTGGTAATTGATAACGCCAACAGCCTTGATGATCTTGCATCGCATTGCCACGCGCTCAATGCCTGCTCTAATTTTCATCTTCTGCTTACGACGCGAATCACTGAGTTTGAACATGCAGAGATACATGCAATCAAGCCGCTTGATGAAAAAAATGCCATAACGCTTTTTGCAAGACTTTACCCAAACCATAATCGTAAAGAGGATAACCTGCTTCAGAATATTTTGGAGGCGGTCGGCTACAACACGCTCGTTATCGAACTGCTTGCAAAAAATCTTGGCAACTTCAATAACAAGCTTCGCCAGCGATATACGCTAAGCGATTTGCTCAGTGACCTGCAAAAAAAGGGGCTGTTCGGGCTGAGCCAGAGTGGCTCCGTCAGCATTGCCTATCACGGTGACGGGCTTGGCCTGCGCAAGGAGAAGCCGGAAGCTATTCTTGCGGCAATGTACGACCTCAGCGACCTTGAAGAGACTGAAAAAACGATACTCTCGGTTTTTGCAGTGCTACCGGCTGAACCAATAGGCTTTACAACACTTGAAGAGCTGCTTCCCGGTTTCGACAATCTCGATATCACCCTGCTGAACCTGGCAAAAAAAGGATGGCTCGAATTTAATAGCACAACCAACAGCTTCAAGTGCAACCCTGTTGTGCAGGAAGTTACTCGAATCCAAAATAAGGATGAGCTTTTTGAGGATTGCGAAGTGCTGATCACCACGCTCGCCGAAAAGCTTGAGTATGAACCCGGAACTGGCCATTTGCCAAATATCAGCTATGACAACGGAACCCTTTATACGAGATACGCTGAAAGCGCATATCATTATACTGCATTATTACGCAAAAAAGAAATAACAAGCCCATTGTTGGAGCGCATCGGGAATTTTTATAAAACAACAGGCAATCTCGACAAAGCACTGACTTTCTTTGACGAACGATCCCGTTTAGGTAAAGAACTCTATGAGGCTTATCCGCAAAATGTCTCCTTCAAAAATGGGCTCGCCATTTCGTATGAAAAACTCGGCGATACTCACTCCGCTCTCGGCAATCTCGACAAAGCACTGACTTTCTTTGACGATGAAACCCGATTATTTGAAGAGCTCTATGAGGCTTATCCGCAAAATGTCTCCTTCAAAAATGGGCTCGCCATTTCGTATGAAAAACTCGGCGATACTCACTCCGCTCTCGGCAATCTCGACAAAGCACTGACTTTCTTTGACGAACGATCCCGTTTAGGTAAAGAGCTCTATGAGGCTTATCCGCAAAATGTCTCCTTCAAAAATGGGCTCGCCATTTCGTATTCTAAACTCGGCGAAACTCACTCCGCTCTCGGCAATCTCGACAAAGCACTGACTTTCTTTGACGATGAAACCCGATTATTTGAAGAGCTCTATGAGGCTTATCCGCAAAATGTCTCCTTCAAAAATGGGCTCGCCATTTCGTATGAAAAACTCGGCGATACTCACTCCGCTCTCGGCAATCTCGACAAAGCACTGACTTTCTTTGACGAACGATCCCGTTTAGGTAAAGAGCTCTATGAGGCTTATCCGCAAAATGTCTCCTTCAAAAATGGGCTCGCCATTTCGTATTCTAAACTCGGCGAAACTCACTCCGCTCTCGGCAATCTCGACAAAGCACTGACTTTCTTTGACGAACGATCCCGTTTAGGTAAAGAGCTCTATGAGGCTTATCCGCAAAATGTCTCCTTCAAAAATGGGCTCGCCATTTCGTATGAAAAACTCGGCGATACTCACTCCGCTCTCGGCAATCTCGACAAAGCACTGACTTTCTTTGACGAACGATCCCGTTTAGGTAAAGAACTCTATGAGGCTTATCCGCAAAATGTCTCCTTCAAAAATGGGCTCGCCATTTCGTATGTGAAGTTAGGCGTTTTCAACCGCGATGAACGCAGCGATGCAGCAAAAGCTCGCCGGTACTTTGAGCAGGCAGAGGCGTTATGGGCTGAACTGGTGAAAAGTTATCCCTCTTATGCTGAATTTCAACGGAACTGGTCATGGATAAAGGATAACCTGCACAACTTGTAAGTCAAGAGGTAGCCGTTAAAAGGCGGGATTGATAACATATATTTTTACCTTTCTTTGGTTGGCACGAGTGGAAATTGATGGGCGTTGCACCATGCTGAAGCGTATGACCAGCACAGGGCGCAGTGCAAACCAACATTCACCAAACCTGACGGATTGCTGTTTGTCAATCAAGACAATGGAGATGACGATTTTGCAAAGTTATGAAGCCATCTATGAGCATGGGGCTATCACATGGTTGGGAGAGAAACCGTCGGTCAATCAGGCGCACGTTATTGTAACGATTCTTGACGTGACTGAGACAGCCACAGCTCCATTACGAACAAACAGACAACCCTCACCCCTTATAGCAGGAAAAGGGAGTGTTCTGGCAGACCTGACCGCGCCGGTATCACCTGCAGATGAGTGGAACTGCCTCTCATGATCGTGCTCGACACCCACATCAGGGTTAACTGGATTGTTAACGTCTTCTAAAAATTAAACGGCTCACCCCGGACGGCCACCTTGCGGTACCGGTTCACGGCAAACCTCACCATCACTGCGGTGTAGCCAGTGGTGGATTAATAGCACTTGATGGTGATGAAAAATAGTCAGGAACTCTTCTGTTCATACCTTTTGACAATCGGAAGAAGTGAGCGCAATGCCTCATTGACAGAGTCATGGTCAGGGAAATATTTGGCCACATCAGTATCAATAACAACGACATTGGTTCCCTCGGAAAATCTCGCTGTATACTTGCCCCTTACGCCTTTGCTGAAATCATACTCATCCAGCAGGTCAGGATCATTCTGCATGACTTTCATACTGTAACCTCTCGTTTTTCGTCGCCTTTCTGGCACTGATTATTCGAAGTATATCTCCCCGCTCCGTATGAACGACAGTTAATATACGGTTTTTATGAGATCTCCCAATGACCACAAACCGATCCTCATTTTCAGAATGAAGGGGGTCGTGGAGTGTCAGTGAAAGAGTGTCTCCAAAAACTGTACTGGCCTCATCGAAAGAAATTCCATGTTTTTGTTCATTGCTGAACGCCTTTTGACTATTCCACTCAAACGATAGCATGTTTGGCCATTTTTTTATTTATGCTCTTGCCTCCAATCACGAGATTAAGCTTTCCAGGCTCCTCTCCCTGTACAGAAGAAAGGGCCCAAAATTCTTTATATCAAATGACTTGATCATTGGATTAATCCACCGTATAGAAGTTCACGCCTTCTGTTGTTGAAGACGTTCTCCGAGCCAAACTTTAATCACAGACTGACGCGATACGCCAAGACAGGTTGCCTCTTTATCGAGTGAGTCAATCATCCTGACAGGGAAATCAACATCCACCCTTTTGTGCTGTTGTTTTATCCTTTTCGCCTTGCTCAGGTCAAGGAAATTGGTGATATCTGCACCATCATCAAATTGCTTGTCAAATTCCTCTGTTTTCATGGATCGTTAACTCCTCGGGACGAAATCTCCTTACTGCAATTATGAGAAGCTACTCACCAATCATCCGACGAATATCTTTGAGTAACAGAAACATATGATATGGGTCGGTCGGTGAGGGGATAAAATCAAAATGCGCATAAAATTCCTGCGCAGCCTCATCTTTGGCGTGGACAGCGAAGGCTCGGATACCTGCAATATCAGCGGCTTGCATAGTTCGTCGCATTGCGTCTTTCAAAAGGCCAGCGCCAATCCCGCGCTTCTGCCATTTGTTGCTCACAGCCAGACGTGCCAGCAACATGATTGGAACCGGATGTCGCGCGACTCCCCTGATGAGGCGTTGTGGCGAATCTTCATAATTTACCTGACCAACGGCAAGTGTATAGAAGCCGACAATCGAAAGGTCTGCCAGCCCGACATAGGTTTGCGATGAACAAGCCTGTTGATTGACCAGAGCATAGCGAACAAGGAACCGGTTTAGTTCCTTGCTGCCGCAATCAAAATCTGCTCTATCATGATCACTGCGTGGCTTTTCAATGGAGAAGCGCGTTGACATAAAGCGTTACTTTTCGAAAATACTCTGCTCCTGAAAAAGCTTCTTGAGCCTTGGCAACTCGCGTGGAGAGGCATCAAGCGCTGCTATAAATGCCGTCCATTGCGTTACATCAAGGCTAAAAGAACGGCGATCGGCCAACGTCTCTTCTGCACGAGAAAGAGCGCTCTCCAGCACAAATTCACTTAATGTGCGATTTGAAGCAATTGCAGCGCTGCGTAACACCTGCTTGGCCTGCTGTGACAGGCGAAGATCAAGTTTTTCGGTTTTGGCAGCTTGTGTTGTCATGAAAAAATCTCTTTTGTTTTCAATTCACAAGGCAATATAACAGAAATGCCCGACATTGTCGTGACAAATAACATTGCAGAGAATACCCCTCACGCGGCCACCTTCCGGTAGCGGTTCACTGCCAGTGCAACCATCACAGCGGCATAGGCGACGAGCCAGAACAGTTGCACACGGATCTCCATTAATCCTGACCCTTTGAGCATGACGCGGCGCATGATATCGACGAAGTGACGGACGGGGTTGACGAGGGTCATGGTCTGGGCCCAATGGGGCATGCTTTCAATGGCGGTAAAGAGACCGCTCATCAGGGTGAAGATAACCATGAAGAACCAGGCAACGAACATGGCCTGCTGCTGGGTTTTGGTGATGGTGGAGATGAGGAGCCCCATACCAAGCACGACGAGCATGTAGATGGCTGAGACGAGGTAGATGAGCCAGTAACTGCCGAGCATGGGGACGTGAAAGATGAGGCGGGCAATCAGCAGGCCGATGCTCATTTCAGCAAGGCCGATAATCCAGAACGGAAGCAGTTTACCGGTGATGAACTGATAGCATGAGAATGAGCGCCATCAGCCCCGGCACAAAAAGATAGACACTTTTGAGCGAAGGATTAAACATCATGAGGGGCACCGCCTCAACGCCCACCTCTGCCGACCCGAATGCCGCGTTCCGATACTCCTGCAGCACCGACGCCGTGTAACCGATGATGATTTTCGAGACATTGGGGTTTGACCCATCAGTAATCACCGAAACGGTTCCCCTCCCATCCCGAATCATGCGCGCCGCGAAGCCCGGTTCAAAGACAATCGCCTCGGCAATGCTCCCTTCAGAGAATGCGTGCTCAATTTCTTGTGTGGAGTGCAGCTCCTTTGCCATGACAAAATAGCCTGACGAGGCGAGCTTGTCGGTAATATCACGGGTAACCGCATCGTGCGACTGGTCATAGATCCCGAGATTGACCTCCTGAATTTCGTTGCGGATGGCAAAGCCAAAGAGGAGCAACTGGATAAGCGGCATCCCGAAAAGAATAGCCGCCGTTCTGCGGTCACGAAAAATGTGGTAAAACTCCTTGAGCACAAAGCCCCTGAAACTCTGCATTCCCTTCACTCCGTTAGTATCCTCGTACACCAGCCAGTTTTCTCAGGGTTCAATGGTGTGATAAAGGTGATCAGTTTTCGGGGTGATCGAAGAGGCATGGCATTACATTTCAAAATTTCTCAGTGAGTCACGTCAGAATAATCGAGCGCTCTTCTGTTCAGGCCTTTTCACTATCGGAAAAAGTTACCGTAATGCCTCGTTGACAGAGTCGTGATCAGGAACATATTTGAGCCTGCTTGACCATTTTTTATTTCCCGCTATAGCAACCTGTTCTCCAGCTCTACATAACCGCTGAATTTTCGATCAGAGGACATAAGACTCGCATTATGCACGAGAGCTGTTGCAATGATTATTCTATCCTGAGGATCACTGTGGTGCTCAGACAACTCAACCGCTGTACAGGAAATTTCAGGAGTAACGGGTAGCAATTTTATACCTGATCCATCAAGCGCTTTTTCAAACCAATCACTTTTTCCAGCAGGTAAAGCAATACGTCCGTGATGCTCCAACCAAGCCACTTCAAAACAGCTTATTGCCGATACAGCGACGATATCAGCATTTTCGATCTGTTCGATTCGACACTGAGCAAGATTACCAGTATCCCTGTTCACCCACCAAAGCCATATATGAGTATCAAGAACAATCATTCAGGCAAATCCCAATTTGAGCAAGGCACGCTGCTCATGATATCGCCTTTAATGACAACCTTTCCTGCTATATCAGGATGTGGCACTCGACGAAGGGCTTCCGTAGAAACAGCATTCTCTGAAATAACCAGAAAAATAGCCTCAAGCTTTTTATTGGGGGGGAGTTTCGGCACTCGCTTCAGTTTACCCATCATATCGGTCTCCAATATCAATCGTTCTGCATACATAGCTTTCAATCAAATAAGCCGTTACGTTGAATAACACACATCAAATACCAGCAATATTTTGCTTTCACAAAAAAATAAAAAGTTTGGCAAACTTAACCCTTACAAAAATTTACCAAAGCCTCCTTTTTTCAAACAGATGTGCAATCGAGGATGGTAACGCCTCTTTCAAGTAAAAAAACGACAATCTACGACTCGACCCGTTTGGCTTGAAGCAGCAAGAGCAATCAAGGCGGAAGCATCTGCGACAAGAATCATGATTGAGAAAAGCCATTGAGTTCTTCAAGCAACTCATCTCGCGTACTATCGATGACAGGTTGTCGATTGGTTTTGCAGATACTCATAAAATCATAAATATTGCAACCCGCCAACTCCGCCGCCTTACCCAGCGTAACCCTTCCTTGCTGATAGAGCCAGAGAGCATAGGAGATTCGAATTTCTTGCCGAATGTCGGGCACTGCCTGAAATGCAACAAAATCATTGGGTAAATCAACGGCTATTTGCATAAGATACCCTCTTCTTTGTGATAAAGTTGATACAAAAATCATAACAAACGTGCCTTCACTTCGTACCGTTCCTTGCTCTGCTTTCGGAATACTTTTATTCCACTCACATTTTATTTCATTCTGCGTATAACATCATTTAATGTACTGTTTATTTGATTCATTGATTTGTTATAGCCGCTCCAGTCCATCGATTGCGATCGGGATGGCTGCGAAGCAGGCTGGTATGACGAACTTGAGGTACTCGATATCAAGCAACAGGTTACTCTTATCCTTTATATTGAATCATCCGTTATCAGCGACCTCACCACGAGAGCGAGCCACGATATTGTGACTGTTGCACGTCAGGCAATAATGCTCGGCTGGTGGCAAGGAAAAGAAATAATTTCTGAATTGTTACCATCTTTGGTAACTTCGCACTATGGCTTATCGAATTGACTATTTTCACCCTCGGATACTGAAAGAGATTGAGGGTTGGCCGGAGTCGATCAAGACTGATTACGCACGCATTGTTGAATTGCTTATGGATTACGGCCATGATTTGCGTATGCCCTGTTCACGGGCAATGGGAAATGGCTTGTTTGAGATTCGGCCCAAGGGAAAGGATGGCATTGGAAGAGCACTCTACTGTTTTCAGACAGGAGAGCTAATCATTATCCCGCACGCATTTATCAAGAAATCGCAAGCGACGCCACGAAAAGAGATGGTGCTCGCGCTTAAAAGAATGAAGGAGGTAATCAATGGATGATCTCAAATACCAGCCTGTGGAGCACAATCACGAAGAATTTCTCCGCAAGGCAATGGTAAATAAAGAATTTAAAGCGGGGTATGAGGCTCTTGGACCGAAGTATGCCCTGATACGGGAACTCCTTGCCGCCCGCCAGCGCTCAGGCATGACGCAAGAAGCTGTTGCTCTGAAAATAGGCACGTCAAAAAGTGCCATCTCCAGACTGGAATCCGGCAGCAAGCATACCCCCTCTGTTGCCACGCTGAGGAAATACGCCGATGCAGTTGGCTGCGAACTGGAAATCAAACTGATCAAAAAAAAGGAACCGCAAAAGATCTGAGTTGCTCCTTAAAGTGCCATTTATTCCATTCTTCCAGGTCGGGCAAGCTGTATAAAGACTTCGTAGATCATCTCCCAGAAGCGGCGCATTGTAACGGGATCGACACCGCCGGTGGGCTCGTCAAGAAAGACGATTTTCGGTTCGTGCAGTATGGCGACAGAAAAAGCGAGCTTCTGTTTCCAGCCGAGGGGAAGCGATGCAAGGCGCACATCGGCAACCGACACCACAGTTTGAGCATTTCAATGATGCTGTTCTGGATGGTCTCAAGCTGTTTTGAGGAAACGGCCCCCTCATCCAGAAGCCTCCGGTAGCGCTCATCATCACGCTTCAGGCCAGAAGCCGAATGCGGGAAAAGACATAATCGAGTGAGTCTTCGTTCAGAACTACCCGCGAAAAACCGGTCGAAGCAAGCTCCATTGGCCTGTTATCCCTGTCGCTGATGAACTTGCGGCCCTGCTTGCCGTTGTACCAGTATACCAGCCTGATTTTGTTTCCTTCGATTTCAAGTGCCGTAATACCCCGTTTTCCAATGGCACAGCCGGAATTAAAAATACTTGGAATGGTGATATTGTTGTACAGACCACTCCGGAGACCAATTTTCTTACCCTGTTTGTAGCTGGCGTCAAGCTCAATTTTCAACGCTGCAATTTTGCGCTCGATAAGCATGCGTTTTGTACTATCCGCCGAAGGGTATGCCCGGCAGAGTTCCTCAATTCTGAAGTTCAGAAAATCCACTTTTGAGAGTGATTCAAACAGGGGGCGGTGGGTGTGACCTATGATGGAGACAATTTTTGCCTGGTTTGAGAACTCGTAAATCGATTTTTCGATGGCAAATCGTCTGGTACTGTTATAGGCAGTGGAAAAATTTCTTATGCCGACAGGTTTGGCGATATAGCGAATAAAAAGGACAATGGCCCGACTGACCATTGGGTAGGTTTCCCATAATAGCACCGACGCCTGGTGGCCATGAAAAAGCAGAAGTGTTTCATTTCCATAATGAAATTTCAGCGATTCAACCATCGATGAAGCGAGGCGATATTCTTTCTCATCAAGCAGTTCAGCATCATGGTTCCCGTAGGTTTTCCAGAAGAAGCCATTCTGCCCAAACTTGAGAAAAAGATCGTAGAAATCACCCCACTCCGATACTATGCTTTCGAGTGAAAACTTGAACAGCTCTTCCACATCACCATTAAGAACAAGACTGTATTTTTCTGGTAAATAATAACTCCCGAGCATGGTTTTAACCAGTTCGGCATTCCGCCTGAACTCATCGCGCCTGCCACCATTGCCCATGTGCAGGTCGCTGAGAATCAGAACTTTCGAGGAGTTATCAAGGCTGACAGAACTTGCTTTTTTAAGCAGATGCTCAAGATGGGGATGCTTCTTATTATGAAGACTCATAGTTCGTACAACCGTTCTTCCCGGTCCAGAGTAGTTGTCATTCCGGCGCAGAGACTCATGACTGATATAGTTAAAAAAAGTTACCCCCGCAAGATTGAACCAGGCAATTCAGGGCTTACAACGCAAACGGCCTTGGGGATGCAGATGGTGAATATAATCTCCCCTTTCGATAGCAATTGAAAAAAAAGAGAAAATTAGCTTTCTTGTGCTCTCTGCAAATCATTGCACTCTGGCTCATCAATCTTTGACTTGACATCTTGATCTCTCCCGAACGATTCCGCAAAATCCGTTACATGCTGCTACATCGCCAGCCTGATCTGACGGTTATCATGGATAACGTCAACAAGGCGCATAACCTGTCGGCAATTATACGCAGTTGTGATGGTGTCGGGATCGACGAAATCCATGCTGTTTCATACCGTAAATCTATCTATGCCAAACAGAATGCTGCTGCTGGTGCAAGCAAGTGGCTGACGCTAACCCTCCATCCTGATATTGCATCGGCTTACAGAAAGGTATCGGCTTGCGGTATGCAAATCCTTGTCGCAACCGGCAAAGAGGGGTCACGGGATTTCAGGGCGATCGATTATACGGTTCCAACGGCTCTTGTAATGGGAGCAGAATGGGATGGTATATCAGAAGAGGCGATTAAGGGGGCAGATCATGCCATTACGGTGCCCATGTTTGGTATGGTGGAATCATTGAATGTTTCTGTAGCAACAGCGGTCATTTTGTTTGAAGCACAGCGACAGCGGGCCGAAAAAGGGATGTATAAACGACAGCAGCTTGAAGAGAATTGCTTTGAACGGATGCTCTTTGAGCACGCCTACCCCCGTCTGAGCCGTGAGTTCAGGGAAAAGGAGTGTGCCTATCCACGACTTGATGCTGATGGCAGGATTTGCTCAAACGAGCAGAAAAATGCCGGGCAGTGAAGAGATCACAAGCCCGGCACGTTCATTCTCAGTACATGACGATGCGGGGCAGTTTTTTTGCCTGACCGATCCACGCTTTGAGCTGATCTATTGAAGGAAGCTGTTGAACCATTTTCTTCTGTTTGTTGACCTCCTGCATTTTCGCATGAAGATTCAACGGATTACGCTGTGCCAGCTCGGGAACCGTATCAACGCCGGAAGCTTCGAGCAATTCAGACCAGGAAAATCCAACCCCCTTAATTCTTGCCAGATCAGCACGGTTGATCAATGTAAGAACATCGTTCTCACCAAGGCCGGTTGCACCCGAAAGCTCCTTTCGACCGTTTCTGTCGCGCCCTCTTTCAAGGAGATTTTCAAAACTCTTCACGCCAGCCTTGACCAGCTTCAAGGCATGTTCTTCTTTTATACCTTCGAGAGATGCAACATCAACGGCCTCTGGTGGCTGCACGGCTGGGGCTGAAACAGCAACAACCGGCTGAACTACCGTGGAGGAGACTTTCAGCATCACCGGCTCAAGTGTTGCAGGAAGCTGGTGAGAGAGTGGCGCCTCAAACAGAGCCATGAGCTCTTCCCTGAAAGGAATCATTTGCGATGCTGAAGTCAAAACAAGCTGCAGGGCAGCGCCAACAGACTCCAGAAGATCTCCCGGGAGTTCCTTTCCGTTCATCTCTCCCCTTGCTATCCTTCCAGCAAGATTTTGAACACCGGGCACAATCTTTGCCGCAACATCCCATCCCATGACGGCGCCATAGGCGAACAGGGCAAGAGGATTGCCAAACAGCATTCTGCGCACCTCTTCAGGGCGGGAGAGCAGCTTCAGGGTACCCTCTTTTTCAATGGTCGCCTGACAGGCAAGACGTCCGCCACTCTGAATCTGTCGCTCAGACAAAAAGGCATTTTCAATCTCCGTAAGCGGAGAGAGACACTCACCCCCTTCCTGTACCGTGACATAGCAGGCCTGGCAAACACCATGCCCACCACATACGTAGCCAACATGGCTGTGATTGAGCCGCGCAACCTTTCCAAGTGTCTGACCGGGCACAGCCTGACAGGAGAGATCATTAATAGTGAGATTCATGATTGTATTGTTAATTAATAGATTAGTTAATAGAGAACAGACGAAATCAATTCACTGGAAAAAGAGTAAGCACAGTATGGTGGCTGGCTCGGTTCTCCCTTCCGGCATCTTCTTCAGGGCTGCAGGAGTTCCCTGTAGCTATAGACAAAAGCAATGGTTCCAATCTTCTCATTCAATCCCATAACCGGAATAACAAAAAGGCTTTTCCCCTCAGGCAGCGCATAAGAAACCGGCACAAGCACACCAAGCCTCATTTGGGGATAATGCCGGGAAAAAGAGCTTCCCTGCAGTTTTCGATCAGTGGATATTTTGATAATGCCTGAGGGATCAACAAGCATGATCAAGCCAAACCCTTTTCTCTGGATCAATTCGTTAAAATACTCTTCGATCTGGCCATAATTGGAGTGCATCAACTCTTTGCGTACCGACCAGGCCAGAGGAAGGGCAAAAAGCTGGATATCCTGACGCTGCATGAGCACAGATCGGCTCTCTGCAAGCTCCGAAAGCTCTTGCAGTTTCCGTTCTCCCTGATAGCGTGTTAAAAAAATCCCTCCGACAAGCAGCACAAGAACAAGCGGTACCACGATCAGAAAAAAACGTTTCCAGAACGAGGGCTTTTGCTGCGGGGTTTCCCCTGAATCATTGCTGCTTTTCATGATGAGATTAATTATAGTGTTGCCGCTCCTGAACGGGTGAGATAAAATGCCTCTTTTTCCTCAATCAGTCTCCGTTCTTCGGCTGACTGATCACCATAACCGATAAGATGAAGCGCTGAATGGAGGGTAACACGAAGAAGTTCTTGCTGAAAATCAACCGAGAATCTGGCAGCATTTTCCTTCACCACATCGAGCGAGATATAAAACTCCCCATCGATTTCAGCTCCTTTGTTGTAACGAAAGGTAATGGTATCAGTTGGATAATCATGACCGAGAAACTCACGGTTAATGCGCTGGATCATTTTGTTGCCGCAGTAGACACCCACAATCGACTCAACCGTAAAACCTTCGTTTTCCAGAACCAGAAGAACCGCTTTTTCAAGCAGTTGCTCCGGAATCTCCTTTTTGGTGGTATTATGGATTTGCAGCATCATCGATCAGTGTTTGTGATGAGTTGATAAGGGCATCAATATGTTTGAGCTCATTTTTCCGTACTCTGAAGGTCAGCTCAACCTCCTCATCAACATGGCGTTTATCGATAACTTCAGTATGTTCGTAGAGCCAGGTGATCAATTTATAATTGGAGACATGCACGCTGATTTTGCGTTCGGAGTAATCACGGGCAACCTGCTGGCCAATCATCTCCTTGAGAAGTGAAAGATTGAGTCCCCGCCTGGCAGAAATAAAAACTGCATCTGGATATTTCTCGCTCATTGTTCGAAGGATCGAGGGATCTTCGAGGGCGTCAATCTTGTTGAAAACATCAATGATGTTGTCGTGCCCGACACCGATCTCCTTGAGGGTATCACGTACAATCTGCATCTGATCCTCAAAACCGGGATGGCTGATATCAATCACATGGAGCAGGAAGTCGGCCTGAAGTACCTCGTCAAGGGTCGATTTGAAACTCTCGACAAGCGTATGCGGAAGTTTGCGGATAAAACCAACCGTATCCGAAAGCAGCACAAGCTTGTTGATGTTCAGTTCAAGACGGCGGGTTTTGGTATCGAGCGTTGCAAAGAGCCTGTTTTCGGCAAAAGCCTCAGCCTCGGGGCAGAGGGCATTCATCAGGGTTGATTTGCCTGCATTGGTATAGCCCACAAGAGAGACTCTCGGCACCGTCTGCCGTCCGCGAGTCTGGGTATCGTGCTGCAGCGATACCTCCCGAAGCTTCTTTTTCAGCAGGGCGATCCGGTTGCGAACCAGACGACGGTCAGTCTCGATCTGGGTTTCACCAGGGCCTTTGTTACCAATTCCTCCCTTCTGTTTCGAGAGGTGAGTCCACTGCCCGGAAAGACGGGGAAGCATGTATTCGAGCTGGGCAAGTTCGACCTGCATCTTTGCCTGGGCCGATTGAGCCCTTATGGCAAAGATCTGCAGGATAAGCCCGGTACGGTCAATAACCTTGCATTCGAGTGACTTTTCAAGGTTTCTTGCTTGGGCGGGGGAAAGATCGTCATCAAAAATGACAAGATCTATCTCCTTCTCCTTGACAAAAAGTACCAATTCCTCAACCTTCCCTTTTCCGATACAGTAGGCTGGGTCGCGCAGTTTTTTGTCCTGTATAAACGATTCCACCGTATCGGCTCCGGCGGTATCGGCAAGAAAAGCAAGCTCGTCGAGATATTCCTCAACAAGGGAACGGGGTATTTCAGGGGGGGAACAGAGTCCGACAAGAACGGCCTTTTCCCTTCTATTTTCAGAAGTAACAGTATTCAACAGGGCAGTAGTAAATTACGTAAGCATTTGAATGATAAAGAGCTGCAACTTGGCATGTTGCTATATTACAACCATTGTTTTATCTTGACAGCTCATTCTTGTAAACGCACCAATACCCTAAAAAGGTACACATTTTTGCTTTCACCCCATACCGCAATCGGGTAAAAAAGCTGTGACGACCAGAACAGGCTAATATAAGTGAGCATGGCAGATGAATCACAACGATAACCCAAACAGTACAGGCACGAAGACCGAAAAGCTGATAACGCTTGAAGATGCCTATAGCTACTGTCGGCAGATTTCACAGCATCATGCAAAAACCTTCTATCTTGCAAGTATGTTTCTGCCAAAAAAACAGCAGAAACCGATTTTCGCCATCTACGCATTGCTGCGCACGGTTGATGACGTTGTCGATATGGCCGAGGTTAAACTGAACAACGGCCTGATTACCAGCGAAGAGATCCAGAGGATACTTGAAGAGTGGAAATCAAAGCTTACAGCGTGCTACGGCGGCAAAACCGGCAATGACCCCATCATGATTGCCTGGCACGATACCCTGAAAAGCTATTCGATCCCGATAGAACTCCCGCTCGACCTGATGGATGGCGTTGCCATGGATATCGAGTTCAAGCCATTCGAGACCTTCGATGACCTCTACGTCTACTGTTACAAAGTTGCCGCCGTCGTCGGGCTGATGACCTCCGAAATATTTGGCTACAGCGACAAACGGGCACTTGAACATGCCATAGAGCTTGGCATTGCCATGCAGTTGACCAACATCCTGCGCGACATTGGCGAAGATGTTGACCGTGGCAGAATCTACCTTCCGCTTGAGGATCTGCGCCGTTTCAACTATTCGAAAGAGGAGATGATGCAGAAAAAAATAAACGACAACTTTCTCAATCTGATGAAGTTTCAGATCGAACGGGCAAGAGGTTACTACCGCTCCTCCGACAAAGGAATCCCCATGCTTGAAAAAGAGAGCCGCTTTGGTGTCGCCATCAGCAGCGTCAACTATGGCAATATTTTAACCGCCATTGAGAAAAACCAGTACGATGTCTTTTCAACAAGGGCCTATCGCTCTTTTTTTCAGAAAATCAGCACCATACCCTACGTCTGGCTGAAAACCCGTTCAGGCTCGTGAACAGCAGCAGCCAAATCTTGCACAAAAAAGTACCCTCAGTGATTCAGAGACAAATGAGCCATTGAGCATCAAATCAGAGTTGACCCTATTTTTTCATTTTACAGAATTCCACAGGCTACCGACCATCATGCATACAGAGAAGGATCCGAACAAGAATACCCCGGAACAGCAAACCCCGATTTCGCTGAACGACCAGATGCAGCGCCGTCTTGAAGAGCGCCAGCAGCTTATGGAGGCAGGAGTCAACCCCTATCCCACCCATTTTGAGGTCACCCACTCCTCCGGTGAGATTATTGCAAATTTCGTAGAGGAGGCCAAAACGCCGGTCTCTGTGGCCGGACGCATCATGACCATCCGCAAGATGGGCAAAGCCTCCTTTTTCCACCTTCAGGACTCCGCAGGCCGCATCCAGATCTACATGAAAAAGGATGAAGTTGGCGACGCCACCTACGACACCTTCAAACTGCTCGACATCGGCGATATCATCGGCATCAAGGGCTTTACCTTCAAAACCAGAACCGGCGAAATCTCCGTCCATGCCGAATCGCTGGAACTGCTCACCAAATCGCTGCGCCCTATACCCGTCGCCAAAGAGAAAGAGGTTGATGGCGAAAAGGTTGTTTTTGACGCCTTCAGCGACAAGGAGCTTCGTTACCGCCAGCGCTATGTTGACCTCATCGTCAATCCGGAGGTCAAAGAGACGTTTATCAAACGGAGCGCCATCGTCTCCTTCATGCGCAACGCTTTTACCGGCAAGGGATGGCTCGAGGTTGAAACGCCGATTCTGCAACCCATCTACGGCGGCGCAGCGGCTCGTCCCTTTACGACGCACCATAATGCGCTCGACATGCAGCTCTACCTGCGCATTGCCAACGAACTCTACCTCAAGCGGCTCATCGTCGGCGGCTTTGACGGCGTCTTTGAGTTTGCCAAGGATTTCCGCAACGAAGGGATCGACCGCTTCCACAACCCTGAGTTCACCCAGGTTGAACTCTACGTTGCCTACAAGGATTACAACTGGATGATGGAAATGGTCGAAGAGCTCTTCAGCCAGACCGCTTTGGCCGTCAACAAGAGCGAAGTGACCACCTTTCTCGGCAACGAAATCAGCCTCAAGCCCCCTTTCCGCCGCCTGAGTATCATCGACGCCATTACCGAATACACCGGCCAGAATATTGCAGGACAATCCGAAGAGCAACTGCGCTACACCGCAAAGGATCTCGGCCTTGAACTCGACCCCAAAATCAGCAGCGGCAAGATCATCGATGAAATTTTCGGCGAATTTGTGGAGCCCAAGCTCATTCAGCCAACCTTCATCATCGACTACCCCACCGAGATGTCGCCCCTTGCCAAGGAGCACCCCTCACAACCCGGCATTGTTGAGCGCTTTGAGCTGATCATCGGCGGTAAAGAGGTCTGCAACTCCTTCTCCGAACTCAACGACCCCGTCATCCAGCGCGAAAGGCTCGAATCGCAGGCAAAACTGCGCCAGCGCGGCGACGAAGAGGCCATGATTGTTGACGAGGATTTCCTCCGCGCCATCGAATACGGCATGCCTCCATGCGCTGGCATCGGCATTGGCATTGACCGCCTCGTCATGATTCTGACCGGGCAGGACTCCATCAGGGAGGTTATTTTCTTCCCGCATTTGAAACCGGAGTAGGCGCATGACACTTGATCTGAGCAGCCTGATAAAAGCGATTGCCTCACTCGAAAAGTCGATCAACAGTTATCAGGTATGCGCCGCAAACAGTACGCTGACCAAAGAGGATATTGAGACCGTCAAGGCCGGAGTGATACAGAACTTTGAAGTTGCCTATGAGCAGTGCTGGAAGTTCATGAAGCGCTGGATTGAGCAAAATGTCAGTGCCGGTGTGGTTGATGGGGTAACTCGCCGTGAGTTGTTCCGGGTCAGTGCCGAGAACCGGCTTCTTGATGATGTAGCATTATGGATGGAGTTTCATCAGTCGAGAAACCTCACCTCTCACACTTATGATTCCAATAATGCCGATCACGCCTTTGGTTCGGCATTACTCTTTATTGGTGCGGCCAAAGAGTTTCTTGCGCGACTGGAGAGCAGGAATGATTGATGTCGCACCGGAGCATCTTGAAATGGTGCTCACTCTTCTGTCTAACTACCTCCCCGATTGTGAAGTGCGGGCTTTTGGCTCCCGCTTCAGCGGAACAGCAAAGCCTTATTCCGATCTTGATTTGGCTGTAATCGGGCAAAACAGGCTCGACTGGCGAATTCTTGCCGAGCTGAAAGAGGCTTTTCAGGAGTCGGAACTCCCCTTCCGGGTCGATCTGCTCGACTGGAATACAATTTCGGATGAATTTCGTGCCGTTATCGAAAAAAGCGGGTATGAAGTGATTTCCGGGAAATCGTCTGGTTTTGGTGCTTGAAACCGGCAGAGGGTGCTTTTTTTGCCGTAATAGTGTACCTTACGGAATGATGCTTTTGTGCGAAAAAAGTGTGCACTGAGAACCAATGAAAAAACGCCTTGATCATGAATACCGCCACGTTTGAAAGCAAATTGCTGCCGGACGGTCATCTCTATTGTCCAAAGGAATTTGGTCAAAAGAAAAATGTCCGGTTCAAGGTGATTGTCATCTTTGATGAGAGAAATGAAACAGAAGCCTCTGAATTCGACACAGAGCTTGCGGCTCTCAACGATAATGCAACGGAGTTTCTTTCCAGAGAAGAACTCAGTTACTATTTGGGTCTGAAGGAGTTATGAAAACCTTTCAATGTGCTCAGATATGGCTGGTAAATTTTGATCCAAGCTTTGGACACGAATACCAGAAAATCCGGCCCGCTCTTATTATTCAGCACGAGGATTATATTGCATCAGGAAATTTACTGACGGTTATTCCGATTTCATCGCAAATAGTCAATCCGTCGGAACTTGATATTCTGATAACAGCAAATTCCCGGAACAGACTCATGAAAAATTCTCTTCTCAAAACGAAACAGATCAGTTCTTTCGACAAAAAACGATTTATCAAACTTATCGGAAGAGCTGACTCAGAGATAATGGCGAAAATGAACAGCCATCTGCAGCGTTTTATTTGTGGGAAATAGCGCATTTTTTTCAGCTCTTCATCAGGTCAGTGCCTGCATATCTTACAGATCATTGAACATCGCGACGATAGGTTCTAAGCTTTTTTTTACAGATTGCCAGTATGCAGCCAAACGGTTAAGCTACCGAGCGGAAAGCTGAAGGCATGCAGTGCCTGTGATAAGCGGTTTTTTGGCTCCAAACGTCTGCCCACCTGCGGTGGGCAGACGAAAACGTTTCCCTGTCTTTGCCGAGAGCCATTTGCAGTACGCTACTGCATCATTCCAGCTCACATGCAACACCGGATGATTCTCTTCGCTCTGAGGCCATACACTGCCCGATACTCCACAACGCCAGTTTACTCCATCCGCTCGTTTCACTTCACCATTGGTGAAAATAACGCTGAAACCAGCTTTATCGGCATCTGTCCGGTACCCCGATGCTCCCCATAATCCTTGCCGTTTCAGTCAGAGCTACGATGATGCGCTGATAGTGGCGAATTTCCCCGAAAGCTGGTCTACAAAACCTTAACCGTTGAAACTCATCCACGCTTTGAAAGAGGCAAAAAACTTGCGATATTCGTTCAGTAACAGTTCACTGCCGAACAGTTATATCGCAGAACTACTTATACTAAATTGGCGTACTGTGTTTCTGGTTCCTGATCCAGAACGCAGAAACGGTTGCTATAAGTTGAAGAACCCAACGCATAGCCCATTTTGGAGAAAAAGATTATGATGAACACTCAAGAACTTAAAACAACCGTATCAAAACTTTCGCCGGATCAACTTTTACAGTTTGCAGAGTGGTTCGAAGAGTTTCTGGCTGACCAGTGGGATAAAAAAATCGAATCCGATATTACAACAGGTCGCCTTGATGCACTTGGGAAACAGGCCGACAATGAATTTCTGGCTGGTCGAGCAAAACCGCTGTGAATCATTTTACCATATCGGAATTTTGGTTCCATTACCAACAACTCCCCAAAGATATCCGTAATTTAGCAGATAAAAATTTTGAGCTGCTTCGAAGTAACCCGTGCCATCCATCGGTACGATTAAAAAAAGTCGGGAATTTTTGGTCAGCACGTATCGGATTACTTTACCGTGCATTAGCAAAAGAAAGAGCTGAGGGTCTTGTATGGTTTTGGATAGGTTCACATCATCATTATGACGAAATAATCGAATCAAAAGAATAACAAACGCTGCCGCAGAATGCGGGTTTGGGTAAACAGGCTCAGCTTGTCGATATGTAAATGTTGTCATTTCTTGTTGCTTTTTGAACACCGAATACAAATTACTCCACACCAACCATATCAATCTCCCGCATAATTCTCTCTGTCTCCGTCAGTGCTTCGATGATGCGCTGGTAATGGCGGACATCCTCAAAGCTGAGCACTCTCCCCTTCCGGTCTTTGAGCCACTTTTGTGCGGGCTGATAACCGCCGATGTAGAACTCCCATACTGCCGATGGGACACCATCGAATCAAATATGTTTTTTTGGGGCGTCAGTTGGGTGCCCGAAGCGAAGATCCTGCATGTTATGAAAAAGGCCGGGTTCAGTATCCGCGTTTGGCCAAGACTCCCCTTTTTTTGGAGGGTATTGAAAGGATAATGCGAGGCGCTGATGCATATCGAATTACCCTGATGTGTGCAGAGAAAGATCCCATTGAGTGTCACAGAGCGCTGCTGGTGTCACGCAAGCTTTTTGAGCTGGGGATTCCAGTCAACCATATTCTGCATGATGGAGCCATTCAGACTCACGAAGAGTTGGAATCTCGCTTGCTTTCGATGTGCAATCTCCCTGATGGGGATATGTTTACGAGCCGTGATGAATTTATTGCACAAGCGTATTCCATTCAAGGAAATCGTGTGGCATATCAGGATGAAGTCATGGCTGAACAGAAAAAAGTTCTCCAATCATGAAGATTTTTACCATCGGCTTTACACAGAAAAGCGCAGAGCAATTTTTCAACCATTTGAAGCAGCCTGGTTTGACAAGAGTTATTGATATTCGGCTTAACAATGTTTCTCAATTAGCCGGATTTACGAAGATGAAAGACTTGCAGTTTTTCCTCCGTGAAATCAATAACCTTGATTACGTTCACCTGCCAGAATTGGCGCCGACCAAAGAGATTCTTGATGGCTACAAGAAAAATGGCGGCGATTGGAAGAGTTATGAAAAGCAATTCTTGTCATTGATGGCGACACGTCGCGTTGAGAATCTTGTCAAAAAAGATCTGATTGATGGCGGCTGCCTTCTCTGCAGCGAGGTCACACCTGAGCACTGCCATCGACGGCTGGTCGCCGAATATTTCCGTGACAAATGGGGCTATGTGGAAATTGTTCATTTGTAGGCACCGGATAAAACGAATCACGCAGAGCTACACAAAAAGTCGCGCAATTTACTCGGCTGGGGTGATGTTCGGTTCTTCAATAACACAAAAAAATTCATGCGGCTACCGTCGATAAAGCATAGACCTTTTTCGCGTAGGTACTGGCCGCTGCAACGTCACCCGACTTGAGTGCTTCTCTTACCCGATCGAGTTTTAAGGCGTCATCAAGGCTGATATACGGTGCCCAGCCATCCTCAGAATCAATGATCTCAATTTCGACTTCTGGCGGCGTAGTTACCTGCATGAACAAACTTTGTATGTTTTCTGGTATTCATTTTTTCCTCCTGGTGAAATTATCGGCCCACTTTTCATGATCTGGACGATAAGCAGTTATAAGCATGGCTGGAGATACGTTACCTCGGATAATTCACGAGATAACTCACGAGCGGTGAATGAACGGCTGGCAGTGTTGTGATAGCAGTTTTTTTGCTTCGAACGCCATTTTTTCCGGATTCTTTTTTTTCAGGCAAAATTGCCGAAGCGAGAGAAGCGTGTTGTCGATGGTGTAATACTATTTGGTAAACAATATTATTTTTGGTAAGGTATTCTTACTCCATTACTATTCTTGATATGAATGCCATGTTAGCCAAACTTACCAGCAAAAATCAGTTGACCTTGCCAAAGTCTATTGTAACCTCAATTCCTAAAACAGATTACTTTGAAGTGGAAGTTGAGAATGGTCGCATCATGCTTACGCCTGTGCGTATGCAGCAGGCAGATGCAGTGCGTGCCAAATTAGATGCTTTGGGTATTAATGACCAGGATGTTCTGGATGCAATAGAGTGGGCAAGAAAAAGTCAGCCGTGAGCTATCGCATAGTGCTTGATACGAACTGCATTATTTTCGCATTGATATTTTCACGCCAGAAAATGTCGTGGTTGCGTCACAACTGGCAGTCCGGGGCTATCATCCCGTTAGTCAGCAAGGAAACGGCCAGCGAACTCTTGAGAGTGTTGGCCTATCCAAAATTCAAGCTCACAAAAACGGAGCAATTGGTACTACTGGCTGATTTTCTGCCTTACGCTGAAACGGTCACTTCGCTTGAGGTACCAGTTGACTTACCTGTAATTCGAGATACAGCAGATCAAATGTTTTTAACGTTAGCCGTATTTGGCAAGGCGGATGCTTTAGTAACTGGTGATAACGACCTGCTTATTATTAAGGATCTCTTTAAAACTCCGCCAATTATGTCGCTCAGTGAATTTGAGCAATGGCAAAAAAGCTGAAATAAAGATTTCGCTGGTTGCGTTCATGCTTTTTTGTTTATTTTTGCTGAAACCGACCGGTAATTATGGGGGGGGAAGGGGCAGATATTCAGTTCCAGAGTTGAAGTTATAATCGGAAAACAGTCCTGTTCCATCGCGTTATCTATCCCCATTATGTGACGAGTGATGATTCAGACGTGTACGTATTTACCGCATCAATGATTTTATGAGCTGCCTGAACCGGCTCCAGACCGGAAATGTCAACCTGCAGGTTTGCTCGTTTATAACTTGTGCCAAAGTAGGTCATGTCACCCTTTACCTCCCGCAGGTACAATTTCTTCTCTTTGAGCGTCAACTCTTTTTCGATCGGGCGGGAGTCGATGTCGTAGAAGCGGAGCCTCTCTACAATATTTTCCGGTTTATCGGTAATCACCACCTTGATTCCGTGGTTCTTCTTCAGTACCTTCAGGTATCCTCCCATCAGGCCACCTGGAGACAATGCGATAACTGACTCCGCGCTTTCCGGACGATTCAGCAAATCTGCAAGAGCTTTTGCAGCCTCTTCACGAAACTCGTACATGTTAAAACAGCTCTGCTGAAGACGTTCAATACTCGTTTTAAAGAAGGCTTCAACTTCCACATCCAGATCAAAAAAATTTAGCCCAAGCAGTTCGGCAATTATTTTGCCAATCGTTGATTTTCCGACACAACCGACACCTGTTAAAAAGATTTGCACTGGCACCTCACAATTTTATTGACACTTTTTTTTACTGTTGAACTCCATAGTACTCCCGATACCAGGCAACAAAACGGCGTATGCCCTCGGGCACGGTGGTTTCAGGTTTGTAGTGGACATCCTGCATAAGCTGATCAACGTCGGCATAGGTGTCAGGCACATCTCCGGGCTGGAGCGGGAGAAACTCTTTTATGGCAGTACGGCCAAGCTGCTCTTCAAGAGCCTTGATATAGTCCATGAGTTCGACCGGATTGCTGTTGCCGATATTGTAGACTCTCCATGGCGCCTTGCTTGTCCCAGGGTCGGGAGTGAGGCCTGACCAGTCGGGATTTGGCACGGCAACATGATCGAGTGTTCTCAGAACTCCTTCGGTAATATCATCAATGAAGGTAAAATCACGGCGATGCTTGCCATAATTGAATACCTGAATGGGCTTGTTGTTCAGGATGGCATTGGTAAAGAGAAAGAGCGCCATATCAGGCCTTCCCCACGGCCCGTAAACGGTAAAAAAGCGCAGCCCGGTTGTTGGCAGATTGTAGAGATGGCTGTAGGTATGCGCCATCAACTCATTGGCCTTTTTGCTGGCGGCATAGAGTGAAAGGGGATGATCGACATTGTCGTGCACCGAAAAAGGCATGGTCTCATTTGAACCGTATATGGAACTGGAAGATGCATAAACCAGATGTTTCACATCGTTGTGGCGGCATCCTTCGAGGATATTGAGGAAGCCCACAATATTGCTTTCAACATAGGAGTGGGGATTCTGGATTGAATAGCGCACACCCGCCTGTGCGGCAAGATTGATCACACCATCGAACTTCCCTTTCCCAAACAGCTCTTCCATGGCAGCACGGTCGGAGATATCAGCTTTTACAAAGGTAAATCCTTCAAATGGCGTAAGCATTGACAGCCGTGCCTCCTTGAGCGTGACATCATAATAATCATTGAGATTATCAACCCCGGTTACCCTCTCTCCACGTTCCAGAAGTCGTTTGCAGACATGAAATCCTATAAATCCGGCTGCGCCGGTCACGAGTATATTCATTGCTCTTGGTCAGTAATGGGTTACAGGCACGATATGAGCTGCCCTGTGAAAATGTGAACTCTTGCGAAAGGCCATAATAAAAACAATTCCCCGACCTGACAAGACGAAAAATCCGGAATTCCACAAGGATGCAGCCTGAAATCGAAGCCTGCATCCTGGAGTGCTCCTTAAAAACCAACAAAACGATAAAATATCTCGTTGAATTTTAAATTTTTTAGGTATATTCTTCGATTAGCCGAAATATTTAAGTCGGCAAGAGCAGCAAAAGTGATTCTCCATCAACAACAAGAATCCAATCCGTATGATTCGCTTCTTTGAGCGCTACGAAGCCGAAACCTCCCAGTTTTTTGACGAGGTTATCTCAAAAGAGGGAAGCCCCCGGCCACATTACGACAAGATGCTTCACCGTTTCAGTCAGTTTTCCGTAGATGATATCAAAGCCCGACGGGAAATTGTCAATATTTTTTTCCGGAATCAGGGTATCACCTTTACCGTCTATGGCGAAAATGAGGGAGTTGAGCGCCTTTTTCCATTTGATCTTATTCCAAGAGTTGTTCCTGCCCACGAATGGCAGACTATTGAGAAGGGGCTTATGCAGCGCATTACAGCGCTCAATGCGTTTCTTCATGATATCTACCATGGCCAGAAAATTCTCAAAGAGAGGATTATTCCTGCCGAACTGATCCTCGGCAGCCAGCATTTCAGAAGGGAATTTATCGGGGTCAATCCACCGCTCGGCATCTACATTCATGTCACCGGCAGCGATATTATCCGCGACGGAAAAGGGAATTACATGGTGCTCGAAGACAACCTGCGCACCCCGAGCGGGGTCTCCTATATGCTGCAAAACCGGCAGGCGATGAAACGCGCCTTCCCGGTTTTGTTCGACAAATACAAGATTCGCCCGATCGAAAATTATCCCCAGGAGCTGCTCCGCACCCTGCAGGAGATCAGCCCGGTATCACGCCGTGAACCAAACGTCGTGTTGCTGACCCCTGGCATCTATAACTCTGCCTACTTTGAACACAGCTTCCTTGCCCGCCAGATGGGCATTGAACTGACCGAAGGAAAAGATCTCGTTGTCAACAACAACAAGGTCTACACCCGAACGACTCGCGGACTTGAGCAGGTTGATGTGATCTATCGCAGGGTTGACGATGCTTATCTTGATCCACTTGTCTTCCGCCCGGACTCGAAACTTGGCGTTGCAGGCCTCGTTAATGCCTATCGTAAAGGCAATGTCACCCTTGCCAACGCAATCGGTTGCGGTGTAGCCGACGACAAGGTGATCTACAGTTTTGTCCCGAAGATCATCAAGTACTATCTCGGAGAGGATCCAATTCTGGAAAATGTTCCAACCTGGCTGGCAAGCAATCCTTCAGATCTGAAATATATTCTGGCAAACCTTGGTTCACTGGTAGTAAAAGCTGCCAATGAATCGGGAGGATACGGGATGCTGATTGGCCCGGAATCAACAATTGAGCAGCAGGAGAATTTTGCGGAAATGATTGTGGCCAATCCACGCAACTATATTGCCCAGCCCACGATTTCTCTTTCGCGACACCCCAGCTTTTTCAATGACACGGAACTTTGGGGATGTCATATTGATCTGCGTCCCTATGTTTTGTACGGTAAAACTGTTACTATAGTCCCCGGAGGTCTGACAAGAGTCGCCCTCAAACGTGGTTCACTGGTGGTCAATTCCTCTCAGGGAGGAGGCAGCAAGGACACCTGGGTTGTCGATGAATAAACACTAATTTCTTATTATCATGTTAAGCCGTGTTGCCGAATCACTTTTCTGGATGAGTCGTTATTTCGAGCGGGCAGAAAACACTGCAAGGTTTCTTGACGTCAATTTTAACCTGCTGCTCGACCTCAATAAAATTACCCACGTTGAGAATCCAAGCTACTGGGTTGCTCTTATCCTTGTTACCAGCGACAAGGAGCGGTTCAACAGCCTCTATGACGAGTACTCCGCCCATACCGTTACCGATTATCTGGTGTTCAATAAAAATAATCCGAACTCCATTACATCCTGTATCGGGCTTGCAAGGGAAAACGCACGAAGCATCATCGAAAGCATCTCAAGCGAGATGTGGGAGCAGGTCAATAACCTCTACCATTATTTACAGAGCGTTACGCCGCAATTTGTGCATAACGATCCCTACGGCTTCTACAAGGAGATCAAGAATGCCTCGCATCTTTTTCAGGGCATAACTGATAACACCTTCTCCCACAACGAAGGGTGGGACTTTATCCAGATTGCCAAGTATCTCGAACGCACCGACAACATTGCCCGGCTTATTGATGTCAAATACCATATGCTGCTTTCCGAAGCGCAAAGCCAGCCTGAACTGGTTGAAGGTTCTGAGGATATCATTCAATGGATGGCCGTGCTCAAAAGCTGCAGCGCGCTTGAAGCATTCCGGAAGGTCTATCTCTCAAAAATCGATCCCGACAACATCCTGCGCTTTCTCATTCTTGATCGCAGCTTCCCGCGCAGCATCAACTTTTCCGTCTGTGCGGCTGAAGATGCCCTGTGGCGTATCTCGGGAAGCTCCCGTCACCGTTACGTCAACAATGCCGACCGATTGATCGGAAAACTGGAGGCAAAGCTGAGCTATACGGCAATTGAAGATATTTTTGCGACTGGACTGCATCGCTATCTGGAAGATCTGGAACAGCGACTGGTGAAAGTTGGAGAACAGGTTCACCTGACCTATTTTGCCTATCACACTCCGGAAATCGAGTCAACTGACATTGAAGAGGCACTTCCTTTTACCGGAATAGCCGGCGGACGACCAAACTGGAGCCAGGCACAGCAGCATCAGCAACAGCAATAACCGGACGTAAACCAAAAGAGCATGATTCTGAAAGTTGAACACTCAACCCTGTTTGAATATGATAATCCAATCTATGAAACGGCGACCGAAGTAAGGCTCCACCCTGATAATAATCCGGCAGCTCCCCAGCGCTGCACCAGCTTTGACCTTCTGGTGGATCCCCCTGCCACTATTTTTGAGTACACCGATTTTTACGGCAACCAGGTCAACCACTTCAACCTGCTCCAGAGCCACAAACGGGTAGAGATCATCGCAACTTCTGTAGTGGAAACCGGCATGGGCCACGCTGATGCTGGCGATAATGAGGATTTTTTTCTGATGGATTTCTCTTGCCAGAGCCGCTATGTCCATTTCGACCAGGCGATAAGAGATTTTTCAACTCTTTTTGCCACCAATACCGACAGTTTTCAGCTTGCCGAATCGATCTGCCGCCATATCAACGATTCATTCATCTATGAACCCGGAGTGACGGATGTCCACAGTACCAGCGCCGTCGTTATGGCCCTCGGGCGGGGAGTTTGCCAGGATTTTGCCCATATCATGCTTGCCGCCTGCCGTTATCTTGGTGTCCCGGCCCGCTACGTCAGCGGGTACCTCTTTGGAGGAAGCACCCCCGATGGGCGGGATGAAGCAAGCCATGCATGGTGTGAAGTATTCTGCGGCAAGGAAAAAGGGTGGATCGGCATGGACCCGACGCATAGCACCCTTTTTGTTGATGAACGCTATATCAAAATTGGTTCAGGCAGAGACTATGACGACGTTCCTCCAGTACGGGGTACCTATAAAGGCAATGCAGAGGAAAAGCTGACGGTCGCCGTAAGGGTAAGCTCCATGGAGTAAGTTGATAGCTGCCGTGGTGTAAAAAACAGTTCCGGAATTCCAGCCGTATCACTACATTACCGCATCGAAGAGGCGAGCAAGAACAGCGCTATCGAAGTGGCATATCAAGTGTTGTTCCTTGTTACAACAAAGCGGCTGAACTTGATCCGGGCGCTGCAGAAATTTATGGGAGCCGGGGAGCGGCAAAACGCAAACTCGGCGACTACTCCGGAACCATTGCTGAGGCAAGTGCGCCAAACCAATGAACTATTCAATGAGTACCGAAAAAAATTCCATACAGCAAAAGCTGCTTTCTGCCATTCAACAATGGTGGATTATTTTATTGATCTCCGGATTGCTGCTGACCATCATTTTCAGCATTCTGCTTCCATGGAACATTGCAACAATCCAGTCTCACCCACGACCAGCACACAACTACAGTGAGGCGCTGCAGCTCATAAAAATCCTTCGCGAACAGGAGTCGCAAGCGATGAATCCGCTCTGCCGGACGCAATTGATGACTCATGGAAAAAAAACGGAACACACAATCATTCTGGTTCATGGCTATACGAGCGACCCACAACAGTTTCAATTGTTAGGAACCCGTTTGTATGCTTTGGGATATAACGTGCTGATTGCTCCCCTCCCGCATCACGGACTGGCTGACCGGATGACTGATGCACATGCCCGTCTGACGGCTGAAGAGCTGACGGCTTATGCCGACCAGAGTGTCGATATTGCCCAGGGGCTCGGTGAAAAGGTAATCATGATGGGGTTTTCTGCCGGAGGAGTAACAACGGCCTGGGCGGCACAACAGCGGAAGGATATCGACCTGGCAGTCATCATCTCACCTGCGTTTGGATTCAAAAAAGTCCCAACACCGTTAACTGCAGCCGCCATGAATGTATACACCCTTTTGCCTGATGCGCTTGAATGGTGGGATCCTGTCCTGAAAGAGAAGGTGCTCCCGGCACACGCCTATCCACGCTATTCCCGTCATGCCCTGTCACAAATCCTCCGTCTGGGCTTTACCGTTCAGGCAGAAGCAAAACACAAGCATCCGGCAGCCAACAAAATACTGGTCGTCTTCAATGCCAATGACGGCATGATCAACAACGAGATGGCCACAAAGATGGTCCGTATCTGGCAGGCACACCACGCAGCTTTGACTACCTATGAATTTGAAAATACCCTGAAACTCGGCCACGACCTCATCGACCCAGCCCAACCCGACCAAAGGACGGACATCGTCTATCCCCGACTCATAAAGTTGATCAACAAATAACAATCTGACACTGTTTTTGCTTGCCTGACAAACTGAAAATAGTCGGACTCTCCTTGGCTAACTATTCATCCAAACATATTATTGAATTTGCAATCCCTGCAGGGCAAGAGGCATTTGACCCAAAAAGAGGGAAAACATCAATGGACGCTTTCCCTCTTTGCACGGTAAAACGCTTATTTGCCGAAGGGTTGCGGCAGCGGTGTTGTATCGGATGATGGCGGAAGTTGCGGAAGCTCAAATTTCGGCTGATCGCCCGTCAAGCTTTTCAGGAATGCAACAATGTTGGCATTTTCCTCTACGGTAAACGTTTTCCCCAACTGGATCTGGCCCATCACCTCAACGGCTTTCGAAAGTGTTGCTGCCCCGGCATCATGGAAATAGGGATAGGTAAGTTCAACATTCCTTAGAGTCGGCACCTTGAATTTGAAGCGGTCAGCATCGTCTTTTGTTACAGCACTGCGACCTGAAGCAGGATTCTTTGTTTTGTAAGGCTCCACCGCGCCCATTTTCTGGAATGAGTTTCCTCCAAGAGCAACACCATTATGACAGGCTGTACATCCACTGCTCTTGAAAAGCTCATATCCCGCAAGTTCTTCTTTTGTGATCGCAGCATCATCGCCCCTGAGCCATTTGTCGAAACGGGCGTTTGGTGTAACCAGTGTCTCTTCAAAAGCGGCGATAGCAGTGGTTACCTTGTCGATATCAATGGTATCGGCCTGGAATACTTTTTTGAACTCATCGACATAGGCCGGGATGGATTGCAAAACCGTAACAGCAAGATCGTGGGTAAATCCCATTTCACCCGGATTGGCGATTGGGCCACCAGCCTGCTCCTTGAGATCCTTGGCCCGCCCATCCCAGAACTGGGCCAGGTTCATACTCGAATTAAGTACTGTCGGTGAATTGATCGGCCCCTGTTTCCATTTGTGACCGATCGAACTTTTCAGATTGTCACTGCCGCCCATGCTGAGATTGTGGCAGGAGTTGCAGGAAATAAAGCCTGATTTTGAAAGCCGGGGATCAAAAAAGAGCTTTTTGCCAAGCTCCACCATAGCCTGATCGGCCACTTTCGGAGCTTCCACAGGAGCAACTGGTTCACCTGTCTTTGGCTGAAGCACTGGCGCTGCGGGGGGAGCAGCAACAGGGGCTGGCGGCGTTGCTGCTTCTGGTTGCGGTTTTTTTGCACAAGAAGAGAGAGTACCTGCCGCCAGAAGAGCGACAACAAGAAAGTGAGTTTTCATTGTCAGGTTCCGTAAAAATTATTCAAGACTGTAAAAAGTGCAGAGTATTTTCCTGTACCGTACTTGTCGAGTGTAAAGATACGGTTTTCCCTTTGAAATTTCAGGTAATATTCAACACCTCAACGCACAGAAAAAGCACACAAACCGCTTACTCTCAATGAAGCGCCTTCGAACGAAGGCACCTTAAGAAGAGGGCATTATTGGCTGCGGAGGAGGTGTGGTTTCGGATGATGGCGGCAACTGCGGAAGCATGAATTGCGGTTGATCGCCAGTCAAACTCTTCAGAAAGGCAACGATGCTGGCAGTTTCCTGCTCTGTATACGTTTTGCCCAACTGAATCTGACCCATAATCTCAACAGCTTTGGAGAGCGTTGCCACCTCACCGTCATGGAAATAGGGATAAGTCAGTTCAACATTCCTCAAGGTTGGTACCTTGAATCTGAAACGATCTACATCTTTTTTGCTTATCTCAAAACAACCTGAAACGGAACAGGTTGTTTTGTATGGCTTCACAGCGCCTGTTTTCTGGAATGAATTCGCGCCAAAAGAGGCGCCATTATGACAAATAGTACACCCGCTGCTCTTGAACAGCCTGTAACCAGCAAGTTCCTGCTTGGTTATTGCCCTGTCATCACCGCGCAGCCATTGATCGAAACGGGAATTCGGTGTAAGAAGCGTCTCTTCAAATGCGGATATAGCCGTTATAACCTGATCAAGAGTAATCTTCCCTGCATGAAATACCTTGCTGAACTCTTCAGCATAGAGAGGAATAGATTGCAGGATCGGAACAGCAAGATCGTGAGTAAATGAGACACCTCCGGGATTGCCCACTACAGCAGCAGGCCGTTTCCCTGGTTTACTCCCCTTCCCGTCAATCGGCCCTTCAACGAAAGCAACCTTACCTCCATAGGCATAATCCCCAATCGATAACACCTGCTTGAGATCTTTTGCCCGCCCATTCCAAAACTGAGCAAAACTCATGCTCGAATTAAGGACTGTAGGAGCGTTAAGCGCACCCTCACGCAAGTTATGTCCAACAGAGGTTTTCAGATTGTCACTGCCGCCCATACTGAGATTGTGACAGGAGTTGCAGGAAATGAATCCTGTTCTGGATAGGCGAGGATCAAAGAAGAGTTTTTTACCAAGCTCCACCATCTCCGGGTTCAGCACTTCAGGCACCTTCAACGGCTTGACCGGTTCACCCATTCTTGGTTTGAACGCCTTATGTGCCAATGGCTCTACAACAGGCAGAACATACTTCCCTGGCTCACCCCGCAGCTCTTCATGCAAAAAGGTAAGAGGGCAAATCACCAGCAAGCTTGCAACAAATGGATAAATTTTCATTATCTGTCGGGTTCCGGAAAAAATCAATGTGCTTCTTCAATACCTGTGCTTCTTTAATACCAACAATCAACACCACAAAGCACAAAATACCTTTTCATCTTGCATTACGCAATATTTACGGGACAAGGTATCGCAAGAGAGTTCACATGAAAAGAAAATAAAGGGGGTTAATTCCGAAATATAGGGAAAACGGCGAACCATTACACACGATCCTGCTCGTTTGTCGAGCTTTTGTTTTGTGCCGGGCTTTGGCTACCTTGACAGGTCAAAAAAGGCCTCCTCTCTGTTACCGGAAAGCACATGAAATTCAGCCTCATTACCACCGATCCGCACAGTTCAGCCCGGTGCGGTGTTCTTGAAACCAGCCACGGAACCATTCCTACGCCGGTTTTTATGCCGGTAGGCACCCGCGCAAGCGTGAAATCAGTTGAACCTCACGAGCTTAGGGAACTCAACGTTCATATCATTCTGGCCAATACCTATCACCTCTACCTGAAACCGGGAAACGAGATCCTGCAGAAAGCCGGGGGTGTCCACCGCTTCATGAACTGGGATGGCCCGCTTCTGACCGACAGCGGTGGCTATCAGGTCTACTCACTCTCCGACCTGCGCAAAATCAGCGAAGAGGGAGTCCTGTTCAAATCACACCTTGACGGTTCAAAACAGCACTTCACCCCTGAAAATGTGATTGAGACCGAGCGCATCATCGGCAGCGACATCATGATGCCTCTCGATGAATGTCCACCCTCCACCGCAGAAAAAGAGTATGTACGCATCTCCGGAGAGCTGACCATTCGCTGGGCCGAACGGGCAAGAAAGCATTTCACACTCACCTCTCCCCTCTACGGCCACGAGCAGTACCTCTTCGGCATTACGCAAGGGGGAATCCATACCGACCTGCGCACCAGCTCTACCAATGCGCTGGTTGATCTTGATTTTGACGGTTATGCCATTGGCGGCATGGCAGTCGGAGAACCGGCTGAAGAGATGTACCGTATCCTTGAGCTCTCTCACCCGCTGCTGCCGGAGAAGAAACCGCGCTACCTCATGGGAGTCGGCACACCTGAAAACATTTTAAACGCTATCGAACGCGGCATCGATATGTTCGACTGCGTCATCCCGACACGCGAAGGGCGCAATGGCAGGGTCTATACCCGCCAGGGCAAGATGAACCTTCGCTCGGCAAAATATTCAACCGACTTCAGCTCCATCGACGAAGGATTCGACAACGAAGTCTGCCGAAACTATTCACGCGCCTACCTCCGCCACCTGCTGAACGTCGGCGAGATTCTCGGTCTGAAACTCTGCACCCTGCAAAACATCTCCTTTTTCATGTGGCTTACCGCAACAGCACGAACGGAGATCCAGAAAGGCTCCTTCATGGAGTGGAAACAAGATTTTCTTGAACGATTCAACTACAATGACAACGCATAAACTCTTTCTTCTGAGCCTTGGCTGCTCTAAAAACACGGTTGATTCCGAACGGCTGATGGCACAGGCTGAAGCCTCGGGGATTATCTTTACCGAGACCGCCGATGAAGCCGACACAATCCTCATCAACACCTGCGGTTTTATTGAAGATGCCAAGGAGGAGTCGATCACTGAAATCCTTGCCGCTATCGATAAAAAAAGTGAGGGAACAATTCAGCGGCTCTATGTGATGGGCTGCCTCACCGAACTCTACCGCAATGAACTCAAGGAAGAGATGGCAGAGGTGGATGGATTTTTTGGTACCCGTGAACTGCCCGAAATCCTTGCTGCTCTCGGTGCTGCCTACCACGAAGAGCTCTATGACCATCGTTCACTCCTCACCCCTCCCCACTACACCTACCTCAAGATTGCCGAAGGGTGCAACCGCTCCTGCTCGTTCTGCTCTATTCCAAAAATCAGGGGACGCTACCGCAGCCAGCCGGTCGAGCAGCTCCTGCGTGAAGCTATCCTGCTGAAAAACTCCGGAGTTAAGGAATTGAACATAATCTCGCAGGATATCAGCATGTTCGGCTACGACACGATGGGCAAATCGATGCTGAACGACCTCGTGCTCCGCCTCTCCGATATGGCATTCGACTGGATCCGGCTGCTCTACGCCTACCCGGTAAATTTTCCGCTTGAAGTCATTGAAACCATGCGCGAGCGGGAGAACATCTGCAACTATCTCGACATTCCCCTGCAGCATTGCAATGACCGTATCCTGAAATCAATGAACCGAGGGATCAACAAACAGGAGAGCATCCAGCTCATCGAAACCGTACGGGAGAAGAACCCCGATATCCGCCTGCGTACCACCATGATCGCTGGCTATCCCGGTGAAACCCGGGAAGAGTTTGATGAACTGCTGGAATTTGTTGAAGCCAACCGGTTCGACAGGCTTGGCTGCTTCCCTTACTGCCACGAGGAATATGCCCCCTCCTTCGCCCTTGAAGACAACGTCAGCGCTGAAGAGAAACAGGATCGGGTGGCGGAGCTCATGGAGCTGCAGGAGAGCGTTTCGCAGGATAAAAACCGGGATTTTGAAGGAAAAGAGATCACCGTGCTCATTGATCAGGTGGAAGAAGGTATGGCCTTTGGCCGTACGGAGTACGATGCTCCCGAAGTGGACAACGAATGCATGCTTGAAACCGGTGATTTCCAGGTCGAGCCCGGCATGTTCTGCCACGCGCGAATTACCGATTCAACACCGTTTGATCTGGTGGGTGAGGTGATCGGGCTCGTGTAACCATAACCCCGCGCCCTCCTTCCAATCTGGCATGTTATTGCTCCCTGCAGCGGGTGTTGGTTTCCACCCATGCAGCAAACGCCAGTATGAACTTCGTTGCGAATTCCCTGAACGAATCATTCGTGAGCTTTCAGTTCTCATCCAAATGATTCGGGGCGGCTCCAAACATCGGAGCCGAATCAGAAAACAATGACCGCTTCCATGAAGATAACCGCATGCCCCGAGAGAAGTACGCGGTCTTCATTCACCTCACATGCGATGTTCCCCCGGATATCGACGGAATACTGAACTGCTGTCGGAAGTTGAATGAGTTGTCAAAGTCTCATCTGTGGTGAATCAAGCAAGTCAGCTACTAACCCGCTTAAGCCAAGCACCCGGTTCACGATGCTGATGAAAAAACGAAACCACGAGCAACTCATCAAGGTTTGGGAGATAGATGAGCGAGTAGGGAAACTTACGAAAAAGAACCCGGCGGAATTCTTCTTCAATGCGTAAATGTCCAAAAGGATTGCGAAATGCCGATGCTACTGCTGCATCAGCGGCACGAGCAAACTCAAAACCAAGCCCCAATGCTTTTGATTCATACCAAGCCTGAGCATCAAGAAGCTCTTGCTCAGCCTCTGGACGGACCACAATAAACATCAGGGTTTAAGCGGAAATAATTTTGATCGAACCTCTTCCCACGGAATGGCCGTGGAAGGATCTGCTCTGTGTGCGGCAACGCGACGATGTAACTCATCCATTTGGGCTTGTGACAATTCAACCGCAGTTGACTCCTCGGCAGCAATGCTGTCCCAAATATCCTCAACGAGCTGAATGCGCTCGGAAACAGACAACTTCAAGTATTCAGTTTTGGCAGCAGGTGTATGCATGGACGTAGTATAAATCAAAATAAATGTTTAAAAACAGCAAATAAGCCGCAAGTCTCTCAATCCGAACCAGAATACGGGCACACTCCCGAATATCCGTTAGTTCATCAAGCCATTTAGAATATCAAGAAGTTACGACGTATTCCCCTCATTAACAAACAGAATGAGCTGCCCTTGGCAAGGGTTGAAAAAGCGGAAAACTTTTGACGTCACCTGATTGTTGCTCATGGTATTATTCCACATAAAATACCCTCATGAGCATCAAATATTTCGAATCCCTCCCCCGCGCTTCGGCTGAGAGCCTTTCCGGCAAGGTGCTTGCACAGGTGCGGAGGGAGTTCGGGGCTGAGGTCGAGCCCTTTACGCTTCATCTGCCGGTTGCGGAGCTGCTGGCTGGGGTCTGGATGGCTTGCAGGGAGACGCTGCTTGCCGGCAGCGGGCGACGTGATGCGAAAGAGGTGGTGGCAGCATCTGTTTCGGCTCTCAACCGCTGCCCTTTCTGTGTCGATGCCCACAGTATCATGCTGCTTGAATCGTCAGGAAATGATTACTCGAACCTCATTACCGGCGGAAAAACAGAGCTGATTGACGACCTTTTTCTCCGCGAGACCGCCGCATGGGCTTCGGCCACACGGTGTCCCGGTTCGCCGGTTCTGCAGAAGCCACCTTTTACTGCTGAAGAGGCTCCGGCATTTATCGGAACAGCAGTGCTGTTCCACTATATCAACCGCATGGTTACCATTCTTCTTGGCCCTTCTCCCCTGCCATTTACCAGTGGATTCCCCAAAAAGGTTTCCATGCAGATGGCCGCATGGTTTTTCGGCGGTGCCATACGCCGACCGAAAGAGCCGGGAACATCGCTTGACCTGTTGGCGGAAGCTCCGCTGCCGGACGACCTCTTCTGGGCTCAACCATCGAAACCGATTGCCGGAGCCTTTGCCCGCTTCGCTCAGGTGGTCGAGCATTCAGGCGCCATGACGCTTTCCGCAGAAGTGCGCAGAGCGGTAAACAAAGCTGTGGAAAAATGGAACGGAAGTGATCCTGGCATGAACAACGGGTGGTGTGAAGAGGCACTATCGGCGCTTGAGGTGACAGATAAAACTGCCGGACGGCTTGCGCTCTTTACGGCACTTGCTCCCTACCGGGTCGATGCATCAATCGTCCATGCCTTTTCAGCCAGCTTCCCCGGAGACGACAGGCTTCTCTCCGCGCTTGCCTGGAGCAGCTTCACCGCAGCACGAAAGGTAGGCTCATGGCTGTAACGTAGGCTCCATGTTCAGAAGAAATTGCGGGAAATCCCTTGTTTCTCCCCAATAGAGATGCAGATAAGATGCGACGGTGTTGTATTGGCGGAAAAGTGCAGTTCCTGTCTCTTCGTTTCGGGCATTGGTTATGGATGCGATATTCGGCAGCTCCCCTGCTCTTCCGATTCGGGAGTAGTGAAATTCATGACCGCGAAGCTCTCCGGCATAACCGTTGTTGAGGCGGACTTTCCGGTAACCAAGCGTGAGACGGCTCTCCTGCATGGTGGTATCGAGATCGAGTACACCGCACATGGGATGGCGCGACCCATCGCCAAGGGTCATTGCCGCACCAAGGTACATCATCCCGCCACACTCTGCATAGGCAGCGCCTCCTTTCCGGCAATAGTCCGCAATGGCCGCACGCATGGCGTTGTTCGAGGAGAGTTGTTCGGCATAGAGTTCAGGATAACCCCCAGCCAGATAGAGCAGGTCACAAGACGGAATCCGCTCATCATCCATCGGGCTGAAATAGTCGATCCGGCCATACTCACCAAGCACGTCAAGATTCTCCCGATAGGTAAAATTGAAGGCCTCATCCCTGGCAACGGCAATGACCCTTTCTTCCCGGCCTGCTGAACAACTGCGAGAGGAAGTGCTCCCGGAAACGTTTGGCTGCGCTCTGCTTGCCAGTTCAAGAAGGCGATCGATAGCCACACTTTTTTCAATATGATCGGCCATGGCCTCAATCGCTCCTTCGCGATCATAACCTGAAGAGGTATTGAGTCCGAGATGGCGCTCACTGATGGCAATTGGCTCATGACGGGGCACATAGCCGAGCGGTTCAACCCCTGCGTCATCTGCTGCAGCTTCAAGAAAGCGGTAGTGCGACAGCGTATTGACCTGGTTAAAGATCACTCCGATAACCTTCACATCGGGATCGAAGGTTCGGTAACCGTAGAGCAGCGGTGCTGCCGAATATGCCATACTTTGTGCATTGACCACCATGATGACCGGAAGTGCAAGCAGTTTTGCAATCTCCGCACTGCTTCCCTGCGCTTTTTCTGCCCCGTCAAAAAGCCCCATCACCCCTTCAACAACCGAAGCATCCGCACCGCTTGAATAGCGATTGAACAACTCCTGTACATGCGCTTCCGAAGCCATGAAGGTATCGAGATTGATGCCCTCGGACACCACGCTGCCATATGAGGCTGCCATGGAGTGCAATCGGGTATCGAGATAATCCGGCCCGCATTTGAAGGGCTGAACCCGACCTCCGCGCCGGGCCAGAATTCTGAGAATGGCAAGGGTGAGGGTTGTTTTTCCTGAGCCACTCGAGGGGGCGCCAAGAAGAAATGCCGCAGGTCGTTTTGTCATGGTTTACTTTATGCTCTCATGGGCAGGGTTGGAAACCGCCGCCGCCCTGTTTACCAGCGCGGCAAAATTGGTCAGCACGTTGCTCGCCGAGGGGCACTCTGTGACCTGCAACAACAACCCCTCAACGCCACGCCCTTCACTCCTGAGGCTTTCGGCCTGAGCTGCGATATATGCCCACATGACCTCATGCGTATACTCTGGATGAAACTGCACTCCCCAGGCAGAGGAGCCAACACGGAAGGCATGATGGGATTCATGATCACTACACGCAAGCAACAGGGCACCGGGAGGGAGCTGCAGAGCACTTTGCGCATGAGTGGTATGGGCAGAAAAGAGAGCTGGAGCCCCCCTGAAAAGCGGATCATCTTCCGCTTCTGGTAACAGTTTTATCGCAACCGTACCAATCTCCCTGCCAAGTGGATGATAGCCAGCCTCTCCACCCATGGCACGCGCCAGAAGCTGATGACCATAACAGATCCCAAGAAAGGGAACACAATCAGCAACCAGCAAAGGAATCCATGCTTCAAGAGCAAGGCTCCAGGCCAGATTGTCGGTAACCATGGCATGGGATCCCGTCACAATAACAGCGCAGCACTGCTCTGACTCAGGAAGGGGAATTCCCTGCACCACGTCAATTATTTCAACCGGAACGGCCAGTTCGCCAAGCGCCTTTTTAACCCAGTCATCGAAGTCTCCGAGCCGTTCAAGAGTTGATGAGAATGTAGTGCCTGCTTTTATGATGTAGAGTTTTTTCATTGTTTTTTATTCCGTTACTGATGCAGCGCCTCCATGCGCAACAAGCTGCAAGGTGCAGTTCTGTTCATCAAGAGAGTGGCTGCTGATGCGCAAAATCGTAAACTTCCGGGGAATATGGCAACGAAAAAGGGGCTCAGCAAAGGAATACTGACTTTTTTGAACGGGAGGTGCCGGATTTTTTTTATTTTCGTAAAGCTTTGCACGACTTGTGCGGAGCTGCAGGCAAAACAGAGAGGTTTTGAACAATCAGTCGTGAATAAAGAACATACCCTTATTTTTTTAACCGGGTTCAGTGGATCAGGAAAATCGACTATAGGGCCGCTACTGGCCAATTCACTCGGTTATGAGTTTGTTGATCTCGATCAGAGCATTGAACAAGATACCGGTAAAACCATTACCCGGATTTTTGCGGAAGAGGGTGAGGAGTTCTTTCGTGCTCTTGAACTGCAGAGGCTGAGTGCTCTTGTCACACAAAACAACATGATAATCTCCCTCGGCGGAGGAGCACTGGAAAATGATCTGGCATATGCACTCATTCAGAAATCCGGCACCCTGGTTTATCTGAAATCGCCATCCAAAACACTTGCAAGGAGACTCTGCAACAAGACCGATCGCCCTTTGTTACGAGGAGAAAAGGGACGAAAGCTTTCGCGTGAAGAGATTGAGGAGAAGATCTCGACAATCCTTGCCAAACGGGAACCCCGCTATGAAAGTGCTGATATTACCGTTGAGACCGACATCAAACGCATCGGTTCAACCGTTGAGGAGCTGACCCGGAAAATAGAGCGGTTTGTGCGGAGCGCCTCCGCAACTGCCGATGACCAATAATAATACAAAAATACCGTGAGCACGATACTTGTAAGAACACCCGTTATTACTGGACTGGGAGAGTTATTCACAACCCATGGGCTTTCAAAAAAAACTGTGGTACTCTTCGATGAACATACACGAAAACTGTACGGAGAGTCACTGCTCCAGACGCTTCACGATGAGGGCTTCCAATGCAAAGAGCTGGTTGTCCCTGCCCGGGAAGCCTCAAAAAGCTTCAGCGTTGCGTACCGCATCTATGGCAGCATGATTGAGGCTGATGTTGACCGGAGCTGGAACCTGCTTGCTGTTGGAGGCGGCGTTATCGGTGATCTTGGCGGTTTTATCGCTGCAAGCTATTTCCGGGGTATACCGGTGATCCAGCTTCCCACCACACTGCTGGCCATGACCGACAGCGCCATCGGCGGAAAGGTTGCCATAAACCACCCTCTCGGAAAAAATCTGATCGGTTTTTTTCATCTGCCTGAACTGATTCTGATCGATCCCTCATACCTGAAAACCCTCCCGCAACGGGAAATCTATTCCGGAATGGCCGAGGTGGTCAAATATGGCTTTATTGCCGACGAACCCTTTTTCAACTTTCTTGACCTCCATTTCAGCGACATTACCAGCCTGAAGGAGCCATTTCTGACCGAAGCGATCAAAAAAAGCGCCTTTATCAAAGCTGATGTTGTAGAAAAGGATTTCAGAGAGACCGACGGGCTGCGGGCAACCCTCAATTTTGGTCATACCTTTGCGCACGGACTGGAAAAACTGGCCGAGTACCGCTACCTGCGGCACGGCGAAGCGGTCACCATCGGCATGGTCTGCGCCCTCTTTTTGTCGTACAATCTTGGCTATCTCGACCAACAGTCACTTGAACGCGGGCTCTCGCTGCTGAAGAGGTTCCGTTTTCCAAAAGGAGTAGTGAAACGAAGATTTGTTGCTATAGACAGTGAACTGCTCCTTGAAAATATGCTCTCAGACAAGAAAAAACTGGATAAAAAACTCCGTTTTGTTTTACTGAAAAAGCTGGGAGAGGCTTTTTTGCTTGAGGAGAGTGTTGACGAGAGCATTGTACTGAAATCTATCGATGACGGAAGGAGATTCTTCAGCGGGAAGGAAGCCTGTTGAGCGAAAAAAGATAACTGCTACCCCTCAGCACCGCATGCTCCTCAACTACAGGTGAGGAGTCGAGCATGGCGGAAACAAGCTGCGCATTGCCGCCCGCAGCAACCACCCTGATCCTCTCCTCACCATGCTCCTTGCGAAGCCAGTTTTTTATTTTCACGAGCAATCCATCAATGCTCGATACACAGCCGAGAGTAATACCGTTTCTGATACAGTCAACTGTTGAGAAACCAACAAGTGTTTCAGGACGACCAATAGTGACCAGAGGGAGTCGTGCGGTATGTTCATGCAGTGCCCTGGCCATAAGATCAAGACCCGGCATGATGAGACCGCCAAGATAGTCCTGACCGGATCCAAGCACATCAACCGTAATGGCAGTACCAATATCGAGAGCAATAACAGCCTCTCCGGGATAAAGATGGCGGCTCAAGGCACAAAGGGCAATGCGATCGGCGCCAAACGTATCCGGTGAGTCGTAGTGTAGTGTAAAGGGCAGCTTCATCGAGGCGCTCACCTTCAGGAGCTCCCCGGCAAGGTGGAGACGAAGAGCGGCAGATACCGCTTCATCGAGCAAAGGCACGACACTGCAAATCACAGCATCACGAAGGGCTGGATAGCTCACGACAAGCGGCTTGATCTGCTCTGCAATGCCTTCCTGACCAGTCATGATGAGTGAAGGCACCTTCTGCACTTCAAGACATTCATCAGCCCTGAAAACCGCAAGAGAAGTTGTAGTATTTCCTATTTCAACAACAAGAAACAGCGTATCGGGCTGCGATTGTTCGCCGGAAAAAAGCATAGTTGGGATATCCTTAATCAAAATATCAGGGGAGCTTTGCCTTAATACCGGTTCTCCCCGACAGATCGGAAAGAAAACGCCTGTAGCCGGGCAAGTTTGTTGTCACAAAGAGTGAGTCCCTGAGAGAAGATTTAGCGGCAACAATAAAGATTTTCGGCGGCGGATTGTAGGTAATGATCTCCTGATAAATGGCGGTAATATCTGAAAGCGCCAATTTTTTTTCGGTTCCCTTGCGATCAAGATAGAGCAACTGGTCACCCGCTATTTTTATGGAATCACCATCCTGACCATGCTCCCCCGCAAATCGGGTGTTATAATACATGGGTCCGCCAAGTGAAACGGTGGTAAACAGAACGAGCAGCGCGGTCTTCCAGAAACAGCCAAGATCCACACCATAGGAAAATTTTCCATACCGGTAGAAGAGCGCCCAGACCAGGCCAAGAAAGAGCATCCCCAGAAACCAGGTTGCCAGAAAATAGTAATCCAGCCATAAGGCGGGATAGCTCATGGGATAGTGAAAAACCTCAGGCATGGCTGTTAAGGGTTACTTTTCAAAATATGGGTGAACCGACTTTAAAAATAAGGCATAACTCAACGTTTACAATAAAATAATTTCGCCTTTAAACAAAAAAAGGCCCGCCGAAGCGAGCCCTTTCTTGTTCAACACACAAAAGAGTGGTTCAATGCTGAAACAGCATTTCCGAATAGGTCGGAAGCTGCCAGCGACTGCGGTCAACAATTTGCTCAAGGCTGTCAGCAACGACGCGCACTTTGCTCATAAGCGGGAGCAGTTCATCAGCACAGTAATCGGCCTTTTCAAACTCTGTTGCAAAGGATTCGATTTTTTCAACAGCCTCATCAAGCTCGGCAGTCATTTCAATCAGGGTTGAAAAACTTTCTGCAAGCAATTTGAGGTTACCTGCCTGGCTGCTGAGCGCCTGGCCGGAAAGACCGATAGCATCAGCGGCAGAAAGCAGATTATTGAAGGAGTTGCCAAGTTCACCCTGATATTCGGAAACATCGGGAATGACAAAGGTCTTCAGCATAAGCTGCAGGGTACGGGCTTCAATATCAATACCCTTGATATAGCGTTCGAGACGAATGTGAAGACGTGAATTGGTCTCGTCTGCACTCAGCACTCCATACTTGATAAACATATCCTGAACATCCTTCTTCAGCAGTACACGGAGGGACTGCGGTGTGTTCTTCAGGTTGGGCAGGCCTCTCTCCCTTGCTGCCTGCTGAAGGGCCTCCGCATAGTTGTCTCCCTGGTAACGGATAGGCTTGGTAGCGGTGATCTGCTCGCGAAGGGTTTCAAGAATTGCCACATCCCGCTCTTTTCCTGCCTTGATTTTTGCCAGAATAGCATCGGCAATTTCGTCAACAGCTTCAGCCATAAGCGTGTTCAGCACCATGTTCGGCACCGAAGCTGCCTGTGAAGAGCCGACTGCGCGGAACTCAAATTTGTTGCCGGTAAAGGCAAACGGCGAGGTACGGTTGCGGTCAGTATAGTCTTTGTTAACCACTGGTACCTGTGAAAGGCCGAGATTAAGTACCTGTTTTTCTGTTTTCAGGTCAACCTTGCCACTCTCGATAGCATCAAGTACTCTTTCGAGCAATTCGCCAAGGAAGACGGTCACAACAGCAGGAGGAGCCTCGTTGGCGCCAAGACGGTGATCGTTACCCATGCTCGCTATGGACATTCTCAGAACATCAGCCCTCTTGTAGACACCATTCAGGACGGCGACAAGAAAAACAAGGAAGTGAACATTTTTTTCAGGAGTATCACCTGGATCAAGAAGATTGATACCGGTATCGGTACCGATCGACCAGTTATTGTGCTTGCCTGAACCGTTGATACCGGCAAATGGCTTTTCAGCAAGCAGCAGTGCGAAGCCTTTTTTGTCAGCAATCTTTCTCATCACCTCCATGACCAGCAGGTTGTGATCGACGGCAATATTGGCCTCTTCAAAAATCGGGGCAATTTCAAACTGGTGAGGAGCAACCTCGTTATGACGGGTCTTGGCTGGAATACCGAGCAGATAGAGTTCATGTTCGACATCCTGCATGAATTCAAGCACACGGTCAGGAATAGAGCCAAAATAGTGATCCTCAAGCTGCTGGCCTTTTGGAGGAAGGGCGCCAAGCAGGGTACGTCCACACATAACAAGATCAGGCCGCTCGGAGTAGAATTTTTTGTCGATAAGGAAATACTCCTGCTCACAACCGGCAAAGGTTTTTACCCGTGAGACACCGGTAACACCAAGTATCTCAAGGAGCCTGATGGCTGATTTGCTGACCGCTTCCATGGAACGCAGGAGCGGAGTTTTGGCGTCAAGCGCTTCGCCGTGGTAGGAGATGAAGACGGTCGGAATACAAAGAGTCAGATCTTTTCCTCCCTTCATGAGAAAGGCAGGGCTTGATGGATCCCATGCAGTGTAGCCACGGGCTTCGAAGGTGGTACGCATGCCTCCCGAAGGGAAACTTGACGCATCAGGCTCACCCTGGATGAGCTGTTCACCGGAAAAACGCTCAATCGGTGTACCATCGCGGTCGATAGACAAAAACGCATCATGTTTTTCAGCCGTGGAGCCAGTCATCGGCTGGAACCAATGGGTATAATGGGTGGCGCCCTTCTCCATTGCCCACTCTTTCATGCCGTGTGCTACAACACCGGCAATTTCACCGGTTATTTTTTTACCTGCCTTGATGGTATCCTGTAATGCGGTAAACTCCTCTTTTGGAAGCTTTGCCCGCATGGCTTTCTGATCAAAAGTCATCGAACCAAAGTAGGTGGAAACCGGAATTTTACTATCGCTGTTCAAATGAACCTCCTTGTTGATTAGCATGATATGGCTGTATTACCTCTAAAAAAAATGAAAACCCTTTTTGTTTACTTCCTTGACCTCTTTTCATCAAACGTAATCAGCACCTGCCGGTCCTGAAGATTGTTTCGAACGATTTCTGCGCTGATTTTTTTGTTTTTCTTCAACTGACTCAGCACAAAACTCGTATTGGTACCAAGAACACCAGGCCAGCTCTGTATTCTTGAAAGAAACTGCTCAAGCGATGCCGTATTATGGGTCATCACCTTTAAAATATGCGACCCCTCACCGGTAACCGAGAAACACTCCATAATCTCATCCTCTTTCATCACATGCTCCATAAATGATTTATAGTGCTTGGATGAATCGATTCTGACCCGTACAAAAGCATGAATATCAAAGCCGAGCTGCCGTTCATCAACCTCCATGGTAAAACCCTTGATGATACCACCCTTCTGCAACTTGTCAAGCCTTTCACTGACCGAGGGTATTGAAAGGCCGACGATTTCAGCAAGTTCACTCAATCGAACCCTGCCGTTTTCCCCAAGAGACTCAATTAATTTCAGGTCGATGAGATCAAGATGACCGGACATAAGCGCTGTTGTATAGTTTAATTCAATTTAAGGAGAAATTACACAATAATAAGAAATAAACAACCGTTCTCTTTACTATTCGAAACTTTTTCAGCAAATATCTTAACTAATTTAGGTGATGACGCTATTTTACGCCGTTATCACCGATATTCAGAATCATTGCAGGCGGCTCTCCTTCTCTCTTCCTTGCGGCGATGATACAACTTTTTCAACAAGGAACACCATGCAGCGAAAACAGTCCTGTTTCGTCACGTTATTCCGGCATGAAAGAGCGAAACGCCAGACATCTAAAGCCCTTAATAAATAGAAAATATTTCAATATCTTGTGACCAGCCAAAATGGTAAGTTTTGACCATGCGAAAAAATGCTGCTCTTCGTCTATCTTAAAATAATGTTCTTTCCCGGTGAGCCCGGATTTTTTTCACAAAAGGCGAGGAGATCTCACCAAAATAATCAAGAACAGCAGATACTGAACCAATCGAAAGCGACTGAGACGTTTATACAATGAAAATAGCAATTTTCGGAGCAGGAGTTGCTGGCCTTAGTGCAGCAATAGAGCTTGTGGATCGTGGACACACGGTAGAGATTTATGAAAAACGCAAGGTACTTGGCGGTAAGGTTTCCGTCTGGAAAGACAGCGAGGGTGACTCCATAGAATCAGGACTTCATATTGTTTTCGGTGGTTACGAACAGCTTCAGCAATACCTTAAACGGGTCGGTGCGGAAGATAATTATCAGTGGAAAGAACATACCCTGATCTATGCTGAACCGAATGGACAACAATCTTTTTTCAAGAAGGCAAACCTTCCCAGTCCCTGGGCAGAGGTTATTGGCGGTCTGCAGACCGATTTCCTTACAATGTGGGACAAAATCTCCCTGATCAAAGGGCTCTATCCTGCCCTTACCGGCAATGAGGCCTATTTCCGCAGTCAGGACCATATGACCTATTCGGAGTGGCACCGATTGAGAGGAGCGTCGGAGCATTCGTTACAGAAACTCTGGCGGGCCATTGCTCTTGCCATGAATTTCATTGAGCCGAATATCATCAGTGCACGGCCGATGATCACTATTTTCAAATATTTTGGCACCAATTATACCGCAACCAAGTTTGCCTTTTTCCGCAAAAATCCTGGCGATTCCATGATTGAACCAATGCGGCAGTATATACAGAGCAAGGGTGGGCGCATTTTTGTTGATGCAAAACTTAACCGGTTTGAACTCAACAGTGACGAGAGTATTAAAGGCGCCCTGCTGCAGGATGGCCATAAAATCGAGGCTGATGCCTATATTTCCGCCCTGCCTGTCCACAACATCAAAACCATTATTCCCCGTGAGTGGCTCGCCCATAAGTATTTCCGCAACTTGCATGAATTTGTTGGCAGCCCGGTCGCAAACTGCCAGCTCTGGTTCGACCGGAAAATTACCGATACCGATAATCTCATGTTTTCACAAGGCACGATTTTTGCGACATTTGCTGATGTCTCAATCACTTGCCCTGACGACTTCCAGAATGGCTCCGGCACAGCAAACGGTGGCAGCGTCATGAGCCTGGTGCTTGCTCCGGCACACCAATTGATGGAGATGCCCAACGAGGTAATTATTGAGCTTGTCATGAAAGATATTCACGACCGCTTTCCTTTGTCACGTCAGGCAATACTTCTCAAATCAACCCTTGTCAAAATTCCCCAATCAGTCTACAAGGCGGTACCCGATGTCGATAAATTCCGCCCTGACCAGATCAGCCCTGTTAAAAACTTTTTTCTGGCTGGCGATTATACTGACCAGCACTATCTGGCTTCCATGGAGGGTGCGGCACTGAGCGGAAAACTGGTGGCAGAAAAGCTTCTCAGCCGGTTCGGCAACTGAACGCAGCAATGAACGATGAACGACTCCTCATTATCTTCAGCAAAAACCCTGAAGCTGGGCAAGTAAAAACCCGCCTTGCGCGAGATGTCGGAGAAAAAAAAGCCCTTGAGATTTATGAAATTCTCAGGGAGCATACCGCTCTCGTGACTGCGAAGGTTAGTGCTGAACGAATGGTATTTTACTCCAGCTTTATCCCCTCCTCTGATCTCTTTCGCACAACAACATTCAGCTTTCGCCTGCAAGAGGGAGCTGACTTGGGGGAGCGGATGTTTCATGCCATACGCAGTGGATTTGAAGCCGGTTTTCGCCACATCGTACTCATCGGAACAGACTGTTACGAACTGAGCAGCGAAATTCTTGACCAAGCATTCAGCGCTCTTGAACGATCTGATGCTGTTGTTGGGCCTGCCACTGATGGCGGCTTTTACCTTATCGGACTGAACAGGCTGATACCAGAACTCTTTCTCAACCGAGAGTGGAGCAATTCTGCGGTTCTCAGGGAGAGCATCAGAATTCTTCAGTGCCATGAAACTCCATACGAGTTGCTTTCGGAGCTTTCGGATATTGATACCTTCGATGACCTGAAAAAAAGCAGATTATGGATACAACAACCTTAAGCATAATTATACCCGTCTATAACGAAGAGGCCATCATTGCTCAAGCGCTTCATACTCTCCTTGCAATAACGGATCGATCGTCAGGCATTGAGATCATTGTCAGTGACGCAAGTACAGACAGGACTCCCGATATTCTCTCCCGCTTTCCGGTAACCATATGCCACAGTGCAAAGGGACGTGCCGTTCAAATGAATAACGGCGCCCGCGTGGCCGGAGGAGATATTCTCCTCTTTCTTCATGCCGATACGCTGCCGCCCGACACGTTTATCGATGATATCCGTTCGGCAGCGGCTACCGGGAAAAAGGCAGGTTGTTTCAAAATGAGATTTGATGACGACCACCCGCTTCTCGCTCTCTTTGGATGGTTCACCCGCGTTCCACTGATCCTCTGCCGGGGAGGAGATCAATCACTCTTTATCGACAGAGCACTCTTTTTCGGCATCGAGGGGTTCGATGAAAACCTGCTCGTCATGGAAGACTACGATATCATCAAACGCATCGAAGAGCGTGAGCCGTTCCACATCCTCGAAACAGAGGTCACCACATCAGCCAGAAAATATCATGACAACGGCATCATCCGGCTCCAGATGATTTTCGGAACACTTCATCTCATGTATGCCCTCGGATTTGATCAGGAGTCACTGATCCGCTACTACAGGGAGAATATCATCTGAGAGGCCGGGAAAAAACAGGGTTAACCCTTTTAAAATAGAGTCTGAGAGGTGAACGACTTAGGAAATAAGTTGTTATATTCAGTATAATATTTTCTATTACTTACCCTTAATCCACCTAATAATTATGGCCGCAGAAGAGATTAAAAAAACAGCAGGTACGCTCGTACCTGCCTCCCCGAAAAATCCGGAATCCGGTGTGGGCAGTGGTGATATGGCCCTTTTAATCGGGAGCATGGGCAACCTGATTGATTCTACTATTTTGTCCGTTCAGGGAATTATCAGTTCAGTCAGCACTGCAACAGGACAACTTATCGATGGAGTTTCGTCAACGATTAACTCCGATTCCGTTCAGGGAATGATCAACTCGGTAAGCACTGCAACAGGGCAGCTCATTGATGGAGTTACCTCGACCATCAACTCCGAACCGGTCAAGGATATCCTCCATAATGTCAACTCAGCTACCGGACAACTCATTGATGGCGTCGCTGCCACCCTTAAGTCCGATCCGATTCAGAACTCTGTTCAGGAACTTGGAAAATTATGGACTGGATTGCTCGAAAACCTGAATGCAACCGTCAGCTCAAACCAGATACAAAATCTTTTTGATAACGTCAGTACCGGATTGGGACAGTTGATGGGAAATGTATTTTCTGCGCCAGGTATGCCATCAGGTCGTGAAAACCGGATGAAAAAGGATGTAACCGAGATTCGTTACACTCCCAAGGAGGTCGTCGCGGAAATAAAAGCTCCGGCTCTTTCTTCTGATAAGATAAACCAAATCTGACGCTGCAATCCTCTACTCGGTCGTGCCGGGCATCAGCGAAAAATCCATCAATGCGACAGGATATTTCACTGGTGCTCGCTCTGACGATTGTACGCCTTTCCTGATCATTGACGACCGGTTCCGGTGTGACCAAACCCCCCTTCACCCCGAACGGTTGAACCAAGTTCTTCAACCTCTTCAAAACGAACCGCTTCTACCTTTGCAACCACCATCTGCGCAATGCGGTCGCCATGACTGACAAGGAAAGGCTCTTTACCATAATTAATGAGAATCACCTTGACCTCTCCACGATAATCAGCATCAATGGTTGCCGGTGTATTGGGCAATGAGATCATTGAACGCAAAGCAAGTCCGCTCCTTGGACGAAGCTGAGCCTCATACCCTTCAGGCAATTCAAGGGCAAATCCGGAGGGAATCAGCGCGGTTGTTGATGGTTGAATGGTGATCGGGGCTTCAATACATGCTGAGATATCCATGCCAGCAGCATGAGCGGTTGCATAAACGGGAAGTGAAGCTTGCTTGTTAAGGCGAACTATCTTTACTTTGAGCATCAGTCAGAAATAGCTTGTTATCAGAAATTAGACTCTACGGCCAATATAACCGATTAACCACAAGCCAATTGAAGCAATCATCCGAAAAAGTTTATGCACTGGCTTTCGGCGCCCATCCTGATGACGTCGAACTTGCATGTGGAGCTACGTTGCTCAAAATCATAAGCGAAGGGCAGAATGTCGCCGTCTGCGACCTCACAAGAGGAGAGATGGGAACGCTTGGAACTCCTGAAACACGCAGAAGCGAAGCCGCAACAGCCACCGCGATCATGGGATACCACAGCCGCACCACCCTTGACCTTGGAGACTCGAAACTCTTCCACACTGAAGAGAACATAGCGGAAATCATCAAGCTTATCAGGCTGTTCCGGCCAGATGTCGTTTTTGCCAATTCCCCTGAGGAACGCCACCCGGATCACATCAAAGCATCAAAACTTGTGACTGAGGCTTGCTACTATGCCGGTCTTCAGCAGCTCGCCACGACCATGAACGGAGAGGCACAACAGCCTTACCGCCCCGCACACCTCCTCTACTACATCCAGTTCAAACACCTTGAACCAGACATTATCGTCGATATTTCGGATACTTTTGAATCCTCAAGAAGAGGGGTACTCGCCTTCGCCTCGCAATTCTACAAGGAGGGCACAACCGATGAGGCAAAAACCATGATCAAACGCCGGGAGTTTCTTACCGGTCTGGAAGCACGCGCCCGCTATTTCGGAGAACAGATCGGGACCCTTTACGGCGAAGGGTTCAAACTCTCCACCACCCTCGCCATCAACTCATTTATAAGCGCCTTCCCCCGTAACATAAAGTGAGGGTTGCTACTCACCCGGCAACGCGGTGCTTAAACCGCCTCTTCCGGGGAGTTCACAATCACGTAGCACTCCCTTAACAATTCCTCAACAGAAGGAATGGTACTTTATGTGGCGCATAACGATATGCGAAAAGAGTTCCCGGATTTTCATGAACGCATCACACAAACCAACCACATATTTCTTATGAGAAAAGTTGCATTGATAGTCGGTCTGGCCGCTGCACTCGGATTCAACAATGCGCAGGCTGTTGACTGGAACTGGAAAGGGGATATCCGCTACCGTTACCAGTCTGACATAACAGCAATTCCTAATATCACCGGTGAACACAGTCGCGACCGCCACCGGGCACGTGTTCGTCTTGGCGTCTACCCATGGATCAATGAAGAGCTTTCCGGTGGCCTTCAACTCTCAACTGCTGGATCAGGCCTTGAAACCACCTCCCGCAATGAGACTCTTGACGATCAGTTTCTTCCTGATACCGTCTATATGAATGAGTACTTCATAGACTACCACCCGATGTTTCTCTGCGGTGATGTCAACATCATCCTCGGTAAGAGAGCTGTTGCCAGTACCCTTATTGTTCAGAACGATCTCGTCTGGGATGGCGACCTTACCTTTGAAGGCGCTACCGTGCAATACGGCAAGGATGCCAATGGAAAGGAAAAAGATGGTCTCAGTGCAGTTGCTGGATACTATATCCTTAACGAAAATAAAAGTGTAACCACAAAAGAACAGGACGCCTACCTTTTTGCCGGTCAGGCAGCCTATAAAGGTGAAATCAGTGATCTCAGTTACCAGCTTGGTGCGGGATATTACGATTATGTAAATTTCGATCTCAAAAATACGTCAACTGTAGCGTCTCAATTAACTGTAGCTCCTTTTACCTATACTCCCGCCACGACGGCAAAGTATTCCCCGGAATATAACTATACCGGAAAGGACTTTAACATCGTTGAGTTTTATGGCAGCATTGGAGGCAAGATCACCGAAACCCTTCCCTGGCAGATTTCAGGTCAATATGCCTTTAACACTGCAAAACATGCCGATTGGGTCAACATTGACAATGCCAAAAGGGACAGTTACCTTGCTGAAATCAAAATTGGTGATGCCAAACAGGTTGGACAATGGGCGGTCAATGCTGACTATGTCAGAATCGAACGTGACGCCCTTACTATTCTCACCGATTCAGACCGTAACATGGGCGCTGCCACGAACCTGAAAGGGTTCAAGATCGGTGGAGTCTACCATCTGGTTCAGAACATGACACTCGGCCTCACCTATTTCAACTTTAAAACGATCGATGACAAGACTACTCTTGTCGATGAGTCAGCTCCGACCCGGCATATTGTCATGGCTGATGCTGTTATCAAATTCTGACAAGTATCTCTGTGTGTGTTCTTTCCTTTGTGTGTTGTATGGCTGGTTTGCAAGGCCTCTCCTGCCGCTGAGGGAGAGCCTTGCGTAACCGGTTCATGATTAACCAAATTTTTCAGTTTATTCTTACTAACTCAATGATAACAATCACTATGAAACTTTTTAAAAAAATACTTTTAAGTGCGACTGTTTTCGGTCTCATGGCTTCAGGCACTGCACAGGCTGCTGGTAAAATCGTTATCGACGGTTCAACCACAGTAGGACCAATCGCCAAAGCCTTCGCCGATCACTATACCAAAACAACCGGTGTACAGGTATCCGTCAGTGAGTCGGGTTCAGGCAACGGCGCAAAAAGCCTGATCAACAAAACCTGTGACATCGCAACCATGTCAAGAGCAATGAAAGACCAGGAACTGGCTGCCGCCAGAAGCAAAGGCGTCAATCCCGTCGAACATGTCGTCGCGCTTGATGGTCTCTCAATTGTTGTGCATCCGAGCAATCGCATCAATGCGCTCACCAAAGCACAGATCCGCGGTATTTACATGGGCAAATACACCAACTGGAGCCAGGTTGGTGGACCAAATTCTGCAATCGTGATTATCCAGCGTGAATCGAACAGCGGTACTGCCGACACATTTAAAGAGCTCGTTATGGGCAAAGATAACCCGATTTCCAAGAGAGCAGAGACCCAGTCAAGCAACGGCGCCATCAAGAGCCGTGTAGCATCAACACCTTCTGCGATCAGCTATATCGGACTCGGTTTTGTTGACTCGTCGGTCAAGGCTGTTCTGGTTGATGGAATCGAAGCTGATGTCAAGACCGTCAAGAACAACACGTACCCGATCCATCGTCCGCTTTTCATGTACACCAATGGCCAGCCAACAGGCGCTGTCAAGCAGTTCATTGATCTGCCAAAAACTGCTGAAGGGAAACGCATCATCAGCGAGACCGGTTTTGTGAACGTCTATTAATAATCTCCTGTGATTGATCGCTGAGAGTTCCCATGTCATCAGCAGAAAAATCATCAATTGAGCAAAAGCAGTCCGGCGAGAGACTGCGTTTGCTCAATTGCGGGTTATATAGCCTCCCCTCTTCAATGTTCACTCTGACAAGAACAAAAAAAAACATCTCATCCCATGGACTGTAAAGCTCTGTGTTTCATGCTGCCTCTTCTGCTCAATACCGCTCTGGCTCCAGCGCTCTCATCAACCGCATCTGCCTCTGATGCAACACATCTCGAATTGCTTGAAGGCGGAGTAACATCATGGAATACCATGAGAGTTACGCACCCGGAATTAGTCCCCGACCTATCAGGAGCTGAACTGAAAGGCAAAAATTTGAGGGGTATTAATTTATATAATGCAAATCTTTCGGGCGCTATTCTCTCTATGTCGAATCTGAGTAACGCCAACCTCAGAAACGCTTCACTTGATGGAGCAAAAATGGATGGAACCATACTGATCAGGGCAAATCTTGACCACGCCATATTACGGGGAGCCAATCTTGAAAGTGCAGTGCTCGATGGAGCTCATCTCCATCAGGCTGTTCTTGTCAAAGCCATTCTTAAAAAAGCAGATTGCACAAATACCGATTTTTCAGAATCCGATCTTAAGGAAACCAACTTTCGTGAGGCTTCGCTCGTTAATGCCGATCTCAGCGGAGCAGATTTACGGGCAGCCTACCTTTGGCGAGCCAACCTCAACCGGGCAAAGATATCTGGTGTGAAGGTTTCAGAAAGCACCGTACTTGACAGCGGTAAATACGCCTCCCGGATGTGGGCAGAAAACCACCACTCGATTTTTGTTGAGGAACCGGCGCAACCCGTTTCCGCCAACCTGGTCAACTCCGTTTCAACAGAACAAGAGAGTCTGCAGGTCACTCTTCCCCGACAGTCAGAGGGCTCTGCCGTCCAGCAACAAGTCACGGGCAACACTCTGCCACAAAAAAATACTTCTGACTCAAAAAAGAGTTTTGCTCCCCGCAATATCTGGCAGCAGTCAGAGGCTCCGGTCAATGTCACTTTCGACAGGTCGCAACACGAGCAACTGAAAAGCAATGTGTTTGACTGGAACGAGATGAGAAAACAGAACAAGGATATCAGTGTGCAGCTCAAAGGAGCTTCATTTGATCACAAAAATCTTTCCTATGCCAATTTAAGTCATGCATCTCTCTTTAATGCAAGCTTCAAGGCAACCGATCTTGGCAACAGCGATCTTCGGTTTGCAGATTTAAGGGGGTGTAACTTCCGGGAAGCCAACCTGCAACAGGCCAATCTTGAAGGAGCAGATCTCAGGGGAGCCAATCTCTGGCGAGCAAACCTCAGCCGTAGCCGTCTGAACAACGCTGTTGTTTCCAGTTCAACCATACTTGACTCGGGTAAAATAGCCTCAGCAGAACTGGCTGCACACCGCGGTATGATATTTGTTGAACAATAGCACTCCAACAGACAATTCTACCTGATCAGTACAGCCGATTCACGATACACCTCAGGAAAAAGCTGCAACAATAACTGGATGTTATGGTGAAATAACCCAACATCATTAGAGGGGCTATACGTTTTCATAATGTGAAATCAGCCGGTATGTCGCAGAATGCCGAGGATGGTTTGTCGATATCGGAAGAAGCTGTTCCACACCTGATTTGTAAAATAGGGTGAATTTCAGTATCGTGAGCTTACATTCACATCTTGGGGGTGCTGAATTTTTTTCCTGTCCTGCTGGAGGAAAAAAAGAAGGCTGAGATCAAACCCTTATAACTTGATGCAGGTAATGCTGACGCAAGAAAAGATTATGATGGCGTTTTTTGTTCCTTTCTGCCATCCTTCTCCTTTCTGTTGTACTCCTCTGCCTGCCTGTTTAACCATCATCCATGACGAACGTTACTGAAAACATAACTTGTCCGGTGAAGCGCATTGAGTGCATCCCGCCAGAAAAAATTTACTCAAAGGGCACTATTTTCCCGCTTGAGGTGGGAATGAAAAGAGTGAAACTGAGTAAAACCTACTTCTGCAATGGCCAGGAATTCTCCTCCTTACCGCTCTATGATACCGGTGGACCCTATTCTGATCCCTCTGTCAGCATTGACCCTGAAAAGGGACTTCCGCCCATACGGAAGAGCTGGGGGTTTCAGCGCGATGAAAAAGCGGCTTCTTCCATAACTCAGATGCATTTTGCCCGAAAAGGGATCATTACCCCGGAAATGGAATATGTTTCGATCAGAGAGAACCAGCAACTGGAGGAGTGGATCAGCTCATTTTCGAGAGGTGGCGCAAAGGTTTCGCCGATAACGCCGGAGTTTGTCCGCCAGGAGATCGCTGAAGGGCGGGCCATCATTCCTGCCAACATCAACCATCCGGAGCTTGAACCGATGATTATTGGCCGGAAGTTCCGCGTCAAAATCAATGCCAATATCGGCAACTCCGCACTTGGTTCTTCGATTGAGGAAGAGGTGGAAAAGGCTGTCTGGTCATGCCGCTGGGGGGCTGATACCGTCATGGATCTCAGCACGGGCGCCAATATCCATCAAACACGCGAGTGGATTCTGAGAAACTCCCCTGTTCCGATCGGAACGGTTCCTATGTATCAGGCTCTTGAGAAGGCCGGGGGCAAAGCTGAAGCGCTGACATGGGAACTCTACCGCGACACGCTGATTGAACAGGCGGAACAGGGTGTTGACTACTTTACCATTCATGCCGGTATTCTGCTTGAGCATCTTCCCTTTGCTGAAAAACGGTTAACCGGTATTGTATCACGGGGTGGCTCAATCATGGCAAAGTGGTGCAAGTACCATAAAGAGGAGAACTTTCTCTATACCCGGTTTGAAGAGATCTGCAAGATTCTGCAACGATATGACATCGCCGTTTCGCTTGGTGATGCCCTGCGTCCCGGCTCGATCATTGACGCCAACGACGAGGCACAGTTTGGTGAACTCAAGGTGCTCGGAGAACTGACTAAAGTTGCATGGAAATATGAGGTACAGGTGATGATTGAGGGCCCAGGGCACGTTCCGCTGCACATGATCAGGGAGAACATGGATAAAGAGCTTGCGTATTGCCACGAAGCTCCCTTCTATACGCTTGGACCGCTGATTACCGATATTGCCGCCGGGTATGACCATATCAATTCAGCCATCGGTGGAGCGCTTATCGCCAGCTTTGGCTGTTCGATGCTCTGTTATGTCACCCCAAAGGAGCATCTTGGCCTGCCTGACCGTAATGATGTGCGTGAAGGGGTTATTGCCCACAAGGTTGCTGCGCATGGCGCCGATCTGGCAAAAGGTAATCCTGTTTCCTGGCTCCAGGATGAACTGATGAGCAGGGCAAGATATTCATTTGCATGGGAAGATCAGTTCAACCTTTCGCTTGACCCGGAGAAAATCCGTGCAGTGCATGCGCAAAGCATGGCTGCAAGAGGCCATACCGAAAAGAACCCTCATTTCTGCACCATGTGCGGACCTGATTTCTGTTCAATGAAAAAGTCGAAGGAGGCTGCGGAGCAGGAGTAACATCAATGGCGAACGGATAATTGACAGTGACAGTAAACGCCACTGTCAATTGATCACATACAAATAAGTTAAACGGAAGCAGCTTTAACGATTGCGGCAAAATCATCTGCATTGAGGCTCGCTCCTCCAATCAAACCACCATCGATGTTCGGCATGGCAAAGAGTTCGGCCGCATTTGAAGGCTTGACACTTCCACCATACTGGATACGAACTTTCTCTGAGGCTGTCTGACCATAAAGTCCAGTGACAAGTGTGCGAATAAAGAGATGCACCTCTTCAGCCTGTGCTGAACTTGCTGTTTTTCCGGTACCAATAGCCCAGACTGGCTCATAGGCAATGACAATGGCACTGATATCGATGATACCGTCGAGCCCTTCCCTGACCTGTGAAGAGATAACAGTTTCCATGACGCCTGATTCGCGTTCTGCAAGTGTTTCACCAACACAGAGGATAACGTTCAGCCCTTCCGACAAGGCCTTTTTTATCCTGAGATTTACCGTAGCATTTGTTTCGCCGAAATACTGACGACGCTCGGAATGGCCGATAATAACGGAAGAACAGCCAACAGCAAGGATCATTCTGGCCGATACCTCTCCGGTAAATGCGCCATCATTTTCATAATGGCAGTTCTGGGCAACAAGCTGAACTTCACTCTCTGCAATCACCTTTTCTGTAGCATCAAGGGCAAGATAGGTCGGCGCTATACCAACCTCACAGCCCGAAAAACCCTCACCAAGTGCTGCAAGCACATCCGTTGCAAGCTGCACCGATTCGGCAACACTGTTGTTCATTTTCCAGTTCCCAACTACAATTTTTCTGCGCATATCTTCTTTTTTAATAATCCGTTTTTATTTCACAGTATATCTGATCGATCTGATTAATGGCAAAGCGGTGCTTTCCTGAACGGGCATCCTTGAGTTCCACTTCGCTGCTGCCGACAGTAGTGATTGTGCCGTGCCACACTCTCGCTTCGTTGGTGACCAGGTTGACTTCGCGATTCAACAGATCCTGATTTCCCCCGATCCTGTCCTGACGATAAATGATTTGACGTTTCCCCATGGGAGAGCTGATTTAACTGGTTTTTGGTTGGCCCTATTTAACAAAAATCTCTAATATCTCATAGTGAAGTTCACCTTTGGGGACGACTATCTGAACTTTTTCGCCTACAGCTTTTCCGATCAATGCTCTTCCTACCGGGGATCGGACAGAGATTTTGCCTGAATCGGTGTCGGCCTCTTCTGATGATACCAGCGTATATTCGATGATTTCATCAGGAGTATCAAGATTTTTCAACTTTACGGAAGTAAGAATATAAACCTTGTCGGTCTTGATCTGTTTTGGGTCAAGAATCGTTGCCGATGCCAGTTTGTTTTCAAGATCTGCAATACGCGCTTCGGTATGAGACTGCTCTTCTCGGGCCGCATCATACTCTGCGTTCTCGCTGAGATCACCATGAGCCCTCGCTTCAGCAATTTTTTCCAGAACTTCCCTTCTGGTTTGATGAACCAGCACGTATAATTCCTCTTTCAGCCGGTTATACCCATCACTTGTCAGGTAAATTCTGTCAGTCATCTCTGGTTGCTGTTTTTGTTGAAAAAAAAGAAAATAACTCCATAAGCGCAATTCGCCGGGGCAAACGGACAGGATTGATAAACAAAAAAAAGTAAAGTCAGTTGCTCACCACTGACTTTACTCCAAAGCAATGTACAACTCTTAATCTTTCAGGCAAAACAAGTTTACACATTAAACGCAAAATATATTTTATTGCCCTTCCTTTCTACCAGCAGAAAAAGAAGATCTCCGCTTTTGATGTTTTTGATAAGAGCACTATACCCGGCAAACGAGTTCACACTCTGACGGTTGAGGGTAAGTATAATATCGCCGACGCGCAATCCGGCAAGGTAGGCATTGGATGCAGGATCAAGAGCTGTAAGTACAACCTTGCCAGAGCCGGGCACCAGGTTCAATTTCTGTGCCAGCCTTGCTGTAAGCTCCTCGGCCTTAAAACCGAGTACCGCAGGAATTTTTTCCTGTTCTTCTGTCATGGCTGAAGCCACACCCCTGGCGGGCTGTTCTTCAAGACGGGCCTGAAAAAGCATGATCGTTCCGTTCCTGAGCACCCGAAACTTGACCATCGATCCGGGTAACTGACTGGAGATGGCATTACGCAGTTCAATACTGCCTGTAACCTTTTGATCGTTGATATCAAGGATAACATCGCCGGTTTTGATACCAATCTTTGCCGCAGGTCCACCCTCGACAACCGTTCCTACAAGCGCCCCTTCTCCAGCCTTAAGGTGCATTGCTTTTGCAATATTTTCATCAATATCCTGGATACTGACGCCAAGATAACCTCGGGTAACTTTTCCGGTAGTAATGAGTGCGGTCATTACTTTTTGGGCCATGTTTGACGGAACGGCAAATCCTATACCATCAAATCCACCGGTTCGACTTGCTATAGCCGTATTGATGCCGACAAGCTCGCCGTTGATGTTGACAAGAGGGCCTCCGGAATTTCCCGGATTGATGGCCGCATCAGTCTGTATGAAGTCTTCATAATCGGCCAGCCCGACATTGGCCCGTCCTTTGGCACTGACGATACCCTGAGTAACCGTTCGTGCAAAATTTTCACCAAGTGGACTTCCTATGGCAATGACCCATTCGCCAACCCTGAGTTTGTCACTGTCGCCAATCAGGATTGGTTTCAGATTTTTTGCATTGACCTTGATAACAGCAAGATCGGTTTTGGAATCTTTTCCTATTACTTTGGCATCAATCTTCTTGTTATCGAAGGTGCGGATATAGACGGCATCGGCATTATCGATCACATGATTGTTGGTCAGAATATAACCGTCAGCCGTTACGACGACTCCCGATCCGATGCCCTGCAATACTTTTTTCTGGCCGTTGCGAGGGGCAATCTCCGGCATATCAAAAAAATCATCAAAGAAAGGCCTTCCCCAAAAACCAAACGGGGAGCCAATCCGCTGGTTTACCGTTTTTTCAGTGAAAATCGTCACTACTGAAGGGGTTGCCGACTCGGCAATCTGCACAAATGCCTCGTTAAAGCCTTTGAGTGACTGGATGGGATAATTCTCAATATTGTTTTTTGCCGTAGCAAAACTTGGACTGTTTGAAAAGCTCAACCCCCTGGAAGAGAGGCTAAACTCAACATTCGAAAAGACAAGTGCGCCTACGGCAATACCCGCAAAAACAAGAAGCAGGTATTTCATTATTGCTCGTTTCTTGCTCATCGGTTCTGTAAGGTTTTTTTGTTATGGTTCTGTTTTATGGTTCTGATAAAGCTTCGATATGTTCAACAGCGGTTAAACCTGCCTTCATTTTATTCATAGTCTCTTCATATTCGGATTCGGGTTTTGAATCGGCGACAATCCCGCCAGCCGCCTGAAAATAGATGGTATTGTCTTCAACCACCATTGTCCGGATAGCAATCGCCGTCGTGAGATTACCCTTGAAATCAAGAAATCCGACTGCGCCACCATACAGACCCCGTTTTTCCTTTTCGAGTTCATAAATGATCTCCATGGCACGAACCTTGGGTGCGCCTGTAAGAGTACCTGCCGGAAAACAGGACCAGAAAGCATCCATAGCGCCAAGTTCATCACGAAGCTCTCCACGAACGTTACTGACAATATGCATGACATGCGAATATTTTTCAATAACCATCATCTCATTGGTCTCGACTGTACCGATTTTAGCAATTCTGCCGATATCGTTCCGGCTCAAATCGATGAGCATCAAATGCTCCGCAAGCTCTTTTTCATCGGCCAGCAGTTCACGGGCGTTGCGTTCATCCTCTTCAAATGTACTGCCCCGGTGTCTTGTGCCTGCAATAGGACGGGTATCGACGATACGACGGCCATAGCTGTCGCGCTCAACCTTTACCAGCAATTCGGGCGATGAACCGACAATTTTGAACTCCTCCATATCAAAGTAATAGAGATATGGAGAGGGATTGATGGTTCTCAGCATCCGGTAAACATCAAAAGAGCGGGTATGGAGAGGACGACGGAGACGCTGTGAAATCTGTACCTGAAAAATATCTCCTGCCACAATGTACTCTTTCGCTTTCCCTACCTTCTGCAGGTACTCATCTCTTGTCGTATTGGAGAGTACTGGTTCCGGCCGCTCAGCCCCAAAGGTTATCTCTTCACGCCGAAGTGGTCGGAACATCTGTTCAGCGATCAGCTCTATTTTCTGCAATGCGAGAGGTTTGTCAATCTCGTCAAGGTAGTTGGAGACAATGAAGACCTTGCGCATAATATTATCAAAAACCACAAGTGTATCACAGAAAAGCAGAAAAATATCGGGCAACCCTGCCGGATCCGGACGCTCTGGCATTGGAATCTTTTCAACAAGGTGCATGGCATCATAACCGAAATAGCCAAAAACACCCGAGGTAATCATTTGGGGTGTACCATTCTTTTTTCTTGGTATCTCTCTGGTTTCAAACGCGGCAAGCAGGTGATCAATCTGCAGGCGTAGATTTGTCTCTGAACGACCAATTTCACGGAGAGCACTGAATTTTTCATCAAGAATCTCAATATCCGTTGGACCATCCACAAAACCTCTGAGGATAGCGACCGGGTCAATAGCTATATAGGAAAAGCGGGCAAGAAGCTCTTCACCCTCTACCGATTCAAGAAGGCATGAAAAAGGGCGCTGCAGTTTCAGATAAACTGAAACCGGCGTCTCGGTGTCGGCATGAACCTCCTTGAACAGCGGCTTGAGACAATAGGGAGCATGCCTTTGATTTTCTGGCATAAAAGCAGTGAGCTGAATTGGTTATTGTTTACCTTGTTAGCTGTACTGTGCAATAAAGAAAAATATTTTGTATCGTAAAGGAAAGTCCGATAATAACACTACGGAAGCGGACAAAACCGGGTAGTTACAATGGTGTGCCGATTTCCTGAAAAAATATTCGTTATCAACTGGCTGAAAGCTCTCATGCTCTCTCCCGGTATGCTTTTCCCTGCGGCATATTTTCTGATCTATCTTTCCACCAATATCTACCTGAATGCTGATTTCAAAAAGAACCTTTCACAAGCGGTAAACCAGGCAAGCGGCAACACCTTGCAGATCAGCATCAAATCACTGAAATCCGGCCTGGTGCTCGACTCGATCACACTCAATCAGATTGAATTCACCCCCATCATTCAAACCGGAAAAAAACGGCAAATCACCAATCATCCGATTACCATCAAAAAACTCGAAATAGAGTCCCCGGAGGTTGAAAAACTTCTTTTCAGCCGCAAAAAACGATTGTCATCAACGAAAATGCTCTGCGATAAAATTCTTGCTGCCGAGCATCTCATTCAATGAATGAGCAACCCTGGACGCGTCCATCGTATTGAGCTAACTTTACCGATGGGATCTGTAAGCAATGAAAGATCCGGGTCCCATGACCAATAAACCACCAACGCCTGACCGACAAGATCCTTTTCCGATAAAAAGCCCCAGAAACGACTGTCGAGACTATTGTCGCGATTATCACCCATTGCAAAATAGTAGTTGTCCTGAACGGTATACTTCTGAGCTGGAGAACCGTCAACAAAGACCTCCCTGCCCTGCAGACTCACATCATGTCCTTCATCGGCAACAAGCGAACTGTAAAGCGGATAGGTTGCCGCTGTCAGTTGCACGACATCTCCCTTGCGGGGAATGCGTATCGGGCCGTAGTTATCCTTGTTGAAGGTTGATGACTGTGGAAAAATCATATAATCACCCTCTCCTGCAGGAGCCTTGACTCCGATAAACTGTCCATGTTCCGGAAGAGGAACCGGTTTTCTGTTGATCGAAAGTTGCTGGTCATGAATCTCAAGGGTATCACCACTGATGGCAACACATCGCTTGATATAGTTCAGTGAACGATCTTTGGGAAACTTGAAAACAATAATATCGCCTCGTTCCACCTTGTCAACTCCAGGAAGCCGTATATCGGTAAAGGGCACTTTTGGCCCATAGACATATTTGTTCACAAAAAGAAAATCCCCTGCAAGCAGCGTATTCTCCATGGAGCCCGTTGGAATACGGTAAGATTCAACAACAAAAACACGAAGAACGGTCGCAAATATCGCAGCAATAACCAGAGCTTCAAACCACTCCCGTGAATGTTTTTTTTCCGGCTTACCTTTCTGAGTATTCAATGATCAGATCGTTTTGACTATTAATGAAAATTCTATCCACCAGATAAACTCTCTTGTCTATTCGTCAATATTGAGCAAGGCAAGGAAAGCCTCCTGAGGAACCTCTACCCTCCCAACCTGTTTCATCCTCTTTTTGCCCTCTTTCTGTTTTTCAAGAAGCTTGCGCTTTCGGCTGATGTCGCCACCATAACACTTGGCCAGAACATTTTTGCGCATCGCCGATATGGTTTCGCGCGATATCACCTTGCTGCCGATTGCCGCCTGTATGGCAACTTCATACATCTGTTTGGGAATAATCCCTTTCAGTTTCAGGCAAAGCTTCTTTCCCCAGTCATAGGCTTTAGAACGATGGACAACGATCGAGAGCGCATCGACCGTTTCGCCGTTCAGCAACACATCAAGCTTGACCAAATCAGAATCACGGTAGCCAATGTACTCGTAATCCATCGAGGCATAGCCTTTCGAAATTGATTTAAGGCGATCATGAAAATCAAAAACAATTTCGGCAAGCGGAAACTCAAAATGCATGATCACTCTTGTCGTGTCGAGATAATCGGTGTTCTTGTACTCGCCGCGACGCTCCATGCCAAGCTTCATGATATTGCCGATATAGTCGGCAAGTGTAATGATCTGCATGGTTACATAGGGCTCTTCAACGAGGTTTATGCGTCCGGTATCGGGCATCTTGGAGGGATTGTCAACAATGACAACCTCACCGTTGGTCATGACAACCCGGTACTCAACGTTGGGAACTGTGGTAATGATATTGACCCCATACTCTCGCTCGAGACGTTCCTGAATGATCTCCATATGGAGCAAGCCAAGAAATCCGCATCTGAACCCGAAACCGAGGGCAACGGAGGTTTCAGGCGTATAGAGCAGCGATGCGTCATTCAGGGCAAGTTTTTCGAGCGACTCGCGAAGATCCTCAAATTCGTTCGAGTTAATCGGATAGAGACCGCTGAAGACCATCGGCTTGACCTCCTTGTAACCCGAAAGACGCTCGTGTGCAGGATTGTCGGCAAGCGTGACCGTATCGCCAACCTTGGCATCCTTGACATCCTTGATGGAGCAGATCAAATAGCCGACATCTCCGGATTCAAGCAAAGATTTCGGCTGCCGTTTCATACTCATGGTGCCAATCTCTTCAGCAAAAAAGATCTTGTTGCTCGCAAAAAATTTTACTCTGTCACCCTTTTTGAGCGATCCCTCAACAATACGGAGATAGATAACCGCGCCACGATAGGAATCAAAAACCGAGTCAAAAATCAACGCCCGCAACGGCAGGTGATTGTTATCGGCAGGGGCCGGGATACGCTGGACAATCGCCTCAATAAGTTCTGGCACCCCGATACCGGCTTTGGCCGATACCTGGAGAATTTCCTCGCGTTTAATCCCAATCAGATCCATAACCTGACGAGCCACACCCTCAACATCAGATGAGGGGAGATCAATTTTATTGATAACCGGAATAATATCAAGGCCGGCATCAAGGGCGAGATAGAGGTTGGCAATGGTCTGGGCCTCTACTCCCTGAGTGGCATCAACAATAAGAAGAGCGCCTTCGCAGGCAGCAAGAGAACGTGATACCTCATAGCTGAAATCAACATGCCCCGGGGTGTCAATAAGGTTCAGAGTATACTCAAGGCCATCGGAGGCCCTGTATTTCATCTGGATGGCATGACTTTTTATGGTTATACCACGCTCACGCTCCAGATCCATATCATCAAGCACCTGTGCAGAAGCCATCTGGGTGCGGTCAAGCGTATGCGTTATTTCCAGCAGACGGTCAGCAAGGGTTGATTTTCCGTGATCGATATGTGCGATGATGCAGAAGTTCCTGATACGGTTGACTTCTGTACTGGACAATGCCATAAAATAAGCGTTTGATGCTGGTTATAAATTCAAGGTGAGCCAATATAATCAATTAATACGATTGTGACATCTCCCGACTCACTACTGGAGAAGCAATGGCCCGGCATCGGGGCGAAAACCTCTGAGAAATTCAGCAGCCTCCATTGGCTTGCGCCCTTCAAGCTGCAGCGAGAGCAGCTCAATCCAGCCATCGGAGCCTTTTGCACAGAGCCTCCCCTGATCGACATAAAGCGTGCCAGGAGATGCTGTGCAGAGGGTTTCAAGTGAGAGCTCTGCCGGAACGGCCCGGAATATCTTCATGGTTTTACCCTTGAAGGTAGTCCATGCCGCAGGCTTCAGGGCAAGACCCCTGATAAAATTATGCATATCTGCAACAGGCTGCGACCAGCAAATGCGCGTATTGTCACGAGTGAGCTTGGGCGCTCTTGAAGCGAGTGCTTCATCCTGGCCTGATACCACTACACTGCGGGAAGCAATCAGATGCACGGTATCAACAACAACTTGCGCGCCAATCAAGGCGAGGCGGCTGGCAAGATCGGTCGCATTTTCATTGGGCGCTATTGGCGTTCTTTCCTGCAAAATAATATTGCCCGTATCGACACGCTGCTGCAAAAAGAATGTCGTAACACCGGTTTCGCGCTCTCCCCTGATTATGGACCAATTGATGGGCGCAGCACCCCGATATGCCGGGAGCAGTGAGGCGTGAAGGTTAAAGGCACCGAGAGCGGCCTGCTCATAGATCGCAGGAGGCAGAATGCGAAAAGCGGCCACAACAATGACATCTGCCTTGCATGAGGCAACCGTATCCGCAAAATCCGGATGGGTGACATCATCAACCTCATAAACCGGAAGCGCAAGAGCCCGAGCGGCCACTTTGACCGGAGAGGGCTCCGCATCAGCATGTTTGCTGCGGCGCGGCTTGTCCGATCCGGTAACAACAAGCACAATCTCAAACGTGTCCTTCTCAGCCGCAAGAGCCTGCAACGAGGGAACAGCAAATTCCGGCGTCCCCATAAAAATAATCCGCGTCATAATACTCATGTGGGTTTTGCTATCGGAACAACTTCACGTTCAACAACAGGGTACTCTGTATCAACAATTCCTGAAGCCAAAGCAGTAAGCTCTTTCTGGATCTTTTTACGATCTCGTTTCTCCATCCTGTCGACAAAAAGAGTCCCGTCAAGATGATCAATCTCATGCTGAATCACTCTGGCAACCATACCGGAAAACTCACCAGTCCGCTCTGCAAAATGCTCGTCACGATATTTCAGAGTAATCGCCGCCGGGCGGACAACATAGCCCTGAACACCAGGAACACTCAGGCAGCCCTCTTCCATATCATTGTGGCCCCTGACCGAAAGAATATGAGGATTAATCACCACCATCGGTTTTTCATGCTCACACTTGCTCACACATGAGACGTCAAGCACCAGCAATCGAATCGACCGCCCGACCTGGGGCGCAGCCAAACCAATACCCGAAGCATTACGCATTGACTCGAACATGGAGGCTATCAGCTCTTCAATTGCACTGTCAACGCCCTTCAGTGGCTTTGCTTTCAATCGAAGAATATCGTCACTATAGATATTGATCGGTAAAATCATACTGTCTTTAATGTTAAAAGGGCATCAATACTCTGTAAACCAAAACAGAGAAGCACTCTCCTGCCCATCATATTTAATCTGTTTTATGGGAACAAGCTGTTAAGCAGACCACTTATGGAGAGTGAACCTCCATGAAGAACCTGCAAATTCAGCCTCGAACATCGCTATGAATATAAGTGACGAGCACCATAAAATAAGGCTCTTCCGCACAGATTCTCAATTTTTATCCGTTTTGAAGCCACTGCTCACCCCCACCACCTCCGGCATGGAATGCTCTGCTGCCTTACACCCACAAACTGAGTCCCTAAAATACCTCACACAGTTTTTGTCAGCAGGGACTCTGTATTCTCTCCGGCCTCATAACGGTAGAAGTGAATAGCGTCATTGATAACCTTTCTTAACGTTATCGGTTCAACCGGTTTTGTGATGAAACGAAAAATAGTGCGGGGATGAGAGGATTCTATAATCTTCCCAACACTTTCATGACCGGAAATAATAAGGGGAACAATTTCAGGATGACGCTGTTTGACCAGGTTTATGAGTTCCAGGCCGTTCATGTCCGGCATATTGAAATCTGAAATAACAATAGCAACATCATGGCATTCAAGCAACTCAAGAGCTTTTACTGTGGTTTCTGCGAAGAATTTCTGGTAAGGCTCTTTACGAAGAAAACGGTTTAAAGAACTGAGAATATCAGCTTCATCATCAACAAAAAGCACCACGATGTCAGAAAGATTCTTCATAGTGTCCCAATTTCAGTGCCGTCCCGCAACGGAAGTCAGATAGCAAAATGCACAAACCCCGCTTAAGCGGGGTTTGATGCGGAGAGGGAGGGATTCGAACCCTCGATAGCCCTATAAGAACTATGTCGGTTTAGCAAACCGGTGCCTTCAGCCGCTCGGCCACCTCTCCAGGGTGATGCTGCGGAGGATGAGGGACTCGAACCCCCATGGGCGTGAACCCGGCAGTTTTCAAGACTGCTGCCTTACCAATTAGGCAAATCCTCCATTATCTGCGAAAAGAACAGGACTGAAGATAGTAAATCCTTTCGAAAACTTTCAAAAAAAAAGGTTTACAAATTATTCAGCAATTTTCCTGGCGGAGAGGGAGGGATTCGAACCCTCGAGGGCTGTAACACCCTACCCGCTTTCCAGGCGAGCGCACTAGACCAACTATGCGACCTCTCCCCGATAATAAATGGCCTGTAATTTACATTCTATTTTTAATTTTCAAAACTATTCTCTTTCTGATGGGCTTTTTAACCCATTGCGTTATCAACCTTGCTCCTCCTTACCGCCTGTTTATCACAGGGTTGTTAATAGTGATTAACATTGTCATTCTTTGCTCACTTTTTGTAAATTGGCAAAATTGATTTTGCAGCAATCCCTTAATCCTGCCCATGCCCATGAAGAAGATTCTCTATGAAGCACTGACGTTTGACGATGTTCTTCTTATCCCGGCTTACTCCTGTATTCTTCCAAAGGAAACAACAACTGAAAGCCGACTCACCAAGACTATTACACTTAAGATACCGCTGGTAAGTGCAGCAATGGACACAGTGACAGAATCGGGGCTTGCTATTGCCCTGGCTCGTGCTGGTGGTATCGGTATTATCCACAAGAACCTGACTATTGAGACGCAGGCACGTGAAGTCGCCAAAGTTAAACGATATGAAAGCGGTATCATCCGTAATCCGTTTACCCTGTATGAAGATGCCACAATGCAGGATGCACTTGATCTCATGCTTCGCCACTCCATTTCAGGCATCCCGGTCATCGCACGCCCGGAATGTGAAGGCAGCTCAGACAGAAAACTTAAAGGCATCGTCACCAACAGGGATCTTCGCATCAAACCGGAGCCCGATGCAAAAATCAGAAACATCATGACCAGCAAGAACCTCATTACCGCTCGTGAGGATGTTGATCTTCAAAAAGCCGAAGAAATTCTGCTTTCCAACAAGATCGAAAAACTGCTCATTACCGATAGTGACGGAAACCTTAAAGGGTTGATTACCTTCAAGGATATTCAGCAACGGAAACAGTTCCCCAATGCGTGCAAAGACAATCAGGGGCACTTGAGGGTAGGCGCTGCTGTTGGTATCAGTGCCAATACACCTGAAAGGGTCAGAGCCCTGGTTGATGCGGGTGTCGATGTAGTTGCGGTTGATACCGCTCACGGTCACAGCAGGGCTGTGCTTGAAATGGTCAAGAGCATCAAGGGATCCTGGCCTGAGCTGCAGGTCATCGCTGGCAATGTTGCTACGTCTGAAGCGGTTAGAGACCTTATCGAAGCTGGCGCCGACTGCGTAAAAGTTGGTATCGGTCCTGGCAGTATCTGCACCACCCGCATTGTGGCCGGTGTCGGCATGCCTCAGTTGACTGCAATTATCAACTGTGCGGAGGAAGCGGCAAAAACCAATACACCAATCATTGCAGATGGTGGCGTCAAATACAGCGGCGATATTGCCAAAGCTCTCGCTGCAGGAGCAGATTCCGTCATGATTGGAAGTATTTTTGCCGGAACCGACGAAAGTCCGGGAGAGACGATTCTCTATGAGGGAAGGAAATTCAAAACCTATCGTGGCATGGGTTCTCTCGGAGCCATGTCGGAACCTGATGGAAGCAGCGACCGCTATTTCCAGGACGCGTCAAGTGAGTCGAAGAAATATGTGCCCGAGGGAATTGAGGGTCGTATCCCGGCAAAAGGGCTGCTTGATGAGGTAGTGTACCAGCTTATCGGAGGATTGAAATCGGCGATGGGTTACTGCGGAGTCTCCTGCATTGAGGAGCTGAAAACCAACACCCGTTTTGTACGCATCACCTCGGCTGGCCTCAGGGAGAGCCACCCGCATGATGTCAAGATCACCAAGGAAGCGCCGAATTATTCTACTTCGATGTAGAGAAAGCCAGAAATTTTCATCTTTGGAGAGGCTCCCAGCCTCTCCATCTGGCACACCCCTCTTTGTTTTACAGAAACTTTCTGTACCTTTACCGTATTCCTTTTTCGGAAAATACATCAATAGAGCAAGGGAACTTGTTGCTTGTTCATGGCTGGTTTAGAGTGATCGTTATAAACCGATAGCTTAGATCCTTGAACTTAACCCTCTGTCAGGATAAAATCAGCTGGCTACGGTAGTCGGCAATCAATATCGGAGAATACCATGAAAACCGTGACACTGAAAATTGATGATAGCGTTAACGAAAAATTCACCTGGTTACTTGAGCACTTCTCGACGAACGAGATAAAAATACTTGAACAATCCGAATATGTTAGTGATGATGAATATCTCAGAAACATTAACGGCATGGTTCAAAGCATTCATGATGCCCAACAAGAGCCTCAAGAAGGTGGAGTGACACTTGATAAACTGGAGTGGTGATGTACACCATACTCTTCATGACCCAGGCTCAAAAGGATGCAAAAAAACTTGGGGCGAGTGGTTTGAAGAAAAAAGTGCTTCAATTAATAAATATTATCAAGGATAATCCCTACAAATATCCGCCTGAGTTTGAATATTTAAAGGGTGATATGAAGGGATTGATCAGTAGAAGGATTAACAAACAACATCGCCTTGTCTACGAAGTTATTGAAGAGGCCAAGATCATTAAGGTGTATCGCATGTGGACTCATTATGAATAAAAACGTTCAATGAACCAATGTTAATTGCTTTCAGTGTGGTTGGTGTGGTGAAGTAATGTCAGTAGAAACTTTCATAGACAACCAAGAGCCAACGGATCCAAAGTCGCCCGTTTGGCGATACGTTGAATTCTGCAAGCTGCGGGACCTCGTCCAGAATAGACAACTTTATTTATGTCGCTCCGATAAATTCGAAGACCAAGACGAGGGGCTGCCTCCCTTTGAGTATGTTCAACACGCCCTGAACCTCAACCCTTATGACCTGAACGATATCCAAGAGCGCGATCACGCAATCGGCTATCTGGCCCAAGTCCGTCAATCGTTCTACGTGAACTGCTGGCACTTGGACATCGGTGAAACGGCAATGATGTGGAGGCGATATGGAAAAGATGGTGTTGCAATCGTATCGAGATACGACCTCCTCAAACAAGTGCTTCATCCGCTGGATGACAAGGTAATGGTCGGTCTAATCAGATACGGCACTAAGCATCTGACGGGCTGGAACGTCATTCAATTCATGACCACCAAACGGGAAAAGTATTCGCTTGAACGAGAAGTTCGAGCCATGATCTGGTTGACCGATACCGGCGACAACATGAATCGTCACTACGACAAAGACAATCGGCCTCACGATCGACCTATATACTCGCCGCCCCCGACGCTGCCGGAAGGGATTCGTCGCGAAATCAATGTCGGTTCCTTGATCACTGAAGTTGTTGTCAGCCCCTTTGCACCTGCAAGCCGATTGGCTGAGGTTCGAACGCTTCTTGCCGATGCAGAAATCGCTGCAGAGGTACGTGAGTCGAAGTTAACTCCCTTTCAGTCGCTCATACCAAATGAAGATGAACTGAGGGGCTTCATGACTTGATCAAGAACAAGCAACCACATCCCCGACCACAACCAACAAAAAAGGTCTGGCTAACTTTGGCTTGCAGCCGAAGCGGATCGGCAAACAATAATCACCGCCACGGCTGAAACCGGTTGTTAAATTTATGAGCCCGCCCTAACCTCATTCCTAATTCAGTTACTCGTCGTCGGTCAGGCCTTCCAGGCGGTCCTCGAGATCGGCGTAGATCTCCTGCAACTCATCAATCATGTTCTGGTCGGCTTTCCACATGCCACGACCATGCGCTTCAAGCATTCGCCCGACAATGTTTTTGATCGCCTGCGGATTAAGCGTTGCAAGCCGCTCCCTCATTTCAGGGTCGAGCGCATAGGTTTCGGCTGTTTTTTTGTAGACCCAGTCATCAACGCTCTTGGTTACGGCATCCCAGCCAAGCATGTAGGTGACGCGGTTGCTGATTTCACCAGCGCCGCTATGACCATGCTTGAGCATTCCCTCAAACCACTTCGGGTTGAGCAGTTTTGAACGGTACTCAATACGGAGCGATTTTTCAGCATCATCAACCTTGATGTCGGAGGTAAACGATTCTACGTAGTTGAGCTTGACATCACCTGGTTTCGTATTGCGGCGGCGAGCGGCAAGCTGCAGGGAACCGGAAGAAGAGAAGTAATGATCGATATCGGAGATACCAAATTCGGTAGAGTCAACCTGGTGCACAACCCGGTCAACCGAACCGAGCAATTTCTGCAGAATAGCCGACTCATTCTCCCCTTTCCTGCCTCCACCGTAAGCACTACTGTTGCGACGGATAAAGAGGTCATCAAGATCATTTTCTGATTCCCATGCCGAGTCCTCAATCATATCATCAACATAGGTACCATAAGCGCCCGGCGCCTGGGTAAACTGGCGGGCGGTCGCCGTCTCAAACTCCATACCAGAGGCAAGCGCCTCATCGACATGTTTTTTAACATAGTTCATCTCCACAGGCTCATCAGCTTTGGCTGCATCCTTGACAAGTCGGTCGAGCTGATCCATGAGAAGGCCGAAAGCATCACGGAAAATCGGGCTGAGCTGCATGAGCACATCAATCCGTGGACGGCGGAGCCTGTCAAGCGGCACCAAACTGTAGTGACTGATTTTACCAAAAGCATCATAGGATGGCTCCCCCCCGAGCAACCTGATCACAACGGCTACGGCTTCACCCTTGGTTTTAATGGTGTCGAGACCCCAGAGCACCTGGGCGATGGTTTCAGGATACTCTCCACCATTTTCCTCAAGATGCTTTTTAACAATACTGTCAGCAATCAGCGTCCCCCGCTTGAAAGCAAGTACCGAGGGAATTCTCCATGGATCGATAGAGTGAATATTGCGACCCGAAGGAAGTACATTGATACCGTCCCGCACCAGGTCACCTCCTGGACCGGAAGAGATATAACGGCCATTGAGTACCTTCATCAGGGAATCAAGCTCACCGGTATTGTCGCGAAGCGCAACAAGGAGCATTGAGCCCTCCCTCATCAACTGTTCAACAAAGGGGATATAATCAGCCGGAATGCGCGATCCTCCTGTTATCGAAGAAAAGGCTCCTGCTGCATTTTTACGGTCAAACAACACCTGCTGGACAAAATCACGGCACGCCGTATCGACCCACTCACGCAGGCGGATAGCCTCTTCGTCTCCCTTTCTTGAGCGACTGGTCAATTCAGCATAGCTGCTGAAGTGTCCATTCTTCCCCGAAGCGCTCATAAGAAGAGTCGGCAGAGTTTTTGCCTCTTCATCCCGGTTTTTAAGGGTTTCCGTGACGGTGATGATCTGCGCTTCAAGAGGACTCGCCTCACCGAAAACATGAAGGGAGTTGGAAATCAGCCGGTTTTCAAGTTCGCTGATATAGATATAGAGCCTGCTGACATAATCAGTGAACCCTTCGCTCTCACGACGGGGACAATCATCGGTCAGATTGAGCAGTTCAGCTTTCTGCATAATGGCCTCTTCAAAACCAGAAGCATCGACCTCCCCACTCGGAGAAGCTGAGGCTGAAGCTGAAAAATTTCTCTCCCGGAAATCGACAAGCAACTCTTTCAATGCAGGAAGCTCCTTGTAGAGGCCGGCACGAGAGAGCGGTGGTACAACATGGGAAACCATGGTAGCCAATCCGCGCCGCTTGGCAATGGTGGATTCACTGGGATTGTTCACCGGATAGATGTAGATATGCGGAACCTCTCCAAGAAGAGCATCCGGCCAACAATCGCCGGTAAGACCTGTCTGAAGTCCCGGCATCCACTCGACCGATCCATGCATTCCTACATGAACCATGGCGTGAGCCTGAAACTCCCGGCTTATCCAGCGATAGAATGCGATATACTGATGGTGCGGTGTATTGGCCTTGTCGAAAAGCAAGCGCATGGGATCGCCCTGCACACCAATTCGTGGCTGAACACCGACAAAAATATTGCCAAACCGTATGCCTCCGATAAAAACATCGTTTTCACCGATCGGCACAATTTCTCCAGGAAATTTCTGCCACCGCTCCTCAATACGTTCGCGCTCCCTTGAGGAGGTCAGCGTTTTGAAAGTCTCATAATTAACTTTCAGGGCATCCGGCTGATGCTGTTTAATCTGGTGATCGGTTGCCTGATCAAGGGCTGTAAAGAGCGCATCAGCCGTTTCGGGAAGCTGGCCAACATTGTAGCCCTCTTTTTTCAACCGTTGCAAGGCGGCCAAAAGCGTTCTGGGAACATCAAGCAGCGCCGCACTGGCTTTTTTGCCGAGGCCGGGAGGATAATCGTAGACAATAAACGCAACTTTTTTATCCCTGTTGGCCGTTGCACGCAAGCGAAGCCACTGACTGACAACGCCAGCAAGCCGGTCAATGCGCTCAGGAACCGTCTCTATTTTGCCATCCTGCAATGCTCCAAGAATAACCGGACAGATCGCACCATCCATCTCAGGAATGGCGTAGGTAAAGGTCATCTGCATGGGAGAGACACCAAGCTCTTTCCAGGATTCAAATCCCTGGGTCAGAAGTGGCTGAGCAACAATGTAGGGGACGTCAAGTTTTGTCATGATTTCGTGACGCGCCTCAGCAGCCGTGCCAGGCTTAGTCGATCCGGCAGGGCCTCCTACGAGGCCAAAACCCATCATATTAACCAGAAGATCGATATTTTCCTTGACAAGCCAGTCCCGCACCAGAACATGTCCCTCCACACCCATCACAAAGGATGGGAACAGATGAATACCCCGTTTTTCGAGCACGCGAATCGTGTTATCGATATAGGTTTTTTCCTGCAGCAGGTGTTTACGAAAAAATAAAAGACCAATTTTCTGGCCCTTGTCAATATTGATCCCACGCTTTTTTAACCAGTTTTTATAGCTCTTGACATCCGTAAAATAGGCTGGTGCATCAGGATGATAAATCCCCATATTCGGAACATCAACAATCGCCCCGACAGTAACCTTTTCGTTAAAATATTCCCGCAGAATAAGCCGGAACATATTGGCGATATTCTCTGCTGTCGGCTGCATCCAGTAGGAGTAAACCATCAGCCAGTTCTTGAAATCCTTGGCTTTGCTTGGCACAAGGGGAAGAATGGTGCGCATGATCTTCATGAGCTTCATATAACCATAGAGGGCATCCTCATCACGACCCTTCACCAGCATTTTCGCCACTTTTTTAACCATATCCGGCATGCCAGCCTTTCCATCTCCTACCGAATAATTCCCTACCTTGGTCAATGCCATCGCTTCAGGCATGGACTCAAAAATAAAGATGGTCTTTTCGTTACTCGATTGATCAAGCTGTTTCTTGAACCAGTCGATCTGCTCCTTGAAATTGATCATGCTCATGAAAACACAGTCCGCCTCCTGAATTGCCCTGGCCGCTTCAGGATGCTTTTTTTCAAGATCAACATCACTCAACTGGGTTAATTCGGCTTCGCTGGAAAGAAGCCCCTTGATCTTTTTCCAGAGACCAGCGTTATACTGCTCAAGACCAACAATAGCAACAATTTTACGGCGATTAGACATGATGTTAGGAGTAGATAGACATTAGAGTGTCATTGTACATAACAAAGCCAATATATATGGCTAATATACAAAACAAGTCCCGCATATATATCGAAAACGTATATATTTGGGTTCCAACTGTACCCCTAATGTAAGTAAAGGAAGGTAATTATTCCACAAAAAGACCTTTCCGCAAAATAAGGCAGAAAGGTCTTTGGGAATTAAAAGCTCAATGCAGCCTCAACGATCTGTTCTGCTTTGGCATTCGGCAGGTAAAAATAACGTCCCCCGAGCTTCTGGGCAAGCTTGGGCGCTTCGCCCCGCGATAGATAGTTCATCTGGGTATCAATAACAATAGATGCAACACCATCGGCCTGGATAGAGAGCGAAAGGGCTTCAATCTCCTTTTCAAGCGCCTCTTTGGAAGCTTTTTCCGCAAGTGGATCAAAGGTAGCCTGCAGCCCGATATTTCCACGTCCATCAGTAATCAGCACAAACATGATCTGTGAAATACCTTTGGTACGCGCCTGTTTGGCCGTCTCCCAGCCAAGATAGAGTGCAGAGGCGAGAGGTGTTCCACCACCTGTAGGAAGAACATCAAGCTCCCGTTTTGCACGGTCAACACTCTGTGAGGGAGGAAGCAACACCTGAGCCTGCTTTCCGCGAAACGATATCAGGGCAACCTGGTCGCGATGCACATAGGCATTCTGCAAAAGACTGGCTACAGCACCCTTTGCCTGGCGCATACGGTTCAATGCCATGGAGCCTGAGGCATCGACCATGAAGATAAAGAGCGTTCCTGACTTGTCTCGGAAGCGCTTGATCTTCACATCATCCTTGGTAATAAGCAAGGCTGTTTTAGACCGCCCTGCCATCTTGCTGTCACGCCTCCGGGTCTCCTGCCAGGGCGCTGCGGAAATAAGTGTCGGAATAAGCGCAACTTTATTGGTGCGCATCTCACCGGGCTGAGCCCGTACAAAACGGCCACGCTTGTTGTTGAGCGCTTCGCCACGGCTGCCGGTAGTAGTTTTCTTTTTTGATGCCAGAGAGATGTTGAGAATATTATCAGGCAACTCCATCTCAATAGCATCCATCATCAGCTCCTCGATCATGTCGGGAGTCTCTTTCTGCTCCTCTTCAGCTTCCGCATCCGGTGTGTCCGCCTGGGCCTCTTCATCTTCAGATTCCGGCTCTTCCTGTGGAGGCGGTTCCTCTTCGGGAGGCGCTTCGTTGGATTCCGCTTCACGTTCAGGCATACGGGTCGCACGAGGAATGAGCACCAGCTTGATGGCCTGTTTCATATCTTCCTCCTCAACATCGCTGCGCTGTGCGAGAGCGGCTGCGGCTATTGCAGCACGAACGGTGAAAATATCAACACGGTTTCCCTCAACCCCCAAGCTGATGGCAGTCTGGATAAGCGCCCGAATCTGCTCATCTGTTATCGAAACATGCGGCAGTTGTTCACGGGCAGCCTGGATAAAACCGGCAAGCATCTTCAACTCGTCACGGGTATCTTCCTCATCCCTCTTGCCAAGTACGATATTGACAATTTTCTTGCGCGCCCGATAATCATTCTGTGCCGTAAAGGGTACAATAATTCCGATGCGGTCGAGAAGTCCCATGCGAACTTCGCCATCAGTAGGATCATAGGTGCCCACCAGCATAAACTTTGCTGGATGCACCTCACTGAGGCCTTCGCGCTCGACAAGAACTTCGCCGCGCGAAATGGCATCCATGATGTGCGATACCGCCGAACTGTCGAGAAGGCTGATGGAGTCGACATAGAGCACCCCGCCATGTGCCTTCGAGAGCACACCATGCTGGACAACGCGCACTCCTGTTGCAAGGGTTGCCTCCAGATCAACGCCACCGATCAAACGATCTTCAGTTACGTTTAGAGGAAGTTCCACGAAGGGTGTCCCTTCGGGAAGAATATCAGCAAATGCCCTGGCGAGCGTCGACTTTCCCGACCCCACGGCCGAAGGAATAACAACACCGCCAAGTTCAGAATCAACGGCCAGCAGCATGAGCGCCTGCTTGGCCAGATCCATCCCTACGATATCGGTAAAAGCTATCATTATACTGCTTCCGCTTCTCCGAGGATTTTAGCGAGTTCACGATCAATTTTTTCACCGGCATCAAGGGTCTCAAGAGGATCCTTGCGCAGACGGTGACGCAGACAGAGGCCTGCGATATCCTTGACATGCTTCATGGTCACTACTGTTTCACCAAGGAATGCTGCATGGGCAAAAGCGGTACGGGTAATGGTAAGTTCACCACGGTGACCATCAATACCAAGGTTCATACAGAGCTTTGCAATATCGGTAAGCACACTGTCATCCATGGTCACTGACGAAAGCAGCTCTTTGGCTGTCTGAATCTTTTTCTGGAGCTTCTGCTGGTCACGACCGTACTTTTTCATAAATGCATCCGGATCTTCATCAAAATCACGACGGCGCTTGACAATATCGACTCGTTTTGCAATATCAAGAATCGTAATGATACGGGCATGCAGACCAAAACGGTCAAGAAGCTGGGGACGAAGTTCGCCCTCTTCCGGGTTACCGGAACCAACAAGCACAAAACGGGCTGGATGGCGAATACTGATACCTTCACGTTCAACCACGTTTTGACCACTCGCAGCAACATCAAGCAGCACGTCAACAAGATGGTCATCAAGCAGGTTGACCTCATCAATATAGAGAAATCCGCGATTCGCCTGGGCAAGCAGGCCTGGTTCAAATGCTTTTACGCCGCTGGTAAGCGCTTGCTCAATATCAATGGTACCGCAGACACGGTCTTCTGTAGCACCAAGCGGAAGATCTACAACTGGTACAGGAATTTTTTCGATTTTGAGCGATGACGGATCAATAGCCTTATGGCCCTTTTTTGCCTCCTCACCTTCAACATATTGATCGACGGTACGATTGTATGTATCACCCTCAACCCGTTCAATCAGTGGAAGCACTTCAGCAAGCGCTCTGACCGTGGTACTTTTTCCGGTACCCCTGTGTCCCATGACGAGCACACCTCCGATTCTCGGGTCAATGATATTGAGGATCAGACTGAGCTTCATTTCCTCCTGACCGACAATTGCTGTAAAAGGAAAGGCTTGTCCAGACTTCTTTTTTGCAGCAGGCTTAACTGCTTTTTTGAGTTCAGGAGTAGTTGTGACCGTTGAACTCGCCTTAGCCTTTACCGCAGCAGGCTTCTTTGCAGCAGTTTTTTTCGCAGCCGTTTCAGTCTGAGTCATAGTTGATCTTTTAGTTGATACCTGTTTCGCCGTGAACATTGAAATCATTCACTGGAAAAGGTTTACTGTTTTATGAGCTAAATAAATGAAACTGAATTTATGCTTTTAGAAAGACAATAGAAAATGGTTTTCAAAAACGTCGCTCCTGCAGAGCATTTTCTGCTGCCTCTTTAATTGTTTCCGAAAGGGTCGGATGGGCATGAACCGTGCTGGCAAGCAGTTCGGCAGTGACCTCAAGCCGACGTGCCAGCGTGATCTCTCCAATCAACTCAACCGCTCCATGTCCCAAAACATGCGCTCCAAGCAAACGACCATCTACAGCGTTAAAGAGCAGCTTCACCACTCCCTCAAGATTACCATAGGCATTCGCCTTGCCTGATGCAGCAAAGAGGGAGCGTCCAACCATTACCATGTAACCCTGCTCAATAGCCTGCTCCTCACTCAGTCCGACACTTGCAACCGATGGTTCTGCGTAAACACATCGCGGAATCATGCTCTCATCAAGCAGATGGGGAGCCTTTCCTGCTATTGAATCAACAGCAATGGCAGCTTCAGCCGACGCCTTGTGGGCAAGCAGCATCCCTCCACGCACATCTCCTATAGCAAAAATATTGCTGACTGACGTCCTGCAGGCAGCATCCGTCACAATGAAACCCCGTGACCTCTCCACGCCAGCATGTTCCAGACCAAGTCCGTCACAATTACCGGTCACTCCGACAGCGACCAGCAACAACTCTGCACTTATCGGTTGCGACTCTTCTCCATCAACAACAAGAAGTCCGTTCACCCGATCTTCTGATACAACAACACCTTCCAGCTTCGCTCCGGTGACCACCCTGATCCCTGCCTTCTCAAACGAGCGCTTCAGAGCTTCCGAAATCTCCCCATCTTCAAATGGCAAGAGACGTGGCATCATTTCTACAAGTGTAACAGTAGTACCAGCCATCGCATAAAACCAGGCCATTTCAACACCAATAGCACCACCTCCCAATACCATCATGGATGAAGGAACTGACTTCATGGCCAACGCTTCCCTGCTGGTGATAATGTGCCTGCCATCCGGCTCCAACCCAGGAAGTTGTCGCGAGCGCGCTCCTGATGCAATAATGATATGGTTTGACTGAACGGTTTCAACACACACCCCATCGCGAAAAATATCAAGTGTGTGTACACCGCTGAACAACGCCTCCCCCTGGATCACCTCAACCTGCGCCCGACGCAGAATAAAAGCGATCCCTTTCGACAGTTTCTGTACCACACTGCGGCTGCGTTTAACCGCTTCGGCAAGGTCAATTCCAGAGGCTTGAACCTTGAGACCGTAGGAACCAGCTTTTTTAAAAAGATCGAACACCTCTGCGCTCCGCAAAAGAGCTTTTGTTGGAATACAACCCCAGTTCACGCACACACCACCCAATGCGCCTTTCTCAATGAGGCATACCTTCATTCCGGCCTTTGCCGCTCGAAGCGCAGCTTCATAACCTCCTGGTCCTGAACCGATAACGGCAACATCAACGTTACGACCGGGCCCTTCAGGCAACTGTTGCATGGAATGCATAAAAAGATATGGTGTGGTTTTGTTATACTGACCCCGTAGTTTATCACCCGTAGTGTTCAAGTATCGCAAAATGCAAAATCAGCCACAAAAAAACGAATCGGAACAACGAGGTGAACCACCTCTTGAGCCCAAAAAACTCACCTTGCAGGTAAGTCGGGTACAAATCCCGATGCGTATTGACCAATACCTGACACAGCAGGTTGAAAACGCAACACGCAACAAGGTACAGGAAGCTATTGAAGAGGGTCGTGTGCTGGTCAATGAAAATAGGGTAAAATCGAATTATCGCATTAAATCATGCGATGTTATTGAGATGACTTTTCTGCGGCCACCAGCACCGGAGCTCACAGCGGAAAATATACCCATTGAGATCATATACGAGGATTGTGATCTGATGGTCGTCAACAAAAAAGCTGGTATGGTAGTCCATCCTGCATTCGGGAACTGGACAGGAACACTGGCAAACGCTATTCTGCACCACATTGGCATGGATGCAGAGGAGCTTGACCAAGCTGAGCTACGACCAGGAATCGTACATCGGCTCGACAAAAACACCTCGGGACTTATCATTGTTGCCAAAAATCCGATTGCGCTGCATCGTCTTGCCCGCCAGTTCGCTGAGAGAAAAGTGATAAAAGTCTACAAGGCCATCGTATGGGGAGTTCCCGATCCAGCAGCAGGCACCATAACAACCAATATCGGACGCTCAAAAAAAGACCGAAAAGTGATGGCAAACTTTCCTTTTGAAGGAGAGTATGGAAAAACTGCGATCACCGATTATTCCGTAATGGAAAATCTCCAATGGTTTTCGCTGCTTTCGCTTAGGCTGCATACAGGACGAACCCACCAGATCAGGGCTCACTTGCAGCACCTTGGTCATCAGATTCTCGGAGATGTTACCTATGGCGGAACCATCTTGCGCACACTCCCTTTCAGTAAAAGTGAAAGTTTCGTTAAAAACCTCCTCGAACTACTACCGCGTCAAGCTTTACATGCCGAAACGCTCTCTTTTCATCAGCCAATAAGCCATGAACCACTCTCCTTCACGGCGCCCATGCCGGAAGATATGCAGCATGCGCTGGATAAAATCCGCTCAACACTTCTTCATCCCTCTTGTTAAGAAGATCAAACCATGAGGATATGATGAATAACTGGCAAGAGATATTTCTCTTGAATACTTATGTTTGAAATAGGTCAGGCAATTTGTTACTCAAATCAGAATGAAGAATATCACTTTTGTCGCCACCATTCCATCTCCCCCTCTTGTAAAATTTTTAGATGAAATTTTCGTATGTTGAAGGGAGAGATCGAAGTGCAATGCGCTTACCACTGAAGAGAAGGTTCTGTTCAACAAAAGAGCCCATATGCCCGTAATATATACAGACAATAACGCCGATAACTCCTACTCTGAGCTTAAAGAGACAAGGGATGCACTCGCTGCCAGCAATACCCATCATCGCAACCTTATTGACTACATGCAAAATGGGTATGCTTACTGCCGCGTAATATTCGAAGAAGGAGTTCCTGTTGATTTTATCCATGAGGAAGTCAATTCCGGTTATGAGAAAATGACCGGCCTGAAAAACGTTGTTGGAAAGAGAGCGACCGAGGTCTTTCCCGGCATCAACAACACCTTTCCTGAATTTATCGAGAAACATATAACCGTAGCCCAGACAGGAATTTCTAATCGGTTTGAATTGTATCTGGAACCATTGAGGTCATGGTTTGACCTGACAGTTTACTGCCCTCAAAAAGGCTACTTCGTCTCTATAATTGATGACATCACACAACGAAAAATAGCTGAAGAGGCTCAGAAGGAGAGCGAAGAACGGTTCAGAAAACTGTTTGAGAACCATTCAGCACCTATGTTAATCATCGATCCCGAAACAGGCTATATCGTTGATGCCAATAACGCCTCTGCAATTTTTTATGGCTGGTCAATCGATGAACTACGCCAAATGCATATGCAGCAAATCAGCACCCTGTCTCCTGATAAAATTAAAGCAGAGATGGCGAAAAGCGTCTTGAAGACACAAAACCAGTTTTCTTTTCGCCATCGCAAAGCTGACGGGTCATTGCGAGAAGTCGATATTTTCAGTAATGCAATTGAAATTCATGGTAAAATCCTTCTCTATTCAATTATTCATGATATTTCTGAACGCAAGAGATACGAATCACTGACCGCATTCCGTCTTCGCCTGCTTGAAATGGCAGAAACCCATTCCGCCGAAGAGTTACTGTTGGCAGCAATGGACAAAAAGGAGGAGGATCAATCGTTCAACAGACTGTTTAATGTCTTTCCTCAACCAATGCTTCTTCTTGATCCCGATGGCGGAATCATTTTAGCTAATAATGCATTCAAAACTCAATTAAACAATCACTCTGAAATAACTCCAGGCTCGAATATTTTTGATTCTATCTCTATTGAACTTGCTCTTGAACAGAGGAACGTAATTGCGGAGGTTCTTTTTACTGGCGAACGTATCTTTTACGAAAAAGAATCTCATGGGCGTATATACCGCCATACTGTCTACCCTATCCCAAATAGCGATGGTGAAATAACAAAGCTGCTGATGTTCATTATGGACATTACAAACCTCATTTTAACAGAAAAAGAGCTTCTTGTTGAAAGAGTACGTTACCGGAACCTCTTCAATAATCATTTGAATGGTTTTGCTTATTGCAGAATGATATTTAAAGATAATTGTCCAGTAGATTTCATTCCTGAAGTGGTAAATCTGAATTTCAAAAGATTAACAGGATTACAAATCATTGAGGGACAAAGTATATCTATGCATATTCCGGGTATAAGCATATCTAATCCGGAACTATTTGAAAAAGTTGGGCGTGTATCACTGAATGGAATTGCAGAAAGATTCGATTTATATATAAACACATTGGATAAATGGCTTGATATTACAGCATACAGCCACCAGAAAGGGTACTTTGTCATCGTGTTGACTCCCATGAAAACCATAAATACCGGTAACTGGGAGTGGAATCTTGAAAATGGAGAGATGATATGGTCCGATAAATTACGGATGCTTTATGGACTTGACTTGCACAGTAGTAACCCTTCCTACCAGACTTGGTTACAAGCCATTGTTCCTATGGAAAGGATAAATACAGAAAAGACAATGCGGGATGCAATTCATAATGAAAATACATTTGAAACAATATACAATATCTGTGATCAAAATGGCACCGTAAGACAAATGATGACTCACGGTTTCCCTGTAAAAGATGAAAACGGACTTGTAAAAAGATATATGGGTGTAAGTATTGATATTACAGAATATAAAAATGATGACACTACCCATCTCATCAATACACACAATTTCACATCTCTTTTGAATTCTGCTGTGGAGCCACTATGCTCTTTGGCAATCGATGGAACAATTCTTGATGCAAACAAAGATTTTCTCGATATCTACTCATTAGAATCAAAAAGCGTTATAGGACAAAACTTTCATTCTCTCTTTCCTCGTCAACTTCAGGAAGAACGAAAAACAAAATTTGAACTTATCTTTTATACAAGAGAACCAGTTCATTTCAAGGATCTGTTTCATTCAAATCTTCATGAAACAGATCGGAATGAAGAATATATCTATCATATTTCCGCATATCCTATTTATGGAATCAATGAAGATATCAACTCTATAGCTGTCTTTATTACAGACTCCAACAAAAACAATAAAGCAGAAAAATCAAGAAGACAATTAGACAAACAATACCAGACTCTCATAGCAGCGTCACCTGACAGCATTATAACAACTGATCTTGATGGAATTATCAGCAGTGTCTCTGATATTGGTCTTGAAATATTTGGAGCCAATAATAAAGCTGATGTTATAGGCATGTCTTTTTCAAATATTGTATACTCAGATAACATTAAAATAATCAATGAAATATTTGATGTAACATTACGCGAAGGTTTGATACAAAACAAAGAGATCGTGCTAAAAAAGAAAAACAATACCGTATATTCGGCAGAAATCAGTGCGGCATTAATTCAGGATTATAATGGAGCTCCATCATCGTATATGATGATTATTCGTGATATTTCACAAAGAAAAATAATTGAAAGCGAACTTTTTCATGCCAAAAGATTAATAAGTCTTGGTGAAATGGCATCTGGTATTGCACATGAAATTTATCAACCGATTAATAATATTGGATTAATCGTTGATAAGATTTTGATGGATGCGTCAAAACATAATTGGGCATGTGAAAAAGAAATTAAAATCAAATCCGAAAAAATATTTGAAAACATATTAAGAATTCAGACTATAATAGATAACATCAGATCCTTTTCAAGTACAGATAATAATTATATATCTTCAGTTATAAATATCAATAAAAGCATTCGAAACGCTCTCTTGATGGTATCCGAGCAGTGTAAGCACAAATCTATAATACTTGATTTCAAAGCTGAAGAAGAGCGATTCTCAGTTACTGGAAACATTTACAAATTCGAACAGGTAATTCTGAATTTAATCAAAAACTCTATTGATGCTCTTGAAGAAAAGAAACAAATCTATAATACGGGCTTTGAAATGAAAATATTTGTTAGATCATTTTACAAAAACAATTCGATAATAGTAACAGTAGAAGACAATGGGATAGGTGTAAGTGAAAGCAATATCGAATATATAATGCATCCATTTTATACAACAAAAGAATCTGGAAAAGGTACAGGACTTGGACTTTCGATTAGTTATGGCATTATAAAAGAGATGAATGGCGATATTAAAATAAAAAGTGTTCCAATGAACGGAACATGCATTATTATTACTCTTCCGTCAAATAGCAACTGAACATGCAGAATAATTACATTAGTCAGATAAAGGTACTAATACTTGACGATGAAATAGATTTTACAAATGAGATCAGTGATTACCTGAAAAACACTGGTTTTATTCCTTTTTCTGCAAACACGCCAGAAGAAGGTTATGCTATTTTGAGCAAATATAATATTGATCTTCTCATTCTTGATGTACGTTTGCCAGGTACAAACGGACTTGATATTTTAAAAAATGTCAAATCGTTGTATCCTGGTATCGAAGTGATCATGGTATCTGCACATGGTGACATGGATACGGTAATCGACTCCATAAGGCTGGGGGCTTTTGATTATTTACGTAAACCCATGAGGTATATAGATATACAGATAGCTATAGAGCGAACACAAAAATATCTTAAAATGCAGCGTAACCTCGCGCATGCAGAAGAGAAGTACTCACTGATAACATCAGATATTGCTTCAAAAATAGGACGCCATTGTATCGGAAAAAGCAAACAGATAATTGAAATCTACGAACTGGCTAAAACAGCATCAGAATATTCAGATATAAATGTACTTATTACGGGCGAAAGTGGAACAGGAAAAGAGATTTTTGCTAAACTTATTCATTATATGAGCAAGCAAAAGGACAATTATTTTGGAGCTATTAATTGCAGTGCGATAAGTGACGCTTTGATTGAAAGTGAATTTTTCGGACATAAAAAAGGAGCTTTCACTGGTGCTATTTCAGATAAAAAAGGATTATTTGAAATATGCAATGAGGGGACATTATTTCTGGATGAAATTGCTGATATGCCATTGAATTTGCAGTCAAAGATTTTACGGGCTATTGAGGAAAAAACAATTACCAGAGTCGGAGATACAAAACAAATACAAACAAAATTCAGACTGATAGCCGCGACAAATTGTGATTTGCAAAAAATGGTTGACGAAAAAAAATTCAGACTTGATTTACTTCACAGACTCAATACATTACATATACATATTCCGCCTCTTCGTGAAAGGATAGAAGATATCGGGCCATTGTTTATCGATTTCACAAAAGAGTTCTCTGAAAAAATCAACAAACCGATAGAATCTATTGGTGATGATGTCTTTGTCGCTCTTGAAAAATATAGTTTTCCCGGGAATATAAGAGAATTAAGAAATCTTGCTGAAAGAGCTATCATACTTTCTAAAGGGAATTCACTACAAATATGTGATTTCCCATTACCTGTAGTGAACAAAATATCCAATACAACTGATAGCAATACTAAAATTGATGAGGAAGATGCTATACATAAAACTCTTGAGGAATGCGAATATAATCAGGTAATGGCAGCAGAGATACTTGGGATAAGCAGATATGCTTTGATTAGAAGGATGAGAAAATATAAAATTGATATCAAAAGAAATGAAGCAGAGCGATAAAGTGATATATTGTAGCAGTTATTAATATACGTCGAGCGAATAATTGCGCGTAATCTTATATCAAGGACGATTTATATTTTTATGTCTGACCTTACGTTACTGCGGAATCAATTCTTGAGAAATACTTTTGTAGATATGGGTTACATAAGATCGCCCAAAGGACCGAGATTAAGGTTGAGATCTTTGTCAGTAAGGTTGAAGATACCTTTTAACTCCTCCATCTTTTTCTCAAGCTTCATAAGCGTTTCTCCAAGCTCTTCAATTTGTGATTCACTCAATGAATTACCATCAATTCTGCGCATTGCCTGTTTTTCAATCAATTTTCTTATAAGTTCAATAAGAGTCAATACAAGCTTGGCGAGACCTGACTCTACATTATCGGGAGTTGCATTGATTCTCCCTTGAATACCTGGTTTTAATTTTTCAAGTTCTTCAATAATTTCATCTGCCGAACCTGCATAATATAATATCTTATCACTATCCATAATTATCCAATATTTATATTTGAAAAATTATATGGTGGCCATGGACCAGATAAAACAACGTTATGTTCCGAAAATAGAGTCTGCATTTGAATAACTAAATCAAGAAGCTCACTTTTTTTCGACCTTTCTATCATAAATACAGCATCAACTATAAATCCTGTTGTTGTTTGTTTATTGTACACAATTAAATCAGTTATTTTTTGAAGATTACAAGCAACAATCGACTGTATCTTATCAATGTATTGAAGCCTCTTTTCTTCTGATAAGTGTTTTATGTATTTGTTTAATAAATATTTTTTACTGTCAGTATTTCCATGTAAAATATCTGGAACATTTTGAGGCAAATCAAACAAATCTTCAATATTATTTTTTTCTTTATCCTGATGCGAATAGAGTATTCTTAAGGAATACTCTTCTTTATCAGTTATTTTTTTTATTATTGTAACAAATGTTTCATTATGGTTTTTTAATAATTCAGTCACATCGAATGGTGATGATACAATAGATCCATACCTCATAGGCAGTATTGAGTATTTAGCAGCAATGTCTCCTATAATCGTTGCATATATCATTACATCATTTTGACATGCTTGTTTTTTCTCATCAGTGGTTCTTGAAACGATAGCAGAGAGTGTACTTGTAGATATTATTTCAAGTTTAATTTTTGATTTAAGTGATATTGCATCAACATATGATGAAAACGAATCGATATAATTTATCGAATCAAAAATAGCATAAATAATTAAAGGCATGCTTGATTATAATAAATGCTGTTTTTACATTTTTATCGAGTTCTGTTTATTTTTTTCCATCGTCTCCACAGAACTTAGCAATAGTCTGAGTCCAACATACACAAGATCTATATCTGCTACGGAAATGACAATATCTCCTGTAATAACAACACCTTTGGTTAAAACACGATCGAGAACATCGAGAATTGTAATTTCTTTATTCTTGCTATAAAATTCGTCTTGCATTTCAATGCGATATATTTATAAAGGAATAACAAGGCCAAGGGCCTGTAATTTCAATATTCAGGCCTATATTTTGATGCTGAATAATTAACTGATCAGACGTTTCAATAAAACTTTCAACATTTGCTTTATTCAATAACAAAACCACGTTAAGTATCATATCATCCTCTTTTTCCAAAGTTTCATTGTTTGGAATTGGATTGAAACGGAATTCTTCAGATAAGATACTAAACTTTGTAAATATTTTTTTTGAGTACGTATTATATATATTAATAATCTCGTTCTCGATGATTTCATTTTTTTTCTTTCCAAGTATATATGCTTTTCCTATTGAACTATTTTGGATCAAAGCATTTATATCTGATACTTTTTTACTGAGATGCGTGATATTCTCTACAATCTTATTTTTATTGCAATAGAGCTTTACAGCCCACTCCTCTTTCTCTTCGAGATAAACCAAATTTTTTTTAAACTCTTCAGCATATTTGATTATAAACTGCATCAAACTGCTTTCAGATTTGTACAGAGTGCCGAAATTGAAGGGAATCAGGCTCTTGACATGTTGCATAATGGAAGTAATAACATCAAGGTGTTCCCTTACCTTTGTATCTAACCAGACAACATCAGATAGATTTGATTGTAATTGATTTTCCGCAAAATCATTATCTGTCACATCCATTGTAGTAACAAATAATCCATCAACATCTACTACGCATATTCCCTTCTGCAATTGATACTGTTGTAATAAAGGGGGCTCACTTGTAACACAAAAGATGTATATAAGTCTTTCTTGAATAGCAACCATAGAAGATCAATAATCAATTATTTTCACTTTCAGAATCATCATATGTTGACAACCTCGAAAAAGAAATAACTTCTAAATCTGAATCGACAGTTACAGCATAAAATAACCTTATTTTTTTGGGGGGAAGATTCATCGATTTTAAAAAAGAATCATCCTCATATACTTCTGAAACAGTTTTCCAGGTATCTCCTGATTTTTCTACCCTTATTACTGTTACATCTGCTGTCTGTACATTTTCTTTAAGAAACGCAACTACCGTATTTCTTATAGTAATTATTTTACTCATTATATGCTCCAATAGTTATTTATAAAATAAACGAAGGATTATATTTTACTCCATAAAAACAATTTTTTTATTGATTTTGTTTATTCAATCTTATTCTTTCGAGTTTTTGTAATAATTCATCCTCTTCTCTGTCATATTCAACTTCATCAATCTCATCCAACTCGAACCTGAGTTGGAGAGCCATTAAACGTTCTTTAACAACACCTTCATCAGACGTCTCTTTCTCAACGACATCATTTATTTTTTTTGCTATAAATATAAGCCCATTAAGTGGAGCAAATAATATATCGTCTAAAATAAAAATATTATACCCCTTTTGTATTAATTGACAGATTAACAAAATTATATGGCGGTAACGTACCTACATATTTGAATGTCATAATATTTCCATACTTCTCATCAAGTTTATTTACAGAGTCATCAAACTCTGACTCTTTAACTTCCTTAATAAGAAATGCGGCGTTAAGAATCATAAGATTACCATAATTATCAGTTATCTTGATATCCTCAGCGATAGGACTCAATATATCAAGAATCTGTTGTTTATAACTCTCAATCTCTTTCTTCAGTGCATCTGCAACCATCTCACCTATTTTTACACGCTGATAGTGTATTTTATCAGCAGGCTGGTTCAATAGCTTATCTCTTAGAGATCGTATATTATCATATTTCTGAATAATATTTTCATATATTCTTGTTTCATCTGCCATGACTTTTAGGCCCAATTCCTTCTTTCCTTTCATTTTGATGAGCAATTCATCAAATCTGCTATAATCGGTAATCAATATTTTGATTATTGCGTCATCATTATCATGAGGTGATATTGTAGAAAATCTTACCGGGAGAACATTAAACCGCTTCATTACCTCTTCAAGAACCTTCTGATGGGCGATCATATTTGCTCGTCTTGCTTCATATTGTATGATCGGCGTTGAACTTACAACAGCGCAAATATCTTTGTAAATAACACCATATACCCTGTCATTACGTTTACCTATACCAATCTGGCCGAAATCAATAAATTCAGAATTGCGTATAATTCCGTATATATATCTTCCCTCTTTCGTTGTTTCGATATCCATCTGATTAATAATTAATAATGATTTCAGAGTTCCCATTTCTCAGGAAGAATTCGTAAATCTATAAAGTTAAAGATCGGTAAAGGGCCTGTATAATAATAGTCACTTCTGTCTTTATATTGCTCACCAAGATCATTCATTATATTATCAAACTCTACTTCACGGCCTTTGTTCAATAAAAAAGCGGTATTCATAAACATAGCCTCGCCAGTTGTCTTATTATGCTTATGAGCAACAACTGTCTTTCTCAAATATGTTACAATTTCGTATGCTTCGACTTCTTTCTTTTTTTGCAACTCATTCTCAATAATATGTCCGGCCTCAACAATAAGCAGTTTTCTTTTTTCTTCATCCTTCAGTCCCTCTATTTCACGTCTCAATTGTTTTAACTCAACATGTTCTTTATCTATCTCTTTATATATATCGATCATGCAGCGCCATGATGCTTTAAGATTATACTCAACCTTGTTTTCAAAACGCTCAAGAAGTTCAGATAATTCGCCATACCTGCGATCAAGAAGATTTCTTATTTCATCTGGTGTTGCTGCAACTGTGCCAAATCGAACTGGAATAACACTATTGAATTGACTCATCACGACCTCTATGACTCTTTGATGAGCAAGAATATTATCCGGGTTTAAAACAAAATGATTAAGTGGGTGGTCACTAACAACCATACTTAAGCCCTGAAATCCAATTGTATTTACAAGATCACCTCTACCCCCTATTCCAATTGCACCAAAATTGCATTCATAAGTAGAAGCAATGATACAATAAACGTACTTGCCATCCTTTTCCATATTATTTCTTTATTTTAACCAGATAAAAAGGTTCATCCGGCTTATGATCAGGAGAATCCTTGAAGACACTTGAATATTCAAGTAAAATCTGATATGCTTTGTTAATCTCTATAAAATCATCGTTATCAATTGCAGAAATAGTATTATTTTTATCTGGATGGGCGTGCGCTGCTTTTGCTCGGTATGCCTTTTTTATATCTGATTCTGATTTATAGGCATCAATACCAAGAATTTTTTCTGCCTTTTCGATCTCTTTTTTATTTAGAAGTTTTGATTCAAGAGTATAAAAACTATAACAAGGCAACGGACCAACTATCTTATATCTAAGCAGATTTTCATATTTTATATCAAGTTGATTAACCATCTCAATAAAAGAGTTTTCTTTATCCTTTTTTATTAGAAATGCTGAATTTAACGGCATTTCATCATTCATCGACTCATGTTTCTTAACACAAATACATAAAGAAGATAAAGAATTCATAATATCAAGATTGACTTTACTATTTTTTTCATCAATCTTTTTTTTGATTATTTTTCCGATATTTATGCTGTCCGCCTGATCATAACTACCTTTATTGGCAATTTCTTCCTTCATAATCCTGATCTGGGGAGTATCTGATATTTTTTTAATAAGATCAGGGAAATTATTCCACATGACCACCAGATCAAACTCCTGAATATCAGCTATATCATCAAAAGTTTTATTGATGATACGTAATCCATTTTTAACTATTTTTATAACATCATTACCCGAATTTACAATTGTACCAAGCTGCATGGGAATTATTGTTGAGCAACCTGTACTCATAATCAACTCAATTTTTTTCTGATGATCAACAAGTAAATAAGCTAAATCTTCTCTATTTAAATACTCAATATCATCTACCATTGTATCAGAAACAAGGGCAGCAATACTGCCATACTCTATCGAATAAATACCTGACTCAATCAATATAGTCTTGATATCTGTCAAATAGTGATTTGGAATAAATCCATATATATAAATACCTTGCCTGTCCATTATCTATTAATTTTGTCTATTTGTTGCCTGATTGCTGACTACTTGTATCGCATGTTCAAAATGCTCTTCTGTTATAATTATTTCTATAGTTTCTGAATCGACTTTTTTATCAATCAGTTCACGAATAGCAACCATTTTAGCCTTTTGACATATAAACTGTATATCTGCGCCAGTCATATTATCGGTTTTTTCGGCAAGTGCATTTAGACTAACACTCTCTTTTAGAGGCATATTTTTAGTATGTATTTTAAAAATCATCTCTCTTGTTGATAAATCCGGTAATGGAACTTCAAACATGAGATCAAATCTTCCTGATCGTAATAAAGCGGGATCAATACGATCAATTCTATTTGTTGCAGCAAGCACAGTGACCCCTTTTAACTCCTCAATACCATCCATTTCTGTGAGAAATTGACTGATTACTCTGTCAATAACTCCTGATTCTACGCCATCATTCCTTCTTCGTGGAGCAAGACTATCTATTTCATCAAGAAAGAGAATTGTGGGCGCTGATTGTTTCGCAAGCCTGAAAAGTTCTCTTACCCCTTTTTCAGATTCTCCAATAAAACGGTTAAGTATTTGAGGACCTTTTACAGAAATAAAGTTTACTCCACTCTCACTGGCAAGCGCTTTAGCAAGGTATGTTTTTCCTGTGCCAGGCTTACCATATAATATTATACCCTTTGGAGGATTGGTATCTGTTTTTTTAAATAGTTCAGCATATTTTAGAGGCCACTCTACGGTCTCTTTCAATGCCTGCTTAATCTCATCAAGCCCCCCAACATCTTCCCACTTGACATCAGGAACCTCAACAAATACTTCACGGATAGCAGAAGGTTCGACCTCTTTCATCGCATCAAGAAAATTATCCATCGTAACTTCTAACTGCATTAATAGCTCGTATGGTATTTCTGATAATTCAAAGTTAATCCTTGGAAGAATTTTCCTTAACGCTGTCATAGCCGCTTCGCGAGCAAGAGCTTCAAGATCAGCTCCAACAAAACCATGGGTAATATCAGCAATCTTTGACATATCCACATCTTCTGACAAGGGAATACCCCTTGTGTGGATATGAAGTATTTCAAGTCGTCCCTTTTTATCAGGAATAGAAATTGATATCTCACGATCGAAACGTCCTGGCCTTCTAAGCGCGGGATCAATAGAATTTGGAATATTTGTTGCTCCAATCACAATAACTTTGCCCCTTGACTCCAAACCGTCCATCAAGGATAAAAGCTGAGCTACAACCCTTTTCTCAACCTGCTTTTCGCCACCCATATCCTCCCGTTTTGGAGCGATTGCATCTATTTCATCAATAAATATTATAGACGGCGCATGAGACTGGGCCTCAGCAAATATATTACGTACTCTTGCTTCGCTTTCGCCGTAATACTTGCCCATAATTTCAGGGCCGGATATATTTATAAAATAAGCATCGGTCTCTTGTGCGACGGCTCTCACAATAAGCGTCTTTCCTGTACCTGGAGGTCCATACAAAAAAACACCTTTTGGTGGTTCGACTCCTAACCTTTCAAATATTTCAGGATATTTTAGGGGTAATTCAATCATTTCACGTATTCGCTGAACTTGATTACCAAGTCCACCTATATCTTCGTATGTAATCTTGTTTGATTTTACTTCATTTTGTTTTGAAGATTCAAGTTGTATTGATGTATCAGGATGTATCAAAACAACTCCATCAGGTACGGTCGATGAAATCGTATAATATATCGATCCGGAACCAAATAATGTCGCCTTAATTTTATCACCATTAGAAACCGGTAAACCATTTATAAGAGAACCAATATATTTCGCATCATCAGCCTTAATCAAAGAGCTTGATTTTGTTACCGGCTTGAGTTTTATTTTTGTTGCCTTGCGTATTGTTGTTTTATGTATTAGAACTTTTTCGTCTATTCCAACAATGGCATTTTCTCGAGTGATTCCATCAATCTGTATGATTCCCTTATCTCGATCATTAGGGTAAGAAGGAAGTATTTTAACTGGAGTGGAGCGTTTTCCCTCAATAAGGACAATATCACCCGATTCCAAACCAGCATGAACCATATCATTCGGATCAATTCTCGCAATTGCACGCCCTACATCCTTAACAATTGCCTCTTTGACTTTTAAGACCAACTCAGTATTGCTCATGTCAGATCCCTTTTTTGCTCTTTAACGTCAAAGAGCACCTGTTTTAACTTATTTAATGCTGCCAACCCTTTAATTTCATCAGGAAATACCGGAACAGTCACTATCCTTAATTTATTAAACAATTCATTTGCCTTCAGCAGATATTTTAATTGTGCTTTTTTTCGCTGTCTGCAGAATCCTGACTCGTCAGACTCCATTACATTATTTATAATCAATTGGCGTGATGTAATTTTGAACTGTCCAAGCTCATGTAACAATCTTTCTGTCTCCATAATAGCCATATCTTCAGGAATACAGACAGGAATAAATTCGCATTTATTACCATTACTGAGAAGAGCAGCAATACGTTTGACTGTCTTTTTAAGATTGATAAGCATGACATCCGCTTCATCATCCTTATACTCTCCCGAAAAAGACTCTATCATATAACGATATTTCCACCGCATTTTTGCAGCCATTTTGATCCACTCATCAAGGAGAACCGGGGAGGAGAGCAAGCGCAATGCATGACCAGTAGGGGCTGTATCAACAACGTATTTCTCGTAATTATTCTCTTCAATCAAATCAATGATGGTTTTAAAACTCATAACTTCATCAATACCAGGTATTGACATACTCATCATTTGCTGTATATCATCATCATCGAAATTTGTGGATGTATCGAAAAGTTTAATAAGCTCACGTTCATGCTCTTTTTTAAACTCTTGAAATGCCTTGTCTGCAGATATTTCTATTGCGGTCAGGTTCACTACATTATGAACCGGTTGAAGTCTGAATCCAATTTCCTGTTCAAGACTATCTGAAACCGAATGTGCCGGATCAGTTGAAATTACCAATGTTTTATACTTTTCTGCCAAGCCAATCGAACATGCAACAGCACAACTGGTTTTACCAACACCTCCCTTACCACCAAAGATAATCATCTTAAGGTCTTGGCTATCCAAACCTGTAAGCGGCATTATATTATTTTTTAATTCTTATTTCAAGTATTCCATTTGTGTATTTATTTTTAATAACTTGATTATCAGAAGTTATCGGTAATAATAATTCTTTCCGATAGCTTTTTTTTCTGCTTTTCGTTGAAATTTCAAGTATATCATCCTTAAAGTCAATAATAATATCAGACTCTTCAATACCCGGCATTTCTGCAATTATTACAACTTCATCATTTTCATCGAATACATCTGTTATAGGTTCACGCTCTTCGTTAACCTTTGGGCCTTGTGGTGTTTTTATTATGTTACCAAAAGTTTCAACCTTTGGAGCACCACCAATTGCGGATTTTATTGTAAATCCATAAACACCATTCATCCCTTTTTTTAACGAATCTAAATTAAATTCTCCTTCCCGATTAATTGATCCTGATGTTTCAAGTTTTGCTGCCAGATCAACTAATTTTTCTATTCCTTTAAAAAGACCGCCCAAGCCCATAAAATCAAACTCAGCATCTCCATTACCATCTTTTGTGTTTTTCATCGGATCTCGTTATTATGTTATCTTCGTCAATGCCTCAAGCTTCTCTATGCGTTGCTGTAAATCATCCCGCAGTAATTGCTGTTCTTTATCTTTCGCCTTTGTAGAGAGATATGTATCTTCCTGCCACCAGTTTATACCCATCTCCATAGCTTTATCAACTGATGCAATTAATAACCTTATCTTAATTGTCAGCAAGTCAATATCAGCTATTTGTATCTTGATATCCCCTGCTATCACAATACCCTTATCGAGTACTCTTTCAAGTATATCGGCAAGTCCTGTTGCATTAACAGCATGTTTTAATTCTGGCATGATGAGATATTTTTAATACTCTATTTGGATAGTCGTAAATCCGGGATTTTTCGTTTCTTCTCCATACATATTATTTCTATTTCTGTTTTGAGGATCAAGCAAATGTGAACTATGTTCATAAATATTCTGTATAATCCTTAATCTATTTTGAACATAATCAAGTCTATGCAATATTTTTGTCTCCTCACTCATTAATCGCTGTTTTTCCTTTTCAAGCATATACAACTCAATAAAATCGGCTGTATCTGTCTGCCTTGCAGCAGACTTTGTAACCGTATGCAGCGTCTTTATACTGCTGACGCCTTTTTTAGGGTTATTAATTGGCATAACTCTTTCCAGAATTGCAGTTTATATAACTAAGAATGTAAATCTATCAACTCATTGACAATACCACGCACTCTTTCTTGATTTGTTTTTGACCCGACACGACTGGTTTCTGAAGTCAAAATATCCTGGCAGACTTTTTTAAAAAGTTCATTTGTCTTATCCGGCCTTGCATTAAGAACATTTAATGTCTTGGCAATCATAATCGATCCTCTTATTGTAGGGTCAAACTCAGTTTTACCTGATTCCCGCAATCCTCGAACTATTTTGACAATCTTTTCTGCATCATCAAGCGACATTCCTGATTTTGCATGAGTTATCATGAGTTCTGTTTCATAATCAAAATAATCAAGATCCATTGTAACCATCCTGTCACGCAATGCATCCTGAGTCCTGTTAACTCCGGCATATTCTTCAGGATTAGATGTAAATATTGCCCTGAATTCAGGATGAACTTTCATATAATACTCTTCTTCATTTGAAGATGAAGTACTCATCATTTTTTCTTGAAGAATCGGAAGAAGTATGTTATTTGCCTCAGGACGTGATCGTGTAAACTCATCATAAACCAAAGTAAAGCCTTTTTTGATAGCAATAGTTAAACGGTTGTTTACCCATTGCTTGGTCATATCCTCTTCATATTTATGGACAGAGTGAATAAAATTATCGTCCAATCTTCTGTATTTATAACCCTGCTCACTACCAATAAGATCCGATGTTTTATACTCAGAATCGCCATGAATAATGACAACAGGCCGACCTATCTTACTAGCAAGATGTAAAGCAACTGTCGTTTTCCCTGTGCCGGAAGGACCTCTGAAATGAACGGGAAATCCTGCTTTCATATAAGTCAGACCACGGCTTGTTATATCCCTGATATAGTCTGTTTCGACAAAATTAGGCATGGGCTTTGGCTCAAGCACTGTATTCATCTCACTATCACATCCCTGACGACGCATATTTTTATGGCTATTAGAATTTTAATTATAACCGCATCTTAATCAGCTATTACTTCTATAAGGTTAAAAAACGTTACAGGACCTTGAATATACAATAAAATCCTGTAACGTTTCCAACGAAACGGTTATTTAAACGTCTTCTTTATCGGATAATAAAGATTTTCGACTTTCGAAACCTTACCTGCATCAAGCAAACATTTTGCAGCAAAACCTATCTTCATTCGAGTTTCATGCAATGGTTCCTCCATGTCAGAAACCTTTACACCTTCATGATGACTATTGATATATTGCAGAATTTTCTCTTCCAAAGTACTCTCACTTGCAACTTGAGGTGTTTCGATATTAACAACCGGCATTTTTTCCTCAAATACAGGTAATTCGTTAATCACTGCTTTTATCTCTGTTTTTTCAGCAACTTTCACAACAGGCTTTTCAATTTTATCCGAAGTCACCACTTCCCCCCCACTCCTTATAGCTGCTATCTTCTCCTGCATTTCTTTCCAATATCCTGCACCTTCAGCTCTGTCTGCAGAACAATTATCCAACAGACTGGCTGTCGATGTTCTCAGCTCGGTTACTTCACGACTGATTCGCTCAAATAAAGTGTTGTATTCTTTCAGTCGATCAGCTTCGCCCTGATCCATATCCTTTTTCAGTTTACGAGCTGCATTAAGATTTTCATTACCGATATCAGCTATTCTTTCCTGAATGCTTTTAAGCAACGCATGCGTATACTCAAATCTTTCATTTCTTGTCTTATTCAGCTCGGCCCTTAATTCATCAGACATTTCCTTATGCTCAGTTCCGAATCTTTCAAGCATTTCATTTGTATAATTAAAAATACTCGACACTTCAGCGCTTATTTTACCAATGTACAATTCATACTCAGCCATTCTTGATTTTTCATTCTGAGCACGTGCTGTATTCTCCTCTGTAAAAAACTTATTCAAATCACTTGCCAAAACAGTTCTTGCTTTGGAAAAGTCCTGAATCAAATCTTTAACTTCTTTTTCGATTGAATCAATATCTTTTTGAATAGATCCTATTAATTGGGCATATTTACCCAGTCGATCTTTTTCTCCAGAATCAAGTGTCTTTTTTAATTCCGCCGCATTATTACTTATTTTTTTAGCAGTCTCCTCCTGCTCGTCACGATACTGCTTCATTTTTTCTGCAACATCTGCAACAAGGGCTTCATTATCTTTGACGCGCTCTTTAAATGAAGAAAGCATTTCTTCACTCAAGCTTTTCATTTGATTTGCCAATCCCATTTGTCTCTCCATTTTAGGTTATATAGCCTTAAACAAATCTATTGCTTATTATATATTTAGCATGTTTTATATCCCTGATACTGATAATATCTCCTTTATCAAGCAAAGACTCCAGATACTCCATCAATCTTTTGTGTGTTTCCTGAAAATCCATCAATATCCCCATAACATCTTCTTTTCTTTTTTCCTGTATTTCCGCAATCTCAGATAGCTCAGCTTTCAATAACGCATTTTTATCCGCATTCTCTGCAACGCTATAATCGGAAATATTTACTATTATATTTTTTAATGACTGTGTAAATTTTTTCTGGTCTTCTATGAATGCAACAAAATGATTTTTAGCATTACTCTCTTTTTGATCAAGAATACTATAGATCTCATCCATTATCAGATTATAATCCTTTTTCCGCAATGACTCTTTTTTAGCCAATGCCTCACAAAGCTTTATACTAACATCCATTCTCCTCACCTTAAGATATTCCAAAGAATCTTCAACACTATCAATCAAATAATGACACGACTCTTTTATATTTTCGGATGATTGAAATGCACTCTGAATATTTTTTATTCTAACTTCATCAGAATCACAACTATCTGAAGATTCAAATCCCTTTTTATTTATTTCTTCCTTAATAACCATCTTTACGAAATGTTATATGTATTTCATCTGAAACATAAAACATGTAACATGCTTTCTCTCAATTTTTTATTTCATAATAATAAGTTCTTGGTAAATCATGCTCGAGAGACATAAGAGACTGAGGATGTTTTAGCAAGAACAATCATCATACCGCGTGCTGCACTACGCTGCTTTTGCGGTCAGGCCGATTGCTTCAGCATATTTCAGATAGGTCTCTACAGAGGCAACGACTACCCTTGCTTCGATGGCAAGAAGTTCGATTCCAACAAGTGATACCCTTACCCATGCATCAACAACAACACCCTTGTCAAGAATACGATCGATAACCTCTACGAGGCTTGATGAACCGATTGTTTTTTCTACTGACATGATATTCTCCTGTTTTTGGTTTTAAAATCGACAACTCAGCTTCAAATTCTCTTTATGCTGCTTTTGCGGTCAGGCCGATTGCTTCAGCATATTTCAGATAGGTCTCTACAGAGGCAACGACTACCCTTGCTTCGATGGCAAGAAGTTCGATTCCAACAAGTGATACCCTTACCCATGCATCAACAACAACACCCTTGTCAAGAATACGATCGATAACCTCTACGAGGCTTGATGAACCGATTGTTTTTTCTACTGACATGATATTCTCCTGTTTTTGGTTTTAAAATCGACAACTCAGCTTCAAATTCTCTTTATGCTGCTTTTGCGGTCAGGCCGATTGCTTCAGCATATTTCAGATAGGTCTCTACAGAGGCAACGACTACCCTTGCTTCGATGGCAAGAAGTTCAATACCCACAAGCGATACCCTTACCCATGCATCAACAACAACACCCTTGTCAAGGATACGATCGATAACCTCGACGAGACTTGATGAACCGATTGTTTTTTCTACTGACATGATATTCTCCTGTTTTTGGTTTTAAAATCGACAACTCAGCTTCCCATTCTCTTTATGCTGCTTTTGCGGTCAGGCCGATTGCTTCAGCATATTTCAGATAGGTCTCTACAGAGGCAACGACTACCCTTGCTTCGATGGCAAGAAGTTCAATACCCACAAGCGATACCCTTACCCATGCATCAACAACAACACCCTTGTCAAGGATACGATCAATAACCTCTACGAGGCTTGATGAACCGATTGTTTTTTCTACTGACATGATATTCTCCTGTTTTTGATCAATAAACACCGTCTTACAAAGAGAGGGACGGCTTACCTCTTCACATATAAGTGGCATATACCATGCCAGCATTTGCAATTACAGTTGCCCAACAAAACAAAGCACAAGTTAACTCATTTATTATAAATCAGTTATAATAAATTTTATTTTAACACTATCTTATATTGTGCTGTTTTGAGACCGATAATGCTTCCCTGATCCTGCTTATTTTCTATTTAACCCCGCACAGGTGTGCGGAAGCATGTTCGCTTTTAATAATTAAGGAAGAAACAGTACCTGCCGGGCAGGATGACTTCTTGATGGATGGAGAGTAGTGACGTGAGGCGGAAGAACATTGCAACCCAAATGGAATGGGCGGATATTGCTCTTACAAATTCCCTTTCAGGTAGAGAAGCCGCCTTGCTTCAGGAAAGCGCTCAATTGCATATCGGAGCATAACCCTTGGCATACGCTGATAATGTCTCGATAAAAAATCTTCAAGTGCAGCCAGGTTACGCTTGCCAACCTCCCTGAGCATCCACCCTGTAGCCTTATGAATCAGCTCTTCAGGATCCTGAAGCAGCTTTTCTCCCAGAGCAAGAGTATCCTGAAATTCTCCCAGACGGATGAAATGAAAGGTTGCGATAATAGCAATTCTGCGCTCCCACAACCTCTCAGAATCAGCAAGTTGAAGGAGGGACGTTCGTGGATGGTCATGTAAAAAGCTGCCGACAATATGCGGCGCGGAAATATCAACCAGATCCCAGTTGTTGATACATCGGGTATGTGCAAGGTAGATATCGTAAATCCGCTTCCGTGAGGGTTCGTCACCCCGGATAAAACGACGCATCAGCATCAACAGAGCAAGCAATCGATCTTCATGAAAAGCCGACTCAAGCAGCAGAATAAGCTCAGGCATAGGAACATCATCCACCGTCAAGGAAAGTTTTCTCAACACTGGCACCCGAATTCCACGAAAAAGATCACCTTCAGCATATTCACCGGGCCCAGTTTTGAAAAATCTCTGCGCAAACCGGGCCGCCTCGGGATTTGAGAGCGCCTCAAGACGTTTCATGATCATGGATGCAGTACCACTCATGATAATATTCCCTCTTAACTTCAGATTAATCGTTTCCCGAAATCCTCATTATCAACACCCTACGCCTGTTCAGCCAGCTTACTCCACCGGGCCATCTCTTTTTCAAGCTGCTGTTGAAGCGCCTGAAGTTCCGACCCAAGCTGCTGCTGCAACCCAAAATCACTACCTGCCGACGCAAGACGTGCGGCTATCTCCGACTGACGGATTTCAGCATCGTGGATCGTCTGCTCAAGCAGCTCAAGCTCACGCTTCTCCTTGCCTGAAAGCTTTGAGGGCTTTGGCTTTACCGATACCGGTGGAAGAATCTTCTGAGCCTCTTTCGCAGATGATTTCTTTTCATCCTTTCCCTTGGCCGCCAAAGCTGCTTTCATTTCGAGGTAGACGGTATAGTTACCCGGATAGCGACGAATACTGCCGTTCTCCTCGAAGGCGAAAATATACTCCACCGTCCGGTCAAGGAAATAGCGATCGTGACTGACCACCAAAAGGCAGCCCTGAAAGGTATCGAGATAGTCTTCAAGCACCCGGAGCGTCGGGATATCAAGATCGTTGGTCGGTTCGTCAAGCAGAAGCACATTGGGCGAATCAATGAGCTGTTTGAGCAGATAGAGCCGCCGGCGTTCGCCTCCCGAAAGGGTGCTGATATAACTGTACTGGGTTGAGGGCGCAAAGAGAAAACGCTCAAGCATTCTCGCAGCAGAAAAAACTGTGCCATCCTTAGTCTTGATCTGCTCGGCATGCTCCTGAATATACTCAATCACCCGTTTCGAATCATCAAGTCCCCTGCTCTGCTGATCGTAATAACCGATATTCACCGTCTTACCAAGATCAATATGGCCACTGTCAGGCTCAACACGCCCGGTAATCATATCAAACAGGGTCGTTTTTCCCGAACCGTTCGGTCCGATAATGCCAATACGGTCTCCCTTTTGCAGATGATACTCAAACGAATGCAGCAGCAACTTGTCACCGTACGATTTTGATACCTGGTGAAACTCAATGATTTTATCACCCAGCCGACCAGCTCCGAAGCCGATCTCAAGCTCTTTTGACTTCTGCTTTTTCGGAGCATACACAAGGCTCTCGGCACGCAACATACGGGCTTTCTGTTTCGTCGTCCGTGCCTTGCAGCCACCCCTCATCCACTCCAGCTCCTGACGGACAAGGGCGGAACGCTTGCGATCATCCCGTATCGCCTGCTCTTCCTGTTCAGCCTTCTGCAACAGGTAACTTGAATATCCTCCGGTGTAGGTAACCGCCGTCCGGCCATCCATTTCAATCATTCGAGTCGCCACACGATCAAGAAAATATCGGTCATGCGTAATCAAAAGCACCGCGCCCTGATAACGACGGATATACTGCTCCAGCCACTCAACACTATCGGCATCAAGATGGTTGGTCGGTTCATCAAGGATAAGCCCGTCACTCGGCACAACAAGCGCATGAGCCAATGCCACACGCTTGCGCTGACCACCGGACAGCGTACCCATGGTTGCCGCAAGATCATAAAGACCCAGTTTACCAAGCACCATTTTGGCATTCGATTCAAGCTCCCATGCACCACACACATCAAGCTCGTGAGCAAGCCGACTCATCTTCTCAATCAACGATGGGTCTTCACTGTGGCGCGTCTCCAGCTCCTTGCAGACCACTTCATACTCATAAATCAGATCCATCGCCTTATCGCTCGACTTCAGAATGGCTTCCAGCACCGTATCCTCAGGATTGAAAGGAGAATCCTGCGGCAAATAGGCAATCCTCTTCTGGTTAGCCACCATCACCTTTCCTTTATCAGGCGTTTCAACCCCCGCAAGAATCTTCAAAAGCGTACTTTTACCGCTCCCGTTTGCCCCGATAATACCGATCTTGTCGCGATCATCAATGCCAAACGAGACATCCTCAAACAAATGTTTCAGACCATATTTTTTCTGTAACCCTTCAACTGTTAAAAGCACCATACCTCTTCACCATTCCTTATACTTATGTTCATTCATGCCCTTCAAAACCTTTCAAAAGAGCGGAATATAACGATTACATCCCGTTTGGCAGCCAACTCATTGTGCACCGCTTAAACGATAAAAACTGGTACCAACTTACAAAAAGAGGAGTTATGCTGTCAGAACGAACGCAACGTTTTTTTTCTCTCCAGTTTCCTGTTCCCCTTTTTTTTCATAAACTGTGCTAATACAAAAACAACATGCAGGAAATTACCCCTGCAAAACAGAGTAAAATCACCATCAAATAACCTCAAATGAGTGAACTGGAAAAATTGCTGGCATGGGGCGATCTACCCGTACCTGAAGTATTACATCAGCTTCCACACCAGCAGCAACAGGAAGTTGCAACCTGGGCAATCAATATTATCAGCAATAAAACAGAAGGGCTGGACGATCTCTACAACGCCATAAGCATGATCGTCAAATTCATCCCCAACTTCATGGTCATTCCGCTTATGGTCGAACACATCCGCCCACGGATTGCCGCCGAAGTATGCATCAAAATGGGCATTGACCAGGCAACCGGATACGCAAATGACCTGCCCCTGGAATATTTCAGCGCAGTTTCCAAGCACCTTGATGCCGAGATGATGGCCAGAATTCTCGAAAAAATGAAACGGCACACCGTCGAAAAATTCATCCACCATGAACTGCAGCAGTGCCAGACCCGTGTACTCGACATCGCCATACATCTCAATCAGCAACTCCTTGAAATCGTAGCAAAACTGGTTGCACTTCCCGAACCCTCAACCGATCATGACAACAATCCGCATGAAGCGGTGATTGAAAAAATCAGGGCCATGCAGTAATTAAAACCCTGAACACACTGAAATTGACCAAAAACACAACAACTCCATCGCCTAAAATTCAGAGACCATTTGTATATCTGATAAACAGAACAACGTTCAATCGCTGATGGAAAAGTTGCAACACGAGCGCTACTCTGGCTGAAAACCGGCAACTGGACAGATCCTTGAAGGCAACCCTATGGTAATAATCGTACCTCCCCCAGCAGGACACTCAACAGAAAGAGTTCCACCATGTTTATGGACAACAATGTCATAACAAATGCTTAACCCGAGTCCGATACCTTTTCCAGGTTCTTTTGTACTGAAAAACGGATTAAAAATATCTCTCCTGATTTCCTCCGGTATGCCTGGCCCGTCATCGGTAATTGAGCAGAAGACCTTGCTGCCCTCGAACCAGGTATGAAGCGCGATTGTGCCGGGAGAACTCCGATTCTGTGACTTGATTGCATGTGCACTATTGACAATCATGTTGAGAAAGAGCTGATTAATCTGTTCCGGATTACAGTATACCGAAGGAAGCACTTCATCAAACCTGGTTTCAATCCCGGCAATGTCACGATATTCATGACGGGCAAGAATAAGCATATCACGGAGTCCCTGATTGAGATCGAACGAGACCCGCTCATCAGGAGCGTGAGTTATGGAGAAATTCCTCATGCTGTTGATAATGGTTGTCATACGCTCGAAACCATTATTTGACTCGGAAAAGATCATCGGAATATCATCAAGCAGCATATCAATGTCAAGCTCCGCCTCCATTCTGCGTAGCTTTTGCAACGCGGGAGCCAAAAATCCACCCATCGACTCCACTTTTCCTGTAATCTCCCGGTACTCGTTTACAAGCAACAAGAGATCGTCAAAATATTCCTTCTGGGTCGAAAAGTTGATCTTGATAAAATTGAGCGGATTATTCAGCTCATGGGCAATACCGGCAGCAAGCTGACCAATCGAGGCAAGTTTTTCATGCAGAATCACCTGCTGATGCATTATTTCAAGCTCTCGGGTACGTTCTGCAATACGCTCTTCGAGTGTCTTGTTAAGATGAAACAGTTTTTGTTCAGCCAGCTTGCGTGCAGTAATTTTGGTACTGGTACCGATAATCCGGTAAATACGACCATAATCATTGCGAACCGGATTAAGAACCGTCTCCCACCAGCTCACCTTACCCATGAATTGCAAATTCTCTTCAAAATGTATGGAACTGCCTCGACGCACACAGGCATCGTAGTTACCGATAAACTTTTGAGCAATTTGAGGAGGAAAAAGCTTTTCGGGTGTTGCTCCAACAAGCTCCTGATTGCTTATTCCTGTCAGTTGTTCATTAAGCGGATTATGGCCTTTATACTGATAGGAACCATCTGGAAGGACGTCAACAACAAAAATGGAATGATTGACCTCCTCATAGATACTTTTGAGCAACAGCCCGTTTTCAAGCAGCTCCTGCTCGTACTGTTTACGCCTGTTTTCATTCTTTTTGCGCTCTGTAACATCACGGATCAGCCCCATCATGCCCGATAAATCCTGCCCCTGAAAATAGTGAACATGAACTTCCCCGTAAAAAAAATCTCCGTTCTTTTTCCTGAACCTGAACTCTACAACCTGATCGATCAAGTCATCCTGCAAGGTTTTATTGAATATGAGAAGCGCTCCCGGAATTTCATCTTCAGCAAGATACTCGGTAAAGTGATCCCCGATAACCTCCTGGGGGGTATAGCCAAAAATCTTTTCAATAGCCTGTGAGGCATAGGTCAGAATTCCGCTCCTGTCAGAAACAAAAACCACCTCAACCATCTGTTCCGTAATCGTACGAAACTTCAGTTCACTGTCACTCAATAGTTTTTCGGTCTTTTTGCTCTCGGTGATATCAAAAACAATAGCATAAAGAAATTCCTTTCCCGTAATCTCTATCTTGCTCGAGAAGACCTCCACATCACGCACAGAGCCATCCGAACGGCAATGACGAAAGAAAAAGCGGTTTTGCTTTGCTGAACGGCTTTTATCAAGATTATTCTGGATCTCTTCAACAGTGATCGGATTGATTTGCCTGATATTCATCTTCCTTAGTTCCTCAACAGACCACCCATAAAAGTCTGCTGCCGCACGATTGGCGTCAACAATATTGCCCGTATCAGGATCGAGAAGAATCTTGACCGCTGCATGACTTTCAAACAGCTTCCTGAAACGCTCTTCACTGATGCGCAACTCCTGCTCAGCCTGATTGCGTTCAGTGATATCATGAATGACTGAATAGAGAAACGCTTTGCCCCCAATCTCAATTCGGTTACTGAACACCTCCACATCCCGCACAGAGCCGTCAAAAAGGCGGTGGCAAAAAACAAATCGGTTTTGCTTCGATGAACGGGTTTTTTCCATCTCTTTCAGCACAACATCCGGTGAAAGAAGATTGATCTGCTGAATATTCATCTTCCTGAGCTCCTCAATCGACCAGCCATAAAAGCTGGCGGCTGCACGATTGGCATCGACGATGTTAGCCGTATCAGGATCAATAACCAGCATCACGGCTGAATGTTCGTCGAAGAGTATCCTGAACTTTTCCTCGCTTTCACTCAGACACTCACCCGTTCGAAGAGAAGTAATCCGCTTCTCTTCCTCTCTCTCTTTCAGGAGCGCTTTCAATCGGGCATTTTCCTGCTCTAACCGGAGTAACTTTTTTTCCACCAAATTGATTATTTATCCTCTATTCCAGCCCATCTTGCATCACCATCAACCAACAATCACTTTTGTGACTTTTGTAACTTTTGTAACTTTTGCGACAAAAAGGTAACGATTTATATCGTATGAACCAATGAGTCCAGGACACGATCCCTACCCTGCAAACCGACTTACAAAAGAGGTTACATCCCAAGAAAAGCCCTCTTGACCTCCCTGTTATTCAGCAGCTCCTCACCTGTTCCGGTAAGCACAATCGCTCCGGTTTCAATGACATATCCCCTGTGGCTGATGCTCAGTGACTGATAGACATTCTGCTCAACAAGAAGAACCGTAACACCACTCGCATTAATGGTACGAATAGCGCCAAAAACCACCTCCGTAAAGAGAGGCGATAATCCCAGACTTGGTTCGTCAAGAAGCAGGAGCTTCGGATTACCCATCAATCCCCTTCCAATGGCGAGCATTTGCTGCTCCCCGCCAGACATGGTTCCACCCAGTTGATTACGACGTTCAGCAAGTTTCGGAAAAAGGGCAAAGACCCGATCAAGGTTTATCTGACGCTCTTTCTGGTGCAGGTAGCCTCCCATCATCAGATTTTCGACAACGGTCATATCAGGAAAGATCTTTCGTCCCTCCGGAACATGCACAATCCCTCGCTGAACAATAGTGTGCGCTGCAAGAGTACGAAGCGATTCATGATTAAAGGTGATGATACCGGTTGATTTGATAATCCCCGAGATTGCTTTAAGCAGGGTTGATTTACCGGCACCATTGCTGCCAACAACAGAGACAATCTCTCTCTCCGCAATCGTAATGTTGACGGAGCACAGAACAGGCATTTCACCGTATCCCGCATGAAGATTTTGAATATCAAGCATTGTATCCACCTCCAAGGTATGCGGCTATGACATCAGGGTTATTGGTAATCTCTTCGGGCGTACCTTCCGCAAGCTTTTCCCCGGAGTTCAGCACAACAATCCGGTCGCAGATTGAGGTAACCGCTTTCATATCATGCTCGATAAACACAATGGTCGCCCCCTGCTTCCGAACCCGGCGGATGATTTCAAGAATGGTATCGGTTTCGGTATGATTCAACCCGCCACATATTTCGTCAAGAAGCAGCATTTTCGGATGGGTAGCCAGCACACGCGCAAGTTCAAGCTTTTTCTTCAGTCCTATAGGCAACGATCCGGCAAGTTTATCGGCATAATCACTCAGGCCAACTGCCTGCAAATTCTCCCTTGCAATCGCCTCGGCATCCCGGGTAGCATTGGTGATGGCAAAGGCGCCAATCATGACATTCTCCAGCACTGTAAGAGTTCCCAGCGGCTTGACCCTCTGCCAGGTTCGTACCATGCCCAGACGGCACACTTCGTCAGGACGCAGGGCATTGATTTTTTTGTTATCAAAGATTACATCTCCGGCAGTTGCCGGATAAAAGCCGGTCATACAGTTAAACAAGGTGGTCTTTCCTGCACCGTTCGGCCCGATAAGACCGAAAATCTCTTTCTCATCAACAGAAAAACTGACATCAGAAACAGCGACATTACCGCCAAAATGTTTACTGACATGACTGATATGGAGAAGATGCTGTATCATTTCACCCTCCGGAAAAGCCCAAGAATACCTTTGGGCAGATAAAGTATGCAAAGCACCGTAATGATACCATAGACCAGTACATGGGCGTGAGCCAGGTTCTCTTTCAAAAAGAGCCCCATGCCTGAGGTTTCCGATACCAGACCAGCCTTGACCAGAGCATCCCCAATAAAATTTGAGCGCAACATCTCGGCAAGCGGCACAAGCAAAACCGCCCCGATCACCGGCCCCCACAGGGTTCCAACACCCCCGATAATTGCCGTCAGAATGATTTCAATAGAGAGCCGAAGATCAAGAACTGCCGAGGTATCAATAAAGCGGATATAGAGACCATAAAGACTTCCCAGAACAGAGGTCAGGGCTGCGGATATCAGCAACGCCTTGTTTTTGTAAAAGGAGAGATTAATGCCCAATGAAGCTGCTGCATCCTGATCCTCGCGGATTGCCTGTAAATAGAACCCCGTCTTCGATTTCCGAAGATAGGCCGTTATACCAAGGGAAACCACAAGCACCAGCAACATCCCGTAATAAAAGGGATTCTTGCTGTTCAGGTCAAGCCCCCACAAAGAGAGATCCGAGAGCAGAATCCCCTGTGCGCCTCCCGTAAACTCAAAATTGAGCACCGAGAGCCGGACAATTTCAGCAACAGCAATGGAGGCCAACGCAAAGTAATGACCTCGCAACCGAAACACAATGCTTCCGGTAATGAGGGCAATAATGCAGGCAACAACCATACCTGCCGCCATGCAGAGAAGCGGGTTGAGATTGTAGAGCGTGATCAAAATCATGGTGGTATAGGCGCCAGCCCCGAAATAGGCGGCATGACCAAAGCTGTACTGCCCGGCATAACCGCCAAGAAGATTCCACGCCGAAGAGAGCGCCGCCATCATCAGCACCGAAATCAATATTCCCGTGAAATAGGGATTCTCCCCCATGAAAAGCGGCACCACAGCAGCTATTGCCGCAAGGATAACGATAAGTGCAATCTGTTTCATTACTGCTCTCCTTTTTTACCGAACAACCCTTGCGGACGAAGAAGCAGAACCGCAAGAAAAAGTACAAAGACCACAACATCCTTCCAGTCTGTTGAGATGTATGTCGATGACATTGCCTCAACCACGCCGATAATCAGCCCGCCGACTCCAGCTCCGATAACCGAGCCAAGACCGCCTAAAACACAGATCGTAAACGCCTTCAGCAGAAAACTGTGCCCGGCAAGCGGATGAATATAATAGGTTGGCGCTATCAGTGCACCTGCGGTCGCAGCCAGAGCCGTACCAATACCAAAGGCGATTGCACTCATTTTAGCAACATTGATGCCCATCAACTGAGCAGCCTCCCTGTTTTGGCTCGTTGCCCGCAGAGCCATGCCAGTACTGGTTTTTAAAAGAAAAAGAGAGAGCAGTGCCGTAATCCCGCAGGTAATGAGAAAGGAGATCACCAGGGGAACAGAGAGGAAAATGCCTCCGGGCAAATTGTATGCGCTGCTTGAATAGGAGGTCGTCAATATCTTCGGATCACTGGTAAATGCCAGAAGTGCAGTATTACTCATGATAAGACCAAGACCAACGGTCAGGAGAATCTGGTTTTGATGGGGATGATGGATAACACGATTGATAAAGAGCTTTTCCAGCATAAATCCGAACAAAAAGGCTACAGGCATAATCAGCACCAGCGACAGATAGGGATCAATATGCAGCAGGGTAAAGGCAAAATATGCCAGATACATGCCAAGCATCATCAAATCACCATGAGCAAAGTTACTGATATTCATGACGCCAAAAACAAGGGACATCCCTATTCCGGCAAGAGCATAAACCCCACCGGTCAGTATTCCTGAAAGTAACGATTGAAAAAACAGCATGATAGATCTCCCCGTAAAATGAACTGATCAGCCAGCGAACCCATTTCACAACAATAACGCAACAAACCAACAGGAAAAAAGCGCCTCCAGCAACGTTCCGGAGGCGCCAGATTTCCAGTTGCACTCTGAACAGATGCAACTGCGACTTAACGCTTGAAGGGATAGATTAGCTTCTTTTTGCTGAACTGAGCAGGATAGACCGTTTCATACTTACCGTTTGCAATCTGCTGCACCAGCATCGGATGGTTGTTCTGATTGGTAAAACCGCCATAGTCAGCAAATTTGACTGGCCCCATAATACCATTCCAATATCCTCCCTTAAGAGCCGCCTGAAGTTTCACGGCACTTTTGGTGGCGGATGCCGTAATCGCCATAATCCTCATGGCTTCATAAGCACAGGCCGCATGATAGGAGGGCTCCTTCGCATATTTTGCCTTGTAACGAACTGCAAAATCGGCCGCACCCGGCCAATTGACATCATCAGTCCACTGGGTAGCAGAAATAACAAGATTGGAGATTTCAGTCTGCTGGGCAAACTGAGCCGTTGTATAACCGGCACCCGCGCCAAGAAAAGCCTTTGGTGTAAGTCCGATCTCCCTGGCCTGGCGCATCAGCAGAATAGCATCAGCATCATACGACACCAGAAAAACAAGATCAGGATTAGCCGCCTTGACTTTTGCGAGTGAAGAGCGGTAATCGGGTTGCCCCTGCTGATACTTTTCGTTGGCAACCTCCTTCAACCCCATTTTCAGAGCATTCTCCTGGGCAGTCTTGACCGTCGATACGCCAAAATCAGTTGCGGCATAGACATAGGCGATCGTCTTCGGTTTGTAAGGCGCCACCGCTTTCATCAGCACACTTGAATAGACATTGGCAGGAGCATTCAGGCGGAAAACATTCTTATACCCCTTCATGGTGATCTCCTCCTTGGCGGCTGCAGGAACAAGCAGCGGCACCTTATACTGATCAGCCCTTGAGGCAACAACATTTGCACACCCCGAGGTATAAGGGCCAACAACACCGATAACGGCATCACGAGTCACCAGCTTTTCATACGCCGCAAGAGCATTTTTCGGGTCACCGCCATCATCTTCCCTGACAAGCTCAACCTGAATTCCCTTGGCCTTCAGATCTTCAATTGCCATAGCCGCGCCATTGGTCAGATTCTCGCCAATTTGCGCCTCTTTACCGGTGATTGAGTTGATAAATCCTATCTTGACTGGAGCTGCCGATACCTGTAACGGGAAAGCCAACAGGGCGGCTGCGATAATCGATAAAAACTTCTGTTTCATGTACTGTCATCTCCTCTGGTTAGGGTTATTGACCTGCACTGAGTACTACGGATGAAGCTTTTGCTTGAGGGGTTGAAGGCTTTTGATGGTTCATAAAAAAAAACACTATCTGCAATCTACGACACATAAAAATAATAAGGAAGCCTGAGCCTCCTTTATTATCGACAAGATCCGTGATGGAAACAACAGAATGTCATCACGGAGATCATCGCAGAACAGGAGCAGCCGCAGACTCCTCTCTGATCACATTCGGCACACCAACCGCACCGGTATAAAAGACAACAAGAGATGCCGTTACCCTGCCGGAATTATAACCATTATGCAGGGTATTGATAACCTCAAGAATGGCATCACCCTTCCTGAATACAAAGGTACGACCATCTTTCAGCTCAACGGTAAGCTCCCCTTCCAGCATATAGGCATAAACCGGCACCGGATGCTTGTGCCAGCCAGTTGAACCCCCTGGAGGAAAATTGACTACAAGGGCCGTCACCTCTGGCTGGGCCGTCTGCAGATAGACCAGCGGATCCCCATTACTCGACGTTGACGAGGTGATCAGTTTCTTTACCTCAACATTCCGGTACTCCTCACCATTTGCCGCACTGTTCAGGACAAAGAGCAAAAAAAGCGCGATAACACTCTGTACAACTCTCATGCATGCTCCTCTTTTTGAAAAATTAGCATTCTTCGGTGCGTATACTTTCGCCAGAAAATTCAGGCCTCAGCGTACACGCCACCCTGCAATATAATCAGCAGTATTTTAAAGTTTCACGACTGAATCGAGGGCCGCATGGATAAAACAAACCATAACTGCCCGCCCAAACCCCGACCATGAACAGATCGATCAACGGCTGAACGTCCAAGCCTCAACAGCGGTATTTCATAGCTATGAAACCAGCAAAACATTTGCATCTGATCATGCAATTCTCCAGATTGTTCCTGATACCCTATCCGTCAGAACGACCATAACGACTCATTGATGGGCAGTGAAATAACAAAAACAGAGTTCAGCGAGGAGGATTTCCGGCAGTTTCACCAGAATCTGAGAAAGGAAACACGGATTCTGATGGATTGGTTTTCCTCGGATCTCTTCGATAATCACCAGGAGATGTGCGGCTTCGAACTCGAAGCATGGCTCATCGATCAGCATTGCGCTCCGACTGCCAGAAACGAGGAGTTCCTCCAGCGGGTCAACAATCCCCTGGTTGTGCCTGAGCTCTCAAAATATAATTTCGAACTCAATATTGCACCGCATCCTCTGGATTGCCATCTCCCGGAATTTCTGAAAAATGAACTACAGAAGCTCTGGAATATCTGCACCATCAATGCCCTTGACATGGGGTGCAATACCCTTCTGACCGGTATTCTGCCGACCCTGCAAGACAGGATGCTGACGCTTGAGAACATCTCATCGCTGAAACGGTTTCACGCGCTGAACCACGAAATTCTGCGATCGATATCTCGTCACTCGCTTAAAATTCACATAGAGGGAGAGAAGGAGTCGCTGGATATCGTCCATCATGATGTCATGGCCGAGGCGGCAACGACATCACTGCAGATACACTTTCAGGTTCCCGTCAGCAAGGCGGCGGCTGTTTACAACATCGCCCATATACTGTCGGCGCCGATGGTCGCACTCACAGCCAATTCCCCGTTCCTCTTCGGCAAGGAACTCTGGGATGAGACACGCATTCCCCTGTTCGAACAGGCTGTAAAAACCCCTGCATTTGTTGATCTCTCCGGAAGAGTGGTTTCGCGCGTCACATTCGGACGGGATTACGTCCGTGATTCACTCAAAGAGGTTTTCCTCGAAAATCTCGACGGATTTCCGGCGCTCCTGCCGATCACTTTCGATCAGGATTTCAGCCTGCTGAACCATCTGCGGCTGCACAACGGAACCATCTGGCGCTGGAACCGCCCTCTGATAGGATTCGGTGAGGATGGTCGCCCTCATGTGCGGATCGAACATCGCGTACCACCGGCAGGACCTTCGATTCCGGACATCGTAGCCAATATCCTCTTTTTTTATGGCGCGACACTTCACCTGCAGCCCGAAGTTCCGCAGGCTGAGATATCGTTCGAACATGCTCGCTCAAACTTTTACGCCGCCTCACGCTTCGGGCTTGACGCCAGGGTCACCTGGAGTTCGGGAAACGCCATGCCCGTGGATACTCTTCTGCTGCAACAGTTGATCCCCGGAGCCATTCAGGCTCTTGCCGAACGAGGAATCGACAGTCATGAGCTGAAATACTACCTTGTCGATATTCTTGCAAGACGCGTAGCGACGCGACGGAACGGCGCCTGGTGGCAAAAAACCTTCATCCGGCGTCACGGCCCCGATTTCAGGGCGATGACCCAGGCATACCTCGAAAACCAGAGAAAAAACATTCCTGTACACGAATGGAGCATCTGAACCAGTATCATCCACCCGATCTGCACCTCTTCGATCGACTTCCCGACGGCTTCACCGGAATCGCGATAGAAAAGCTCGGCTCAATCCTGCCCGGCCCTTCGCTCATCCGTATCGATGGTAAAAAAGGGGCGCCACTCTTCGTTTCGATACTGCTGCACGGCAACGAAACCACAGGGTTTGCAGCCATGCAGCAACTTCTCACCGGGTTCGGGGCGCCCCACCGTCGGCTGCCGAGACCATTGCTGCTGTTTGTCGGCAACGTCGCCGCTGCTGTACGTGGCGTAAGGAAACTCGACGGGCAGGCCGATTACAATCGCATCTGGCAGGGAGAACGCTATCCGGAACACCTTCTTGCACGGCATGTTCTGGCGGAAATCGTCAAGGCTGCTCCGCTTGCCGGCATCGACCTGCACAACAACACCGGCAAAAACCCGCACTATGGCTGCGTCAACCGGCTCGACCAAAACTCTCTCTCTCTTGCCCGGCGGTTCAGCAAAACCATTGTTTGGTTTACCGAACCGCACGAAGTCCTTGCGGTCGCACTCTCCGCGATTTGCCCTGCGGTCACGCTTGAATGCGGAGTTTCAGGTGATGCGGCAGGGACAAAGCATGTAGAAAATTATCTCCGCCACTGCCTTGAACTGCCCGAGGAGAGCCTTTTCACTCCACCAGCGAATCACCATAACGATCTGTTCCATACCACAGCAAGGATACTCCTCTCTGAAGGCATACGGCCCGGATTCGGCCAGTTCGATGACAATACTGATATCTGTTTCCGTGAGGAGCTCGAAACACTCAATTTCGAGAGGGTGCCAGAGGGAACGGAACTGGGTCGTTACCTTAACGGGCAACCGCCGCTCATGGTCATAGACAACCTGAACCACGACGTCACCGACCGCTACCTTCTTTTCAGCGACAACCGCATTCTCACCAGAGTGCCGGTCGTGCCATCAATGTTGACCCGCGACGTGAAGGTTATCCTGCAGGATTGCCTCGGCTATATCATGGAGCCTTACCAGGCAAAAGAATAATCAGGCCGCGCCACCTGCATTCAGCTCACAAATGATCCTTCTGCCAAAACCACCGATTCATCAGCAAGAAATGTGCCTCAAATGTTTCGCATCTCCCCGAGTAAATCCGGATGGCGATCAATGAGTTTCAATAACTTGACCAGAGGAGCAGGAGGTCGGCTTTCACCTCTTTCATATCTGGAAAAAGCCATTTTCCCGACACCAAATAACAGCCACGCCATCCTGAGTTTAACCATATTTTACTATTGGTTACCGTTCAAGATAGCATGATTATGTTGCATCATGGATTTATGAAAAAAAATCTCAGGCAACACCGAAAACCGAGCTGCAATTGGCAAAAAACAGAATGCGGAGTACATAATGACATATGTCACCCCGATTTCTCCGGCTTTTCAGCATAGGAGAGAATATAGTCAAGGCCAGCGTAGACACTCTCTGCAGAGCGATGGAATGCTGATTTTGCAAACGTCCTGGCAACCGGAGGCAGCTTCCTGACAAACGTTTGATCTCTTGACAGATACTCATGAAGAGGCTGATAGACATCGTCGCGTATTGATTTGATCTCGATACTGACGAATCCGGCGCTCAAGAGCTTGCTGGTGTATGACGGAATCAGATAGTAGTTTTCCTGCGGAATATTGAATTTACCGGCCACAAGACTCCATGAAATCCATTGCTCCATCAGCCTGAAGGGATTACCGGACTGTTTGGTCGGGACAATGTCGGCCGTCACCAGCCTTCCACCCGGTCGTAACACCCGATACGCCTCCCTGAAAAAATCCTCACGGCTCCTGTAGTGGAAAGCGCTTTCCAGAGAAACAACCAGATCGATGGATTCATCTGCAATCGGCATCTCTGTTGCCGAACCTTCCCTCAAATCGATCATATTCCCGAGCCCTGCATCCACAACATGTATCCGGGCCCGTTCAACCTGAGAGCGTGTGATATTCAGACCGATGATTTTTTCAGGTTTCATGATCCTGGCCCAGAGAATATCCTGGTCGCCAAAACCATACCCGCAATCCAGCACCACATCACCTGCAACCATACCACCCCGTTCCGCCACCAGAAGAGCAAGCGCTTCACTGGCCTCATCGATGGTATCCGCATCCCGCCAGTAGCCAAGATTCAGATAGAGCCTGTGCTCGGTAAGAGAAGTGGTACCAATCAGATCATAGACTTCCGTTGTCTCCAGTCCGTGAAATGGATTGAGAAGCCAGTTGAGATATGCAAAAAAACGATCCGCTGTGTTGTCTGACATGGTTTTTATTCTTTTCCGATGAAGAGATCAATGTCGCTTGCGATGGCTGGCTATCCCGACAGTTGTTCGAGAAAACGCCTGCGCAACTCATCGGACGGCAACATGCATTGCTCTTTTTTTCCGAACAACTGATACCGGTTCTGCGCTATCAGATCGTACATCACATCCCGCAGGAGTTCGGGAACCGCCTGGAATACGGTGAGCAGATTCCATGGCATGTCGAGTCTGGAGGCGATTTCAATGGCAGCGGCACTTCGGGTAAAGGCGCGGTCACCCCTGACAAGAACGACAGTGTCAAGACGCGACGTATTGATGCCAAAATGCTTGAGTAACGACGCTCCAAGAGGAGACTGGGCCGGAGTGAAAGAGAAATGCCCGGCAGTATCGTGCTCAAAAATAAAATTCACCAAAAATTCGCACAGATTGCAGACACCGTCAAAAATGACAATGTTTTCCGGAAGAGCGGCAAAGGACTTATGCATCTGTTTCAAGATAACGTTCACGATTGCATTGAAGACTTCCTGACAGGGTACGGCTCTTTTTTTTTATAAGGCCCCTTCAATGGCGTCAAGGGCTCCAACATTCATCTACTCAGACCATCAAGCCCGGAGCTCCAGATAGCTAATGTTCAGGTTTTCATAAAGATGACTGAAACGAACAACTCGAAAACCGATGAAGAAGTTCCTGATGCCAGGGGTTGAACCACGAGTTCCCGCGCAACGCACGGAAATCTGTGTTATCATCGTACCGGTCTCCTGCCACTCCCGAATGTTCCCTCTATGTCGGATAATTTCCGACAGTAACGTTGCCCTGGTAAACAGTCGCGCGACCCTCCTGTCGTGGTAACACCAGCTTGACCGAGCGGTTACAACAGTCGTTGGGCTATCAGACACCAGATGATGTCTATGCTTCTGCATCAGGCGGTTGAGCAAGGATTGTGGATAAATTCGATGAAATGGGGCAGCGCCTTTCCGCTGCATGAACAGGTCAGGCTACCAACTTAAACTCAACCTCTTTTTGTCTACCGGTTGGGGTCCACTTCAATAATCGCCTTGAATTCCTGAACCACTCCCCTGAATCCGTTCATCAGCAGGAAATATGCCTCAAACGTTTCGCATCTCCCCGAGTAAATCCGGATGGCGATCAATGAGTTTCAATAACTTGACCAGAGGAGCAGGAGGTCGGCTTTCACCTCTTTCATATCTGGAAAAAGCCATTTTCCCGACACCAAATACCGATGCAAGTTCAGCCTGGGTAAGATTGAGTTTTTTACGGATACGACGAATGTCTTCCCCGACATCCCCCTTCACCGAACGTAACAACCCGGCCTGCGCCTCTGTATAACGCCGATAACTCTCGTCGTCCCAGACACCTTCGCCGCAATGCGAACAGAACTCTCCATGCATTGCATGCAACGTCAGCGATTGCCCTCCATAAGCAAGCGTTTCATCAAGAACTTTTTTAACCATATCGGGATGGCCGCATACAGGACATTTCATCTGAACCTCACTTCATTTTGCCTTAAACTGAATAACAGGCGGTCTTCCATCAACATAACCGGTAATTTTGATATAAACAGCCACGCCATCCTGAGTCTCACCATGATAGACATCCTGCCATAGTTGATGGTCGGCATGAGTTGTCATAGATTTGTAAAAATCTGATCGTGAAAGAGAAAGCACGACCAAGCGCATCTCAACCTCGGTTAAACCCAACGACAAGCCGCCACGTAATGCTGCTACAGTAAACGGTCGGGAGTTTTCATCGGCGACGATAGCTTGAACCTCGTCGAGATGGTAATGTGGTGTTCGTTTCTCCAATTCAGCACATTTTATCCATTTTGATTAATTTAATCATTTAGGATAATTCTGCAAAAATGTAATCAGATTGCTGACTGAAACTGAACTATGAGCACTATAGGGAAATAAACAGCAGCACCTCTTGTTGAGCTACGTGCTCACCGAGCGAATCCCACAGATCAGCTTTTCAAAGTTTCCCTGCTGAAACAAGGGCCGCATGGATAGTTTTGAACGGCAAAAGAAGTGAAAGCGGTGCATCAAGCAACGGCACTGCCCCATAGCTGGCATACCACTGTGCAACCAGATCATTCTTCGCATCGATGAGAAGAGCAACACCGCCAACCTGTGCAGCAACAAGCAAGCAACGACGAGCGACAGCAAGCAATAACTGCCCACCCATACTGCGGCCCGGAACAGATCGGTCAACTGCTAAACGACCAAGCCTGAAGACCGGCACCTCATGGCGGGCTAATCCTCGTTTGATCACTTCCGGAGTTTTCTCATAGGTAACAGACGCCGGGGCTATACTGTAAAAGCCGAGAATCTTCCTGACGTCACTATTTTCCACTGCCAGAAAAGTTTTGGCCCCGCCACTGATATGAGTTTTTCTGGCATGACGCCACAAAAACTCATTCAAGGCTTCATCCCCGCAATCAAAAGCAAACCGGCGGTCATGGCTTTTGGTGATCGGCTCTTCGTGCCAGGCAGGAAGAGTCATGATCGCTTCGGCAAAGCACGTGCTGCTGCCATGAGTTTTGCATTAGGTAGCGGAGGATCTTCCAGCAATTTCAGGACATGTACGCGATCCCTCCCTGTAAGCTCTATCAGTTCGTACTGATCGATTACCTTTTGAGCCGCAGAAACAACGGTGCGGGTGACAAACTCCGTCAAATGCGTATTCTGTATTGCCGCAGCACGCATCAAAAGAGACTTCTCTTCCGAAGCAATCCGCAGCGACAACCTCTCGTTACCTTCTACCGGAATCTGTGGCATAACCATACCCTCCTGTTGGTTCATGACTATTCACAGGAATATAGGACGTTATTCGAGACGTACACCTTCAAAGCGTACAAAACATCATAACTGCCTTATATTCAGCAAGAGCCTCTCCCGGTAGACGGACTCTTGTAACACAGGACTTGGTTCTATATATTCAAGCATAAGGCAGCTCTCACCAGTTGGGATAAAATCATGAAGATTTTCAAAAACAAGTGGTTTGCCAAGTTCGCCAGGGAAAAGGGCATTCTCGACACTGACCTGTGCGAAACAGTAAAAGATGCCGAGAGTGGGCTTATAGATGCAGATTATGGAGGCGGAGTTATCAAGCAGAGAATTGCTCGACCAAATGAGGGGAAATCAGGCGGCTTTAGGTCAATTGTTCTCTATCGCGCAAAAGAAAAAGCATTCTTTGTTTATGGCTTTCCAAAAAAGGACAAGGATAACATAAAAACAGACGAGATTCGATGGTTCAAAAAGATGGCAAAAAGCACTTTTGCACTTTCCGAGGAACAGCTCGAACAACTCATTACAACCGGGAATTTTATACCTGTAGAACCCAATGAAAATGACTAAAACCTACAAGAGCGATGCATTTGCAGCGATCCATGAAACCATGTCAGGCATGTATGATGCTGGTGTTATCGACAAAAAAACGATGCGCCAGTTTGACGAAGCCTGCCTGACACCGGTACATGAGTTCAGTGCAACTGAGATTAAAGCCTTGCGTGAGCGTGAGGAGGTGAGCCAGACGGTTTTCGCCCTATACATGAATGTGAGCAAAGATTCAGTCAGCCAATGGGAACGCGGACTCAAAAAACCGGCAGGCCCGACACTCAAGCTCCTTTCTCTAATAAAACAGAAAGGGCTGTCAGCTATTGCCTGACTTATCCTTATTGATGGTTTTAGAGCAGCCTACACAAAACTCACCGTAAATCAGACCGAGGCTGCGTTTTAAAAATAGCACCCCGCTCCATTCAACGGATAATCACATAATGCAATGTTCCCGGCGCATCAAGTCTCGCTCCTCTCGGCATGTCACCTCCCCACATGTTATGCTGACTGATTCTTTACTGTGAGTAATATATAAACATACACCGGCCTCTTCTCTTATTGAACAATCTCCCCTGGGGGCGAAGCCCCCTGGAAAAATCTCAATAGACCTTCAGCAATACATCAGCGGGTATGTGCAGTTCCTTGTGCAGAAGCCGAATTTGACGGATCGATAACGGGCGCTTCCGGTTTAACAGGTCACTTGTCCGGCTTTTCGATCCGATAATCCTTGTCAAATCCTGTTGGTCCATCCCCATTTGATCCATTCGAAATTCAATGGCAGCAATGGGATCAGGACTATCAATGGGAAAGTGCTCTTCTTCGTAGTTTTCAATCAGAATTCCGAGGATTTCAAGCTCGTCACCATCCTTTGTATCCGTTTTTGCATCAAATATCTCCTCAAGGCGTTTGAGCGCCTGCTGATAGTCTTGTTCTGTCTTTATCGGTTTGATTTGCATGACATTCTCCTAAATCATTGTTGCATCAATTTTATCATATTCAGCATGCGTTCCCACAAACCGGATGAATACCTGACCGTAATCAGAGTTAATCATTGCAGATTGAGAATTTCATTAAGCTGGCAATCAAACAGAGCATCGTCTGACTTGATAGTCCCGTTAAACTCATAGCGAATCTTCAATCGTGAGTGATGACCGGGTTCAGCAGGGTTAAAAAGAAGGTCATCATCACGTTTTTTGGTATCACAATGAGCCAGAGCATCAGGAAATCCCTCATTACCACAACAGCAACCGAGCAGGTTGGCATAGTTGAGCTGTTGTTCCGGATATTTCTTGCGGGAGTGCCAATGCTCTACTTTCATATTCCTGTCGTCAGGCTCAATGCGACCCATGCAGTAAGCACAAAGATAACCCTGTTCTGCAACAAGTTGAACTCGTATATCCTGTTTTACTGGTGTAAAATTCTGTCCATCAAAAACTGCTCCTTGTTGCAACCTGTAATGCTGCAAGGATTGTGGTTCCGTAGTTTTGGTAATGGGAATCATTCGCCAACTTCCCTCTCGGGCTCCAGCATAGCAATAGTCGCTTCAGCTTCCACAATATCTGGAATCGATCCCTTCAAATCGACTTTCAGTTTTTGGATAAGCTCCCTTGCAACATCAAACTGATCATGGTCGATTTTTGCAGCAATCTCTTCAATACGCTTCGGGACGGCGCTGTTGATTCCCGGATCATCCATCAACTCCCGGAGAATTTCTGCCGAGTTCAAACCGATGGACTGCCTGGGAATGGTAAACTTTATGTGGTTATCCTCCTGGTAAAGCAATCGAATAGATTCGGGTGCAACTTCACTGAGTATCTGTGGCGAATGAGTTGTGACAACAAACTGCACATTCGGAAAGACCTTTGTGAGATTGGTAACCGCTCTTCTCTGCCAAGCCGGATGGAGATGAAGATCTATTTCATCAATCAGGATAACCCCTTCGCCATCAAGTGGATTCTGCTTCCGGGGATTTGCAATTGCCAGACGACGGGCAATATCGCCGATCAGCGCAATAAAGCAGGTTTCACCAACCGAAAGCGAATCAATTCTCAACTCCTGATCTCCTTTCGTTACAACCATGCGAAGGGGCTGACGCTTTATCCTAAAGTCATGGTATTCAGGCAGAAACTTCTCAAGCGCACTCCGCACGGCTTGCAACTGCGGATCAAGAAACTCCATTGGGTCGACGTTATTGAGTATGCCTTTGGCTCGAAGGTTCTCATTTTCAATATCTTCCCGTTCACGGAACCACTCAAAAAAGAGGCGAAAATTCGCACCGCTGCTCAAAAGGTTATCGTAGACTGAGATGGGATCAAATTCGTGCCTTGTTCTTATTCGTTGAGGCAAATCAGTATCCTTCACTGCCCGATCAACAGGATAACAGGTAAAAACAGGCAGGGAATGATCTCTCTCCAACTGATGTCGAAAGTGACGAACGATATCCTGAAGAACGGTAAAGTTACTCATGCTGAGAGCGTGTGTTCCTATGCGGTTTTTTGCTATCAACCACTCGCCAGAAGATGTTTGAACGGAAAGAAGAGAAAATTTCGCTCCATTTTTAATCTCAACGTCTTTGATATAACGTCCCTTGCCTGAATCACGTTTCGTTCGAGCTGTCAACCAGGATAGTAACATGGCCAATGCATCAACAACCGTCGTTTTCCCTCCCCCGTTAACCGCAGCGATAACCGTCAGCCCCGCATCAAACGGGAGGCACAACTCCTCAATACCCCGAAAATTCTTCAGTGTGACTGTCCGGATTTTCATCATGAGTCCATAACGATCTGTAACGTGGCCGATAACTGCTTTTTTCCTCTTTTAAATTTGGTGAACAGTTCGCTTTCAAGCAACAACTATCTCCGTTTTGGCGGATCGTTTTGATCTGGGCTTTTTGGTGCTTTCGAGTTTGGCTTTTTCTTTGAGAATCCGTTTCAGCAGATCTTCTGCGGGTTCGTCGTTGGGGTAAGAGGTGGCGAGTTCGCCTTTGAATGCTTTGGCGAGTACTGACTGTTCGATTTTTTTAACCTCTGATGTTTACCTTTTTCCTTGCCTTTTTTCCATAACCTGACCCGGCTTCGTGAACTTTTTCTGCTGCACGGCCTTGAGGAGCGGATAGCAAAGCTTTTGATCCTCTTATCCTTGATGCAGATTTTTTTTGAACGTGTGCAGTGCTCAATTCAGCCTCACTCCCGCTAACGCTTTCCGGTATTGCAATGAGCACTATACAAAGGGCAGCCTCAAACTTTGCTATGGTTTCAAGGGTAAGATTTTCATTCCCTTTGAGCAGTTTGCTTACCTGCTGAGGGCTGACTCCGGTTTTTTCAGCAAGCTCTTTCTGCGTCATTCTATTTGCCTGTAAAGCACCAAGAATACGCAGTGCAATATTGGAAGACCTCTCCAGCCAAGCCTCATTTACCTCATCGCGTAACGCTTTTTCCATCCACCTCGAAGGCTCTTTTGACAGGAGGTTATCAATTTTTTCTTTCATGTTGCTTATGGTCATCGGTTCATATCTCCAGATATTCAAAATCAGTTTGGTCTCGTAAATCATGGTCAACAAGGAATTGCCTGACTTTTTCAAGTTTCTGCAGCTCTTCCTGCAAATATGGAGCCTCCATGTTCAGTGTTACTTTTATAGCGCCACCGGTGATAACAAAACAGTTTGCCGCAAAGCGTATTGCATAAATTCGCAACCATCGTTTTTCCCTGTTGCCCCGTGCCTTGCTTTTCTGCAGAGGTTTCAGGGTATACTCATTGTTGTTGAGCGGCTGAAAGATATTCTGCAACACTTGCTGGCGACCTGAAATGCCGTTCTTCGCAAGCGAAAACATGGTTTGCTGCAGAAGTTTCGCCTCATGACGAGTAGCTTTAACCGCTTGTTCAACAGATATTCCTTTGTATATGCCACTTTGTACTTCACTCCTGTGATCCTGAAAAAAGCGGTAAAGATAACCCGAATCCAAAGGTCAAAAAGCCGCTCAAACTCGTCAGGCTGACTTGCGGCAAACCGGATTGCGTACAAACCTTCCCCGGTAACCCTGTCGGTAATAATACGAACCAACTTCATAAAAATCAACCTATAAGTTTATTTTTTGAATTTTATTGAGCAACTGCAACCTGATGTTGCGGAGGTCGCTAGAAATTTCAATGCAGTGCCAGCGGCCAAATTCGCACTTATCATGCACGTCACACTTTTAGATTAAATACCGAGCGCCTTCGTCACCTCGGCTTTCAGTTGCGGATAGGAAAGGGCTCCGGCAGTTCGCCATTTCAGCTCTCCCCGGTGAAAGAGCATGAGCGCAGGAATGCTCTGTACCTGGTATCGGGATGCTGCTTCGGGCTGTTTATCGACGTTCACCTTCACCACCGTAAGCCTGCCTTTGAATTCTGCGGCAAGCTGTTTGACCACTGGAGCAACGCTTCTGCAGGGTCCGCACCACTCTGCCCAGAAATCGACAAAGACGGGAAGAGGACTTGACTGAATGAGATCATGGAGTGACTGTGCCATAATGAAATTTTTTGATTGATGATACCGCGGTCAAGAACGTAAAGATTTTATCACTCCTTTACCAACCCTGATTCCTCTTCTTTCCGTTCTCCCTGCACAAGCTCCGCTGACCAGGTTATGTTGCACCCCGACGCTCTCAGCATGGCGGCAACGCTGCAGTACTTCTCCATCGAAAGGCGCACGGCTTTTTCACATTCGGCAGGGGTGCAACCTGGACTTTCAAGGGTGTAGAGTATCTGGATTGCGGTAAAAACCTTGGGGTGCTCTTCAGCCCTTTGAGCCGTTACCTCTGCCTTGAGGAGGAGCGGCTCTCTTCTCATCTTTTTCAGAATGCTGATGATATCCATCATGGAGCAGGCGCCAAGCGCTTCAAGGACGGTATCCATTGGTGAAGCTGCAGAGCCGGTGCCTGAAAACTCGGGAGAGGTGTCAAAAAGGGTTTGATGGCCTTTGCCATCTATGCCGGAGAGCGGCATTTTTTCATTGAACGTGACAGTTACATGCATATCTGTTTAGAGAATAAAATTAGCCGAATAACGAGCTTGTTCTGCCTTTGAGTGGCAGCAGTGCCACTAATGCTTTCGAAACATGAAACTTATAGAGAGCGGCCCCGGTTAGAGCAGAACAAAAAGGAAAATAATCAGAAAAAAGTAACTTACGCTCCCCCCGAAATGAGGCTGAAGCGCCTCGGCAGAGCGGTAAATTATCTGACCAATCTATGAATGATCTTTTAAGGAAGCCAAGGAAGGTCTACGTTTCACGGAAAATCGAGTTTAATGCCGCTCACCGTCTTTTCAATCCGCTCTTTACGGAGCAGGAGAACCTTGAGCTTTATGGAAAATGCAGCAATACATTCGGCCACGGGCACAATTATCTGCTTGACGTGACCATTTCGGGCATTGCAAACCAGGAGACGGGTTTTCTCTTCGATTTGAAAGAGCTTAAAATAATCCTTGAGGAGGAGATCATTGCCCGGTTCGACCACAAACACCTGAACCATGACGTACCGGAACTGCAGGAGTGCGTTCCTACTACCGAAGTGCTCGCGGTGCTGATATGGGATATTCTTGAAAAACGACTGCACAACATCAATAACCGGGAGCTTTCGCTCCATGAAGTGACTATCTATGAAACAGGAAAAAATGCCGTCCGCTATCTCGGAGAGTAACCCCCTTCCTTCAGGCAGGAGGAGCTGCTACGATGATGACGACTGCATGGCGGAACATGTACAAAACGACCCCATGATTATCAACGGGATCTCCAGTGCGGTCTCTGCCATGCTTGAAGGAATCGGAGAGGACCCTCAACGGGAAGGGTTGCTGAAAACACCTGAACGGGTTGCGAAATCGCTTCGCTTTCTGACCAAAGGGTATCGTGAGGATCCTGAAGAGCTTTTGAAAAAGGCGGTTTTTACCGAGGCCTATGATGAAATGGTGCTGGTGCGGGATATCGACCTCTTTTCAATGTGCGAACACCATATGCTCCCCTTTTTCGGCAAGGCGCATGTTGCCTATATTCCAGACGGTAAAATTGTGGGGCTTTCAAAGCTTGCCCGGGTGGTTGAAGTCTTTGCTCGCCGACTCCAGGTACAGGAACGGCTTACCCAGCAGATCCGGGATGCCATTCAGAATGTGCTGAACCCGAAAGGTGTGGCGGTTGTCATTGAGGCAAAGCATCTCTGCATGGTGATGCGTGGCGTTGAAAAAATCAATTCTGTCACCACAACCTCTGCCATGTCGGGTCAATTCATTACTTCACAGTCTACCAGAAGTGAGTTTCTGCGTCTGATCAAGCCGTAGCTCTCCCTTCTCTCTTCCCCCATCGCTCCCGGAATCAAACCTCCGGGACGATGAGAACAGAATGTTCAGGCTACTCCTCCGCCAACCATCCTTCTACAATTTCCCGCCCCGCCTCTACCGCTTCAGGCAGCAGGAGAGCAACTTCAGGACTTAATTCCATGGAGAGTTCAAGCTCTTTGGGAGGAACGCCAATCAGCACAAGCTCATGGGGCATTTTGCCGCGCAGCCGGGCCAGTCCGAGCAATTCGCTGAATCCCATCTGATGCGAGGACATTTTGCGATGAATAAAAGCGGGTAGTTCATCATTGCGATAGACATAGACCCGGCGCTCATAGTCGAGGGGAATGAGTGCGTCAAAAACAATGACGGCATCGCACGACTCGATGTAGTCGAGCAGGTAGATTCCCTGGGTTCCGCCATCGATACAGTTCACCCGTTCAGGAAAATCCGATGATTCACGAAAACGGTTGAGAGCTGCAACTCCGAAACCCTCATCGCCATGGAGCACGTTGCCAAGGCCGATAATATTGATACGATTGTACTTCACAGCAAAATTGATTGGTTGAGCATGATAACAAAAAGCCCACTGCGGGAAGGTTAAACCTCTGCAATGGGCTTTAGACAGAACAAAAACAGATAACGCAATACTTTCCACTCAAACAGGTTCTTCTTCAACCTTGTGCTTGAAACCGGTAATGATTGAAGAGGTAACGCTGGTACGATCGACCACATCGTGACGGATAACCGCATAAAGGTGCATGATGACATAAATCGGCAACATCCATGCCCCAAGATGGTGTATGAAATGAAGGGTGTAGCTACCGCCGAAAAGGGGAATCATCCAGCCAAACAAGGTTTCGTTGAACCCTCCCGGATTGTTTTCACCATACATTGCCAAGCCCGAAAGAATCATGAAGGTCGAGCCGCAGAAAATGAAGACAAAGTGAGCCAGAGCTGCAACGGGGTTATGACCTACGTAGTTCGGCTCATCCGTGCGCAGAAAGAGATAGGACTCAACCTGCTCCCTGAAGGGCTTGCCCCACCAGGAGGGCGACCATGGCCTGAAACCGCCAAAGCGGGCATATTTATCACCACCAAAGAGCGCCCAATAGAGGCGGAAAAGAAAGTTGGCGATAAAAATAAAGGCAAAAACGAAATGCATATAACGCCACCAGCCCATGCCCTTATACCAGACCGCTTCACCGAGCGGAGGGCTCAGCAAAGGGGCGGCGATATACATTCCCGTTACAAAAAGAACCACCATACACAGGGCATTGATCCAGTGATAAAACCTGACAGGCAGCCTCCAGACGTAGATTTCTTCTATTATTCTCCCCATGACACAGCTCCGTTTAGACGATTGTAACCGATGTAATCTCCTTGCCGTTCATGTCAAAGAGATGCGAGGCACAGGCAAGACACGGATCGAATGAGTGCACCGTTCTGAGAATCTCAAGCGGTTGTTCCGGATTGACCATCGGCGTACCTTTCAATGCTGACTCATAAGCTCCTGAATTACCATTGGCATCACGCGGAGAGGCATTCCAGGTGGAGGGAACAACAATCTGGTACTCCTTGATCTTCTGATCTTTGATGTGAATCCAGTGACCAAGCGAACCACGGGGCGCTTCAGTGTAACCGAATCCCTTGCACTCTTCAGGCCAGGTTGAGGGGTCCCACCGCTCACTGTTAAAGGTACGGAGATCACCGGTTTTGATATTGGCAACCAGTTGATCGTAGTAATGGCGCATGAAGCCTGCCGTCTGCTTGCATTCAATGCCTCTGGCCGCAGTTCGGCCCAGCGTCGAAAAGAGCGCTTCAGGGCCAACACCAAGTGTTGAAAGCACCAGCCCGACCGTCTCCTTGATCATGGGGTCGCCCTTGGCATAGGCAATCAGCACGCGAGCAAGAGGGCCCACCTCCATCGGATGATTTTTCCAGCGCGGGGTCTTGAGCCAACTGTACTTTTTGTCGGTATCGAGATGCTCGAAAGGTGGTTTTGGGCCGGTATATTTCGGGGTGGTCTCTCCCTGCCAGGGATGCAGACCCTTTGCATCTCCCTTTGTGTAGGTATACCAACTGTGGCTCACCTCTTCGGTTACCTGTGACGCATCCCTTGGATCGACATCAATAACGGTCGTGAGATCCTTGTTGAGAATCGCTCCCCTCGGCCAGAGCAGCGTCTTGAAATCTTCAAGCGTTGTCTCGGGAAAATCGCCATAACTGAGATAGTTGCCAAGGCCTCCGCCATACAATGAATCCTTGTAGTATCCTGCAATGGCAAGCAAATCGGGAATATAGACCTGGTCGATAAAAGTCTGGGTTTCGTCAATGATTTTCTTGATCATCGACAACCGCTCGATATTGATAGCCGTATCACTGTTGGGATCAATGGCACAGGCCATACCACCCACCAGATAGTTTGGATGAGGATTCTTGCCTCCAAAAATGGTATGGATCTTGACAATCTCTTTCTGGAAATCAAGCGCCTCAAGATAGTGCGCCACAGCAATAAGGTTCACTTCCGGTGGAAGCTTGTAGGCCGGATGGCCCCAGTAACCGTTTGAGAAAATGCCAAGCTGACCACTTTCAACAAAGCCGACAAGGCGCTGCTGCAACTCCTTGAAGTAGCCTGGTGATGATTTCGGCCATGGAGAGATGCTCTGTGCTATAACGGAGGCCTGTTTCGGATCGGCCTTGAGAGCGCTGACAACATCGACCCAGTCAAGAGCGTGAAGGTGGTAAAAGTGCACCAGGTGATCCTGGGTCACCTGTGTTGCATTCATCAGATTCCTGATGATACGGGCATTGGTCGGAACCGCGATACCAAGTGCATCCTCAACGCAACGAACCGATGCAAGGGCGTGTACGGTCGTACAGACACCGCAGATACGTTCGGCAAAAGCCCATGCATCCCTCGGGTCGCGTCCTTTAAGAATCACCTCAATCCCCCGCCACATCGTGCCGCTGGAGTAGGCCTCCTCAATCATATTGCTGTCGTTCAGCGTCGCCTCTATTCTCAAATGTCCCTCAATACGAGGAATCGGATCAACTACTATTTTTTTGGCCATGAGCTACTCCCTGGGTTAAGCTTTATCTTGATGATCATGCTTCTCTGATTTTGCCTTCTTTACAGCGGTCACTGCAGCATGTGCGGCAGCGCCCGCAGCGGCGGCACCAACGGCAATAATACCAATTTTGTCGGCATTGCTGTCAGTGCCAAGGAACGGGACATCGGCAAGTCTCTGGTAGAATGGACCTCTGTCCCAGAAATTCGGCTCAGAGCAGCCAATACAAGGGTGACCGGAACCGATCGGAAAGCTTGTGCCCCCGTTCCACTGTATCTTGGAACAGGAATTATAGGTGGTTGGACCTTTGCAACCCATCTTGTAGAGGCACCACCCTTTTCTTGTCGCTTCATCATCAAAGCTTGAAACAAACATGCCTGCATCAAAAAAAGCACGCCGATAGCATTTATCGTGAATCCTCGTGTTATAAAAAGCTTTTGGACGACCAAAACGGTCAAGTTCAGGTAAGGTGCCAAAGGTATGGAAATGGGTAATAACACCGGTCATCACCTCTGATATCGGTGGACAGCCTGGTACCTTGATAATGGGCTTGTCTTTGATGATATCGGAAACCGGAGCGGCTCCTGTTGGGTTGGGATCAGCATTCTGCACACAACCAAATGAAGCACAGGCACCCCACGCAACGATTGCTGCTGCATCGGCGGCAGTCTCTTTCAGAGTATTCAGAAAAGAATCGCCGCCTACCATGCAATAAACGCCATCATCTTTTGTGGAGGCGTTTCCTTCAACAGCGAGGATGTATTTTCCCTTGTACTCTTTCATGATCCTGCGGCGCTGATCCTCAAGCTGATGACCTGCAGCAGCGCTGAGAACATCATCATAATCAAGGGAGATCATGTTGAAGAGTATGTCTTCAATAGAGGGGTGGGATGATCGGATAAAAGACTCGGAACAGCAGGTGCATTCAAGGCCGTGAAGCCAGATTACCGGAGTCCTTGGTTTCTTCTCCATTGCCTCGACAATAGTGGGCAGCAGAGACGGTGAAAGACCAAGATAGACTGATGTAAGGGAGCAGAACTTCAGAAAGTCTCTGCGGCTTACCCCCCTCGCTCTGAATACATCGGCAAAGGTCTGATTACTTTGCATCACTACCTCCATTTAATAATATCAGTTTATCTGGAACTATTTCTTAAGAAAATAAGAGAATTAAGGGATTTATCCTTTCATTTCCGAAATGATCATCATAAAAACTCATTATCCAAAAGGTAACAATTGTTCTCGGAACTCCCATAAAAAAACCCCGTTCATCCTTGCGAAAAACGGGGTCTAAAGCATTGACTCAGGCTCTGCTCACTTCACTGGAAAGGTAATGCCAAACATGGAGGATGAATGCATGGCAAAATCAGAGAGCGGTGTGAAAAAGAGACCGAAAAAGATGGTCAGAAACATCAGGAAGGCCATCAAAATTTGAGCGGTCATCCCGGGGTTCATATTCCTGTCGTCAGGCTGTTTTGATTCACGAAGGAACATGTTGAGAGGAATCAGCATGTAGTAGTAGAGCGATATCACACTGGTCATGATACCGATAAGGGCAATCCAGATGTAGAGGGAACCTTTGTCGAGCAGTGCAAGGAAGATCATAAACTTGCCATAAAAGCCCACCGTCGGGGGAAGGCCGACAAGAGAGATCAAAAAGACGGTCAATGCAGCGCCTGCAAGCGGCATTCTTTTGCCAAGGCCACGATAATCGTCAAGGTTTTCACTGCCGGTTTTGTTCGAGATAAGAATCACGACATAGAATGCTCCGAAATTCATGAGGAAATAAGAGAGCAGATAGACAAGGGTCGCCTGGGTACCAATCTTGTTTATAAGAATGACACCGAGGAGCAGATAACCCGCATGAGCAATGGAAGAGTATGCGAGCAAGCGTTTGACATTTTTCTGCCAGAGAGCCACGACGTTGCCATAAATCATTGATGCAACAGAGAGGATCAGGAGCAGCGAGAGCCAGTCGAAACCGAGAATATCTTCGTAGGGAAGACCACCATGGGGCACAGCGACATAGAAAAAGCGCATAAGCAGGGCAAACCCTGCTGCCTTTGAGGCAACGGAAAGATAAGCGGTAATGGGAGTCGGGGCTCCTTCATAGACGTCGGGCGTCCAGAAATGGAACGGTACGGCACCAATCTTATAGCCAAATCCAGCCAGAATCAGGAGCGTAGCCAGAATCATCAGGAGCGGATCGTAGCCATGTGTGGCGAGCTCGGCGCTGATCTTGATGAGATTAGTCTGGGCAGTAAGACCGTAGATGAGTGAAAAACCGTAGACCATGAGGCCTGATGAGACTGCGCCATACACAAGATATTTCAGGGCAGCTTCCGATGAACGGGCGTCGCGTTTGAAATAGCCGGTAAGAATGTATGCGGTGAAACTCACCAGCTCCATCGAAAGGAAGATCATCAGCAGATCAGCAGAAGAGGCCATCATGATCATACCGATTACCATAGCTACGATGAGCGCATAATACTCACCCATACTTTTCACCTCCCGCTCGAACTGCTCGTCAGCCATCGTAACGATAACGGCAAGCATACCCGAGAAGACGGAAAAGTATTTAAAAAAGAGAGCAAACTCATCAAGGACATACATCCCGAAAAAAAGCTCTCCCGCTGGCAGGCTATCCTGCTGGTAAATGAAGACGACGCTGCCCGCAAGCCCGAGAAGGGTTGTTATGGAGAGCAGATTGTTTTTGCGCCCTTTTGCAACGAGATCAACCAGGATCAAGAGCATAAAAAGCACGGACAGATAAATTTCAGGTATAAAAAATCCAACGCTTGCTTTCAGACTCGCAATTATACCTTGAATTTCAGCACCTGATGGCAGCTCGAACATAATTCTCTTCGTTTATTCTTTAACCTCAGTCAATTCCATTAAATCACATCTGTGACATCACCACGGGTGAAAGCACTTGAACCAACTTGTTAATGCTCGTCGTCAGCATACCGAGCACAGGCATCGGATAGATACCAAGGAAAATAGTAATCACAACGAGCGGGACAAGCATGGCAAGCTCACGTCCGTCAAGATCAAGCTTTCCCTTCCAGTCATGAAAATGGATATGCTCATGACCATCTTCACCAACTTCAAGATCATAAGCCGCATCATCCCTTCTCTTGCCAAGGAACATCCTTTGCAGAGACCAGAGCAGGTAAGCTGCACCGAAAACAATGCCGAGCACCGAGACAATGGCGATAGGCCTTGTTGTTTCAGAACTGAAAGCGCCAACAAAGACCAACGCTTCAGAGATAAAACCACTCAGACCAGGAAGACCAAGAGAGGCAAACCAGGCAACCGTAACAATGGCCGCATAGACCGGCATGTATGAAGCGAGTCCGCCGAATTTTTCGATCTGGCGAGTATGCGCCCGGTCATAGATAACACCGACCAGAAGGAAGAGCATGGCGGTAATGGTGCCATGATTAAACATCTGATAAAGCGCACCAACCATACCTTCGCTGTTTCCGGCAGAAAGACCGAGCAGCACGTAACCCATGTGACTGATCGAAGAGTAGGCAACCATTTTTTTAAGATCCTTCTGTGCCAGTGCACAGAAAGCGCCGTAGATAATGTTGATGGCACCAAATATTCCTATGACATACATCGAGGCCTGAAAGACCTCGGGAAACAGCGGAAAGTTGATACGAATCATGCCATAGGTACCAAGCTTCAGAAGCACACCGGCAAGGATAACCGAAATAGGTGTCGGCGCTTCAACGTGAGCATCAGGAAGCCATGTATGGAATGGAAACATAGGCACCTTGATAGCAAAACCGATAAAGAGAACAATAAAGGCGACATAACGCCACACAACATTATCGGGGCCGAGAATGGCATCCTTGATATAATTTTCCTGGCTTGCCATGGCAACAAGGCTGAAGGTATGGTTTCCGGTCAGCGGATCGATGACACTGAAATAGAGTCCGATCATGACAAGAAGCATGAACACCGAACCAAAAAGCGTATAGAGGAAAAACTTGATCGCTGCATATTCACGGTTAGGACCACCCCAGATGCCAATAAGGAAGTACATCGGAAGAAGCATAACCTCCCAGAAAACGTAAAAGAGGAAGAAGTCAAGCGCTACAAAACAGCCCATCATAGCCGAGGCGAGCAGGTTGTAGAGGATAAAATAGCCCTTCACCTGTTTCTGTATGGTCCAGCTTGAAAGAATACCAATTGCCGAGACAAGGGCAGTCAGAATCACCATGGTGACCGATATTCCATCAATACCAAGGAAATACTCAATGTTCAGTGAACCAAAACCACCAAGATTGAGACTGATCCACGGAACCCTCTCAACAAACTGGAATGAGCCCAGCGGACTTCCCCCTGGCCCAGCGGTTATTCCGGGTAGCGCAGGATCATAACCTCTCCAGATCAGAACCGCCAGCACTCCCTGGGCAAGAGCCGCAAGCAATGAAACAATTCTGATTATCTGCTTTTGCGATGAAGGCACAGCAAGTATTACCAGACCGGCAATAATAGGCAGAAAAACAATTAAACTCAGCATGTTCCGTGTCTGTAAGTTTTCAGATTAAAAGTAAATCTATCTTAGTAGATCAGTCGTGTAAAATAAAAAACAAAGTAACCAGCAAGCACAAGAAGCAACATCACAACATAGGTTTGCACCTTGCCGGTCTGAAACTTTCTCAATACAGCGCCCGTTGTATTGACGGTGAAAGCTGTAAAATTCACGAGGCCATCAACCACGTTTCTGTCAAATCCGTCATTAAGGAAAGCGAATTTTCTGACCAGAAAAGCAACGCCATTGACTATTCCATCAACAACATTGGTGTCGAACCAGGAGAGCATTTTAGCAATAACCATTGACCCCTTGATAACCGTAGCATCATAGATCTCATCCCAGTACCACTTGTTAAGCGAAAAGAGGTAAAGTGGCCTGATGGATTGGGCTGTTTTATCAGGATCAATAATCCTGAAGACGTAAACAACAAATGCCATGCCAATACCGAGCGCAACCATCAGGGTGGAAATATAGATTGCGGTGTAGTGCGCAGCATGTCCGGCATGAACGATTTCTGCCTGGCGCGGATCCGAGTAGACTTGTCCGCCATGTCCAACTGAAGCAACACCATGTTCGGCAACACCATGAGCAGCTCCATGTTCAGGAAGAGCGACTTCAGCAGCCGGAACAACTCCCGCAAGATGCGGTGCAACCGTACCTGCAGGATGGGCACCTATCTGTGGATTGGCGGCACCCACAACCGTTGCCGGGGTCGGAATCATCTTCATAAACCACCCTTTTGCGCCATCAAGGGGATCCGGGGAATAGACAAAAAATACGGAAAGTGTCGCCAGAACAACAAGTGGCGCCCGCATGTTCCATGAAACCTCATGTACTCCATGAGCAGCATGATGATCGTCGGTATGCGCATCATGACTGGCATGTGCATGATGAGCCTGATGATGATTGTCGGCTGGTTTCAGGTGCGTGCGACTTTCACCGAAGAAGACAAGCCATATCTGACGCCCCATATAGAAAGCGGTAAGCATGGCAGAAAAGAATCCAAGAGCAGGAATGAGATAATAAATACCGCCACCCTCTACCTCAGCAAAACCGAGAGCGCCTGCAAGAATAGCATCTTTGCTCAGAAAACCGCTGGTAAGAGGCAAACCGGCAAGGGCAAGCGTTGCAAGGGTAAAGGTTGCAAAGGTCCATGGCATCTGTTTGCGAAGACCGCCCATCCAGCGCATGTCCTGTTCATGGTGCATGGCATGGATAATGGCGCCTGAACCAAGAAAAAGACAGGCTTTAAAAAATGCGTGCGTAACAAGGTGAAAGAGTGATGCCGAGTAGGCGCCAACACCAAGACCAAGAACCATGTATCCAAGCTGCGAGACCGTCGAATAGGCAAGAACCCTTTTGATGTCATGCTGGGTAATTGCTATGGTTGCTGCCATGAAGGCTGTCATGGCACCGATAAAGGCGATAACATGCAGTGCGTCAGGTGTCAGCATCACAAAGATGCGGGCAACAAAGTAAACGCCTGCGGCAACCATAGTAGCCGCATGGATCAGGGCCGATACCGGTGTCGGGCCCTCCATGGCATCAGGAAGCCATACATGAAGCGGGAACTGAGCCGACTTGCCTACGCAGCCCATAAAGAGAAGGATACCCGCAGCCGTTAACCAAGCATTGGAGAGAGCAAACTTTCCTGCTGCAAGATTGGCATAGATCTGCTCGAAGCTGAAGGTGTGGAACTGGGAATAGAGAATCAGAATACCAAGCCACATACCGATGTCGCCGACACGGTTGGCAAGAAATGCCTTTTTCTGTGCATCAGCCGCACTATCCTTTTCAAAGAAGAATCCGATAAGAAGATAGGAAGAGAGACCGACGAGTTCCCAGAAAATATAGATAGCGAACAGATTATCAGAGAGTACGATGCCAAGCATGGAGAAGGTAAAGATCCCCAGATAGGCAAAATACCTTCCATAATTCTTGTCCCCGGCCATATATCCGGTTGAATACAGGTGAACAAGCAGGCTGATAAGCGTTACCATTGTGAGCATAATGGCCGTGAGGTTGTCGATAACAACGCCCATCTTGATCTGCAGCGGGCCTACCCCCGGTACATTGCCCAAATCAATCCAGGTAAAATCCCAGGCAATCCTGAATGCCGGATCGTAGGCCTGCACAATGACCGACCAGAAGATATAGGCAGAGATGCCAAATGCTGTGCCAAGTATTCCAACTCCAAGAAAATCACCGTTTCTGGGAAGACGACGATTAAAAAAGATAAGAATGACAAACGAGAGCAGCGGCAGCAGCAGTACGACTATTGATAACTGAATTAAACTGTGCATGTTCCTTTAGTTTACACCGAAAAAAAATTAATACTTTTGGAGCTGTAACGCCCTGTTACTCTTTCATTGAATCAATACTTGAAACATCGACGCTCTTGAATATCTTGTAAATATTGATCACGATAGCGAGAGCAATGGCAGCTTCAGCGGCGGCGATAACAATAATAAAGAGAGCAAACATCACTCCTTCCATCCCACCGTTATATTTTGAGAATGCCAGAAAATTGATGTTGGCCGCATTAAGAATAAGCTCAACACCCATCAGGACAACGATGGCATTTCTCCGGGTCATGACGGCAAAAAGGCCGAAACCCAGCAGAAAGGCCGATATTGTCAGGTAATGATTGAGTCCAATAGTCGTCAACTGTTCCATACTGTAATAGACTTATTAATTCGTTATTTACCAGGCTTGTCGAAACGCGCGAGAAATGCTGCCCCGATAAGTGCTGCAAGCAGCAGAATCGAGACCATTTCAAACGGAAGAACATAGCGTGACATGGTTTCAAATCCAATCCGCTCCACAATACTGCCCTGAAGCATGGTTTCGGAGGGCATCCATCCATGCGTGGTATAAAAAGTATAGAGCAAGCCTCCAACAATGGCGGCAAGCAAAAGCGTACCGGGAATGATATGAAGCACCTCACTTTTCTGACCGACATGCATGATGCTGTTGGTAAACATCACACCGAAAAGCAGCAGAACAAGAATACCACCCACATAAACAACAACCTGGGTAACTGCAATGAAATCAGCACTCAAAAAAACATAGAGAGCAGCCACACCAAAAAAAGTGAAGAGCAGCGAAAAAGCAGAATAGATAACATTCCGCGTAAAGACGACAAAGGCGGCTGAAAAGAGCGTTATGGCCGCAAAGAGATAAAAGATGACCGTATAGGTTGGGTTACTCATAGTGTTAGAGCACATTAATTGGTTCGCCTGATTCTCCGCCCTTGCTTGCCTTAAGGGCCTCCGCTGCCTTCTTCTCCTTTTCCGCCTGCGCCTTGGCCTGGATTTCAGCAAGCTTGCGACGTTTGGCCTCAGCCTCAAGATGGGAAAGGTTTCCGAAATGATAGATAAAATTGCTTCGGTCAAACTCAGAAAAATCACTTACCGGAGTATGCACAAGACATTCGGTCGGACAGACTGTTGTGCAAATACCGCAGGTCATGCACTTTGCCACATCGATATCAAAAACAGGAATCCAGAACTTTTTCTGCTGTCCATCGGAGGTTTTTCCACAAAGCGCCATATCATCCGGAGCAACTTTGATAGTCTCCATAGTAATACAGGAAATCGGACATGCCCTGACACACTGACCGCAACCGATACAATCTTCAATTTTATTATAAAGACGGTAGCGACCATGCTTTGGTGTGGGGATCACCTCCCTCGGATACTGCAGGGTGCAGAGACCGTCAACCTGACGGAAATAATCTACATCATCAAGACCAGCATCACCTTTGCGATGGATGGCATTGAAAAAATGCTTCAGGGTGATTCCCATGCCGGCAGCAATCGTAACTGCTCCGGTTTTTATATTCCCGAAATACTCACTCATAATCTATACGTCATTACATTCCCGGTCATTGACTGTTGAACTCTCTTAAGGGACATACACTTCCCATATTGCGGTCAGCACAAAACTGATAAAGGCAAACGGCGTCAATACTTTCCAGCAGAGGTACATCAACTGGTCAACCCTCAAACGGGGAAGAGTCCAGCGAAGCCACATCTGCACGAAAATAAAGAAGAACCCTTTCGATATAATCCAGAATGCACCCCAAACAGGCCCGTTTGTCCAGTCGTTAAGGGCAATTGCTCCGAGGTTAGGCAGAGGAGAATTCCATCCACCAAGAAAGACAATGGAGATAATGGCTGAAACCATGAACATGCTGCCATATTCAGCAAGAAAAATAACGGCGAACTTCATGCCAGTGTATTCAGTAAAGTAACCCGCAACCAGTTCCGATTCTGCTTCCGGAATATCAAATGGAGCACGGTTCACTTCAGCAAGCGAAGCGATAAAATAGATGAGGAATGGAAGCCAGGCAATCGGCGACTGAAAGAGGAAAAAGTGTGCAAATCCCCAGGTGCCCGACTGCAAAACGGTAATCTGCTGCATATCAAGTGTACCAGCCATCATCGCACCACAAAGAAGCGCAATTGCTGCAGGAATTTCATAACTCACAATCTGGGCAACGCTGCGGACCGCTCCATAAAGCGACCACTTGTTGTTGGAACCCCAACCGGCAGCAAGAATACCAACAACTTCAATTGCCACAATGCCGATTGCAAAAAACAACCCGACATTCAGGCTTGCCCCGATAAAGGCGGAACTGAAAGGAAGAACAGCAAAAGCAAGGAAAGAGCCAACAAAAAGTACACCAGGGCCAATAACAAAAAGGAACTTGTCGGCTGATGCAGGAACGATATCCTCTTTCTGCAGAAGTTTCAGAATATCGGCAATCGTCTGCAGAATACCCCATTTGCCAACCTCCATAGGACCAAGGCGATCCTGCATGAACGCTGAAATCTTCCGTTCACCATAGACACCGTAAGTCAGCGAGTAGAGTGCAATAAAGACAAGGGGAATGGCTGCGAGAATAACTAACCCAAGTGGCAAGCCAAAAAGATAGAACCCGGCAAGAGCTTCCGACCAGGAATTGAGACTGTTACCCATAAGAAAAGGCATGCTAAATTGCGATAAAGCCGTTGAACTCATCTATCAACCTCCCCAAGAACGATATCGATACTGCCAATAATAGCAACAAGATCGGGTATCAATTGGCCTTTTGAAAGGTCCTTCATTGCTGAAAGGTTGACAAAGCAGGATGAACGCGCCTTGCAACGAAGAGGTTTTGTCGATTTTCCATCACTCATAATGTAAAAACCAAGCTCGCCACGGGGATTCTCTGCGCGGGCATACACTTCGCCTGCTTTAGGACGGATCCGTTTAGGAATGGCCGATCTCGGATTGAAACCCTCAGCAGTTGGCATCTTGTCGATACATTGCTCAATAATTTTAAGGCTCTCGTCCATCTCATAGGCACGCACCAGATGGCGCGAAAGGCAGTCACCAACCACAGAAACCTTGCCATCGGGCACCGGAACAGAAAAGTCAAGCTCCGGATAGACCGAATAAGGGTCGTTTCTCCGTAAATCCCACTTGACACCTGAACCGCGAAGCATGGGACCCGACCAGCCATAGTTGATAGCAACGTCCGCTGGCATGATACCGATCCCTCTGGTTCGTTTGACAAAAATCTCGTTCTCGGTAAGCAGGTTGCAAAGCTCTACCGCTTTAGGCCTGAAATAAGTGACGAACTCCCCGACCCTCTTGAAAAAATCAGAAGGCACATCATAGGCGAGACCACCGATCCATATATAATTATAGAGCATTCGGGCTCCTGATGCCCATTCAAGGAGACCAAGAATAATTTCACGATCACGAAAACAGAAAAGGAAAGGCGTAAATGCGCCAAGATCAATTCCATAAGTACCGATAGCAACAAGGTGTGAAGCTATCCGGTTCAGCTCGGCAACAATAACACGGATAAATTCGACTCGGCGGGGGATCTCAATATCAAGAAGCTTCTCAACGGCCATAGCGTAAGCCTGCTCACTGTTCATGCTGGCCAGATAGTCGAGGCGGTCGGTATAAGGCACAATAGCCGGATAGTCAACATGCTCACAAGACTTTTCAAAACAGCGGTGGAGGTAACCAAGATAGGGCTCCGCCTCGGTAATCACCTCACCATCGGTAAGACACTCCAGCTTGAGAACACCATGGGTTGAAGGATGCTGCGGGCCCATGGCAAGGATCATCTGCTCTGTAGCAAGATCTTTTTCAATCACAACGACATTGTCGTTTTTTCGGGTAACCCTGACCGAACCCACTCCGGCTATATCTAATTCCTGCATACTTGAGCTGCTTTTACTATTTAAACCACTGTTAGTAGGGTACCTTTATTCCGTGATAGCTCTCCTGCACCTTATAATCCTTGCGGAGCGGAAAACCTTCCCAGTCCTCGGGACAAAGAATTCTTCTCGGATCGGGATGGCCGGTAAAAACCATGCCGAACATATCATAAGCCTCCCTTTCATGCCAGTTGGCTGTATGCCAGACACAGGCAACACTCGGTATGAATCCACCATCACGGGCACACTTCACCTTGACAGCCAGCTTATGATTGAATAAGCCAAGAGATTCAAGATTGCAGACAATACCTACTTTCTCCTCGGCCTGATAATCCACACCACTCAGGCAGGCCATGTAATTAAACTTGAGCTTTGCATGATCACGCATGAAGAGGGCGATATCAACCCAGAGATCTGTGTTGAGAACCTCAAAAAACGGCATGGTCTCATTGGCATCGAAAGCCGACACTGCAGAACCAAATCGTTCCTGGATAATCGCATAAGCCGCTGCACTCTCTGCTGCCGACCGCGAAACAACCTTACCTTCTTCCATCTTGACAGTATGCCTGTTTATTTAATTATGCTCCGGCAGCCTTACGCTCCCGCTCAATAACAAACTGGGGATCAACACTTTTTTCAGCCAGCTTCTTCAGTGCGTCCGCCCTTGAAAGACCAATCTGCTCCATCCGGATAAGCTCCTGAACCTTCATCAAACCACCAATAAGTGACTCAGGTCTTGGAGGACATCCTGGTACAAAAACATCAACAGGAATAACACGATCAACCCCCTTAAGCACATGATAGCCATGCTCCCAGTACGGACCGCCGCAGTTGGAACAGCTTCCCATCGATAACACATAACGAGGTTCAGGCATCTGCTCGTAGAGACGAATAACCCGTTCCGCCATCTTCATGGTTACGGTACCGGCAACAATCATCAGATCGGACTGACGGGGAGAGGAACGAGGGAAAATACCAAAACGCTCCAAATCGTAATTGGAGGCATTGGTCGCCATCATCTCGATAGCACAACATGCGAGACCAAAACCCATAGGCCAGAGCGAAGAGAGCCGAGCCCAGTTCAAAACATTGTCAACCGATGTTATCAGCACATTGTGCTGTGTTATCCCGGCATCAAGTAAACCCATAACATCTAAAAAATATGGTGAATAGGAGTTAACCCCTGAGAGCGCCTGACTTTCCTGACGGCATTTCAGGCATTTTCGGAATATTTGGAGTAGGCCTTACCCAATCCAGATCCCCCTTTACCCAGGCATAAGCAAGACCAAGCACAAGGATACCGGCAAAAACAAGAGCCTCAATCAGCGCAAATTCGCCAAGTTGCTTGAACACGGTCGCCCAAGGGTAAAGAAACACAACCTCAACATCAAAAATGATGAAGATAAGAGCTACAACATAAAACCGGATATTGAACTTTACCCAGGCACTGCCTACAGCCTCTTCGCCACACTCATAGGTTGAGTTTTTGGCTGGATTCGGTCTGCTTGGGCGCAGCATTCGAGCTGTCAGATAACCACCGGCTACAAAGACAACTCCGAGGGCGAGGAAGGCAAAGACATTGCCAAAATTACTCAGGGTCTGATCCATACAAGGCCATTTTGAGTTAATCCCGGTCTAAAAAGCAACACATTTTGATTCTGCATATAACTTCAGTGCAGGTGCGCAAATATAAAAAAAAAATCCTTTGATCACAGAAAAAAAGAGGCTTCATGCTGCACACTCGAGTATTTATTCTCAAACCATGTGCATTCATTCAAAAAATACAGTATTTTCAATAAATAATTATTCTTTCAGGCAATCAATGCCCTTCGCCGTAAAATTTATTGCCAATTTGCATAAATACCCTTAAAAGTACATACACCACAAGAAAAACAATCACAAGGACAACCACTTGCGTGACAAGCCATGAGCCAGTAAGCGCAAACACTCCCTGCCCAAGTGTGGCAATAACCACCATCCAGATAATCGGTGACCAGGCAATTCCAAGAATAATCGGCAGGCCGGTTTTCATAAACCGCTTCTTGGTCTCAAAATCAGGAAAGAGTTTCATAGTATTTTAAAAAAAGAGGCTTCCGATCTGCTCAGCCAATGCTGCATCGAGCGTTTTTAATAATTCATACTCCCTTTTCAGCCCTTTCATATCCCCTCTCGCCAAATAATACATGGCGCTCTTGCTGTGTGCTTCAGCATTTTCAGGTTCAAGATCAAGCGCTTTTTCAAAAGCCTCCTTTGCCTTGTCATACTCACCAAGATCAAGATAGGCATCGCCCAAAACGCAATAAATTTCAACATAGTCAGGGTCAATCTCCAGCGCTCTCTTCAGCGTCTTCAAAGCCGCCTCTTCCTTGCCAAGCGTAAACTGTACAAAACCAAGATGTTTGTATGCCGGTATACAGCCCCTGTCGAGCACAATGGTTTTCAGCAGATCACAGGCCGCTTTTCGATAAACACCCATCGAAATATTGGTGACCGCACGTGCATAGAGGGCCTCCGGGTCACGAGGCCTGACCTTAATGCAGCGGTCGAGCAGCTCAATTGCCTCCGTGTTGCGCTGAAGGTCAATATAGAGTAACGCCAGAGCATATTGGTGAGCGGTATTCCCGGGCTCCTCCCGAAGTGCCAGCTCCAGTTGCTCTCTCTCTTTGTCAAGTACAGCGTTCAATGGCTCTAAATTTTACGGTTTACATGCAACACTCTCAAAAGCTGACTGCAGATTGAAGAGAGCCTGAAGTTCATCGAGCACCTCATCGGCAAGCCAGCGTCCAAATGCCGGGGAATCATTAATACAGCGGACATACTGGAATACAGGAAATCCGGCCTGTTCAAGCTCCTTGCAGGCATCATACTCGGTTTCACTATTATCGGCAAAAAAGCCATAGGGAAACATAACCACTCCATCATAACCCTCACGCTTGAACTCCAGCAGCGCCTTTTCAATCGTATCAGAAGTCCACTCCCCTCCTGTCGAATGATTCATGCAACCCTGACGCACATCGTGAAAAATATTTTCAGGATCTGCCATGATCTTGCGTTTCATCACCTCAAAAAATGCAATAGTCTCCTCAAGACCGGTAAAAAGTTTCGGAGGATTTCCTGCACGATTCTTCACCAGCGTGCCATGAATAACCAAAACAAGACCGATTTTCCCACCTTTACAAAGACGCACAGGAGCGGAAAGCTGGCTGAAAAGGTACTCAATATAAATACGGTGAAGGCGATCCTTTTGCCACAGTTTGCTCATCACTTTTACCTTGCTGAAGGACGTATCACCATAAAGGTCGATAACCATCTGACATGCCACACCGCAGGAAAACGCCGATTCCACAGGGATCATAGGCACAACAACAATACCGTCATAATCATGACGCAACTGCGGAAGCATCACATCGAGATAGGGGGGAACAAAATAATAGGCATCGACTACGGTAATAGAAGCCTTTGCAAGCAAAGGGCTCCCGCTTTCAGAAATAGCCGCCGCAACTATTTTTGTCTGGGCACGATTGATGGCAAGGAGCGAAGAGCAATAACGATTGAGCTTCCAGTTGATATAATGCCTTGTTGAACGAAAATCAGCAATAAAGTAGATCATTGCTGTCGGTATTTTAACAATCTGGCGAGTAACAACCTTAAGAATTTTCCGTGAACTCGGCCAGAGGTTCCTTACAGTAACCTTTTCAACCTCTCCGTATGTAGTGACCACAACGGCATATCGCTTCTTTTTCACAATCCTGTCCACCACTGTAACTCAGCAACCATGAGAACAAAACCAACGATAGCCCCCACAAGGGTTTGCATTAAGTTATGGGCTTTCAGAAAAATTCTCGACCACATCAGTATCGGCACAAGAAGCAACAACCACAAGGCAACAGCGCCAAACTGCATAAAAAGCAGCCCAACAGATGAGGAGAGGGTGAAGAGATGAATACTGATCTTCCATTGCAGGGTAATGAGCAGGATAAAGACCGTATTGACCGCATTAAACAACAAAATACCCGTAAGAATCCTCGGAGGATGCAGTTGTTTCATAAACTCATAACCAAGGGCATTGACCGCAATCAGCACCAGCAATGGCAGAAAGCGCTGCTCCCTGTAAGGAATATTATAATCAGAAATCTTCCCCACCTTTTTCAGGCCGGAAATAAGAAGGACTGGAGCAACCGTACTTGAAAAAAAGAGCACCATCAGGTACGAAAGACTTTTCACGTCATGACCATATCCAAGCAGAACAACCGCGATATAGACTGCAGGCGCAACAACTATCGGACTGATAACCCAGGAGATAACGTTTGCAAAACGGTGTAGGTTAAACGGCATAGGCTCAAAAACGTATAAACCGAAATGAAAATTTTAGCGTCATACGCCGCAAAAGTATCCCGAAATATAGTTTTTTTTAGAAAAAAAACCACGTATATTCTTATCCTGTAATGCGAGAGTGGTGAAATTGGTATACACGCTAGTCTTAGGAACTAGTGCCGTGAGGCGTGAGGGTTCGATTCCCTTCTCTCGCACCACTCAGAAACAGGCCAAAGTGGCGGAACTGGTAGACGCGCTGGACTCAAAATCCAGTGAGTGAATAACTCGTGTGGGTTCGATTCCCATCTTTGGTACCAATATCAGCAACCCAAGCAATTTAGCGGGACACTTCTCCATGAACAGAATGTATTCACCATGGCGTGAAGTTTACATGCAGTCTTTCAAGGATGACAAGCCTGCTGCTGAAGATGGTAAATCGGTTTTTGCCGATATTCCCCCGGAGGAAGATGAAAAGCGCTTTGTTCTTTACAGGGCAAAAAAATGCTTCATCATCATGAACCTCTACCCCTACAACTGCGGGCATCTCATGGTGATTCCCTATCAGCAGACCCCCGACCTGTTAGAGCTTGACAAGGAGACAAAACTTGAGCTCATGGAGTTGACCGATCTCTCCATCAGGGCTTTGAAACTTACCGTTCGGCCCCAAGGGTTCAATGTCGGTGTTAATCTTGGAAGTATCGCCGGAGGAAGCATCGATAACCATATCCATTTCCACATTGTTCCACGCTGGGAAGGTGACACCAATTTCATGCCCGTCCTCGCCGACGCAAAAGTTCTCAGCAATGATATGCGCTCCACCTATAAGAGCCTGAAAAAAGCCTTCACTGACCTTACCCAGGCAGAAGAACAATAGCCTCCTGCATGGAATGGAAACCGTTCCCTGCCCGATAAGCGGCTCTACCAACTTCACACCCTGCCTTCAGGTGCCCGACCGTTTCGACTCTACCGGAAAAGAGCGATGGCAGCTTCTGCGATCATCTGCCTCAGGGCTGATTATGCTCAACCCCCGTCCTGACAGCTCCGAAATAGCCCGGCATTATCACTCTGAACACTATGACCCTCACCTGCTGGCACAAAACAACCCCTCCTTCAGAGATAGAGCATACCTCGCCGCACGATCACTCCTTCTTGGTTACCGAGCCTCACTCATCCTGAGAGAGTGCCGGACACCCCTGCGGCAAGTTCGCGTACTTGAAATCGGCTGTTCAACCGGAGATCTCCTGAACTATTTTCACCGACGAAAAAGGATTCCACTCCATAACCTTGCCGGAGTGGAACCCGACAGCGAGGCTGCGGCATACGCAAGGGAGCGCTTCAGACTGAATATCTCCCCTTCACTGAGCGATGCAACAGACAAAGAGAGAGTGTTTGATCGCATTGTATTGTGGCACACCCTGGAGCATATTCACACCATCCACGACACCCTTGATTATGCCGCTAAACAGCTTGCAAAGGAGGGAGTGCTGATTATTGCCCTGCCCAACCCGGAAAGTTATGATGCAAAACAGTACAAGGAAAACTGGATAGCCTGGGACGCACCACGGCATCTCTACCACTTTGTACCCGAAACCCTTGAAAAGCTGCTGGAACAGCATAACCTGCGGGTTGTCAATCGCCAACCCTACCTCCCCGACTCACTCTACAACACCTTGTACAGCGAAAAACTTCGCTGCAAGAGAGCGAAAAAAGGGTTTCATGCTCCGCAATGGGGAAACGCACTGCTAAAAGGAGTTGCAGCAGCAGGTATCGGAGCGCTGCTGCCAGTGAAAGCATCAAGTCTGATTTATTTCGTCAGAAAATCACAGCCATAAACGAACGGCCAGTGTCAATTCCATATTGGCACGATTGTAGGGGCAGGCCACAGCGTACCCTTTTTCAATATGCGAGAATTGACGAAATATAAAACGAGATATTGAAGTGGACCCCAACCGGTGGACAAAAAGTGGCTGAGTTTAAGTTGGTAACCTGACCTGTTCATGCAGCGGAAAGGCGCTGCCCCTCTTTTACCTTTAACTCTTCTGTCTGCTTGTTCTTGTTATACTTGTCAACTATTCTTGCACCACCTCCAACGGCTGTCCGGTAAACCTTATCTGGCGTACTGTAGCCCAACGACTGATGCTGCCTTTCAACGTTGAACAATACAAAATATTCCTTTAATCCGCACTGTAATTCTGCTGCGGTGGAGTAACCTTTGAGATATATATCCTCATATTTGACACTCCTCCAGAGTCGTTCGACAAAGATGTTGTCCAGTGCTCGGCCACGTCCATCCATGCTAATACTGATGGATGGGTGCTCCGTGAGCGCTCCGACAAAGGCGGCACTCGTAAACTGGGCGCCTTGATCGGTGTTGAAGATATCGGGTGTCCCGTATTTTCGTAACGCTTCTTGCAGACAGTCAACGCAAAAGGTGCTTTCCATCGAGTTCGATAATCGCCAGGAGAGTACTTTCCGGGAATACCAGTCGATGACTGCCACCAGATACATAAAGCCCTTTGGAAGGCGAATATAGGTGATGTCAGTCGACCAGACTTGGTTGGGTTTTGTGACATCAACTCCCCGCAAGAGATAGGGGTAGATCTTGTGCTCCGGATGCGGTTTGCTGGTGTTGGGGCCCGGTGCCATACCGGCCAGACCCAACCTTCGCATAAGCCGCTGAACCCGTTTCCGGTTGATCTGGTAACCCTCGCTACGAAGATAGTGCATGATTTTACGACTACCATAAAATGGATGCTTGGTGTACTCCTTGTCAATCAGTTCAAGCAACTGCAAGTCTTCTGCATCAGGAAACAACACGATAGACGGCAAATATATCGTCGAACGATTAACGGACACAAGGACGCATTGCTTTGCCACCGGCAATGGCTCTTTGTCGCTGACCCACCATCTGCGCACACTCATAGGGACAGTCCGGACTTTTTTTTAAGCCAATCCAGCTCGACCTTTAACCGCCCGATTTCCGTATAAAGCTTTTCAGGATCTGCAGCCGGTTCAACTGGTTTTGGACCCCGTTTGGCTTCAAACAAGCTTGATGCCTGTTCCTGCAACTCTTTCTTCCACTTACCGACCTGAACGGGGTGTACTCCAAATTCCTGACCGATTTCATTCAGCGTCTTGACCCCTTGAATAGCCTCAAGTGCCACCTTGGCCTTAAAGTCACTGCTGAAATTTTTTCGTGTCCTTTTTGTCATTACCTGCTCCTTTTTGGGGCAAGTTAACAACTTAAACCACTGTCTAAAATTCGGGGTCCACTATATAAAAAAACATTAACTCAATTTTCATAAGCATGACGGTTTCTCTTTCAGACACTGAATAAAAATGGCCTGACCGATAACAGGATGCGGCTGAGTTCATCTTCATTATGCTTCATAAGCTCATCCATCCATAGCTCATTTTTGTTATCGGGACAACCATCTGCAAGAATTTCGCCAATTTGCTCAAAACTCTTTCTGCATTTTGTCTTTAACTTCTCTGGTTCAGACAGCACTCCAAGAACAAACACCCTGTTTTTCAGATCATCCGGAATATCGCATGTCACCCTATGTAACCGTTCTTTGTGAGAACACCCTTCGTAACAGTCAAAATCAATCAGCAAGAGGACAATACATGCCCTGTATTTTCGCATTTCCGGAACAAGTTGAGCTGTAAATTTCGACACCACCTTTCGCCAGCCTCCCGCGAATTTGTCAATGATAATCGAGCGGGCGTTAATATTCAGGGAAAGCGTAAAACCGATTGCAATTTTTTCGTTAGCCTCGTCTTCCGGCAAAACAATGACATGCGGCTTTTCCCTGTTTCCACTCATAGCTCTATATCTCCACGAATAAGGGATTCAGCGAGATTGCCGTTGAAAGGTATATCACTGAGCAATCTTATCAATGTTGGTTCCAGATGGCTTTTCCGATCAAGCACAAAAATGTTGTCATTCGAAAACTTGCGGATAGCTTCTTCATTGTGTGAAGTTACCAGAATTTGGCCGCTGCATTTGAATGACCGGCGCAATGCTGTTATAAAATGTCCAACCTCTGACAAGGAGAGATAGTTGTCTGGTTCGTCCCAGAAGCAGAAAAGCGGTCCATAAAACTTATTAGCAGCAAGGACAACAGAACAGAGAAAAAAGCATTTTTCGCCGTCTGATAAGTCTTTAAAGTCAAGTTTAAGTGTTGCCTGGTTTGCTTCAAATTGAACAACCATACTTTTGGCATCTTCGCCAATCACCTTGTTCTGAATATCCTTGATATCAGGGATCACTTCACGGAGATATTTATCAAGCTCCGTATAAGCTGCTGGATAAAGACTGAGCAGGCCGGAAAACCACTCTCCGAAGTTTGATCCATCACGTTTGGCTTGAAAGGTTTCACCGCTGGACTTTCCCGTCATAAAACCCGGAATTGGAGCTAAGATAATCATGTTGGCAAGCCATGTTCTGAAAATACGAAGGGGATCAGTTTCTGACTTTTCCTGAATTACCGGAAGCGCAACAAGATGCCAGTCAACTGAAAACTGAGGCTGATGATTTCCCGGGCTTTTGGCAAGAGTAACGGAAGCCTCTTTTCGGAGATAAACCGGCTGCTCAGAAACGATAAGTTGCTCTTCAAGAACGCGAAGCTCTTTGAATTTTTCCGGCAAATCAAAAGCAAGCACATATTTGTATAAATTCTCGCCCAGCAATATCTCTATTTCAAAGCGCATCGGCACATCGGATCTTCCACGTGAAAAATCCTTGGACTGAACAAGCTCTTTTACTCTGTTTACACCTCTGCCGATAGATTGAAACAGCTCCAGCACATACGATATGGTGGATTTACCTGAACCGTTTTTTCCGATAAGAAGAGCTGATTGGAATTCTTTTAAATTAAGCTCAAAATTTTCCAGACATCTGTAGTTGTGTACATAAAGTCTTTGAATCATCACACAGCAATTTTCTATTAATCAAGCAATACATCCTGAATGACCAACTACGTGAAATTACTGAAGATCACGATCACTTGAACAAGTTAATCAGGAGCAGAACGCACATGAATTATTGTTCCGGTCAATCAACCCTGTAAAGCAACCTCAACACGTGAACGCCCCAAGGCCTTTTCGAGCTGAACGCCTGCTACAAGATAGTCGTAAACGGCCTGCAGATAGTTGGTTTTTGCCTTGTTGAGCTGGAGTTCGGCATCCGTTAACTCAAGACGGGAGCCAATACCCTCCTTGAAACGGAGGAGCGATATGCTGTAACTGCGTTCCGCAACACCTATGGTTTGGGACTGCACCTCAATTCTCTTTTGCGACTCCCTGAAATTTAATACCCGAACCTCAATTTCAGCCCTGATGTTTGCCCTCAAATCTTCAAGCCTTGTGCGGGTCTGCAGTTGGGCTATCTTTGCCTGCTCAACCTGGGAGCTGATGCGATACCCTGTAAAAATCGGCATGGTGAACTGAAGGCCAACTGAAGAGGAGGATGGCCAAACCGAATCAACGGTACGGACATCATCATTAAATGCTGTTTGCGTCTCCAGCTTGCCGAATGCCGAGATCACAGGAAAGCGTTCGGCACGCACAGCGCTGACTTTTTCACCCTCTGCCTTGACCTGAAAATCAAGCTGGCGAAGATCGGGCCTTGCATCAAGCGCTTCACGATATGCCGCAGCAATATCCGCAGGATAGGTGGCCGAAGAGAGTTCAAGCTTGCCACTCAGCACGATGCTGCTGTCGGCAGGAACTCCCATCACATTTTTCAGCTTGGTCATGGTAATCGCCACCCGGTTTTGCGCTTGCAGAAGATCGGGGCGAAGATTTTCAACCGAGAGAAAGGCCTTGAGGGTATCGATATCAGCGGCAATACCCTGACGGAACATGGCGCGAGTATCCTTTCTTGACTGCTCCCAGCGGTCAATACTCTGCTCAATGAGCTTCAACTGATCTTTGGAAATGAGGGCATCAAAATAGGAGATCTTGATGTCGGCAACGACGGACGCTTCAGCATTCAGGTAAGCTGCCTCGCTCATCTTCCGGACAATACTTGCCGCTTTGATACCGGTAAAAGCAGATACATTGAAAATTGGCTGACGAAGATCAAGGGTAGCGTGTCCGGCATTATCGGAACTTGTTTCGAGTGTGCTGGGAAAACCCTGGCCCGGTGGCAAGAGCAGCACGGAGGATTTCAGTGTGCGGGTATAGGTAAATCCGGTTGTAAGCTGAGGCAGCACCTCCGACCATGTCTCCCGGATTTTTTGCCCGGCCATATCCCTGTCAAGCCGCGCAATTTCAAGCATACGACTTCTCTCAAGCCCGATACGCACGGCATCGTCAAGGGTTATTGATTTTGTCTCCCCCGCAGCGGCGGCAGCATGCAACGACAAGGGAGAGGTGAGCACAAGGACAGTCAGCAGCAACAAAAGTATCAGTCTCATCCTGTTCATAAACGGGTCAGTCTTGATGAAAAAAAACTTGCCTCCAGCTTTCTGGAAACGCAACGGCACGAAAGAATATACAAAGAGCATCAGGTTTCATAACAATCAGGGGCTGTATCGCTCACTCCATAAATGGCTGAGGCGCTCCCGAATATATTTTTCCCGCCCCTCATCACCGGGACGGTAATAGGCTTTCGGCTCCATTCCTTCGGGAAAATAGTGCTGCGAAACAAAATGGAAAGGATAACTGTGTGGGTATTTGTAGCCAGCGCCGTACCCTTCATTTTTCATGAGTTTGGTCGGCGCATTGCGCAGATGAAGTGGAACTGCGAGATCCTGCATCACTTTGGCCTCACGCATGGCTTCATTGATGCCCTGATAGCTTGCATTTGATTTTGGTGCAGATGCAAGGTAGGTAACTCCCTGGGCAAGATTGATGCGTGCCTCGGGCATACCAATCATCGCTACTGCCTGAAAAACAGCGATGGCAAGCGTTATGGCATAGGGGTCGGCATTACCGATATCCTCGCTTGCGAAGATGACCATCCGCCGTGCGATGAATTTTGGATCTTCCCCTCCCTCGATCATGCGGGCAAGCCAGAAGAGTGCTGCATCGGGATCGGAACCCCGCATGGATTTGATAAAAGCGGAGATGATGTCATAATGGTTCTCTCCTCCCTTGTCGTAGATCGGCGCCTTGTACTGCAGGGCACGCTCAAGCAGCTCCCTCGTCAGCACCATTTCTGAAGCGCCTTCCGGGAAAAGGGATATGGCCGCTTCGACAGCGTTCAATGCTTTACGTGCATCGCCGCCGGAAAACTGGAGCAGAAAATCGAGGTCGGTAATCTCAATGGAGAGATCCCGTAACAGACGATCCTCTTTCAGCGCGCGCCGAATAACCAGCTCAATCTCTTCACTGCCAAGAGGCTTGAGAATATAGACCTGCATCCTGCTCAACAGAGCGCCGTTCACCTCAAAGGAGGGGTTTTCGGTCGTTGCGCCGATAAGCACGATGAGCCCCTGTTCTATCGCATGGAGCAGCGTATCCTGCTGCGCCTTGTTAAAGCGGTGAATTTCATCAATAAAGAGGATGGTTCTGCGACCTGAACGGCGTGATTTCTCAGCCTGCTCAAGCGCCTTGCGCACCTCCTTTACTCCGGAATCGATGGCTGAAAGCTGTTCAAACGAGTAGTTGAGTGATGTGGCGCAAATTTCAGCGAGGGTGGTTTTACCGGATCCGGGAGGGCCCCAGAAGATCATTGAGGGCATCTGGCCACCGGAAAGAAATTTGCGAAGCGGCCCGTTTGCTCCAACCAGGTGCTCCTGCCCTGCCATATCATCGAGGGTATGCGGTCGAACCCGTTCGGCAAGGGGCTGAAAAGAATCCCCGGCAGATGAAGTGGCAGAAAAGCCGAAAAGATCGGACTGCATGTTTTCCGTTTCCGCCATTTAAAATCCCTGCTCCCTGAGCCATCCCTCATCAATTTTCGAAGCGACTGCGACAGATGAGGGGGGGCGACCAAGCTGGCGGGCCACATATTTGCCAAGAATATCGAACTCAAGGTTCACCCGGCTTCCTGATTTCAGCTCATTAATGGTGGTTTGGGCAAAGGTATACGGGATAACCGCCACAGCAAAAAGCAGGGGCTCAAGCTTTGCAACGGTCAGGCTGATGCCGTCAATCGTTATCGAACCGGCAGAGACAATAAAGGGGCTGAAAGCGTCAGGAAATGCAATCCAGATTTCGCGGCTGGAACCAAGCTCCCTGATTTTTTCGACAACGGCAGCACAATCAACATGGCCGAGCACAAAATGGCCGCCAAGGCGATCCTGGGGACGAACCGCCCGTTCAAGGTTAACGAGAGATCCATGATGGAGCGAGCCGAGCGTTGTTTTGGAGAGGGTCTCCTCGACAGTATCGACCTCAAACCACCCCTCTCCAAGAGCGACAACGGTCTGGCAAGCGCCGTTGATGCTCACACTCTCGTCAACAGAAAGGTCAGCAAACTCTGCAGCATTACTGAACTGCACCCTGAGCCGCAGACCTCCCTGACGCCGTGTCACTCCCCCCACCCGGCCAACATCCTTGATAATTCCAGTAAACATGGTATTCCTATTCACTTCAATAAACAAACAGCATCACAATGATACATCAAAACCCGGCTTTCCCGGCTCAATATATCACCCTTGACCGTAGACCACAAACCCTGCCGCTGGTACCGTAATTTGTACCGCAGAACCCTCAATTGGCATAACAGAAACACTGCGGCCAAGCTGAAGAGCATCAGTAGAAAAAAGGCAGTTCATGGTACTTCCCGCTGCATGAATAGCGCTGTCTACCACAATCCAGAGGGTAAGCTCGCGCTCGGTATCGGTATTGATTGCACAAAGAGATTCCGAACCGGCAAAAATTCGTGACCAGGCAATCACCCAGTGCAATTCACCATTGACTGGCTGAGGATAGTAAAATTCACCATCACGACCACTCTCCGACACAGGCCGCAGATATTGCCGGCCACGGGAAAGCTCAAGATGCTCGCGACGCAGACGGATTACTTTCTGCACAAAGCGGTAAATCTCGTTCTTCTCATTAAAAAAGTGTTTTCCGCTACTCCTGAAGGAGCCGAAATCACCTCCAAACATGCACTCCCGCAGAAACACATCACTATAGGAGTTGTCATCCGTACGGGGATCAGCGCCGTTAAAGCCCTGTTCTGTACCGTAATAAATGCAGGGAATACCCGCTGAGGTCAGGTTAAGACCAAGCGCTGCAGGAAGCAGACGGGCGCTTCGGGCAGCATCACCGGCAAAACGAAACTTGTGATTGACGCCAACCTGGTCATGATCATCAAGCATGGTGACAATATGCTTTGAATACCATTGATGGCTCCTTCGGTTATCGAGAATACTGTTGCGGAAAAGATCGAAATAACCCTCCTGCTCTGCCGTTTCGGGATTTCCGGGGCTCCTCCACCCTTTGACCAGAAACTCAAGTTTATCGGGAAGATCATCAATACCAAGCGCAGCATCAAGACCGGTAGTATCAAGAATGGTTGCCGCATAAGAACGACCACCTGTGATTTCACCAATAATCGTAAAATTTTCCTTACCGATTGATTCAGCAAATTCATGGATAGCGGTCGCAAAAAACCTCACCGCCCCCGGCTCCATATGCTTGACCGTATCAAGCCGGAATCCGTCAAGATCGGCAAAAGCAATCCAGAAGCGATAGACATCGGTCAAATAACGAAGCGCCAGAGAAGGGGTAAACTCCTTGACACGCCGTTCGATATCCTGAACGACAAAAGGATCACGAAGGGCATCTCCAAGATGAATATCCTTGAGCGAACAAAAATCACCATCAAGAAACTCAGGAAAAGAGTCCCACTGCATGATCTCTCCATGACAGGTCCAGGTATCGGGTGACTGCAGCTCCTCAGGCCAGACAGCCCCGTCAGGCCAGGCTCCGTTCTCAAAACAGGCTGGAGCTGTGTTGAAGGGAATGCTGCCCGCCTCACCACTGGAAAGCCGGTAACCGCTGACCGGCCACTCTCTTCCTTCCGAATAAAAATGGCGCTGATTACCCTCGTAAGCAAAAACGTCACCAGCATGATTGATGATGATATCAAGAATCACCCTGATGTCAAGCTCGTGCGCCGCCTTCACAAACTCCTTCAGCTCCTCTCTGCTACCGAAATGAGGATCAACATCAAGAAAATTCTGGATACCGTACCCATGATAATCGTTACTTCCCGTTACCTGCCGGAAAACAGGACTGACCCAGATAGCCGTTATGCCAAGCCTCTTGAGATAACCAAGTTTCTTCTTCATCCCGGCAATGGTACCGCCACACCACTGTTTTCCTGATTCAAACCAACTCGTCCATTCCGCCGTACCACTGTCGGTCAGGGGGTTAAAGGGTGGAGTCGTACGTTTTCCCGAGTGCCTGGCCACCGGCCTCCCTTTTGTATCACCAAATCCACCATACTCCCGGCCATCAGAAAAACGGTCAAGAAAAAGAAAATAGAGCACCTCATCCGACCATGAGGCTGGGGAGGGATAAAAAGGACGTTTTTCAACGAGAGACTGAAAATCTATATCACTGAGCCGTCGTTCAACGGCAGGAACAGATATACCTGCAGCTTTTGCACTCATTATCATGATGATTTTTATGGTTGAAACACTTACGCAAGAACCTTGAGCGCTGCACTGTAGTCCGGTTCTTCGACAATTTCTGCCACCTGTTCGGTGTAGCGCACGATCCCGTCAGCATCAATAATAACAATGGCGCGCGAAAGAAGCCCCTTCAGAGGGCCGGTAGCAAGAGTAACACCATAATCCCTACCAAATTCGGGAGAGCGAAAAACGGAGAGCGAAACAACATTTTTCAACCCCTCGGTTTCACAAAAACGTTTGTGGGCAAAGGGCAAATCGGCGGAGATACAGAGCACAACCGTATTGTCGAGCGATGAAGCCTCCTTGTTGAATTGCCTGACTGAAGCAGCGCAGACTGGCGTATCAAGACTCGGAAAGATATTGAGAACTATTCTTTTACTTCCGAAATCAGCAGGTCCGGCTTCGGTGAGATCGGTTTTCACCAGACAAAAAAAAGGAGCTTCTGAACCTTTGGCGGGAAGAGTCCCGACTGTTTCAACTGGAGTGCCCTTGAAGGTAATCTGTGCCATAAAAATAGTTTCCGGTTAGGATTGATAAGGAATAAAGAGCAATAAACAAAGCGAGCGAAGATACAACAGCAATTCAGGCGAATGCGTTCACTACAAATTCTGGCGCCATCAATCCCACTGACTGCCGCCGCGAGAAACCGTGAACCCTCCTGCACCAAAAAAGAAAACGGCAAGTGAGCCAAAGAGATAGAGTATCTGGAGTTCAAGAGCATATCCACCATGTGCTGTCACCGAAAAAAGCTCTTTGGTATGAACAAGATAAATTGCCATAAGCATAACAATTGACATTGCGAGGGCTGCCTGGCGGGTATAGAGGCCCAGTATCATAAAAAGCGGGGCCAGAAGCTCCCCGACAAGAATTCCATGTGAGAGATAACCCGGAAACCCCGCCTTGAGAAGCATCTGTTCCACAAAACCATATCCGTGCTGCAGTTTATTGACTCCATGAAAAAGCATCATGGTGCCAAGCGAAAGGCGCAGAAGCAATTTGCCAAGGTCACTATTATCAACAAAACGGTCAATAAAAAGGAACCTCCTTTTTGGATATTTTTTTACCATCATAACCACTGTTTTTAGAGTTATCTCCGCTCGATTCCCCCCTTCAGGATGCAATGTAAGCCTCAAGCAGCAGATCATGACCAAAAAAGTGTGGTCTCCCGAAACGCAGATCCACAGCCTGATCCGGCATGCTGACACCAAGCGGCGCAAACGCGCTCAGGGCATCTCCACCAAAGAGTTTCGGCGCAACAAAGATAAGAATTTTATCAACAAGCTTTTCACGTACGAATGCAGCCGACAAGCGGCTCCCCCCCTCTACCAGCACCGAAAGAATGCCTCGTTTATGCAACTCCACAAGCGCCTGGCGAAGATCAAGCTTGCCGACATGCTCATCAACAAAAAGCACCGTCACACCTCTCTCCCTCAACTGTGCAACCTTTGGAGAAGCCGAAAATGAAGTTGACGCAACAACAATTGTTGGCGCCTCAGATCCGAAAATTTTCGATTCGAGGGGCAAACGTAACTGGCTATCAAGAACAACTCTCTGAGGATTACGCCCGGAACAGTTCCTGACGGTCAGTTGCGCATCATCTGCCCGAACTGTAGCCTCACCAACCATCACCGCGTCATAGATACTCCGAAGGCGATGCACCTCACTTCTCGACTCTTCCCCCGTTATCCAGCGGGAGGCTCCAAGCGAGGTCGCAATTTTACCATCAAGGGTCTGGGCCAGTTTCAGGCAAACAAAAGGTAACCCTGTGGTATGGCTTTTGATGAAAGCCTCATTACAGCCGATACACTCCGCTTCCAAAACCCCTTCAGTAACCCTGATCCCCGCTGCCTGCAGCTTTGCAATCCCCTTTCCAGCCACCTTGACATGAGGGTCCCGGCAACCGATGACAACACGGGGTATCCCCTTCTCAACAATCAGATCGCTGCAGGGAGGAGTTTTGCCAAAATGGGAACAGGGCTCAAGTGTAACATAGAGTGTCGAATGATGAAGCAACGCCTCATCCTCCACCGACGCAATGGCATGGACTTCGGCATGAGGCCCGCCAAACTGCTGATGGTAACCTTCACCAATAATCTCACCGTCACAAACAATAACCGCGCCAACCATGGGGTTAGGGCTAACCGATCCGGCACCCAGCACGGCAAGTTCAAGGGCGCGCCTCATAAAAAAAAGATCATCATGCTGCACCATCTTCACCCCCTCTGGTCACTCTGCACGTTGACCTGCACCAGCCGGATGCCGGAAAGCCTGAGCAATTCAGCGATATGCTCTATTTTATAGGGTTTATCATAGTAGATGGTCTTTATACCCACATTTATGAGCACTTTCAAACAGTGGATACAGGGACTGGCCGTAATGTAGATATCGGAATCCTTGATCGATACGCCATGCTTTGCAGCCTGGGCAATGGCATTGATTTCAGCATGGATGGTGTTAACACAGTTCTCCTCGACAGTCCCATCAGGATGAATGCTGCGGTAGATACGGCAATTGCTTTCGTTACAGTGAGGAAGTCCGGATGGCGCTCCGTTGTACCCGGTCGAAAGAATACTGTTCTCCCTGACGATGACCGCACCGATATGACCCCTGGTACAAGTCGCCCTGCGTGAAATAAGATGGGCAACGCTCATAAAATATTCCTGCCAGCCAAGTCGCTTTTCAGTTGCTGAACCTTCATTTCCTTCCACACCCGGGCAGCAACATCCGCTCTTCGTTTCTTCCGGCATAGTCACGTTATTTAATACATTGTAAAAACAGAATCAGGATTTTACCTAAAATAGTCAAAAAGATCGTGCTCACGCAACCTGTTCAACAATCATGCAACGCAATTACTTTACCCTCTACCACGCAGCAATGGAACTGCATCAGCGTCTTGCGGGCGGCCATCTTGAAGAAATCTTTTCAGAGCATAAAAATGAAGTGACCCTCAGTTTCATCACTCTCAGCGGTCAACACCTGCAGATTATTGTTGTCACCCATACCCCTCTGCTCTGCCTCTATACAAGAGAAGGTAAAAAGAAAAAAAACGTCAATTCAGCAAGCCTGATGACCGAACTCGCCTTGCAAACCGTGAAAGGCGTTTCCATCTCTCCCTCTGACCGTGAGATCCATATCCATTTTGCCATTGACGCCTTTCTGGTACTGCAACTCTTCAGTTCAAACACAAACCTCTTTCTTGTCAGGGAAGAACGCATAACCTATGCCTTCAAGCATAACAGTTCACTTGCTGGCCAGCCCTGCCCGGCAGCTCATGACAAGAGCAGTGTTTTACGGGAACTCGAAAGGCTTGCCATGAACAAAACCCTTTTTCTTGAACGCTATAACCATCTGAAAAGCGAAAACAGCGCAGAGAGCGTTGCTGCCACCCTTCCGGGCTTTGACCGTACACTGGTGCATGAGCTGCTGCAACGCGCCAAAAACGAGCAAAACCCGGAAGCGCTCTTCACCAGCTTTCAATCTCTCTTTTTCGAACTGCTCGACCCGCAGGTTACCGTGTCAGAAAAAGAAAACGGGGAACCGGAATTCACTCTCCTGCACAACAGCCATGCATCCTGCCGCTCTTTTGACTCTGTTCTTGAAGGGCTTGCCCACTACAGCATCACTATGCGCCGCTATCTGGAGACAAAAGAGGAGCTGAAAGGGATGCGCTCAAAACTGCTGCGACAACTCGAAAAAAAACAGAAAGCTCTCGAAGGATTCAGCCCCGAACTGCTTGACGGGTTTGCCCGGAACTATGAACAGTGCGGCCACCTGCTCATGGCAGCTCTCTACCAGCCAGGAAATGATCGAAAAAGCATCACGGTCGAAAACATATTTGAACCTGGAGCGCCAGACATAACCATTGCATTGAAAGAGGCTCTGACCTTGCAAAAAAATGCGGAAGCCTATTTTTCAAAAGCATCAAACACAAAAGAAAAACTCCGAATAATGAGGGAGAGGCACCTGCTGCTGCAAAAAGAAAAGAGTGCACTCGAAGAGCTTCTTGCCGCAACAGAGAAGATCTCCAGCCCAAAAGAGGCTCGCCGCTTTCTTGAACAACAGAATCTCCGTCCGGGCGGCGCTCCGGCACTAAAAAATATCCGCACGGCACCAATATTCAGAACAGTAGACCTCACTCAAACCATTACCCTTCTTGTCGGAAAAAATGCGGCAAACAACGAGCTGCTCACCTTCAGCCATACCAAGCCCAATGACATCTGGCTCCATGCCCGGGGAGCCTCCGGCTCACACTGCGTCCTGAAAGGCACAACACTCAGCAACCTCGCAGCAATCCGGAAAGCCGCCGAAATTGCAGCATGGTACTCCTCAGCAAAACACTCCTCACTGGTTCCGGTGATCTACACCCTGAAAAAATATGTCCGGCGCGGCAAAAAGCTCGCTATCGGCCAGGTGATCGTCGAGCGGGAAGAGGTGCTGCTCGTAAAACCATCAAACAGGCTCTTCAGCGATCCTGTTTGATCAGCAACAACGGGATGGAGATATTTTGCCTCAGAGTTCTTGAAACGCTGCCGAAAAGAATTCTTTCCGGCAAACTGTGACCATGGGCAGCCATTGCCACAAGATCATAATGCCTCTCCTCAATCTCCCTGAGAATCTCCTGCTCCGGCTCTCCGCTCCTGATCACCACACGCACCCCAATCCCCTCTGCCTCCAGTTTCTGGCGATATTGATCGAGAATACGCGTTGTCTCTGAACGAAGAAAGCGCTCCTGGTCGAGGGTGTGGGAATGGACAACATGCAGCAGATGCAGCGTGGCGCCAAGCTGCAGGGCAAGCGCCGATACCTGTTCGACAAGAAAATCATCAACCGGCGAGCAGTCGATGGCAACAAGAATCTCCCGGTAAACCTTCATCTCAGTCTCCTCCGGTTATGGTTGTATAAAGAAAATAGCTGTTGAGAGCAATAACAAGCAGAGAGATGAGAGTGGCTGCAAGAAACTCAACGGTACCGCTTCTGAAACTGCCCATCACCTTGCGATCACGACAGAGCATCAAAAGAGGGATAAGGGTAAAAGGAAGCTGAAGGCTCAACACCACCTGGCTCAAAATCAGAATACGAAAGGAATCAAGACTGAAAAGAATGACGAGAAGAGCCGGAATAGCGGTAACAAAGACCGCAACCCGATAGAACATCGTTCGCGGATCCGCCGGTCTGCCCAGAAAACCTGTTATCACATCAGCTTCCGCCATGGAAGAGGTGATGGAAGAGCCGACTCCCGAAAAAACAAGCGCAACGGCAAAGAGCAGTCCGGCAAGTGGCCCGGCAAGCGGTTTCAGTGTTGCCGATGCCTGCTCGATACTGTTGATGGGAACATGATTGTGGAAAAAAACGGCAGCGGCAACAATAATCATCGAAGAGTTCACCACCCACCCAAGTGTCATGGCGAGGATGGTATCCATCTTTTCATAGCGAAGCAGCTCCCTCTTCTCCTCCTCCGATATCCCCCACTCCCTGCTGTGAATGACATTTGAATGGAGAAAAATATTGTGCGGCATCACCAGCGCTCCAAGAATCGCCAAAGCAACATAAATGCTCTCCCGCCCAACCCTCGGCACAACCAGGCCGGAAGCTACCCCGGACCAATCCGGTCTCACAATGAAAAGCTCGGCAAGATAGCAAAGAGTGATAACGCCAAGGAAACCCACAATGATGGTTTCGACCCGATGGTAGCGCTGGCTGATAATCAGAAAAAGCTCCAGAAGCAGCGTCAACAAGGCTCCCATCCAGAGCGGCATCCCCAGCAGCAGGCTGAAGCCTATAGCGCCTCCAAGCAGCTCGGCAACATCAGTGGCAATGCAGGCAAGCACCACACTCACACCCAGAAAAGCGGAAACCTGCTTAGGAAAATGGTCGCGGATATTGACCGCCAGAGACTTTCCTGTGGCAATACCGAGTTTGGCCGCCATATGCTGAATGAGCACCAGCATGAGCGTACCAAGCGTAACAACCCAAAGCAGCTCATAACCAAATTTTGAGCCCCCTTCAATATTCGTCGCCCAGTTGCCGGGATCAACAAAGCCGACCGTTACCAGAAAGCCTGGCCCAAGAAAACCAAGAAGTGTCTTGAGCGAAAAAGTCTTCCTCTCCGACACTTTCATCAGAGAGCGTGCTTTTTTACCCAGGCAACATAGCGCTGCATCCAATTCTGCAAAAAATGCCTGCTCGCAGCGCCAATGTTACCCTCTTCATCAAAAAGCCCCTCTTTCATCTGAATAAAAGCTTCAGGCTGCCCGAGGGTAGGAACATCGAGAAATGCAAGAATGTTACGCAAATGTTGTTGAGCCAGAGCCGTTCCGGTAGAACCAATCGAAACACCAAGAATCCCGGCAGGCTTTCCCGCCCATACACTCTTGCCATAAGGGCGCGAACCATGATCCAGGACATTTTTCAGAATACCCGGTATTGAACGGTTGTACTCAGGCGTCACAAAGAGAATGCCCTGAGCCGCCTTGATATCAAGCTTCAAACGTTTGACAGCATCAGCAGGATTTGCATCATCATCCTCATTATAGAGCGGCAAATCAGCGATCTGCACCTCACTGAACGAAAACTCGGGAGGGGCAAGCCGCACAACTGCATGTGCCAGCTTACGATTAAATGAACCCTTGCGAAGAGCGCCGACAACAACAGCAATATGGTATTGGCTCATCATCATGCCTGATTAAAGGTTTTTTTGCTGCTTTACAATCCTGAGGCCGGGCGCATCGCCTCTCCGGCTTTCTCCTTCAGGGTACGGAACTTGTCACTGACAGCCTCAATTTTTGCCTCCCAGGCCGGATCAGGTCTCGCCATTTCAGCCTCCTTCAAAAAGGTGAGCAAGGTCGAAGTACAGGCAACCGGATCAAAAAGAATCCATTTTGCCGATATGCCAAGAAAAAGAGAGAAGACAAAGAGCGCAAACTTGACCAATCCCCATGAAGAGGGAAGAAACAGGGCAAGAGCGCCAAGGGGAAGCATAAAGGCAAAGGTGGTCAGCAGAACAAATACATAACTGAGCAGCGTCAGCGCCACGGCATTCTTCAGCAGCGCTTTCCATGACTGACAGTAAATGATAATGCCTGATCGGGCAGCATCAAATACATTCTCATTACCGGTACGAAAGGTATAGGCGATAACCGACTCATCAATATAGGTAAGGCTGAAATTCACGATGCGCTGCACAACTTTGGCAAGACCTTCAAGCGCGGGTATGGGCAAAGCATTCATCACATTGAAGAGCGTCCGGTTGAGCGAAACAAGTACCCCCTTCACCAGTTGATCAACGAGAGCGAGAACACTTACCTCTTTGTAGTATTGCATCACCCGCTCTTTTGCCCATGCCGTCTGGGAAATCCCTGATGGTAAACTCCCTTTTGCAGCAATCTCCGTAATCAGGGCAATATGACCTGCCTGAAGAAGATAGAGCACATATTCACGCAGAAGCCTGAAACCAAAACCACCGGCAAGCAGGGCAATAATGAACAGCACAACCGCAGCTCCGCTACCGAAAACACTCCCGATAAGCACAAGAATGGCAAGAAAGAGTGCCACAACAACGGCTATAGAACTGTACACCACTGTCCGGTAGAGAAGATAGACCTTTGTTTGCGCCACAATTTTGATGGCTTCACCAAGTTGCAGACCCATAACTATTTTGATTTATTAAGATTAGTTATCAACGAATGATGATAAGTGACGTATTCCTTTCTTACGCCGCCTAACCCAATAATATAGCAATCCTGCAACTTCAACAGGCACTGAAATAAGCTGCAAAATGATTACTGCTCACAGACAAGTCGGAAACCAATAACATTCGTTCGCAAGGAAGGTCGGGCATTATAACGGTAAGCTGACCGACAGAGCCTCGCCTCGCAATTCCAACTCCCACCACGAAGCACTCGGACCAAACCAGTTGCCGTACCCGGTGGATTGGCAACCGTTCCATTCGATAGAGATTCATCATAGTAGTTTCCGCTGTACCAGTCACTGCACCATTCCCAGACATTGCCAGGCATGTTGTACAGCCCCCAGGCATTTGGAACAAAATTATCAACAGCAACCGTGTTCCGACGCTCAAGCCCCTTATGTTGTCCGAAGTACAAATTGCCTCCTTTATGGTTTGCCTGCCCGGTCGTCAGCTTCTCTCTGGTATTAAAAGGGGTTGTGGTGCCGCTCGGCAAGCATACTCCCATTCAGCTTCCGTCGGCAGGCGAAACACCTTTCCCGTTTTTTCCGTCAACCACTGTCAGTAGGCAACAGCATCATGCCAATTCACATACAAAACAGGATGATTATCTTCACTCCTCGGTCGATCCTTGCCAAAAACTCCTTTAAACCAGTAGACTCCATCTCCCATTTTTTCTTCACCATGACGCTGAATAAAGCGGAAAAGACCTTTTGACGCATCAGACCGGTAACCTGACTCTTCCGCATATCTCCCGAACTCGGCAACGGTTACAGTGTATTTGCATAGAGAAAAAGTATTCACCCGTACCTGATGCTCGGTTTCATCGCTTCCGCGAAGCAATTCACTCGCAGGACTGCCCATCGTAAACTCACCACCGTCTATCAGAACAAAGTTCCGGAGGTAAGAATCATCATTTTTATCAAGAGTACCCGACGTCGCATCCGCGTAAAGCTGTTCAGGTGAGACTTCACTGGAGCGTTCCTGTTTATGGCCCAAGAGTTTCGTAACCAGATTCATTCTACCCTTATTTACGGTTATTAATGCTTTGAAATCATTATTAGATAATTGCGACAGAAAAAGTCCGAATCGACAATCTTCCTGAATCGGCGAGGTTGAGCTGCTAACCACACTGTTCATATGGCGGAATCATAATATCCTGTCATAAGAATACACCCATAACAGGCAATAAGCCCAAATATTAATTATCATATTTCATAACAGTTACAATCAAAAATATGACGTATAACCGCAAGAAAAAGCTCCTGGGCGCGACAGATTTATAAGGATCTTGTGAGGACTTGTTTGATATTTTATTTATTGTGCCATGGCAGTGAGTCACGGCAAATAAAAACAGTTGTTGTCAGGAATAGCAGGGGGGGACAGTAAGTTACTCCACGGTTATATCGTCCAGAAACGTATAACCGACACCATGGGATGTCAGTATTGGAGATTGCATGTTGTGCAATTCTATTTTTTTACGCAAGCGGTTAACGAGCGACTGCAGTGAGTGGTGGCCAGATTCGTTAGGCAGATAGCCAAGTCTCGTCAGCAGTTCAAACCGAGGAACAACTGCGTTAGGGACTGCGACGAGCAGGGCAAGAAAGTCAAGCTCTTTATTGGTAAGCTGAATCGCGTTGCCCTAGGGAGAAAGGAGGATCCATCTCCGGCTTATAAGTCTCCAGTGTGCCTGTGGCTTCGAAGGTATTGGTTGCTGTCGGGTCAGGATGTACGGTTGTATCGTTGGTTGGGCCATACGGCTAAGAAGCCCTGAGATTGCGGCTGAAAGTTGACGAACATCAATCGGCTTAACCAGATAGAGATCAGCGCCAGCATAATGGCCGGCAAGCTGGTCATCAATTGCATCGCGACCGGAAAAGATAATGATGCGCATTTCAGTGTTCTTTCTGACATACTCAGCAAGGATCAGACCACTCTGGTCAGGAAGACCTACGTCGAGTACAACAACCGCGTAGGGCTCTCTGAAGATGTGCTGGTAAAACTCATGAGCTGAGCTAACCGCAGTGACAACATACCCCTTCTGCGTCAGGTAAATTTGAACACATTTCAGGACCGCTTCGTCATCTTCGACAATGAGTATCCTGCTTCCAGCCACTCCCTGCGGTATCGCGCATAATTCCTCCTCCGCCCGCAACAGTTGCGGTGTTTTCAGCCCTCTCTCCTCTTCACCAGCATTGTCCATCGCGACCTTCAGAGTACCCGGATTTTGGAGTACATATACAATTATTGCCACACAGAGCACGACTGAAATGATAGCAAAAAAAGACAGTCAACTCAGCGATACCTGCGTGTAATTTAACGACATATTATCGTTATTCCTAATAGATAAAAAAGGTTACGCCATCGCACAGCTTCGACATAATTTGCCTCTTCCGTATCAAAAAAGGAGGTGAACACAAAAAAACGAAGACCCAACGTCCCGAAAATCCATAAAGGAGCAAAGCGCCTTTGTTGCAACGAAAACCATGACGCCCTTTGCTGGAAGAGTTGAGTTGACCTGCAACACTTCTTTTTACAAAGTACGACGAATGAATAAAAATTTATAACCCAATCTCTTTTTTTCTTTCAACAGTGCAGAGGGATTCGTCCGCAATCAAATCGCTGACGCAATTTTATAAACGGCTATTTTGTTTCTGATCGTTGTTGGACTTACCTTGGTGAGACCTGTGTCTCCCGCTAACTTGTATCTGTTAAATTTATGGAAACCTATAAACTTGTTCTACCCGAACATCTTAACCATTACGGCTTTCTGTTCGGCGGCAACCTTTTGAAATGGATTGACGAAATTGGCTATATCACAGTCTCTCTGGATTATCCCGGCTGCAACTTTGTGACCGTCGGTATGGATAAGGTGGAATTCAAAAAAAGCATTCGGGGCGGTTCTATCCTCTGTTTTGTGACTGAAAAAAACAAAATCGGTCACACATCGATTGAGTACACCGTGCGTGTCTACAAGAAAAGTATTGAGAGCGGTGAACGGGTTATGGCTTTCAGTACGCACATCACCTTTGTCTGTCTTGATGACAAGGGGGCAAAAAAAGAGCTCTGCTGCGGCTATAAAGAGAAGGGTGAAGACAATAACTGCCTCTGAGTTCTTTTTCACCTCCTCCCCGTCAACGGGAAGTATTGAAAACCGAACCGTTCAGGCTGGCCATAAGCGAAATTCCGACAGTAGCCATAACGGCATTGGCCAGCCACATTGAGATCATGGGATCAAGGATCCCCCGCTCAGCAATTTTCTCTCCTGAAATCATCAGCATCCAGTAGAGCACAAACAAAAAAAGCGAGATGGCTGCACCAACACCGAACCCTCCCCGTCTGGCAAGAACTCCAAGGGGTGCACCAACCAGAACAAAAACAAAACAGGCAAGGGAGAGCGCATATTTCTTGTGATAGGCTGCCATATAACGATTGTACATGTTCCGGTTTGCTTCGATATTTTTAAGTTCTCCATCAAGCCGGGCAAGCTGACGATCAACATAACCCGCAGCTTCCGCTCTCGTTTTGTTGGCCATTTTTGCTGTTATCATCCCCCCTTTTGCACGAACAGAACTGCTTTCAGCCATGCGTTCTCCCAGGGTTTCAAGCGGCATCTGAATCCTCTTTTCAGATGCCGCTATCCTCTTCCTGAATTCATCGCCAATAGTTATCAGCTCTTTAGCAGAAAGTTCGCCATCGCCTGAACGCATTCGGCTCTCCGAAGAGCGTGAAAAACCAAAACCGGATGATTCAAAGACAAAACGGTGCTTCTGGAAGCTCATGTTGCGGTAGCTTTTGTGATCGGGTTGACGTACCTGATGAATTTCGCCATTGAAAAGCGTCATCACCAAATAATGATCATCACCACTAAAGTCAATAGTACCCTTTTCAGCCGTCACCATCGTTTTGTAATCCGATCGTGAGGCATCATAGATAACGATACCCCTAAGCTCCTTTGAGTGTTCATCTGTGCTGCGAACAAAGATGGAGTAACCATCCACAAGAGTTGAAAAAGCATTTTCGGCCAAGCCAAAGGCCGGTTTGGAGCGCGCAATATCAACCATCAGCGATTTCGCATAATAATTTGCTTCGGGAAGCACGACATTGTTAAAACGCTCAACAAAGAGTGAAAGAAGCAGGCCTGCAAGAAGAACAGGCATCATCAACCGGTAAAGAGAGATGCCGGAGGCCCTGAAAACGGTCATTTCAGAGGTGGTCGTCAGGGATCCGAATGCCATGACAACCGAAACGAGTACCGCCATGGGCGCCGCAAGCCCAACCATCCAGGCCGACTGCAGCAGAATGAGTTCCACCATCGCAGTAAATCCGATTCCCTTTCCCATAAAACGATCGGCAAACGTAGCAAAGAACTGAAGGATCAAAACAAAAATAATGGTGACAAAAGCAAACAGGAACGACCCGACATGCGCTTTCAGGATATAGCGATCGATGATTTTCATAAAACAGCTCTCTTTTCTCCCCCATGTAATGATGACCTGAGCGTAACGGGCAGGTTCAAACAGCCTGACGAACATGAATATAACCTATTCTCCCATTCTCCATCTATACCTCCACCACCTTTGCCAGAGGCGTTGTGAAAAAGAAACATCCCCGAAATTCTCCTCCCCATAAACCCCAGTCTGGTGTTCACCTGCCCAGATATCGAACAACAGAAGAGGGTAACGGCGTCAGATAATGAGGTCGCATCATCCAAAAACGTTAATGATGAAGCAAAGAGTCAAAAAAGCTTCAAAAAAATGAATCCAAAAGTTGCACAGAAAAAAAATATCTTTATATTTGTCACTCATTAAGCGGGAATAGCTCAGTTGGTAGAGCACAACCTTGCCAAGGTTGGGGTCGCGAGTTCGAGTCTCGTTTCCCGCTCAGAATAAAAACAAAAAAGCCTCGTCACTGAAACGAGGCTTTTTTGTTTTCATAATGTAAACCGTTTAAAAGGCTCGAACAGCCCGAACACGGTCAAGGCCGTATGTCTTGCTGATGACATAATGGGTACCATTACTGAAATTCTGCAACCATGCAATATCCGCATTATACTCCGACGAACTCCAGTAGTAACCATGGTTATCAGCAAACCCGCCAACCGCACGCTTATTGAGATAAAGCTGGTTCAACTGCTCCTTGTTTGGTAAAAACCAGTCTTGATAGCCATTGCTCACAAAATTATCACATACAAGCCTGGCATCACTCCATGTAAAACCCCCTTCCTCCTTGTCTGATGAGTACGCTGGCATATCGGCTTTGGCAACAACAAGACCATGCTTCCCCGTACCATCAACATAAAAAACAATCCCGCCGCCATACTCTTCACCTATTGAGACACTCTCCTTTACGGTTTCCGTCACCTGCTCTTGCAGTAATGGTAAAGAATTACCCCGCTCTCTTGCAGCTTCTGATTGGTATTCAGAGCCTGAGCGCCTCTCATACAAATCACCATGACGAGAACTGTTATGATATGCAGCATGGAACACATGAGCCAATTGCCTGATGGAACTGGTGTAGCCGACCAATAATTTATTTTTCATGGGCTAAAGAATTTATCGATAAACAAAGACTCATGTCCGCATACCACATGTATATATTTTCCGTAAAAAGTACAGCGGAAATATATATAATTATTGCATAACAAATAGTATTTCTTCACCACTTTGCTCTTTTATTGCAGCTCACGCAGAACGAGGCCAATCCATCGCATCTCCAGCTCCACAAGAATACCACTTCATCAGACGGAGCAATATAGTGTATATTGTGCGTATACCAACCAACAATATGGACACAAAACAAACTATGCGGAAAACCAGCTATATTTTTTTAAATTCCCAGCCACATAAGCGGAAAACAAGACTGTCCTCTATTATCCCGGGCTCTCCCGGACCGTCAGAAACAGCTCAATTCTGCTGAATTGTTAGAAAATATACGGAGAGGTGCGAGAGTGGTTGAATCGGACGGTCTCGAAAACCGTTGTGCGCTTCGGTGTACCGTGGGTTCGAATCCCACCCTCTCCGCCATATATTCCAGACTGCGCAGTTAATTGCAAGTTATGAGCCCGAATGCCCGCTCCATTCGAGCTTCCTGGTTTTGTGTTTTCAATCAGAATCTTTTTCTGTCGTTTTATGGTGTGAGTAGGAGCATTTGATGCCCTCATACAGTTTCCCTCTTTTTCCCGAACTACCCCTTGTATTATATACGGCATTGCCGTACATTAGCGTCATGCATGTTGTTATTGAAACGCCGAATTATCTTTCCGATGCCAAAGCGCTTGGGTTAACTGCCGATGAGCGTCGATCAATCGTCGATTGTATCGCGCAAACCCCTGACGCCGGAGTTGAAATGAAAGGTACGGGCGGTGCGAGAAAAATTCGATTCGCTGGAAGGGGCAAAGGAAAAAGCGGAGGGTACAGGGTTGTTACTTTTTATGCCGGAGAAAATATTCCCGTGTTTCTATTGTCTATTTTTTCAAAAGGCGAAAGAGCAAATTTATCGCAAGCTGAAAGAAATGAACTGAAGCAAATTTTAGGATCGCTTGCTGATGTTTACAAGAAAGGAGTTAAAGACTATGTCCAAAGCAGGAAATAAACTTATCAAGTCCGCGAATCAGGCGCTGGCCTATGCTCGCGGTGAAATTTCTGACGGCTTTAACGTCAATGTTCCTGAGGAGATCGACGTTAAGTCTATCCGCAACGGTTTGGGGTTGACTCAACCGGAATTTTCTTCACGGTTCGGGTTTGACGTCAGGGCGGTGCAGGATTGGGAACAAAAACGCCGTCAGCCTGATCGGGCCGCCCGGATTCTTTTAACCGTCATTGCCCATGAACCGGAGGCTGTCGAAAGGGCCTTGGCGCATTAGGGAGTACATACTGTCGGGCTCACATAATTGAATCATGGGGTTGCGGTGAGTGATTTGCAGTATGTGGCGCGGATGTGCAGTGGTCGATGTATAATGATGTCGGAACTGGCGCAGATGGTGCGAGGGTCAAATCATAAGACGCTGCTGAAGATATTTTTTTGAAAAAAAATCGCTATGCTTGGCAGCTATACGCCTAACCCGACGCCGATTCTTGCATACGGTGTTTCGAAATGTTCGGCTGAGATCCATGGTCTGCTCGTCTGGCGATGGGAGGTAGCTGATCTGTTTTCGCTTTTCGGCAAAGTACCCAATGGTCGGCTCATAGAAGAAGGAGATCTCGTCGAAGTCCTCGACGCTGACAAGCGCTGTTAGCTGAAGAGACAGCTTCACCAGAGTGACGTGTAGCTGCGTTAGCATGGCCTTCGTACGGAGGCACTCGTTGCGATGGGCGGGTGGTCCGAGGTCAACTATTGTTGTTCGTTCACTGATTTTAAGGACTGGAACTGAGCAACAGAACTGTTTTGGTGCTATTTTGGTTTCATTTCCAAAATTGCCGTTCCTGTGAACAGGAATTCTTGACCATCTTCCAGCAACAGCTTATGTCCAGAAAAGTACTGATTGTCAAAAACATCACCCACGAAGGGCCGGGTCTGCTTGAAACCCTGCTTTGCGAGCATGGTATCGCATGGCATAGTGAGGATCTTTCTGCGGGCGGAACCGTTCCCGATCCACGTGGCTACAGCGCACTCGTGGTGCTTGGAGGGCCCCAGAGCGCCAACGATGAGAGTCCTGCCATGCTGCTTCAGCTCCGCCGGATTGAGCAGGCTCTGCATGAGGAGATCCCCTCTCTTGGCATCTGCCTTGGCATACAGTGCCTTGTTAAAGCGGGTGGAGGAAAAGTGGTGAACTCTCCGGTAAAAGAGATTGGATTTCTTGATCCTGAAGGGAATCCCTTCCGCATCGACCTTACCCCGGCGGGCAAAAAGGAGGCTCTTTTTGGCGGGCTTGGCAAAAGCTTTCCGGTCTTTCAGCTTCATGGCGAAACGGTGGAGCTTGCATCTTCAGGAATGGAGCTGCTTGCGACCGGCAAACAATGTCCTGTGCAGGCTGTCAGGGTTGGCAAAAACGCCTACGGACTGCAGTGTCATTTTGAACTGACAACTGCGATGTTTTCGGATTGGTGCGATACGGATAGTGACCTGAAAAGAATGAATCGTCAGGAACTCATGGAACAGTATGAAACGATCAGAGAGGAGTACCATTCGACCGGACTCAAGCTCATGCACAACTTCCTCCGGATTTCAGAACTTGTCTGAGCCGCAACGCTTCATGATCGATCCGCGCCGCATCCGCCTCCTGAACGAGAAGCATGACGGAGAGGGTGCGGTGATCTACTGGATGTCGCGCGACCAGAGGGTGCGTCATAACTGGGCGCTGCTCTTTGCCCGCAGAAAAGCGGAACTCCTGCAGCAGCCTCTTGTGGTGCTCTTTACGCTTGCTCCCACTTTTCTCGGGGCCCCGCTCCGCCATTACGATTTCATGCTCAAGGGCTTGCGGGAGGTTGAAGCCGATCTCAAAACACTCAACATTCCCTTTTTGCTCCTCCAGAGCCAGCCGCCAAAACGCACGACAAGCACTGTCTAAGGTGGCAATCTCGATAAGGAGATAAATAGAATCTGGATAACCTGTTTCCCATTCGTAATTTATCCTTTATTTTACCCAAACCTCGATTCTTCTGTTTTTTTCCCTGTTTTCCTGGGTATCATTCGGAGCGACAAAAGCTTCAGCTCCTACCCCTGTTACTTCAGCACATTGTACACCTTCTTCTATGAGCGCTGTAGCAACAACTTCAGCACGTTTTTGCGCGAGTTCCTTATTGTGTTTTATTGAGCCTGCCGCATCCGCAAAGCCAATAAGCACTACTCGTTTGTCTTTGTACTTTGGCTGCGATAATACGGCTACGATTCGACCTATATCCCGGTTTGCTCGGGTATCCAATACTTCACTATCAGCACGGAATCTGAAGCGTGTCGCGATTTCGGTTGCGCCGCTTGTCAGATTTCTCCATCCCATGGAGATATTCCGGGGGTCATACTCAGGCACAACATTTGACGGTTGGCTGACAGGTGTCGGGTCGAGATTGACCAGACCGATAGATGCGACGATTTGCTGGCCGGCAGTTCCTGTGGCAAAATCGATGAAGCGGGCAACCAGAGGATTTTTGCTTGTTTCCGATGCGTACAGGAAGAGGCGCCGTGACAGGATATAGTCCTCTGTCTTTACAGTAAACGGACTGGGTTTGCGCGCCTGTACACCGACATCGGAGAGGGAGAGCGCATGGTTAGAACCGATATAGTTCAAACCGATGAAGCCAATTGCATTCGGATTAGTTGCTACCGAGGCCGAAAGTTTTTTGCTGTTTTCCAGGAGGAGTGCATCACCAGCAAGGGTTTTACCATATTTCTTAAGGACTGCGTCATTGAAGAAATCCCTGGTGCCCGAGTTTTCATCACGAGCATAAATGGTGATAGCGCCATTCAGCCCGCCCACTTGCGACCACTCTTTGATCGTTCCGCTGAAAATATCTGCAAGCTGGGAGACGGACAAAGACTTTATCGGATTTGAGGGATGGACGATGACTGCGATGCCATCGAGTGCCAGAACAAATTCACTGCCATTTGATCTGAGATCGCCCACTACAGGTTTAAGCGCCTGCCATTCATCATTTTTAATTGGTCTTGAGGCCATACCAATATCGCACTGCCCATATTTCAAACCTTCAAAGGCGGTTTTGCTGCCATGAGCGGCAATTTCGATTCGACCCTCAACTCCATTTTGTTCGCCTACGATAGAGCATTCATCTTCGGTTTCTGAAACCTTGTGAACATTACTGTATCCCTCCTGTTTGAGGAATTGCTCAGCCAATGCTGGCAGGAGGTTAACACCGATGGTGTTCGAACCGTGAAAACGTAAAAGCGTTTTGCCGTTAAACGGTTGATTCATGTCTTGAACCAGGGCTGTACCTGGTTTCGGACTTGGGTTCGACCGCATGAAAAACAGCCGACCTCCGCCGATAATCAGAACCAATATGCCGACAATGAGAGCTATGGTTTTGTTGTCCGGCATCTTGAGGACTGTTTTCCCGACAGGAATAAGCTTGGATTTGCATTCAGGACATATCGGATCTGCACCTGCAGGAAGGGCAATCTGTTCCTGATTGTCAGCCTTGTGACAGTTGCCCAGATTCGGACATTTGTATGTGGTTGGCATGGTGAATTCCCGGTTTGATCGTTCAGTTGTTGGTTAATGACGTGATGGCCTTACGCGCAGCGGCTTCGAAGCGTTGATATGTCGGGTCTTCGAAATCTTCCTGCCGTTCGCTCAGGATTGCTTTCAGCTCATTCAGGATGCGCTGTTTCAGTTCGTTGATTTTGTCGATGTGTTTCCACTCATTCTCCTTGAGCTTGTCATTGGCTGTTTGTTCCAGAACCTGGGCCACCTTCAGATCGATGTTTTCGGAGATTTCCGGCAGCGATTTTCCAAGCTTTGTCCGAACGGTCATTCCAAGTTCATCTTCACCGATCAGGAAAAGATCGCTTCTGCCGGTGGTGGGATTGACGACGGCCGTAATCAGTTCCATCGCTTTGGCAATGAACAGGGATGGCAAGACTTTTTCGCGTATATCGCCCTCATTGGCAATGAGCAGTGCAGAATACTGGCTTCCGTCACCTTCGCTATGCAATTCAAGCTTGACCTGCTCCGGATTGTTTGCACTGTTGATGCGCAGATCGTACTTCTCTTTCAAAAAGCGCACCATCCTTGCATAACGCAGGGGGAACAGGTTGGTGATGCCAAGCAGAGTGATTTCGTGTGGTTTGGTGTCGCTCTCGATTATTTCAACGGGAATGCCACCTCTCAGATGATCGCGGAACATCGTTTTCAGGATTTCAGCGAATTCCGAGTGTTCACCGGCATTGGGCATGATGACAATGAATTGAGATACCTTGACAACATTGCCATTTCCTATTACAATAGCCTGTGGGTCGAATTCAAGATAGTTGCCGGCAGAGCGTACAAGATCGTTGACAAACTTCCTCAGCTCTTCAGGCTTTCCTGAATACTCCCGTTCGAGTTGACCGATAATATTGACGCCAAGCAAAGACTGGCGGTTATGGTCTGAGGAAACCAGGTTGTCGTGTGCGATCTGGGAACTGAGCGTACTCTTTTGTTCGAGAACGTTGAAAAAGCGTTGCCTGCTGATCCGGTTATGAAACGTGGCAAATGAAGGTTCCGAAGCGATCTGTTCGATGAGCGCATCTCTGATGATTTGCGAGTGGTTTTTTTGTATGGCAGCCTCTTTTTCCAGATCACGGGAAAACAGACGGACATTTTCGGCGTTATAGAATCGAACCAGAGACTGACGGAGATCGGGTTTTTCATTATCGTTGCACCGTTCATCGATACGTGTGTTGAACTCCTTGATTGTTTCGTCCACCAGCGTGGAGCAGAGCGAAATATCAGTGGCCAGATGGTTGAATTCCGTGATCGATTCCTGCAACAGGCGCTTGGCAAAGTTCCATGCTTCTGCCTGTGTGCGGAAGAGGTACAGTTCACGCAGGAGCTCGCCGTGAGTATCGAGTAGTTTACGGCGTCTACCGAGCATATGTGAAAGCAATCCTACTTTGGCCCACTCGTTCCGGTTTGCGGTAACCTTTTGTTCTGCATCTTCTACGTTAGCTTTAGCCTTGGAGATTCTATCATCTCCGGCACGGGCGCGTTCTTCCAGAGAGGCGATCAATGCCATGACACACCGACTCAGGTCATGCATGGATTTGACGCCATTCTGCCACTCCTGGAATAGCTCACTTTCGACACGCCGGCGCAATTCCTTCACATAGTCCTTTCGTGCTTCCAGTTTGGTCTCATAAAACTTGCGTACGCCCAATTTCCGGTAATTTTCCTCATAGCGCTGCACCATCAGTTTTTCCAGATCGTTCAGCCAAACCTTGTCATCCTGGGCCTGCACCATACCTATGAATAGCGGAACAATATCCAGCCATTCGTTGAGAATCGGTTTCCAGCTCTTGTTGTTGATCTCTTCGGCAAGGATTCCCCGTGAAAGCGTGAAGTGATCATCGGTTAACGACCAGCGCTCAAGGGTCTGCTTGTCTCTGACGAACTCCCCGAAATCCTGGTTTCGCGCATCGTTACGGAAGCCGAAGGTGTCGTCCCAGTTGTTAAAACGCAGTTGAAGCGCCGCCTGCCGGGCAAATTTGTAAGTCAGATATTCCCTGATTTCCGTTTCGGGAACAGCAAGTCTTTTGATACCAAAGGTCAAAAAGCGCTTGCTTCTCGCCTTCCCGACGATTCCATGATCATTTTCGGGGGTGCCATCTCCGTTTTCTGCATTCTCCATTTTGTCAAGGAGGCGCATGGTATCAGCATTGCTGACGGCTATCAGCTTCTGAAAAAGAAAGTCGGCGACGATGGAGGGAAGGGTTTTATTTACATCGACCTGCAAGCCGTTCTCATTCCGGTTGGAAAAGATATAGCATCCGTTGAAGGGATCCATGAGTTGCAGGCGCTTTCCGCTTTCGGCGACATCACAAGGTTGATAGCTCCCGGTGCTGAGGGCGTTCAGTTCGGCAAGCGCGGCATATCCATTGGCATGGTAATTACCGGTATCCCAATTGGGATTGGGTATCTCTTCAGGCAAGAGTGCATACACTACGATGCGGTAGGTTCTCGATTCGGGATAGAGCGCCCTGATTTGTGCAATGACATCGATCAGGCTTCCGCTTCCGGTGCCTCCAGCCAAACCGCAACAGATATGAAAGGTGATACTCGCTTCACCGCCAGTCGTCAGTTCGGAAGCGAGTTGTTTGAGCTGATCCTTGAAGGTTCGCGCCTTACTGGCGAAAAGAAAGCGTCCGAGACGGCGTTTCTGACCTCCCAGCGTTTCTCCGACGATGCTGTTAAGGATAGCTTTCCACTGTTCGTGACTGCCTATCCATGGTTTGATATTTGGATAGCCTCCCAGGTTATCGAGCACCTGCTTGAGATTGCTTCCGGTAATGAGCAGTTGATTGCGCGGTGAAAGTTGAACATTTTCGCCCAATATTCTCCAACTGACATCATCGACAGCCATCATCTCTTTACTGGAGTCTATATAGAGATATTGAAGGTTTATGATTTATGGATGATTGCTGCGAAACTCCTGAAAAACGTTTTTCCGTAATGCGCGAAGTATTTTACCTCCGGTTCCACCAAGGCCGATCAGTAAGTGGTTGTGCATATATATTTGTTATTTATTAGCAAACAATGTTGATCCTGGTGTGACCCGCGATGACGGGTTATTGCTCCAAAGTACTGTTGATAAATCATTGGTCTCAGCAAGTGAAATACAGATATCTCCTATGAAAAAAACAGCAAATTCCAACGGCGAACCAAAACACCTTCGTTAATCGATATAACTTCCCTGCAAATAAGGGAGTAGCTGATCTGTATTTTTATAAGAATTTTAATTTATCAAATACCAACAAATTTCTTTTTTTGTTACGGGGTATTTATGTTAATTCTTTGTGAACTCTTTGTTATAGTGGCAATTACAGTATATGATTGATACCTTCATAGGGCTTGTAGATATTGCTCATCTGCCGATGCTGTCAAGATTATACTCAAGCTCCAGAAAAAAGTCATGAGCAAGATCCTGAGAAATCGGTCTTTTATGGCCAAAGCTGAAAACAATGCTCTTAGTAGCAAAAGACAGTGCGCCCCTCTCTTGGCACTATCAGGGAGGAGTACCATTCGACCGGACTCAAGCTCATGCACAACTTCCTCCGGATTTCCGAGCTTGTCTGAGCCGCAACGCTTCATGATCGATCCGCGCCGCATCCGCCTCCTGAACGAGAAGCATGACGGAGAGGGCACGGTGATCTACTGGATGTCACGCGACCAGAGAGTGCATCATAACTGGGCGCTGCTCTTTGCCCGCAGAAAAGCGGAACTCCTGCAGCAGCCTCTTGTGGTACTCTTTACGCTTGCGCCCTCGTTTCTCGGGGCCCCGCTCCGCCATTACGATTTCATGCTCAAGGGCTTGCGGGAGGTTGAAGCCGATCTCCGGGAACTCAACATTCCCTTTGTGCTCCTGCCGGGTGAACCGGGAACAGCACTCCCCCGCTTTGCAGAAAAGATCAAAGCAGGGGTGGTGGTCACCGATTTTTCACCGATAAAGATTGCACGAGGGTGGAAAAAAGAGGTGGCCCGGCAGCTCACCGCTCCGCTCTATGAGATTGATGCCCACAACATTGTCCCCTGCTGGATCGCTTCCGGCAAACAGGAGTATGCTGCCAGAACGTTCCGTCCAAAAATAAACGCCCTGCTTGGTGAGTTTCTGACCGACTTTCCCGAGCTTGAGCCGATTGCTTCGCCCTCTGCATACCCGACTGTCGATTGGAGCGCTGTTTACCGTACCCTGAAGGCTGACCCGGAGGTGTCGCCTGTTGAGTGGCTGAAACCGGGAGAAAAGGCGGCAAACGAGTGCCTTGAGAGCTTCCTGCAAAACAGGCTTGCCTCCTATGCGGTAGAGCGCAATGATCCCAATGCAGGAGCAACCTCCCATCTCTCCCCCTATCTGCACTTCGGCTAGATCAGCGCCCAGTTCATCGCCATAGAGGCCGGTAAAAGCGAGGCACCGGAATCCGACAAAAAAGCCTTTCTTGAAGAGCTGATTGTACGGCGGGAGCTGGCCGATAACTACTGCTGCTATAATAATCACTATGACTCCTATGAAGGCATCCCGGAATGGGCCAGAGAGAGCCTGAAGCAGCATGGCGACGACCAGCGGGACTATCGCTACACCGTCGAAGAGTTTGCCGCCGGAAAAACGCATGAAAAGCTCTGGAATGCCGCGCAGCATGAGCTGATAAGAACAGGGGTCATCCACGGCTACATGCGGATGTACTGGGCAAAAAAAATTCTTGAGTGGAGTGAAACCCCTGAGCAGGCATTTGAGACGGCAATCTTCCTCAATGACCGCTTCGCCCTTGACGGAAGGGAGCCGAATGGTTACACCGGGGTCGCATGGTCAATCGGAGGGCTACATGACCGTCCCTGGTTTGAGAGGCCGGTCTATGGAAAAATCCGCTACATGAACGCATCAGGGTGTGCTCGGAAGTTTGATGTCAACCGATATATCGCCCGCAATGAAGGTGGTTCGAAGGGTAGCGCAGAGGGGTACACAGGGGCAAAGGAGCAGCACGACCTGTTCCCCTGAAGGTGCAAGAGCGCCATCAGGGGAACAGGTGAGCATATAAAAGGCCTTATTCGATAACCAGATCAATGGTGCGGCGCTGCAAATCCACACTGTTCACCTTGACCTTGACCCGCTGACCAATCTGCAACCGCTTTTTGCGCCGTTTGCCGACCAGAGAGTAGGTTGCCTCGTCATATTCGTAATAGTCATCGGTGAGATTGCGCATGTGCACCATCCCCTCAATGGCAAAATCAACCATTCTCACATAGATGCCGTAATCGGTCGCGCCTGAGATAACACCGGGATAGACCTTGCCGACATGGCTGGCCATATACTCAACCTGCTTGAGCTTGATCGACTCGCGCTCGGCCTCCACAGCGCTTTTTTCACGCTCGTTTGATATCTGGCAGACCGTCTGGATCTTGTCGGTCAGTTCAGCAAGGCGTGTTGCCGAGATTTTCCGGCGTTTCTTCCGGAGGTTCTCATACTCAAAGAGCATACGGTGCACAATCAGGTCAGGATAGCGCCTGATGGGCGAGGTGAAGTGGGTGTAGTGCTCAAAGCCGAGACCGTAATGGCCCACATTGTCGCCGGTATAGACCGCTTTCGACATACAGCGCAGCACCAATTCGCTGACTAGAAACTCAATATTGGAACCCTTCACCTGCTGCAAGAGCTGCCGAAGCGCTGAGGCTGAAACAATCGGCCCCTCCTTGCCCCGGTTCAGCTTGAGATCAAAGCCGAGCCTCTTGACAAAGTTTGCAAGAATAAGCACCTTCTCCTGCTGGGGAGCGCCATGCACCCTGTAGATCACCGGCTGCGGCTCCTTCTTGTTCTCCTTGAAGGTCTTGGTGAGATATTTGGCCACCTTGCGGTTGGCAAGCAGCATGAACTCCTCGATAAGACGATGGCTGCCGAGACGCTCCTTCTTCATCACTTCAAGCGGTTCGCCCTTGCTGCCAAGCTTGAAACGCACCTCTTCGGTTTCAAAATCGAGACCGCCATGCTTGAAGCGTTTTTCACGCAGAAGAACACTGAGGCGGTCAAGCGCCTGCAACTCATCAACAAAATCACCCTTGCCCTGCTTCAGAATCTCCTCGACATCCTCATAGGCAAACCGGCGCTTGGAGTGAATAACCGTTTTGTTGAACTCATGCTTGCGCACTTCACCATCAGCGCTCAGCGTCAGAAAAACGGAAAAGGCCATCCGGTCAACACCAGGATTGAGGCTGCATATCTGCTCGGAAAGCCGTGCAGGCAGCATCGGAATCACCCGGTCAACCAGATAAACCGAGGTAGCCCTTTTGAGCGCTTCACGGTCAAGAGGAGAGTTTTCCGGCACATAGTGCGATACATCGGCAATATGGACGCCTATTTTATATTGTCCATCCTCAAGCATCTCAATTGAGAGTGCATCATCAAAATCCTTCGCATCGACAGGATCAATGGTAAAGACAACCTTGTCGCGAATATCAAGTCGCCCTTTCAGATCCTCATCGGTAATACCCTCACGAATGGAGGCCGCAAAATCGAGCAGTGGTTTGTCGAAGGTTTCGTCAATGCCACGGCTCCGGGCAATGGCGCTCACTTCAACCGCTGAGTCGCCCGCAGTACCCAGAATTTCAAGCACCTTGGCCTGGATCTGCCCCTCCTTGCTGAAATCAAGCTCCCCTACAAGCACCTTCTGACCATCAACCGCCTTGCGGGCATTTCTGATTGGTACAATGATTTCAGGCAGAATCTTTCTGTCGTCAGCCTTAAGCACAAATTTGCGGTTTGCCTTGGTCAGTGTACCGACAATTGTGGTAATACGACGGGTAAGAACCTTCTGCACCGCGCCTTCACAGCGCTGATGGGGAGTGGATTTGGAAGAATAGGTATCCGGAACCTTCGAAACAAGCACCTCGACTTCGTCGCCATGGATGGAGAGACCCATATCGCCAGCCTTGATGAAAATATCGTCATCAAACCCTTCGACATCAACAAAACCATAGCCATTGGGATGGGTCGAGATATGGCCGGTATAGCTCTTGGCCACGGTGTACTGCTTCTTTCCGGGAAGAGGAAAGGGCTTGGCAAGCTCAAGATGATCTTCATAGGTGGTCGCCTCTGTGCCCGACATGCCATAACAGCGGTTGGAGTCCTTGTCAACGGCCCCCTCTTCCTGCAGTTTGTGCAGCACATACCAGAAACCGGGAAGTTGTTTTGATTCGGTATACCCAAGAGCTTTGGCCAACTCTACCGACTTGAAGCGCTCACCATCATGGTCAGCAAAAAAAGTAACAATTTCGGCACCGAGAGAGCTCTCTCCCCGCCTGAAAAGAAACTCGTTAATAAGAATATGGTCATTCGGCTTCACCCGCTCACCGGTAAACTGCACAGAAGGCCTGTGCCCCTTGTTGCCAGGGCTCCTTGTTTTTCGTTTAAAACGCTCTTTTGCCACTACATTCAATCGTTTATGTTAGCATTCCATTTCCGGCATCACGCACTATTGCGCAACACCGGATCTGTTCAACCAAAACCTTTTTATGCTTCCGAAAATTATTAACATCAGAATACTTCAGCAAAAAAAAATCAGCAATAGAAGCAATAGAGACAATGAACACGCTTGAAACTCATGAAGCTGCAAATGCAAGAGAAAAAAACCGGCGCGTTGAGGAAAAAAAGTAACGGCAAAAAGGTTAAATTCCTGTTTCAGGGGAGTTCTGTCAATAAGGTCTTGAATGAAACTTTAGAATTTTAACATAATGAAAAGTCGCCACAAAACACTCTGAAGAGCGGGAATTTTCATTGTTTTCAATAAGAAAAGAACCAGATATGAATCGATTTCTCTCATCAAGCCGTTACCTTATCCTGATTGCTGTTGCCGGAACATTCCTTGCTGCCAGCACTTTGTTGCTCTACGGTGGCATTTCCGTTTTTCAGCAGATCATCTATACCGTTATGGAGAGCTCGGTCAGCTCCAAAGGGGCAAAGGTGCTTATGCTCGGATTCATAGAAAACGCGGATATCTTCCTTGTGGGAACAGCCCTCTATATCATGTCACTGGGGTTGTTCGAGCTCTTTATTGACGATTCCATAGAACTTCCCGAATGGCTTGTCATTCATACGCTCGACGACCTCAAAGAGAAGCTAATCGGCGTGATTGTTGTTGTTATGGCTGTTGTCTTTCTCGGCCACGTCGTAAACTGGCATGGTGAAACCGAAATTCTTTACCTTGGTGGAGCCATAGGTCTTGTTGTCGTCGGACTGACCTATTTTACCGAACACAAGAAAAAAGCGCCTTACGAAAAGAAACCGTAATCTTCGACTGTTTGACGTTCAAAACCACCTTCGCGTACGAAAATAAGCCATCATGGCAACGAGAATGACACTCATGACTCCAACCATCGCCCAAAAGCCCCACTGCCACTCAAGACCCGGCATGGAACGAAAATTCATGCCGTAAACTCCTGCCAGAAAAGAGAGCGGCATGAAAATGGTGGCGATTGTGGTCAGCACCTTCATGATCTCGTTCATCCGGTTGTTGACTATGGCCAGCCAGGTATCGTACATGCCAAGAACAATATCTCGATAGGTTTCGATGGTTTCATTGATAAGAATGACATTGTCGTACACATCCCTGAAAAAAGGCCAGGTTGCCACATCATCAATAACCTTGTAGTGATCACGGCTGATACTGTTGATAATCTCCCGCATCGGCCGTACCGATTTCCGTAAAAGAATCAGCTCCTTTTTTAGGATATAAATAGATTGAAAGATATCCCCGCCAGATGTTGTGAAGAGCTCCTGGTCGAGCAGTTCAATACGACTTTCAAGCTCTTCAAGAACGGTAAAATAACTCTCCACAATGGCATCAACGAGAGCATAGGCAAGATAGTCTGCTCCCCGTTTTCGTATTCCAGTCCCCTGACTTTTGATTCGCTCCCTTACCGCATCAAACATATCTCCCGGTTTTTCCTGAAAGGTGAGGACATAATTACTGCCGATCACCATGCTCAACTGCTCTTCAACAACATCTCCAGTTACCTTTTCAAGTTCAAGCGTCCGGAGCACCAGAAAAAGGTAACTCTCAAAGTCCTCAAGTTTGGAACGCTGCTCCGTATGCAGGATATCTTCAAGGGTCAGGGAATGAATACCGAAAAGCTTGCCAGCCTCCTCAATTACCGACACATCATGCAGTCCGTCAATATTGATCCAGAGAACCCGCTGCTGATCTTTCCATTCCGCACATTCGGTAACATTGCCCACCGGCATGTGAAACTCACGCTCTTCATCATAGCCGAAAACCGTTATGACGCAATCGGCTGTTTTCTGTTCGCCGATATGAAGCAGTGTACCGGGAGGCTGCCCTATCGTCCTCGACAGGTTGCGCATCACCTTTTTCATGGGCTTGGGCGGAGCATGAACTGCCTTCCCCTTGCGTCGCACACTCTTTTTGGCTGTCATAACCATACGCTCCTGTTTTCCCGGCTCCTGACCAGTCGGCACCTTTGTTACCGCGTCCATTGCCAGTTCCTGATTTCCGGCATATCCTCGCCGTATTTACGGATATACTCCTTGTGGGCAATCAGTTTGTCGCGCACATGCTGCTTTACGTAAGCTGCCCGCTGCCTGAGACGGGGAACCCGCTCCACAACGTCGGCTACAAGATGAAAGCGGTCAAGATCGTTCATCACCACCATATCAAACGGCGTGGTGGTTGTTCCCTCCTCCTTGTATCCCCTGACATGCAGATTTTTATGGTTGGTACGCCGGTAAGTCAGACGGTGAATCAGCCAGGGGTAACCATGATAGGCAAAAATGATCGGCTTGTCGGTGGTAAAAATATCATCGAAATCCCGGTCTTTGAGTCCATGAGGGTGCTCTTCGCTGGGCTGAAGGGTCATCAGATCAACAACATTGACCACACGAATCTTGAGATCGGGGATTTTGTCCCGTAAAATATCGACAGCCGCGAGCGTTTCAAGCGTAGGAACGTCCCCGGCGCAGGCCATAACCACATCCGGATCACCATCTTCGGCATCGTTTGAAGCCCACTCCCATATACCAATGCCGCTCGTGCAGTGCCTTACAGCAGCATCCATGTCGAGCCACTGCCATGCGGGCTGTTTACCGGCAACAATCACATTGATATAGTTGCGCGAACGCAGACAGTGGTCGGTAACCGAGAGCAGCGTATTGGCATCAGGGGGAAGATAGACCCGAATCACATCAGCCTTCTTGTTCACCACATGATCAATAAAACCGGGATCCTGATGGGAAAAGCCGTTATTGTCCTGCTGCCAGACATGGGAGGTCAAGAGATAGTTCAGCGAGGCGATGGGACGACGCCAGGGAATTTCATCATTGGTTATCTTCAGCCACTTTGCGTGCTGATTGAACATCGAATCGATGATGTGGATAAAGGCCTCATAGCAGGAAAATAAACCATGCCGACCCGTTAGCAGATAGCCCTCAAGCCACCCCTGGCAGGTATGCTCGGAAAGAATCTCCATAACCCTGCCGTTCCGGGAAAGACTTTCGTCATAGGGCATAACGCTTTCCATCCAGGTGCGGTCGGTAACTTCAAAAAGCGATCCAAGCCGGTTGGATGCAGTTTCATCAGGGCCGAATACCCTGAAATTGGAATCATGCTCATTCTGCTTCATGACATCCCGTAAAAAGGTACCCATGACCCTTGTTGCCTCAGCCCTGACAGAGCCAGGTGAGGACACTGAGACCGCATACTCCCGGTAATCAGGCATATGCAGCGACTTCAAAAGCAATCCCCCGTTGGCATGAGGATTATCACCCATCCGCCTCTGCCCTTTGGGTGCAAGTTCTTTCAGTTCCGGCTTCAGCGCCCCTTCGGCAGTAAACAGCTCTTCCGGGTGGTAGCTCTTCATCCACTCTTCAAGCAGCGCAAGGTGGGCAGGATTTTCGCGCACCGCTGAAAACGGCACCTGATGGGAACGCCAGAAATCTTCAGTTTTTTTTCCATCAACCTCTTTCGGGCCAGTCCACCCTTTGGGAGAACGCAACACAATCATGGGCCACAACGGCCTTTCCGTTGCTCCATGCGCCCGTGCTTCGTGCTGAATTTCAGCAATCTCGTCCAAACAGTTATCGAGTGCGGCAGCCATCTTCTGGTGCATGATTGCAGGATCAGAACCTTCAACAAAACAGGGTTTGTACCCATACCCGATCATCAAGCTCTCCAGCTCATCGTGCGGCAGACGGGCAAGAAAAGCGGGATTGGCAATTTTATACCCGTTCAGGTGCAGAATCGGAAGAACCGCTCCATCACGGGCCGGATTGAGAAACTTGTTTGAATGCCATGATGTAGCCAGAGGGCCGGTTTCAGCTTCACCATCGCCCACAACACAGGCCGCAACCAGATCAGGATTATCAAAAACTGCCCCAAAAGCATGGGAAAGCGCATAACCGAGTTCCCCCCCTTCATGAATGGAACCGGGAGTTTCGGGCGCAACATGGCTCGGAACACCGCCTGGAAAAGAAAACTGCCTGAACATTTTTTTCATACCCGCAGCATCTTCCGAAATATTGGGATAATACTCGCTGTAGGTGCCTTCAAGCCAGACATTTGCTACAATAGCAGGACCGCCATGCCCTGGACCGGCAAGATAGATCACATTCAGGTCACGCTGGCAAATCTCACGATTCAGATGAGCGTAAATAAAATTGAGCCCCGGAGTCGTTCCCCAATGCCCCAATAAACGCGGCTTGACCTGCTCAGGTTTCAGTGGTTCCCGGAGCAGTGGATTGTCCATCAGGTAAATCTGCCCTACAGAGAGATAGTTCGCCGCACGCCAGTAGGCATCGATGCGTTGCAGTTCATCAACCGATAGCGGGCCGCCAGAAGAGAGTGGAGAGAGTGCCATACGTTCAGGAGCTTTAAATGAAAGAAGAGAGTGCGCTATGCATTACGAACGGTGAACAGTACCGGCAAGAATGGCCAAAGTATGCCGGACAATCATCAGCTCTTCGTTTGTTGCAATAACCCTGACAGTAACCGCGCTGCCATCAGGCGAAATAACCGGTGATGAAACAACGTTACGGGACAACTCAACAGCAATACCGAGAAAACCAAGCCCTTCGCAGATACGACTTCGAATTTCAGCGGCATGTTCACCGATCCCCCCTGAAAAAACAAGGGTATCTACACCACCCATCACCGCTGCATAAGAGCCAAGAGCCATTTTCGCCCTGTAACAGAACATATCAACAGCTTCGCGGGCTTTAAGGTTCTGTTCCATCGAAAGCAGCACCTGCATGTCATCACTGATCCCTGAAATACCGAGCAACCCCGATTGACGGTTGACCATCTCCTTGATCTGTGCTGCACTCATTTTCTCCTGCTGCAGGAGAAAGAGAATCACCCCCGGATCGAGATCGCCGGTGCGGGTACTCATCACAAGCCCGCCAGCCGGAGAAAAGCCCATAGTGGTGTCGATGCTTCTGCCCTCTTTCACAGCGGCCATACTGGCGCCATGACCCAGATGGGCAAAGACGACTCTTCCCTGCGCCACATCGCGGCCCCCCTGCTGTTCAAGCTCGTCCAATAAAAACTCATAGGAGAGCCCATGAAAACCGTAACGCTGCACCCCCTCGCTACGAATTGATTCCGGCAGCGGATAGAAGCGTGCAACCGATGGCATGGAGGAGTGAAACGAGGTATCAAAGCAGGTCACCTGAAGCGTTCCGGGAAAAAGTTTCGCGGCCTGACTGAGAGCCTTCAGTGCCTGCGGCAGATGCTCGGGAGCATAGGGAACCAGCTCCTCAAGTGAGGCAATCAGCTCAGGAGAAACAACCTGCGGGCTTGAGTAACGGGGGCCACCATGCACCATGCGATGCCCGATGGCATCAGGCCTGTATGCCTCACCCTGCTTGAGTATCCAGGAAAAAAGCCAGGCACAAGCTGCGTCATGATCCGACAGGGAAACGCTTGCACTGGCAAGAGAGCTTCCCTGCCCGTCCCTTGCAGAAAAGGCTCCTTTCTCATGGCCAATCCGCGTCAGGGAACCGGTACACAGAAGCACTTCGCCCTCACCGGTTTCGTACAGCGCAAATTTGATGCTCGACGAGCCTATGTTCAGCGCTAAAATCTTTTTTTTCGGATTCATGGCATGAAGAATAAAATCAGTTCCGGCATGATTATGGGAGTTGATTCATCGTTTATTCGACTGTTCCCAAAACCATTTTTACATGCAACTTCCCGCATCGCACCCACATTAGCAAGCAAGTAAAAAGACACCGATTAAAGTTAACCCTTTACGACCGAGTCTGTAGGGCCATTTTTTCCATGGCGACGACCCTGCGAAATTTAACAGAAAAACGGGAAGAATACCACAACCGCAAATCAATGTCCGGAGATCCTTGGGTTGGGGGTGTATGAGCACAGTTATCCTGCATCTTTCCCACATGCACATGTACACGAGGAATCTGTTGCTCCCATGCCCTCCCCTTCTTGCTGATGAAGCCATCAAAAAAGTTATACAATTTGCACTTTCAATTCGCAATTTGTATAACTTCAAGAATGCATTCTGATCGATTTTCAGCAATTCTCCCTGCTGGCTCCTTGGCATTCGTTCATCTGAACTCCTTGCTTTGCATCCCATGAGGGGAGCAATTTTTGAATCAGATAAAATCAGGCCAGACCATCACCAGCGACTCAATCCGTGCAGGCCAAAAAGCCGCACGATTTGCCGGTGAAGAGGCGCTTCAGCCCTGGCTTATCTATGGTGGTGACGACTCATACGAGCGAAACGGAGTAACCGTCATGAGCTGGCACGATTACAAGCAATGGAGTGAAGCCTGATATCAGCTCGCCGCTGCCACTCAAGCTCGCCGAATAACCGCTACCCTGCAATGGATAGCCGAAAACCTTCATGTGTCGAGCAAAATAGGATGAACAGATCTCAAGCAACGGCTTGCGGCCCGTTGCATTTGTCTGGCGCAGTTACTGGCCTACACTGATTTTGCAGTGTGGCAGCTCAACCTGAAATTTTACTTTTGCCTGCAAGGCATTGAAAACGCGCATCAGGGTGTCAATGGTAACATTGCTCGCATTACTTTCAATCCTTGATATCTGTGACTTTTGAACACCAATAAGTTTGCCCAATGCTTCCTGGGTTAAATTGCGTTCCTGGCGAGTCTGCTTGATGGCTTGCCCAATCAAGTCCATTTGTAATTCATACTCAAACCTCTCCCGCTCCGGGGTACCATGTTTGCCAATAAGTTTATCCTGAACTTCGTCTAATGTGTAGGTTTTCATCTCCTTTCACTGTTTTCTTTGTCTTCAAAATATTTTACCCGTAGTTGTGTCGCCTTTTGAATTTCATTATCAGGCACTTTACTGCGTTTTTTCACAAATCCATGCGTAGAGATAACCAGAGTGTTTTCGGAATTTGTCTTGTCCCAAAACGCAAGTAAACGGTAGTGTATTCCTTGAAAAAGCGTTCTGAATTCCCAAATTTCGTCGTTGAGCTTTTTGAAAAGTTCAGGATCGTGTTGTGTCTGAGCTTTACGTATGTTGAAAAGGATTTTTTCGTAGTGCTTCTTATCAAGGCAGCCGAGAAAATCAAAGGCCTGATCTAAAAATTTGATGTCAAAAAGTTTGTCCATTTCTCCTTTTCTTTTCAAGTCAAAGATAGACAAGGTTTCGTTAAATAGTAACTTTTTTTGCAGACAGATCATCTATCAGCTTTTTTATATGACCTATAACCATTTAACGATTGCCTCAACATGATCCCTGTGGACGCTCTTTTCGTTCCGCAGCAAGAACGTGCTGACCAAACGTATGGACGAGGCCGGGAGCGAGGCGATAAATCAGGGCTGTAAGACGGGCTCGGGCTGGAACAAGAATAAGGGCCTGATTGCGCTCCACACCGCGCAGGGCAGCATGAGCCAGCTTGTCAGGCGGAAAGGGTGTGCCAGCCAGCCTTTCGAGATAGCGCCGAACGTTTGGTCGCCAGGGAACCTCGTGCAGATCAGGCGGCATCCCCGCATCAAGAAGAGGAGTATCAACGGCGGCAGGGCAAAGGGCACTGACTCGAACACCGTAGCGGGCAGCCTCGAAACGAAGACTGGTTGTGAGCCCGACGACGGCGTGTTTTGTCATGGCATAAGATGAAAGCAACGGTGAAGGAGCAAGGCCAGCAAGAGATGCCGTGTTCACGATATGACCTCCACCCTGCCGGATCATCAACGGGTATGCAGCAACAATACCGTTGACGACACTGCGGATGTTGACGTCAATGATACGATCAACATGTTCTGTATCAAATTCATGGAACTCGCCAGACATGATGATCCCGGCATTGTTAAAGAGAAAATCAATGCTGCCAAATTCTCTTGCTGTGCTCTCAACAACATCACGCACTGCAGAAGCATCGCGCACATCAACTACCACCGGATGCGCATTCGAGCCAAGTACCCGTGCAGCCTGCCTGATGCCGTCGGCGTCAATATCGGCAACCCGGACTTGAACACCACGGACAATCAGCGCCTTCGCGAGGGCAAAACCAATGCCGGAAGCTGCTCCGGTTACGACAGCGCTTTTACCCTCCCAATATTTCTTCATGAGTTGATCATTCTGATGATACCCCGGTACCCATCCCCGGAGAGAAGCTTATAACAGTAAATATTAGGTATGTTAGTACAGATTTCCATAACTTGCAAACAGGACAGAAAAGCAGAGAGCTGCCCGGCTTCCATCCCCCCCTGTTGCCCTATGCAATCGCCTGTCACGTCTCTTGCAAGAAAACTGAACTGCACCTACAAGCCGGATCGTATGGTCGCCCCAGCCCCATAACTCAAAAGCCTCACCCTCTGGAGAAGAAGAGTCTGGTTAACGATATCATCTGCTTCTGCAACCAAAAATGCATGAGCAGGATATTTTTCTGAATCAACCACAAAATAGCACAAAAATGTATTAATTTTTATTATATTTGTTGCGATTGGCCTAATATATTCAGGAAATATGCAGTTAAAGGCTAAATAAAAAATATCGAATTATGATCTCGATACCATGTTTTGTTCACTGAAGAAACCTCCAGGATATGCGTATAGACAGCAGAACATCTTCTCATTCCATGATCAGGCCCTGGATTATCGACACAACACTTAGAGATGGCGAACAGGCTCCCGGTGTTGTCTTCAGCAATACGGAAAAAATTGACATTGCCTCTCTGCTTGCTGATGCGGGAGTCAATGAACTTGAAGTCGGATACCCAGCCATCAGTCATGATGAACGCAAGAGCATACAGAAAATCGTTACACTGAACCTGCCGGTACGCCTGACCAGTTGGGCTCGGGCAAAATGGCAGGATATTGAGGATGCCTGTACCTGCGGGACCGAAGCGGTTCACATCAGCTTTCCTGTTTCGGCGATGTATCTGGAGCTTATGGGAAGGGATTATGTATGGGTACAGCAACAGTTGCAGGAACTTGTTCCACGGGCAAAAAAATATTTTAGTTATGTGAGCGTTGGGGCACAGGATGCCACAAGGGCAGATGCTGAACTGCTCGAAAGCTTTGTGCTTGATGCTGAAGCATGTGGCGCGGACAGGGTAAGAGTTGCCGATACGGTCGGTATCGCAACACCAACATCCCTGATCGGGCTGATACACCGCCTGAAATCAGTAAGCCATGCGGCGCTTGAATTTCATGCCCATAATGATCTCGGTATGGCAACAGCCAATGCTTATACTGCCCTTGAAGCGGGATGCCAGGCGGTCAGTGTTTCCGTTACCGGACTTGGTGAGCGAGCGGGGAATGCTGCGCTCGAAGAGCTTGCCATAGCCCTGAAGCTCTCAGGAAAATATGAAACAAGCATTGATACCAGAAAGCTCTCATCGCTCTGCACAGCAGTAAGCAAAGCATCCGGAAGAGAGATCGTAGATCAAAAACCCGTTGTAGGCAAATCGGCATTCCAGCATGAATCAGGTATTCACTGTGCAGCGTTGCTGAAACATCCGCTCTCCTACCAACCATTTCTTCCAGATCAGGTTGGCCGTAACGGGCATGAGATAGTGATCGGAAAACATTCGGGAAGCGCGTCGCTGCAGCACTATTTTTCAGGCAAGGGCATCACCATGACAAGAGGCGAAGCAAACCATCTGCTTGCTCTTGTTCGTACAACCGCCACTGAAAAAAAACGGGCATTGCAGCCCGATGAGCTTGAACACATCTACAACACACTCTTGGTGAAACACGGATAATCATATTGCAAGCATCATGCTCATCGCACAGGAACAGGATCATAGCATCATCAGCCTGCTTGCTGAAGTCAGCAGGACCATAACCCATGAAAATGATATCAATAAGGTATTGCGGCTTGTTCTTTTCATCATGTCTGAAAACATGAACATGCTCAGGGGCATGATCACCATTCTTAACCGCGACAGCGGTGAAATTGTCATTAACGAATCATTTGGGCTTACGGAAAAAGAGAAGGAGAGAGGACGTTACCAGATCGGCGAAGGAGTTATCGGCCATGTCGTTAAAACCGGCAAAGCGGTCATTGTTCCCTCTATTGACAACGAACCGCTCTTTCTCGACCGAACCCGATCTCGAAGCAAGGTAAAAAAAGAGAGTCTCTGTTTTATCTGCATTCCCATCAAGGCGGGCACGGAAATCATCGGTACCCTGAGTGCAGACCGTCAACTGGAACCCGGAGCGGCAGACAAGCCCTCAAAAACAGGCAAAGGGGGAGAACAGCGCACCGATATGCTTCAGCACTATGTCGACCAGCTCTCCATTATCGCATCCATGATTTCACAAGCTGTTCGTATAAAACAACTTGCACATGAAGAGAGCGAAAAAAAATCTCTGCAAACAACCATCCTGGAAAAACCTTCAAGACAGCTCTATCAAGAAGAAAAGGGAGATGATGAGAAAATTTCAGAGGCCGAACGCCCGGCAAATATTATCGGCAACACAAAACCGATGATCTCGCTCTACAAAATGATCGACAAGATCGCAAAAACCAACGCAACCACCCTTGTGCTCGGAGAGAGCGGCGTTGGAAAAGAGCTGGTGGCAGGTGCCATTCACTTTAAAAGCCATCGAAACGAGAACCCATTCATCAAGTTCAACTGTGCAGCATTGCCTGAAAGCATTGTTGAAAGCGAACTCTTCGGACATGAAAAAGGGGCTTTCACGGGAGCCTCGGCTACCCGACAGGGGAGATTTGAACTTGCCCATACCGGCACCATCTTTCTTGATGAAGTGGGCGAACTCAGTCTTGCAGTGCAGGCAAAACTGCTCAGAATCATACAGGAAAAAGAGTTTGAGCGGGTAGGAGGATCAAAAACCATCAAGGTTGATGTACGGGTCATTGCCGCAACAAACCGCAATCTTGAAGAGTTGATACGAGGCGGACTTTTCCGCGAAGATCTCTATTACCGGCTCAACATTTTTCCCATAACCGTTCCCCCGCTGCGCGAACGCAAAACCGACATCTTGCTGCTGGCCGACTATTTTGTCGAAAAATTCAATGCCGCTAACCATAAAGGAATCAGGCGAATTTCGACAACATCGATCGACATGCTGATGCGCTATCACTGGCCAGGTAACGTCAGGGAACTGCAGAACTGTATGGAACGGGCGGTCATCCTGAGCGAAGATAACGTCATTCACGGCTATCATCTGCCGCCGACACTCCAGACTGCCGAATCGAGCGGAACGCCCTATACCGGATCGCTGCAGCAGAAACTTGATGCAATAGAAAAAGAGATGATCATGGAGGCACTCAAACGCACACAGGGAAACATGTCTCGTGCGGCCGTGCAACTTGGCCTTTCAGACCGAATCATGGGGCTTCGCATAAAAAAATTCGATATCGACTACCGCAAATTTCGTCCCTGACCCAAAACAGGAGGGCGGGGAGCAAACGTCAGTTGGTATAAAGGCCTCTATACTTTCGAAGGTTTTCAAGAATCTCGCCCGCACCCTTTGCCACAACCGTCTGGGGGTCCTCACTGATATGCACAGGAACGTTGGTCTCCTCCTGGATTTTTTTGTCAATACCCTTTATCAGCGCTCCTCCACCGACAAGAAACAAACCATGATCAAAAATATCCACCGACAGTTCCGGCTTGATCACCAATGCCTCAAGACATTTTTTAATCGACGAGATGATCTGGCCAATCGGAATGGCAATAACATTCCTGATAGAACCAGAACCGATCATCCGTACTTCGGGAAGCCCGGACTCAACATTGATACCCCTGATTTCCATGCTGGTCTCCTTTTCCTCCTTGTATGCCGAGGCAAGGGTTATTTTGATCCTTTCGGCTGTTGACTCACCAACCGCTATATTGTACTCCTGGCGAAGATGACGAATAATCAATTCAGTAATATCTGCGCCAGCCACCTTCAGGCATTCACCGGAAGCGATACCGCTCAGTGAAATAACAGCGATTTCCGATGTTCCACCCCCGATATCAACCACCATATTGCCTATTGCCTCCCTGACCTCAAGCCCGATACCAATAGCCGCCGCCATGGGATTGGTAACCATATAAAATTTTTTTGCACCAACATGCTGGGCAAAATCGCGTACCGCCCTCTTTTCCACTGGCGTGATACCCGAAGGAATACTGATAACCAAATGGCGAATACCCAGGGAAAAGCGCATTTTCGTTTTATTGATCAGCCCTTTGATCAACTCCTGCATAGCCTGATAGTCACCAATGGCACCATTAAAAAGCGGTCGGACCGTAACAATACCGGGATGCAGTTTATCATGCATAACAAGCGCTTCCTGCCCGATGGCCAGTACCTGACCGGTATTACAATCACGGGCAACAATTGAGGGCTCATTCAACACAATACCAAGCCCCCGGACATAAATCAACGTGTTCGTTGTTCCAAAATCAATAGCAATATCCCTGTACAAACTGCTGAAAAACGACATAGCCAAACATCTTGCTTGTTGTTTACAAAAACGATAACACTACCAATAACCAAACTGCTCTTCCAACCTATTTCGGCATATCAGCAATATACTTAGTGCCAGAAAGAAAACCCCTGTTTTTTGAAAATTTGACAACCTCCCGCCGGATTAAAAACCATTTTTAATGATCAACAAAAGGCGTTTTTGTGCTGATCGTGACACGCCATGGGTAAACTACCGAATTTTGCTCCAGGAAGCGTCATAACGAACGGATCTCTCCCTGCGAATTGGTAAAAAACTCTTTTTTTGGGGAGAGAACTCAGGCAGCTTTTTTGTAGGGCCCTCGATGTCGCTTCGCATCCTGCTTGTACAAGAGTGCTCCATAACGATGAATGTTGCGAGCCAGCACTGCAAGGGCAACATAGCGATTGAATCCTTTGATGCCATCATCAGGGCATATATCCAAGCCGTGAACCTCAAGTGCGTTGATTGCTGATTCAACTGCCGAATGCTGCCGTCGCAGTCTCCTGAATTCCGGCTCGGATTCATGAGCTTTGTCGATTTTTGAGAGCTTGCCTTTTTTCGGCATAACAACTTTTTCAAGAAGCGCTTTCAGGTCGCGTTGGTTATCCGGGCTATGAAAGCCTTTGTCGTAGCTGATCGATCGCAAGTTTGGAAAACGTTGCTTGGTCTCTTCGATAATGGACACTGCGATGTCGCTATCGACAACTTTTTCCATGACCTGATGATGCAGGATAAAACGATACTGATCTTCGATAATACAGACCCGTAATCCCAACTCAACCGGCACTCCCGCCTTGCCTTTACTGATCCACTCGGTGTGTGGCTGAAAAATTGAAAAGACTTTCTCCGCATGCGGAATAACCTCGTCATTTATCCGACGACGAATTTGCCCCATTTGTACCTCAGCATGAGCAATATAGCCGTTAAGCTGGCTGAGCCGCAACGGATTTAAGCCACCCAGTTCTGCGCCGGTACGCACTGCCCGTTGTAACTGATAATCGACTGCCGCAAGGTAATCGAGGAGTGCTTGCTTTATTTGTTGATCTTTGAGAGCTTTCTTTTCCGGCTTTTTTGATGTCGAGTGCTTGAGCTGTTGCACAATACGACGCATTCTTTTGATATGCCGGATGTTATGATCGTATTGGCGCCATTGACTTAATCCTTCATCAAAAGACCATTTCGCACAGACCTCAATGGCTTTGCGAATGGCATCGAACAACTGGCTTGTATCAGCAGGAAAGTGAACGTTGGTTTCCACCACAAACGAATCACCTCGGGCCATTAAAGGGAAATTTTCTTCCTCTTTTTTTTTACTAACGTATGACCTGCACGGACAATTTCCTGGTTGATTCGATCAAGCAATTCGGGGGTAAACAGTCGGACATTATCTTTGATGGTCTGGAGTTCATAAGATGTTTTATCAGTCCAATCGTTGTGACCAAGCATCTGGCGAAGCGTATCGTGGTGATTGACCAATTCATGAAGCCGATCGTAATCAGCGTTGATTCCCAGTCGAACGACACCCAGTACCAAAATTGCCCATTGCTCCATACCGGGACGCCCTGTGTTTGGGTCAGCTTTTCCTTCTCCTTTTTTCCGTTCAGGACGAACCTCTTCGAGGATGGCAAAAACACGCTTGCGCAACTCCTCGTCGGTGTAGATGCCCTGAAGGCCCCTCAAGATTTTTGGGATATCATCTCGTGATTTCGGATCGAAAACAATGGCAGAAATATCGGTACGACCGAACATCATTTGGTGGTTGATGACGCTACGCATAGTGGATTTCAAAAAACGAAGTTTGGAGTCTGTTTCTCTTTGAGGGCACCCTGCAACACCTTTTCTCTATCAAAAATGCTTCTAATGGGGTATTATTACGCTTTAGCTCAGGGTCCGTCAAATATCTTTGACCATGAAATAACAATATAAACTATTATTTTATAATATCATAACAGTTTTTCGTTCATCCACTACTTACCGATAGCATCAATCTCCTCTCCGCTGAGCCTGAACTCCCCTGCTCCGATAGTCCCCTCAACCTGGGCAGCATTGCGCCCGCCAACGATTGCGCCAGTTACCGCCGGGTTACGCAAAGTCCAGGAAATAGCAACCTCCCCGGCAGAGCATCCATGTGGCGCACCAATCCGCTTGAGCAACTCAACAAGTTCAAGATTGGCAGAAAGCCTCGGCTCCTGAAACTCCTTGTTCTGACGACGCCAGTCATCTGCAGAAAAATTGGCTGCCCGTTCACGACTCATAGCGCCTGTCAACATGCCCGAAAGCATCGGAGAATAGACAATCACACCGATATTCTGCTCCAGACAAAACGGCAGAATCTCCTTTTCAACTGCAGGCCGCAACATCGAATAGGGCGGCTGCAGAGAGGCAACAGGTGCAATCGGGATAACCCGGCGCAGTTGCTCAACAGTGAAATTCGAAACCCCGATATGACGAACCAACCCCTCCTCCTTCAGACGAGCCATCTCCTGCCAGCCCTCTTCAAGATCACCTTCAGGGTTCGGCCAGTGAATCTGGTAAAGATCAAGAGCATCAACCTGCAGCCGTTTCAGACTCGCCTCACACTCGCGCCGTATCGAATCAGCCTTGAGACTATTGCCAACCTGACGCTCAGCATTCCAGACCAATGAGCACTTGGTAAAAATATAGGGCTTCTGCTTCATACCAGCCAGAGCCTTCGCTACCAGCTCCTCCGAATGGCCAAGCCCATAAACCGCCGCCGTATCAATCCAGTTGATACCAAGCTCAACCGCACGCTCAATGGCCGTTATCGCATCGCCATCATCCTGTGCACCCCATCCATAGGCCCAATCAGCACCCCCGATTGCCCAACTGCCAAAACCGATCGGGGTGATCTGCATATCCGTATTGCCTAACTGTTTTTTCTGCATCATCGTTTCAACTTGTTTAAAATTATGCCGCCACTGTTTTTTCATAAAATGGTGACGGAATGGTCGGGTAAGCACGAGAGACGTGACGGAAAATCTCCTCTGACCTCTCCTTTACCTCCTCTTCTGTATAAAACTCCACCGACAAACCTGTAGCATCACTCCAAAGAAAATCCTCAATTGCCGTGCGAACCGCATCGCGAATCAAAGTCAAACACCCGCAACCGCTGCTTCAGGCGCTCCCCCTTTTCATACTGGAAGGTGACCAGCACCCCGTCGCGGAAGAGCGTGTACTTCTCCAGGTTCGTCGCCAGCAGCGTCTGCGTCGCCGTCGTTGTCACAATCTGGCGCAGCGCATCGTCATAAGCCGTATCAGGCAGCCCCGGATTCAGCTCAGTCAGCTTTGCCCGTAACATGCGCGTCAGCACCACCTCCCGGTCATCCTTGCGCCCCAGGATACTTTCAGGGCCAAAATCCTCCCGGTTACAGGCATAGACTGACTCCCAGCGCAATTGCTGCTCAAGATAGTCCGCCGTCGTCTGTTGAACAAGGGAGTCTTCGGTGTAGGGTGATGGGGTCATAGGCTCTGCGATTGCAATGTCGCCACCTTTTCAGTGATTACTCTTGCTGGCACGTTTAACCCTAAATTAACGTATCTGAACGAATAAAGCACCATACCTTTATCGTTTACGCCAGGATTGCGTAGCTCATAAGGTATTGAAAAAGAGTGGAATGCCTTTTATCCTTTAAGAAAAGGGTTTTCATCAAGGATGGAAGAAGAGGTCGACGATTGCACTGTATTGATATTTCGACAAACAACGTCAACATTGTAAAACACTTTAAAACAAAATCTGAAGTTTGGTCAGGTGGTGATACTCACCCACAGAACAATATGACTTGCTACCAGAAGTTTTTGAGCAGTTCAATGTGTTCGAAAGCTGGCAAACTCAATCAGCAGAGCGCGATACAAGACAAATTGAACATCAAACTGCGTTTATCCCGCGTCTTTTTCCTTTTTTTGTCGGGCTTGTGATTGATAGTTTTCCTTCATTGTACTTATGAATCAGCATTGATATAAAAGATTGATATGGAATACCTTCTTCGACCGCCTTGGCACGAATTTTCATTAAATCGCGCTCACTCATTGTTATGTTGATTTGTTTTTGTGTGTTCAGGCTATAGAGGGCAGTCTTTTCATATTGATTTTTTTCTTTAGCGTCAAGATCGGAAATCCAGTTTTCCGTTTCAAGTGATTCCGCTAATTCTTGTTCATCTTTATCAACGTAGCTCGTCTTTTTTTTCATTTTTTTCTCCAAAAAATCTCTTTGTTGCTTTGCTGTTTGGTATTATCGTTTTCAAAAATATTTTTTCTTCATCTTCAATGTACGGTACTGAATAGACATAACTTTCAAGCTCTACCAGAAAAATTTTCTGGTTTGGATATTTTTCCTGGTTTGGATGTCTTACGCGGTCGAGCAGTTTTCCGGAAGCTATTGCCAGTTCAACCTGCTCAAATGAGACACCTCGCTCTTTTTTGAGTAAATCATTTTTATCATCATTCCAATCAAAATATTTCATCAGCGGATACCTGTTGTCTTCAATTTTAATGATAGCAACAGCTTATGATTTCTGTCAAACAAATTCTCTATTTTATTATGAAAAAGATAATGTAACGCCATTGTAGCGAAATAATAGCAACACATCAAAAAACCAGCCAAAAATACATCAGAATATCAGACATAAACCTTGTGAAGATAAAATTCCTGGCCAAACTGCTGCTCCAGATAGTCTGCCGTCGTTTGCTGAACGAGGGAATCTTCGGTGTAGGGCGATGAGGTCATGGGCCTCATCATGGGCCCCGACATGAGGGGTTGACTCTGGCTGTAACTCTGGCTGTCCAGAAACTGGCTCAAGAAGAATAAAATCTTTACACAGATTGCTCTTCATCCGTTTCAGGCTTTATGACAAGGGATTGACCGTCTATTGACATTTCGACAAACAATGTAAATACTATAACTCATTATTAATTAATCACTTAATAATCTATCAGAGAAGTTATCGACGCAAGTTATGAACGTAACGCCCTTTATTCGGGCCAATTGCGACAATAACTTGATAATATTGTGCGCAATGCTCATACCACCACCTCCCCGCTCATCAGGCGCGGGAGGAGAATGTCGCGGGCTTTGCTGAGATTACGATTTTCAAAACTGAGTGTTTTCAGTTGCTGAAGAATTGGGTCAATAATGCTGTTGTATCCCCAACTCCTCAAAATTCTTCTTGATGGCGATGGGCGGGCGGGCGCGGTTGAGGAACCAGAGTTCGCAGCTCAACAAGGAGCGTTACAAAGCCTTTTTCAGGCTATTCGTCACTTTTTGACGGCAACGCGGAGCAGACAGTATCCCGGGAAGTGGATTACCACGCATTCTGCTTTATTGCATCATCAATCATTCATGCAAAGTAAAAATACTGTAATAACTAACATGTTTAGCCCTGTAAAGTCGGCTATCGTGTTCATATCAATACCCTTACCTGCCATATTCAATACAATGGCCTTTGATGCTGCATTGACTCCTTCCTCTCTCCCTTTTTCCATGCCCTTTTCCAGTGCCGAGGCAATTTTACTTTCTGCTTCCACCAATGATTGCTTGCGAACTTCATATACCTGACGCTCCTCTTCATCAAACATGCGATCTATGGCTGTAATAGCTTTCACTATATTTTTGTCGATGGCCAGCTCTTTGGGCGTATGCTCCCGGTCAAGCTGATGCGCTGTCATAAAAAAAGGTCGTCCAGCGATCAAGTGTACTGCTAATTTCATGGTGCAGTTTATTGAACTTTTTCAGCTCAATCTCCACCACCTGATCCTCTTCGGAGACAATGGCGTTAATGAGGGAGATGAGCAGATCCTTATTCTCTTCGCTGCCAAAAAGCTTTTTAAAGGCGAAATCGACGCGGGGATTTATTTTGCATATGGTTCTATCCGGTTCAGCCGCTCATCAAACTCCAGTTCCATGTCTGGTGATGGGTTGATGTTATGCAATTTCAGAAGTGTCCGCATGATGGTCCTCTGTTGTCAGTTTGTGCCTGGCGTTTTTGGGCTTTAAAGAAATATTCTGAAGATAGTTCGTGTATCTGAAAGGAAACCCTTGTGTTTTTTTGAGAACAGGTCACCGTTTTAGCGTAATGACCACTATTTTTATGATGCACCAGTTCATAATACTCTTCTTTGGGCAGCAAACACAGCAGATTGATGTACCCGACTCTCACCCTCCTTCAGCGATGCCAAATAGTCAAACTGCGCTTCCGGTTTCAGGTAGATGGCGCTCTTGCCGGAAAAATCCTCCTTGGAGAGCGGACGGGTTTTGCCCCCGCGAGTGGGCAGAGCAGCTTCGAGCCCCTCCCGCACTGCCAGAAAGCGGCTGTAGGCATGGCGCAAAAAAATCAGCCCCATGACCGGCAGAAAGTACTCGTTACTCGCATAGTTTGAGCTCGCCCGCAAGGTATCCGCCGCGTTCCAGAGGCGCTTTTCTATAGCTTCGATGTGTTCAAGTTGCGACAAGTGGTTGTTTTGTTAATCTGTTAAAAGGAATCCATACAAGCATCCATCATCTGAGTCTTGTCGTCTGGTTAAGATATGCTGTTGTAATGGCACAATTTACTTTTTATTAAGGCGTTACCCATGCAATTTGCTGGATACAACAGTTAAATACAGCTTGTCATTTTCAATTCTAACGTCTATAAAAACGGAACATCCAGCCCCATGAGCCATGAAAATCGTCAAAAAAGCCTGAATGTCATGGCTTGGTATTACAAAATATTCAGTTAATTTTGGCATTGAGTCAACTTTTGAGGGTATCGCGGATGCGAGAAATAATTTTCTTCAAAAATTCTGCCGGAAAAAGTCCTGTTAAAGATTTTTTGAGTGCCTTGTCTGCAAAAGAGAAACAGAAAGTTTTTTGGGTACTTGCTTTAATCAGAGATATTCAGATAGTACCAAAAGATTATTTTAAAAAGCTTTAGAACACCGACGGAATCTGGGAAGTTCGAGCAAAACACGGCAACAACGCATTCAGATTGCTTGGTTTTATGGATAAGGGTAGCCTCGTTATTTTAACAAACGGGTTCATCAAGAAAAGTCAGAAAACACCAGATCAATAGATCGCTCTGGCAGAGCAACGAAAAAATATATACAAGGAGGGAAAAAGGCATGGATGAGCTACAGGCATTTATTGATGAGCAAAAAGCTCTTGATCCAGAGTTTGCGGAGTCGTTTGATGAAGGGTATGAACAGTTCAAGATAGGGGTGCTCCTTCGTCAGGCTCGTGAGAGTGTTGGTTTAACACAGGATGATATTGCTGGTAAAATGAAGACCAAAAAATCCACGATCTCCCGTATTGAAAATCACTCGCAGGATGTACGACTTTCAGTGTTGATGCACTATACTGAAGCTCTTGGAAAAAAACTGAACCTTTCGATTCAGTGAGTGGGAACAGCGCGCCTATTCACCCTTACCCATCTGCTGCGACAACTGCTCCCAGCCGTTGAAGCTTCATAGCCGTTTGCTTTAAGGGGACTGATTCTACCACAGCATCATCTCCGCCCATGAACTTCAGCGCCGTAGCATACAAGCCGGGAATGGCAAGATTCAGCGTCACCAGTTGTTTGGCCAGCTCGTCAAGCAGTTTTGGCTGGTCAATAATCGCCGTTACAAAGCCCTTCTCAAGCTCTTCGTCACTTTTTGACGGCAGCGCGGAGTAGACAATATCATCATCCATGATCGGGCTCTTGTTGCAGGTTGGGGGATGCTGCGATAGTGTCGCAATTTACTCTTTATTCTGACGTTGCTTATGCAGTTCACAGAAAAAATCAGTAAAATACAACTAAACAAGCAAAGCGAATCTATTCGATGGAGTTATCAATAGAGTCCCTGTAATAAATAATTTCTGCATCATGCCAACGATTAAAGAACTGTCGAATGGATTTCGATTCTTTTTCTTTAGCTTCGATTGTAACGAGCCTTTGCACGTGCATGTGAGTAAAGAGAGCAAAATCTGCAAGTTCTGGGTGGAACCTCTTTCGTTGGCAAAAAACCACGGCTTTTCGTCAAAAGAGCTTAATGCCATTTACAAGGTAATCCAGCTTGAAAGCAACCTCATAAAAAGTTACTGGTATGAACACTGCGGTCAATAATGAACCAAGGATCAGTGCCGTTGAAATCACTGACGAGGTGATTTCCGCAACTCTTGATGACGGGCGAACGATCAGTGTTCCCCTGATTTGGTCATGGCGTTTAACCGAAAGCTCCGTGGAGCAGAGAAACAACTATGAGATCATTGGTAACGGTATCGGCATTCACTGGCCTGATATTGACGAAGATATCAGTGCAGAAGGGATGCTGTATGGAGTTCCCGCACAACGATCAAGAAAAAAAATATCGGCGTAAGGAGAAGGAAAAATGTAGTATCTGACAAACTCCATCAACAAGCACGCTTCACTTCACGCTGCAAGGCTCTTCTGCGCTCTTGCTCCCTTCACAGTCACATTCACAATGCGCGACAAGCAACTTGCCGATTTCAAGCTCACCAATACGCGCTTTGCCAATGACAAGTTTACCAAGAGCGAGTCGGCCAATAGCCACGGCGCCGATAGCGAGCGCACCGATGGAGAACGCTCCAATGGCGAAGAGGCCCAAAGAGGCGAGCAATGAAGAGCTGACAAGAGAGGGCTTGAGTGGTTCAGCTTTCAGCCTGGAAGAAACAGAATCGGAGCCACAACATGAAAAGGCTGAACCCTTCTGCCCTTTTGCTCCAATGTTCAGATGACGATGCAGGAATGATTGCATAATGATAGATGATGAGTTTGATGCCGGGGCGACGACTACCATAACTCAAAATTGCAAAAAAAATATGATTCCATTACCGTTCACAAAGCAGTTTTTTTATTGCTTCGACCTGATTATTCATCCCCGCCCTTTTGCGAAAAAGAGGTGATTTCCAACACCGTCAAACCTGTGGCCTCAGCAATGGTGGCGATCTCGATGCCTTTGCCCAACAAGTTCATTGCAATGGCTTTCAAAATATTTTTGTCGGAAGCCAACTCGTTTGGAGTATGCTCCTGGTCAAGCTGATGCGCTGTCGTTAAAAAACTGCTCCAGCGATCGAGAGCACTGCTTATGGCGAAATCGACGCAGAGGGATTTATTTTGCACATGGTTGTATCGTAGAATCACCCGAAGGCCCAAAAGATTGACAACAGTTATCGCCGCTTTACACGGTCGAAAGACGCTCTTTCTTTACATCGGTTTTGATCACATAACAGCCGTCGAACAGAGCTGCTCCTTTCAGGATCTCTTCATTGATCGTTACCTTGAACACCCTCTCCTAATGGGTCAGTTCCAGTACATCGTTGAGCTTGTACTGGCTGATCTTTTTCTGAAGAAAGCGTTGTGCAACATCCTGGTCACGTTTGACGGAACCGGCGAGATAGCTGTTTTTTTCTTCAACGTAACGCTGGATTTTTTTAACCCGTTCTTGGCGATTCTTTGCCATCTCTGCCTCTCGAACAGGATTTCTTCTCAGCACATATCGTACGCTTTCTGTTTTATTTTCAACCTCATACAGATCATTATCAAAAAAATCCATTTGCAGCACTTCCGTCTTGAGCAGTGTCCTGATTTCTGGTTTTGAGAGTGAGGTGATGTAATGAAATCCCGCCTCGGTCAACTCTTTGGCCTGTGGTGTTTTGATCATTCCTTTGTCGCCAACCATCGTGATCTCGTCAATTCAAAAGGTGTTGGCAACAGTACGAATCTGCTCTGCAACCGTTGACTTGTCGCCGGTATTGCCTGCAAATACCCGGACAGCAACCGGATCGCCATCTGCTGTACACAACAAGCCGATAACGCGATCTGCTTCTTCCCCTTTTTTCCATCTCGGTTGTACCCAAAGGCAGCAAGCACATTCTCCATCCCTTCAAGATATGATGAAGTAAAATCATAGAGCAATAACTCAGGGCCTGCAACTGTCGAATGCTACTTGAATAACTTCCGCTCAATGCGCTCCTGATTCTGTGTCAACCATGCCAGGTTTTCAATACTGTATTTTTATTCTTGACTGTGTTGTACCAGATAGAATTTTCGGCAACTGCGCGACGCGCACAGAATTGATATTAAAAAAGAAGGCGGTATTGGCGACTGGATTTGTGACCGGGTTCAGTGCTCCGTTGAAGGCGATTGGCCAATCAGCCGCCGGAGCCCAGATGTTCATGTGAAGTGCCATCGGATGCTGTGGAATAGCATTTGTCTGCTCCCGAACCAACTGACCATCAACATACCATAATATTGCATTTTTGAACCACTCAATGCGGTAGGTGTGCTCATCGGTTAACGCACCTGAAATTGGATTAAAAGCAGGATGACCTGCGCCAAGGGGTTCATTCGCATAGAAGTTTGTCTGAATTTGATTGGGCCTATTCGATACCGCTGTAAAATCGATTTCGTCATGGAAGGTACCGGTGGAATTATAGAGAAACATGCCTCCGACAATACCAGCCGCCAACGGTTTTTCGAAATAAGCCTTGATTTCGACAGAAACTCCAGGGGAAAATGTCTGATTAGAGATAACTTCTGTTCCATAGAAGGATGGTGAAGAGCCATTGATTGGGTTGTATGTATCGAGTTCGAGACGTAACACACCGTTTTTTCCTTCTGGAAGCAATTGGCGCTGTTGAGTGCGTCCGTAAAACGAAAAGTTTGAAGTGCCATTTTGCCAGTGGTTGTAGTCCCAGTTATTGAAACTATCCGCAAAAAGGATTTTTAAGTCATTACCTTCATTATTTCCTGATTCAGTGTCGTTCAGTATCTTTTGGCCTTTAGGTATTTCAACGGTTTTAGATGTATACGAAATAACTTTTGGTAGAATAAACACCATGACTACTGCTAATGCTAATAAGGCAATAATTAATGTTTTCCAGCTTATGACTTGCCAGGTTCTTAGGCCCGCAACTGCTGAGATCCCTTTTTCAACCCTCGTACGCAGAGGCTGCAGCTTCGACATTGAGGATACCTTTACTGGTGCTGACTTCGGGACTGGAGCTGAAACCGTATCTGGCGCTTTACCCGGGAGAGCTGGTTTTGAAGAATAGATTTTTGAGGTAACAGCATTCACAAGTTCCCTGAATGCCCTACAAGAGGTATCTTTTTTCCAGTCAGAAAGGTCTGCGGCATGAATATGACTCAATCCAAATGGAGGCTCAACGGCGTCAAGAAGCGCTGGAACAAGAATCCCCCTTTTATCCGCTTCATCTGCTTCGGCAATGACCCATTCGGAAGTGATGGAAAAATGAGACCATAAAACAAGCACGCACCGTGATTCATCCAGCCTCTTCTTGATATAACTCCGCCAGCTCTCACCCGGAGGAATCTCCAGATCCCAGAAAACACTCCAGCCCTTTTTTTGCAGCTCTTTGACAATTGGCTGAACCCGTTTCAGGTCTTTGCGGGCATAGCTTATAAAAATATCAGTTTTAAACTCATTGCGTTGCGGTCCGGGTGGCGCCTCTGCTCCATCGGTTGCACCAACACTACAGCCATCATACACCGACAAAAAGTTTTTCATTTCGCCGACCCAGCGCGGCCGTTCATGATCACTCAATCCATCAATATAGTGTTGTCGTTTTTGTTCGAAGCGTACCTTGTCGTCACCCCTGAAGGGCAACTTCGCCGCTTCAAGCAACGCCTCGCCAATGGTCGCTGGATTTTCGAGCATCCTGATGATCTCTTCAACGGTCATTCGTTTTGCCTCTTCTGAATATTATGGGGTACAATCAAAGGTACTGTGCAAGAAAAATTTTCATTTCGCCAACCCAACGTGGCCTGTCATGATCACTCAGTCCATCAATGTATCTCTGCCGTTTTTGTTGAAACCGTACCTTGTCATCACCCCTGAATGGTAACTTCGCCGCTTCGATCAGGGCTTCACCAATGGTTGCAGGATTATCGAGTAGTTGCATGATCTGCTTGCCTGCTTTACTGACGGAGGAAGCAAGAATAGTGTCGGTGGTGCCCTCTGCCCGTTTCAGTTGGCTTTCGCTCTGAGTCGGGTTCAGCTCCCGGTGCTCGTAGGCTTCAGGGTGTGCGGCCATACGCATCATCTCCATCTTGATCTCTGCAAGTTTGCTGAACATCCTGTCGCGCTCGCTTTTGTCCCTGATATTGGCAATGGTCTGGCAGAGGTCGTGCTGCTGCAAATCAAGGAGCATAAGCTTCTCGGATACTTTCACAAATTCGGGAGAGAGCTTGATTTGACCGAGATTGATATCAACATCTGCCAACGCAAGGGAAGACAAACCCGCAGAGAGTGCGGTGAAATCAAGCGTTTTTTCTGCGTAGGTGAAAAATTTCCGGCAGGCTGGTTTTGGAGAGAAGAATCCCATCGTTGTTTCCTTATGTTGAGAAATGAAGTGTAAAGGCCGTTGTACTTCTGTGTATGCCACTTGCCCTGAACAACTCACCCGCGAAACCAACCCTTATTGTTCGCCACTCGTATGCTGCGATAAAGAGGTGATTTCCGACACACTCAACCCTGTGGCCTCGGCAATGGTGGCAATAGCAATGCCTTTGCCCAACAAGTTGAGTGCAATGGCTTTCGATGCTTTTTCCATGCCCTTTTCCATGCCCTTTTCCAGTGCCGATGCAATTTTGCTTTCTGCGTCCACCAATGATTGCTTGCGCACCTCATAAACCTGACGTTCCTCTTCATTAAACATGCGATCTATGGCCGCAATGGCTTTCACAATATTTTTGTCGACGGCAAGCTCTTTGGGTGTATGCTCCCGGTCAAGCTGATGCGCTGTCGTTAAAAAGGTCGTCCAGCGATCAAGTGTACTGCTAATTTCATGGTGCAGTTTATTGAACTTTTTCAGCTCAATGTAGTGCAGTTCAAAAACGTCGTGCAGCCGGTCATCCTTTCCTGTGGCGGTATTGATGATTTTGTAGCAACTGTGAACATCCGTTGTATCAGGAACAAAGTTATAGTCGAGAATGTTGATACTGATAGTTTTCTTCAGCTCTTTGTACATCATCCCTTCGCTGAGCTGTTCGGTGACCAGCTTGGCCCAGTAGAAAATAGCCCGTTTGTCGAAGTTGTAGTCTTCACTTATCTGCATCTCAACGTTGAACCAGCGGCCATTTTCAGCTTTAGCCTTGATGTCGAGAATAGAGATTTTTCCTGCACGGTAATCCGCCAGATTGTACGGGTTTTTCAGCTCAATCTCCACCACCTGATCCTCTTCGGAGACGATGGCGTTAATGAGGGAGATGAGCAGATCTTTGTTCTCTTCACTGCCAAAAAGCTTTTTAAAGGCGAAATCGACGCGAGGATTTATTTTGCACATGGTTGTATCCGGTTCATGTATCAACAATACTTGGGAGAAAATTATACTAACGCTGTTAATCGGCGCAACATCTTGACTGCATATTTTAACGTATAGTTGATCGAAGTACAAGAATTTTTGTGCTCACCATGCGTATCACAGGAAACCGAACCGGGGAACAGGCGCTTCCTTGCTCAAAAATCCGGCCGCCACGAGGCGGCTCTGTGTCGTTCGCTGAAGCAAAAGAGTTGTGCACGGCGCTCATCCTTCGCTGCCGTTCTCAACTCTTTTGTCAGCTCTCTCTTGCTCAAAGTAAAGAGCGGAATGAGCTGCCAACTGACTACGGGACGAAGACCAGGCGGAAGCCAACAAAGTAGCTACGGTAGTCGGGGGGGCCGAGGCTGCGAAAAGCCGACCGACAGTACCTCGCATAGCTGACCCAGCGGCCACCACGCAGGACCCGGCACGAACCAGTTGCTGGCCCTGAAGGATTTTCAACCGTACCTTTCGTCTTGCACTCTTCGTAATATTTATCTCCGTACCAGTCTCCGCACCACTCCAAGACATTGCCGTGCATGTTGTACAAACCCCACGCATTAGAGGAAAAACTGTCAACTGCAACCGTATTATCCCGATACACTCCTTTCTGATTACTCTTATATGGATAGTTGCCGTCATAGTTCGCCTGTCCGGTCGACAGATTCTCTCCCGTATTGAAAGGCGTTGTGGTTCCTGCCCGACAGGCGCACTCCCATTCGGCTTCCGTCGGCAAACGAAAAGCCTCTCCTGTTGTTGCCGACAGCCATTTGCAATAGGCAACCGCATCATTCCAGCTCACATGTAATACTGGATGGTTCTCTTCTGCATCATTCCGCTCACTGCCCGAGATGCCATAACGCCAGTTAATGCCAGCCATCTTGTTCCACTCATTGCCATTCCAAACATAGCTACCATCTCCTTTTTCAGCATCAGTGCGATACCGTGACGCTTCGATAAATTCCCGAAACCCGGCAACCGTCACCGTATAACGACACAGATAAAAGTCACTAACCTTCACCTGATGCTGGGTCTCGTCATCAAATCTGTCAACTTCACCTGTCGGACTTCCCATAGGAAAAATACCGCCACGGATAAGCACAAAGTCCGAAAACACCTTCGGCTGGATGGGTGGTGGAACTGGTGATCGCACGGCACTCTCTCTCCGCTGCAAATCTCCAGGCAAAGGAACTTGGGATGCAATTGCTTCAATAAGTTGCAGGAACTTGGGATGTGAAGTGTTCTGTTTCCAGTTAACAAGTGTTTCAGCCTGAATTGTCCGAAATCCAAGTGGCGGTTCCACATCATCAATGCAGAGGGGAACAAGAACCCCCCTCTTTCTTCCCGTCTCGGCCTCCTCCCTAACCCAATGATGTTTATTCAAATCTACTGAAGCAAAAGACCAGAAGACAAGCACACAACGCGACTCATCAAGGGCTCTGGAGATTTCAATGGGCCAATTGTGACCAGCTCGAAGATTTCTGTCCCAGAAGATACACCATCCAAGTTTTTCAAGCTCTTGCACAATCGGCTCAACCCGTTGCCGATCTTCCTGGGCATAGCTGATAAAAATATCGTTCTTGAACTCCCAGCTTCTATACACTCCGTCAGACGTGCTGGCTCTCTTAACCTCACGGGGGTCACCATCAAATAAACTTTCACACAACGACAGCAAATTTTTCATTTCACCAACCCAGATTGGCCTTTCATAATCGCTCAATCCTGCAATGTATTTTTGCCTTTTTTGCTGAAACAAAATCTTGTACTCGCCCCTGAATGGCAACTTCGCCGCTTCAATCAAGGCTTCGCCAATCGTTGCCGGATTATCGAGCAACCTGAAAATTTCATCCACAGTCATACCTTTTATCTTTTTTTTCGGGCGTTGCTCTGCCGTTTTTTCCAGGTAAAAAAAATGCCCGTAGTCTTCGAAACGGCTATCCGGCTCGTCCTACCAACAACGGGCATTGCATCGTCTGCTCTTCGCCCTGAAATTTCAGGGACAGGGCCATCAATCTGTTCAGAGGCAGTCATCCGACTTTACTTTGAGCTACGGGACGAAGACCAGGCGGAAGCCAACATTGTTGCTACGGTTGTCGGGGGTGTCGTTGTTGCGATAAGCCGACCGACAGTTCCTCGCATTGCTGTTCCAGTTGCCACCACGCAGGACACGGTTCGAACCCACGACTGATGCCCTTACTCTTCACAAGCAAACCAGTTACTATACACTTTTTTTCTGAATTCTCTTGCATTGGCATACTCTGTAAAGGCCACCAATGGCATGGTATGGTCTCTGTACTCCCCAAAAAATCCGGCCGCCACGAGGCGGCTCTGTGTCGTTCGCTGAAGCAAAAGAGTTGTGCACGGCGCTCGTCCCTCGCTGCCGTTCTCAACTCTTTTGTCAGCTCTCTCTTGCTCAAAGTAAAGAGCGGAATGAGCTGCCAACTGACTACGGGACGAAGGCCAGGCGGAAGCCAGCACTGCGGCTGCGGTAGTCGGGGGCGTCGCTGCCGCGATAAGCCGACCGACAGCCCCTCGCACTGCCGTTCCAGCCGCCACCACGCAAGACACGGCCCGAACCGGTTTCGGGGCCAACCGGATTTTCAACCGTACCTTTCGTCTTGCACTCCTCGTAATAATTGCCCCCATACCAGTCGCTGCACCACTCCCAGACATTACCGTGCATGTGAAATAATCCCCATTGATTAGGCTCAAATCGTTCAGAACTACCAACCGCAACCGTAGTCTCTCTGTATCTTCCCTTGGCATTATTGTTATACGGATAGTTGCCGTCATAGTTTGCCTGATCGGTTGTAAGATTCTCACCGGTATTGAAGGGTGTGGTTGTTTTTGCCCGGCAGGCGTACTCCCACTCAGCCTCCGTTGGCAAACGGAAAGTCTTTCCTGTTTTATCCGTCATCCACTTGCAATAGGCCACAGCATCATTCCAGCTTACATGCAAAACCGGATGACTGTACTGATCCGATGGCCTTTTTTTACCCGATACGTCATGCCGCCAGTTTACTCCCTCTTTGTCTTTCCACTCCTTTCCATCCCAAATCCCGCTGCTGTTCGCTTTTTCGGCGTCAGTCTGATACCCGGATTCGTCAATGAATGTTTTAAACTCGGCAGGGGTAACTGCATATTTACACAGATAAAACTCACTCACCTTGACCTGATGCTGCGTTTCGTCACTGCCATATCGCTCTGGCTCTCCTTCCGGGCTGCCCATGGCAAATTCGCCTGCGGGGATGCGCACAAAGTTTGGGGGCACCTTTCTTGCTGTTCTGATCAGTGCCGGGTCCAGTCCCATACGTCGCAAAACATCGTCCGGAATGTCAAAAAATACCGGACTATACTCATGCTCATTGATCAGATGAATGCTCACCATATCGAGCAACTCTGTTGTCTGCTCAAGGGTATTGACCAATTGCCGCGCTTTTTTCTCGAAAAGCTCTTTATCCGTTTCGGCAAGCAATTCGTAAACGGCAAGTTGCAGGGTACAGCTCTCAAAATCAGCTTCACCCTGAAGTGGACGGTTCTGACTGAGCTGATCGTAGAGAAATTGATAGACACGGGCACGCTCTTCAAAAGTCAGCCACTGCTGCTGAAGTGCCCTGCGAAAATCGTCAGGAATTGTCCCTTTTGTGAACCAGTTGAGACGCAACAACTGGCTGATACTCTTGCATGACGGCAAAACGCTCTTTTCAGTCGAAAACATCTTGCCCAATGCGAGGGTCAGATTCCAGTCGAGTTCGGGGTAGATCGCACAGGCTGCAATCCAGCGCTTGAGTTGATCGTCAAGAAACAATCCGATGTAGTCGAGCTTTTTTCCTTCGGTTTTTATGGGCACCAATGAATAGTCGGCATGATCAGGCCAGTAGTGGAGGCAATCGAAATCGGCGCCTGCATCCGATGAAAGGTCAGCAGCCATTATCTGCATTCCCTCAACTGAAAGCGGCAAGACGAAGGGAAAGAGCTCCTGCAGCAGTCGCTCCCGTTCACCCCACAACGCGGGGGGCTCGGACGTGTAAAAATAGCGACGCTGCCAATTTTTGAAGATCTCTGTCCATGAAAACACGGCGGCTCGACGGGTATCAACACATTGCAACCCATCAGTAAAAATCAACAGCACGGCCTGTTCGTGAAGACTCAGAATCTCCTTCAATGCAATACCCCCGGGATGGCGGGGATTGCTGCAAAGTAAAGGCGAATAACCAAAATAGAAGCGCTCAACGAAGATGTTGTTTGCTTTCAGTGTTTCATAAAGGTTATTGTGGAGGTGCGCCTGATGGTCACGCGAGTTGTTGCGGTCAATGAGCATCAGGTATTCGACATGGCGGCGGGCAGGACTGAAAACAGGTTTTGCCAAACCACCTTCTTGGATAGTTTGGCGAATCGTTTTTTCGATGTCGAAGGAGTAGCGACCTGAGTGTTCTGTGTAGCGGAGTTGGCGCACAACCCTGAGCAACAGAGGGTCGCTCTCAATCTCCGTCGATTGCACAAAGCGCTCAAACATGTAGGAGCCGCTGCTTCGGGCTTTCAGCGAGGCCACTATTTTTTGATTCTCATCATCGATCTCTTTCTGTTGTTGCCTTGCCGGGCCGCCTGTTTTTGGTACATCGCTCTTTCCTGTTGACATCGGCGATTTTTCTTCCTTGCCGTCAGCTTCGGGCTTCTGCTGTTCAAGAAAAGGAATAAAAAAACGCTTGTAGAGTTCAATAAATGTCGCCTGCTGTTCTGCGGAATGAGCGAGCGCCGGACATAACCACATATCGAGCTGTTCCAGGTCACCCGATTCAATGGCCTTTATGATGAGGTAGTGTACTGTTTCAAAAGTGTCAATACCAAAGCTGAAACCCTGTTCCTGCAGGATTGTAAAAAACTCATCGAACGGATAGTGCCGATTGGCTGAAATAGAGGTTGCCAGCGAATCCATCGTTATTCCTTGAGAGCATGTGATGTTATGGCCTCGGTAAGATTCGTCAGATCAACTTCCTCCTTGGCTAAAACAGAGATTCCGCTCAAAAGGGTTTTCGCATTTTCTGCTGTTTCATCATAATGGTAGATGTCAGCGGGTGTAAACCCCTGCTTTCGCATCCACCATATCCATAAAATCAATTCGTGTGTGGCCGGTTTTTTCCCTTTTACCAGATCGCGAATCGTAAAAAAAAGGTTGATAAACGCACTGCTCTCCGGTTCCGTGATACCGCGTAAAATCGACTTTTTGCCCGCCAGAATTTCCATCAGGTGCTCTTTATCAGGCATGTTGATATGAAAAAAGACGCAACGGCGAAGAAACGCTTCGGGCAGGGTCTTCTCGGAATTACTGGTGAGAATAACAACCGGTTTGAATGCATCATTACCTGTTTTTTTATAAATGGCCCCTTCTTTACCATTGAGTGTTTTGAGTTGCGGCACCTCAAAGCTCATATCCTCAAGAATCGTCAGTATATCGTTGGGCAGGTCGCGGGGCGCCTTGTCGATTTCATCAATAAGCACAACCCTGCGTTTCGGAAGGCCTTTGTTATTCTGGCCGATTGAATCACAGATTGCCCGGCCCAGCGCAACATAACTGATGAACAGCGTCTCAATCTCTGAAGCAGTCAATTCGCTGCCACACTCTTTTTGAATATTCACCTTATGAAAGTGGGCAAGGCTATCGTACCGGTAGAGCAGGTCGGTTGCCACGGAATCGGTTCTTGTAGCAAAAGGCTCCACCTCGCCCCAACCGAAATGGTCGGCAAGATGATAGGCAAGATCTGACTTCCCCGTGCCGGGTTCACCGGTGAGCAACAAAGGCTTGTGCAGCATCAACGCCACATTGACTGCCCGCTTCAGCTCCTCGGAAGGTGTATACCCTTCGCCCCGTCTGATAGCATCCGAAACCGGAGAACCGTCACCCCGTCTGGTCATGGGAAACTGCTCATCCGGACTAAGATGGAACGGCTTTAAGTTCTTTTCAGATGGATGGCAGTTCCTGTTCTCTTCGTCCCTGTTCGCGTAGAAATTATATTTTTTCATTGCTCAATTTCAGGGTTAACAATAGTGTAGTTTTTTTACCGCATCACTAAAAGACATTGGAGTGCACCTGCATAGATCTTCATCCCTCAGATAGCATTTATTGTCTTTAAAAAAACAGGAGAAATGATACGGCGTTACGGTTTCATATTGATCGCAATAACAGAGTATCCAGTGGGGCAAAGGCTCTATATCCCTCGGCAATGAATGCTCTTCCAAAAACAGGCAAAGAAAAACAGGGTGCTCGGGATCCAATGCTGCCCAGAAGCTGTAATAGAGCTGAAAATTGTCACGAAAAGCGCTGTCAAGCTTGCCAACAGAGTGCACAATAATATGTGACTTGGCGTAAAAGTCCGTTTTTCGTAACTCCCCGGGAATCTTTTCATGGATTGGTGGAACATGAAAAAACTTTCTCATAAAATCAGCCCAGGACTTTTCCAGTTTTTCCCTGTTGTCGAAGTTAATAATATGACCCATTTTCCCCTCGGGAGGGCTCAAACTCTTATGAATCTCTTCATGATCTTCCTTGATAAATGATTTCAGGATTTCATCCATCTGATCTGAAAGCGCATCTTCGTTTTTCTCAATAAAAATCACTTTAACAGCATTATCACTGTCCCAGCAGATCTCTCTTACTCTCTCTCTGAAATTCACCTTGTCCAGATAATGCCACTGATTGTCCCTGTCAAATGTATAGTTTCTGAAGCCTTCTCCATCGGTTGTGGCAACAATTAAGCCATCATACATTGAGAGAAAGTTTTTCATTTCGCCAACCCAGCGTGGCCGCTCATGATCGGTCAATCCATCAATATAGTGTTGCCGTTTTTGTTCGAAGCGTACCTTGTCGTCACCCCTGAAGGGCAACTTCGCCGCTTCGAGCAAAGCATCGCCAATAATTGCGGGATTATCGAACATCCTGATGATCTCTTCAACGGTCATTCGTTTTGAATATTCTGAATGTTATGGGATGCTCGTTTTCTGGGATAAAGAGGTGATTTCCAACACACTCAAACCTGTGGCTTCGGCAATGGTGGCAATAGCAATGCCTTTGCCCAACAAGTTGAGCGCAATTGTTTTTGATGCTGCGTTGATTCCTTCGTCTCTTCCTTTTTCCAGTCCCATTTCCATGCCTTTTTCCATGCCCTTTTCCAGTGCCGATGCAATTTTGCTTTCTGCGTCCACCAATGATTGCTTGCGAACCTCATAAACCTGACGTTCCTCTTCATTAAACATGCGATCTATGGCCGCAATGGCTTTCACAATATTTTTGTCGAGGGCAAGCTCTTTGGGTGTATGCTCCCGGTCAAGCTGATGCGCTGTCGTTAAAAAGGTCGTCCAGCGATCAAGTGTACTGCTAATTTCATGGTGCAGTTTATTGAACTTTTTCAGCTCAATGTAGTGCAGTTCAAAAACGTCGTGCAACCGGTCATCCTTTCCTGTGGCGGTATTGATGATTTTGTAGCAACTGTGAACCTCCGTTGTATCAGGGACAAAGTTATAGTCGAGAATGTTGATACTGATAGTTTTCTTCAGCTCTTTGTACATCATCCCTTCGCTGAGCTGTTCGGTGACCAGCTTGGCCCAGTAGAAAATAGCCCGTTTGTCGAAGTTGTAGTCTTCACTTATCTGCATCTCAACATTGAACCAGCGGCCATTTTCAGCTTTAGCCTTGATGTCGAGAATAGAGATTTTTCCTGCACGGTAATCCGCCAGATTGTACGGGTTTTTCAGCTCAATCTCCACCACCTGATCCTCTTCGGAGACGATGGCGTTAATGAGGGAGATGAGCAGATCTTTGTTTTCTTCGCTGCCAAAGAGCTTTTTAAAGGCGAAATCGACGCGGGGATTTATTTTGCACATGGTTGTATCCGGTTCATGATCAATAAAAACGGGGAGTAAATTGTATTGCTGCTCAGCACCGTGGCCACCGGTGTTAATCGGCGCAACATCTTGACTGCATATTTTAACGTATAGTTGACCAAAGTATACAACTTTTTCTTCTTTAACTGCTTATGAGGGCAACTTTCCAGCTCAGCAAACCACTCTGCTGGCTGGACAAATGATGGGTGTGGCTTATTTTTTATGAAAAGCAAAAAATGGCGTCACACGGCACAATCCTCAGTAAGCGGACACGCTTTCCTACATTTTTGTGGGATTCACTCTGATCAACGGCCAGTTTATCTACGGTTACAGCGTTTTACCGTGAGCTGTGGCAAGGAAGAGCTGATTTTTCGGAGAGAGAGCGCTCACAGCTACCCTCTTGTTGCTCGTTTCTATCCCTCAGGTTTCCTACCAATATGTAGTTTTCGAGACTTTCCTACAGCTTTGTAGCCCTTTCCTTCATTCATGGCCCGCTGCATCCTGCTCATTCTGCTCCTCAAATAAAAAAAACAGCCCTCTCGCAAAAGGCTGAAACCCTTCTGCCATGCGGCTGTACGGCCACTTCCCTGTTTATTCCAAAAAACTTTTCCGGCAAAAGCTACGACTTTGGCACGCATCTTGCTCCTTAAAAGCATAACTATTCAGGGCAAAGACAGGATAAGCCTGAAGAGTTGACGAGAAAGGCAATGAAAACCTAAAAAAGTACGAAAATGAGAAAAGTAGCTATTTACGGAAAAGGTGGCATCGGCAAGTCAACCACGACACAAAACACGGTTGCCGGTCTTGCGGAAATGGGCAAGAAAATCATGGTTATTGGCTGTGACCCGAAGGCTGACTCTACCCGTCTGCTACTCGGTGGACTGCAGCAGAAGACCGTGCTCGACACACTTCGCGAGGAGGGTGAAGAAGTTGAACTTGAAGATATCATCAAAGATGGTTACAGAAATACCCGTTGCACCGAATCCGGTGGTCCTGAACCAGGCGTAGGCTGCGCAGGTCGTGGTATCATAACCTCTGTTAACCTTCTCGAACAGCTTGGCGCTTTTGATGATGAATGGGATCTCGATTATGTCTTCTACGATGTGCTTGGTGACGTTGTATGCGGAGGATTCGCCATGCCGATCCGCGACGGTAAAGCTGAGGAGATCTACATCGTCTGTTCGGGTGAAATGATGGCCATGTACGCTGCCAACAACATCTGTAAAGGTATCCTGAAATATGCCGATACCGGTGGAGTTCGCCTTGGTGGCCTTATCTGCAACAGTCGTAATGTTGATAACGAACGCCAGATGATTGAAGAGTTGGCCAAAAAAATCGGTACGCAGATGATCCATTTTGTACCGAGGAACAACTTTGTGCAGCGTGCCGAGATCAACCGTAAAACCGTTATCGAGTACGATCCAACTCATGAGCAGGCAGATGAATACAGGGCTCTTGCACAGAAAATCAACGATAACAAGATGTTTGTCATCCCCAAGCCGCTTGAGATCGAAGAACTGGAAGCTCTTCTCATTGAATTTGGTATCGCTAACTAATAAAAGGAGTACTCAAACATGTTAATGATCAGAACAATCGTCAGGCCGGAAAAAGTGTACGAAGTTATGCAGGGACTGCTTGACGCAGGCTACCCTGCTGTCACCAAGATCCCGGTTGTCGGTCGCGGCAAACAGCGCGGACTTCGCGTCGGGGATGTGATTTATGATGAAATTCCCAAGGAGATGCTGATTGTGGTGGTACAGGATAGCGACAAGGATTTCGTGATTCGCGCCATTCTTGATAAAGCGAAGTCTGGCCCTGATGGCAAGTTCGGTGATGGTAAAATCTTTGTTTCAGCCGTTGAAGAGGTCTATACCATCAGCACCGGCGAACAAGAGGGTGAACCAAAGCTCGCAGCAGCAAAGGAGGCCTGAATGAAAGAGATCATTTCAGTAATCCGGATCAACAAGGTGAACGAAACCAAGAAGGCGCTGATCGATGCAGGTATTCCGGCATTCACAGCAACAGGAAGGGTGATGGGCCGAGGCAAGGGCCAGGTTCATTATGATATCCTCAATGGCGCTGCTGAAGGTCATCCGGAAGCCATTGCCCAGCTTGGCGGTGCACCAAGACTTGTAGCCAAGAGAATTCTGACTGTCGTTGTCCCTGATGATTTATGTAAAACCGCAGTAGATGTCATCATCAAGACCAACCAGACGGGTAAACCTGGAGACGGAAAGATATTTGTAACACCAATTCTTGAGACCATCAGGGTCAGAACTGGCGAAACAGGGCGGGATGCGCTGAACTAAGAATAACATTTTCAAGGTGTAAACGGAGAGAGTTTTATGGAGGCGAACAGAGTTTATCCGGATCCTTCCCAGGTCAGGGAGGAACTGATACAAAAATATCCGGCCAAGGTTGCAAAAAAACGGGCCAAGTCGATCATCATCAATGACCCGGAGATCATTCCTGAGGTGCAGGCCAACGTGCGTACCGTACCGGGTATCATCACACAGCGCGGCTGTTCTTATGCTGGATGTAAAGGTGTTGTGCTCGGCCCTACCCGTGATATTGTCAACATCGTACACGGACCAATCGGTTGCAGCTTTTATGCCTGGTTGACCCGCCGGAACCAGACCAGACCCGAGACCTTGCTGGATGAGAACTATATCCCTTACTGTTTTTCAACGGACATGCAGGAGGAGAATATCGTCTTTGGTGGTGAAAAGAAGCTGAAAATTGCAATCCAGGAGGCTTATGACCTCTTTCATCCAAAGTCCATTGCCATCTTCTCGACCTGTCCGGTTGGCCTGATTGGTGATGACGTTCATGCCGCTTCACGTGAAATGAAGGAGAAACTGGGAGACTGCAACGTTTTCGGTTTCAGTTGCGAAGGGTACCGGGGTGTCAGCCAGTCGGCAGGCCATCACATTGCCAACAACGGTGTGTTCAAGCACATGGTTGGCCGCAACAACACGCCGAGCGTGGGCAAGTTCAAGCTGAACCTGCTGGGTGAATACAACATCGGCGGTGACGCTTTTGAGATTGAACGCATTTTCAAGAAGGTCGGCATTACTCTTGTGGCCTCATTCAGTGGCAACTCGACGGTCGGCCAGATTGAAAACGCTCACACTGCCGATCTGAACGTGATCCTTTGTCACCGGTCGATCAACTATATGGGTGACATGATGGAGACGAAGTACGGAATTCCGTGGATGAAGATCAACTTTGTCGGAGCAGAATCAACGGCAAAGTCGCTCCGCAAAATTGCTGAATACTTTGGCGACGAGGAGCTCAAGGCGAAGGTTGAGGCTGTGATTGCCGAAGAGACACCAAAGGTGAAAGCGGTGATTGAGGAGATATTGCCAAGGACAAAAGGCAAAACTGCCATGCTCTTTGTCGGTGGATCACGTGCCCATCACTACCAGGATCTTTTTTCCGAGCTGGGCATGACGACGGTAGCTGCAGGGTACGAGTTTGCTCACCGCGATGATTACGAAGGGCGTGACGTACTGCCTAAAATCAAGATTGACGCCGACAGCAAGAATATTGAGGAGCTGAAAGTGGTCGCAGATCCCGACTTCTTCAACCCGAGAAAAACCGAAGCGGAACTTGAAGCGCTGAAAGAAAAGGGGCTTGAAATCAACGGTTATTCCGGAATGATGAAGCAGATGACCAGTAAATCGCTGGTTGTTGATGACCTCAGCCACTATGAGTCTGAAAAGCTGATCGAGATCTACAAGCCGGATATTTTCTGCGCCGGTATCAAGGAGAAGTATGTGGTTCAGAAGATGGGTATTCCGTTGAAACAGCTTCACAGCTACGACTACGGTGGACCTTACACTGGCTTTGAAGGAGCGATAAACTTCTACAGAGACATCGACCGTATGGTAAACAATCCCGTTTGGAAGCTGATCAAGGCTCCATGGGAAAAAGCCGGAAACGGTGCAGGACTTGCGGCCAGTTACGTGACACAGTAATGAGGGAAAACGGAGACTATTAAATTATGCTATTACGACACACATCAAAAGAGGTTAAAGAGCGTGAAGGGCTGACGATCAACCCGGCAAAAACCTGCCAGCCAATCGGCGCCATGTATGCTGCGCTCGGTATTCATGGCTGTCTGCCTCACAGCCATGGCTCACAAGGATGCTGTTCCTATCATCGCAGTACCCTGACCCGCCATTACAAAGAGCCTGTCATGGCGGCAACAAGTTCGTTCACCGAAGGTGCTTCAGTGTTCGGCGGCCAGGCAAACCTCCTTGCTGCCATCGAAACCATCTTTTCGGTCTATGATCCCGATATCATTGCGGTGCACTCTACCTGCCTTTCTGAAACCATTGGTGATGATTTGCAGCAGATCACACGGAAAGCAAAAGATGACGGCAAAGTCCCGGAAGGCAAGCATCTCATTTTTGCCAGCACTCCAAGCTTTGTCGGGTCGCACATTACCGGTTACGCCAATATGGTGACGGGTATTGCTACACAATTTGCCGTCTCAAGCGGAGTGAAAAAGCGCCAGTTCAATATTATTGCCGGCTGGATGGAACCTTCCGACATGCGCGAAATCAAACGCCTGACGAAAGAGCTTGGCGTCAAGATTGTCCTGTTCCCCGACACCTCGGATGTGCTTGATGCACCGCAGACCGGCAAGCATGAATTTTATCCGAAAGGGGGCACAACAGTGGCAGAGTTGGTGAGCGCTGGCGACAGCCTCTCCTCCCTTGCGCTTGGAAGCATCAGTGCAGAACCGGCGGCTATCGCTCTCGAAAAGAGCTGCAAAGTGCCGTTCGAAACGCTCGATATGCCCATCGGTCTCTCTGCAACCGACCGCTTTATCATGACGCTCAGCCAGCTCGCCGGGGTAAAGGTACCTGATGAGATCACTGCTGAAAGGGGACGTCTTGTCGATGTTATGGCCGACATGGAACAGTACCTGTACGGCAAACGAGTCGCGCTTTTCGGCGATCCGGATCAGTTGCTTCCGCTTACCGAGTTCCTGCTCGATCTGAACATGAAACCCGTTCATATCGTCAGCGGCACACCCGGTCAGCGTTTTGAGAAACAGATGCGCCTGCTGCTTGATGCACGGTCACCGGAAACAAACTTCCGCAACGGTCTTCAGGCAGATATGTTCCTGCTGCACCAGTGGATGAAAAATGAACCGGTTGACCTGCTGATCGGCAACACGTATGGCAAGTACATGGCACGTGACGAAGATGTTCCTTTTATCAGGTTCGGATTCCCGATTCTCGATCGTATCGGCCACAGCTACTTCCCGAATGTCGGCTACAGCGGTGGACTGAGACTGCTCGAAAAACTGCTCAACGCTCTCATGGATCGCCAGGATCGTGATGCTCTTGAGGAAAAATTTGAACTGGTCATGTAAACAGCAATAGTTCTTCGGCCCTGCAGGGGCGGCATTTTGTTCATAAAGAATGCCTGCCCCCCAGGGGAGAGAGGGACAACAATATTTTATGTAAAGGGGTAGACGCTATGGAACAGATCTCGATTCTCGAAGGACGGCAGAAGCAGATTTTTGAAAAGAAAAAGGGAGTGCCGCAGGCCGATATCGCATGTGACACCTCAAGCCTTTCAGGTTCTGTGAGCCAGCGTGCCTGCGTTTTCTGCGGATCACGCGTGGTACTCTATCCCGTAGCTGATGCCATTCATCTTGTTCATGGACCGATCGGGTGTGCCGCTTATACCTGGGACATCCGGGGAGCGGTCTCTTCGGGACCTGAATTGCACCGGTTAAGCTTTTCCACCGACCTGCAGGAGATGGATGTAATTTACGGTGGCGAAAAAAAGCTCTACCACTCGTTGATTGAACTGATTGAGCAATACAAACCCAAGGCCGCTTTTATCTATTCGACCTGCATTGTCGGCCTTATCGGCGACGATATTGATGCCGTCTGCAAAAAAGTTGCGAAAGAGACTGGAATTCCGGTATTGCCGGTTCATTCCGAAGGGTTCAAGGGCACCAAAAAGGATGGCTACAAGGCTGCCTGCCATGCCCTGATGAAGCTGATCGGTACGGGATCGACCGAGGAGATCAGCAAGTACAGCATTAACATTCTCGGCGAATTCAACCTTGCCGGAGAGGCGTGGATTATCAGAAAGTACTATGAAAAAATGGGCATCGAGGTTGTCGCAACCCTGACCGGTGACGGACGTATTGATGCAGTACGGCGGGCACACGGAGCAACCCTCAACGTTGTGCAGTGCTCGGGATCAATGACCTGGCTTGCCAAGGAGATGGAAGAGAAATACGGCATTCCCTATATCCGGGTCTCCTATTTCGGTATTGAAGATATGTCGAAATCGCTCTACGATGTTGCAAAATATTTTCCCGACCGCCCGGACATCATGGAGGCGGCAAAACAGGTTGTCAGTGAGGAGGTAAAAACACTCTACCCTTCACTGCAGAAGTTCAAAAAGGCGCTGACGGGCAAAAAAGCGGCCATCTATGTCGGTGGCGCATTTAAAACATTCTCGCTCATCAAGGCCTTGCGTTCAATCGGCATGTCGGTCGTTCTTGCCGGTTCACAGACTGGAGACAAGAACGATTATGCACGACTGAAAGAGATGTGCGACGAAGGAACGGTGATTGTGGACGACTCCAATCCCGTCGAGCTTTCGAAATTTATTCTTGAAAAAGAGGCCGATCTGCTTATCGGCGGGGTCAAGGAGCGCCCGATAGCTTTCAAACTCGGCATCGGCTTCTGCGATCATAACCACGAGAGGAAGATCCCTCTGGCCGGATTTGAGGGCATGTATAATTTTGCACTGGAGGTCTATCAATCGGTCATGAGCCCGGTATGGCAGTTTGCTCCACGAAAAGGAGGTACCCTATGAAACACGCAAAAACAGCAACACAGAATGCCTGCAAACTCTGCAACCCGCTTGGAGCATGTCTTGCCTTCCGGGGCATAGAGAATTGCGTACCGTTCCTGCACGGTTCACAGGGGTGTGCCACCTATATACGGCGGTACCTGATCAGCCATTACAAAGAGCCGATCGATATTGCCTCATCGAACTTTCATGAAGAAACCGCCGTCTTCGGCGGCAGCCATAACCTGAAAATCGGACTGAAAAACGTCTCTGATCAGTACAAACCAGAGGTTATCGGGGTGGCAACCACCTGCCTGAGCGAAACCATCGGCGATGATGTGCCCGGAATTTTGCGGGAATATAAAAAGGAGTTCAAAAACGGCACACCAATGCCGATACTGATTCACGCCTCAACGCCGAGCTACCAGGGCAGTCACATTGACGGTTTTCATGCCGCAGTCAGGGCGACCGTCAAAACGCTGGCCGAGAAGGGCGAAGAGCAGAGCCTGATCAACCTCTTTCCGAACATGGTCTCGCCAGCCGACCTGCGCTATCTCAAGGAGATCTTCGCTGATTTCAAGGCTCCGGTGATGTTGCTGCCCGACTATTCCCAGACCATGGATGGCGGCCCCTGGGGCGAATATCATCGCATACCGCCTGGCGGCACTCCGGCAAGCGCTATTGTATCGGCAGGAAGCGCCGCAGCAAGCATTGAGTTCGGTTCAACCCTTGAAGCATCGAAATCGGCTGCCGGCTATCTTGAAGAGGCGTTTGATGTGCCAAGATATCATCTCTCCCTGCCCATCGGCATCAAGGAGAGCGACAAATTTTTCAGCCTGCTTGAAACACTGACCGGCAAGGCTCGGCCCGATAAATATGACGATGAACGACGCAGGCTGATTGACGCCTATGCCGACGGCCATAAATATGTTTTCGAGAAAAAGGTAATTCTCTACGGTGAAGAAGACCTTGTGGTTGCCATGACCGCATTTCTCACTGAGATCGGTATGACGCCCCTCCTCTGTGCTTCGGGAGGAAAAAGTGGTCTTCTAAAAAAAAGGATCAGGGAGCTGATCCCCACAATGGATGAACTCGGTATCAAGGTACGTGAAGGGGTTGACTTTGTCGATATCGAGGATGAAGCCAAAATACTGAAACCCGATTTTCTTATCGGTAACAGCAAGGGCTATACCATGTCAAGAAAAAACAACATCCCCTTGCTTCGGCTCGGTTTCCCCATTCACGACCGTTTCGGAGGACAAAGAATGCACCATCTTGGGTACAGGGGAACCCAGGAACTCTTTGACCGGATCGTCAACACCGTTATCGAAGAGCGGCAGAATGCTTCATCAATCGGTTACACTTATATGTAAAGGGAGGAAACCATGACACTGAAATTAGCAAACCACCCCTGTTTCAACGATGCGTCGCGCCACAAATTCGGGCGTATCCACCTCCCCGTTGCACCGAAATGCAATATCCAGTGCAACTACTGCAACAGGAAATTCGACTGTATGAACGAAAACCGTCCCGGCGTGACGAGCAAGATCCTCTCGTCAGGTCAGGCCATGCACTATCTTGATCAGGCAATGATCCTCTCACCGAACATTGCCGTTGTGGGCATTGCCGGTCCGGGAGATCCCTTCGCCAATCCGGATGAGACAATGGAAACCCTTCGGCTGGTTCGGGCAAAATATCCCGAAATGCTGCTCTGCATGGCAACCAACGGACTCGATCTGGCGCCATATATCGATGAGCTTGCTGAACTGCAGGTAAGCCATGTCACCATTACCATCAATGCCATTGACCCGGTTATCGGATCGGAAATCTACGCATGGGTACGGCACAACAAAAAAATGTACCGCGACCTTGATGCGGCAAAACTGCTGATCGACAAACAGCTTGAAGCCCTGAAAAAGCTCAAGGCGGCAGGAATCACCGCCAAAGTGAACTCCATTATTATTCCGGGTATTAACGATAACCATGTCATTGAGGTCGCACGGAAAGTGGCTGAACTGGGCGCCGATATCCTGAACTGTATGCCCTATTACAGCACGACTGAAACCGTATTTGAAAATATTGCCGAACCATCTCTGGATATGGTCAGCGAAATTCAGAGTGCGACAAGCGAATATCTGCCACAGATGAAACACTGCGCCCGCTGCCGCGCCGATGCAGTCGGCATTATCGGCGAAATCAACAGTGAAGAAATTATGCAGAAACTTGCAGAAGCTGCTGCACTGCCTAAAAATCCCGATGAGATACGCCCCTATATCGCCGTCAGCAGTATAGAGGGGGTACTGATCAACCAGCACCTTGGCGAAGCGGATCGCTTTCTCATCTATGGCATGGACGATACCGGAACATGCGTACTTGTCGATTCAAGAACCGCTCCTCCTCCCGGCGGCGGGCAGGAGCGGTGGGCAGCACTGGCCGATACCCTGAAAGACTGCCGGGCGCTGCTTGTCAACGGAGCAGGCGACTCGCCCACAAAAGTGATGAAGGCCAACGGGATTGAGGTCATGGTTCTTGAGGGGGTCATTGAGGAGGCAATCTACGGCCTCTTTAACGGTCAGGATCTGAAACACCTGATGAAAAGCAGCCAGATCCATGCCTGCGGATCAAGTTGCAGCGGCACCGGCGGAGGATGCGGATAAACTACTGACCACTGACTACTGACTACTGACTACTGACTACTGACTACTGACTACTGACTACTGACATAAAATTTTTAACATTCAAGAAAAACGATCATGGACAAACCAAAACATCACATTCTTGTCTGCGCAAGCTTCCGGGCACAGGGAACACCTCAGGGAATCTGTCACAAAAAAGAGTCGCTCAGCCTGATTCCCTATATCGAAAGCGAACTCTCCGACCGCGGCATGACCGACGTCACTGTCTCGGCAACAGGGTGCCTCAACCTTTGTGAAAAAGGGCCGGTTTTGGTGGTCTATCCTGAAAATTTCTGGTACGGCGAAGTGGACGGCGAGGAGAAAATCGACGAAATCCTCGACGCTCTTGAAGAGGGGGAAGCCTGCGAAGCACACCTGATAAGCTGATTCATTGTGGTTGTGCTATCTTTTAGCTTCAAAAGATAGCACGACACATTTTTTTGGTCAGTTTCCTGCGACTACAGCAGACTGGTTTGTCTCTGTAGAACTTGCAACACTGTTACCATTTTTTGAAGCATCCTGATTACCGGCGGCGCCGACGCTGCCTTTGAGTGAAGTTGAACACCCTGCCAGAGCTACCAGCATTACCATCAATACGGTATAGATTTTCATAATTTCTGAAGCTCCCGTACCGTTCACCTTGGCATATTTTTGTGTTTTCGAGAAATAAGTATGTAAATTGAAATTGGCATATTCAATCTGCATACTTACGACAATGAAATATCTGAAGCGCTTGATAACAACCGAGGTCGAGAACGGGCTGAAGAATTCCCCGGTCACCGCAGTTATCGGGCCAAGACAATGTGGAAAATCAACCCTGACACGCCATCTTCTGACCTACAATCGTCCATTTCTCTACCTCGATCTTGAAAAGCCCTCCGACCTGCGAAAACTCGAAGAGCCGGAATGGTTTTTTATCTCGCAAAAGGAAAAGCTGATCTGCATTGATGAAGTACAACGAAAACCCGATCTCTTTCCCCTTATCCGCAGCATGGTGGATGATTGGGGTGAAAATGGCCACTTTCTTGTTCTCGGTTCAGCCTCCCGTGATCTTCTAAGGCAGAGTTCGGAATCACTTGCCGGACGCATTACCTACAAGCAGTTGACCCCTTTTTTGTGGGAGGAGGTTAACGATCATGTCTCATACGAGCACTATCTCACCGTTGGCGGCTTCCCGCGAAGTCTGCTGCAAAAGATACCGGAAGTTTCATATCAGTGGCGGGAAGATTTTATTGCAACCTTCCTTGAGCGCGATCTACTGCAATGGAGCGGTTTTTCACCACAGACCATGCGACGATTGTGGCTGATGCTGGCCCATAACAACGGACAGACCGTGAACCTCTCGACAATCGGTGGTTCTCTCGGAATCAGCCACACCACCGTGCGAAACTACCTTGATTTGCTGCAGGAGACCTTTATGGTGCACATCCTGCCGCCGTTCATCTCCAATACCGGCAAGCGCCTGATCAAAACACCCAAAGTCTATATTACTGACACCGGCATTATTTCTGCGCTGCTTGGATTGTACGATTTCAATCAACTTGCAGGCCATCCGGTTTTCGGTTCATTATGGGAGAGCACGGTGATTACCAATCTCAAAGGGATATTTCCGCGTGCAGAACTCTCATTTTACAGAACCTCCAACGGAACAGAAATCGACATCCTGTTCCAGCTTTCAGGAAGCCTGCTTGCCATTGAGTGCAAGGCATCCGCAGCGCCAACACTTTCAAGAGGGAATTATTCTGCAATAGAGGACATTGCACCCTTACATACATTCATTGTCGCCCCGATTTCACAGAGCTACCCGCTCAAACAGGGATTCTCCGTTGTGACGCTCACTGATCTTTTCAAGGAAATACGGGAGTACATCAAAAGCACCTGAATACGCAATGTTTGAGAATTCTTGACCATTCGGGTCACCAACGTCCTCAGGGTTTCCGTCAGCATATCGTCAACGAAGGGCGCCTTCCCGGTGGTTACAGAAAACGGAATGATAGGCAAGGCTTTTTAGCTCACTCCACAACGCACGACATGGATATTTGAAGATAGAGAGAGAGCCCCGTATCTTGACAATGGAGGAGGACGCAAACGTGCACTCCTATAACGTTAAACCGGGAGAACAAGCGATGCAAAACGCTCAATCAGAATTGCTGGAGGCTGCCAGAAAGAAGTTTTCGAGATTCAGGGGACTTCGCGCAGAGTATGGAGAGGAGCAGGCCTGGGAAACGATGCTCATAGGGTTTCCCGAGTTGCAGAAGCAGCGCATGGGGCCGCTGCTTGCACTGCCAACCCTCATCGAAGGGTTCCGCCAGTCCATCCCCATATTCAATACAATCGGCATGGAGATGGAGGCCGTAGACATCTCAAACAGAGGTATCGACGCCGCCCTCGAAATACAGAAGGTCTGCCCCTACCTTGAAGTATGCAAGGAATTCGGCTTCGATATACCCTGCCATGTCATCTGCGAACTCGATATGGATGCAACCCGCAGGGCTTTCCCGGAGATGAAAGGCGAAATTCTCTCTCGTCAGGCTCTCGGCAGCCCCGTCTGCATCTTCAAATATGAACGCCCGGCAAAACAGAAAGCAGATGCAGAATAATCAAGAAAAAAAGATCGAAGCGGTAACAAAAATGGCGCTGCAGTTCCTTGCTGAAGCGATCGGGCAATGCCCTGTCGGATTGGAACGCAGCACGAACCCGGATATCGTCTTTGCGGTAGTTGGCTTCCAGTACGGCGCAATACAGAGCGCCGCCTACGTTGCCGGTCTCGGCGAGGATGCCTCTGCCGGTATCACAGCAGATGTCCTCGGCAGAATCAACGGCATGGACAAAGAGAGGATATCGAAATTCCTTGCCCTGATGCCGACACTTGCCGAAAAAGAGTATCCCCCGATCGGTATCGGCGGCAACTCCATTATCGGTTTTTTCAATTCCATCACTGACGAAGAAAAGTTGGCAAAGAGCGTTTCACTGCGGGAAATCCTCCATCAGATCGAAGAGATGTAAATCCTGAATCAAGAGATCCTCCGCTCCCCCCTCACTTCTGTGCAGGGATCTCTTCCGTGACCTCACAGCATAAGGGAGTGAGTAAATTCATGAAGGCTGATCATCCTCTTTGCTGATAGCATTACTCTCAACGTGCCGATTCCAGCGCTGCAATCCGGGATTCAAGGGGCGGGTGGCTGCTGAAAAGCGCCATCATGCCACCGCCGGCAATCCCACTGGCTGCCATCTCTTTCGGCAACTGACCGGCATCGAGGTTCCCCAGGGCACGCAGGGCGTCAATCATCGGACGCCGGTCACCCATCAGTGCAGCCGCTCCCGCATCGGCCCGGTATTCCCGCTTGCGTGAAAAGAACATGACAACAATGCTGGCCAGAATACCGAAGAGGATTTCACATGCAATACTGCTGATCCAATAGCCAATGCCCGGACTGCCCGACTCATCTTCGTCCCTGCGAAGAAAGCTGTCCACCGCATAGGCAATGATACGCGACAGAAAGATCACGAAAGTATTGAGCACTCCCTGTATCAGCGTCAGGGTCACCATGTCGCCGTTGTTGATATGGGAAACCTCGTGAGCCAATACGGCTTCCACCTGTTTGCGATCCATGCTGTGCAACAGTCCGGTCGAGACCGCCACCAGCGATCTGGACTTGCTTGGGCCTGTGGCAAAGGCATTGGGAGCGCCATCATAAATGGCCACCTCGGGCATTGCGAAACCGGCTTTAGTGGAAAGTCTTCTCACAGTCTCCACAAGCCATACCTCCTCCTGGCTGGAAGGCTGTTTGATAACCTGTGCGCCAGTGCTCCATTTCGCCATGGTTTTGGACATCAGGAGCGAAATAAAGGAGCCACCAAAGCCAATCAGGGCAGCAAATACCAGCAGCATACCCATATTCAATCCATTGCTGGTCAAAAAGCGGTCAACACCCAGAATACGGGCAGTGACCGACAGCACCAGCATCACGGCAAAGTTTGTCAACAAAAAAAGAATCACCCGTTTCATACAAATCCTCCTGCGTATATGTTATAATTTTCGATTAATGCATGCATCATTTACAAACCCAAACAGCTCTTCCCGCGTTATCGACCCAAACCCGGCTCCCCTGTTCTATATCCCGAATCATCACATGATAGCCAGGTTCACAATGCGTCCAGTCTCGCTCGTCATGGCATTGACCTCTCCTTTATCAGATTTTCATAGTGGAGATACCCTTGCCAATATACAAAACAGGGCAACTTTTTTTTATTTCCGGATCAGCATCTCCAGCTCATCCACTCCCTCACATCCATTGCTGCGTTTCCCGACAACCATCTCTCCTCAATCCGAAAGCTGATCAACACGATCCCGTATGGATATCATCCCATACCTGGCGGCAATACCGAACATCAACCCCCCAAAATCAAAAGCAATACCTGCAGAAAAAGAGCAGAACAGAGTGTCAAACCAGCTCAATAAAAACCATCAAAAAGCTGAAAAAGCCATGCCCAGAGAGAATAAACAATTGTTATATAGTTTAAATTCAATAAGATAGCTGTACATTACGGTCAGTGGTACGGTTTACTATAAATCACTAACCAAACACCGGATATCATGAAAAAACTGATCCTCCTCCGGCTGGTACCGGTTCTTGTTTCTCTTTTTCTTTTCTCTTTACTCTTTGCCAAACCTTTCCACCAGCCAGTTGATCCCCTGATCAGGTCAACTGCTGATCATTCAAAATTCCAGGAGCTGAAAAAGGAGTTCAAAAGCGGGCCCGAGGTAACGGAAGCCTGCCTGAAATGCTATACCGAAGCCGCCAAACAGATTCATCGAACCAAACACTGGACATGGGAAGTTCCCATGACAGATGGAAAAATGCTCGGAAAGCAGCACGTCGTCAACAATTTCTGTATTTCTGTTGGGGGTAACGAACCGAGATGTACATCATGCCACATCGGCTACAACTGGAAAGACAAGCAGTTCGATTTCACCAGCGAAAAAAACGTTGACTGTATTGTCTGCCACGACGGAACAGGCACCTACAAAAAGCTCCCTGCCGGAGCGGGACATCCGGCCTATACCAGCACCACTTTTGAAAACAAGCTCTATCCTAAAGTCGATCTCTCTCACATTGCCCAGCATGTGCAGAATCCCGACCGTCACAATTGCGGCGTCTGCCATTTCGAAGGCGGCGGAGCCGATGCGGTAAAGCATGGCGACCTCGATAACTCACTGATCAAACCCGACAAAAGCGTCGATGTGCATATGGCAACCGGAAAGGGTGAGCTCGACATGACCTGCATCGACTGCCACAAAACCAAAGGGCACCAGGTGCCGGGCAGCCGTTACGAACCTACGGCACGCGATATGCATGGTTTCGACTATCCCCTTCCCGATGACTACCCGACAACATGCATCTCCTGTCACGGTTTGAAACCGCATAAAAAGCTGAAAAAACTCAATGATCATATCGACAAGGTCGCCTGTCAAACCTGCCATATACCAACTATCGCAAAAAAAAGAGCGACAAAAATGTGGTGGGACTGGTCTCAAGCAGGCAAATTTGATAAAGAGGGAAAAGAGATTACCCGCGTGGACGCTTCCGGCATACCTCTCTATATCAGCAAAAAAGGGGAATTCAAGTGGTCGAAAAATATTGAACCCGAATACCGTTGGTTCAATGGCAAAATGAATTACGTAACATTCCTGACAAAAATCAACGATTCGACCGTTGTCGCCATCAATCATCCTGATGGCCATCCGGGCGACACCCTTTCGAGAATCTGGCCATTCAAGGTTCACCGGGGAAAACAGCCCTACGATCCAGTGCTGAAACAATTTGTAAAACCACTGCTTTACGGAGAGAAAGGGTCGGGAGCCTACTGGTCTGACTTCAACTGGGGTACGGCAATACAGAAAGGTATGGAGTATGCAAACCTCAAGTACAGCGGAACGTATGGCTTTGTTGAAACGGAGATGTCCTGGCCCATTTCGCACATGGTATCTCCCAAAGAGGATGCAATGAGTTGCGCTGAATGCCATTCCCGGAACGGAAGGCTTGAAAAACTGGGTGGCTTCTACCTGCCAGGAAGAGATGCCAGCCCGTTTGTTGAAATTGCAGGCTTTGTTACCATTGCTGGCTCCCTTATCGGAGTGTTGATTCACGCCTTCATGAGATATTTTTCCCATAAAAAAACCAAGTCGGAAGGTGCATCATGAAAAAAATCTACCTTTATGCAAGATTTCAACGTTTCTGGCACTGGATGCAGGCGTTCATCATCTTCTCGCTCCTGATTACCGGTCTCGAAGTGCATGGACTGTTTAACCTCATGGGATACGAAACCGCATTCCACGTACACAACCTCTTTGCCTGGGGCCTTGCAAGCTTTATCCTCCTGGCATTTTTCTGGTACATCACAACAGGTGATTTCCGCCAGTATCTGACCGAAGGAAACCTGCTTGAAAAAATAATGATGCAGGCTCGCTACTATCTGATCGGGATCTTCAAAAACGAACCGCATCCGTTCAAAAAAAATGAAATTTCACGGCTCAATCCGCTGCAGCGCATTACCTATCTGATGCTGACGCTCGTAGGATTACCGCTGCAGATCATTTTCGGGTTTGCCTACTACTACTTCAACGAACTTGTTGCAGCAGGCATGAACCCCGGCTGGATTGAGCCTATTGCCCTTATTCATACCTTTCTGGCATACATGCTTGTCGGGTTTGTCATCATGCATATCTATATGACCACAACCGGCCATACCCCGACATCCAACATCAAGGCAATGATCACGGGTTGGGAAGAAGTTGAAGAGTGAAACAGCAGCCACGATTAATCATGCAAAGAAACCTGTAATGGAGGAGTTCCATGAAAAAAGTTATTTCAATTCTGGCCACAGCAGGCATAATCATTGCCAGCGCCACTCTCCAACCGGTATATGCTGCCGGGTTTGATCTGAAACTCCCGAATTTGTCGGGGATTATCCTTAATGGCGGAAATGAGGAGGAGACAACTGCTGATTCCGCTCCAAAGGGCTCTGGCGGCGAATCAGAAGGCCCAGCACCTAATTCCGGTGACGGTATCGCCGACGGAAGCGGCATGAGCGCTCCCAATGGGCCAAAAAAGTAACGTAACGCTCTCTGCGATTGCGTCAACGTCTGCAGATCACCATGAGTGAAAATATTCCCCGTTCAGTTCAGTAACCATCACTGTCCTGAACGGGTAATAAATCCATGCACGTCGACATTGTCCCAAATAGAAACTCTCGTCACTCCATCTTGCTCAGTGAGTCCTGGCGTGAGAACGACAAAGTCAGAAACGCACCTTGGCGAATATTTCGAACTGGCCTCCGGAAACAGGTTACTGCGTTACGACGGGGTTTGAAGCATGAACCAATGCCCTTGTTGCCGAAGGATGGCCAGAAGAATCTTTGCCCGCGGTTCGTACACTTTCAAATATTTTGAATCGTCAAAACTACCGTCTACGTACCGTTCAGAAAACCAAAGTCGAAAAAAAACAGCAGAAACAGATGCCATCTTCGACAATGTCAGGCAAATGAATACGCAGGCAGATGCTGATCCTGAATTCGTCAAGCCGGATCGGATGGATAGTCGACAATCCTTTTTTCAGGCGGATGAGGGTCTGTATACTCTTGCTTACAATATCTCTAAGTGCCATATAAATGAGTTGATTTTCTCTGCTCTATGTCGTAAATTGACAACATGAAAAAGTTACAAGAGACACTGCTCTTCAAGATGAGCAGCCGCATCAGGCGCAAGCGCAATGACGTTCTTGTGCGACAAGATTTTCTTGATCTTGGAGGCTATGATCAGGTTGGCCGCTGCCTGCTTCGGTTGGTTAAAGAGGGAACACTTATCAAAATTGGCCAAGGCATTTATGTGCGTGCGACTCTCTCACCGATTGATGCCCGTCCCTCCTTGCCCAAAAGCCTTAACAGTCTGGTACTGGAGGCACTGAAGAAGCTGGATATTCCTACAGGCCCAACAGCAATGGAAATCAAGTACAATGCGGGCAACACGACTCAGGTTCCAACAGGTCGCGTGATCGGTGTGCGAAAACGTGTTCGTCGCCGTATTGGATTCAGCGGGTATAGCATGAGGTTTGAACATGCCGATTAATCAAGTTCTACCAACAAAAACGGCCATTGAACGTGCTGCTGGTATACTCGTTACAACTGACGAAGCCTTTATTGAGAAAGATTGGCATGTGGTTCGAGCGCTTACATTGCTTAACGGTCTTCACATCCAAGGGTTACAATTGGCTTTTGGCGGTGGAACATCGTTAGCAAAAGCAGGACTTATCAAGCGCTTTTCTGAAGATGTTGATTTTAAAGCCACCATAACCCCTGCCGGGCACAAGTATTATCGTGAAACTCGCAAGAAAATAATTGCTGCTCTTGAAGATGGAGGATTGGTTCTGGTCGCCAAACCGATGGTACGCGATGGAAGCAGATTCTTTTCACTTGAACTGGATTATGGTGCAACATTTATGCGGAACCAACGATTGAGAACACATATCCGTGTTGAGGTGCGTTTTGTAGCGCCACAAATGCCTGTTGTGTTCAAGCCAGTGCAGTCGCTGTTAAGATTTACGGAAGGGCAGCCCGCCGAAATTGGCTCTATGCCATATATCGATCCGGTCGAAATCGCAGCGGACAAGTTAAGTGCGCTTTCGTGGAGATTGTTGGACGAAGAGGAACGCCAAGATAAAACCCTGATACGGCACGTTCATGATCTGGCAGCACTTGAAACGTTGATTGCATCGAACGTCAAGTTTCCAGACCTTGTTCGCCAATCCATTGCTGGCGATTACAATCGCAGTGATATTCCTCAAGAACAGCGGCTTCGTGGCGTTATGACAAATTTGCAAAATGCCGTATGGAAAGAAGCCTATCAATCGTTCGTGCAGGATATGTCTTTTGCTCGGGATGATGAAATCATTCCATATGAATCAGCGCTTGATGCGTGTGAGCGTTTGGTTTATCTGGTTGATCGCTAACGGAATTTTATTTCGCCATAGCTTCTCAAACCTTGCCGAATTTGCTCCCGTGTACATCGCGGTTTGATGCGTGTTCCGGTTTCAGAATTGGATCCTGCCGTCGGATCAGTGATGAAATCCTCAAAGAGTCTCTTGATGATTTTGAGTTGCGGGAGGGATGCTGCAAAGGAGTGATTGCCTGGTGTAGCCGGTATGGATGCTCGCTTTTGGGGCGGCATCCATTTTCCGCTTTTCCGTCGTTGTCTCCCCGGTTTACTGTTACAGGAGAACAGGCAAAACCGAGGGAGGCCCAGCATAGACGAAGCGTTTTTCATCGTCCTTTCGATTGAACATCGGGATGCCATTCCCGAACGGGTTATGCTCATTCCCTGTTTCGTACCTGAGTCTGCATCTGCAAAAAAGCTCAGCGTTGTAACCTATTCAGCTCCGACCTCCGGGGGGGGGAGTGCCCCCCCCGTTTGGCATGTTTTCCCCTATTTCTTATTGTTTCTCCTTCAATTTATTCAACAACTTTTGTGCTGGTGCATACCCCTGCTTTGCGGATAACTGCAACCAGTTATCCGACTCGGAATCGTCCTGTTTCACACCATTGCCGGTGCCATACATTACTCCCAGACTGTATTGGGCTTCTGCATTACCCTGATCTGCAGCAAGATGCCACCACTTTATCGCCTGGGAATAGTCCTGGGTAAGACCTTTTCCTGAAGCATACAGCACTCCGAGTTTGTATTGAGCCTCTGCGTCACCATGCCCGGACTTATACCGTAATTCCGACAGCTTATCGGCATGTTCTGTCCCCATACTATAAAGCAGATGAGTGTCTGCCAGAATGCTTCCCAAAGCCAGGCACACTGAAAAAAAGAGATATTTACTTTTCATGTTCTTTTCAAGTAATGTTTCCCCGATATTTACGGAATGGCTTGCTCTGCAGTTCTTTTGCGCATTATTGTATTCGTGTTGCGGTCTCAAGGAAAAGGATGATGCGAAGCGACGTTACGGGCTATCAATTGATCCAGTACCCTACAGATCTCCATGCGCTATCGTTTTCGAACATTAATGTCACTGTTTCAACGGTAGATTTATTATGCTCAAATTCTGTTTGAAACGTGATGACGGCATACTTTCCATCTGGAACGCCCGGAAGAGTGTTTGACTCCTTGACGTTCTTTACTTTGCGATTGAGGAGCTTGCCGAGCGGCGTGCGAATCCCTACCGATAGTTGTACCCATCGTTCTTCAGTTTCAACCTTTTTGAAATAGGTAGAAGCTTCATTCCAACTTCCAGAGTAGTTCCCGCCGTCTAATAAAGAGAGACAAGGTTCAGACCGTCCCGCGTGAATAAATTGTACCGACATTTGGAAAACTTGATGATGCCTCAATGCTTGCCGTTAACCGGGTGCTCGCGGTGTGGCTTGGATTCGCATAGGCCGTTCTCATCTTAGTCCATACATACCCCCGTGTTGCATGCTCTCCAAGCTACCTCAGTTCGTACCAGACACCACGCCCACTGCCGTGCCGAATAAGATGACCGCGTTCGACCAGGTTTCGGAAATGTCCCTTCAAGGTGTTGCGGTTGCCGCCAGTCAATTTGATCGCATCTCCTATTGTTATGCGCCCATGTTCACGGGTAAACTCGACGATTTGGAGTGAGAGTTCCGGCAAGGAGGCTAAAACGATCTTCTCTCGCGCAACCTTTTTCTCAAGACGGTTTACCTGATCGGAGAGCGAACGCAGGAAAAACACCAGCCATGGCTGCCAGTTTGGCGCATCGGTACGGATCGTCCCCTGGGTAGAGCGCAGTGCCAGATAGTAGGCTTCCTTGTTGAGTTCGATAACACTTTCCAATGAACTGTACGGGACGTAGGCATACCCCGCCTGAAGTAACAGCAAGGTGGTCAGCACACGACTGAGCCGACCGTTACCATCCTGGAAGGGATGGATTCCGAGAAAGAGCACCACGAAGATAGCAATGATCAGCAGCGGGTGCAGTTGCGCAGACTCACGTTCATCCTTCACCCAAGTCACCAGTTCGGCCATGAGACGAGCGGTGTCGAAGGGGGTCGCTGTCTCGAACACGATACCGAGCTGCTTGCCATGTACATCAAAGGCAGCGACGCTGTTGGAGTTGGTTTTGTACTGCCCCCTGTGCCGGGCATCTTTCTCACTGTGGTGCAGCAAGATTTGATGTAACTGTTTGATGTGGTTCTCGTTGAACGGGATGCTCGGCCACGATTCGAACACCAGGTCCATCAGCCCGGCATAACCGGCAACTTCTTGCTCATCACGCGTATCGAAAGAGTTGATTTTTAGGTTAGAAAGCAGACGTTCTACCTCTCGATCAGAGAGTTTGCTGCCCTCAATGCGAGTTGATGATCCAATACTCTCAATGGTCGCGACCCTGCGTAAAGCTGAGAGGCGATCTGGAGCGAGTGTGCTTAAAGCACGCCAAGCGCCTTTGAACTCGTCGATCTGAGCGATCAGGTTCAGGATCTCCGGGGTAATTTGAAGAGTGTCGGTTCGAAGCATAAACCAATAATACACCCATTAACACCCATTTCCAAGTCAAAGACCCAAAAAAACGGGGCAAAATGTACCCTTGACGAGATCCGACACTTGCCAAAAGAGTTCACATGGAGGGTTGAAAAGAAAAGGGAGGGGTGGAGATGTGATCGGAAAACAAGAATAGGCCAAAAACGGAAAATCAGACTTGATATTGACGGTTGGTACCCTCATCTTTATCAGGGAAGGGGGAAAAAGCTAAAAAAACTTGCAAAGAAGTATCTGTATGGATACGGTAGTGGCGCATGAATACTTTTATTCGATCATCCTTTTTTGATGCGTGATTGTCGGCTCTTTCAGACCTGAAGGCGAAAGCCAGAATCCTGACCCACCTTCAGAGTGCAATCCAAGGGAACTTTGGCGACTCTGAGCCTGAGGGGTAAGGCATTACAGAAATGCGGATCTGTAAAGAGCAATTCAATTCGACGACTTCACGTCGCACCGGATTTTAAAACTCGTTAAGGATTATTAGATGCAGGAATCCATCGGTAAGGCGTCGAAACAGATACCCCGAGATCTTTTGCGACATCCCAAGGGGTAGGCCATTATTAAAAAAGTTTATCCAGTTATCTGAAAATGGCTCCAAAACAAAGTAATATCGCTATGAATAACAAGTATTACATGTTATCTCTTCCAAAAAAGTTTACTTCTTTTTTTGCTTCTATCCTTCTTTTGGCATGAAAAAATCTTTTCATAACGTCGCTCCAGTTGCACTTACCGGTGTTCGAGTATTGATCATTATGGTAATAGCTCTTATCGGTATTGGCTTTGACTGCTTTGGTGAAATCACCAGAATTGATAACCGTGCCAGGGAATTATATCTGCAAGGTCAGAACTATGAACGCCAGATTAACTACCCCGAAGCCGAGCGGTGCTATAAGCAAGCGGCCACGACTGATGATCAGGATCCTGTGTATCTCAATGCTTACGCACTAATCCTTCAAACGGTAGGCAGGTACACTGAAGCAGAGCCGCTTTTCAGGCGTGCGCTTGTGATCAGGGAAAAGCGGCAGGATAATAAGACATCGGAGCTATGATGGGCGGCTATTTCCTTTTTCAAAAAAATCGTCGGACCACCTTCGGTGGTCATTTCTGTAGTCGGTTGTTACCGGAACATTTTGGCGTGCAGCGGTTCGTCCCTCTCCGCTGCTCACCAAAATGTTGGTACTGCCCTCTCACTCAAAAACAAAGCCGGAATGAGCTGCCAACTGACTACGGGACGAAAACCGGGCGGAAGCCCACGAGGTCGTACCGGTAGCCGGGGGCGTTGTTGTCCCGATACGCCGACCGACAGTAAACGGCAACGTAGTTCCAGCCCCCGCCACGAATTACACGGTGCGAACCCGTTGTCGGACCTTCAGGGTTCTCAACAGTGCCTTTCGCCCTGCATTCGTCGTAATAATTCTTACCATACATGTCACTGCACCATTCCCATACATTGCCGTGCATATTATACAAACCCCAGACATTGGGTTCTAAACTGTCAACAGGCAGAGTGTTTTTTCTGAAAATCCCTTTTACACTATTGTTAAAGGGATAGTTTCCATTATAATTTGCCTGGCCAGTCGTAAGATTATCACCAGTATGAAACGGTTTTTCTGATCCTGCACGGCAAGCGAACTCCCACTCAGCTTCAGTCGGCAATCGGAAAGTATTACCCGTTTTTTTACTCAACCATGCGCAATATGCTTCCGCATCATTCCAGCTTACATGCAATACCGGATGATTATATGCTGATGGCTCACGCACATTACCCGACAAATCATGAGACCAATTGATACCATCTTTTCTCTTCCCTGATTTCCCATCATAAACAAAACTGAAGTTCTCTTTTTCAGCATCAGTCTTATAGCCCGAATCATCAATAAATCTTTTAAAATCCCCGACACAAACAGCAAATTTATACAAAGAATAATCAGCTATTTTTACAGAATGCTGTCTTTCATCTTCTCGATGACCCGCTTCATTTTCCGGACTTCCCATGACGAATACATCGCCTTTAACCTCGATATAATTTGAAAGCACAAAAGGATTTATGCCAAATTCAAAACAGAATGACCTTGCCATATCCATACCTGAAAAATCAAGGGTACAGGCAAAATCAAAACGTCCAACCGCTTCTTTTGCAACAAGAAACTCCAGAATTGATTTGTGTGAAAATTTCCAGTTCATTTTTGCGTCACAGGTTAAGCGCTCATCAAAAAGTCATTACGTAATCAGTACCAAAACCAGCTAAGATTTTTCGAACATCTTCTTCAAGGGTTTTTTCATTTCGCGTCTTGAATTCCATCAATTCATACTTCACCTTGTGCCAATACTTTTCAATTCGATTGAGTTCTGGACTGTAAGGTGGCAAGAAATAAAGAGTCAGCCCCTTTTGAGCCAGCACCTTTAACATCGGTTGAACCGCTTTCGCTTTATGGAATGACGCATTGTCCAGAATGACCGTTAAAGGTTTACCCACGTAGTTCATCAGCAGACCAAGAAAGCCGGTAAATATAAGTGAATCTGTTGTTTGCCACAGCGCAACTGAGAACAAATCACCCGTTGAGAGCATGGCTCCGATGACATTCAGGCGTTTTCCCCGGTTGGCGTCAATCTTGTGACATTTGCCTATCGGAGTCCAGGCGCTGCGGTTTGGCTGGGCCAGTGCGAAACCAGTCTCATCTACAAAGGCTAAGATCCTCTCATCGCGTTCGACTTCATCTTTCATCAATTCTATTTCTAACTGTGCTTGTCGAAACCGGACTTCATCTCGTTTTTTTTTAACCACAGGCGTGTACGTTTCCAGACAAAACCAAGTGCTTTCAACGCATTAGTTGCGGTACCAACGCTCACGTTTACATTGCACTCTTCCTTTAACCGAGCCACTATCGCTGGAGCTGTCAGTGCTTCCTTTTCCGCCCAAATCGTGATCTGTTCAAGGTGAATGGCGTTTAGTTTCGGAGGTGCGCCGCTTCGATGCCTGTCATATAAAGCAGCAAACCCCTTTGATAACCAGTTCTTACGTCGGTCATAAACCGTATCGATATTCAGGTCTTGCAATGCCACGATGGTCTTTGCACTCAACCCGTCGTTGAAATATAACAGTGTTTGAGCCCGATGACGTGCTTGCCAATCTCTTCCTTTTGCCACAATTTGTTGTAGCTTTGCACGATCGATGGCAGATAATTCAAAGTAACTTAACTTCATGATTTACAAGGGCAGGTGTTTGTGTTTACCTTCTTGCCCTTATATTACGGAATAATTTATTGTTGAGCGCTTAGCAATGATTTTCCTGTTGCTTCGTGACGATCTATTGGATATTCACACTTTCCGGCAATTTCTATTGCCTTGTCCTTTGTAATATAAAATGTCCGATTATTCAGCCAATTGTTATAGATTTCTATAGCAACCTGTAGTGAAAAATTTTTCAATGCGCGAACAAAAACTTCCCGTTCAGACACCCTTTTCCATTTCGCACCTTCCCTCATGAGCCATTTTTCAATAAGTGCCTCATAAATCTGTACACTACTGGTATAAACCCTGTCATCTTCAACCAAATAATCAATATAGCTCATCAACATGGGACGAACCATCAGATTATTGCTGTTTTTCACAACCTGCAAGGCTATTTCTTTTTTTCTTCCATGAAGGTATTGCAAAACACTAGAACCATACTTTTGATTAAGATATTTATGCACATCTGCATCAGAAAAAGGATAAATATAATATTTCTGAAATGTATGAAATCCGCCTCCACCTTTTCTTATACTCAGTTCATAGAGGTCATCCTCTTGTTGGGGGAAATACTGTGTACGGCAGGTAATAACGACCTCTTTATACCGGCAAGTAGCATCAACAATTTGATCGACCCGCAGCTTAAATGCCTCTTCATCTGATCGGGATTTATCTTTTGGAAAGATAAAGGGATCTTCATCAAGACCATCAAGCAAGAGAATCGTATTTGGAATATCATCACAATTCATATTTTTTATTCTTTCCAGAATATCATCCGGTTTATCGGCATTCCGGCTTTGAAAGCGAAGAAGCTTGATGGTATATGTTTTTCCGAAAAGAAAATCAAAGAAATTTACATACGAATAATTCTGCAAATACAGATTAAGCATAAATGCAGTCTTGCCCATCCCTGAATCAGCAAGGACAAGATAATATTTGTGACTTTCTACGTTTTCATTAAATGATTTTTTTAACATAAAATCAATAAGATCGTATGTTTTCCCTGTATACTTATAGGCTTCACCCGGATTATCATACCTGTTAGGCGACTTTTCCGCCGCAGTTGTCCTGATGAATATGTGACTTAATTCCTTTATATCATCCTTTTCAAACTCAGGCTTCAAATCACGTGCTTTTTTAATGATACTATGCCACTCATTAATTTTTATCCATATTTTTCTGACAAATGTAATGATCACAACACTTACAGCAACAACAATAATCAGCGATAATAATGAAACATATTTTTCATCAATTCCTGCCAACTCAAGCAGCCCTTTAATCCAGGGCAATTCCGCTATCTGCTCATATATTGGGTCCATTTAATGAACTTGATTGATTATGATTGAAGAAATCAGCTCTGCAGAACAATCATCTGATTTTAACAAAAATACCATACCGAAAAATATCCATTTCAGCACTTCATCTCAAACCGCCCAGCCAGATATTCAAAGCTTGAAGTCGTAGCGACCTGATCATGGGGAATCAACAGGTATTTCCAGGGTTTTCCGTTGTTGGCGGTGGTAAAGCCGGTGGCATAGGAGCAATACCGCAGTGCAGCAGCGGTTTTTTCCAGAACTTCCCGGCTGTCGAGTTCGTTGGCAGCTTTTGTTTCGATCATATAGATAGAATAGGCGGTTTCAACAATGAAGTCGGGTTCGTAGCGTTTTGTGTTGTTCTGCCAGTAGATCCTGAACTGGTTTGGAGCAGGACGGAGCCATTTGAGCACCTGAATGTCGTGTTCCAGCACAAAAGCAAGCTCTTTTTCAGCTTTGGAGTCAAATTTGTATTCGAAGTGGCAGGCTTTTTCAAAGCCGCGATAGACGTATTTGGGGATGGTGTTGACGGGAGTTACCGGATCACGGTAATCCTTGTAACCATTTAGTGCGAGAGCAGAGCCGTCCCATTGTTCAATTTTGACAAAGGGCAGCACTTTCGGCTCCCGGTAGTGCGGTTCACCCATCCGGAAATGTTTTTTCATCTGATCACCGATATTGGCCGCAATAAACTTGCGAGCTTGATAGACCAGTGTCGGAAGTTGAGTCGTGTCGTCAAGAGTGGATTCAAGTTTCTCCAGCGCCTGCCGGGCAAGCTTGTGCAGAAGATCGGCATTGCTGTCGTAGTCAACCTCGGTGGAGTAGTTGAGCACTTCAGCAACAATCTGGTTTTTCGGTGTTTCCCGTCCCAATGCTCCCTGCTGCACACCGATCGTGTCCACCATGTTGTCTTTCAGGTTGCGGCGGATGATCTCTTCAGCCATGATGCGGAAATCGAATCCGCTCGTCACATCAAGATCAAAATCCTCAAACCACACGGGAACGTCACCCTTCACCAGATCCATTCGGGGAATATCAATGCTGTTCTTGCGGTAACTGGCTACGGTATCGGCATAAGCGATCCCGGCTTCAACCAGAATCTCTCCGGCAAAGAGGTTAATTTGCCCCTGACCAAGATCGTGCTCTACCTTTTGCATCACCAGTTGCCTGACCTCCGGCTTCAGCAGATCTGCGCTGCTGGTGACTCCCTCGGCAGCACTGAAGGATGGCAAGGCATTGATAATCGCTTTTTTGGCATCAAGTGATCGCGTTGCTTTCCGCCGTTCCCCTTCATCCTTTATGGAAGCTATGCGCTCAGTTTCCTGCTGCACCTCATTTTCAACACGGGGCAGTGCGGTCACCGCCACAGTTTTTGCTCCAAGCTCCTCTTCCGGAATCTCGATATAGGTGAATTTATTGAGCACCGATTCGGGGTTCTGAGCCTCGGCAATAACCTTGTCAAAATTATCATGGGCTACAACGGTCAGCTTGTCGATTTTGTCAACACCGGTCCGTTCACCGTTATAGGGAAGACGCAAACCCCGCCCGATTGTCTGTTCAATTAAAATAGAGGCGTTTGCTGCTCGCAGGGGAACAATGGTGTAGAGATTCCTGACATCCCACCCCTCTTTGAGCATGTTGACATGGACAACAATTTCAATATCGTTATCGGCGTTTTCAAGCTCGACAAACTGCCGCTCAACCTCATCATCCTTGCGCGTTGAGGAGTCAATCTGGAGCACCTTGTCACTGAACGCGCCATTGAAAAAAGAGGCGGATCGGAGATAATCAGCCGTTTCACGTGCATGGTTGATGTCGCGGCAAACCACAAGGATAAAGGGTTTGACCTTTTCAACGCCATTCGTTCGGGAATAGACTTCAAGCTCGGTTTTCGTATCCCAATGAAGGCTGACGGCATCCTCAAGCTTGATGATCTCGATCTCTTTATCGGTAAGCCCTTTCGGCTGAAAATTTTTGCGGGTTGCAATGGCCGGATTCTTGATGTATTTGCCGTCAGCCAGCGCACGGGCAAGCGTATACTCATAGACGATATTGCGGAACGGCAACCCTTTTTCATCGGTCGGGGTCGCCGTCAACTCCAGACCAAGCACAGGTTTTAATTCATTAATGGCATTGCGGGAGGCATCAGCATGGTAACGGTGCGCCTCATCCATCAGAATCACCAGATCATTCAGTCCGGAGAGATAGCTCCAGTAGGAGTGGCCAAGATACTCCGCCAGCCGTTTCATTCTGGGCGGCTTCCCTTTCTCTTTGCCCTTGCTTGCCGGAGCGGCATCACGGTTGAACTTGGAGATATTGAAAATGTTGATCCTGATTTCCGTATCACGAAAAAGGATACCCTGCTGCTCATAATTGTCGCCGGTAATAACCACCGGCCGGTTATAGACAAACTCGGCAATGCCGTTGAAGACATATTTGCTGTAGTTGGGATTACCGAAATCCTCAATCAGCTTTTCGTAGATGGTGAGATTCGGCGCAAGCACAAAGAAGTTCCTGATCCCTTTCTGCAGATAGAGCCAGGCAATACAGGCACCCATCAGGCGGGTCTTTCCGACTCCGGTGGCAATGGAAAAACAGAGTGAGGGAAATGCCCGTTCAAAATCGGTACAGGAGGGATAACGGGAAGAGACGATCTCAAGCGCACCATCAAGATCACCGTTTTTTTCAAGGGAGAGAGCTTCGGCAAGTTCTGCCACAATATCGAGCGCTTCACGTAGCGGTTCACGGAGGGAGAGGCGTTGCTTGATGTATGCTGCTTTAGAATTCATGAAGGGGGTTCTTAAACGTTTTGGTTGTATTGCCACTTCGCCCTTAATAACGATCTCTGCCTCAGGACAAGCTCTGTATCATCACTCAAAAAGGTCGGTCTGTCTTGACTCTTCAACTTCCTCACTCTCAATAGCCAACTCCGGTTCATCCGGCACCTCCTCCTCCGCACGATCGTAAGGCACCTGCACAATATTCAGGCTGTAATCCTCCCGGCCAAATTCGCACCGGCCAAGCAGCATGTTCGGAATTTTTTTGATGGAAATATTCGGGTAGCGATGGGCACACTCTTTCTGATAGGCCTTGCAGGCAAGCAGCAGGCTTTCATCCGGCTGCATCTCTTCATGAATTCCGTCAAGCATTTCAACCGTCATAAAGCCGGTTGTGGTGAAGAGAAAATCCTTTTCGCTGCTTCGAGCCTGCTTCCAGTAGACATGTTCATCTGGCAGGTATCGGAACCCCTCCTGCTTTGCCATTGCGGCTGCAAGCATATCGGGATTGTACTTCTTGCTGATAATCCAGTTCCCGTATTTGTCCCTGTTCAGGAGAGAAGGGGCAAGCGTATAGAACCTGAAGCCGCCGCCACCCTGCCACTCAACAGCTTTGCTGATACCACCCTGGTCGGTACCATCAACTACCTGCTTCAGGCGAGAATAACAATGCGTTTTTGCATGTTCACCAAGCTCAATACCGATCCATTTTCGGCCCATTTTATGCACTACGGCTGCAGTTGTGCCGGAGCCAAGGAAAGAGTCGAGAACAAGATCTCCTTCTCGGGAGGCAAGTGCCATTATCCGATAAACAAGCTTTTCTGGTTTTGGCGTAGCAAAAACATTCTCAGAATTGAATTGCTTCCCTTCTCTTTTTGCATCCTGGTTATCACCAACTTCTATACGATACCAAATTGTTTTTGAGACTAATCCTTCTTGAACATCACTTAAAAAACGCTTTATCGAAGGAACATTATTACCATCTTTTCCAAACCATATTCGATTATCCTTAACGAGTTCCTCGAATTTTTCTTTTGAAACTCTCCAACTATAACCAGCAGGTGGATTAACGATTCTGCCACTTGGTATTTGTATTGGGTAGTCAGTTGACGAGCTATATGTCTTTACGGATAAATCACTTGATTTCCAGAGACCCCGTAAATCATTATCATAATTTTTATATCGCTTATCCATTTCTTCAGTTCTCGGCAATAAATACGGCCTCCAGATCTCCTTGTTTTTGGCATAGACAAGAATATGATCATGGCTGTCAGAGAGCCATTTCGCATCATTTTGAGGTGAATATTTTTTCTCCCAGATCACATTATTGACAAAGTTGCGCCTTCCGAAAATCTCATCACAAAGCACCTTGAGGTAATGGCTTTCATCATCATCAATCGAGATCCAGATTGAACCATCATTAGCCAGCAGGTCGCGCAGGATTTTCAGCCGGGGTGCCATCAGGTTCAACCACTGGCTGTGCTCAATCCCGTCGTCATAATGCTCAAACGCATTGCCTGTGTTATACGGTGGATCAATATAGATGCATTTGACCTTCCCCGCATAGTCCTGCTCCAGCGCCTTCAGTGCAAGCAGGTTGTCACCCTGAATCAGCATGTTGCCGCTACCGGGGTCACCACAACTGTATTCCGGCTGCTCGATGAGAATCCTCGGCTCAAGCTTCGGCTCTTCACCCTTTCCTATCCAGGTCAGCTCTAATTTTTGATTTGGTTTCATTAATGCAATTCAACCCTTCAGTTTCAATACTCCAACAATCCGTTTTTAAAAACAAGTTATATATGACGCTTTTCGTTGTAAACACACCTCTGCACAAACCAGCGTGGGGTAATACAACACATCACTTACCATCTTTGCGTATGAGAGGCCAAATCAGACACTCCTAGATCCATTGCTTTTTCTGAAAGTCGCTGCAGAACATTCTTTTTGGGCTCAGCTCTTTGTTGCTGTGGACTCTCAATTTTAATCAAATACCTGTGATTCGGTAATAAGTCAACCTCTCCTTCGGGCAGAAGAACATGACCGTCATAGGTTGCATACAGCTTGTGTACCATAGTCTAATTCCTCTTTTAAATTATAGATAGCTCTCAACAATGCCTGCTTGTTATTGAAGCAAAACTTTGTTCGAACAACTGTTTGCCCGCTCTGCCTCAGCAAGGCGCTCTTCAGCTTCATTAATTTCAGCAATCCTCAGGCGGTAGTTGCGATCAAGATTCATCCAAAAATCAGCAGGGATACCGACAACGCGCTCAAGCTGTAGCGCCGTTTCAGGTGTAAGCTGAGCTGAGCCTTGAATAATATCATTTATGCTCTGTTCCGGCCTGCCCATGCGATCAGCCAACTCCGCCAGCGTTATCCCCGTAAACTCAAGATGTTCGGCAAGCGTAACACCCGGGCAGGAAACAAGTTCACGCGCAACAGCAATATCCTCTCTTGTTTTATATGCACTCTTCATGTCAGTTCATATTATTGTAATTCCCATCGAATTGAAAACAGAATGTTTTGGCTTACCTGTTGTTTCATTCTCGCTTCTACATCCTCTAATAATAGATCTTTTTTGCCTTCAATCTGATCCTGCGCCTCAAAAAGGTGGCGCCGTTTTTCGTCGCGCTGCTTTTCAAGTTCTTTTACGTTGCGACGCTCCTTTACCTTGCTTTCAAGATCGGAGAGCTTTCTGGCTTCAGCCTTGCGGAGCCTGATTTCCGCATCAAGGTCTTTAATCTCGCGCTCAAGGCTGAGCTTCATGTCTTCAGCCCATTTGTCGAGCTTTTCGTATTCATCATCAAAAAACTGCGCGTTTCGGGTGTTGTTTTCCTTGAGGATTACTTCGGCAGCCTCTTTATTCATGATTGTAAACCGCTCTCCAACTTCCTCCGGGAGCACAAGAGTTTTTCCCACTGTTGCGTCGAGTGAGAAAAATTTACGGCAGAGGTCGTGGTCGAGCAGTTCGCCTGTTTCGGTAAATCCGGTATGCAGCAGAAAGTCCTCGGTTTCAAAAGAGGAGATGGTCAGGCAGCGAAGCTGGAGCCATCCGCTCTTTCCAACGAAGGGCTCAAGAAGAGTGATCTGTTTGGGGGTGCCGGAATAGTCGAAGAGCAGCTCTCTCGGCTCAAGTGGTTGCTTTTTGCATGTTTCAATAATCCGGCGGGCAAGCGGATGGCCGACACGGTAGATGTTGGTATCGTCCTCTACTTCTATTTCAGACTTTTTTCTGTTGGCCGCCGTTCGCAGCAGCAGATAGGGTCCGGGGTGTATCTGTTCGCCGGGAAATGGATTGCTATGCAGCCTGAAGGCATTATCGGATTGATCGAATGCCGCACAGTCGCGCAGGAAGTACCGGGTGATCTGCCAGAGCCACTGCTCATACTGGTTGAGGTAGTGCCGTCCTGTTTCAAGGCTGAAGCGGAGCTTCTGGTGAACCTCTTCATCAAAGTTTTCCAGCAGGTTCTGACGGGTATTTTCGAACCGTTCCTCGATATTGTGTTCAAGCTCCTCCTGCAGTCGGTCAAAAGCCTCCTGTATCTCTTCAGACCTGCGACATTCCTGATAGATAGCGGCAATCCGTTTTTCGAAATCAACGCCGCCCTCTATGCTACCAAGTACCTCATCGCTGGCTCCGAATACGCCGCTGAAGAGCCGGAATTTCTGGTCGAGCAACTGAAAAACCCTGTTATCGGCTTCATTGGCCATGTTCAGAAAGTTGACGACAACGACATCAAAGCGCTGACCGTAGCGATGGCAGCGGCCAATGCGCTGCTCGATACGCTGAGGATTCCAGGGCATATCGTAGTTGACCACCAGCGAGCAGAACTGCAGGTTGATCCCTTCGGCAGCAGCTTCTGTAGCAATCATGATGGTTGCTTCGTGCCGGAAATAATCTACCAGAGCCTGACGCATATCGGCCGTAGGCGAACCGCTTACCCGGTCGGTACCTTTATGCTGCTCAATCCATGCCTTGTAAATTTTTCTCGATTCCGGATCGTTATTTGAACCGTTGAAGAGCACGATCTTGCCGCCAACTCCCTGCAGTTCGAGATTTTTTTTCAGGTAGAGCTGTGTACGGGTTGATTCGGTAAAAATAATGGCTTTTTCTGGCGCTCCGAGCTCCTGCAGTTTCCTGAATCCGCCGCTCAGGGCGGTTACCAGCTTGTCACCTTTCGAGTTTTTCTGAATGATTCTGGCAAGTCGGGCGAACTCCCTCAGTTCGTTCCGTTCAGCAAGTACCGCTTTCCGCTCTTCCTGCGTGAGAGGTTCTTCAGCTTCATCAAGAGGAGGTTCGCCGTTTTCCTGCCACTCTTCACGCAATTCGTCAAAGGTCTCGAAGTCGAGGGAAATGGTCTCATTATCACTGTTCGGTGCCTGCCGGTCAAGCAGGGCGTCAAGCTTTGCGGCAAGTCCTTCAAGGGTACCCTGAATGGCAAAGGTTGACGAGGCAAGCAGTTTTCGGAGTATCAGCGTCATGAGCTTGCGCTGACTGACCGGCAGGGCGTACAGGTCGGGCTTGATCAGATAGTTGGAAACGAGATCGTAAAGCTCCTGCTCCTCCTTGTAGGGATAGTACTCCTGAACAATGGCGAGGCGGTTGGTGTATTTGACATATTCAAGCACTTGGCGCCTCAGCGTTCGCTTACAAAGCGGCTTCAGGCGCTCTTTCAGCTCATTGAAATTACCATCTTCGAGGATGCGGGAGTAGCGGCTCTTGAAGCTTTTCAGGTCACCGAAAGCGTAGTCGTCAATGATGCTGACCATGCCGTACAGCTCCAGAATCGAATTCTGCAGCGGTGTGGCCGTCAGAAGCACTTTTTTGCAGGCGGAAAGTGAGTTCTTTATTGATTGCCCGATGCGGTTGGACGACTTATAGACATTACGAAGCCGGTGAGCCTCGTCAATAATGACCAGATCCCATTGAACAAAGCCAAGGAGATCTTCCCTGGCACGTGCAAACTGAAAGGAGCAGATAACAATTTCCTGGCACTCAAAGGGGTTTCGATTTCCTTTTTTTTTCTCGGCATTAAATGATTTCGATTCAAGAATAACCGAGGGAAGGTAAAACTTGTCGGCCAGTTCCTGATTCCACTGCTTGCGCAGACTTGCCGGACAGATTACCAGCAGCTTTCTTTTACGCTCAGCCCAAAGCTGGGAAAGTATTATACCGGCTTCAATCGTTTTTCCAAGACCGACTTCATCAGCAAGAATTGCCCCTTTGGATAAGGGCGATTTGAAAGCGAATAAAGCAGCATCAATCTGGTGAGGGTTCAAGTCAACCTGGGCATCCTGCAGCGATGCCGTCAACTTGCAGAGATCAGCAGAAGAGTGACGGCGTGTCAGCTCCCAGGCTATATATTTGGCATGATACTCTGTATTCACTGAAAGGATAAGGTTGAAGCCAGAAAACAACGCGTAAGGTAACTGATTGTATCGTTTTTAAATATACGATTACAGCCAAAGCACGGCAAGAAAAATAATTGTGTTTTTTGATGGTACCTCTAACCTGGCAGCACGATTTTGCAGTCTAAAAAAAACTTCGTTTGATGCAACAAAGCGCCTTCCTTTCTGCTGCATACAGAACCACTGAAACCGAATGCCATGCATTCGAAAAAATCATCGGCACCGCTGATCAGCGGCTTTTTTATTTCCGCTGCAGCACGCTTTGTACTTTCTCCATCAACACCTGTATCGTGAATGGCTTGTACAAGAGCTCCCGACCATTCTCCGGAATACCATACAGTTCGATCACATCGCTTGCATAACCGGTCATATAGATCACCTTCACCTGCGGCAGCAATCGCAGCAGTTGCTCACTGAACTCCCAGCCGTTCATGCCCGGCATAATCACATCCGTAATCACCAGATCAGGCTTCAACAGGCCCTTCGTCACCAGCCTGAGCGCCTCCTCTCCACCTGGTGCATCTGCTACCTCGTAGCCCTTCATATTGAGTGCCTGCACTGTGAACTTGCGCAGCAAGTCGTTGTCATCCACCACCAGCACTTTCTGTTGCAACACGGCTGGAGCGGCCTCCACTGCCTTCTGCACGGCAGTCTCCTCATCAAGAAGTGGCAGCAACACCCTGAAAGAGCAGCCATCACCTTCCGGGCAGGATACCACAATATTCCCTCTGTGCTGTCGCACGATACCGTACACCGTAGAGAGCCCAAGCCCGGTTCCTTTGCCAGGGCCCTTGGTAGTAAAAAACGGCTCGAAAATTCTCGGCATGTCCTCCGGCCTGATGCCACAACCGGTATCGGCAACCTCAAGCACAGCATACCGTCCCGGAGGAAGCCCATCCCTCTCTTCGCTCAACTTCTCGAATGAGGTTCTGAAGCACAACCTGCCTCCGGAAGGCATAGCGTCACGCGCATTCAGCGCAAGGTTCACCAAAACCTGCTCCAACTGTCCCGCATTGGCATGCAATGGCAGCAGGGAGGGAGCAAGCTCGAACTCCACCCTCACACCACTGCCCACGCTTTGGCGCAGCATCTCCCCAAACTCCTTGAGCATGGCGTTCAGTTCAACCTCCCCAAGCTCCAGCGTCTGGGTGCGACTAAAGGCAAGCAACTGCCAGATCAGCTTCCGCGCACTGGTCGATGCCCGCTGGATTGCCCTGACCTCCTCCTGTTGCCCTGCATTCCCTGCCAGCTCCATCTCAAGCATCTCCGCATACCCGAGTATCGGTGTGAGCAGATTGTTCAGGTCATGCGCTACACCTCCGGCCAACCGGCCGATCGACTCCAGCTTCTGCGCCTGTTGCAGTTGTGTTTCCAGCCGACAACGCTCCTCCAGTGAGCGTTTGCGCTCCCTAATGTCCTGTACGGAGGCTATCGTGTAAATCGGCACCCCGGCTGCGTCTTTCACGCATACCACGTCCATCTGCACCGGAAAGCACAAGCCATCCTTTCGACAGCGCTCGGTTTCGAAGCTCACCATCGCCGCCTCCTGCAATTGCGCTATGCACGAAAGCACAAAGGGATGCACCTCTGCAGGGTAAAAATCCAGAATCCCCCGGTTCGCCACCTCTTCAGCCTCCATGCCATGCAGGGCTGCAAAGGCAGGATTACATGCCGTAATGGTATTCGTCGCCGGATCGCCCACTGCAAGTCCGTGTACACAATAGCGAAAGGCATCTGCCCACAGCAGCAACTGCCGTTCCTCATCGCGCCGCGCGGTAATGTCACGCGCCACAGCAAAGAGGGTTCCGTCGTCCGCAGGTGAAGTATTCCACTCCAGCCAGCGATAACTGCCATCCTTTGCCCGGTACCTGTTAACGAAATGTGCCGTCTTGCTACCCGCGAGCTGCTGCTCCACCTCCCGGAGAGTCGATTCCCGGTCGTCCGGATGGATCAGCTCCATATAGGAAATTGAGAGCAGTTCACTCTGGCTGTAACCCAGCACCTCTTCCCACGAAGTACTCAGCCGCTTGAAATAGCCATCCGTCGAAGCGATGCAGGCCATATCCGGCATGGCCTCGAAGAGTGAACCGAGGTGCGAACGTTCCTTCCGCAGCTCCGCCTCGAGCTGCTTGCAGTACGCCTGCAAAACCTCTGGGCTGTCCAGAAGCTTCTCCTTGTCATCAAGAGGAGCCATAATACTGTATCAAAAACAGTTGAGGGAAAAAGAGCTGTAAGAAAAAGAACTTACCAAAATCGGTCAATACCGCAAAAGGAGAAAATAAAAGAGAATGGTTTCATTTTCTCCTTTGCCTGTGATCATGTATCTTGCCGATGCAGGGGCATTTTCCTGAGAATGACCAGAGGCAGCTCCGTGTCCGCTCCCCTGTCCGGTCATGGAGTATTCTGACTGTTAACGGCAAAAGAGAAACCACTTCAGGAGGAGGGTCTGGATGAAATGCAATAAAGAGGCGATAGGTCTTGAGGGTTCCATCTGGTTTCAGAAGGCGGAAAACAGGTTTCTCGGCGGTGACCGGATTGCCCTGCTGGAAAAGATTGATGAACTCGGTTCAATCAGCAGCGCAGCCAAAGCCGCAGGAATCAGCTATAAAACGGCCTGGCATCTGGTCAACATGATGAACAATCTCTCTGAAAAACCGCTTGTTGACCGCATGACGGGAGGAAAAGGGGGAGGAGGCACTGTACTGACCCGGGAGGGGAAAAAAATTATCGAACAGTTCCGGGTTGTTCAGGAAGAGCATCGGAAATTTCTCCAGAATCTTGAGGGGCGTCTCAGCAATGCCCATCTTTTTTATCAATTTCTTAAAAGGATATCCATGAAAATCAGTGCACGTAACGTTTTTGCAGGTACAGTGGAAAAAGTTACCAGAGGCGCAGTCAATGCCGAAATCACCCTCCAGCTCAAAGGCGACACCCGTATAACCTCGATTATCACGATCGGCGCGGTTGACAACCTCGGACTGAAAGAGGGAGTGAATGCCTATGCCATCATCAAGTCAAGTTCAATCATTATCGCCCAGGAGCTGCACGACACAAAACTGAGCGCAAGAAACATCCTGCCCGGCAAGATCACCAAAATTATCGAAGGGCCTGTCAGCACGGAAGTTGATCTTGAAGTTGGTGACGGCAATATCATTTCGGCCATCATTACCCACGGAAGTTCTGAAAAACTTGCACTCAAAGAGGGTGACACTGCCTGTGCGGTGTTTAAAGCCTCAAGCGTTATTATCGGTGTAAACTGAGCCCCCGCATCTCCCACTATTCTCGTCGTCATACCAGAAGGAGAATGAGATGAAAATGCTCTTTCCCTTTCTGGCATTAAACCGCTTCCTTGATCGAGGAGATGCTCCATTTATAAAAAATGGGTGCACACCACACGCTCATCACGACCTGCAAAGCTTCGGTACGAGATCCACGGACAGCCCCCACTCCTTAACTCCCTCATCCTTTACGACTCATCAATCCTGAAACTGACTGGAATCATACACCATACCTTTACTGCCCTGCCATTCTGAACAGCCGGGGTATATGTTGATTCAAGCACCGATTGCAATGTGACTGCATCAAACGCATTGCACTCTTCGGGAATACGTTTGATGATCATTGCCTTGAGAGGAGAGCCGTCAGCGCCGATTAAAACCTTGACTAACAGCCTGGCTGTAATGCCCGCGATTCTTGCCGCCTCAGGGTAACGAGGTTTTTTCTGTTCAAGAAAGGCGGGCATTACCTCGCATCTTCCAAAAATCGTTCCATCTTCGCCAAAACCTTCAAGAGCTGATGATTCACCCCCTTTTCCGGAACCAATACCGGAACCAATACCAGATCCCGACGTACTCTGGGCGCCCTGGGCCTCCTCATTCCGGTTGAGCTCTTTGAGTTCACTCTGCGTTGCTGCAGGCTGTGCAGCGATCACCTCCTCCTGCCTGACCTTGACAATTTTTCCAACCGTGAAGGGGGCCGCAGGGAGTGTCACTGCGCGAGCTTTCCCTGATTCCGGAGCAGATGGAGGCGCTGTAAACGCTATCATGGTGGTAAGCGTTTCATAGGTGTCGCCAGGAACTGCACGGCCTGACACTCCTTGTCCGGAAGCGATGAAATCCCAATTGATGATGACAAGCCAGAAAAACAGAAGAAGCGCTGTTGAAGCAAGAACTCCGCAGCCAAGAAACAGATGTGTCTGCCGTCGAAGAACAAGGTTACCATAATCCAGCTTCAGCAAGCAATCGGTATCCAGAAACTCTTCGCCCAAAAAGCCAGGCCGAAATCCCGGAAAACAACTCTTCCAACGACCTTTTTTGCTTGCCAATAAGTGAACTGCGTTTTTCATTGATGTTATAACTCTTCAATAAGCTCACCACTTCTCAGACGGGTGCGAAGTGCCAAGAGTTTATTGTCAAACTCTTCAAGTCGGACAAGATTCTCTCGTTCCTTGCCTGTTGTCTCGATGATTTTGTGAATTCCGCCATTTTTGATGATAAGACGCTGCTCGGCCATCAGGGCAAGAATGGGATCATGGGTTGCCATCAGCACAATTTTCTCCTTTCTGACCAGAAGAGAGAGTGCTTTTTTGCGATCGATACCGGCGTTTTCAATTTCGTCAATCAGCACAACCGGTGAAGAGCTTAAAAAAGCAGTATCGGCAATCATCAAGGCTCGTGACTGCCCTCCGGAAAGCGCAGTCAGGGGTGTTTGCGCTGTAAACGGCTCACCGGCAAGAAGATTGGCTTGCGCAATAATATCGGCGACAAGAGTATCGAGCGTGTTGATCATCCGGCTTTCAGCATGCATGAAAACAAACTCGGCTACGGTGGCGTCCATCACAAAGTTCATATTCTGCGACAACTGAGCGACAAGCTTATACTCAAGGGAAAAGCGAAGTTCAGGATCAGGTTTTTTGCCATTAACCCGTATCGTTCTGCCCGTTGGTGTATCGTTCTGCGCCATCCACTCAATATCGGCAAGCAGACGACTTTTCCCGGATCCGGTTGGCCCCACAATACTTGTAATGGAGCCACGCACAAGTGTCAGCTCGACCTCTTCAGGCGTTCCGCTTTTATCGTGACCACCGAGTATGGTAATATCTGACACCAGGGGCCTTTCGTCGATTTCGGCAAGGGCAATGCGCTGTAAAAAGCCATCGAGATTTTCAAGCAGTTTCTCACGATCAATCCCCATATCTTCATAGATCTCTTCCGATAAAAGGTCAAGTGAATCTCCAAGTGTTGCATGGAGATCGTTGAAGGTGATGCCGTAATCACTGAAAAATCCGGTGAGTGGAGGAAATTCAGCAGTCAAGTGCCCGATTTTCTTTTCAAGTATTGCAATCATGGTTGTTCCTGCTTGATTTTGATTCTTTTGACGTTTCCGAGCTGATGCTCCATGCCGATTTTAGTTTCACCGAGGCAGTAGGAGCATAATGCTGCCGGCATGGAAAAGCGCAGTATTCCGCCATCAAGGCTTTCTGTTTCAGGCGCCTTTAAAAAAAGAGAGGTCAGCTCGCTTGCTCCCTGGCCGGTAATGCCGTTAACATGCATGATTCTCGCTTTTGCATTGGCCCGTCGTACCTGAAAGGCAAAAACTTCACGTTCAGCCTGTGAGACGATATCACCCTTCGTAATGACAACGATATCGGCAAACTTGAGCATGGGCCCAATCTTTTTTGGCGTGGTGACTCCCATGAGATTATCGATGACGCATACGGCAAGCACTCCCTTGATATGCGGAGAACAGCGGTTGCAGAGCCCGGCGCTTTCGGAGACAAGGAGATCAAGATTCAGGGAGATACCCCACTTCAGGCACTCCTCAATATTGCTGACAAAATAGTGGTCGGGACAGAGATTACCGGAGAGCCCCGTCTGAACCGGAATACCAAGAGAGCGAAAAAGCTGATCATCGTCCGTAGCAAGACAATCGTATTTTACCGCTCCTGTTCGTAACCCGGAACTCTTGAGCGATTTGATGACATTGACCAGCACTGCAGTTTTGCCCGATGAGGGAGGTCCGGATATGGTGACAAGTTTCATGTGTTCATTCCATCAGAGTTGAAAAGCATCAGGACGAAGCCCTTGTTTCAGTTCAATATCGAGCATGGCGGTCAGCTCTTCATAGTCATTGTTCAACAGATAATCCCACGAGGGAAAGCTGAACGGCTCCTGCCAGTTAACATCTTCAGCAAAAGAGAGGTCTCCCCTTTTCAACGCCTGCCGAATAATATCGGTGTGAAAAAAGTTGACAATCGGCTGGCACTCTTCCATTCGTGATGTTTTGACGAACAGCAGCATAGGCGCAAGAACAGGCCCATCTTCAAACTCAAGAATGGCTGCATTTTTGCGTGACGGCATCTGCACCGTTGCCGCGTTCGGCAGCAGATTGAAGGGGGTACGGCGCGGTTCGGAGGAGTCGATGCGCTTGAGTATTTCAGCGAAATGCCAGATGTTACGAATATTGCGGGCGAAATCGGTTGCGGCCCCACTACCGAGCTGCTCCTTGAGAATCATCAGAAGCGTAGCGATGCTCGCCTTGCCATTGTAACCATGCACCGTCACAAGATCCTTGAAACGCGGCTCAACCAGATCCCGCCACCGGCGAGGATACGACTCAACCGGATTGATCGATAAATCGAGTACAATACTCCAGTATCCGATACCAAAAATCCCGATATTGTGCTCCGTGGCAAGCTTCCGAAAGCTCTCCGGCATAACCGCCAGCGCTGCAGGGCTGGTGATACCGGTATAGATACCTGTATCGATAAAGCTCTTTTTGAAATGCCGGGAGAGCACCGTATGCAAACCTGAGGCAACCAGCACTTCAGGCAGTTCATCCTCCGACTGCGCTGCTTTCAGCTCTCCCTCAATGCCTTTTGAATTTCCATCGTGCAGCATGGGTGAATAGAGCTGAATGTCGTGCGAAGCATTGTATTGTTCTGCAAATTCACCAATCGCCATTTTAGCGACCACCTTGAGCGGACAAGGCATATTCACATAAAGGTTCAGGGCTCCCTTTCTGAGCAGAGGCACACCATTTTCAGTGGTTTTTGCGTGCAGTGGCGGCGGTGCTCCACACACAGCCAGCACACCGCCGGTGTTTTCCATTATCGGTAATGGTTTCAGCATGAGATCTGGATTTAGTGGTTTCCTGATGTCGAATTTATCAGCAGTTGAGGGTTGGGGTGAAGGAGTGCGGCAAGCTCTTCATCAGTCAGTTTATAGTGATAAAAAATGTCGAAATACTCACGGGTAACCTTTTTCAGATCGTAGTGATAGATGCCGGGATAAAGCTGCTGCGCCGTCCAGATGGCCCCCATGATTCTGTTGGTAGAGGGAGGACGGTCGAACCATCCAAAAGGCATAAATGGTATCTGATAGAGTTTTTTATTTTTAACCGCCCGCACTGTTGCCCAGAGGTTATCATTCTGGATGGCATGCATGGTGCTCATTGAGGAGCCCATGCCTGTCCAGACAAGCACCACATCGGGATTCCACAACAAAAGCTGTTCCATGGATACGGCACTCATGCCCTGACCGGAGGCTACTGCCACCTGAGCGACGTTGATGGCGCCGACAACGTCGAGAATCTGGCTATGGAAAGAAGCTGAAGGATCGGTATTGAGACCACGCTCTCCCTCTGCGTAATAGACCCGAACGCGCTGCTTCTCAGGTATCTGTTTCGACTTGAGAGCAATCCCGTCAAAACAGGTATGGAGAAAAGCTCTCATCCGGCCCGTCTGTTCCTTACGGTTCAGAAGCTCGCCCAGCGCCTTGAAGGTCTGCTCATACATCCCCATATCAATGGGAACCATATAGACCGGAATACCAATTTTTTGGCTGAGTCTCTCCGCCTCATCTTTTGTTTTTGGATTAATGTTGAAACTGGAGATGATGATATCGGGTTTGAGCCTGACAATCTCCTCAACGGAGCCATCAACGTAGGGTAATTGCAGATAAGAGCTTTTCAAATAACGCTTTGTGTTATAGGTCAGCCATAACGATCGACTGACAAGCATATCGGGAGCAACGGCATACATCAGCACACTGCCGGGCTTGTTCACGTAGATACGCCTGATGACAGAGGGGACGACCATTTTCCGTCCGGCCATGTCGGTCACTTCACAAGTGGCGTGTGGCAATTTTCTCTCCGTGGAGCTGTAAGCCGAAAGCAGGGTAACAAAAAGCGCCAGCATAACCAGGATGCTCGATCGAACCAGTCTCATGCTATACCTCTTCATATCACTCTCGTTGATTTTCTGAAAATGATCCACATACCAGCATCTCCTCGCTCCACCATTCCGTCAATACCAAGCTTCAGCAGCAGAGCTTCAAAGTGACCGGGCGGATTTTTCTATTTTTTTAAAACGCCATGCTCAATTCCAGGCCAAGCGTGCGTCCTCTGTCTGGATAATAGCCTGTTACATAACGGGTTGAGTAGTGGACATCACCAAGGTTGTGACCATAGAGTGTTGCCGTCAGCCGTGAGCCCGAGAAGGTAAATGTCCGCATGATATTGGCATCAACCGTGGTATACTCCCCAAGATCTGCGTTCTGTATCCCAACCGGACTGGCTGATGTTTGCCACGAACTGACCTGTTTGATAGAGAGATTTGCCCGATACTTCTCCCACGAGTGGCTGAGCAGTGCTGAAAAATAATTCTCCGGGGTCGAGACTCCGACACCATCAGTAGTTACGCCGTTTGTTGTTGTACTGTTGGTGGTTAAATGTGTCCACGAAAAGCTGTATGAGGTGCTTTGCCGAACGTCACCCTTCACTGCAAGCTCAATACCTCTGCGCAAAACATCAGCTTCGGTGTAGTAATAGTAGGTTTCACCATTGACGGTATAGGTTTGCAGAACATTGTTCCCCATAGCAAGCACCGATTTTTGATTATCAATATCGTAGCTGAACCATGTGAGCATTGGCTTGAAATAACTTGCTGGCGCGGCTTCAAGAGCTAATTCAAAGCGCTTTTGTTTTTCAGCATGAAGTGGCGCTCCTGATTGCGTCGTCATGGTGAAATCACTTGGCGTACCTTCATCACCATGAAAATAGCGGGCATTCAATGCCAGGAGTTCATTCATTTTCCAGCGAGCGCCAAGTGCAACAACTTGTGCCGCTTCCATATCAACGTCATGGTTCGCAAGTGGTTTAGCGGCCACGGTACTCGATACATCACTATGTGTCAGGTCACGACGATAGCCACCGTCAAGCGATAAGGCCCCATCAAAGAGTTTTTGCTCAACACTGCACGACCATCCTTTAACTGTTGTATCAAAATTGTTATAGGGATTGCTCAGGTTCGGACCAAAACCATTACTGTTGTTAATTTGCCAGCCAAGCTGCACTAAAGTATTGCCAAATTGTGCATTATGGCGAATGCTGTAGCCACTCGACTCTTCCGAATAGTTCCGAAGCGACACCATGGCGTTTGCAAAACTTTCATTATGCTCTTCTTGTTCATATCTGGTTTTAAAGAGCGATAAAATCGTTACCTGATCACGATTCCACGCCATGGTCACCGTGGATGAAAGAAGTGAAGTTGTCAGCGGATCGTAGTACCATTTATCTGGAGCTAACGCACCCGAATAGGTTACACCTCGCTGCATTTCCAACCTGCCGGTATCGGTATAACCAGTTGCATCAACGCTTAACTTGCCAACCGTTACGCCTGCATTGATCATGCCGGATTGTCCATTTTGTCCATCAAACCACCTGTCGTTACTGGAGCGATCATAAGCGGCAGCACCACCAGCAACATAACCACGCAACGACGAGGCAGCAGTACCGAAACGGGTGCCTGCATAGAGATTTTCGCCTGTAGCAAATGGCAGTGAACCTGATTTTTCGGTATAGGCAGAAACCACACCTTCAGTTTTTTGGGGATGTTTTGTGCGAATCACGATAAATCCGGTATTGACGCCTGAGGTTGTGCCCCACTGACCGGGTGTACGTGTGGGACCAAGAGCAAGAGAGGTCGCTCCACGAACAATTTGAATCTCCTCAATATCCTGGAGGGGAATTTTTTGCAGAATTCGACTCGAAGAGGAGGGCAAAACAGCGCCATCAAGAATATAGGTAAGTTGTCCACCGCCTCGCTGGTCAAGCGAAAACGGGCTCCGCCTGCCCTGATAGGTCAGGTTCATACCGGCTGCTTTATTCAAAAGATCAAAGAGATCTTTGGGCGCATATGCTGCAATCTCTTTCCGGGTGAATATCTCTGTTCCAAAACTGGCGCTCGACTCTACCCGATAGGGGTTGGTGATGCTTTCGGGATCAAGATCATCACGCTTCGATACCGATGGTGCGGTAACGTTGATGCCGTCAAGTACTACAGGTTCTGCACTGGCGATGTTGGCGCTCTGGATCAGCAGAAGCGTCATGATAAACGACATGGAACCTTTCATTTTTGTCGCTGACATATCAGTTCTTGTTTGGGTTTAGAAAAAACGGAGCACATACTTTTCGTGAACAGATTCCATTATCTGGCGTATCAAACACCTGTACATCGACGCCATAGATCTGTTTCAGCGTTTCAGGGGTAAGCATCGTCTCAGGCGTTCCACAGCAGAACAAGGAGCCGTCGTTAACCACAACAACTTTTGAGGCAATCATAAAAGCGTGGTCGGGCGTGTGAGTAGCCATGAGAATGCCCACGGACTGTTTGCATAGCTCCCCGATTTTACGAATAATCCGTACCTGATTGCCGTAATCGAGGTTTGAAGTCGGCTCATCAAGAATGATGAATCTGGCCTCCTGCGTCAAGGCACGGGCAATAATCACCATCTGCCTCTCCCCACCGCTCAGCTCCGAAAATGCTCTCTCGGCGAGATGAGTGATATCGAGCAGTTCGAGAAAACTGTCGGCAATATCCCAGTCTTTCTTGCACGGAGAAGCAAAAAGAGGGAGATGTACCGTTCGACCGAACAGCACAACATCACGTACCGTGTAGGGAAATGGCGAGTGGTGAAGTTGAGGCACATAGGCAACCAACCGGGCAAAATCTTTTGGTGCAAAGCGTGAAATATCGGTTCCATCAATCGTAATCACTCCCCCAAGAGGCTTGATAAAACCGAGAATGGTTTTGAAGAGTGTTGTTTTCCCCACGCCGTTTGGCCCAAGCAGGCAGACAATCTCACCGGTCTGAATGGTCAGGCTGACATCGCGTAAAACCACCCGACCATTGTAGCCCAGATTGGTATGACAGAGTTCCAGCGATATGTTGTTCTCCATTACCATGACTTTCTGGATGATTTTTTCAGGAACCAGATGAAAAATGGGGCGCCGAGAAGCGCCGTGATAATGCCGATGGGGATTTCAACTGAAACCACTGAGCGAGCAATGTTATCAACCAGTAACATAAAAATGGCGCCAAAGAGGAATGAGACCGGCAGCAACATCCGGTGGTTTGGCCCTGCAACAAAGCGGGCAAGATGGGGCACCATAAGACCAACCCAGCCGATAATACCGGTGATTGATATGATGCTCGCCGACATGAGTGTTGCGCAAAGAATCACCAGCGCTCTCATCCAGCCCGTATGCACACCAAGCGAGCGGGCTTCATCTTCGCCAAATGAAAGCACATTCAGCCTCCAGCTTACCAGCATCAGGGGAATACTCCCGACCAACAGAAGCGGCAGAATCACCATCAGATCGTTCATCCGGATATTGGCAAGGCTGCCCATGAGCCAGTAGGTGATGGCGGGCAGCTTGTCATCAGGATCAGCAACATATTTGAGCATCGAAAGAAGGGCGCCAAAGAGAGAGGAGATAATGATTCCCGAAAGCACCAGCACAAGAACAGAATCGTGACTGCGGCCGATTGTCTTGCTGATGCTGACCGCTATCAGCACAGCGGTTATGCCACCGCCAAAAGAGAGAATCTGTATTCCGGCCACAGGCAATGAAAGCAAAATGGCCAATGCCGCCCCAAATCCGGCGCCGGAACTGACACCGAGGATATCAGGACTCACCATCGGGTTTCTGAACATCCCCTGATACGCGGCTCCGGACATTGCCAGAGCTCCCCCGGAGGCTATCGCCCCAATAAGCCGGGGCAAGCGAATGTTGAAAAGAATAACCGGAAGATTATCGTCTGTACATTGGCCGGTAGCGATCCATGAGAACAATGATGCCGGCGATACCGGATACCTCCCGATTCCCATTGAAAAAAAAGTGACCACTGCAAGAATAAACAGACAAACCACAATCAGAGAGAGACCTTTCATGGCTTGATCAAAAAGTTATCGTTATAGAGATGAAAACATAACGATGATTAAAAAAAAGAGAGCACATCAACACTGATCACCCCTGTCGGTATATACATCACTCTATAACGAAAACAAAATATATCAACAGATTATTGGCAATAAACCTTAACTATTCAGGCAAAAATCAAATTAAGCCCCTATTTCTTAAGAAAAGAGCAATAAAACACGCCGCACCTACCAACAACTGTTTCATCTCGAATACTCCTCTTGCCAGAAGGAGAGTATCCTGATATTGCGGATTTTCTCCCCCGAAAGGGTTTGAGACGCTCAGACAGATAAACGAAAATAATTTCCGGAAAATGGAAAGGAAACTTCTTTCAGGATGAATCAAGGGGCGCTGCATGTTCACAATTTTATGACAATCGGATTAAATGCTTTCGAGGCAACAAGCACCTCATCGCCAACCTTGAGTGTTGCGATGTCGCTTTCGCTGAGCACAACTTCAACCAGTTCGTTTCCAGCACCGATAACGGCAAGATAGATGCAGTCCACTTGACGGATACTCAGGATAGTGCTTGCAAAAGAAAATTTATTTGAGCTCTTGCGATCAAGAAAAACCTGAAGAGGGGTTCCACTGCGGATGATACCCCCCCGATCAAGCACGTTAACCGTATCGGAAAGTTTAAAAACCTCCTGTTTATCATGAGAGACCAGAATGGTTGTCAATCGGAAGCGCTTGTGAAAATTCAGGATTTCATCCTGAAGCCTGTTGCGGGTAACTTGATCGAGAGCTGAAAGCGGTTCATCAAGCAGCAGGATGTGGGGTTCCCGAAGTATGGCTCTTGCCAAAGCAACCCGCTGCTGCTGACCTCCGGAAAGGGTTGCCGGATAGCGATGTTTAAGGGCCTGAAGATCGGTCAGTTCAAGAAGCCGGTTTACCTTCTGTTCATCTCTTTTTTCCTGGGCAAACAGCAGGTTTTCCTTCACCGTCATCGTCGGAAAAAGCGAATAATCCTGAAAAACAAGCCCCACCTTTCTTTTCTGTGGCGGCAAATTGATTCGTGCAGTACTGTCGAACCATATCTGGCCATTAACTTCAATATGTCCGCTATCGGGTTTTACCAATCCGGCAAGAATACGCAACAGTGTGCTCTTGCCGCTGCCCGATTTGCCGTACAGGGTCTGCAGCGTCCCGGGCTGCAAAGAGAGATCCACCGAAAGTTCAAAAGTCCCTTGAGTGCCTGAAAGCGTTTTGGAAACCGAGAGGTGGATCATCGTTTAGCGGAATGTTCGTTATGAAGCAGCTCAAGCGAGAGTTGACTTGCCTTGATCAATACCGTAACGTCATCTTTTTCCTGCAGCCCCAGCCGTTCTGCAGCTTTCGCTGTAATGATACTCACGATCTCCCCTGCACTGCATTGAAGGGTGATCTCGGCAAGGAGAGAGCCTGCTCTTATTTTTGTGACTGCAGCAGGAAAGCTGTTACTGAAACTTGTTTCTCCCATGAGCCCCTTTGCAAGGGCAACCTCGGTTTCCTTAAAAAGAACATTTACCCTGCACCCTTTCCTGAAAAACGGCTGCAGGTCAAACAGCAGCATTCCAAGCTCTATGCCTGATGCATTGAGTTCAAGAAAACAGAGTGATTCCCGCTGATCTATGCCAGTAATGAGGACAGAGAGTTTATTCATGGTACAGTACGCCATCGTATTTCCTGAAAAGCTGACGCGCCGCTTATCAAAAAATAACTGTTTTGGTTTCTCCTGGAGCCTCCTGTCAAAACTGGCTGAATAACAGATGACGGTTCGGCTCTTCTGCAGAGCAAGCTATTAATCACAGAAAATAAGGCCTTTTCGATACTTTAACTAAATTTATTAGGTAAAATGAGTTTATTTTTTAATATTATCACGTATTACAAGCTCTTTTCAACATAAAGATGCACCACTACTTGATTGAGGCCAGCTTTTTTTTATTTTCCGTTATATAATTTAGTAAACAACGTATTGATTGCATAACCATGATATCAGACCACACCTCTTTCATGATGCCTGGAGAAGGTAATAAGGAATGAATAAAAAAATTTCACTTTCGCTATATTTTTAAGGTAATAACGAATAGGTAACAACTATGAAAAAAATAGCTCTTCTGGTTCTTCTCCTTGCTGTTTCCGAAATGGCTTCAGGCACTGAAATCCCTCTAAATTCTTCGGCAAACGGAGCAAGTGAGGTCAGCGCCACTGAAATAACCGTGACCGGGAAGAAAGGCGACATTCTGCAACGCGTAACCGGAAAGGAGTCGGAGCTGCTGAATCCCTCACAGATGTCAGTCTACAAGGCGATCAATCTGATGCCCTCGCTCAGCCAGCAGAGTGTTGATCCCTATGGGCTTGCCGATATTGTCAACTATCATGAATCATTTCGTTTCCGGGGTGTTGAGGCAACATCCGGTGGTGTTCCGGCCACAACGGTGAACGTTGAAGCTCTTCCGTTAACGGGAAGACCAGGTGGCGGCGCAACCATTTACGACCTTGAGAATTTCAGCAATATCAACATCTATACCGGTGTCATGCCCGCCAATGCAGGACTGGGGCTTGCTGATGTCGGCGGCAAAATCAATATGGAAATCCGTCGCCCCGAAGAGAGCTTTGGTGTGCTTCTCAAGCAGGGAATCGGCAGTCAGAATTTTTACCGCACCTTTATGCGTATTGATTCCGGCTCGCTCCCTGGCAAGGTCAAAAGCTTTATCTCATTTTCTGACAGTGCTGCGGACAAATGGAAAGGCGAGGGTAACAGCGAGAGAACCAACGTCATGGCAGGAGTGACAAAAGAGTTCAGCGACAACGTCAAACTTGAGACATTTGTAACCTACAGCAAGGGAGATATCCATGCCTACAAGCCACTGAGCTATGCTCAACTCTGTAACCCTGAAAGCGCCTATACGAATGATTACGGCACAAATCCTGACAGTTATGACTATTACGGCTACAACCGTAACAAATTTGAGGACTGGATGGTGATGGCCAACCTCGAGGTCAAAACAGGCGAGCATTCGAAACTCAACGTTAAACCCTACTACTGGAGCGACAAGGGATACTATCTCGAAACCATTACCCTTGCCAATAGCCAGAACCGGATCAGACGGTGGGACATCGACCACGATCTCAAGGGAGTTCTTGCCGAGTACACAACCAGACTCTCCGATATCGATCTTGATTTTGGCTACCTCTATCATACACAGGTTCGTCCCGGTCCACCGACTTCGTGGAAAAACTACAAGGTCGTCAACGGCAAGCTGGTTTTTGATCAGTGGAACATTCTCTCAAACAGTTCAAGCCATGAACTGCACTCCCCTTTTCTTGAGGCGACATACCGCTTCGGCGCCTATAAGCTTGAAGGAGGGGTAAAATATATCAACTATACGCTGCCATCGATCATTACCTGCAACACAACGGGGGTTGGCGACCTCAGTTACGATGCGGCTCTTGCCAGTGACCCGGCGATCAATACCAAAGCCAGCGCCCTGGATACAAAAAGCTTCAGCAGGCTCTTTCCCAATCTGACCCTTACAAGAACTGTTGGCGATAATGCCACCATTCATGCCGCATACGGGGAAAACTATGTAACACATGTCGATATCTATCCCTACTATATCTCACAGTTCAGCAGTTTTGACAGCAAGGGCATCACCTTTCAGCAGCTCTGGAGCGAGCGGGAGATGGAAACATCAAAAAATGTCGAACTCGGCATGAACGTACAAGGCAGCAACTGGAGCATTGCCCCAACCATCTACTATGCGCTGCACAAGAACAAGCAGGCTGTGCTCTATGATCCGGCGCTCAATGCAATATACCCGATGAACAATGCCGATGCCAGAGGTTACGGGTTTGAACTGGAAGCCGAGTACAAGCCTGTTGATAACCTGAGTTGTTACGGGTCATTCTCGTGGAACAGATTTTCTTTCTCCCAGGAGATCAACTCCGATGCTCCGGGAGGAGGAATCATCAAGGTGAAGGGCGAACAGGTTCCCGATGCTCCCGAATTCCTTGCAAAAGGGATGGTCAGCTACAAAACCGGAAACCTGACCATATCGCCCATTGTCCGATACACCTCTGTTCGTTATGGCGATGTGCTGCACAAGGAAAAGATTGACGGAACAACACTTTTTGACCTCGATCTTACCTGGAGCAGAAAAATGCCCGGTTTTAAACAGGTCGATTGCTCACTCTCTTTCCTGAACATTTTTGACAAGCAATATGTCAGCATGATCAGTACATCGGACTACAAAACCCTGAAAACATCCTATCAATCCGGAGCGCCATTTACCATGTTGGCAACGGTTGCATTCCATTACTGAGTTTTTTCCCATCAGCACCTGTTCTTTCTCTGTTACACCTTCCCGGCGTTTCTCCGGCGCCGGGATTTTTTTCCTCTGCACCTTCTCAAACGAAACTCACAGCATGAACAGAAAACTGTTTTTCCCGCTTCTTCTTCTCTTTTCCCTTTTTTCGCCAATCCTGAAAGCGGAAACCATAACCATTGCTGCAGGAGCAGGCTACAAGCGGCCCCTTATGGAGATCGCTGAACAATATGAACGGAAAAGCGGAAGTCACGTCGATGCCGTTTTTGGCAATATGCAGCAGGTTATTTCCCAGGCCCAAATGAGTGGCAATGTCTCGATTATTTTTGGAGACAGAACCTTTTTTGACCACTCTCCCATCACTTTTTCCAACTACTATCCCGTTGGCAAAGGAACACTGGTGCTTGCATGGCGCAGTGGCCTCCACATGAAGAAAATAACGGATATACGGGAAAGAGGGATTACAAGGGTTGGTATCCCTGATGCCAAAAAAGCCATTTATGGACGTGTTGCGGCTGAATACCTGAAAAAATCAGGGTTATCAGAAGCGGTAGGGAGCAAACTCCTGGTGGTCTCCACAGTTCCCCAGGTCTCCGCCTATCTGGTATCAGGGGAAATTGATGCCGGTTTTATCAACATTACGGATGCCATTGGCATTCAGGATAACATTGGTGGCTATCTTGCTGCCGATCCGTCACTCTATACACCGATTCATATTCAGGCAGGAGTTGTCAAAGGATTTGAGACGCAAGCGCAAGTAAAAGGGTTCCTGCAATTCCTGAAAGAGACCGAATGCGCTGCTATCCTTCGGAAATACGGGCTCTGATGGAGAGCAACAGTACCATGCTTTTCAGTCGTGAGGTGGCAGAACCGCTCATGCTCACGCTGAAAACGGCTGCCATAACTCTGACACTGCATCTTGCAGCAGGAGTGATTTCAGGCTACCTTCTGACAAAGGGCAAGAGCTTTTTTGGCTTTATTGCTGACGCTGTCATCACATTGCCACTTGTTTTTCCCCCCATTGCCACCGGCTTTTTGCTTCTTCTGCTTCTGGGACGAAACGGAATTATTGGCCAGCCCCTCCTCGCTATGGGGTCGGAAATCATTTTCAGCCAGAGTGGTGTCTTCATCGCTTCATTTATCGCCGGGCTGCCCCTGGTTGTCAAGTCAGTCCAGGCAGCAATTGCCGCCATGAACCCGGCACTTTCTGAAGCTGCCTGGACTCTGGGGAAAAGCAGATTGCAGACCTACCTTTTCGTAGTGCTTCCCGCAATCAGGCACGCCTTGCTTACAGGGCTCATCCTCTCACTTGGCCGTTCGCTCGGTGAAGTTGGTATTACGCTCATGCTGGGGGGCAATATTATCGGAAAAACCGAAACCGTCTCGCTGGCCGTCTATAACGCTGTTTTTGAAGGTAACTTTGAAAAAGCCGCTCTGCTTTCGTTCATGCTCGGCCTCATCTCTCTTATCATGTTCTATGCCCTGAAAAAAATCAGTAACACCTGAAAAAAAATGATGACCACTCTTTATTTCAAAAAAAGTTTTTTGGAAATGATCAAAAAAAGAGTTAACAATCGTTAAGAAACAACCAAAGAAAAGACAACCTATGAAATCGATAGCTTCGAACCCCTTTCCAATGCCCTGTTGCTGTTGCATAGGGCTGCACTATTCTGACAAAAGAATATCGGGAAAGAGATGGTAACTCGCACATGATTTCATGAAGTATGTAACCTCTTGCAAGCCGGTTCTGAATGTCAGAATCGGCTTTTTCGTTGTTTAACGAGATTTTTAATTTAACGGCTTATTCATTCATCGTGTTCTTTTCAACCCTCAAAACAGGTAACAACTATGGAACGCATCGCAAAAAAACTGACCGATCTGATCGGTAACACTCCTCTTCTTGAACTTGGAAATTTCACTCTTGAGCATCAGGCCCTGGCAACGATTATTGCCAAACTCGAATACTTCAATCCCGGCGGCAGTGTCAAGGACCGCATCGGTTTTTCAATGATTGAAGCTGCTGAAAAACAGGGTTTACTCCATAAAGAGAGCATCATCATCGAGCCGACAAGCGGCAATACCGGTATTGCACTGGCGTTTATTGCTGCGGCCAAGGGATATCGGCTCATCCTCACCATGCCTGAAACCATGAGTATCGAACGCCGAAACCTGCTCAAGGCGCTTGGCGCCGAACTGGTACTGACACCTGGTACGGAAGGAATGGGCGGAGCAATCAGGAAAGCAGAGGCATTGAGTGCTGAATATCCGAACTCATTTGTTCCACAGCAGTTCAAAAACCCTGCAAATCCGGAGATCCACCGCAAAACAACGGCCGAAGAGATCTGGAACGATACCGACGGGAACGTTGATATTTTTGTCAGCGGCGTAGGCACCGGAGGCACCATTACCGGTGTAGGAGAGGTACTCAAACAGCGGAACCCCGAGGTAAAAATTGTCGCTGTTGAACCCTTCGATTCACAGGTTCTTGCTGGCAATAAACCCGGTCCGCACAAAATACAGGGAATCGGCGCGGGCTTTGTACCTGCTATCCTGAACACTGCCATTTACGATGAAATTATCCCGGTAAAAAACGAAGATGCCCTGCGTACGGGTCGCAAACTGGCAAAAACCGAGGGACTTATTGTTGGTATCTCGTCAGGTGCAGCGGTTTATGCCGCCCTGCAGCTTGCACTTCGTGAGGAAAACAGAGGAAAACGTATTGTCGTCATTCTGCCGGATACCGGAGAGCGCTACCTCTCAACACTGCTCTATCAGTTTGAAGAAGAGCCCATTACTATCTGAACTGGCAGACGCAATTTGATCAATCCGGAGAAACATTCCGGTTCAACTATTATAAATCCTCAATGACAACCGCACCGATGAAATTCAGGCAACATGAGAGTTGAGGATTTATAAAAAAAATGGAAAATATCGGTTAACTTTGCTGCAGCCCTCTCCCGGTCAACCGTACCGAAAACCATTTCGACCTCCACAGAAAGGAGTTCTTTGAAGCATTCGGTCTGGCGCAGAACGAAACCGGGCGCAAGAGCATGGCGATCGAAAGAACATCAACAAAGCGGGAATCGTCTCTGATCCGCATTAACGCAGAAAACAATGCAGTTTGAAACCCTTGCCATTCATGACGGACAGGCTCCTGATCCCCATACAGGATCAGTAACCGTCCCTGTTTACCAGGCCTCTACCTTCGAGCGTGCTGACCTGCAGCGTCACGGTGAGTTCTTCTATTCGAGAATCGGCAATCCGACGAGAGCGGCGCTCGAATCAACCATCGCACTGCTTGAAAACGGTCGTTATGGCCTCGCCTTCGCCTCCGGAGTTGCCGCTACCCTGGCCGCGCTCCAGGTGGTCAAACCCGGAGAGCATATTGTGGCAAGCAACGATATCTATGGGGGAAGTTACCGCATTTTTGAGCAACTCCTCCGTCCGCTGGGGGTCACAACAAGCTATGCAGAAAGTTCAGATACCGCGAGTTATAAGGCATGCATCACCCCGGAAACCAGACTGATCTGGATTGAAACCCCGAGCAACCCGCTTCTTCAGCTCTCCGACATCCGCGCTCTTGCCTCACTGGCAAAAGAGCGCGGCATCCTGCTCGCGGTCGACAACACCTTTTTAAGCCCCTACTTCCAGCGTCCGCTTGAACTTGGAGCCGATATTGTTGTCCACAGCACCACAAAATATCTTGGCGGGCACAGTGACGTCATCGGTGGCGCTGTCATCACCTCGGATGCAGCGCTGCACACCATCATCAAAAACTATCAGGCCGCAGCGGGAGCCATACCGGCGCCCTGGGACTGCTGGCTCATTCTTCGTGGATTGAAAACGCTTAAAATCCGCATGAAAGAGCATGAGGCAAACGCCCTGCATCTTGCCAAATTTCTTGAACAGCACCCGGCAGTGGAGCAGGTTTTTTATCCAGGCCTCCCATCCCACCCGCAGCATGAGCTGGCGAAACAGCAGATGAGCGGGTTCGGGGGAATGGTAACCTTTGCCCTTAAAGGGGGGCTTCCGGCTGTCGAACAACTGGTCGCACGAATCAAACTGTTTATCCTTGCCGACAGCCTCGGCGGTGTAGAGTCGCTCATCGCATCACCGGCCAAAATGACACTCGGAGCCCTCTCGATTGAGGAGCGTGCGCGGAGGAGATGTACCGACAACCTCGTACGCCTCTCTGTCGGGCTTGAAAATGCAGAGGATCTGGAGGCGGATTTGTTGAACGCGATTACGTAAGGGCACGCCATGGCGTGCCCCTACAATGGCGGGATATTACCCGATATGATTCATGGTATGATTGCGGGTTTGCAGGGTTTGTGGGGTATGGCCCGATGTGATTCATGGTATGATTGCGGGTTGGTGGGGTTGGTGGGGATGTACCACGGCATATCTCCCCCCGCATGATTCATGGCATGGCACAATTTGACGACAAAAGAAACAATGAAGAAATGGCACAAATGATTACTATTGAACTGAACGGGCAGCAACAGCCACTCCCTGCCGGTTCTGCCGTGAACGATCTTCTCTCAATCATCGGCTCTGACGGAAAAAGTGTGGCAGTAGTGGTCAATCAGCAGATCATCCGCCCTGAAAACCGCTCAACCCGCCTCTTGCAAGAGGGTGATCAGGTTGAGCTTCTCATTTTCGCAGGCGGTGGTTAACCTTTTTTATTTATTATGGATGCTTTGCAACTCGGCTCTTATACCTTCTCTTCCCGCCTGATTCTCGGAACAGGAAAATTCAGCAATGCAACGGTCATGCTTGAAGCCGTCCGTGCATCCGGCGCACAACTTATTACCGTCGCTCTGCGCCGATTCAACCGCGAACAGGCTGAAGATGACCTCTTTGGCCCTCTTTCAGCAATTGAGGGCGTAACCCTCATGCCCAATACTTCGGGCGCTTCAACCGCCGCTGAAGCAATACGCGCCGCCCATATTGCCCGTGAACTCTCCGGAAGCCCCTTCATCAAGGTTGAAATTCACCCGAATCCACAGCATCTGATGCCCGACCCTATTGAAACCCTGGAGGCCGCGCGGGTTCTGGCAAGTGAGGGTTTTCTTGTCATGCCCTACATCACAGCAGACCCGGTACTGGCCAAACGGCTTGAAGATGTCGGATGCGCCTCGGTCATGCCTCTCGGCTCAGCAATTGGCAGCGGTCAGGGAGTCGCCACCGCAGCGATGATCGAGATCATCATCCGTGAAAGCGGCATCCCGGTCATTGTTGATGCCGGACTGCGCTCCCCCTCCGAAGCTGCGAATGCCATGGAGATGGGATGCAGTGCGGTGCTGGTCAACAGCGCTGTGGCGGTCGCAGGCAATCCACCGGAGATGGCTGAAGCCTTTGCGGAAGCCGTTGCAGCAGGACGAAAAGCATTCAGGGCCGGGCTCATGCAAAAAAGTGGCTCTGCCATAGCAACAAGTCCGCTTACCGCTTTTCTGGGAGCAAAGGGATGAGGGAGATACCCGACTGGCTCACGGACAATCGGGAGACGATGGCGCTTGCCGCCATGCTTGCGCCCCCCTATGCATCGGATTCCCTCGAAGCGCTTGCTGCCGAATCGAGAGCGATCACCCTGCGTCGTTTTGGACGCACCATGACGCTCTACGCCCCGCTCTACCTTTCGAACTACTGTTCCAGCGGCTGCGTCTACTGCGGTTTTGCCTCCGACCGAAAAACTCTGCGCCACCGCCTTGAACCCGATGAGATCGTCCGGGAGCTGAAGGCCATGAAAAAGCTCGGCATCAGCGACATCCTTCTCCTCACCGGCGAACGGACAGCCGCTGCCGACTTCGACTACCTCCGAAAAAGTGTTGAAATCGCTGCACAGGAGATGCAACGGGTCTCGGTTGAGGCCTTTCCTATGAGCGTCAGTGAATACCGCGCACTTGCCGACTGCGGCTGCACCGGCATCACCATATACCAGGAGACCTACAACCGGGAGCGTTACGAGGCGCTGCACCGCTGGGGGCCAAAAAAAGATTATATCGACCGGCTTGAAACCCCGGCAAGAGCCCTCGAAGGGGGCATAAAAAACGTCGGACTCGGAGTGCTGTTCGGCCTCTCCGATCCGGTTGAAGATGCTCTGGCCCTCTACCGGCACCTTCGATATCTTGGCAGAACCTGGTGGCGTGCAGGCATGTCACTCTCCTTTCCCCGCATGAGACCCCAGACCGGCGGTTATGAGCCCCCGTTCCCCGTTGATGACCACCTTCTCGCCCGCATGATCTTTGCCTTCCGCATAGCGCTGCCGGATACGGAGCTGGTTCTCTCAACAAGGGAGAGCGCAGCTTACCGCGACGGCATGGCAGGACTGGGCATTACCCGAATGAGCATTGAAAGCCGCACCACCGTTGGCGGCTACGATAACCCGGAGAACAAGGAAGAGGGACAGTTTGAAATTTTTGACGACCGCACCGCCAAAGAATTTTGCACCGCGCTGCGCAAAAAAAATATAGAACCTGTCTTTAAAAACTGGGAACCAGCCTATAATGGTCCGTCTGATGGCAACAAGACAACAATGCATCATGGAGAAGCGGAAACATGCCATTGAGTGACAACCAGCGGGAGCGATACGCCCGCCACCTTGCACTGCAGGAAATCGGCGAAGAGGGGCAGGAAAAACTGCTTGAAGCGAAAGTACTGATCATCGGCGCCGGAGGGCTCGGCTCTCCTGTCGCCTTCTATCTTGCAGCGGCAGGAATCGGTACCATCGGACTGATGGATGGCGACAAGGTCGATCTCAGCAACCTCCAGCGCCAGATCCTCCATACCACGGCATCAATCGGACAGGAGAAGGTCAACTCCGCAGAGGAGCGACTGCACAGCCTTGATCCCGATATCAGGCTCACGCTCTATCCCTATCGACTCACAACCGACAACGCGCCAAAAATTATCGCCGGATATGACTTCATCATCGACGCCACCGACAATTTTGATGCAAAATTCCTGATTGCACGAGCCTGCCACCATGCAGCCAAACCCTACTCCCATGCCGGTATCAGGGAGTTTCACGGCCAGACCATGACCGTTCATCCCGGCAAAACCGCCTGCTACCAGTGCGTTTTCCACGAAGAGGGAGTCCCTGCTGCATCCATCCCGAAAGGGCCACTTGGAGCGCTCCCCGGCCTCATCGGCAGCATACAGGCAACTGAAGCAATAAAAGAGATTCTTTCAATTGGAACTCCCCTCGTCAATACACTTCTGACCTGCGACCTCCTCTCCATGACCATGCGCAGGATCAGCGTTCAGCGTGACCCCTCCTGCCCGATCTGCGGAGAGCCGCATCAATAAAACAATTCAAATCCGTAAAAAGCCGTTGGAATGGAAAAAATTGCCGCGATACTCATTGCCGCCCACTTCATAGGTGACTATTTCCTCCAGCCAGACAAAATGGTTCGGAACAAACGGCTGCCCCTCATGCTCATCCTGCATGGAGCCATACACGCCGGAACCACCTGGCTGCTGCTCCAGCTCTGGCATAACTGGCAGGCGCCCCTCGCGGTTTTCCTCCTTCATACCATCATTGATCTCATCAAACAACGGCTGGGAAAGGCGAACACCGCCACCTTTATTACCGACCAGACTGCTCACCTCTTCAGCCTTCTCATGCTTGCCATGCTCCTTTCCCAGGGAGCGAATGGGGCCACATTTACCGGTTTCGGATATCAGCTCATGATCGGGTTTGCAGGCTTTATTGCAACGGTAAGAGGAGCCGGTTTTCTCGTCACCTTCATAACCAGAGAGCTGACGATCAAAAACAATCTCAGATTTGAGGGGCTGCAAAACGGAGAGACGCTCATTGGTCAACTGGAACGGGGGCTGATCTTTCTCTTTTTTCTGGCAGGCCACCCGGAAAGCATCGGCTTCCTGCTTGCAGCCAAATCAATCCTGCGATTTGAAGAGTCAAAAAAAGCCAAGCAGGGAGAATACATTCTTATCGGTACCCTGCTCAGCTTTTCGGCAGCCATAGCGCTCTCCTCCGCCACACTGTGGGCCATGCGGCTCTGAAGAGCGTTTGTTTGCCTCCATCCCCGAAAAGCAGAGGGTTGTTTCCGGAATTTCCTCACCGGTATGTATATTGAAAAAAGCGCAAGAGAGTTGCTCGCAAGTCGAGTGCTATCCCTATCAAAACAGAGATCATTATCTGATGCAGCAAGCCAAACAATTGATGGAGATTGAGACCGTCGTTGACCGCTTCACGCCGGTAACACCGGAAAGCCCTTTCTATGTTGATTTCAAAAACCTGAGAGGCGATTTTCAGGAACGTGAAGTTCTGAGCATGTTGAATGTACAGGCAAATGCCAACGGGCAGTATGAATTTCAATATGATCCGAATCGCACCAGTAAAACCCTTCTCTTCCTGGCCGGAATGCGTGGATCGGGCAAAACATCCGAACTTGCCAAATATGCCTTGTTGCTCAACTCACCCAAATGCTTTTTTGTGGTCACCTGCAACGTGGATGAAGAGCTCGATATGGATAACGTGCAGTACATGGACATCCTGATCTTTCAGCTCGAAAAATTGCTGATACGTGCCAGTGAGGTGAATCTGAAGCTCGACAGCACCATTCTCGAATCGATGAGCAAATGGTTTCAGGACAGGGTAAAGGAGATCAATACCTCGCTGAAAGGTGAGGGCAGTGCCGAAATAGAGCTTGATACCGACAAACCTCTCTCATTAACCTCTCTGTTTGGGCGAATGCTGGGGCTTACCGCCAGGCTGAAAATGGGACTCTCCGGCACTCGGGAACATGCTGAAACAATCCGCAACAGCTTTAAAAACCGGTTTGTTGATTTTTCCGCAAAATTCAACACCTTTATCGATCTAACCAAAGAACAACTGCGCAAGGAAGACAAGGCACGAGAGATTCTCTTTATCGTTGATGGTCTTGAAAAAACCATGAGCGCTGATACACGCCGCAAAATTATCATGGAGGAATCAAACCGCATTCGCCAGATAAAAGCCAACACCATCTTTACGCTGCCCATCGAGTTGATGAAAGAGGAGCAGCATATCCGCCACTTCAGTGAAATCATTGCCTTTCCCTTTATCAAACTCAAAGAGCGCGACGGAACTACCGTTACAGAAGCTGTCGCCCTGTTTGAAGAGTTCGTCTATAAACGTATCAGCCCCTCACTTTTCGACTCACCCGAAACGGTCAAAGAGGCGATCCGGTACAGTGGCGGTTCACCGAGGCAGTTGCTCCGCATTATCAAGCAAGCCAACTGGTATACCGACGAAACGAAAGGAAAGATCACACAACAAAGCATGGAAAAGGCTCTTGACAAGCTTGGAAATAATATGGCCAGATATCTTGAACCTGGCGATTTTGAGCTGTTAAAAAGACTGAAAACCGACCTTGCGGCAGGAAATCCGATTGGTTTCAACAACGACATTCAGGGACTCCTCGAGAAAGAGGTTCTTTTTGAGTATAACGATGGCACCCACAAAAGCGTCAATCCGCTGCTCGAACGCTCGAAGCTCTACAAGCACTACGTCTCTGACCGCCCATGAATGAGAGCCGCTTCACCGAGGAGCTGGATTTGCTTGCAAAGGCTTTGCGCCAGCATTCATTTCACTTTATCATCATCGGCTACAACCATCCCGACGTTTACCGTGACGTGTCGGAGTGGCTCCGTGTTCATCTGCCGGGGCGAGCGATACAGGAGTTGACGGTATCAGGCAAGAGTTACCGGGAGATCACCGGAGAACTTGAAGATGCCGGTCAGAACATTGTCATGATACCGGACTTTGATTGGCTGTTCAACCCTGAAAATGAACCAGTTTGTGTAGCGCTCAACCAGCGTCGTGATTATTTGGTACGTCGGGAGCTGAATCTCCTCTGCTTTATTCAAGCCAGCAAGTTCAAACTGCTTCCGGTCAAAATCCCCGATCTCTGGTCACTCCGCTCACTGGAGCTTGATTTTGCCTATGCACTCAAAGAGGAGAAATTCCCGATTGCAGGTAAAGCCAATATCGACTCCTCTTTGGGAGGAAGCACTATCCCGGAAAAAGAGGCTGAGGTGAGAAGGCTGAAATATCAAATCAGCAAGAGTGACAAGAGCAATACCGCACTGTTGCAGGCGCTCAAATCACAGTTGGCTACACTGCAAATCGAGCTGCCGCCACGACAAGAGAGTGAAGCATTTGAAAAAGATGAACCCTCCGTAGTTCAGAAAACCGGCAGGATCAAAATATTGCCGGAATTTTTAGATGTCAGCCTTGATCTCGGTAGGGAGAGTCCGGAAAAGATCCTTGCTGCCATGAAAGAGCTTGAAGAGGAGGAAAAAGCGATGCTCTCGGTATTTGCGCTCCTTCCGGCTGAACCGGTTACCTATACAACACTTGATGAGCTGCTGCCAGGAACAGAGAACCTCGAAAAAATCCTGCTCAAACTTGCACAGCAAGGGTTGATTGCATACCACAAAAAGGATGCAAGTTTCACATGCAGCCCTGTTGTGCAGGAGGTGTCCCGACGCCAGAACAGGGAAAAACTTTTTGAGCATGGTAAACTGCTGATTGCGACCCTCATCGAGAAGCTTGATTATGAACCTGGCATCGGCCATTTTTTAAACGCCACCTACAGTGAGGCTGCCCTCTTTGCGCACTATGCCGAGAGTAACCTGCGAACAATCAGCAAGGCAGATAACCAGTTAGCCATCCTTGCCGAGCGCATCGGCAACTTCCATAAAACAACAGGCAATATCGACAAGGCCCTGATCTTTTTTGAAGAATATTTCCGGTTACGCAAAGAACTCTATGAGGCTGATCCTCAAAATGTCGAATTCAAAAACGGGCTCGCTATTTCGTACTCTAAACTCGGCAATACCCACTCCGCTCTCGGCAATCTCGACAAGGCCTTGACCTTTTATGAACAAGACGCCCAATTAAGTAAAGAAATCTACGAGGTTTATCCTCAAAATGTCGAATTCAAAAACGGGCTCGCTATCTCTTACGAAAAACTCGGTGAAACGCACTCAGCTCTCGGCAATCTCGACAAGGCCTTGACCTTTTATGAACAAGACGCCCAATTAAGTAAAGAACTCTACGAGGTTTATCCTCAAAATGTCGAATTCAAAAACGGGCTCGCTATCTCTTACGAAAAACTCGGTGTAACTCACTCCGCTCTCGGCAATCTCGACAAGGCCTTGACCTTTTATGAAGATTTTTCCCGATTAGAGAAAGAACTCTTTGAGGCTTATCCCCAGAATGTATCCTTCAAAAACGGACTCGCAATTTCTTACGAAAAACTCGGAGGGACTCACTCCGCTCTCGGCAATATCGACAAGGCCTTGACCTTTTTTAATGATGAAACCCGATTATTTGAAAAACTCTATGAAGCTTATCCTCAAAATGTCTCCTTCAAAAACAACCTCGCCATCTCTTACGAAAAACTCGGAGAGACTCACTCCTCTCTCGGCAATCTCGACAAGGCCTTAACCTTTTTTGAACAGGATGCCCAATTAACTAAAGAACTCTATGAGGATTATCCCCAAAATGTATCCTTCAAAAACGGGCTCGCCATTTCATACGCGAACCTTGGGTTGTTCCACCGTGATAAACGGAGTGACAACGCAACAGCACGCACCCTTTTTGAGCAGGCAAAGACCTTGTGGGCTCAATTGGTGGCGGATTCTCCCTCAAACGCCGAATTTCAGAAAAACTTGTCACAGGTTAATGACGTTTTGGAGAAAATGCAATAAGCAAAAACACCCTGTTGAGTCAAACAGGGTGTTTCTGAATCTACAGTCACTTTGGTTTGGGTAAAACGTTCTTGAATATTCCTGCAAACTTGTTCACAAGATAGGGTGCAAACAAGGTCAATCCCCCGGTCAGGAACTGGATAACCTTGTCGGTAGAGTCTGGCATCTCTCCCGTAAAGGCATAGGAGTAGAGGGAAAATACCCCGAACCCGATAAATATCAAGAGGATAACCATCATACCCATAAATGCAATCAGGCGGCTTGTGCTTGCACGCATGACGGTAACCATCGTTGGCTTGCCCGCATCGAGTTTCACCTCTTCTTTCCCCTCTGCATCAGTGGTTACATTACTGATCTCAACGTCCTCGGAGAGTGCATCACCCAAATTCCAGTTGGTATTGCCGAGAGCTGCACGGATGAGCCACATTGCTATAATCGATCCAAACAAGACCACACCGATAACTGTATAGACAACCAAATCGGATGGCGCTTTCCAATGCATTGGCTTCTGTTCTGCCTTTTGCTCTTCTGCTTTTTGCCCTGTTGCCGCAATTGCTGGCGAAACGTTGACGGTTACCGCAGCTCCTTGTGCAGCAACTCTTTCTGGCAAAATGACTTCCGCCACGGAGGAGTCCGGAGGTACAGCCATGGCGGTTAACGATGAAATCAGGATAAACAAAAGGGCAATCAGACTGGTACAAACATTGCGATACAACGTTTTCATATCCTCTCCTGTTTTATATTGCCGCAATAACGCTGAATAAAAAACGAAAAATAAATATTCTGTCGCATAATTTCAAACAGATTCCTTTATGGCTATCGCTTTTGCATTGAGACAGCAAACGGGAATTCTTGTACTGTTCCACGTTATTTTTTGAATTTCTTCGCAATAGGCGCCGGGATGTCTTATAATTAGGAACGAGTCACGCTACAGGTGAAAACAGTACCATAAAAAATGGAGCAACAGCTCATGCCTTTACCTTCTTTTGTGCCGAGCACGTACTTCCGCTGTTGCGGCCATTTCAGTCACAAACCATTCGCAGACAAGCCCGTCAAACCATGATGCAGCAGTATAGCAGCAACTCCTATCTTTTTGGAGGCAACGCCCCTTATATCGAAGATCTTTACGAAGCCTATCTTGATAATCCCGCTTCTGTCTCTGAAAGCTGGCGGGCCTACTTTGACGCGATGCAGCATGTGCCGGGTGCCAATGGGGATGCCCGCGATATCGCACACTCGCCTGTACAGGCATCGTTTGCTGAAAGAGCCCGTCTTGGCCCGATCTGCCGTGTCATCGCCAGTCCTGATGCGGAACTGGGACGTAAACGGGTTTCGGTGCAGAAGCTTATCGCAGCCTACCGCAACATCGGCTCCCGCTGGGCGAATCTTGATCCGCTGAAGCGGCAGGAGCGACCTGCGTTGCCTGATCTCGAACCCTCGTTTTACGGTTTTTCCGATACCGACATGGATATTGTTTTCAATACAAGCAATACCTATTTCGGCAAGGAGACCATGCCGCTGCGCGAACTGCTGCAGAATCTGCGCGAGACCTACTGCGGCACCCTCGGCATCGAGTTCATGTACATCACCGACCAGACGGAAAAGCGGTGGTGGCAGGCGAAGCTTGAAACCATACGCTCAAAACCGGATTTCAGTACGGAGAAAAAAAAACATATTCTTGAACGGCTGACGGCGGCTGAAGGATTTGAGCGTTATCTGCATACCCGTTTTATCGGCCAGAAGCGCTTTTCTCTTGAAGGCGGAGACAGCTTTATTGCCTCCATGGATGAGCTGATTCAGCGTGCCGGAAAAGCGGGAGTTCAGGAGATTGTCATCGGGATGGCACACAGGGGACGGCTCAATGTGCTGGTCAATATCATGGGAAAAAATCCGCTTGACCTCTTTGCCGAGTTTGAGGGGAAACATGCCGATGATCTTCCTTCTGGCGATGTGAAATATCATCAGGGCTTTACCAGTGACCTTGCCACTCCCGGAGGGCCGATCAATCTCTCTCTGGCCTTCAACCCGTCACACCTTGAGATTGTCAATCCGGTAGTCGAAGGGGCGGTAAAGGCGCGTCAGGTTCGCCGTGGCGACCGTGATGGTTCGCAGGTGCTGCCGATACTGGTTCACGGCGATGCTGCATTTTCGGGGCAGGGTGTGATCATGGAGACGCTGAACCTTGCTCTTACCCGTGGATACGGCACGGGTGGCACCGTTCATATTGTCATCAACAACCAGATCGGTTTCACCACCTCCGATCCGCGCGACAGCCGTTCAACAACCTATTGCACCGATGTTGTCAAGATGATTGAGGCTCCGGTGCTCCACGTCAATGGTGACGACCCTGAATCGGTCGTCCTTGCAACACAGATGGCGCTTGATTACCGGCAGGCTTTCAAGCGTGATGTGGTGATTGATATTATCTGCTTCCGCAAGCTTGGTCATAATGAGCAGGACACACCGGCCATGACCCAGCCGCTCATGTATAAAAAAATTGCCCAGCACCCCGGCACCCGGAAACTCTATGCGGAGCGGCTTGAGTCGCAGGGGGTTATCGGCGAAGCGTATGGCGCAGAGTTGAGCAAACAGTTCCGCAAGGATCTTGATGCGGGCAAGTACAGCACCAATCCGGTACTGGTGAATAAAACGATCTTTACGGCTGAACCGACGGCGGGCCGCAATGAGGCCTCCGAAACCGGCGTGCCCCTTGCCGAGCTCAAACGGTTGTCGGAGATGCTTACAAAAATCCCTGAGGGGTTCAAGCTTCACCCGCTGGTTGAAAAAGTGGTCACCGACCGTGCCCGCATGGGACGCGGTGAACAGCCTCTCGACTGGGGCATGGGCGAGCATCTGGCATTCGCTTCGCTGGTTGCCGGAGGCTACCCGATCCGTATTACCGGCCAGGACAGCGGCAGGGCAACATTTTCGCACCGTCATGCGGTCTTTCATGACCAGAATCGTGAAAAATGGGACTCTGGAACCTACATCCCGCTGCAGAATATCGCCGACAATCAGGCCACCTTCACGGTCATTGATTCGGTGCTCTCCGAAGAGGCGGTGCTTGGCTTTGAGTACGGCTACTCCATTTCAGCGCCCGATACGCTGGTGATCTGGGAAGCGCAGTTCGGCGACTTTGCCAATGGAGCGCAGGTATTAATTGACCAGTTTATCACCTCCGGAGAGGTGAAGTGGGGCCTGGCATCCGGCCTTACCCTCATGCTGCCTCATGGCTATGAAGGACAGGGGCCGGAACACTCTTCAGCCCGTCCTGAGCGTTTCCTGCAACTCTGCGCCGAAAATAATATCCAGGTTTGCCAGCCATCCAACCCTGCCCAGATTTTTCATCTGCTCCGTCGGCAGATGACCACGATGAGGCGCAAACCGCTGATCATTCTCACGCCGAAATCGCTGCTCCGCAACAAGGATGCGGTCTCTCAGCTTGCCGATCTTTCGCAGGGAAATTTCCGGAACATTATCGGCGATGCAACGGCAGCTCATGAAAAAGTTGAACGACTCATAGCCTGCTCCGGCAAAGTGTATTATGACCTTATCAACCGGCGACAGGAAAACACGCAGGAAAAGGTCGCCATTATCCGTATTGAACAGCTTTACCCCTTCCCGTTCGATGAGTTCAAGGGGGTGCTTGATCACTATCCGAAACTCAAAGAGATTGTCTGGTGCCAGGATGAACCGAAAAATCAGGGGTACTGGCGTTTTCTCCAGCACTATATCATGAACGCGATGAGCCCCGGCCAGCAGTTCGGCTATGCAGGAAGGCTCGCATCTGCATCTACTGCCTGCGGATACGCCGCAACACATGCGATACAGCAGAAAGCATTGCTCGATCAGGCTTTCGGTGAGTTCAGTGTTTTTTTTAATAAATAATCTGTACGAATGGCAATCATTGACGTCACCATATCCCAGTTGTCGGAATCCGTTGCCGAGGCAACGCTGCTGAACTGGAAAAAAAAGCCCGGAGACGGCGTTGTTGAAGATGAAATATTGTTTGAAATTGAAACCGACAAGGTGGTCTTCGATGTTCCTTCACCCGCCTCTGGCGTTCTCTTTGAAATTCTTGTCGGCGACGGAGGAACGGTGGTCCCCAATCAGGTACTGGCACGAATCGACAGCGAAGGCAAGGCCACGGTTACCGCTCAGGAGGAGGCTATCCGCGAGGCAAGGGCACCTGAACCGACAGCCGTAGAAGCTGAAGAGGTCATCGTCATGCCTGCAGCGGCAAAACTGATGGCCGAAACCGGAATAAAGCTCTCACAGGTTGAGGGTACAGGACGACAGGGACGAGTGACCAAAGGCGACGTACTGCAGGCCATTGCGACAGATGCTGAACCCTCTTCGCCACAACCACCTCCTCAGCCCGTGCCCAGGCCTGCACCAACACCTGCGCCCGCACCCGCACCCGCACAGAAGCCCAAACCGGTAGAGGCACACCTTGAAGCGCCGCTGATGACCGATCGACCGGAACAGCGCGTCCCAATGACCCGTCTCAGGGCACGCATTGCCGAGCGGCTGCTTCAGTCGCAGGCCAGCAACGCCATTCTCACGACCTTCAATGAGGTCAACATGCAGGGTGTGATCGAATTGCGCAACCGCTATAAGGCCACCTTTGAAAAAGAGCACGGCGTAAAGCTCGGATTTGTCTCCTTTTTTGTCAAAGCTGCGGTGCACGCTTTGCGCAAATATCCGGTTCTCAATGCATCGGTCGATGGCAAGGATATCATCTATCATGGCTACTTCGACATTGGTATTGCCGTCAGCTCTCCCAGAGGACTTGTGGTACCCATTCTGCGCAATGCCGACCAGATGACCATTGCCGATATTGAACGAAAAATCGCTGACTACTCCACCAAAGCAAAGCTCGGCAACCTCTCCCTCGAAGAGCTGACCGGCGGCACCTTCTCCATTTCCAACGGCGGCGTTTTCGGTTCGATGCTTTCAACTCCCATCATCAATCCACCCCAGTCGGCCATTCTCGGCATTCATGCCACAAAAGAGAGAGCTGTAGTGGAAAACGGCCAGATCGTCATACGGCCAATGAACTATCTGGCCATGTCGTACGATCACAGAATCATCGACGGCCGCGAAGCTGTCCTTGGCCTCAGTGCAATCAAGGATGCGCTGGAAGATCCGGCACGTCTCTTACTTGATCTTTAAGGAGAGAACCATATCATGAACAAACAATTTGACGTTCTTGTCATCGGAGCCGGACCGGGCGGCTATATCGCAGCAATCCGCGCTGCCCAGCTTGGTTTTTCAGTAGCCTGCTGCGAGTTCAGCGCTTACGACGACCCTGCGGGAGAGCCCCGTCTCGGCGGCACCTGCCTCAACGCAGGCTGTATCCCCCTGAAAGCGCTTGTCGCCTCTTCTGAACTCTTTGAAAAGGCCTCTCATCACCTTGCAGAACATGGCATTACGTTTGGCGGGGTAAACATCGATGTTGCAACAATGCAGCAGCGCAAAGAGGCCATTGTTACAAAAATGACCGCAGGGGTACAGTTCCTCTTCCGCAAAAACAGAATCACCCTCCTCAAGGGACGGGGCTCCTTTGCCGGAAGAACCGATGCGGGGTACCGGATCATGATCAATGGAAAGGATGGTGAGGAGGAGCTGCTTGCCCAGAAGGTGATTATCGCTACCGGCTCCAAAGCGCGGCAAATTCCAAATATTGCCGTAGATAATGTTTGCATCTGCGATAACGAAGGGGCATTGAAATTCACTGAAGCGCCGAAAAAACTGGGCGTCATCGGCGCTGGTGTCATAGGCCTTGAAGTTGGTTCGGTCTGGCGCAGGCTCGGCGCGGAGGTTACCATTCTTGAGGTGATGACTTCATTTCTTGGCGCTGCCGATGAGAGCGTTTCAAGAGAAGCATCAAAGCTCTTTTTAAAACAGGGACTGCACATCAAGCTCGGCGTCAGGATAGGCCAGGCCAAACAGACAGCAAATGGTGTCAGCATTGCCTATACCGATGATCAGGGTTCCGAACATATACTCGAATGCGACAAGCTCATTGTCTCTGTTGGCCGCACTCCCTACACTGAAGGACTTAACCTTGAGGCAATCGGCCTGCAGACCGATGAACGGGGCTTTATTCCCGTCAACGACCATTGCGCCACCGCTGCTCCAGGGGTCTACGCCATCGGTGACGTGGTGCGCGGCCCCATGCTGGCCCACAAGGCAGAGGATGAGGGCGTCATGGCAGCAGAACTGATTGCCGGACAAAAGCCACACCTCGACTACAACAGTATGCCCTGGGTTATCTACACCACCCCGGAAATTGCCTGGGTCGGGAAAACCGAACAGCAGCTCCGCAAGGAAGGACATGACTACAAAACAGGACAGTTTCCCTTTGCGGCCAACGGACGGGCACTTGGCCTTGGCGACGCAGAAGGATTCATTAAAATGCTGGCCGATGCAACAACCGATGAAATCCTCGGTGTACACATTATCGGAGCAAGCGCTTCCGACCTGATTGCCGAAGCGGCCCTTGCCATGGAGTTCCGCGCCTCATCCGAAGATGTTGCCCGCACCTGCCACCCGCATCCAAGCCTCTCGGAAGTGATGCGCGAAGCAGCCCTCGCCATCGAAAAACGGGCGCTGAATATGTGAACCAGTTTCAAACAAAGAGAGCCGCCGGGAGTTGCAGCAAAGAGCCGCCCGCTCGGTCGATAGCTCTCTTGTGAGTCGGAACTGGCTTTTCAGAAACAAGCCTTGCGCTCTGCTGTAAGTTCTATCTCACCTCTTCCGGAATTTTGCAGGCACCGCTATGTCAAAACCGACGATGAACTGCTGACCATCTGCATTTTATTGTGCCATCGTAAGAATGATGCACTGGTTGAGCTTACTCTCCCCAGGGATTCAAATATCTTCGCATCAAAGTATCAGCTCTATCTGCCCTCAAAAGAGGAGCTGAAAAGGCAACTGGAAGAGGCATCAGGCATTACCGGGCACTGCGATAATCCCAATCAGGAGGGTATGAACGATGTTCGATAAATGGATCAATCAGGATATCTGGAAGGTCCTTTAACGCTGCTGTAGATGGTTAACGTTTTGAACTGTGACCTCATAGCTCTGATGTTGTTTACGCTAACACTGGGTGATTCTTATCTTCCGTTTTTGGCTTATTCTTGTTTTCCGATCACACCTGTCAAGTTAAGCGTTCAACAACAAATTATTCCGTAATATAAGGGCAAGAAGGTAAACACAAACACCTGCCCTTGTAAATCATGAAGTTAAGTTACTTTGAATTATCTGCCATCGATCGTGCAAAGCTACAACAAATTGTGGCAAAAGGAAGAGATTGGCAAGCACGTCATCGGGCTCAAACACTGTTATATTTCAAGGACGGGTTGAGTGCAAAGGCCATCGTGGCATTGCAAGACCTGAATATCGATACGGTTTATGACCGACGTAAGAACTGGTTATCAAAGGGGTTTGCCGCTTTATATGACAGGCATCGAAGCGGCGCACCTCCGAAACTAAACGCCATTCACCTTGAACAGATCACGATTTGGGCGGAAAAGGAAGCACTGACAGCTCCAGCGATAGTGGCTCGGTTAAAGGAAGAGTGCAATGTAAACGTGAGCGTTGGTACCGTAACTAATGCGTTGATAGCACTTGGTTTTGTCTGGAAACGTACACGCCTGTGGTTAAAAAAAAACGAGATGAAGTCCGGTTTCGACAAGCACAGTTAGAAATAGAATTGATGAAAGATGAAGTCGAACGCGATGAGAGGATCTTAGCCTTTGTAGATGAGACTGGTTTCGCACTGGCCCAGCCAAACCGCAGCGCCTGGACTCCGATAGGCAAATGTCACAAGATTGACGCCAACCGGGGAAAACGCCTGAATGTCATCGGAGCCATGCTCTCAACGGGTGATTTGTTCTCAGTTGCGCTGTGGCAAACAACAGATTCACTTATATTTACCGGCTTTCTTGGTCTGCTGATGAACTACGTGGGTAAACCTTTAACGGTCATTCTGGACAATGCGTCATTCCATAAAGCGAAAGCGGTTCAACCGATGTTAAAGGTGCTGGCTCAAAAGGGGCTGACTCTTTATTTCTTGCCATTTTACAGTCCAGAACTCAATCGAATTGAAAAGTATTTGCACAAGGTGAAGTATGAATTGATGGAATTCAAGACGCGAAATGAAAAAACCCTTGAAGAAGATGTTCGAAAAATCTTAGCTGGTTTTGGTACTGATTACGTAATGACTTTTTGATGAGCGCTTATTACTTTGTTCTTCTATCATCAATTATTATTTTAAATCACTATAGGACTTATTCCTCGAAGCTCTGCTTAGTGATAGAATTCTTAAACATAAACTTATACCCCGTAGCTCTGCTGCGGGGTAGTTGATTTAAAAATTACTAAAATCAAAATAATACCATAAATTATCTGTCTAAGATTTGCTGCAATATTATTTGGCAACCCAACAAAACGAAGTGCTTCAGGCAATAATACCAAAAATGCAGCAGCAAATATAATCCCCCAAAGGTTACGCATCCCTCCAATAATGACAATTGATAAAATAAATATGGACTCATTAACTGTAAAGCTTGACGGATCAACAAACGATGTGTAATGTGCGTACAATGCGCCAGGAATAGCTGCAATCATTGAACTTATAGTGAACGCAATTACTTTAGATAAATAGACATTCTTTCCTACTGATTGAGTATATATTTCATCTTCGCTCAATGCTTTTAATACTCTACCAAAACTTGACTTAACAATTAACTTGATAAAAATGAAGATAACTACTGAAAAAATAATACTTAAAATTAAAAATGATAATTTATTACTAAAATCAATTTGAAAAACAGAAATTGAGGGGATGCCCATTATGCCCATTGGGCCATTTGTTAAACTCATCCAATTATTTAAAATTGTGAAAATGACAATTTGTATCCCTAATGTACAAATAATAAAATAATCGTCAATAGTTCTTAGTGCAATTATTGAAACTAGCATTGCTATTATCCCACAAATAAGGATCCCAAAAAAAAGAGTGTAAATGAATGGCATCTGATAATTGATTGATAATAATGCAGTTGTATAAGCCCCAATGCCATAAAATCCTGCATGAGCCAAAGAAATCATACCAGCAAAGCCAGCTGTAAGACTTAAGCTTTGAGATAGCATAACGTAAATAGAAACAATAATTAGAAGGTGTAAAATATATTCCATTATATCTCTGTTTTTTTGAGGCGTTTACCACTAAAACCAAGAGGTTTCCAAATTAAAAATAATATTAAAATAGAATAGGTGATTGCATCTATCCATTTGCCATCGAGAAAAAATGCAGTTAGATGCTGTATAGTGGCCAATAATAAGGCACCACCGATTAGCCCCCAATTACTGCCAATGCCGCTAATAATCATTACAACAACACCATAAAGCAACAAACTAAATCCCATTGTTGGTGTCAAACCAGTATCCGCAGCAACCAAAACTCCAATAATTGAAGCTATACCACTCCCTATCGCAAAAGACCATAAAATTATTCTATTGGAATTAATACCCATGATATTAGCCAATTCAGTATTTGTCGAGATTGCTCTAATATTTCGTCCTATTTTATGGAATTGGAGGAATAACATTTTAATAAGAAATATGATACAACTTAACCCTATGGTTACAATTTGTATATTAGTTATGTGAGCCCCGAATATTTCTGTTCCTGTTTCTATTTCATTTTTGACTATGCTCTTAACACCGTCACTCCAAATTAATGATATGACATTTTGTAATACTATATAAATCCCAAGCGAAACTATAAGTAATGAAAGTGATGAGACTTTTCTTCTCTTTAACGGTCTGTAAATTAATAATTCTATTAACAATGACACAAAAATTGATAAAAATACTGTAAAAGGAATTGCAATAAATAAAGGCAAATTAAGCTGTAGATAAAAAAAGTAACTAAAATATGCTCCTAAACTTATAATAGCTCCATGTGCAAAATGGAAAAACTTAACTGAATTATATATTATTGAAAACGAAGTCGATATAAGCAAATATATAGAAAATGAAACTAAAATATTAAAACATATTTGTGCTAGCATATTCATAAGATTAATTTCGAATAAAATACTTTCTTGTTATCTGAAAGAATTGCCCACATCTGATCACCCCATGAATAATGCCACCATTTCAAATGGATAATTTACTATCCCTTCTTCTTTCATTGAATGATATAATAATCTTCTGTTTTTTAAAGCTTCTTCTTCAGATATTGTCAGTTGTTCTTTTAAGCTTTTATGCTTTTAAGTTCTAAATAGTCTGTATGTACAAAATTGGTAATTTCATCAAATATAGTACCCATAAATAATAGCTCCTTTGTGGGATATTCGCGGAATTTAATGGGTTGAAGTGAAACATTAATACGTCGTCAGACGATAAGAAGGTTCCGTTTTCTAAGGTAAACGAATATTTTGGTTTGGTAGTTTTCAAAGCTTTCTTAGCAGATCGCCGAGGCATTTCTAAGGTAGATTTAGCTGTATAGGCCTATTCCTAAGCGCTCATCAAAAAGTCATTACGTAATCAGTACCAAAACCAGCTAAGATTTTTCGAACATCTTCTTCAAGGGTTTTTTCATTTCGCGTCTTGAATTCCATCAATTCATACTTCACCTTGTGCCAATACTTTTCAATTCGATTGAGTTCTGGACTGTAAGGTGGCAAGAAATAAAGAGTCAGCCCCTTTTGAGCCAGCACCTTTAACATCGGTTGAACCGCTTTCGCTTTATGGAATGACGCATTGTCCAGAATGACCGTTAAAGGTTTACCCACGTAGTTCATCAGCAGACCAAGAAAGCCGGTAAATATAAGTGAATCTGTTGTTTGCCACAGCGCAACTGAGAACAAATCACCCGTTGAGAGCATGGCTCCGATGACATTCAGGCGTTTTCCCCGGTTGGCGTCAATCTTGTGACATTTGCCTATCGGAGTCCAGGCGCTGCGGTTTGGCTGGGCCAGTGCGAAACCAGTCTCATCTACAAAGGCTAAGATCCTCTCATCGCGTTCGACTTCATCTTTCATCAATTCTATTTCTAACTGTGCTTGTCGAAACCGGACTTCATCTCGTTTTTTTTTAACCACAGGCGTGTACGTTTCCAGACAAAACCAAGTGCTTTCAACGCATTAGTTGCGGTACCAACGCTCACGTTTACATTGCACTCTTCCTTTAACCGAGCCACTATCGCTGGAGCTGTCAGTGCTTCCTTTTCCGCCCAAATCGTGATCTGTTCAAGGTGAATGGCGTTTAGTTTCGGAGGTGCGCCGCTTCGATGCCTGTCATATAAAGCAGCAAACCCCTTTGATAACCAGTTCTTACGTCGGTCATAAACCGTATCGATATTCAGGTCTTGCAATGCCACGATGGTCTTTGCACTCAACCCGTCGTTGAAATATAACAGTGTTTGAGCCCGATGACGTGCTTGCCAATCTCTTCCTTTTGCCACAATTTGTTGTAGCTTTGCACGATCGATGGCAGATAATTCAAAGTAACTTAACTTCATGATTTACAAGGGCAGGTGTTTGTGTTTACCTTCTTGCCCTTATATTACGGAATAATTTATTGTTGAGCGCTTAATGCCTTGGCTGTGTTGTGCTTGCATAGTTGAAGATGTTGTCTCTATGGGTTATCGGCATGGTCATCACCTTTATCATAGGTGTATGTTCTGACTCATTCTATGAATTGAGATTACGCTAAGCTAAGCCATTATTACTCTGTTTCCATTAAATGCCGCGAAGAGCCCCTTTGTGTCTTTAAATCTTAGTGTAACATCCATCGCTGCACCAGTTGTGTGAGGGGGAGGTGCATTCCTGTCAAACTCATCTTCTGATATTGGAGGTTTAGCTGAATAAAAGTTTAATTCCATAGTAATGTCACCCTGAGTGTAATGGGGATGAATTTTTTTTAAATACGCTGGTAGCCAAACATTATAAAGAAATTGTTGGACTTTAATAGGTCTATAGAAATCAAATAAATAGAGTTCAATTCCATTTTTATTTAGTTTCTTATTTATTTTGATAAGTTTAAGAACAACAATTTTTCTGAGTAATAGTTTTTCCGTTGAACCTTTGATTGAAGTATAATATGGAGGGTTATTTGTTATGAAGTAATGATTATTACCAGATAACCCCATCGCTCTAACATCAACATAATCTTCATTTGAAAGTTTATGATAAAAATTAATAGGCACAGTTCTTAAGTCAACAATTTTTGTTCGTTGCATTTCCAAAATAGGAATTTTTTTTCTCTTAGGTTAATTATCATAGTTTAAATATTTATTGCCATGCTGTGTACATTCTGTATATTGGATGTGTCCATTGGGGCTTGGTTTGAATCACTATACTTTCAAGTCCATTAGCCAAAATTTGTGCTTCTTTTGAGTTAATATAAGAACTGTTTTCAGCAATAAAATCATATTCAATAGCCCAATCTTTACTTGTTTCAATTAATGGCGTTACTCCATTTATTTGCGTATGTTTAGAATAAACAAAATGAGAAACATCTATTGTGTCAATCAAATCTGAATTATCAAATAAAAACTTAACCGTGTCTATCGCATCTAGTTCATTTGTACCGGGGAACCCAAACATTGTAAACAAATGCACTTTAATTCCATACTTTTTAAATTTTTTTAAAAATTCAACTATCTGATTAGCATTATCATTTTTATTTAAATTGTTTCTATTTTTATTTGAAATCAACTCCATCCCAATAAACACTTTTTTTAATCCAGAATTTGAAAGTAATAACAATAAAGAATCATTAAGCCAAATACTCTCAAACCGAATGTAGCCCTCAAAATTTATATTAATGTTTGACTCCGCAACAAGTTTAGCAATTTCTTTAATGGTTTTTGGGTGCATAGTTTCTTCAACGAAACTAAAATTATGAATATTATATTTTTGAATAGATTCATTAATACTATTAAATACATGTGTTGGATTATCTAAACCAACAAATCCATCATTGCCCCAAGCATAGGGGATAGAACAAAAGTTACATTTCCCATAATAACATCCTCTTGCACCAATTATTGGCAAATAATTAATACCCCAATATTCGCCAATTGGATAACCTTCAAAATTTGGCATTGAAAATTGTGATTTTTCAATATGTTTATATCCGTTATAAATAATTTTACCATTCTTTCGCCATAATAGATTAGGGATGTTGTCGAATTTTCCATTGTTTTGTAGAGAGTCAAATATTAATTTTAATGATTCTTCTCCTTGATTTAAAACAATACAATCGACAACATCATAAATCCAATCTAAAAATAATTCCTCTTTTAATCTTGTTATTGTATTGCCCCCCAAAACTATTATTCCTTTATAACCGCTCTTTCTAATTATTCGTGATATTTCGAAGGCAGATAGTAATTGACTTGGTACAGTAACAGAAATCCCAATAATAGAATAACTATGGTTACTAATCTTTGAAATGATATTGTCTTCGTAAAATTTAGTAAATGGTGATTCGATTTTGGAAAAATATTCAATATCTTTTGATGAACTTAGGTCACACCCATCGTAAACAAAACCACTTTTTATTCTCCATTGTCCTTTATATTTTTCTGCAATTTTTTGTAGTTTATCAGAAAAACTAAAGTAGAATTTGTATGCGTTTTCCGAATCAAAATCTGTCATTAATGATAATAACTTTTGTTCCGAAAGGGTTACACCAAAAAAACGTGAAGACTCAATATTTAAATCTTGAATGTCACAGCTAATATTATATTTACTAAGATAACCTTTGATTATGGGCAAACCAATATGAGGAGCACCATAATTTAATGACCAACCTGGAGGGAAAAACAACAATACTGAAGGCTTATCTTTAAATCTGCTTTGCACTTTCAGATATTTTTTTATCGATTATGACCTGTTTAGAAAATATCTCTTCAATTTTCTTATAAACAGATTCCTTAAACGCATTGATGTCTTTGCCATTAAATTCAGTTTTGATAATTATTTTTTTTATTTCTTCCATAAGGTTTTCCGCTTTATTTTTCTGTTTCATTGATTAAATAATTGGATACAAATAATATTCCATTCTATTTAAAATCCTTGATGGGTATTATTTTAAAATTCTTGATTTTAGGATAAGTACAATTTAATGGATCGTTACAACTACAATATTCATTTTCATTATTTTGAATGTTTTTTACACATTTTGTTAAGTTAGATTCATTGCTTTTATTAAGAAAGAAAATTTCATTTAATTGTTCTTTAGTTTTTTCCCAATTTTTATTTTGTGTTTTATCTCCGTCTTTTTTAAACAAGAACTCAACCTTTGCGGTATCTATATCTTCATCATAAATACTTTTAACGCAAAATAACCATTCCTCATCTTTAGTAGTAGTATTTTCTATGCGAATAGCTAAATAATCAATCAATTTGTTTGTGGGTTTTTCACGAGTAGTAGTATTATCGTTTGTATCAGTTAACAACTTGTTTAACTCAATTTTGTTAAAATTACGAATCATACAAGAACCTGTCTTATGAATTACATCATTCAATAAATCTTTCAGCTTTATTTCTTTCCTGTTTGCAGCACTATTTTGAAATAGTAATTTGTCGCCGTACTTCTTAGGGTTACTTTGTAACGACTTTATTTGTTGCTCGTCGTAGAAGAATATATCATCAAGATTCTTACTTACATTTGTTGCGTTGATTGATTCTACCTCTCTTAGATAAGGAGTGTTTTTGAAAATTGTAAAATTTCCATTCCCACATTTTAAATTGTCATAAAATTCTTTGTTCAAATCCTTCATAACTGTTTCATCTATAACAGCAAAATACCTGTTTACATGATTATTTGCAATGTTGAAATTGATAAACTCCATCCATTCCTTATTGTTTGGCTCAAAATATTTTTGAATAAACTGATAAGGAGATTTTAACTGCAAGGCATAAAATGAAATTTCATAACCATTAAAAATTTTAGGATTACTTAAAGTTGTTTCAACAAGATTTTTTGAAATAGTACCTAAATTGTTCCATGTAGTTAATATTGAATCTCCATCAGAAACTCTTCTACTTTGGTTACCAAGCATACTATTGTAACTATTAATTAAAGAGATAAGTACTTTTTCTTCATCATGAGCAATCTTACTTGTCATACCTTCCGTTAAACTTGCAATTCCGGCAACAAACTTAAAAGCCTCGGATGATATTCCTGTCCCTTTATTTTTTGTGTCGTTTAGAAATTTAGTAATCGAGTTCGAGGTATCAACATACTTTAGCGCAACTTTTGATTGTTCCAAAAGATGATGCATTTCAGTATTTGCAATTTCGATACTTTCTTTTAATGATTTCATTTCATCTTTTCCTTCAACATATTGTTCTCTTAGTTGAAGTAATTCGTGTATGACATTTGTCGCAATGTAGGCTATAATTGAAATGATAATTGCTTTAAGTAGTCCGCTTGACAATATATTAAAAGCATTAATATCAACTTGAGAGTTAAAATCAATTTTAATATTCTCAGTCGTAAAAACAGTTGCAATACCGAATATCAAAGTCCATATCCAAATAGTGCGAAATGTCAATGGGATAATAGTATATAAATATTTTATTAATGATTTGAGTGCATTTTTAAATTTGCTATTTTCAATACTTAATAAGTATTTTGAATATTCATCTACAGATTTATTTTTTAGTTTTCGGGTCAAAAACAAAAAAAACCAACAAATTAGAATAGGTATTAGATAAAGCCATACCGCAACTGAAAAAGGATGAAAAAAGATTTTGCTAAAATTTGTATTGAGAAAACTCTCCCCCCTACACAGCCAAAAGAAATTTAATGAAATTTGAGCAATCATTAAAACAACAAGGAAATAAATTGTATTTCTTGTTATTTCACGAATTGCTTTTTTTCCAAAATGTTTATATTCAGTTTCTATGCCAGATATTGAAAAAGGGTTTTCAATAAAATGAGATAGTATAATAACTATTTCATTTTTTTGACTTTCCTCTTTTGTATTATTATATTTAATCGAATTAAAAATACTCATTTGAAAAGACTGAATTTATTATTACTAACTACATATATTGAAAATGATTTGTCCACCTCTCCATAAGTATCAAAACTTGTTAAACCAGTTATTCCATTATAGGCATTTTCCCCATTTATTGAATAAAGAATTTCTTTTATTTGACCAATGTTGCCATTAGCTTTTTTTAGAGCATGTGCTAAGATATAAGTTACTTCATAGTAGTATGCTGCATAAACATCAGGCTCTTTATTGTATTTCTTTTTAAAATTTGTGTTAAAACTGTTTATTAGGCTATCATTCATACCATAAGCTAATGCTAAGGAGGTATAATATGTACCTTCTGCCGCATTTCCTGCAAGCTTAAGAAGGTCATCTACCATAGCTCCATCACAACTAATAAATTTTACATTCAATCCAAGTTCTTTGGATTGTTTAAGAAAATTTCCAGATTCTGCAACATGAAGGGGAAAGAAAACAACATCAACCTGCTTAGATTTAATTTTTAAAATCTGAGTTTTAAAATCTTTGTTTCCTAAATCAACTCCTTCAACAATGAGAACTTCGCCGCCAAGTTTAAGATATTCTGATTCAAAAGCAGTTTTTAGGGTAGTACCATAATCATTTGTTTGATAAATAATTGCTGCTTTTTTTGAATTAAGTGAATTGAAACAGAAACTTGCAACATCATTACCTTGCTTCGAGTTAGGAGGAGTGATTCTGAAAATATAATCGCCTGCATCTTTAATATTATCAGCAGTGGCACTAGCTCCCAGTAAAACAACTTTGTTTTTGTTTGCTATTGGAGCAACAGCTAATGTTATTGAAGACCCAAAAGGACCAATTATTATTGGTACATTGTCCGCAGTGATAAGCTTATTAATCGCATTTACACCTTCCCTTGGATCCATTTTATCATCTTCATAAATAACTTTCAAAGGCAAATCAAACATTTCACTTTGATTTATTTCTTCAATAGCTAAATCAACTCCTTCTTTTACAGATCTTCCATAATTGGCTCCTTCACCAGTTAGGGGCAATGAACATCCAATGTTAATAGTTTCTTTCTTACTATTTCCACAAGCAAATAAATAAGCGGAAATAATGATAATGATAGCTAATACTTTAAACTTTCTCATATTTTTTGTTTTAAATTATTTTTCCTAAATACATACTTAACTCTTTTGTTGCATAAGCATTAAGATTTTTTTTGTGCTCAACAATCAACATACTTATTTTCTTTTCTTTCAGACTCAATAACTCTTCAACCATTATTTTAGTATTCGCTTCATCTAAACCTGCAAATGGTTCGTCAAACAATATTAGCTTTGGTTGGTGCATCAGCGCATTCCCTAAAGCAAGCATCTGCCTTTCGCCACCACTAAGACTAAACGGTGTGCGATCTCGGAATTCGTATAGATTTGGCAATTTATAAACGTCTTTAACTCTTTGCTTAATATCAACATTTGAATATGTTGAACCACTAACGACAAGATTTTCATGTATCGTTAATGATTCAAAATAGTTGTTTTTTTGAGGTATATAAACAATACCCTTTTTAACCATTTTTGAAGAAGGAAGTCTTGAAATATCGTCACCATTAAAAATAACTTTTCCATTTTTATTCCAAATAGGAAGCAATCCATAAATACATTTTAAAACCGTACTTTTCCCGCTACCGTTACCACCGGTTAATAAGATAATTTCGTTGTCACCAACTGTGAAAGATACATCGAAAAGAACCTGTTTTTTTTCGTAACCTGTAGATATATTTTTAACTTCTAGCATTTTGAAATTTTAAATAGCAAAATTAACAATTATTGTTTATTTCCAATATTTTTAATCCCTTATCTTCTAATTGAAAAACCAAATCGCTTGTTTCTTCAATAAATTCCATATCGTGTTCTATTTGAAGTATGGTTATCTCTTCATTCTTAAGTTTTAAAATGATATCTTTAATAATCTTTTTATTATCCTTGTCGATGCCTGCAATTGGCTCATCTAGAAGCAGAAGTACTGGTTTATTGGCAAGACAACAACCCAAGGTTAGAAGTTTTTGCTGACCAAAAGACAAGTTACTACCCAAATGGTCAGCATATTCAAGAAGAGAGACCTTTTTAAGAATCTCATTTACTTTATTAAATTCTTCAAATGTAGCAATATGAAACATTTTCTTTTCCATCACCATTAGTACATTTTCCCTAACCGTAAGACCATGTATTATTCTTAAATCTTGAAATGTTCTGGCAATACCAAGCCTATTGATTTCTGTAGGTGATTTAGAACTTATGCTATTATTATTGAATTGGATTTTACCACTGTCAACTTTTACAAACCCAGTTAAAATATTAAATAAAGTTGTCTTGCCCGAACCATTTGAACCCATTAGAGAATATATCTTTCCTTTCTCAAGATATAAAGAGAGATTTTCAAAAAGTCGCCTTTCGCCAAATGATTTGTTTATATTTTCTACTGATAAAATCATTTTCATTTTTCTGCTAAATTAATGAATTTGTGCGGTTGTAAAAGCAAACTCTTTTTTTTAGGCAAGAAGGCTGGGCTTGTGGGAAAAACAAAATGTGTTTGCTGTGGGGCGGCATTAAAAACAAAAAATGCGGGTCGGCAAAAAAATAAAACTTTTTCGGATCGGCTGGTGTGGTCGGCAGTCATTCCGATTTGTTTTTCTTTTCTGTCTTTGTATGTCATCTTATCAATTTTCATGTCGCTGTCTTTTTTTTAGGCTTGCTTGTAACGTTTTATGGTATGGTGTCGTGTGGGATTACGAAGCGATTTCCTATCAGTTTACACCGGCTTTTTTTACGAGCCAACTGCCTTCGAAAACCTCTGAAACCCACATGCACTATACCATGTGTTAGCAAGCGTTATTCATGTAATTCATTAATTTTGCATATTCTTTCATGTATTTCCCTTTATGAAACTTCCAATTTTGATTTTCATTAAATATCTGTTCAAACAAATCAGCACTCATAGAAGGTCCAAAACTATGAAATACCATTACTAAAATCATATCATATGCTCTGAAAACGATTTTATTTATGTCATAGAACATTTTAGCCGATTCAAAACCTATGGTATGACCATTACCGTAATTCAACATTTGTTCATCTATTTGCTTTTTTGACGGATGAACATAAGCACAGGCTTTATAGAAGAAATCTTAAATTTCACTTCTAAAATCTTCTTTAACTGGACTTAAGAAAGGTGTAGAATATTCTTCAACAATTTCAATTGACGAATTAGGAATTTCATTTTTCAAATATTCAGTTTTAGTTTCAAAAGATTCGCCCATTTTTGCATAATCTACAATCACGTATTTGGTTATCATTTCAATCAAATATCTAAGTTCTCTCCTTGCAGTATTATGAATTCCATTTTGAATCATAACTAAAACACCAATTGAAGATTGAATCATATCATCAATTGCTCTAATGCATAAAAACTTATCGTAAATATCACCCGCACGAGAAGAATAAATGGATACAGCTCTTATACTATCAAGAAAATCTTTTGTAATATCATTCAGATATTTGATTTCTTGTTGATACTGTTGGCTATTATATATCTTTTCTTCCCAATCAGTTTTTTTGTTAGAAAGGGATTCTATAACTTGTTTTCTTAATTCTTCAATTGGGTCTTCCATGTATTTTCTACTGTCAATCTTATTTTGTAATAAGGGTCGTTTATTTAATGCTTGCTAACTTCTTTATCTATGCACCATATCCCACCAAAAGGTGTATAAAACCAGCTATTCTGGCATGCTTTATACACCTTTGAGGTGCATAATATTTTTTACAAATTGTCAAAGGGACTGGAAATTTTCAGTAAACTCTGTTCGCATACGTGGGTATAGATAGTTCTTGTATGTAACGTAGGCCCGTTCATGCTTCCAGTAAATGAGTTACATAAGAGTGCCGCAAACAATAAAGCGTTACTGGTTTTTTGATTTTGGCATGATCGAGTGCATGTTTTAAAACTTTTTGCAAGCTGATGCCAACCTCTTAAGCTACAAAGTACAGATATATTTCAAAATATTTATGCTGAATTATTCGCCATAAAAGTTGCTCTAGATTTTGATGGTGGCATCAGCAGCTTGCTGACCAAGGTCGTTTACCTGAGACCGGCCTTGATTTAGCCAGTCAACTGACGTTCAGCAGGTTGGAAAACATGATTACCCGTCGTGATCTCTATCGGATTGCAGAGGGTTTTGTGGATCATTTTCTCGCTTCGTATGTCGAACCTCCCGAGGTCATTGTCCTGGATTTTGACGATACGGAAGATGTTGTGCACGGCCATCAGCAATTGGCTCTGTTCAGCGGTTTTCTTGCAAACCAGATTGATCGGAAAACCGGCACACCGGGGTTTACAACGGAAGTTCCAGCAATAAAAGAACGAAAAATCCCTATAACACCTTATTTCAATTTTATTTACGCTTCGGGGCCAGTTTTTTCCTTGTGACTACATCAACATTTTTGGCATCAATGACCGAAGGAAGGGTAATCCCGGCAGCGGCAAGCAACTCAGCAGCCAATCCTTTCGACTGGGGAATTTTCTGACAGCTTGACCCTTTGAGGGTGACGATTGTGCTGCGTATTGCGCCAAGTTCATCAATTCCTTCCGGTACCGTGCATTCACATTTTTTCCAGAGTTCTGATAACTGCCTCTCGATTTTATAGGCAAGCATAACGGCAAAGACATTGCCACGAGTGCTCGCTTCGGTTCGCACATGAACCGGTCTGATTTCAAGATGACTTTGCTTGAACGTCCGGAATGCATGCTCCACTTTGGCCAGATCTTTGTACCGATCATGGACTTGTTCGGTCGAAAGCAGCTCTTTCTTGACATCGGTTTTGATCACATAACAGCCGTCCAGCAGAGCGACTCCTTTCAGGATTTCTTCATTGACCGTTACCGTGAACACCCTCTCCTGATGGGTCAGTTCCAGCACATCATTGAGCTTATACTGGCTGATCTTTTTCTGAAGAGAGCGTTGTGCAACATCCTTGTCACGCTTGAGGGAACCGGCGAGGTAACTGTTTTTCTCCTCAACAAGACGCTGGATTTTTTTCACCCGTTCCTGGCGATTCTTTGCCATCTCGGCCTCTCGAACCGGATTTCTTCTCAGCACATATCGAACGCCATCGGTTTTATTTTCAACCTCATACAGCTCTGAATCGAAAAAATCCATTTGCAGTACCTCTGCCTTCAGCAGGGTTCTGATTTCGGGTTTCGAGAGTGAGGTGATGTAATAAAATCCCGCATCGGTCAACTCTTTGGCCTGCGGCGTTTTGATCATACCCTTGTCGCCAACCATCGTTACCTCTTCAATGCCAAAAGTGTTGGCAACGGTGCGAATCTGCTCTGCAACGGTTGACTTGTCGCCGGTATTGCCTGCAAAGACCCGGACAGCAACCGGATCGCCATCTGCGGTACACAACAAACCAATAACGATTTGCTTTTTCCCCTTTTTGCCATCCCGGTTGTAGCCAAAGGCAGCAAGCACATTCTCCATCCCTTCAAGATATGATGAGGTAACATCATAGAGCAACAATTCCGGGCCAGCACCCGCTGAATTGTGCTTGAATAACTGCTGCTCAATGCGCTCCTGATGCTCCGTCAACCAAGCCAGGTTGGCATAGAGGTCATCTTCTGTAAAGCGTTCTAATTCAAGGACATCACAGGCGCCATAACTTGCTGCCATCCTGACCGCACCGAGTCGTGAACCCTGCCCGATCAATCGAGCCATAATCTGCCACAATGCAAGCTTTCCCTGGCGGGTATTACCAAGCGTCTTGCTGATACCAAGCCTCTCGGCAAGAGTTTTGAGTGCATATACCACACCAACACGAAGCCCCTCATGTAGTTCAACATCCTCAATATGCAACAGGGCTGCCAAATTGTCTTTGTACTTCAGGGCAAGTTTAATGGCGGCAATCTCTCCTTCCGAACATTTTGAGATCTTGCCCAACGTGCGATTTTTCACCTTCCCATCTTCACGATAGGATTCACGAAAAAGATGGCGCTGGTAGGTTTTGCCATTAATGGTGGTCTTGCTGGAATCGACGTACATTGTGACTATATCATAGGTTTGCTAAACGCTTAAATATATGATATAAAAAATAATGTTCCAAATATTTTAGTGACTACAATTTTCACATCTTTTCCTTGTAAAAATACTGCCTATAAAGAGTTAATGAAAAATAGACCTGGAACTTCCGTTACAACATGGAGTTGTCCACCGAATCTACCGATGAATTCTGACGTCATGCAATGCCTCACGGGCTATTTCTCGTTTGACTATCTCAGGATTTTGTGTAATTTGGAACAAAATAGCATGATAGCCGTGTTAACATGATACACTCTTTTAAGAATCAGGCAACTGAGGATATTCTTAACGGAAATCCGACCAAAAAAACGGCGAGAATCTGTCCTTCAGTATTATGGAAACAGGCGTACAGAAAACTTGATCAGCTTGATTCTGTTCTTACCCTTGACGAGTTGCGCATTCCCCCGGGAAACCGTTTGGAATCCTTGTCCGTCGATCGTAAAGGACAATTCAGTATTCGGTTAAATGACCAGTACAGAATATGCTTCCAATGGTCTTCTATTGGGCCGGAGGATGTTGAAATCGCTGATTACCATTAAAAGCCAACAAGAAGTGACTATGATACGCATACCAACGCATCGGGCACCGACTCATCCCGGAGAAATGCTGCTGGAGGAATTTTTGAACCCTATGAAAATCACTCAGCGTCAGTTAGCTGACGCTATCCATGTTCCTTATCAGCGGGTCAATGAAATCATTAATGGCCGACGGGGTGTGACACCGGCAACAGCCTTACGGTTAGCCAAATTTTTTGGCATGTCGGCTGACTACTGGATGAATCTCCAACAGCGATGGGATCTCTATCATGCAAAAAAATCAGAGGATAAGCTGTTAAACACGATTAAGACTGTAACACCAAAGGTGGCGTCTGTACTTTAAAGATCAGTGTTCATGAACTATCAACAGTTACTTGCCCTCTTCAAAGAGACCCACCTTGAGTTACAGGATCTGCCGCCTTCAGTGCTCGGAGCAACGGATGTGCCGTTTTACAGCAATAACCAGATGCTGATGCAGAAGGTGATTTTGGGGGAGTGAGGAGGTGAAATGAAGCACGAAGTATTATTGTTGAATAATTGTTTGAGGATCTTTTGCTACCTTTACCTTTAGTTTATTGCGGATCTGTACAAGCCAAGGGAGCAGAAACAGCGAGTTTTTCTTGTATATGATTTTAAATAAATGAGATAAGACGATTAGTAAGACGCGTTTCGAAACAGCATCTTTAGTGAACAGCAGAGAAATGAAATTATGACTTTGACAGATATTCTTCCGTTTGTTCAGCAGTTACGGATAGTTGACAAACTCAGACTGATTCGGATTATAGCGGAACAGCTTGATGCTGAGGGAAATGTTTTTCCGCTTGAACAGGGCAAAATTTACGAAATGCCAACACCGTACAATACGTTCGGAGTGGCAGAGATATTGATGAATAAACTCGAAATAACGAATACGAATAGTCAAACATTTTGAAATTCAGATACTCTGTCAGCAATCCGTCGCAAAATGAATATGACAGTCTTCCCCGTCTGACATTTCCTCTCTTTTGTAACAATCAGCAGGTTGAGGTTGTCGGCCTGGTTGACAGCGGCGCAACGGTCAACGTGCTTCCGTATGAGGCAGGTCTTCAGCTTGGAGAAATCTGGGATGATCAAAAAGCAAACATCCGGCTGTCAGGCAACTTGGGGAATTTGCCAGCAATACCGTTGAGTGCCATAGCAAAAATAGGAGATTTTGAACCTGTACGTCTCGTTTTTGCATGGGTTAAAAGTGATGTGCCGCTGATTCTCGGGCAAACGAATTTTTTTATGGAATTCGATGTCTGCTTTTACCGCTCGAAGTCAGAGTTTGAAATCATGCCGAAATCATCATAATTTAGACATCGCAAGCGAACATCACCTCTCGGAGTTACTGTACAAGCTCCCCTCGAAAGGACATTTCTGGTAGATGAAAAAGTAATGGAAGTATATAACGCAGACATCAATGTCATTGGCAGCATTCCGGATTTCCGGCTGATTGAGGTTGCGCTGGCAGAGTTTGCCAAAGGAAAGGGGCGGGTTGATCTCAGGGAGTTACTGGTGACCAACAACGCCTTCGATTTTCGGACGGAAAGCACCCGAAAGCGCTTTCTTGCCGCAGTGGAGCGTACCATTCTGGTTTTTGCCAGTGAACGGCACCGGCAGTTAATGGTGGCACTTTTTAATGCCCCCGGTCTGGAAACTCTGAAACGGTGGGCTATTTTTTTGCAGTTACTTGCCGGGAACGATCTTTTCCGGATTCTTACCAAAGAGGTTTATCTGAAGGTCTACTTTTCCGGTCGGACAACAATTGCCGGGGATGAAATCTTTGCCTACCTGAAAGATCGCCAGAGTCACTCTCTGCCGTTGAAAAAATTCTCGGATTCGACTCTGGAAAAAATTGGTTCAAAGTATCTCACGATTCTCAAGAAGCTGGGAATGGTTGAGGGTGCAGTAAAAAAACGGTTGCTCAATATCAGGCTTTCTGAGGATGAACTTCTTTTCTTTTTGTATGTTATCCTCAGTGTGGATGATGCTGCCACCGATATTCTGAAATCGCCATATCGGGAGTTCTTGTTTCTTGAACGAGAGCAGTTGATTCTGTCGCTGAAAAACATCAGCTTCATGCCATTTATCAATATAGCCTCTACCGGTGAGGCCTTGACTGTGCAGTTAAAATTGTCACCACAGGAGCTTGTTGATGCCATTTCTCACTGAACAAAAGCAGAAATTCGATGATCTTCGTGTGGTTTTACATGAAGACAACCGGACGCAACTAAAGCGAACGGCAAACGGTGGAAACACCGTTTTATTTGTCTATCCCCCGGCAGAAGAGGAGGAGTATATCGCTAAGGCGAGAGAACTCTATCCGGACGGTTATTTTATTGATATCGCGGAGCTGTTTGTCAAAAGCATTGACCTGCTTGGTGATGAATACAACAGCGTCAACGGAACAGACAAGGAGCGTAAGGCGCTGGAGGGTTTCAAGGCATTTTACCGCGAGAACAGCAGCACCTCATTCAAGGTGTTCACAAACGAATACCCAAACTGCCTCTTCTCCTTGATTGTCACGGAGATATGCCAGGCAAGCCGTGTTGAAAAAACAGCCTTTCTCATTCACACCGGCGCTCTTGAAGGTACCGGCATTGAGAATGTCAACATTATGGAACACAAAACCGTGATGATGCAGGGTATACCGCTTGTCATCTTCTATCCTGCCAGCTACATGAACAACGAACTGCTCTTCCTCAACCATAAACAGGCATCAAACTACCGATGCCATCTTGTCAAATAGTGGAGTGCCCTATGCCCAAAATCAAAGAGCTGTTGAGTCTCAACCTCGATATTGATATCAAGAATGTCATTGACCTTGAAGAGCAGGTTGAAGAGGAGATTCGTTACGAGATCGACAACTACATTATCACCGAAAATATTGGCCGTCACCTCTCCACCTTTGCCTCAAAATATAACTCCAGCATCAAGGAGACTGGCGTCTGGCTCTCAGGTTTTTACGGCTCCGGCAAATCCTATTTTGGCAAGATGCTTGGCTACCTGCTCGACAACAGGGTAATTATGGGAACCCAAGCCATAGAGCGCATCATCCCGCGACTCTCCGGGCTCAATGATGCCGCCCTTATCGAAAACGACCTGCGCAAATTCGCCAGTAGCAACAACCGGGTTATCTCTCTCGACATCGCCAAACAGAACACCGACAAGGGGCTGACCTTTACCCTCTTCCGCAATTTTTTGAAAAGCCTCGGATTTCTTGACTCTGTGTACGGCTATATTGAGTATCAGCTCTTTCTTGACGGCCACTATCCAGCCTTTGTAGAGAAGGTAAAGCTGCTCACGGGTGAAGAGTGGCAGAGCATTCGGGCAAGCTCCATGCGCGTCCCCTCAACCATTCGCAAAGTCTTGACCGCATGGAAATATACCGAACAGGAGTACGACGAAACCGTCATCCATCTGAACTCGATCATTGACAGCTTCAGCGCATCGAAGCTCAAGGATGAACTGAGCCGCTACCTCGAAAAGCAGCAAGGCGAAACAATCGTCTTTATTTTTGACGAAGCAAGCGAAGCCATCAGCCAGAAAAAGTTTACTCTGCTTGACCTTGAAGGGCTAAGCGAATCACTCTCCGCCATCGCCTCCAGAGTCTGGACCATCGCCATTGCCCAGGAGAAGCTCGACGATGTGATCAACAACAACAGTATCAGCAAGAGTCAGCTCACCAAAGTGACTGATCGCTTTAAAACCAAGATTCACCTTGAATCAACTGAAGTCGATGTCATTATCCGCAGCCGCCTGCTCCAGAAAAGTGACGAAGGGCAACAGTTGCTCAACACCTTTTTCGACCAGAACGCAGGGAAAATTGCCGACATCACCAACCTCAAAGCCTCCATCCCGACCAAGTCAGAGAACAGGGAGCTGTTCACCATCTACTACCCTTTCCACCACTACCAGTTCCAGTTGCTGCAGAATTTTCTCTTTGCCTCCAACGCCCTGACGGCCTCGCAGGTGGCTGCCCGAGGGATGATTATCACCACCTTCGACGTTCTTCGCAACAAGCTTGGCAAGCTCAATGCATACAATTTTGCCACCGCCTTTGACATCTGTGACGAAGCGCAGACGGCCCCAACCGCTGCCCTGGTCAACAAGTACGACCTTGCCCGCCAGATGCTCAAAGAGTCAGCCATTGACGGCATCCGGCTGCTCAAGGCCATCCACTTTCTCTCGGTATCAGAGCTTGTTGCAACTACGGCTGAGAACATCACCAAAGTCTACATCTCTACAGTTGACGACTACTACAGCGTAAAGCCCCTGATTGAAGAGGCGCTTACAACCTTGACCACGGCAAAAGTACTTCTTGAGAGCAACAACTCCTTCAAAATCACTTCTGATCTGGAGACAAAGCTCCTCGATGAAATGAAGGATTTTACGGTTGAGCACTTCAAACGCAAAAATGAGCTGGTCGCCCGATTGCAGAAAAACAGCTCCATCCGCTCAATCGGAACCATCAGCGACAAGAGCGTCACCTACAATTTTCATGTTACCACTGACCTTGGCGATGAACTTATGGGCTCATCAAACAAGGATCTCCAGATAGAGGTGTGCAGCCTCTACAGCATCACCGAAAACCGGCTCGACTTCATGGAGAGCATCAAACAGCAGACCCGCGACATCAAGCACAAAATCACACTTCTCCCCGACAACGCACAATTCAGCACCATCAGCCACCTGATTGAGGAGATCCTGCGATTCGCCTACATGGACGACAAGTACAAAAACGACAGCGATGCAACCATCAAGCAAATCATCCGCTCATTCTCGGTCATCCGGGACGAACGGGAAAAGGATCTCCTTAACCTGATCAACAGCGCCTATACCAACGCCAAAGCGATCTACCTCTTCAATACGGTGCAGCTCAGTGAAGCCAGTTTCAAGAGTGAAATAAACACCCTTCAAAAAAAGGTGCTCGATAATGTTTTTTACAAACGCCCCTCCAGGCAGCTCTCCGAAGCGCTGGCTACCTCAATTATAAAGGAGCGGCAGAACGACAAGCTGCCAAAGTTCAATTTCAGTGAAAACGGCGGCAACGACTTTACCTTTTTCGACTCCAACGGCAACTTCGTGGGCGACACTCTTGAGTGCATTGAGTCGGTAACCGCCAAAATCAAAAGCCAATACCTCAGTGGCAAAGATCTTGAACTGGAGTTAAAGAGCGCCCCCACCGGCTACGAATATGGCACGGTAGCTACCCTTGTGGCTGTACTCTTTCGTACCGGTCGCCTCACCGCCAGGTTCAACGCCAAAGATATTTTTTCGTACCGCGACGATGTTGTCGAAAGCATCTTCAGCTCCAGCCGGAACTTCCAGAAAGCCTCCTTCAAGTCACTCTCCAAATCGCTGACGACCGCCCAGAAATCCGATATGGTCACCCTGCTTCGAGCCCTCAAGATCGAAGAGGTGACCAAAGAGCGGGTTGACTGGAACAGCAATGACTTTGCGCTCATTGAGGCCATCCGTGCCCTCTCGGAGTACTACATCAACGCCGTCCGGACGCTGAAAAAGACCGTAACGGACTTTGAACCGCTCTTTGGCAGCGAAACCACCCTTATTGGCAAACTGCACCAGTTTTCCGGCAAGGTGACTGAGGGCAACTTTCTTGACACGGCTGACAACTTCCTACTCAATCAGGCGGTGTTTGAGGCAACGGTCAAAAAAATCGAGAAGATTGAAAAATTCATCAAGTCGAACCTGCAAAAAGCCAGATTCATCAAGCGCTTTGTTGATGAGCTGAAAATCGAGCTTGAAAAGGCCAACGTCACCAGCCGCGAAATTCAGGAGACCATTACACGCTTTGATGAAATCTACTCATCATCCGTGGTTGAAGGGTATAGGGAGATTCTTGTTGAAGGGCAGAAGCTCAAGGACTTTTACCACACCCTGATGGTTGATGCCAATACAACGGCCAGCGACGCAAACCGGGAGCTGCTTGCCGTCGCAACCGCACTCATCACAGAGATCAACAGCTATCCCGAAACACAGAACCGTGACCTGTTGCGGCAGGTTCAGTTCGTCAAAGAGTATGCTGAAAAGCGCATCAATCAAGAGGTCAAGCTCGACTACACCATCAAGTGCGCCAGTTCCCACTTTTCACTCTCGGAGATGATCACCTGCACCGCGCTTGCTCCGCAGAAGCTTGCCGAGCTGGAGGTTGCCGCAATGAGTATTGTCAAGGAAGCTCCTCCTGCCCCCGTACCGGTGGAAGAGAGCAATAGCGGAGAAGTCATCCCCATACCACCACCGAAAGCATTAAAACGGATCTCGCTCAAAATTGCCCGCACCACAACGGTCGGGGCATTCAAGCAGATGCTTCAGCTCCAGTTACAACAGGTTGCCGGAATGCAGGAGAGTGACCAAATTGAAATAGACCTCTAAAAAGGCAAAGGCCCCGAACAATGAAACTTTCCGACCACGTCAAGAGTATCCGTGAGCTGATTTCGTCAGCCTTTGCGAACCAGTTTGCCCGGCTCGGTATCACAGCAGAGCGCCAGAGTGAACCTGCCACCCTCGACCAGCCACAGCAAGAGCTTCGGGCAACGCTTGATGCCATCCTTGAAAGCCACAACAAAGAGACCGGCACACCTGCCGCAGCCTACCAGAAAGCGCTTGACGACTACACCTTTACCCTCTTCAACCGGCTTGCCGCGCTCAAGGTGATGGAGGCACACCGGATGTTCCCCGAAGTGCTCACCAAACGGGCTGAAAATGGCGGTCACTCTTTTGGCCACCGTGCATGGCTGGAACAAAACCCGTTCATGTCTTCCGAAGAGCTTGAGGGATTGCTCTTCTATATCCGCTTTGCCTTCGACACCCTCAGCGACAAAATCCGACTCTACTCCCGTGAGAGCACCTACGACATGCTTCCCTACGTGCTCGACCTGAACGCCATTATCGGCGCATTCAATGCCGTTGAGGAGGACAGTGATGTTGGCTCTGAAATCTGGCTCTCGGACGACATTATGGGGTGGCTTTACGAAAGCTACAACCTCTCCAAAAAACAAGCATTTAAGGAGTCTGGCGACAAGATCGAGTTCGACAAGGTTGCCCTCTCCTCCCAGGTCTATACGCCGCGCTGGGTTGTTGAGTTTCTGGTGAACAACTCCCTCGGCAAACTCTATCTGGAGATGTACCCAGATTCAGAGATTGGGCGAAAGTACAAAATTGCCAACATCCCCGCCACACGGGTGCGCGAGCCGAAACCCTTGACTGAAATTCGGCTGATTGACCCGGCAACAGGCTCCGCAAACTTTCTGCTCTACGCCTTCGACCTCTTTTATGACCTCTACCTCGACCAGATTGAGAACTATGGCGCTGAGTATGACGAAGAGGAGATCGGGAAGCTCATTATTGAGCACAACCTCTACGGTGTTGACCTCGATGACAGGGCAATCCAGATTGCGCAGTTGGGTCTCTACATTAAGGCATTGCGACGGAACAGCCGCATCCATATCGAGCGCTTCAATGTGGTCTCCTCCGATTTTTACCTGCCCGATTTTGATGTGGTGGCAAGCTCCTTCTCCGGCAGTCTGGCTACCGACTCCCAGCAGATGAGTTTGATCAAGGCAATCTGGGCCGACCTGCAGCGAGCATACCAGTTTGGCTCACTCATCAGGATTGAAGAACGCTTCAATGCCAATTTTGCATCACTCTTTGAAAAGGCAAAAGCTGACCAGCAGGATCTTTTTGCCACGGCTGAATTTGAGAGCCAGGAAAAGTTCAAAGCGGAGCTGTTCCGTGATTTGCACAACGCCGTATCGGCATACAGCCAAAGCAGCGGCAACAGCTTTTTGCGGAGCAAGAGTAATGATGCCATCACCTTTCTGGAGATCATGACCCGGAAGTACGATGTAGCGGTGGCGAATCCGCCCTATACCGATTCAAGTGATTTCGGGAAGGAGTTGAAAGCTTTTATTGAAGGGAATTACAAGAAGCCTTATGGATTTCACTCAAACCTCTATGCGACTTTTATAAAACGATGTGCGGAGATTATCACTGATACCGGCAAGATTGCGATGATTCATCCGCTCACCTTCATGTATATCAAAACCTTTGAGGGGGTTCGGGAATATATCCTTAACAATTTGCATATCAATATTTTTGTCGATTATGGCTTGAGCAACCTCTTTGGCTCCATAATGGTTGACCCTGCGTTTTATGTTCTGGAAAAAGGGATAACGACCAATGACAAATCACTCTTTATTTCACTGGATCAGTATACCCGTACTCCACAGGAGAAATTCAAGAAAGATTATGCTCTCACAGCTCTGGAGAATTTTGTTTCAGGAAAGACGGATAAACATAATATTCTCATTAATCAAGACAAGCTGAAAATCATCAAGTCATGGCCATTTATTTACTGGATTAGTGATGCTTTTCGGGAGAAGTTTGGAAGTAATGCTCTTCAAGATTCATTTTATGTCGCTCAAGGTTTAGTTACTTCAAACAATGAGAGATTCTTGAGGTACACATGGGAGGTTTTTAATGATTATGCAGAAGAAAATATTTTAGCGAATCAAAAATGGTTCTTTTATCCTAAAGGAGGTATATACTGTAAATGGCTTGGAAATAATTGGTTATTGGTAAATTGGGAGGACAATGGGTATGAGATTAAAAATTTTTGTGATGATCAAGGCAAACAAAAATCACGGCCTCAGAATGAATCCTTGTATTTTAAGGCAGGGATAACATATGGAAGCAGTGGCTCGAAAGGCATATGTTTTAGGTATATGCAAACAGGGCAAATATTTTCAGGCGGCGGCCCCGGAATTATTCCTAAAGCTTTTAACAACATTCCTTATGTGATTGCTTTTTTAAATTCAAAGCTTTCCGCATACCTTCTTGGGTCTCTTAATCCTACAGTAAATACTACACAAGGGGATTTAAATAGGGTTCCTTTTTGTCTTCCAACAAAAAAGCTTGAGGACTCTATTACGTATTTTTCAAATACGGCGATTGACGTAAAAAAACGGTTATATTCATTTTCTTTGGTGGAATCAAACTATGAAGCTAATCCTTTTTTGATTGGCATTTCAAATATAGACCTTCGAGAAAAGATCAAATCTTTTTTCACCTACGAAAACCACCTCCTCACCCAAGTCCTGCTCAACGAAGCCATCATCAACGAAAAGATCTTCGAAGTCTACGAACTCACCCCTGAAGACAAGGCAATGGTGCTTGCCAAAGAGGGCGAATCCATCGGTGGTCTCCCTGTATTTCCCGAAGCCCGCGCAGCATATCTGACTGAAACAGAGGTCACGGCAGAGTTCCCGCTTGATAAAATCTTTACTTTCATTGAATCCCTGCCCACCATGACCATGAGCGGGCAGGAGATTGCCGACCTCACTGCAAAGTTCGAGACGCTCTACCAGAGCAACAACGACCTCGAAGAGTTCTGCATCAGGAACAAGATCAACCCGATTAACGTCTGGTACCTCTTCAAGAAAAGTGGAGTGCTGCCGCAGCAGCGGGCCAAAACCATTGCGATGGAGTTCCTCGCCGACCTGATCCGCGAAATTCTCAATGAGGACGACGACGGTATTGTCCCTCTGGTACGTAACACCGGCGAAGAGATATTGATTGACCGCATTGAAAAGAAGTTTGAGGAGAAGGGGCTCACTTCCGCGCAGTTTGCCGCTTTCCCGACCGTTCTTGGCAAGGAGATCAACGACTACATCAACAACAAAAACTTTTTTAGCGACCTCTCCGATCACCTCAACCTCTTCATGTACCTGCCAAAGACACCATTTATCTGGCATATCACCTCCGGGCCACGTCAGGGATTTGATGCCTTCATCATCATCTACAAATGGAGTCGCGACAAGCTCTTTACCCTGAAGTCGGTCTATATTGAAAAGCGTGAGACGGCGCTGCGCAACCGCCAGTCAGACCTGCTTGGCGAGAAAAGCGCACAGGCAGAAGAGGAGAAGGATACCATTTTCCATCAGCTCAAGGAGATTGAGAGCCTCCGGAAAAAGATTGACGAACTGCTCTCCGAAGGCTACGACCCCAAGCTCGACGACGGTGTCGGCAAAAACATCGCTCCCTTGCAGAAGAGGGGTATCATCGCTTATGAGGTGCTGAATCCGGGACAGCTCAAAAAGTATCTGAATGCAGAGTGGTAAATCGCAAAACCTATGAACTATAAACAGTTACTTGCCCTCTTCAAAGAGACCCATCAGGAGTTACAGCAAAGAGCCGCCCGCTCGGTCGATACCTCCCTGGTGATCCGGAACTGGCTGTTCGGGTGGTACATTGTAGAGTTTGAGCAGGGCGGCTCAGACAGAGCGGAGTATGGCGCCAATTTGCTAAAAAAAATCGCGGCTCAGTTGACGATCAAAGGCTGTTCAGAACGAAGCCTCGCGCTCTGCTGTAAGTTCTATCTCACCTATTCTGGAATTTTGCAGGCACTGCCTGCAAAATCTGAAAGCAGGCAGAATGAGTTCCAAAAGATTGGGCAGACACTGCCTGACCAATCTTTTCGTGAGCAAAGTGAACTACCGGAGATTCAACAGGCACTGCCTGTTACATCTTTTGATGCCATAGCCAGTGCTCCCAAAATGGTTCAGGAACTCTCCGAAACATTGGCTGGCTGCTTTTCTCTCGGATGGACACATTACGTTGCTTTGCTGACCATATCGAACACTGATGAGCGCCGATTCTACGAAATTGAAGCCAGCGAAAACAGTTGGGGTGCCCGAGAGCTTGAGCGGCAGATAGCGGCCTCGCTGTATGAGCGGCTGGCACTCAGTCGTGACAAGGAGGGAATCCGGCAGCTCTCAGAGAAGGGGCTGATTATTGAAAAACCGGCGGATGTGATCAAAAGCCCCTTTGTGCTTGAGTTTCTGGATCTGGAAGAAAAAACCGCTTATTCGGAACATGCACTTGAAACGGCCATTATCGACCACCTCGAACACTTTCTGCTTGAACTGGGCAAAGGGTTTCTCTTTGAGGCTCGCCAGAAACGGTTCACCTTCGATAACGACCACTTTTATGTTGATCTGGTTTTTTATAATCGGCTCTTGCGCTGCTATGTGCTTATTGACCTCAAGCGCGACAAGCTGACGCATCAGGATCTTGGGCAGATGCAGATGTATGTGAACTACTTTGACCGCTATGTCAAAACGGAGGATGAACTGCCGACCATTGGCATTCTGTTGTGCCATCGCAAGCATGATGCGCTGGTTGAACTGACACTCCCCAAGGATTCAAATATTTTTGCATCAAAGTATCAGCTCTATCTGCCCTCAAAAGAGGAGCTGAAAAGGCAACTGGAAGAGGCTGCAGGCATTGGGCACTGCGAAAATCCCGATCAGGAGGGAATGAACGATGTTCGATAAATGGCTCAATCAGGATATCAGGAAAGTCCTTGACCGGCGAAACAGAGTAGTTGTGGGGGCTGAAGCCTCTCTTCTGGATCTTTTGCGCAAGGTATTGACGAAGGAGCTGACAATTTTTGTGGTTCATGGCTCCCTTGAGGAGCTGGAGTGCAAGTACACTGTAGAAAAATTCCACAAGGGTGATAAAGTTGTAATAATAGCGACATCACAAAAAAACAAGCTGACCTTTATTCGCGACTACGCTGAAACCTGTGGGTATGTGGATATCCGCATGGTGGAAAATTATGTGGCGGCGAGGGTTTTTCAGGAGCTTGGCTTGAACATTTCGCTTACACCGGAAGAACTCAAAGTTGCTGCGTACAACAGCATTGGTAAAGGACGTGAGTATTGGGAGGAGCTTTGCCGCAAGGGTGGAGAGCGGCTTTTTGATATCGGCAGTGATATCCTCCCCTTTCTCCATGACCCAGTGGGTTTCTGCGCTACCCGTGATGCAGTGGTGGTTGCGGCCTTTTTTGAAAAAATCAATACCTGGCTTGGGCGCGGCAACATCAGCCAACCCCCCGAAATCCTTGCGAAAGAGGTGGCTGAGCAGATTCTGGGGTCGCTGCTGACAGGTAAACCGAAGAAGAAGTACCTCGATGTGTACAAGAAGTGGGGCGATTCCAAAGCGATGGAGGGTTCGTTGCTGGGCTATTGCCAAGAGCATCCGGTCCGGTTGGAGCTGCCGGAACTTTGGAAAGTTTATGCCGCCCATCCGTTCGATTTGGTGGATCTCCAGTGGCTGAAAGACCTGGTAGCGCACTTATCGGACAGAGTCTCCATTAAGGATAAACTCCCGCTCATACACGCCCGTTTCAGGAGCAGCCACGGCAGGCAATGGCGCAAGGGGTTGTGGGGCCATCTGCTGCAACTGCTGGAGTTTGATACTTCCAGAATCAAGGGGATTGCGTCGCTTGAGGAGGCGACAACCTTTTACACGACCGAACTCTACCGGGTTGACACGGCTATACGCAGCATCTACGAGGAGTTCTGGGGTGACGAAAAGGTTATTCGCCCATTCCAGGAGTATTACAACCAGTTGGTTTCACCCTTTCTCCATAAGTGGTTTCAGTACTTCGACGACTACCGGGAGAACCAGAAGGGGCTTTTGATAGAGAGAATCCGTTCCGCTCAAGGACGGATAGCAATTATTGTGGGTGATGGTATCTCTTATGAAATTTCACAGAGAGTCACTGCGAAAATAAGTGATACGATCAAGGTTGATAACCAATATCGCTGCTGCGGCATTCCGTCGATTACCGAAAACAATATGAGCCTGCTTTATCGTGACGATGGAGTTGTTGAGCCATTGCAGTCCCGGCGAGAGGCATATCTTGCCGCACAAGTCGCAATGCGGATTGAGTTTGTTCAGTTGGAGGAGGTCAACTTTCAACATGCTGAAGTGGATGTGCTTCTCTGCTCCTGCAAGGATATTGACGACATAGCCGAGAAGATGCAGCACAAAGCGCTGAAATTCATCGGTGAAATTGAGAATATGCTTGCCGAAAAGGTAGGGTTTCTGCTCAATAACGGTTTTCAGGAGGTTGTGCTGACCTCCGACCACGGATTTGTGCTTACCGGTATTCTTGATGAGTCCGACAAGGCCGAAGTGCAGTTTCAAGGAATTGTGTCAAAGGCAGAGCGATACATTCGTACCACCGGCAGGCAGAGTCCATCACCTGAATTGATCGAATACAGGCAACAGTATAAGGAGTTCAACTACGTGTACTTTGCCAAACATATGAAACCATTCAAAACCCCTGGGAAGTACGGATATGCTCATGGCGGGTTGTCGCCTCAGGAGTTGATTATTCCTTTTATAACCTTCAGCCACACAATCTCTTCCCTTCAGGAACTGAACATCAGTGTGGCGAACGAAAGGCAGTTGAGCGGTGTTGTGGGCGACTATTTTTCACTCCACCTTAAAGCTGATGATGGAGCGGGTGATATCTTTACCCAGGAACGGAAGGTGCAGCTCCTCTTTATCGACAACGGGAAGGAGTTCAACAAGAGTGACATCGTGGCCATTAAAGCGGGTGAACTCATCAAGAAGGAGTTCTCATTTGACAACCATCTCAATATTGAGGTGATTGTGGTGGATGCCCTGTCGCGGCTGACCCTGACGAAGGTGGCTGTATCGCAAACCGTTGCTCGTGACCTTGGCGGTCTTTAAAAATCGTTCGTTGAAACCAGAGAGTAACCTATGAGTATCGTTTTAGACCAACTGGATGAAAAGCTTCTCGAACATTTTCGAGGCTTTGTTGTCAAGAAAGACCTGGTGCAGATGCTCAAAGTCGGCGAAAATGTCCCTGTGTTCGTACTGGAATATCTGATTGCTAATTCATGTTCTACGAATGACGAAGAGGCTATCAAAAAGGGGCTTGATAATGTCAAGCGCATCCTCAGCGACCACTATGTCAACCCCGAAGAGAGCGCCCTTATCCATTCCAAAATCAAAAATGAGGGCCGCTACAAAATCATCGACAAAATCAGCGTTGAACTTGATACCGGCAAAGATGTCTACTGGGCAAAATTGCAGAACAGCAATATCAAGCACGCCAACATCAGCGAAAGCCTGGTAAACCAGCACGAAAAGATGATGCTTGGCGGTATCTGGGCAATCATCGAAATGCGATACGATCCCGGCATCATGATTGGCTCAACCATCTATCCCTTCGTGGTGGAAGAGATCAAACCGATTCAGCTCTCCAATTTTGAGAACGGCCACTTTGTGCGCAACCGCTCACACTTCACTACGGAAGAGTGGATCGACATCCTTTTGCGCAGCTCAGGGATTGAACCCTCGGCGGAAGGAATCACCCGCCGCATCAAGTTGCTCCTGATATCGCGCCTCATTCCGCTGGTGGAGGCGAACTTCAATTTTCTGGAAATAGGGCCACGATCTACAGGAAAAACCTATGTGTTCAAGGAGCTTACCCCTTATGCTGTTGTCATTTCTGGCGGGCAGGGAACCGTTGCCAAGCTCTTTGTACACGGTTCCACCGGCAAGGTTGGCGCTGTCGGGCAGTGGGATGCTATTACCTTTGATGAAGCAACCGACAAGCTCTTCAAGGAGCGGGATGCCATCCCGCTGATGAAAGATTATATGGAATCCGGCTCCTTCTCCCGTGCAGGTGCCGGTGGCGAAATTACAGGCAGCGCTTCAATTGTGCTGAACGGCAACATCAACCAGCCGATTGAAACCGTGTTGCAGAACTCAAACCTCTTAAGCCCGCTTTCCCCTGAAATCAACACCGATACCGCCTTTCTTGACCGTATACACTACTATTTGCCCGGCTGGGAAATGCCTAAGTTCGCGCCAAAGCATTTCACTAAAAACTTCGGCTTCAGCACGGACTTCTTTTCGGAATGCCTCAAGTCACAACGCAAGATAAACCATACCGACGTTGTCGAGGAGTTCTTCGCGCTCGGCTCTCACCTTAAGCAGCGTGACACCAAACCTGTGAAGAAAACAGTTTCAGGATTTATCAAGCTGATCCATCCTGACGGCAAATACACACGGGAGGAGGTGCAGGAATATTTGACCATTGCTCTCGAAATGAGGCGTCGTGTGAAGGAACAGCTCAAACGTATCGGAGGCATGGAATTCTGGGACACTAACTTTTCCTACATCGACAAAAACACTCAGGAAGAAACCTTTGTCTCCCTGCCCGAAGAGCGAAGCTCTCACCTCATCGAAAACTCGCCCCTTCAGCCGGGCGTCTGCTACACAGCAACAAGCGATGGAGAGAACCTGACTCTGGTTAGGATCGAGACCGCCGTTGTTACCGGAAGCGGAAAACTGAACATCTCCGGCACCAACAGCACCACACCAAAGGAAGACATTAAAAACACCTATCAATACATCAAGGCCAACGAGAAAACCATCCTCAACGAGCAGCACTCCCTCAAGAACTACGATATCTCCATTCAGGTGACATCACTCCTCGGCTCAACGATTGCGTCAGGGATAGGGGCCGCCGCCTACGTCGCCATCATCTCCGCTATCTACAAAAGAAACCTCAAGCCAGCCCTGTCGATTCTGGGGAACATCTCCATCGGCGGCGCCATCGAGCGGGCAATGAACTTCTCTGACAAAGTATCAATGCTCTCCGAAAATGGAGCCAAGCTCGTGCTGGTACCCATGAGCAACCTCAACGAGTTGCAGGATCTGCCGCCTTCTGTGCTCGGGGCTACCGATGTGCCCTTTTATGGCAATAACCAGATGCTTATGCAAAAGGTGATTTTGGGGGAATAGGAGGGTACGGAGCCAAAAGTATTATTGTTGCATGATTATTAATTTATGTTTCGTAAAATCATGCATAATGAGAACAAACAATAACCTTCAGCGAAAAAAGTGGAGAACGTATGACGATTCGAGTATCGGAAACAACTCGAAACATTGTCTGTAAAAGCCTTGGTATTGACAGGTTATCAGCGGTTATAGATATGAGTTATGGAGGCTTTTCAACAGCAGCCGATGTTGATCGGGAGACAACAAAGCTTTACTCCGACAGCAACAGAGGTTCTGTCGGGCTCAATGCCGGACGATTCTACACAGCCAGAGAATATGAAGAGCGTATCAACCGCATAAAAAACTTGAGACTTCCTTATTAGAGATGAAAAGATAATAGAAATTGCGCCTGGCAAACAAAATGAGAATGGATTTTCACCAAAAAAGATTGCTCAATTAGAAAATCTCGCATCTCTTTATATGCAGGCGAAGTCACTGATATTATCCTCTGAGGAGGTGGACCCTGATTACCGCTCAAATTTACAGACAATAAAGGAATTACGAGACGCTTTTGACCATCTCATGCGGATCATCGTTGAGCGGTTTAGCGATGATAAATCCGCCCTTGGAGACACTTCTGGGAGTGAATATTTCCAAAAAAACATCCAGAAGTCTATTGGCCACGTCTATCGCGCCGCATTCGACGCTTTAGATGGGGCTGTAATGTCTTTGAGAGAAAAAATCATATCCAAAAAACAAACGCACCTGACAAACAGGCGCCCCCTCAAATGTCTTCTCCGGCTACAAAATAAGTTCACAAGAATTCTGACTATCTGCTGACATGAAACTGCAGGCATATTGATAACGCGGAGATGAAGCCTGTAAGAAAATGACACAAAGAGCTGAAGACTCCGGATTTGGCAGGGAAAGCCTATACCAAAACCTTAAGGATTAGTGCTCATGAACTATCAACAGTTACTTGCCCTCTTCAAAGAGACCCACCACGTGTTGAACTAGAGAGCTGACTGGTCGGTCGATACCTCTCTCGTGCTCCGGAACTGGCACTGCAAAAATCCCGATCAGGAGGGCACTGACGATGTTCGATAAATGGATCAATCAGGATGTCGGGAAGGTTCTTTAACGCTGCTGTAGATGGTTAACGTTTTGAACTGTGACCTCATAACTCTGTGGTTTGGTTGGCACCTTCAAACTAATATTTTAAAAGAGGTTGCGGATAGCTTTTGTAACAAGAGGGGAAAATAAAATCTGCTTCTGCTTTTGTTTTTAAAAGGATTTAACATATTCTGATGTTTATGGAATAGCTGTGAACGTAACAGTCCGATAGGAAATGAAAATCCTGAATTGAGCGATTAGTAATGAAAAAGCGCTTTATGTAATAATATTTATAAAGCATTATTATGAAAATAAGCGTCGATTTCCCATTTCAAAATAGCCAAACCCAATGGGTTAAGAGCACCATAGCATATAACACAATCTATAACGATTAGAGAAATAAATAGTTAAAACCTGTAAAGCTTGAACCAATTGCGGATGAATCGCTCAATTCAGGAAAATAGTAACTATTTTTGCAGTGACAATAACTTGTTACGCTCGTAGCCGAATTTTTGACATAAGGATAATGTAAAATGAATATTGCGAAATCATATATAACTGACGAGTCAGGAAATATACAAAGTGTTATTCTTGATTATCAGATATATCAGAAAATTGAGGAACTTCTTCTTGATGACGGATTGCTGAAAGCTATGGAAGAAGTTCAGGATGAAGAAACTGTGGAATATGAGGAGGTAAGAGAACTGATTAAGCAATTATGAAAATTATCCTCAGAAAAACATTTTTAAAAGATATTCAGAAAGTCAGCGAACCGCAAAGAGTCAGGTAAAACTTTTTCTTGAAGAACTTTATGCCAGCCCTTCGATTTCAGAAAGCTCTCATAGCATTAAGAAGTTAAAAGGAGAAAAGAAAAAGGGTGACTTTTTCAGAATCCGCTTCGGAGAATACAGATTGGGATATGAAAAAAGAGAAGACGGAATAATCATATATCGTATTCTGCACAGAAAGGAAATTTATAGGTATTTTCCATAAGGTAATCATAAACTTAAAGCCACTTCCGCATCCATATCGGAGCCGTCAACTATTTTGCCCGATAGCCGTCAGCCCTTCATTCCACTCTCTGAGCATGGCCTCACCAACAGGCTTAAAGTCCGAAAAATCGAGGGTATGCTGGCGCAAGCCTGCAACGGTTTCAGCAACGGCATCGGCAACCTCTTCGATAATGAGTTTTGCTTTTGCTGGCTGAAGATTACAGTGCATTTTTGCGAAAGCAATGAGTTTCTTTGCTGTCGGAAAGCGCTTGCTGCCGTCCAGAGTAAGCGCCAGAGTGTCCTTTTTGATATACGCTGTTGTTGAAACGATATCGTAGGTGGGAGCAAGGCGCACTGGTTTGTTTGATGCCGTGTAGAGTACTCCGAAATTTTTGAGATGGGCATCGCCGTTCCTCACGATACAAGAAAGAGATAGTGAGCGGAAGTAAGCCTCCAGGGCAGAGGCCTGAAGTTCAGGAGAGACAAACTGGCGAATCCGTTTGGCCAGCTTTTCATAGCTCCCGTCATACTTTTCTGCCGTACCAATACCATTCAGGGAACAGAAATCCTCAAACCCAAGATATTGCCCCTCTTCTGTCAAGTCAAACCTCTTGACTATCAGAAACTGGTTGTTTTCCGAAAGAGTAAACTCCGGCACTTCCAACCCGCTTCGGCGGGCAGCATTCATGCAGAAAAACTCGTTAGCTGCCAAATGGGGATATTCATTGTTGTTCCAACCCTTGACAATATGAGTAGCTCCTTTTACCGTTCCAGTGAGCCAACAACATGAGGAGTAACCCATACATCCAGCATACTAATTCTCCCGTTCGTTTATCAGCTCCTGCAAGGTTGGGCGCGGTGAAGCATCTTTTACGGTGAGTTCAAGCCCAAGTGTTGCGCAGATGGCCATAACCTTTCGTATACCGATTTCCGGCAGTTTGCCATTTTCAAAACGGCTTAGCGTAACGCGGCTTATTCCATTTGCGCTGGCTACCTGCTGCTGCGATAATCCTAACGTTTTCCTCCGACGATAGAGAAGCTCTCCGATTTCCTGAATATCGCTCATATCTGTATCATATGTACTACATTTGAACGCTTTTTCTTTTGAAATGTAGCGTATACTATACACTTCAACAAATTATTTATTCCAATGTGGAATGCTTCATAACGGAGAATAAACCATTTTGAAATTCAGATACTCTGTGTTACCCATCGCCCCCTTCAGCAAATACGGGGCAATTGTTCGCCAAGGGGAAGGTCGATAATGCGACGGCTGCCGAATGCGGTGCGCATGACCACCATACCGGGGTGCTCGTTTGTCACTGATCCGATGATGACGGCATCGCGCCCCTCTTCAAAGGAGTGCATCACCTCAAGAACTTGTGCGGCATCGGCGGCGGCAACGGCCACAACGAGTTTGCCTTCGTTGGCCACATGCAGGGGATCGATGCCAAGCAGTTCGCAGGCGCCGCGCACCTCTGCTTTTACGGGAATGGTTGTTTCATTGATTTCAATACCAACACCGGAGGATACGGCAAGTTCATTCAGGGTTGCAGCCACACCTCCCCTTGTCGGGTCGCGCATGGCTTGAATTGCGGGCACAGCGTCGAGCATGGCAGCAATCATACCATTAAGTGCGGCGCAATCGCTCGTAATGCGTGACTGGAATGAGAGCCCTTCACGCGAGGTCATGATGGCCATGCCATGATCGCCCACGGTTCCTGAAAGAATGAGGCTTGTCCCTTGTTGCAGATTACGGCATGAGAGATTGGCTCCCTCCCTGATCACACCGATTCCCGAGGTGTTGATGAAGAGTTTGTCGCACTGCCCTTTGCCAACCACCTTGGTGTCTCCGGTAACAATCACCACCCCTGCTTTCCGGGCTGCTTCGGCCATGCTTTGAACAATGGTTTCAAGTTCGACAAGCAAAAAACCCTCCTCAAGCACAAACCCGGCGCTGAGATAGAGCGGCCTTGCACCACCTACTGCCAGATCATTAACCGTACCGTTCACAGAAAGCTCTCCGATACTGCCGCCAGGGAAAAAAACCGGACTCACTACATAGCTGTCGGTGGTAAAGGCCACTCTTCCGGGCGGAAGATCAAGCTTCGCCTGATCGTCGAGAAGATCGAGAAAAGGATTATGAAGATGCGGCATAAAAACCCGCTGCATGAGTGCCTGGGAGAGACGCCCTCCGGCGCCATGTGCCATTTGAACGGTTTCATGCTGCATGATCGGGGATGGGCAGAGAGGAGCTATGGTCATAGTGCGAAATTTCGGTGATAGTTGTAATAGGCAGCACAGGCCCCTTCGGAGGAGACCATGGTGGCGCCGAGGGGGTGTTCCGGGGTGCACTCACGGGCAAATGCAGGGCAGCCGTCGGGCTTGAGAACACCCTGCAGCACACTCCCGCTCATGCAGAGGGGCGACTCGGCGGCACAGAGGTGTGCAACATCAAACTTTTTTTCAGCATCATAGCGGCGGTATGATTCCCTGAGGCCAAGTCCGCTTGCGGGGATAAGGCCAATCCCCCGCCACTGCCGGTCGGTTACTTCAAAGACCTGGCTGATAATCCCTTGCGCCACACGGTTCCCTTCACGACTCACCACCCGTCCGTAGCGGTTCACAACCTCTGCACGCCCCTCTTCAAGCAGTTCGACCGTTTTCAGTATTCCGGCAAGGAGGTCAACCGGCTCAAAACCGGTCGGCACTATCGGCACATGAAACTCACGGGCGACTGGCTCATATTCCTCGTAGCCCATGACTGCGCAAACGTGCCCTGCTGCAAGAAAGCCCTGAACCCTGTTTTCGGGAGATGAAAGAATGGCTCGCATGGCTGGCGGCACCATGACCTGGCTGACCAGCACGCTGAAATTTTCAATTCCTTCTCGCGCTGCCTGCCAGACTGCCATGGCGTTGGCTGGCGCAGTAGTTTCAAATCCAACGGCAAAGAAGACCACCTCTTTTGAGGGATTGTCACGAGCAATCTGGAGGGCATCAAGCGGGGAAAAGAGAATGCGCACATCGCCCCCTTCACTGCGCACCATAAAGAGATCTTTTGAACTGCCAGGCACGCGCAGCATATCGCCGAAACTGGTGAAGATCACCTCTTTTCTTGCCGCTATAAGAAGAGCCCGCTCAATCGATTCAAGCGGTGTTACACAGACCGGGCAACCGGGGCCATGCACCAGTTCGATGGTATCTGGCAGCAGTTGATCGATGCCGTTGCGGATAATCGAATGGGTTTGTCCACCGCAGATCTCCATGATGGTCCAGTGGCGGGTGGTTTTTCTGCGAATCTCGTCAAGCAGCTTCCGGGCAAGCTGTGGATCGCGATATTCATCGATATATTTCATGGGAGTCGGCTTCACAGCAATTCGGGTGAAGGGGGCTCTTCATCAGGCTGAAACGCCCCGCTTTCAATAAGCTCCTGCCACAGTTTCAGACTTTCGGCAGCCTCCGCATCATCAATGATTTTCAGGGCAAAACCGGCATGAATAATGGTGTACTGGCCAACCTGTATATCGGGCACATATTCAAGACATGCTCTTGTTTTTGAACCGTTCACATCAATAATGCCCATTTTCAGGCCGTTTTCAATGGAGAGTTCAAGGAGTTTTCCGGGAATGGCAAGGCACATTGGCTTGGTGGTTTTTTTGACTGGTAGTGATCAGGTAAAGATAATAAATATGGGATATATGAGACTTATAGGACTTATAATAAAGAGGAACTATTGGATTCCTTGATAGTTGCCGTTGAGGTAAGTTCTGCCAATGAGGGCCTGGCCAAGGGAGAGGCCTCCGTCGTTGGAGGGCACAAGGGCTTGGGTAAGCACCTTGTAGCCTGCACGTTGCAGTTCAGTCACGAGGGCTTCAAAGAGGAGGGCGTTCTGAAAAACTCCTCCACTGAGCGCTACGGTGGTTATGCCTGTCGCTTTGGATGCCTTCCCGATAATTTCATAAAAACAGTTTACAAGCGTACGGTGAAAGCGCCGGCTGATTTCACCGGCAGCCATCCCTGTTTGCAGGGCAGTGACAACATCACGGATAATTGGCGAAACCAGCATCGTCCAGCGCCCTTTTTCCTCATGCAACAGATCGTGCTTGTTCGCGATAGTTCCTCGCGGGGTATTGATCAGCCTCTCTGTAACTGCCGGTATATCGTTCGTGCCTATGGTACCTCCTGCGGATTGCACTGGCGCAAGTGCAGGCTTTTGCTCATAATGCAGCCCGTAGCGGAACGACTTGCTGCCCATACTCCCCCCTGCCTCATGCATCAGTGCAATGGCGGCCTCTCCCTCATAGCTGATCTCACCCCGCAGAGCGCAGAGTGCGGCAACGGCGTCAAAAAGTCGGCCACAGCTTGAGGTTTCAACAATAGTAACCCTCTTTTGAAGTAACTCAAGAACCGGCTCAATGCTCCGTCCTTTCATGAAGGGAAGGTCGGGCAGGTCGGGACAACTTCGGTGAAGATAGCCAAGCGCAGCCCGCCAGGGGTGCATGACTGCGGCCTCCCCTCCCGGCAATGGCATAAGCTCAAGTGAAGCAAAGCGTGCTGCTCCGGCAGCATCCCCAATCAGTACCTCTCCACCCCAGATCGTGCCATCAGTTCCATATCCTGTACCATCAAGTATGAGCCCAATCGCTGGCCCCTCCTCCCTGTTTTCAGCGAGGCATGACACCAGATGAGCATGATGATGCTGGACACCAAGCAAGGGAATATTCTGCATCATCGCCCACTGTGTTGTCATGTAGGCAGGATGCAGATCGTGCACCAGAAGCTTGGGTACAGCCTGAAAAAGATGCTGAAGATGGGCAACAACCTGCACAAAATGGCGGTATGCTTCATAGTTTTTCATGTCACCAATATGCTGGCTCATCAGTGCATGACTACCCTTCAGAATCGTAATGGTATTTTTCAGCTCACCTCCGGCAGCAAGAACAACCGGACCATCTTCGCGAAGATATATTGGCGCCGGAACATATCCCCTGCTCCGCCTGAGCTGCCGCAACGTTCCCGATAAAGCGATGGTGACCGAATCATCGCATTTCAGGTAGATGGGGCGGTTATGCACGAGAAAAGCATCGGCAATACCCTTGAGACGCAGAAGCGCTTCCTCATTCTCACTTGCAATTGGCTCCTCGCTGAAATTGGCACTGGTCATCACCAGAATGTCGAGAGTTTCATCGAAAAGCAGGGTGTGCAGTGGCGTGTAGGGCAGCATGACGCCAAGGCGCTCATTGCCTGGCGCTATGGATGGCGCAAGGTTGCTGCTCTTTTTCTTTTTCAGAAGCACAATGGGGGCTTGCGCAGCGCTCAGTGCGGCCATTTCCGTTTCACTGACCTCACAATAGCCGTGAACAAGCGACCTGTCGCGTATCATCACTGCAAAAGGTTTTGCCTCTCGACCTTTCCGCTCCCGAAGTCGCCGTACCGCAGCTTCATTTCGTGCGTCTACGGCAAGATGAAAACCGCCAAGCCCTTTCAGCGCAACAATCATCCCTCTCCTGAGAAAAGCAACGGCTTCGGCGACGACATCACCGGACAGGGTGTGAGCACAGGACAAAGCGGTTTTTGGCTGTGCATGAGAAGTGCCATCGACCGGGTTGTGCTCCACGACACTCTCCCCCAAAAGGAGCGTACCTGAAGCATCAAACAAGGAAAGAGTGGGGCCGCAAACCGGACAGGCATTGGGCTGTGCGTGAAACCGACGATCAAGCGGGTCATGATACTCGCGCTCACACGCTTCACACATGGTAAACCCATGCATGGAGGTAAATGGACGGTCGTAGGGCAACCGATCGACAATGGTATAGCGGGGACCGCAATTGGTACAGTTGATGAAAGGATAACGAAACCGGCGATTGGCAGGATCCAGAAGCTCTCGTCGGCAATCACTGCAAAGCGCAATATCGGGCGGAATGAGTGTTTCGACCCCAACGCCGGAACCCGAATTCCCGATCAGAAAAGCCTCTTCTGAAACACAGGGAAGAGACATCTCTTCGATGGTTTCGATGAACGCAAGCGGCGGGCGCTCCCCCAGCAAACGACGCGAAAACTCATTGAGAAGCGAGAGTTGACCCTGCACCTCAATCAGCACACCAGAGGCTGTATTGCAGATAAACCCTTTCAGGTCACAAGCAACAGCCAGACGGTAAACAAAAGGGCGGAACCCCACACCCTGTACCATACCGTTGACCCGAAGACGCCTCCGCTCTTCAGCGCTGCTCTCCTTGATGCTCAGTGCTGTAACAGTTTCTTTTCGAGCCACTCCTGCCATACAGTCAGCCCCTCTCCTGTTTTTGCTGAAAGTTCAAACCATTCGAGATGGTGGTTGACCCGCATGGCATTTTCACGGCATCTGGCAACATCAAATTCCACATAGGGAAGAAGATCGATCTTGTTGAGAATGCAGAGATCGGCCTCATGAAACATGGTTGGATACTTCAACGGCTTGTCGTCTCCCTCCGTCACACTGATAATGACAACCTTGAGTGCTTCACCGAGATCAAAGAGCGCCGGACAGACAAGATTTCCGACATTTTCAATACAAAGCAGCGAATTATCCTGCAGGTCAAGCTCCTTTACAGCACGGTTGACCATCAAGGCATCAAGATGACATCCCGAACCGGTGTTGATCTGGATTACCGGCACACCGAGAGCCTGAATTCGCTCGGCATCATTGGTAGTTTGCTGGTCGCCCTCTATGACTGCAACCGGAAAGCGCTGTTGCAGTACCGGAATAATTTTTTCAAGCAGTGACGTTTTGCCTGAACCAGGGGAACTCAAAAAATTAAGCGCAAAAATCTTTTTTGCCTCAAAATATCCCCGGTTTCTTTCAGCGAGAAGATTGTTTTTCTGAAGCACATCCTGTTCAAGAACAACCTTCCGGCTTGTGCCTTCATGATGATGATGGCCATGATCATGGCTGTGATGCTCCTCATGCGTGTGGCTATGATCGTGGTCACTGACATGAACATGATAATCACTCTGGCCGGGTTTACGGAGCACAGCCCCTTCGTCAGTTGAACATCCGCAGGTATCGCACATGTGTTTACTCCCCCTCCTCTTCTATGGTCATTGATTGAATCAAAAATTCCTCACCCGAGACGATCTTCACCCGTAATGAACGACATCGGGGACACTCTGCATAATAAAAGTTGACGGGAAAGCTCATGCCGCACTCCCCGCACTCGCCAACACCTTCCGGCTCTTCAATGTTGAGTAGCGCTTCTGCAGCAAGCGTCTCCCTGGCTGCCGCTGAAAAACAGAATTTCAGTGATTCAGGCTCAATACCAGCCAATTTGCCGATCAGCAGGTCAATAGCCGAAATCCTGACACCGCCCTCTTGCCTGGCTTTTGCCACAACTGCATCCACAATGGAGAGTGCAATACTCATTTCATGCATAACATTCAGAAGGAGAACCAATTGAAGGACAGTTTACAAAAAAAAGAGGAACTGCCATTTCTCATAGCAGCATTTTTACTTTGACCTGTCCACCATGCAGGCGACAGCATTGCCCGTCTCTTCATCGGTCAAAAAAGAGGTAATCTTTCCTGAAGGTGCTCTGCATCATAATTTCCCCGGAGATTTCATGAAGCGGCTCCGAAGCAACCTCAGCCATACGGCCATCAAGCATTTCTTTCGGCTCGCAGGCAACCTGACTCTCTTGTACCAGCCATCTCTTCATCATAACTCATGCAAGGTTGTTTTTGATCATGATTTTTTTTGTACCTTTGAGAAATTTTTTTCCTGAAAAGACACAAAAGATATGTCGGATTTGAAGCACCTTACTGGATTATGCAATATTCCGGCCAGCAACATCACCAGCATCCTTGATATGGCTGCCGGTTATAAAAAGAAGTTGATCACCCCCTGCCCCTCTTTTGAACCATCCCTTCAGAATAAACGCATTGCACTGGTTTTTTTTGAAAACTCAACCCGTACCCGATTTTCTTTTGAGATAGCAGCACGACACCTTGGCGCAGGCACGCTGAACTTCAGTGCATCGTCAAGCAGTGTCAGCAAGGGGGAAAGCCTGAGTGATACCATCAAAAATCTTGAGGCCATGCAGGTGGATGCCTTTGTTCTTCGTCATCCCTCTTCCGGAGCTGCAGATCTCATAACCAGAATAACCTCAAAAAACGTGATCAATGCCGGAGACGGATCGCATGAGCATCCGACACAGGCGTTGCTCGACATGTTTACGCTCCGCGAATATTTTGGAACAATTGATGGGCTCAAAGTGATCATTATTGGCGATGTGCTGCATAGCAGGGTCGCCCGTTCAAACATTTACGGCCTCATCACTGCCGGCGCCGAGGTTGGTATCTGCTGCCCGGTCACCCTCATGCCTCCCGATGCTGACCAGCTTGGCATCACTCTCTTTACCGACCTTGACCGTGCCATTGCCTGGGCCGATACAGCAATCGTGCTTCGACTGCAACTTGAACGAGCTACGGGAGGATACCTGCCCTCGCTGGAAGAGTATTCTGTCCATTATGGTCTGACCGATGAGCGCCTTGAACGGGTACAGAAACATCTGCTGGTACTTCATCCCGGCCCGATAAACCGGGAAATTGAAATAGCAAACAATGTGGCCGACCGCATACAGCCTCCGGGCTATTCAAAAAGCATGCTGCTTGAACAGGTAACTAACGGAGTCGCTGTCCGCATGGCAGTGCTGAACACCCTGCTAACCCTGTAAAACATGATTCTGTACCATGATTTTCCGCCCGCTAACACATCAACTCTTCGCCATGAAAAGTACACGTTACCTCTGCAGAGCACTCTTCATCATCACTGCGGTACTCCTGATACCGGTGAAAAAAGGGGCTGCCGAACCGATCCTGAACCCGACCACCAAAACCCTCTTCAAGCCGCTCCTTGCTGACCCTTCGGAACCGAAAATTGCCGTTATGCCCTGGCTTGGCGACCGTTATCTGCAGCTCGATATCGGCGCCTCGGCTGACCTTTACCAGAGCAAAAACAAGAAATTTGCCGCTGGTGTTGATTTTGCCACCTACTCTCTCCTGCAACGGGGCGACAATTTCAAGTTTCCGGTTGATGCTATCGATTATCTCTTTGGTGTCAACGCAAGCTGGAAAAAACCGATCAGTAATGATGCGCTTCCTTTTGATGAATTCAGCGGAAAAGTGAGAATCAGCCACATTTCGGCCCATTTTGAAGATGGCCACTATGATGCAGATACGCACCAATGGATTCAGCAGAGCGACTGGCTGGGCACCATTCCCTTTACCTACAGCCGGGAGTTTGTCAATCTCGTTGTAGCGCTCAGTTCACCAAATCATCGTATCTATGCCGGATACCAGTACCTCTACCACACTCTTCCTGACGGTATCAATCCACACTCTTTCCAGGCTGGTGTTGAACTTTCCACTCCTGGAAATACCTATCTTGCCGCAGACTTCAAACTGCTTCCAATCTGGCAACCATCGCTTGAGGAGACGAAAGGACACCGGGGAACATGGAACGTGCAGGCAGGCAGGCGTCTTGATGACATAGGGCTGAAGAATGTCAGGGTAGCCTGTAACTATTTTTCAGGCATGAGCCGCCAGGGCATGTACTTCTATCGCCCCGAAAGCTTCAGCACCATAGGAGTCATTGTCGATCTCTGAGGAAAGAACAAAGAGCGTAGCCGCAAAGAATAAAAAGAGTTCCCGGCATGAGTGAAAACGTCAGCAGATGCCATGCCGGGATAAATAAGCTTTCGCCTTACTGCAGGGAGTTTAAAAACTCGGGCACGGCATCCTGTAATCCTTCAGGGTGGTGCGCAAGAATGTAGTTGACAAGGAATGGGGGATAAAGATTATAATGCTCAAGATCGGCGAGCGGAATCCAGCTCACCTTGAGAATCATCTGTTCATCATCGGGATATTCCGGATCTTTACCGGTTATCATCTCACCTCCGGTAACCGTACAATAAAAGCCAAGAGAGACCGAGTGATGAAGAGCACCCTGATCGAACGCACCAGGATAGGGATAGAGCAGCTCCTTGATGAAAAGCAGACTACCGACCGTACACTCAAGAGCGGTCTCTTCCATCATTTCACGTTTCACCGCCTCGTCAAGGGTTTCACCCCGTTCGACCGCCCCTCCAGGAAGAATCCAGTAACTTTCAGGAAGGTTTGGATCCTGAGGAGCAAAACTTTTATGTTCGACAAGGAGTACCTGATCCTCCCTGATACACAACGCGCTGACGCGGAGTCTGACTTGTGACATGAAACAATTCCGGTAGAGATGAAAATAGTACGTATTTTTAAAGGAGAAGAGAGTCGTCAATGCCGTTAAATGAATCAATGCAAGAAACAAAAAATCACCACTGTTTGTTTCATAGTATTTTTATTACATTTAACCATGAAATGGCAGGTACCGTTCTTTTTTATACCCTTCAGCTTCAGTTCACAAGGGTATTTAGCTTTTTTTTTCTTTCTCGCACACACACAACAACACACAAACACACACAACCTAACGGAGAAAACACATGAAAAAAATGCTATCACTTGCTGCAATGTTTGCAGTACTGTCTTATGCATCACCGGCATCAGCCGAACTGAAAATTGGTGGCGACGCTGCTGTACGTCTGAGAAGCGAGTTCACCGATACAGAAACAAACAATGTCAAGACATCGAACACTGATGAACTCAAGCTCCAGTACAGAATCCGCCTGAAAGCATCTGCTGACCTCGGTAGCGGCTACTTCTTTAAAACAATGATTCAGAACGAGTCGAATCCTGGCAGTTGGGTAACCGTAGCCGGTAATCCTGGTAATAATGATGAACATTATGCTCTTGAAGTATCCAACTTCTACTTCGGACGTGTGATGGAATGCAGCCACTACCAGATTGGCCGTCTTCCGCTGAACAGTGTCAACAACCCAATTTTTGACCTGACCCTTGTACCAATCCCTGCTGGTAACATCTATGCTGTGGATATCCCGGTAGCTACTTATAGTTTTGATCGCGTTTTTGGTCTTAACTATGGCACGAAAGTAGGAAATGGTGACCTGAATGCCACACTCGTTGTGCTTGATAATGACATCACTTTAGGTGACACTGCAGCAGAAGGCGATGGCATCTTCAATGATGGTTATGCATTGCATCTTGCATACAAGACTTCCATTGGAGATGTTACTCTGGAACCACAGGCTCTCATTGCCTTGACCGATGTCGATGGCGGAGCTTATCAGAATGTATCACCGAACACCTTTGGTGCAAATGTGACCATTCCTGCAGGCAAATCAAAAATAGGCATGAGTGGCTTCTACACGGTCTGCGATGACACAAACCCGAACACAAATGCCAAAGTTGACTACAACGGCTACCTTCTCAGACTCAAAGGTGAGTCTGGACCAGTTATGGCCTGGGTTGACTACAACCACACCAACGACAACTCACCAGTTACTGATGTTGACTACGACAACCTCTTCGTCTGGGCACAGTACAACTTCAAGGTACACGAATCAGCGATGGGCTCTTTCAGCCTGACACCGACTATCCGCTACCGTGCTTCAGGTAAGGATAACGGCTTAACAGAGACTGACAACAACCAGCTTCGTGGTGAACTCTATGCAACAGTGACCTTCTAACTTGCACGTTTGTTATCTGAAAAGCCGCAGGCAACTGCGGCTTTTTTTTACCTGACTGACCGTTTATATTCAGTTTCCACTCTTTACTGATATTATTTCCTGTTACTAACAATTGTTACTTAAGGAAATTTAACGATATTAGGGAAGGTCATCATGTACAGCACGAGCAACCTTTTTCCCTTTCGTTTTCATTTTATTTCGACATACAGAAACCGCCAAATCAACGTCCGGTTTCTCTTGTCTTTCAGGTAAATCGCTTTTTTGCTGTTCTTTTTTATTTTTCTATTAAAATATTTTATTATAACAACTTAAACACAACAGCGGTACTATGATTACCATTAAAAAAATCATCTGCCCGGTTGATTTCTCTGGTTTGTCGCGCAAAGCGCTGCAATACGCCAACGAATTTGCAAGACTCTCAAGCGGAAAAGTCTTTCTTGTCGGCGTTATTGAGAACGACCCCACAATCACCTACTCTCACGGACTGGAAACAGAACGCGCTGAGGCTGAATCGAAGCTGACATCGCTGATCGACGAAGAGAATATGGCTGGTATTGTCGCCGATTACGTGATCTATGAAGGATTTGCCGAAGAGTGTATTCTCGACTATGCAAAACGGCAGGAAGCGGATATCATTATCATGGGTTCACACGGTCGCCGCGGCCTGAAACGGATGATCCTCGGCAGCGTTGCTGAGCATGTGATTCGGCGTGCTCCTTGCCCGGTACTTGTTGTCAAGGAGAACGAGCATGAGTTTATCAAGTAGGATGCCGTTTTATGCCTGAAACGGTGGCACGAATGAGTTAAGGAATTACATTTTTTTTCAAACAATCAAAGAAAACTTTTATGGCACGAAATGTCACAAACGTTTCCCAAACCGAAGAGGTGTCCAGCACCCGGCGGGTTATCGCTGCTTCCTCGGTCGGGACGCTCATCGAATGGTATGACTTTTATATTTTCGGTACTCTTGCAAAAATCATTTCCGAGCAGTTTTTCCCGAAAGACAACCCGACGGCGGCCCTGCTTGCCACACTGGCAACCTTTGCCGCCGGTTTTGTTATCAGGCCGTTCGGCGCACTCTTCTTTGGACGCCTGGGCGATCTTATCGGACGGAAGTACACCTTCCTTGTCACTCTGGTGATCATGGGTGGTTCAACGTTTGCTATCGGTCTTGTTCCCGGCTATAAAACCATCGGATTTTTTGCTCCGGCGATTGTCTTTATTTTACGACTGTTGCAGGGTCTTGCTCTTGGAGGTGAGTATGGCGGTGCAGCAACCTATGTCGCTGAACACTCTCCTGCAGGTAAGCGTGGATTCTGGACAAGCTTTATCCAGACAACGGCAACTCTGGGACTCTTTCTTGCGCTCGGCGTTATTCTTATTGTACGCCAGACTCTCAGCGTTCCTGTCTTTGAGGACTGGGGATGGCGCATACCGTTCATTGTTTCAGCATTCCTTGTTGGAGTTTCAATCTTCATCCGTTTGAAGATGTCAGAGTCTCCAATGTTTGTAAAAATGAAAAAAGAGGGTAAAACATCAACAAACCCTCTTGCCGAAAGCTTCAAGCAAAAGGATAACCTGAAAATGGTGCTGATTGCTCTTCTTGGTGCAACCGCTGGTCAGGGTGTTGTATGGTATACTGGTCAGTTCTATGCGCTCTCCTTCTTGCAGAATGCGTGCAACATTGAATTTGAGCAGAGCAACATGATCATTTTGATTGCCCTCGTTATCGGAACTCCTTTCTTTATCATCTTTGGTGCCCTCTCTGATAAAATCGGGCGCAAGTACATCATGATGGCCGGTATGTTTATCGCTGTGGTCGCATACAGACCTATCTATACCATGATGTATAATGATGCAGACCTTAAGCAGAAAACCGAGATCGTAGAACAAACAACTGTCTCTGAACCAAAAGTTGAGGTAAAAGGTACTGATACGATTACCACAATCGTGACGAAAAAAACCTTTACTGATGGAACTTCCTACAAGGAGACGAAAAAAGAGACCATCCCGCTGGACGCAGCCAAAAAAGCTGAACTTGCTGCGGCAGGCAAACTGAAGCCAGAGATAAAAAAGGCTGTCATTCTTCCTCAGAACCTGTTCTACAAAATGATTGCCTTTGTCTTCATCCAGGTGATCTTCGTCACCATGGTATACGGCCCGATTGCTGCATTCCTCGTTGAAATTTTCCCAACCCGTATCCGCTACACCTCAATGTCTTTGCCGTACCATATCGGCAACGGTGTTTTTGGCGGTCTGGTTCCGCTTATTTCAACCCGTCTTGTTGAAGCAACCCGTCCGGCGCCAGGCCTTCCGCCTGCCGATCCTCTTGCTGGTCTCTGGTACCCTATCTTGATTGCCAGTGTCAGCTTCGTGATTGGAATGCTCTACATCTCCAACAAAACCAACAACATGGACGTTGAATAAACAAGAACCTTTTAATTTCATCCATTATGTCAGCAATAAAAAAACTTTTTGGAATTCTCTGGTCTGTCATGGGGATAGGAATCATCCCGCTGGTGATCATGCAGGCGATGAAAGAGATCGCAGCCAAGCCCAGTGAAGAGAACTGGATTTTCTGGTCGATCGTGATTGTCGTGCTTATGCCAATTATCTCTTTCAGCCTGATTACCTTTGGAGTGTTTGCGCTTAAAGGTGAGTACGATGTGATTGAGTGAGCAGTAGAGGCCATACCTGTTCTTTTTTCTCAAGGAAAAGCCGCATCTTTCGTGCGGCTTTTCCTTTTTTTGGAAAAACAAGAAACAAACCCCTGTTGACCAATGGATATCGAGGATGAACTCCCGGCCCGTACCGATAGAAAAAAAGCTCTTGTTGAAAAGCTCGGCACACTGCCTCCATCACCAGGCGTCTACCAGTTCAGGAATTCGAGTGGCCGGGTAATCTATGTTGGCAAGGCAAAAAATCTCCGCAACAGGGTTCGCTCCTATTTCAGAAATCAACAGCAACTTTACGGCAAAACGCTGGTACTGGTCACTCATATTGCTGATTTCGAGGTCATTATCACCTCTTCTGAAGTCGAGGCGCTGATTCTTGAGAACAATATGATCAAGGAGCTGAAACCGCGCTACAATGTGAACCTGAAGGACGACAAAACCTACCCCTACCTGGTGATCACCAATGAACCTTTCCCTCGGATCCTCATCAGTCGCCAACGAAGAAAGGATGGCTCCACCTGGTTTGGACCCTATACAGAGTCCCGTCAGCTCCACTCCATTCTTGATCTTATCGGCTCAATTTTTCCGGTACGAAGCTGCAAATTCCGTCTGAGTGAGGAAAATATTGCTACCAAAAAATACAAAGTCTGCCTCGATTACCACATCCATAAATGCAAGGGACCATGTGAAGGGCGGCAGTCAGAGGAGGAGTACCTCCTGATGATTGCTGAAATTACCCGTCTGCTGAAAGGAAAGACCTCCACCATGATACGCTCGCTCACCAGCGCCATGCAACTCTTTGCCCGCGAGCTGAAATTCGAGCGAGCAGCAGAGATAAAAATGCAGCTTGAGAGCCTGAAACGGTATGCCGAGCGCCAGAAGGTAGTTGCGGGAGATGGGCTCGACAGGGATGTTTTTGCTGTCGCTACCGGTGAAGAGGATGGTTGCGGCGTCGTCTTCAAAATCCGGGAAGGGAAACTGCTTGGCTCGCAACGCATCTACATGAACAATGTCACAGGGGAAACCGACTCCGGGCTGCAGGCAAGAGTTATGGAAAAATATTATCTCGAGACCCTTGAGCTTCTGCCTGATGAAATTCTTCTTCAGGAATCCCTTGGCGCCGATGAAGAGGAGACCTTGAGAGCACTCTTTTCGGAAAAAGAGAGAGAGGAGGCGCAGGAGAAAAAAAATATTCGCTTTTTGGTGCCGCAAATCGGCGAAAAAGCTCACCTGGTTGAGATGTGTCGTCAGAATGCACGGCATCATCTTGAGGAATATCTGATCCAGAAACAGAAACGGGGCGAGGCTGCCCGAGAGCACTACGGCCTTACTGCTCTTAAGGAGCTGCTGCATCTGCCAAAACTCCCCCAGCGAATCGAATGTTTTGACAATTCTCATCTTCAGGGTACCGATTATGTCAGTTCAATGATCTGTTTTGAGAAGGGCAAACCCAAAAAAGCGGATTACCGCAAGTTTAAAATAAACAGTTTTGAAGGATCAGATGACTACGCGGCAATGGAAGAGGTGATCAGGAGACGTTACAGCGGATCGCTTTCGTCGAAACTCCCCTGGCCTGACCTTATCGTCGTCGATGGCGGAAAAGGGCAGGTCAATATCGCTTTTCAAACCCTGAATGCCCTCGGACTCTCTATCCCGATTATCGGTCTGGCCAAGCGCATTGAAGAGATTTTTACCCCGCAGGCCCGAGACCCATTCAACCTGCCAAAAACCTCTCCCGCACTCAAACTGCTCCAGCAAATGCGCGATGAGGCTCACCGTTTTGCCATTACCTATCACCGCAAACTGCGATCGGAAAGAATGTTGCAGACAGAACTCACCACCATTGCGGGAATTGGAGAGAAAACAGCATTCAAACTGCTTGAACGGTTTGGCTCGGTTGACGCTGTTGCGCAGGCAACTCTGGAGGAGCTGACGGCAGCAGCAGGAGCAAAAACAGCAACGGCTATCTACCGTTTTTACCGACCATAAATGTTCTCCTTCTCTACCATGCCAAACCGTCAGAATGTTTTTGTTAAGAAAATTCTGTTATATTTGGCTTATGTGTACTCTGCCCTGAGAATGGACAACCTCTTTACGATTGCTTATGAATGTGCCTGATTTTTTTGACGATAATCGCCATAACCCTGCGGGAGCATCAGGAAGAGAACAGCCCGACCTTGATGGTCTTGATTCCATGTTTGATTCGGAGGATCTTCTTGACCGAATCAGTCAATATAATGAAGAGGGGTTTCAGCTTGAAGCACTTGCTGTAGCCCGTCGTCTTGAAGAGATAGCGCCTTTTAATACGGAAACCTGGTTCCATCTGGGTAATTGCCTGACGCTGAACGGTTTTTTTGATGATGCACTTGAAGCGTTTCAGCGGGCGGCCGTCTTCAGTCCCATGGACAGCGAAATGCGGCTGAATCTCGCTCTTGCCTGGTTCAACACCGGTAATCATGATGAAGCGCTCAGAGAACTCGAAGATATTCTTGTTGACTCCTCCATTGAAAAGGAGTTCCATTACTATCGCGGAATTATCCTGCAGCGTCTTGAACGGTTTGTGGAGGCCGAATCGGACTTTGAATATGCATTGCAACTTGATGACGAGTTTGCTGATGCATGGTATGAACTTGCCTACTGCAAAGATGTTCTTGGCAAACTTGAGGAGAGCACCTCATGTTACCGCAAAACACACGATTATGATCCATACAATATCAATGCCTGGTACAATAATGGCCTGGTACTGAGCAAAATGAAAAGCTATGACGAGGCGCTTGACTGTTACGATATGGCCATCGCCATCTCCGATGATTTCAGTTCGGCTTGGTATAACCGTGCAAACGTTCTTGCCATCACCGGACGTATTGAGGAGGCTGCTGAAAGCTATCTGAAAACGCTGGAATATGAGCCCGATGACATTAATGCGCTCTATAATCTCGGCATAGCCTATGAAGAGCTGGAGGAGTATACCGAAGGCATCATCTGTTATCGGCGCTGTATCGAGATCAGCAGTGATTTTGGTGAAGCATGGTTTGCACTTGCCTGCTGCCATGAAGCGCTTGAAGAGTACGAAGAGGCATTTACAGCAACTCTGGAAGCGCTGAAATCAATACCCGACAGCATTGAGTTTCTGCTGCTGAAAGCGGAGATCGAGTACAATCTCAACGATCTTGAAAATTCCATGGCAACTTACCGGCAGGTCATAGCGCTTGATCCGGAAAGTCCCCAGATTTGGGTTGATTTTGCCATCGTTCTCAGGGAAGGTGGCCAGATCAATGCATCAATCGATGCACTGCAGCAATCATTGAAGCTACAGCCACTTTCGGCTGATGCTCACTTTGAAATTGCCGCTGCCTATTTTGCCATGGGCGACAAACTCAGTACCCTGAAGGCACTAAGCAAGGCATTCAAAATTGACCCCGAGAAAAAAGAGCTTTTTCAGAGCACTTTTCCGGAACTGTACCAGCAGGATTCTGTCAGACGGATGCTCGGGATTGCATGACGAAATCAACAAAAATTCTCGGTCTTATCGGCCGTGCCGTTGATTATTCCTACTCTCCGCTTATCCATAATACGGCATGTCGGCTGCTTGGGCTTTCATACCATTATACGGTTTTTAACATTGCGGATCCCTCCATGATCCCTGATGCCCTTCGCGGGGCAAAAGCACTCGGGATTGCAGGATTCAATGTCACCATACCATACAAGAAGAGCGTTGTCCCCTTTCTTGACGCGCTCTCCGCAGAGGCAGCTTCCATACAGGCGGTCAATACCATTGTCAATGAGGGAGGAAAACTCACCGGGCACAACACGGATATTGCCGGATTTGCCGCACCCCTTCTGCCATACCGGGAGAGTATCCGAGGCAAAACACTCTCTATTTTCGGCGCAGGCGGAGCAGCGCTGGCTGCCATAGAGGCATTCATCCGTTTTTTTTCTCCAAAAGAGATTCTGCTCTTTGTCCGTAACCCCGAAAAAGCCTCTTTGCTGCTTGAGGAGAGTGGCCATGACAAAAGTGCTCCTGTCAGGATTCTTTGTTCTGATAATCCGGAAATAATCAGGGAGTGCCGCGTTATCGTCAACGCCACTCCAATCGGCACCAGAGGCAATAACGACTCACCTCTCCCTCTTGACCGGGAGTTGCTCCACCCTGGCCAAATTGTCTATGACATGGTTTACAACCCTCTCGATACGCCACTTCTTCTGGCTGCACAGAAGGCTGGCGCTGCAACCATATCAGGTATTGAGATGCTGATCGGCCAGGCTGAACACTCGTTTACGCTCTGGACTGGTATGCAGATGCCCGTTAAAGCGGTAAAAGAGAGCCTTCTGCAAGAAATTCAACAATAATAACCCTGTTCCCCGGGCATCCGACTCATGAAACTCTTTTTCTCCATTGTCCTGCTGGTCATCACCCTTGACCAGTTCACAAAAAAACTTGCCCTAACCTTTCTCCGCGATGGAGTCCAAAGTATCACCATTATTGCAGACCTCTTCTCGCTCACCTATGCGGAAAACAGAGGAGTCGCCTTTGGCCTTGAATTTGCCCCACCAACCGTCCTCCTCCTTCTGACTGGAGTGATTACGATCATGGTACTCGCATATGTCATCTGGTCAAAAAACCGGACGACTCTCTTTCTTCTCCCCTTTGCCCTCATTACTGGTGGTGGTATTGGCAATATGATTGACCGGGTTATGTACGGCAAAGTTGTTGACTTTATCTATTTTGATCTTTATCAAGGGCATATTTTCGGTAGATGGGTTTCATTGTGGCCTATTTTTAATATCGCAGATTCAGCCATCACCATCGGAGCCTGCATGTTGATGATCTTTCATAACAAGCTCTTTCCCGCAGAGAGCCCGACAGGAACAACCGATGTTCGTTGATATTCACTGTCACCTCTCCTTTCCGGAGTTTGACGAGGATCGGGATGAGGTCATCAAACGCCTGAAAGAAGAGGGTATCGGACTGCTCATCGATCCTGGCGTTGATGTACCAACAAGCAAAAAATCCATTGACCTGGCTCACAATGTTGACTTTATCTATGCCAACGTCGGTCTTCATCCTCATGAGGCCGCGCTTCCAGTCGATGAAAGCATTTTCGGGGAACTGCTCACTCTTGCCCGGTCGCCAAAAGTTGTTGCCATTGGTGAGATAGGGCTTGACTATCACTATCCCGATTTTAACCGCACGGCACAGCAGGATGCATTCCGCGAGATGCTGAGAGTTGCCCGCACCCTCGATATGCCGGTCGTTATCCATTGCCGGGACGCATGGGATGATATGCTCGACATCCTCTCCGAAGAGAGTCACTCAGCCATGCGCGGCGTGATGCACTGCTTTTCAGGAGACAAGGCAATTGCTGACGAGTGTATCCGAAAAGGATTCAAGCTCTCTATTCCCGGAACGGTCACCTACAAACGCTCCCTCCTGCCTGAGGTTATCAGGAGTGTTTCGCTTGATGATCTGCTCACAGAGACTGATGCTCCGTATCTCTCTCCGGTACCTTACAGGGGAAAACGAAATGAACCGGCTTACGTTCGTCTGGTCACGGAAGCCATCGCCCGTATCAGGGAGATCCCGCTGGAAGAGGCCGCAGAAGGCATTGCGAAGAATAGCGTTGAATTGTTTAGATTGCCAGCGTTATAGAAATGCATTGGGGTGGCGGGTTTACCTGTTGCAGTTCTGCACTTATTTTGAAAATCATGCAAACTTGCTTAGGTTGAGGGCCAACCGTAACCGATGCAGCAACCATAACAACGAGCTATGAACGACATACAATCCAGCACTCCCGTCCAGCAGGGCGTCAAACCATCTACAGAAGACAATCTTCTTTACATTGCCATCAAATATAAAGTTGCAATTATCAGTACACTGGTACTCCTCGCAGCTCTCGGAGCCGGAGCCTTCTTCTGGGTGCGCTACCAGCAAAGCAATGAACTGGATGCTGCACTGCAACTCTCAAGAATAGCTCCACTTCTTGACCGTGGAGAGTTCAAGGCTGCCATCAACGGTACCGATAAAACTGCCGGATTGAAGAAAATTGCTGATGACTATGCCGGAAAATATATGGGGACTCCAAGTGGAAATATGGCCAATCTGCTGCTCGCTAATGCGCTCTACTCCATGGGAAATTTTGACGCAGCTCTTGAGGTCTTTAAGAGCGTATCCATCAATAATGATGATCTTGCTGCCGCTGCCCTTGCTGGCGCCGGGGACTGCTACGTCAATAAAAATCAGTTAGCATTGGCCGCAGAGAGCTATCAGGATGCATCATCCAAGGCTGAAAGCAAACCGCTTAAAGCGCAATACCTCGCACATGCAGCCAACAGTTTCCAGCAGATAAACCAGCTTAAAAAAGCATCAGAGCTGTATACAAAAATCATAGCAGACTATCCAGGAACAACCGCAGCAGCCGTAGCTCAACGGTCGCTCTGGCAGCTTCCCTCAAATCTTTAATAACGAACAATAGTTCCCTAAAATACATTGTACATGCCTGAACAGTTTCTTATCAAGACAAGCCTTGGTGACATTACCATCAGTCTTTACGACGACACCCCTCTGCATCGCGATAACTTTATCAAACTCGCCACAGAGAACTATTACGACGGTATCCGCTTTCACCGGGTTATCGAAGGGTTCATGATCCAGACCGGAGATCCGTTATCACGCCATGAGGATAAACGCTCCATGCACGGCACCGGAGGCCCTTCTACCCGTATCCCTGCTGAAATCAAACATCCCAACAAGAAAGGAACACTTGCTGCAGCAAGGGACAACAATCCCCAGAAAGCATCATCCGGCAGCCAGTTTTATATCAATCATTCTGACAATGGATTTCTTGACGGACAATATACCGTCTTCGGTGTGGTTGAGGCTGGTATGGATGTGGTAGAAAAAATTGCTGTTGTCAAAACCGATCCCAACGACAATCCTCTTGTACCGGTCACTATCGACACTATCGTTCCACTGGCAAAGTCCTGAGAAGATAAAATCACATGGATAGCATTGCGGCTAACATAGAAACAATACGGGAGCAGATTCATGCGGCCTGCATCGAGGCAGGCCGCGATCCGGCTGGAGTACGTCTGATCGCTGTTTCAAAAACCCACCCGGCATCACTGATAAAAGAGGCCTTTGATGCCGGTCATATTGTTTTCGGAGAAAGCTATGTCCAGGAGTTTCTGGAAAAGTGTGAAGATCCCCTGCTTGCACAGCTCGGAATCGAATGGCACTTTATCGGACACCTGCAGTCAAACAAGATACGCTCGATTATCGGCAAGGTGAGCCTTATTCATGGCATCGACAAGCTCTCAACAGCCGAAGAGCTCTCAAAACGAGCCCTCCGGAACAACCTGCAGGTCGATTATCTTCTTGAAGTCAATACCTCCGGCGAAGCATCCAAATATGGCATGTCGCCAGAAGAGCTGCTTTCACTGGCTGAATCGCTCTTCACGCTCCCGAACATCACCCTTCGCGGCCTGATGACCATCGCGTCACCAGACAGGGTTCTTGCACAACAGGAGTTTCGCCTGCTGCGCACCCTTCTGGACGCGCTGAAACCCATTTCTCCGGATCCATCAAAACTTACCGAACTCTCCATGGGCATGAGCGGCGATTTCAGGGAAGCCATTCATGAGGGAGCAACCATGATCCGTGTCGGAACGGCAATCTTCGGCTGGCGCTGATATGGTTTGCATTTCGGTTCATACTCGCTTTGTAACACTTGTCAATTAACCTGTAAACAACCCTATCATGATCTCACAGCAGGCAAAAATCCAGGAAGCAGTCGCCTTTATCAGAACAAAGACAGGTGCTGATTATCCGGTTGGTATCGTTCTTGGAACAGGCCTCGGCGCTCTGGTCAAGGAGATTGATATTGACTTTTCCCTCGACTACAGCGACATCCCGAACTTCCCTGTCTCCACGGTTGAAACCCACCACGGCAAACTGATTTTCGGAACCCTTTCGGGAAAAAATGTTGTCGCCATGCAGGGGCGCTTCCATTTTTACGAAGGCTACTCCATGCACCAGATTGTCTTTCCAATCAGGGTCATGAAGTACCTCGGCGTCAAAACCCTCGGCATCACCAACGCCTGTGGCGGCCTGAACCCTGCCTACAGAAAAGGGGAGATCATGCTGATCGATGACCACATCAACCTGCTCGGCACCAATCCGCTCATCGGGCCAAACGACCCTGAAATCGGCTCTCGCTTTCCTGACCTCTGCGCACCCTACTCTCCCCGGATACTGGAACTTGCTGAAGAGGTCGCATTAAATCAGAGAATCAAGGTTCAGCGCGGAGTTTATGTAGCCCTCTCAGGCCCTTGTCTTGAAACCCGTGCCGAATACCGCATGTTACGTACCCTTGGCGCCGATGTTGTCGGCATGTCAACCGTGCCAGAAGTGATCGCTGCCGTACATCAGGGCACAGAGGTCTTCGGCATGTCCATCATCACCGATGAATGCTTCCCGGACAACCTCAAGGCGGTCAGCATCGAAGAGATCATTGAGGTCTCCAACCATGCCGAACCCAAAATGACCTCTATCTTCAAGGCTATTGTCGCAAACCTTTAATTATCACCATACCAGTATGATAGACGCCATTTCTTTCAACGACAGCACCCTTCGCTACCTCGACCAGCGCTATCTGCCGCTGAGGGAGGAGTATGTTTCCACCAGAAATTACGAGGAAGCCATAGAGGCGATCAAAACCCTTGCAGTACGCGGCGCTCCCCTGATTGGCGTTGCTGCAGCCTACACCATTATTCTCGGCATAAACAGCTTCCAGGGCACAAAAGAGGAGTTTCCTTCTTTTTTCAAATCGCTTGTGGCTGAAGTTGAAGCTTCACGCCCGACAGCGGTCAACCTCTTTTTTGCAGCGGCACGACTCAAGAAGGTCTATGCTGAAAACTATGAAACTGACACAATCGAGGCGCTCTTTGCAAAAATGAACACTGCTGCCCGCAAAATCCATGATGATGAGATCGCAAACTGCGATGCCATGTCGCGCCACGGTGTTGATCAGATCAAGATTGACCTTGCCCACATCCTGAAAACACGTAAGCTCAATGTTCTGACCCATTGCAATACCGGCACCCTTGCCTGCTGCGGCACCGGCTCAGCGCTTGGGGTCATCAGGCTTGCCTGGCAGGAGGGGCTCATCGAGCGGGTCATCACCTCCGAAAGCCGCCCGCTCTTGCAGGGGCTTCGTCTGACTGCCTGGGAACTTGAACATGATGGCATACCCTTCGTCTCTATTTCCGACTCCTCATCAGCATTTCTGATGCAGAGAGGAATGATTGATTTTGGTATTGTCGGAGCGGACCGGATTGCTGCCAACGGTGACACGGCAAACAAGATTGGCACCTGCGCCCATGCCATCAGCGCATACCACCACAATCTGCCGTTCTACATCGCCGCGCCGGTATCAACCATTGATATCACCATTCCTGACGGCACGCATATCCCGATTGAAGAGCGCAACGCCGATGAGCTGAGAACCATTTTCGGCACACAGGTAGCTTCACCGACAACACCGGTTCTCAACTATGCTTTTGATGTCACACCAGGAAAATATCTGAGAGGCATCATTACCGACAAGGAAGCTGTGGTCGGTAACTACATTACCGGACTCGCTGCACTTATGGAAGAGTAACCTGCAGTGGTTTCGCAGGAGCAACACATTGCTAAAAAGAGAGACGCTCACCGAAAACCTTGCTGATTCGGTGAGCGTTTTTTTATCTGCCTGATAACCTGGTAATGAACTCCGGTCAGGCTCATCCGCCAGGATGCAATCTTTTTGATTTTTTTATCAGCGACATACCTTGGTGAATTTGTATTTGATACTTTCCGCAAGATTTTATTCAGGTCAAAACTCTATCTTTTTAACTATATTATGGCAGTATGTCGGCAGACGATTTAACTTTTTTTATATTGATCCGTCCGACGTTCTCTCTTTATTTTCCTTAAAAATGATCTGGAGGAGAGCATGAGCGAAGCAGGGTACAACTACAGGATAGTGCGCGGTTTTGCCTTTTCGGCGCTTTTCTGGCTTATCATTGGTCTGGTCGTCGGGCTCTGGATAGCCTTCGAAATGTTCAATCCGGCACTCAACCTTACCCCCTGGCTCAGTTTCGGGCGGTTGCGTGTTGTGCATACCAATGGTCTCGGTCTTGGCTTCGGACTCGCAGGTATTTTTGCAACCTCCTACTATATCCTGCAGCGCCTGACGAGAGTACCGCTTCCCTTTCCCCGACTTGCTCAAGCTCATCTCTACCTCTTCAATGCAGCAATAGCGCTGGCAGCCGTGAGCCTTTTTGCGGGAATGAACACCACAAAAGAGTACGCTGAACTTGAATGGCCTCTTGACATTGGTGTTGTCATTTTCTGGGTCATGTTTGCCGTCAATGTCTTTGGCACGCTGATCAAACGTCGCGAAAAGCAGATGTACATCTCCCTCTGGTACATCATCGCCATGACCGTCACCATTGCCATTCTTTACATTGTCAACAACCTTGAGATTCCCGTCACACTCTTCAAGTCCTACAGTATCTATTCAGGTGCAAACGATGCCAATGTGGAGTGGTGGTACGGGCACAACATTGTGGGATTCATCTTTACGGTTCCGATACTGGCGATGTTCTACTATTTTCTTCCAAAAGCCACAGGCCTTCCCATCTACAGCCATCGGCTCTCCATCATCTCTTTCTGGGCGCTGATCTTTGCCTATCTCTGGACTGGCGCACATCACCTTATGCTCACCCCTCTGCCGGAGTGGATTCAGACCGTTGCAATCGCCTTCTCCATTTTCCTGATTGCTCCGTCATGGGGCTCTGTAGTCAATGGCTATTACACGCTGCAGGGAAACTGGGAGCAGATGCGCACCAATTATCTGGTCAAGTTCTTTATTGCGGGCATCACCTTTTATGGTCTTCAGACCCTTCAGGGGCCCCTGCAGGGATTACGCACCCTCAATGCTTTCTTTCATTATACTGACTGGGTGGTCGGGCATGTGCACATGGGAACCATGGGATGGGTGACCATGATCATTTCGGCATCGTTCTACTATATGATTCCACGCATTACCGACACCGAGCTCTACAGCATCAAACTCGCCAACAGCCATTTCTGGCTCATCCTTGTTGGTCAGCTCACCTGGACCATTACCATGTGGATCGCAGGAATCCAGCAAGGAGCGATGTGGAAAGCAACCAACCCGGATGGTTCGCTGATGTATAATTTTCTTGATACCGTCACCTCTCTCTATCCCTATTACCGGTTGCGCTTTGCCGCCGGGATAATCTATTTTATCGGTATACTGGTTTTCGCCTGGAATCTGATCATGACAGTACGCCAGCAACCTCAACAGAGTGAAGCTTAAACAACAAATCCACAAACAGGAGCTGCAATCATGGGGATCACTTCCAAACCGGTTGTTTTTGCTATTCTTTCAGCCGTTGTCATCCTTATAGGCACCACCGTAACGGTCTTTGTTCCGCTTTTCATGCCTTCTACACAGCCAGTCAGCGCTGCCATAAAACCCTATACGGCCGTAGAACTTGAAGGGCGCGACATCTATATCCGCGAGGGATGCAACAACTGCCACACCCAGACCGTACGACCGCTTAGAACAGAGGTACTTCGCTACGGGGAATACTCCAAAGCTGAGGAATTCGCCTACGACAGACCCTTCCTCTGGGGTTCACGCCGCACAGGCCCCGATTTGAACCGCGTTGGCGGGAAGTATCCCGATGCCTGGCATTACAAGCACATGCAGAGTCCGCAAGGGATGTTTGAAAAATCAAATATGCCCCCTTATGGGTGGCTTGCCAAAAACCGTCTCGATACCACATATTCATACAAAAAGACATCCATTCTTGGCTATGGCTATTCTGAAAACGATGTCCGGCAGCAGATAGCCCAATATCATGCAACGGTAACCGATGGCACCTATTCCTCAAAAGAGAGTCGTGACCAGGTGACACCGCCAGAGCTGCGCCAGGAACTGACCGAAATGGATGCCATGATTGCATACCTCCAAAAGCTGGGAAGAGATGTCAAAAACCTGGAGGCAACAAAATGACCTTTTCAGGAATGGCATATTTCCTCTTTACCCTGCTGCTCGCCACTGTTTTAGCGGGAATAATTATCTACTACTACAACCCGAAAAGAAAACAGCAGGTTGAGGAACCGAAGCACAGAATGCTTGATGACGACAATTGAAAAACCCTAAGAGTACCACAAGATCAACAAAAGGAGAGCTGCCATGCATGATACCCCGGAACCCCAGGATGGCCATAACAAAATCCCCAAAGGGTGGCTGCTCTTTTTTTATGGGGGAATTATCTTTCTGATCGCCTATATCTTCTTCTATACACCGGCAATTTCCGGCTGGTCTTTCTACCAGGGCTTTGAAAAGGAGATGGCGGCGGCGGCCAAAACCGAAAAACCGGAGACGATCAAAACATATTCCGACAACAAGGAGGCCATCAAGGAAGGGAAAGAGGTCTATGCAAACACCTGTGCACCGTGCCACAAAGATGATGCCACCGGAGGAATCGGCCCCGATCTGACCCTTGCAACGCTCAAATATGGAGCAACCCCGCTGGATATCTATGAATCCATTACCAAAGGCCGTCCCAACGGGATGCCCTCATTCCTGCCCCAGATTGGTGCGGAGAAGAGCAGCAAGGTTGTCGCTTATCTGGAAACCCTGAGAAAAAAATAATTACTGATAACACTGGAGTCTGCCATTTTGTGGAAAATCAAAAGAAACATCGTCGAGATCCTGCAGGCCATCATGCTTACGGGCCTGCCCTTTCTCACCCTGAACGGTCAAAGTGCATTCCGGTTTGATATCCCCACTCTCAAACTCTATTTTTTTGGTTCGGCCATCTGGATAAGTGAGTTTTATCTTATCCTCGCCGTCACACTTTTTTTTATCCTCCTCATCGCCTTTGTTACCGCCATTTTCGGTCGCATCTGGTGCGGTTGGCTCTGCCCGCAGACCGTTCTGCTTGACCTGAGCCAAAGCATCGCTGCCCTGGCAGGCAAGAAGTACCTCAAAACCCTGCAAAGTCTCATCCTGCTGCCCCTCTCGGCCCTGATATCGATCACCATGATCTGGTACTTCGTTCCTCCGGCTGAGACTATGAGAAGCCTCTTTGTTTCGCCAACGATTACCGCTTTTTTTCTTGTTCTCTGGGCACTGGTCTACCTTGAACTGGCGTTTCTGGGAAGAAGGTTCTGCACATCGATCTGCCCCTACGCCATGCTGCAGAATGCCCTCTTCGACAAGGATACCCTTGTTATCGAGTATGACCTTTCACGCGATGCTACCTGCATGAAATGCGACGCATGCGTTCAGGTCTGCCCGGTTGGTATTGACATCAAAAAAGGGTTGAACTCTGCCTGTATTGCCTGCGCTGAATGTATTGACGCCTGCCGCCCCCTCAGCGAAAAAAGAGGTATGCCCCCCTTTCCGAACTACAAAGGGGTGATCGTTCGCCGGAAAACATACTGGCTTGGTGGCGCCACTGCCGCTGCGGCGCTAACTCTTTTCCTGCTCATATGGAGTCGCCCGGCAGTCGATTTTCTTGTCACACGCGACAACGCACCCCTTCCGGCAGGTTTGAACCGCTACTCCTATACCGTTTATAACAACAGTGGAAAACCTCTCTCACTTGCACTCTCCTCGCCTGACCCTGTCACCCTTCTCGGTGAACACACTCTCCTTTTGCAGCCATTTTCAGCCATTCACGGCAGGATACTGATCAAATCGAACGGCAAGCTGGAACGTGTACGTCTCGGAATCTCCGGTGACGGCATATCCATAAACAGGGAAACCGGTTTTCCATGAAGCTCTTTCTTTACCTTATCTATCCCCTTTTCTTCTTTGCCATGGGATGCGGCATCTATGTGGCATACAACAATGCCGAAGGCCTTGTTGACAAAAACTATTATGAGAACGGGAAACACTATTTTGCAGCCAAAGAGGTCGAACAAAAGCTTGATGTTGCAATCAGCAAACCAGACTCGCTGAAAATGGGAAGCAACGAGATCCACATCAGCGTCACCTCACACGGCAAGCCGCTTGAAGATGCCGCTCTCTCTCTTTTTGTCGGCAACCTCTCCTCAACCCGTTATGACTCCACCCTGACCATGCAGGAAGAGGCTCCCGGCATCTATCATACAACTGCAGCGATTCCCTTCAAAGGAGTCTGGTTCGTCAGAATCGATCTTGTTAAACAACAACTCAGAGCCACACGAAAATGGTTTTTCGACGTACGGTAGCCGCACTGGCACTCGGCGCATCACTGCTGAGCAGCAGCATCTTCACCACACCACTCATCGCAAAAGAGAGTGAGTGCAACATCCACCAGGGCCCCTGCACCATCACCTCAGGGAGCCACAGTTATACGCTCAACATTGAACCAAAACCAGTGAGCGCGATGAAGGAGCTCACCTTCAGCGTAACGGTAACCCCATGCAACAGGCTATCAGACAAGCTGCTGCTCGACCTTTCCATGCCGGGTATGCCGATGGGCAAAAATCAGGTAACCCTTGTCAGAAAAAGTGGCTGCAGTTACGAGGGTAAAGGAATTATTGTCCGCTGCATGAGCGGGCGCACGCTCTGGAAGGTGACCATTCTCGCCGATGAACCCACAAATCCGGCATTTATCTTCAATGTCAGATAGCGGACTGATATCTGACGAAAAGGTGCGCTGCGACCACTGCCTTCAGGAGACAAGCAGGGCATCGGCCATAACCGCCCTTATCGACGGTGAGACCAGGTTCTTCTGCTGTCATGGCTGCCTCGGCGTCTACGAACTTGTTCACAGCAATTCACTCGACGCCTTCTACGACAAGCGCTGTGACTGGCAGCCAGGCCCTCCGCACACATCTGTAAAACTTGAAGCCGCCGCCTTTCGAGACAGCGTGACCCTTACCGACACCGGGAGTAGCATTGAGCTCCTCCTCTCGGGCATACGATGCGCCTCATGTGTCTGGCTTATCGAAAAATTTCTGATGAAACAGGAGGGGATTCTTTCAGCAAGAGTCAACTATGCCACACACAAGGCAACCATCACCTGGTCTTCCGATACCATCTCTCTCGACACAATTCTTCAGGCCCTCCATTCCATCGGCTACCTGCCACACCCTGGCCGTGGCAACAGCCAGAGTGATTTGGCAGCAAAAGAAAAACAGGATTTACTGCTGCGTTTCGGCACTGCCGCATTTTTTTCCATGCAGCTCATGCTCTTTATTGCCGCACTCTATGCCGGATTTTTCGAGGGAATGGAGGCACGCTTCAAACTTGCCTTTCAGCTCATCTCATGGGCACTCGCCACCCCGGTGCTCTTCTACTCCGGCTACCCCTTTCTGGCAAGCGCGTTTCGCTCTCTGAGGCAATGGTCGTTTACTATGGATGTGCTCATTGCTCTTGGCTCTCTCTCGGCCTACTGCTACAGCATTGCCATGATCGTTCAGGGCGGCGAAGTATTTTTCGATACCTCCGCCATGATCATCACCTTCATTCTTCTGGGCCGGTTTCTGGAGGCCGGGTCGCGCCTCAAGGCAGGTAACGCCATTGCTGAACTTGCCGAGCTGCAGCCACATGAAGCACTCCTCATCTCCGAAAACGGAGAAACAGCCTTGGTCTCTCTTGATACCATCAAGATTGGAGATCATGTGGAGATCATCCCCGGAGAGCGAATTCCGCTCGACGGGAGAGTCGTGGATGGCGAAGCGGAGGTCAACGAGTCCATGCTCACCGGAGAGTCAAACCCGGTTTTAAAAGAGGCGGGAAGCAACGTTTTCGCCGGAAGTTTTTCCATGAACGGTCGGCTCCGCATCTGCGTAACCGAAAACGCCAGCAGCACCCTGCTTGCACAGATCATTCGCACCGTCGAGGATGCACAGGCACGCAAGGCGCCGATTCAGGGAATTGCCGACAAAACTGCCGGTTATTTTGTGCCCGCAATCATCATCCTTTCCATTGCCACCTTTCTGTACTGGAAAGTCATTGCAGGAAGTACGGTCATTGCTTTGATGAACGCCGTCTCGGTACTCGTCATCGCCTGTCCCTGCGCACTTGGTCTGGCAACACCGCTTGCCATTCTGATCGGCACTACCGCTGTCGGCAAGAGAGGCATTCTGGTTAAAGGTGGCGATATTTTTGAAACCGTCTCAAAAATCACCACCGTCGTGCTCGATAAAACAGGCACCATCACCACCGGAAAACCCTCAATAACCGACCTGCACGACTACGGCCTCACTCCCGCGTTGGTACAACATATCGCCTCGCTTGAAGCGGCCTCGGAGCACCCCACCGGACGTGCCATCGTCGCTTCATGGCAGGGAGAACTCCTGAAAACCGTGCAGTTCAGGGCAACACCGGGCAGAGGAGTTTCAGGGATCATTGAAGGAACCCTCTGGCAGGCAGGATCGAGAGCCTTCATGGCACAGGAAAAAGTTGAGCTTCAACCGTTCCAGGAAAGCTGCGCCTCGGCACTCGAAGCTGAAGGAAAAACCGTGGTGATGGTCGCCTGCGGCCACAAGCTTGCCGGTATCATCGGCCTCATTGATGACCTGCGCCCGGATGCCCTTCCCCTGATAGCCGGGCTCCGCAAAAAAGGGCTATCGCTCAAAATCCTCACCGGCGACAATCAGGGAGTAGCCAACTACATCGCTGCAAAATGCGGCATCACCGACGTACAGGCCGGGCTCGGACCTCTTGAAAAAGCGGCGGTTATCCGCGACCTGAAAGCAAAGGGAATGTGCGTCATGATGGTCGGAGATGGCATCAATGACGCGCCAGCTCTGACCGAAGCCGATATCGGAGTCACCCTCGGCCACGCTTCCGCCATCGCCCTCGAAAGCGCCAGTGTTACCATCCTGAACGATGACCTCCGGCTCATCAACACCCTGACAGAAAGCTCATCTCGCTGTTTTTCCATCATCCGGCAGAATCTTGTCTGGGCCTTTTCGTATAATCTCATAGCGCTGCCACTTGCCGTATCAGGAGTGTTGCACCCCATCATCTCCGCACTCCTGATGGCAAGCAGCTCCCTTGTGGTGGTTGGCAACTCCCTGCGCCTGAAAAACATCTGACTGAGGAACCATCATGTACGCAACATTTTTTTTGATCGGCATTGGTCTTTTTGTCGGAGTCGCCGCATGGTTTCTCTTCATCTGGGCCGTAAAAAGCGGCCAGTTCGACGACCCCGAAGCTCCCAAATACCGGATGCTTGACGATGATGACGAACTGGCAAACCCCTTGAAACCTGCAAAGCCTGCAAAGAAAAAAAACCCATGACCATCACCCCCCTTCTCGCCATGCTTCTCTCCGGTCTTGCCGGAGGATTCGGTCACTGCATCAGTATGTGCGGCCCGGTTGTTGCCGCCTTCAGCGTTGGTGAAACCCGTAAAGGGATACTCCACCACCTGCTCTACAACCTCGGACGCATCACCACCTACACCATCCTCGGCGCTGTGGCTGGCCTCTCAGGCTCATTTCTGCTCCTTACCGCCTCCATCGAGCCTCTCCAACGCGCCATCATGATCATTGCTGGTCTCTCCATCATCCTCATGGGGCTCTCCACAGCAGAGTGGCTGCCACTACCGAAACAATTCACCAGTTGCTCAACCGGCGTTTCAGTAATTCAGCGCATCATGGCCCTCTTCAAAGCCCCACGCTCCGTCGGCGCCTACTACCCGATGGGCATCGTCCTCGGCTTTCTCCCCTGCGGCCTCACCTATACCGCCCTGCTCGCCGCTGCACGAGCCGCCATGGAGGCAGAGAACCCCTTTGCCGGAATGATGCAGGGCGCCCTGATGATGATGCTCTTCGGCATCGGCACTGCACCAGCGCTGATTCTTGTCGGGAAAGTGGTGAACAGCATCAGCAACAAAACTCGAAAATGGTTTTACCGGGTGGCCAGCCTGATTATGATTGCTACGGGTGTGTGGTTTGTGGTGTCGGGGTGGTGAGAGGAAGGTGGGTCAACGAGGCTGGACAGTTTCAGACGTCTTAAGAAATACTTGAACAATCCGATTATATAAGCGATGATGAATATCTCAGAAGCATTAACGGTATGGTTCAAAGCCTTAACGATGAAAAAACGAACCCCCGGAGATGCCTTTCCTTTTGTCAGCCGTGTAACACCTTGATTTCAGTATTATTAACCAAAATGCTGTACGATATTAACCTGCGAACGATACTCTGGAGATGAACAGTATGATCAAAAAAACCTTGTGCAAGCTTGACAAGCACGATATGGAAGAAAACATGGATACGATCATGAAGCTGGTTGCCAAGCCCCACTATCTTTGCGGCAAGTGCGCAAGAGTGGCAACAAAGAAAAAATATCTTTGCAAACCGGTCAAAATCAAATCATCAGAAAAAAAAGAGGAGTGATAACATGTGCAATCCCTGACAGTCAGTCAGCTCCTCAGGAAAGAAACCCGAAGAGCCTTCAAAGGTGTACTCTGGCTTGACAATACAATCCCCTGCAGCAATAACAGCTTGGCTTACCATTTGTACCCGCTGCTTTTCAGCCATTTTTTTGCCTTCGATTCTCCAAGTCTGGCGGCACTCACGAAGTCGTCGATGGCCGCTTTTTTGTTTCCCAAAACAAGGAATTTCATAAAAACACAAAATATATTTTGCTGAAACGGAAAGCCTGTACACAATTGAATGCACCCACCGGAGCCATAGAAACAATAAAGACTTGCAAGCCGAAACCTGCAAGTCTTTATTTGTTATGGTGCACCCGGGAGGACTCGAACCTCCAACCCATTGATTAAGAGTCAATTGCTCTACCATTGAGCCACGGGTGCAGAAAATCTATTTTGCCGGCAGCGCAGGAATCACGGGTGCCGGAGAAACAGGTGCGGAGGGCACTTTGTTTGCCGATGGCGCTGGCATTGCAGGAACATTCTGCTGCATACTACCTTCAGGTGCCTCTTTCACAGTTCTTCCTGGAAGCGTAAATGCGGCGACAAAACAGAGCAGCATCACGGTTGCTGCAAGAATAGCCGTCATCTTGCTTAAAAAATCACCAGTCCTTCTTACGCCAAGCGTCTGAACGGTGCCAAGGCTTGCAATACCACCTGTCAAACCACTGCCACTTTTAGGGCTCTGTAATAAAATAACCCCTATCAGCAGAATCGATGCAAGTAAACCGACAATGACAATGAAAACATGCATTTCCAGCCGCTTTAATAAATTTGCAAATATCGTATCTTCACATGAAGAAGGCCTTAATTTAGCAACTTTTAAAAAATATCCAAATCGCGATGGCTGATGCTGCCAAAATAGTTGTGATAACAGGCCTTGCCATCGTTGTTTTCGGTCTTTTCATGATGGCTTCCGAGAAGTCAGGCTCGTGGAACTGGTTCAACTGGTTTGGCAATCTTCCTCTCGACATCAAGATAGAACGGGATAATTTCCGGTTTTATTTTCCTCTTGGCACATCCGTGCTGCTCTCTCTGCTGCTCACGCTTTTTCTTTACCTTTTTAACAAATTTATCCGATAACCAATCCAATATGCCAGAAGAAATCAAAAGGGCTGCCCGTTCAGCAACGGCAAGCAGAACAACACATGAGACCGATATCACGATAACGGTCACGCTTGATGGCTCCGGAACCAGCTCGGTCAACTCGGGAGTACTCTTTCTTGATCATATGCTGACCAATTTCTGTAAACATTCCGGCTTTGACCTTGAGCTGGAGTGCCGGGGAGATCTTGATGTTGATGATCATCACAGCGTGGAAGACATTGCTCTTGTTCTTGGAAGCACCATTGCTGAAGCGCTTGGCAACAAGCGGGGAATTGGGCGCTATGGCTGGGCAATCATCCCGATGGATGAAGCTCTGGCGCAGTGTGCCCTTGACCTGGGAGGAAGAAGTTATTGCGTTTTCAATGCAAAATTTAATCGTCCGGTCATTCAGGGCTTTTCAACAGAGATGGTGGAGCATTTCTTTATCTCGCTTGCCGGGACATTGAAGGCCAATATCCATCTCTCAATCCTTGAGGGAGAGAATACGCACCACAAGATAGAGGCGCTGTTCAAAGCGTTTGCCTATGCGATGAAAGCGGCTGTTGCCATAACCGGTACAGAAATTCCTTCGACCAAAGGACAAATTTAGCTTTCGCCTCTCATTTCTCCTCCAATGCAAAAGGGCTGCCTCTTCAGGTAGCCCTTTTCTCTTTTCTGATTGCCTTTTTCGGGGAACAATCTTGTAGCTGTTAATCCCGCTTATTTCGCGTAAGCAATTGAGCGTTTTTCGCGGATGATGGATACTTTGATCTGTCCAGGATATTGTGCTTCGGATTCAATTTTGTGTGCAATATCATGGGCAAGCACATCTGCCTGTGAATCACTCACATTATCGCCTTCAACAATCACTCTGATCTCTCGTCCTGCCTGCAGGGCATAGGTTTTCAGAACCCCCGGAAATCCTTTGGCGATCTCTTCGAGACTTTCAAGACGCTTGACATTGCCGTCAGCCGTTACCGCACCACGAGCTCCCGGTCGCGAAAGCGAAATGGTGTTGGCGGCATCAACGAGATCGGCAAGAGGAGACTCTTTGTTTACATCGCCGTGATGGGCAGCAATCGCATTGAGTACAATGTGGGATTCGTTGAACTTTTTGAGATAATTCATGGCGGTAATGGCATGGGGCTCGTCGCCTTCCGGCAGCACAAGACCAATATCGTGCAAAAGACCGGCACGTTTGGCAAGTCGGACATCAAGCTTGAGTTCTGAAGCCATAAGACCGGCTAACATGGCAACTTCACGACTGTGCTGCAGGAGGTTTTGACCATAGACGGTATGAAACTTCATTTTACCGATAAGTGAGACAATCTCGGCAGGCATATCGGGAATCTGCAGCGATGAAAGCGCCTCTTCACCGGCGCTGATGATGACATCATCAATCTCTTTTTTCGCATCTTCATAGGCTTTTTCGATAGCCACAGGATGGATGATACCGTCGACAAGAAGCTTCTGGAGAGTCAGTTTGGCAAGTTCTCGACGAAGGGGATCAAAGCAGGAGAGAATAACGACCTCAGGTGTATCATCAACAATGATATCAACTCCGGTAGCATTTTCAAATGCCTTGATATTGCGACCTTCACGGCCAATGATGCGACCCTTGAGTTCATCGCTCTGGATATGAACAACGGAAAGGGCGTTTTCGGTAGCCTGCTCGAAAGAGATGCGCTGAATGGCGGTCAGGAGTGTTTTTTCGGCCAGGCGACCTGCTTTCTGCTCAGCCTCTTCGTGTATCTGGTGAATGGTCTCGGTCGCTTCCTCTTTTGCCTTTGCCACCATATTGTCGATCAACATCTGGCGAGCCTCTTCAGCCTGCAGGTTGCTGATGCTTTCAAGACGCTGGTTCTGCTCAACAATGATGCGCTCAAGCTCTGTGGAACGAAGGGTGAGCGACGCAGATACCTGATCAATCTCCTTGCGCTGATCCTGAAGTTTGCGCTCAAGATCCTTGACATCCTGGCTCTGTTTTTTCAGTTGAGCCTCCTTCTGTTGTGTCTGCTTCTGCAACTGGGTGTACTTGTTGTTTTTGATAACAACTTCCTGATCAAACTCCCGACGCTTCTTTTTCCACTCCTGGTTTACTTCGCTGACTTTCAGTTCCTTGTACTCGTTGGCCTCCTTCTGTGCCTCCTGCACTATCTGAACCGCACGTTCTTCTGCTTCAAGCACCTTGGTTGTACCGATCCGCTCAAGAAAGTAACGTCCAACCAAAAAACCTGCTGCAAAAAAAATCACTGAAGCAAAAACAATCAAAAACAGGTTTATGACTATTCCCATTAAACTACCTCCATTTTCATGCTCTCATACTTAAAGATGAGGCACCGTTTTAAACAAAAAAACCGCACCATGAACGAGGCGCGTAAGATCCAAGAACCCGTTATACACGGTGGGCACCTCCTTCAGATTTTTTGCTTCCAATGGAACAATGTTTCCACTGTTCTTGAAACGCCTGACCCGAAAAAGGTCAGGTACTTTCAACAAGGCCTGCAATCAAAAAGAAGAGTTTGGTTCCCTGTTTTTTGATGTTAGTTCTTTTACTTACAGACACCCCAATCAAACGGTGCGGATATTTCTTCTCAATGTAACGGTTTATTGCAGATTTTGCCCGATAAAAACATTCAGTCTGGCAATGTTCTGCCTCAGCAACGCCATCTCCTCTTCAAGTTCGACTTTTTTTTCGGCAAACGAAATTGCCGCAAGCACCGCCAGCTTTACTGGCTCGAATGTCGGTGCCTTTTCGGCAAAAAGCCGCATCACCCCATCAACATCACGGGCCGCTTTTTCGGTCACTTCCCGTCGGTCAACCTTTAAGGGATAGCTGTAACCATAAACATTTACATCAATTTTTTCCATCTCTTTACGACAAGGCCTGATTATTTCTGAGCTCCATCTCTATTTTTTGCAAAATCAGAACCAGTTTCTGTTTCACCTGCACTTTTTCCGCATAACCAAGCGCTCCTGCGGGAGTGCCGCATACATCAACGGCAGAAGATCCGAGAGTTCCGGGCAACTTATAGTTTCTCAAAATATTCTCCAGACTTGAGAGTTCAGATCGCAACACATCATTCTCCTGTTGGCAATCCGTTAACCGGGCAACAAGGAGTTCAATATTTTTCTCAAGGAGGCTGACATCACCTGTCATATTTTGCCCATCAAAATCTTGCATAGAGACAAAGAGTATCAGACTTGTCGAATAACCGCACCAAGCTTACTCGCGGCATTACTGCCGACTTTAGAAAGAATATCGCTGATTCTTTCATCCTGTAGCGTCCCTGCATGATCTGCAATTTCAAGAGAGAGTGCAACGCTACGCTCTCCGCCATCCTCACGGGTACGCTCGAAAAGATCAAAAACAGAGACACCCCTGATCAGGGAGTCACTTGAACGAACCAATTCAACAAGTGACTGAACAGTAACATCAGGAGGCAGAACAAGCGATATATCCCTCTGAACAACCGGAAATCTGGAAGGCGGCTCATAGGTGACACCTGAACTGAAACAGCTTTCGAGAGCTGCCGCGTCAAGTTCCGCTATATAAACATCCTGTCCAATATCAAATTTGCCCAAGAGGTTTGAATCGAGTCGCTGTACAACACCTGCCCTGTACGAGCAACTTCTTCCCTTTTCTGTCAACTGTACATCAATGCTGACAGTGTTTTCATTATAAATATTCACCACTGATTTATCAAGCAAATTCAGCTTCTCGAGCAGCATCTCGACAGCGCCCATAAGATCGTAAAAATCAACCTTTTCTGACGACTGGTTCCAGATTCTCGGGAAACGACTGCCAGTGATGGCAAGAACAAGATATTCCTGTTCACTGTAAGCATCAAGCGGCGACTCACTCCTGCACTCACCTGCTGCGAGACTTTGAAATCCCCTGGCTACCTCAAAGAGTTGAAGATCCCGGTTTCCATGCCTGATATTATGGCTTATAACCTTCAGAAATCCGGGAACAAGCGCGGGACGAAGTACTTCAAGCCCCTCACTGATAGGATTAAGCACACCAACAAGCTTGTCGCTGAACAGAGCGGCCTCTTCTCTTTTCACAAGCGGATTGGTGAGAATTTCGCGGAAATGCAAGCCGACCATGAGAGAGCGGAGAAAATCCGGGAAAAACTCCGGGAACTTGCGCGACTGTGGATAGATGGTCGCCATCTGGGCAGAAGGCTGAATATTGTCGTAACCATAGAGGCGGGCAATCTCCTCGACAAGATCGATCTCCCCTGAAACATCGACCCTGCAGGAAGGCACCTCGAAGGTGATTGATTCCCCTTCGGTTTCGTCAGTCCTGAATCCAATCCGCTGGAGCATCGCCACCATTTCGCCTGCGGCTATCGAACTGCCAAGCAAGGCGTTGACCCGATCAGCTCTCAGGGCTACGCGACGCAATTCAGCCGGCACTGAACCCCACTCCTGAGCCTCTTCAATACGGCCTCCGGCAAGCTCCAGAATCAATGCTACGGCGCACTCTGCCGACCGTCTGACATTCCGGGGGTCGATACCCCGCTCGTAACGGTATGAGGCATCCGAAGAGATCGCAGCTTTTTTTGCCGATTTCCGGATCATAGAGGGATCAAACCAGGCTGACTCAAGCAGAATATCGGTTGTGGCGTCACTTACGGCTGACTCAAGTCCTCCCATAACGCCGGCAAGAGCCACTGGCTTCTGGCTGTCACAGATAACCGGCATACCGGGCTCAACCTGGAAGGATTGCTGATTGATGGCAACAAATTCCCCACGCACATCACTCCGCACTACAACCCGCTCACCGGCAAGCTTTTGAAGATCGAAGGCATGAAGGGGCTGGCCCAACCCGTGAAGAATATAGTTGGTGATATCAACGATGTTGTTTTTCGGCCTCAAACCAATACTTTCAAGCTTTTTTCGAAGCCATGCAGGAGACTCGGCAACCGTTATCCCTCTTATGACCACACCCGTGTAATAGGGGCAGGCGACAGCATCCAGAACATCAACAAGCGTCCCAGTTTGTACAAATGGTACTGCGTTCTGTTCCGGATAGTGTATCTCTTCACCTCCTGCAAGCTCCCGTGCTATTCCGAGATGGGAGAGAACGTCGGGCCTGTTTGGTGTCACGGCAATATCAAGCACGACATCGCCATCAAAATAACGGGCTACAGGCTCACCGATCCGGCATGAAGAGTCAAGCTCCATAACGCCTGAATGGTCATCAGAGAGCCCAAGTTCGTCAGCGGCACAAATCATGCCGAACGAGCGTTCACCGCGTATTTTCGAGGGCTTGATGGTGATGGTCTGGCCATCAGAAGCGGTCAGTTTTGCTTTGAGTGTCGCTACAGGAACAACCATTCCTGCTTTGACATTCGGAGCGCCGCACACAATCTGAAGAGGCTCTTCACGACCGACATCAACCCGGCAAATAGTCAGGCGTTCAGCATTGGGATGCTGCACCACCTCTTCTATTCGTCCCACAACAACAAGATCATCTGGAAGGGAGGGCTCCTGAACCTCCTCCACCTCAAAGCCGAGAAAGGTCAGTTTTTCAACAAGTGACAGCGTATCGGAAGAAAAGGAGGGAAGAAAACCTTTGAGCCAACTGACAGATATTTTCATAAGGAGAAGGAAATCTGGCTTTCATGGATTAAAAAAAGCCCTGTACCGGCAAAGAACAGAGCTTTTAGAGTGACCCCAACGGGATTCGAACCCGTGCTACCACCTTGAAAGGGTGATGACCTAACCACTAGTCGATGGGGCCTTATATGGGTGAATGAGGGGACTCGAACCCCCGGCCTCCAGGGCCACAACCTGGCGCTCTAACCAACTGAGCTACAATCACCGTTTAAAACTTACGGACTTTTTCTTGTGCGCCCGACTGGACTCGAACCAGTAACCCTCAGCTTAGAAGGCTGATGCTCTATCCATTGAGCTACGGGCACAGCATTCAATTGTCAGACCTGTTTCCTGTCGGGGTGCCGAGACTCGAACTCGGGGCCTCCTGCTCCCAAAGCAGGCACGCTACCAACTGCGCCACACCCCGTTTTTTAACGGAAGGCCCAATATAGCACAAGAACATTAATTACAAAAAAATATTTCCGATACTCCTAAAAATTATTCAGAAAAAAATCCGCAATGATACGGCGGAGATCTTCATGGCAAACCATTTCAATTGCCTCAGATGGAGTAACAAGCTTTCGTCGGCGGTCATGCATTTCATCCCATTCATCAAGCATGGTCTCAATAAAAAGAGGATAAACCTGAACCGAAAAGAGTTTTCCAAACTTGCTGTACCGATACTGGCCAGCCTCTTTGTGATGAACAACACCGATCAGCCCAGCTTCCTCATAGGCCTCTTTTGCAGCCGACTCGGCAGGTGTCAACCCTTTTTCGACATATCCCTTTGGAATGATCCAGCGTTCCGATTTTCTGGAAGTAATAAGCACAAGCCGATTATCGAGGACTGGAATAACCCCGGACTGCTTGAAAACTCTCTTGTACCTCACTGCCATGACACACGTGTTGAATAAAATTGTTCCTGCGCATCCCCTGCTACAAAGTGCACCGAGAGCAGCCATCAAAATAAAATAGGGGGAAAAACGACTGCGAAGTCATAAAATACAACTGATTTCTTTATTTAACAGCCCTCTGAGAGCAATTGGAGTATTTAATTTCATCATGCTTTTTTGTAACATGGGATAGTGTGGTTCATATGCTTGATTTTACAACCAAAATCTTTGAGGAAACATGAAGGCAATCATTCCTGTTGCAGGGGTAGGTACCCGTTTACGCCCTCACACTTTTTCTCATCCGAAGGTGTTACTCAACGTGGCCGGAAAACCCATTATCGGCCATATCATGGACAAGCTTATCGCGTCAGGTATTGACGAAGCCATCGTCATTGTCGGCTACCTTGGAGACATGGTTGAAAAGTGGCTGAGAGCCCATTACAGCATCAAGTTCACCTTTGTCACCCAGACCGAACTCCTCGGACTTGCCCATGCCATCTGGATGTGCAAACCCTATATTATCAAGGATGAACCATTATTCATTATTCTCGGTGACACTATTTTTGATGTTGATCTTGAATCGGTACTGAAAAGCCCTGTTTCAACCCTTGGTGTCAAAGAGGTTGAAGACCCAAGACGATTCGGGGTTGCTGTAACCGATGGAGAAAAAATTCTGAAACTGGTTGAAAAACCTGACACGCCCGTCAGCAACCTTGCCATTGTGGGCCTCTATTTCCTCCAGCGAGCTGGCTCACTCTTTGCGAGTATCGATCACCTGATTGACAATGGAATCAGAACAAAAGGAGAATACCAGCTCACCGACGCCCTGCAGTTTATGATTGAAGGGGGAGAACCATTCACCACCTTCCCGGTTCACGGCTGGTATGACTGTGGCAAGCCTGAAACACTGCTCGCCACAAATGAGATTCTTCTCAAAAACAACGTCGCGACAAAAACCTTTCCCGGCTGCATCATCAACGATCCGGTCTTTATCGCAGACAGTGCGGTACTTGAAAATGCCATTATCGGCCCCTATACAACCATCGGTGAACAGGCTGTAATTACCAATGTCATTATCAGAAATTCAATTATCGGCTATAACGCACGGGTCGCCCATATCATGCTCGATCACTCGATCGTCGGCAACAACGCCTTCATTACAGGAAGTTCACAGGAAATCAATATCGGAGACTACTCAGAAATACGGGTTGGATAAGAGATTTTTTGCATAGAAGAGGGCGAATGTTTACATTTGTGCTCTCTTTTTCATCGACATCCCCATTACCTATGGACACGGTGTCGCAGGCTCTCAACAGGGGTTGTTTCCCCAGGGTCTGCTGGAAGTTTTTCCGTGTCCCAGGTCATCTCTTTGTGGCATCCTCTCACTGAAAAACTTTCCTTTGGTTCAATTATTTTTGTTCTTGCTGTTCATTTTTTTCTGTTGTTACACTCATTCGTTTAACCAAAACCTTATCAGAACATGTCACAAACAAGGTATTTCTTTACCTCAGAATCCGTCTCAGAAGGACACCCGGACAAGGTTGCCGATCAGATTTCCGATGCTGTACTTGATGATTTTCTCCGCCAGGACTCCAGTTCACGCGTTGCCTGTGAAACCTTTGTCACAACCGGTCAGGTTATTGTCGGCGGTGAAGTTACAACGAAAGGAATTGTTGATATCCAGACCATAGCACGCAAGGTTGTCACCGAAATCGGCTACACCAAGAGTGAGTACATGTTTGAGGCAAACTCCTGCGGTGTGCTTTCAGCGCTCCACAGCCAGTCACCTGATATCAATCGCGGCGTTGACCGCAAGGAAGAGATTGCTGACGAGTTTGACCGTGTTGGCGCAGGCGATCAGGGCATGATGTTCGGCTATGCATGCACTGAAACTCCGGTACTGATGCCGGCAGCTATCCAGTTTGCCCAGCATTTGATGAAAAAACTTGCCGAAATCCGCAAGGAGGGCAAAATCATGACCTACCTTCGTCCTGATGCAAAAAGCCAGGTCACCCTTGAATATGAGAATGAAGTTGTCAAACGTGTTGATGCTGTCGTTGTTTCAACCCAGCACGATCCGGAACCTGAAGGCGTCAGCGAAGCAGCCTGGCAGGAAGTGATCAAAAATGACATTATCGAAAATGTTATTAAGGTGGTCATCCCTGCTGACCTGATTGATGAAAACACCAAGTTTCACATCAACCCGACCGGACGCTTTGTCATCGGTGGACCACACGGCGATACCGGCCTGACCGGACGCAAGATCATTGTTGATACCTATGGTGGCGCTGCTCCCCACGGCGGTGGTGCATTCAGCGGTAAAGATCCTTCCAAGGTTGACCGCAGTGCAGCCTATGCAGCCCGTCACGTTGCAAAGAACATTGTCGCTGCTGGCCTTGCCGACAAATGCACCGTTCAGGTCTCCTATGCCATCGGTGTTGCCCGTCCGGTATCGATCTATATCAATACCCACGACACGGCAAAACACGGACTCAACGATGCCCAGATCCAGGAAAAAGCCGAACTGATCTTCGATCTTCGTCCTGCAGCCATCATCAAACGATTCAGCCTCAACAAACCAGAGGGTTGGTGCTATCAGCAGACCGCAGCTTATGGCCATTTCGGTCGTGATATCTTCCCTTGGGAAAAGACAGAAAAAGTTGGTGAACTGAAATCAGCCCTCAACCTGGCCTGAGCAATTGCAACATTTTTAAAACAAGATGACAATATGACAACACTCACAGAAGTGCTTGATTATAAAGTGGCGGATCTCTCCCTTGCAGAATGGGGACGCAAGGAGATTGATGTCGCTGAAAAAGAGATGCCGGGTCTTATGGCCACCAGACGCAAATATGCGGGTCAATACCCGTTGAAGGGCGCTCGTATTGCCGGTTCCCTGCATATGACCATCCAGACTGCGGTGCTGATTGAAACCCTTGTGGAACTCGGAGCCGAGGTTCGCTGGGCAAGCTGCAATATCTTTTCAACGCAGGATCATGCTGCAGCAGCTATTGCAAAGAGCGGCGTGCCGGTTTTTGCGTGGAAAGGCGAAACCCTTGAAGAGTACTGGTGGTGCACCCGCCAGATCCTTGAGTTTGAAGGCGGAAAAGGACCGAACCTCATTGTCGACGATGGTGGTGACGCTACCCTTATGATCATCCTCGGCTACAAAATCGAGAATAACCCTGAACTGCTCGAAAAAGCTCCAGCCAATCTGGAAGAAAAAGCGCTCTATCAGCAGTTCAGAGAGGTCTTTGCAGAAGACAGCCAACGCTGGCACAAGGTTGCCGCAGAAATGAAGGGCGTTTCGGAAGAGACCACCACCGGTGTTCACCGCCTCTACCAGATGATGGAGAAAGGCGAACTGCTCTTCCCTGCCATCAACGTCAACGACTCGGTCACCAAGTCAAAATTTGACAACCTCTACGGATGCCGTGAATCACTTGCTGACGGTATCAAACGTGCAACCGACGTCATGGTTGCCGGCAAAGTAGTTGTGGTGCTTGGTTATGGCGATGTGGGCAAAGGCTCAGCACGTTCAATGCGTGCGTATGGAGCACGGGTAATTGTGACGGAAATTGATCCGATCTGTGCTCTGCAGGCAGCCATGGAAGGCTATGAGGTTTCCACCATGGACGAAGCAGTCAAGGAAGGAAATATCTTTGTCACCACAACGGGCAACAAGGATGTGATTACGCTTGAGCACATGAAGCAGATGAAGGATGAAGCCATTGTCTGCAACATCGGCCACTTCGACAACGAGATACAGGTTGAGCAGCTCTATGCCTATGCAGGAGCAACAAGGCTCAATATCAAGCCACAGGTCGACAAATATACCTTCGAGAACGGCAACTGCATCTATCTGCTTGCAGAAGGACGCCTTGTCAATCTTGGATGCGCAACCGGACACCCTTCGTTTGTGATGAGCAACTCCTTTACCAACCAGACTCTGGCACAAATTGAACTCTGGACAAAGGATTATGCTGTTGGTGTTTACCGTCTGCCGAAAGAGCTTGATGAAGAGGTGGCAAGACTGCACCTTGAACAACTCGGCGTAAAACTCACCAGACTTTCTGATGAGCAGGCTGCATACATCGGCGTTCCATTGGATGGGCCATACAAACCAGAACATTACCGCTATTAAGATTTGGCGGAGGTATGACTGATCAACAAAAAAGGCAACCCCATGAAAGGTTGCCTTTTTTGTTTGCTGGGGCGGCAGGATTCGAACCTGCGGATGTCGGCTCCAAAGGCCGATGCCTTACCACTTGGCGACGCCCCACTCTGTGACGGCATACAAATGCAATTGTATCCGGCCTTAAATATACGTACAATATGAGACAATCGCAACAAGTTACCGAAGACGTCAGGTTCAGGGCAGGAGATGCACATTGAGGTTGAGGTATTGTTACAGGTAGGGGCGGGGTAACCCCGCCCTTACGATGTTTTCATATAGAGATCAGGTTATTTCAAAGCAACCCAGCCCTTACGTTTTTTTCGACATAACAATGATGAAAGCGCAATGACAAAAATAAAAATTTGTGGAATAACCCGGCTGTCGGATGCCCTTGAGAGCTGCCGGGCTGGTGCGGATGCTCTTGGCTTCAATTTCAGCAGCCTGAGCCCACGGGCAATAACTCCTGAACGAGCGAAGGAGATTATCGAGAAACTACCACCCTTTGTGGCATCGACAGGTATCTTCGTTGATCAGTCGCCTGAAGAGATTAATGCCATCTGCCGTTTCTGCAAGCTCCAGATAGCGCAATTGCACAGCGAGCAATACAGCCCGGAAGATGCACGAGCCATTACTGAGGCAAAGGTGATAAAAGTCTTTCGGCCTGAAGAAAATTTTGCAGTAGAGGAGGTTTTTGCGTTTGCAGAAAAAAGCGGGATAAACGCCTTTCTCTTCGATGCTTACCGACCCGATATGGCGGGCGGAACAGGGGAAACGATCAGAGCATCCCTTGCCACCCGTATCTTCAATGCGCTTGGAGACTCCTGTTATCCGATACTGGCCGGGGGACTGAATGAGAGCAACATCGGCGAAGCGATCCGCTCTCTTCAGCCCTATGGAGTCGATACAGCAAGCGGTGTGGAATGCGAGCCTGGCATAAAGGATCCTGTTAAAATAAAAGCATTTATCCAGGCAGTTCGCAAAACCGTTTTCTAAGAGGCCGTGGTTGCGATTACCTGTCCCAAAATAAGCGCAGATGCTGTTTCCGGCAATTCAACGGTAATCAGATGACCACATTCAGGCACTTCAACATAGGTACCTTTGTGGGTAAGCTCCACCAGTTTCTTTGTATTTTCACAGGTCATGATCGTATCGCCCTCACCTGCCACAAACAGAATAGGCATACTAACAGACTTGACCATCTCTGGCACGGAGTCTGTCGTTTTAAATGAGGTTATATGACGGGTTGTCTGATCGATAGCTTCCGGTGCACACAAACCGAGACTTTTAAATCCAATAAGAATATCGTGCAGTAAAATCGTGTTCTTCGCAAGAACAAAGCGAGCAAACATATAGGCTGGAAGCCACCAGGTCAGTTTGCGCAAAAGATTATTGAAAACAAACGTAATCGTATTGGTCGCAAATGCCTGAATAAAGGCACTGTTCGGCAGGTACCCGAAATTGAAAAAAGTCATCGACACCACTCGTTCGGGATGAACACGGACATAATCGAGGGCGACGAAAGGGCCAAAAGAAAATGCCGCTATATGAAATTTATCAAGTGCAAGTTTGGTCGCCAGTTCATCCAGATCATGAGCAAAAAAATCGATATGATAGTGGTTATTCGGGTCATTGTCTGACCATCCATGTCCACGCATATCATAGGCTATGGTGCGTATTCCCCTTTTGTTGAGATAGTGGATCACATGATGCCACCACATCCACCAGCAATCCCATCCATGAATCAGCACGACCGTTTGTGCCGCATCCCTGGGACCTGAATCATGATAATGATGAACAATGCCGTTCAGCTCAATAAAAAAGCTCTGCTCCATTAAGGAAAGCTCGTAGGTTGCACGTTTTGCCGCAGCATTGTCCTGAGATGCCTGAAGATCAAGAAGCTCCTTGCGGTAACGGACAAATTTTTGTGTGGGGGATGACGCTGGATATGCCATAACACGTATCATCTGAATGGTGAGTTGAGATCTGGTCCCAATTATATCCGTAAATATAAGAAAAAAATTACCTTGATGGGAAAAAAAGCTCCCGCATCATGGCCTCGGATGCTTGCGCAAAAAAGTGCCACATCAGGTTTTTTAAACGAGAGGAATGTTCCCGCGCAGAAAAATCTTTTCACATTCACGTCGAATAATTTCCTGCTGTTCGAGAATCAGTTCCGGATCAACCGTAAAGTGGTTGAGAAGCTGTGAAAAAATCTGAATGGATGTTTCAAACTTTTCTGTTACCACGACATCGGCACCAGCCTTGTAGAGCGCTGCTACATCATCGAGAGTTCTTGCCCTGACAATAATAAAGGCTTTGTTATTGATGTCACGAATCATCGCAATACTATTACGGACTGCTGTAGTATCTGAAATACCAAGCACAACAGCACGCGCATGGTCAATCCCTGCGCGAATCAGCGCTTTTTTTTCCGTACAGTCGCCATAATAGATCGGTTCACCCTTTCTTCTCATAACTTTAACCATTTCCCGGTCTATTTCAAGCACGGAATAGGAAATATTGGTCGCGTGAAGCACTGCTGCAACATTCTGGCCATTGATACCAAAACCGACAATTGCGGCATGAATCTCTCCTGCGCAGATAATCGTGCTATCGGGAGGGCGCACGGAAGGTGCAGAAGAGTACCTGGATACAAGAGGAATAAAACCAAGTGCCGGTGCCATCTGGTCGGCAAACTTTGGAGCAATGGCTATCATGGCTGGAGTGACAATCATCGTTACCACAATAATGGCAAGCATGGCCTGAAATACCTCATGGTTGATAACACTGTTCTTCAGACCACTCTCTGCCAGCACAAAAGAGAACTCCCCTATCTGTGCAAGTGCCATACCAGCCATCATGCTGACCCTCGGAGAGTTGCCAAGAAAAAGTGATACCCCTGCAACAAGAAGCCCTTTGACAAGAAGCACAACAAGGGCAATTGCCACAAAAAGAGGCAGATTAATCATCTTGACGTCAAGCAGAAGACCAACGGATATAAAAAAAATGCTGCTGAACGCCTCACGAAAAGGATCAATCGTCACGCTTATCTGATGACTTTCATCGGTACTCGCAATCACCATACCCGCAACAAATGAGCCGAGTGCAAGCGACAAACCTGCCAGGGAGGTGAGATAGGCTGCCCCGAAACAGATAACAAGCGCCCCGATAACCAAGACCTCCCTGGCATGCAGAGATGCTATAAGATGCACCATTTTAGGCATTAGAAGCCTGAAGCCGATAAAAATCCCGCTGGCAAAAAGCACGATGACCCCAATTTTATTGGCCACTATCGCAAAAGAGGGCGAAGCATCAGGATTTAAAAAATTGATACCAATCATCAGGGGAACAATCGCAATATCCTGAAAAATCAGAATTCCAAGGGCAATGCGACCATGTGGCAAAGTCAGTTCATCACGATCAGTCAGAATTTTCAGACATATCGCCGTACTGCTGACCGAAAAGGTAAATCCGAGAAAGAGTGCGGCTGAAAGGGAAATACCACGCCCGATGAAAAGCATAAACCAGTAAGCAAGAAAACTGATTGCAAGACCGGTGACAAGAATCTGAACAACGCCACCAACCAGCACAATGGTTTTCAGCTTTTTGAGATCATCGAGCGAAAATTCAAGCCCTATGGTAAACAACAGGAGAACAACACCAAGCTCAGCAAGTGTGGAAATCATTTTTTGATCATAAACCGCACCGATACCTGACGGACCAAGGAGGATGCCCGTAAAAATCAGCCCGATGACCGGCGGAATTTTCAACCGCTGGAAAATCAGAATAATGGCAACAGCAAATGCTCCGATAAGCACCAGTTCACCAAGAAAATCAAATTCATGCATAGAGAAAGCGCGTTATCCAAGAGAAGCAATTTTCAAACAAAGCAGATATTCCCTTATTGTATATATATCTATCAAGAAATCAAAACAAAACAGACAAATGGAGCAGAGGAGATCCCGATGATGAAAATTTGACACCGGATGAATTATCTGTTTGAGATGAAGAATAATTACGTTAAACTTGGTACAGAAATCAGTCAATGGTTGACTGATCGCTATTCAAGTAATTTGTGCTTTGGTTACTTGACGGTATCTCTTTCTATCAATGCACATGCATACTGAAACTAACAATGAATATTTACATTGGCAATTTGGCTTACACTGTTACTGAAGATGATCTGCGTGATGCCTTCTCCGAATTCGGACAGGTCGAGAGCGCAAGTATCATAAACGACAAATTTTCAGGCCGTTCCAAGGGGTTCGGATTTGTCGACATGCCTAACGAAAGTGAAGCTCGTGAAGCCATCGAATCAATGAATGAGAAAGATTTGAACGGCCGCACCATAAAGGTGAACGAAGCAAAGCCCCGTGAAGAACGGCCAGCAAGAAGAGATCGCTACTAAGCCTTTCGCTTTAAAGCCATTTTTCCCTTGAGCCAGACAGAATGCAAGTTCGGTCTGGCTTTTATACTGTTAACCAGAAAACCCTCATGCCGGTACCCGTCATCTACATTACAGCCCTGCTTCTCTTCCTCGCGGTTCTTCCCCTTCCGCTGGAATTCTATTCGCTGCTGAGAGTTGTTGCCGCAGGAACCTTTGCCTGGGGTGCCTATAGGAACTTCGGAAAAAGAGTGCTGTTACTGCCCCTTGCATACACCCTTTTCGCTATTCTCTTCAATCCCGTCATGGAAATCAACCTTGCAAAAGAGATATGGATTCCCATTGACCTTGTGGCTGGCCTGTTCCTGCTCTTGACAAAGAACCATATTGCGGAATAACAGCCCCGATACAACACTGAGAATGCTCTTCCATCATATCCTGCAAAACCTTCATACCAAAGATTGGAAGCAGTCGCCCGGGAAAATTGCCCATACGTGATGGCGGCGAAGAGTTGTCCGGGAAACGGGTTTTGAGTCAGGCCTGGTGCAGGTATTCGTATATTTTGATAATAAATTCAGGCATCAGAAGTGCCATGTTGTCCATCTCTTCTTCTGTCAACTCCTCAAAATCATCAGTTATTTTAGCGAGAAGGAAGATTGGCAACACAAACTGGGACGTCTCTTCATCTTCCATGAAAGATGTCCATGAGGCATGTGCCAACTCCATACCCACGGTAAATCCAAGCGACCAGTTTTCAACAGCCACTCTCTTCTCCTCCTCATCGGCATAACCGAATTGCTCAAAGACCGGAAAAAATTCATCGGGATCCTCATCAAACTGCCGGTCAATTGAGTTCATATGACGAACAAGGAGCTCCTCTATCTCAATCGCTTCAGCTTCTGAAGAAAAAGAGGGCTCATTATCATTTTCCTGATCCCAGATAAAGGGAATCCATACCTCCGGCTGAACAACCTCCGGCCCTACAACCAGGGCGGTCATATAACCATCAAGCATTTCAAGGGAAAAAAGACAATCATCGGGTGTTGCGTCAGAGGCAAGAAAAGTCTCAAGTCTTCCGAGCTCTTCATCGGAGAGCGGTTGCCACAGCGAATCAGATGGGTTCATGAAAGTGTGCACGAGGGCTGTTTTTTTAACGAAAAAGCGCTATCAATTGATAAAATAATACAAAAAGATTATATAGAAACCCAAGCCTGCAAAGGGCTATTTGTTCATTTTCTTTTTTTGACACTCGACACATGTTTAAACCAAAATTATTTTCAATCCTGCCGGAACTTACCCCGGACAGGATCATGAAGGATGTCATTGCCGGTATTATGGTCGGCATTGTTGCTCTTCCACTGGCAATAGCTTTTGCCATAGCTTCCGGGGTCTCCCCTGAAAAGGGTCTTATCACAGCAGTTATCGGCGGCTTCCTTGTCTCCTTTCTTGGCGGAAGCAGAGTTCAGATAGGAGGCCCTACAGGAGCTTTTATTGTAATCCTTTACGGAATTGTTCAACAATATGGCATTAACGGGCTGGTTCTGGCAACAATCATGTCAGGCATCATCCTCATGATTATGGGCTTTGCCCAGTTCGGCTCGCTGATCAAGTTTATCCCCTATCCGGTTATTGTGGGCTTTACCAGCGGTATTGCGGTTATTATTTTTTCCAGCCAGGTCAAGGATTTTCTCGGTCTTGACATCGCTATCGTTCCGGCTGATTTTATCGGCAAATGGTCCTCCTACGCTCGTAACCTGCCGACATTCGACCTTGCAAGTTTCATGATCGGCACACTTGCCCTGCTGATTATCCTGTTCTGGCCGAAGCTATCACGGAAAATTCCCGGTTCACTCATCGCAATTGTCACCACAACCGTGATTGTACAATACTTTCACCTTGATGTGGCCACAATTGAATCCCGTTTTGGAGAGATCCCCTCGATGATTCCAGCGCCGACACTCCCCTCATTTGATTTTGCGACCATTCAGCACCTCATCATGCCGGCAACCACCATTGCCCTGCTTGGCGCCATCGAAGCGCTGCTTTCGGCTGTTGTGGCTGATGGCATGATCGGCAGCCGTCACAAGTCGAATATGGAGTTAATCGCACAAGGAGCTGCAAATATCATCACTCCCCTTTTCGGCGGCATACCGGTTACCGGAGCAATTGCGCGAACAGCAACCAATGTTAAAAATGGCGGAAGAACCCCTATCGCCGGTATCGTTCACGCGATTACACTGCTTTTGATCATGCTGCTTTTCGGCAAGTGGGCGAAACTCATTCCAATGCCTGCGCTGGCAGCAATCCTTATTATTGTAGCCTGGAACATGAGCGAAATCAAGGTATTCAAGCAGCTCCTCAAAAGCCCGCGAAGCGATGTTATCGTCCTGCTGACCACCTTCAGTCTGACCGTTGTTTTTGACCTGACGCTCGCCATTGAAATCGGGATGCTGCTTGCCGTTATTCTCTTCATGCAACGCATGGCACAGCTCTCCAACGTTGGAGTTATTACAAAGGAACTGACAGACCGCGATGAAGAGGACGATCCAAACACCATCGTGACAAGGAAAGTCCCTGATGGTGTTGAGGTTTTTGAAATCAGCGGCCCATTTTTCTTTGGTGCGGCCAGCAAGTTCAGAGAGGCAATGCACATTGTTGAAAAGGCGCCCAAAATCCGGATCATCAGAATGCGCAGCGTTCTTTCTATTGATGCCACAGGACTGAATATGATGAAAGAGCTCCTCAAGGATTGCAAAAAAACCGAAACGAGACTGATCCTCTCAGGAGTTCACGCCCAACCGTTATTCGCCCTGCAGCAATACGGACTCTACGATGACATCGGAGAAGAGAACATTTTCGGCAATATTGACGATGCGCTCGACCATGCAAGAGAGATTCTTGGCCTGCCAAAAATGGGACGGCAGCAAAATTTCGTACCATCCGTACAGCGGGAAATGAAATAACTGCCAAACCATCACAAGGAAATGATGGGGGCATTCACTGAGAGGAGCTGATGCCACAACTACTGAAAATGGTGGACAGGAGAGAGGTGCGGGCCCTTTGGCCTCTTTCTCTTTCCTGTCACCATACCTCACGGCTGCATAATCCCGTCCTATTCCTTGCTGCTGTAGGTGCGAATGCTTGAGACCGCCTTCATATCATAATAGGTATTCACACTGACACCATCCTCCTCACAAGTAACCCTCAAAAAAAGATCGCTGATAAAAAGAACAGCATCTTCATAGATGGTACCTTCGTTAATCTGCAGCTTGACTCCCTTCCGAATTTTTCTGGACATGGTTCCATGCAGCGGAATCGAAGCATATTCCAGAACCTTTTCCCATGCCTGCAAGTTACTTTCAGCCATAACGACACCTCCTGTTGTAAATTATAAAAAACAACCCTACACCTTAATTAATAACCGAATAAAACTATTTTTATATTAATTATTAAGGTAATTTATGTTTTTTTCCTTAATATAACACAAATTGTTATTCAAAAATCCGGATAAAGGGCAGGAGCATGGCAACCATACTTTTTTACGAAAAACCAGGGTGCAGGAACAATAATCGACAAAAGGCAATGCTTGAACTTTCGGGCCATACTCTTGAAACCGTCAATCTGCTTGAATATGCCTGGTCGAAAGAGGAGCTTGCAGCCTATCTCGGGGATAAACCGGTAGCCGACTGCTTTAATCCGGCAGCACCAATGATAAAGTCAGGCGAACTCAACCCTCAAAGCTTTACAAGAGAAGAGGCGATCGCAATGATGATTCAGCAGCCTCTCTTAATCAAACGTCCGCTCATGAAAATTGGCGGCCATCACCTTCAGGGATTCGATACAACGATACTGAAGAAACTGATCCATCTCACTCCTCCTCATGATGAAGAGGAAATGACAACATCAATCAACATGAGTGACATGAATTCATGTCCTCATGACAAAAACTTTTCATGTACAACACAAAAGCATTGAACTATGGAACATTCACAACGCCCACTCGGAAATGTCATGCAGCTTCTCGAAGAGCTTGGTCATGAAGTAACCTATGCCTATGACGATCTCATTTTTGTCAATGACAATGATTTTTTGCTTCAGTTCGCAAATACAGGCCCCACACTGAACCTCTTTTTCAACCAGAGCTGCCTGAAAAAAACTGCCGATGATGTTGAGCAAAGCATCATTCCGGCGGCTGATAGAAAGGGACTTTCCATTGTCAAAAAAGGCCACTACAACGTGAGCGAACAGGCAGATGAAAACTTGCGGATTGAGTTTTTTGAGAACTGAGCATGCACTGATCCAAGAGGGGTGGGAAGAAATTGTATACGAAAAAATGAACCTCTGTTACGGCCCTTTTTTCAAGACGCAACAACAACGATGAAATATACAGAAGCAAAGCAGGGAAGAGTTTTTGTCATCAGGCTCGAAGACGGAGAGATCGTCCATGAGAGAATAGAGCAGTTCGTAAAGGATCATGGCATTGAGCGTGCAACCCTTTTTGCGGTCGGAGGAGCTGACAAGGGCACTCTCCTTGTGGTCGGACCCGGAGAAAGCCGCTCAAATCCCGTAAAACCCATGATTCATGAACTTGACGACGCTCATGAAATCACGGGCAGCGGAACTCTTTTTCCTGATGATCATGGTAACCCGATTCTCCATATGCATATGGCATGTGGCAGGGAGGAAAACACCGTTACGGGCTGTATTCGTAACGGTGTAAAGGTATGGCAGGTGATGGAAATTATCCTGACAGAACTGCTTGAATGCACGGCAAGGCGTCTGTATGATCCCAACACCGGCTTCAAGCTGCTTGCCCCCTGAAAAGAGACCTTTTCCGGATCAAGCTACCAATGCGTTCTTACAGCCCTGCCGGAAATCAGGCTCAAGGCCCCTATCGCCCGTTTCGGGGCTTTTCTGACCACCTTTTGGAGGCGCTTTTTGCGAGGGGTTTCGGTGCAGGATGACCTGAATTTCCTCTTCCCTGCTGTTTGGGCGCTTTGACAGGATTGTGATCCATCAACGGGAATGAGTGGTCGTCAATGACAGGAATTTTTTTGGCTATCAGCTTTTCAATATCACGGAGGTACTCTTTCTCTTCAGCATCACAGAAGGACAATGCAGTTCCTTTTGCCCCGGCCCGGCCCGTTCGTCCGATACGATGGACGTATGTTTCGGCAATATTGGGCATTTCAAAATTGATTACATACTCCAGATCATCAACATCAATACCACGGGCAGCAATGTCTGTGGCCACCAGAACGCGCGTCGTTTGTGCCTTGAAATTGAAGAGCGCCCGCTGACGGGCATTTTGAGCCTTGTTGCCATGGATCGCCTCTGCCTTGATGTTATGCTTCTCGAGGATTTTCACAACTTTATCGGCTCCATGCTTTGTGCGCGTAAAAACCAGCGCCGTTTTGATCGCCTGATCCCGCAAAATATCGACCAGCAGGCTGTTTTTATTTCCTTTATCGACAAAGTAGATCGATTGATTGATAATCTCGACCGTTGACGAAACCGGCGTCACCGAAACCTTCGAAGGGTTATGCAAAATCGTTGCGGCAAGCTTGACAATTTCAGCCGGCATCGTAGCAGAAAAGAAGAGTGACTGCTTCTGTTTCGGAACCACGGCCAAGATTTTTTTAATATCATGGATAAAACCCATGTCGAGCATACGATCGGCTTCGTCAAGCACAAGTATCTCCACATGACGCAAACTCAAAAAGCCCTGGTTGAGGAGATCGAGCAGTCGCCCTGGTGTAGCAATCACGATATCAACACCCCGTATCAATGCAGCCGTTTGCGGGTTCTGGTTAACACCACCAAAAATCACCGTATTGGTCAACCCAGTATGTCGGCCATAGGCGTTGAAGCTCTCTCCGATCTGAATAGCGAGCTCCCTTGTCGGAGTAACAATCAGCGTCCGAATTTTTCGTTTTTTATCATAAACCTTGTTTTCGCTCAGTAATTGCAGGATAGGAATGGCAAAAGCAGCCGTTTTTCCGGTTCCTGTCTGCGCACATCCGAGCAAGTCTGTGCCTTGTAAAATAATCGGTATAGCTTCTGCCTGTATCGGAGTCGGAGTCGTATACCCCTCTTCCTGTAATGCCTGCAAGATTGGATCAATGATCTCTAATGACTTGAATTCCATATGGTATATAATTGTTGAACTGTTCGTTATGAGAGAACGAACCTGGCTGAAATGCTCTGCACATCAGGCACGCTCGCCTGTAACACCACGGTCTGAACTCTCCCTGTTGCAAAGAGGAAGGACCGGGCTATCTGCAAAATGCGGGGATGTTATTCGTTGTTAGCCGTAAAAAGCGCTTTGTTGGTGCGGAATGAATCGCTAACGGTACCACAAAATCAGATCAAAGCAATATAACGATTCCATTCTGATTACAGCATTTGCATTACAACCCGGCCCAAAAAGATTCACGGCTGAACAGAAACCCATTGTGGCACATATTTCCATGCACATTTCATTTCCAGATTGTTGCTGCGGTACAAGGGGTCGTGCTCGTGAACCAGCGACCAGAAGGCACGGGAGTGATTCATATGCACCGTATGGCAAAGCTCATGCACCATAATGTAGCGGACAAGATGATCGGGCAGAAAAAGCAGTTTGCTGTTCAGGGTAATCGAGCGGCGCGAAGAACAACTCCCCCATCGGGAGTGCTGCAGGCGAATACCGGAAGAGTCATAACTGAAATTGTGCGCAGCAGCAAGCTTTTCAAGTGCTGGAAGAAGGCGCAGTTGAGCCCGGTGCTTCAGCCAGGAACAGAGCAGCTTGCAGGTAAGTGCGGTGTTGGCAACATCACCTGAAACCAGCAGACTTTTGCCTTGTTGCTCAACCATCTTTACCTCCCCGATTCCGTTATGCATGTAAGCCACCGACCACGATTCAGCAAAATCGGGAAAAACAATCGTGGCGGGCAGCCCGTTTTCAGAATGTGGCGGAGCTATTGGGCGGTGGGCATCATACTTTGCGGTAACTTTTTTTATCCACTCCTCATGCTGAAGCAAGAGCGACACAACCCTTTTTTTATCGAATCCCGGAGGAACAACCACCACAAGGCCACCATGCGGCGTCATCTTCAGACGGGCAGACTTTGCCCTCGGGCTCACCTTCAGAGTATAGGGAAAGGGGGAACCTCCCACCGGGACTGTTTGATGCGTATTCATGCCTTAATGTACTGAACCGCATCGAACAATACACACCGGTTAGAAAAAATCAGCTTCAACCAAGTGCACTCCGCAAATCCTCAATAAGGTCATCGCAATCTTCAATACCAACCGAAAGCCTGATGACCGTATCAGTTATCCCTGCCGCCTCGCGATGATCCCGATCCATTGAGGCATGGCTCATCGTTGCCGGATGCTCAATCAGCGATTCAACTCCGCCAAGGCTTTCAGCAAGTGCAAAGAGCTTTGTTCCCTTCAGCACACGGTTGACATCCTCAATGCCACCATCAAGCTCGAAAGAGACCATTCCTCCAAAACAGCGTTGCTGTTTTTTAGCCAGTTCATGCTGCGGATGAGCCGGAAGGCCGGGATAAAAAACCCGCTTCACTCTGCCATGCTGCTCAAGAAACTCGGCCACAGCCTGTGCATTGCGCTCATGCTCCCTCATGCGCACCACCAGCGTCTTGATACCACGAAGCACCAGCCAGCAGTCGAAGGGCTGTGCGCAAGTTCCAAGCGCATTGACAATAAACTTCAGACGGGCATCGAGCTCTTCACTATTCGACAGCACTGCTCCACCAACCACATCAGAATGGCCATTGAGGTACTTCGTTGTTGAATGCACTACAATATCAGCTCCAAGCTCGAAAGGCTTCTGACCATAAGGCGAAAGAAAGGTATTGTCCACAATGGTCAACAAACCCCTCTCTTTTGCAAGTGCCCCCACGGCGGCAATATCAACCAGGTTCAACAGCGGATTGGAGGGTGTTTCAACCCATACCGCTTTTGTCTTCTCATTCACATAGGGCAGAAGATTTGCCGCATCCTGAAGATTGACAAAATGTACTGTGATACCGAAGTGCTCCTCAACCGTCTTCATCAGTCGTGATGTGCCTCCATAGCAGTCATCGGTACAAATAATCTCGTCGCCGGATTTAAAGATATTGAGGGTCGAGGTAATCGCCGCCATGCCAGTTGTCACCGCTACAGCAAATGAGCAGCCTTCAAGAGCGCAAAGGTTATCTTCGAGCGCCTTGCGTGTCGGGTTTCCGCTGCGGGTATAATCAAATCCCTTGTGTTTGCCGATATCCTCGAAAACAAAGGTTGAACTCTGGTAAATCGGAGTCATAATGGCGCCATATGCCTTATCCGGGCCAACTCCGGCGTGAATCGTATCAGTCTGAAAACTCATGAATAGCGCGTTTAAAAGAATGTGTCACCGTGTTCCGTCTTTGAACGGAGTCGGTTGTCAAGGCTTCACCGGGTCTATTCCCTCAGCCTTTTTTGATGATGAGCAATGGATATAAAGAAATTCATAACAATTGTTAATGTATATATTTGGAAAGAATAATGCAAATATGAGACGATTCAACAAACGATGTGCAAATTATTATTATAACAGTTGGAGGGGGAATGGCAGTTGGGGATAATGAACATGGAAGCCGCCCCTATAGACAGCATTACTTGCAAAAAAAGGCTCTTCGCGCATTTTAATGGAAAAGAAATTTCATTTTACGGCACCCTCAGATTTTCATATCCAGTTTCCCACAGTAAAAGAGGATCCTTGTTCGATAGCTTTCGAAGCCTCGAAACCCTCGAGCAGTTGCTTTTATTAACTGGATTTTGCTGTTTATTCCTTCCGATATAGCGTTGCTGACTTGATGTTTGAGGTGAGTAGACCGGAGGAATTTCACCTCCAGCCCCTCGCAGATCCGGACAGGAACGTCCCCGCTCATCCGGCTCCCATCATCTAGCCATCGAGGTATACCCCGCTTTCCAATGCGCAAATAAGTTTGGATTCTCTTCCGCCAGAAGTCGCAGTTTTCTGCTTGCTCTGGTTTTGTGCCCACTCAATTGCTTGTACTTTCTCATCATCCAGTGTGCCAAGTAATAGTTCATGTGTTGCCAAACCGGAGCCATTGCTGAACCGTAAAATCGCGTGTAGTAGTTCTTCCATCCCCTCAGTATCGGGTTGAACTGTGCTGATAAATCCGCAAGTTCCAAGCTGTTTTTGAGCTGTAGCTTCCACCTTCTGATCGTCTGCCGCATGTGTCGCAGTGCATCCCGGCTTACTCCCGGCAGAAACCCAATAAAGTAAGTTCCATCTTTCTTCTTGGCTTCCCGTGAACAGAAGGTAAAACCAAGAAATGTAAACTGATTTACTGGATGCTCGTCCTTGCGATTGCTATCCCTGCAATACACTATTTGCGTCTTATCAGGGTGTAACTCTAATCCGCACTCACGAAAACGCTCACCAATCTTTCGCTTTACCAGCTCTGCCTGTATCTTGCTTTTACAGTGAAGAACGCCATCATCGGAGTACCGACAAAACGGCACACCGGGTAGATTTTCGCTCACCCACCGGTCAAACGCATAGTGCAGAAACAGGTTCGCCAACAGTGGACTCACCACTCCCCCTTGGGGCGTTCCTTTTGTCCGTTCTATCAGCTCACCTTCCGGGGTCTCCATCGGTGCCTTTAGCCACCGCTCTACGTAAAGAAAAACCCAAGGAGTTTGGCAATGTTTCCGAAGAGCGCGCATTAACAACTCATGATCGATGTTATCAAACAGCCCCTTGATGTCGAATTCTACAACCCAATCATATTCCCAATTTCTCTTCCTCACTACAGCTATAGCGTCATGAGCTGAACGCCCCGGACGATAACCATACGAATCTTCATGAAAAACTGGTTCCAATATGGGCTCAAGCACCATTTTTACAACGCTTTGAGCTACCCTGTCCGCCACGGTTGGAACACCAAGCATACGCACTCCTCCAGATTTCTTCGGAATGCCCACACCCCTTACCGGCGGCGGAAAATAACTGCCGGAACTGAGCCTGTTCCATACCTTGTACAGGTTGTCTTTCAGTTTTGTTTCAAATGCCTGTAACGATTCTCGGTCTACACCGGCTGCACCTCCATTAGATTTCACTTGTTGATACGCTTTCAAGACAAGTTCTTTGGAAATTTCATATGGCTTTGTCATACCGAAAAGCTCCTTCTGTTTGCACAGTTGACATGACTGTATGACCAGATGACGCGACCCCTTTGCTCCAGCCTCATTACAAGGCTTTCATTGCTCGTACGAGTCGCTCCGTCCCTTGATGGCGCATTGGTATTATCGGCCTCGCTTTTTACACTTGCGCCTTTCCCTTTGCATCGCCAACGAAGGTTCCTGTAGTTCAATACAAGAGCCCGAACCAGGATCACGCTGCCTTTATGCCGGACACCGCTTGGCCAGTAAACAGGTTTCCGCCAAACTTTTCCTGAATTAACTACTCCCTTCAGTTTTGATGTCATCTTAATCTTTTCGACACGTTCACGGCAGTTTGTTTGTACTCGTCTTCCTTGGCTCACACCTGACATCTTTACGATGCCTTTTCCGTAACGCTCACGACAAGGGCTTTTGACTAATGCCGCTTACGGTGGTTTGCACCCTGCTCCTGCAAGCCGAATGCGAGGGGACTTCCCTCATCTCTTATAATGCTTGGCTACAGCGCACAGTAATTGAGAATGTTCCCTTTATGACGTTCCATCATATCTTTCACTTTTATCAGTGGCTTCAGTTTTGTCTTGTCGACTAACTCACACCAGTACGCGAAAAATATCTCGCCCCTCAGTCCTGATGAGCAGTTCCAGAAATCACGAAAGATATTCTTCAACACCCAAGCCACACCGGTCTTAAATTCGCATGCTATCAACTCGTTAAACCGTGTTTTTTGGCTCTTGGTCATCTTTTCGGGATTTCGAAGCCAGGTGTATTTCGAGCCAACCAACCTTGTATCCCCATCTTTCTTCAGTTCCTGTGATTCCTGATGCCGAACCTTGTTAACTGCGTCATTAAGATATTTGCTGATGTGAAACCGGTCGTGAACAATATCAGCCGCAGGAAGGAGCTTATGTGTAGCTGTTGCAAAGGCTTGCCACATATCCAGCGATACCGACTTAACTGCCTTTCGTTGTTGTTTTGAAAGGGTTCCTAACAGCTTTTTCGTTGCTGTCAGTGTCCGATCCTCAATGACATCAAGTACTCGGCTTTTATCAAGATCATTGAGTATGGTGATGTATTTCTGGCCCGACCTGAAGCTTTTTTCGTCCATACCTACATGCACTACATCATCGGGCTCACGGCGTAGAAGTCCTCGCTCTACAGCACGTTTCATAATCTGATCCACAGCATGCCAATCAAGCTTGAGTATATTTGAGGCCGCTTGTACACTGGAACAGTGCTGGAGCAGAGCAACGGCAAAACCTTCAAACATGAGGGTAAAACGGGAATGGGGGGCCGCCCAAGGGACTGCTATGGTCTTCACACCACACGTTTCGCACTGACAACGGGGAATGCGTGCTATGATGATGGTTTCAAACTGCATGGTATCAAGATGCCGCCAACGTTGTTCAGGGGCCTTGTCATAGGCTTTCCCGCGCACCCCACATTGAGGGCATATTACTTCATCGCCTACAAAACGGAGGTGAACTTCTATCTTCAGACCAGAAACGGAAAGGTTGACATCATCGACCTCCCAGATGGCAGGAAATCCCAGTAATTGCTGGTAATGCTCGGTTAGTTTTTGCATCTTGGTGGTTAGGATTGAAATACTGCAGTCTACAATTTTATCCCATCATTCCACTAAATTATGCGGAGAGCCCAAAAAAAGCTAATAAAAAACGACCATGTCCTTTTATTCCGAATTTGCCGTTTGGTATGAACAGCTCTTTCCATTCCGTGAGGAGGTCTATCTTTTCCTTCGCGAACATGCCGCTCAGCCAGGAAGCACCGTGCTTGATGCCGGATGCGGGCCAGGTCACTATTGCAGCAAGTTTCAGCAAGAGGGCTTCCTCCCAACGGGAATTGATCTCGATCCGAAGATGATTGCCACAGCGACTGCAACCTCCCCATTGGTTGCGTTTCAGTGTATGGACATTGCCGATCTGGCCTCCCTGAAGCAATCGTTCCGTTTGATCTATTCCATCGGCAATGTTATAGCCCACCTTTCACCCGAGCGCTTTTCCGCCTTTCTGAGCCAGGTTTATGCTGCTCTTGAGCCCGGAGGATGCTGGATCTTTCAGACCGTAAACTGGGATTATCTGCTCACCCTTTCTGAATACCGCTTTCCGGTCAAAACCGTCGGGGATGGCTCCGTTTCCTTTTATCGTCGCTATCCCAATATTTCGCCCGAAGAGGTCATTTTTGAAGTCGAGCTTCAGGCTGATAACCATAAAATTTTCAGCGAGCAAGCGATACTCTATCCACTTACCGCAGACAGCTTCCGCCAAAGGCATGAAGCCACAGGATTTACGACGGAAGGCATCTATGCCGGTTTCGATAAAACACCATTCAGCAGGGAGCACAACTCCGGACTTGTCATGGTGTTTACAAAACGATGAGGTCATATTCACTCCATTCGCTCAGCAATTTCAGAAAATCTCATTACCTTGAGATAAATTAACTGCCATAAAAACGGTTGGAGCAAACGATGAAATTCAGTGTAACAATCAACAGGGATGAAGATGGCGTCTGGATTGTGGAGTGCCCAAGTATTCCTGGTTGTGTCAGTCAGGGAAAAACAAAGGATGAAGCCCTTGTAAACATTGCAGATGCAATTCACCAGTGCCTTCTGGTCAGGGCAGAGCAAGGCATACCGTTGACAATTGAGACCCGACAAATAGAGGTTGCTGCATAAATGCCTCCTCAACTCCCTATACTGAGTGGACGAGAAGTCGTTCATGTTTTTGAATCCCTTGGATGGCAAGTCGCAAGGCAAAATGGCAGCCATATCATTATGACCAAAAAAAATGAACTGGTCACTTTATCGGTACCGGATCATAGGGAAACAGCAAGAGTACAATTCAAGACCTCTTCGAGAACCCTCATACGAAACCGCACCATCATCAACTCCTGTCCACGTCAGAGAACCTTCCGATATTTCAAAATCATGTACGTCGGGTATGTCAAGCCGGAAATAACCTGATCGCTTGCCGGAAAATCTGTTTTTTCTTCAAGCAACTCAAGCGTAGCTGATTGCAACACCGATGGAGCCAGATAGTCCATCATGGTATGTCCGTTTTCAACCAATTTTATCGAGTGGTTAAAAATATAAGAGGTAACCTTTCTTTTGGCATAATAGTCTGAAACGCGGTCATTAACATAACTCTCAAGCAAATTACGAAACGGATGCTTGGTCAGAATGGCAATGACCCCACCAGGTTTGGTCACACGAACCATTTCCAGAAGAGCATGTGGTACATCTTCTGTATGCTGAAGTGCATAGAGACTGGTAACAATATCAAACCTGTCAGATTCATGCGGGATAGACTCCATAGGGGCTTGTTCGAAAACTCCGCACTCTCTCTTTTGAGCCATTGCAATCTCCTGCTCGGAGATATCCATACCATAAACAACTGCTCCCTGTGAGGCGTAGTATGCCCCATCATGGCCACAACCACACCCAACATCAAGAACCAGCTTCCCTTTCAACTGAGGCAATACGGCATAAAAATGGCTTCTGGTCCTTTGCTCCAGATCCTCTGTACCCGATGCATATTGTTTGGCAAATTGATCATACTCAGCCATACCCTCACCTCCCCTTCTCTGATATGAGATGATAAAAAAAGATGCTCCAGACTTCACTGCCTGCCGAAATCTGCCTGACCAATAACGCTACGTAAAAACAAGTTTTTTTCAAACAATTTTAACCTCGCATCATCACGGCATGGAGCAATGCGCTCTGTTTGGCGGTTGTCGCTGACAAGAGCATTCAGTGGCATTTTTCTCTTCCCGCCCTCTTCTCCTGGAAGCTCAACATGCTCTTTCACGGCATTCTGGATGCAAGCCTCGGACTGAAAAGCAGGCACCTGTAATTTGCAAAAAGCCTTGCTGCCTGGTGGGAAGAAAAGCTGCCAGCCATTGCACAGCATTCTGAAAGAACGGGATGCTGCAACTGTTGAGCTGGCATGGTATTTGAAGGAGTTGGGGTATGCGTAAACAATTCACAAGCTTGGACAATAAAAACCTCCGGGATCGTCACCGACTCGAGGTCGGAAGAGGATTTCTCCGGGAGCCCTTATGCAAGCAATGAGTAAGCCGATGGTGGAAGTGACGAAAAAAGCTATATTTCAAAATGATTGTAGCCGGTTTAGACTGATCTGTACAAGCCGAGATGATAAGCCATGATGTTGTTTTCTGTCTCTATTAATTTTGCATCATTCCGACAAGCAGCATGAAGTCCGTTTACATAGAATCATCTGTCATAAGCTATATCACAGCTCGTCCGAGCAGGGATGTAGTGACATCTGCGCGACAAGCGATCACTATTGAATGGTGGGAGACCTACAGGGATCTCTTTGATGTTTTTATTTCAGAATTGGTGTTAGAGGAAATTGGAACTGGCGATCTACAGGCTGCAAGTAATCGGTTGGCAATCGTTGAAAATATCCCCGTGCTTGTAGCTACAGATAGTGCGAAGGCATTAGCCAAGGCTTTAATTGGAGAAAATGCTCTTCCTGCCTCAAGCGCAGAAGATGCATTACATATCAGTATTGCCGCTGTGCAAGGTATAGATTTTCTGCTTACATGGAATTTCAAGCACATAAATAATGCAAACATGAGAGATAAAATAGCTCAAGTTGTTCATCGGTTGAATTTTCACAGTCCAATACTTTGTTCCCCAGAGGAGTTAATCAATGAAAGATGATCCAATCGTAGAAGAAATCCGTAGAGTTAGAAGCGCCCATGCGGCGAGATATGGTAACGATCTTGACCGTATTTTTGCAGCAATCAAAGAGGCGGAAAAAAAGTGCGCCGCAAAGTTGGTTAATCGCGAGCCAATACTTCAATCATTATCTGTCCCAACCATTAACGCTCAAATTTCGACGAAAGAGATTGTAGATTGTATCCGTGAAGGGAGGGATAGTTAGAACCCTCAAACAGATACAATTGGCCAACAAGCTTTTGGCCAATTACCTTTATGACATACCATTTCGATCATCTCCAAATGCATTGTGGGCAATGAAGCGCTCTCTTATGCCCAGCAGACCTTAATATAGGGAGAATGATTGCCTTTTATCGAAAGTATCCGGCCTCCCAGACAATTTTGCCACAGGCTGTGGCAAAATTACCGGAGCAGCCTTTGCTTGCAGGTATTCCCTGGGGTCATCACTGCCTGTTGCTTGAAAAAATCAAGGATATACCGGTTCGATTCTGGTACATGGAGCAGACTGCAAAAAACGGCTGGAACCGCGATACCCTTGCCGCAATGATAAAAAGCGACCAGTATAGCCGTCAGGGTTCACTGGCCAACAACTTCGGCAAAACGCTGGCCATGCCACAATCCGAACTGGTACGGCAGGCATTGAAAGATCCCTATATTTTTGATTTCCTTACACTGACAGAACCATTTGCCGAGCGGGAACTGGAGACTGAGCTGATCATTTGCGGTTACGCTGTTTCATTGTCATCGAACTCAAAAAAGGTGAGTTCAAACCGGAATATGCCGGAAAGATAAATTTTTACTGCTCCGCTGTGGATGATCTGCTGAAACATGCAACCGATGAAAAAACCATTGGCTTGATACTCTGTGAAAGTAAAGACAAGGTATTTGCCGAATACGCTCTCAGGGATATCCGTAAACCCATTGGAGTTTCGGAATACGAACTGACACGCTCGCTGCCGGAGAATCTGAAGGGCAGCTTACCGAGTATTGAAGAGATTGAGAAAGAGATGAGCTGAAATGAGGGGGTGGGAGATGAGTGAGTGGAAAAAATACGTGCTGAAAAATCTTGCAGATAAGCGGTAAAAAAGACACAATTCATTAAAGTATAACTCTTTATCAGTGTTTCATTAAACCGGAAACCACCGGTATCGTTAAAGTTTCCAATTGCTACAACTGTTGGTAATGACAAGTGGCTATCATCTGTTGTAAAAAATGCACTGTTGAATGGCCCACCATGCCTAATTTCAACGAAATCTCCCAAGCGAACAGTTTTCCAATCAGAACTCATACCCCAGCACTCCCTGATTTTGTCGAATCAATAACCACCCATTTTCCAGACTTTTTGCCCCCGATTTTTTGAAGAACACCTTGCTTCTGAAGCTTGTCGGTCAGGTAACGAATACCTCGTTCGGTAAGACCAAGTTGATCTGCCATCCCTTTTTGAGTGATGATTGGATGATGGCGAACCAAATCACACAAATCTTTTTCCTTATCGGTCAGCTCAATCTTATCGACAGTCTTATCGACAGTCTTTCCTGTAGTATCAACTTCGCCCTGTACGAAATCCTCAACAAAAGAGGGCCTTTCAAAACTTGCTATGAACAAACCGGCAATCTGGCGAAACTGCACGCTCGGTGCATTTTCAAAAATGAGCGGCATTCCACGCCCCCACCCTTCAACCATCTGGATACGGCGGAAAAGGTCGGCAATCAATGGGTTGCGGCGGCGTGATACATTACCCTGGCGCATCTCTTCCATGGTCAGCCCACTTGTCAGCAAGGAAACAAAAAAGCCCGTACAGACAATTGTCAATACGGGCCATTTGTGGAGATGGCGGGAGTCGAAAATAGCTGATTTTAAAGGCTTTAAACAGAATCAATTATAAAAATATACCCAAGAGTATACCAAAAATAACAAACTCACATCATTCCGCATCGAACTGGATCATCTGAAGGCCTCCCCCGCTCCACGTCACGAACAAGAAATCAATAGTGCTGCCCTGCATCCCGAACTTTTATTCCCCGCTGGAGTGAAAAATCTCAAACAATGTTCACGATGTTCACCACGTTCACTCCGCAGATGGTAATTGCAGGCGTGCAGCATAAGGGCCGGAATTGCAAGCAGCAAGCAAGGCGCTCAACTGCTCTTTCTGCGCGCATCGCTTGCCTCTCCGCTTCGCTACGCGCCTCCGGCTTGCCCCACCCGCCAGCGCATGAGCATTGCATTGCTGCCTGCTTGCCCGCTCACTGCCCGGCGTAGCAGCACATCAAGCGCCCGCGACGCCTTCGCAGCTCACTGTCCACCCAAGGTGCGGCATAGTGCAGGCCGCAAAGCCAGCAAGTAAAGTGGGAAAAGCTGCTTGTTTCGGTAATGCAGCGGCAAACAGCGGCGGGCAAAGCCATCTCAGCGGAAGCTTTAAACGAAGCGCGGTAGTCGCGTTATGCACGCATCTCTGTTTTCCATGGTGAGATTGATGTCAGTATTGGTTCAGGGTGTTCCGGGCTTTTTTTTCAGTCTTTGGTTATTATTATTTACTTCTCTGCCTGACGCTTGCGGCTTTGCACGAGCATTGCCGCCGCCTGCCCCCCTGATCCTGAAGCTCTGTGGCTGGTTGCCGCACAGCGCCCGCGACGCTCTCCAGCATTTTGAAGGTCTTTGTTTCAGCGCTGTCCACCCCAGGGGCAGCATGTTTTATTCCCCGCTGGAGTGAAAACTCTCAAACAATGTTCACTATGTTTGACACTTTTTAAGCTTGTATAATGTTCACGATATTGTTAACATCAACAATGCGAACAATCGAATTTTTCATCACCGCAAATGGCAAAAAGCCAGTCGAGGAATTTTTAGAATCTCTTCCAACAAAAGAGGCAAAAAAGGTTTTTTGGGTTCTTAAGTTGGTTAAGGAATTATCGTCTGTACCAACAGAGTATTTCAAGAAATTGCAAAACACAGATGGAATATGGGAAGTTCGGGCGGCACACGGAAACAATGCGTTCCGGTTGCTCGGATTTTTTGATAATGGAAACTTGGTGATTCTTACAAATGGGTTTGCAAAGAAAACCCAAAAAAACCCGTCAGAAGAAATCGAACTGGCTGAAAAAAGAAAGAAAGACTATCTCAGGAGGAAACAAAATGGATGACTTACAACGCGCTATTGCAAAACGGAAAAGCCTTGACCCTGAATTTGCTAAAACCTTTGATAACGAATACGAAGAGTTCAAGATCGGAGTGCTGTTGAAAGAAGCGAGAAAAAACGCAGGGCTTACACAGGAAGCCCTGGCCGAGAAGCTGAATACGAAAAAATCGGCAATCTCAAGAATTGAAAACCATTCAGAGGATATCAGGCTTTCCACGCTGCATCACTATGCCGAAGCACTGGGAAAAAAAGTTCACGTCTCTATTCTGTAGTAAAAACGCCGCCGAGCACAGCACCCGCCGCTGCATAAAAAGCAGTCTACCCGGCTTCGCTCGCCGCTGGTTGCCGCCCCTCGCAGCGGCAACAAAATGGCTGGTAGCCTGACAACATTTCGCACCCCGCACCATCAGCAGCCAAAACACCTACAAACAGTCGCTCCCCTATACAGAGGAGTAAATTGTATTACAAGAGAAATATTTCGAGCGACGTGCTCCCTTTTTAAAAGCAAAGGTTATATTAACACTAAAATAACAACAGGATTACATCCCTTGCCACCATCTCATTCTCAAAGCACTGCTTCGGGAAAGAAGATCATATTGAGGAATGGCTGAAAAAATGCCCGACAGCTCTGGGCAAAGAATTGTGGATCATCCAAATTGAAATCAGCGGTTTTTCAGCAATAAACGAGCGATTAGACATTGCATCATACCGTTTCATTCTGAACAAAGAAATTGAATACATATCCCTCACAGTGGCAGGATATCAACGGAAAGGGTAACAAAGAATGCTTGGTTTAACTTTACGTTCAGAATTTCGTGGCAGGCGTCTCAAGGGCACTGCTATTGAACTTTCGAACGACTCCAACACCGGAGCCACTCAAATAGCGGCAAAGCAATTCCTCGAAATCACCTACCCGACGCATGACCTTCTTAAAGGTATCGAAGCTATAGGCCCCGATCAAGGCCGTCCCGTGGTGGTGATCGGTGAGAGAGGCCTCGGTAAATCGCATCTCTTGGCCGCCCTCTATCACGCAGTATGCGACAAAGCCTCAACCCACGCATGGCTCAATGCATGGGCTACAACACTGGGTGATCCGGGTATTGGCAATATCGCCCTCCGCGACGGAATGCTCGTTATCGGCGAAAGTCTGCACCGCCAGCGCTACAAATTCCTCTGGGACCTCCTTTTGGAACGTCATCCTCACGGCACCTTCATCAAAGGGAAATGGGAGGGGATGGGAGCAGCAAAAACAGACATTCCATCCGATGAACTCATCATCGAATTATTACAGCACACCCCCGTAATGCTGCTGCTCGATGAATTCCAGACCTGGTTCGACGGTCTTACCAATACCAAGCAATACCCCTGGAAAAACTGGGCCTTCAACTTCATCCAGATACTTTCCGAAATTGCCAAAGAGCGCCCTGACCTGCTTGTGCTCGTCATATCGGTAAGAAACGGAGGAAGCGACGCCTATCAGCAGGTGCATCGGGTGAACCCTATTGCCATAGATTTTAAAGCCGGAGGTAACGCCGAACGAATCCAGCAGGATCGCCGCCGGATGTTGTTGCATCGACTGTTCGACAACCGGTTGCAGATCTCAGCAGAATCGATAGCTTCTCTGCTTGCTTCACATGTTTCGGAATATTTCCGCCTTCTCGATATTCCACCTGCCGAGCATGACCGGAAGCGCGAAGAGTTTTCAGAATCGTGGCCCTTTGCTCCGCATCTCCTTCGCTTGCTCGAAGAACAGGTACTGATTGCCACAGACGCCCAGGAAACCCGCGACATGATTCGCATTCTCGCCAATCTCTATAAAAGTCGGGGCGAAAGCTCTTCAGTACTCACCGCAGCCGATTTCTCTCTTGACGATGATACCTCAGGTATTGGCGCCCTGCTCGACTCCGTCTCCAACGAACATCATCGAACCCTGCGCGAAAAAGCCCAGCAGAACATTATTTCCGTCACCGAAGCCGTCAGCGACCACGTCCTCCGCGCTCCGCACCTTCAGGAAATAGTTGGGGCAATGTGGCTCCGCTCTATAGCTGTCGGCACCCTCGCAGGCGCAGAACCGGCTACACTACAAGTTGATATTACCCGCACGAGGCCCGTGGATGACAATGCCTTCCAGGTCGAACTGGCAACCATTGTCGAAAACAGCTTCAACATCCATCAGGAAGGCGCCCGACTGGTCTTTCGTGAAGATGAAAATCCACGAGCCAAACTGATGGCCTGCGCACGAAACGATCGTCTCTTTACCGACGGTTCCGATCAAATCCAGCTCGCCCGGCAATTACGCTATGTAATCAGTGGCAGTGAGGAGGTGGCCAAATCATTTCGCGTCATAGCGTTACCGAAATCCTGGCAGTCAGACCCATGGTCTTCACTTGACGAATCCGAAAATCCGGAACGATGGGATGAACGCCTGCCCATTCTTGTCTTGCCGGAAGAACCCGAAAAAATCGACAGGCAGCTTGGGCACTGGCTTAAAACCCATCTCCAGAAACGACGGAACACCGTCCGATTTCTCATCCCGCGTGCAGGAACAACCAACGCCTTTCAAGACCGTGACCTGCTCATTCTTGCCAGGGCAGAAATGAAAGCGCTTGAATGGAGCGCCCAGAATACCGAGTACAAAAAACTCCATAAAGAATTTGAAACCACACTGCGTGACAACCTTAAAAAGCGCTTCGACCGCTTTGCCGTCCTGCATCGCTGGAACTTTACCGATCCCGCTCAGTGTATTTTCATCGTCGAACCGCTCAGAAAGCAAGGATCGCTGATACCCGAAAGTATTGAAGAAACCATGGTCGCCGATCTCTTCGTCCCCGAAGACTTCGAAAACCTTGTGCTTCAGGCAGCGGCAGGCAACAATTCAGTCGGCAAACTTCTCCGGGAACTTCAGGAACCGCGTCCGGCAGGGCAAGACTGCATACCCTGGCTTGGCGAAACAGCCATGAAAGAGCGCATGCTTCGCCTCTGTTCACAAGGCAAAATCGCCATCAACCTCCGTGGCCTTGAATATCTCCAGACCCGTCCCGGTGAAGACGATGAAACCTCATGGAAACGCCTTCGTCCGAAACTCTCTTATACCGGTCGTCAACTCGACGAAGTGTACCTCATGTTGCCATCAGCAGTGCCCTCCACATCCGGCTCGTCTCAGACGCAATCCGCATCATCATTGGACGGAACTCTTTTTGGTGATGAGACTCAAACCCAAAACCCGCCAAACACCCTTAACGACCCGGTGGTTGGTGGCATAGGGCAACAACCATCCACTATCTTTGGTACCGGCACTTCAGCCGGTGCAGCCAGACCGCGTATTCCATTAAGCAATCCGCCGACCTCATCGCTTAATCTTATTGGGAAGCTCGAAAGCTGGGGCATCGGCCCGGCCACAAAGGTAGCCGAAGTCGCCATTAAAATTTCGGCAGCCACCGGTGCGCAGCTCAAAGAACTCCTCAAGAAACTCCCGGACGGCATGACATTCGAACTCCAGCTTGAAAAGGAGGAGAATTGATGGCAATCAATGCCGACATCCTGCATACCCTGACCAAAGGCTCTCCTGAAGAGGCATGGCAAGTCATCATGACCAACACACTCGAAATTGCCAGCAGGTCACTTGATGCCGTTCAGTTGCCCGGTGAAATTATAAACCGTGACCGTGAAATAGGCGCATTCGACCACTTCCTTGCCACGAGCGGATGGGAGCTGTGGCAGACTTTCAGTAATGTCGTTGAAAAAACCTCGGATCGGCTTGTGCATTGGTGGAAAGAACCCTACCATGCCAAAGCGCTGCTGATCCTCGATGGCCTTTCGCTTCGTGAATTGCCCTGGCTTCTTCAGGGAGCAAAAGAACACGGTTTCACCCTGCATCAGGTTGCAGCGACCTCCTCTGAGCTACCCGGCAAGACCAACGAATTTGCACGTGCGCTTGGTTTCAATTCCCGCAGTCAGTTGCAAAACAACGGTGGCGGATTCTCTCATAAACTCCAGCCAGCCAGCACCGAATGTGTCGGCATGCCATGGAAAGACTGCCAGTCGCTTATTGATGGCGCACTGAACTGGATTTTCTGGCACCAATGGCCCGACAGCAAAGTCCATGAGTGCGCCGGGGCGGGCCGTGGCCTTGAAATCCTCGCCAACGATGCCCAGGAGCAACTGACCGATAAAGAGTTCTGGTGCTTTGTCGAACGCCTTGCAACAGGTCGAAGGCTTGTTATCACCTCCGATCACGGCTATGCTGCCACCGGCCATTTCTCCGACGCCGACGGTGACGTAGCGCAATTTCTCAAGCAAACCTTCGCCAGTGGGCGGAGTTCTGCTGGTGCAAATGACGGCGGACCATTTATTCCGCCCGTAGCAGTCAGCATCAACAGCATGCACGGCCAACACCTGCTCGCCCTTGGCCGCAGAAAATGGCGAAGCCAGGGAGGATACCCAACCCTTGCTCATGGTGGACTATCACTGCTTGAGGTGCTTTCGCCCTGGATAGAAATTTCAAAAATCTGACACAACATAGATGAACAGAATTCCAAAGCGACTCAAACAAGAACCCCTCATAGAGGCTATCTGGCAGGTACAGTTCGAACCCACGGGTGATATGCAAATAGGCGATTTATTGCCCGGCATGCTCTATACGGCCTTGAGGAACGACCATCCGCAATTGCAGCTCCATCGTCTGCCCGCAGCCGACATTCCTCCTCAGATAGCTCAAATTGACCCCAACCTTCGCCACGTGGCAAAATACCGGATGGAAGAAACCGGCTTGCCATTTCTCTTCCAGGTCGGCGATCGTACCGTAACACTCAACTGCCGCAAGCCCTATGTCGGATGGGACGCATTCAAGGCAAAAACCGTTGCCCTTATAGATATTCTCGACCAGAGCGGTCTGATTCCTGTGCCCCAGCGCCACTCCTTACGCTATATTGACCTGCTCGAATTGGAGCCGGCCCCCAATCTGTCGGCACTACAGCTAAGCATTGGCCTCGGAACTCTCGACACGCAGTCAAAACCCCTGCAGATTCGGCTTGAACTGCGGGCTGAAAACTGCATGCATATTGTGCAAATCGCAACACCTACCGAAGCCGCTTTACCGGAAGGCATAAGGATCGGGAGTGTCATCGACATAGAAACCCTTCCTGTCCCGGAAGCAACATCATGGCAGGGCATTCGCAATCAACTCGATCAACTGCATACCTCTTCCAAACAGCTTTTCTTTGAGCAGATCCTCACAACCGAGGCCATTGAACGCCTCGAACCGGAGTATTGAAATGCTGGCATCAACCATAGACATCAATAGCATACCCTTCTCTTGGCATTCGGCTGTGCTACAGATCCAGCAGAAAGCGAAAACATACCTCGTTCCGGTCTCCGGTTTTCTCGACCGTACTACCTATATGGCTGGGAACGCTACCACGATGCAGCAATACCACCCGGTACGAAACAGCATAGACGCATTAGGCTGGTCAGCAGCCGATGCACTGGAAACCTACTTCCGCTTGCGAAGCTTTGCCGAAGACTGGGACTCTCCCGACATGGAGGGCTATGATGAGCTATAAACGAGGCGAAGTCATACTGGTCCGGTTTCCCAACACCGATCTCAAAACATACAAAAAACGTCCAGCCCTCGTTGTGCAGGGAGATGGCCTGAACACCGGCCTGCCGCAAAAGATCGTCGCCATGATAAGCTCAAACCTTAAACGAACAGGTCCGACCAGAGTAATGGTCAGTAAGAACGACCCTGCAGGCCGGGCAATGGGCCTCATCTCCGATTCCGTCGTGGTAACGGATAACCTCGCAACTGTTCTTGAGCGAGAAATAGATAAGAGAATAGGCTACTGTCCGAACATGACCACGGTCGAGAGTGCACTTAAAATCACCTTGGGAGTGTCGTGATGGTAACAAAAAAAGAGTGGCTTGCCCAGGAAGTTGCCAAAGCTGTTGGTGCCGGCAAGGTTGTTGCCCTTGAAACCGTTGACTTCAATGACCCGAATCGTCCCAAAACCTGCCTTGAAGTCGATTTTCCGATTTTGCCGGTTAATCAGGTTGCCATTATCGAAGGCAATGCCGGTAAGCCCATCTACCAGATGTCGAAATGGTGGGCGCGTCGTCGGTCGAGCGTTTTTCGTTCAATGCTCATTGCCGCAGCAACCAAAGCCCCCGAAGATTTGTCTCATGCAGCAAAGCTGGTTTGGGACAACTACTACGCAAACCATCAAAAACGTGGGGCGTTCAAAGAGCTGAAGGTTGCCGACATTTTCATGGGGGGTGGAACAACGCTTGTTGAGGGATCGCGCCTTGGAATGCAGATGATCGGCAACGATCTGAACCCTGTTGCATGGTTTGTCGTCAAGCAGGAATTCACCAATGTTGACCTTGAAGAGGTAAAACGACTGCTCGCCGATATCGAGGCAGAGGTCAAGCCGCAGATCATGCCCTACTACTACTGCGACGGCCCGAACGGAGAAAAGGGCACATGGACCCATCTGCCCGCCAATCAGGTCATGTCGCCCGACTTTGATCCGCTTAGCATACCTCGCGAAGAACGGCGCTACTACAAGTACGAAGGCCCGGAAATCATCTACACCTTCTGGGCCAAGCACGGCCCTTGTCAGGTCACTGGCTGCGGTCATCGTACTCCCATCATGAGCAGCCCGGTCATGGCCATCAAAACGCTTACGGTCAAGCATTGGGAACGTTCCTGCAAAAGCTGTGGTGGTAAATTCCACGTTGAAGCTCATGCTGCACGCATGGCACCCGACGTTCCGCTCTATGTTGCTCCATCCGAATACCCGTTTACGGTGTACGAACCCGGAAAAGGAATTGTCTGTCCTCATTGCGGTCATGCTGAACACATCAATCTCACCAAAGGTAAGAATAAGAAGATTCAGCTTACGTTGCTGGTGCATCCGGAGTGGCTGGCTGGCAGCCCGATGCTGGATGCCGATGGCCGTCCTTATGGAGGTTCTGCCCAGGATGATGCCGAGTCAACAGCTCGCTGGAATCAGGAACGTGCTTCGAAGATCCGGTTGCTTGAGGTTCGGGGCACAGAAACACTTATGGTTGCCGATAAGACCACCGGAATAATGAAAGAAATGGAAGTGATTCCAATAAAAGTCACCTGTCCGGAAACCGGTGTGACGTTTTATACTGATGCAAGGGGCGGTACTGCTGCACTAAAAGAGAAAAAGGGTAAAGTAACAAAGCAAACTGAGCTTGATGCTGATGGGAACCCAATAAAAAAAGCGGAAGATTCTACCTTTGCTTGTCGTGCTGATGGTCAAAGAAATGATGTGCTGTCGGCAATTAAAGCGACAGGCAAAACCGGGCCGATGGCAGCCTATGCGATTCATGGGTATACACAACCAAATCTTTCCGCCTCTAGAAAGCCCTACAACGGACGCTTTTTTGCTCCATTTGATGCAAACCATGCGCGTCAGTGCGATGCGGCGGTGAAGGAATGGGAGGTTAGAAGGAAAACTGATTTAGCCGACTACTGGCCGCGTTCAGAGGTTCCATTCGGCTTCATGACCCACATGAATAATGGCGGGATTCCAAATCATGGGTATACCCACTGGTGGACAATGTTCAATCCTCGTCAATTGCTTGTGCATACGCAGCTACTAAAAACCATCACCACAGTAGGGAATTACGACTGGCAAGTGCGTGAGTACGTGCTGGGTGCATTCCAGCAATACTTGCGAAATCAGAGCATGTTTACGCTTTGGAACGTTCAAGGCGACAAATTAGAGCCACAATTTGCAAACAACAACTACCACCCAAAGTCGACCACGGTAGAGAACAGTGTGTTCCCTGCTCTTGGTCGTGGTAATTGGATGTCAAGTGCTGAAGGCGTTATTGAGGGGCGTGAATGGGCAGAATCACCTTGGGAAGCAGTAAGTACTGAGGGGTTAAAACAATATGCAGATGTACTTGCAGATCTTATAAGTGGAAAAAGCGAAAAAGTGTTTGCAGGTGATCCTGTTGTTAATAGTCCAAAAATCCTTTGTAGTTCATCAACAGATCTTGCTCTGGTGACCTCTGGTAGTATTGACCTTGTTATCACTGATCCTCCCTTTGGAGGGCTGCTTCATTACTCTGAGCTTTCCGATTTCTTTTATGTGTGGCTTCGCCTTGCACTCAAGGATCGGTACCCTGATTATTTTGGTACAGAGTACACTCCGAAATCTCTTGAGGCCGTTGCAAATAAAGCCCGAGAGCCTGAAGACTCGGATGGTTATTATCAGCGTTTGTTAACGCAGTGTTGGCGAGAAGCATATCGTATTCTTAAACCGGGAGGAACCTTAGCGTTTACTTTTCATCATAGCGAGAATAATCCGTGGGTTGCCGTGCTGGAGTCACTGTTCGGCGCAGGTTTCTATCTTGAAGCGACCTATCCAATTCGTTCAGACGAAACCAAGGGGGAAGGATCTAAACCAGGAACATTCGGTTCGCAAACCATCGAATACGATATCATCCACGTTTGCCGCAAGCGTATAGAAGAACCCAAGTCAGTGAGCTGGGGCCGGATGCGCCGTGAAGTCATGGCTGATGTTCGCCAGATTCAGGCGATGCTGGAGAACCATGCAAAGGAAGGGCTTCCGGCAGCCGATATACAGGTCATTCGTCGAGGCAAGGCCCTGGAATACTTCTCGCGTCATTATGGGAAAGTCTACGTGGACGATGATCGAACCATTTCAGTCAGGGATGCCTTGCTCGGCATCAATCAGCTCATCGATGAGGATGCTGACAAGGGTAAGGATTTGCCTCCGGTGAATGCTGAACCGATTACCCGCCAGTTCCTGCGGATTTTCAGTAATGCCCCGGAGCTGAAGCGCGATCAGATGCAGAAATTCCTCAAAGGTTCAATTACAACGCCTGATGATTTCGTGCAGCGAGGGTGGTGTTTTGAAAAAAGCAAGGTTTTCATACGAACCAACCCGCTTGATTTTGCCCGTGAATGGTCAGGCAAGCACCGGCGCCGCCTCACCTCCGATCTCGATCAAGCCTTGGTGCTCATTGGCGCCTGCTTCGATGGCAGCGGTATCAATGCGGCCGATACCCTCAGAAACGATAATTTCAAGCCGCACGTCGCGCTCAAGCCCCTGCTCGAATGGTCGTATCGCAACGCCCCTGACCAGCCGATCAGCAATGCTGCATCGCGTGCAATCACCATCTTTAATGCATGGAATGCCAGCCGGTCGCCGCTTCCGAAACAAATTACACTCTTTGGTGAGGAGGATGAACCATGAGGCAGTTATTCGACACGGTTTGGCAACGGCAGGGCACCAGTTGGATTTGGGATGAAGAGGCCCGTAATCAGGTTTGTTTGGCAAGCGAAGTCTGGAGCCTTCGGCAGTTTATGCAGGCCGTCGGCAAATGGCCCGAGGAACTTCCGGGCAATAATGGTCGTACCCTCGTAGTCGCCGGACTTGATGGTTCCCTTGACCTGTTGACTCCTGAAGATGCGGAATTTTGGCTTGGTGATGCGGTTAAATCGGCAATCCTCTCTTTTCAGGACGAGTACGGAAGCGAAGGAGCGCTCATCTTCTGGCTGCCTTTGGGTCGCAATCGTATCGAGGTGCATATTCCCACCGATGAGGTCAAGTGGCTCTGTGAAGCCCCCTTTCGGGAAAGCAAGCTTGATTTTGGACGTATTCTCTGGGGTCAGGCGAACGAGTACCCGCAGGAAATTTTCCTGAAAGAGCGTGATAAATCCGCTGGATTGTTTCACTCGCGAATAACCTGAGGCGGCATTATGGAATCGGAGCTGCAATTTCTGCCCGGTGAACGGATAGTCCATAGTGAATTCGGTCAGGGGGTCATTCTTGAACCGGTTCGGGACGGTTACCTGCGCGCCTTCTTCGGTATCGGTGAGCGCCGTGTTCCTGTTGGTTCAATACGTCAGGAACTCTCGCGTCTTGAGCGCATCCTCCGTGCCGTCGATAATGGTGCTGATCGAGCCAGTAAGGCATGGCTCTCCTATGAAGCACATGCCTTGCCCATTATGGAAAGTGCTTCGGCCCTCACCTCCGCCCGAATTGACCTGTTGCCTCATCAGGTTGTACTCACACACCGCATCGCCACCGCATCGCCACGGCGTTTCCTCATCGCCGATGAAGTAGGACTGGGAAAAACCATCGAAACAGCGCTCATTCTCCGCGAACTGGCCAGCCGAGGTGAACTCGATCGTGCGCTCATGGTTGTTCCTGCAGGTCTGGTCAACAACTGGCACCGGGAACTGAACGAGGTATTCAATCTTGGTTTCGAAGTATTCGGCTCCGAAGGTGATATTACCGATCGCAAAACAAACGCCTTTGCAAAACATGACCGACTCATCGCCAGCGTTGACACTCTCAAGCGTCCGGCACGTATCCGGCGCCTTCTCGACGCCCCACGTTGGGATCTTGTCGTTTTCGACGAAGCGCATCACCTGTCGGCATCCCGCAACGGTGGAAAGGTCAGAAAAACCGAGAACTATAAGCTCGCAGAAGCTCTCAAAGATCACTCACGGGATCTCTTGCTGCTCTCAGCCACTCCGCACCAGGGCAATCACTTCCAGTTCTGGATGCTGGTACAACTGATGAATCCGACACTCTTCGCCAACCCTGAAGATATGCTCGGCAATCGCCATCGCCTCAACACGGTCATGTTTCGCCGCTCTAAAGCCGATGCCTGCCAGCCGGATGGCTCACCACTCTTCGCTCGTCGCTGTGTGCATACCGAATCGTTCCTGATGAATCTCGACGAACGCCGCTTCTATGAAAAGCTGCGCGAATACCTTCAGGACGGTTTTAACCTCGCCCGGCGCCAGGGTAATCAGGGTCGCGCACTTGGATTTCTCATGGCGATCTTTCAGAAAATTGCTGCATCCAGCTTTGCTGCGGTACGCCGTACTCTCAAACGGCGCCTCTTGATGTTGACACTGCACGAAGCCCACCTTAGAGATCGGGAACTCGACATCGAGGGGAGAGAACGACTCATCAATGAAGCACGGGAACTCATCCATGAAGAATTCGCTCTGTCGCATGACAGCATGGGGCGCAGTGAAGTAGACCGGGTGCTTGCCGATCTCAAATACCGCTTGCTCAAAAAGCTCGACAAGGACGCTCTCGAAATGGCCGCTGATCCCTATGGCAGCGAATATGCATCGACGCATGCTGAAGAGGCCGCTGCCGCTGCCGTAAACCTGCATTTACCGGAAGAACGCCAGCGCATTGTCGAGCTTCTCGGCGCTTTTCCGCAACAGCGCGAAACCAAGGCACAAAAACTCCTTGATGGTCTTGGAACACTATGGCGGCAGAACCCCGACGAAAAGATCGTCGTTTTCGCCACCTATCTCGGTTCCGTCGACCTGATTGCCCGTGAGATCAACCAGACCTTTCCCGGCCAAGGGGTAGTCATACTGCGTGGCGGAGACCACGGAGCCAAAGTTGCCGCCGAACGGCGTTTCCGTCAAAAGGACGGTCCCCGTGTCCTCGTATGCACTGCGGCAGGCAGAGAAGGCATCAACCTCCAGTTCTCCCGTATTCTTTTCAACTTCGACCTGCCCTGGAACCCTATGGACGTGGAACAGCGCATCGGACGCATCCATCGTTACGGTCAGAACTACACCGCCCAGGTGTACAACCTTGTACTTTCCGATACCATCGAAGGCCGGATATTCCTCATGCTCGATGAAAAACTCACCGAGATAGCCCGTACAGTCGGCAAAGTTGACGATCAGGGTAACGTCGCCGAAGACCTTCGGACTCAAATTCTTGGTCAACTCTCCGAACGCCTCAATTACGACCGCCTCTATCAGGAAGCGCTGTCCGACCCTGAACTCAAACGAACACAGATCGAACTCGAAGCCGCCATGTCGAACTCCCGGGAAGCCCGGCAGGTCGTTTTCAACCTCTTTCAGGATCTCGATGGATTCAGCCTTGACGACTACAAACCATTCTCCGATGTCTCCTCAAGTCTTGACCGAATCGTTCGCTTTCTCTCCGCCGCCCTTCTCGAACGCCAGCAAAAACTCGTCAGAATCGATGAACAGACATACGACCTCATCGCGGAAGATGGTAACCGACAGGTTCGATTTACCCTGAACCGTAATGCCGCCACCGCTCAGGACGAACTCGAACTCCTTGGACTCGATCACCCCATTATCCAATCAGAACTAACCAGATGGCGAAGCCTGCCACCTGAAGCCATTGGTATAGCAGTTACTGCTGATCTCGACGCCCCGGCTCTCCTTTCGATCTGGATCGTTGAAACCACCACAGGTAATGGTGACCGCCGTATCGTCATTCAACCTATAGCCATTACACTGGACGGCATAAGGGTTCCCGCCATTGAACGTCAAGGTGGACACTACCTGCAGGCCACTCCAGCCCGGCCTTGGCTTTTGCCTGAACAACGCTTTGAAATTTTCTCCCGTATAGTCGAACCAACCCTTCAACGAGAGCTTAAACACAAAGGCACCACCAACGGCGACAGCAGCTATTCTGCCGAATTGATTGCCTATGTTGAAATAAGCACCGGAAAAATTCATGGTTGATAACGGTTAAAATATAAAGGCAAAGCGGTTGATGCCTGGGCATATCGGCATCAGGTAAAGCTGGTATTCAAGAGACTGAGCAATCCTGTCATAGCCATACAAGGTTGGGGCGGTAAAAGAAATGATGTAACCGTTAAGATGAAATGGGACAAGTAAAGAAAATGTGGGAAGAAGCCATGGAGCGCGGCTATTATGTTGATGAGGAAATTGTTGTATGTCCTCATTGTTTCGAAGAAGAATCGCTACAGGATTTCATCAGAAGCCGAGGTGGAAAGTCCCCCTGTACATATTGTGGAGCCGTTGCCGAAGGTACCTGTATGCTTGATGAGTTGCTGAATCATGCAATGGATTGCATTAGGACAGAATGGAGACACCCAGCGGACGAAGGGCTGCCTTGTGAAACAAGAGAAGGTGGATGGCAATTCGCAGAAGTAATTGGCACGCAAGAGTTGTTTGAACGAGTAGGTTTCTATGCATTGAACGACGATTTGCAAAATAAAATAAACACCACCGTAGATGATGATGAGTGGTGCGAACGCAGTCCGTATTTACTCCGTAGAGATCAGACCCTTTTGTATGGATGGAAAGAGTTCTCAACGTTCGTTATGCATGAAGCCAGATACGTTTTTTTGAATGCAACACCTGAGAGCTACGATGATTCAAGGCCTGATGAAATCCATCCAGTCAAAATTCTTGACGCACTTGCAAACCTGGCTGAGGAAATTGGCCTAATTGGCAAAATTGAACCAGAGACCAGTTTATATCGTGTACACATCGTAGATCAAAGTGAATCTCTTACGTCAGCCAAACGACTCGGCTCCCCTCCACTTGATCAGGCATTATATTCAAACAGGATGAGCCCGGCAGGGATATCAATGTTTTATGGCGCATTGGATATGAATACCGCTATTCTTGAGATATTTGACCCATGCAAAGGGAACAGGAAAAAAGCCGCTTACGGTATTTTTTTCCCTGTGCGACCATTGCGAGTACTGGATCTTTCAAAGATACCTGATGTGCCCAGTATATTTGATTTGGCAAAACATAACATTCGACCAGGAATTATGTTCTTGCATGATTTTCTTCGAGATTTTACCAAACCTATTTCAAAAGACGAAAAAGCTCATGTAGAATATGTTCCCACTCAAGTTGTAACAGAATATTTCCGTCATATTTTTCGTACAGCAACCGGGGAGCGACTGGATGGAATAATGTACCCAAGTTCCAAGCATGAAAACCAAACGGCCGTCGTAATCTTTGCAAACAACGATGCCTGCGTCGAGGCGGGAGACATTTCGCTACCCAATGCTCTGCTCGTCCTCAGAAGCTATGGAATTACGGAACTGGTGAAAACCCTTCCAACAACCTTGAAAAAATTAATTTAGCTCTATCGAATCTATCAGCAGGAAATCTATGAGGGCACTCACAAATTCATAAAATTATAAAGCAGCAGAAGCCCTTACCATTTTGTTCACCACCGACAGAATGCACACACAACCCAAAAACATAATCTCCCAAGCGCCGTACTCCGCTTCGCTCCGTTTGCGCAGCCCGGCCAGCCCCATTCATCCCTGCACCCTCCCAAAAGCAGGATCGAAAGCGGACTACCGCCTTCTACCTGGAGCAGCTCACCCCGATAACCACGACCCCCGGCGCCCTTGGTTCCAAGAGCGCCAACAAAATACAAGCTTGCGCCCGTCACCTCCGCTCCGCGCCATTCCCCCTCCCCAAAGGTGAGACGTGCCTGATGAATAAAATGAGGCTGTCGAACCGCTTTAAATCAAAGCACTTGTGTATATTATTGCGTAGATATTCCTGCTTATCGACTAACTTGTCCAAGAGTGCAATGGAAAACAATAGGTAAAGCAAACAACCCTTTTCTTTACATAGCAACCACGACATGTAAAAAAAACAACCCTTTCTTTCCATGTCAACAATCTCACAGATAAAAAGCAACCAATTTTTTACACCGGTAACCAGCCATGTCCTATAGCATACCCACATTACCCCTTGCGATTGAACTGGAAACAGTTCCTGTGCTTAAAAAAGCCGCATCAACTTGCTACATTTTCATGGATAGGGTAAAAGTCAGACCTTACTGGAAAAGGAGGTATGAAGAAATGGGAGAAAATCAAACCCGTCGCAAGTTCAGCAAGCAGTTCAAATTGATGAAGTAGAACTGTCGCTACGAAGCAACAAAATGGTTATCGAAATAGCTGGGGTTCTTGGAATCCATGCTGAACTATTCTATCCTTGGAAAAAAGAGTTTCAGGCAAAGCAAACCGCATCCGTTCCCTGTAACGGTCATTCGCTTCGCTTTCATTTTTTTATATTTTCTTAATAGCAACAGGAAATACTTGTCATCGTCGTTTAACACAAATTGTTCTGGAAATTCCCATGCAAAACCGAAAAGTTAACTGGGATGATGTTCACGTCTCAAATTATGAGTCAGCAGCATTCTGGGACGTGAAATGGATATCGAAGGCACGTGACCTGTACGAGTGTGCAAAAAAACTTGAACCCGAAGTAGTTCGTATATGGGAAAACTGGCGAGCAGTGTCAAGTAATGAAAGTGTAAAACTTCAGGCTGACCACTATCAGGGGGTCTATTTCATGCTACTTTCATATGCTTTGGAAAACCTTTTAAAGGCGTCACTGGTCGCCAAGAATGGGAGTCAGTATAAGGAAAAAAAGAAATTCCCAGAAGATCTCAAATGTCACGATCTTGTCAAGCTTGCTAATCGCATCAATCTGAAACTTGAGGCTGGAGAGGAAGATCTTTTTCGACGTCTTACACGCAGTGCTATTTGGCACGGGCGATACCCTGCGCCGCTGAAATACTCTGATATGAGCGGTGTCGACGCATTTCTTGACGGTAGTAAACATTCGGTAAGTTGGTATGGCGAAAGCGACATAGAACGTTTGAATGCGCTCATATCAGGTCTTCCCGCACGATTAGCTCTTGATGTGCAGTATTGGGAAAGATGCTGATTATAGCTTTGGTTTACCTGTTTAACCATTCTATTACCCAATAACCACCACCTCATTCCTCGGCCCGTCATCCGCCGGAGGAGCCTCCCATTTAGCCCACCGCTCAGGATGCTTCCGCTCCAGAAACCACGCCGACGCAAACCAGCTCTTCGCCGAAGCCGTCTCAATATTCTTCAGGTGAAACACCTCCGCCTTAGCCTCAGCCTGCTCAACCGCCAGGTACAGCTCATGGTATATCCCTGACCGTTCCCGCTCACCCCGCTTCAGCCAATTCAACAGCACCTTCCCAATCCCCGCAAGCTTGCAATCCACCTCCCGATAATGACCCGCCACAAGGCACCTCGGTGATCCACCAGATAATCTCCGCTTCGTTCCATTTGCGCCGCATCCCTGGTGCGCAGGCCAACAGAAGCTTGCCTGCACTGCAACAGAAGTTCATACGAAAACAATCACAAGAAAACGTACATTTCCGATACAACAATTTCCATGAGCAAAGAACCGATAATCAACAACAGGTGTTATGCCGACGATAGCCATGTTCTATGGAATTATAATCCGGATGTATTGCTCACCCGGTGAACATAATCCCCCCATATCCGTGCTTACTATCAGGAATTCAAGGCGATTATTGACATAAATAATTGTGAATTGTCAGAGGGAAGGCTCCCATCGAAGCAAATGAAGCTTGCTTTGGCATGGCCGAAATTCATAAAGAAGAACTTTTGGCAGATTGGGAACTGGCTTCGAATGGGGAACTTCCGTTTCCCATCAATCCATTACAATAAGGAGTTCGTCATGTACCCTTCAGTGGTAAGTGTTAAACCATTAAACGATTACAAGTTATTGCCTGTGTTCGAAACCCCGTGAAAAAAGAATTTTTGATGTAGCTCCCTACCTCAATACCGGTAAATTTGCAGAACTGCGAAACCCCTCGGTATTTCATACGGTAAAGGTCAAGTTCGACACGATAGAATGGTCAAACCAGTTAGATATCGATCCAGAGTTTTTGTATGAAAAAAGTGTAAAAGCTGAGCTCTAACTCTTTGCTGTGGCCCGCTACGGCTTCAGAACCTGCAATGCGCCCTGCCGGAGTACCGGCAAAAGATGGCGAAACCGTTCATAATGCTTTTTTCGATCGATCATACAAGGAGAGCTAAACCATGAAAGTGAAATATTTTGAAGATACTGATACCGCTTATGTTGAATTACTTGATAAACCGGTGTTTGAAACTCGCGAGATTAGTGAAAACATCTTGATTGATGTTGATGAGAAGGGAAATCTTGTCAGTATGACTATTGAGCATGCCAAAGAAAATGCTGGTTTATGGGAATTTTCTTATCAGGAAATCCCTCATCGGGAAACAGCGTAAACCTGTTTTGTATCGACAACCCGCTTAAGAAATAATCAGGCACGATATTCATTTCAGCTTTAAGCCTCTGAATTTCTACGATATACAGAATTTGCGGCATCTGCAAAAAGGGATTTGGGTATATCCCTGTGGACTGCCTGAGAAGCAGGAAACAAAAAAGCCCGTACCGAAAATGTCGATACGGGCCAATTGTGGAGATGGCGGGAGTCGAACCCGCGTCCAAAACATTGCTCAATAAAGCTGCCACACTCATCTCAGGTGTTCAGTGTTTCATGAACCGGTGCTACACCTGTAAAGTTCGGTTCACTATCCCTCTTTGTTTCACCCGCCTGCCTTTCCGGGCAAAAGCAGTCGGAGCTTACTTGCGCGAACCGAAGCTCAAGCGCGGGTTATGCCATCCGGTGGCTTCAGAGTAAGCGCCTCCCCCATCGGACGATGGCTGATTAATTAACTTGTGCTAATCAGGCAGCCATTGCATACGAATAATCGTCTGCATGTAATGTTTGCATAGACTTCTTTAACGAGTCCATCCATGCTGAAACTCGGAGTGCAACTCCATCTTACACCTGCCCTGTCGAAAGCCTGTCATCCCCAGTGTATCAAAGAACGGTTCCGAATAAACGGAGTACTATATATGCTTTTCCAGGCAATAGAACAACAACTATTCCCCTCCATTAATTTCTGTCAGGGAAAAGAGGGGTTCCGTTTGCTCAGTTCAACCCGGGCAGTTCGGGAGAGTTTGCGACAATCTGGTACTCTCCTCCCTTCGAACGCACGGTGCGACCCCACATCCTTTCATAGGCATCACTGAAGATAATATCCTTCGAAGCTTCGGCGGTGTACCAGGCCCCCTCTTCAAACTCTGCCTCAAGCTGACCTGCACTCCAACCTGCATAGCCAAGAAAAAAGCGGATCTCGGAGGGCATCATCACTCCGGTATTGAGAAGATAACTCAGTTCATTTTTGTCACCTCCCCAAAAGATTCCGGGAAGTATCTCAAGTGAACCGTCAATGAGATCGCCTCTTGAATGAAGAAAATGAACGGTATCCACCTCAACAGGCCCGCCCATATGTAACCGTTCTTCTACCTCTTCAAAGCCGGAAACTGCCTCACAAACCTTGAATTCCATTGGACGATTCAATATAAATGCCAACGAACCGCGTTCATTATGCTCACACACAACCAGAACAGTCCGCTTGAAACTCGATTCAAGCATATTGGCCGAAGCAAGCAGTAGTTTTCCGGCTTTAAGCTTGTCAAATTCGTTTACCATGTTTCTCTCTCAGGTTTTTTGCTGCAAATAGTTGAGCAACTCTTCGGCATGTTGAGCCGGTGTAACTTTCGGCCACACATGTTCGATGATTCCTTCCTCATTGATAAGATAGGTCACCCTCGCGGTACCCATATACTCGCGCCCCATGAATTTTTTCAGCCCCCACACACCATACGCTTCAACAATCCTCTTGTCAGGGTCGGAAACAAGCCGGAAAGGGAGTTGATACTTTTCCGAAAACTTTTTATGCTTGCCCTCATCATCGATACTGACACCGAGTACTTCCACCCCCGCGCTGTTAAATTTAGGGAAATTATCACGAAAAGCACAAGCCTCTTTGGTACATCCGGGTGTGTCATCTTTCGGATAAAAATAGAGCACAACCTTACGGCCACGGTACTCTTCGAGCGTCACCAACTTTCCATCCTGATCTTTTGCCGCTATGGCCGGGGCAGGAATACCCTCCTGAAGTATTGACATTGGCATGAATGAAGCTTATTCTGTTGATAGAGTTGTTCTCTTGTGTCAATCAATCGTTACAGCAAAAAGTTTCTTTCCTGAACCATGAAGTCATATTCATTCTGTCCTATTTGCGCAACAACCCTTGAACGGGCCATGATTGATGGCCGTGACAGGATGTTTTGCCCATCCTGCTCCTGGGTGCACTATATTAACCCTCTTCCTGTAGCTGTCGCCTATACTATCAATAGCAACAACGAACTCCTTGTCATCCGCAGGGCTCATGAACCTGCGCTCAATGAGTGGGCTCTTCCAGGAGGATTTCTTGAAGCGGGTGAAGAGCCGCACGAGGCGTGTTTACGTGAGTTGATGGAGGAAACCTCTCTGAAGGGAAAAATTGATCGTATGATAGGCATCTATCAGAGGGAGGTTGAACTCTACGGTTCGCTGCTTGTTGTCGCCTATCGGGTCATTGTTGACGATGATGCCATAACCATCAACCATGAGCTGTTTGAAGCTGGCTTCTATCCTCACCACCTTATTCCTGAAGTACGAATTCCCCTGCACCGCCAGATTATCACCGATGCGGCGCTGCACGATTCCGTTCCTCGAGGCTCTTGATTCACACTTTGGGATGCGAAACATGCAGCGTATCGTAGACTTTATTTGTCAATCCTTTTATGGAAAATGGCTTCAGAATAAGATTCATAACCTCGTCAACTCCTCCCTGACTGGCGATAATATCGGCAGTATATCCCGACATAAAAAGCACCTTGATGTTGGGAAAAATCGAGTAAATTTTTTCGGAAAGATCACGACCATTCATTTCAGGCATAATAATGTCTGTTAGCAGAAGATTAATCTCTCCCTTGTACCCTTGGGCAATCTGGATGGCTTGCGCAGGAGTGCCTGCAGTCAGGACGTGGTAGCCCTGATTTTGCAAAATCATTTTACTCAATTTCAAAATCTCATTTTCGTCGTCAACGATGAGTATGGTTTCCTCACCAGGCTTGACCTTTTCTGCTGGCAATTCTCTCTTGGACGAAAAAGCCTCACCGGTATATCCCGGGAAATAGACACTGAATTCCGTTCCTTTACCCGGTTCACTGGAGAACCTGATGAAGCCATTATTCTGTTTCACAAGACCATAAACCGTCGACAACCCTAAACCAGTACCTTTCCCGGACTCTTTTGTCGTAAAAAATGGCTCGAAAATATATCCAGCATCTTTTTCTTCTATACCCCTGCCATTATCACTCACTGAGAGAAGAACATATGCACCTGAAGAACCAACTTCCCCATCGACAGCATAGGGTTCATGAAGCATAACATTTTTGGTCTCAATAACGATTTTTCCGATTTCCGTTATGGCATCACGGGCGTTAACGCAAAGATTGATGAGAATCTGGTCAATGTGGGAGGAGTCCATGTTTACAGGATAGAGGAGTTTTTCTGGACTCCAAACCAGAGTAATATCTTCACCAATGAGCCGTCTGAGCATGTTGAGCATACCCTCAATAACAACATTAAGGTCAAGAACCTTCGGAATCAGGGGTTGTTTTCGGGCAAACGCAAGTAATTGATGGGTAAGGTCGGCAGATTTTTCTGCTGCGTTGAAAATTTCCTGAAGACTTTCCCTGAGTGATTCATTGAGCTGATTATCGAGCAGGGCCATTTCTGCATGACCAAGAATCACACAAAGCATATTGTTGAAATCATGAGCGATACCACCAGCCAGCCTGCCAACAAGCTCCATTTTCTGCGCCTTGACCAGCTCGTTCTGAATTCTGCTTTCCGACAACTCGGCCTTCTTTCGGGCAATAATGTCCCAGGCAATACCAGCCATGGAGGACAAAAGCTTCACATCTTCCTGATCGTAATCGACCACTTTATTGCCAATACCAATAATGGCGGTGATTTTCTCACCACGCATGATAGGAACAACCAGCTCACGCTCAACGGCAATATGACCTTGCGGCATCCCTTTCCGGTTTGAGAGGGCGTCGTAATTGTTATGGATCATCGCCCGACGTTCACGAATGGCGTCAGCCCAGACCCCGGCATCCTTCAGTGGATAATGGCGGCGAAAACCATCTTCTACCAGGCACAAATTCTTTTCGGTATTGGTTGACCATGCCTGCAATGAAATGCTGATCTGGTCTGGTTCGATGAAATGAATAAAGCCAATGGTACTTCCTGTCAGCCTCTCCGCTTCGTCAAGTGTTTCGCGAAGCACCTCTTCAATGGAATAGGAGTCAGCGAGCAAAAGCAGGTGCAGGCGAAATGCAATAACCGCTTCATTACGCTTTCGCTCCGTGATATCATGGATCAGGCCAATAATACCAAAAGAGCCGTTGTCATAGTAATAGTGCAGATGTACTTCCCCACAAAAGACTGCTCCGTTTTTTTTCTGGTATTTGAATTCAAGAATCTGGAGCGTCAACTGATTCAACAAGGCCTCATTGAAAATGGCAAGCGCTCGAGAAATCTCGTTTTCTACAAGATATTCAGTAAATAAATGACCAATAACCTCTTGAGAGGTATAGCCGAAGATTTTTTCAATTGCTGATGATGCGTAGGTTAGATGGCCAAAATTGTCGGTGACAAAAACCACCTCTGCCATTTGTTCTGTAATGGAGCGAAACTTTTTTTCACTCTCAAGCAAGGCATTTTCCGTCTGCTTGCGTTCAGTGATGACATCAAAGACGGTAACGAAGTGACCAGATTTTGTACTGTATACCGAAATATCAAGCCACGTTTTCAGGGATTCCAGATAAAATTCAAGCCGTTCTGTTATACCGGTTTTTGCTACCCGCCCGAAGATCTTCAAAAGCTCGGGATTGATGTCATGAATACCGGGAATCACCTCTGAAATCTTCTTGCCCTCAACATTTTTCAGACCGGTCACTTTTTCGAAGCGCACATTAACCTGTTCATAGATAAAATCGACTGGACGCTCCTCCTCATAAATCATCCGGCAATAGGCAATAGCATTCAGTGTGTTACTGAAAAGGGAGCGATAACGCTCATTGCTTTGTTGTAATGCCTCCTCTTTTTCTGCCCTTTCGATAATGTCTGCGGTCTGACTGGCAAGCAGATGCAGCAGTTTCAGAACCCTCTCTTCAGGGTGATAGACGACAGGAAAATAGGTGGAGAGTATGCCAAGCAACTTTCCACTACGGTTGACCATTGGCGTTAATTGCAGTGACCGTACTCCGTCAGCAAGATGCGCTTCAACCTCTTTTTTGCCCCAGATGAGCGTACTTTGCGTTATATCCGCCACCATAATCTGCTCTTTTCTTCGCATGACCCTGTCGCATACACAGGGCCCGACTGCAGAATCATGGCAGCATTCCTGAAAGGGATCGGTAAAACCTTTCTGGGCAGCGATTTTCAGGTGGCCTGATTTTGCATCGACAAGACGCACAGAACCCATGTCTGAGCCTGTAATGGCACATGCCGCATCAATGACTTTATCAAAAATCCCCTCTACATTACCCTTGCGAACAAAAAGTGTGGAAATTTCATGAAGTTTTGACATCGCTTCAAGATCTTTGTCCAGAACAGTTTGCGCTGCTATCAGACTCTCTTCCGTACGCTTGAGTTCCGTAATATCCTGTGAATAGACAACCAGCCGATCGACCTCTCCGACTGAGCCAAAAAGAGGACAGATATGGTGCATCTTTCTGCCCTGAAGCAGACGATCCCCCTCCAACTCTCCCTCGAAAGAGAGGCGTTTGCCAGTACGCAATACCTCCTCAACCTTTTTCCTTCGATGAAGCGCTACATCAGGAGAGAGCAGATCGTAAACGTTTATTCCGGGACACTCTGAAAGGCTTTTACCAAAGCGTGCCGCGAAAGATTCATTGGCCTCAAGCACTATGCCCTGACAATCCATGATGAACATGGATTCAGGAATTGCATTAAACAGAAAGCGAAGGGTCTGCTCAGTTGAGTGCCGTTCTAAATCTGCCTCGTCGTATTTTGGAAGATCCATTGTAATGAATTACCGATCAAGCCTTTTTAAATCAAAGGAAGCCTCTGTGACTCCCAACTTTCCAGCAAGCTGCCTCGTGGCCTGCTTCATAAACAACCAGCTCAGGCTGTTCCTGACGACAATGAGCATCAGCCTCAGGGCATCTTCCAGCGAACCGGCACCCTTCAGGCAGGTTTACTGCGCTCGGCACATTGCCTTCAATGACATGAAGGCGCTCTTTTGAAGAGCCGAGACGAGGAATAGAGTGCAGCAACCCTCTGGTATAGGGGTGGAGTGGATTATTAAAGAGCTGCTGAACCGAACCGGTCTCAACCACTCTTGATGCATACATGACAAGCACCTCTTCACATAACTCTGCCACAACCCCGAAGTCGTGGGTAATGAGCATCACGCTCATCGCGTTATCGGACTGCAGTTTACCGATAAGGTCAAGAATCTGTGCCTGAACGGTGACATCAAGCGCCGTAGTCGGTTCATCAGCAATGAGCAGCTCGGGATTGCAGGAGAGCGCCATGGCAATCATCACCCGCTGACGCATACCACCTGAAAGTTCGTGCGGATAAGATGAAAAGCGCTCCGCAGGGTTCGGAATTCCGACCAGGTGGAGCAGCTCGACGGAGCGTTTTTTTGCCTCTGCATGATTGAGGTCACGATGAATAAGAATCTGCTCCATTATCTGGCTGCCGCAGGTAAAGACTGGATTGAGCGAACTCATCGGTTCCTGGAAGATCATGGCAATCTCATTGCCTCTCAGGTGGCGCATCTCCTCTTCCGACAGCTTCAGAAGATCTCTTCCCTTCCAGAAAATCTCTCCTCCAGCAAAATATCCTGGCGGCATGGGCACAAGACGCATCAGAGAGAGTGCTGTCACCGACTTTCCGCAACCGGATTCCCCGACAATTCCCAGCGTACGGTTCCTCCCAAGAGAAAAACTCACACCATCAACAGCTTTTGCAATGCCATTATCGGTTGAGTAGTAGGTCTTGAGATTTTTCAGTTCAAGAATTTTTTCCATATATAACAATCATTCCCGCACTCGCTGGTTTAAAGATTCCCTTTGCCGGAGTCAAGCATGAAAATATGGTTTGTCCGCTACATATGAAAACGTTATCAGGAATAGAGCCACAAAGCGCTGCCGTCACAAAAAAAAATCCCGGGTTCCTCATCGATACCATCAGGCAATCGAAACCGTTCATTCTGCTGAAAGAGGCGCTGCGTAGCGCTCTGCCTGATAAAACAGGCTGTTATGACCCGGCTGATGTGGCCGGCCTGCAGGGCTCACTCTCTTCAATCATGGCTGCAACCCTGTTTACTGACCTCCCCTCCCCTCTCATGCTGCTTTGCGGCCAGAACAGCTTCGAGCGCTATGAAAATGATTTTGCGGCGCTTCTTCCTAAAGAGTGCATCTGCAATACATCGGATGAACTCTCTCTCTCTATCGGAGCGCTATCTACCGGAAAAAAATCGCTTATCCTCTCTTTTTTCGATGATCTTGACGTCACACTCTGCCAGCCAGGCGAAGCAGAAAACCGGATTTTCCGTCTGAAAACAGAGTTCGATGCGGGATATGAACCCCTGAAACGCTTTTTGACGGCCAACAGCTTTGAACAAAGAGAGTTTGTTGAAGATGAAGGCGAGTTTTCGGTGCGGGGCTCAATCATCGATGTCTTCCCTTTTGGAGCAGGTGAACCCCTGCGCATAGAATTTTTCGGCGATACCATCACCTCACTGCGAGTATTCGATATCAACAGTCAGCTCTCAGGAAAAACTTTGCTGGCAGCCGATCTCACGGCCAGCTTTACCGATGCCCTGAACAGCGCCCCGGAGAGCGAAACAACCATTCTTGACTATCTTGATCCGGCAACCCTCATCATCATTGATGATTCAACCGAGTTTGCATTGCGGGATAACCATGAGAGCCTCACCATGGCGCTTTCACGCTTCCGCACTGTCAGAATCAGCCAACTCTCGCCTTCTGCAATAGATTTCTGTTCCGGCCCCCAGAAAAAACTGAACGCCAATTTCCGTTCGCTTGCCGCCCAACTCCAGCAGGAAACTGCAGAACACAAAAAGCCGCTTTTTGCAACCAGTTCACGCCGCGAGATCGCTGAATTGACAGATTTTCTTGCAGAGGAAATTTCAAGTTCAAAAAAAACCGGACAACTTGAAGCGAGCTGGATTCCGGTCAATTTGCATACCGGATTTACTTTTGGCGATCTTGATCTCTATACCGAATCCGATATCTTCGGCAAGCTGCACGCCCATAAAGCACACCGGAAACGGAAAATCCGGGGAATTTCACTCAAAGATCTCCAGAAGCTTAAAGTTGGCGATTATGTTGTCCATGAGGATTACGGTATCGGAATTTTCCGCTCCCTTGAAACCATAACGGCAGGGAATTCCGAACAGGAGTGTGTGCTTGTTGAATATGCCGGAGGAGACAAGCTTTTTGTCAATATCCAGAATATCCGGCTGCTCTCGAAATATACCGCATCCGAAAGCTCTCTTCCTGCCCTCTCAAAACTTGGCAGTTCAAAATGGGCGGCAAAAAAGGATAAAGTTCGCAAGCAGCTCCGCGATATTGCCATCAATCTGATCAAGGTTTATGCACAGCGAAAAATGCAAATCGGATTTGGTTTTGCTCCCGACTCCATCTACATGCGGGAGTTCGAAGCCTCATTTATTTTTGACGAAACGCCCGATCAGCTCAAGGCGATTCATGACGTCAAAAAAGATATGCAGGAGCCCCACCCGATGGATCGTCTGATCTGCGGTGACGCCGGATTCGGAAAAACCGAGATTGCCATGAGGGCCGCATTCAAGGCGGTGGAATCGGGCAAACAGGTTGCCGTACTGACCCCAACAACCATTCTTTCTCACCAGCACGCAGAATCCTTTACCAGAAGATTTGAAAATTTCCCGATTTCAATAGCCGTGCTCAGCCGTTTTGTGCCACGCAAGGAGCAGCAGAAGGTTATTAAAAGAATAGCAGAGGGAACCATTGATATTGTAATCGGCACTCACCGGCTGGTCTCAAAGGATGTGCTCTTCAAGGATCTCGGACTCCTCGTCATTGATGAAGAGCAGCACTTTGGCGTAGAGGTAAAAGAGAAGCTGCGTGAACAGTTCCCCGGAGTCGATACGCTGACCATGTCGGCCACACCCATTCCGCGAACCCTGCAGTTTTCCATGCTTGGCGCCAGGGATCTCTCCATTGTCTCGACCCCTCCAAAAAACCGCCAGCCCGTTGAAACCCTTATTACCGACTATGATCCGGCGCTCATTCAATCGGCTATCCGCCGGGAAATAAAGCGGGAGGGGCAGGTCTTTTTTCTGCATAACCGCATTGCATCGCTTGACGATATTCTCCAGACACTCCGCGAGCTTGTTCCCTCGGCCCGGATTGTTTTCGCTCATGGCCAACTGCCCCCGAGAGAGCTTGAAAAGATCATGATGGATTTCATGCAAAAAGAGGTAGACGTGCTCATCTCTACCACCATCATTGGCTCCGGGCTCGACATCTCCAATGCCAATACCATAATCATCAACCGCGCCGACATGTTTGGACTCTCTGATCTCTACCAGTTGCGCGGAAGAGTTGGAAGAAGTGAACGAAAGGCTTACTGCTACCTTATCGCACCACCGCTGAATACCCTGAAAAAAGAGGCCGTTCAGCGTCTTGCCGTTATTGAGAGCTTTACTGAACTGGGATCTGGTTTCAACATCGCCCTGCGCGACCTTGATATCCGGGGAGCAGGCAACCTGCTCGGAGCGGAGCAGTCGGGATACATCCATGAACTCGGCTTCGATCTCTACCAGAAAATGCTTGAAGAGACCGTTGCCGAACTCAAATCGACCGAGTTCAGCCACATGTTTTCCGCCGAAGGCGCCAAGGCCGCAAGAAGCGCCAAAACGTGTGACCTGCTCTTCTTTTTTGATGCCCTCATTCCGGAATACTATCTCACCGCAACCCCTGAGCGCTTCGCCTTTTATGACAAAATTGCGAAAGCCTCAACAGAGCATAAGGTCGATACCCTCGAGGCAGAGCTCAAGGATCGCTTCGGCCCCCTCCCCGAAGAGGTCGGAAACCTGCTGCTGCTGACAAAACTCAAAATCACGGGATCGGCGCTCGGACTGGAAAAAATTGACCTCCAGCCACAAAGCGCCATCCTCTTTCTGCCCGATCAGGATAACGACCATCTTGCCAACAAGGCCTTCCTCCAATACCTCTTTGTATCAGTGCAGGAACCCTGGATGGAGGAGTATAAACCGGGATTCAAGATGGATAAAAAGATGAAGCTGGTGCTGCACCACCCTTCCGGCAGCGATACATCACCGGCAGGACTGCTCCACCGGTACACCGAGCTGCTGAAAAAACTTGAGCTGGCTTCGAAGGAGATGGCATTATAACCCCGCTTCAATTCCATGAATTTGTTGATTTACTGCAACTTTTGCTCTTGCGTTGATGTTCAAAATACAAGACATAATTGGTCTTATATTTTTAGAATCATAACAGTACATCATCATGCATATCACGATCAATAATCAGCAGTATGAGGCAAACGAGGGTGACCGGTTACTTGATATCGCTCGTACGAATCATGCTCACATAGGCTATTTCTGCGGGGGGAATGGAATTTGTCAAACCTGCTATGTCAGGGTTCTTGAAGGCAGTGAGCTTCTCTCTCCGCTCAGTGAAGAGGAAAAAGCGCTCCTTTCTGATGCTCTTTTGAGCGAGGGGACAAGAATGGGCTGTATGGCTAAAGTTGAAAAACCCGGGACGATAAGGATCATATCAGCAGTCGAAGAGGTCAAGCAAATGGTTGAAACCAATCCGCTGCAATTGGCAGGGTATGCCGCCAAAATGGGCAGGGAGGCGCTTGTAAAGTTTCCCGAAACCATGCAGTTGCAGTCGAAAAGGGAGTTTGATCTGTGGCAACTCTTTTCTGACATTGTCGGTGGCATCGGAAATGCTTTCCAGCTTTTCTTCCAGGCCTTTACCGCGCCGCTATCGTGTGATAGTCAACATGAGGAGGGCTGCTGCGTCAGGCCCTTTGCAGAGAAATCAACTGCCTCTGAACCATCATGCAGCAGCAACAAAGGGAAGATAACCACGATGACGAGAGCGCATATTGCAGCATAATAAGCGAATGTATCTTTCAGGAGATGAGTTGCAGCTTCAATCGAACCCTTTATGCTGATCGGAGCAAAGAGGTTTGGTTGAGGCTGCGGCAAAATTTTGTATATTTTGTATCGAAGGAAGTCAATTACGGTTTAATTAACTCACCATTAATTACAAAAAACCATGATCATATTCATCAACGATAAACCTTGTGAAGCAAAAACAGGTGATTTGCTCCTGAAGGTTGCGCAACGTCATAACTGCCACATTGGTTATATCTGCGGGGGAAATGGTATCTGCCAGAGTTGCTTTGTTTATGTCAAGGAGGGGATGGACTCTCTTTCAGCTCCGAACAATATTGAAAAGGCCTTTATTTCTGATAAACTGTTTCAGGAGGGAGGAAGGCTTGCCTGTCAGTGTGTGATTATCAAAGAGGGAACTGTTCGGCTTCTTTCAAGGGCCGAGAACCTCAAACGCATTGTTCTCTCTCTGAACGTACCTGGTTTTATCACCTATGCCCAAACCATTGGCTATAATGTTGTCAATAAACTGCCTGAAGGTGCAGGTACCCTTGTTGACAGAATCAAAAAGGGGCAGATAAGTCCGGGCGATTCTCTCGGCAAAATTGGCAACGGGGTGGTTCAGGCATCACAACTGCTTTCCAGTACCGTTATGGAATCCTTCCCCTTTCTGCAATACCCCGCTACCATCCTTGCCGATGGAGCCAAGGGCGCATTGAAAGGTGCAACAGAGATGGTATGCACTGTTTCAGGAGGACGTCTGCATTTGCCAGGAACAGATGCTTCCTGCTGCAAGAGTGAAAAAACTCCGGTTATTGAGCCGGTAAAAATATCTGTAAAGTAGTTTTTCCCCTTTTTTGATCGGGGGCCAGAAACAACAACCATTGAATTGCTGATGGGGTACTCTTCTGATATCGGAAATGTTGAGTTTGAGCTTGGTGCCAAAACCCTTGAGCGCTGGCTGATAAAGCCTGAGAAAACGATGGAAATTGTTCTTGGGATTCCCCGTGAACGGCTTCAGGATGAACGCCGGGTGGCTATATCACCTCCCGGTGTTCAGATACTCGTTGAGCAGGGCATCAAGGTTATCGTTGAAAAATCTGCCGGTAATTTCTGTAACTTCACCGATCTCGCATATGGCGAAGCTGGAGCAACCATTGCCGAATCCCCGGAGGAGCTCTACCAGCAGTCGAATGTCATTGTGAAGGTCTCTCCCCCGATGACCGAAGAGCTTCCCCTTTTTATGCCAGGTCAGATGCTCATCTCAGCCCTCCATCTTGGAACAATCACCCCGGATCTGATAAAAGCACTGATCGAGAAGAATATTACCGCTCTCGGATTTGAGTTTATCGAAACAAGGGATGGCGAGCTGCCGATTGTCAGGACGCTGAGCGAAATCGCCGGTTCACTGGCCATACAGACAGCGGCCAAATACCTTGAAACAGGTTACGGGGGCAGCGGCATTCTCCTTGGAGGCATTGCAGGTGTTCCACCGGCCTGGGTCACCATTATCGGGGCTGGAACCGTCGGGCTTTTTGCCGCACAGGATGCGCTTGGACTCGGTGCGCAGGTTACCGTTATCGATAAGGAGATCAATCGGTTGCGACGATTCGAAGCATTTTTCAACCGTCACCTTGTCACCGCCATTGCAAACGATCATTACATTGCCGAAATTGCGAAGATGTCGGACGTTCTGATTGGCGCACTGAGCCCGCGTCAGAAAATCATCAAGCCACTGGTCAGCGAACAGGTGGTCAAGTCGATGAAGCCCGGTTCGGTGATTATTGATGTCTCGATTGATCAGGGTGCCTGTTTCGCTACCAGCCGCCATACATCCCACACCAATCCCATTTATGTCAAGCACGGCGTTACCCATTACTGCGTACCGAATATCCCGTCAGCCGTCGCAAAAACAGCCTCTTTCGCCCTGACCAATACCCTTTTGCCTTTTCTTCTGAAACTGACAGGACATGAGACCGTTTCAGAGATTCTCTGGAAAAGTCACAGTTTGCGGAAGGGAACCTACATTTTCAAGGGCTATGTCACACAAAAAATTCTTGCTGAATTGACAGACATTCCTTTCAGAGAGATCGATATGCTACTTGCTGCCTCCTGACGCTCCCGATTACACTAACGGATCAAGCGGCTTGCCAAATTTTCTGGCAATCAGGGATGCGCACGATACCCCCGAATAGGTTACGGCTATGACGCCCTGCCCGGGAAAAGTACTGTCGCCTACAGCAAAGAGATTTTTTATCGGTGTTGTGTTCTGGGGTTTCTGGAGAATACTCTGCCCCGGTTTGAGCAGAGGCCCGTATGATCCTTTAAAGCGATTGAGATAGCGCTCATGGGTAAGCGGCGTAGCAAGTACCTTTAGTTTTACAGCTTTCGATAATCCGGGTAAAATCCGCTCTATCCGGAAAATTATCCCGGCTGCAACCTCATCCTTTGCTGCAAGGTAGGCACTGCTACCCCTCTCATAATGTTGCCACTCTTCAACCTCTCCAGTAACGAAAGCATGAACAATATGTCTGCCGGGAGGCGCCAGTGATGGATCAAGAATGGTTGGTGCAGAAAAATAGATGGTTCCTCCCAACTGGTTATAGCTCTTCCAGTCGTCGACCAGAATATGGTGCATATGAAACCCTTCGGGAATAACAGAAGCATCAACACCGAGAAAAAGCTGGAACCAGCTCGGCGCCCTCAGAAAACGTTTTTCATCCACCCTGTAGCGCGAGTCGATAACAAGGCGATTAAAGGTATCCCAGACTGTTGCATTGCTGATTACCGCTTTTGCATAGTACTCTGTGCCATCGGCAAGCCTGACGCCACGGGCCTCACCGTTGCTGACCAGAATCTCGGTAACCTCTGATTGATAACAAATACGTCCGCCAAACTTCCTGATCCCCTTGCAAAGCCCATCAGGAATAGCGCCGGAACCGCCGATCGGATAATTGATGCCGCCGAAATGGCGATCGGCAAGACAGATGCTGGCATTGACCAGTGGGGTTGCAAGAGCATCCTGCACCGCCCAGGAGTAGGCCTCAATGTCGATAAAATGGAGCAGTTCTTCATCCTTAATATAACTTCTGGCGGTTTTCCCCATTGAACGAAAGCTTTTCAGCGCAAGAGCCATGGTCTTGAGAGGATGTGCAGCACCGACCGAGAGCAGATGTGTCACATCCTCAAGCGAGCCCGCAGGCAGAGCGCTGAGAATGTCATAAACCTCCGTGAGCTCATGATAAAATTTTCTGATTCCGTCACTCTCATGCGGAAAACGAGCGGCAAGAGCATCAAGAAATGCTTGTTGGTTATAAGAGGCTGGTAGAGAAAAACCACCGGGCAGGTGATAATGGATCTGAACAGGGTCAAAAATTGTGAGCACCTCAATATCGAGCTTTCTGAATATTCGCGTATGCAGGTTCAGGGTGCCACTGCTGCTATTGTCACCAAAACCATAAAAAACCGATGCTCCGGCATCAAAACGATACCCCTCCCGCTGGAAAGAAGAGCAACTTCCCCCCGCATATCGGTTCTTCTCGAAAACAAGGGTTGAAATGCCCCTCTCCTGAAGCAATGCTGCTGCAGTGAGCCCTCCAACTCCTGAACCGATAACAATCACATCAGCAGAAAGATCAGCGGATACATTCATGGAACACATGCCTTTGGATTATGTTTACGAAGTTCAGAAAAGCCTTAAAGTATATTGCTTTAAATATATTAATTTATGAAAAGATTCTTCGGAATGCAAAACAACGTTTCTTTGAACCCTGGAAGATATCATCCCATGGATAAACCTGATCCTGCTCGCGACTTAAAAACCGGGACAAAAAAAGAGACGCTCTCCCGAGATGAGCGACGAAAGCAACTTGAGTTTCAAAATGAAGCCGTTGTTCATCTTAACGCCCTCTATAACTATGCTCTTCACTTGACCATGAATCCAAGTGATGCTGAGGATCTGGTGCAGGAGACCTATCTGAAGGCATATAGATTTTTTAATTCTTTTGAGCGGGGAACAAACTGTAAGGCATGGCTGTTTAAAATCCTGAAAAACAACTATATCAACCGCTTCAGGAAAAATTCGAAGGAACCTGGAAAAGTTGATTATGATCTTATTAAAGATTTTTATCATTCAATCAAAGACACCCGAAGTGATACCACTGAGTCAGAAAGCGATTATTTCCATTCATTGCTGCACGAAGAGGTCTATCAGGCGCTTCACTCTCTGCCCGAGGAGTTCAGGGAGGTGATTCAGTTGTGTGATATTGAGGGATTTACCTATGAGGAAATTGCAAATATGGTAGAAAGCCCTATCGGAACGGTGAGGTCAAGGTTATATCGGGGCAGGAAGCTGCTTCGCAGTCAGCTTGAGGGATATGCAAAGAAATACGGCTTCAACACCGATAACGTTCAATAAATCGAGACGCACAAACTTTTTTTTACTATGAACTGCAAAAAGGCCAGCGTGCTTATGAGTGCCTCTCTGGATGGAGAGCTTTCCCACCTTGAAGAGCAGGATTTTCTCCTTCACATTTCGGAGTGCAAAGAGTGCCACAGAGAGTTTGAGGAGGCAAAAAAAACCAAAATGATCATCAGGGAAAAAATTATCCAGTTCAAGGCCCCTCAGACGTTGGTTATGTCAATCATGCAGCTTACCAGTTTCAATACCAAAGAGCACGAAGACACCCTCCTTTGTGAATAGCACCTGCTGCCCGGGTTATTCACTCTGGAAAATAATTCATATCTTGTCCGGTTTGAATTGTACGAATTAATAGCTATATACTCGTTCACGTTAACAATAGATTATCACTGCATAAAGGGAGGCAGTACTCCCCGGCGGTAACCAGGTATCCCATGAGCAAAACGGTCACGATTACAGAAGAAGATGTAAAAAAATGGCATCTTAATATGCCTGATGAGATGTTTGAAGCGGTTTCCAATCGATTCAAGCTGCTCTCTGAACCAATGAGACTGAGAATTTTACGTGTGCTTTGTGAGAGCGAGCATACCGTTCAGGAAATTGTCAATGAAATACACGCAAGCCAGGCAAACATCTCAAAACATCTGGCCCTGATGTATGAGAGTGGTGTTGTAACCCGCAGGAAAGAGGGCTTGAAATGCTATTATCGTATCGCTGACGATAGTGTTATCTACGCTTGTTATCTGAGTTCAAAAAGTGTAGTTGATAACCTTCAGGAGCGACTTTGCTGGGTACAAAAAGTCCAGTCTAACCTCTCCAGTTGACACTCTTTCCATTTTCCGCATCTCAATCCGGCACGCCTCCTCCTTTACGCCTCCTCCGCCTGACTTTTTGTCATACTGACACCAAATTCATGACATTTTCGCTATCAACAAGTCATTTTGATGAAACTCCCTCAGGTGAAAAGGCGTATTTCAGTTTTGGCATGGTTTTTGATGTTTATTAGCATGGAATTGTTCATTACCATCAATTACTGTAATCATAACAAACAAGAGCGAAAAGGAGATTACCATGCTGGTACAATTAGCGAAAGACCCAATGAGACTGTTTGATGATATCTGGTCAGGTGCACAACAGCCTTCAGCCCCGGCTTTTAAGGTTGATATTTCAGAAGATGAGGCCGGATTCCATATTGATGCCGAACTTCCCGGTATCGCCAAAGAGAATGTGGTACTCCACATTGAAGATGATGTACTGACCATCAAAGCAGAGAGAACGGCGGAAACGGAAGAGAGCAAGAAAAATTATCATCGTATTGAGAGGAGCTCCGGAAGTTTTTCAAGGAGTTTTAATCTTGGTGAAATGATTGATCAGGAGAGCATCAGTGCAGATTTCAAGAACGGAATACTTCATGTAACGCTTCCGAAAGCTGTGCCGGTAAAGAAGAAAAAAGAGATTACGATTAATTAAAATCACGTTCAGGAACCACCCGAACTCAGACATTATTAGTTGTAAAACTGTTTTATATCACATTCAAAACAAGGAATAGACATTATGGGTAAAATTATCGGCATCGACCTTGGCACGACGAACTCTTGTGTTTCGGTTATGCAGGGATCGCAGCCAACAGTTATCGAAAATTCAGAGGGAAACCGTACAACACCCTCTATCATAGCCTTAACCAAAACCGGTGATCGTTTGGTTGGCCAGGCTGCAAAAAGACAGGCGATAACCAATCCGAAGAACACGATCTTTTCTATCAAGCGTTTCATGGGACGCAAATATGATGAAATCAATGACGAAAAAAAGCTTGCTCCCTATGAAATTATCAACGAAGGTGGTGAAGCCCGCGTAAAAATCAATGACAAAATCTATTCTCCCCAGGAAGTTTCAGCAATGATCCTGCAGAAAATGAAGCAGACGGCTGAGGACTTTCTTGGTGAAAAAGTTACCGAAGCAGTCATCACGGTGCCGGCATACTTCAATGATGCCCAGCGGCAGGCGACAAAAGATGCCGGGCGTATTGCCGGACTTGATGTCAAGCGTATCATCAATGAACCTACCGCTGCTGCTCTTGCCTACGGCCTTGACAGAAAGCAGACGAGTGAAAAAGTTGCGGTCTTCGATCTTGGTGGAGGAACATTTGATATCTCCGTTCTTGAGCTTGGTGATGGTGTTTTTGAGGTGAAGTCAACTGACGGCGATACCCATCTCGGCGGTGACAACTTTGACCAGAAAATTATCGATTATATTGCTGACGAGTTTAAAAAACAGGAGGGTATTGATCTTCGCAAGGATGCCATTACCCTTCAGCGCTTGAAGGAAGCCGCTGAAAAAGCAAAAATCGAACTCTCTTCAAGGACTGATACCGAAATCAATCTTCCCTTCATTACTGCAACACAGGAAGGGCCGAAACACCTGGTGATCAATCTCACCCGTGCAAAATTCGAGGCATTGTGCGCTGATCTGTTCGACAAGATTCTTGATCCCTGTCGTCGTGCCATCAAGAATTCCAAGCTTGAGATGAAGGAGATCGACGAGGTGGTTCTTGTTGGAGGTTCCACCCGTATACCAAAAGTGCAGGCTTTGGTCAAAGACTTTTTCGGCAAAGAGCCGAACAAAAGTGTCAATCCTGATGAAGTTGTTGCTATCGGCGCGGCTATTCAGGGTGGTGTTCTGAAAGGTGACGTCACTGATGTTCTGCTGCTTGATGTAACACCTCTTTCGCTTGGTATTGAAACCCTTGGCGGTGTAATGACGAAGCTCATCGATGCAAACACCACTATTCCGACAAGAAAGCAGGAGGTTTTTTCAACTGCAGGTGATAATCAGACCTCGGTTGAGGTACATGTTTTACAGGGAGAGCGCCCAATGGCTACCGACAACAAAACACTGGGTCGGTTCCACCTTGGCGATATTCCTCCCTCTCCAAGAGGCATACCACAGATCGAAGTGACGTTTGATATCGATTCCAACGGTATTCTGCATGTTTCAGCAAAAGACAAGGCAACAGGAAAAGAGCAGAGCATCAAAATTGAATCGAGCAGCAAGCTCACCGACGCTGAAATCAGCAAAATGAAGGAGGACGCAAAAGAACATGCTGCTGAAGATCAGAAACGCAAGGAAGAGATCGACACCAGAAATATTGCAGACTCCCTGATTTTCAGCACTGAAAAACAGTTGAAAGAGCTCGGCGATAAAATACCGGCAGACAAACGTCCCGTACTGGAAGGTTCGCTTGAAAAACTCAAGGAAGCTTACAAGAACGGAACCGTTGAGTCTCTTAAAAGTGCGATGGAGGAGCTCAACAAGGAGTGGAGTGAGATTGCCTCTCATCTCTACCAGTCTCAGGGTCCGGAATCGTCACAGCCTGAAACGGCAGCACAGAGTGACAGCGGTGAAAAATCGAAAAAAAATAGCGGCGATGGTAATGTTGAAAATGCTGAATACGAAGTTATTGACGGCAACGACAAATAAGCTGTAAAAAGATCTCGTCTTGAACAAAGGGATTCCTGTGTGAATCCCTTTGTTTATTTAACCGGGTTTTGCTAATTTGAACACTGTTGAAGGTAGAACACCAGAGTGTGATATATTTGCAAATTTTAACCGTGCAAACAATGCAACCTCAGCTCAGCCGTCCGAACACCGGCGATAACCAGGTCAGGGTAAGTACAGCAGGGCCATGGTCAGGCAATGCTGCTCATAAAGCAGAAAAGTATTTTATCACCTCAGCAAAAAGAGATAATCGTGGTAACCTTCAGGTGCAGATAAGTCCCTCTTCGGGACGAAGAAAGTTATCGCCGACAAAGGTTATGATCGATAAAATCATTTCCGGGGAAATTGAACTCTTTGTTCTTACGACACAGCCTGATATCGGTATTGATATCAAGAAGAAGATTATTGACAACGAGAATCGTTATGTCATTGACTTTGACAATCGTGGAATAAAATGGACCATGAGGGATATCCCTGTCTTTTACAGCTCATTATTACGGGAACTTTGCATTGAGATTGACCGGCGAACCTATACACTTGATGAATTTTTCAAGTAATTGATAATTCACGGCTTTGCAAGTTGAGCTGGCTTTGAAGTCACGGCTCTCTCAAAAAGATGGAAATCAATAAAAAAGGCTATCCGGAGGGGTGGCCTTTTTTATTGACAGATTCTGAATCACACTCTTATTGCGAAATAGTGAGCCCGGCATTATCCATTAGGTCAGATGCTTATAGTAAACGAAAAAGCTGCCTCATAACGTGAGTCATGAGACAGCAGCTCCATTGTTCTGTTCATTTCATAAGAGAGATGGATGAACTATTGCAATTTTTTGCGCGCCTGAGTCGCTTGAGGTGCATCAGGATAAACGTTGACCAGATCCTTGAACCTTGCCTTTGCGTTGGCAGGGTCGCCTATAAATTCAAAGGAGAGCGCCTGTTTGTAGAGCGCTTCAGGACGTTTGTTGCTTTTGAGGTATTTGGCAATCACAACCTGATATTCAAGAATGGCCTTTTCATACCATTTTTCACCAAAATAGCTCTCCGCTATAAAGAACTGTGCCTGATCGGCAAGAGCAGATGGCGGTGTGCGTTGCATCAGTAAACCGAAACTTTCCCGTGAAGCAACATAATTTTTACTTTTGAGTCTCTCCCGCCCCTCTTCAAGCAATGCGGCATCAGTAAGAGCAGAAGGCTTTTGAGCGCTCTGTACCGTATCATTCTGTTGTAACGGCGCTGCTGAAGGGGGGCTCTGCTCTTTGGCAAGAGCAATATATTGCTCCATTTTCTGCAACCTCAACTCCAGCTCATCAACCTTGTGCACAAGGAGGGAATCCTCCATACCAAGGCGACCAAAAGTCAGCCGATTATTATGAGAAATCTCCTCAATACTGCCCTGTAAGCGAGAAACATCATCCCGAACCTGTTGAACATCCGAATAGGAGACCGCAGACTGCGACTTAATGGTTTCCGAATCCGTTTTGAGCTTTTTCAGATTATCTTCAACAACGAGAAGATCCTGTTTTGATGCACAGGCCGACAGTGCAAGAACTGGAAGAAAAAGAAAAGGTCTTATCTTTTTATACATGGTCAGCAAAGGATTCTTCATACCATTATTTTACGACAAAATGCGCCCGACGGTTTTTTGCCCAGGACTCTTCATTACTGCCGGCAGCAAATGGACGCTCTTCGCCATAACTCACCGTTTCAAGACGGGATGGAGCCACACCAAACCTGACCAGATACTCTTTAGCACTTATCGCCCTGCGATCGCCAAGCGCAAGATTGTATTCTGAAGTACCCCTCTCATCACAATGACCTTCAATAAGAGCTCCTTTGCGAGCATTGCTTCCCATCCATACTCCATTTTGGTGGAGTTGCTCCTGAGCCTCGGCACTCAGCGTAGCGCTGTCATAATCAAAAAACACATCGCCCAGAGGTCCGGTTTGCCATTGATCAAATCCATAACCGGATGGTGAGGATGGCAACAATGGTAAAGACGGCGACGACGATGAAGGTAATGATGCGGAACCACTCCCTGCACTCCCTGCATCAGGGGTCACTGCACTTTTTGATGAACATCCAGCGGTCACCATCAAGGCCAGAACAATGATGCCGTTTATTTTTTTTGTCATGGATCCAATTCAATTAAACATTGATAAAAAAAGGGGCAGCAAGAACAACAACCTGCCCCTTGTCGTCTTCAACAAAACATCTCTTTATTCCGCAACAAAGTGTGCCCTTCTGTTCTGAGCCCATGCCTCTTCATTGCTGCCGTCAGCAAATGGTTTTTCCTCACCGAAACTAACCGTCTTCAGACGGACAGGAGCAACACCCAAATTGACGATGTAATCCTTTGCACTGTTTGCACGGCGCTGGCCAAGAGCAAGGTTATACTCCGCAGTGCCTCTTTCATCGCAATGCCCTTCGATGATGACACTCTTCTCTGTATTTGCCTGTATCCAGTTGAAATTGGTTTTCAACTGCTCAACGGCATCTGCGCGGAGCTCAGAACGGTCAAAATCATAGAAAACATCGCCAAGACCAGGCATTACAACCACAACTGGCGGAGGTGGAGGAGGAAGTGGTGGTGGTGGTGGGGCCACAACGACCTCTTTTCCGCAACCACATGCACCAAGAAACAGCATGGTCGGAATAACAAGACTTCTCAATAACGGCTTCATAGTTTTCATTTGTCCCCCTTTTTCATTGTTTATGTTACAAAATATACCGCACTAACGTAAAGACCAGGATGGCTGCGTCTGCTGACCATCAACCTGCAATAAAGCCCTCTGTTTATCCCCTTTCGAATCCATTGTGTAAAGTTTCTGTTTTCCTGAGCGGTTAGACGAAAACACTATCATCTGTCCATCCGGAGACCACGAGGGGCAGATGTTCTCTCCGCATCGCCGTGTTAACTGCATGAGCCCTGAGCCATCAGCACTCACGGTAAATATATTTATTTCACCATTCTTTTCCCATGTTGTATAGGCAATTTTATCTCCGGCAGGAGACCATGATGGCTGGGTATTATAACGGCCACTGAACGTCAATCTTTTTACCTGACCAGACTGAATATCCTGGATAAAGATCTGGGGAAGACCATTTCTTGAAGAGACAAATGCCATCTTGCTGCCATCGGGAGAAAACGCAGGAGAAATATCAATACTCCTGCTATTGGTAAGCCTTCGCGAAAGTGTGCCATCAGTTTTAACAAGATAAATCTGCTGATTGCCATCAAAGGAGAGTGTTGCTGCCACCTCGCTGCCACTTCTCCAGGCAGGGTCAATACTGACACCACTATTGCCAACTGACGCAGTTTTCCTCTCACCAAGGTTCTGGATACGAAGAACAGAACGGCCAGAAGAAAAATCAATGTAGGCAAGATGTCTTCCATCCGGAGAAAGAGATGGATTCATGGTAATCGATCTCGAATTGGTCAGTTGCTCAACTCCATATCCATCAAAATCACACTGATAGATCTCTTTATACCCGGTATTATTCGAAACAAAAACAATTTTACTGCCAAATACAGAAGATTTACCGGTAAGAAGTGCAACAAGATCAGCGCAGAACGCATGACCGATTGAACGAAGTTCATCCTCCTTGCCCGTATAGGTTTTCCTTAAAAGCAATCTGGAGCCAGCAGTCTCGTAGACCGACATATCCAGATTGATCATTCCTGACTTTATCGTAACCGTACCTCCTGCATAGACCTCTGCACCTACCGAAGTCAGTGCTCCAAAATTGATGACAACACTCTTTTTGTCACTGTTGTCCATAATATTAAGAGGTGGAGGAAGCATGGAGAATATCCCTGCAAAATCGAGACCATCATGCATAACGGTATCAAGACCCTGCCCAAATCGGGACTCCTTTTTTCCATCTGCATGGAGCTTGTCGAGTACAAGAACAATATTGCCAGACCCCTCTTTACGGATGGCTATATACTCTCCTGTCTCTCCCGTCTCGCCTGCACAGAGGTGCAGAGGAAATACGAGCAGAAAAAAGAGCGCCACAAAAATGCCAGAGAAAACATGTTTAAAAAATCGCACCATAACACAACAACGCTTTAGCTGTTACACATAATCTGATAACCTGCCGACCTTATACGAAACCAAAAGAACATGTTTCTGCTCTAAACAACAATGGCAGACTAAACATCACCACAATAAGCATACTCAAGGCAAATATATAAAAAAAGTTTTTTCCACACCAGCCAGCCACGAACCCTACTCAATACCTTCCGGAGTAAACACAAATCCAATCCAAACATCCCTGAACCCCTCCTCTTTCGGCAAAACAGGAAGAGGTGATGATTTTTCAAGGGCTTTTTTTACTGAACTGTTCAAATATTCACTTGGCGCCCTCTTATCAAAAATAATCTGGCGAATCGTCCCATCAGCAATAATGTTAATACGAACATAGACACTCATGCCGTAACTGTTTTTCAGCATCTGCCCGGAAAAAACCCAGTTCCGCTGAATAATTGACGCAATTTCAGCTTTATAGGGATCTGCAGTTCCACCACCACCACTCCCCTTTCCCGCACCACTTCTGCCACCGGACGAGCCGGGTTTTCCGCCGCCACTACCCTGCAAAGGCTGTTTATCAGAGCTCACCTTCTGCTGAAGCGTCGCAAGCGCTTTGTTCAAAGCACTGGCAGATGGTTGCGGTAATTGCGCTGTTTTCTTTTCAATGTTTTGCTTGAGCCGCTGAAGAGCTGTACTCATATCAGAGGGCTTTTCAACAACCTTCGGCTTCAGTGGTTCCACAGAAATTTTTTTTGGAGGCTCCACAACAACCTGCTTAAGGGCAGGCGGCTGCGGTTTTTCCGGCAACGCCTCCTTAACGACCTTGTTGACAACAGGGGGAGGAGTATTGATTTGAGGCTCTGCAGAGGGTGCTTCGGTACTACCACCCTTCCCTTCAGATCGTTGAGGCGAACCACCGGAACCGGGTAGGGAAACAAGAGAGACACTCACAATTTTCAGCTTGACATGCCGGCCAGCATCCCATAACTGGAGATAAACAGCTAAAAAAAACACCATGGCATGCATTACTGCCGCAGCAACAAGCCAAAGCAAAAACTTTTGTTCTGCAGAAACATGATTACGACTTTTTTTCATAAACGCACCTATATCCCGCCTTCCCTCGAAATGGGAACGGGTTCGGTCACCATGCCAATCTTCTCAATTCCGGCATCCCTGATCTGGGCCATAACATCCATTACCAGACCATAAGGTAATGATTTATCAGCCTTAAGGTAAACCTCTCCTGTTTGCTTGACATCAAGAATCATCGGAAGCTTCTGACGAACCTCTGAAGCATTCAACTGATATTGATTGATAAAGACCCTCCGCGAAGCATCAATACTGATCACAAGAGCCTTTTCATGCACATCCATTTTCTGATGAGTCGTTTGTGGCGTTTCAACCTTTACACCATGCGTCATCATGGGAGCGGTTACCATAAAAATGATCAGCAGCACGAGCATGACATCAACAAACGGTGTTACGTTAATATCACTCATCAACCGGCCTTTTCCCGATGTTATCATATCTACGGTTCGTTAATGAATGCTGAAACAAATTCAGGAGAAAACTCCTCAAGGTCCCGCTCGATCATGCCGATCTGCTGTGCAAAAAAGTTATAGCCCATCACAGCAGGAATAGCCGCAGCAAGGCCTGCTGCCGTAGCAATAAGGGCTTCTGAAATACCGGGAGCAACCGCAGCAAGCGAAGCGGATTGAGTCATGCCAATGTTCTGAAATGAATTCATAATCCCCCATACCGTGCCAAAAAGTCCGATAAAGGGCGCCGTATTACCAACTGTTGCAAGAAAAGGAACAAGAGTTGACAGCCGCTTGTTTTCCGCATTGACCTCACGTTTCATTGCCCGGGCAATACGGGCTCGCCCCTGCCGGAGATCACTCTTGTCGCCAAGCGACCGGTATTCAATATAACAGGCACGAAAAACCCTTGGCAGTGAACCCGTTCTGAAATTCTCGCATTCCGTAAAAACCTTATCGACATTACTGACTGCAAAAAAATAGTCAAGAAAAAGCCTCGACTCACGCAAGGATTTTCTGAGATAACCAAATTTAAACGCAATGATTGCCCATGATATGACAGAAAATGCAAGAAGAATGGAAAGCACCATCAACACAACCGGTCCGGCATCCGAAAACAGGCCAAAAATCCCGAGTCTGGAATCAAACATACGCGTACAAGCAATTAAAATTCATTAAAACAGATGAACATTCTGGATAACCACATAGGCTAACGCCGAACCGGAAAGGGCACAAAGCGTATTGACCAGATCATTATTGACCAGAGGGGTGCCTTTAAGCAACCTGTTTTCAACCAGAACACCATCAGGCGACATACTATGGGTTCTCTCCGTTACCTTTTCACGGATTGGATCAAAATACTGAGCCTGAACAGTTGCTCCGAAAAAACTGTCAACCAGGCTGGCAAGAAGCCCTGAAAATCCAATAAGAAGAAAAGACTGCAGGACACCGAAATCCATCAACCAACGGACATTGATCACCATCGCACTGGCACAGATAAAGAGGGAACCAAGAAAGGCCCCTGAAGTACCTGGTACAGAAACACCACCAGAAGTTCCAACAGGCACCTCTCTGAAAGTAGTCACTAACCAGGCTTTTGGATTCGGCCACATCGTACCGATTTCCGTCGCCCAGGTATCAGCCTGTACTGCAGCAAGCGTTCCGAGATAGGCAAAAAAGATTGCAGGATCATTGGTCAACGAAAAAGCAATCATCAGAATCCAGGCTATTCCCCCGTTGGCATAAACCTGACCGGCATCCCGCTGCGACCCTTTTTCAAAGACCAGATCAAATTTCGCCTTCCGCTTCTTGCCCAATTTCGACAAGACCGACGACAACAGATAAAAGGTTAGAAGCGGAACTGTCCACTCTATCCCTCCGATACCAAAAATAGTTGTTCCCAGCAAAAATGTGGCCGTTGCCCCGCTGTTATTAAGAAATTTGACCTTGATTGAAAAAACAGCCAAAAGAAAAGCAAAAAGTCCACCAAGAAGAAAACGCTCAAGAAGAATGGTATGATTCATCTCAAGAACATAGAGCACATAAGCGATAGATACCGGAATAAAAAAATTATCGAGACCATGGGATAAAAGCGCCTCAACAGCCGTGGCTACAAGAGTAAGAAGAAGCGCAAGCGCTAAAAGCATCAACACCGACTTTCCGGCCAACCCTCCTGTGAAATTCTCGCTGAATACCATAAGAGCTGCGCTGAGAAGCAAAAAGCTGCTGACAAACATGGTGAGCGATCCCTCGAAAGTCTTGGGGTTTTTAGTCATATGCTCAATGTGCTTTTTACCAACTGAACTGCCAACAAGCGCCGCAAGAGAGTCACTGACGCCCATGACAAGCATAGAGGTCTGTAGTATCCATTTATGAGACTCCCAGAGAAAAAGAAGCTGAAGCAGAAAAACCAGAGGGAAAAGAAGCGAACCATAACTTTTTACTGCCGGTGACTGAGCGCTCTTCTCTTCAGGCAGGGCAAGCAGAGAACCAAACCATTGAAATCGAATGTTCAATCCATTAAAACAGAGAAAAATGGATGCTGCAAGCGCAGGATAAAAATTGGAATGGAAATAGGCCGGTATGAAAAAGATAACAACACCCATCGAGAGGTGAACAATTTTCCTGACAACAAGAGCGCTGACACTGAATTTCCTTGTCAACAGTTCGGCAAGAACAACAAAAAGCAGGATAAGGCAGAGCGTCAGGAAAAAGGCTGGAAAATCCTGAGGCAATGGAGCTTGGAGATTCAGCATGAGTCGATAGTTAATTCTGGTTGGACAAAAGGTGTAACGATAACGGTACAGAATAAACAGCAAATATCCATCAGATTATAACATTTTTAATGTTTGTTTTAATAAAACTTAAAATGTAATTTGCCTCCAGTTTTCGTTTTATACCGAAAAAACCTTTTCCATAAATGTCTGCATTCACATCACAGACCAGATTCTCCAGCAGCAGCGCCGAAACGGCTGCACCTTCGAGTGCACCCTTTTCCTGCGGTTTGGCCCCATATTTGTTGAACTCCCTCAATTCCAGGATCGTCATCATGGTCACTGTGGCTGTCCCACTGGTGAGCGTGTCCGTACTCTGAAACCCAGAGTCGATCCCAAGTCCATTTCTCTCTTTTCAATTGTATGTTCACTGTGGCTTCGGGATCGGCAGCCTCGGGGAAGATATCTGTTAATCGCCAAAAAAACTTACTGCCATGAGATCTGATACCATAAAAACAGGGTTTGAAAAAGCGCCGCACCGCAGTCTTCTTAAAGCTACCGGTTCTATTGTCTCAAATAATGACTTTAAAAAACCCTTTATCGGGATCTGTAACTCCTATAACGAACTCATCCCGGGCCACTCCCACCTGCAGGAGCTGGGTCGCATCGCAAAAGAGGAGGTTCGTAAAGCAGGAGGAGTGCCTTTCGAGTTCAATACCATCGGGGTATGCGACGGCATTGCAATGGGCCATATCGGTATGCGCTACTCGCTTGCAAGCCGTGAACTGATAGCCGACAGTGTCGAAACCGTTGCACAAGCCCACTGCCTCGACGGGCTTGTCTGTATTCCAAACTGCGACAAAATCACTCCTGGCATGATGATGGCCGCGCTGCGCATCAACATCCCGGTTATCTTTGTCTCCGGCGGCCCCATGAAAGCCGGCCACACCCCTTCAGGTCAAACGGTTGACCTGATCTCGGTCTTTGAAGCTGTCGGCCAGTTCAGCGCCGGTAAAATCGGCAACGAAGAACTTGAATCCATTGAAGAGAGCGCCTGCCCGGGTTGCGGCTCCTGTTCGGGCATGTTCACCGCAAACTCAATGAACTGCCTCAGTGAAGCGCTTGGCTTTGCCCTGCCCGGCAATGGCACCATCCTCGCCATTGATCCACGGCGCAACGAGCTGGTCAGAGAGGCCTCCCGCCGCATTATTGATCTCGTTAAAAAAGATATCAAGCCACGCGATATTCTCTCGCGCAACGCCCTGCTCAACGCTTTTGCCCTTGATTTCGCAATGGGAGGCAGCACCAACACCATCCTGCATACACTCGCCATTGCAAACGAAGCTGAGCTCGATTTTAATTTTTCTGAGTTGAACGCCCTTTCAGCCAAAACACCCTATATCTGCAAGGTCAGCCCTGCAACAATGGCTGTCCATATCGAAGATGTAGACCGGGCAGGTGGTGTATCGGCTATCCTTCATGAGCTCAGCAGAATTGACGGACTGCTTGACCTCTCCACCTTAACCGTAACCGGCAAAACACTTGGCGAAAACATCGCCGACGCAGAGATTCTTGACTACACCGTCATCAGAAGTATTGACGAACCCTACTCCGCAACGGGCGGCCTTGCCGTTCTTTTCGGAAACCTTGCTCCGCAGGGAGCCGTGGTCAAAACCGGTGCAGTAGCCCCTGAGATGATGAAGCATACCGGTCCGGCGAAAATCTATGACTGCCAGGACGACGCCATCAAAGGCATTATGGGTGATGATGTCAAGGCCGGAGATGTGGTCGTGATCCGCTATGAAGGCCCTAAAGGAGGTCCCGGAATGCCGGAAATGCTCTCTCCCACCAGCGCCATCATGGGCCGCGGGCTTGGAGAGTCGGTTGCACTCATTACCGACGGACGCTTCTCAGGAGGATCAAGAGGAGCCTGTATAGGCCATATTTCTCCCGAAGCTGCCGAGCGCGGCCCGATTGCCGCTTTGCATAACGGTGACTTAATCACCATTGATATTCCGTCAAGGAGCATCTCGGTCAATCTGACCGAAGAAACGATCAATGAGCGGCTGGCAGCGCTAAAGCCGTTTGAACCAAAAATAAAAAAAGGATATCTGGCCAGATATGCACAAATGGTCACCTCTGCCAATACCGGAGCAATCCTGAAAAATCCTGTTTCCTGTGAACCTAAATAAAACAGCCATGCAAGCATCAGGCCAAACACTCAATGGCTCAGAAATATTTTTCGAATGTCTGCGACGTGAAAACGTTGAATATATTTTCGGCTATCCGGGCGGATCTCTGCTGAAAGTTTACGAGACACTCTATGATATCGAAGACATCAAGCACATTCTGGTCCGTCATGAACAGGGCGCAACCCACATGGCCGAGGGATATGCCCGCGCCACGGGAAAGCCCGGTGTTGTTCTTGTCACCTCCGGCCCCGGAGCAACAAACACCGTCACCGGAATTGCCAACGCCTATATGGACTCCTCTCCAATGGTGGTCTTTACCGGACAGGTTCCCAGCTCACTGATTGGCAACGACGCCTTTCAGGAGGCTGATATTGTGGGCATCACCCGACCGATAACCAAGCACAACTTCCTTGTCAAGGATGTCAGGGAGCTTGCCATAACCATCCGAAAAGCCTTTTTCCTTGCAACAAACGGCAGGCCAGGACCGGTTCTTGTTGATATGCCAAAAGACATCCTGAATGCATCATGCCTCTTTCAGTGGCCTGAAACGGTTGATATCCGAGGCTTCAAACCAACCCTCAAATGCCACATCAACCAGATTCAAAAGGCGGCGCATAAAATTGCCAATGCAAAACGCCCCCTTCTTTACATCGGTGGCGGGGTTATCAGTGCGGAAGCATCCGAAGAGCTCCGCGCCTTTGCCATACAGCAGAATATACCGGTCACCATGACCCTTCAGGGGCTTGGTTCCTTTCCCGGAAACCATCCACTCAGCATGGGGATGCTCGGCATGCACGGCACCTACTGGGCAAACCGTGCGGTCAATGCCTGTGATCTCCTGATTGCTGTTGGTGCACGCTTCGACGACCGGGTCACCGGCAAAGTAGATACCTTTGCACCACAGGCATACAAGATCCATAATGACATCGACCCCACCAACGTTGACAAAAACGTCAAGGTTGACCTGCCCATTGTTGGTGACGCAAAACACTTTCTCTCTTCACTCATCGAAGAGATGCCCGACACGGTCGAAGAGCGCACAGCATGGCTTGCCCAAATCCATGAGTGGCAGGAGATGTGCCCGCTGACCTACAAAAGCGATGACAACGAGCTCAGAACCGAATTTGTTATTGACGAAGTTTCAAAACAAACCCAGGGCAACGCCGTAGTAGTCACCGATGTAGGCCAGCATCAGATGTGGACTTCGCAGTTCTATACCTTCATCAATCCACGATCGATCATCACCAGCGGTGGACTCGGCACCATGGGCTACGGCTTGCCTGCTGCCATCGGAGCCGCCTACGGCATTACGGATCGCCCGGTTGTTCTCTTCAGCGGAGATGGAGGCTTTATGATGAATGTCCAGGAGCTTGTTACAGCGGTACATGGTAAAGTCCCGATAAAGATCTTCCTGATCAACAACAGCTTTCTCGGTATGGTCCGCCAGTGGCAAGAGCTTTTCCACCAGGAAAAATACTCCTTTACCGATATTGGCGACAGCAACCCCGACTTTGTCAAGGTTGCTGAAGCATTCGGCTGCAAGGCCATCATGGCCGACAATCCTGATCGTGCCAGAGAGGCGATCAAGGAGGCGCTTGCCTGGAACGAAGGGCCGGTTCTTGTTGATTTCAGGGTTTTCAAAAAAGATATGGTCTTCCCTATGGTTCCCGCCGGAGGCTCAATTTCAGATATGCTCCTGGAACGGTTGAATCCAAAAACAATGGTCTGAACCAGATTCTGAAGAGGACTGCGAGTAAGAGAACACCGCAGGGTAAACTCGCAGCCCTCTTCATCTGATAACGAACTGAACAACCACCATCTCAGCCAACCACCCGCCAACTTTGGGAATTGCTTTGTGAATTACTTATAGTTAAAATCAGTCAACGAGTTACTGATTGTGCTGTAATGTATAAAAATGGTAATACGCATCGGGTTCCAGATGCGTAAACAGATTTTGCCAACAAAACGATGTGCACAACAAATTCCCTTCCGGAGAGCAAGCTGGCCAACGATCCGGTTTTTGCATTGCTGGAGTCCCTTCCTGAAGAAGCTCTTCTCATCGACCCAAACGGCATAATTCTTACTGCCAACACCCTGTTTGCCGCACGTTTCAGCATCTCTGCAGAGGAGTGCATCGGCTCTGTAGTCTATGATTTGATTGCAACCATACTGCAAATTCCAGAACAGGCGTTTCACTACAAAGAAAAGATTGGAGAGGTACTTCGCCTGGGCAAACGAATGGTTTTTGAAGATGGAAAAGGGAATTTGAATTGGAAATTTACCATTAATCCCGTCTTGTCACCGGAAGGGACGATCACTCGATTGTTCATCACCATTGCAGATATCTCCCGGCAAAAACAGAAGGAGACAAGGTTCAATGAATGCAAGGTAAAGTTTAACCAGGCCCTTGAAGCTGCACGAGCGGGCGTCTGGGAATGGGACTTGACAACGAACGATAATATCTGGTCGGACGAAATATGGCCGTTATACGGGCTGGAGCCAACCAATAATAATCCCTCCTTCCATCTCTGGGCAAGTGTCATTCATCCTGAAGATCGTGACTCTGTCATAAGCGCTGTTACTGAAGCCGCAAAATGTGACGCCGAGCTGAACATTGAATATCGCGTCTGTTATCCCGACGGCTCCATGCACTGGCTGATGTCCCGAGGCAAACCCTTGCATGACCTCAACGGCAGGACAGTGCGCTACATCGGAACGATTATTGATATCACCAAACGCAAGGAGTTTCAGGAGAGGCTTCTTGCCGCCAATGAGCGAATGCATTTTATTCTGGCCGCGACCAGTTCCGGTACCTGGGAACATGATATAACCACAAATACCAATATCTGGTCAGATGAAATATGGAGTCTCTACGGGCTTAAACCAAACAGTGTTGAACTGAACTATGAAAGCTGGATAAACACCATTATCCCGGAAGAGAGGGAACGAGTGAGACAAGCCACCATTGATGCCGTAAATAAGGGTTGCGAGTTCATTTGTTCCTGGCGTATTCCCGGAGCTGATGGAGCAGTACGATGGCTCATGTCGAAAGGAACTCCGGTAAAAGATTCCGAAGGAAAAATAGTTCGGTATGCCGGTATCATGATTGACATCACTGATCAAAAACAGAGGGATGATGCACTCAAAGAGAGCGAAAATCGCTTCAGGATGGTGTTTGAAAAGCATTCATCGATCATGCTCGTTATTGAGCCCGATACGGGCAGAATCATAGACGTGAATCAAGCGGCTGTCAACTTTTACAAGTGGCCAACTGAAACGCTCAAACAGATGACCATCCGGCAGATCACTACAGAGCCGTTTGAGAGCAGACAGAACCAGACCCATCAGATAGCCGATGGCTCAATACGTGATGTTGAAGTGTACAGTTGCTTGATTCCATTTGGTGAAAAGGAAATACTCTATGCCATCATGAACGACATCACGGAGCGCAAAAAGGTTGAACAGGCGCTAGCCGTAAGTGAAAAAATGTTTCGTTCCATTACCGAACAAATTTCCGAGATCGTTTTTATTACGGATCAAAGTGGAATTACAACCTATGTCTCACCTGCTGTTGAAACAATTTCCGGCTATAAAGCTGATGAGGTGATTGGTCATCGCTTTGTCGAGTTTATGGCTGAAGAGGACATTGAGAGGGCGATCAGCTCGTTTCAGAATGGGTTGATGATGCAGGTGGATGAAGTGCTCGAATTCCGCTACAGAAAAAAAGATCGCTCTCTCTTTTACGCAGAAATTCATGTGCAATTTTATAAGCATGAAGGATTTATCGGATATATCGGATTGATACGCGACATTACAGAACGAAAAAAATATGAGCAGGAGTTAATCGAAAGCAGACAGCTTCTCAAGAGTATCTATAATCAGGTCAATTACGCCATTTTTGTTGTCGACATTTTAACGGATGGCACTTACCGCTATAACTCCATTAACCCGCTCAGTGAGCAAATATCGGGCGTCACAAGTAATGAACTCGCCGGAAAAACACCTGAGCAATTCTTTCCTCCCCCTATTGCCAAATCGGTTACTCAGCACTATAACGACTGTATCCGTGAAAACAAGATCATTCACTATGAAGAGTCCATGATGTTTCATGGCAAAAGCTCTTTATGGGAGACCGTGCTGAACCCTGTTCGTAATGAAAACGGAGCTATTTTCAGAATTATCGGCACCAGCGTAGATATCACGGAACGCCGCCAAATCGAAGAGCAGAGAGCGGAACTTTCCGTTCAACTTCAACAGTCACAGAAAATGGAGATGGTCGGACGACTGGCTGGAGGTATCGCTCATGATTTCAATAATATGCTGACGGTTATTCTTGGTCATTCAGAAATGGCCATGGAAACGAGTGACCCCACACTGAAAACCTATGCCCAGTTTGTTGCTATCCACCAGGCGGCAACCCACTCTGCAAATCTGACCCGGCAACTGCTTGCTTTTGCCCGAAAACAGGTTGTCTCTCCAAAAATTGTTGAACTGAACACGGCGATTACAGAGATGCTTCCCATGTTGAGGCGTCTCATCGGTGAAAATATCATGCTGACCTGGATTCCGGAATGCAAAAATTGCTATATCAAAATTGATCCATCACAGATCGACCAGATTCTTGTCAATCTCTGTATCAATGCACGTGACGCTATAACTGGCAATGGCAGAATCACTATCGATAACCGTTGTGTCACTCTGCCTGAAATCCCCTGTGAAACCGATAAAACTGCGTGTCACTCCGCAGACTATGTCTCACTTTCTGTACATGATGATGGATGTGGTATTGAACCAAACGATCTTCAACATATTTTTGAGCCCTTTTTCACCACAAAAGAGAGTGGAAAAGGCACTGGACTCGGTCTTTCAACCGTCTATGGCATTGTCAAACAAAACAACGGCAATATTGAATGCCGAAGTGAACAGGGAAAAGGCACAACCATAACGATTCAACTGCCCAAGCATATGGTACAGGCCATAACGAATCCAGATAGAGATCAGAAGCAACTACTCAAGAAAGGGCATCAGACAATCCTGCTTGTCGAGGATGAACCTGGCATTCTCAAACTCTGCAAACTCATCCTTGAACAGAACGGTTATAACGTGCTGGCCTTTGAACGAGCCGCAGACGCCATTAGAATGGAAAAAAATTACCCTGGAACGATCGACCTTTTAGTGACCGATGTCATCATGCCGGAAATGAATGGAGCCGAGCTTTCGAAAAAGCTGCTTGCCGCACGCCCCGGACTTAATGTGCTCTTTATCTCAGGTTACACTGCTGACATTATTCCCCAAAATACAATAGTTGACAGTCAGCTAAACTTTATTCAAAAACCGTTTAACCCCAAAACGCTGACGACAATCATCTATAATATCCTCAATCCGAAGTTGCATAAGACACCGGTAATGGAATAAACTCGCCACAGCATATCAGTACCAACATTTGCAAGCGAGGATGCATGGGAAACATACTTCCCGGCCCGGCCCACTCATTTCAAAAAAAACTTTATATTGACTTTCATGTAAAGTTATACACTCCGCGTTTTTTTACCTTCGGATATTACAGCCAGGAATATCTGTAAATTTTTTGTAAATGGGCACTGTAACCCATGCCATGAGTTACAGTAAAAGGGATCAATAAACTATGAAACACATCATATCAGTACTGGTTGAAAACAAGTTTGGCTCTCTTAACCGGGTTGCCGCCATGTTCAGCGCCCGGGGGTTCAACCTTGAGAGCATCTCCATTGGAGAAACCGAGGATACGGAAATCTCACGCATGACCATTGTAACGAGAGGGGAAGACCAAATCGTCAGTCAGGTGCTCAAACAGTTGAACCGGCTGGTCGATACCATCAAGGTTACCGATCTCACCCGGCAGCCGCATGTTGAACGGGAGCTGCTCCTGATGACCCTGAAGCTCAGCAAGACGGTACAGCATGAGATTTTTGAGCTTATCAATGTTTTTAAAGGAAAAGTCGTGGATATAAAACAAAAATCCATTACTATTGAGGTCATCGGATCTCCGGACAAGATCAACACAACTATCGATATCTTCAAGCCGTACGGCATAAAAGAGCTTGCCCGTTCTGGCGCGGTAGCAATACACCGGGGAGAGTAACCTGTTTTTTACTGAATCACCAATCAAACCTATTCTACCAACATGAACGTTTACTATGAGCAGGATGCCGATCTCGGTTATCTTCAGGGAAAGAATATTGCAGTACTCGGTTATGGCAGTCAGGGTCATGCCCATGCCCTGAACCTCAAGGAGAGCGGCCTGAACGTCTGCGTCGGCCTTCGCCCCGAAAGCGCATCGTGCGCAAAAGCACGGGAAGCAGGCCTCGAAGTCAACACCGTTGCTGAAGCAACAAAATGGGCCGATATTGTGATGGTGCTTCTCCCCGACCAGAACCAGAAAGCGGTCTACGACGCAGAAATTGCTCCGAACCTTGTTGCCGGAAATACCCTTGCTTTTGGTCACGGCTTCAATATTCACTACAAACAGATTATTCCGGCAGAGTCAATCAACGTTATCATGATTGCGCCGAAAAGCCCCGGCCACCTTGTACGCCGTACCTTTACCGAAGGCAACGGTGTCCCCTGCCTTATCGCAGTGCATCAGGATGCTACCGGAGAGGCCAAACAGCAGGCGCTTGCATGGGCAAAAGCTCTTGGCGGAACCAAGGCTGGCGTTATTGAAACCTCCATCAAGAATGAGACTGAAACCGATCTTTTCGGTGAGCAGGCTGTGCTGTGCGGCGGTTCTGCCGAACTGATCAAAGCCGGTTTTGAAACCCTTGTTGAAGCAGGATACCCGGAAGAGCTTGCCTACTTCGAATGTATGCATGAGCTGAAACTGATTGTGGATCTCTATTATGAAGGCGGCCTTTCAAGAATGAACTACTCCGTCAGCGATACCGCTGAGTACGGCGGCATGACCCGCGGACCACGCCTTATCACTCCTGCGGTGAAGGCAGAGATGAAAAAAATTCTTGAAGAGGTACAGGATGGCCGTTTTGCCAAAGAGTTTATCGATGAATGCAACGGTGGCTACAAAAACCTGAACAAACTCAGAGAGGAAAACAGTGGTCATGCCATTGAAAAGGTAGGCGCAAAACTTCGCGACATGATGAGCTGGCTGATCAAAAAATAACCCATTCAACAGAAGAATGTACAAGATTGTCTCAATACCAGGTGACGGTATAGGCCCGGAAGTGGTTGCAGGAGCTGTTTCAGTACTGGAGCAGCTCTCCAGAAAACATGGCTTTGAAATTGTGATTGAAGAGCACCCCTTTGGCGGCGCCTCCTGGGAACTGCATGGAGAGATGCTCACCCAGGCAACGCTTGATGCCTGCCGGAACTGCGATGCCGTACTGCTTGGAGCCGTTGGCGGCCCCAAATGGGAGAGCCTGCCACACGAACACAAGCCGGAAGCTGCGCTGCTCAAAATCCGAAAAGAGCTTCAACTCTTTGCCAACCTCAGACCGGCAAAAGTCTACGACGCACTGATCGACGCATCCTCACTCAAAGCAGATGTGGTTCGTGGCACCGATTTCCTTGTTTTCAGAGAACTTACCGGCGGCATCTATTTCGGCCAGCCACGCGGCTTCGATGAAAACCGGGGCTGGAACACCATGGTCTATGAACGCTATGAAGTTGAGCGCATCGCCCGTCTGGCCTTTGAAACAGCCCGGAAACGGAAGGGCAAGGTCGTCTCGATCGACAAGGCAAATGTACTTGAAGTATCACAGCTCTGGAGAAATGTGGTGCATGAACTGCACAAGGAGTTTGCCGATGTGGAGCTGAGCGACATGTATGTAGACAACGCTGCAATGCAGATTGTCCGCAATCCGAAACAGTTTGATGTGATTGTAACAAGCAACCTCTTTGGTGACATTTTGAGCGACATTGCAGGCATGATTACCGGCAGTCTCGGTATGCTCCCTTCTGCAAGCATCGGTACAAAATATGCCCTCTACGAACCAATCCACGGAAGTGCACCGGACATTGCCAGCCAGAACAAGGCCAACCCGATAGCCACCATAGCATCGGTAGCCATGATGTTCGAACACAGCTTCAAAGTTCCGGAGATTGCCCGTGAGATCGAGCAGGCAATTGAGTCCGCCCTTGCCTCCGGCTGCCGGACAGCAGACATAGCCAATACAGGTGACAGGGTGATTTCAACAACAGAGATGACAGAAGCAATTGTCAGGCACCTCGGCGCCTGATCAAAAAAAAGGCCAAAAAGAGTGGTGAAAGAGAAGATAATCGTATTTGATACAACCCTGCGCGACGGAGAGCAATCCCCCGGGGCCTCGCTCAATGTGCAGGAAAAGGTAGAAATTGCCCGGCAGCTTGAAAAACTTGGGGTAGATGTGATAGAGGCTGGTTTTCCGGCTTCATCACCCCTGCAACTTGAAGCGGTTCAGCGGGTAAGCGCAGAGTCCAAAGCCGTTGTGGCCGCACTGGCCAGAGCGGTGGAAAAGGACATTACCGCCGCCTGGAAGGCGCTGCAGCAGGCACGCAAACCCCGCATTCACACCTTTATCGGCACCTCCGATATTCATATCACCGGGAAATTCGGCAGTGACCGTTACGGCCTCAGCCTGCAGGAAAAGCGGCAAACCGTTCTCAACATGGCGGTGAACGCCGTAACCTTTGCCAAAACCTTCACTTCGGATATTGAATTTTCCGCTGAAGATGCAGGACGCACCGATCAGGGTTTTCTCGCAGAAATCATCGAAGCCGTTATTGCGGCAGGTGCAACCACCGTCAACATTCCCGACACCACAGGCTATACCTGGCCTTCAGAATTTGGCCGGAAAATAGCCGACCTCCGGAGCCGCGTCAGCAACATCGGCAATGCCATCATCAGTGTCCACTGCCATAACGACCTCGGTCTTGCCGTAGCAAACACACTCAGTGCAGTTGAACATGGCGCTCGTCAGGTGGAGTGCTCCATGAACGGCATCGGAGAGCGGGCCGGAAACGCTTCGCTCGAAGAGATTGTGATGGCGCTGAAAGTACGCAGCGACCTGCACAACTTCTACACCGATATCGTCACCGAAGAGCTCTACAATACGAGCCGTATGGTCTCGACCTTTACCGGCATCATTATCCAGCCCAACAAGGCAATTGTTGGCGACAATGCATTTTCACACGAATCGGGCATTCACCAGGACGGGATGCTGAAAAACCGGCAAACCTATGAGGTGATGACACCTGAATCGGTAGGAGTGCCGCAAACAAGCATCGTGCTTGGCCGCCACTCCGGCAAACACGGTCTCTCATCCCGTCTTCTGAGCCTTGGCTATAACCTTGATGATACCGAACTCGAAGCGGTCTACAAGCGCTTTGTTGAAGTTGCCGACAAAAAAAAAGAGGTCTATGACGATGACCTGAGAGTGCTGATGGGCGATGAACGGAGCAAGCCGAAAAACGCTTATGAGCTCGATTACCTCCACATCAACAGCGGTACAGCCTCAATTCCGACCGCAACCATCAGGATCCGGCACAAAGAGCAGATCTTTGAAGAATCCGCAATCGGCGACGGCCCGGTAGATGCCTGCTTCAGAGCCATTGAGCGTGCCCTTGGCATCGAATCGATGGTTACCTCCTACTCCGTCCGCTCCACCACTGCCGGACGTCAGGCACTCGGAGAGGCGCTTGTCCGCATCCGGGACAAGAATGTCTCCTTTAACGGAAGAGGGGTCTCGACCGATATCATAGAGGCCAGCGCCAAAGCCTATCTGCAGGCTCTCGGCCTGCGCCAGCATCATTTTGACAACATCACTACAGAAACCATAGAAAGCGGGGTTTAAGAATACCATGGCACAAACAATAACCCAGAAGATCCTTTCAAAAGCCGCAAACAGAAAATTTGTCGACGCTGGTGAAAGCGTTTGGCTGAATGTCGACATCCTCCTTACCCACGATGTCTGCGGGCCACCAACCTTTGATATTTTCAAGCAGGAATTTGGCGCCGACGCAAAAGTATGGGATCCCCGTAAAGTTGTCGTCCTGCCTGACCACTATATTTTTACGGCAAACGAGCACGCCCATCGCAACATTGATCTCTTGCGCCAGTTTGCAAAAGAGCAGCAGCTTGAGCACTACTATGATGTCGGCACCGACCGCTACAAAGGCGTCTGCCATGTAGCCCTGGCGGAAGAGGGATTCAATCTGCCCGGCACCGTGCTCTTCGGAACCGACTCCCATACCTGTACTTCCGGAGCTTTCGGCATGTTCGGCTCGGGCATTGGCAACACCGATGCAGCCTTCATTCTTGGCACTGGCAAGCTCTGGGAAAAAGTTCCGGAATCCATCCTCTTCACCTTCGATGGTCAGATGCCCGAATATCTGACAGCAAAAGATCTCATTCTGCAGATTCTTGGCGACATCACAACCGACGGCGCAACCTATTGTGCGATGGAATTTGACGGCGAAGCGATTTTTTCCCTTCCGATGGAAGAGAGAATGACCCTGACCAACATGGCCATCGAAGCGGGTGGCATGAACGGCATCATCGCAGCAGACAGCATCGCAGAAAATTATGTCAAGGCAAGAAGCCAGAAACCCTACGAGCTCTTCCAGAGCGACCCGGATGCCCGATATCACAGCAAGTACCGCTACGACGTCAGGACGCTTGAACCTGTGGTTGCACAGCCGCACAGCCCCGACAACCGCGCCACCGTCAGAAGTGTTCAGGGAACAAAGATTACCAAGTCCTATATCGGCTCCTGCACCGGCGGCAAACTGACCGATTTTATGATGGCCGCAAAAATTCTGAAGGGTCATAAGGTTTCCGTTACCACCAACATCGTGCCAGCCACAGTAAAGGTTGCCCGTGACCTTGAGTGCGAACTCTACGACGGACAGAGCCTGAAACAGATCTTTGAAGATGCCGGATGCACCATTGCCCTTCCCTCATGCGCCGCATGTCTGGGTGGCCCTGCCGATACCGTCGGACGCTCGGTTGACAACGATGTTGTCGTCTCAACCACAAACCGCAATTTCCCCGGACGAATGGGCAGCAAACATGCAGGGGTATACCTTGCCTCCCCACTCACAGCAGCCGCATCGGCAATTACGGGTAAACTCACCGATCCGAGAGATTTCCTCTGATCGCACTTGAACTTTGGGCAAACAGACACAAATAATGGAAACCATCATTCAGGGAAAAGCCTACGTTTTAGGCAAAAATATTGATACCGACCAGATCATTCCAGCCGAACATCTGGTCTACAGCCTCTCCGATCCCGAAGAGGTGATTCTCTACGGCAAATATGCCCTTTCAGGAGTACCACCCGAACAGGGAGGGCTGCCCCAGGGCAACATCCTCTTCATCGAGGAGGGAAGCTGCCACTCAAACTATACGATCATCATTGCCGGGCCAAACTTCGGTTGCGGATCGTCACGGGAGCACGCTCCCTTCGCCCTCAAGGTTGCCGGAGTCAAGGCCATTGTAGCCGAATCGTACGCACGTATTTTTTATCGCAACTGCGTTGACGGCGGTTTTGCCATCCCCTACGAAAGTGCGGAACAACTGAACCAGCTCATCAAAACCGGTGACGAACTGAAAATCGACGTCGAAGCCAACACCATCGAAAATCTGACAAGCAACATCACCTACAAGCTCAATCCCCTTGGCGATGTCTTCAATATTGTTGAGGCTGGCGGTATTTTTGCCTATGCCCGTCAGGAAAATTTAATGCCCCAACACTGATTTATGACTGTTACCACAAAAAAAATAGAACTTTACGACACCACCCTCCGTGATGGCACACAGGGTGAGCATATCAACCTCTCGGTTCAGGACAAGCTCCTTATCGCACAGAAGCTTGACGAATTCGGCATGGACTATATCGAAGGTGGATGGCCGAGCAGCAACCCGAAAGATGAAGAGTTTTTCATCAAGGCACGGCAGCTTTCGTTCAAACATGCCAGGCTCACCGCCTTCGGTTCAACAGCCCGTTTTGTAAAAAGCGTTGAAAGCGACCCCAACCTGCTCGGGCTGCTCCACTCCGAAACACCGGTGATCACCATCTTCGGCAAAACATGGCAGGCACACTCTGAAAAAAGTCTTGGTATTTCCGATGAAGAGAATGCCGAACTGATCTATCGCTCCGTTGCCTTTCTCAAGCAGCAGGGACGAGAGGTCTTTTTTGATGCCGAACACTTTTTCGATGGCTACAAAAACAACCCGGAATTTGCCCTGAAAATGCTCCTTTCAGCCGTTGAGGGTGGAGCGTCAAGAATTGTACTTTGCGACACCAACGGAGGTTCACTGCCCCATGAGGTGACCGATATCGTATCCCGTGTTCTGGCCGTCACCGGTGTTCCTGTGGGTATTCACAGCCACAATGATGGTGATCTCGCCGTAGCAAACTCCATCGCCTCCGTCATGGCTGGAGCAACCCATATCCAGGGAACCATCAACGGCATCGGCGAACGGTGCGGCAACGCCAACCTCATCAGCATTATTCCCAACGTCATGCTGAAGCTGCAACGCTCATTCACCTTTGTCGAGCACCTCACCCAGCTCACCTCACTCTCGAAGTTTGTCTACGAGATTCTCAACATGCCGTCAAATACCCGGGCGCCTTTTGTCGGGAAATCGGCATTTGCCCACAAAGGGGGTATCCATGTCAGCGCAGTCATGAAAGAGAGCTCACTCTACGAGCATATCAACCCCACACAGGTCGGAAACCGCCAAAGGGTCCTTGTCTCCGAGCTTGCCGGCCAGAGCAACATCCGGTACAAGGCACACGAACTCGGCATCACCCTGCCCGAAAAAAGCGAACTCTTCAAGAATATCGTGCACCACATCAAGGAGCTCGAACACGAAGGGTACCAGTTTGACGGAGCCGAAGCCTCATTCGAACTCCTGCTGCATAAAGAGATCGGCAACTTCAAGCCATTTTTTGAAGTGCTTGAAACCAAGGTGCATATCGAATCGAGCAAGAACGCCAAAAACGTCGACCAGGCAGTACTCAAGGTCAGGGTTGGAGAGGAGATAGAACATATCGCCGCCGACGGTGACGGCCCGGTCAACGCCCTCGACAAGGCGCTCCGCAAAGCGCTGATCCACTTCTACCCCGAAATCAAGAGCATCAAGCTGGTTGACTATAAAGTTCGTGTACTCGAAGAAAAACGGGGAACCAGCGCCAAGGTGCGGGTACTGATAGAGTCAAGCAATGGCCGCTTCACCTGGGGAACAGTCGGTGTCTCCACAAACATCATTGAAGCAAGCCTCCACGCCCTTGAAGACAGCATGAACTACCACCTCTTCACGCTGAAGGCATCAGCTCCTGCTGCAAAACAGGTACCACAGGGATGATATCTCAACATTTCGAAAAACCAGCGCCACACTCTACTCCCTGAAAGGATAAGAGGGTGATGCTGGTTCAAGGGCTTAAAACGGGATGTTCTTCTTTTCAGGATTGTTTGCCATCCATGACCGCTTTCTGTGCATCATCTTTTTTCAGAATGCCATCTTCGACCATTTTGTTGATCGCCTGTGAAAGTTGCTCATGGGTACGAAGCAAGGCTGGCATTGACATCGCCAGCGCCGCAACAGGCCTGATATTTGCTTTTTCTTTTTCAAACTGCATGATATTGACAAGATCAAAACGGATGATGCCATCAATCAGTGTAATATTGGCTACTCCGTCAGCATAGATAGTCTGCATATTTTTTCTCCCTTGAAAATGATTTGTGTTTCGTTTCGCTTACCATAGCGAAGCCACAATATATTAACCGCTGCATCTTATTTTATAAATAATTCGTTGATGTATACGGAATTATCCCTATTTTTTGACCAACCCGTGTTGTCGTATAAAAGAAAAACCTCATAACCACAAGCGCACTCGATCCCGGTATGCCTACTTCAGACAAAGGACTCTGCAGTTCATGCGGTCTCTGTTCCAATCAGGCTTGGCCGGTTGAACAAAGTCTCCAAAGCTGTGTTTTTAAAAATGGCTGGCTCGGCGAAAGGGAGAAACAGCTTTTCGGGCGGGAACGCAAGCTCGATGATCCGGTTGAAATGCGCTTTGGCATCACACTTGACCGTTTTACAGCTCAACTGAAACTGCCGCTACCCGGATCGCAGTGGAGCGGAATCATTACCCGAATGGCCATGAAGGCCTTTGAAGAGAAGCTTGTTGAAGGCGTTGTATCGCTGCAGCACACTCCCGGCAACCATTTTTTCTCTCAACCGGTGTTAGCCCGAAACAGCGATGAGATCTACGCAACAAGAGGCAATAAACCGGTGCTCTCCCCACTCTTATCCTCCCTTGAAAGCGCATATCATCAGGGGCTGAAAAAAGTCCTTGTCATTGGAGCGGCATGTCACCTCCATACACTCCGGGATTTCAAGGAACGATTCGAATACCTGCAAGAGATGGAGCTCCTCACCATATGAATTCCCTGCATAGACAACGTCGCACGCTCAAAATGGCCGTGGATTCTGGAGAGAATGTCGAAATCACCCGATACCGCCTGCCATATGGAGTTCATGCAGGACTTCAGGATTCACATCCGTCACCTTGACGGCAGCATTGAAAAAGTCCCCTTCTTCAGCCTTCCGGAAGAGCTTTCAAATCCCGCCATCTTCCCCTCTGCATGTATGAGCTGCTTTGACTATCTCAACAGCCTTGCCGACATCACCGTAGGCTATATCGGAGCAGAACTGAAGCCAAAGCAGAAGCGGCAATGGATTCTGGTACGAACCGAAACAGGGCAAAAACTGCTAAAGCTGATTGAAGCTGAACTCGAACGGTTTCCGGAATCAGGCAAGTGGGAGTGCCGATCATTTGTCGAAAACACGACGAAACGCATCATCGAGAGCATGAAGGAGAGGGATAAAGAGTATTCATCGAAAAGCAGAATCCCGCTCTGGCTCGGCAACCTGCTTGCAGGAGCGCTTGGCATGATCGGGCCAAAAGGGGTCGGGTTTGCCCACTACTCGGTTGACTTTCATCTGATCAGGCATTACTACTACCTCAAATTCCGCCACCCGGAGCGGATCGAAAAGCTGGTGCCACGGCATGTCCGGGTTATCCTTGAGGAATACGGACTTCCCCTTTGAAAGAGGAGCGCTTCAGGCAAAAAGGTTCCGTCTCCTCAGTGGCGCCAACACCATCTTCCCAACCATCCTCTGCAAGACCAAACCCTATCCCCCTGGTGCTGCCGGTAATAACAACCGTTTTTCCCATGTTACCGCTACCCTCTTCCAAAATTATACCAGTTGAATTCCTTCTCCATAAGCTGCTACCACAGTATCTGAAGTAATCAACAACATTTCTTCTGTCCGGGCTTGTGTAATAAGCATCCGGTCAAAAGGATCTTTATGCAAGAAAGGAAGCATAGTTACAGCCACAGCATGTTCACTGCTGATAGCTAATTCCCGTTACGCATGAAACAAAAGCATGCGCCTGAACCGGAAGGGATCAACATTAAAATCAGAGCGCCCAAGTACGGATTTGATACTGATTTCCCAGAGACTTGCTGCACTGAAAAACAAATTATTTACCGGGTTAACAAGCATATCTTTGCATCCCTCCGGTAAAAGATCAGGTTGAGCTGCAGCCCAAAGAAGAATATGCGTATCAAGCAATAAATTCACTGTGCATTTTCGTTAAATAACCCAGCAATCTCGCTACTGCCCATACGATCGAAATCTTCCGGCACAGAAATTTCACCAATCATAAAACCAAGGCGTTCTGAACTCCCAGTCATAGAGTCATAGGGTATCACTTTAACCATCGGTCGTCCCGCCTTGCTGATAATAAAAGCCTTGCCAAGCGCTGCCTGCTCAACCAATCTCACAAGCTGATTTTCCGCATCATGCAGCGTAATTGTGTGCATCGACGATATCATTATTCTCCCCCATGCTCATCGAAAAAATTGAAAGAATTATTTTTGGTACGCACCCGCGAAACCTGTTAGCGGAAAACATTTTCCTGCCTTTAAGCCCCCTTGACCAAAATACACCACTCATAAAAAAACCACTGTCAGGCCTGTCGCCATCATAACGTTCACCCTGCCACAATCACAGCGATAACGTAAAAGTATAAGCATTTCTCTCCTATAAACGATCGTAAACTCAAAGGAAACCGCTTCCTCTATTTCTGTCTTTCGATGATGAAGAAATTGAAGCCTTCGACATGTATCAAAAAGATGATGCCCCATATATGGCAATCTCAATTGCCGGGAAATTTCAGCTCCCCGCAATGATCCTTACGGTTTCTGTTTGCCCAGATAGCGGAGTTTGGCGGTATCAAAACCGAGCGCCGTCGCCCTGGCCACCAGCGCCTTGAGTTGAGCCTGCTCCATAACAGAATCTTTCGACAAAATCCAGAAAAGAGATTTATCACGGCCACAAACCATCGCCCAGCGATAGCCCGCCCTGTCGAGATCAATCACATTGTAGCTCGCATAAAATGGGCCGAAAAAAGAGACCTTTAACGCACCCTCGGTGGTTTTTTTATCATCAAGAAAAACACCGCGCCCCTGAATGGTTTTCCACTCCTGTTTTTTCAGATCATACCCCTTGTTCATCACCTTGACGCTGCCATCCGGGGCAAGCGAGTAGGTCGCCGATACCGGATCAAGCTCCTTTTCAAACCGGTTATCGAGACGAACAATTTCATGCCAGGTACCGAGATAACGATCGAGAGAAAAATTATCAACAACCGTGATTCCCTGCGGAACACCGGTGCATCCTGCAAGCAAGAGAAAACAGAGCAATAAAAGTTTTTTCATGTGGCATACTCCAATTATGATTGTTTCAAAAAAAAATTCCCCTTTCAGAGTTCCAGAAAACAGAAAGACAGAAGATCAGGAAGAGGGACTGGAACGGACAACCCGAAAGCCAAAACCGCTGAGCCAGCTCGCCGGATGACTGAAGTACCGGGCAGAGCAACGCAGAACGCCGGGAACATAGCCCCAGGAACCGCCGCGCAACGCACGGGCAAGAGCGTATTTTTCGTGTATATCATCCGTCCACTCCCACACATTGCCAGCCATATCGTACAACCCTTCCGGAGTTGCACCTTCAGGATAGCGCCCAACCGGTGTTGTGGCTCCCTCATTTTGATTAAAATTTGCCAGTTTTGAATTAGGCGCTGTATTTCCCCACGGATATTCACGTCCATCCTCCCCGGCAGCAGCATATTCCCACTCGATTTCTTTGGGCAATCGATAAATATTAGCAATCCTGCCTTCGCTTTCCAGAAGAGAGAGCCACAAGCAATAGGCTTTGGCTGCATACCAGCTTATATCCATCACCGGTTGTTCCTCCTTGTTAAATCGCTTGTCGTCATCCGATTCAGAGCGGAAAAGCTTTGCCAGATCTCGTTTATCCTGAAGATAATCGCTGAATCCATTAATGCTGTTCGCCATTTTCTGTAAGTGGTTGTGGTACAATTCCAGGGTAACAGCATCAATATCGGGCACCTTTCCTGACTGTAGGTAATTGAGGAACTGCCGGTACAACTCGTTGGTAACCGTATATTTAGCGACATAAAGATCTGGCATCTTTTCAAGCTTCTCAGTCAACGAGAAAGCAAATGTGCCACCTTTTATCAGAATGTACTCTGCATGAAGTTTGTCAAATAAAACATTGTTTCTTCCTGATTCGATAAACGTCTTCACTATTGCAAGTGCTTCAGGCTTGCCAATGATTTTCAGGCACTCCATGATATATCGCTGCCGGTTTGGCGTGGTCTGAAGGTCAAACAACTTCTTTTGCAAGGCATCGATCTTCCGCTGTGGAGCCTCTTCGACAAGGGTGACGAGCAAGTCCTGCTGCTTTGATGTCAAGTTTTCCGTAACCGGCGAATCGAAAAGCTTCTGCATGAAGCTGTCAAAAAGCTCTTCATTTTCAACATGGCCGATAAAAAAGCGAAGCGGTTCTTGCCACCAATCGTCTCCAAACCTGGTAACAATGGTGTCGAGATAGTCTGGCCGGTACATATTTTTGAGCAGTTGAACACCCGCAAGGTACTCACGGAATGATTTGTGCCGAAAAACATACTCCTTGTCGCCATACTCCACCAGCACCCCGGCCCGGTCCACAAGATTTTTGCAGAACTCCCCTGCGGGAAGAGAATTGTAGAGCGTGTCGAGCAGCTTTTGCATTTTCTGCTGCATTGCAATCCGGTCAGCTTCGTCTGTTTTCAGCTCTTCCTGCATCCAGAGAGAAACCGGGCTCAGTACTCGCCGAGCATCTTTGGCTGCAAGCAGCGGATAGATTCCCCTGCGACGGTCACGATAATCGAGCATATAATTCAATGCAGCATCATAGAGTTCTGAACGCCCTGCTGGCAGAAACTCCCTCTCTTTCCAGAGCATTGCCATAATCTGCAAGAGCAGGGGGACACCTGCCAGAGAGTGCATACTCCTGTTTTTTTCCTGCGCGAGAAACGTAATAACTGCGTCAGCTTTTTGCGCCGCTTTTTGAGCGGCCTGTTGTTCCTGCCGAGCTCTCAACTCCGGTTCATCCCGAGCACTGAGAGGTATCTCCCGAAAAAATGCTGCACTAAACCAAAGATGCAAAAACTCAGCCTGTTTTTCCTTGGTAAAGTCCATGATATCGGCCCGCAGATGGCTTGCCTCAAGCTCGATGCCATCCCCCTTCCGGTAACCTGTGCTTCGGGAGGTAACCACAAATCGGGCATTTGTAAACCTTGAAACCGTTCGGTCAATCCAGTCACAAGCAGCCTTCCGATCATCGACGTTGCTGATTTCATCCAGTCCATCAAGGAGTACAAGGGTTGAGTCCTCACCAAGCCAGCCCGCAAAAAGGTTTTCTTTAATTTTGAGAAAATATTTTTCAGACCATGCGGAAAGAGCTGCCGGCAATGAGGGATAACCGGTATCACTCTTGTTGATATCACGCAACGGGAGGTAAAAAACATTGACTGGTTCACTAAAACCAAATTCATGACATCTACCGTTATCAAGGCATGAAAGTGCATAATATTTGAGCAATGTTGTTTTACCAGAACCCGGATCGCCAATAACCAGTAGCAAGTGATGCTTTTGAAAAACAAAACTCATCACTTCTTCAGGGGCACGAACGCGCTCTTCTTTTTTGGGTTCACAGAGATCGCCCTCAGTATGGGATCGTGCTTCGCAGCGCCATGTATCAGAAAGACTCAACGAAACAAAGGTATCCTTATGCCTTACAGAAAAACTCTCGATTGCCGGAGAACCCGAAAGGTTGGTATTGCCAAGTTGCTCTGTCAGCGTTGAGTGGTAGAGCTGGAGAAGCGAATCTGTGTTGAAATCAAGTGGTTGATACCTGTTTTTCATTGAGGTATCATCACCACATTCTTTTGAACAGAACCACCGGTGAACCTGTATATCAAGCTGATGAGCAAGTTTTTCCCGGAACTCATGACGCTCGTCATACTCCTCTATCAGCGCATTCGATTGTAGTGATTCCCTGAAGCGATCAAGTGCCTCAATCTGTTCGATAGTAACATCCTTCCTCCGGTATGGCACATTTGAGAAATAGAGCATGACCAATTTTCCGGCTGCCATCATTCTCTCAACCTCTTCAACCGCCCCGCCTGGAGCAACACCAGTACCTGTGCCAATGCGTGTCCAGAAAATACCGATAGCAAAATCACATTCATCAACAATCTGTTTATTGAGTATCCCCTGCACCCGCCCCCCGGTTTCAGGCGCTGCATGTGATTCCCATAACACCGCTTCGAGCATCAGCGGACGCTGTGGCCGAGCATTCCATTTCTTTATGACATCTTCCGCCATTTCACGCTCAGCAACAACATCAGAGGGTGATGCGACAAGTACCTTTATGATCCGAATATTTTTATCACTCATTCTTTCTATCATTTATCAATCATTTTCTGACAAAAATAACGCCGTCAATGCCGTCCAATTTCATAACACAACATCTCAGAAGTTCATGACGGAGAAGCAGAACGAACAACCCGAAAACCAATCTCGGAGGAACTATAAAACGGACTCTGAAAACCGGGAGCTGAGCAGCGCAGATAATCGGGAGTAGTGTCCCACGAACCGCCTCTCAAGAAAAAACGCTCTTTTTCTTTCTCATTCTCATTCCTGTGTTCCATCCACTCCCACACATTTCCTGCCATATCATACAACCCGTCAGGAGTCGCACCATCGGGATAAACACCAACCAGTGTTGTTGTCTCTTTCTTGCTCATCTTATAATTTGCACGTTGCTGCGTTGGAGAAGAACTGCCCCATGGATAGGGGCGTTGTTCCTTGCCGCTGGCACAATATTCCCACTCAATCTCTGTCGGCAGCCGATACAATCCTGCATCCATGCATCCCGTTTCAAGACATGAAAGCCAGTAGCAATACGCTTTTGCGGCATACCAGCTTACCCCAACCACCGGTTGATGATCCTTGTTGAATCGGTCATCATCTTCATAAACGGAACGTAAGCGCTCTGTCAAATCCGACTCCCCCTGAAGATAGTCGTAGAATCCCGTCTCGTGAATTTTGTTTGCATAAGCAAGCAACTTTTGCCTAAAAATTTCGGTAGACAGTACCTCAATAAAAGAGCCCTTGCCTGACAGGTAGTTGATAAACTGTCGATAGCGAGAGTTAGTCACAGCATATTTTGCCATGTAGAGATCAGTCACAACTTCGGACTTGTCTGTCAAAGAGTAGGTGAATGTACCTCCCTTGATCAGGATATAATGTGCACCAAGCTTGTCAAGCAGCATAAAGTTTAGCCAGCGCTCTACCAACAAAACTTTATCTGCGTAAGAGATATCATCAAGATCCAACCCTCGTTGTTTCATAAGATCGGGCTGAGTCGCCTTAAACTCCATATAATTGTCAAGAATCACTTTAGGCCCAGGAATTGCATCATTAATCTTGAGTGCATGCAAAACATCCCTGATACACTTGATCAACTTCTTAATATCATTGTCATGAGATTTGACATCTTGACCCGATATATCCGAAATAAACTGTTGATAACGATGGGGATCCCTGTCAAGAATAAGCGACACTTTAGACTTCTGCAACTTTGAACCAAATCGTTTGGCACCAAGAAAAAGCCCTAGCTCAAAGGGCATATTAAATCTGGGCAGCTTGGTCTTTTTATCAGGTTCTGTTCTTGATATATCATGGATTCCACAACAACACTCTTCAATGATTCGATTGATTTTTTCTATGCGTACCTGGCCGCCATCATCAAATTCGTAAGCACAGCGAGGACGAAAACCACACTTATAGACCGTAAAAAGAATAGCATCAAAAAACGGAATGTACTCTTTGTCAAAAGGGCAATTAATAAACACATTGAGGTTATGTGGTGGCATGGCAAACGCAATTATGATTTATCCTGTACCGTAGCAACACTTGGATTTAATGACCTGTTGCTCCAATTTTCACCAATCATCACTACGGGACATCCTCTCCCGATCGTGAATCCTCTACAGCCTCCAGAATATCTTTCGTTGCTGCTCTTGTTTTCACCCCTTTGACATCAAAAGGAGAATTTGAAAGCTGTTTATACACAACGGCAAATTGTTCACCACTCCGTTTTTTGATAATCACCTCTTCCGTACGAGCAAGATCAAACACCTTGGCGAATTTCTTTCGCGCTTCAGAATAGCTGTAAACTTTCATAACGTCTACGTCATAATTGTGATACCAATTCTACACAATATCAGCGATGGAATCAAGCCATCGTTTCAAAACCAGTCAATACCAGATTTTTATGGATACTCGTGCCTTGAATAACAATCAGTTCTCAAAAAGTTACAAGCTGTCAGCTCTTTTCCACCAGCCCCAACGAGCGCAACAGATTGCGGGTATCGGCCTGCCGGGCGTGACCAACCCACCCGGCAAGGCTTTTCTGCAAGGTTTCCGGCTTGGCAAGCAGGGTGCATTGTATCCGTTTTTTTGCTCTCCGAACATTTGCTGAAGGAAGTAACCGGTAGCTCTGAAAAACTTTTTGCCCGAGAAAGCACTTCCCTTCTGTTGCCGGGTAAAGCTCTGTTCTCCCTGAATTAAGCGTCAATCTGAATTGTTGCAAAAACTCTTCGATTGCTTTTTTCCACTCCCACAATTCATCCTTGCTATCGGAAAACAAGACGTAATCATCAACGTATCTTACGTAGCCTTTGCATCGCAACACCTCTTTTACGTAGTGATCCAGAAAGCTGAGGTAGTAGTTGGCAAAAAACTGGCTGGTCAGGTTCCCGATAGGCAGCCCTTTTCTCCGTTCATGAGGGGTAAAAAGGGTGTCACCGGGGAAATAGTGAAAATGCTCTGCCTGTATGTTACTGTTATCAATAATGGTATCAATAAGCCACAAAGTGTCAGCGCAGGCTATTTTTCTGCGAAGCAACGATTTGAGTATCTCGTGATCGATTGATGGAAAATATTTCCGGATATCACACTTCAGCACATAAGCATACTTTTTCAGATAGTGCTGGTAGCGCTCTATGGCCTTGTGTGTTCCCTTGGCCGTTCTGTTGGCATAGGTGTCGAAAATAAAGCTCCGTTCAAGAAGAGGGCCAACAATAGTGATCAGGGCATGATGCACAACGCGGTCTTTAAAGGGAGCTGCGCTGATCATTCTTGGTTTTGGCTTGTAGATGCTGAAGGTTTTGTATGAACCGGGCTGCCAGGTTTTCGTTCGCAACTCCGAAAGAATCTGCCAGAGGTTCTCTTCCAGAAAGGTGAAAAAGTGCAGCACCGACTGGTTTTCGCGCTTTCCTTTCGCCGCTTTTTGGGCTGCTGAAAGCACATTTTCGAAGGTTACAATGCTCTGAAAAAGGTTTTTGCTGGTTTTCATCGTTTTGCCAGAAAAAAAACAGGCCGCTTTTTCAATTACTTACTCAAGCGACCTGTTTTATGGGTACTGTTCGTGCATGTTCCACTGAGTGCAATGGCAACATGCCGCAGGAGAAAGAGCCCGGGATGTCATGCCCAAAAAACTGTCCGTTATTCCTTGAAAGAACGGCATCATAATGGGCTTTAACACGCATCGAAAGGGGCATGATTGGAACGGACAACCCGAAAGCCAATATTGTTGTTCCTGTTCGCCGGATGATTGTTGTTCCGGGCAGAGCAACGCAGATTGTCGGGATTATTGTTCCAGGAACCGCCGCGCAACGCACGGGCAGATCAGTTACCGGCTCTTTTCCATCATTCTGAACAAACGATAATTACCATTTATCAACGACTTATTCAAGCTTTTTTTATCCATCCGCCCAGCATCTTCCCCAATTCTGAAATCTGGCTGCTCCCAAACTCATAGGAGTTCAAGCTGATAAATTTCATGTCAAAACTCAATCGAACCAGAATGCGCAAACGCGTCAGCACCTCATCGGCCTGCTCCAGCAATGGTCGTTTGACGTTCCGCATATTGGCAACTGCCACAAGCTCTGTAAACTCGAGTATAGAATTTTCGATACGCACAGCAATACTGAACCGGTAGCTTTTGGGAAATTTCCCAGTATGCAGCAGCAGCCATTTCGAAAAATCGTAGGCCTTTTTGACGATCAGCATTTCATGATTCTGCACAAATTTTTTCCCTTTCAGAGTTCCAGAAAACAGAAAGACAGAAGATCAGGAAGAGGGACTGGAACGGACAACCCGAAAGCCAACATTGCCGCTCCTGTGCGCCGGATGAAGGTCGTACCGGGCAGAGCAACGCAGACCGTCGGGATACTTGCTCCAGGAACCGCCGCGCAACGCACGGGCAGATTTAAAATACTCATCCGACGTATTGTTTTCGTATAAATCTTCCATCCACTCCCACACATTGCCTGCCATATCATATAGCCCCTCCGGTGTAGCGCCATCGGGATAGCGCCCTACAGGAGTTGTGGCGCCTTCATTACTATCATAATTGGCTCTAGTGGTTGAGGGCTCCTCCTCGCCCCAAGGGTATGTTCTGTTCTCTTTGCCACCTGCGGCATATTCCCACTCCTTTTCTGTGGGCAAATGATAAAGGGTGCCATCCTGACCATTGCTCTCAAGCAACGAAAGCCAGAGGCAATAGGCCTTGGCGGCATACCAGGTTACACCCATCACCGGTTGATCTTCCTTGTTGAATCGCTTGTCGTCATCATAAAAAGAAGCAAGAAGCTTTACCAGCGATTCTTCACCCTTGAGATAATCGCCAAACCCCTCAATCTCCCCAGCCTCAGATCGTAGAGTTTTTGTATACAATTCAACCGATACATCCTTGGCAAATACAGGCTCTCGGGAATCCAGATAAGCAATAAATTGCCGGTACAACTTGTTGGTAACCGTATATTTGGCAACGTAAAGGTCTGGCACTGTTTCCTGCTTCTCAGTCACGGAGAAGGTAAAGGTACCTCCCTCGATAAGGATGTATTGCGCATCGAGTTCATAGGGATTGTATCTGACAGAAATTGCCTTCACACTAACATTCACCTTACAGACGATGTCAGCGGTGATATCAGAGGCAATTTTAACCCCTGGAATTTCATAAGCAAGACGCAGAATATCGGCGTCTTTGGTGCAGTTAGCGTCAATGAACTTCTGTACAGCTTTGACAGCTTCCGGCTTACCGATGGTTTTCAAGCACTCCAAGAGATATCGCTGCCTATTTGGCGTTGTTGCCGGGTCAAGCAACTTCTTTTGCAAGGCGTCAACCTTCCTCTGGGGAGCCTCCTCAACAAGGGCAACAAGCAAGTCCTGCTGCTTTTGAGTCAAGTTTTCTGTAACCGGCGAATCAAAAAGCATCTGCATAAAGCTGTCGAACAGTTCCGCATCATCAACATGGCCGATAAAAAAGCGAAATACCTCCTGCCACCAGTCGTCACCAAAGCGGGTAACAAGCGTGTCAAGATAACCTGGCCGGTGCATGTTTTTCACAAGCTGCACACCCGCCAGGTACTCTCTGAATGATTTGTGCCGGAAAACATACTCTCGGTCACCATATTCCACGAGCACCCCGGCCCGATCAACAAGGTTACGGCAGAACTCCCCTGCGGGAAGCGAGTTGCAGAGGGTATCAAGCAGTTCCTGCATTTTTAACTGCATGTCAATTCTACCAACCTCGTCCTTTTTAAGCTCCTCCTGCATCCAGAGTGAGACCGGACTCAGAACGCGCCGGGCATCTTCTGCCCCAAGCAATGGGGATATTCCTCTACGCCGGTCACGATAATCGAGCATAAAATTCAATGCCGCATCATAGAGCTTCAACCGGCTACCCGGCATATATTCTCGCTCTTTCCAGAGCATGGCCATAATCTGCAACAGCAAGGGAATCCCTGCGAGTGTTTGCATACTTCTATTTTTTTCCTGTGCCAGAAACGCAATAAGAGCATCTGCTTTTTTCGTAGCCACATGTTCCTGCTGGCTTCGCCACGCCGCCTGATATCCTGCTGGAGGAATCTCTCCCAAGTATGCAGCCTTGAACCACTGCTGTAAAAATTGCGCCTGCTGCTCTTTTGTAAAATCCATGATATCAGCCCTCAAATGGCCAGCTTCAAGCTCAATGCCATCCCCTTTCCGATAACCCGTGCTTCGTGACGTCACAACAAAACGGGCATTGGTAAATCCACCAACCGTGCGGTCTATCCAGCCACAGACCGCTATCCGGTCGTGAACATCGCTGATTTCGTCGAGACCATCGAGAAGCACCAATGTTGACGGCTTGTCAAGCCAGCCGGAAAAGAGTGTTTCTTCAATCTTGAGAAAATGTTTTTCCGACCATGCCGCCAGGTTTTCCGATAATGACATGTAGCCGGTATCACTTTTCTTGAGTTCACGCAACGGAAGAAAAAAAACATTGACTGGTTCACGAAAGCCAAACTCCTGATAGCGTTTGTTATCGAAGCAGGAGAGTGCATAATATTTGAGCAAAGTTGTCTTTCCCGAACCGGGATCACCGATAACGAGCAGTAAAAGATTATGCTGAAAAACAAAGCTCATCACCTCTTCAGGGGTACTGTTGCGTTCATCCTTCTGCGGTTCGCACAAAGCCTCCCCTGCACGAAATCGCTCTTCGCACCGCGATGAACCTGAGAGAGTTAACGAAACGAAGGTGTCGGATAGTTTTACTGAAAAACTTTCAAGGGCGGGAGAGCCTGTCAGGGTGATATTTCCGAGTTGTTGTTTCAATGTGGATTGGTAGCGGAACAAATCAGCCGCAGCGTTGCGGGTATGCGAGCAAATACGATTGCCTGAAAAAACGACATCCGAATTTTTTTGAGCGAACCAGTTCTGAATCTGAAGGTCAAGATGTGTGACAAGATCGCTCTTGAACATGGAGAGATCATCATATTCCCACAAAAGAAGATAATTTTGCAATGTTTTCCGGAAAGTCTCAAGCTCTCCAACCTGCCGGGAAAATTCTGCCACCTTGCCTGCATCAGAAGTGTCAAGAGGATACTTTGCTCTGGAAAAATAGAGCATGACCTGTTTTTCATCGTTCATCAGGCGCTGTACCTCTTCAACTGCTCCTCCCGGCGCAACACCTGTATCGGTGCCAATCCTTGTCCAAAAAATAGCAATGGCAAAATGGCATTGATCTACGAACTGTCTGTTGAGAATTCCCTGCGTCCGTTCCCCGCTTTGAGGAGCAGCGCGTTCCTCCCACAATACAGGATCAAGTATGAGTTCAGACTCTGGATGTCGGTGATTCCAGCCCAATATTACCTCTTTGGCAATATCCCGCTCTTCTGCTACATCTGAAGGCGAAGCAACAAGAACTTTTATTTTGCGATACAATTTATCACTCATTCTTCCTCGAGCCCCATTAATCGTCTTGTATGATAAAGAGAGATAACAACAACCCGTGATACTTTTTCGTCTACTCTGTAAACAATCCGGTACTCTCCATGCAACAACTCACGAAGAGAATCTTCAGAAAATTCCGGAACAACTCTTCCGATATAAGGGAAATCAGCAAGTTTCATAACGGATTGCCTGACAGATTCCGCCCAATTTCTGGCTGCACCGGGTTTATCAACAGCAATAAACCGCACAACCTCTTCAATCTGAGAGGCCGCACGTTCTGAAAATTCGACGATCATCGCTTTTCAGCTTCGGCAATGATCTTTTCAAGCGAGGCAAAAACCTCCTTTGCTGGTACAGTGCGGTTGTTGCGATAATCTTCAAGCCCTTCGGTAACCGACTGCATAAATGCTATTTGATCAAGCATCTGTTGATATGATTCCGCATCAAGCAGCACAGCCGAACCTCTCCCTGTCCGCGTTAACAGCAGCGGTTGTTTGCTGACGCTCAGCTCCTCCATATACCGTTCGATATTGTTTCCGAAATCTGTTAATGGAGCAACGTTCCTGACTTGAATGGTATGCATGGCATTCACAAGAAGTAATAAGGTGACACTATCTTGTACAAGGTAACTCCATTCATACAAAAATCATTACCCGTTTTATGAGAAACAACCCAATCCCAGCGAGCGCAAAAGGTTACTGATATCGGCCTGCCGGGCTTGATGCTGTTTCACCTCTTCAAGCTTCGCTTACAATCTGCGCAAGTGGACTGCTCATTGTTTTTACTGGTTTCCGCTTTTGTCAAGCAATTTTCGGAGGCTGGATTGCCGAGGAGTTGAAGGCTACAAGCTTGTGCCAGTTGATAGCACCACTGTCGTCGCAATACTCGATACTGAATTGGCGGGTAAATTTATTGAGCATCCTGTCATAGGAGTCCTGAAACTCTTCGCTTTTTTCCTGGGCCTTGTGACCCAGCGGGTCGATAAGCTCGGTGTAGAGATTGGGATCTGAAGAGATAAACTCCCAAAAAGTCTGGCCGCAATATTTGAAATAGTCGCCCTGATCGGGGGTACTAACTCTGCCGTAACAGCAGCCATTAACGGCAACAACCTATTCTTTTCTGATGAAAGGTGCCGATGTTCTCTTCAACGTAGGTCAATACGTCGTTCAGGATAAGTGGTTTCATGCTCCTCCTTTTGTTCCAGCAGATAGAGTTCAACCGGTTTCAGCTCCGTTTTTACCATGTCGTAGTACTCTGGCACAATTTCAATGCCGATAGAGTTTCTTCTCATTCTTTGCGCTACCGCATTGGTTGTTCCTGACCCCATGAATGGATCGAGCACAGTATCTCCCTCTTTGGTAAAGAGCTTGATAAACCATTCCGGAAGCCCTTCAGGAAAGGCTGCGCTGTGTTTTTTGTTGTTGCATTCTGTGGCGAGGTGCAGCACGTTGGTCGGATAGGCCATCTCCCGATCCAGCCAGTTTGAGATATTTTTTCCGAACCCGCTGCCGACCTTCGATTCATCACGCGTTTTGTCGGTCTCACTCAGGTTTTTCAGGCGGGTTTTCGACCAATCGCCCATTGGCACCATAACGGCTTTCTGGTCCATATAAAAGTGCTTGCTTTTATTGAACTGGATCAACCGTTCCCAGGAATCCCTGAATCGGTTTGGCCATTTACCGGGATAACAGTTTTTTTTATGCCAGATAAATTCTTCTGTCCAGAACCAGCCCTGCTTCCTCATTTCAAGAATGAGTTCCATCACGTAGGTACTCCGTTCGCCATTGACAACCTTCTCCTTGATGTTCAGGACAAAGGTACCTGTTGGTTTCAGCACCCTCAGAAGCTGCAGGGATATCGGTAAAAACCACTCAACATAATCGTCCGGATGAAAGCCGCCATAGGTTTGTTTTCTCTGGTCAGCATAGGGCGGGGAGGTAAATATCAGGTCTACCGAATCATCCGGCAACGTTTTGAGCAGTTGTGTGCAGTCTCCAAGGTAGAGATCCGTTTTTGTTTCCATGCGTATAAGCTTTCAAAGTCGTAAGATGTTCATCTCTCGCAGTAGTTGTGTCGCATTCGATACTGCACTGGCTGAAACTTACATTATTTTTTTGATTTATCCGGTTGAGAGGCCACGCTGCTGCAACCCGATAAGGGTGCTGGGGCATGGAGCAACAACTTTTCTCCCGAAAAAATGAGCCCCTCATAAAAATGGGATAATTCCGTATACTCCCCTTTTTATGACACAACCAAAACGGGAGAAGCAACCATGGCAATGACTGTAGAGATCAAGAACAACAAGCTTTGTATTGAAATCGATCTTGAAACCCCTACCCCTTCGGCTTCTGGTAAGACCCTTGTTGTTGCAAGCACGCGCGGCAATGCAGTCACCACCGCAGAGGTGAATGGCAAGCCAATCATTATCGGTCTGAACGCCTATATCAAGCCTTAAGGCTAAAGGAGATTCCGGCACGCCTCTCCGGGATATTCGATTTCAACGGTTGAGTGATACAGTCCGTATCGCTCAACCAGCGCTCTGATAAGCTCCTTGAGTTGCATGTAAGCTTCGGCGTCGAGAAGGGCATCGACTTCGAGGTGGGCGGTAAAGACGGTATGAACACCGTCGAGTGACCAGATGTGGGCATGATGGACAGCATGAATATGCTCCATCGCTTCGATCTCTCTGGTAATGAGAGCGATATCAAGCTCATCGGGCACGGCCTGCAGAAAGACCGGCAGCATGGCTTTGAGGTTTTTAACCACACCGGAGAGAATGTAGAGCGTGATGATGACGGCAAGAAGCGGGTCGAGCACCGGAATATTCCAGAAGTAGAGCACAACGGCAACAACAAGCACGGCAACCCATCCGAGCATATCTTCGAGCAGGTGCAGGGCAACCACTTTTGCATTCAGACCACTCTCTTTCGAAAGTCTTGCCATGGCAATGCCGTTGACGATAACACCAATAATAGCCAGAAGAATCATCCCTCCGGCATCGGGTTTTTGTGGTTCAAGAATGCGGGGTATGGCGTGGGCAAGCACAAAGAGTGAACTGGTAAGCAGCACCACTGTACTGATGAGCGCTCCAAGCAGGGAGAAGCGTTTGTAGCCGTAGGAGTAGCGCGCGCTGCTCTTTTCTCCTGATTTTTCCTCAAAATACCATGCCTGGGCAAGAGCAAGGGAGTCGCCGAGATCGTGAACGGCATCGGCGAGGATTGCAGTGCTGCCGGTTAACAGTCCACCGACAATTTCAACCAGGGTAAAGCCCACATTGAGAAAAAAGGCCACCTTGATGTTTCCTGACGCATGATGATGATGGTGATGATGCGTCGAATCATGGGTATGCGCACACTCTCCCGATGTTGTGTTGCTCATAATGGCATTCAATTTTTCTATGACGTTGACCTCTCCCTGGCTCTTTCAATCAAACACAACCGTTTTTTTGCCGTTCACAAGAATTCGGTGCTCGGAGTGCAGACGAAGGGCTTGTGCAAGCACCAGCCGTTCAAGGTCGCGCCCTTTGCGGACAAGATCGTCCAGTGTATCCTTGTGGCTCACCCGCACAATGTCCTGCTCGATAATCGGTCCCTGATCGAGTTCTTCAGTCACGTAGTGGCTTGTGGCTCCGATGATTTTAACGCCCCGTTCATAGGCCTGCCGGTAGGGACTGCTGCCGACAAAGGCTGGCAGAAAGGAGTGATGAATGTTGATAATCTGACCCGGATAGCGGTCAACGAATTGTGATGACAGTATCTGCATATAGCGGGCAAGCACAATGGTGTCGATCGAGTGCTTTTCAAGAAGCTCTCTTTCCTGTAATTCAATCTCCTGCTTGCTGGCACTGCTGACAGGGAAACAATGATACGGGATTCCATGGTGTTCGGCAAGCGGAGCAAGATCGGGATGGTTTGAGATAATCAGCGCAATATCGATGGCGAACTCTCCGATACTGTTCCGCCAGAGAATCTCCTGGAGACAGTGATCGTAACGGGAGACAAATATTGCAATACGGGTTTTTCTACCGGTAAAACGAATTTTCCATATGGCGTTGAACTCTTTCGCCAGAGGCATAAAGGCCTCAACAAGCTCAGAGGGGGGAATCGAAAAGTTTTCAGTACTCCATGATACCCTGATAAAAAAAGTTTTTTCAACAGGATCCACATGCTCGTCGAGATCCAGAATATTGCCCCCCCGCTCATAGATAAAGTGTGAAATGCGGGAAACCAGACCGGGTCGGTCAGCACAGGAGAGAAGAAGAATCGCCACCGTATCTGATTTTTTCATCATCTTTATTTTGAATGAAAGAAGTTTGCATTTGCAAAAACAAGAAGTTGCAAAGAGGAAAAAATTTAATGTATTTTTTCGGCCAATCGTTGGTCAAAGATAACTCCTTGCGTGATGGCTGAAACTATGAAAGTTTTATTGAAAAAAGTACCGGTTTTCTGGATTGTTCTCAGCCTTACTGCACTTCTCTATCTCATCAATTTCAGTGTCAATGACATCTGGACAGAAAATGAGAGCTTTTATGCTGAATCGGTGCGGGAGATGGCTGAAAAGGGGAATTATCTTGAAATCAACAACAGTCGTTTTTACCAGCTTGCGGCTGTTGCCCTCCCTTGGCTTGACTTACAGCCTGATCTACAAAAAATAGTTTGATGATGAATCGTTCCCTGCAATGGAGTATCAGCTCTGCGACGGTTGCCCTGCTCTGTTTCGTCAGTTTTACCTCTGCGGATATTGAGACTGCGTTGTGGTTCCATGCGCTCGACAACACCGCGCTTTACACCCTCTTCAAAAAAATAACGCTCTTTGGCGATTCAACAGGCTACCTTGTCGGGGGGCTCTTGCTCTTTGTTGTTTTTCGCAACCGCAACCCGTTCAGGGCTTATGCGGGCCTTTTCCTCTTCTCTTCCGTCGCTCTTTCGGGTTTGAGTGCTGACCTTGTCAAATACCTTGCCGGTCGGGCAAGACCGAAACTCTATTTCAGTGAACAGCTCTACGGATTTGCCGCTTTCCATTGGGAACACGCATGGACCTCCTTTCCCTCCGGCCATTCTGCAACGGCGCTGAGTGTGGCTACGGTTCTTGCAACCCTTTACCCGCGCTGGCGCTTTGCCGCCCTCTTTGGCGCTCTCCTGATCGCTTTCAGTCGTATTTTTCTTGCCCAGCACTATGTCAGTGATGTTATAGCCGGCTCTTTTTTTGGTATTGTTTCAACAGTGCTGCTCTACCATCTTTATTTCAAAACAAAGTTTGATGACTCCTTACACAACAAAATCTGAAACCGGCTGGTTTCTGGCTGCGCTCATCATCCTGATCCTTGTCAGTTTTTTTCTGGGCCTTGGATCTGCTCCACTTTTTGACGTTGATGAGGGGGCTTTCAGCGAGGCTACGCGGGAGATGATGATCAGTAAAAATTATCTGACCACCTGGCTAAACGGCGCTCCCCGTTTTGACAAGCCGATTTTGATTTACTGGCTGCAACTGGCCTCCGTCAGGGTGTTCGGATTGAGTGAGTTTGCGTTCCGGCTCCCCTCTGCCCTGGCTGGCAGCGCATGGGCACTATCAATTTTTCTGTTTGTGCGAAAAGAAATCGGCAACCGCCAGGCCTTTCTTGCTGCGGCGATGATGGTGCTCTCGATGCAGGTGATGGTTATTGCCAAAGCGGCCATAGCAGACGGCCTCCTTAACTGCTTTCTTGCCATAACCATGTTCGGGCTGCTCCATCATTACAAAACAGGCTCGAAGCTCGCCCTGCACCTCTCCTTTGCTGCCGCTGGTTTCGGTATGCTTACGAAAGGGCCGATTGCCCTCATTATTCCCCTTGCCGTGACATTTCTTTTTTCACTGCAGGAGAGATCCTTGAAACAATGGTTGCGCATGATCGTCAACCCGACAGGGATCATACTCTTTCTCGCCATTGCCTTGCCCTGGTATCTGCTCGAATACCTTGATCAGGGAATGGCTTTTGTTGAAGGATTTTTCTTCAAGCACAATATCAGCCGTTTCAACTCCTCTTTCGAAGGGCACTCGGGCTCACTGTTCTACTATGTTCCGGTCATCATGCTCGGACTCATGCCCTTTACCGGTCTTTTCTTTACCCTGCTTTTCAACATCAAGCCACTGCTTTCCGACCGGATGAACCGTTTTCTTCTTATCTGGTTCGCCTTTGTCTTTCTCTTTTTCTCCCTCTCGGGCACCAAATTGCCGCACTACATGATCTACGGTTATACACCGCTCTTTATCCTTATGGCAAGGGTTGTGCCGATGAACCGTCATCCAAAAAGCCTTGCACTCTGGCCGCTGCTTTTGCTCGCCGCTTTTGCCTCCCTCCCGCTGCTCCTGCAGGTGGCATTGCAAAAAATCGACGACAGTTATATCAGGGCAATAGTCGAGGGGGGCGTGCTGCTTACAGACCAGAACTATCTGCTGATCATTGGGGCGGCCATGGCCGGAGTCTCTGCCATACCCTTCCTGCCCCGTTTTTCTCTTGAGGGGAAACTGGTTGCAACCGGTGTGATCTTTGCTCTTCTTATCAACCTCTATCTTATGCCCTTTGCTGGTAAACTCATGCAGGAACCCGTGAAGGAGGCTGCTCTGATGGCAAAAAAGAGGGGGTATAAAATTGTCATGTGGAAAACCTATAACCCCTCTTTTTTAGTATATTCGGAATCTTTTGTTGAAAAACGTATGCCTGAGCCGGGAGAAATTGCTCTGACAACCGTCAAAGAGCTTCGGACGTTTGATAATCCTGCCGTACTCTATCGTAAAAACGGTATTGTGCTGGTAAAATTGAGACCATGAATTCTGAGATCATGAAGTTATCGGTGGTCATACCGGTTATGAATGAGGCTGAGAACATCAAGCCGCTCTTTGCCGCTCTTGCCCTTTCCCTGGCAAATGTCGAGCATGAGATTGTTCTGGTTGATGATGGTTCTACCGACAACACCGTCGCCGAGATCCAGGCAAACGCTCCCGCCAATGCACAACTTGTTGTCCTGAATAAAAATTACGGTCAGACAACCGCAATGGCCGCCGGTATCGATCATGCACGCGGGGAACTGATAGCCACCATCGACGGTGATCTGCAGAACGATCCTTCGGATATTCCCATGATGATGCAGTACCTCTATGACCACGATCTTGATGTGGTTGCTGGCCGACGCGCCGGACGGCAGGATGGTATGATTCTGAGGAAAATACCGAGCAAGATCGCCAATGCGCTCATCAGAAACCTGACCAATGTGCACATCCACGACTATGGCTGTACACTGAAGGTGTTTAAAAAGGATGTTGCTAAAAATCTCGGTCTTTATGGTGAGCTGCACCGCTTTATACCGGTTCTGGTACAACTCTATGGTGCAAATATGGAAGAGGTTGATGTCCGCCATCATCCCAGGATATTTGGAAAATCGAAATACGGCATCGGGCGCACCTTCAAAGTGCTGAGCGACCTGCTCTTCATGCTTTTCTTCCAGAAATACAGCCAGAAACCGATGCATCTTTTCGGCACCCTTGGCTTTCTCTCCCTTTTTATTGGAATAGCGCTGAATCTTTACCTGCTGGCCCTGAAAATTATTGGTGAGGAGATTGGTGGTCGTCCGCTGCTCTCGCTTGGCATCATCATGACCTTTATCGGCATTCAGCTCATTACGACCGGCTTCATTGCTGAATTCATCATGCGCACCTATTACGAATCACAGAACAAGAAACCCTATATCATCAAAAAGATCGTTGGCAAACAGTAAAATCAACCCGAAAAAACTGCTGAAAACGCTTCTGCAGATCCTTGTCACCAGCGCGGCTCTTTATCTGGTACTGAGAAAGACCGATGTTGCCAAACTTGGGAGCATCATCCGAAATGCCAACCCCTGGTATCTTCTGCTCTCTCTCCTTTTTTTCAATATCTCAAAAGTTATCAATGCGGTGCGCCTGAACCGCTTTTTCAAGGCTATCGGCATTGAGCTTTCCGCGATGTACAGTCTTAAACTCTACTATCTCGGAATGTTCTATAACCTTTTTCTTCCGGGAGGTGTTGGCGGTGATGGCTACAAAATCTATGTGCTTCAGAAAAACCACGGCCTGAAAATGATCAATGTTTTTCATGCTGTTTTCTGGGATAGGGTATCGGGAATCATCGCGCTGATCTTTCTCTCACTCATCCTGCTGCAATCAAGCACGTTTGCCACGCACCTGCCCCAGTTTGTGCCCTATGCATGGGTAGTGCTCATTACCATCTACCCACTGACTCTCCTGCTGAACAAGCTCTTCTATAAGCAGTTTGTCGAGGTTTTTACCATCACCTCAATCGAATCGCTGCTGATTCAGATAGCCCAGGTTATCTCGGTCTTTTTTATCCTGAAAGCTCTTTCACAGAATGCACACATGATCGACTATCTGGCGATATTCCTGATATCAACGATTGCGACCATTATTCCAATAACGATCGGAGGAGCTGGAGCCCGGGAGATAACCTTCTTTTATCTGCTTGGATTTATACAGGTTGAAACTCACGCGGGTGTCGCGCTGTCGCTCATCTTCTTCGCTGTTTCTGCCCTTTCCTCACTTGCCGGAATTCTGACAAAAATCAGCCACGAAACAAGCGTTCCGGAAACACAGAAGAGCTGAGCCTAAAAAAACAGCTCTTCGGCTTCATTATGACGAAACCGCCCTTCTACCACATTAAATCTTTTTTCGTACATTTCCCTTCAGTCCGTACAAATATTTATCCTTCTCTGGTTAAAAAAAATCAAACCTCCTTATGAAGAAACATCTTGCCTTGTTGGGAGCAATTCTTGCTGCAGGCACTCTTGCAGCGCCCTCCTATGCCGCATCATCACCTTATGTCAGCGGCAATATCGGAGTCTCATCGTTCAATGATACCGCATTCAAAAGCCCTTCGACCAACGCTACCCTGGCTGAAATGACCTTCAAATCCGGTATCGACCTGCGGTGTGCTGCCGGACTCGATTTTGAGGATTACAGGATCGAGGCTGAACTCAGCTATCAGAAGGGCGACGTGAACAGAGGCACAGAACATGGAGGTACTGCCGATATGCAAGGCTTTAAATCAGTAACCTCCCTTATGGCAAATGGCTACTATGATTTCAATCCAGAAGGCATTAACCCATATCTCACTGGGGGCCTTGGCTGCAGCAGGGTAAATTTCGATAACGTAAAAGTCAAAGGCGCTCCCTATCCCGGACTTACCGAGCACCATACCGTACTTGGTTATCAGCTCGGTGCAGGCATTGGTATTCCAATAACGAGGGAAGTCACCGTTGATGCACAGTACCGTTATTCCGGACATAGCCGCATCAGCATGGAAAATCCTGATTTTCATTACGATTTCAAATCATCAGGCAGCAGTTTTCTGCTTGGTCTGAGGGTTGGACTGTAACATTAGCACCTGTTTGTTGCCAAAAAGCCGTCTCACCAACAATAGCGTGAAACGGCTTTTTTGGTTGGGTTAACTGCCAACATGCCGTTTGGTAAGCTCAAGATCCTTGAGTTTGATCTGCCATTGTTCACGGTTATTCCACATCCTTTTTTCTACCGAATAGACCATTGTAAATACCGGACGGGAGTGTTCCTTGAGTTCGGTGTAGATGTCAAGACGGTCAAAACCGATCACGTCGAAGGTGCGTCCATTTTTATCCCTGACGGTAAACTTGACATGCCTCTCCTTGAGAAGTCTTGGCTGACCATACGGAACAATTCCTTCTGAGAGAAAGAGCGGCTCACGATTACCATGACCGTAAGGTGCGAACTGTTCGAGCACATTGATAAACCGCGAAGTGATATCCTCAAGGGCAATTTTTGAATCAACCACCAGCTCCTTCTGGCGTTGACCTATGGAAAGAAGAGTGGAACAGACCTCGTTGAACTTTTTGCGGAATCCTGCAAAGTTCTCCGGGCGAAGGGTAATACCTGCTGCCTGATGATGCCCCCCAAACTGTTCGAGGTAGTCACCACACTCCTGCAGTGCCTCATAGATATTGAGCCCCTCAACGCTTCGTACCGAGCCCTTGATAAGACCGTTCATGCCACCAAGAATGACCGTCGGCAGATAATGTTTTTCAATCATTTTTGAAGCGACAATACCAAGGACTCCGATATGCCATGATTCATCATAGAGCACAATTGAGGAGCAATAGGAGGCAAAATGGCTGTCGAGCATCTTTTCTGCCTTCCCCATGATATCAGCATCAATTTCGCGGCGCAGCGAGTTTATACGGTCAAGTTCATCGACATGGCGCTGTGCATCAACCGACGTATCAGAAAGAAGCCATTCAACCGCCAAATGTGCAGAGTGCATTCTGCCTGCAGCATTGATACGTGGAGCAATACCAAATGCAATATGAAACATGCCCAGTTCTGCCGGAGCAATTTTCATGAGTGAAAACATCGCCATTAAATTGGTTCTGGGCTTTGTGCGCATTCTCTGCAATCCCTCTCGAACCAGCGTCCGGTTTTCCTGTTCAAGAGAGACCATATCGGCGGCCGTAGCAATGGCAACAAAATCAAGATATTTCTGCCAGCTCTCCGGTTCGGCGTGCACATGCTCGGCGATGGCCTGAATGAACTTGAATGCCACACCGCACCCGCATAACTCCCTGAAGGGATAGGTGCAGCCCGGAACCTTCGGGTTCAAAATAGCATAGGCCAGAGGAAGCACGTCCGGCTCGTGATGATCGCAGATAATGACATCAATACCATGAGCTGCACAGCGCAGTACCGCTTCATTCTCGTTTATACCGCAATCGACCGTGACAAGAAGCGTGACTTCCTGCTCAACAGCCGTATCGATGCCTTCCGCCGATAAACCATAGCCCTCCGTAAAACGGTCATTGATATAATAGGAAACCAGAGCCCCCTGCTCTTTCAGAAAGAGCAAAAGCAGCGCTGTCCCGGTTGTGCCATCAACATCATAATCACCATAAAGCATTATTTTTTCATGATCCCTGATGGCCTGCACAACGCGGTCAACCGCCTTGCGCATATGGAGCAAAAGATAGGGGGATGGAAGAGAGAGAATTGAGGAGCGAAAATAATCCCTTGCTTCGTCAAAGGTCTGAATACCGCGATTGAATAATGCTCTTGCAACGGGCAGACTCACATTGATTGCCTCCGAAAGAACAAGAACAGCCTGTTCATCAGGAGAGAGCAAATTCCAGCGGAATCGTTTCATGGGAGATTGAAAAAGTGCTAATGGAAATCACCAATTTAGAGAAGAGTTCACCATTTCCTGATAAAAAATGTTCAGACCACGATCTCCTGCTCTCTGCGCTTGAAAGAGGGTGTGAATATTTTTACATTAAACTTCAAAGTGAACGCTTAGTCCATCAGTCAATACATGAACACTAACAATCAGGAACACAGAACATGAGTAATCTGATCACCATTGAACGCCACATCCTCGAACAGCAGAAATTTTTCCCGGATGCACAGGGCGAGCTGACCGACCTTCTCAATGATGTGGCCTTTGCCGCAAAGCTGGTCAGGAGAGAAGTTGTGCGAGCAGGACTGGTCGATATTCTTGGTTTCACAGGAAGCACCAACGTCCAGGGTGAAGAGGTCAAAAAACTTGATCTGTTCGCCAATGAAAAAATCATCTCCGCCATCGGCCAGCATGGAAGGTTTGCCATTATGGGTTCCGAAGAAAATGAGGGCGTCATTATCCCGCCGAAAAATGAGAGCGGCAACTATGCCCTCCTGTTTGATCCCTTGGACGGCTCCTCAAACATCGATGTCAATGTCAGCGTGGGCACCATCTTCTCTATCTATAAACTGAAAGGTGATGATCCCGGCAAGGCAAGCCTCAGTGACTGCCTGCAGCATGGTTACGAACAGGTTGCTGCCGGTTATGTCATCTATGGTTCATCGGTCGTCATGGTCTACACCACCGGCCACGGGGTGCACGGCTTTACCTACGACCCGACCATCGGCGAGTTTCTCCTCTCTCACGAAAACATCATCACCCCGAAAAGCGGCAAATATTACTCGATCAACGAGGGCTCCTACGCGCAGTTCAACGAAGGGACAAAAAGATATCTCGACTATATCAAGGAGGAAGACCCTGCAACCAATCGTCCCTACAGCACCCGTTACATCGGTTCACTGGTTGCCGACTTCCACCGCAACCTTCTGACCGGCGGTGTCTTCGTCTATCCGCCAACCACAAAGCACCTCAAGGGAAAGCTCCGGCTCATGTACGAAGCCAATCCCCTTGCCTTCATCTGTGAACAGGCTGGTGGACGCGCAACAAACGGACGGGATCGCATCCTCGATATTCAGCCACTTGAACTCCATCAGCGCACTCCGCTCTATATCGGCAGCGTCGATGACGTTATTCTTGCAGAGGAATTTGAGCAGGGAATCAGGTAATATACGGTTTTTTGATACCCCGTAGGGGCATGGCATGCCATGCCCTTACGAATGCGGGGTATTAACGATTACCCATTATTTCGATCATCCATTATCCCTGTATTACACCACGGTCGAATTCCGGATAAAAAATCCGCTGGATACCTACCGTTTTTCCGCTTGCCACGTCCATTGAGAGCAGTACTCCTGAAAAATGGACATCATCTTCTGCGCACTCATATTTGTGGGGTGTCTGGTAGAGCATCCGGTCTGTTGCGGACTTGATCTGCATACCGATGACGGAGTTATGCGGCCCGGTCATGCCTGCGTCGGTGCAGTAACCTGTCCCTTTTGGCAGAATGCGTTCATCTGCCGTTGGCACATGAGTGTGAGTACCGATCACAGCCGACACCTTTCCGTCAAGATACCAGCCAAGCGCTATCTTTTCAGCGGTAGCCTCTGCGTGAATATCAACAAAAATATGACGCACCTTATCCTTGCCCTGCTCCTTGATCTGCTTGATCGCCCAGTCTGCTGTTCTGAAGGGGCAGTCAATGGAGTACATGAAGGTCCTGCCCTGAAGGTTGACCACAGCAATATCTCCCAGCCCGTTTGGCAGCTTGTAGATGGCGTAACCCTTGCCATAGGTGCCTTTGGGATAGTTCAGCGGACGCAACACCTGCGGATGCGTTTTCAGGGTATCAAAAAAGTTGAAATTGCTCCAGGTATGGTTGCCTCCGGTCACCACATTGACGCCAGCCTCAAGAAGCTGGTTGAGCGCTTCGAGGCTCATCCCCTTGCCATGATGGGCGTTTTCACCATTACAGACAACAAAATCAACATGATACTTGCTGATAAAACTCTTCAGCATCCGGCCTACCATCTGGAGACCCGGAGTGCCAACAACATCACCGATGAACATGACGTTCAGGGTTTTCTGTGCCATACCTCTTTCTTAACCTGTTCTATTTCTTAAAAACGACTGTGCGGGGAAGTTACACAAAACAACAATCACTCCACCATGGCTTTCAGCAAGAGAGAATTTATGCCCCTACTCGCCCGCTCTTTTCCGATAAAGTATCGTTTTCAAATAATCCTCTGTAGCCTCAAATACCGGTTCTGCCTGATTGAACGTACGCATCAGGGGAATAACCTTGGTGCGCACTCCCATACCTCTTGCATCAACATACCCATAGTCACGCAGAATTTCCATGATCAGGGTATTGCGTGGAGAGCGTTGTCCGGCAACCATTTTGCTGACCGTCATTGAATTCTGGAGTTTCCCCGGGCTGATAACCTCCAGTCGATCAGAGTAGTTTGTCACCTCAATATCGACCGACCTTGTCCAGTCACGGTGAGCCAGAGCATTGACGACTGTTTCTCGAATGGCTTCCCATGGATAAAACCAGCTCTTTTCCCGCCGCATATTCTTATCAATCCCCGATGCCTCCTGAGTGATAAAAGGTTCTATAAGAGAAGAAAATTTTTCAATCAGACCTTCATCAATCAACTCTTTTTGCCCCGATGCAGAGCGTTGCCATCGCCCGACCAACGGTGCATCAAGCACAACATCGAGCAATGCCTGGTACTCTTTATCATTCCCCCGAAAAGCCATCATTCGCAATCCTGCCTGTCGAAGAAAACGGCGGGGCTTTATGCCAAAGCAGATCAATCCTGCTATCGAACATACGCTGTTTCCCATGCCATCATCGGCCATCAATCCCAGACCGATAAGGCGTTCAACCCACTCACTATCGGTTTGTGGAATCTCAGGGTCCTTGATTATGTCTTGCAGATAATAGGTAAGCCTGCTTTTATCAATAGTAGACAATGAGGTGCCCGCAACTGGCAAAACCTCAACATGAAGCAACCCGCAACTTTCAAACAGGCGAAGTTGCTGTTCACGTGAAGCAAGTTCAGATCGGTCGCCCATGCGGATATAGACCTCTTCGCGGTTGTTGTGGCGCACCACGTAGGGTTTTGATATTCCGGCAGCAATCGTTATCACCCCGATTCGTAAACCCTTTTCCAGCTCAATCTCTTCATAGTAAGGAATGATTTGCGGGTGTACCTTGTCCCTGAATGCATTCAAAATCCACTCCTGGGCATGAGCACGCTGGAGGCCGGTAAACTCTCCATTATCCTCAACGCCAAGGAAAATCCGGCCACCCTGAACATTTGCAAAGGCAACAATCTCTTTTGCCAACTGCTCAGGCCGGATATCATCACGTTTAAATTCAACACCTGAATTCTCACCATTGGCAACCATTTCGAATAATTCAGCTTTCAGCATAAGTCACCTTACCATCCATACTTTGTTTTTCGTTGATTCAATACAGTTGTGCTGCTTTTTTCACTTGCTCCGTTGGTGCGTACCCATTCATCAATCTCATCCTTTTTGAACTTCCATAAACGCCCTCCCCAAGAACGTATTATCTGTTTAAACGGGTATTAAACTGAATTTTTCTGTCGTCTCAACCTGTTCTTATCCGGTTTTATCCGACTAAAACGGGATAAAACTACACTATAAAAAGCGGAATGTCAAAGGCAGATGCAGCAAGAGTTGCAGCAAGGGAATTGAAAAGTAGTATTTTCGGTATAGACGCAAGACACATCGCAGAGAACATACAAAAACGGATAAAAGATGAGCGCTCAACAAAAAAAAGCCTTTTATGGCGCTCTGGTGGCGCTCCTGCTTTTCGTTCTTGGTGGAACTGTATTGCTTTACCTCCCGGAAAAAGTATCTCCACAGGCTTACCGGGCGGCGATTGCGGCTCTCGAAACCTATCGAGCAGCTCATCCGGAAATGGGAATCCGATACCTTGCGGTGGTGGATTATTCGAAGCCCTCCTACATAAAGCGCATGGCGGTGATTGATCTTGTGAGTGGTGAGGAGTGGTTTTACCGGGTAGCGCATGGAAAAAATTCCGGCGACCTGTATGCAACCCGCTTTTCCAATACCCTTGATTCGGGTATGAGCAGTACCGGACTTTATAATGTGCTTGATGCGTACACGGGAGACCACGGAATGGCCGTGCGCCTTGAAGGGCTTGAACCAGCAAGAAACGGCAATGCATTCAGCCGCGATATTGTGCTGCATTCGGCTGATTATGTCTCACTGGGCTATATCATACTGAACCTCGTCACCTTGAACGGCCCGAGAATCGGCAGAAGCAATGGCTGCTTTGTGGTATCGCCCGGCGATATTGATGATGTGGCACAAAAACTCAGCCACAAGGGACTTCTTTATGCCTGGAGTAGCTCCTGGTAACTCACTCCCCATACACATCCCTGTTATCCCCGCACTTCTTTCCATCCCTTTCCAGTATATACGGCGCATATATTGCTCCTATACAAAACAAATGCATCATATAGTGCGCAGTTGATGTTTTTTCCATCTGAATACTTGGTACGAAATATATTTTTATATACATTCTCTATATATAAAGACACTACTCGCATATAATATATATGCGCCAGACACTACAACCCTATTGCCATTTAAACTTAAAAATCCCGAAAAAATGAAAACGATTCTTTATGCGATTATCGCAGTTGCAATCATGACAATGAGCGGGATGGCTCATGCAACAGAGGTGATTAATCTTCACATAGGCGGATCCTACTCAAACATTAAATCTATCGTGAAGGGTGTCCATAAATCAGAGGGGGGAGGTTCTATTGACCCATCTTATCTTAACGAAAGAGCGCTCAAATATCTCTACTGTGTTGATCTTTTTACTCCTGTCAATGTAAATGATAATTATCCTTATACCACCGTAAATAACTCAGCTATAATCCATGGCAATCCTGTAAAAAATGCAGGCAAGGTCGCTTATCTGTTAGGAAATTATGGCATTGGTGGACAGGGAGAGCAGGCAATAGCTCTTCAGGCCGCTATTTGGCATGTAGTTAATGAAACAGGAGTGTATGATCTGGATATTGAGTCATACGGATCCACCTCCAACATAGCAACTCTGTACAATAAATACATCAATGAAGCGACTACTAATTCCAGCGACGTGTCGAAATTCCTCTGGATCAATCCCGGAAAAGATGTAAAACATACAAACTACCAGGGTCTGGTTTCCAACAGCCCGAATCCCGAGCCAAGTACATATGTTCTTCTGTGTCTCGGCGGTTTGTTTGTAGCATTCCGCCTCAGGAAATCTTCAGGAACGTCAGCAGTTACCGTTTGAACTCTTAAAAAAAAGATGATTGCTGAATACCGAGAAAAAAGAAACAACAGAAAAGCCCTGAATAAACCGGGCTTTTCTGTTGTTTCAATGCTTTTGTAATCAGATAATCAGAGGACGTCAATAATAGCGTTAAAGGTGGCGCTGGGACGCATGGACTGTGTCGTCAGGGCTTCATCCGGGTTGTAATAGCCACCCATATCGACTGGTTTTCCCTGTGCGCCAATCAGCTCTTCGTTGATTTTTGCTTCATTGTCGCCAAGTTGCTGTGCAACAGCGGCAAAACGGCTCTGCAGTTCCTGATCTTCCTGCTGTGCGGCAAGCGCCTCTGCCCAGTAGAGTGCAAGGTAGAAGTGGCTTCCCCTGTTATCGATCTGGCCAACTTTACGGGCTGGTGACTTGTCGTTGTCGAGGAACTTGCCAATGGCCTGATCGAGAGTCTCGGCCAGAATCCTTGCCTTGTCGTTGCTGAACGATTGGGCCACATGCTCAAGCGATGCGGCAATTGCTGAAAATTCTCCGAGGGAGTCCCAGCGCAGATAGCCCTCTTTCTGGAACTGCTGCACATGTTTTGGAGCGGATCCGCCTGCACCGGTCTCAAACAGACCGCCACCGTTCATGAGAGGTACAACCGAAAGCATCTTGGCACTGGTGCCAAGCTCGATGATCGGGAAGAGATCGGTAAGATAATCGCGAAGCACGTTACCGGTGACCGAGATGGTATCCTTGCCTGCCCTGATTCTTTCAAGAGAGAAACGCATGGCCTCAACCGGAGTCAGGATACGGATATCGAGACCGGTGGTGTCGTGCTCCTTGAGATATTCTGTCACTTTATTGATGATCTCTGCATCATGAGCCCTCTTGCTGTCGAGCCAGAAAATTGCAGGCACTCCGGTTATTCTTGCCCTCTTGACGGCAAGTTTTACCCAATCCTTGACCGGAGCATCCTTTGCCTGGCACATCCTGAAAATGTCACCCACTTCAACAGCCTGTGCGAGCACGGTCTGGCCAGCAGCATCAACAACATTAATTGTCCCGTTTGCGGGCGCTACAAAGGTCTTGTTGTGTGAACCGTACTCTTCTGCCTGCTGAGCCATAAGCCCAACGTTTGGCACACTGCCGATGGTTGCCGGATTAAAGGCGCCATGTTGTTTACAATCCTCAATGATGGCCTGATACATGGTTGCATAGCAGCGGTCGGGAATCATGGCTTTCGTATCGTGAAGCTTGCCGTCAGGGCCCCACATCTTGCCGGAATCACGAACAACCACGGGCATGGATGCATCAACAATGATATCATTCGGAACATGAAGATTGGTGATACCCTTGTCGGAATCAACCATGGCAAGTGCCGGACGGTTGGCATAAACGGCATTGATATCAGCTTCAATTTCAGCTTTTTGTGCCTCAGGAAGTTTCTGGATTTTGGCATAGAGGTCACCAAGACCATTGTTCACATTCACGCCAAGCTCTTTGATAAGTGCGGCATGTTTTTCAAACACATCCTTATAAAAAACGGTAACGGCATGACCGAACATGATGGGATCAGAGACCTTCATCATGGTGGCTTTCAGATGCAGCGAAAGCAGCACACCGGTAGCTTTTGCATCGGCAATCTGCGCTTCAAAAAAGTTGCGGAGTGAGCGAACATTCATAACGGATGTATCAATAATCTCACCGGCAAGTAACGGAGTATTCTCTTTCAGAACGGTTGACTGACCTGCATTGTCGACAAACTCTATGGTAACTGCGGTTGCTTCGCCCACCGTAACAGACTTTTCACTGCCATAGAAATCACCGGCACTCATTGAGGCGACATGTGATTTGGAGTCGCTGCTCCATGCGCCCATCTTGTGCGGATTTTTCTGTGCAAAGGCTTTTACCGAAAGCGGCGCCCGACGATCGGAATTTCCCTCACGCAAAACCGGGTTTACAGCGCTGCCAAGAACCTTGGCAAACCTTGTCTGAAGCTCTTTTTCTGCTTCATTTGCAGGCGCTTCAGGATAATCAGGGATGTTGTAACCATGCTCCTGAAGCTCTTTGATAGCGGCTCTCAACTGGGGAATTGAGGCACTGATATTCGGCAGCTTGATGATATTTGCTTCGGGAGTCAGTGCAAGAGCACCCAGTTCAGCAAGGTAATCGGGTATTCTCTGGCTTTCAGTCAGATTTTCAGGAAAGTTTGCAATAATTCTTCCTGCAAGTGAGATATCCCTGGGCTCAAAATCAACGCCAGTACCCCTCGCAAATGCATTGAGAATGGGAAGGAGAGAGTAGGTCGCCAAAGCAGGAGCCTCATCGATCTTGGTATAGATAATTTTTGCTGTTTTTGCCATCTGTAATAGTGTCGTTTTAAGTATTTTTGGAAATTATTCGAAAAAGATACTCAGGAAAAAGAATCTCATGAAATCGCACAGAAGCGAGCGCCGCTCCAACTGAAACGAAAACGAAATATAACTGCTGTGAAAGCCTCCGACAAACATCTACACCGACCATACAAAAACGGACGCTGATAATCAATGCGCCCGAAGCGGGATGGTGAAAAGAGCCGTCAGGCGATAAAATACGTAATAGTACTGACCGTATTTTTCTGTGCATCACTCAGAATGCACAGAAAAACAGAGCGGCCATATCATCTTTAGAGGGAACCCGGACACTTGTCTGTCAAACAAACGAAAACAACGCTACGGCCTCATCCTCCTGCATACAGAAGGAAGGAGGAGGTCACTCATCGAGACCCACCCGTAATGCAAGCTCCTTGTCATTGAGCACCTCATGAGCAAGCTTGATCATGGGAATGGTCGCTCCCATCGAACTGTAACCGCCATCGTGGAACAGGTTCTGCATGGTGACCTTGCGGGAAAGATCACTGAGAATAGTCATGCAATATTCAGCACACTCTTCGGCAGAAGCATTTCCAAGAGGCGACATGAGGTCACTATACTCGTACATTTTTTCAAATCCAGGAATACCGCTTCCTGCCTTGGTATAGGTTGGACTCTGCGATATGGTGTTAATACGGATCGCCTGCCTTGCAAGCCTTGGTCCATAACTGCGGACAATGGATTCAAGCAGCGATTTGGCATCACCCATATCAGAGTAGGTCCAATAATTTCTCTGTGACGCGATATAGGAAAGAGAGAGAATACTGCCGCCCTTATTGATTGCCTCATTCTTCAAAGCATAAGAGACGAGCCGATGCAACGACAAAGCAGAAACATCAAGGGTTTTGATAAACCACTCATAGTTCAGATCTTCATAGGGCAACTGCTTGCGAATATTCTGTGACATCCCGATTGAATGGACAATAAAATCGACCGAACCCATTTTTTCCTTAAGTTCCTTGAAGCATGCATCGACGTCCTCATTTTTCGACGCATCACAAACAAACATCGGAGCATTACCGCATAGGGTCGAGAGTTCTTCAATATTGCCGAAACGCAACGCGGCCGCAACATTCGAGATGGCGATCTCTGCGCCCTCCCTGTAGGCATGAAGCGCAATCTGCCAGCCGATACTGCTTTCATCAAGCGGGCCGAATACGATTCCCTTCTTCCCTTTCAACAAACCATAGTGCGCTTTCTCGGGCATGATATAAGCTGATTCTTTAACAAAAATTGGGGTAAATTGCCGTTAATTCAATGTTTTAAACATTGAAGATACAAGATTCCCGTGAAAACTTAAACTCTTTCCCCTGAATTTTTCTTCCTGCGGCTGTTCCCCACTTTTACTACAGCTTCATTCGCCTCATTGAACGCAGTTTATCAAGCACATTTTTATTCACGCTCAACTCCTGCTCCTCTTTTTCAACAGGAATATCTCTGAATACCACGCGAAGAAGATTATCCTCCCGGATATACTCTTCCATTTCAAGACTGTAGAGCGCCCTTGGAAGAGTTATGATTCTTTGTGCCCTGTCTACAGTGACAACGATGTCCGTACCCATGCGGGTGACAAGCACCTCTTCGGCATCCTTGAGAAAGGGTACCTTGATACAAAGAACTTCGCGATGATCTTCCGTTGCTGCATTTTTTTTGCTCTCAATCCAGAAGTTCTTTCCGGAATAAAAAATCTTGTCAGGAAGCTGTTCGCCAAAAACCAGTTTGCTGATATCATGCAACGCATCCGGCCCGATCGGTTCTGTTCTCTGCAAATGACAGCGGAAGACCGGAGTAGGGTAAAAGGAGCTGTCGATCTCCATCAGATATTTACTGTGCAGATCGGCCCAGAACTCAAAATACTCGCCGACCGTTTTTGAGGTAGGCAAAATTTTGTTGATCACAATACCGTCAACATTGATACCGTAAAGATGCACGAAAGTATAGGCGCGCTTTGTTTCAAGAATGGAGAGCTTCTCAGGGTTCAGCACCAGTCGGAAAGTAACCTCGGGACTGAGAATAAACTTGTTGATATCCTCCATCTGCTTGAGAAGCACATTGACCTCATTAAAAAAGTCATCATCCGGGATGGATTTTCCGCTCAACGGACGAGCCAGTGACGACATACTTTTATAGAGCTTGAAAAACTGCTTGCCCATATTTCCGCCAATAATGATTTCAGGGTAGGCGAGCAGGCGAAGCGTATTCCCTGTAGGAGAGGTGTCGAGCACCACAGCATCCCACTTCCCTGATTGCGCCTCATCCAGCAGACGACTCAAGGCAAAAATTTCATCAAGACCTGGCTGGGTGGTCAGCTCGGTAGCCATACCGCTGTCAATACCCTTGTTTTTGTAAGAGGTAGAGACGAATTTCTGAAAACCGGACATGTTCTTTTTAAGCTCGTACACCGTATCAACTTCAAGACCGTAAAGATTTTCTTCGATCTTCTGGGGATCATTGCGACTGATACGAACATTAAAAACATCCGAAAGCGAATGAGCAGGATCGGATGACATGATCAGAACCTTTTTGTTCTGCCTTGCCAGTGCGACCGCTGTTGATGATGAAATGGTAGTTTTTCCGGTTCCCCCTTTTCCTGAATAAATGATAACTCTTGTCTGCGATTGATTTTCCGTTAAGTCCCTCGACAACATAAAAACTCCCCGGTTAAAGGTCAATAATCCAAAAAGGTCTCCCCTCTTCGGGAAGGTAAAACTATCGTTGCACAAAGTACGATTTTTCGCCTGCTTAGAGAAAAACAATCTTTTTTTGCAATGCATGAGCGAGTTGCCGCATATACTCCTCATGTTCAATCTCAACAGCGCCCAGCCTCTGGAGATGGGGGTTCATGATCTGGGCATCAAGCAACAGGTACCCTTTTTCTCTCAAATGGAAGACCAGATGGTCAAATGCAATTCGTGATGCATAAGAGCGGCGGGAAAACATCGACTCCCCAAAAAAAGCGCCACCAAGGGCAATACCATACAAACCTCCAACAAGCTCACCCTGATACCAGCTTTCAAAACTATGGGCAATACCGAGGCTGTGAAGCTTGGTATAAGCCTCAATAATCTCATCAGAAATCCAGGTCTCATGATCATTTTTTCGTGGCGCAGCACACCCTTTGATCACACCCGCAAACTCTTTGTCAAGAGTCACAGTGAACTCTTTTTTTCTGGTCAGGCGAAGAACATCACGCGAAGGGCGATAGGAGTCGAGACAAAAAACAGCCCTTTTGTACGGTTGACACCAGTACACTTTTTCATCCTCAGGGTCTGACATCGGGAAATAACCGCGCCGATACGCTCTGAGAAGTTCGTCAATACGGATCATAAGCCGTAAAATAACACCATAGGGGGTTAAAGAAAGTTCAGGAGAACATCATCAACCACTCTTTTTGGAACATGATGAAGAGCGTTCGCATCCCTGTAATAGCGAACCGAATCATCATCGCCCATCTGGTCAATAACAACCGTTTCGATGGGTTTTCCCAGAGCAATAACCATGAGAAGAGCAAACCTTTCCGGGATTTTCAGCAACTCTCTGATTTTTTGGCGATTGAGAGAGCCAAGAATGCATCCTCCCAAACCCGAAGCTGTTGCGCCAAGAAGGATGGTTTGGGCTGCGATGCCACTGTCGCAGGCAAAGTCACTGCTTATTGAGAGATCACCAAGCATGACAATATAGGCCTGGGGACGCTCACCCTCAGGCGGGCCTGACCAGTCAGCAAGGTAACCTGCCCAGGAAAGAGAGGGGTAGAGGGCCGTGGCGAGAGAAGGCTCACAAACAGCAATAAATTTCAGGGGCTGAAGATTTTTCGACGAAGGAACATAACAGGCCAGCTCCACAAGATCCCGCACAACATCTTCGGCAACCGGTGTTGCCCCGTCAAATCTCCGGTAACTCCGGCATTTTGTTACAAGCTCCCTGAAATGCATGATGATGCTTGTCAAGACTGATCCGCCCAGGCGGCATCAGTATATTTCGAAAGCTGATCCCACTGGCCACTGCCTATCCATTCAGCAATATAGTCGACCGTTCTGGCGTAGAGCAATGGCTCACGGCAGGGTTTCTGCAGCCACTCTGCAAGAAGAGCGCCATCAAGCGTATCCATCGCCATACCATACCCAAGTTCTACCAGACCAAGTGCATTGGATTGCTGTTCAATCTGACCATCGAGAGGCCTGAGCAACAGCTTTTTTCCAAGATGAAGCGCTTCACCAGGAAGCTCAAATCCGGCATTGCAGACAACGCCATTGCAATCCATAAGATCGGCGAGAAAACCTGCGCGGGAATACCCCCTGAAATGCAAATGGCCCTCATCACGATCCTCATGCACCTTCCCGTAGATATAAAACTCATACGCGCCAAATGGAGCCAGAAAGAGCTGAATGTCTTCAACCTCTTCAAAAGGAAGATAGACAAGAATTTTTTTCCCGATTACCGTCACACTCCGATGTGCATAGAGCGTAGCGGGAATAACCGGCGGGAAAATTGGCTGGTCAAAATGGCTCCAATGGAGACCTGCATTGTAGCGGGCAGGAGCAAAATTCAGGAGGATCTGTTTTTCAAAAAAAGTTCCCCGGCCCATTGGAATATCATATTTGAAAGCATATTGATGACCGAAACCTACAGAGGGAATATTTCTTGTTCTGGCCACCATTGAGGTAATCGGATCGAAATCAGTAATAATCAGCTCTGTCCCTTTGGTATCAAGCGTCACAATATCCGCCATCAGACGAACGAGGTCAAGCTGAAGCATCGTTTCGAAATAGTCCATCTTTCCCTTGTAGGTGACCAGTGTCATCCCCTTCATCACCCGGTATGGCTCAAATACCTCTACCTCTTTCAACTCCTCCTCTTTTCTGCCGCTGATAATCACCTCAACATCGTGACCATCCTCCTTGAGCTTTCGAACAAGCTCCCGGCTGCGACTGATATGACCATTTCCCGTACCCTGAACACCGAAAAGAATCTTCATACTGCGGAACATTTAGATGTGAAGTACAGGAACTCCGACACGGGTTACTGCTGAATCCTGAGATTGGCATACTGAACCATCAGCGTCTTCTCCCCTGCATTGCGAAACGTTATCCGGACTTTCTGCTTTGCGCCGCTACCCTGCACATCAAGCACAACTCCTGGACCAAAAACAGCATGATGCACCATCGTTCCCTCACGAAAAGCGGGCTGTGAAGACTTTGGCAATACCCCCGCAACAGCAGAGGAGGAGGTTGCCGTTTTTGACTGATACCCTCTTGAAGGAGATGAAAAACCGGAAGCCACTTTTTCCTTTGCCTGACGATCAGAAAGAAAATTACCACTCTCTGTCTGCACAATCGAGGCATCGATCTCACCAATAAACATCGATCTGAGGCAATGGTGCTGCTGCCCGTACTGATAACGGCTCTGCGCCCAGGAGAGAAATATCTTCTCCTGCGCCCTCGTCATTGCAACATAAAAAAGCCTTCGCTCCTCTTCAAGCTCTTCAGGCTCATAGCAGTGCAGGGGAAAAAGCCTCTCCTCAAGACCTGTAATAAAGACAACAGGAAACTCCAGGCCTTTGGCGGCATGTACCGTCATCAAAGAGACGTAATTATCCGATTCCTGTGTTTCATCATAATCAGAAGCAAGCGAGATATTCTCCAGAAAATCACCAAGAGAGCCTGTATCCGGATTGTGATCAGAAAAATCCCTTGCCATGGAGAGCAGCTCCTGAAGGTTTTCATAACGCACCAGCGATTCAGGAGTATTTTCTGTCTGCAAAAGAAGAGGAATGGAGGTCAGCGTAAAGAGTTCTGTCAAAACTTCGTACACCGTGCCATCTACCGCCACTTTTCTGAGCGTTTCAATAACAGCGCTGAATGAGCTGAGAGCATTGACAAGTCGCGGCTGAAAACCACCCTCACCTGAGTGCAGAATAGCTTCATAGAGGCTTATTTGACGATCTTCGGCAAATTCCCTGAGTTTGGCGATACTGACATCACCGATTTTTCGGGGCGGGAAATTGATAATCCTTAACAGCGATTCGCCATCACGGTCATTAAGAATAAAACGCAGGTAGGCGACCGCATCCTTGATCTCTTTGCGTTTGTAAAAGGAGACGCTGCCGAAAATCTTGTAAGGAATCTTGTGCTGACGCATGACATCTTCAAGCACCCTCGACTGGGCATTGGTACGGTAAAAAACCGCAAAGCTCCGAAATTCGAAGCCTTGCTTCAGACGCAGATTGCGAATCTGCTCCCCCACCCTTTCAGCCTCATTCCGCTCATTATAGGCCTCAATAAGCGTCAGGGGTTCACCCTCATTACGGTGTGAAATCAGCTCTTTTTTGATCTGCCGCAGGTTACAACTGATCACGTTGTTTGCTGCCTTGAGGATATTTCCCGTACTGCGATAATTCTCAACGAGCTTGAAGGTCAACGCATCATGGTAATCGTCCTGAAAGTTCAGGATATTGGAAATATCTGCGCCCCGCCAGGAATAGATCGATTGTGCATCATCACCAACTACAAAGATGTTGCGATGTTTTGCCCCAAGCATTTTTGCGACAAGATATTGTGCCCGATTGGTATCCTGATACTCGTCAATCATGATATAGCGGAAAGTCTCCTGCAACTCCTGGAGCACCTCGGGGTGCGCATTGAAGAGCTCAAGCGGCTTGATAAGCAGGTCATCAAAATCGAGGGCATTGTTCTCCTTCAGCTTTCTGGCATACAATTCATAGATCTGCGACGCCTTTTGCTGATTGTAGTCGCTGGCATTGCGATGAAACTCTGAAGGAAGAATAAAACTGTTTTTTGCCCGGCTGATAAGTCCCTGAACCGTATTGACGGGGACCGACTCAACAGAAATATTGAGTTCAGCCATCGACTGCCTGATCAGGCTTTTGCTGTCCTCACTGTCGAAAATTGAAAAGTTTTTGTCATAACCAATCAAATCAATGGAGTTGCGGAGAATACGCGCAAAAATAGAGTGGAAGGTACCAATCCACAGGCCACGGGAACTGCCTTGATGCAACAAGGTGTCAACACGGTGACGCATCTCACCTGCAGCCTTGTTGGTAAAGGTGAGTGCAAGTATATTTTGGGGAGAGACTCCCTCGTTTCTGATAAGATATGCAATACGGTAGGTAATCACCCTTGTCTTGCCGGAACCAGCTCCCGCCAGTACCATTACTGGCCCGGTCGTAGCGATTACGGCATTGCGCTGCACTTCATTGAGATCGTTTAAAAAATCCGTCAATACTTCTCGATACCTGTTAACAGTTAGAGCGCTCTATCCACCCTCGTCCATTCGGAGAACGCCAAAATCTCCAGTTGAATTTCGTACATCTTTGCCCCTTTTACAAATCAGAGCAAAACAAATCCTTTTGCCTCTTTTTTAATGAGTAGCCCACTCACTTTTGGCTTTCAGAGTTACTATATTTGAGCGCGATGTTATTGCCACCTAAACGATCAAAACTCAATGTTTCCTCTTGTTTACGAAATCAATACAAGAATCTGGCTACAAAAACTGAGCAGAGAGCATAACCGGCCTGTAACGCTTGGGAATATACCGGACTCAGCATTCAACTTCTTTACAAGCTGCAATTTTGACATGGTATGGCTGATGGGTGTATGGAAGCCAAGTCAGTACAGCAAGGCAATTGCAACAGCACACCCCGGTCTTCGAAGCTCGTTCCTTGAGCACATTGCTCTCATTGAGCCTGGCGATATTGCATCATCACCCTATTCCATTCCTTCATACACCGTCAATGACGCTCTGGGAGGAGAAGAGGAGCTGATTGTATTCCGCGAAAAACTTCGTGATTACGGCATCAAGCTTATGCTTGATTATGTGCCAAACCACCTTGCACTCGACAATGAATGGCTCCCGGAACACCCGGAATACTTTATTCCTGTATCCAAAGCTGAACAGAGCCAGGATCCCCGATCCGGTTTTGAATATATATGCGGAACATATCTGGCTTACGGCAAAGACCCTTATTACGACCCTTGGACAGACACACTTCAGCTCAACTATGCAAGAAAAGAGACCCGGGAAATGATGACGGAAAATCTTTTCAAAATCAGCACACTCTGTGATGCCGTCAGATGCGATATGGCCATGCTGATTCTGAAAAGTGTTTTTAATACCACCTGGAGCAACCTCGGTGGCGCCATGAAGGAGGAGTTCTGGTACAACGCAATCACTGCGGTCAAGCGCCGTCATCCCGACTTTATATTTCTTGCCGAATCTTACTGGAACAAGGAGTGGGAACTGCAGCAGCAAGGTTTTGACTTCACCTACGACAAACCCTTTTATGACTATATCAGCAGCTCCCCCGTCAATGTTGAAAAGCTTGATGGACACATGCAGGCACATTGGGAGTACCAGCGCCATCTCTGCCGCTTCCTTGAAAACCATGACGAACCAAGAGCTGCCGATAAAATCGGTCTCAACAACAAAGCTGCCGCTCTGGTGCTGCTGACTGCTCCGGGAATGCATCTTGTCCACCAGGATCAGATGGATGGCTTCCGGCAGAAAATTCCGGTTCAACTTATCCGGCAGGCTCCCGAACCTGATAACATCGACCTCTCTGTGCTCTATCAAAAGCTTTTTACGCTTCAGAAAAAAAAGGTATTTCAGGAAGGAGAAGTTGAGCAGCTTGAAATGCACAGTGCCAACAAATCAAACTGTCTGGGATTTCACCGTTTTACCGCCAATGAACACGCCTTTGTTCTGGCCAATTTCAGTGCAACCGGAATTGCCATAGAGTTCGAACATCCCTCGATTGATCATATCGCCATTGAAAGGCTGACCCTCCAAAGCACACTTGCTGACAAAAAAATCAGCGATATTCATTGTGCAGAGAACGTTACACGGGTCAATCTCTCTCCTCACGAAGGAATTGTCATCACCTGCTGAAAGCAAAACCAACGAGTAATAAAATCCCGTTCTGTCGGGAGAAAGATGTTTGAACGCAATTATTGACCTTTTACAGCAATGCGCATCATTACGCACACGATCAGGATACAAACCACAAAGCCCGTTGAAATCATCGACATAACCCCGGAAGTAACAACAGCTCTTGTATCATCAGGGCTGCAGCAGGGGCAGGTAACCATCATTAGCCAGCATACCACGGCCTTTATCAATATCAACGAAAAAGAGGAGCGACTCCTTGAAGATATGGAGACCTGGCTCAAGCGTCTGGTACCGAAAGATGGAAACTATCTCCACAATCTCAACCCGATTGATGGCCGCCACAATGCGCACTCCCACCTTCTCGGCCTCTTTATGAACAGCTCTGAAACCATTCCCTTCTCGGATGGAAAGTTGCTCCTCGGAGAGTGGCAGTCACTCTTCTTCGTTGAGCTTGACGGAGCACGCAAAGAGAGAAAGGTGCTCGTTCAGATATCAGGCATATAAAGGCCGTTAATGGCTCATTGCCCGGCATGGAACCGGGAAGCCTCAAGCATGGTTATCGTTAGCAAAAGTACAATGAACCCGAAGCCCGAAAACACCATGCCAGATTCCCTCCCGGTCACCATTTCCCAGCAGATGACTCTTCTTTCTGCAATCCGTTCGACTGACGATCTTAAAAAGTTAACCATCGCTGAGCTCCAGACGCTGGCAGATGAGTGCCGTAAAGAGGTCATCAAAATTGTCTCCCTCAATGGCGGCCATTTTGCATCAAGCCTTGGCGTTGTTGAGCTGACCGTGGCGCTGCATCATGTCTACAGCACTCCGCACGATAAAATCATCTGGGATGTCGGACACCAGGCTTACGTGCATAAAATCCTGACAGAAAGAAGAGAGCGGATGCAGACCAACCGGCAATTCGGAGGGTTGGCAGGTTTTCCAAAAAGATCGGAAAGTGCTCACGATGCCTTCGGAGTCGGTCACGCCTCAACCTCGATTTCCGCTGCCGCAGGAATCGCTGTGGCGAGTGATCTCGCGGGCGGCGATGAAAAGGTTATCGCGGTCATAGGAGACGGCAGCATGACCGGCGGCATGGCCTTCGAAGCGATGAACCATCTCGGAGACCTGAAAAGTGATGTGCTTGTCATTCTCAACGACAATCAGATGGCCATTTCCTCCAATACCGGTGCATTAAGGCACCATCTTGTCAACATAAGCCTGAACAAAACCTACAACAGAGCTCGAAAATTGGTCTGGAAATCACTTTCGCTCCTCAACAACGGACTGGGAGACAAGGCAAAAAAGGCCGTTCGTAAAATTGAGGACGGAGTCAAGGCTGCATTGACGCCCGGTGCATTTTTTGAGGCCCTTGGATTGAGATATTTTGGCCCGATTGATGGCCACAACATGGAACAACTCGTCAAGGCGCTCAAAGAGATGCAGACGCTTCCCAACCCCAAGCTGCTGCATGTGATCACGACAAAAGGTAAAGGGTTCAAGCCGGCAGAGGAAAACCAGAGCAAGTGGCACGCACACAATGGCGGGTTCGATACGACAACCGGCAAATTGCTCAAAACCGCTGATACTTCGCTTCCCCCGAAATATCAGGAGGTATTTGGCGAGGCACTGGTTGAGCTGGCCCTGAAAGACTCCACAATAACTGCTATTACTGCCGCCATGCCAAGCGGAACATCGCTCGACCTCTTCCAGAACGCCATCCCGAATCGTTTTTATGATGTCGGCATCGCCGAAGCACACGCGGTCACCTTTGCTGCGGGACTTGCCACACAAGGGTTCAAACCCGTCTTTGCCGTTTACTCAACCTTTCTGCAGCGTGCCTATGACCAGTTGATTCATGATGTGGCGCTTCAGAACCTGCACGTCGTTTTTGCCATTGACCGTGCAGGACTTGTCGGCGAAGATGGCCCGACCCATCACGGGGCATTCGATCTCTCCTGGCTTCATGCCGTACCGGGTCTTGTCATTATGGCTCCTGCGGATGAGCAAGAGCTGCGCGACATGCTCTATACCGCCCTCTATGAGGTGAAAGGCCCGGTTGCCATCCGTTATCCGAGAGGCAATGGAACGGGCATAACCCTCCACAAAAAATTCACCTCTTTGCCCATCGGCAAGGCCGTTATGGCGAGGGAGGGAAGCGGACTTGCACTGCTCTGCATGGGAACCATGACGGGAAAAGCCCTTGAAGTGGCCACCATACTGGAAAAAGAGGAGATCAATGCCACCGTCGTCAACATGCGCTTCCTCAAACCGCTCGACACCGAAGTGATCGAGGAACTGGCCTCCCGATCAACCCATTTTGTTGTTCTCGAGGAAAACAGCGCTATCGGTGGACTCGGCAGCGCCGTTATCGACCACATCAATAGCAAAGGGCTCAACCGCCCGGTACTGAAAATCGCCCTTCCCGATGCATTCGTAACGCATGGCAACATGAACGCCCTCTACAAGGAGATCGGCTTCGACACCCCAACCATGACGGAAAAAATCAGGCAGTTTTATAAAGAGGGCCAGAAATGAAAAAGAGAGAGAAGCAAAAGCAGAGCCCGTACGGAAAGATTGGCAAATAAACCGGCAAGCAGATCATCGAGCATGATCCCCCACCCACCCGGCAAGCGCTGGAGAGCGTCGACTGGCCCCGGTTTAGCGATATCAAAAAGACGGAAGAACGCCAGCGAGAGCAGAAGGGGCAGCGCCCCTTCCGGCAGGGCAACAAGCGCCAGCCACTGACCGGCAAGCTCGTCAATCGTAACAATTGATGGATCGTTTCCATACTGCTCCTCCATCACTCCGCCAGCCCATATGCCAACGCCACTGCAGAGCAGAACAAGGGAGAACAAGAGCAACGGATTGTGCAGTGCCGGAAGAAAATAATAGCAGAAAACGGCCACAACACTCGTAAAAGTCCCAGGCGCTACCGGAAAAAAGCCAATTCCGAAACAGGTCGAGAGAATTTTGGCAGTGAGGAGCTTCATCTTGTCATCACTCCTGGAGTGGCTTCTGAAAATATATTTTCCAGTTACTCACCAGATAGGATATGCCTGTATAAACAGTAAAAACGGTTACAGCAAGCATGACGAAATCAAGATAGCCGGAACCAAGAAAACCATTAATCATCACAGCAACACTCTTGCCGGAAAAAGCGGACTCTTTCATCAACATCAGCACCATGATCGCATAGACAAAAACATTCTGTACCACCGTTTTGTACTTTGCCTCCACGCTCGTCACAACAGGTTTGTTTTTATATTCAGCATAAATTCTCAACGCTGTGATGACAACATCACGAACTACAACCAGAACGACCATCCAGAGAACAAGATAACCCATCCAGACATAGAGAAGAAAAGCTGCAGTGATCAGCAATTTATCGGCAAGAGGATCAAGAAAAGCGCCGAGACGGGTTTCAACACCGTATTTCCTTGCATGATAACCATCATAGATATCAGTCAGGGAGGCTACGGCAAAAACAAGCACACCGAACAGTTTGAACCAGGGATCAACCTGCAGCAGCAGCACCACAAAAACCGGAACCAGCAAAATTCTCAAGGCAGTCAACTGGTTGGGTACAGTGAAATATGTTTGGTACTCTTCTTTCAACTCCTGCAGGATTATAGTGCGTTATCGGTTAAAAACCGGAAAATGATGTGAGCTGCGTTGCAACCCCTGTTGGGCACAAGATACGGTATTGAACGCTGTTTTTCAATGCATCTGCCCCGATCGGAAAGAAAATGGTTCTTACTCCAGCTCCACCACCGTCACTCCAGCCCCTCCTTCGCCCCACTCACCAAGACGAAAACTCTTGACCGCGCTGTGCTGCTGCAGGAACTCCGCCGTCCTCTGCCGGAGTGATCCGGTTCCCTTGCCATGAAGGATCATCGCTGAATGAATACGGTTAAGGCGCATCGTATCAATAAACCGGTCAATTTTCATGATCGCCTCATCACCACTGAGCCCCCGCAAATCAAGCTTTGTTGATTCAACACCTGAAGTCGTAGCCGACCAGGAGACCTTTTGCTGCCGGGGCAAAGGCTCCTTGTGAATTTTTTTAGCCTGAGTTTTTGATGTTTTCTCAAGATTTTTGAGCGATGTGGTCAACCTGAAATTACCGCACAGCACCACCACACTCTCCTGATTAACACTCTCAACCTCACCGGAGGTACTCGTATCAAGAATCCTGACCAGGTCACCCTCACGGATAGTCCGATCAAGAGGCACTGCCATTTCGGCTTCAGCCCGAAGAGAAAGCTCACTCTTTTCAGCCTCCTGCTTTTTCAATCCAAGTTTTTTTCTGGCCTCCTGCACGGCTTTTGCGTCAGTTGGTGTGCTCTTGACCTCCTGAACAATCTCTTTGATCTCTTTTCTGGCAGATTCCACCTCTTTCTGGAGTTCCCTTGAGGCGCCAAGTTTCAGATCCCTGCGCTTCCGCTCCATTCGAGCCTCCTCAGTGCGCAGGGAGAGTTCGCGTGCCGCAAGATCCGCCCGCTCTGCCTCAAGCTGCTGCTTCAGCAGGCGATTCTCCTCAAAGAGGCGGCTCAGGTCATCAAGCATCCGATCAAGCCCGATACGCTCATCCTGCATAAATCCCGATGCCCGCTCAACCATGGTTTCAGGAAACCCCATCCGCTTCATCATTGCAAAGGCAAAGCTGTTGCCCGGCAACCCCTTGACAAAACGGAAGGTAGGCACCAGCCCTGCCCGGTTGAACTCCATCGCGCCGTTGACCACTCCCTCGCGCTCATGGGCATAGGCCTTCAAATCGCCGAGATGGGTGGTCACAATGGTTTTGGTGCCTCGATTGAGCAGCTCCTCCATCACCGCACGGGCAATGGCTCCACCCTCCTCCACATCAGTTCCGGCGCAGAGCTCATCAATCAGCACCAGATCACTGCTCCCGGCAACATCAAGAATGGTTTTGATGGCGCCAAGATGGGAACTGAAGGTGGAAAGGTCATTCTCAATCGACTGATCGTCGCCAATCTCAATAAAAATATCGCCAAAAAGAGGAAAAACCGAGCTCTCGCTGCAGGGCAGCAGATAGCCGTGCACCAGCATACAACAGAGCAGACCGGCCGTCTTCATCGCCACCGATTTTCCACCCGCATTGGGGCCTGAAATCACAAGCACCCGGTCATCCTCATCCAGATCAAGATCGAGCGGCAAAACCTCTTTTTGATGATGCGAAATCAGGAGCCAGGGATGAAACCCCTTCACAATGCGCAGCGAATGCCCTTTGGCAATACCGGGAAGCACCGAGTTCGTTTCAACGGCAAAGCGTGCCCGTGCATACAAGGCATCAAACTCACCGAGGATAGTTTCATTATACCTTAGGTTTTCAATCTCGGGCCGCAGCTCTTCAGTCATCTCCTTCAGAATGCGCTCAATCTCCCTCCGCTCACTGATCTCCAGATCCTGAATGCGGTTACTGATCTCAAGCGTTTCGGCAGGCTCAATAAAAACCGTCTGCCCGCTCCCCGAATAATCCTGGATGTAGCCCGCTATCTTGTACTTGTACTCCACCCTGAGGCCAAGCGTCAGCCGCCCGTTCTTGATGGCTATCGTATCCTCCATCAGCCAGCCACTCTCCTGGCAACGCCTGAGCAGCCGCTCCATCTTCCGACGGATCAGCTCACGGCTGCCACTCAGCTCACGGCGGATCATCAGAAGCGCCTCGCTGGCCGTATCACGCACCCTCGACTGCTCATCAATAATCCGTCGGATAGAGGCCTGCAAACTCTTCTCAAGCCAGAGCCTGATGGTGAACTCATTCAGCAGCGGATAAACCTCACGGTTGAGGAACATGAACTTGCGCAACTGCACCGATGAAAAGAGCAGATGATGAATATCCTGCAACTCCTCCGGCTCAAGATAACTCTCAAGAATTTCCAGTTTTTTCAGGAGCGGGCGCGTATCCGGCAACCAGGAAAAAGGGAGCGCACTCCCCTCCTGCAGCAGATTGCGTAACTCAAGCACCCGTTCAAGCTCCGCTACCAGCGCTTCACGACCAACCTGCGGCACAGCCTCAAGAAGCCGGTCGCGCCCCATCGCGGAGAGGCAGAACTGCGTTGCGTAGTTGGCAACTTTATCAAATTCGAGTTTTTTCAGGCTAACGGCATTCATTGATACAATCTAATTCTATAATCCTTTACGGCAATTGCGCCACAACTCATCGACACACAAAAAAGAGAGAGCTGTTCATAAGCATCACGTTCAAAGCCAACATAATAAAATTATATAAAGTTGAACGGGTTCAGGGAATAAAAAAGCCGGGGAATGTTCCGGCTTTTCCCGTTGCGGTAACTCGTCCAATAATATTGTGTTGAGAGGTTGTCATATCCGGGAAATGAGAAGTCGTCAGGCAAACTGCCACAAAAAGCACTATTAAAACATTTTTTGTTCCAATAGAAACTACTCTTTATATTGGTTTCGTAGAGTTCAAAACAAAGGAGGGAAACAATGAACACGGTACTTGAGCGCCAGATCATCACGTCGAAAGATCGTGGAGCATTAGCCAAAATGGTGATGACGCTTTTCGACCACTGGAAGCTGACAACGGAAGATCAGGCCCTGCTTTTAGGGCTTGCGCCAGCCAACAGAGCCGCCTTGACTCGCTATCGCAAAGGCGAAGCAATCGGAACCAGTCGTGATCAGTATGAACGGGTCGGTCATTTGCTGGCCATCCACAAGAATCTGCGTATGCTTTTTCCGAAAAACCGCGATCTTGCCTATCGCTGGATCTCCACACGGAACAAAGCATTCGATAACCTCACCCCGGTAGAGGTCATCAAAGAGTGGGGTTTTGCCGGTCTTTTGATGGTGCGATTCTATCTTGACCGCGCCACAAGCGAAATGTAATCGGCTACATACCATGGATCACCTATTCACCCGTCTCGCGGTAGCCGATATTCATCACGACTTGCTGCGCAATATTGTATCCCTGAATGAATCAGAGAATCCTTTCGACGACCTGAGCAGCAACACGGAGGAGTGGGTTCTGGCTCGTCAGGTAGAATCCGACACCAGACCGCTGCCTTATCATTCGCACACTCCTGAGATCCATCGCCCCTTTGAAGAGGCCCTGTGGCTCAATGCTATACACTGGCAATTTAAATACCGGCAGACAAGCCGATTCTCTGATGGATCATTCGGAGTCTGGTATGGCAGCGATACGCTCCAGACATCAGTCCATGAATCGGCTTACCACTGGTTTCGGGGCTTACTCTGCGATGCCGGCTTTGAGCATGAAGAGGTTACCATTGAGCGCACACTCTACGCTGTGGCGTGCGATGCGATACTGCTTGATTTTCGCTCTGCCGCTGACAACTATCCAAATCTCCTTCATAAAACTGATTACACCTTCACCCAAGCTATCGGAACGAGAATTCACCGGGAAGGCCATCCCGGCCTGCTCACCTTCTCCGCTCGACACCAGGGAGGAATAAATTATGGCGTTCTGAACCCCAATGTTCTCTCCAATCCACGGCAGCAGAGCCAACTGAGCTATCGCCTTCATGGGCAAAGCATCACGGTAGAGGAAAAATCTGGAGTTCCCTGCATGGAAATCACGATTGATGCTTTCTGAAAAGCATAATATTGCCTATCATACAAATATCAAGTATCAAAAGACACTATTATGGCTTCAGATATAAACTCCTTTTCATCAGATGAATGGGAACTTCTCGTCGGAGATCAGTTCCGGGCCCTGCGTATCCGGGCTGATCTGGAACAGACCGAACTTGCTACCCTCGCATCCATCAGTGTTGGTGCGCTGAAAAATCTTGAAGGGGGCAAAGGTTCATCACTCAAAACAATCATCAAGGTTTCGAGAGTTCTTGGTCGAACTGACTGGCTGAACGCTTTGGCGCCAACGGTTTCAGTAAGCCCTATGCAACTCTTGAAAGGGCAACGCAAGGATAGGGTACGAAAAAAGGTTTCCCGCTCCCGCAAACCGAAAACGGAGTAAGAGCATGTACCACCCCGTCAAGCTCATCGAAGTCCGTGCCTGGGAGAAAACTGTTGGCGCCATTTCGCTTGATTCCGGAACCGGTTACTACGTTTTTGAATACGCACCCTCATGGCAGGTCGGAGGCATTGAGCTGGCACCGATGACCATGCCGGTAAAAGAGAGCATTCACATATTCCCGCTCCTTCCTGAAGCAACATTCCGGCGACTTCCAGCCATGCTGGCCGACGCCATTCCGGACGATTTCGGTAATGCCCTGATTGATGCTTATTTGGCAAAAGCCGGTATGCAAAAAGAGGCCATTACCCCCCTCGACCGTCTGGCATACATGGGCAAACGCGGCATGGGCGCACTCGAATTCAGGCCGGTTCGGGGCCCGCGCCATACCAAAGCCACCGCCGTTGAAATCTCAAAACTGGTTATCAGCTCCAGAGAGGCGCTTTCGGGCACCATTGATGGCGACAGGGATACGCAAGCGGCCATCATGAACCTCATTCAGGTCGGAACATCCGCAGGCGGAGCACGTGCCAAGGCGGTCATTGCCTGGAATCCCGAAACCAAAGAGATTCGCTCAGGGCAACTGCCTGCAGATCCCGGTTTTGAACAGTGGCTGCTCAAGCTTGACGGTGTTGGGGAAGGGGAGGATCTCAGCACAGGAAAAGGGTACGGGCGCATTGAATACGCATACTACCTGATGGCCCGTGCTGCCGGAATAACCATATCAGAATCCCGATTACTCGAAGAGAATGGCCGTGCCCACTTCATGACACGCCGTTTTGACCGTTCAAACGGCACAAAGCTGCATCTCCAGACACTCTGCGCCATGCAGCACCTCGACTACCGGCAGCGGGCCACCCACGATTACAGCCAATATTTTCAGACCATCAAAGCACTCAATCTGCCCTTGCACGAATTGGCCGAGGCATATCGCCGCATGATCTTTAACGTCCTTGCCGCAAATTGCGATGACCATACAAAAAACCACTCCTTCCTCATGGAGAAAACCGGAGAGTGGCATCTCGCACCAGCGTACGACCTGACCCACTCCTTCAACCCCAACGGAGAGTGGACATATCAGCACCTGATGTCGGTCAACGGCAAATTCCGCAACATGAACCGCAGCGATTTCCATGCCGTCGGCGACCGCTTTCTGGTACCCGATTACAAAGGAATAATCAGTAGTGTGAGTGCCGCCATAAAACGCTGGCCCGAATTTGCTGAAGCAGCAGGGTTGCCGATGAGAGAGGCTGAGCGGATTCAGAACGACTTTATTCCATCGGCTGAGCGGGGGTGATAGCATCAAACCCCGTTTCGAACAGAACTCCCTCTTTGGCGCTGCCATCTGATGGAAATTTTAAAAAACACACAAATTCTTCCCATCATTCAATATATTTGATACTTGTCGCCAGTCGCATTACAACAAAGAGTGAACGAAAAATGCTTGCACGTATCATTGTAAATTGATTTCGTGACATCCATCACAACGGGGTAAAGTAGATCCGCGCTCTTCGTCTCCGGGCTAACCTTGGAGCAGACTGAACTTGCTGAACTTTCATACATTTCGCCGATTGTCCCCCTCATCATTTCGACCAACCAGACCCTGTTTTTTAGCCCGAAGTTCCTTGACGTAAAATCGTATAACATATTGAATTTCGATAAATTGCAGGGAATTTACGTATTTTGTACCCATGTAAAATACATCAAGCCGCTTGTTTTATTTGGGTTTTAGTGATATACTAAACCCATGCACGTTGATATTATTCCAAATAGAAACTCTCGTCCCGCCATCTTGCTCCGTGAGTCTTGGCGTGAGAACGACAAAGTCATGAAACGCACCGTGGCTAATATTTCGAACTGGCCTCCGGAACAGGTTACTGCGTTACGACGGGTTTTGAAAAATGAACCGCTGGTCTCACCCAGTGAGGTATTTTCAATTGAACGCTCATTGCCTCATGGTCATGTTGAAGCTCTTCTTGAGATGATTCGTCTTATCGGTTTTGACAAAATGATCGCTGCCCGACGGACTCGTGAGCGTGATCTCGTTTTGGCAATGATCGTCGAACGCCTGATTGCGCCATCTTCAAAATTGGCCACTACGAGGTTATGGCATAGCACAACTCTTGCGCAGTTACTCAATGTTGAGGATGCTGATGAAGATGAATTGTATGCAGCCATGGACTGGTTGCTGGAACGCCAACCTGTTCTTGAAAAGAGATTTGCAAGCCGTCACCTTGGTGAAGGTCAACACGTATTTTATGATGTGAGCAATAGCTCTTATGAGGGCCATTGTTGTCCCCTGGCACGTTTAGGCCACGATAAACAGGGTCGGCGAGGCAAGCCAATTATTACCTACGGAGTACTGACCGATGTCAAGGGGCGTCCCATAGCTGTTGAGGTTTATCCGGGTAACACTGGTGATCCCAGTACCGTAGCAGACCAAGTGGAGAAGCTGAAAGAGCGTTTTGCCTTGCAGCGAGTGGTTCTGGTTGGAGATCGTGGTACATTGACTCAGACACAGATTGATATCCTGAAAACTCATCCCGGGATTGGGTGGATTTCAGCGTTGCGAAGTGAAAACATTCGCAAACTTGCAGCAAATAATCATTTGCAGTTGTCATTGTTTGATGAAAAAAATCTGGCAGAAATAACTTCGGCAGATTTCCCCGATGAACGCCTGATCGCCTGCTTCAACCCCCTGCTCTGTGATGAACGGAGGCGCAAGCGCCAGGAGTTATTGGATGCAACAGAAAACAAGCTACAAAAAATTGTTGATGAGGTTCATCGTCGCACGAAAACCCCGCTGAGTGCATCGGAAATTGGTCAAAAGGTTGGCAAGGTGATCAATGGGTATAAAATGGCCAAACACTTTGAGCTATCGATTGCTGACGGAGAGTTTTCCTTCAAGAGGAAAGCTGAATCGATCGCACAAGAAGCGGAGTTGGATGGCATCTATGTTATTCGCACCAGCGAAAGCCGACAGAACCTGTCGGCAGAGGATACCGTAAGAAGCTATAAGAATTTAGCAAAAGTTGAACAGGTTTTCCGCACCTTCAAAAGTATTGACCTGCAGGTACGGCCCATATACCATTATTATGCCGAACGTGTTCGTGCCCATATCTTTCTGTGCTTGCTGGTTTATTATGTTGAGTGGCACATGCGTCAAGCACTTGCTCCTTTGCTCTTCGATGATGAAGAACTTGCTCAGGACAGGAAAGAGCGCGATCCGATCAAGCCTGCAGTCTCATCCAAATCGGCAAAAAAGAAAAAAAGTACAAAAACAAACAAAGAGGGATTCCCCGTTCACAGTTTTCGCTCGCTTATCATGGAACTGGGCACTCGCAGTCGAAACCGGTGCAGACTGAAATCTGCTCCAGGAAGCCCTGTGATTTCCCAGGATACCGAACCAACACCACTTCAAACCCGTGCAATGGAATTGATTCGTTTGTACCCAGTAGATGGAAGTTGATTTCACGTCTTTTTGCTTTTTATATAATAGGTTATCATTTTTTTATACAGGGAACTTCGGTTTAGCCCTGCTTTCATTCAACACACTGATATCTGAGTATCGGATTGCCCAGATCTTCTGCTCTGCCGACAGTGATTGCCTGAACTTATCCGAAAGCTGTGGCAGCATGGAATCCGGAGCTTCCGGAATCACCAGATACATTTTCAAAGGGAGCTTTAAATGCTCAACCTTGTTCAGATTATCCGGTATAACTTTCAGAAGTTGCTCATGACGCCCGCAAAGCGCTGTAAACCAGACAGTGAGCGCATGAATCATTTTCAATCGAACTTCAGCAAAAAAAACATCTGATTGACGAGGAACGGAGCGCTTTGCTTCCACAAAAACAACCGCAGCACTGCCCAAGCCATAACGCACAATAAATTCGACTTTTGAAACATGGTCACCGAATTTCAGTTCAGTTAACACTTTTTCAAACTCGAAAACGTCATTTGGAGCAAAACGGCCAAAGGTCATCCCCGATTCAGTGATTGAGATACTCATCCCGCAGAGACCTCAAGCTCTTGATCAAAAAGGCGAATGGATTCATTAATGATTTCATTATCCGGAATGCCTTGCAGTAAATCTTCCTGATGCCAGCCTCCGTCCTGGTCAGCAAGAAATACCGGGATATGTATATTTTTTGATAAGGCTATCAAATAGAGCTTTTTCACCACAAAATAGGAGTGTGATGCAATAAAAAACTGAATTCCTGCATCAGAGAGTTGATAGACAATGTCGAGCAACTGACTGATCGCTGTTGGATGCAATGCTGACTCAGGCTCATCAATAAAAACAACAGAATCCGGGGTTAAAAAACGATTCCCAAGGAGCGTATCAAGAATGGCTATTTTTTTTATTCCCTCCGCCGTCGTATTCAGCGAAAAACGACTGTTTCCCTTTTTGTAGACCCATCGTTCAGCATCCGGCACATATTCAATCTTTCCCTGAAACATCCGCTCCAACTGCTGGCGTGAACGAGTAAAGCCGTTGAAAGTTCGCTCTCGCTGCGTCGGATTTTGAAGAGCAAGCACCAAATCGACATAGGTTGCATCAAAACCAAATGCCTTGTCTTGCAGACCTGACTTCAAAATGACCCTGGCAAGTGTCAACACCTCTTTAGGCGGTAAAAAAATAGAATTGGCCTCTCTTGGCGCCAAATTGTTGTGTAACGGCACTACCTTGCGACTGGCATCAGGGCCAAACTCGTAAGCCAGACTACAGTTATTCTGCATAGTAACGGAAACAGCAAGACGATTACCGACACCTTTTTGCACCAAATCACCTAACTTATCAGCCTGAAATGTCCAGTACAGCTTGTCACCCAGCACCTCGGAAAAGTCACGGGGATCTTCTCCCCTTCCGCTCTCTTCCTGTGCACGCATCGTTGCATACAGCGCCTTGAGAAGAAAGGTCTTTCCGCAGCTATTGGCGCCAAGCACCAGGTTGAGCTTCCCCAAACCCTCTCCCCGTAGAGACGATAACGGTCCGAAGTTTTTAATATCAAATGACGTAATCATCCTGTTGTTCTCTTGCTGATGTTGATGAATAGCTTACTGGCGTCAAACTCTCCGTATGCATGAACCATTGCTTCAGCTCAATCACGAAAGTGGAGATGGCCAGTCTATCGACCATTTCCAACCAAACGGTGAACATTGCGACACATGACTCAATGTAAAGAATATTTCTTGATTGATACTGCGCTTCACAGAGAGTCCCCCGCCACCCACGCAGATGGAATTCCGCGCCTTGCGTATCCCGGACTGAACCTGAAACAGACTGAACTTGCAGCCTTGGTAACCATCAGTGTTGCCGCACCTCGGGAACGCCGAGCCCCAGCTCAGAAAAAAACGAGGACAACGCACTAATCTGAGGCTACACACACCAATACAACTTGCGCATAAAAACAATGACCGATTTAGCATATCTCAACATCCAGAGCATGATTGTAACCATGCGAGGGGTTCAGGTAATGCTTGACAGGGATCTGGCCGTTATCTACGGGGTTGAAACCAAAGTGCTCAACCAGGCGGTCAAGCGCAACATGGAACGCTTTCCACAAGAGTTCAGATTTCAGCTTACCCAGAGTGAAGATCAGGAGCTGGCCGCAAAATGGGAGCAATTACACTTGAGGTCACAAGCTGTGACCTCAAGCAGGCATGGTGGCAGAAGATACCTTCCCATTGCCTTTACCGAACAGGGAGTCGCAATGCTGTCAGCCGTGCTCCACAGTGACACGGCTGTTAAAGTCAGTATCAAAATCATCAACGCCTTCTTTGAAATACGGCGTTTCATCCAGAACAACGCGCAAGTGTTTGCCCGGCTTGATTCTGTTGAGCAGCGTCAGCTTGTTTTTGAATCCGAAACAGAGAAAAAATTTGAAAAGGTATTTTAAGCAAACGATCTTCCGCTGTCTCCTGCACGATTTACACAAAAGCTATTTCAAAACAGCTTGCACTGGACATAGAAAAGCATAACCAGCAATACCCGACTGTCGTCATCAAATCTTTCAAAGAGGCTCATGACCGTTTTTTGAATATTGACGGAGCCGAGATTTACCATATTGGAGCATCTCTCAAAGATTTAGGGAAAAAGTGGTTCGCCTTTTCACGATTTGAAACCGGAGCACTTGAGATGCTTAAAAAGCTTGACAATAATAAAGATGAAGAAACTGAAAATGCACCCGCCAAACCTGACGGATGAGAATACTCTTGTGGCATGTTTCGATTCCGATCACACCGCTTTCTGATGCCCTATTACAAAGATGAAATAACACTCTTGGTCAAGGAGCGGCTAAGACTCAATCATCAGCTTTGCTGTTCATTATTTTTATTACCTTGTTACTACAACTTCATGGGGCGATTCAGGTTCCTACTTCTATAGAAAAGAAGCTCAATAATTTTCAAATCAAGCGGACAAATCCATGCAAAAGCAACTGACAGTCATTATCACACATGAAAAGGATGGGTATGCTTCCATTTGTCCCGAATTTGATATTGCAAGCCAAGGAGAGAGCATTGAAAACGCCCGCGATAATCTTCGTGAAGCCTTGGAGTTGTTCTTTGAAACCGCATCCAGTGAAGAGATCCGGACACGCTTGCATGAAAAGGTATATGTCACCCGGATGGGGGTTGCTGTTGGGTAAACTTCGCATCCTTTCGGGGAAACACAGATCTGCGCGATTCTTATGAACCCACGGCTTTGCCGAAGAGCGTCAACGAAGTAGACACATTGTCATGCAGACTGGCAGATATTGCTGCCTTATACCACTATCTTTATCCCGGCTTTCTCCCAACAACAATATCATACTTCCAGTCCAAAACAAGATTTTCCATAGCCGGAAAAATCGTCACCGGCATAAATCCCGCCTTTTCCATTTCCATCTTTAACATCACTGAAGGTAATGGATAATATGGTATTACGTGGACACATGGATTGATAGATTCCCCATAAATCGTAACAACAATTAAAGCCCTACAGACCGGATGAGTAAAAGCAGGGTCATTGTCATACATCAATCTTGTATGGAATTTTACGTTCCCAAGGCCCTCAATATTCCGAGGTTCTTCTCTCTCAGATCTTAATATCCATTCTTGTTTTCCCGCGATGTATCGCAACTCTTGGTATGTCTCTATATCATTTAAAGATCGGGTTTTTATATATTTCTTTGTATCAATGATAAGCAACCCTCCTGGTGCTAAAAGGTCGTAAAAATTATTCAGAGCAACATCCATATATCCCGAAACAGGTGGTATATGACAAAACGAATTCGCAGTATTAATAATTACATCAAAAAAACCAGAAGAAAATTTAGCATGATAAGATTTATTATCTGTCCAATTAAGCGGCTCTAACTCAATATGATCCGTCGATACCCCTATGCTATCACAATTATTTTTTGCTTTTTGAAGCATATAGCGGGAGCCATCAGTGCCATAAATATTATAGCCATTCTTTGTGAATGAAACATAGGTGTTGCCGGTACCACAAGCACAATCCAATATTTTTTTCCGTAGTATATTTCCCCGTGAGCCCTCATCATAGGCTTTTATTATAGATACAATAGTCTTAAATGGATCATCAAGCTCCCAATGATCTTTATACCAATGATCATACCAATATGCTAATTTGTCATACGCAGTTTCTCTATACTCCCCTATTAAACTATTTTTTCCCCTGTGTGTGTTTGTGTCTTTTTCTATTCGAAGAAGATCTCTAGCTAAAATCACCCCCAATTCCTCAGGTGTCACATACTTCTGGACAGAATACTTATTACTTAAATAATTAATTAATGCGTCCAAATCTGATTTGTTTTTTCCCGAGTCAACATGTTTTATTAACACAGGCTGTCTATCTGTATCTAAAATATAAATCAGAATAGGCTTTCCAAGCCTTTCAGCCTCCCTTATTTCCAATTCCGTAAATGAGTGACTATTGCAATCTGGACGTGAACCATAACGAGTACCTAAAAGAACAATCATTCGATCTGATTCTGCAATATTTTGGAAGCAAACATCAATAGGAGTATTTTCTGATGCGCCAAAAAACTCCATTCCGCGATATATCATTTCATTTCCACGCAATACCTCCATAACCGAGTTACGATATTCGATCATATCCTCATATGTACTTGAAAGAAATATCCTCATACTTCGTCATATTTTTGTTGTATTATTCAGAAATCTTAAATTAAATCGCTATAGGATACATTCCTCAAAGCTGTGCTTTGTGAAAGTATTCTTAAACATGACGTTATACCCCGTAGCTCTGCTGCGGGGTAGTTGATTATCAAGCAGCTATTTTCATTTTTATTGCCCAAACCCGGAATTCTATCGTTCAATTTTTTATGGCAAAAACAGTCTACCTACACCACTACCAAGCATTGCTGTGTTGGACACAAACGTCATAAGCTCGTTAAAAACCGTGATAATTTCATATAATTTTTTAATTATTTCAGTTTCTTTCCCTTGAAAATTATTACGCATATATAGAGAAATTGAATTTATTTTATAACATGAATTATATATCGCATGTTCTCCAAAAATATCTTTTTTATTATTAGTATCTTCGATAACTATACCAATTTGTTTTATATACTCTTGTTCATTGTTGATATTATATCCCCCATTTATATTATTAACATCTTTTATTGCTGAATTAACATTTCCCCATTTTATAGAATTAAAATATGGTGTACCATAAGATCTATCGAGCTGTTCAGAAGAGTAATCAAGTTCATTTAGTGCTGGAACTGATATTGCATTTCTATAATCGTCCCATGACCCATATTGTAAAAAGCTCATCATTGATTTTTCGATTCTACTAATATTTGTAATATGTCGACTATGATTTATATCAGGAATATCAGAAATCCTGCGTTTTAGTCCAGCAATCAAATTCTCAATAAAGATAAAATCTTTCATCACCGCAGTTAATTCTCTTTCATTTGATGCGTTTTTCCCAAAAACCTTTGAGCTGCCATAAATAATAAAATTAGAGTGGAAATAATTATCACTGTATCGAAATTCATCAATATTCGTCGTTTTTATTTTATTTGCTATACCCTTAAGGGCATCAGCATAGTTGAGCACTTTTAATTGCGTTGACTCGGTGTTTGGCATAGTTTTCTTCCTCCAATTAAGCATTATCTATTACCTCCAAAAAAACGAAAATTTAAATGGCGCACCACACGTATACAATCAGTTCATAGCAATACGACCAGAATAAAAATTATACACCGACAAACTACCGTTTCTGGACTTTATAATCAATCACTTTCTTTATTTTTGAACTTTACCTTCCCCCCAATCCCCGCCAAGTCCCGCCCCTTCGGCATCACAAACAGGCAGGTGCCATTGCTGCGCTTCTCCCACAACTCCCCCAAGGCGAGTTTCTCTCGTGAATCTTCATTGCTCCATGATGTCTCCGCTTTATATTCGACAACGAAAAAGCGCCCATCCTTGAGTTTGCAGACAAAGTCGGGGTAGAATTTGTCGGTGGATGTCTGGAGCCAGAAGGAGTGGAACTCGCGCCGTTCGATGTTGCGTACCCAGAATTCAACTTCGGGGAGTTGATCGATATAGATTGCGCACTCCTCCTCTTCGCCGTTCAGGGAGGCAATCTCTTTGTAGTAGTGCTTCTGGAACTTGAAGCTGCCCTTATATTTTGCATTGCAGGGGTATTCGTCGGGTTTGAATGTAAAGCATCGGGCTGGTGTCACCACAATCGGGGTTGCACATTCCGGCAGGAGAAATGCCTGATAAGCTTTCTGCCGCTCGGCTTTGCGCAGAGTATCTATTTTTGCAACAATCCTTTGGCGCAGGGTGTATTTGTCGTGGAAAAGCTCCTGAAGGGAGATAGTTCTCTCGTTCAGGAGATAGTGAATAACGCCGATGAGCCAAGGGCCGCTCTCTGACGGGAAGATATCAGCGCGGTTCGGGATGTTCCGGTCAATCCAGTGAACCAGCGTTGCCACACTTTCATCGTCATCTGGCTCCAGAAAAGAGATCTGATGGCGCAAATCCTTGAGGAATGACTTTGAGACCTTGCCGCGATCATCAACGTCAATGTCAATCACCTTACCGTCAAACTGCTTTGCTGCATAGTCTGACTCGGTGAAGGCGGGCGGGTATTTGGAGAGTCTCCACGGAATTTCAAGGAAATGGCTCTCCTCGAAGGGTTCAAACAGCTCACCCTGCTGCACGGAGAGGAGAGGAACCGAGAAGTCAATGCCGAGTTCAGCCGCTGTTTTTGGCTGTTCCGGCGGTATGCCACAGCTTTTGCGATAGAGCCTCTCGATAGTTGCCTTGGCTTCCGGCGTTGTGCAGCAATCAAGAATCGCGTACTTCTCAGGCTCTTCCATGATACCGACGAAGGTGCAGGTTTTGCTCGCCTCGTCGTAGGTGAATTTATTGGCAACGGTTTCGGGCAACCCTGCAAGGAGTGGCACTTCTGCGAGAGGTTCCGAGACCTTGAAGAAGAGGTCAAGCCTGCCCTGTTCCCCGGCTGGCATACGGGTTATCAGCTCTTTGGCCTCCTGCCGGTTGAAGCCGTTTTGAATCAGCGCATCTTCAAGGGCGTTGGCCGCCTCAACAAAGTTTTTCGATGCTGAAAAGGCATAAGCCATGTTCAGCTCTGCCCGCTGCTTCCGCTTTGCAAGGTGCAGCCGCATGATACGGCCGAGAATCTGTTCGACCGCCGTGGAGGAGCGCATCTCGGCAACGGAGCAAAGGACGTAGGCAAAGGGGCAGTCCCACCCCTCCCGCAATGCCTGCACGGTAATGATAAAGCGTACCTTGCAACTCGATGCCGCAAGGTCAAGATTTTCCAGCCCCTTGTCGGTTCCGGTAGCCCGGCGAATCTGCTCCGCCGGAATGTTAAAATCATCAATCAGGCACTGCTCAACAACCTCAACGGTGAGCGTCTCATGCGTCTGGCTTTTGGCCTGTGCCTGAATGAGCATGATCGGCCTGATGTACTCGCCTGTCGCCTGCTGCTCTTCAAGGGCAAGCTGTTCAAGATGCTTGCGGCAAGCGATGGCATCCGTCAGCAGCTCCTTCCAGTTTGGCCTTGTTTCGAGCCGGATGGGCATCTTGATCATCTGGGCCGCCTTCAGCTCTGCCGCCGAGACGGAGTAGAGGATGTTGCTTGGATTGTGCTCGGTGGCCGGTGTTGCTGTGAACTCAATGATGCAGGAGGGGTTGAAGCGGGCGAGCGTTTCAAAGGAGAGCTGCGTCCGGGAGTTGTGCGCTTCGTCAACAATCACAATTGGACGGTGCATTTTCAACAGATTGGCCAGCGACTGAATCGGCACGCCGTTGTCGTAGGCTTCAAGGGTTTGGGCGAGAGCGGTGTCGAGATCAGTGAAGTGCTCCATCAGAACGCCGGATTGCTCATAGACCTTTCGCCCCTCCGTTTCATCGACCCTGAAGGCCTGAATGGTGGAGACAATAATGGTGGCATTGTTGGCAAGCGTCGGACGAGTGACGTAGAGCGCCTCCGGCATGGTCAGCACCGCAACCGAGGGCATCGACTCCTCAACCGCCTGCCGGTAGGGGTGGTTCCGATCTTTCAGAGCATTACAGGTCTGCTCCTTGATGGTATTGGAGGGAACAAGCCAGAGAACAACCGGCGTTTCCGTGTGCATCAACTCTTTGGCCGCAATACCGATGGCATGGCTGGCAACAATGGTTTTGCCTCCGCCAGTGGGCATTCTGAGGCAGATATAGGGCAGCCCCGGAAGCTCCTTCACCTCCCGATAAGAAAGCGCCGCGCCAAAGGAGTGCCGGGTGACAGTGGCATAAGCCATCCCGGCACTCTCATCCTGCTGAAAGGCTGTAAAATAGTCGGAGAGGGCCGATAACGACCGCCACTGGTAATCCTTGAGGGTTATCATGAGCACCTCACTTCGTAGGGGATTTGGCGGAAAATGATATTCTCCCGGTTGAGATGCGATGAGCCAAGCAGGCAGCCATTGCCGTAGACAATTTTTGTGCCCTCATGTTTCGGCAACCGGCTTAACACAGAACGGGTAAGCACATTGCCGCCCTCATCCTCGTTATCGCCGAGAATTCCGTTGTAGAGCAGATAGACTGCGATATTGTTCAAGATGCCAAGAAACGGGGTTGAGAAATCGGTGGCCGGTGGCAGAGGCTCCCCGGTCGCAATGAAAAAGATGTGATGCGCCAGCTCCTTGAAGGTGACCGCCTTGTTGATGGAGCCGTCTGCGGAGAAGAGGGGTTCGCCGAGTTCGCAGAAGCGAAAACCGCCACCGAGGCCCTTCACTGATACATTCTTTATACTTTCATACCCTTCAGAAACTCGTCGGATACGTTCAGCCGTGATATCGCGGGCTATCTTCTCTTTCATTTCGATAAGAATAAATCGCCGGTTTTGACCATCACTTTTGTTCAATTTCAATACCGCATGACCTGATGTTCCCGAACCCGCAAAAGAGTCCAAAATCAGATCATCACCTGATGTTGTAAAACTGAACAGCTCTTCCAGTAATGTCGTTGGCTTTGGGAAATCAAAGGGGCGCTTATCGTAATGAAGAATGTCCTTGATTTCGTTGGTACCGACCCGTCCGTCGAGAGTAAAAAGACTGGAGAGCTTTGCTCTGTAATCTTTTACGTAGACCTTCAACTCGATCAGCTTCGTTTCATCATTGCCAAAAATGACACGTTTTTCGGATAACAACCTGTAATAGGTTTCTTGCGGAAATCTGTAACCCATCATGGGCTGCTTACATGGTAGCTCCGTTGTTGGGTGAATAATATCGTACCGATACCCCTCTTTACCAGGGTTATGAACGCTTTGACTTCCTGTGTATATCCCGTCTCCGTCAATGAATTTATACCTGTCAAAAGGCCACAAGTAATCTTTGTTTTCTCTAAACCACTTTGTATACGCTTCTTGGCGTTCTTTCTGATCTGGATATTGCTCCACGAAATCATCCCCGATTTGAAGAAGCTTCGTTTTTACCGCAAGATTTGGCGATTTCCAGACTGATGGGAGCTGACTCTTGTTTTTTGCGTAACAAAGAATGTATTCGTGCTCCATCGCAATATTGGTCGGGTTGTTGTCGGTGGCATTGTCCCAGATTATTGTTCCAACACGATTTCCAAGCCCAAAAATCTCATCAAAAAGCAGACGGAGATTCGCGTATTCTGTTTCATCAATACTTGCAAAAATCACTCCATCTTCTTTCAGGAATTCATGTAACATCATGAGACGCGGGTACATCATGCACAACCACTTGTCGTGGCGAGAAAGATCTTCCGCCTCTGCCCCGACAACCTTGTGAAGCCAATCTTTGATTTCAGGGTTGCTGACATTATCGTCATAGACCCATCCGGTACGTTTCCCGCTTTCATCACGCTCATCCACTCCGGTGTTATACGGCGGGTCGATATAGATGCACTTCACCTGCCCGGCATAGTATGGCAGCAATGCCTTCAAGGCCACAAGGTTATCCCCCTGCACCAGAAGATTTTTTGAATCAGGGTCACCAGCCGACAACTCCATATTCTGACGCAACAAATGAAACGGCACCTGCTTGTGGTGGTTTACAACAGCTTTTTTCCCAATCCAGTCAAGTGACGGCATTTATTTGATTCCCGTAAGGTTTTGTGGTAAACTATTCTGTTTCAGAACGTCTGGCAAATATCCACAGGTCTGCTGCACAGACTATTACTTTAAACATTCAGAACTATCAGCTATTTGATCGTTTCGTAAAACGCTTATAAAGTTCAACATTTTACGAGAACGTAAATACCTAATTTAATACGACTTAAAAAGATGTTATTACGTATTTCCTTTCTTAATTTTTCTTTCCCGTTCTATTTTACGAGAACCCACTGAGGAGTAGCCATGCTACCTTTATTGACAGTCACTTGATTCCTGCGAAGCTCTCCCATCAGATTGCCTATCTTATACATCTTCTGCTTATCACTCATCCAATCAGGCAGTTTATTCCAAAGGAGATCATTAATATCCTTGCGGTTCAATGAACCATGTTCGCCAATCGCTCTGCAGATCATATCAAGGTAGTACTGTTTGTCTAAAGCCCTGTTTTTACTGTATGATGCTTTTTTACCGATCTTCTGCGCCACCTTTTGAGAGATATAAAAATTCGGTTTGCGCCCTTCGATAAGGAATTTTGCTTTAAGCAGTTTTTCTTCATCGTTACTGAGTGAAAGCTTCTTTTGCACCTTGTCGAGCGCCATGATTTCGCTGAGAGTCAAGTCGCCGGTGCTGGCAAGCAGACGGGCATAGTCCATGTTCAGCACCTTGCCAGTGAGTTTCAATTTTACACGATTGCTTGAAAGCTCATAATCGGGCAACGGAAAAAACCGGGCACTCTGCAACAGAAACAACTTCCGGATTCCGCCGCCTGCCGTCTCCACCATCTTCAGGTTGAACATAGCCGTCGCTAAAAAGCGGTTCCGGTAATACTCCTCCGGGGCGTCTTCCATCACCACGCGCTTTACATCGCCAGGCGCAAAACTCCCGAGGTTGGTGAAGGTCAGCGTCTCGTCTCCTTCAATCACATTGATACGCCCAGCCAGAGAATAATCCTGATGGGCAAGGCAATTATTTACAGCCTCACGAATTGCATAAGGCTCATATTGATCAATCTCTTCAGGAAAGAGTGTGCCTTCAGGGAGATAGCGGTATTTCAGATTGCGGATTTTGGCATAGACCTTGTCAACAGCAAGCAGCATCGGCAAACCAAACAAGGCATAGTCACGGTCATTACCCAAATGATCTTTGAGTATCCAGCGGATTTTGACATCAGCAGGCAACAAAAAATGTTCAGCTTCATTGTTGCCCAGCAATATCAGGGCGGTACGGGTCAACTTTCCTTTGATGGATAATTTGGCCTTGTTCAAAAAGGTCGCATTGTCCCATGCGTCAACGTCAACCGCTTTATCAGGGAATTTGCTCTTGAAGTTGTTACGCGCGACCCGGAGAGCCTCGTCGTCCAGATCATCCAGCCCCGCATCGGGTACTATTGCCGCACTCCAATCCTCCAGAGTTGCCTGTGCACGGATGCGTTCGATCTCTTCCAGATTAAGCTCCTTGAATTCTACCACCTCGCTCTCAGCAGTTAAGGCAAGCAATGCGTCAAGTTTTGACGCAGAATCAAGATGCTGAATGTTCATACTGCTACCCTTGCTTCTTCTTTCAGAAATTCATGTACCATGGTAAGGAGAGGATCTGAAACATTACCCTGTGACAGCCTTGTTCGTTGTTGAAACTTCGGAAGTCATTTCTTGTTCAAGAATATAACTCAACCGTTACTATTACCGCAGTGCGGGCACTCCGTTTTACCGATTGCGCTGGAACCAAATCCCGCATTTGTTGAATAGAGAAACATTTGACAGAAGAGCCTGACAATGATCGGAAGCCCAAACGCGGACAATCTTGAGACGAGCGACCTTTACAATAAAAAGAAATTATTTTCATCGCCCCTTGAATGTTATAGCTTGTGAGCTATATTGACGAATGAGCTATCAAATTCTGTTTTTCAATAAATCCGTCCAGAAAGAGATTGAAGCCTGGCCAATCGGCATCAATGCGAGCTTTGTCCGGATTACAGAGCAAATCGTGATCTCTGGGCCAAATCTTGGGTTACCCTACACCCGACCATTTGGTGATGGATTGTTCGAAATTCGTGCAAGAGGTGCTGAGGGAATTGGACGAGCTTTTTTCTGTTGTCTGGTTGACCGGAAGGTTGTCATTTTGCATGGATTCATAAAAAAGAGACAGGCGACACCAATCAAAGAGTTGAAACTTGCCAGAAAACGGCTGAAGGAGATTACACCATGAGTGACAGCAACACCTATAATCCTGTAGCCTTTGACCCAAAAGCTTATGCGGCTCATAACAGCTCAAGCGACCCAAAGTTCAAAATAGCCTACGATGCACTTGAAGATGAGTTTGCGGCTCTCAGGGCACTTTTGCATGCCCGTACGCAGGCGGGCCTCACCCAGGCTGAAGTGGCTTCACGTATGGGAGTTTCGCAGCCTGTTCTGGCACGCATTGAGGCAAGCCTGGGCAAGCAGGATCACTCTCCATCACTCAATACCTTGCGCCGATATGCAAACGCATGCGGCATGAAACTGGTCATCCAGATGGTTTTGCCCAATACACCCGTTCCATAGGGAAATCTTCATCATTACACAGCTTCCGTTCCCCACACCGTTTGTAATGGAATATTCCGTCTCAGGACGTCTTTCGAATATCCGCCAGCAATCGCCTGCCTTTTTCGGTCAAGGTGTACTGTTGACGGGAACTGGTCGGTTTCTCCGAGACGGTCATCGCCAGAATATCCTCCTCCAAAAGTGGATTGACATATTTTTCCCTGAACTTGCTCCGGTCTTTCCACTCCATGATCGTCATCAATTGCTGAACTGTCGCAGGTTTTTCGCATGAACTCAAGACAATTTCGACTTGATGCCAACCTGGTGCCAACTTGGTGCCGACTTGGTGCCAACTTAGTCCCGATTTGACAGAAAACTGCTCCCGGCACTTTCTTCCATCAATTCTGCGATTCTATCAGGTCTGTAATCCTTTTAAAAAACTACGACGCCTCGCAACTCCCGCTGCAGCAACAGCCGAGTTTGCCGGTACGGGCTTTTTCGAGCGACTCTTTTCCTTTGCTTCAGGCAAACCAGGCAATGCCAAACGATCCGGCGGCATCGAACAGAGCGATATGAAAGAATTCATAGAGGATACTCAACTGAGAGCAAGAGAGAGTCAGAATACCGAGTGCCAGAGCAACATTCAGGAGTGAGGATGTTGATGGTACTTTCATAACGAACAATTATATTTTTCTACAGAAACAAATCGACTATATTATTTCCACAGAAATCATAAACGAAGATAGATACCCATGCAGCAATCCACACAGTTTCATCCGGAAAACAGGCAGGCTGTGCTTTCCAAGGCAGTGCGAAACACGGCACTCTATCTTGGTCTCCCGAACACAAAACTTTCCAGAATTCTCGGACTGAGCCCGGCAACAATCAGCCGTCTCAATACAGGAACTTTTTTACTTTCGACCGACAGAAAAGAGTGGGAATTTGCTGTGCTGCTGGTCAGGCTCTTCCGATCGCTAGATTCGATTGTGGGAGGATCATCAGAAGCGGCCAAAGTATGGCTGAACAGCGAAAACAAGGCACTTTCTGGCCGGAAGCCAGTTGAACTTATTGAAACAACGGAGGGACTTGTTCATGTCGTCACCTATCTGGACGCCTGCCGAGGTATTGTCTGAAGCCTGGAATCATCAGAGGACAATATGGAGAATCGTTGAGGCGCAGCACGTGGTCTCGACCATGAAAATTGTAGACTCACTTGCTGAACAGGCGCTGCTTGAAGAGATTCTTGAACAGGGAAAGCCGCCCGTACCAACTGAAACGGCAGGACTGCACTATCTTCTCTCAACGCCATTTCGTTATAAAACCCTCTACCCTAAAGGCTCACGGTTTCGGGCTCCAAGTGATCCCGGCGTTTTTTATGGGGCAGAACGGGTAAAAACTGCTGCGGCTGAAATTGGGTACCATCGCTGGCAATTTCTTCAGGATTCCTTGAATCTCGACAGGCTTCCGCCCGCTCAATTCACCGCGTTTTCTGTGCAAGTGAAGGGAATAATGGTCGATTTGCGACTGGCTCCTTTCAAGAAAGATACACTCTTCTGGACTGATCCAGGCAACTACAGCGCAACACAAGCATTTGCAAAAGTTGCACGGCAAGCATCTCTTTCAGCAATTCTCTACCACTCCGTCCGTGACCCCAAGCCTCATTGCTGCACCGCTGTGCTCACACCCGGAGCATTTGCTGCAAAAAATCCTGACAAACCTATGCAGACGCTGACGCTCACCATCCTCCAAAAGGAGGCCGTCTGGCAGGGACAAAGGATTCAATCTTTTGCATTCAATCCCGCATTCTGGGCCAACCCACTCATATAACCGAGGTATAAAGAATTGCCAGCTCAAGCTACCTCTCTGCAAAAATTGCCCATTGTATCATTTTTCATTACCTTCGCTTAAGAAAATAAAGCAGGAGAACCTGCAGAGAAAAGCTTCCGATTGCTGACCATTGACCTTTCGATACCATGAGATTAGCCGTTAATATTGATCATATCGCCACCCTGCGCAACGCTCGGGGCGAGCAGGAACCTGATCCGGTTGCCGCTGCCCTGCTTGCTGAAAAGTGTGGCGCTGCGGGCATTGTCTGCCACCTGCGTGAGGATCGTCGCCATATTAACGACCATGATCTTGCCCGACTCCGCGAAGCGGTGACCACAAAGCTTGATCTTGAGATGGCCATGACCCCGGAGCTGCAGCAGATAGCGCTGAAAACAAGGCCGGAGCTCATCACCCTTGTGCCTGAAAAAAGGGAGGAGCTTACGACTGAAGGCGGGTTTGACATTGTCCGCCACTATGCGGTACTGGCAGCATATCTGAAACCGTTCAATGCTGCGGGAATAGAGGTCAGTCTCTTTATCGAACCCGAGAAAAAAGCTATCGACCTTGCCAAACAGGCTGGGGCCGATCTGGTAGAGCTGCACACGGGCCTTTATGCCCTGAAAAAAGAGGGTGAGGCACAATCGAAAGAGCTGCAAAGAATCCGTGAGGCCGCCATACACGCCAGAAGCCTCGGGCTCAAGGTGGTTGCGGGCCACGGGCTTAATTATCTCAACATCGCTCCTTTCAGGGAGATTGAGGAGATTGAAGAGGTCAGTATCGGTCATGCCATTATTGCCCGTGCCGTACTGACAGGTCTTGAAGAGGCAATCAGGGAGATGCTTCGTATCATAAAATAGAACAACCCATGCCAGCAACTGCCGATAAAGAGATTACCATTGTTCTTGCCACCGCCAATCGGGACAAGGTCAAAGAGCTTCGTCCTCTGCTTGAAACAATCTCTCCCCTGTTCACTGTTCGGACACTCCATGAGCTTGGTGTGGATGTCGAGATTGAGGAAACAGAGGAGACGCTCGAAGGAAATGCCCTGCTCAAGGCAAGGGCGATTTTCGCCATTCTCTCTGAACGCTTCCCCTTTATGATTGCACTGGCAGACGATACCGGGCTGGAAGTGGATGGGCTTGATGGAGCGCCGGGTGTTTACTCTGCACGATTTGCTCCTGTGCCGGATGGCCAGAGTCCAACGTATAAAGACAATGTTGCTCACCTGCTGCACTGCATGAAGGGTATCGCCAACCGAGAGGCTCGTTTCAGAACCGTTATTGCGCTGAAAGGCGCTCTCCCGTCTGCGGAAGGATGCTTCCGGTTTGAACACACTGCTGAAGGAGTGGTTCCCGGCAGCATAACCCTTGAAGAACAGGGTGTTGAAGGGTTTGGTTATGATCCCCTTTTTCTGGTACACAACACCGGGAAAACCTATGCTGAAATGAGCACGACAGAAAAAAACAGGCTCAGTCACCGCGCCCTTGCCGTTCAGCATGCTGTAAACTACCTTAAGAACATTCTTCAGCAGAAAAGCGTTCTGCCAACCGATACAACGACACATCCATGACCCTCTTTGAAGCTATCGTTCTCGGTATCGTCCAGGGACTGACGGAGTTCCTTCCGATCAGCAGCACGGCACATCTGAGAATTATTCCTGCTCTTGCCGGATGGGAAGATCCCGGTGCCGCATTTACTGCCATCGTTCAGATCGGCACCCTCGTAGCTGTTCTTCTCTATTTCTGGAAAGATATTTTCATCATCGTCGCCGCTGTCATTGAGGGCATCGTACAGCGCAAACCGCTGGAAAACAGTGACGCCAAAATGGGGTGGATGATTGTTGCCGGAACGATACCGATTGTCATTTTTGGCAAACTCTTTGAAACGCAGATTGATACCACACTCCGCTCCCTTTACTGGATCAGCGGGTCACTTATCGGGCTGGCGATCATTCTCTTTCTGGCTGAAGGGAAAATAAAAAACCGGATCAAAAAAGAGCTTCCACTGAAAGCAATGGAAAATATCGGATGGAAAGAGGCTCTTCTGATCGGTCTGGCTCAAAGCATCGCCCTCATACCCGGCTCATCGCGTTCAGGGGTAACAATTACCGGCGGCCTTTTTTTAAATCTTGACCGTGCAACCGCTGCACGTTTTTCATTTCTACTTTCCCTGCCAGCGGTATTTGCCGCAGGACTCTACAAGCTCTATCAAACCTGGGATATTATTGTCGCATCTCCTGAACACATCACCAACATCCTCGTTGCAACCCTGGTGGCTGGTATTGTCGGCTATGCATCAATAGCCTTTCTTCTCAACTACCTGAAAAAACATACGACAACCATCTTCATTGCCTACCGGCTCGTGGCAGGTACAGCCATACTCTACCTTGTCGCTACGGGAGTCCTGCAACCCTAAAAAGAGGGAGTACACAACTCTTAAAAAATAATTAAGTTTTCTGCAGAAGCAGGCGGAAAATTTTTCTTATATATCAGTTAATCTAAATTAACAGTTTAATAATCCAACCGTGCCATACAGCTTATCCGGCGTAGGGCATAATGGTTTTGAAAAAGCAGATTTACATATACATACCAAATGTTCAGACGGGATCTTTACACCGGCGGAGATTGTTGAAAAAGCAGCACTCGTCGGGCTGAAGGCCATTAGTATTACTGATCATGATTCTGTTTTAGGTATTGACAAAGCAAAGCCATTAGCCTCAGAGAAAGGCATTGAGCTTATTCCTGGTGTAGAAATGAGCTCGACCTACAAGGGCAATGATATTCATATCCTTGGTTATTTTTTTGATTATCAGCATTCAGAGCTGAAAGAATATCTGGATCACTGCCGCCACCTGCGCACCGAACGGGCTGAGCGCATGGTGAGCAAACTCGCCAAAATGGGCGTAAAGATCGGTATTGAGCAGATCATTGTCAAGGCACAGAACGGCAGTGTCGGGCGACCGCATATTGCAGCGGTGCTGCAGGATGTCGGCTATGTAAAAAGCTTCAGCGAGGCATTCAGCAAATATCTCGGCTCACACAGCCCGGCATATGTCAAAAGCATTGAAACGCATCCAGCGGATGTCATAAAGCTCATCAACAAGGCCTCGGGCCTCTCTTTCCTTGCGCATCCGGCGCAGAATGTCTCTGATGAGACGCTGAAACAGTTGATTACGTTTGGCCTTGATGGCATTGAAATTGTTCATCCCTCTCACGATGCCTACCGCCAGAATTACTACCGTGAAATTGCGAATGAGTACTTTCTGCTCTTTTCAGGAGGTTCTGACTTTCATGGAATGCGTGAGCGCGATGAAGATATCTTCGGCAAGGTCACCATACCTTGCGAATGGGTAGCGAAAATGAAAAGCCGACTTTTACACGCATGAAAACAGGACAACAAGCGCTCAGCTCACCTCATCACACTCTTTTTATGCCATTATCCTTCATGCGCAATCTGGAAAAAAAGCTTGTCCTGCGACTGAAAGATTTTTTCCTCACCATGCAGGATTTTTTTCTCTTTTCGCTCAGGGCGTTTATGGCTATGCCGAAAATAAAGCGCTACTGGAGAGACTTTCTTGACCAGGCTGGCATCTGCGGTACCGACTCGATTCCCATTGTACTGGTCAGCGCCATTTCCATTGGGGCGCTTCTTGCCATCGAAGTTGGGAACCTGCTTGAAGATTTCGGCGCCAAAACAATGCTCGGACGCTCAACCGCCCTCTCCGTAATCCGCGAACTCGGACCGCTGCTGATGGGCCTCATGCTCTCCGCACGCTTCGGATCGAGAAATGGTGCTGAACTCGGCGCCATGCAGATATCGGAACAGATCGACGCCCTTCGTGCTTTCGGTACCGATCCCATTGCCAAACTGGTTATGCCGCGCCTTGTTGCTGCACTCATCATGTTTCTGCCACTGACCGCGCTTTCCGACTTTGCCGGACTGCAAAGCGCAGCCTACATGGCCGAGCACTACCACCGGATCGACCCTGGAATATTCTGGAACGCTGTTTATCCCCGGCTTGCACCAAAAGACTTTGTGGTCGGGTTTCTCAAAGCTCCTGTCTTCGCCATTATTATAACGCTGGTCAGCAGCTTCAACGGCTTTTCGGCAAGGGGAGGTACCGCTGGTGTCGGGCGTGCCACCATCAAAGGCATTGTTGTATCATCCGGGCTGGTACTGATTGCCAATTTCTACGTTTCAAAGATTGTGCTGGAAAACATGTAAGTGGATGATTGAATTACGAAATGTAAGCTTGAAATATGGCGAGAAAGAGATCCTCAAAAAGGTCTCCCTGACCGTCAAAGACAACACCATCAAGGCAATTCTTGGTCCCAGCGGCGTTGGAAAGAGCACCATTCTCAAGCTGATGCTCGGCCTCATCAAGCCCAACAGCGGTCAGGTTATTGTTGATGGCACCGATATAACCGGCATGAAAGAGAGTGCCCTTTACGCTATACGGCGCAAGATGGGGATGGTTTTCCAGGGAAATGCGCTCTTCGATTCGTTGACCATCAGCCAGAATCTGGGCTTCTTTCTTCGTGAAAACATGAAGCTTCCGGAAGAGGAGATAAGCCAAAGAGTTGCCGAGCAAATCCAGTTTGCGGGGCTGGAAGGGTATGAAGATCAACTGCCTGAAAGTTTGAGTGGAGGAATGCGCCGAAGGGTTGCCATCGGAAGGGCGATGATTTTCAAGCCACACATGATTCTTTTTGATGAACCAACCGCAGGACTTGATCCGGTCAGCTCAAAAAAAATCCTCTCGCTTATCAGTTCGCTGCGCCATAACAACAACCTTGGAGCCGTGATTGTTACCCATATTATTGATGATGTCTTTAATGTTGCCGACTCCGTTGCCGTACTCTATCAGGGTGAAATGATTTTCGACGATGTAACCGAAAAACTGCATGAGTCAAACCATCAGTTCATACGCTCAATTCTTTCCGATAAAATTCTTGAACTATAACATCACTTAAGACTTTCACCTGTATGAAAAATCCGAACGCTTTGAAATGGAGCGATCTGAAAACCGGCATATTTTTTGTTTTCGGCGTCTGTTTTGCCGCCTATATGGGACTGGTTATTGGGAAAAACAGCAACCTGTTTACCGGCGTGACGAACATTAAAATTCTTTCTAGTGATGTTCAAAGCCTCGCAGAGAACAACTTTGTCTCGGTTTCAGGCAAAAAAATCGGCACCGTTTCAAAAATGGACTTTGAGAGAAGAAATGGTACCCTTTTCGTCGTTGCCACGCTCAGACTGAAAAATGAGTTTGCCCACCTTGTTACCAAGGATGCCAGGGCGACCATCAAATCCCTCGGTATACTGGGCGACAAATATGTTGATATCAAAACAGGAAAAGCTGCAGCCGTTAACGATGGGGATTTTATCTCTCTTGAAACCGAGGACGGAATGGCAAACCTCACGGCCAGTGCGAACAACGCTTTTGTCAAAATCAATGAGCTCCTCGACCACCTGAACAGCGGCAAAGGAATGGCTGGAAGGCTTATTTCAGATGAAAAAATGGGCAGTGAACTTGCTGAAACAATTAACAGTCTGAAAACCACAACGGCAGAGCTCTCAACACTGACAAAGAAGGCCTCCCATGGCGATGGTCTCCTTCCAAGACTCCTTAATGACAAGGCATTGGCGGAAAACAGCAGCGAGACCATTGAACGTCTCAACCAGGCTGCGTTGAAAACCGAAACACTGATCACCAAGCTCAGCAATGACAACGGAACCCTTGGCCAGCTCTCTTCCAATCCGGCGCTCTACAACAACCTCTCCAGAACGCTTTCATCGCTTGATTCTGTCCTGGTTGACCTGAAAGCGAACCCGAAACGCTATGTCAAATTTTCGCTCTTTTAAACTGCCAATAACCCGATGCCCCGACTGCTCCGCTTTGTTATTGCATCATGCATACTCTTTGCAGGATCAGGCGGAGCGCTTCCATCAAAGAGCATGGCTTATGATTTCAAGCCGCTTGAAGCCGTCGTGCAAAAAGCCGTAAGCGATACGGTCTTTCCGGGAGCAAGCCTCGCCGTTCTTTACAAGGGAAAGGTTGTTTTTCATAACGCATTCGGAAGGATGACCTATGACCCGAAAAGCAGCCCGGTAGAGACGACAACCATGTACGATCTTGCCTCTCTGACCAAAGCTATTGTCACCACGAGCATTGCCATGCAGCTTGTTGATCGGGACTCACTCTCTATTCAAACTCCAGTATCCCGTTATCTGCCAGCTTTTGCACAGAAAGGCAAGGATGCAGTGACGATCGAGCAGCTCCTGCGCCATACCTCCGGATTACGGGCCCACACGTTTTATGCAAAAAGCTGCCGTACCCCCGAAGAGCTTTTCCGGGCCATTGAAGCCGATACGCTGCTCTCACAACCCGGCAAAACCACCCTCTACAGCGATCTCAACTTCATGCTTCTTGGCAGAATCATTGAGATGATAACCGGCAAAACCCTTGCCGCTAACTTTCATCGACGTTTTGCTGAGCCACTTGGCATGAGTTCGACCATGTTCACCCCACCACCATCGCAGAGCGGACGTATTGCACCGGTGGACAAGGATACGCTCTGGCCATTGGAGGCGCCAAGGCCCCTCGTCAACGATCAGAATGCTGCGCTGCTCGGAGGCGTTGCCGGTCATGCCGGACTCTTTTCAACCACAGGTGACCTCCTTGGCATGGTCTCTATGCTTATGGATGGAGGAAGCATCAATGGCCAAACGTACTTCCGAACAGCCACACTCAGGAAATTTCTCTCCCGAAACGGCTATCCAAGAGCGCTGGGATGGGATTTACGCTCTCCGGATGGTCACTCTTCAGCGGGAGACTACTTTTCCGCATCCTCGTACGGCCATCTTGGCTACACGGGAACCAGCATCTGGATTGATCCCGAAAAGGAGCTTGCAGTCATTCTGCTCAGCAACAGGGTCTATCCCACATCAGAAAACATCAAAATCCGCACTTTTCGCCCCTTGCTTCACAACACCGTTGTGCAATGCCTGGGGGATTAGTACGTCAGGCAAATAAACCCTTCATCGGCACAATCGGAAGCGGAATCGGCTTCAGCGACTCCTGACGGAAGATCAGGTTGGCAGCCATGCGCCCGGTAAAAGCCGCAGCCTCCATAAGAAAAACCGGCGCATCAACCTTTACCCAGTCTCCGGCAAGAAAGAGATTTGAAAAAGGCGTTTCAATGCCGGGACGACGGGCATGATCACCCGGAGCCCACCTTGAAAAGTTGGACTGCAGCATAAAGAGTTCGTGCAAGAGCTTCGCTTCGCGGGTTTCCGGAAACATGGTATGCAATTCCTGAAGCATCGTTGCCTTGATCTCCTCTTCCGGTCTGATATCCTTTGGAGCAATGGCATAGGCGTGCAGTTCAACGACAGTGCCACCATGCTTTTTTGCCCACGAAATGAAGGGCTCCTGAAAATGCGAATAGAGAGATATCGAGTCGGTATAGGTATAACCCGAAACCGTATAAAAAGGAAACTCCGCAGAATCAATCTTCCGGTCAATCCAGAGGCGGTAGACCGCATAGGGATCCGCCTCCCCGAGCGAAGCAACCTTCGACTCAAATTCAGGACGAGCCAATTGCGAAGCATGAACCAGCCCTCGGGTACCCCGCACATCGGAAGCGATAACGCAATAATCACATGCGAGAAGTTCACCCTCTCCTCCACCAACTATTCCTTCGCGCTTCACAACCAGTTTCTCTCCCTCAGGAAGCACCGCAAGTCTTGCAAGTGGAGCCTCGGGCGGCCCACTGACCGGAATACCTGATGCGTCGTAACGACCTGCATGGCAGGGACAGTAAAAGCCCCCGGTAAGAGCATCGGGAGTAACCGGGCAACCCATATGCGTACAGCGCCCGTCGAAGGCAAGATAACCGTTCCCTTTACGCCCAACCATGACCGGCACACCATCAACTGTAACAAACGCAGCAAAACCCTCTTGCGGAACCGCAGCAGCATCAAGAATTAAATAGAGGGCGCTACCACTATCCGGCGAATCCACCACAACCCCCTCAACCCTCTTCCCCTCAACCTTCAGCCTCCCTGCCGAACATCCCTTCCGGAGCGTCACCCCAAGCTCCTTCAGTTTAGCCTCAAGGGGATTGATGAGGGCGGTCATACAATCACGATTGGTAATTTTAAAAGAGAGCCCTTCCGGACTGCCCATAAAATAAAAATGAAAATAGCGAAGAGCCTCCGCCGCCGACAACACCTCCATACGGTTCATGGTCGCATCCGCAAAAGGGTGCAGCACCGTATCAACAAAAGCGGGAAGAGTCTCACCTTGACGGCAAAAGGTCATAAAATCGATAGCGTCATACTTCTGAAAGCTCTTTTTATACTCGTACCGGAACAACTCTATGGTCGAGAGCAACCCTTTGGAATTTTTCAGAAAAGAGATCAGATCCAGTCGGCGGGACTGACCGATAATAGCAAATACATTAAGCGGAAATAATTTCGGTGTCTGACCAAAAATCTCTTCCGGAGAATTTTTAAAAATCACCGGATATCCGGGAGAGGCCAGAAAAACATCCGGCTTGATGCCAGCAGAGGCAAAAAGCTCATTGAGATTGTAATACTGGTCAAAAAAGCCATGAAAGCCGTGCTCCACCGGAAAGCGTTCACCAAGAGCCTCAAGATCCCAGCCGGTAAGCTTGCCGCCCAGAGAGGCAGAAGACTCCACAAGCGTCACCGCAAAACCCTTGCGGGCCAGCTCAAGGGAAGCGGTAATACCAGCCAGACCCCCGCCAATAACCACCACCTTTTTTGACAGCTCAAGCCTCTCCTTCCCCTCCGCTCCTTCAGCCGACTGGAGATAAAACTCCTTTCTCGGCTGATAATAGCCAACCAAACCTGCGGTACCTGCCACGGCAACACCAGCGCCAATACCAGTGCGCTGCAGCATTTTTTTTATAAACTCACGTCGTTCCATACAATAAAGAGAACGTTAAAGCGAAAGGGAAATCAATTTTCTAACCTGTATATTTATTTAACGATAAATAGTTGTTTAAGCAAGCCTGCAAACCTTTATCCCGTAATGGCAGACCCTTCCACCACGCTTGCCCGCCAGATCCGCAAAGAAGCGGCGCGACTTGGATTTGCGGCCATCGGGTTTTCCGCTCCTGTACGGCAACCCATTGCTATGCAGCATGTTACCGATATGGTCCGTGAAAAACGGCATGGGGAGATGGGCTACATGGAAAAGCAGATGGAGGAACGGAGCAATCCTTCCCTGCTGTTTACAGGGTTGCACACCATCATCTCTACTGCCATCTGTTATAATTATCCTCTCAGCCATGATGATGGCCTGCCGAAAATCTCGAAATATGCACTCATCGACGACTACCACAGGGTTGTCAGGAATAAACTGGAGGCGCTTGTTGCAGCAATACAATTGCTTGTGGAAGAGCCTCTCCAGGCAAGAATCACGGTTGACAGCGCGCCACTTCTTGAAAAAGCGTGGGCCGAAGAGGCCGCTATCGGAAAAACCGGAAAAAACACCCTTCTGAAGGTGCCCTCTGCCGGGTCGTATGTTTTTCTTGGAGAAATTCTTGTTGACCGGGAGATTATCTCTACAAAACTTTCCTTGCCCAACTACTGTGGCAGTTGCAGTAATTGTCTTGAGCGCTGCCCTACCGGGGCATTGCTTGAACCGGGAAAAATTGATGCCTCAAGGTGCATCTCCTATCTGACAGTGGAGCTGAAACGGGATTTTACGGCTGAAGAGGCGGCGATGATCGGCGACTGGTTGTTTGGATGCGATCTCTGCCAGGAGGTCTGCCCCTATAACCGGCAGGCAAGCATCACCGCAAATGAATCATTTGTGTTGCGGCAGAATCTCATCGGCATCACAACAGAGGAGATATTGAACCTGACCAAATCAAGCTTCCGCGAACTCTTTTATGGCACCCCGATTTTCCGCATCGGCCTCAGGCGTTTGAAACGTAACGCCCTGGCTGTTGCGGATAATCTGAAAAAGGCGAAAGAAGACACGATACCTACCAATTTCTGAACAAGTTGAGTTCGAAACTTGTCCAGAATGAAAACAAATAGAAAAAACTAATAACGAATATCCAAGCGCACAGTCATTCCATAATTTCAACTTATGGCATGAATCTTCAGTATCTTGCCTTATTTTCTATGGAATCTATTTTTATAGAGTACTTATAATGACTCTTGCCTGTATGAATAGGAGTTATATGTTATGGAATTATTTACTCGATTATTGCGACAAGATCCCTGATATTTGGCCGTTGCTTGTCCAGTTGAGATTGATTAACATTCACACTTTTTCCATTCACACTTATGAGACCAGCATTTAAAGACATTATTGGTATTCCGAGTGTACTTGATACCACTGAAGCAGTATTTGCATCCACTATCTCAAATTGAAACATATTTGTAAACGCACGGCGACTTTGTGGCACACCTGCAGATACAGGATGGACACAAAATCTATTGGAATTATGAAGCCATACGTTCCAGATTTCTTCGCCAATTTCCCGAACAACTTGCCCGAAAGCACTGGCGGATTTTACATACTGTGTGAGTCTGTTACCGATATAGCAATAAATTTGAGGTAACGCCATAGTAAATCGTAGCGAGTTATTGAAAAACTCTGATTGTTGTGTACCAGCCTGCCTTGTAATACCAAAGAGAAGCGCCAATACTGCCCGAACAGCTCGTTTTGAAGAACCATCCGCTGAAAACGGAACAAGTACTCTTTGAGCCGCCGACATGGCAAGTTCAGTATAAATTGAAAAGCTTGGATTACAATCAATAAATACCGTTACATCTGCTTGATCCCAAGAATTTTTAACGTCATTTATCAAGTCTGAAATCCAGGAATGGACAATACGCCACGCATCTGCCGGGCCCGGCTGAGTTGCACCATAGACACGAGACGCTTGAATTTCTAGGGTTTCGTCTCCTGCAATCAAAAAGAGATTTACAGGAATCGCACTGTTATACTGTGAGATCTGTGTTAAATATTGAGCCCCGGTATTGGGGTTAACATACGGACTGACAATACGATCTTCGATATATGTTGAAATTGTACGTGACGGACTTAACTCTGATAAAAGCCGTTCTCCGTTGATCATTCCACCAAGCAGCATACCTGATGCATTAGCTTGAGGGCATAAATCGATAACAAGGATTTTCTTGTCCGCATGAGTGCGAGCATATTCACATGCGACTTGAAAAGTCAGATAACTCTTTCCAACACCACCCTTGTTGTTCCAAAAAGCATATACCGCCATAGGTTCACCCCAATAGTCATTTTTTTCCCAAACCATTACTTCTCCGACTTTTTGCTTTCTCAATGCTTGAAGTGACGCATTCCGGTAAAGACCATCGCAAGGTTGTTGGCATCGGCTGCTTCAATCACCTCGTTATCGCGAATGGAGCCACCAGGCTGAATGACTGCGGTAACACCAGCTTCGGCAGCGGCAAGCAGGCCATCAGCGAAGGGGAAAAACGCATCCGAAGCAACAACCGATCCATGCAGGTCGAGACTAACTTCAGAGGCCTTCCAACGTGCAATTTTGGAGGAGTCAACGCGCGACATCTGTCCAGCGCCGACGCCGTATGTCTGACGATTCTTGACATAGAGAATGGTGTTCGACTTGATATGCTTGCAGATTTTCCAGGCAAACATCAGGTCGGCAATCTCCTCTTCTGTCGGCTGCCGTTTGGTTACAACCGTCAGATCCTCTTTTGCAACGATTTTGCTGTCACGTTCCTGAACAAGCATCCCGAACGGGGTTGACTTGAACTCCCAGCCACCTTTGGGCAAAGCGTTCGTCTGCAGCACCAGCCTGCGATCTTTTTTCTTCATCAGCATCTCAAGCACGCCATCCTCAAAAGCGGGAGCAATGAGAATCTCGGTGAAAATTTCATTGACCGCCTTTGCTGCCTCCATATCGAGAGGACGGTTAAAGGAGATAATTCCACCAAAAGGAGCCTGGGTATCGGTTGAAAATGCCCTGCGGTAGGCTTCGGCAAGGGTCGGGGCCTGAGCGACACCACAGGGGTTGGTGTGTTTGACAATGACCACTGTCGGCTCCTCTCCACGGAACTCCTCAATCAGGGAGACTGCTGCAGCGATGTCGAGCATATTATTGTAGGAGAGCTCCTTGCCATGCAGCTTCTCGAAAAAGTCGCCAAAGGAGCGTGTTCCGTTCTCATCGGTCAGGCGGTAAAGCCCTGCGCTCTGGTGCGGATTTTCACCGTAACGCATATCGAGCTCACGCTCAAGAGTGACCGTCATCTTTGAGGCCGCACCCTGCTGCTCTCCTGCGACTGCTCCGGCAAGGTAAGAGGCAATGGCACGGTCATAACGGGAGGTGAGTTCAAATACTTTCAGGGCAAGCGTCAGACGGGTCGTTCTTTTTGTCGCACCGTTATGCTCACGCATCTCCTGCAGCACAAGAGCGTAGTCGGCACTATCGGTTACCACCGTTACCGATTCGTTGTTCTTGGCTGCACTGCGCAGCATGGATGGACCACCAATATCAATATTCTCTATAGCATCCTCGAAGGTTACATCCGGCCTTGCCACTGTAGCCTCGAAAGGATAAAGGTTGACGACAACAAGATCAATGAAGCTGATACCGTTCTCCGTAGCCTGTTTGACATGCTCCGGATTCTCCCTTACGGCAAGCAGTCCACCATGTATTTTCGGGTGCAGGGTTTTGACCCGTCCATCCATGATTTCCGGAAATCCGGTAATGGTGGAGATGGAGGATGCGCTGACTCCTGAATCCTGAAGCGACTTCAAGGTACCCCCTGTTGAGAAAATTTCAACGCCCATGCCACTCAACTCCCGGCAAAATTCAACAATACCGGTTTTATCAGATACAGAGACCAGCGCCCGCTTGATGACAGGATCAGACATTTGCAGAAAATTTATTTATTGATCGTTCGTTTTAAAGCTCTTCGGTAAAGCGGGAATTTAAGAAAAAATCTCCAATTATTTGAGGGCGATCTGCTCCGGGAGAAGCCGAAACCGCACAGAGATGCTTTCATAAAAGACGGGAAAGCCAGAGGTTGAGAGCATCATATTACGGAGTAAAATTTCGTGCTATCGCTCCTCTTCAGTTGCACCATGCGTGTGATGCTTTCCCCCCCAGGCGATGAAACCCGTCAACGTCCGGGGAGGTGATGCAAGATTCACGGAACAGAAAGTAACCTATCCCGCAACGAAAGGGAGTCGAGGGAATAAAAACAGCGGCCTATGCGTAAATTGGCAAGTTACCAGCCACGCGGGTTCTCAACTCGGCCAGCATCTCCGACTCCTTCATTTTAGACGCCCAGGCAGGGCGAAGCTGAAAGTGCGGCTCATCGACAATTGTTTTCCAGTTTCCTCCCCACTCTAATCCGAGGTCTGTGCCAATAACACCCACAGCCTTGTACTTTGGTGAATCACCGAGATACTTGTTTCCCTCAAAAACCCCGATATCAAATGCAATGCCGAAGTTGTGATTTGAGAAGCCCCCTTTGGCGTTGGTAACTTTATTCCCCGGCACCGTTCGACCTTGCGCGTACAAGGCATCTTGTTCTGCATAGGTCCTGAAACCACAGATTATCTTTATGCTAATTCCGCTCAAAGCGGCTTTCTGGACAAGAGCACGCGCTAATGGTTGTACCTGGGGCAACAGTGTTGCGATGACCTTTTCACTTCTTTGATCGACTGGGGCTATATCGGGCACTGGCGGAGCATCAGGAAGTGTGGGAGTGACAATATTCTTGTAAATGGCACTCCAGGTTTCCGGTCCAGCCTTGCCATCGGCATCAACACCCAAAACTTTTTGTACCTCGGTGATCAGCTCTTCGATTTTCATCTTTCCTCCTGTAACAGTTATGGAAGTGGGAAATGGAAACTGTGAGCGCTTGCCCCATTGAAACCAATCCGTAGCCGGAATAGAAATGAAGACGCTCAGTTCATCAATAATACGGCACAAAACAGACAAATACTACATCACACCGTAAAACGGTCGAAAAGCTTGAGACGCCAACCCTGCTGCCAGAGCACATCGTAGCGCGCCCGCAAGTCGGCATACTCCCAACCATGAACCCATAGTTCCAGCTCCTTCGTCTGACGCCACACGGCCGTTATCTTCGTTCCACCTGAGTTGCAGGTCGAAATGAACTTGAGCCTCCAGCCACCTGACCAGAGCTCGTCGTAGCGTGCCTTGAACTGTGCAAATGTTGCTCCGTATATCTGGTATTCACCCTCCTTCGAAGGCTCCCAGGCGGCCGTATAACTGAGCGTACCGTTGACGTCGATGACATCAATCAGTTTTAACCGCCAGCCCTGCGGCCACAACTCATCATAGCGTGCGCGGTAACTCGCATAAGAGGCATCATAGATCTGATACTCGCCGCCCGTTTTGGGGGCCCAAACAGCCGTGTAGCGGATTTGTCCACCAATCACATATCGCGTCAGGAGCTTTAATCGCCACCCCTTTGCCCACAGTTCGTCATAGCGTTTGCGGTAACTTGCATAAGAGGCGTCATAAATCTGATATTCGCCGCCACTGCCCGGGCGCCAAACGGCTGTATAAAGCGGTACATCGTTCACAACGACGATGCTGAGGCTGTAAAGACGCCAACCCTGCGGCCACAACTCGTCGTACCGTGCACGGTACTTCGCATAGGGCACGTCATACATCTGATACTCACCGGTAGTATTCGGCGTCCACGCTGCTGTATAGCGAACGGGCGACTTTGGTACCGGATTCCTGACCCATTGGCCCTTCTTGAGGTAACCCCGGATAACATGATGCCAGGTTGCACCACTGTCATCAGAATACTCATAGTTACAGAAAGGAAAAGCGATTGTTACAAAGTGAGAACGATCTGCCGTATGCTCCCCGAGGTTCGTCACTGCCTGATGCAGGTGCGGAGAGCCCGTTCCCGACCTGCCAACCGTCGCCAGATCCGTGCCATAACTCACGTGCTCTCCACTCTTCACTCCGCAGCTATTCTGCTGAAGATGCAGGTAGTCGCAGAATTCGGTAGCGCCCTGTTGAATGGTCACAAAATTGGACGGGCCCTGACTCGTGTTTGGCCCACCTTCCCAGACGTGCGCAACCGTTCCCGGGGAGGAGGCCCTGAAGGTATGGCCATTGATATCACCATCAGGAAACATGAAGTCATAACAGAATGCCGCATAGCCGGAATGGCTGATTGTCGGATCGCCGAAAGCTTGCGAGATAGTGACAATACGCCCTTGTTCAAACGGCAGACGCATGTGGCTCACCAGGCTCAACGGCAACAGCTTGCTGTCGGCTGCGTTGTCACGGCTATTTGAGACCGTTACGTTATGAGCCCCCGGAACACAGGTTACAGGTCGCTTCAACGTCGCTGGAACCGGTTCGCTCACTCCGTCGCCAAAAATAAACCCTGCCAGCAAATTCACCTCTTTTCCCGTCAGCGTTTTTGCCGCTGCAAGCAGCGCAACCTGAGATGTCGTCAGTGCCGCAGTGAACACCGCCACATCGTCTATGAAGCCGTAAAACTGTTGATGAATCTCGTCACTTCTTCCCAGACGGAGTGTGCCACTTGGTTTATTGGACGAGGGAACCGCCAGGGTTCCTTTCGACACGCCGTCAAGGTAAATGGTGAAAGTCGAACCTTTTCGGACAACCGCGATATGATGCCAGCTCTCCTGAAAACTGGAGGCAACAGGAATATCGAGCAAACCTGTGCCGATGCGGATTGAGAGCTTATTGTTCCCGCCACGGCCATCACCATTACCAATGAAATAGAGCCCGCTGCCATGAACGGCAAGCAGAGGGCCATCATAGGCGTTGACAAACTGCATCATGAATCGTACAGCGACAGTGTGGTCACTGGCAAAAAACTCGGAAAAGGCAACAGACGTATCAGCGCAGCCACCCCACGTCAAACTCAGTGCCATAGTTCACCTCCCCATGATTTAGTATTGAAATAATCGGCCAGACTTCATTGTTGCAGATTCTCATATCACGTCATTCTCCACAACCAAAAGAGATCCTCTTCTTCATCTCTGAACCACCACCCTTGCCAATTAGTTTTGCTGTGATGGTTACTGGTGCACATCCGGTATCATCAATCAGAATGCCATAACAATTGGTTCGATTCTTTTCAAAAAATCCAGGCTTAAATCTCTTTTTTTGAATCGACCGACCATTCATAACGATAACATCCAGAGATAGAGCCTCCGCATTTGATTGCCCATTCCCTGAGGCATGTACAAATACCTTTACCAGGGTTTGATTCGATGGACCCTCTGCAGAACCCTCACCGATAACCACATTCCGCAAAACAAAATCGGGATTATCAACTATGTTACCGGAAAATGTCGCTTTGTCAGAATAAAAAAGAGCAGCCTCAATTTTTGAAACCTTGTAGATGATCCCGGATTGAGCATTACTTTGCCCAGAGAGAAAAACAAACAGCATTGCAAGAAAAAGCACTTTCATTTTCAATCTTACCAATTTTCAAACCGCTGATTCATGCTCATTCCCTTGTATCTTCCTGACCTTTCATCGTGCAGTTATACCGTTACAGGAAAAAAGTTAACTGAATTATTAACTCATTATGAGCACCCATTCATATTTTCAGAAAAGAAAACAAGTGCAGTTGTCACTTATTCATACTTATCTGGATTTTCCAGTCTCCCTCTTCCTTGATCAGATCAAATGCCCCATCTTCAACGGTCGCATCACTATAGGTGACCTTATATTTAACTTTTGCCAGATCACCGGTTATACTTTCTTCAGTATCGATGGATTTGATTCCACCCTTGTTTTTGATGATACCGACTTGATGAGCCATCATTGAAGGTAATTTCGAACCAAAAGACTGTACGGACTGTTTTGAAAAGAGCTTTGTAGCATTCTCGACCTCTCCCTTTTCAACATATTGAAAAAAATTCTTCACCACCTTCGAGGGGCTTGGCTTGAACAGGCTGCATCCCACCATTGAAAGCATTACGATGATCAACAAGAGAGCGGGCATTCGTGTTTTTTGCCTTGCGATATGCCCACCAGACAAGTTCCGTACAATAAAGCTTATCGTGGTTCGTATTATTCATATCGTAATCATAACGAATCCCTTGTTTGAAAAAAGAAACTGCACAATCGACAGCTCTGGATGAAATCTTATCCTTACTTTTTGATAATCGATACAAAGCAAAACCGGATGTTCTTTCCGGTGATAAAAAATCGCCAAGAAGTTCCATTTTTACAAGCCCATCTTTTGACTCATTACTCTCCGGCAAAATATGGATGACAAAAATATGGCCATGCGACTTACAAATAATACCAACATGGGAATAACCAGATTTCGAATCAACAGATACAACAAAAGAACTGGCAATATTGATTCCTCGCTGAAAAATGATATCTCCATTGCTGAATTCACGTTCTGCATATAATATTTTTTTATCAACAGCCCGCTCTTGCTGATAAACAGAACCATTACAAAAAAACAGGATAGTCAAAAGTAAAGCCGACAAGAATAGTGATCGGTAAATCATGTCATAAAATCAGCTTTTGGAGATTACTGACTACTTGTGATTGCAATACAATAAACGATGCATCTATCTTGAAAAAGATAGCGCATGGCATTGAAAAAGCTCTGTACAGCGAAAATCAGTTCGATCTTCGGTTATCTTCTTCACTTTACAGATGAATAGAAACTAATCACAACGTTTAAGGCAAGTTGTTTCAGCTTTCTCATAGGGATCGATATAAAGCAACAAGAATCGTAACAACAAGGCATGTCAGCCAGAAACGCATTGTTCGGCAACAAATTACGTTAAAGATATGAAGATTGCGGGCAATAATGAAAAGGCATCTTGCGAAATGGCGTATAATCACACATCATCCCGACTCATCAGTACCGGAGGGAAAAGTGCTGCTGCAGTATCGCAGGAATCTCTTCATGCTTGAGTGTCCACCCCTTTGTTTTGCCTTCTGACACGGACTGGAAGCGGTCACCAAAAAGCACCTCCTTACCTGAAGGGTTCTGCAGAACGACCATCAGCCACTGGACAAAAATCGAGTCCGGATGGGTCGAGTTCATATAATTGGCCGGTTCAAAATCCACCCACTCCTGCGGACTGAGATTGAACTCATAGAGATTTTTCGAAGCGCCATCGATAAATGACTGCAAGAGATAGTCCCCTTCCAAGCTTAAGGTCAGTTTGAACGTATCGCAATCCTGTCTGATTTCCCGGTCAATCCAGTTCAGATTAACCGGTTCGCGTATGCCGTAGCTGCCGAAACCCAGGTCACAGAGCCATTGTTCGCCCCCTATGGCAGCAACAATCGCCATATGCGTCTTCGGACGACGGACAGGATAGGTCATCGGACGGGCCGCGACAAATTGATAAGAAAATCCCAACGCGTCAAGAGCCATGGCAAAGAGGCCATTCACCTCATAGCAGTACCCTCCCCGCTGCCGTTCAACAATTTTACGATAAATCTCTTCTGGTACAAGAGAGACAACTTTCCCCTGCTGAACGTCGAGGTTTTCAAATGGCACCGAAAAGAGCTGGCAGCGCATCATGCGTTTCAGTGTAGCAAAATCCGCAGAGGCATCACACTGAAAACCGATTCTGGAGAAATATGCCTGAAGATCAAAATTTTGAGCTTTCATAACGAAAAAAGTCACGAGCCCGTTCGGCTATGATGAAATTGCGATCACAACAATTTCTGGAAAGATACGATTTCGGTACACGAATCGTTGACTCAACACTCCAAAGTTCAACTGTAGCATTATTTCTTCAGCTCGCCCGGCAAAAATCGGCAGAGATCCACCATTCCATCTCAATAGCAGTATCACCACTGTGAGGGATAATTCGCTGCCCACCCTGAACGAGGAAACCTATTGGCAGGTAGTGCGGTTGTAGTGCGTACCGGTAAACGAGACCTGAGTAGCGAGGGTTGTTTATCCGGAAATGGTCGTGAACTCGTAAAGCATCTTAACTCTCCACAAATCACCTTCACACTTATGAACTGGAAAGAGCTTCTTGAAACACAACTCGAATCCGCCTTCAAGGTGGCAGAACGACTTGTCAGGCTTCTTGACGAAAAGGATCTCGCATGGAAACCAACCGACGGCAGCAACTGGATGACGACCGGGCAACTGCTCCTCCATATGGGGAAATCCTGCGGCGTTCCCATCAAAGGATTCGCTACAGGAGATTGGGATATGCCAGCCCATAGTGAGATGGACGAGAAGAAAGCTGAAAGGAAAATGCCGCCTCCGGCTGAAGAACTTAAGAGCGTCAGTACCATCGAGGAGGCCCTTAAACTTCTCACTCTCGACAAAGCCATTGCCTTTGAGACACTGAACCATTGCAGCGAAGAAGAGCTGGAATCAAAACGAACGCCAGCCCCGTGGGATCCGACCCCGATAAACCTCGGCTTGCGCATACTGCAGATGATCGATCATTTGAACCAGCACAAAGCACAGCTCTTCTACTACCTGAAGCTGCAAGGCAAACCGGTCAACACCTTCCATCTTTACGGCAAGTAGCAATACTTGCCGGATGGCAAGCCTGCTACATATTCCTGAGCAGACGGTCATAGAGGTCATGAGCTTGAGGATTGATCTGCCATTGTTCATAAGCTCTGTCTGCACGACACTGTACCTCTTCCGGTAATGCGTCATAGAGTTTCCAGAACTGTGCAGTCGTGACTGATTTCATCCGGGCACAATACCGCCTTTATGATTGAATGACATTGGTCTTGTTTTACCTGCCCGATGTTCGGCCAAAGCTTCACCTGCCATTTTTTCCAGCAAAGCCTGCGATTCATCCGTTGCCATCAGTGCATCCCATTGCTCATTATCAGCTTCTATCTCCGTGAGACTTTCTTGTTTGATGAGATCCTCACTCAAAATCTGAGCTTCAAGAAAACGGGCAAAATCGACCAGTTGCTCTACCCGACTGGATGGTAAAACACGCGCAATCCTGATTAACATCTGCTCATAATCCCTGTGCGTAACTGTATTCATAATCTCTCCCTGGTGGGATGCTATCTGATTCGAATATTATTTATTATGGAAATCCCGTTTCTCTTTTTAGAATGCCCGGGAAAAACAACACATCACCACAATACAAAACCAAACACAAAACAGCAAGTATTCAGCACGTAATCGCCGCATGAGTCGTTGAAAACTGGTTAAGCCAACAAGCACGATCAACCTTGCCAAATGGAAGGAAATCCCCAACCCCATCTAAACACTTGGCTGGAAACCACTATTCCTGCATGCCCGGCACCCGTAATACCCGCTTTGGACAGCAACGATAGATGAGAGACTGAATCTTCATGACATCGAGACGACCTTCACGAAAAAGGAGGTATTAATTTGAGCAAATCACGTTTTTTAAAATTATGACCGATGACCCCGGCTAACAAGTTTGCCCGTGTTTGTTTTTTAGCCGCAAACCTCATGAGCGACTCCAGTAGAAACTCATTATTCAGCAAAGGCTGAAGAGCATACCCAAGAGTAAACTCGTGAAATGAAAACTCTTTTCGCCAGAGCTTCTCGTAATACATTGAAGCCCGAATTTCCTCTTCATCCAGAGCCCTTGCAGCGGCCTCTGCAGCATACCGGCCACTTTTCAACGCATAATATATCCCTTCACCATTCAGAGGATCTACAAAACTGCCAGCATCCCCGGTGAGCAGCACATTACCACGACCTCTTTTTCCCTGAAAAGAGCCAAAAGGAAGAGGCCACCCTTTGAGTGTTCCCGGCTCCATAACAGCATGTTTCAACTTTGCCGATGCAAACGCATTCTCACCAACAAACCGCTCAAACAACTGCTTGAGACCGCGCTGATCTTTGAAACGGGTCATAAGGCCCACCCCGACATTGGCTCTCTGATTACCTAAAGGAAATATCCAGCCATAACCAGGAACCATGGACTTGTCGTAATGGAGTTCTATGGAATCCGTCAACCCCTCAACCTTTGAGTAATAGGCACGAATGGCAAACCCCTGATGCTTTTTCTCCTTGTTTGCCAGATGCAACCGGGAAGCTATTGGAGAATAGGCCCCGTCGGCAGCAATGACAACACGACCGAACCAGTCACCTCCGGAACTTCTTACACCTCTCGCTCTGTCACCTTCCATGATGATATCGGTAACGGTCGTATTTTCGAGAAGGGTGATCGAAGAGTGCTCTTTCACGCAGGCAATAAGGCAGTCATCAAATTCTTTTCTTGGAATAACATAGGTCGCACCAGTCAAACTCCCGGTTTGCAAGATTCTCCCCTGCAAAACAGTCCCGGCAGGAGAAAAGATGGTAACGCCTTTACATACCATCAATGGGCCCAGCCGAAGGCGAAGACGATCCATAACGCCCATCTCTTCAAGAAGAGTCGAAGAAGCTGCAGTGATACCGTCTCCGCAAACCTTCTCTCTTGGAAACGTCGCCTTGTCGAGCAGCAAAACACGGCACCCTTTTTGGGCAAGAAACAACGCAGACGAACATCCCGCAGGACCAGCGCCTGATATAACAACATCATAGGATTTCATAACTCACCTGTCTTCAATTTTCACCATATAGCCGACCCAGCCGAGCCCAAAGCTCGATCAGTCCTGATATCGTGCGATGCTCCACAATACCTGCAAGATATTCATTCGTCAGGAACCTTCGACAAGACGAGCTACTTGATTACCACAAATTGCGCAGTTTCCTTTGAGACGCAGATCACCGCTCACAACTGAACCGGAATAATCAACGATTCTGACAGCGTCACGACAATGCGAACAAAAGACGTTATCAAGTATCTCCTCCTGGAACTCTACAGGAATTTCCTCCCATAGTTTGGCAGCTTCCGGCGAAAATTGGGGAAATTGGAATATGGTCATGGGAAATAGTTCTTTACGGTATAACATGGCGTTAACCTGTCTGTGTGTGGTTGAGCCCGCCCGCTCATAGCGAAACTCGACGTTGAGCCAAGCCCGATAAGGTTGAACGCTATGTTAACGCTCACTCAGTCCAATTGAAATTTGGCTTTCTGTGTGTCAATACACAATCTCTCAGATAGAGATTTATCAATGACTGATAGGGAAGGCCCATTTCATCAGAAAGTGACTTGAAGTAGTCAACAACATCTTCACCAAGACGGATTGTTACGGGTTTTTTCAATTTTGCAGCAAACGGGTTTTTTTTACGCTGCATCTTTGAGAGATCGTATTCTTCTTTCATCAGTTACCCCTGTAGAATCTGGTTTCGCTTTTGGTTGCTTTTCGAGCTGAGATGATTCTGATCACTTCATCAGATTCTCTGTAGCAGTGGCAGACCATCAAAACTCTGGAGTGAACACTTCTTCCAAGCAGAAGGAAGCGATCCTCTTCGCCGGAATTTTTTTGATCAAAAAATTGATCAGCAAATTCGTCATAGAACACTGTTTTTGCTTCTTGAAAAGTTATGCCATGTTTCTCAGAATTGATCCTGGCTTTGTTGTCATCCCATTGAAATTCGATAGACATAATTGTAAATATAAATTATGTACAGAGGAAAAACAAAGCAAAAGGGTGAACTGTATCAGCCGTTTTCGCCAGTAGAAAGCTTTTCTTTTTTGGGTAAGTAAATTATTTTATTACCACATTTGCGGTAAAATAATACCTGTTGGCGGATGAAAATGAACGTTTCAAGCTGGTCAGGGCCGATGCCATCCGGATTTTTGAAGTGTTCGAGCAATTAACTCACTTCCAGCAAAAAATGGGGAAATGGCGTATGGTCATGGAGAATAGTTCTTTAAGGTATAACGGCGCGTAGCCACCGAGCCATCAAAAAAATCAGCCGAAGCGTAGCGAGCTGGTGGATTGCTATTGTCAGGCTGTTAATTTTGTTGTCTGTGCTGCTTCTGCATGCAATTTCAAACCCAAGGCACTTATTACTTTAAGAATGGTATCGAACCCCGGACTTCTTTCCCCGGAAAGAGCCTTATACAGACTTTCCCGAGACAAACCAGCATCCCGTGCCACCTGTGTCATACCTTTTGCCCTTGCAATGTCCCCCAATGCCTTTGTAATAAACGCTGTATCACCATTTGCCTCTTCAATGCACACTTCCAGATAAGCGGCCATTTCTTGAGGAGTACGAAGATGCTCGGATACATCATATTTTATTGTAACGGTCTTTGCCATATTTCACTCCTATCAATTCCTTCACCCTAAGATTGCCCAGCCAGGCACTCAATTCTTGCCTGAATGCGTGCACGTGCCCGAATATCTTGCAAACTGTCGATCAATCAATTGCCAAGAGAGGTTGGTTTTCTGAATTTCAATACCCCAATGTAGCCTATAAACAACACCTTATAAACAAGATTATGATGGTAAATAATGCCCAACGTGAAAGTAACCGGCGCTGCGCAGCTTTACGCGCAGCATCCAGTTGACTATAAGGTTCTGCGTCATCGCGTCAGAATCTTGGCGGTGATAATGGCAGGGTCGTTTTCATACCCACGATCAGCAAGTGATGTGACCTTTTGCTTGATGTCTTCGGGCGACCAAAATAGCCACTTCCTCTTTTCCATGAATTCGCGGATTGGCTCACTCTTTCCTTGGTAGACCTTGCCAGCAGCAAGACCGAGGGAAATTGTTGTTTTTGAGTTGGCCATGCCGCAAGCGATGAGGTCTTGGTACAACCTTGACAGAACGATCTTGCGATAGCGCTCAGAAGTAAAGAGCTTGTATCGGCCCTGAGGTACTTCATGTTCCTCATTCAGTTGTGCAAGTTTAACGCCAGGCGAATCAAGGAATGACTTTGCTTCAAGGGCAACCACTTTATTATTGGAGAAATGAAGCGCGAGCAAGTCAATCTCAGGGCGCGGAATTGAATGCTTCCCGATTTGCCGCTTTTCTTCTTTTGTGACATTCACCTTAAACGACCTACGCACCCAGTAACCCTCGGCTTCAAGCAGCGTGGCAATGATGCTCTCAAAGTGATCCATCTACGACTCCGTGACGCATAACAATAATTAGATTGATCCGACTAAACCGCAGATTATTGAATTGCAATCCATATAAGACGCCTATCAATAACCTCTTGAAATACAGTTAATCTTATGATGATAAATTAGTTATAGCACTGAACATATTTTATTTCAAAATTTTATATGGATCAGCGTATAAACGTCGTTTTACAACCCGCCAACAGGGCTCTGAACATCAGTTTGGACACAGTTTGAAACATGATTGTTCATCTATCACTTCAGTCGTTTTCGCCAGTAGAAAGGTCGTCGTTTTTGGTGAGCGCACGCAAGGATCAAAATCCGATCACTTTCATGATATAGCAGCCCGCGCTCGAAGAAGAACTTCTTTATCCGGTATCTCAACGACAATACCTTGCTCCAACTCATCAAGGCGACACTCCGCCTCTTCAGCCCACAAAGCATCGGCCTCAGCTTGTGTCAGTTCATCGAGGCTCTCAACTATCCACTTCGCGAGAGAAGCACGTTCGTTCAATTCCAGCTTCTGAATCTCGACTTCGATCTCTTTGATACCCATATCCATGCCATTAAAAGTATTTATCTTTGGAATAAAACTTACAGCAAAGGTACGGATAATTCCAGCAATAATGAGAAATATGGACAACCAAACTGGAGAATTGAGAGAACATGCAGACACACAGCCTCGAAAAGCGGAAAAGCTTGGAAATGGATGGACGTTATGATAAAATCTATCCATGTGCTGAACAGTTGACGGTTAACACACGCCCGGTACACGCCAACCATGACAAGTTCTCAAAACAAAAACTTGATGCAGGAAAAAATTGGTGACATACGTAATGATTTGAGCGGATTTACTGCGCTTGCTGCTCTTTCGGAGAAAGCCAAAGGAGTGTCACTGGAAAAAGTCGATCTTGATTTTCAGTCATGTAACTTTTTTGAGGCAAACATGGCGGCACCGTTCTATGCTGTTATGACAAGGTACTATGAGCAGTAACATAACGTTTAGATTATAGATACACACACTGAAATGCGGACAATTCGAGCAACAAGAGAGACTGTGATAAAAAAAGTCCCCATAAAAGTTATTGACATAATCGGCACTGATCTCTGCATAGCATCAGAAGATGGGCAGAAGGTGTTCGATAAAACAGTACCGTTGCTGAAAGCAGGTAAACATGTTGTTGTCTCTTTTGATGGGGTATCAATGTTTATTCCGCTTTTCATGAACGTAGCAATAGGACAACTCTACAGCATGTTCAGTGAAGGGGAAATTCGGGCACAGCTTGAAGTCAGCGGATTGGCCAGTGACGATATGGAAATTCTGCAACGGGTAGTGGAAAACGCAAAGAGGTATTATGCCAACCCGAAAGCGTACGATAAGGCTTGGGCAGCAATAACAGATCATACCAGTGACGCAGAAAATAACATCAGAAAATAATACTACATCCACATGACTACCAATAAAACCCGTATTGCGGTTTTCTGCTCCGGCGGAGGAAGCAATTTTAAGTCGATTTACCGCTCAATTGCGGAAAAGCCGCTCAATGCGGAAATCGTGCTCTGTCTTTCGAACCGTTCGCAGTGCGGAGCGATGGAGTTTGCACACGAACAGGGCATTGCGACGGTGCATATCACGGAAAAACAGTTCGACTCATTTGACGAGTTTGCTGACGCGATGGTAACGCGTCTCAAGGATGCGCAGATCGACGTTGTTCTGCTTGCGGGCTATATGCGGAAGGTGCCGGACGCGGTCGTCAGGGCGTTTCCGGAGAGGATGCTCAATATCCATCCTGCCCTGCTGCCGAAGTTCGGGGGTGAGGGGATGTATGGCATCCATGTGCACAGTGCGGTGATTGCGGCTGGCGAAAAAGAGAGCGGTGCGACGGTGCACTTTGTCAACGAGGAGTATGACAAGGGGAAGATCCTGCTGCAAAGAGCGGTACCGGTTTTACAGGGCGACACGCCGGAGATTCTTGCGGCGAGAGTGCTTGCATGTGAACACCAGCTTTACCCGGATGCCCTTGAAAAACTACTTGCGGAACAGCGCTCATGAGCGCCGGAACGCTGAATATCAGTGAGATTTTTCACTCTATCCAGGGGGAGTCATCCTTTGCGGGATGGCCCTGCGCTTTCATACGGCTTGCGGGGTGCGGTCACGGCTGCATTGGCTGCGATACCGCCTATGCTGAGCATGACGGGATCAAGCTTGGGATAGAGGTGGTTGTGCAAAGAGCGCTCGCTTTTCGGGCGCCTTTGATTGAGGTTACCGGGGGTGAGCCGCTTTTGCAGCCCGCCGTGTACAGCCTCATGCGGCAACTCTGCGATCTGGAGCAGAAGGTGCTGCTGGAGACCGGCGGCTTTCTCTCTGTTGCCGAAGTTGACTGCCGGGTGCATAAAATTATTGACCTGAAACCGCCATCATCGGGGGTCTGCGATCAGAACAATCCTGAAAACATTGAGCTTGCGCTTGCCGCTGTGCTCCCCCACCGCCAGAACTTTGAGTTCAAGATTGTTGTTGCCAGCAGGGAAGATTATGAGTGGGCAAGGGCGCTTTTGCAGGAACACGGTTTGATGGATTCTTTTACCATTATGATGGGTGTTTCGTTTGGGAAACTTGATCCGGCTGAACTTGCCGAATGGATGCTGCGCGACCGGCTCCGGGCGAGGATGCAGCTCCAGTTGCATAAATATATCTGGGATCCTTGCAGGCGGGGGGTATAAACGAGATGCATTTGGCTTTGGGCGGTTTCATCCTTACTTTTGTTACTGTTCGTTGTGCTTAATGATGCGGGGCGGGGGGTGGCATCGGCCGTATGTGTTTATTGTTTACGAAGAGGGGCGGGGACACTGGCCGAGGGTTTTATGTTTGTTATGCACAGAGAGGGGGGCGGGATGACCCCGCCCCTACGGTTCATTTTCATTGTCAATTATCCATTTTCATTTGATTTCTTTGTCTGTTATTGTTCCGCTCTTTAATGAACGGGAATCGCTTCCTGAACTTGTCGGGCAACTGTATGCTGCTTTGGGTGAGAATGAGATGCGGACTCTCTTTCCTGCGCCGTTCGGTTTTGAAATCATTCTGGTTGATGATGGTTCTACGGATGATTCATGCGCACTGATCGGCAGTATGATTGCTGAACGGCCGGAATTGCGCCTGATCTCGTTTCAGAGAAACTTTGGCAAAACAGCGGCACTTTCGGCGGGCTTCATGGCTGCAACGGGCGATTATGTCTGCACCATTGATGCCGATCTGCAGGATGACCCTTTTGCCATCAAGGAGATGATCAAAAAAGTGCAGGAGGGGTATGATCTGGTGAGTGGATGGAAACAGCAACGCAAGGATCCGCTCTCCAAAACCATCCCGTCGAAGCTTTTCAATACGGTAACGCGCCTTTTTACAGGGATCACCATTCACGATTTCAACTGCGGGTTGAAGGTTTACCGCAAAGAGGTGACCCGTCGGCTGGAGCTGCATGGCGATATGCACCGCTATATTCCGGTGCTGGCCAAATGGATGGGGTTCAGGATTGCCGAGCTGCCGGTAAGCCACCGTGCAAGAAAGTTCGGCACGACCAAATATGGCTCCTCACGCTTTTTTTCAGGGCTTTTCGACTTTTTATCGGTGCTTTTTATAACGCGCTATCTTCGCCGTCCCATGCATTTTTTTGGCATGGCGGGTCTCATAAGCTTTTTTTCCGGCTTTATCATCAGCCTCTACATTACGCTCGATAAAATCCTGCTGAACAAACCGGTCAGCAATCGCCCGATTCTTTTTCTCGGCATTTTGCTGCTCATTCTCGGGGTTCAGCTTTTTTCGACCGGGCTGCTTGGCGAGATGCTTTCAACATCCTCCTCCAGAGGGAGTTCATTCGCTGTCCGTGAAACCCTGAATCTCACTGCCGGACAGGCAAAAAAATTCGGCGCTGCCGACTAACTTTTCCTCATATTTTTTACTTCTGATTATGAAACGGGTTGGAGCACATGTCAGTACTGCCGGAGGGGTGGAAAATGCTCCCCTGCAGGCGACCAGCATCGGGGCAAAAGCTTTTGCACTCTTTACCAAAAATCAGCGGCAGTGGAAAGCACCGAAACTGACGACCTCCTCAATTGAGGCTTTCAAAAAAAACTGTGAGGCTGGAGGATTCCGCCCTGAACACATCCTGCCGCACGACAGCTATCTGATTAACCTCGGCAGCCCTGATCCTGAGAAGCTCCAGCGTGCACGTGAAGCTTTTATTGAGGAGATGCAACGGGCTGAAGAGCTTGGATTGCTGCTGCTGAACTTTCATCCGGGTAGCCATCTCAAGGAGATTGCGGAAGAGCGATGCCTGGAGCTGATTGCTGAATCCATCAACAGGGCGCTTGATGCAACCAAAACCGTTACTGCGGTGATTGAGAATACCGCCGGACAGGGCACCAATCTCGGCAACCGGTTTGAACAGTTGGCATTTCTTGTTGACCGGATTGAGGATAAAACGAGAGTTGGAGTCTGTCTCGACACCTGCCACCTCTTCGCCAGCGGCTACGACCTGCAAACAACCGCAGCAATTGAGTCAACCTTTATGGAGTTCGACCGGATTGTTGGCCTCCGCTACCTGCGCGGGATGCACCTGAATGACGCAATGCAGCCGCTCGGCAGCCGGATTGACCGTCATGCGGGTATCGGCAAGGGAACGATAGGGATGGATGCTTTCAGATGGATCATGAATAATCCTGCCTGTGAAGAGATTCCCCTGATCCTTGAAACACCGGATTCTGCCGCCTGGAGCGAAGAGATCAGCCTTCTCTACGCTCTTGAGCAGTAAGTTGTGGGCTATCGCTTTGAAGCTGCCCTGAGATATTTGTTCACCGAAAGTGCACTGCCAAAAATACCAAGGAGAAGGCCAAGCACGACCGTGGCGGGTAAAACGAGGAGCGCTGAGGGTTGCACCACCTCATACAGAAGAGGCTCATAGCGGAAGAGCAGTTGATCGGAGAGCAGCCAGAGCGCTCCTGCCGCAAGCAGTCCGGAAAGAAGACCCTGCAAAGCCCCTTCAATGATGTAGGGTGCGCCGATAAACCAGCCGGTTGCACCAACCAACCGCATGGTTCTGATCTTTTCCTGCCTTGAATACATGGCCAACCGGATGGTATAGCCGATAAGCACGATGGTTGCCAGTGCAATCAATATGCCTATGCCACCGGTCACAAGGGTAAAGAGGCGTGCATTCTGCTCGATCTGATCGAGGAATACCTGATTGTAGCGAATATCAACGTCTGGAGCTATTGCCTTGATTTCAGGCACAAGCAGCTTCAGACTGTCGGGACATGCATAGGCGGGCAAAAACTTCAGCCTGATGGAGCGCGGCAACGGGTTTGAGCCAAGAATCCTGACAATATCCTCGCCAAAATCATGAGCAAACGTTTTTGCGGCTTCATCCTTCGAGACATAAAAAGCCTCACTCACCCCCTTGACCATTTTTATCTGTCGAACAGCATCCATAGCCTGGGGATCGCTGATTGATTCACCGAGAAATATCTCAAGCTCTACACGACTCCTCAACTCCTGGATAACATCAAGAAAACTGAGAGAGACGGTACCGAACAGTGCGAGCAGCACAAGAGCAAAAAAACTAATCGTAACCGTAATAGCCGCAGGAAGTTTCGCCCTTCCAATACTCGAAAACCCTTCCCTGACGACAAACAAAAGTGACATAACAGTATATTTTGCATTGATAACAGTTTCCCATCAAAGAATCAGCAAAACAAGTTGCAAAAACAAGTTTTTTTTCTTTTAATTAGAGCTGGAAAAGGGGCTATAGCTCAGTTGGTAGAGCATTTGCATGGCATGCAAAGGGTCAGGAGTTCGAGTCTCCTTAGCTCCACATAAAGAAAACAGTTTAAGCGCAGTTATGATACTGCGCTTTTTTTGTTCTGGATCTCCCGCCAGCATCTTCAACTCTTCTTCCTGCCCACTTTCGCAATCAAAAAAATCAGACCCACAATCAGTGAAGCTGCAATACCTGCTGCAATATTGAAAAGAGCCGCAAGCAGCACAACCGGAATGGTAAAGCGAACCGCAAGACCAACAAAACCGGAAGTTGCAAGAAAAGTCAACGCAGTCAGCGTCGTAAAGAAAAAACTGGTCGCAAGGCTTCCGGCAAAAGAGATAAAGAGCTTCTCCCCCTTGCCTTCCGAAATATTCTGCCACCGCTCTATCTGTTTTTTACCTCCCGGTTCGAAGAGATTTTTTACCATCATGGCCACCAGGCCAAAAAGGATCAGCACAACAAACTGAATACCATACACCTGCCATTGTTCATTTTTCGACGGGTTGAATGGCCCCTCTCCAAGCCTGAATGAGGCAAGCTGGAGCATAAAAATTGATGTCCAGTAAAAAACGGTACCCCAAAGCAGGGTTACCGAAACCCATATTGCTACTCCTGGAGGAGTTGAAGACTTTTTTGTCGGTACTGCCATAACTGTTCCCTATTCAAATGAATTGTTTGAAAAGCCCCATCTTCCTTTGCTCGTTGTCGAAAATATAAACCTCTTCACGGATAAGACAATTCCCCAGGAAGAAAAACAAAAACAGATTAGTAACCTCTTTTTACTCCACGAGCAAAAGCTGATCAACGTTCAGAGCGGATTGAGCACAATGAAGCAGGAACAACTGCAACGAATATTTTCAATTTAGAGTTTGAATGGTTATGTTCATTCGCTATTGTGTACTTGTTGTTCTGCCAGTTTATTCAACGTCAAGATCCCATTGCTTATGTGTGGAGTTTTCGGTGTCTTTAATTCAAAAACTCCCGCGGAAGATACCTTCTATGGACTGTACTCACTGCAGCACAGGGGACAGGAAGCCGCAGGTATAGTCGTCGCAGAATACAATAAAATCAAAAAAAAGACCCTCTTCAAGCAGCACAAGGGGATGGGTCTGGTGGCAGAGGTTTTCAGGGATGAAACGGTGTTTGAACGGCTCGGAGGTTATGCCGCGATAGGTCATAACCGCTATTCGACCACTGGCTCGGCCTCATCGGCAAGCAACATTCAGCCCTTTTCCCTCACCTATCGCTCCGGAAGTCTCGCGATTGCCCATAACGGAAACCTCACCAACTCCCGCACACTGCGGCGTGAGCTGACGGAGCTCGGCGTTATCTTTCAGGCCTCTTCGGATACTGAAATCATCCCCCATCTGGCTGCACGAAGCCGTGAAAAAGAGCCGATACACCAGCTCTATGAGGCTTTGTTACAGGTGCAGGGCGCCTACTCGATGGTACTTTTGGCCAATAACCAGATGATCGCCGCCAGGGATCCCTATGGCTTCAGACCGCTCGCTCTCGGCAAAAAGGTTGATCCTCTCACCGGTGAGCTTGCCTATATTGTTGCCAGTGAAACCTGCGCCTTTGATATCATCCAGGCAGAATATATCCGGGATATTGAACCTGGCGAAATTCTCTTGATCGACCATCTGGCGGTCGCAAATGAAAAGCCAACCTCGCTTTTTCTTCCACCTTCAGAGCGCAAAGCCCGCTGTATTTTCGAATATGTTTACTTTGCCCGCCCAGACAGTTTTATTTTCAAGCATTCGGTTGACAAAATCAGACGCAATCTCGGAAAAAACCTTGCACGGGAATCCTCTATTCAGCACCAGCCCGGTGAAAAAGAACTGACCGTTGTCAGTGTTCCCGACTCATCCAATACCGCCGCACTCGGCTTTGTGCGGGAAAGCATTAAAATGGAACGACCGGCAAGGTTCGAGCACGGCCTTATCCGCAACCACTATGTCGGCAGAACCTTCATTCAGCCAGGTATTCACAGCCGTGACATCAAGGTGCGTTCCAAGTACAACATTGTGCGTGGCGTACTTCTCGACAGGCCAATCATTCTTGTCGATGACTCCATTGTACGCGGCACAACGGCAAAAATGCTCATCAAACTGATTCGTGAGGCCGACCCAAAGGCAATTCACCTGCACATCAGCTCCCCGCCTATCACCAATCCCTGCTTTTATGGTATGGATTTTCCGACCAAACGGCAGCTCCTCACCCACATGTTCGACAGTCTTGATAATGATGAGGAGGAGATTGAAAAAATCAGGGAATATATCGGCGTTGATTCGCTGAAATACCTTTCCATGCAGGGACTGATGAACAGCGTCCCTTCATTTGAGGGAGAAACCTGCAGCTACTGTACTGCATGTTTCAGTGGTGACTACCCTATCGAAGTCAGCGATGCGACAACCGATAAAGATGAGAACGACTGAGAGCTACTTTTTCCCCTGCTTGAACTCAATCCTCACCGAGGTATGCGGCACAGCCTCAAGCCTTTTTTTCGGAATAGGCTTGCCTGACTTGATACAGATACCATAGACCTTGTTCCGTATCCGGTCAAGAGCCTGGTCGATATAGCCAATGTATTTCTCATCCCGGGCAATAAACATGAAGCGCTGCTCACGATCCATGGTATCGGTACCGTGATCAGCCATGTGCATGGAATAGTTTGAATTTATGGAATCTTCAACGTTCTCGTCCGAGAGCGAGGAACGGAGAATATCCAGGTCACGAAGCACCTCTTCACGTCTTTTAAGCAACAACAGCCTGAAATGTTCGAGCTCTTCATCGGTTAAATAAGTTTTCGTCAGGACGGGTTCTTCCATAACCTCGTTGTCCTTTTTTGAAGCGCTATCGTTTTTCTTTGCCATAAGTAAACCTTGTTTAATGCTAACAGAATGCCTGCCAACAGAATGCCGTAAAAACAGTGCGTTAAATAATACTATTAACTATCATATTTTTCAAGCGATAACCAACAGATTTCACCATTGACCTTCTCCTCCTTCCCTTGAGGCAGAGAGAAAGGGTCAAATGCTGCAACAACAAGGGTTGTGGCAAGAGTTTCCGCCTTGATATAGGGTTCATTACCCTTCACCGCATCAAGTACTTTTTCCGAGCCCTGAAGAGAGAGCGCAATGCGGTCGGTAATGTCGAGGCCGCTCTCCTTGCGAAGCGCCTGGATTCGGCTGACCAGCTCTCGCGAAAGTCCCTGCATTTCAAGCTCTTCAGTCATCTCGGTATCCAGTGCGACCATAATGCCATTGGCTTCATCAGAGGCTACCAGCCACCCCTCGATATCTTCGTGCATGATCTCAACATCCTCACGCAGAAGTTCAAAAATCCTGCCATCAAGCTCAAGCGACAGTTGACCCTCTTTTTCAAGATGCGCAATCTGTTTATGGCTCATGACCCTGATCGCCTCGGCCAGCGCTTTCATCTCTTTGCCAAAACGGGGACCAAGGGTTTTGAAGTTGGGTTTTACCTTCTTGCTGATGACCGAGCCTTCCTCTTCGATATACTCTATCTTCTGGACATTGACCTCTTCCATGATGATAGCACCAACCAGTGCGTACTCTTCCCTTGCAGCAGCGTCACTGACTGCAAGCAGGATACGTTTGAGCGGCTGACGCACCTTGATCGAAGCCTTTTCGCGCATAGTCCGCACAAGCGAGGTGATAATCTGCGCTTTTTTCATGCGCTGTTCAAGCGGACGATCAATGGCCGAAAGATCAAGCAGCGGAAAATCGGCAAGATGAACAGACTCCGCAGAATCAAGTCCACTGACTCTGTTCAGGTTCAGGAAAATCCGCTCGGCAAGAAAGGGGGTAAAGGGAGCAAGCAATTTCGAAAGCGTCTCAAGAACACCGTAGAGCGTCTGATAGGCCGCAATCTTGTCTGGCCCCATGTCACTTTTCCAGAACCGTTTTCGTGAACGGCGGATATACCAGTTTGAAAGATCATCAACCGTAAAGTCGTTGATCAACCGCACTGCCCCGGTCAAATCATACTGCTCCATACGCATATGAACCGCATCAACAAGCGAGTTCAGGCAAGAGAGTACCCACCGGTCAAGCTCTGAACGCTCCTGAACGGGAATAATCGGCTCAGCGAAGGTAAAGCGATCAACATTGGCATAGAGCACAAAAAAATTATAGCTGTTGATGAAGGCGCGGAAAAACTTGCGCTGCTCCTCCTCAATCTCATCAGAATTAAACGATTTTGGCCTCCAGGGAGGGCTGGCCACAAGCAGGTACCAGCGAAGGGCATCGGCGCCATAGCGCTCCATCGTCTCAAAAGGATCAACCACATTCCCTTTCGACTTCGACATTTTCTGACCACTCTTGTCAAGAATATGGCCATTCACGATAAGATTTTTATACGCCGGTTTATCAAAAATCAGCGTTGCAATGGCGTGCAGGGTGTAGAACCACCCTCGGGTCTGATCGACCCCTTCAGCAATGAAATCAGCCGGAAAGGAGGCATCGAACTCTTCGCGATGCTCAAAAGGATAGTGCAGTTGAGCGAACGGCATGGAGCCGCTGTCGAACCAGACATCAACCAGCTCAGGCGTACGGTTGAAGCGTTTGCCATCCCTGATAAAATAAATCCTGTCCACAAAAGGCTTGTGCAGATCAAGCTCCACCGCTCCCCGATCGAGCGCATCTCCAAGCCTGCACTGTTCGTCCTCAATATCAATAAATCCCTCGCGCAGCTCTGCAACGGAACCAACAGCAAACATCTTGCCCGAAGCAGCATCGTCACCAATAGCAAAATCCTCCGAAACCCAGAGCGGCAGTGGCGACCCCCAGAAGCGCTCTCGTGAAAGCGCCCAGTCCTTGTTATCCTCAAGCCAGTTACCGAAACGCCCTGTACCAATCTCGGGAGGGCACCAGTTGATGGTTTTGTTGAGTTCCACCATACGGTTGGCAATGGCGGTCGTCCGGATATACCATGACTCCCGTGCATAATAGATCACCGGAACATCATAACGCCAGGAGTAAGGATAAGTGTGGGTGATCATCTCCTTGCGGTACAATTTTCCCGCATCCTTGAGCTGACGGATCACAAGCGGATCGGTATCCTTGAAAAACATGCCATCATAATCGCTCACCTCGGCCGTAAAGCAGCCGTTCCGGCCAACCGGCTGGAGCATCGGCAGATCATATTTTTTGGCAATCTCATAGTCATCAGCGCCGAAAGCCGGGGCAATATGCACAATACCGGTACCATCCTCGGTTGAAACAAAAGAACCTGAGGTAACGTACCAGCACTTTTTTTCAGGATGCATGTAGTCGAAAAGCGGCTCGTAGTCAAGCCCCTCCAGATCCCGACCTTTCAGTTCAGCAACAACCGTCCAGAGCGATTCTCCGGCATCATTCTTTTCGAGCAGCACCTGCAGGCGCGACTTGGCAAGAATCAGCGTCTCTCCGCTCTCACGATGGGAAACCTTTACATAATCAATATCGGAACCCACACAAAGGGCCACATTTGAAATCAATGTCCATGGTGTCGTTGTCCAGACCAGCAAGGAGTCAACAGAGTCCCTGAGCCTGAATTTTACATAAATGCTCGGATCAGTCACCTCTTTATAGCCAAGGGCAAGCTCATGAGAACTCAGCACCGTCTCCGACTTGGGATCCTGAGGAACAATTTTATAATCTTTGTAGATAAGTCCTTTATCGAAGATGGTTTTCAGCGCCCACCAGACCGACTCGATATAGTCATTGGTACAGGTAATATAAGGGTGCTCCATATCGACCCAGTAGCCCATCCGCTCGGTCAGCTTTCCCCACCCTTCGCGATTATCATCAATGTGATGGTAAACCAGCGCTTTAGCCTCAGCATTAAACTCGCCATCGCCATAGGCAACAACCTGCGCCTTATTCTTCAGGCCAAGCTTCTTCTCCACCGAAATCTCTACCGGCAATCCATGCGTATCCCAGCCAGCCTTGCGCGGCACCCGGTAACCCTGCATGGTTTTGTAGCGACAGACAACATCCTTTATGGTACGGCTGAATACATGGTGAACACCCGGCTTGCCGTTTACCGTTGGAGGACCTTCATAAAAAGAGTACAGCCGGTCTCCCGGTTTTTCTTCAAGGCACTTGTGAAAAATCCCGTGTTCATTCCAATATGCTAAAACCTCCGCCTCTACCGTACTGTAAGGCACATTTGAGGGATACTCGACAAATTTAACGTCCATAGTTCTTTCGAAATCATTCAATCAATAACCAGGCACAAGACCTGCAATTATATAAAAAAAAGTTACACGACAGGAAATGAGTATTAAAACAGCACAGGCAAGCCTTTCTGTAACGAAAAAGCTTGCCTGAAAACATGTATGAACAAAGCCCGGCGGCCAAACACTTTCAACGCCTACTTCTTGCCTCCAAGTGATGAATTTACACCTTCAAGAATCTGTTTTGCAACCAAAGTAAGAGAATCGAGGGCCTGAACAACAATCTTGCTCAGAGGATCAATTGTACTATCGATCAGGTTACCCACACCGACAAGGATCGTTGAAAGATCCCCTTTGACAACATCACCCTGACTCTGACCTGAATTTTTTGTTGGCTCAGCCATATACACTGATATTTAGGGTTACCGCAAACAAAACAATACTCTGAAAATGTAATATATTTAATCCTGCTTTCAAAGCAAATCAGGCAAAGCCCGGCAAATCATTCCCTGTGATTATTGCGACGTCAACAAAGCCAAAAGCCTCAGTTTACTGACGTCCATAGCGATCCTCAACCCGAACAATATCATCCTCTCCCAGATAGCTGCCCGACTGCACCTCGATCAATTCAAGCGGAATTTTTCCACTATTTTCAAGACGATGGAACTGTCCGATCGGAATATAGGTCGATTGATCCTCACAGAGCGTAATTTGTTTCTCCCCGATCGTTACCGTGGCGGTTCCCCTGACAACAATCCAGTGTTCTGCCCGATGATGATGTTTTTGCAACGACAGCGCCGCTCCAGGATTTACCGTAATGCGCTTGACCTTGAAGCGCTCTGAAAAATCAACAGTTTCATAGGTACCCCAGGGCCTGCAGACACGCCGGTGAATTTCAACCTCATCCCTCTCCCTTCTTTTCAGCTCTTCAACGAGTACCTTGACATCCTGGACACACTCCCTTGAAGCCACAAGCACGGCATCGGCTGTTTCAACAATGATATGACCATCAAGCCCGACGGCAGTAACCAGACGACTCGTAGCGTGGATATAGCAATTCTTCACATCATGTACCAGCACATCACCCCTTTTGACATTACCCGCATCATCACGCTCCTGCACATCCCAGAGTGCAGACCAGGCCCCTACATCATTCCATCCCGCATCAAGAGGCACAAGCGCAGCCCTCGTAGTTTTTTCCATCACCGCATAATCGATGGAGTCGGAAGGAGAGGCACAAAAAGCCTCGGCATCAAGCCTTAAAAAGTCAAGATCTGCAACCGCTTTCCCGAGCGCCTCCCTACATGCCGCAACAATGGCTGGCGCCTGCGCTTCAAGTTCGAGAAGATAGGCTTCAGCCTTGAAGAGAAAGATGCCACTGTTCCAGAAATAGTCACCCGAAGCCAGATAGTTTTCTGCCGTCTCCTTGTCAGGTTTTTCGACAAACTCATCAACAGCATAAACACCTTTTTCACCATCACTCTTCACAGAGGCCCTGATATAACCATAACCGGTTTCCGCTGAGAGCGGGAGAATACCAAAGGTGACCAGCTCCCCCTTTTCAGCAGCAACCTTACCGACAGAAACCGCGAGACCAAAGGCCTCCGAATCACGAATAACGTGATCCGCAGGCAAGAGCAGCATAATGGCTCCAGGATGTTTTTCAGCCACCAGCATTGCGGCTATGGCGGCTGCAGGAGCTGTATTTCTTCCTTTTGGTTCAAGAATAATCTCCCCGATATCAGTCTCTATTTCATGGAGTTGCTCGGCAACCAGAAAACGATGACTCTCATTGCAGATACAATAGACCGGCCCAATATCATCGGTTGCGGCAAGACGAAGCACCGTCTCCTGCAGCATGGTCTTCTCCCCGGCAAGTGAAAGGAGCTGTTTCGGGTATAATGCACGGGAAAGAGGCCACAATCTTGTACCCGATCCGCCACTGAGAATCACAGGAATAATCATGAAGAAAAAAGAGATTTGGATATTAACGGGTTACATACTTCTCATACATCTTCCACGTCGATGAAACAAGGGTATCGACATCGCTATACTTCGGCACCCAGCCGAGAAGCTCCAGAGCCTTGCCGGACGAGGCCACAAGCTCGGCTGGATCTCCAGGACGCCTCGGCGCCATCTCTGCAGGAACAGCGCTCCCGGTAATGGCACGGGCCCGTTCAACCATTTCAAGAACACTCACACCGATCTGGCTGCCAAGATTCACCGTCAGACTTTTGTCGTGCGTTCGAATATATTCAAAGGCCGTGACATGCGCCTCTGCCAGGTCACTCACATGCACATAGTCACGAATGCAGCTTCCGTCCCGTGTCGGGTAATCAGTGCCATAGATGGAGAGTTTCGGACGGATACCGGCAGCCACCTCCATCACAATCGGCAGAAGATTCTCCGGATTCAGCTCAAGTCCCTTGACCCGCCCCTCAACATCGTAACCAGCCGCATTGAAATAACGAATCGCAGCAAAACGCATCCCTTTAAGCTGGTCATACCAGCCAAGCAGACGCTCAATTTCAAGCTTGGTGAAGCCATAAAAATTTTCCGGCTCCTTTGGATGCACCTCATCAATCGGCAGATATTGGGGACTCCCATAGACAGCAGCCGAAGAGGAGAAGATAATCGGCGACAATCCCGCCTCAGAGGCCTGATTGAGGATATTGATCGTCCCGGCAATATTGGCTTCAGCATAGGCCTCCGGGTTCAGCATCGACTGACCGGCAGCTTTCAGGGCTGCAAGATGAACACATCCATCAAACCCTTCAGCCATCACAGCCCGCAACTGCTCGGGACGCATAATATCACCATAGACAAACCGGGCATCACCAAAAAGATTCTCCCTCAGTCCGCTCTGCAGATTATCAAACACCGTCACCTCATATCCGCGATCAAGAAAAGCTCTTGCAACATGGCTGCCAATATAGCCCGCGCCCCCGATAACCAGAATTCGCATAAAAAATACCCTTTCATTCAATGTTTATGGTGCAAACAACACTCAGCGGTTGCCATACATCTCTTCGTAATAACGCTGATACCCCCCTGAAGTCACATCGTCAAGCCACTCCGCATTCGAAAGATACCACTCAACCGTCAGTTCAAGCCCTTTTTCAAAGGAGATCGAAGGAACCCATCCCAATTCGCGCTGCAGTTTCGAGGAATCGATGGCATAGCGAAGATCATGGCCAGCCCGGTCAGTCACATAGGTAACAAGCTTTTCAGACTCTCCCGAAGGACGACCAAGCTTCCCATCCATAATCCGGCAAAGAAGCCTGATCAGGTCGATGTTGCTCCACTCGTTATGACCGCCGATATTGTAGGTTTCACCACTCTTCCCCTGATGAAATATAACATCAATCGCCTGCGCATGATCAACAACCCAGAGCCAGTCGCGAATGTTTTCACCCTTGCCATAAACCGGGAGGGGCTTGCGGTTGACGATATTATTGATAAAAAGCGGGATGAGCTTTTCCGGAAACTGGAATGAGCCGTAGTTGTTTGAACAGTTGCTGATCACCACCGGAATACCAAAAGTATCGTGATAGGCTCGTACAAAATGGTCGGAGGAGGCTTTCGAGGCAGAGTAGGGACTGTGGGGATCGTAAGAAGTCTCTTCGGTAAAGAGTCCCTCACTACCGAGAGAACCATAGACCTCATCGGTTGAAATGTGATAGAACCTCTTCCCCTCATAATCACTCTGCCAGGAGGCTCTGGCGGCATTGAGCAGATTGACCGTACCAAGCACATTGGTCACCACAAACTCCGTCGGATTGGCAATCGAGCGATCAACATGCGACTCGGCTGCAAGATGGATCACTCCATCAAACTGGTTCTCCTGAAACAACTGCAGCAGAAAATCGCCATCAGTGATATCCCCCCTGACAAACCGATAGTTCGGATTGCTCTCAACATCGCGAAGATTGGCAAGGTTTCCGGCATAAGTCAACTTGTCAAGATTGGTAATCGTATACGAGGGATAACTCTTCAGGAAATGGCGGACAACATGTGACCCGATAAAACCTGCCCCTCCTGTAATCAAAATATGCATAAGTGTAACTGTTTGGTTAGAGTTGCCAATCCCGCTCTCATCCTTTATTCGCTCCATGCTGCAACTTCTCAAGCATGGCAGCCAGCGATACCCGCCAGTACGGAATTTCAAGCTTCCACTCATCCTTTATAGCCGACTTGTTCAGAACGCTATAATGCGGTCTCTCGGCAATCTGGGGATACTGACTGCTTTCGACCGGCACCACCCTGCAGGGCAGTTCAGCCAACTCCATGATCGCCTGGGCAAAATCATACCAGGAGCAAACCCCTTCATTTGAATAATGATAGCGTCCTGCGTAGTGGTTATTCTTGTCGTACCGCTCAAGCATTGAAACAAGAGCGCCTGCAAGATCAGCCGCCCAGGTTGGCGTACCAATCTGGTCAGCCACAACGTTCAGCGTCGAACGCTCGGCGCCAAGACGCAACATCGTCTTGACAAAGTTGGCGCCATAGATCGAATAGAGCCATGAGGTACGGATAATCCAGTGAGAAGGCGCAATATCGCGGATACGCTCCTCCCCTTCCCATTTCGACACACCGTAAACACCAAGCGGAGTAGCGGGATCAGTTTCCCGATAAGGAATATGCGACTTGCCATTAAAAACATAATCAGTTGAAATGTGCACCAGAAGAGCATTGCGCTCCTTTGCACAGGCCGCAAGCACGGCAGCACCATCCCGGTTCACCCTGAATGCCGCATCAACATCCGACTCCGCCTTGTCCACAGCCGTATATGCCGCACAATTGATGATCACCTCTATCTCATGCTCACGGCAAAGCTCAGCAACACGCTCGGGAGAGGTAATATCGAGATCAGGAAGGTCATAGAAAAAAAAACGGTGGTTGTCAGAGCGGGTTGAGAGTTCCTGCAACTCAGAACCAAGCTGACCCCGACTGCCGGTAACAAGAATATTCATAAAAAAATGAAAGTTGAAGGTGACAATCAGAGCGCTGAAGCCTTGAGACAGCGTACTGTTACGAGTTCAACCCAAGACCGAGAATCAAGATATAAAAATGAGAGCGAAAAAGATACTCATTACTCCTTGGATATCGACCTCTTTCTCTGCCCTCCAGCTCCCTCATCAGCAGCGTAGCCATCGGTGATCTGGAACAAGAGAGGCGCTGAAGAGGCGAAGCGGATTGTTACGCTCTTCTGCAGTTGCGCACCAGTTCATGAACGCCACGCTTTCACGCCTGAGCACTATCCACATTGGCGGCCTCGCTTGCATCAGCAGAGCAACGAGATAGTAAAAGCGGTGCTCCACAATCACAAAAATATTAGCAGGAAAGAGTATTATTATCTTGTATTTATGCGTAACTTTAACTGTTATTTGACTCTATTGAGGAACAAAGGTCTGTACAGCTTAACGATGCCCATACTTTCAAAAAGAAAGATCCGGTTTGAATTGTCTTGTATGGTTTTAGGCTGATCGGTATAAATCGGGATGATACTGCCATTATATCTCATTTTAAAACAATTATTTAATTGGCTTATCGGAATAATTTTGAAGTCGTCTTATACAGAAAGGAGCGTCTGGTTTTTCCGAAATATGCTGATCGTCTCAACAATGTTAGACCACGATGAGGAAAATGTCACAAATGGATACAGAGAGCACACAAAACACTTCGCAGAACGAATCAAAGCACATGGAAACTCGCATTGAGGACTTGAAATGGGGTATTGGCTTGTTTGCAGGCGTATTGAGTTTGTTAGTCGCTGGTCTATCTATAATGGTCGGGTTGAATCTATCGTCTGAAAAGTCTTCTTTAGACACTTTGAAAAACGAACTCCGGACAGAGGTACGCGAATATCTTGGAAAATCCTCAAAACCAAATCTTGTTCTTATGGGAGTTGACGGACGGGAACTCCAAGGGGAAACGGTGGATGCATGGTTGGCGCCAAACGAAAAAGGTGCTCAGATACACTTTTCTTGGGTTATTAAAAACGTAGGCAAAGGACGTAGCGGTAAAATATTCGCGAGATTTTACTCTTCCAATGTGCTTTTTCCAGACCCAGATGTCGAAGGAACGGGGTACAAATTCTCCACATTTATTGAACCCAGTAAGTTCCAACCTTCCGAAGTGTTTGGAGGAGCTTCTGTTCTGTACACGGCAAATTTAGGTGTTGACGAATCGATGCAATCTCTTGATAGCAAACCAGAGATTCTTGTCAGGCTATTTTACGGTGATGGGCAGTCTGTTGATGCCAAATTCAGAGTAAGACAAAAGAAATGACTGTGTCTAACAAGGAAAATCCAACTGACGCGCAAAGACGGCTTAGCTTGGTCGTTAGAAGGAGTAAAAAGAAAGGTTCAATGGCGTAGCAGCTCTGCGTCTATCCCGGCAACAGCAGCAGCTTCTTCAGCACTCATTCCCTTTTCTACCAATCGGTTGGCAACTTCAAGTTTTCCTTCAATCCGTCCCTCCTCCTTGCCCTCCATCCGACCGAGACCATAGTTTGATTCTACAAGACTGGCCTCATAACGCAGGTCATCCTGATAACGGGCATAGGCTAACTGCTCTTCTTCCGGCATACTCATGAGGGAAAAAGATTGTTTTGCTTTCTGAATTCCCTTGGCTTTGAACTCATCCTTGATCTCTTCGTTTTTGAGAAAGTAGATCCACTCGTCAAGTGATGTTGTGGCCATCCGGTTAAAGTTATTGATCCTGATCAGGTAGTATTCAGGATAAATGTGGTTGATCTGACTCTTGCCGAACTGCTTCTGCTGGCTGATATTGAGTTGCAGTTTGTCATGGTCATGGGTCCCCGTGAAGCTGGTGGTACCATGATAGATGTAGTCGGTGCCGTGGCCGAGATCAAAGTAGAGGATATTGACAGAGATAACCTTGACCAGTTTGGCATAGGCTTCGCCCTCTTTTTGATGTTCAGTGATGACCCGTGAAGTGCCGTAAAGCATCCGCTGCAGATAATCAAGTTCCCGCTCAAACTGTACTTCAATAATGATAATTTCGCCCTTTCTGTTTTTTACCTTGAGGTCAACACGGTTGAATTTGTCGCTTCTCCTCTCCTTGTTGCTTTCGCTTTCGAGAATGTCAAGGACAAGAATGTCTTCGCCGAGAAGCTCGCTTAAAAAACCTTCAAGAATCTCAAAGTTGGCTTTGCTCCGCAGCAGGCGCTTCATTGCCCAGTCGAAAGTGATCAGTTTTCGGGATGATCGGGTACTCATGGCTTTACAGTTCACAGGTTACAAGTTGAGGAGAGGCGCATACCCCTCTCTTCTATAGTACGTTTTTTATTCTTGTACAAAAAAGCGTGTTCTCATTTATGCCATAGCAGCCGATGCTCCTGTTCTGCAGCGGAAGTTCCGTTTATCAAGAATGGAGTCCGGAATAGAAATCAACGGAAACCCTTAAAATAAAACAAGGTAGATCATTATGGCCGATACTGCTGCCTGAGGGAAGTTGCGACTGTTATGTGCATTGTCGATATTGAAGGCGGTGCACTCTCTGTTGCATTTGTTGAAGAGGCGGATGGTGACTTTTTCCTGATGACTCTGTTTTCAGAGAGAGAGCACAGAACGCACTTGAAAAAGAGACTCTTTGCCAGTCACTCATAGAATGAAATACTGCTGGATTGCCGTTATTGTTTCTGGAGCTGCGGCTGCGCGTCTATGGCTCCTTTTCAGCACTGAGCTGGTGCCGGGAATCAACGGAGCCTATTACCTCATACAGGTACGCGCATTACTGGAACGGCAAGAACTTGCGCTGCCTGATCTGCCACTCGTTTTTTACTTTGAGGCGCTCCTCGCCGGATTGCTGCAAAGGCTGACGGGTAATGGAATTAATGAAAGTGTACTTCTCGCGGTAAAACTTATCGATGGTATTCTCCCTGCGTTTGCAGCGTTACCGATCTTTTTCCTGCTTGAACGTTGGAACCTTAACGCTATGGCTCCACGCTGGATCTCCGCACTCGGGGCCTTGCTTGTGGTCATGTGCTTTCCTGCGCTAAGCGTGGTCGGAGATTTGCAGAAGCATTCACTCGCCCTTGCCTTGCTTGCCGCATTGCTCTGGCAGATTAATGCCTGGATGAAGAGGCCATCGGCAGCTCATCTCCTTGGAATTGGACTCTCTGGTGCACTGATTGCATTGACACATATTGCCGTATTTGGAGCAACAATGCTTTTGCTTGCAGGTATTTTTCTCGCATCCCTCTTCGTTCGAAAGCGATTTCCGTGGAAAGCACAGCATCCGCTGGTTGTTGCTGCCATCGTTGTTCTTGTCATGATTGTCGGGGCTGTTTGGTGGCGGTTCGATGCTCAACGTCTGTATCGCCTGTTCTCTGTGGTGTCTAACCTGGCAAACCTGGTGCAGAATGGGGCGTTCATGCCTGGGGCTACAGGCGTACCATCTCCAATAACCTCATACCTGCTCTGGTTTTTTGAGCTACTGGCGGCTTTTGGAATTGTGAGCATAATCTGGAGAAAACGCCAGCAGTTGCCGATTGAGGTTATCTCTATTGTTACAGGAGCCACGCTTTCCATCCTCGCTTTGACTATGCCGTTATTCTCTCAGGATATGGCTCTGCGGCTGGCGCTTATTGCTGTTTTGCCAGGTATACTGGTTCTCTGCTTCGCAATGCAACAGATCAGCAACCGCTGGTTACGTAACATTCTTGCGTTGGGAGTCGCACTTGTGCTTCTTCTGCCAAGTGGATCACTTGTAGTCAACGGCGGGCAGGCTATGCTCTCTTCAGCCGCTATGCAGGAACTGAAAAGCCTGTCGGCGCTTGTTCACTCACCGGCAAAAACATTGATCATTGCGCCCCACGGTCTTGAGTGGTGGACGGCATGGACATTAGGGACAAAAATCAGCAACCCTGACGCTGTTGAAATTTCAGACTGCCGCAACTATGCCGAAGTGTTCGTTATCGAACAAAAGCAATGGTTTCTCCACCGGATGCCACCACCACCACTCATCAGGAGTGCAAGGACAATACCTGCCGTCAGTGAGATTGTCCATGATGGAAAATATTTCAAACTTATCCGGGCGGATATAGCACACAACCTGACCCGGCAGGGCAAGGAATGACAAAGACAAAAAAAGAGGCCACTCATACCTTGCACTGCTTTTTTCGTGACCAGATTACCGGGCTGAAACCCCTGCGCTACTTCAAGGCCTTCAGCTTTGTGACCGCCATTTTTCCCGCCTCAATCAGCTTGTTCCGCACGGTTTCATTGTTGTTGTTGCCTGCTCCGATCTGGATGTAGTAACCATCGGCGAGAGTAGAGAGGCCACCGGTTGCAAAGAACGCTTCGTCTCCTACTCCCTCGACATCCTTTCTCATACCTTCGAAATTATCCTTCAGACTCTTGTAGATCGAAGCGGAAGTGATGCCCTGAGGCGGCATGAAGGCGTCCTGGGTCAGCACAACCTGCAGGAATTGCGTAGACTGGGTATCTACCGGGTTGTACAGGCAGAGTTTCTGGCCAACTACCTGATTGTCGGTTTTTTCTGCAGGCTTGACGGCCTCGCCGAGCATGGTTTCCGCATCCTTTGCTGTAATGAGATCACAGGGTTCGATGATTTTTGATGCCTGCTGCTGTACCGTGGCGTTTTCGCTGCCGGTTTCAGGTTGCCCGGGGGAATTGCCGCTGCATCCGGGCAACAGCAGGAACAGGCAGAGTGGAAGTATGCGGATGATGTGTGCAGGTCGCATGAGATCGAATAATAAAAAGTTTACGTAGTGGATGAACGAAAAACTGTTATGATATTATAAAATAATAGTTTATATTGTTATTTCATGGTCAAAGATATTTGACGGACCCTGAGCTAAAGCGTAATAATACCCCATTAGAAGCATTTTTGATAGAGAAAAGGTGTTGCAGGGTGCCCTCAAAGAGAAACAGACTCCAAACTTCGTTTTTTGAAATCCACTATGCGTAGCGTCATCAACCACCAAATGATGTTCGGTCGTACCGATATTTCTGCCATTGTTTTCGATCCGAAATCACGAGATGATATCCCAAAAATCTTGAGGGGCCTTCAGGGCATCTACACCGACGAGGAGTTGCGCAAGCGTGTTTTTGCCATCCTCGAAGAGGTTCGTCCTGAACGGAAAAAAGGAGAAGGAAAAGCTGACCCAAACACAGGGCGTCCCGGTATGGAGCAATGGGCAATTTTGGTACTGGGTGTCGTTCGACTGGGAATCAACGCTGATTACGATCGGCTTCATGAATTGGTCAATCACCACGATACGCTTCGCCAGATGCTTGGTCACAACGATTGGACTGATAAAACATCTTATGAACTCCAGACCATCAAAGATAATGTCCGACTGTTTACCCCCGAATTGCTTGATCGAATCAACCAGGAAATTGTCCGTGCAGGTCATACGTTAGTAAAAAAAAAGAGGAAGAAAATTTCCCTTTAATGGCCCGAGGTGATTCGTTTGTGGTGGAAACCAACGTTCACTTTCCTGCTGATACAAGCCAGTTGTTCGATGCCATTCGCAAAGCCATTGAGGTCTGTGCGAAATGGTCTTTTGATGAAGGATTAAGTCAATGGCGCCAATACGATCATAACATCCGGCATATCAAAAGAATGCGTCGTATTGTGCAACAGCTCAAGCACTCGACATCAAAAAAGCCGGAAAAGAAAGCTCTCAAAGATCAACAAATAAAGCAAGCACTCCTCGATTACCTTGCGGCAGTCGATTATCAGTTACAACGGGCAGTGCGTACCGGCGCAGAACTGGGTGGCTTAAATCCGTTGCGGCTCAGCCAGCTTAACGGCTATATTGCTCATGCTGAGGTACAAATGGGGCAAATTCGTCGTCGGATAAATGACGAGGTTATTCCGCATGCGGAGAAAGTCTTTTCAATTTTTCAGCCACACACCGAGTGGATCAGTAAAGGCAAGGCGGGAGTGCCGGTTGAGTTGGGATTACGGGTCTGTATTATCGAAGATCAGTATCGTTTTATCCTGCATCATCAGGTCATGGAAAAAGTTGTCGATAGCGACATCGCAGTGTCCATTATCGAAGAGACCAAGCAACGTTTTCCAAACTTGCGATCGATCAGCTACGACAAAGGCTTTCATAGCCCGGATAACCAACGCGACCTGAAAGCGCTTCTTGAAAAAGTTGTTATGCCGAAAAAAGGCAAGCTCTCAAAAATCGACAAAGCTCATGAATCCGAGCCGGAATTCAGGAGACTGCGACGGCAGCATTCGGCAGTTGAATCAGCAATCAACGCACTTGAGGTTCACGGCTTGGATATATGCCCTGATGATGGCATCAAAGGATTCAATCGCTATGTTGCCCTTGCAGTGCTGGCTCGCAACATTCATCGTTATGGAGCACTCTTGTACAAGCAGGATGCGAAGCGACATCGAGGGCCCTACAAAAAAGCTGCCTGAGTTCTCTCCCCAAAAAAAGAGTTTTTTACCAATTCGCAGGGAGAGATCCGTTCGTTATGACGCTTCCTGGAGCAAAATTCGGTAGTTTACCCATGGCGTGTCACGATCAGCACAAAAACGCCTTTTGTTGATCATTAAAAATGGTTTTTAATCCGGCGGGAGGTTGTCAAATTTTCAAAAAACAGGGGTTTTCTTTCTGGCACTACGTAACACTCCCCAATATCAAAACAGTTCAATATCCCGGTGCTTTTTTACAATGAGCAAGCGGTTTAAAAGTGGTTACAGGTTTTTGAAACGGATCCGAAAGCGTGTTATCATGTCCTTTGAGAACGCATTCAAACAGAAGAAATCGGCTATTGAAACCGTAACCTTCATGGCTGACAAAGAGCGAAAATGGTGTGGTTTCGTTCAGGCCTTACTGCACAGAGATATGATCCTTCTCTTTTGTGGCATCCTCAATAACCGGCACCCCGAAAAACATCTCTGTATCGCCAACACTTTTCGGCGCAATCACTTTATCCTTAAAATCAGCCCTTATTCTCATCATGAGGTCAGGATGAACCGTTATGGATACGGGCTCTTTGATGGTACGAAATCCATAAAAAATCGCCGCTATGATCTTTTCACGAAAAAAATCGCCGCTGCCCACCTCATAGCTCTTTCCCATTTTCCTCCCTGTTTTAATGCTGTAACGATTTTTAATTTACAAGTAAGCGGTCATACTCCATAACCAGCTCCGGGAAATATACCAAAAGCTGTTGGTTGCTAAGCTGAAATCAGACTGACTCCGAAAAGAGCATCTCTTCTCCCCTGACGGAGAAAGCTGGAATCTGCAAAAACTATTTCCGGGGATAGAGCTTGTCCTGCCGGAACGCTTCATACGCAAAGGTGTCAACTGAGGAGAAGGCAGGCTGTTCGGCATCTTTGCCAGAGACCCTGATCACTTCCGGCGGAAGCTGCCAGTCGACGGCGAGGGATGGATCGTTCCATCGAATACCGGCATCATGCGATGGCGTATAGTAGTTATCGCACTTGTAGGCAAAAACCGCCTCTTGGGAGAGCACAAGAAAGCCGTGGGCAAACCCTTTTGGAACCCAGAGCATTCGCTTCCGCTCGGTATCGAGCAGACAGGAGACGTGACGACCGTACCAGGGGGAACCAAGACGCAGATCGACAGCAACATCAAGCACACTGCCATAAAGGGCACGAACAAGCTTGGACTGCGTAAATGGCGGTTTCTGAAAATGAAGACCGCGAAGCACTCCGTACCCCGACTTCGACTCATTATCCTGCACAAAGGCAACATGACCGACATGCTGCTCAAAAAGATCCTGCCGGAACGATTCAAAAAAATAGCCCCGATCATCGCCAAAAACCTTCGGTTCAAATATCAGAACATCTGGTATGGCTGTTATAATCACTTGCATAAGCGCTTCAAAAAAAATTGAACCGGCAATCACACAAAAAATGTATCGGCAAAAGAGTCCTGTTTTTTTTCAGATAACAAATGAACGGCAGAAAAATACGAACCTGTATAGGAGCAAAGAAAGAACTCACTGTTTCTGAACAAGCAACTGCCGAAGATACTGGCCGTAATGACTTTTCATCAGAGGCTCGGATAACTGTAACAGCTCATCACCCGTTATCCAGCCATTTCGCCAGGCAATCTCTTCCGGACAGGCAATTTTAAGCCCCTGTCGTTTTTCAACGGTCTGGATAAAATTCCCTGCCTCCTGGAAAGATTCATGCGTGCCGGTATCCAGCCAGGCGAAACCGCGTCCCAGCATGGAGCACTTGAGCTCTTTCCGCCTCAGATACTCCTCATTGACCGAGGTGATTTCAAGCTCTCCCCGATCTGATGGACGTACCTGTTTTGCAATTTCAACGACATTGTTCGGATAAAAATAGAGTCCGACAACGGCATAATTTGATTTCGGCTTCTCCGGCTTTTCCTCCAGAGAGAGCACATTTCCTTCCGCATCAAGCTCCGCCACACCATAACGCTCCGGGTCACTGACATAGTAACCGAATATGGTTGCCTTTCGCTCTTGTTGTACGCTCTGAACCGCTGCCTCAAGCATGGGACTGAAAGCATAACCGAAAAAAATATTGTCTCCAAGGATCAGGGCGACGTCATTACTGCCAATAAAATCCTCACCAAGAATGAAGGCCTGGGCAAGTCCGTCAGGAGAGGGTTGCACAATATAGGAGAGCGAAATACCCCACTCATGACCATCTCCAAGCAGTTTCATGAACATCGACTGGTCTTCAGGAGTGGTGATAATGAGAATTTCCCTTATCCCCGACAGCATCAGTGTTGTCAGGGGATAATAGATCATCGGTTTGTCATAAACAGGAAGAAGCTGTTTTGATACTGCCCTGGTGACGGGATAGAGCCGTGTGCCAGAGCCCCCTGCGAGAATAATTCCTTTCATAACCGCCTTTTAGTGTTATAAGCCACCCAAGCACCTGCAACACAGATCAGTTGCAATCGAAGAAAAACAAGAGCTCTTTCCTGTCAAGAGTCTCAACTACAGGTCAGCAACATCCACTTACTCCTCATCCTCATCCAGAAGTTGTGTCTCCAGTCCTGTAATGAAGCCCATCATAAAGACTCTTTTAGCAATTTCAGGTATAATTTTGTCAAGATCATCAAGAGTAAACTGGTAATCAGCTTCAATGGCCTCATTCAGACTCTCCCTCGCATTTTCATACGTCTCTTCGGCCAATTCCCACAACCGCTCCACTGACTCGTTCTCGTCCATATCCCCTCCAGATAAAATCCCCCGAAGCGTGCAGCACTCCAGAGAGAATAACTGAACCTGTCAGCCAACGCTGCACTCGCCGACTCTCTTCAGTATAAATAAAATTCTTCGGATTAACTGTTTGAATTGTGCAATCATCCAGCCCAACATACCCAACCTGAAATAATTTTTTCCCCGGAAAACAGGCTTGGAGAGTTGAGTGGTGAATCATGGCGTTGCCCGGTTCAGCCTCCTTTGACAGATTCGGACGCCATGGCAGGGCTGGAAAGCGGGGCTCCGAAGAGGCGGTCGGTTAACTTTACATACCATGCCGCAGCCTGCACTTGAACGATATAGGCCAATGCAATCAACAGCGCAGCATCAGCGCCCTTTTCGCGGAACACACCAAGGGCAATCGCAAGCGCAATCGAGAGGTTCCTCATAACAGTACCATAAACAAAAGCAATGGCATCGCTTCGCTTGAACAGGCTCTTGCCAACGAGCGTACTGATGATAAAATTGATCGTATAGAGCAACACCAGCGGTAAAAGCAGATTCGGCAGCATTGCCGGGTTCGCAAAGATACTTTTTGCCTTGAGAGCTATGGATACAAACACAATACCGAGAACGCCCAACGTCGAAAAGGGAGGAAACTTTGGCTTGAAGCGCTGATTAAACTCCCGCTCTCCATAGCTCTTCACCAGCCAGCGTTGGGTAACGGTACCAAGCACCAACGGCAGGAAAACAATTAACCCGATTTGCATGAATACCTGTAACAGCGGGATTTCGACCACCGCACCCAGAAGCACATTGAGGTAGAGCGGCGCAAGCAGAGAACCTGCGATCAAACCAATCACCGTCATTTTGACCGCTGCAGGCACATTCCCTTTGGCAAAACCTGTCCAGGAGATGGTCATGCCGGAGGTAGGCAGCAGTGATGTCAGCAGCAGTGCAAGCCTGACCATGGGCTGATCGGCGAAAAACAACAGGCCAATTCCATAACCAATGGCGGGCATCACGAGAAAATTGAGAGCAAGCGTAACGCCCTGCAGTTTGTTGCCGCCAGGATTGAGAAGCTCTCGCACATTCATCGTAACCATCATAGGATAGACCATGAGAAAGGTAAGCGGAAGAATGGTCCAGCGCAGAAAAGCCGCGTCGGTCGCTAATCCGAACAACAGCCCGGCCAGCATGGCGAGAGGAATGCTCCAAACCAGATGTTTCTGGAGCAAAGAAAGTAATTTCCACATAATCAATGTCCTTTCCGGAAAATGAGTTATTGGTGTGACCACAGCAGAGTCACCCTTCGCAAAAGAGTTGCACTATAATTATTGTCATATGCTCATTAATATAAAAAATTAAAGCCGGTTGTCAAGCTTCGGCCAGAGGAATTCACCTCCTGACCGTAATTACCGGGTAACCTATCTCTAACTTATTTCAGAATAATACGTTGCTGACTCTCGCTGATTTTGCTTGCTCAATGCCCTGAAACGGTCAGTGCAAGCCCGGTTTGCCAGGCTTGCACTGCAGGAGGGGTTGTGTGCCGAAAAAAAAAGATGCCTGAAAAAGGGACTTTCTGCCAAAATCAGCCCGGCTCCGGCAAAGGGTATACTTCGTGCAAAAAAAACAGTTTGCCTTACATCTGGCCGGTAGTAAGGTATCGCTGATGCCAGCTTAATGCTTCGTCAAGCAGATGGGGGGTATGTTTCCCGAAAGAGTGCTCAAGTGCGCGTTTGTGGTAGTCCCGCAATGCTGGCTTGAAATTCGGGTGAGCACAGTTTTCAATAATCACTTTTGCTCGCTGGGTTGGAGAGAGGCCACGCAGATCAGCAAGTCCCTGCTCGGTCACCAGGATCTGAACATCGTGTTCCGTATGGTCGACGTGGGATACCATGGGCACAATGCAGGAAACCTGACCATCCTTTGCCTGGGATGGTGTCATGAATATGGAGATATAGGCATTGCGTGCAAAATCACCTGAGCCACCAATGCCATTCATGATAGCGCTGCCCATCACATGGGTCGAATTGACATTACCGTAAATATCAGCCTCGATCATACCGTTCATGGCAATGACCCCCAATCGACGAATAATTTCAGGATGGTTGCTGATCTCCTGTGGTCGCAGGATAATCTTGTCCTTGTATTCATCAAGATGGGCGTAGAGTTGTACCAGAGCCTTATCGCTCAAGGAGAATGCCGTCGCTGAAGCAGAAACTAACTTGCCGGAATGAAGAAGTTCGAGCATACCATCCTGCAGCACTTCGGTATAAGCGGTCATGTTCTCAAACGGCCCATGGTTCAGACCAGCCATGACAGCATTGGCAATATTGCCAACACCCGACTGTAACGGCAGAAGGTTCTTTGGGAGGCGTCCACGCTTCACCTCATGTTCAAGAAATTCGAGGATATGACCGGCAATCAGGCGAGATTTTTCATCAGGTGCCGAGAAATCAGAATTTCGATCAGGACTATAGGTTTCGATGATAGCGATAACTTTGTCAGGATCGCAATGCAGGTAGGGGTCACCGATCCGGTCATGCGGGTGTACCATCGGGATCGGTTGACGATTCGGGGGCAGATTGGTACCATAATAAATGTCATGCATTCCCTCCAGACGAGAGTCTTGCCATGAGTTCACTTCAAGGATCACCTTGTCGGCCTGTTCCAGCCAGGTTTTGTTATTACCAATCGAACTCGAAGGTATGAGGCGCCCATCTTCGAGAATACCCGCAACTTCAACAACAGCAATATTCAGTTTTCCGAGAAAGCCGAACCAGACGAACTGGGCTACATGAGAGAGGTGAATATCGATATACTCCATCTCTCCGGCATTAATACGCTTCCGGCAAGTAGGGTCTGATTGATAAGGAAGTCGCATTTCCACACCATCTACCTTGGCCAACGCTCCATCCAGTTCGGGTGCGGTGGATGCGCCGGTCCAAACTCCGATCCTGAATTTCTCTCCGGCGCTGTTGGCCGTTTCAATACGTTTGGCGAGCGCTAAAGGCACCGCCTTGGGATAACCTGAGCCGGTAAACCCGCTCATACCAACGTTGTCTCCGGAAGAGATAAGGGCTGCGGCCTCTTCCGCCGTCATGATCTTGCTTTGTAAAGCTTTACAATGGATGCGGGATACTTTGTTCATTTTCTGCACAACTCCATTCAAAATTTGTGACCGACAATATTGCAACTCATAACTGCAACCCGCATGTTACCCTCAAGGGCGCTGACCGAAACAAAAGCTGAACAGAGCACCAACACGCACCGCAGATCAGCGCTGGATTTACAGATGTGGAGAACATACCATTTATTTTGGGCAATAAAAAAGTGCCCGCCCGCGGCCTCGCTGGCGACTTTGTTCTCTCTCTTCCGCTGTGTATCGTTTTTTCAGAGATCTCTTCTTTGCACCAATCTGAGAACATTTTTCGTCATTAACAGGAACGGCAGCCCGCTCATCACTGTCGTTCCAAAGAATATTGTCACCCTGCAGCAGTGAACATGGCTCCCGTGCTCTTTCAGTATCGGCGATTGACGAATAACGAAATACCTGATGAAATGATAACCTTGAACAACAGGGCAAGGCCTGCGATCATCATGACACAGCAGAGGAGCTGACCCATGGAAAAGTTGAGAAAAACGAAGCCGAGCTGAATATCGGGCTCACGAAAAAACTCGATAAAAAAGCGAACAAATCCATAGCCAAAAAGGTATATCCCGGAAAGCGAACCCGGCAACGGCAATTTTTTTCGGAGTGTCCAGAGAAGCACAAAGAGCAGGATTCCCTCAAAAAATGCTTCATAGAGCTGCGAAGGATGGCGAAGTTCACTGGTGGGTGCAGAGGGGAAATACATGCCAATGGCTGCCTCCGTTACTCTGCCATAGAGTTCACCGTTGATAAAGTTTCCGATCCTCCCAAAGGTATAACCAAGCGGAATGGAGGGAATAAAAAGGTCGAGCGTTTGCAGAAAAGCTCTTTTTTGTGACCTTGCAAACAACCACATGGAGAGCATGACTCCAAGAAGTCCGCCATGATAGGACATACCGGTTATACCTGTAAAACGATAACCCTCGGCAGTTGCGGCAAAAGGAAGAAGCGTGCCGACGGGATCGGCAAGAAAGCTGTGCAGTCCGTAAAACAAAATGTAGCCGATCTTGCCACCGAGAACGACACCGGCCATAGCCCAGGTGAGGGCATCGCCGATGAATGGGGGATCAAAAGGGAGTTTTTCCGAGGAAAGACGATAACGAGTAAGCAGAAAAACAACGCCAAAAGCAATGATGTACATCATTCCATACCAGCGAAGAGGGAAATTACCGAGTGAGAAGAGAACCGGATCCATTTGCGATGGCAAATGCTGCCACCAGACGGTAAAGTTATCCATATAAACGGTTTTGAGATAAACGTTAAGAGGTCGTGACAGCAATTTCGGTCAAGGGGATCAAGAGTGATCCTGTTCAGACACTGAGCAGCTTCCTGTACTCGGCATAGATTTCCTGATCAGCCGCTGTTACCCTGATCCCTTGCGGCATGTTCTGGTAATGCTCTTTAAAATCCCGGACACAGGCTGTTGAGGAAAAGTAGACCTCATCAATGAAGTCAAGATCCGGGATCTCATCCTGCAAGCCATGATGAACGGATAGCAGCGGACTCTCCCCGATGCTCTCTGCTCCCTCAACCGGCTTGCATGGAAAATGCACGACCAGATAGGCGTCACTCCCATACATGGCACAATCCCCGCCCATAACGAGCACTTTTTGCTTTTTGGAAAACCAGTTCTCCCGGACAAACTGGTTGATCGTCTCGCCAACAATAAGCAGTGCCGGTGAATAAACCGCCTTCTCACTTTTTCTCAATTCACCGAGAGTTCCCGTAACAACTTTCTGGTTGTAACGTGTTGCATTCTGAACAATGGCAACCATGGTACCCTCACTCCGGCCCTTTGCAGCGACAGCATCAAGCACATCATGCACGGTCGATGCTACCATGTAGTAAACAAGGGTATCAGCATCCGGAACCTGGATTTTATTGACCGGGTGACCCGTACAAAAAGCAACAGAAGAGGAGACCTTTCTCATGGTCAGTGGAATTTCAGTGTACGCACTTGCGCCATGTGCGGCTGTAATACCGGGAATGATTTCATAGCCTATTCCGTGTTGCCTTAATACGTCGATCTCTTCGCCTCCACGACCAAAAATAAAGGGATCTCCACCCTTTAATCGGCAGACTGTTTTGCCTTGCAGGGCATGATGAATGATCTCTGCATTAATGGCATCCTGCTCAAAATGATGGCAGTCCTTTCTTTTGCCTGTGTAAATTTTCAGGGCATCAAACAGGGCGACAAGTTCAATGCTCACCAGATCATCATAGAGAATGACATCTGCTGTATGGAGAACTCTCTCAGCCTTTATGGTCAGTAATTCCGGATCACCAGGACCCGCGCCAATGATGTAGACGTACCCTCTTTTTTGAGGTTCAGCAACAGTGATACTGCTCTCTTCTCTTGATTTCATTACCTCGCCCTTCTGTCGATTATGATTTGTTTACAAATGAGCCTGTTCCAGCATGGATTTTATGATCTCCCGCCATTCTACAGACTTTTTAACATTTTCTCCATTGGAAGAGATGGCAATGGTCATCTCATCTTTTTTAATGACCGCCGGGGAGATAAAATCAGACAACTCCCTGTTATCGACAACATTGACCAAAATTCCACATTCAGCGGCATCCTGCTTGATCACCCTGTTCAACTCAAGATTGTTCGTACATGCATAGACGAGAAAAAAACCGGCAAGATCCGATTTTTCATACTCTTTATAGATCTCTTCAAATCCTGAACCTTTTAAATCCTCATGAATTTCAGGAGCAACAAGCGTAATGTTCCGTGAATACTGTTCAACCGTCTTTATTTTGTGCATGGCGATTTTACCGCCTCCCACAAAAAGAATTTTCTTGTCATCAATCCTGACGTTAATCGGCAAAAAAACTTTCATGGTTCCTCATATTTGACTGCTTGAGAAAAAAGATACGAACAACTCTCCCTCAGGATGCCCGCCTGCACTCCTGCTTGACAAGGGCAAGCCCTGCATCATGTTCTTTGCGGAGAAAGGTTATGTTTCTTCGACTGGAGAGAGAAGAGTCAGAGAGAACGATGAAATCCCGTTCATCGTTCATTTACCGCTTTGACAGAAACAGTCACCTTGAGAAGCATGGTAAAAAGAAGCAGACCAAAAGAGCAGACTCCAAGCGTGATGGAAAGTTCTGTTGATGTGGGAGTATAGGCTGCGATTCCACCCATTGGCGCATGAAGCAGGGCGACACTTTTTTCCATCCAGATGGCCAGCACCACTCCCGCAGCGGCGGCAGCAAGCCAATTGGTGGAACTGATCAATTTTGGTGCCAGCAATACCGCAATCGACGCTATCCCCAAAAGGAGTGAGAGGAGGAGAATGGGGGCCGCCTGACTTGTGCAGATAAAACAATTGATGCCCGAAAAAAGGAAATTGAGCGATCCTGCATAGACAAGGAACAGAACAAGCTGACTGGTTACCTCCTTTCCCGCATCAAAGGCGGCTGTTCTTTTCAGAATCAGCACAATCAGCAACAGCAGCGCTGAGCCGGCGGCAAAGGCAGAGAGAAGAAAACGGGGTGCAAGTAACGAAAGTGTGCCGGAATCAACCGGAAACGTTGATGAGGAGAGTCCCGTAACAACAGGAATGCTGATTGCAAAAGGAATGGAGAGGTAATTGAGGGATTTGACCCAGGTCGCTGCCGGAACATCCTTTCGTTCAGCGCCAAGAGTGGCCCAACTGCTTGCAAGGTTGATGAAAAGAAAAGCATTCAACAGGAGAAAAGCCCAGGAATAGAGTGAATGCGGAGTTGCATAGCGCAACAGATCGAAGATAAGATGCGGCTTGCCCATGTCAACAAACAAAAAAAGGAGGGCGGTCGCCGCTGCTGAAACTGCAAGAAATTGGGCAATGACCGCAATTTTTCCCAGTGGCTTGTAATCATGGAGGAAAAAAGGCAGCATCACCAAAACAGAGGAGGCTGAGAGGGCCGCCATAAAGGAGTATTGCATGAAGGAGAGCCCCAAACTGGCATCCACTCCCAGCCCGGTTACAGAAAGACCGAGTCGCATCTGCTGAGCATAGGCGGAGATGCCAAATGCAATAACCGACAGAAGGGAGATAATCCATATCCAGTAAGGTCGGTTTCCTTTCAAGGCTTTCTCAATCATGGGAAGTCATTAGATGATGTAAAAAACTGAAGGGAGTGTTCCCAGTTCAGGTTTTCTTTGCATGGTCTGATTGCTTGCAAGAAGCTTGCGAATCCCGGACTCGGGATCATTAAGGTCACCAAAAATCAGTGTTTTTTCAGGACACGCTTCAACACAGGCGGGCAAAGCCCCCTTCAGCAGACGTTCGGAACAGAAGTTGCACTTTTCGGCAACCCCCATCTCCCTTGTTGGATAACTCTCACTGATTGCCTTGAGGGCTGGCCTCGGTTCTCTCCAGTTAAAGCTGACAGCTCCATAGGGGCAGGATGCCATACAGGAACGGCAACCAATACAACGGTGATAATCAAATGCGACAATACCATCATTGCGTTTGAATACTGCCTCGGTCGGACATGAACGGACACAGGGTGGCTCGGCACAATGATTGCAAAGCGATGGAATGGTTCTGTTGCCTCTCTCTTTATCGGCAAACTCCTGGGGAGCCGTTGGAAAGAGTGTGCTGTACGGGCTTTTCTCTATCCACTTGATTTCATGCCGTGAATGGCCGAAGTCGGGGACATTATGGCTTTTGTGGCAGGCATCAACACACTTTTGACACCCTTCCCTGCATGTTCGCATATCAATCAGCATACCCCAGCGGGTAGTGCCGGTGCTCTTCCTGTCAGAGAAAACGGACGCATCCGTCTGTTCCATCGGTATATGCAGAAAAAGACCTGAAGCAGCTCCAATGCCTGCAAGGATTCCTGCTCCGGTTTTCTTGATAAATCCTCTTCTCTCTTCGTTCATCACGGTTTTTCTAAAGGGGATTGATGACAATTCCAGCAATTCGGCTTGGCGTCGGCATACATATGGCAGCTTATGCAAAAATATCGGTTTGTTCCATGACAGCCAAGACAGGTATCCAGACTCTTCTGAAATTTTCTGCCGTCGGGGGTAACATAAGGATGACTATCCCGAGCGCCGGTACGACGCCAATTGTCAAGAACCTGCATGTGACTGTTCCGCATATACTCCGTTGGGGCAATACAGACGGTACTGTCGATCGGGGCCGATGCAACGGCGTGCACCGAAACATTTTCCGCGTTTACGGTTGGCCGGAAAATCCAGAGTGCCGCAAGAATGAAAAGGGCCAGCACGGCAAAAAGAACTCTCTGATCTCTATTCATCATCATCCTCCTCCCCTTCGAAACCTGCCATAGGACTCTCCCTCAGGTCACTGCTTCTCTTTTTCTCCCCTTCCATGACAAGGGCGTTGCCTACCAGTTCGTGAAGACCATATACCGAAACTCCGGGGTTCCAGTATTTCATCAGTGTGGGAAGGCTGGCCCGGTCAATGGCACAGATGGTAACCAGGGTGTTTACATTATATTTTTCCTTGACCTGTTTGACTGCGCTCGCTCTTGGAAAACCTCCCCGCATCCTGATATCCATGAACTCTTCTGCATTCAGGCCACTTCCGGAACCACAACAGAAGGTCTGTTCCCTGATGGTATTTTCAGCCATTTCATGAAAAGTATTGCAGACGTTCCGCAGAACAGAGCGAGGCTCTTCAAACATACCCATGCCTCTTGCGACATTGCAGGAATCATGAAAGGTTGTGCGAAGATGATCGTTACGTTTCGGATCGAGCTTGAGTTTTTTATGATGAATCAAGTCAGCGGTAAACTCAGCAATATGCACCATTTTGGTCGCTGCAGCATTATGGAATTTTGTACCGGTGATTGGCGAAACCGGCACCTGGAGAAAATCTGCCGGACCGTTCATGGTACCCATATATTGATGCACCACACGCCACATGTGACCGCATTCACCCCCAAGAATCCATTTAACACCAAGTCGCTTCGCCTCATGGTACATTTTTGCGTTCAGCTTTTTCATCATCTCGTTGGAGGCAAACATGCCGAAATTACCTCCCTCCGATGCGTAGGTGCTGATGGTATAGTCGAGCCCGATGTGATGAAAAAGAAGCAGGTAACCCATCATGGTATAGACGCCGGGATCGCCGAAAACATCGCCGGATGGTGTTACAAAGAGGACTTCTGCACCCTTGCGATTAAAGGTGGGGTTTACTTTAACACCCGTGAGATCCTCGATATCTTCGACGAGAGACTTGATATTCTGCACGAAGGTGTGCGGTTCAATGCCGAGATGGTTCCCTGTGCGATTGCAATTGGAAACGGGAGCAAGAAGCCAGTTGTTGTTGACGCCGATCAGGTTCAGAAGTTCACGGCCCATCATCGTGATTTCGGCTGTATCAATGCCCATGGGGCAAAAAACAGAACAACGGCGGCACTCGGTACACTGATTGAAATACATGTGCCACTCTTTGATCACCTCAACCGTAAGCTTTCTTGATCCGGAAAAACCTTTCAGGATTTTCTCGGCCAGCGGAAAATCGTTACGATAGACCGAACGAATAAGCTCAGCCCTTAAAACCGGCATGTTTTTGGGATCTCCGGTACCAAGAAAAAAATGGCACTTGTCGGCACAGGCCCCGCAACGCACACAGGTGTCAAGAAATAGCTTGAAGGAGCGGAAGCGCTTCAGACGGCTTTTCAGCCCATCCCTGACGGTCTTCTCCCATCCTATGGGCAATTTCCAGTCTTCGTCTGTTGCCGCCCATTTGCGCGGATTTGCAAAACCGAGATCTTCGAGTATCTCCGGCTTGGCAGCAAAGCACCAGTTCCCGTCACGGAACTCAACGGGCAAATCCCACCACTCCTTGCCGGAATAGTCCTCCTTGAGAAGGGCTGGTTTTTTCTTTTCAAACTCCTGCTTGAGTTCGGACTGTTTTGTGACGTATTTAGACATAGTTATTGCTTTTCAACCGGTAGACCCGCTTTTTTCATTTTGTCCCGGAACTCATCCTCATACTCGGAATAGCTCCTGAATTTAATGTCAGGATTCCATGGATTGATGTGCCTTTTCTCCCTGCTGTTGTTACAGAGGTTGCGTGTCGGGCTTAAAAAGATTCCTCCCATATGCATGAGCTTGCTGAACGGAAAATAGATCGCCAGCATACACACCAGAAAAAGGTGCACTGAAAAGAGCATCCCGGTTTCACCAGGAAGAGTAAAATCAAAATCCATGAGCAACAACATCTGATCCTTTACCGGCATCACGTTAATTTTGGTAACATAGCGCATGAGCATCCCTGCAAGCGCAATGGCCATGATCAAAAAGAGCGGGAAAAAATCAGTCGGCAGCGAAATCAGACGCAGCTTGGCATCGCTCAACCTGCGGAAAACAAGAAACGTGATGGCGGCAAGAACAAGTGCATCAGTGAGATAAAATGCCGGAAGCGTAATATCGAAGAATCGATCAGCATTTTCAAGAACATCAGCAAACCCCGGAATGGTAGCAAAAAAGAACTTGGTATGCCGCAGAACAATAACCAGCAGCGACCAGTGAAACAACAGGCCTCCAAGCCATAACCATTTGGTTGAACCATAGGCAAGTTTCGGTCCTGCGTGCAGTTCTGCTTTCGTGTTCCTGAAAAGGGAGCGAAAAAGCAGCACTTCACCCAATACCCTGACAACTACCTGCCAAAGGTGTGACGGACTTTCAAATTTCTCCTGCCTGATCCAGTCAAGGGATTTTTCCTGTCCGCAGGTTGTGGGAATACGAAAAGGAACAGGCCTTATAAACCAGTTAACCAGGCGCAGAAGGAAACCGCCGATCAGTATCGTCAGAGAGGCAAGAGGAATGACAACAGCGAAAAGATATGCCTGTCCTAAATATTTGATACCGACATAGGGAATGAGGCAAAGAACGCCGACCATGACGAGGGGCATAATTACTTTTTTCATCCTTCAGCCCTCCGTAACTGCATAAAATGGTGACGTTTGTTCTCATCGACCTTAAGCTGTGCAATTTTTTCACGATGCATCATATAACAGTCAAATGCCTGAAGGGTGATCTCTTCAAGGCGGCACTGCAATGCATCCAGCTCACCCTGTTTCAACGATTTTTTCTGACCTCCTCTCACAGAGATCTCCTGAATCATTCTTTTCAGTTCAAAAAAAAGCGACAACGACCTTGAAGGCGGCAAATCCTGAACGGCAAGAATCCTTGAAACCTGTACCAGAGCTTCCGTGAGGAGCTCGCTGTTTTTTTCACAATGATCGAGAACCATCTCAAGAGCTTCCGAAAAAGCCTCCGCAACGGGTGAATGCGGAGCCATTTTTCCGGAAAATAACAGCAACTCACGCTTCACCCAGCCGTCAAGAATCTCCTTCCTGTTTTCCTGAAGCAGTTTAGCCCATTCTATAGTCATAAGGCACGGTAATAACGGTTTTCAAAGCTTGCCATACCCGCTTGTCAGAGCCAGTTGTTTACCTGGTGTTCCTCAACCAGTCCAACAAAACCCTCATAATCGATTAAGCCAATCCCACTGATAACATCCTCAATACCCCTTGCACTCAGGTCTGGCTGAAGGGCAAAGAGTGGATTATTTTTCTGAATCGTTTCAATCATCGGAGAAAACCTGTTGCCTGCCTGAACGGCATAAACAGCATCCTCAATGAAAAGAACAGGATCACCCGGCGCAAGAAACCTGAAGCAGGTCTCCATCGTGCAGGTTTCAAAAGGAGATTTGTTAATGGTATGTAGCATAGTAACGGATAATGTTTTATAAGTTCAGGGAGTGTTCAGTGATGAATAATGACATCCTGTTCTTTCATCAACATGCCGATCTCTTCAGCATTCATCACCTCGACATCAACAAGCAGGTCATCTTCACTCAGTCCCCTCTCTTCAAGTGAGTGCTGATCGACATAGAGTTTTTCTACATCATATCCATCAAGAGCCATGAAGGTGCGCGAAAAACCCTTGATACCGATAGCCGTTGTATCCTGACCTTTTTTAAGGGCATAGACCCCGTCACCAATGAAGACAACCGAGAGGTCTTGCTCATAGGCGGCCATGATCAGAATCATCTCCAGTCCCTCATACGTATAGATCGTGCCATGTGGCGCATGACGCAACACATGCATGATTTTTTTTACATTCTCGTTTCCCTCTAATTCCATGCTTCCCATAATTTTAGTCTCCAAAGGTTACCAGGCGGTCGTTACGGATGGCAATGTCGGTGAGCGTTCCAAGTCCGGTAATTAATCCTCCCTTAATGAGAAGATCATCATTTATTCCCCGACGTTTTGATGCCGCTATACAGGCAAGGATCTCGACGCCATGCTCCAGGCTTAATGCACTCCAGCGGGCGGCAATATTACGGTCATCCTGGGGTGGATCCATAAGCTTCGTAACATTGGTGACCCCATCATTGTAGAGAAATACAGCATCAACTGTATGTCCTTTTTTTATGGCTGCAGCGGCAAACTTGTACGCTGTATCTGATGCCTGATGGTTGTATGGCCCTTCTTTGAGCAGGATTCCTATTTTCACCCTATCTCCTTTCTTTTTTTAATGTTATAAACAAGTAACGACGCTGGTCACACAACCTGTTTCTCCGCCATGTCCTGCTTCAGGGCTTCATACAAAGGAGCCCAGGTAGCGGAGCTGGCAGCAAAAGGTTTCTCGATATACTGCGACAGATAGAGCGCATCGGCAGCGGCCTGCAGATTACCCTCTTTCAGGGCTGCCAATGCCTTTCTGCCGGCAACAGCAGTATCGTTTCCTGTCAGCAGAACCTGTTGCCAGTAATTCACAGCCTCATCGCGGTAAACAAAATTCCGGGGAAGAGCCTGGGCCTGTTTGAGAGTTGAAACCTCAATATTGTTTGGTCCAAACGTAACAGGCCACCCCTTCTCTGCCCAACTTCCGGAGTATGCAATTGCTTCCTGCACCTGATGGATTAAATCATCGTACATAACGTTGTTGCCTCCTTGATTTTCATGATTGTCTCTCACAAAAAGAGTCAAAGACCTTCTCCCATTCCCATCTGAATGTAACCGGAGGGACACACCAGTGCACAGATATGGCACCCGACACATTTTGAATAATTGGTATAGACCACCTCGCCAACAGGGTTATCCCTGAAACGGGTGACCGCCTCCTGGGGACAGAAAGAGAGACACTGTTTACAGTCAAAACAGAGTCCACAACTCATGCAACGCGCAGATTCCTGCTCGGCCTGCTCCTTTGTCAAAGCCTGAAGCAGCTCATCATGGTTGCCAACGACCTCTTCAAGTTCAACACTCTCTCTTTTGAGTTGATCAGAATGTTCAAAGTAAAGAATATCCTGTTTCTGTACCTTTGTCACCTCCTGATACCCCTGGTCGGAAAGCGCTTCACCTTTCAGGAAGGCATCAATCGAATTTGCAGCCTTGCGCCCATGACCGACCGCCGTCGTAATCAAATCAACGCGTATGGCATCGCCTCCACCAAAAACTTTTTCCTTTCCGGAAAGACGAAAATAACGATCAACCTTGAGCCAGGGACGGCCCTCTGTAACGCTTTCAAAACCTCGCATATCGGTTGTCTGTCCAATTGCAGCAACAACCATATCGGCCTCAAGCTGGAAGCTCTCTTCGGTATTGCGATAACGGAAAAAAGGTATCGGTGAATTCCATCCCTCCTCCCCTTTTACCTTTTTGATCATTCTGGAGCAAAACAACCCGCTCACGGCGTTGTCGGCAACAAGAACTTCGAGTGCGCCTGTTGTATAGTGAATTTGGGCGCCTTCCCTCACGGCATCATCAAACTCATCTGAAAAACAGGCCATCTCCTCCCTTGGCACTCCTGAAATCACAATGGCTTCCGAACCAAGACGGAGGGCCAGGCGGGCCACATCCATGGCTACGTTACCGTCACCGATAACAACCACCTTTTTACCAATTGAGATTGCATCTCCCTCGACCTCATATTTGGTCAGAAAGTCAATAGCGTTTGTCGCTCCCGCAGTATCGGCAAATCCTGGTATCGGCAATCCACGACCGACCTGGGCGCCAACTCCCATGAAAACGGCATCGTACTCTTTTTCCAGCTCCTCAAAAGAGATATCTCTTCCGACGCGAACCCCCATTTTTGTTTCGACACCAAGCTTTATGATGCGCTGTATCTCGGTTTCAAGAACTTTCCTGTCGACGCGATAGCCCATAATACCGTAGAGAACCATGCCACCAAGTTTTTCATTAGCATCGTAAATCGTTACGGCATGACCTTTTCGACGCAACTGATAGGCTGCGGAAAGCCCTGCAGGACCACCTCCGATAACCGCAACCCGTTTGCCGGTGTCGGACCCTGGAGCGGGAAGTTCAAGACCCGTTTCAATACCATAATTACCAATTGCCTGCTCAACAGCATTGATTCCAACACTTTCATCATGGTACTGACGATTACAGGCGCTTTCACAGGGATGCGGGCATATCCGGCCCATAACAGCAGGGAATGGATTGGCCTGAACCAACAGTTCCCATGCCGCTTTCCACGCATCATCAGATTTGTCAACACCCTTAAGCAGACGGTGATAGCCACGGATATCCTCTCCTGCCGGGCATTCAGCCGTGCATGGAGGAAGTTGCCGGACATACACAGGGCATTTATGACTATGATCTCCAAAAGCGACAATCTTGTCAACTCCCGTCAGTTCACTGAACGCAGGAAATTGGTAATTTATCGCAAAATCAAGATATGGATTTGATTCTACCTTCATGAATTTCTCCTTTATCTAAAAGCGAACATGAGCCGACTGATTGAACGTGCTTCTTGCATGACGGTAACTGTCAATCATGTCCTCATCAAAGGTAAGCCCGGTCTCTTCAAAAAAACGTTTCCAGCCAATCCGGTTAATCCATTCACCCACTCTTTCCCAGGGACGCCCGCCCTCTTTGTAAGCAGAAAGAATTTTACCGACCGCCTCAGTGACCTCAGGCCAACGGGGTGGATTATTCGGCAGATTATGGGCAACTATACTCATTGTTGATGGCTTTGATCGGGCATTGCTGTTTTTCCCGCCGACCCAGATTGCAAATTTGGAATGTTCCGGGTGGTTGATCTCCATGGAAGGACAGGCGCCAAAGCAGGCTCCGCAGCAAATACACTTGGCCTCATCAACCATCAGTGAGCGTTTGCCATTGACCATGGTCGGGCGTATGGCTGCAACCGGACAACGGGTAACGGCTTTTGGCAACTCACAAATCATCGACAGGTTATCGTGATTAATACGCGGCGGACGCGTGTGCTTCACAACGACCGCAATATCTGCCTGGCCACCACAGTTTATCGAACAGCAGGAGGTAGAGAGACGCACCTTGTTAGGCATCTCCATATGGCGGAACTCATGATAGAGAGAGTCCATCATTGATTTGACGACACCGGATGCATCGGTTGCCGGAATATCGCAATGAAGCCAACCTTGTGTATGAGAAACAGAAGAGACGCATGAGCCGGTTCCCCCAACAGGAAAACCCATCTCTTCAAGTTCCTTGATCATCAACTCAACATTTTCTTGCCGGGGTGTGAGGAACTCAACATTGTTCCGTATCGTGAAACGGAAATAGCCATCACAATATTTATCGGCAATATCACAAAGCCTGCGAACCATATCGACGGTATCCTGACGGGGAGTTCCCGCCCGAACGGTATAGATGGCATCGCCGCTTTCGGCCACATGCTTCAAAACGCCGGGTTTTGGAATTTCATGATATTTCCACTTTCCGTAGTTTTTCCGAACAACGGGATGGAGTGCCTCCTCATAACTGTGAGGCCCCGACTCAACGGTTTTCCACTTTTTTTCAGGACTGCTCATAAAATAGTATCCTTCCTTTGGGGCAGTTTACTGCCTTTTTATAGAGAATTGAATTTTTCGGCGCTTCAGCCGCAGCCAACCGGAATTATCAGTATTTCGCCTTGAAGTATGGATTATCACGCGGCCTTGTCACCATATTGATATCCACATCCATGCCCACACCCTCAAGAAACTGCTTGAGACCGACACGCTCAATGGTTTCACCAATTCTTTCGTGATCCAGTCCGTTATCATCCCACCAGTCGATAATTTGCTCTGTCAGCTCTGTAAACGCTTCAAGATCCTCTTCGCTCTCCATTTTCATGAACGGGACAATCATCGACCCCATATTGACACCGACCTTGAGGGTATTTTTGCCACCCATCAAAAGAGAGATACCCCGCTCCTTGCCGGGAGAAAGCGCTTTTGGCATAGCATTCAGGCAATGCATGCAACGCACGCAATCCCTGCTGTCGATAACCATCTCACCCTCTTTGAGCGCGATTGCCTTGGTTGGACAGAGATTGATAACCTGGTTAACAAGAGCGTCGATACCTTTCTCTGCAATCCATGCCTTTACCTCATCAGGCTCAACCTGAATGGCATCTTTCCATGTACCAATGACAGCCAGATCGGAACGCATGATCGAATTTGTGCAATCATTGGGGCATCCGGAGAACTTGAATTTGATTTTATAGTTCCACTCAGGACGATGAAGGGCTCCAACGAAATGCTTCAGAAGTTTCAAATGCACTTCAAGGTTGTTATAACAGGCATTTTCACAACGGGCTTGACCAATACAGGAAACCGCTGTACGCATACCCGCACCAGCGCCACCAAGATCCCATCCTGCCTGGTTCAGCTCATCGAAGCAAGCCTGAACCTTGTCCTGTTCAATTCCCTGCAGCATGATATCACCGGTCTGACCATGCAAGGCTATCACACCACTGCCATACTTCTCCCAGATATCACAAAGCTGACGCATCATGGTTGTGTTGTAGTGCAACCCTGGCGCAGGCTGAATACGCATGGTATGGAATTCGGTAGCCTCCGGAAATTTGTCTTTAATCATTGAATAACGAGTGATGACACCGGCGCCATATCCATCAACAGTAACAAGACCGCCTTTCCAGTAGCCCATCTTGGTGTTGTAGGAGTATTCAAGCTGATCCATCACACCCCGGAGCATTGGCTTCCGGGTTCTTTCGGCAAGTTCCTTGAAACCGCTGATAAAACTCGGCCAAGGACCTTTTTCCAATTCGTCAAGCATGGGTGTCGGGTGCAGAAATTGTTCATTCCCTGCCAGACCGGCATCATTGCCATTATTTACCTCTTGTGAAGCAGCATCTTTAGCACCTTCCATTAGTAACCTCCTTTGATTCACAGTAAATTCGGGTCAGCAACAAGCTTTCCGTCTCTTAAACGCAACCCGTGGGCTTTGGTAGTCCTGCAACCTTACAAGCCTGCAGACCCGGACCTTTCGGAAAGAGGCCATAGAGGAATTCAGAAGCAGCTTTTTTGTCCATATTATTTTCAGCAGCAATAGCCTTGGTAAGCACCTTGACAGCAGGAGCGATCTGATACTCATCATAATAACGACGGAGAAACCTTACAATATTCCAATGCTCTTCGGTCATGTCGATCTCCTCTCCTTCTGCCAATATCTTCGCGAGATCCTCCGACCAATCATCAAGGTTAATCAGATAACCGTTCTCATCAGTTTCATAACAGACGCCATTAAACTCAATTCCCATGGTTCTCTCCTTCAGTGATATTTTATAAAAAAACTATTTTCCCCTTCTCTTGATCACGAACAACAAAAAGCGTGCTTCGTGTAAAACAAGCACTTAACGCAACGGTATGGGTACATGATCATATAGTGATGTATGCTAACAGTTTGTCACTAATTTTCCAAACGAAGCAAGAATATTTCGGGATAAAAATCCGTTTTTTTTATGCTGATTTTGAGGTGGCCTTCACCCCTCTCAACGGCCGCTCTCCTTGAATGCTGATGCCAGAGAGAGAAACGTTTCAGCCCACTCCGGATTACCGATAACATGCAGGTGCGCAAACGATGCAAAAAGATTACGATAAAGAACCCCGTCACTCTCTCCGGTTATTCCGCTTCCCCGCGTAACATCAAACTGATAGGAACAGCCAGCGGGCGGCATAACAGGCCTTGCATAATGAAACTCATGAGCCCTGATCTGCGTACCCTTTCGAAACCAGGGGGAGTCCGTCCTGCTCCTGAGATCAAGATATCCATGCCCTGCAGGATGACGGGCAAAACCGATATCAATGGGCAGAATACCGGCAAGGGAGACCGTTTTCCCTCCATAAGAGGCATTCCGGCAAAGATAGATCAACCCTCCACACTCTGCATAAAGCGGCATACCAGCTTCCACCCGTTCGCGCACATCCCTCAAAAGTCCCCTGTTGGCGCTTAAAACATCAAAAAAAAGTTCCGGGAAGCCTCCCCCCAGATAGAGCGCATCAAGATCCGGCAAAGAACGCTCCTCCAGAGAGTTGATAAAAACCAGATCCGCTCCATTGTTCTTCAGTGCATCAAGGTTGTCAGGATAGTAAAATGAGAAGGCTGCGTCCAGGAATACGCCTATCCTCGCTCTTCCTGTACACCTCTTCCCAAAACAGTCAACCTTCCCCATCAGCATCGGTGGCGCCTGATAAAAAAGCGATTGAATTGCCTTCATGTCACAATAATGCGCTATCCGATCTGCTGCACCCCGAATAAACCTTTCGGCATCAGTAATCTCTCCGACTGTTGTCAGTCCAAGATGGCGTTCAGGAATAACCAGTTCCTTGTCATATGGAAGTGCACCCAACACGGGTACGTTGCAGTACTGCTCAATCGCTGCTTTCTGTTTTTCACCCTGACGTGAACTTGTTACCTGATTCAAGATCACACCGGCAATATGCACCTTCGGCGGCATTGCCTGCATACCCAGAACAAGCGCGGCGATCCCCCTGTTCATTTTTCTGCTGTCAACGACAAGCAAGACCGGTGTATCAAGCAATTGGGCAAGCCCGGCGCTACTGTCGGAACCATCGAGAGAGAGACCATCATGCAACCCATGATTACCTTCAACAAGAGCAAGGCAGTTCTCCCCAATACAACTCTTCCCCTGAAAAGAGGCAAGGCACCCGGCCCTCCCCATCAGGTAGGGATCAAGATTATAGCATTCGTTGCCGGAAGCAAGTTTATGCCACATTGGATCGATATAGTCCGGCCCCTTCTTGAAACTCCTGACAGAGACTCCCTGCGCTGAGAGATACGACGAAATACCGAGGCTGAGCATGGTCTTGCCGGCACTCTTGTGTGGAGCCGAAATCATCAAACGTGGCAAGTTTTCCAAATGCATTTCATCCCCTTGCGGCCCTCTAAAGAAGGACTCATGTTTAACCAGCTTCTTTATAAGACAGAACCAATCAACAAAACAAGAGAGTTACGCTCTTCTCATCCTCAGCTTATTTCTTCCTGATCATGAAGGTATGCACATTTGAGGCCTCGGTATGAGAAACAAGCTCATGACCGGTACGCTTTGCCCATGAAGCCATATCATTGACTGAACCAGGATCGGTAGCGGTCATTTTCAGTATCTCGCCACTGTTCAGTGAATCAATAGCTTTTTTTGTTTTCAGAATCGGCAGGGGACAATTCAGCCCTTCGCAATTCAGCTCGATGTTTGCAGTTTCACTCATATCAATGCTCCTGATTCTATATTGTTAGATCTCTTTTATTCCAATGCAAAACACACTTCTAAACCCCTGGTGACCGTTGATCGGCGCGAAGCTTTGCCATAAAGTAATCGTCTGCTTCTGCAGGCTCAACCATGCTCCCGGCACTGCTCCAGAGAGGTTCTTCATAATCATTCCACCCCCTCAATCCCGTCCGCAACGAAACCGCATGTTCATAACCAAGCAACTGCATGGAGTGCACCGCAAGAACACTGCGATACCCTGAACGGCAAACCACGATAATCTCCCGCATTCTGGCTTTAACCAGTTCCGGCACAGTTTCCTCATAATCCCATTCACAGGCAGATTCAAGAATACCCCTCGGAACATTTACAGACTCTCTGATATGCAGAAGAGCAAACTCATAAGGCTCACGTACATCAAGAATCAGCAAATCAGGATTCTCTCCAATGCGCTCAACCAGATCCCAGGGCATAATCTCTTTGACCCCAGGCAAACAGTTCCGAACAAGATCAAGATAACGCAACATATCTTTCTGTGGTCAGTTACCGTTACTCACTGCGGAGAGGCGTTTGGCGATTCAACACGCTGCGCACCGCCTTGACAGAATGCGTTCCTTTTTTTTCAGATAAAAAGCGAGATATTGGCATCGGCAGCATACTCGAGAAAAGTGGCCGCTCCACCATACTCAACACCATCAATAAACTGCTCCTTTTCAAATCCAAAAACCTCCATGGTCATCTGGCAGGCAATGAATCGAACACCAAACTCCTGACACATGCCCCTGAGTTGCTCAATTGTGGCAACACCTTTCTTTTTGAAGGTCTCCTTCATCAGCATGGTCGCCATGTTATCAAAACCGGGAACATTACCGGAAATGATGTTCGGCACCGGCCAGTTAAAAGACTGAAACTCCTTGCTGCCGAAGGGCATTTTCATGGGCATGGCAGGATTACTGTGAGGAGAGACCTTGGCGTCGATCTCTTTTTTCAGCAACGGCAGCCCATAAAAGGTAAAGAAAATAACCGCTTCCATATCCATGGCCGCAGCAGTTGAAGCAAGAATGAAGGGAGGATATGCCCAGTCAAGTGAGCCCTGTGATGCAATGATTGCAAGTTTTTTTGTGTCAGCCATGCTTATTCTCCTTGATTACGCTTTCCTGAAATTAATTACCTGTATTTAGCGAGATCTCTTCTTTGGAACCCGACAGAAGAACTATATATCCATATAACCATACAGTTGCAAAAAAAACTCATAAAAACATACAAAGCAAAGTCGAACCCTGTGCGAGGTCAATGACCCCCGGAGATTATCCCCGTAGCAGCAAAAACAAGAACCAATACCTGCAGCAGCGCAATCAAAGTATAAATACGATCTTTTTCCCTGAAAAACAGCGGTATAATGACGACAAGGCAGAGCATCGTTACCGATGAAAGGTAGATGATTGAGAGATAACTGAGAACATCACCCCGGCCCAATTGTGTAACCCAGTCCCATCCAGATGGCACCGGTACCGCTTTGTGCAATTCTGCCGCCCGAAGATGCCAGTTCATGGCTATTTCGGCAGGAGAAACGGCGGAAGGAAGCAATTGAAAAACATAGATCACATAACCCGCTGCAACAAAAATCATTCCCAAGGTCGAAGTCCATGAGAGGACATTGGCATAGGTCAACTGAATCCGGTTTGCGTGAAGTTGTTCTTTCATGGTAATAATTAATCGTCGTCAGATTCCGAATCCTTTTAAAAGCGCTCTCAATCCCGCTGCTGCAAGCAAAGTAATAACAAGGCGTCTGACAACACGGGTATGCACCTTTGTCAAAAGCTTTGCCCCAATTTTTGTGCCGATCATCATGCCGGCAACCGATGGAATTGCGATAAGAGGAAGTACCGCTCCCTTGTGCAGATAGACCCATGCTGCAGCGGTATCATTGATAGAAAGCACAAAAATACTGGTAGCAACCGAAACTCTCAGCGGAACGCCAAGAACAAGATTGAAGACCGGTACATTCGCCCATCCGGCACCCAGCCCGAACATTCCTGCCATAAATCCAATCACAACAAAAAGAAAGAGACCAATTGGCGTACGATGGATCTGCCAACTGACATCCTTACCAAGCTGTTCATCGTAATAGATGCCATAGATATGCAATATTTTGGACAGGTTATCCGGCTCTGTGATCTCAGGATATGCTGAATTTTTTGAAAGAAGCATGATTACTGAAATACCGAGAATTGCCGCTCCAAGAGACAATTGGACAATATTTTCCGGCATGGCCAAGCCAACCATCGCACCGGCTATTGAACTGATTGAAGCAATCAATGCCATGGAAAGAGCCAATTTGAGATTGGCAAGCCCTTTCTTGAGCAAGGGAGCCCCGGCTGAAAGAGCTCCGGAAAGCGCCACAAGCAATCCCGCACCCCGAACAAAGTCAATATGAAACGGGAAAAAACTGCTTACAATAGGAACAAACAGCACTCCCCCTCCAACGCCTCCAATAACGGCAACGATACCGAGAAAAAAAGAAAAGATAAACAGCGCGATCTCCCAAACCCACCATGCGGTCTCCACAACAGGCTCAGGTGGCACGGCAAAAACTGCTGTCGGAAAAAAGAGCAGCATCCCTGTCAGCATGACCGGTAATAAAAGAGAGGTGATTGATGAATGACCTTTTTGAATCATGGCTGTACACTCAATTTTTGAACGATAAACGTTTTTTTCATCAGATCACGCCAAAACGAAGGAAGATGGCCGAAAAAACACCAATTAAGTTACTGTATTGTTATATAATTGAAGATTGTTATTTTAAGAAAAGAAATTTGCTCTTCAAAAAAGAAAATGAGAACAAGAGCAAATCTCCTCTCTTTGCTGGTCAACATTCGTGCCGGATGGTGCAGAGCAGAAAGCTGCCCGGAACAACCCCTGGAACAACCCACTTACCGGGTGGAAAAGTATGCCCTCTCCTTGTTGAGAGAATAACCCCAAGGCAAACCCGCATTCTTCCATCCGTTTACCAGGCGGCGACCTTTGTTCACTCCCTCTTTTGCCATATCGCCCTCAAAACCATCATAGACAGAATAGACATTGGTATAACCAGCCTGACTCAGGAGATTGGCTGCGCCTGCACTGCGATCACCAGAGCGACAGATCAGAACAACAGCATCAGAATTTTTCAAGCCCCGCACTTGCAATGCCTCGGCAACCTTCAGGGTAAAGCTGGAGTTGGGATTCATCAGAAAGCGCTCTTTTTTACTGTCCCATGTTGAGTAGTCATCCTGCATGAAGGGAATATTGATATCTACCTGATCAGCAATGCCAACATATTCGGTTTCTGCTGCTGTACGTACATCAACAAATAAAACAGTGGCGGGGTTGTTGCCCTTCATCTCAAGAGCCTCTTTTGCCGAGAGATATTTACCCGATACAGTTTGCTTGGTTACCGGCAATTTGGCGGGATCAAAGGTATCCGCCTGGACTGCAGAACAGGAAAGCAAAAAAAGTGTTGCGAAGAGCAGCGTAATTTTTCTCATAATACAAGTTGAATTATTGTTAAACAATCTGTTGCCTTATCTGAAAATCTTCGTTTTGCTCCTTCCTGGAGCAGAAAGATGAGCACCCCTCCCCACCGTTACAATTGGTGTGCATAGTTCAGCGACCAGTTCATCTGGCTGTGACTGATGACCAGACCATCGGCATTGGTTGCCGTTACTTCCGGGACAAACACAAGTGCGGCGGAAACTGTTGATTTATCCGTCAACTTATAACCGAAACCACCGGTATAATGATTTTCGGTAATCGCAGGAAACATCGGATTAAGATAGCTGTCCGGAACAGGATTGGTCGAAAAACTTGCCCCTGCACGAAGTGCAAGCCGCTCCGATGCCTTATACTGCACACCGATTGAATAAATCCACTGATCATCCCAATTCTGGGTCATATCCACATCAAGTGTCTGTCCCTGAAACGGGCCGTTCGATGCAGAATTGTCGGCAATAAAAGTGGTGCTGAATTTGCTCATTGCCCATGACCAGTCCAGATATTTGACATCACCGACAATCATCCAGCGCTTTGCCGGATAGAGGGCAAGACCTGCCGCCCAGGTTTCCGGCCACCCAAAATTCTTGACCTTGATGGTGCCACTGACCGATACCGGATCGGATTGAGTGAATGCCGGCCCTGCTCCTGAAAAAGAGAGCGTCGCCCTTGAACTCTTCATATCAGAGAGCGCTATCCTTGAGTGATAAGTGGCCCCGATGGTCAGAAGATTGCTGAACTTGTGTGTAAATCCCGTCTTGAACCCCGATCCATACCCGACCGCCTCACCCATAAATGGAGTGCCATTGGAAAAGTCAAAACGAACATAATTAACGTCAGTAATCGCGCCAGAACTGATGAATGAACCGAGTGTATTAAACATGGAGCCACTGACCGAGCCACCCTGGCCCTGCATTGCCATCCCGGCAAAATGAGCGCCATCCATATCCATCTGCAGATCCATGCTTCCCCAGATAAGATCGAGTGATGCACCAATGGTCGTATTTGGAGTGAGATTCCAGGCAAGAGGAAACATCAGGCGACCGATACCAACTTCTGATCGAATAGCCTCGCCACTCAGAGGAACTGCTCCACTCATAGACATGGGCATCCCGTACTGGAAAAGGGGGGAATTTTTGCCATACTCCGTTCCCATCCCACCCTGGGCAAGAACAGCCACACCCCAGGCAATGCTGCCATCTTTTCTCATATAGGAAAGAGAGGGCATGTAGTATGCTGTTCCTTCAGACTTGTCTGACAAAGAGCCATACCCGACCGACACATCTGGGTGAAGCCCCCTGATACCAAGGCCAATCTCTTCCTGGCCATTTTTCATCATCCCAAGTGTCGCCGGATTATTCATCACGGCAGAGTTACCCGTATCAAAGGCCATACCAGCTCCACCGAGAGCATGTGATTTGGCGCCATACCCCTCAAGGTTCATGCCGTTCGTAGCAAATGCTGTTGATGACTCCAGGAGCGCGACCAGAAGAGTCGCACATACTACAAATTTTCTGGTCATATTACTTCTGATTGAGGGTTATGGCATACCCGACTTCATAGCAGCAAATAACCCGTAACGATACCATTGTCCGTAAAAAACGGCGAAGAACCGATAGCAGCCTGCAGAACTCAAATCTGGCAGGAAGGCAATCGTTTCGGGTTATAAAGGGAACAAAAGAAGTCGAGAATAACCTGGAATTAACTATATAGCCGTAAAAGCATATGACTATATAGTTAATTTAACCGGCTTTTTCAAGCACTGTTTTTCCAGGAAAAAAAAGGTGGCGCCGGGTTACCTGATGGCTCTTCCCCCTCTTACTGAACCAATTCAGCCAGTTCGGAACTCACACGCATCGACTTGCGGGCAGCCTCAATAGCCGTGATACCCTCCTCTTCATGAAAGAGCGCCCAGGGAAGCTGGTATGACGACTCGTTGCCATACCTCGCCAGCATCTTTTCATGGGAATCATATTTTTCAAAATCAGGCAAAATCTGTTCAATCAAGGCAGCAACCTCTTTGGTGACCGTACCTTCCATTATCAGTTGTGATAAATGCTTGCCCGGCTTATGGGTCAACGGTGAGACACCAAAAAGCATTAATACAGCAAGACCGGTATTTTCAAGAACAAGTATGGAGCCCGAAACACAGGCACGCCAGCGCCCGAGAGCGTAATCCTGCTCCGCCTCCTGCAAGAACCCGCGGGCGAGTTCAAGCCGATAGTCAATATCCTTATGCAATCCCATAAACAACCTCCCTTAATGATTCCTGACAACTGCAGGAGTTACTTGACAGGTAACGATTCAGACAGATCACCAGCCGGAAACCACCCTGTCAAAAATCTCATCAATAATCTGGTCAACACAAAATCGGAGCGCCTCCTGCTGGCCGACAGGGTCACCAGTACGATAATCGGAAAATCCGACAAATGATTGGGTAAACATCGCTGTTTTTTTCACCCGATCAACCATTGTAACCTGTACAACAAGCGTAACCCGATTCGTCATCGCCCGCTCGGTTATGCTCGAAAGCTGGCTCGGAGCATCAGAAAAGGAGATAAGGGCACCTTCCAGCAACGCATCGGCACGAGCCAGAGAGGGAGTAACGCGAAGAGGGCTTTGCGACTCGATTCGATTGACAAGAGAGCCGGTCAACTCCCCCCTGAGCTGCGCGATACCGGCTGCGCTGCGATCTTCAAACACCGGAATGGCAATCGTTTTCAGATGTGCAGGCAGCGATGAACCTGCAAAGCTGTAACAGCCCTGAAGGGTTGCCAGAACAAGAACAAACAGCGTGATTATCGGTGCAGCAGCTTTCAGCATGACGATCCTCAATATTAATAGGTTCGGCGGTCAATCCTGTTCATCATTTTACGGAAGGGATAGGTGAGGAGCAACCATTTTTTTCTTCTTCCACGAAGAGCGGAAAGATAGATACCGGTTTTGGAGTCGCTCCAGTCAGAAGCCAACTGTACCGCAAGCTTTGCGGCGACCGACGGCGACTGGGCAAAAATATCAAGAATGGTACTGAAGGTGGCCAACTGCCGGGAAAGTTCAGGTGTCGGGTTATCGGAACTGACCATCCCGGTACGCACCAGACCAGGATGGAGCAGCATGACAGAGATCCCGGTATGTTTATACTCCGCAGCAACCGCATAGGTAAAACGGGCTATGGCAGCCTTGGTGGAACCGTAGGCACTCATCCACGGTGTGTTTGAGCCACTGTCTGTGCCCGAACCAGCCATATTGATAATCTTGCCTGGAATATCTTCCCTGAGAAAATAGCTGATTGCCGCACGACAGCCATTATAGGTACCCTTAAGATTGGTATCAATAACCCTTCCCCATCGCTCAGGATCACTCTCTGTAATGTTCATGAAGGGATCAGAGATTCCCGCATTATTGATAAAACAGTCTATCCGGCCAAACCTCTTTGTCGCCGCATCAATCAGGCGCTCCATATCAGCAGCCGAAACAACATCACAGACACAGCCGAAGGCGCTGCCCGGAGGAAACTCCGCAACAGCCGCCTGAACATTGGCATTCGAAGAAGAGGTTATAACCACCTTTGCGCCCTGGCGCACAAACTCATGAGCTATCGCTTTACCGATTCCTCTGGTTGAACCGGTAATGACGGCAACCTTCTCATCCAGTCTCCCCATGAGCAGACCTCTTCTTTTTACTGATACTTACTTTTTTCTGTTTATCCCATCGACCATCACCTCAAGCTCAGGGCGGCCAACAGCATAAGTTTCAAGAGAGATACCCTGCTCAATAGCCTCCCATGCCTGACGGATACTCATGGCTCCGGCTCTGGGGCCCATAGGATGGCCAAAAATCCCCCGACCCGGTACAAAACCAAAATCGACACTCCCCACTTTCCGGTAGACGGTTTCAAGCGTAAGCGCTGAATCACTGCCTCCTGGAACGGGAAGCGAACGCCTGATATGACCAAACTCCTGCAGACACTCGGCAATATTGTCCTTTACCTCCTCTTCAGGGGTCATCATCCTGCTGCCAAAACCGGGCATAATAATCGAATCAAGACCGGCAAGGCGCTGAAGTTTGGTCATAACCCTTGAATGGACACCATATTTTTCCATCCTGCTGAAAGCCGCAATAAAGGGAAAATGGCCAATAAGTGGCACCTTCGTATGCCGGGCAAGCATTCTGACAGCGCTGAGTCCAACCGGCAGAGCATTGATCAGCAAAGCATTCGCTCCATTGCTGACGGCAATGTCGTGCTGCTCAAGAAGTCGGTCAACCTCATCCGTAACATTTGCAAGATAAATTTTTGGCTCTCCGGTCTCCTTTTCCGCCCGAGCTCTTGCCTCTCCCAGTACTCGGGATCGCTCAATCAGGGAAGACCAGTCAACATCGGCAAGCATTTCGTCATCCTTGGCAATATCAAGCCCTCCAAGCCAGCTCTGATAGGCAATCTCGGCAAAATTGGCTGGACTGAGTCCGATATTTGGCTTCACTACTCCGAAAAAAATCGGGCGGTCATAGGCCTGAAGAAGATCACGAATACCATCAATACCAAATTTGGGGCCATCAAAAGCCCTCAGATAAGCCTCCGGAAAACCGATATCAAGCAGCTTCACCACCGGCACACCGGGAGTAAAAAAAACTCCCTCCCCACAAACAGCGGTGAGCAGATTCGGCAGCTTGGCGCCAAAATTCCGATGCGGGTGGGCAATAGTGACGCGGCATGCATGAATAGGGCCTGTTTCGAAATGCACGACCGGATAGCTGAGAGCCTCAAGCTCCCCCTCTATCGTCAGACTGATCACCCTGGCGGCATACTTTGGACGAAAATCTTCATCATGATCAACACGTTTCCACTGTGCTGTCGATTGTTCACTGCAGAAATGGGCAAGCGCCGTCTCTATATCTCCCACACACTCCAGGTAGTAATCCAGCGTCAGGTAGTCAGCCATATCGAGCTGCTCCCTTGATGCAAAGAAACCTTTTATATCCTCAGTATTCATAGAAAAACGTCATACCCCCCCCCGCTATTCCGGCCTGCCGGATGCTGCAAAAGGGTGCCCATTAAGAAAATCGAACGCTACTAAGACTACCACAGCAGGCGCTCAAGCCTGCTGCAGCGATGATCATTACTCCCTGCAATTATCCTTCAGCCTTTATGGTATTGAAATAGTCGAAGGCATCCTGCGGACTCATCTGCTCATGAACAACCTTGTTGACCGCTTTCATCATCGCAAGGGGAGCATCACTCTGGAAAATATTGCGCCCCATATCAACACCTGATGCGCCTTCATCAATTGCACGGCGAGACATCGTAAGCGCTTCGAGTTCAGGAAGCTTCTTTCCACCGGCCATCACAATCGGCACCGGACATGAAGCGGTGATGGTATCGAAATCTTCAGGCACATAATAGGTTTTAACAATCTGGGCGCCAAGCTCGGCAGCCATCCTGCAGGCCAGTCTGAAATATTTGGCATCGCGCACCATATCCTTGCCAACCGCAGTCACCGCCATGGTTGGAATGCCATAACGCAGCCCCATATCAACAAGCCTTGTCATATTGTGAATCGAGCGGGTCTCAAATTCACCGCCAATAAATATCTGGAGGGTGATTGCCACAACGTTCATACGAATGGCATCCTCAATATCAACAGCAAGCTCTTCATCAGAGAGCTCCTTGAGAATACTCGGGCCTCCGCTGCAGCGCATGACGACCGCCTTGGTAAGAGTTGGAGGAACCGTGGTACGCAAAATACCACGGGTCAGCATAATTGCATCGGCGTAAGGCATGAGCGGAACAATATTGACATCAGGACGCTCCAGACCAGTAGTCGGGCCCTGGAAATAGCCATGATCGATAGCAAGCATCACCGTTTTTCCGGTATCTGGCCGGAAAATCCTCGACAGGCGGTTTTTCATTCCCCAATCAAGAGAGTGTGCCCCCTTAAGAAAAAATCCATAGTTATTGACCGGCGTATCGAGATAATACTCTTTGGCCTGCTTGTCTTTATCGTATTCCGCCATGATGATGGTTCTCCTCTTTTCAGTTGTTTTTATTATACCTCTTCTCTCTTCATTCAGCGAAGCGCGGCTGCAATATTACCGCCATCCACTGTAGTAATTGAACCGGTCGTCCTGATTTCAAGCGCAAGATGAACAAATGCCTCGGCAACATCCTCTGCCGTTACCTCAAGCTGCAGCAGGTTTCCGGCCATATACTCCCTCTCACTCAAGCCACGTGCCGCTGAGCGGGCTTTGATCATCTCCGCGGTAAGCAGACCACTGCGAATGCGGTCAGCATTGATACCATTTGAACGAATACCATCGCGACCGTGATCAAGCGCATATTGCCGTACAAGAAACATGGTCGCCGCTTTCGCCAGACCGTAAGGGCCAAAGTCCGGACCTGGATTGACAGCCTGTTTTGAAACATTGAACAACAGCACACCGCCCGTACCCTGAAGTTTCATCACCCTGACAGCCTCCTGGGCAATGGAGTGGTGTGAAAAAAAGTTTATTTCAAAACTTTTGCGCAGCAACTCATCAGAGACCTCACCGATGCGCCCCTGGATGGCAGCTCCCACATTGGAGACAATAATGTCCACGCCTCCAAACCGGCGACAGGCGACATCGAAAGCTGCACGAACATCTGAGCGTGAAGTTACGTCACAGGTGAGGGTAAGAACATTGCCGCCAAACTCCTCCGCTGCACGATCGAGCGCTTCACGAGTCAGATCAAGAAGCACCAGCTCGGCCCCTCTCTGACGGAAAGCTTTAGCCGTTGCCAGACCAATACCACTTGCCGCCCCGGTAACCATAACAATTTTACCGGCAAAAACATCATGCGTAACCTTGGTCATCTTGGCCTGCTCCATATCCCAATACTCGATCTCAAAAGCTTCACGATCGCTGATGGATTCAAAGGTGCCAACCGATTCAGCATCAAGAATGGCCAGAGCAGTACCCGTTGCAATATCGGCATTAACTGCAGCCGATTCCGCATTCCTGCCAAGGCCAAACAGCCCGAGACCGGGAACAAGCACCACTCTTGGCAGTGGATCAAGCATGGTTACCTTCATATCGGCAGCAGCCTGCTGCTGGGTATTGAAATAGTCGATATACTCCCGACAATAACGCTGCACAGCCTCATGCACCGCAACCTTGAATCCTGCAATATCCCCCGCATCGGGAGCAGGAACAACAAGCGGCCTGTTTTTCGTCCGGACAATAAAATCAGGGGTCATGGAACCCTTCTGACTCATGGCAGCAAGATCAGCGCTGTTCACATAGTCAAGAATGGCGGGAGAAGTACGGAAATCAAGAATAAACTGATGGTACTCACGCGTACCCGGCGCCTTTTCATCAACACAGGCGCCCCTGATGACAGGAGCCACCACCTCAACCGGGGCAATCTCTGCTGGCAAGATGACGGATGGAAAGGTCTTTCTTCCGGCTGCGGCAATCCGCTCTTCAAGCGTACTGACCGCATCAATCATTCGGCAATAGGCCTCCCTCGCCGTAGCGCCAAACGTTACCAGACCATGCTTCTGCAACACAAGCCCCTTCATCTCCGGGTTTTGCTCATAAACCAGAGCTGCCGAACGGGCAAGGCCAAGGCCAGGCTTGATATAGGGCACAGAACCAAAGCTCTCACCAAGAGTCTCACGGCAGAGCCTTTCGCCATCGGGCTGATTGCTGAGGGTGAGCAGGGCAAACGAATGAGTATGAAAAATAAAGCGATGCGGCAGAAAAGCGTGAAGGAGAGTCTCAATTGAAGGAGTCAACCGATGCTCGGCCATATGATCAGTCAAACTGAACATATTCAGGAGCAGGAGATGCTTGAACTCTTTGGTTGAAAAACGCCGAAGAGCCTCTTCACTCATCAGATCGTTGCGGCTGAAAAGCTCCCCCAGCTTACGCAACGGCACCAGCCGGAGTGGCGTGTAATCACAACCGGTAACACGGCTCAAATCAACACCGCTCGCCTTGATCAACAGCACTTCAGCCCGGTTGCCAACCATATCAACCAGCTCACATTTCACGGAAGTATTCCCCCCGCCATGCATCACCAGCGAACTTTCGCTGCCAAGCAGACGGGAGGCATAGACCAGCTCTGCAAGTTCTGTCTGTACCCCGGTTGAGCTGCACTGCTCTTTGACGGAGCACTGAAGATCTGCGTCATTCCATAGGTTCTGCATAAAATATCAAACTTCTCACGCCGAAAGTCGGCATGTATGGTTGAAAAATAACGATAGCAAAAAAAGAGAACTCCCCCGGCCTCACTGTCTGCCTTTTTTTTTCTTCTCATGCCACCCCTCAATCAAAAAGCCGGAACCGTAAATAAGCAGAAAACCGGGGATTACCATGCCAAGAAAAGAGATCTTGTCGCCAATGTCCTGCAACTGACCCGAAGACCAGATCATCCATACGAGGAGATACCAAGCTGGGCCAACAAACAGAAACATGGTATTCCAGAGCTTTCTAAAATGGTATTTCATGATGATATTGAGCGTCTTGACAGAAAGAGAGAGATATCCGGTCAGATCTGACCATCAATCCGCAGCTTCCGTTCATTGAGTTTTTCAAGAATAATCCTGATCAGATACTGCAGCGCATTGAGCACATAGGTAAAATAGGCGAGAAAGGCTTCCCAGATAAGAACATGCTCAGGATAACCAAGGTAGGCCATGACAAAATAGAGCAGATGAAACGCCGCCGCAATCGTGCTCCCGATATCTTCCCACAGAAACTCTTTTGAATAAACCCATTTATCGAAAACCTCCTTCTCAAAAAACATACCAGTGATGAAAAGCAGGGCAAAAAAAAGCGTTTTAAAAAGAATAACCACACTGACCCAGTAAAAACTGGTGACAAACAAACCGTTTGCATACAGGGCTGTAGTGGTAACTCCACCGACAAAAAAGAGGAATTGGATCGGGGCAAGAATAATCTGAATATCGGTCCAAACAGAAGCATTTCTTTTGACAAGCTGTTCCGGAGTATAACGGGCCATCTTCTTTTACTCTTAACTGATAAAAAAAATATTTGTGGACATCACGAATGCCAGACCGACACGCTCACCATGGACGCATGGAATATAGTAAAATTGAAGAGAGAGAAAAAGCCCCCGAAAAAGGGAGTATTGCATGGCAGAGTGGAATTGTGATAATTGAGCGGCATGGTGCACTTTTCTTTTGCCATTCACTGCCGAAAGAGCTCCAATCGTCGGACCACCTTCGGTGGTCGTTTCTGTAGTCGGTTGTTACCGAAAATCATGGCGCACGGCAGTTCGTCCCTCACTGCCGTTCACCACGATTTTGTAACTGCCCTCTCGCTCAAAAACAAAGACGGAATGAGCTGCCAACTGACTACGGGACGAAAACCGGGCGGAAGCCCACGTTGCTGCGCCGGTTGCCGGGGGCGCAGCTGCCCCGATACGCCGACCGACAGTACTCGGCATCGTAGCGCCAGCACCCGCCACGAAGCACACGGAGCGAAAGCTTTTTTTCCTCCCACCAACTATCCGTCCATTCCCATACGTTACCAGCCATGTCGTACAGCCCTTCGGGTGTTGCTCCATCGGGGTAACTGCCAACCGGTGTTGTTGCCCCAACAGTACTATTGTAATTGGCCAATCGAACAGAGATATCTCCTTCTTCTTCCGGCCAGGGATAATCTCGAACTTTCTGCGGAGTCGTTTGCCGTATTCCTCCTGCAGCCCACTCCCACTCAATTTCCGTTGGGAGCCTATAACGCATAGTACTCCCTTCAAGCATTGAAAGCCACAGACAGTATGCACGGGCAGCATACCAAGTTACACCAACCACGGGTTGATTATTACCCTTAAATTTTGCTTCCCCATCGAAACTTGATCGAAACAAAGCGGCAAGGTCGTTTTTACCCTCATAAAGATAATCTCCCAACTGTGGCCACCAGAGGTTTCGTTTTGCAATTGCCTTAAGCTCTTCCCTGATAGATGAGACCGATACAGAAACGCCTTGAGACGAACCATCTGACTGCAAAAATTGTATAAAATCACGATAACGTTGGTTGGTCACGGGATACTTGGCAAAATAAATATCAGACACTTGTTCCTCCTTCTCTGTTGCGGAATAAAGGTAACTCCCACCCGGGATCAGGATATACTCTGCATTCTGTTCATTCGTATTTCGAAACAATTGCTGGCGATTTTCAACCTTCACAATCGGTAGCGTTGTCGAAAGTAGCCTGAAAGGAATCTCAGGCATACGTTGCATTACGGGCGGTGGTTGGGGATGTGAATTAAGGAGTGCAGCAAGCAAACGAGGATAGTCGCGTTCATCTTCTACCGGGGTGCTTAAATCAACATAAAATTTACCTTTCAACCATGATGGAGCGCTTTCATCCCAGCTCCCTTTCGCAAGTACTGGAATAAATTTTCTATGATTTTTTGTTGTAAAAACCTCGGCAGTCATAATGTCGCCCTCATACCCGGCGCCACCATCACGTTTATCGCATTTACTACGATACTTTGGGGTGCAAATAATCAGCACATAATCATTATTGCGGATCTCCTTTTCCATAAAATCCGGAAGCTGATCTCCCGGCACGGCATGCCATTGATCAAGAATAGTTTCAACACCACTGTGACGAAGGCGAGTTGCAAGATCGGCAACCCATTTTTTATGATTATCGTCTTCCCAGGAATAAGCTATAAAAGCTTTTGGTGCACTCAATTTTGATAAGAGATCTTTATCATAACCCGTGCCAAGGCGGCGAGGAAGCACAAAGCTCCCTGTATATGATGGAGAAGGATAGAGACTGGTATCGAGCGTCCATTTCTCACCGGGTTTGTCCTCATAGCGTATCGGAAAAATCGTTACCCCGCTGTTTTCGAAGGTGACATACATTGCTGTGTTTGGCCACTGTCGGGTCTGATATGAGGCCCCTGCAGCAAGCTTCAAGTAACCACCATTGGCTGACACAATACCTTTAACCGCAACCTGATGGAAATGCCCTTGAAGCAGGAGATCAACCGACTCTTCAAGAACAGCCTCAATGTTTGATTGCTCAAAAGGGCTTAACCAGTCGAGAGGATGATGAATCAAGGCAACTTTGAGATCGGCTGCTTCAAACTGCTTCCTTGCCGCATCAAGACATCGGCAACCAATGAAGAGCTTCTCATGATCATGATCGTCAATACAGAAGAGCGCACTGTTCAGGGGCAGAACGGCAAGACGGAGTCCGTTGATCGTTACGAGTTCTACCGGACTGCATGTTGTGTTTGTCGGGAACGAGCGGATGGCTTTGAAATAGTCGTTATACCATGACGAGAATGCTTGAAACTTATCTCTCAATTGTGGAAAAGTCGATTCAGGATCAAAGTACTCGTCGGCTTCTTCAGCATTATCAAGATGGCGGTGACTCCATTTCCCCATTTTGCGGTCAACATCATGGTTGCCGGGAATGATGAAAAGGCGATCGCGATTGAGAGCGGCGGCTTCGAGCAGATCATCGAAAAATTTCGTGGCAGCATCATACTCGTTGGCCTTTCCGTTTTGCGCAATATCACCAGTTGCAAAAATCAGGTCAGGAACATGCCCTTCTTCACGGAATCGCCTGACCGATTCAACAAGAGCACGAAGTATAACCACCTGATCATAAGGAGCACCATTGCTCAGATGGAAATCCGAAACATGCAGCCAGGTAAGAGCCATGTGATGAAATTGAAAGAATTAACCGCAACGAAAATGAAGTGGCTGCAATATAGTGTATTCTTTAGGAAATGGGCAAGTAATGGCAGGATGCACTGTAGATCATGCCGAAAATGTGGGCGGCACCAAAAGCCCAAGTTAACGGAGATTTGGATGTTATGAAGAGAGAACGAGAATATTCATCTCTGATTGATCCTTGCAAAAACATCTTCTGCTGATGAAGCTTTGATTTCACCACGGTCTAAAGCCTCAAATCGAGATTCGACCTCTTCTGCCCACGCAGCATCTACGGCATTGCGTGCGGCACAATCAAAACTCTGAAAAAGTTTTTCGATAAGTTCAGCCCTCTCTACAGGAAGCAAATCAAGAGCATCTTTGAAAATACGTTCTGCAACTGCTGTCATATGTTTATCCTGAAAATTATCCTGAAAAAAAATGCCCGTCATCTTCGAAACGGCTATCCGGCTCGTCCTACCAATGCCGGGCATGGGTGGTGGCTCTTTTTGCCCTGATGCTTACAGGGGCGGGGTCATCAATCTGTTCAGAGGCAGTCATCCGACTTTGCTTTTGAGCTACGGGACGAAAACCGGGCGGAAGCCCACGTTGTTGTTCCGGTTGTCGGGGGTGTTGTTGTTCCGATACGCCGACCGACAGTTCTCGGCATCGTTGTTCCAGCTCCCGCCACGAATTACACGGTTCGAACCCACGACTGATGCCCGTTTTCTTCAATGGCCACCATTGCAGAGTACACATTTTTTCTGAATTCTCTTGCATTGGCGTATTCAGTACAAGCGACCATTGGCATCGCATGGTTTGCAAACTCTTTTTGTGACCATCGCCCTGTTTGCAGGTAACCTTCATAAAGCCAGGATTTCTGGATAAAGCGTTTTTTGCTTCGTCGGGCAAGGCGCACAGAGCCCGGAAAGAGCAGATAGCCCAAAAAGGGCAACCCTTTTCTACTTTCGTTCAAACAAAAGGGTTTGAGCTGAAGCCGCAACTCCCTTGCAAGATAGTCCTGAAGGCGGTATCCAGCTTCGAGCAATGCCTCTTTATCATGATGCCATAACACCATATCGTCCATATAGCGGACATAGGCTGGAATGCACAGTCTTTGTTTGACATAATAATCGGCGACCAACAAATAGTGGTTGGCAAAATACTGGCTGGTCAGGTTGCCAATCGGAACACTTTTACCGGCTTCGGTAGCGTAGCTGTCAATTATGTTGTCGAACATCAACAGCACATTCTTGTCTTTGAACATGCGATAAAGCTGCTGTTTCAGAATTGAGTGGTCAATGCTCTCAAAATATTTGCGAACATCAAGTTTCAAGAACCAACGGAAGTGGCGATGATACTCCCTTGCCTTGTCGAGCGCCGCATAGGTACCTTTTCCGGGGCGGCTGGCAAAACTGGTGACAATCTGCTGCTTTTCGAACGAGGCATGGCAGACATTCATCAAGGCATGGTGCAGAACCCGCTGCGAAAAAGGGGTGGCGCAAATCAGCCGTTTTTTGGGATCGTAAATAGTGAAGGTGTGATACCCTCCCGTTTCGACTTCTCCCGAAAAGAGTTGCTGTTGCAGCCGTTGCAAATTTTGCGGCAACTGCTTCTTATAGGCGCCTACATAGTGTTTGGAAACTTTGCCTTTTTGCGCCTTGTAGAATGCCTCATAGAGATTCTTCAGATCAGCAATCTCTTCAAGCAACTGCCCCTGACGTTTCATTGGTTTCCGGCTTATCCATGAAATAGTGAGCAAAACGCTCAACTTTCTTTTCACCAATACCCTTTATACCAAGCATGCTCTTGATGGTGATCTCTTCAAGTTTTGCAAGCTCCGCAAGCTCTTCGTCGGTAAAGACGATAAAAGCGGCAACACCTTCCGTTATCGCCACTTTTTTCCGTATTGCACGCAGATGCGAAAATTTGCGGAATGTTGGCTCATCAAGCATCTCACGGTAATCAACCTTTGCCTTGCTCCCGTGTGCCGGGTTGAATGTTTGCTCAATGTAACGCACACAAAAACACCAGTTGGCTCCATTATCGTTGCTGATCAGCTTATGCTGGATTTCCAGAACTTTATGCGCCTTCAGAAAGGTGTTCATCTCCTGCAAAGCGCCCCCGCTGTCACCGATGGATATGGTAAAGAGTTTTATCTGCATAAGCGTATAGCGGCTGATTTGATAACCCTGGAAGAGATACTCGCTTTTTCAAAAATATCGTCGGACCACCTGCGGTGGTCATTTCTGTTGTCGGTGGTTACCGAAAATCGTGGCGCACGGCAGTTCGTCCCTCACTGCCGTTCACCACGATTTTGTAACTGACCTCTCGCTCAAAAACAAAGTCGGAATGAGCTGCCAACTGACTACGGGACGAAAACCGGGCGGAAGCCCACGCCGCTGCGCCGGCGACCGGGGGTGTTGCCGTTCCGATACGCCGACCGACAGCGCACGGCACCGTAGTTCCAGCTCCCGCCACGAATCACACGGTCCGAACCTACCGAATCATTGCACCATTCCCATACATTACCTGCCATATCGTACAAACCTTCCGGAGTTGCTCCTTCGGGGTAACGGTTAACGGGTGTTGTATATCCAACATTCATACCAAAGTTGGCCAACGTTGGTGTTGGTTCACCCTTCTCATCTGACCAGGGATACTCCCGAACTTTCTGCGGTATCGGTTCCCGTTTTCCACCTGCCGCCCACTCCCGCTGGATGTCGTTTGGCAAGCGATAAGAGTCAGGCTTGCCTGCACACAGTGAGAGCCAAAAACAGTAGGCTTGAGCAGCATACCATGTAATACCAACGACAGGCTGTTCGGCGCCGCTGAATTTTCGATCTTCATCATAGGTTGAACGACACAAAGCTGCAAGGTCGTTTTTACCCTCTTTGAAAAAATTTGCAACAGTTGAATGCTCTGTATTGTTTAATGCAATTTTGAACAGCTCTTCCTGTAATGCTACCGATTCCTCAAGTGCTGCAATAAAAGAGCGATAGAGTTTGTTTGTTACCGGATACTTGGCGACATAGAGTTCCGGCACACTCACAATTTCTTCTGTCACCGAATAAATATAGCTTCCTCCCGGTATCAGGATGTACTCTGAGTTTTCTTCATTGGAATTCCGGAAAGAGAGAGGATTTCCGCTGACACTCTTTTCAATGTTTCGCTCAAGCGCTTTGCCGCCGAAAGCAAGAATCACCTCCTCCGCTCGATCAGCTACATCATCGTTTTTTGCAAGTTTTCCTGCTCTGAACTGATAAAGGGTATTGAGTGCTTCGGGATTCCCAATTGTCTTCAGGCAGTCGAGAATCACCTGCTGTCGGCGTAGTGTTGTTTCGGAATCCAGAAGCTTTTTACATAACGTATCAATCTTTCTTTTTTCCTTCGGGGTTTCCTCTATGATGGTTTGCAACAGCTCTTGTTTTGACTGAATCACCTCTTCACTCACTACATCGAAGAAGTTTTGCATAAAGGTATTGAAGCTCTCTGCATCAATCTGACCAAAAAAGAAGCGGATGGGTTCTTCCCAAAAGGGTTCGCTGAAATGCTCAATCAGTTTCTGTAAGGAGAGATCCATTACAGGATTTTTCATGAGCTGAAAACCGGTCAGATATTCGCGGAATGACTTGTGACGAAAGGCATAATCAGTCTGACCATATCTCACCAACAAACCGGCACGATCAATCAGGTCGTCACTGAATGCCTTTGCTTTTGGCGGCTTCTGCTTCTTTGGTATCTTGTTTAATTCTTTCTGCATTCTTGTCTTCATAACTTCCTGATCGGCTTCGTCCTTTTTCAGCTCCTCCTGCATCCAGAGTGCAACTGGAGCGAGAACTCCAATGGCATCTGCTTCGGGAAGCTTCGGGACTATGTTTCGCCGCTTGTACTGATAACCAAGGAGATAATCCAGTGCTTTTTTATAGAGAGTAGCCCGGCTTTCCGGCAAGGTATCGTCCTCGTTCCAGAGCATGGCCATAATCTGCAACATTAACGGTATTCCGGCCAGCTTCAGTAAACTTTTATTTTCATCCTTGTTCAAAAATTTGATAACAGCACTTGCTTTATCGAGGGCTTTTTCTTTCTGACGGTTCTCCCATTCCGGATCTTCAGTGTCTCCACTGTCGGTTGGAATTTTGCTGAGAAAGACTTCAGTAAACCAGTTTTGTAAAAATGTTTTTTGTTGTACAGGCTTGAAATCAAGGATATCAGCTCTCTTTAAAGGAATTTGAATCTCAATGTCATCAACGGGACGGTAGCCTGTCGGGCGTGAGGTGACAACAAAGCAGGCTTTGGGAAAGTCAGTAATGGTATTCTTGATCCATTCACACACCTCTTTTCTCTCTTCCAGCTCACTGATTTCATCGAGCCCATCAAGTAAAACCAATGATTTTTTTTGACAGAGCGATTCGAAAATCAATGTTTCTAAATTTTCCGGTCTCTCTTTCTCTGACGATGGAACAGTATGCGCCCATGCCAGAATATTGACAGGAAGTGCTGAATAACCAGTATCTCCTTTTTTCAAGTCGCGTAATTGGAGATAAAAAACCATGACCGGTTCGGGAAAACCAAAATCTTTACATCGCTCTTTGTCGATGCATGAGAGTGCATAATGCTGGAGCAGGGTTGTTTTGCCTTGACCAGGATCACCAATGACAAGCAAAAGGCGATTTTTTTTAAATGCCGCACGCATAACGGCTTCTGCAGTAAAACCGTCTACCTCTTTTTGCCTGTCATACACTTTTGTTTCGGGAGAATAACGCTCTTCACTCTGCCATGTATCAGAAAGACTCAACGAAACAAATATTTGGCTTACTTTTGCTGAAAAGCCTTGAACCGCTGTTGGAAGCACGTGATCCAATGCCGCTATAAGAAATTCCTGATAACTCGTCCCATATTTATTTTCCGGATGTCCATTTGTTTCAGTTGTAACGACCGGGTCTGGTGCGGCGGAATTCCGCAGGCGCAGAATCTCGAAACTTCTGGTTGCCTCTTTGGTTTTGTAAAAAACGTTGGGATCATCCGACCATTGAGAACTCTTTTCATAATAGCAGATTGGATAAACCTCTATTTTTTTGCCATCAAACCGGCAATACATGGCATTTTTTGAGCTATTAGCGCTGAAGTATGCAGCCCCCGAACCAAGCTCTACCAGTTCACCGAAATTCACTTCTGTCTGATGCAAGTGACCATTCAAGAGAATGTCAACCTGTGAGGACAAAACATTCTTGAGTGCAATGCTCTCGAGTGTATGGAGCACAAAAAACGGATGATGTATCATCGCAATCACAAGCGAGAGGTCACCTTTTTTCCTCTCCGATTCGAGTTGCTCTATAAGTGGGTTAAGACAAAAACGACCAATACAGAGTTTTCCAATGTCTTTACTGGCATCTTCACAAAACAGGGCGCTGTTGATAAGCAGCAGTTTAAGCGAAACTTCATCATCATTTTTTCTGAGCGTGTAAGGAATTAGTTCACAAGTTGATTTGTCGGGAAAAGTTCTTTCAGGTTTAACAGCCTCGAAATAATCATTATACCATTCAGAAAAGGCCTGAAGCTTCAGAAAATGATAACGCTTACTTTTCTCAAAGTAGTTATTAATATCTACTTCTGTTTGAAAGGTGGGTGGAACAAGCCCTTGATCTCGCTCAACATCATGGTTGCCTGGAACAATAAACAAGCGCTCCCTGCCTTGCCCTGCAGCTTGAAGCAGTTTGTCAAAAAATTTGGTAGCGGGAGCATCGTCACCGCCTTTAAAAATCGCAACATCTCCCTTTCCTGCGATATCACCTGTAGCAAAAATCAGATCCGGTTTCCACTCTGTTGTTTGCCGAAATCGTTCAACAGATTCAACCAGCGCTTTAAGCACCTGATTAACGTCATAGGATCCGAGAGGGCTCAAGTGGAAATCCGAAACATGCAGCCAGGTAAGAGCCATGTGATTGAATTGAATGAATTAACTGCGACGAAGATGAAGCGCCTGCAATATAGTGTATTCTTTGGGGATCGGGAAAGTAATGGGTATCCCTGTAATGGAGGTCGAGGGGGCTGGGAACCTGAACTATTTTGTTTTGATGGGCATCATGGATATACTACAAACGGCCTGTAGCAAGTTTGGCGGTGTTGGCTGATGAAAACAAGCAGTGGAAACCCACCTCTTATGGTTTTTCTGTACTGGGATGCCGCCATACGCTGGAGTTTCCGGTAGCCAAGCTGACCGATTATGAGGAAAAACTGGATGAGCTGCTGGCGTCGGAAAACGCTTTTGGATGGATTACGGCAGCACACATCCTGACCCAAAAAACCAGAGCAGAGGATCAGGAACGGTACAACGCCAAACTCCGCCTGCTACGAATACTGTATGAACGGCATTGGGATAAACAACGGGTGATCAATTTATTCAATGTCATTGACTGGTTAATGCAACTGCCAGAATGGTTGAACAGTCAGGTCTGGCAAGAACTTGAAACAATCGAGGAGAGGGAAAAAGTGCAATACATCACCAGCATAGAACGAATTGGCATCGCCAAAGGCATAGCAAAGGGCGAAGCCAGGTTACTGAAAAGGCAGCTTGAACGCCGCTTTGGCCTGTTGCCCAAGTGGGCATCTGAGCGGTTAGAACGCGCTAAAGAGGAGGAATTGGAAGCCTGGAGTGAAACGATTCTCACAGCCCCGACCCTGGAGGCCGTTTTCAAAGATGCAGACCCTCATAACAAATTTACAGTCTCCGAAAAACTGTAGAATACACGCAGTGTGTTTTTTTGGAAAAAAGATTGGGATGATGAAAGAGGGAATGATCCATCACTCTGTTCAGAGGCATTCATCCGGCTTCGCTGTGTTATCTGCATAAGCGTATAGCGGCTGATTTGATAACCATGGAAGAGATATTCACTTTTTCAAAAATATCGTCGGACCACCTGCGGTGGTCGTTTCTGTAGTCGGTGGTTACCGAAAATCATGGCGCACGGCAGTTCGTCCCTCACTGCCGTTCACCACGATTTTGTAACTGCCCTCTCGCTCAAAAACAAAGTCGGAATGAGCTGCCAACTGACTACGGGACGAAAACCGGGCGGAAGACCACGTAGCTGCGCCGGTAGTCGGGGGTGTTGCTGCCCCGAGCCGCCGACCGACAGACCTCGGCCGCGTAGTCCCAGCCCCCGCCACGAACAACACGGCGCGAACCCGTTTCATTCCACAAATTATCTGTCCACTCCCAAACATTACCGGCCATATCGTACAGCCCTTCGGGGGTTACTCCTTCTGGATAACTGCCAACGGGTGTTGTTTCTCCGACATTGTAATTAGTGCCAGAAAGAAAACCCCTGTTTTTTGAAAATTTGACAACCTCCCGCCGGATTAAAAACCATTTTTAATGATCAACAAAAGGCGTTTTTGTGCTGATCGTGACACGCCATGGGTAAACTACCGAATTTTGCTCCAGGAAGCGTCATAACGAACGGATCTCTCCCTGCGAATTGGTAAAAAACTCTTTTTTTGGGGAGAGAACTCAGGCAGCTTTTTTGTAGGGCCCTCGATGTCGCTTCGCATCCTGCTTGTACAAGAGTGCTCCATAACGATGAATGTTGCGAGCCAGCACTGCAAGGGCAACATAGCGATTGAATCCTTTGATGCCATCATCAGGGCATATATCCAAGCCGTGAACCTCAAGTGCGTTGATTGCTGATTCAACTGCCGAATGCTGCCGTCGCAGTCTCCTGAATTCCGGCTCGGATTCATGAGCTTTGTCGATTTTTGAGAGCTTGCCTTTTTTCGGCATAACAACTTTTTCAAGAAGCGCTTTCAGGTCGCGTTGGTTATCCGGGCTATGAAAGCCTTTGTCGTAGCTGATCGATCGCAAGTTTGGAAAACGTTGCTTGGTCTCTTCGATAATGGACACTGCGATGTCGCTATCGACAACTTTTTCCATGACCTGATGATGCAGGATAAAACGATACTGATCTTCGATAATACAGACCCGTAATCCCAACTCAACCGGCACTCCCGCCTTGCCTTTACTGATCCACTCGGTGTGTGGCTGAAAAATTGAAAAGACTTTCTCCGCATGCGGAATAACCTCGTCATTTATCCGACGACGAATTTGCCCCATTTGTACCTCAGCATGAGCAATATAGCCGTTAAGCTGGCTGAGCCGCAACGGATTTAAGCCACCCAGTTCTGCGCCGGTACGCACTGCCCGTTGTAACTGATAATCGACTGCCGCAAGGTAATCGAGGAGTGCTTGCTTTATTTGTTGATCTTTGAGAGCTTTCTTTTCCGGCTTTTTTGATGTCGAGTGCTTGAGCTGTTGCACAATACGACGCATTCTTTTGATATGCCGGATGTTATGATCGTATTGGCGCCATTGACTTAATCCTTCATCAAAAGACCATTTCGCACAGACCTCAATGGCTTTGCGAATGGCATCGAACAACTGGCTTGTATCAGCAGGAAAGTGAACGTTGGTTTCCACCACAAACGAATCACCTCGGGCCATTAAAGGGAAATTTTCTTCCTCTTTTTTTTTACTAACGTATGACCTGCACGGACAATTTCCTGGTTGATTCGATCAAGCAATTCGGGGGTAAACAGTCGGACATTATCTTTGATGGTCTGGAGTTCATAAGATGTTTTATCAGTCCAATCGTTGTGACCAAGCATCTGGCGAAGCGTATCGTGGTGATTGACCAATTCATGAAGCCGATCGTAATCAGCGTTGATTCCCAGTCGAACGACACCCAGTACCAAAATTGCCCATTGCTCCATACCGGGACGCCCTGTGTTTGGGTCAGCTTTTCCTTCTCCTTTTTTCCGTTCAGGACGAACCTCTTCGAGGATGGCAAAAACACGCTTGCGCAACTCCTCGTCGGTGTAGATGCCCTGAAGGCCCCTCAAGATTTTTGGGATATCATCTCGTGATTTCGGATCGAAAACAATGGCAGAAATATCGGTACGACCGAACATCATTTGGTGGTTGATGACGCTACGCATAGTGGATTTCAAAAAACGAAGTTTGGAGTCTGTTTCTCTTTGAGGGCACCCTGCAACACCTTTTCTCTATCAAAAATGCTTCTAATGGGGTATTATTACGCTTTAGCTCAGGGTCCGTCAAATATCTTTGACCATGAAATAACAATATAAACTATTATTTTATAATATCATAACAGTTTTTCGTTCATCCACTAATTATAGTTGAGCAGTGTCGCGCTTGGCCCGCCCTTTTCGTCTGCCCAAGGATAATCTCGAACTTTCTGCACAGCTTCACCCTGCCGTCCCCCTGCGGCCCACTCCCACTCAACTTCCGTCGGCAGGCGGTAAGAGTCTGGTCTATCCTCAAGCTGCGAGAGCCAGAGACAGTAGGCCTGGGCGGCGTACCAAGGAATACCAACAACCGGCTGTTCGTCACCACCGAATTTCCGATCTTCATCATTCTCCGAACGAAACAATGCAGCAAGGTCGTTTTTACCCTTTTTGAGCCATGGGGCAAAATCCGTACCCCATCGGTCATTTTGTGCAATGTCTTTTATTTTTTTCTGTAGTGCGGTCTCTTTCCCAAGTGCAGCAATAAATGAGCGGTAGAGTTTATTGGTTACTGGGCACTTGGCAAAATAGAGATCTTCTACACGTTTTTCTTCGTTTGTTTTCGAGAAAAGGTAACTCCCTTTCCTTATCAGGATGTACTGCACGCCATCTTCATATGTATTGCTGATGATACGGGGCCGTTGTTTTGGCTGGCTGTCATGGTTTGTTTTCTCTTTTTCTCTCGGCGGAAGATTACGCTTGATACCAGCTCTCCGTTCAAGTTGGATAATAAGCCCATCAGCTTTATCAAGTACCCGCTGTTTCAGGTTATTATCAGGTTCTTGCATTTTTTTGGCTCGCTCGTGAAAATTCCGAACAGCATCAAGTGCAGCAGACTTATTGATAACCTCAAGACAATCAAGCACATGCCACTGTACTCCCAGTGAAAGTTTACTGTCTTTGAGCTTTCGGCATAACGCCCCGGTTGAGCACTCCCTGGATTCCCGGATCAAGGTTTTCATCAACTGCAACTTTCGTTGCAACACATCGGTCGTTATTTCCGGATTGAACAACTGATTCATAAAGCCGTCAAAAATATCCGCATCGATCTGGGCGAAATAAAACCGCAGCGTTTCATCCCATTCCCACTTACGGTCATCATAATGCTGAACGATCGAGCGGATAAACGCATCCGATTTGCTGCAACGCAGCATCTCCAAACTTGCCAGATATTCCTGAAACGTCTTGTGCCAGAATCGGAATGCCTTCCCGTTCGGTTTCAGAATTCCACTTCTGTTTACCATAAAACCGAAAAACGTGTCAAGCCCGACTGTTGTATTGATCGATTGAAAACGGCTTTCCATAATCTCTTTCATTTCGCCCTCAGAAAGATCGAGACAGGTTTTTTTTTGCATGGTATAGGCAAGAAGTCCGAGAACCGTTGCTGACTGTTCCGGATCGATACCATACGATATCTGCCGGGCGTTATCCCTGCCATGAAGCAGATACACGATGACAACACGATACAAGGCTATTCTGGAATCAGGTTTAAAATCCCGCAGCTTGTAGAGCAAAGCCATAAGCTTCAACAGCAGAGGAATACCTGCAATCTGCTGCAAACCCTTTTTCTTCTTTTCCGTTTCCTCGCTGTTCATCTCTTCGCTCTTATCGCCTTCTTGAGGATAGAGATATGCATATAGTTCCCTTGCCTTATCGTCCGGAGGGGTAGTATCGTGTATCGTGAAGCCCCGCTCCTTTTCAAATTTCGAAGCAGCCCTGAACCACTTCAATAAAAAGTCCCATTGCTGGTCAGGCTCAAGATCATCCAGAGCAGCCCGCCTGTGACTTTGAATGAGTTCAACGCCATCACTGGTCACATATCCGGTTTTGCGTGTGGTTACAATAAAAAAACGATTGGGATAGGCATGACCTTCTTCGTCAATCCATTGGCAGATGGCTTTCCGTTTTTCAAGTTCAGTGACCTCGTCAAGACCGTCAAGCAAAACAAGAACCCTCTCCGTTTCACCCATCCCCCGCCACCATGTTTCCGCTTCATCGGCAGCAAGAGATAACGACCTGTTAAGCTCAACAATCTGCGCAGCCAACCGCACAGGTTTATTGTGGGCATCAAAATTCAGTTTGCGCAATTCAAGAAACAGAACCCGGACGCTGGCAGCTTCGGGAAAAAGTCGCCCATGATCACCTTCGAGGCAGAGCATCGCATAATGCTGCAGTAACGTGGTCTTGCCAGAGCCTGGATCGCCGATCAGAAGCAGAACATTGGTACGGGCATTCCCATGAAATATTTCCTGAAGCAGTGCATCCTGTGACATTTTTTTCGTTTCAACGGAATGCCCTTTATCATGAGCATCCACTTTGCCGTACAGCTCACTGATGTGAAGATCGATAAACACATCCTCAAGTGGAATCTCGATATCCTGATAATTGTCGAGCCCGCGTGATGCAACTATTCCGAACTGGTTCCTCAATGATTCACGGTAGCGCTCGTAGCTATTTATCTCTGGTCGCCCTGAAGCAGTAACCATACCGTTATCACAAGCGATCAAAGGTAGCGAGCTGACTTGCTGATCAGCATTACGCCCCGGAACAGGAAACTGTTTCGTATATGATGGTAACGGATAAAGACTGGTATCAAGTGTCCAGACTTCACGAGGAGTACCCTCATAACGGATGGGGAAAATCGTTACCCCGCTTCCGTCGAAAGTTGCATACATGGAGGACTTTGACCATTGCCCTTTCTGGTATGCAGCTCCTGCAGCAAGCTTCAGATATCCGCCATTTTCGGCAACAATGCTTTTCGTTGAGGTTTGATGGTAATGCCCCTGAAGCAAAAGATCGACTGACTCTTCAAGCTTTGCTTCGATATTTGACTGCTCTATCGGACTCAACCAGTCGAGAGGGTGATGAATCATGGCAACTTTGAGATCGGCTGCTTCAAACTGCTTCTTTGCAGCATCGAAACAGCGGCAACCAATGAAGAGCTTTGCATGGTCATGATCGTCAATGCAGAAGAGGGCACTGTTCAGGGGCAGAACGGCAAGACGGAGTCCGTTGATCGTTACGAGTTCTACCGAACTGCATGTTGTGTTTGTCGGGAACGAGCGGATGGTTTTGAAATAGTCGTTATACCATGACGAGAATGCCTGAAATTTATCCCTCAGTTGTGGAAAAGTTGAGTCAGGATCAAAGTACTCGTCGGCATCTTCAGCGTTATCGAGATTGCGATGGCTCCACTTGCCCATCTTGCGGTCAACATCATGGTTACCGGGTATTATGAAAAGGCGATCACGATTGAGCCCAGCAGCTTCAAGCAGGTCATCACAAAATATTGTGGCCGCGTCATACTCTTTTGCCTTTCCGTTCTGCGCAATATCACCGGTTGCAAAGATGAGATCCGGGACTTGCTCCCCTTTTTCGCGGAACTGCCTGACTGAAGAGACAAGGGATCGAAGAATAACCTCCTGACTGTAAGGGCCTTTGTCACTCAGGTGGAAATCCGAAACATGCAGCCAGGTAAGAGCCATGTGATTGAATTGAATGAATTAACCGCGACGAAGATGAAGCGCCTGCAATATAGTGTATTCTTTGGGGATCGGGAAAGTAATGGGTATCCCTGCAATGGAGGTCGAGGGGGCTGGGAACCTGAACTATTTTGTTTTAAGGGGCATCATGGATATACTACAAACGGCCTGTAGCAAGTTTGGCGGTGCTGGCCGATGAAAACAAGCAGTGGAAACCCACCTCTTATGGTTTTGCCGTGCTGGGATGCCGCCATACGCTGGAGTTCCCGGTTGCCAAGCTGACCGATTATGAAGACAAACTCGATGAGCTGCTGGCATCAAATAACGCTTTTGGATGGATTACGGCGGCACACATCCTGACACAAAAAACCAGAACGCAGGATCAGGAACGGTACAACGCAAAACTCAGCTTACTGCGAATACTGTACGAACGGCATCGGAATATACAGCGCGTTATCAATTTATTCAATGTCATTGACTGGCTGATGCAACTGCCGGAGTGGTTGAACAGCGAGGTCTGGCAAGAACTTGAAACAATCGAGGAGAGGGAAAAAGTGCAATACATTACCAGCGTAGAACGAATTGGCATAGCCAAAGGCATGGCTAAAGGACGTGTTGAGGGTAAATCCAGCCTACTGAAAAGGCAACTTGAACGCCGCTTTGGCGTGTTGCCCAAATGGGCATCAGATCAGTTAGAGAATGCCAAAGAGGAGGAACTGGAAGCCTGGAGTGAAACGATTCTCACAGCCCCGACCCTGGAGGCCGTTTTCAGAGAGGCTGACCCCTCATAACAAATTTACTGTCTCCGGAAAACTGTAGAATACACGCAGTATATTTTTTGGAAAAAAGACCGGGATGATGGAAGAGGGAATGGACCATCATTCTGTTCAGAGGCATTCATCCGGCTTCGCTGTGTTATCTGCATAAGCGTATAGCGGCTGATTTGATAACCCTGAAAGAGATACTCGCTTTTTCAAAAATATCGTCGGACCACCTGCGGTGGGTTTTGTTGATTGTGCGGAATGAGCTGCCAACTGACTACGGGACGAAAACAGGGCGGAAGCCAACGTAGTTATACCGGTAGTCGGGGGTGTTGAAGTACCGATACGCCGACCGACAGAACTCGGCATCGTAGTACCAGCTCCCGCCACGAATAACACGGTTCGAACAAGTCTCTTCATTGTACCAACTATCCGTCCATTCCCATACGTTTCCAGCCATATCGTACAGCCCTTCGGGTGTTGCTCCTTCGGGATAACTGCCGACTGGTGTGGTTGCGCCGACATTGCCATCATAGTTGAGCAATTTCGAGTCAGGTTCTCGCTTCTCGTCTGCCCAGGGATACTTTCGAACTTTCTTTCCGATTGTTCCCTGCCTGCCTCCTGCGGCCCACTCCCACTCAACTTCCGTCGGCAAACGGTAAGAATCTGGTTTATCTTCACACTGCGAAAGCCAGAGGCAGTAGGCTTGAGCGGCATACCAGGTAATGCCAACAACCGGCTGATCGTCACCACCGAATTTCCGGTCTTCATCATTCTCCGAACAAAATAATGCCGCAAGGTCGTTTTCACCTTTGTTGAAATAGCCGGAAAATCCTGCATCCCAACTGTTGTTTTTTGCAATTTTCTTCAGCTCTTCCTGTAATTTTGATGATTCCCCAAGCGCAGCAATAAATGAACGGTAGAGTTTATTGGTTACCGGATATTTTGCGAAATAGAGATCCTTTTCTGCATTCTTCTGCTTTTTTGTCTCCGAGTCAAGGTAACTCCCCTTCTTTATCAGGATGTACTCGGCATTGTGTTCGTTGGGGTTGCGGAACGATATTGGCCGGTTTTCAAAATTGATGATCTGCGATGTAATCGTTTTCGGCGCTGCTTTTTCCATATTACCCGATTGAGCTGTTTTATCTTTCAGCTCTTGCAGAGTATACATCACCTCATCAGCACGATCGGCAACATCCTTGTTTTTTGCAAGATCTCTGGTTTTGAACTGTTCCAAAGTTTTGATGGCAGCAGATTTGCCGATGGTTTTCAGGCAGTCGAGAATCACCCGCTGACGACTTGCCGTATTTGTGGCGACAAGCAGTTTTGTGCAAAGTGCATCAACCTTTTTCAGGGGCGCCTCTTCTATGAGCGTCTGCAACAACCATTGCTGCTTGGGAGTCAGCTCGTCACTGACTGGCGAGTCAAAGAGCTTTTTCATGAAAAGATTGAAGATCTCTTCATCTCCCTGTGCAATAAAAAAACGGATCGGTTCATCCCACCAATCGTTGCCAAAGCCTGCAATCAGGTTTCCAAGATACCTGGTTGAACGCACTTTGGTAACGAGTTGAACTCCTGCCAAATATTCACGAAATGATTTATGGCGAAAGAGGTAATCGTGTGCTCCCGTCTCCACCAGCAAGCCTGACCGTTTAACCAGATAGTCGCAAAAATCATCAACCGAGGGCGGCTTATCCTGTTTATCAAGTTGCTCCTTCATCTTTTTGTGCATCTCTACCCTCGAAGCCTCATCCTTTTTGAGCTTTTCCTGCATCCAGAGCGAAAGCGGAGCAAGCACCTGTCGGGCACGTAGCGCTGAAAGAAGTGGGACAATCCCTCGGCGCTTGTCGCGGAATTCAAGCAGATAATCGAGTGATGCCTCATAGAGCTTTACACGACTGTCCGGCATATACTCTCTATCCTTCCACAGAATTGCCATGATCTGCAGAATCATTGGAATAGCCGCAAGCTGCCGCAGTCCCTTGTTCTTCTCCGCGTTAAGATGCTCAACAATGGTGATGGTTCGCGCCTCAGCCTCTTTTTGCTGCTTTTCCTGCCACTCCGCTTCCTCAAATCCCTTTTCACAAGGCTCTTTCAAAAATGCTGCCTTGAACCAATTTCTCAAAAACCGCTCCTGCTGTTCCGAAGTGAAATCCTGCACGTCGGCCCGTTCATAATCTGCCGCAAGCTCAACTCCTTCATCTTTGCGGTACCCCGTCGCTCGTGATGTGACCACAAAACAGGCGACAGTAAAGGTATTCAAGGCCGCATCAATCCACTTGCATACCTCAATTCGCTCTTGCGTGTTGCTGATTTCATCAAGACCGTCAAGCAGGACAAGTGAGGTTCCACTTTGCAACCAATCAACAAAACACTCTTTCTTGATGGCATGATGTTGCATGACAGACCAGCTTGCAAGGTTTGCCGGCAAGGTGTCGTAGTGACCTGCATGACTTGAAAGCTCTCTCAGTGGCAGATAAAAAACGTTGACCGGATCGGAAAAACCAAGCCTCGCAGAGTCTTCAAGTGCACGAAGGGCATAATATTTGAGAAGTGTTGTTTTGCCAGAGCCGGGATCACCGATAACGAGAAGCATTCGGCAGCCTCTCCGATCGCGAAATGCCCGCTTCATGATCTCATCGGGAGAAAAGATATGCTCACCCCCTTGCCAAAAACTCTTTTCAGGAACTGAATTGCCTTTATCCTGCCTGTCGGACATGCGCAGAGGGACAAAGGTATCGTCATTCAGGTTGACTTTGACGCTCTCGACACCCGGCAAACCAAGCATACGAATATAACCGAGCTCCTCTTTGAGAGTCGCCTGATAACGCTCTTTGCAGGGATGATGGAGTTTATCAGATTCTGGTGACTCGGCAGATGTACCTTTTGATAAAAAGAACGTTCCGGTATACAAGGGCGAAGGAAAGACGCTGGTATCAAGTGTCCACTTTTCATTTGGACTATCCTCATAGCGAATTGGAAAAATGGTCACCCGATTACCCTCGAAGGTAACATACATGGCGCTGTTTGGCCACTTACGTGTCTGATAAGCTGCGCCAGCAGCAAGCTTGATGAACCCACCATTAGCAGAAGCAATGCTTTCCGCATCGATCTCATGGCAGTGACCATGCAGCAGCAAATCAACCGATTCGCCAAGAGCCGCTTTTATGTTGCGTCGCTCCACCTGGCTTAACCAATCGAGAGGATGGTGAATCAAGGCAATGGTAAGTTCTGCTGCTGCCTGCCTCTTTAACTGCTCCCTCGCATTATCAAGGCAGAGACGCCCTATGAAAAGCTGTGCAACATCACGATCGTCAATGCTGAAGAGTGCACTGTTCAGGGGCAAAACAGCAATACGACAGTTGTTGATTGTGAGAATTTCTACAGGGCTGCATGTGGTGTTTGTGGGAAACGACCGGATACCGCTGAAATAGCTGTTATACCAGGATGAAAATGCCTGGAATTTCTGCGTCAGGTGAGGAGTCGGCGTCTGAGGATCGAAGTACTCATCAACGTCATCCTTCGTATTGAAGGTTCGCTCAAGCCCCTTGCCCATCTTGCGGTCAACATCATGGTTACCGGGTATTATGAAAAGGCGATCACGATTGAGCCCCGCAGCTTCGAGCAGATCATCGAAAAATTTTGTGGCCGCATCATACTCTTTTGCCTTTCCGTTCTGCGCAATATCACCGGTTGCAAAGATGAGATCCGGGACTTGCTCCCCTTTTTCGCGGAACTGCCTGACTGAAGAGACAAGGGATCGAAGAATAACCTCCTGACTGTAAGGGCCTTTGTCACTCAGGTGGAAATCCGAAACATGCAGCCAGGTAAGAGCCATGTGATTGAATTGAATGGGTTAACTGCGACGAAGATGAAGCGCCTGCAATATAGTGTATTCTTTGGGGATCGGGAAAGTAATGGGGCAAGCACAGGGTATAGTGTGATTTTCGCAACGGCAGCAACCTCGGGACATGAGGTAAGCGCCCTTGATTTTCTGATTAACATGATATGGTTATATTTGCCGGGGAAGCTGCCCCGACAAACCGAAGTCTCTCCTGGTTCTGATTATGACCGACAACAATGCGCCTGGCGCGATGACATTTGCCCTTAAACTGCTTGGACTGCGCAGCCACAGTAAGGATGAACTGAAACGGAAACTGCTGAAAAAGGGATATTCTGCTGAGGGTATCGAACCGGTAATTGAAAAATTGAGCCGGATGGGAGCGCTTGACGATCATGCTTTCGGCATGGAAGTGATCAGAAGCAGGTCAAGAAGAAAGCCCTCTGGAAGGTTAAAGATTGTTGCGGAACTCAGGAAAAAGGGTGTTGCTGAAACCATTATCAGCGAGCTCCTCAAGGAGTATGACAGCGTTGCGCTTTGCCATCGGGCGGCAGAAAAAAAATTGGCCTCATTGCGTGAGATGAGTGAAGCGGATCGGAAAAGAAAACTTGAAGTCTTCCTTTCCAACCGGGGGTTTGAGTGGCAGGAGATTCAATCGGCGCTCAGGTTGCTCGTTCTACCCGGCGCCGATGATGATGAACCCTGTTAAGCCACCCTGTCAAAGCGGGTATCACCCATGAACCAAAGAACCAACCTTCTCTCCGCGCAGCAGTCTGCTCAAATTCCCTTTTTCGTTCATGTTCATGACTACAATGGGCAGCGTGTTTTCACTGCAGAGGGTGATTGCTGTCATATCCATAACCCTGAGGTTTTTTCGGATCACATCCTGATAGGATATATCCGCAAAAAACTCTGCATGGGAATTTTTTTCGGGATCGGAATCGTAGACTCCCTGAACCCGTGTGCCTTTGACAATAATATCGGCCTCAATTTCGATGGCCCTCAGTGAAGCTGCCGTGTCGGTGGTAAAGTAGGGGTTTCCTGTGCCTGCGCCGAAAATAACAACCCGCCCCTTTTCAAGATGACGGACTGCCCTGCGCCGGATAAAGGGTTCTGCCATCTGCTCCATTTTTATGGCTGTCTGAAGTCGGGTAAAGACTCCTTTTCGTTCAAGGGCATCCTGAAATGCAAGGGCATTGATAACCGTTGCGAGCATCCCCATGTAGTCGGCCTGTACGCGATCCATATTAGCCGCTGCTTCGGACATGCCACGAAATATATTGCCTCCGCCAATCACCAGTGCAATCTGGGCGCCCATCTCGCGAGCCTCCTTGATTTCCTCTGCATACCGTTCAAGCATCGCGGAATTAATGCCATAGCCGTCCTCTCCGGCAAGTGCTTCGCCACTCAGTTTCAGCAAGATGCGCTTGTAGTGGAGCATATCCTTATCCTCAGGAAGAAAGGTTTAAAAAAACAAAACCATCATTCTATGTACAAAAAAAAAGCCTCGCAACAACGAGGCTTTTTTTTTACTCTCCCAACTTGCAGCGGACAAATCCGATCACATCAACCTTTACTTGATGCTTTTTTCGGAACTCATTGAGCACGTCAGATACCTTGACGGTGCTGTCCTTGATGAAGAACTGCTCGCTGAGCACAACGTCCTGATAATACTTTTCAAGTCTGCCAAGAACAATCTTGTCGACAAACGCCTCTTTCTTTCCCTGTTCGAGAGCCTGCTGACGATAAATTTCCGCCTCTTTTGCGATGTAATCGGCTGGAACAAAGGAGCGGTCAACAACAATCGGAGCTGCTGCGGCGACCTGCATGGCAAGATCCCTGGCCAGTTCGCGAACAGCATCGGGCTGATCGGTAGCAAGATGAATGATTGCGCCAAGCTGTGCACCGGGATGAACATAGGATTCGACCACACCGTCACCTGCGTCAATATAGACCAGACGTTTGAGGCTGATCTTTTCGCCAAGCTTGCCGGTCATGGTTTTGATGGCATCATCAACCGTTTCGCCGCCATACGCTTCGCCAAGTGTCAGCGTCATTAAGGCTTCAGGTGATGAGATGCACTTTGCAAGGGCAAGCTCACCAAGGGCAACCGTAAAATTGGTAAAGTCCTCACCGCGGGCAACAAAGTCGGTCTCACAGTTCAGTTCAAGAATAATACCGGCCTTATGGTCGGCGGTCATTTTAATTTCGACCATACCCTCTCTGGCATCCCTGTCTGCACGCTTCGCAGCAAGTGCAGCGCCTTTCTTGCGCAGATAATCGATAGCCTGCTGCATATCCCCTCCAGTTTCATCAAGGGCTTTTTTGCAGTCCATCATGCCTGCACCTGTTATATCACGAAGATTTTTTACATCTTTTGCTGAAATCTGGCTCATTGAAATTTCACTCTTATTGATTATAGACACGGATTATTCGCTGATCTCTTCCTTTTCGACGTCGATATCGCCATCCTCTTCCTCTTCATCCATACCGGCAAGCACTTCATTTTCCACTTTCAGCGCCCGTGCGTTGATGACGGTATCGGCAACAGCCTTGACCATCAACTGAATGGAGCGGATTGCATCGTCATTGGCTGGAATGACGAAATCAACCAGTTCAGGATCGCAGTTGGTATCGACCATGGCAATGATGGGAATACCGAGTGAGCGGGCTTCCTTGATGGCAATATGCTCTTTCTTGATGTCAACGATGAAGAGCGCGGCTGGAAGCCTTGTCATGGTGGCAATACCACCGAGAATCCTCATGAGCTTCTCTTTTTCACGGCCCAGCATCAGGCGTTCTTTCTTGGTAATCATATCATACGTTCCATCCGTCGCCATCCGGTCGATGGAGTTCATGCGCCGGATACTCTGCCGAATGGTCTGGAAGTTGGTAAGCATACCACCCAGCCAACGCTCGCAAACGTAAGGCATCCCTGCACGCTCTGCCTGTTCGGCAATAATGTGTTTGGCCTGTTTTTTGGTACCGACAAACATGATCTCCCTGCCTGTCTGTGCAATTGCTTCAAGCGCCTTCAGTGCCTCATCGGCAAGAACGACGGTTTTCTGCAGATCGATAATATGAACGCCGTTTTTTTCCATGAAAATGTACGGCTTCATTTTTGGGCACCAGCGACGTGCAAGGTGACCGAAATGGACTCCTGCGCGGAGCATCTCTTCAAGCTGAAAATGTGACATACGTGCTTTTTTGTGATTTAGTTGTTCCTCTATCATGCCTGTACTGCCCGGTATCCGGCGCAAGGCGCCGAACACTTCCGGAGAGCTTCATCTGAACGATTTTCAGAATAGCATGATATGCGAAGTTGTATCTTTGAAATAAAACGAAATAACACCGGATTAACGTTTCGAGAACTGGAAGCGTTTGCGGGCCTTTTTGCGTCCGAATTTTTTCCGCTCAACCATACGGGGATCCCTTGTCAGAAGCTTCTCTGTTTTGAGGATAACACGGGCGGTTTCATCAAATTCGGTAAGTGCACGAGCAATGGCAAGGCTGACTGCGCCGGACTGACCACTTACACCGCCACCCTGAACATTGATCTTGATATCAAACTCTTCCGCTCTTTCGGTAATAACGAGAGGCCGAAGGGCTTGCTGGCGCTTGAATTCATCCTTGAAATACTCTTCAATCGGCAGTTTGTTGACAATAACCCGGCCTTTTCCCGGAATCATAAAAGCTCGAGCCACCGAGGTTTTACGGCGGCCTACTGTATCGATAACCTCTTTCATTCCCTATGCTTTAATATTTAGTTTACCTTCATTTCAACAGGAGCCTGCGAAGCATGCGGGTGCTCGGAACCGGCATAAACCTTGAGTTTTCTGAACAACTGACGGCCGAGATTGTTGTGCGGCAACATTCCCCACACAGCATTTTCAATAATCCTTTCAGGTCTTTTTTTCAGAAGGTCCTTGACATGGTCAATCTTGACACCACCCGGATACTGGGAATGCGAGAAGTAGCTCTTCTGCTCCTCTTTTTTGCCGGTTAGGGCAACTTTTTCGGCATTGGTTACCACAATGAAATCACCGGTATCGATATGCGGCGTAAACTGTGGCTTATGCTTGCCCCTGAGGACCTTTGCAATTTCAGAAGCCATTCTGCCCAATACCTGACCCTCGGCATCAACAACGTACCACTTCCTGTCGACCTCTGCAGGCTTTGCCGAATATGTTTTAAAACTTAACGTCTTACTCATGCTCTTACTATAGATTAACTGGACTTTTCCGAAAAATAAAGTTTATCAATGTAAATTATTCCACTTAATTCTACAAATTATACCTTATATCTGTTACAGGGAATTCCCTGGCAGAGCTCTGCCATTTTTTTTACCAAGACCGTATCTGTTCTTATGAAGCCTTTAATCGCTCTGGTGGGCCGGCCTAACGTCGGCAAATCAACCCTGTTCAACCGAATTCTGCGCCAACGAAGCGCCATTGTAGATCCTACCCCCGGTGTAACGAGAGATCGGCACATCGCAGAGGGAGAGTGGCAAGGCAAGCAATTTCTCCTGATGGATACCGGAGGCTATAATGCCGATGGCGACACCATCAGCATGGCAATGCTTGAGCAGACGCTGATGGCTATTCGTGATGCCGATATTGTTATCTTTTTGACCGATGTACGTGCCGGACTCTCCTACGAGGATCTTGAACTCGGAAGATTGCTGCAGCGAACCTTCCAGCACAAGCAGCTTTTCTTTGTGGTAAACAAGGTCGAAACCCCGCAACTCTCTTTGGACGCAGAGTCGTTCATCAAAACCGGTTTCACCGCCCCCTATTTTATTTCAGCAAGAGATGGAAGCGGAGTTGCCGATATGCTTGACGACATCCTTGAGTCGTTACCTGAAACAGAAAAACAGCTTCAGGAAAAAGAGAGCGCCATCCAGCTTGCCGTTGTCGGAAGGCCAAATGTCGGGAAATCAAGTTTTGTCAACTCCCTGCTCGGCTCAAACCGCCTCATTGTATCCAACATACCCGGCACAACACGGGATGCTATCGACAGCCGCTTCATACGCAAGCAGCAGGAGTTCATTCTCATTGATACGGCAGGACTGAGAAAACGGACAAAAATCGATGCTGGTATTGAGTACTACAGCTCGCTGAGAACGGAGAAGGCCATTGAGCGCTGCGACGTTGCACTCGTCATGCTTGATGCTGCGCCAGGCATTGAGAAGCAGGATATGAAAATCATCAATATGGCAGTTGAGCGCAAAAAAGGGGCGCTCCTGTTGATCAATAAATGGGATCTGATTGAAAAGGATTCAAAAACAAGCAAGATCTACGAAGAGACCCTGCGTTCCAACATGGGCAACCTCTCCTATGTCCCCGTCCTCTTTATTTCGGCGCTCACCAAAAAGAACCTTTACCGGGCAATAGACACGGCTCAGCAAATCAGCCAAAACCGCTCCCGTAAAATCAGCACCAGCGTGCTCAACAAATTCCTTGAGGAGGCGCTTTCACATACACACCCTTCCACAAAATCGGGCAAAGAGCTCAAGATCAAGTACATGACCCAGATCAACGCCGCATGGCCGGTCTTTGCCTTTTTCTGCAATGATCCTCTCCTGGTTCAGGCCAATTTCAGGAAGTTTCTTGAAAACAAGCTTCGCGAACATTTCAGCCTGGAGGGAGTACCCATTTCCATGCGTTTTATGCAAAAATGAACGCATCTATCAGAACCAAACCATATCATTTCTCTATTTTCTGTAATTTTCAAACGAACACGCTATGACAACAAATCATGATGAATCAACACATGCGTCCTGCAGCCATAATCAAGGCAATGGAGAAGCTGCACATGCATCCTGCGGCCATCATCACTGCGAGCATGAACGTCCGCTGCAGCAGGTAAAACACATTATTGCCGTCGCATCAGGGAAGGGAGGAGTTGGAAAATCAACCTTCGCCGTAAACCTCTCCATTGCACTTGCCCAGACAGGAGCAAAAGTTGGCCTGATTGACGCTGATCTTTACGGCCCGAGCATTCCAACCATGTTCGGACTGCTCGATGCCAAACCGGAAGTAACTGAAAAACATCTTGTCCCACTGGAAAAATGGGGTGTCAAACTGATGTCCATCGGTTTTCTGATCGAAACCGATACGGCGGTTATCTGGCGCGGCCCAATGGTTTCGAACGCCATCAAGCAGTTTATCAGTGAGGTAGATTGGAGCGAGCTCGATTACCTGATCTTCGATCTTCCTCCCGGCACCGGAGATATCCAGATCACAATCGCCCAGACCGTTCCCCTGACTGGCGCCATTATTGTTACAACACCGCAGGATGTAGCCATTGCTGATGTATCGAAGGCTGTCAGCATGTTCCGCAAGGTCAATGTGCCGATTCTTGGAGTGGTTGAAAACATGAGCTATTACGAACTGCCGGATGGAACAAAAGACTATATTTTCGGACATCATGGAGGAGAGATATTTGCCCGTACCCAGGGACTTTCCTTCCTCGGCTCCATTCCGATCGATCGTGCTGTACGCGAGGGTGGAGACAACGGAACACCCTATATGCTCAGCCATCCCGATTCGGCGACATCAAAAGCCATCAATCAAGCCACAATGGAGGTTGCACGCAGGATTTCCATCACCGAAGCGGAACGGGGAAATAAACAATCATAAATTTCGTATTGTTTTTTTCCGCAAGAGGTTTGATATTAGATTTCGTAAAGATGATAACGGCCCTTTTTTTCACTCAATTGTAAACCAATTATACCATGAGCTCCACCAAGGATTACCTTCCAAACAGCGATGCGCTTTACGACAGGGTTATTGCAGCACTTGAAACCGTACGTCCCTATCTGCAGGTTGACGGAGGAGATTGCCAGATTGTCGGCATTACCAAAGATATGACCGTTGATGTAAAACTGCTTGGCGCATGTGGTTCATGCCCCATGAGCACCCTTACCCTGCGTGCCGGTGTCGAACAAGCTATCAAAAAAGCAGTTCCGGAAATTGTACGCGTTGAATCAGTGTAACAAACTCATCAGTCAAGATTACGCAATAAAAGTTCCAGGGAGTCTTCATTCTGAATGAGGACTTCTCTGGCTTTACTTCCGTCTGCCTCACTGACAATCCCGCTGAATTCAAGCTGATCCATCACTCGCCCTGCGCGGCTGAATCCCAATCTGAGACGCCTTTGCAGCAGCGATACACTCGCCTGCTGGTGCGTCACCACAAGCCTTGCCGCCTCCTCAAACATACTGTCCTTGCCATCTTTTTCCTGATACCCCGATGATGATATCCCGTTACCTTTGTTGATATCAGGGGAGGGAAGCACATACATGTTCTTCAGCGCATGTTGTGAACCGATAAAGGAGGTAATCTCTTCAACCTCACCCGACGAGACGTAAGGCCCCTGAATACGCATCGATTTTGGCTGATTGGATGGCTGATAAAGCATGTCGCCATTACCAAGAAGCTGTTCAGCCCCTGAGCCATCGAGAATGGTGCGTGAATCAACCCTGCTTGCCACCTGAAAAGCGATCCTGGCAGGAAAGTTTGCCTTGATGATACCGGTAATGACATCGACCGATGGCCTCTGAGTCGCCACAATCAGATGAATACCGACGGCACGGGCAAGCTGGGCTATCCTGATGATGGGCTCTTCAACTTCCCGTCCTGCCGTTATCATGAGATCGGCAAGCTCATCAATGACCACAACAATGTAGGGCAGAGCCTCCTCGGGGATACGGCGATTATGGTCTCCAATATTGCGAACACCTGCTTTTTCAAGGGTCTCGTAACGGATCTCCATCTCTTTGACAACACACTTCAGCGCATAGACCGCCTTCTGGGGATCCGTGATAATCTGCTCCTCAATGCCGGGAAAACGCATGAGAAAATGGTTTTTCAGATGCTGATACTGAAATAGCTCAACCCGTTTTGGATCGATCAGCACAAATTTGACCTTGTCGGGACTGCAGGCATAGAGCAGGCTTGAGATAATGACATTGATGCAGACCGACTTTCCGGCTCCGGTAGCGCCAGCAATCAGGAGATGCGGCATGGTGGCAAGATCGGCAATATAGACCTCATTGGCGATAGTTTTACCGAGCACAATCGGCAGCATCATGGTGCTGTTCTTGAATTTTTCAACCTGCAGCACCGACCGGAGCCAGACCGTTTTCGGCTTGCCGTTGGGAATCTCCACACCAACAGCATTCTTTCCCGGAATCGGTGCAATAATCCGGATACCTCTTGCCGACAGCGCCATGGCAAGGTCATTTTCAAGGGATTTGACCCGACTGACCTTGACATCCGGTTCAAGTTCGAGTTCAAAAAGGGTCACACGAGGCCCAACCGTTGTTGAAATCCTCTTCACCTCAATCTTGTAGATCTTGAGTTTCTCAAGCAGTTTCCGCTTGCTTTCGTCGAGATGCTGCTGATCGATCTGATCATTGTCATCGGGGACTTTTTCCAGCAAGTCGATCGACGGGAAACGATAAGGCTCCCTGTCCTTGGTCTGCACTTTCAGACGACGCTCATCAAGATCAGCCTCTTTTTCACGGACAGCCTGGTGAATGATCATCTCCGGCTCTCCGGGAATCTTCGACTGCAGCGCCAATGGAGTTCTCTCAGCAGCAGAGGGCTCCGGCAAAGGAGGTTCCGGCAGCAAAAGCTCTTCCTGAAACACCGGGGTAACCAGTGGAACAGCAGAGGCTGATACAAAAGGTTCGGATTCAGGCTCCTGCTTCAGTGTCTGTTTTTTCAACTCCTCTTTTTTCTGAGCCTCCTTTTTCAGTGCAAGCTTTCTCTTTTCCTCTCTTTTCTCCTCTCTCTTTTTCTCTTTCAGCTTCTGCAGTTCAGCCTTTTTCTTACGCTTCTCAGCACGCTTTGCCCTGAAAGCAGCAAACGACCTGACACTGCTTTTGACGGCAGCGAGCACCAGCCTCATACCTTCAGCCAGCGCAGTCTGCCCCATGTAGAGAGTCAAAACCAGAGCAATAACGGAGAGAAGAACAAGCGCTGCGGTAAAACCAATCACGACAGAAAGAAACTCCGCAAGCATCCGCCCGATTGCTCCAGCCATCATATCGCTGAACGGCGCAGAGGTAAGGCCGAACATCGTTGCGATATCAAGTGAAAAGGCGAGGCTGTAGAGAGAAAAAAGAATGGCTGGTTTCAGGCTTTTCGCCCGCAGAAGCAACCATCCCCATAAAAAAATGGCTGTTAACGGTAGAATTACCGAATAGCCAAGAAATGAACGGATAAAGAACGCGGAGATCCTTGCTCCGAATAATCCGAATGGATTGTGAATGCTTTCAGCCACATCTCTGGCAGATCTACTGAAAATATCGTGCCATGCAAGGGTACCAAAACTTGCCTCATCATCCGGATGAAAACTCAGAAGGGCCGCAATCAAAAAGAGAGCCAGCAACATAAGTACCAGACCGCCGATCTCTTTTTGCAGCGCCTTCATGTCGAGAGGAGTCCCCTTGACACCTTTGTTGTTATTTTTCATTTTCACCTGTGCAGTCACTCCTGTAATACCTATGGGGTTGCATTCAACTCAAAGAGGTTGTAACAAACGGCAACCTCCTGATCACACCCGTATGAAGGCTTCCGCGAACCTCAACCAGAATTGGAGTACCCGGCTTCAGGTACTCACGCACCACATTGCAGGTACCAACCGGCTCCTGGAGTGTCGGCGAAAGTGTCCCGCTGCAAACCCAGCCAATCTCCTGGCGGTCACTGTTGTAAAGCTTGAAATGCTGGCGGGGAAGAACGCGGCCATCAAGGCTGAAACCAGCAACTCCCCGCTTCAGATTACCTTCAACCTGCTGGCACGCCTCCTTGCCCATAAAATGTCCTTTACCCATTTTTACCACCCATTTCAAACGCGCTTCAAGCGGGTTCGTATCCTGGTCAATCTCGTGGCCATACAGTGAGTACCCCATCTCAAGGCGGAGTGTGTCGCGTGCACCCAGTCCTATGGGCTGAATGCCGCTCTCTTTACCCGCTTCAAACAGCGCCTCCCATAACGGCAGAGCCATCGCATTCGGCAAACAGATCTCAACTCCCTTCTCACCCGTATAACCTGTTCCGGCAATCATCACCTCCGTTCCCTGGAACAGAACCTTACAGAAGCGGAATGCCCCAAGCGCAGGAACATCAAGCGCAGGAAAGACCGTTGCAAGAATATTCAGGGCAAGCGGACCCTGCAGGGCAATCAAAGAAAGTTGATCGGTATGATCCTCAAGCACAACCCCTTCAAATGCTGCGATATGCTGCTGCAGCCATTCAAAATCTTTTTGGGCATTACTTGCATTGACAATAAGAAAAAACGTTTCGCTGTCGATGCGGTAGATAATCAGGTCATCAACAATGCCGCCATGAGGATAGAGCATGAGATTGTACTGCGCCTGACCATCCTCCGCGTTGTCGAGGTCGTTGGTCGTCATGTACTGAAGAAACTCTTTTGCCCGTGCACCCCTGACATAAAAGTTGCCCATATGCGACACATCAAAAAGCCCGGCCGCACTGCGGACAGCATGATGCTCAGCAATAATTCCCCTGTATTGTACCGGCATCAGGTAACCACCGAAATCGATAATTTTAGCTCCGGCTTCTTCATGCCAGGAGTACAATGCTGTTTTTTTCATAACGACCCTTCACGAAAGTTATTGAGTGGAGTTACAACTGACTGTAAAAAAACATTTAAACAGGAAAATCAAAGCTTTTTTTCCAATGGGCTGAATTTTCCATTGCAGATCAGCTCCATGCGCTCACCCGTCACAGCCAATATAAGAATACTGATTTCTTGCAGAAGAGGTTGGAAAAACATTTTTTAGCAGCAATGCTGAATAGATATCGGATTACATGATGTTCAACCCAACGGGCTGTCATGTTTCGTAACGTTGTTTCCCGCACTGCCAGCATGAACTGAACTGACCTTCAATCGTTTCGCCACAATCCGGACAAACCCATTGACTGAGAGTTTCAGCCTGAGAACTTCGCCAAGCCTCTATCAACTCAAGGGCTTTGGGGTAGTCCGCATCATTGAAAATCCAGAGTGCCGGGAGGCACTCCTGAGGCGAAAGTTCACCCACTGCAATAAAAAGATGTTCATTGCGGATGACACAGGCTACCTCTTCCTTTTCGAGCAGGCTCTTCAGCACATAAACCTCGCCCGATTCGCTCATCGTATTTGGTGCAAACAAGTATTTCATAGGTTACTCCCCAAGGATTACAATACCTGAAGTAATCCTCAGCCCAATACACTTGTTGTTTCGGTACTTCACTTACCCCGGCCAATAATCACCTCATTGCCAAGCTCATTACGATCTCCGGCTTTCAGGGGAAAATGGGCGGCAAGAATTGCAGCGCACCGGTCAACGGCTCCCGCTATTGCTGCGGCCTGGGCCTTGCTTTTGATCCCTCCAACAATGGTATCGACAATCTCCTGCCAGACCGCCTTGTCAACTTTGGCATTAATGCCTTTATCGGCAATCACACGAACATGATGCTCAAACAGTGAAATATAGATGAGAATGCCGGTATGATCAACGGTCTGGTTAATATCCTTCTGATAAAAGGCGTTGATGGCAGCCTCTTCGACCTCCTCCTTCATATCCGATGCCGTGACAAAGAGACGTTTGAGAAGAGGAATTCGTTTGAGCAGTTCGTGAAGCACGATAAACGAAAGGCCAAAGAGTTCAAGAAAAAACCACATACTCTCGTGCCCGGTAAAAAAGGCCACGGCAACACCAAGGAGTATCGCCAGAAGCGAACTGCCGATCATGCTTGCAAGAGGATAGTGATAACTTGACGGAACGACCATAACCACAATTTCACCTGAGGTGCGCATTTCAGCTTCCGCTATTCGCGCCTCAATCTGAAGCCGTTCTGCCGCTGCAAGAAATTTTTCTGCCGGATCTTTCATAAGCTGTTCTCTTTTTTTCACTGCTTCTACCAATCACCTGACGCTCCACCGCCGCCGAAACCACCGCCGCCGCCGCCAAAGCCACCTCCACCGCTTCCACCACCAAAGCCGCCACCATAGAAGCCACCACCAAGACCGCCGTTTGCCATTGGGCCGCCTCTGTGGCCACGAAAAATCTGGCTGATCAGATATATAAGAAAGAGAATACTGAAGAGGAGGGGAAATGAAGTTTTATCCTTTTTCTTCACTGGCTTTGCCTTGTACTCTCCATGAACAGCCGCAATAATGGCATCGACCCCTCGGGTAAATCCGGCATCGAACTGCCTGGACTTGAAGGCTGGAACAATCTCGTCATTGATAATTCGTCCTGCAAGAAGATCGGTCAACCTTCCCTCCAAACCATAGCCAACCTCAATGCGCACCTTTCGATCATCGCGTGAAACAATGAGTAGTACACCGTTGTCGGTACCCTTCTGGCCAATCTTCCATGCCTCGACCGCCCGTATCGAAAAATTTTCGATGGGGTCGCCCTGAAGCGATGGAATGGTCAGAATAACAATCTGCGTTGACTCGGCAGCCTCAAACTGCTGAAGCTTTGCTTCAAGCTCCGCCTTTACCGGTGCGGAGATCATGGAGCCATAATCGTTGACCCGTCCTGAAAGAGCCGGCACCTGAATTGCCGTATGGCCGTTGAGCGGCACAAACTGAATCAGTGCAACCATCAAAAAGAGCAGAACCCTCAGAACGGATCTCATGAATTGATTCATAACAGTTAACAGAATCAGAATTTAACAGCAGGCACCGCTTTGGCAGCTTCATCGGCCTTGAAGTACTCCTTGGCTTTCAGCTTCAGCGCCAGACTGTTGGTCAACGAGTTCGGAAACTTCCTTATCGAGAAGTTGAACACTTCTACCGCCCCGTTATAACGCTGACGGGCAACGCTGATACGGTTTTCGGTTCCCTCAAGCTGATTCTGAAGATCGCGGAAGTTCTGGTTAGCCTTGAGTTCAGGATACCGCTCTACCGCCACCAGCAGACGCGACAGGCTTGAGGAGAGACCACCCTGGGCGCTGGTGAATTTTGCCATCGCCGCCGGATCGCTGAGCATAGCGGGAGTAAGCTGAATCGAACTCGCTTTTGCCCTCGCTTCCACCACTGCCGTCAGGGTCTCCTTTTCAAAATTTGCTGCTCCCTTGACCGTTGCTACAAGATTTGGCACCAGATCACCCCTGCGCTGCAACTGGGACTCAAGATCACCCCATGCGCGGTTTACAGCCTCTTCATTCTGCTGAATGGTGTTGTACCCGCACCCGGAAAGGGTACTGAAAAAAAGAAACAGTGCAATAAGCCTTGCCATGGTCACCTTCATAATGTTCTCCTTGATGTTTGTTCTGTCAGTTTAAATAAATGCAAAAAAAATATACCATCTTTCCGTTTTCGATTGTCATCCGCTCCCCCCCCTCTGCAGCACTTTCCCCAGGCAGCCAATCTGGGGAGCCGGGGACTGGAACATCTTATCCAAGATGAAGTTCCAGTGCCATACTCCTCCAAACCTTTCAGCTTACAAGCCGTTCGACCGTAAATATTCCCTGCACCTTTTTCAGTTTGTCCATAAGGGTATTCAGTTTTTCCGCATTGCGAACGTAGATCATCATGGTACCGACAAACATCCCGTCATGCGCGTTCAGCGAAATGGTACGGATATTGGTATCGAATTTTGAGATGACCGTTGTAAGCTGATTCATGATGCCGAGACGGTCTTCTCCAACAATCTTGATACCGGCAAGAAAATCGGTCTCAACTTTTCTGTTCCACGAAACCGAGACAATGCGCTCGCTTTTCAGCAGATTCTCATTACTGACATTGACGCAGTTTTTACGATGTATCTTGACCCCCTCAGCGGTAACAAAGCCGATCACCTCATCACCGGGAACAGGCTGGCAGCAATTCGCATAGGCATAGGCGATATTGTTCATACCTGCAATAACAACATCGTCCTTTTTAGCCGGAACACCCTCCGCATCCAGTTCGTGACGCGCTTTCTGCAGATAATCTTCAACCTCACGCGCCTCTTCAGTGAGTGTTTTTGCTGTCGGCTCCTCCTTGCGGGAATTGTTGGCCCGCTCAATAACCTCTTCACCATTGATCTGCTGGCTCGCAAGAGCGCTGAAGAAATCTGCTGGCGTTTTAAGGCCATACCCTTTAACATGCTGGATGATGTCGCTGTCCGATAAAAGCTTTTTGGTACCAGCAACCATCTTCTCCCACATACCCCGCCCTTTCTCGACCTGCAGACGGCGCTCCTCATTGATGGCTGAACGTATCTTCAGCTTGGCCCGCTGGGTTATGACCACCTTAAGCCAGTCAGGTTTCGGCTTCTGGTTTTTCGAGGTGATAATTTCGACCCGATCACCCGATTTAAGCTGCGCATTCAAGCGAACGATCTTGCCATTCACCTTGGCCCCGATACAGCCGTTGCCAACCTCCGTATGAATGGCATAGGCAAAATCGATCGGTGTAGCCCCCGCAGGCATGGTTTTCATATCTCCTTTCGGAGTAAAAACATAGATTTCGTCGTGGTAGAGGTTAAGTTTGAACCCCTCCATAAAAGAGGCCGCCGAATCAGCATCCTTGATCAGCTCTCTGGCCCAGCGAAGAAACGAATCGATGTTGACATCATCGCGCGATATCTTCTCCTTGTATCGCCAGTGAGCCGCAACGCCGAGTTCTGCAAACTCATGCATACGCTTCGTGCGAATCTGCAACTCAACCATATGACCCTTCGGGCCGATAATGGCCGAATGAAGGGACTGGTATCCGTTATGCTTCGGTACCGAGATATAGTCCTTGAAATACTGCGGAACCGGAGGATATTGCTGTGTAATAAAACCGTAAACCGAAAAGCAGTCAGCGATACGCTCGGTATCAATAATCACCCTGATACCATAGAGATCATGAATATCTTCAAAGCTCTTGTTCTTGTTGCGCATCTTGTTGTAGATCGAAAAGAGATGCTTTGCCCGTCCCTGCACCTCCACCTTGAACTCCTGCTGCTCAAGATCATCTTTGATGGGAGCAATCATCTTTCCGAGATAGTTGACCCGGTCACCTTTACCCATACGGATTTTCTGCTGGAGAAATTCGTACATCTCCGGATCGATGAATCGGAGGGCAAGGTTTTCAAACTCGACCTTCATCTTTCCAAGACCAAAGCGGTGCGCAAGAGGTGCATATATGTCCCGCGTTTCAAGCGCAATCTTCAACCGTCTGTGCTCAGGAAGCGATTCAAGTGTTCTCATGTTGTGCAGCCGATCGCAGAACTTGATCAGAATAACGCGGATATCCTTGACCATCGAGAGCAGCATCTTGCGAAAGCCCTCTGCCTGGGTCGTCTCCCGGTTGATCATGATACCGGAAATCTTGGTCAGCCCTTCAACAATATCAGCAACTTCAACGCCCAGCTCAGCAACAATATCCTCATAGGTATAGCCGCTGTCTTCAATGACATCATGCAATAAGGCTGCCGCTACAGAGACGCCATCAAGAGGAAGTTCCTTGAGCAGAATGGTGGCAACTTCAACAGGATGGTAGAAAAAGGGTTCACCTGAAGCCCGTTTTTCTCCCTCGTGTGCCCGATAGCACATAAAAAAAGCACGCTGAATCAGCGATTCATCAAAATTTTTGAGATTCTTGCGAGAAAGCTGAAGTATCTCGTGAAGCTTTTTGTAATGATCTTTCCCTATCTGTGCTAACATTGCAGATGAACTCTGGTGAACAACATATGAAAAAGGTAACGGACGACAACCGATGCACTATTATATAATGTATTTATGCATAACAACACAAACAGCAGCACCCCGGAAAAAATTATTCTCCTGCCGGTAATCGCTCCAGAGCCTGTTCCAGCTTTGTGATTTCATCACGCAGATAAGCTGCCTTTTCATACTCCATCTGAACAGCAGCTTCCTGCATTTCAAGGCGGAGTTCCGCTGCGAGGGCATAACCCGCTTCAGGAGTCAGTGTATCAATATGACCGGAAAGCACCCTCTCAGGTTTCGGCTCAAGACCGAAGCGCTTTCTCCGGTAACGCTCCTCGGCATCAGCCACACCGGTGGTGTCGAGAATCTGGTCAACCGATTTGATGATTGAACGGGGAGTAATGCCGTGCTCTTCGTTGTAGCGTTGCTGGATGGTACGACGCCGGGCAGTTTCATCAAGCACTTCACGAATGGAACGGGTTACCACATCGGCATAGAGCACAACCAGACCATCAACGTTGCGGGCGGCCCTGCCTGCGATCTGCATAAGCGAACGGGTATTGCGCAAAAAGCCCTCCTTGTCGGCATCAAGAATCGCAACAAGAGAAACTTCCGGAAGATCAAGCCCTTCACGAAGAAGGTTGACCCCGACAAGCACGTCAATGTCCCCTACCCTGAGCTCACGAAGAATCTGCATCCGCTCCAGACTCTTGATCTCCGAATGCAGATAACGCGAACGAATACCTGTCTTTCTGAAAAAGTCATGCAGATCTTCCGACATTCTTTTGGTCAGCGTCATGACCAGAACCTTATTGCCCTTGGCGGTATGAATACGGATTTCGGCCAGAAGGTTGTCGATCTGGCCTGTAACAGGACGAACCTCCACCGGAGGATCAAGCAGACCGGTAGGACGGACAAGCTGCTCCACCACCACACCACCCGAGCGCAGCAGTTCATGTTCACTCGGAGTAGCGCTGACACAGATAACCTGCGACGCCATCTCCTCAAACTCCTCGAAACGCAGCGGACGATTATCGAGAGCGGAAGGCAACCGGAAACCATGCTCAACCAAAATGGTTTTACGGGAACGGTCTCCCCCATACATCCCCCGTATCTGCGGCAGCGTCACATGGGATTCATCAATGATGACCAGAAAGTCCGAAGGAAAATAGTCAAGCAGACAACAGGGGCGCTCACCGGGAGGGCGAGCCGAAAGATGCCTTGAATAATTTTCAATACCGGAACAGTAGCCAAGCTCCTTCATCATCTCAAGGTCATAACGGGTACGTTCTTCAATCCTGCGAGCCTCAAGAAGACGATTTTCAGAACGAAAATAGTTCAGCCTCTCGGCAAGCTCATTTTCAATAGCGAGCATGGCAACCTTAAGCTTCTCCTCGTCAGCAACAAACTGGCGGGCCGGATAGATGAAGGCATAATCCTCAACCCCAAGCACCTCTCCGCTATGAATATCAAAGGTCTGAATACTTTCAATCTCGGAGCCAAAAAACTCGATGCGCAGAGCAAGCTCCTCATGTGCAGGGACAAGATCGATAATATCCCCCCTCACACGAAACTTCCCCGAACTCGGCTGCACATCATCACGAATGTAATGGAGAGAAATCAGCTCCTTCAAAAAAAGATCCCGATCCTTCTCCATTCCGGAACGCAGTTCCACAATCTGCGCTTTCCAGTCTTCAGGAGAGCCCAGACCATAAATACAACTGACAGAACTCACCACAATCACATCCTTCCTGCCACTGAGCAGGGAGCTGGTCGCCTTGAGCCGAAGCCGTTCAATTTCGTCGTTGATACGCAGATCTTTGGCGATATACTTGTCGAGAGAGGGGAGATAGGCTTCAGGCTGATAAAAATCGTAATAACTGATAAAATACTCGACCGCATTGTCGGGGAAAAACTGTTTGAGTTCCCCATACAACTGGGCAGCAAGCGTCTTGTTATGGCTCATCACCAGAACCGGCCTGTCGAAACGGGCAATAACGTTCGAAATGGTAAAGGTCTTGCCCGAGCCAGTGACACCAAGCAACGTCTGGTAGGGGTTCCCCGACCTTACACCGTCGCAAAGCGCCTCGATGGCTTTCGGCTGATCGCCGGCAGGACTGTAAGGACTGACAATTTTATATATTCCGCTTCCGTTCACCTCCATAAACAACTCTCCAAACTTGATAATTATTTTCACTCCTTCCATTGCAGCAACTAAAAGAACTATTTATGCTATTTGTTAGTTCTTCCACAATGATTATCTACCGTAATAGCTAATGGACTTCCCTCTTGTACAAGCCCCTCTTGAACAACAGGCCTTTCAGGGGATTTTACAGCTCTCGTACACCCTTAGCCTGCGTGGACTGTTTATTTTCAGAAAGGCGGGTGAAGGCGGTTGCAATTATCCGCTTTAAATACCATTATTATCTTTATTTCTGATGACCGATACCTACACGACCGCCATAAAACGCCGTATCCCCATATTCACCATCGGGATACTTTTTTTGCATCTAATTTCCTGTAAGCCCATGATCAACGAAGAGAGACCCTATCCATACACAACCGTTCCCGGAGACTCACTCCACACCAGAATCTACACGCTCAAAAACGGCCTGACCGTCTACATGAGCCCTTACCTCGACGAACCAAGAATATACACCTCCATTGCAGTCCGCGCAGGAAGCAAGAATGACCCCGCAGAGACAACCGGTCTTGCGCACTATCTCGAGCATATGCTCTTCAAGGGGACCGATTCAATCGGCTCGCTTGACTATGAAAAAGAGCATGTCGAGCTTGAAAAAATTTCCGAACTCTACGAACAATACCGAACAACAACAGACACGGAAAAACGCGCCGCAATCTACAAGGATATCGACAGCATCTCCAACGTTGCCGCAAGCTATACGGTGCCTAATGAATATGACAAAATTTTAAACTCCATCGGCGCCCAGGGCACCAATGCCTACACCTGGGTCGAACAGACCGTCTATGTCAACGACATCCCGTCGAACAAACTTGACCAGTGGCTTACCATGGAGGCGGAACGGTTCCGCAATCCGGTCATGAGACTGTTTCATACCGAACTCGAAACCGTCTATGAAGAGAAAAACATGACCATGGACAGTGACAGCCGGAAAATATGGGAAAATCTCTTTGCCGGACTCTTCAAAAAACACACCTATGGCACCCAGACCACCATCGGCAAAGCGGAGCATCTGAAAAATCCCTCCATAAAGAACGTCATCAACTACTACCGGACTTACTATGTGCCAAACAACATGGCGCTCTGCATCGCCGGTGATTTTGATCCGGATGCAACCATAAAACTGATCGATCAGAAATTTTCAGTCCTGCAACCCAAAGAGGTTCCGCACTTTACACCCGCAGTGGAAGAGGCAATAACGGAGCCCTCCATCATCAAGGTAAAAGGGCCGGAATCGGAAGAGCTGGTCATCGGATTCCGGTTCGATGGAATCAACAGTTCCGAAGCCGATTACCTCACCCTTGCCGACAAGGTGTTGTTCAACCAGACTGCCGGACTGATTGATCTGAACCTGAACCAGCAGCAGAAAGTACTCGATGCCGGTTCAATGCTCGTCATGATGAAAGATTATTCCACCCATATTCTGAGTGGAAAACCAAGAGAGGGGCAGAGCCTTGAACAGGTAAAGGAGATGCTGCTCGCACAGCTTGAACTGCTCAAAGAGGGGAAATTTCCCGACTGGCTGCTTGAAGCTGCAATCAATGACCTGAAAATTGAACAACTGAAACTCTACGAAAGCAACCGCGGTCGTGTTGAAGCCTATGTTGACGCCTTTGTCTGGGGTATGACCTGGCCCGACCACGTCAGCCAGATAGAACGGCTCGAAAAAATCACCAAAAAAGAGCTTGTCGACTTTGTCCGCAACCATTACAGCTCGAACTATATCGCCGTTTTCAAGGAGCATGGCACCCCGAAAAGCGAAACAAAAATCCAGAAACCACCGATCACACCCCTGAAAGTTAATCGGGACACCTCATCGCAATTTGCCGAGAAACTGCTGGCCCTGAAATCAGAAAAAACCGAGCCACTCTTTCTCGACTATAAAAAAGATATTGGCTTCTTTGATGTCAATCCTTCCATCAAACTGCACTATCTGCAGAACAAGGAAAACGAGCTTTTCTCGCTCTATTATGTCTTCGACATAGGAAAAAACAACAGCAAAAAGATCGAACTCGCACTCGACTACCTCTCCTATCTCGGCACCTCAAAACTCACGCCAAAAGAGTTCAGCCAGGAGCTCTATAAAATCGGTGCAAGCTTCTCGGCATTTACCTCCGACGACTACGTCTACCTGAAGCTCTCCGGACTGGAAAAGAACTCCGCTGCAGCCATTCGACTGCTTGAAAATCTTCTCGTTGATGCCAGACCCGACCAGGAGGCGCTTGAAAAGCTCAAAGAGGGCACACTCAAAGAGCGTACCGACGCCAAGCTCTCCAAAAAGAAGATCCTCTTTGAGGCCATGACCAGTTATGGCAAATACGGTCCATCCTCTCCTTTCACCAACATCCTGAGCAACAAGGAACTTGAGCAGGTCACTTCACAAGAGCTGCTGGGAGAGGTGCACGATCTGTTGCAATACCGCCATCGGGTACTTTATTACGGCCCAGCCTCTTCACAAGAGGTGCTCAGCGAACTGCGCTCCGTACGCCATTACCCCGAATCAATGAAGACCCCGCCGGTCGCCGACCTGTTCCGTGATCTCGAACAGCAGAGCAATCTCGTCTATGTCGTCGATTACGATATGACCCAGGCAGAGGTTATCCTTTTAACAAGAGATGAGTTGTACAACCCATCCATTCTCCCCCTCTCCACCCTCTTCAACGAATATTATGGTGGAGGAATGTCATCGGTGGTTTTCCAGGAGCTGCGCGAAGCCAAAGCGCTCGCCTACTCGGTCTTTTCCGTCTACAAAACACCGAAACAGAAGGACGAGCATAACTACATTGTCAGCTATATCGGCACCCAGGCCGACAAGCTCCCCGAAGCGCTCGACGGCATCAGCATCCTGATGAACAAGCTGCCGAAATCACCCGAACTCTTTGCATCGGCATTGAACGGCATTCAGCAGAAAATTTCAACCGAACGGCTGACAAGAACAGAGATCCTCTTCAATTACGAAGAGGCCGTACGACTCGGGCACGACCATGATATCAGAACAGACATCTACCGCGAAACAGCCCGGATGAGCCTCGCCGATATCGAACAATTTCACAGTGCCCATTTCAGAAACCAAAAACATGTCATGCTGGTGCTTGGCAAGAAAAAAGATCTTGACATGACAACCCTGAAAAAATACGGAACGGTAAAAGAGCTGACGCTGAAAGATATTTTCGGCTATTAACAGCTTTGCAGCAACCACCCGACAGGGTTTTTGACTATGAAAATTCTTAACAAGTATATACTGGGGCAGTTTGCAAAGGCATTTCTTTTTACATCAATAGCCTTTGCCTGCCTCTTTATTCTCATCAACATGGTTGAAAAACTGGATGAGTTCATCGACAAGAAGCTTGGCCTGTGGCAGATTGTCCATTATTACCTGCTCTCAATACCCTCCATTCTTCTGGTCGTCTCTCCCGTGAGCGCTCTGCTCTCCTCAATCCTTGTCGCAGGGAAGCTCTCCTTTTCAGGTGAACTTCCGGCAATACGCTCCGCCGGTGTCAGTATGCGCCAACTGCTGACACCCTTTATAACCGGAGGAGTGCTGATTCTGCTCTTCAATCTTCTCAATGCAGGATGGATCTCCCCATCAACATTTGCCGAAAAGAACCATTTTGAACAGCGCTATTTGAAAAGAAATCCAGCCCAGCCCCAGGAAAACCGCAACATCCACATCCTCGAACCGGGAAACCGTATGCTCTCCATTGGAACCCTTGATCCTGACCAGGCAGAAATCAGCGCCGTCTCCATCGAGGAGTTCAGCGGCGCACGCCTCAAATCCCGAACCGATGCCGACAGTATGCGCTACAACCAGAAAACAGGCGAATGGATACTGCTGAATGCCGCAAAACGCAGTTTCACCGGAAAAGATGAAACCTTTCATCTCACCCCTGTAACATCAGTAAAACTTGCCCTTTCGCCCCGCTCTCTGTCGGAACTCAACCTCCAGCCGGATGAAATGAACCTCATCCGCCACTACCGCTACCTCACAGAAAAAGAGGGAGCCGGTTTCGCCGGACTGGAACGATCGACAGTAAAATTTCACAACAAAATCGCACTCCCCTTCGCCTCGCTCATCATCATCCTCATCGGAGTCCCCCTTTCCGCGAAAAAAAAACGGGGCGGACTCGCATCTGAAATAAGCATCACCCTTTTTGCAGGATTTCTCTTTATGGGAGTGCAAAAGACCATCGCCATCGCCGGATACCAGGGAATGATCAACCCCATGCTCGCCGCATGGCTGCCAAATATCCTCTTTTTGGGCATCGGCTACGCCATCTATAAAACCGCTATCGACTGAACCTCATGCAGACCGGACACCCCCCTGTCATCGTCCTGATGACCGATTTCGGCCTCGCCGACACCTATATCGGCCAAATGAAAGGTGTCATCCTCTCCCTTGCGCCATCAGCACAGATTATCGACCTCACCCACGCCATAAGCGCCCAGAACATTGCGCAAGGCGCCTTCCAGCTCGGCAAGTCAGCCCCCTTTTTCCCTGAAGGAGCAATCTTTGTCGCAGTCGTCGATCCGGGAGTCGGCACCTCACGCAAGGCAATTGCCGTACAATGCGGAAAACAGAGCTTTCTTGCCCCCGACAACGGCCTGCTCACCGCCCTCTTCCAGACCGGGAAGGTCACTCAATGTGTCACCATCACCAATGAACGCTATATGCTTCCTTCCCGCAGCTCAACCTTTCATGGGCGCGACATATTTTCACCAGCAGCCGCACATCTCGCCTCCGGCGTTGCGCTCCGGGAGCTTGGCTCAAAGATGGAGCTGGCGGAATGCACCAAAATCCCGTTACCGGGATGCGAAAGCGGAGACAACGGCGCATCATGGGAGGGAACAATCATCTGCACCGACCACTTCGGCAACCTCATAACCTCACTCGACGCGGAAGTGCTTGACCGCTCAAAAGAGTGGCTGATAGGCGCCGGAAACCATCAACTGCCCATCTGCCGCACCTATGGAGAAGTTGCCGACCAGCAGCCACTCGCCTATACCGGAAGCAGCGGCATGATCGAAATCGCCATCAGAAACGGCAACGCAGCAGAGAGACTCGGGCTGAGGGATGGAGATGCGGTGAGGGCTTCCGCAGCATCCTCCATGCCATTCTCTCCTCGGTGAACGGTAAACTGTTTTTGCCTGTTTGGTTAGGGTGCACGGGTATTTCAGGTTGTTTGGTCAGGATTAACATAACGGCTCTTCATGTTACAAAAACTGTTTATGAACAAGGTGTGGACGGTCTTCACCCTCTTCACCATTTCGCTGGCCCTGTATGGTATTGACTTCAGCATTTACGGCAACCTGAGGGAGATATCAGCCAGCTTTCTCGGCAATCTCGCCTTCCTGCCCATATACATCATCGTCGTCACGCTCCTCTTCGAAAGGGTGCTTCGGGAAAGAGAGCGCAAATCGGTCATGAGAAAACTGAACATGGTCATCGGCGTCTTTTTCAGTGAATTCGGCAACCACCTGCTGAAAGAGCTGTCGGTACACGTAGTCGAAAGCGAAGAGCTGAAACAGCGCCTGCATATGAACGGATCATGGAAAAAACAGGATTTTGACGAGGCGCTCGACTATCTGCGCCAAAACAACCAGAAGATCAGCATCGACAGCGACGCCCTCCCCAGCCTGAAACAGTTCATGACCGGAAAACGAAGCTTCCTTTTGAGCCTGCTGGAAAACCAGAATCTGCTTGAGCATGAAAATTTTACCGACCTGCTTTGGGCAGCGTTTCATATCACGGAAGAGCTTGAGGCCCGCAAATCGTTCGATCGTATTCCTCCAAGCGACAAAGAGCACATCAATGGCGACATAAGACGCGTTTTCGGTCATCTGATCAGGGAATGGATCCTCTATATGCAGCATCTCAAGGAAGACTACCCCTATCTTTTCTCTCTGGCCGTTCGTCTCAATCCCATGATAGACTCGCCGGATCCGGTGGTGTATTCCGAACACTCCTGAAGAGGTATAACAACTGTAGCCCGGTACGGCTCCATCCTGCTTGCATAAGCTCAGAAAAAGAGTCCAGAATCACAACCGAATAAAATCGAATCACAAGGAACACCTATGACTACATCAAGTACACAAGCACCGCTTTCAGCTCAGCAGCAACAAGCTCAAAATCCGGCTCCAAACCCAACACCAACAGCATTGGCAACACAACCCGTTGTGGTACAACAGGTTCGACCACCGTTTCCGACACGCAAAATTATTTGCGATTCTGTTGTAAAACCTACAACGCCAAGTGCTAAAATATTGAATGAGGAAAACAAGAGATGATGTTGGGTCTACCAACGCACTATGTCATGGTATTAACATCGGCGGTGAGTACCTGCCTGTGAGATAATTATCCGCAGGAACAGGTAACCGCAGAACACTCCTGACGTACGATTTCTCACCAGTACGCATTGATGAAGTAATTGTGGAGAGCACAACCGGATGGGCAGGAAACGTGAAACGCCAGCGACACATCGGCGATTTCACCCAATGGAAACAGCACGACGCCTACCAGGCAGCATTCGACCGCCTCTTGCGGGATTTGAAAGCTGTGTAATGTCTCTGATAACTTACACTTGTGAGAGCTGTCCACTGATACCCACCTTTACACAATGCACTTGTTTTATGCCGAGCTGGAGCCCGGTGTCCACAGGGGTGCGGGATTTGAGAGCTGGATAAATGCCCATATTTCATCAGTTCTGACCTTTTCTGCAGCGGCACTGTTTTTTATGTTTTGCTGAATTATCTGTACCGGTTTCGTACTTTTCGGGATAAGTTAACCTCGCAAGTGTTTCATAAAAAGTAGAATACCTTATCCAACATGAGCACAATTTCTATTGCCGACATTCTTGAGCTTCCAGTGCAAGAGCGCATTCGTCTCGTTGAGCTGATCTGGGATAGCGTTGCTGCACTGCCTGAAGCAGTGGAAATCTCGCCTGCGCTCAAGGCTGAGCTTGAAGTACGCCTTGCGGAGTTCGAAGCAAACCCTGAAGCTGGCTATTCCTGGGATCAAGTGAAGTCACATCTTAAAGAGGGTTCATGGCGTACCGTCTGAAATTCTCTGCACGAGCTTTGCGTGAAACTGGCGAAGCTCAAGAGTGGTATGAATTGCAGAGCCCCGGCCTTGGTGCTGAATTTATGGCCGGGAGTTACAGCTAAAACGGCTTGAGCAAGCTCCGTTACTTTATTCCGAAGTTATCCCAAATGTCCGCTGCGCTCTCCTTCCCCGATTTCCTTACGGTTTATTTTATGTAGTGTAGAGTAATTTTGTGCATATTTTGGCAGTGTTACATGATGCTCGAAATCCGGGTTGTTGGCCTCAAAAACGGTAGCCATCAGCCATGATTATCATTCGTTCTTTTCGGAAATTATTTCGTTGTTGATGATCTCATGAATGTTGATAACACCTATAACCCCATACGCCTTAACCCTGCTGAAGCGCCTGCGGGATGATACTGGTCATCCAGATGGTTAAACCAAACGCGCAGTAATCACATTTTTAGAATCCACATTATTCCAAATTCAAACGTTGTTCCGCTTCGCCCTGTGGAGCTCGTTCAAGCGGCTCACCTTTCCATGCTCCCGCAGTATGCTCAAAAAGCTCTGATGCCCGCCCAGCTCCATATCGCCCGCGTACAAATAACAAGAAATCCAATACCTCTTGAGCTAATGATTCTGTAAGAAGCTCGGCTTCATGTCTCAGTTTTTCGATAACGGTCACCCGCGCCACATCGGCGATTTCACCCAATGGAAACAGCACGACGCCTGTCAGGCAGCATTCGACAGCCTCTTGCGGGATTTGAAGGCTTGACAGAGGATCATTTCGTTAATACCACCGATATGATCCCGTTGGATGAATAATAAAATGAATAATCCGGAGCAAGCATGACGAAGCTTCTGCTTTTTACTCATCCCGGAACACTTCGTTTCCAGGAGTCGAGGGTAAACCCATGGCGGCAAGGCCAATGCTCATATACTTGTTGACAGGGCTAACCGGGAACATCGGAGCCGTGTATGCAAAAACAATCACAGGAAAACGTACATTTCCGATATAATAATTGCCCTGTTCAATGAACCGATAATCAACAAGAGGTGCTATGCCAACAATAGCAATGTTCTATGGAATTATTATCAGAATGTATTGCTCACCGGGTGAGCATAATCCTCCTCATATCCACGCTTATTATCAGGAATTCAAGGCGATTATTGATATAAAAAACTGTGAATTGTCGGAGGGCAAGCTGCCGTCAAAACAACTGAAGCTTGCTTTGGCTTGGGCCGAAATTCATAAAGAAGAACTGTTGGCAGATTGGGAGCTGGCTTCGAATGGCGAGCTTCCGTTTCCCATCAAACCGTTACAATAAGGAGATTGTCATGTACCCTTCAGTGATAAGCGTAAGTCCGTTAAACGATTACAAGTTGTTGCTTGTGTTTGAAACCAGTGAAAAAAGAATTTTTGATGTAGCTCCCTACCTCAATACCGGTAAATTTGCAGAACTGCGAAACCCATCGGTATTTCATACGGTAACGGTCAAGTTCGACACGATAGAGTGGTCAAACCAGTTGGATATCGATCCGGAATTTTTGTACGAAAAAAGCGTAAAAGCTGAAGCCTGACATCTGGTTCTTTACGGATACCCCAAGAAGCAATAAACTCAAAACAGGTGGCCCGATGAAGAAAAACCGTTTGTTTCAGGCGAAGAGGTTCACTCTTTTTCTGCTTGTATCCTACCTCTTTTCAGCCTGTGTTGCCCAGAGTCCGGCGCTTGAGCAGGCTGACCTGCAGAAGGCATACCAGAGCGCCATCGTTGATGCGGAAAGAGCCGATCCATCAGAGATATCGAACAATCTGGTTGCGATTGTTCCCTCAAACGAGAGGCTGATATGGAAGAACAGGGATGATGCCAAAAATGCCATGCTGCTTGTTGTCACCTGGACAAACTATAACGGCTATGACAGTATCGTCGGGCAATCGCTCAATCTGTCGAGAGAGGTTTGGGTTACAACCGCGCCGGAGGTGAAGAATTTTTGTAAGGGGCTGAAAGAGAACCGGTCGTTGCGACTGGAGCAGCTTTTGGGGCTTCCACCGAGGGCGGGCAAAACGAGGTTTGTGGAGATGTGGGTCAAGCCGGGCGATCTTTTCAGGCCGAGCGCCGACCCGGAGATCAGTGACCGTGAAGCGGAAACAGAGTTCAGGACATCCAATAAATTTGTGACGGTGAGTGCCGACTATGTCAAGTGGTACAATGAGTTGAAGATGCAATCATACGGAACCAACGGCTATCCGTGGACCAGACTGGGTTATACCTATGACTGGGGAGATCGCCGCCGTCACATCGGGTTAAGTGAATTTGTGATCATGCCGGGCGCCACCGTCGAGATCAATGCGGTTGCACCAACGTCTGACTATTAACGAAATTATGCTCCAATCGTCGGCCCACCTGCGGTGGGCGATTCTGTAGTCGGTTGTTACCAGAACATTTTGGCGTGCGGCGGTTCGTCCCTCACCCCCGCTCACCAAAATGTTGGTACTGCCCTCTCGCTCACAAAGCAAAGACGGAATGAGCTGCCAACTGACTACGGGACGAAAACCGGGCGGAAGCCCACGAAGTTGCTCCGGCCGCCGGGGGTGTAGCCGCGCCGAGACGCCGACCGACAGTACTCGGCATCGTAGTTCCAGCTCCCGCCACGAAGAACACGGTTCGAACCGGTTTCAGGCGCTGGCCCACCGGGGTTTTCAACAAGCCCTTTTGCCTTGCATTCGTCATAGTATGTACCGCTATAGACATCATCGCACCACTCCCAGACATTGCCGTGCATATTGTACAGGCCCCAAGCATTGGGCTCAAAACTCTCTACCGCAACCGTCCTGGCGCGGTATTGGCCTTTCCGGTTCTTGTTGTAGGGATAGTTACCGTCATAGTTGGCCTGTGCTGTTGTGATATTTCCACCCGTATTGAACGCTGTTCTGCTTCCTGCTCGGCAGGCATATTCCCACTCTGCCTCGGTTGGCAGACGATACCACTTGCCTGTTTTTTCGGAGAGCCATCGGCAATATTCAACGGCATCATTCCAGCTCACATGCACCACCGGATGGTTCTCCTCACTTTTGGTGCGTACCTTGCCAGAGACTCCATGACGCCAATTCACCCCTTTTGTGAGTACGGCTTCGCTTCCATTCCAAACATAGCTATCCCCCGCTTTTTCTGCATCTGTCCGATAGCCTGATTCAGCGATAAAGCGTCTGAACTCGGCAACGGTCACCTCATATTTGCTCATATAAAAGTCATTCACTTTTACCTGATGCTGCGTTTCATCGCTCTCGTGGCCAACTTCCGTTTCAGGGCTCCCCATGGTAAATTCACTTCCGCGTATCAGCACAAAATTGGCTGGCGACTGCATGGAGGAGAGGCCCGGGAATGCTGCGCTGAATACCGTAAGCCCGCCAAAGCAGATTCCCGTAAAGCAGAAAAGGCTGGCGGCTAACAACCTGCGCCGTTTGGAGCGGGCGCTGGCCAGGTAGAGCGCTTCGACATTTACGGGTTTGGTGCCTGCGGCACTGCTTTTCGCTGCTGTATTGCGCTTGCCTTTGCCGGAGAGCAGGGCAAGGAGGCTCAATATGAGGGAGAGAAACCAGCTCAAAAATGCCAATCCCATGAGCCAGATGCCACTGGTGGATGCTTCCGTTCCTTCCGCACCTGAAAAAAACTTTAAACCAAGAGCATAGAGCACTGGCACAACGAAGCTGAGCGTGAGGATCACCCGTGCCAGTTTGTCGAGCTGTTTGGGCTGCTCAATGAGATCTGAAACAAAGGCTTTTTCAAGCTCTTCGTCACGGTTTGACCGGGAAGCGGTTTGCTGCGGGGTAGAGTCATCCATATTCAGTTCCGGTTTGGTGTGTATGATACATTACCGTTATGGCATGTGCCGGAATTTACTGTTTATGCAGGTGTTACCCATATACTTTGCACAATAAAGCCGTAAAACGTAAAGTAGAGCAGCGCTATTTTGTGCCGCGCAGAAAAACGCTTGCCGATTGCCTCATCATCTCCGAATAGCATTACCGTAATGATGTGAAGGTACAGGGTAGCTAAATGCATTTTGTTTTAAGCGCCATCCCCTCTATATTTGATTTGATAACGGCTTGGAATGACTCATACCGATTTTTTCTGATTGATACGTTGCCCGAATAAGAGATCGAATGGAAAACTCGAACGATCATTACGACAGCCCGTGGAAGGAGGCCATTGAGCATTACTTCGAGGAGTTTATGACCTTTTATTTCCCGGATGCTTATGCACAAATTGACTGGTCGAGAGAGCATGTTTTTCTTGATCAGGAGTTGCGGGCGGTGGTGCAGGATGCTGAGCTGGGTACACGCTTTGTTGACCGGCTGGTCAGGGTGACCGAGCTTTGTGGCAATGAAAGCTGGATATATATCCACATTGAAGTGCAGGGCACAAAGCAGCCGGAGTTTGCCGAACGGATGTTTGTCTACAACTACCGGATTTTCGACCGTTACAAAAGGCCTGTTGCAAGTTTGGCGGTGCTGGCCGATGAAAACAAGCAGTGGAAACCCACCTCTTATGGTTTTGCCGTGCTGGGATGCCACCATACGCTGGAGTTCCCGGTTGCCAAGCTGACCGATTATGAAGACAAACTCGATGAGCTGCTGGCATCAAATAACGCTTTTGGATGGATTACGGCGGCACACATCCTGACACAAAAAACCAGAACGCAGGATCAGGAACGGTACAACGCAAAACTCAGCTTACTACGAATACTGTACGAACGGCATCGGAATAAACAGCGCGTTATCAATTTATTCAATGTCATTGACTGGCTGATGCAACTGCCGGAGTGGTTGAACAGCGAGGTCTGGCAAGAACTTGAAAAAATCGAGGAGAGGGAAAAAGTGCAATACATTACCAGCGTAGAACGAATTGGCATAGCCAAGGGTATAGCCAAAGGCCGTGTTGAGGGCCGTGTTGAGGGCGAATCAAGGTTATTGAAAAGGCAGCTTGAGCGCCGCTTTGGACTGTTGCCCGAGTGGGCATCAGAGCGGTTAGGAAGCGCCAAAGAGGAAGAGCTTGAAGCCTGGAGTGAAGCGGTTCTTACTGCCCCGACGCTTGATGCTGTTTTCGGGAAAACTGACCTATCATAACTCTACAGCCGCTGGACAGTGTACTCGTCAACAAAAAAAAGCACCGGGTTTTTGCCGATGCTTTTTTGCTGAGAGGGTTGTACCTCCATGAATCTTTGGAAGTCAAATTCTTTTTTGACAATCAGCTTCCAATGTACTCCTTCAGAATCTTGCTGTATGCCGACTGGCGGAGCCTGCGGATTGCCTTCTCCTTGATCTGGCGAACGCGTTCACGGGTAAGACGGAACTTTTCGCCGATCTCTTCGAGGGTGAGGGGGTTATCCATGCCAATCCCAAAGTAGGACTTGATGACATCGGCTTCTCTTGGAGCAAGGACGGAGAGAGAGCGCTCGACCTCAAGGGTAAGTGAGTCGCGGTTCAGGCCGTAATCGGGCAGATGGCCGTCGTTCTGCAACACATCGAGCAGTCGGTTATCATCACCCTGTGCAAACGGGGCATCGACGGAAACATGACGTCCTGCAATTTTCAGGGTATCGGCAACGTCCTGCGAATCCATTTCAAGCAGGGTGGCAAGCTCCCTGGTGTTGGGGTCGCGTTCAAATTCCTGTTCGAGCTGGCTGTATGCCTTGCTGATTTTGTTGAGCGTTCCTACCCGGTTCAGGGGAAGCCTTACAATTCGTGACTGTTCGGCCAGAGCCTGGAGAATGGACTGGCGGATCCACCATACGGCATAGGAGATAAACTTGAAGCCACGGGTTTCATCAAAGCGCTTTGCGGCCTTGATAAGACCAAGATTCCCTTCATTGATCAGGTCTCCGAGGGTTAACCCCTGATTCTGATACTGTTTGGCGACAGAAACAACAAAGCGCAGGTTACCCTTGATCAGCTTGTCGAGAGCGCGTTTCGCCCTCTTGTATTCGGTCGTATCGACAGGCATATCAAAACCCTCCTTGATCGCCTTCGTCAGTTTGACCTCATCTTCGGCTGTCAACAGGTCATATTTTCCTATCTCCTGCAGGTAACGGTCAAGCGAGAGACTCTCTCGATTGGTTATCTGTTTGCTTATTTTGAGTTGCCTCATCTATTACGTCTCCTTGAGAACTTCAGCATTTTAAACCTTCCCCTGCAATTTGCATGACAAACAGGAAAAGTCGGAAGATATCACTTCAGAATGATTAAACCAAAAAAAGTTATTTTCTTCTCACCACGATCCGCCATACCTCCACAAACAGCCTCAGTACTTCACCCTTCGTCAGTCGCTGAGAACAGCGAGATTACTTTTGAGTTTTTCGAGGGTTTCCCCGGCCTCTCTGAGCTTTTCACGCTCTTTTGCAATAACATCGGCAGGCGCGTGGTCAGCAAATCCTCCGTTCGACAATTTTTTCTGAAGCGAGAGAACATAGGAGGAAACATTAGCGATCTCTTTCTGAAGGCGTTCACACTCTTTGTCAAACGATATCAACCCTTCAAGCAGCACAAATAGTTCATTCCCCTCGACCACGGAACCTGCAGCATGTGGTGGACGCTCACCGCCATCCATGAGTTGCGGATTACATTGAGCCAGCGCAGCAACCAGCGCCAGATTGGTTTGCAGAAGTAGCCGGTCACCCTCATTGGTCGGTCTGAGAAGAACCTCTGCCCTGCTTCCATGAGGAACACCAAAGAGTGATCGGAGGCTTCTGATTTCGGTAACGACTTTCTGTATCAGGGAAAAACCACGGAGATCAATCCCTGCAAGTGCACTGTCGGAAAGGGGCATCGGCGAGAGGGCAATGCTCTCTTCCGCCGAACGCTGAAGCACCTGATGCCATATCTCGTCGGTAATGAAGGGCATAACCGGATGCAACGCTTTCAGGGTACCCTCAAGCACATAAACTGCAAGGCAAACCGTCTGTTGAGCATCCTCTCGTGTCAACTCTCCTGAAAGCCTGACTTTGAGAGCTTCCAGATACCAGTCGCAATAGTCGCGCCAGAAGAAGTCATAGAGATTCTTGACAATATCGTTGACCCTGAACTGCGTGAATGCGGTGTGATAGCGTTCCAACATGCCATGATATCCTGCAAGGAGCCACTGACCAGCCAGATCAGCAGTTACTGAGGAGGGATCAAAGTTGAGATAAACGGCCGCAAACTCTTCGTGGTCGCGGAAATACTTTTCGCGCTGCATGAAGACAAGCCGGGAGGCGTTCCATATCTTGGTGGCAAAATTCCGCCCGAGTTCGCACTTTTCCTCACCGAACAAAACATCCTGCCCGAGAGGAGCGATATAGATAATGGTGAAGCGCAGGGCATCGGTGCCGTAGGTATCCATCACCTTGATCGGGTCGGGTGAATTACCAAGTGACTTGGAAAGCTTGCGCCCCTTCATGTCACGGATAATGCTGGTAAAATAGACGTTGCGGAAAGGAACCGCCCCCTTGAAATAGAGCCCTGCCATCACCATTCTGGCGACCCAGAAAAAGATGATGTCCGGCCCGGTTACCAGTGTGTCGGTTGGATAAAAGGCTCTGAGATCGTCATTATCACTCTGTTTCTCTGTCCATCCGAGCGTTGTCAGAGGCCAGAGCCATGAAGAGAACCAGGTGTCGAGCACATCATCATCCTGCACCAGTTTGTCGGTACCGGCAAGATGACAGGCCTCTTCGTATGATGCGGCAACCCATACCTTACCCTCACTGTCGTACCAGGCAGGAATGCGGTGTCCCCACCAGAGCTGACGGGAGATGCACCAGTCACGGATATTGCCCATCCAGTGACGGTAGGTGTTGATCCAGTGCGGGGGGTGAAAGCGTATTTCGCCATCATTAACAACCTGCAGGGCCTCTTCGGCCAGCGGTTTCATTTTGACAAACCACTGCTCGGAAAGATAGGGTTCAACCACCACGTCAGCCCGTTCGGAGTAGCCGACATTGTGTTCATACTCTTCAACCCGGACAAGGTTACCAAGCTCTTCGAGATCCTTGAGAATTTTTTCGCGTGCAACAAAGCGGTCCATCCCGCCATACCCGAACTCATCGGTCATTTTGCCATCTTTGCCGACAACGGACAAAATGGGAAGATTGTGGCGTTTGGCCACCTCATAGTCGTTGGCATCGTGTGCCGGAGTGATTTTCAGCGCACCGGTACCAAACTCAATGTCAACGTAATCGTCCGCAATAATGGGAATATAACGCCCCGCAACCGGCACAATGGCAAGCTCGCCCACCAGATCGGTGTAACGGGGATCAGCGGGGTTGACGGCAATAGCAACATCGGCCAGAATAGTTTCAGCCCTGACGGTTGCGATGGTGATAAATCGTCCGGGGTGGCTGACAAGGGCATATTGAATGTAGACCAGACTGTCCTTGCGCGACTTCATGATCACCTCTTCATCAGAGAGCGCCGTCTGTGAAACGGGGCACCAGTTGATGATACGGGTACCACGATAGATCAGTCCGTCACGGTAGAGCGTGATGAAGGCGTTGATGACCGCTTTTGAGGCGCCCTCATCCATGGTAAAGAGGTTGCGCCGCCAGTCACAGGAGATACCGAGCCGACGGAGCTGCCGGAGAATAAGGTCACCATACTCCTCCCTCCATTGCCAGACATGGCCGAGAAACTCTTTGCGTCCAAGATCGTGGCGGGTAATTCCCTCTTTTTTCAGCTTGCGCTCCACCACCGTCTGCGTTGCAATGCCTGCATGGTCGGTACCGGGAAGCCAGAGGGCCTCTTTGCCCGTCATGCGGCTGTAGCGGATAAAAATATCCTGCAGGGTATGGTTCAGCACATGGCCAAGCGTCAGGCTTCCGGTCACATTGGGAGGAGGCATGAGCACGGTATAGGGCTCCTTGCCCGTTTCGAGTACGCGGGAGCTTTCGGCATGGAAACTGCCAAGCTCCTCCCAGTGCGCACTTCCCCACCGCTCTTCGACGTCGTGATGATTGTAAATTTTTTCCAGATTGAATACTTCGGTCTGATCGCTCATGATAACATCGTTGCGGGTTAGTCCTTCTTTTCGGGTGCGGGACGTTTCTCAAAAATAGCATCAATAATGCCGTAATCGAGCGCCTCCGGTGCGTTCATCCAGCGATCACGTTCTGAATCCTCCCTGATCTGCTTCACATCCTTGCCGGTATGTTTGGCAAGCAGCTCTTCAAGCAGGGTACGAATCTTCTCGATTTCACGCGCCTGAATAACAATATCACTCTCCTGACCCTGCGCACCGCCGGATGGCTGATGAATCATGATTCGTGAATGGGGAAGCGATGCCCTTTTGCCTTTGGCTCCGCTGGCAAGCAGAAATGCGCCCATACTGGCGGCCATCCCGACGCAAACCGTCGAAACCTCCGGACGGATATACTGCATCGTATCGTAGATTCCGAGACCGGCAGAGACACTGCCACCCGGAGAGTTCACATAGATGTAGATATCACGCTCAGGATCTTCCGACTCAAGAAAAATAAGCTGGGCCATGATGAGCCCGGCCACATGTTCGTCTATCCCGCTGCCAAGAAAAATGATCCGTTCACGCAAAAGCCGTGAAAAAATATCGAAAGCCCGCTCGCCGCGCCCTGAAGTTTCTATAACCATAGGCACAAGAGAGTTGGTAATTCCCTGCTCTATTGCCCCTGAATACATTTTTCTTGCATGGTGCTCAAAACCAAAATTAATATTTGCCATAACTGCCCTGTCGTTTGAGTTTGGTAAGTCATTGTACAACCACAAAGAGGTCGGATCAGCGTTGCTGTTGATACAGCCTGGAATCCACACTCCTGATTACGAATGGTTAAAATACGCAGTGCTAACAACAATTCAAGAATTCAGTTCCCAATTAGCAAAAAAGATGCTCTCTGCCAAAGCGGAAGAAGAGGAAAATGAATCCATTTCAAAATGAATCTGTTAATTCTATATTGTTTGTTGTCAAAAAAAACAACAAAACCATTAAGGAACATGCAGGTACGGCTCATCTCGGTCACCTCTCCACTGATCAAGGTTGAGGGTCAGCCGCTCTCCCCGGAAGGGCTTATCGCATACTGCGCAAGAGTATCGAGCCCTCATCAGGAGACTCCCGATTATGAAAAGCTGCTCGCTTACTGTATAGCGCACAAGCACTGGAGTGTCTTTGAAATGGTGGACATGACGGTGGAAATTGTGACATCAAGAGCCATTTCGCCGCAGATTCTGCGCCATAGAAGTTTTCAGTTCCAGGAGTTCTCACAACGGTATGCCAAAGCCCAGGAGATTGAGCGATACCAGCCAAGACGTCAGGACAGCAAAAACCGGCAGCACTCGCTGAATGATCTTGATGAAGCCACAAAAGAGTGGTTTGATAAGGCACAGGAACGTGTTGCCCAAATGACGCTTGAAACGTACAATGAAGCTCTTGAAAAGGGAATCGCCAAAGAGTGTGCACGAGTACTCCTGCCGATGGCAACGCAGACAAAACTTTATATGAAGGGCTCTGTCAGAAGCTGGATCCACTATCTGGAGGTGCGAACCGATAAAAGCACACAGCAGGAACACCAGGAAATTGCCCTTGCCATCAAAAAAATTTTCATGGAACAATTCCCTGTTACGGCAACCGCGCTTGCCTGGCGCTAAACCTTCAGCATGGAAAACAGAGTGACCAGCTCATTTTTCAGATCACGGCGATGAATAACACGATCGAGAAAGCCCTGTTCCAGCAAAAATTCGGCTCGCTGAAACCCTTCCGGCAGATCCCTTTTGATGGTATCGCGGATCACTCTTGGACCGGCAAACCCGATAAGGGCTTTCGGCTCACTGATATTGATATCGCCAAGCATGGCAAAAGAGGCGCTGATACCACCCATGGTCGGGTCGGTCATCAGTGAAACAAACGGCAGTTTTCTTTCGCTCAGCCGGGTAAGTCGCGCAGCAGTTTTGGCCATCTGCATGAGACTGAAGGCGCCCTCCATCATCCGGGCTCCGCCTGACTGGGAAATCACAAGAAGAGGAGCGTCCAGCTCAAGCGACTTGTCGACGGCTCGCGCTATTTTTTCACCGACAACAGAGCCCATGGAACCACCGATAAAACCAAAATCCATCGCTGATACAACAAGGGGGCGGCCTCCACTCTCTCCATGAGCATTACGGCAGGCTTCCGTTTTTCCACTTTTTTCAATGGTATCATGCACCCTGTCGGGATATTTTTTGGTATCGACAAAGCCAAGAGGATCGGCTGACCGCAGATGATCATCAAACTCGACATACTTGTCGTCGTCGAAGAGGATCGAAAAATATTTATAGGGAGATATTCTGAAATGGTGACCGCATTCCGCACAGGTAAAGAAATGATCTTCAAACTGTTTTTTATGAAGCATCGCTCCACACTCTTCACATTTCCACCACAACCCTTCCGGCATATCACGTTTGTCGGTTGGACGTATTGATGGTTTTACCCGTTTAAACCATGCCATTATTCAAAATAAGATGTAAAGGTTATACATTAAAGCTGAAGATATGAAGTCCACAGGAGATTCTCAAAAGCAGTTGCCAGAAACAACCCTTATCACAGGCTTATGAACCAGGAGCATCACCATTGCTGAACCTCAGATCCGTTTTGTACCTTGCAGCTCTGATAGCTGCCCTTTTGCCGGAAATAATGGCGCCTTCACCGGTTTTGGCTTCGCCAGCCTCCCCTGCCCTTGTCTATCCCGACACTTTGAAGCTTCCCGTGCGCCGTTTTGCACTGCATCACGCCATGAGAGCAGCAAGAAAAAGCGTCGGGCTTGCCTTGTCAGGAGGCGGCGCCAACGCTCTTTCACAGATAGGGCTCCTCAAAGCTCTTGATGAAGAGAGGGTTCCTGTTGATTTTATTGCCGGCACAAGCATGGGTGCCATTATTGGAGCGCTCTACAGTTGCGGATACAGCCCGGATGAACTTGAAACGCTTGCCCATAGCCTGAACTGGCAATCCATGGTCACGCTCCAGAAAGATTACAGCCGCTCCAACATCTTTCTTGAACAGCAAAAAATCCGTGACCGCGCCTCAATCGCTATCCGCTTCGACAAGCTGAAACTTCTGATGCCCAAGTCGCTTAATTCCGCTCAGCCGCTCACAAAAACTCTCGACCTTCTGGTTTTAAACGCCCTTTATAAAACGTCAGGGGATTTCTCTACCCTTCCTGTCAATTTCAGGGCTGTTGCGACCGATCTGGTTTCAGGAAAACGGATCACCCTCACCACAGGCTCACTCTCTGAAGCAATACGGGCAAGCAGCACCGTTCCGATTCTCTTTGAACCGATTCTCCGTGATGGCTATCAACTCGTTGATGGCGGACTCGTTGCAAATCTTCCGGTCGATGAACTCAACACGGTCAACGTGCAATACAAAGTTGCCGTCGATACACACGGAAGCATGTACGCAACCGGCGGAGAACTTGATCTGCCCTGGAAGGCGGCCGATCAGACGATGACCATTCTGACCATGCAGCAATATCCTGCACAGTTGGCAAAAGCAAACATCATCATCACTCCTGACCTCGAGAACCATAAGGCAACCGATTTTTCAGATATCAAGGCTCTTGTTGATGCCGGTTATACCAAAGGGAAAATTTCAGCAAGCATTATCAAACGCAGTATAGAGAACAAAACTCCACACGGCACTGCAATCGGGAAGTATGCAAAAAGCCTTCTGTTTGCTGGAGAGGGCCCCGAATTCCGGGAACACTACCTTCTTGTGTCATCCATTATTCACCATGCAACGGATCTCAATCAGAGCCTTCAGGAACTCCTCGAAACGGATCTCTTCACCAGCGTCTATGCCGAACTGGACAGCCGACGCCAGACAGTTCTCTTCCACCTTGCACCGCTTCCGGCAATACGGACGGTAACTGTCAGCGGAGGGCCCGCCGAAGCACTTGCATCCGAAGAGATCGACACCTGCTTCAAGCCAATAGTAAACCGACTCTACACCAATGAGGCTGGCACAAGGGCTCTTGAAGCGCTGGTAAAAAAATACCGGGAAAAAGGGTACAGCCTTGTCACCATCAACAGCACAGCAATAGAGAGTGGCAAACTCCAGGTAAACGTTTCATCGGGAAAAGTGGATGGTATCGACATACGCCGGGACAAAAATATCACCGGCATCACTCCTGTAGAGCGCGAAATCAAAATCGATACCACGCAATCGCTCAGCATCCAAAATGCCGAAGAGTCTGTCGATAATCTTTACGACACCGGCTCCTTCAGCAATGTCTCCATCTCAACAGAATCACCCGCGACATTGCATCCCGACGAGCGTACGCTCCTGAGATTTTCTCTTGAGGAAAAACCATCGTCAGTACTTCGGCTCGGGTTGCGCTATGATGAAACAAACAATGCCCAGTTTCTTCTTGATGTCAGAAACGAAAATCTCGCAGGGACAACAAGCTCAATCGGTGGCTGGCTGAAAGCAGGAAGAAAGAACAACCTCGTCAACATGGAGTTCAATATGCCACGCATAGGCCCCTCCCATTTGACGATCTCCTCACGCCTTTTTTATGACCAGCATCTGTTCGAACAGTGCAATACCGCAGGCGAAACAATAAATTACGGAATCCAGAAATATGGCTTCAGTCCGGCTTTCGGTGTGAGAATCCGAAAAAACGGACAATTTATAGCCGACATGACCCTGCAAAATGCACAATCCTATGCTGAAAAACATAACGACACCCTGCTGAAGACAGCAACAACCAACATGCTCTCTGTGGGAGCACAGTTTACCCTTGACTCAAGAGACAACCCACTGATTCCCTCCACGGGAAGCTATACCAACATCAGATATTCGATGACTCCGATACTGCTCGACAATCACGATATATTCTGGCAGGTATCGGGTAACCACGAAGAAAATATCCATCTCGGAAAGAAAACGACACTGCAACTCACGGGCCTTTTCGGACTGAGCAGCAGCAACATGCCACTGTCAGAGAAATTCTTCCTTGGAGGGCCGGGAACAACCTACAGTCAGCGCTTCATCGGCTTGAAAGAAAACTATCTTCCCTGCAATAACATGGCTGCTGCCGGAATGCATCTGCGCTACAAGCCCTCATTCGCCATTCTCTTTCCGGCATCACTGCTCCTGCACTACAATGTCGGGAATATCTGGGAAGAGCAGAACGATATCTCCCTGGCGCACCTTATTCATGGCTATGGAAGCAGCATCATATGGGAAACCCCTCTTGGCCCGGCAAGATTTACGGTTTCAAAAACGGTTCCATTTCCCGAAAAAGATCCCATTAAAGAAACAGCATCATTACAATTTTCAGATACCATTTTTTATTTCAGTATCGGTCACAACTTTTGAGCCAAACTTTTATGTATTTTTACGCGCCTGAAGTTACAGGTACCACACATCAGAATCAGAAACACGCTTATGAAAAACGAACCAGAAAACGTCGATACAGCACAAAAACCTCATATACTGGTTTGTAATGATGATGGCATCGAGGGTGAGGGGATTCATGTTCTGGCAGCCGCAATGAAAAAAATCGGCAGGGTTACGGTTGTTGCGCCTGCCGAACCACACAGCGGCATGAGTCATGCCATGACCCTCGGCGTTCCGCTGCGCATCAAAAAATTCATGAAAAACAACCGATTTTTCGGATACACGGTATCAGGAACCCCTGTTGACTGCATCAAGGTTGCACTGAGCCATATCCTGCCCTCAAAACCAGACCTTATTGTTTCAGGTATCAATTACGGCAGCAACACCGCAACAAATACCCTCTATTCCGGCACCATCGGAGCCGCTCTTGAAGGCGCTATTCAGGGAATCACTTCACTGGCCTTTTCGCTGACCACCTATGAACATGCCGATTTTACCTATGCAGGAAAATTTGCACGCAAACTGGCAAAAAAAGTGCTTCTTGAAGGGCTGCCGCCCGACACCATTCTTTCCGTCAATATTCCAAATGTTCCGGAATCCGGGATCACCGGCATCGTAATTACCGAACAGGGACGTTCACGCTGGGAAGAGGATGCCATTGAACGAAACGATATGTTCGGCAACCCCTACTACTGGTTGAATGGAACCCTGCGCCTGCTTGATGAGAGCTTGCGCAAAGATGAATTTGCCATACGGCAAAACTATGTAACCGTCACACCTCTCTCCTGTGATCTGACCAACCATCCGTTTATCGGAACCCTTGAACAATGGAACCTGCAAAAGTAAAAGAGTGAATACCTATCTGCTTGAATACAAACATATCCTGACACCCAAAAAAGGATTTTCGAAGCTTTTCCGTGACTATACATCGGAAAGCTCAGAACGCTCGGAATTGATCGCTGCCTGTTTTCACCTCGATTACCAGAAAGAGGCTGATTACTATCGGCAACTTGGACTGCTCGGATCGAGAACGTTTGAGAGGGAGAGCCTTGTGCGACTGCTTTCGAGGCAAAACACCCGCTACGGCGCGACCGCGCTTCACCTCCGGGAGATTGAAAAACTGCGATCCCCTCGATGCATGGCCATCGTTACCGGTCAGCAACTCGGCCTTTTTACCGGTCCGATCTATACCATCTACAAAGCTCTGACCGCCATTATTTTTGCAAAACGACAAAAAGCGCTCTTTCCTGAATACGATTTTGTACCGATTTTCTGGCTTGAGGGTGAAGACCATGACTATGACGAATCGGCCCAAACCGCAATTTTTTCTGAAAATCAGGTCGTTCATTTCAAGGAAGAGCCATACCGGCGTCTGCCAAACCAGATGGTTGCCAACAGTTGCTTCGGAGAAGAGATCAGCCGCACCGTTGAAGAGTATCTTCGACTGCTGCCAGAGACGACCTACAAAAAAGAGGTCTCGGAGATGCTCAGAGAGTTTTATTATCCGGGCAATACCTTTGAGATGAGCTTTGCATGCACCATGATGCGTCTCTTCAGGGAGCAACCCTTGATTCTGCTTTCAAGCCAGGATCCCGATTTCAAGCAACTTTCATCCAGGATTTTTTTACGGGAGCTCTCATCTTCACCGGCCTCCTCCTACAATGTGGTTGCACAAAGCTCCTGCCTCGAAAATCTCGGCTATACAGCACAAACAAAACCGAGAACCGTCAATCTTTTTCACGTCAACCATCTTGGCCAGCGCCAGAAAATTGAACACCCTTCAGAAGACTCTTTTTCAATTCTGCCCGACAAACAGCGTTATTCAAAACACCAATTCCTTGAACTCTGTCAGGATCACCCTGAACAGTTCAGCCCCAACGTCGTTCTCCGACCGATTATCCAGGACTTCGTCCTGCCGACCTTTGCCTGTATTGCCGGACCTGGTGAGATCAGCTACCTTGCGCAATACCGAAAAAACTACGAGCACTTTGGCATCAGCATGCCCTTTATCATTCCGAGGGGGAGTTTTACGCTGGTCGAACCGAAAATAAGCCGGATCATGGACAAACTGCTCCAGGTTATCGGAAAACCAGGTGTTTCACGCAAACAAATTTACCATGCCGTCTTCGGCGACCTTCAGCAATTGAAAAAAAATGCGGTTGGCGTCACGGAAAACCCGCAGCTTGAGACTTTGTTCGAAGAGACAAAAACAGAGATCCGTCGGGCGTTGGCCGCCCTCGGGCCCTTGCTTTCCAAAATTGATCCCACTCTTGAACCACTTCTGGCAGCATCAACGGTACAGTCAGCAAAAATTATCGAAAATATTGAACAGAAAACCTGGAAAGCGAGCAGACGCAAACATGAAGAGCTTCTTGAGCAAATCCTGAAAGCAGAAACTGCCCTTTTTCCGGACGGATTACCCCAGGAGCGACTGATCAATATTTTTTATTTTCTCAATAAATACGGCACAGAGCTGATTGACACCCTGAAAAATCTGTTGAACGGTCACGCAACTGAAGCGCATATTATCGTGGAACTATAGAAATCACAAGCTTTAATCACCACCGCACACAACATGTTCACCCTCCTCTTGCAGCAGACGACAGCAGTTGCAGACAATCCGATGAAGATCATTGGAGGAGGCATCTTCAAGGATTTTCTGAACTGCAATATCAATCTCCTTGCGGTAGTTTATGCTTTTCAGCAATTGCATGCCCCGTTTTTTATGAATATACTGGGAGACAGCAGCAGGCGTAACGCCAAGCTTTTTCGCCGCCTGCGACTGGGTCAACCCCGTTTTCACCAATTCAATAGCAAGATCAGCCCTGATTTGAGGAAGATGATACCATACGGCTTTTTCACAAGGAAATATCACAATAACACTTTTTTAAGATTAACAGGAATTGCGTTCAGCACTTCAGGGTAATAATGACTTTTTCGCTCAAATCCACAACAAGCTGGGCTCTGCTTGTACTGATACTCATGCAGTTCACGCCACTGAAACGCATCAACCCACCGACCGTTTCGGCCATTCAAGCACCTGATAACGTCAAAATCGCCCTGAAAAAGAGCTGTTATGACTGCCATTCCAACGAAACCCGCTGGCCCGCCCTTGCCTGGATAGCTCCAGCATCATGGTTAGCCTCCGGCATCGTCACTTCAGGCCGGAATGCCCTGAATTTTTCAACATGGAACAACAAAAAGAGGGCAAAAATCCGAAAAACACTATCCGAAGGCTCTGCTCACCAGCAGCTCTACTATCTCTTGAGACCGGAACGACAACTGACGGCTACGGAAACCGGCACGATCCTGCAATGGCTGAAATGAAACTTGAAGAACAACGATTCAACATTAAAAATTCAGGGAATAACCATCCGGATAAAATCTCTTGATAATTGCTATCACCTCGTCCGGACTATCTTCCAGATAAATGAATCCAAGATCATCAGCATGGATATAGCCCTTATCACGGCACATGCTCTCCTCAATCCAGCGATAAAACCCCTCCCAGTAACTTCTTCCGACCAATATAACAGGAAAGCGCTCACTCTTCCCGGTCTGTATCAACGTAATAGCCTCCATCACCTCATCAAGTGTACCAAAACCACCTGGCAAAGCGATGAATGCCTGGGCATATTTCATGAACATCACTTTGCGCACAAAAAAATACTGAAAACTGACCAATTTATCATGATCAATGTATTTGTTCGGCTGCTGCTGGTTTGGAAGCTTGATATTGAAACCGATTGATACCCCGCCAGCGCCTTGTGCTCCCTTGTTCGCTGCCGCCATAACACCCGGCCCACCTCCGGTTATCACCGAAAAACCTTCAGCAGCAAGGAGACTCCCAAGCCTCTCGGCAAGAAGATATTCAGCACTCTCCGCTGGCACCCGCGTAGAACCAAAAACAGCTACCGCCGGAGCTGCATCAGACATCATCTCAAAGCCACTGACAAACTCCGCCATGATCTTGAACACCCGCCATCCATCAGCCATGAAATCAGTTTCCCGGCTCGAACCCGAAGAGGGCATCAGACCCTTGCCTGACCCCTCCTCCTCTCTTTCTGAAGAACGGCGATAAATGTCCATAGGTTCAACCTCGCTCAATCACATGCTACAGTTTCAGAAAATTCCTGATAATTTTTTTCCCCTCACTGGTCATGATTGATTCAGGGTGAAACTGCACTCCATAGAGCAAAAACTCCTCCGAATCCATCCCCATGATGACCCCCTCCTCAGTCCATGCACGGATGACCAAAGAGTCGGGCAGCGTCTCACGCTCCACAATGAGAGAGTGATATCTGGTAGCCACAAAGGGGTTGTCAACTCCGCTGAAAATCCCGTGACTGTCATGGTAAACCTGTGAGGTCTTGCCATGCATGATAGAGGCGGCCCGCACCACCCTTCCCCCCAAAGCAGCGCCGATCGACTGATGACCCAGACAAACACCGAGAAGGGGGATCTTCCCCTTGACGGCATGAATCAGCGGCACCGATACACCAGCATCATCGGGAGTACCGGGACCCGGTGAAATGACAATCTTTTCCGGTGAAAGGGCAACAATCTCAGCAACAGAAAGCTCATCATTGCGGTAGACCTCAACACAGCCCCCCGACTCTCCGATATACTGAACAAGATTATAGGTAAAAGAGTCATAATTGTCGATAACAAGAATCATACCTCTCCATGCTTAATAATTTAGACAAACAACCGGGATGCGCTCTCCACGCTGGCAACAAACCGGAACATCGCTTCATAGGCACGGCTCATCACAACCTGACGACGCTCCATAACCCTTCTTGCTGTTTCGACGGCTTTTTCAACATCATACGGCACGATCCCATCAATGCCGCCCCAGGAAAAAGAGGGCACCTCCCTCGGCGGAAATCCAGAACCAAATATGTTCGAACCTGTACCAACAATCGTTCCGGTATTAAACATCGAATTGATGGAACTCTTGCTGTGTTCACCCATCATCAGACCGAGAAACTGCAGGCCGGTCATCTGCAACTGGCCATTGCGCAACACCTTTACCCGACCATAATTGTTCTTGAGGTCACTGGTGTTGGTACCGGCGCCAAGATTGCACCAGGAGGAAATATAGGAGTGTCCCAAAAAACCATCATGCTGCTTGTTGACAAAGGGCTCAATCAATGCATCTTCAATTTCACCGCCAACCCGCGATGCCGTACCCACAGCAACGTTACTGTACAGTTTTGCACCAATCTTCACCCTCGACCAGGGCGCAAGAAAAACATTCTGCATCAACACCGCCTGCGGATCAACAATCGCGCCAGCCCCGACGGCTATAAACCCGTCATCGGCATCAAGAACCGCACCTGCCCGAACAACAGCTTCAGAACCAACATAGATATTTGAACGATTGACAAGGGCTACAGAAGAGTGGACATCCCCCAGAATATGACCAAGTTCAAGCGTTTCCGCATCCCGCAAAAGCTCATCAGGATGGAACGCAATCATATCCCAGATATCACGGATAACCGTGAAACCCGTTACCGACTCTGTAACAAGCTCTCCGGCAAGCGCTGAGGTATCAAGAAGATCAGGCATCAGGCCGTTGTTATCGGTAATCAGGGAGCTGTCTACCCGTGCAAACAGCAGATCATCACCCTGCATATACGCTCTTCCCGGATCGATCCCACCCTCTGTGATTACCCTGCACGCCGCATCATCAAAAACAATACGACCGTTGACCAATAACAGATCCCTCTCTTCAAGCCGGTTAACCACTGCGTCAGGATGCTGTTCAGCATACACCGAAGCAAGATAACGTCGAAGATGCCAGGCAAGCTTCACCTCACCCCTCAACGAGTACTCAAGCTTCTCCCTGAGAGAGCGAAATCCGGTATAAAGAGCATAAACCGGTTTAAGATTGACGAGAGGCCTCAGCTCCAGAACCCTGGTATCTTCAAATACGATAACCTGCATTTTATAAGTGGCGTAATTTAAAATCAATAACTGATAGCGGTGTCAGTTTTCTCATTGACGTTTATCATAACGATTATGGCCGTTTCCTTCAGGCAACCGGGATAAAGGTTGACCCAAAAAACCGGAAGCTCTCTAAACAGTCAAAAGCTGACGTTCTGGACAAGATAAGAATAATCGAAAAAGATTTACAGTTTGATGCCGCAACTGTGTTCAACCGAAAAGGTTGCCAATATCAAACCAACTGATATTCAGAGGCATTTTTGTTGACATTTACCGATGAAAAAGTCTCACCACTGGTGCGACAATTGTCATGGACTCATAATTTGATTATTCTCGGACAGGGTAAGCGTCAAGAAGAGCGTGAGTTTTATCTGTAAATATCAAATAAATAACATCTAAATCCTCAATTATGTTTTTTGTATAAAACGCTGTAACTCAATAACAAAGAATGGATTGTGTGATAAATGAACACCTCGATATGCACCTTTTCTTCCGATGATTAATGATGACTTATCATATAGGAAAGAGTTTGTCAAGCCTATCTTTCCATTTGTTCCAAAAACAACATAAAGACCTTTTCCATCTCGATAATTTTGTAATGCCTTTCCATATTCAAGTTTTATAAGCTCCCCAAGCTTACATCCCCGCCACCCACTCAATCCCTCACTCATCGCCACCTCCCAATTCAGCTTCAATCTGTTCGATACTCGGCAGGGATGACTGATATTCTGCGGGCAGGTTTTTGGTAATCATGTATTCACTGACACCAATCGGCTTGTGAATATCCTTGAGTGCGTATTCGACCACCACGTCATTTTTTGACTTGCAAATGATGATGCCTATGGTGGGGTTATCCTGTTCGGTTTTCAGGATACCATCAACTGCCGAGACATAAAAATTCAGTTTTCCGGCAAACTCCGGCTTGAACTTTACCGCTTTGAGTTCAATCACCACAAAACAGTGCAGACGGGTATGGTAGAACAGGAGGTCAATATAATAGTCGTCGCCACCGACTACGAGCTTGTACTGCCGCCCGATATATGAAAAGCCTGCGCCAAATTCCAGTAAAAATCGGGTAACATGCTCAATCAAGGCATCTTCAAGCTCTTTTTCGTCGTGCTTTTTTCGCAGTAAAAGAAAATCGAAATTATAGGGGTCTTTGAGAATTTGCTGGGCCAAATCCGATTGCGGGGCTGGCAGGGTTGCCTTAAAGTTGGTGATTGCCTTACCTTCGCGCTGGTAGAGGCGGCTTTCGATATGGTGGGTTAATACAGCCCGCGACCAATTATTCTGAATGGTTTGCTGCACATAAAAGAGCGCTTCATCTTGCTCCTTGATCTTGCTGATGATGACAAGATTGTGACTCCACGGTATTTGGGCAACAAGCTGCTGCCCAAATAGTGAGTTTTCAAATTGGGCAACAGGCTGTTGCCCAATTGCAGATTGGTTCAATTGCGTAGCAGCCTGCTTCGCAATTGCATTCGTTCCTGACCAGAACCGATACCACTGGCGCATATATTTCAGGTTGCGCACGGAGAACCCTTTCATATCGGGAAATTCGGACTGCAAATCGCGGCTTATCTGCCCGAGAATGCCGTCACCCCAGGCCGAGGCCTGTTGACGGGCAATAATGCGTTCAGCCAAATCCCAGTACAACTGAAGCATAGTCTGATTGACCGAAACCGCAGCTTTGAGTTGTGCCGATTGAATCCGGTTTTTGAGTTCCTTGATAAACTCCCTGTACTCTGTTGTGTTGAGCGGTGTGTTCATATTTTTATCCTCGCCAGATTCTCCGCAATTGCCTTGTTCAGCTCAGCTTCTTCCAACAACTGGGCCTCAAATTCAGCCTTCAATGAGACGAAACGTTCTGCAAAATCAAAATCATCCTCTTCTTCAGCGAGACCAACATAGCGCCCCGGTGTGAGCACGTAATCGAGTTCGTGCACTCGTTCCAACGGGACGGAGGCACAAAAGCCTTTGCTATCCTCATACTCACCTTCGCCTGCCTGAAGTATGGCGTACATCTCCTCGAAAGAGTCGGAGATGTATTTAAGGAACATGAGCCCAAGCACGATATGTTTGTATTCGGCGGCGTCAATGTTTTTGCGCAGCTTGTCGGCGGCTTTCCAAAGCGGCTTGCTTTTTTAAAAAATGTTATCTGAAGCGAAATTTTGTTCCAGAATTCTTCATGAACAGGATCGGGGTTGCTGAATGATCTTAACGGAAAATGTACGTGATAATATACATATATGCTTTGATTTACAGCGGTTTTGGGGAGGGGTGTTTTTTTCGATTATCCGGCGTTTCTGTTGGTATGTGGGTGCATGCGGGTTTATGAGGGCGGGGAGACCCCGCCCTTACGAGGTGGATCGAGGGTGGATCCGGGGGTGGATCGGGGTTCCGGGGTTACGGGGGTGGATCGAGGGTACGGGGGTGGATCGGGCCTTGACGGTGGCGTAGGCAGGGATAACTGCTTATGGTTCAGCTTCGGGCAGCAGATCGCAAAGGAGACGAATACCGTCGGGAAGAACCGAAATACCGACCTTGCCGAGAATGTTATCATAGACCTCTCCATCCATATGCATCACCTCTGGCGCCATCAACGTCAGGGTTACAGCCTTCGCCTTGCAGTAGAGAATTTTCGGATCGTTGATATGGGTTCCATTAAGGTATTTGAGTACAAAACGAAAAAATTCGTACCTCCGAATATCTTTGAGAATACAGATATCAAGCAAACCATCCGACAACTCGGCATGGGGCGAAATGATGAATTTTCCCCCTTCGATCTTTCCGTTTGAAACCGTAAAGGCGAACACCGGCTCATGAAGCTCCAGCACCGAATCTTCGAGGGTAATGGTGATATGCATATTCAGGGAGGAATAACCGGCAAGCACACTGAAAAGCGCATACACGTAGCCAAGTTCTCCTTTCAACCAGGGGAGACGCTTAACAGCCTTTGCAACTCTTCCGGTAAAACCAATACCAAGAGAGTTGACAAAATAGCGGTGATTGGCAACACCGAATGAGACACTCCCGAGATCAACCTTTTTACTCGTCCCTTCGAAAAGATGAGCGATACCCTTGTGATGTTCCTTTCGGGGATTAAGCGTCTTGATAAAATCATTTGCCGAGCCGATCGGCAAAATTCCGACCGTACGTTCCTCTCCCGCAACGGCATTGACCACTTCATGAAGGGTACCATCCCCGCCACAAGCAATAAGACAACTGCTCTCCCTGATCCCGGAACGGGCAATCTCTCCGGCATGTCCGGCATAGTCCGTAGTGGCCATTATGGAATCATTCCTGTCGGCAACAAGCGCCTTCAGCCACTCCGCCTTGCGTGAAGCCCGGCCTTTATCTGCCGCAGGATTAAAAATAAAAAGGTAGCGGGAACTGTTGTTCATCATCCTGAAAACGAAAAAAAGGAATCGTGTGCTCTCTTGCTCATGGCGCATTACCATCACAGACAAGATACGGGTATTCTTTGAACCCGCAACAAACGCTACATGAAGGAGTCAATCAAGAAGTGAATGGAGTATTAAGCGGGCAAAACAGAATAAAATATTCCTCCCGAAACGCAGATAATTTACTTTTGCACTGTAATTTTAAAAAAAATAACGTGTTTTGTTATAGAAATACGAATAATTATTGCTTTTTTAATAAAAAAAAACAATATTACTTCCCGTAACACGTCAGACATACCAGTCTGGATGAACGAGCCTCCATCCCCCTCCCGGCTGGAAGCGGTTACGGAAAAAGAAGCTGATTGCAATGAGGTGAGCTGGGAGGAACCCTCGAATAATAAAGGGCAATATTCTCGAAGCTGTTTAGAGAATTTGTCGGTTGAACGATTTGGAACAGCGTAAAGATGTTACCATAAAAATAACCAGGATGATAAATACTATGAACGCACAAGCAGAACAGACTACAAAAAGCGTCGTTGATTATGAAAAGGAAATTGGAGCCCTTCGGACAAGAATCGCTAACCAGGATTTGGAACTGACAAGAGTTTCCACGGCAATCGCAGAAAAGACCAATGCGTTGCGTAATCTTCTTGACCAGATTCATGCTCTTGAAATTGATACTGCAGTGAAAAGATCGATGACCGATTCATGCCTGAGCCTTATTGAAACCGAGACCATTGAAAAGCGTCTGAACATAGAGCTGACCGAGTCTGACTCCGTCTTTTTGTCAAAACTTCAGAAAAAACATGCAAACCTCAACCAGCGTGAGCTGAGAATAAGCCTGCTTGTCAAGCTGAACTACGACACCAAGGAGATTGGACGCTCTGTAGGTATCTCAACCAGAGGAATGGAAAGCATCCGTTACAGAATGCACAAAAAGCTGGGCCTTGGAAAACATCAGTCAATCAAGACCTATCTTTCAGATCTCGCTGTTGCTTTTTAAGCTTTAGCGAACGCTCCGGGTATACAATCAAAAGCCTCTGCTTCGAGAAAAGCAGGGGCTTTTGTGCGTTCTACCTCCCCGTCACCCACCGATAATGCAAAACCCTTTGATGTTGACAAATTCCCTGATACCGTAGCTTGAAAGTTCGCGACCATATCCCGACTCTTTAACGCCACCGAAGGGCAGGCGCGGATCGGATTTTACCATGCCATTGATAAAACAGTTCCCGACATCGAGCTGGTCAGCAATGGCAAGGGCCCGCTCAGTGTTGCCGGAAAAAACGGCTGAACCCAGCCCATAAGGGGTATCGTTGGCAATCATAACCGCTTCCTGATCATCCCGTACCTCAATAAGGGTTGCAACCGGCCCGAAGGTCTCTTCACTATAGACTGCTATCCCTTTGTGCACACCGGAGAGAATGGTGGGCGGGTAAAAAAAGCCTCTGCCGGAAGGTATTTCTCCACCACAAAGCAATCGCGCACCTTGGGCAACGCTCCGTGAGACCTGGTCGTGAAGCTGATCACGAAGATCAGAACGCGCAATCGGCCCCACCTCAACCGCCGGATCGAAGGGGTCGCCCATTACCGCCGACTTCATGCGATGCAGAAGACGGGCTTCAAACTGCTCCATGACGGCGGTATGCACAATAAAGCGCTTGGCCGCAATACAGCTCTGGCCGCTGTTCAGAAGCCGTGCTGCACTGCACTGATCAACCGCAAGGGCAAGATCAGCATCATCAAGCACGATATAAGGATCACTGCCTCCAAGCTCAAGCACGCTTTTTTTCAGGGCACGTCCCGCTTTGGTTGCAACAGCCCGGCCCGCAGCGGTACTTCCCGTCACCGATACCGCTCCAACAGCAGGATGATCAATCATGAAGCCACTCAGACGATCCACATCGTCAAGAGCAATATGCACGGTACGGAAAAGATTTTCAGGAAAACCTGCCTCCCGGAAGAGCTTCTCAATGGCAATGGCCGAACCGGTCACATTGGGAGAGTGTTTGACAATAATGCCGTTACCTGCCATGATGGCTGGCGCTGCAAACCGGAAAACCTGCCAGAAAGGAAAATTCCACGGCATGATGCCAAGAACCAGACCAAACGGCTCAAATTTCACCACTCCCCGTGCCCCGCCATCAAGAATGCTCTCTTCCGGCTTTAAAAAAAGTGAGGCCTGTTCAGCGTAAAAATCGCAGACCCAGGAGCACTTCACCACTTCGGCCACCGCCTGCGCAAGGGGTTTGCCCATTTCACGACTGATCAGCGCTGCATGATGCTCTTTCTGGTCGCGGAGAAGCGCTGCAAGACGCTTCATCAGCAGAGTGCGCTCCTGCATGGAAACCCCTCTCCATGCAAGGAAATCACCATGAGTGCGGTTGATAATCGCTTCAATCTCAGAGGATGACATGGTCTGATATTCGGCAAGCACCTCTTCAGTGGCCGGATTGATGGTTGAAATCATTGGTCAGAATGGTTTATGATGGCAAAAACTATAGATATTCAGGGGAGTTACTGCAAGAGAGTCAACTGTCGCGGTCAATACTCTCGTAAATGGCAAGATAACTCTCATAACGCTCAGGATCAATATGGCCCGACTTGACAGCCTTCTGAATTCCGCACTCCGGCTCTACCGTATGGGTACAGGAAGAGTAGGCGCACTCCGGCATATGAGGAAGAAACTCCTTGAAATAGAATCGCAGATTTTCGCGCGTAATCCCTGAGAGATTGAACTCCCTTATCCCCGGCGTATCGATGATGTAGCCGCCACGGGGAAGGGCAAGCATGATCGCACTGCTTGTGGTATGAAGACCTTTTCCGGTCTTCTCATTCGTTTCACCGGTTCGAAGCAGCTCCTCTCCAAAAATTTGATTGATCAGGGTTGACTTGCCGACCCCCGAGTGACCACTTAAAGCAGAGAGCTTGCCGGCAAGAACCTTGCGGAGCGCTTTCATCCCGCTTTGCTCTTCGGCGCTCGTGTAGAGAATCCGGTAATCAAGGATGCGATAGGGCTCCATCAGCTCCCTGGTCTCCTGCGACTCTTCAAGATCCATCTTGTTGACCACAATAACCGTCTTCAACTGTTCGGATTCAGCAAAGACAAGGTAACGGTCGATAAGACGGGTACTGAGAGGAGGATCAAAGGCAGAGACAACAACAACGAGTTGATCAATATTGGCGGCAATGACCTGTACCTTCTCCTTGCTGCGGTTCCGGCGGAGATCCCTTTTTCGTGTCAGGGCACTCCGCCGACGCTCCACGAGGGTAATAACCGCTTCAAAGAATTCCGTACCCGTTTCCGTCTCCTTCAGCACCACCCGGTCACCAACGGCAACGAGAGAAGAAAAATCATTCTCCGTCTTCGTTCCGGGGAACGTCCGGCACCTGAATACCTTGCCCCCATCGGTAATAACCATATAGGTTGAACCGGTAACTTCAACAACCATCCCTTTCATCACCTCACCAGCCACTCTTTTACGCTCCATGTTCACACTGTACGCTCCCCTTCATTATCAAAAAAATTACCCGATATCAGCCAGAGTAAACCGGTCATGGTATTGACGGACATAACACTCTCGTATCATGACATGCTCCGCACTCCGCAACTGGCCATCCTCTTCAACAATCCTGAATGCCGCCGCACGGGCCGACTGCATGATATCAAAATCCTTGTTGAGATCAGCAACTCTTAATCCACTCAGTGTTCCGGACTGTTCTTTTCCGAGAATATTTCCAGCCCCCCTTATTTTTGCATCAATTTCAGAAATAAGAAAGCCGTCCGTTGTGGACTCCATGGCCGAAAGCCTTTCGCGGGCATCCGCACTCATTTTGGCATAGAGCAGAAAACAGGTTGAACGATGCTCGCCCCGGCCAACCCTTCCCCTGAGCTGATGCAATTGGGCAAGGCCGAAACGTTCGGCATGTTCAATCACCATGACCGTGGCATTCGGCACATCTACACCAACCTCAATCACCGTCGTTCCCACCAGCAGATCAATCTCTCCGCGCCGGAACTGCTCCATCACGCTCTCCTTTTCATCCGGGCTCAGTTGACCATGAATCAACCCAGAACGAAGATCCGCAAAAAGAGTGGAAGAGAGCTCCTGATAACTTTCAACCGCAGCTTTCAGATCCATTTTTTCCGACTCCTCAACAAGAGGGTAGACAATATAACCCTGCCGTCCCTTCGCAATCTCAGCCCGGAGAAAATCATAAACCTTCCCCTTCTCCTCTTCAGAGCGCACAATAGTCCTGACCGGTATCCGCCCGACAGGCATCTGGCGGATAACCGAAACATCAAGATCACCAAAAACACCCATGGTAAGGGTTCTCGGTATCGGTGTCGCCGTCATCAGCAGCACATGCGGGTGTATCGCCTTCTCCTGAAAAGCTTTGCGCTGTAATACCCCGAAGCGGTGCTGTTCATCAATAATAACAAGACCAAGAGTGGCGTAGCTCACCCCCGGCTCAATCATGGCATGAGTGCCCACCGCGATATGCAACTCGCCCGAACCGAGCGCCGCCAGTACCTCCTGACGCTCTTTTTTCCTCTGCCTGCCGGTCACGAGACCAACCTGCAGGCCGAGTGGATTGAACAAGCGCTTCATGACCAGATAGTGCTGCACCGCCAGAATTTCAGTAGGCGCCATAAAAGCTGCCTGCAATCCGTTATCGACAGCAAGAGCCATGGCAAACATGGCCACAATGGTTTTTCCCGAACCAACGTCACCCTGCAACAGGCGATTCATCGGACTCCCGCTTCTGAGATCCCGATAGATCTCGCGAACCGCCGTTTTCTGCGCCTCGGTCAATGCAAAGGGCAGAGTTGCATAGAGCTTTTGGGTGACCTCACCGGAATGGGTGAACTTGACCGCAGCCCGGTTCCGCCTGATTTCACTGTGGCGCAGGGCAAAGAGAAGCTGGGCATAAAACAGTTCCGTCCACTTCATCCGGTAACGGGCCCTTGCGAGCTGTTCATGCGAGGAGGGAAAGTGCATTTCACGATAAGCCTCCGCAAGCGGCAACAGATTGTTATCGGCAAGCATGGAGGAGGTGAGATTTTCCTCTTTACCCGGAGTACACAGCTCAAAAGCACGGGCAATAAGGGTACGCAACGACTTTGAACCAAGACCCGCCTGCTTCATCGCCTCGTTTGTCGGGTAGAGCGGAATAATTTTACCGGTATTGTAGAGTTCAAAATCGCTGCACTCCCCATTGCGAGACTCAATAAGGTCAGGAGTGAGACGATCATAATCGGGATGCTGCATCTGCGCATGATGGCCGAAATAGCTCACCTTTCCATGAACAGCAAGCGAATCTCCCTGAACAACGCTGCGGGAAAAATAGCGAACACCCCTGAACCAGGTCAGTTCAAGCACACCCGTCTGGTCACCAAGCCATGCCTTGAAACGCGCCCGACCGGGAGAGTCTCCGTCAAGCTGCGTTTTGATCACCGTACCAACAACCGTCACCGTCTCACCATCCGCAAGGCTACTGATGCTCTTCATGGCGCTCCGGTCGAGATAACGACGAGGAAAATAATCGAACAGGTCATCAAGGGTCACCATACCGGCCTCCCTGAGAATTGCTCCCTTTTTTGTGCCAACTCCTTTCAGGTAGGCAATTGACGTGGCGCCAGTCATCTTAATGGTTGTAACTCGATTGAAATTCTTGTATATTTGCACCTTTACTATTTTATTGCCGTCCATATCACTTATTGTACGATAAAGTCAACGAAAGTCATGAAACAAGATATTCATCCAAAGTATAAGGAAGTCACCGTCAACTGCGCCAACTGCGGCAACTCCTTCGTCACCCGCTCAACCCGTCCAACCATCAAGGTTGACATCTGCAACAACTGCCACCCCTTCTATACCGGAAAGCAGACCCTTGTCGATACCGCCGGACGCGTCGAACGCTTCAACAAGCGCTTTGCAAAATCAACAGCCGCACAGGCCAGCGCTCAATAAAAGAGGACGCACGTTTCAGCAAACCAACACTAATCCATCGGAACCGCTATGAGTGTCAGGGAGGTCTATCAGAAAATTGAGCCCAGGATGAAAAAAACCATCGAGGCATTTCAGCATGAAATCGCTTCGATCAGAACAGGAAAGGCAACAACCGCACTGCTCGACCGTGTCAAGGTGGAAGCCTATGGCCAGCAAATGCCGCTGAAACAGGTCGGCAACATCAGTGTTCTGGATGTTCACACGCTTATTGTTCAGATCTGGGACAAATCCATGGTATCGGCTACCGAAAGAGCTATCCGCGACGCCAACCTCGGACTCAACCCTGCCGCCGACGGCCAGAATATCAGAGTCAGCATTCCTCCGCTCACCGAAGAGCGCCGGAAAGAGTTTGTCAAACTCACCAAAAAATTTGGAGAGGACTCAAAAGTATCCCTTCGCAACCTTCGCCGCGACATGATTCAGGAGATTGAAAAACTTGAAAAATCGAAAGCAATCAGCGAAGACGACAAGAACAAGGGCAAAAAGGATGCAGACGAAATGCTCCACAAATTTGAAAAACAGCTTACCGAACTGATCGTCCATAAAGAGAAAGAGATCATGGAGGTGTAGGCTTCTGGCGGAAAAGAGTCTTCAGTTCAGCGAAAAGCCGGGTTCATCCCCGGCTTTTTTGCGTTTTTATGGGCGGCTTTTACCACTTGAGCGGGGAAATTTGCCAGAGTTACAGGCATTCAGAAACAGCGAAAGCTATTACGCTACCGCCACCCATGAAATCACGCACTGGACTCGGCACCCGTCATGCCTTGACCGGAGTTTTGACCAAAAGCGTTTTGGGGATTCCGGTTATGCGATGGAAGAGCTTGTTGCCGAAATCGGCGCAGCGTTTCTTTGCCCCGATCTGGAAATTACCTTGGTGCAGCGGGAGGATCATGCTGCCTATATCGCTTCATGGCTGAAGGCATTGAGGAACGACAAGAAGGCGATTTTTACTGCGGCGTCCCATGCACAACGCGCTACGGATTATCTGTACAGTTTGCAGCAGACATAGCGGCCAGATAAAGAATCCCCGCCGCAAGCAGCGGGGTATTGAAGATTTCCTCTGCTAAAACATTGACAACTGATAATCACTGTAGCGCTTCTGATACGTACCGCCCTGCCCTTTGACATACTTGCCTATCATGTCTTCATTTCCATGCTTTCCTACCGTTCCAGCATAATACCCATCCGTCCACATCTCGCCACCCCACAACAGTTTTTTTACTTTGGGACAGCGCCTGAACACTTCTCGAGCAGAAATACTCTTTATCATCGTCACGACTTTCGTGACGATGTACGTTGGCACTGATTGCAAAAAAAAATGCACATGATCTTTATCTGTACCAATTTCCAAGAACTTGATCTGATAACGATTCTCTATCTCTAAACACACATCTTTCAGGACTTCATCCACCTCATCATCAAAAATCACGCGTCTATACTTTGCTGGCAGCACTATGTGATACATCAGAACGGTGACATTATGGCTCTTGTGAATATATTCGCTCAAGCCAACTAATATACATCATGTCACGCCGCAAGCGGCGGGGAATATGACCCGTAGAGATTTAATCTCTCAGTGTTAAATGAAGCTCTTCGCTACGAAATATTATTTTTAAAAATATTAACACCAAAATCGAATGCAAGCCATAGCTTTCCATTGTATGGGTAATTGTTCATTGAGTTTACAAATCCCAACCACCGACTATTCCAAAATTGAGTCTCGGTAAAAATTATGGAATGACTTTCAGTTAAGCGCTTTACGCTGTATCGGAAGGCCTGAAAAGCAAAATTCAGTTGCACAAGGTGACTAATCGATTATTTCGTGACTCTTCGAAAGCTACAGGACAAGAATACTCTTTTTTTCCGCAGAAAACTGGTTATGCAAATCTAAATGGTGCAGTAAATTAAAATCAGCAAAGAGCCTAATTTTCCAACCCCCTTAATACTATCTTATTGTTTCATGGTGTGGTCGCGTTTTGCTTCATAGCATCATCCACATGGGTATAAATTGCATTAAATATATCTCTATTTGCATGAAAATAATTATGTTCAGCTATATATGTGATTAATATATGATTATCATCGTTATTATGATTCCAAATACATTCAAAATGATTGTTATATTCAGTTTTTGTAAATTCATCTGTTATTTTATAAACGCCTGATTTTGAACCTACTTCTCGAATAAAATAATAACCTATCAACACCTCATTACCTTGCCTGTGATATGCAAAATAAGGCATATCACTGTAAAGCATGATAGTTATATTTCCAGTTAATCTGTCAATATTTTTTTTATTATCTATTAGTTTTCCTATTTTATCAGCTATAGCGAAAGAAAATTTTATATCTCTCATCATCTCAAAGTATCGAACTTGTTGACTTTGACCATTCATTGTTTCTTCAGACGTCAATAAATTTATAACAACAGACCTTGGATCAAGAATAAGTATTTTTATAGTAGTTCCTTCTTTTAATTTTTGTAAAATAGCATCTTCTATACCGTTATACTCAGACCGCTTTTTGACATATTTTTCTATGGTATGGAGAACAGATCGTCCAGCAAAAAACAACTCGTCATTTTTTTCATTAATCCATTTTTCATATCCATGATAACCAGAGCGTTGTTGCGCAACAAGCCGCATACCCATTAAATTACAATCTTTCAAACCGTCTAGAATATTCTTCTGTATATATTCAACAGTTTCTTCCACCAATTTTTTTCTTAATACGGTTTCATGTATTAGCTCAAGCGTAGTAACTGAAAATAAAACAATTCCAACCTCTTTAATAATAGCAGTAAACGATTCATCCCATCCCCATACAGCACCTAAAATACTTAGTCCTATAAAAAACAAACCAGATATCAATAATGAATAAGTAATAAGTCCGATTAGGAAATTTCTATTTTTCATTTTTTAGGCCTATTTATAGGTTCATGCGAAAGGTTTTCGTGATTTATTATCTTTTTTTTAAATACTTAAAAAAATGAATTCTTTTGTCTAATTGCCCTTATTTTTTCCGTTTCATGAGCAGATACCTAAATAACAAAACAAAAACTGCATTATTTTTTTATAATTTAACCTAAGCCTTTTTGAGGTAATATATAAAGAGCCATAAAGAACAACAACTTAATCCAAATTGCTTTATTGTTCTTATTGAACGCCTGCTTTCAATCTCTTGCGTAAATTCCTCTAAATAATTTTCTAATCCTTTATGTGTAAAACTCAACGTACATAAAATAATAAAATGAATATAAGTAGATAAATCGCCATTTACTGTATGGTGAAGTATAGAAGATAATATTAGTAACAAAGCAATAAAAAAAATTATTGACATGTCAATTATATTAATATTTTTTTATCTGCATATCATTGGTGTTCAGTTATTGAAAATATAATTCCCAGTAATATATTATAAAATAACGTTTTATAGGTATTTATTGGCGTGATCGACTTCAGAAAATCTCAAATATTTAGACCACAAACAAAAACAAGTAGTGATTAAAGTAAGAAATATAATTCTTGATAAAAAAGGATAATGTCTTGAGACAGATATAGCTACACAATATTTGTTTAATCTAAATACTGATAGCTCAAAGTACTGGTAACTTATTATTATTTAAAGGAATAAAATATTTAACAAACATACACTCACAATTAAATAAATAAAAAATCAATATAAATTGAGGATTAAAACTTCTAATAAGACATAAATAAATTCCATAAATATATATCTTGCTCTTCAAATAGAAAAAATTAATATTTATTTGATTTTCTACACTTTTTGGGATCCGTCTATATGGTTTGTGATTTAATAAATATATATCTTAAAACAAGTTAAGAGTCGCGTATCCCAGCCTAAATTGATCACATCTGTAACTTATTTAATTTAATCGATTTATAACCGGACAGTAGTGTCTGCATATCTTAAAGTGTAAGTATTTTTTATGAGTTTAAATAATGGACATAATGTATCATTTTGTCTAATTTTATATTATTTCCTTTTTTAAGTCCATAGACTCCCGCTTCTGGTAATTCATCCCATTTTGAGTAACGTCCTCCGCCACCTCCACCACCCTCCTCCCACAACCATAAAGGACACCTATATCGCATCATTGTAGTCGGAAATTAAAAATCAACCAATTTCGAAAATTAGCAATCACCCAAGCATCTGCTTCAGATTACGTCATTTTACAAAGATTTCCTACTCTTTTTTTTAAGTGATAGTTGCTTTTTTTTACGATTGGATCTCCTTCCAGCGATTGTTGTTGTTCGAAGATGGTTGTCCGGTGTTCCAGCCAGTAGCTCTTTCCGGTCAGTTTGATGACTTCGTATTTGTAGAGCAGCCGATCAAGCAACGCCGTCGCAAGAACCTCGTCACCAAGCATCTCTGCCCACTCTTTCGGGCTTTTATTGGTCGTAATGATGAATGATTTGTTCATGAAGCTGGTTGACAAGCTGGAACAGGCCGTCTGCAACACTTTTTTCAAGCGGGAACATCATAATGTCTTCGATAACCAGCAGATGCGCACTCAACAATCGCTTGTACTCTCTTGCAGCTGCCACTGTAATCTCTTTGAACCTGATGGTCTGGATGAGAGGTCATCCATGGTGCGGAACAGGGCGTGATAACCGAGTTTCAGTGCTTCATGGCAGAGTCCATCCGCACATGTTGCGTCATGCTTGCGGTTTCGCTTTGGCAGATCAAGGGGCAGACACAAGGCTCATTCAGGACTATCCTGGACACCGGAACATACAGCACACCGTCATTTACACGGCGTCAAAATCCGGCAAGGTTTGAAAAGTTGTGGCGGTAAGAGCCACCGCAGCCCGCTTTTTCTTGATTAACAGTTTTTGATGAGACTGATAAGCAAAGGAGCGCGGTGAATTAAGAGTTGCATTTGCATATGCAAAATGATATGCATATTTTGTGGGGGACGACGGATGAAGTTTGATGGATTCGACTGGGATAGCGGTAATCGCGCTAAATGTCAAAAGCACGGAGTCTCGATTGCTGAAATCGAAAGCCTGTTTTTAGGAACGCCATTAGTGGCACCGGACGTTCTTCATTCGAGCAACGAACAGAGATTCCGTGCTGTAGGGCGGACAATCAAAAAGCGTTATTTGTTTATCGTTTTCACATTGAGGAACAAAGGCGAAACGCTCCTCATCAGGCCGATTAGTGCGCGGTATATGCACACAAAGGAGATAAAAGCTCATGAAAAAGAAATTCCCTGATTTTAAGACTGACGACGAAGCCGAAGCCTTCGTAGAGAGTGCCGACTTGAGCGAGTATGATTTTTCAGGAATGGTGCCAATGCGTTTTGAATTGAAACGCAAGGATACGTCAATAAGTCTCCGTCTACCTGAAGAGTTGCTCAACGAGGTGCGCATGAATGCAAAGCGCCTTGGCATTCCGTATCAACGCTTCATGCGGTTGGCAATTGAACGAGCAGTGAAGCCGAGTAAACACCCGCAGCACACAGACGGTACTACAAAGGATCAACAGTTTTAGAGACTCAATTTCTCTTGCCTTAAGGCAATTAAAGCCGCACGCCCCTAATGCCGTCGATCATGCAAAATAGTCCTTCATCTTCCGGAACACCTCTTTTTTGCCGAGCAGGCCACCGATCATGCCGAGCACGGTTGCGGCTCCGGCAGCGAAGAAGAGTGGGCGGGCGGAGATGTTGTTGGTGTAATAGATTGCCGGTATTCCCCGCTCCTTGGCAAAACTGTCGAGAGAGGTGGTGCCGATCACCAGATCGGGTTCATAATCAATAACCGCCTGCATATCCTCTTCAAGATATTTTCGGTATCGGATTTCAGTACCAAGCATGGTAAGCACCTTGTGCTCCTCCTCACCAAGCGCCATCCGTGCAATGGAGGTTGAGGCATAGGGCACCTCAAGACCAGCCTCAAGCAGAAGACGAACCAGCGGAAGCTCATTGCCTTCATAACCGGCAACAATCACCTTCCCCTTCAACTGGCTGAACTGCGAAAGCACCGCTCGGGTTTTCTCTGCCTCCTCTTCGGCGACAGCCTGAACCGTCACGGGATCAAGATCAAGAGCCTCTCCGATTCGGCGAATCCATTGCGCCGTTGCATTCGCCCCGATCGGGTTTCCTTTGACAATCTTCATCCCCTTCCCTTCAAGCAGCGATACGGTTCTCTCATAAAAGGGATGGAGCACCGCACAAGCCTCAGCCTGACCGGCCTCGATATAGTCTTCAAGCGCCGTGCCGGGCAGCGTTATGACCGACTCGACACCTATTTTCTGGAGAACAGCGCCTATGGTCATGGCATCAACCGGGAAAATCTCGCCGAGCACAACGAGTGATTTGACCTTTTTCGGGCCTTCAAAGCGGGCAAATCGCTTCAGCAACGTCGCCACGGCAACATCCTTTGCCTCCGGATGTGTCCTGATCTGGAAGGCAGGCAAACGCACCAGCAGAACCTCTGCATTGCCAGCCTTCCGGGGAAGCAGCTCCTCGGCAATTCCGGCAGTTTCAGCCACACAGGTACTGACCACAGGAATAAAGCGCACCGCCGGGTCACGGGCAATTTCCTCGATGGTGCGACGCACATCATCAATCATGGTTCCGCCTGAAATCTGCACATTCATCAATTCAGGCGAAATGATCGATTTGCGTGCGGCATAAAAATGCGAAACAAAGGTGAGCCCATAGAGGCACCCCTGATCGGCAACCAGGCAAACCTGAACACCGTCAATTCTTGTCAGTACCCTCAGTCCGCCGAATGCCGGACACATCGACTGGGGATGCAACGTGTTACAACCCTTTTTCTCCATGAAGCACAACCCTTTTTATGACATGTTGGATATAAGCATTGGTGGCATTTTTTTCAGCCATCTGCCCGATACGCTCTACGGCTGCATTGCGGTCTGAAAAAGCGCCTGTAACAAGTCTGTAATATTTTATTCCCTTCTCATATGCTGGCCAGACAAAAACCGTGATGCCTTCTGAACGATAACGCGCCACCTCTTTGCGGATAGTCTCCTCTTTGCGAAAGGTAACCAGAACGATGGTATAACTTTCCTGGGCAAGAACCAGAGAGTCATTTGCCACCTCCCTTCCGGAAGAAGGAGGCGAAACAGAGAGTTCCCGGTGCGGTGCGGTGCTTCTGTGAACAACTGCTGCCAGCTTCTCGCTGTGATCGGCAACTCTTTCTATTCGTACAGGTTGCGGCTCTGCAGACCGGGAAACAATGGTTTTTGGTTTCATGACAGAGAAGACGCCAAACAGCAAAGCGACAAGAACAAAAAGCGAAAGAGGGATGATGTAACGAAGCTTTTTTCCTGTTTTCCCCTCTTTCTTGTCTTGAGTTGGTTCGAGCTGCGGCAGAACCACCTCCTGCAAATCCTGATACTCCCTGTTCAAAAGCTCCTCCAGAGAGCGTTCAGGCACAAAGCTATAGAGTCCCTGCTCAAGAGCAAACCGGCCGATTCCGTTCAGGCGGATCTCTCTCTGCTGCTGAGCCGCACCGGAAAAGAGGGAGGCAAGGGCCCCGGTAAATCGTTCAGCATCTGTCGGATTCATTGAAAGCTTCGTCACCGCCAGACGAACGGTATCATCAGCGCCCGATAGCTGGCGGCTGAAGGTGAGCCTGTCAGAGGGTGGAGTATAAATAATGGCTGATGCTGTATTTTTTTTTTCTGCAGGATGATGCGTCACCGTAAAAGAGCCAAGCCCCTTGAGCGAAAGCTTCCGCACAGCAAGGAGTTCAGCCACCATGGCCGATGAAAAGTCAATCAAAAAAGAGCTGGCAACCTGCCTCTCAACGTCAAGCAACCCTGCAAGCTCTCCTACACAATCATGATTTGTCATAACAGCACCCATCCCCCGATCGAACGGCTAACCGCCCACGGTTAATAAAAATCGAATATAACACTTCCCCTCTGAAAACCCCCTCTCCCGGCCATTTCAAGCCTCGCTCACCCTCAGCGAGAGAAGAGGCTCAAGATGGATACCATTTTTTTTCAAACCAGATTTATCTATACTGTAAGGATTGCGAATGTTCAACAAACTCCCCCCCACAGGTTATGAGTGCAGAGATTCTTTCGGTCAGTGAACTGACGCAACAGATCAAAACAAGGCTTGAAACTCATTTTCCACAGGTCAGACTCAAGGGAGAGATCTCCAACTGCAAGCGACATGGTTCGGGCCACATCTATCTGACACTGAAAGATGAGGGGGCCCAGATTCCGGCAGTTGTCTGGAAAACGACTGCCAGCCGCATGGCGGTTGCACTGAAGGATGGCATGGACGTTATTGCCGAAGGGCGTCTTGAGGTCTATCCCCCATCAGGCCGCTATCAGCTCATCTGTACCTCAGTCACTGAAGCAGGTCAGGGCGCCCTGCAGCAGGCTTTTGCCGAGCTTCTGCAGAAACTTGCAAAAGCAGGTTATTTCAATGCTGAAAGAAAAAGAGCAATTCCGGCCATCCCGGAAATCATCGGCCTCATCACCTCATCTACAGGAGCAGTAATCGAAGATATGAGCAAGGTGTTCGAGCGCAGATTCCCGGCGGCACAACTCCTTCTCTATCCGGTCAAGGTGCAGGGCAACAGTGCAGCGGAAGAGGTTGCTGCCGCAATAGCCTGGTTCAACAGCACAAAAAAAAGAGCGCACCGACCTGATATCATCATTATTGCAAGAGGCGGCGGTTCACTGGAGGATCTGCAGGCCTTCAATGGAGAGATTGTTGCCAATGCCCTCTATAACTCGAAAATCCCGGTCATCAGCGCCATCGGCCACGAAACCGATCTGACCATTGCCGACATGGTAGCCGACCTGCGGGCCGGAACGCCCTCCATTGCCGCCGAACTTGCCGTCCCCGACAGGCAGGAGCTGCTCCGCCATATCAGCAATCTCCAGTCGCGACAGGATCGGCTCCTGCAGGCAAAGCTTGAAGGCACAGAACGTCAGCTCTCTTCAATCTGCAGCAGTTACGCCTTCAACCGGCCACCTCTTCAGATGTTGCAGTTTCATGAGCGGCTCGACTCGCTCGTCAGCCAGATGTCACGAGCCATCACCAACCTCTTCAGCCAGCGGGTACAGCACTACGCCGCAGTCAAACAGCAGTTGAACACGCTTGATTACCGTAAAACCCTTGAACGGGGATATGTGCTTGTCAAAAAAGAGGGGAAATTCATGACTGGTTCGCAGAAACTAAAAGCTTCCGACAACGTGGAGCTGCTGTTTCATGACGGAATGCTGCCAGCAGTGATCAGCCCGGCAAAGAGCTCCTGATAATACGACGCACCTGCTCAAGATCTTCAACCGTATTGACACCCGGATTGTCAACAAGCGTTGTGACGCACTGAATGCGAAAACCGTTCTCAAGAAGCCGGAGCTGCTCAAGCGATTCTGCTTCTTCAAGCATGGAGGGAGGAAGTGAAGCAAATTTCTGAAGCACATCGGCACTGAAGGCATAGAGCCCGATGTGACGGTAAACAATGGTTGTGGGTCGCATATTGCGCTGAAACGGTATCGCACTGCGCGAAAAATAGAGGGCGAACCCCTTTGCATCCATAACCACCTTCACCTGATGCGGATCCTCGATCTGCACATGATCATCTGGACGCAGGGGCAAAACAAGGGTGGAACAATCGGGAGGATTTTCGGAAAAGAAGGGCTCAAGGGCCAGATCAATATTTTCGGGGCTGATGAGTGGCTCATCTCCCTGCAGATTGACAAAAACATCCCCTTCGATATGGCGGGCAGCTTCGGCAATCCGCTCGGTACCGCAACTCGCTGTGGGAGAGGTCATGACAACCTCAGCCCCGCACGCATCAAGAACAGCGGCTATCTCGCGGCTGTCGGTAGCAACAACAACCTTTTCAGCCAAACGGGATTTGAGCGCCTGTCGCCAGGTTCGCACAATCAGCGGTTCACCTTCGAGATCGGCCAGCATCTTGCGGTCGAGACGACTCGAATCGAGCCTTGCGGGAATAAGTATAACAGCTTTCATGAGCAGTCAGGAGTAATCAACCAAAGGGTTCAAGAACGAGGGCTGCAGCTTTGGAACTGATCCCTTCAACCATCACTGTTTTTGTCCGCGAACTCTGGCCTGAGAGGATATGAACCCGCGATGGAGGAATGCGAAAGAGCTTTGAAAAGAGTTCACAACACTCCCTGTTGGCTGCGTCATCGACTGGCGCAGCCTTCAGGTTCACCTTTAAACCACCGTTATAGAGGCCACAAACCCTGCTTTTGGACGATCGGGGCTGTGCCTTGACAACAAAGACTGCACTGCCATTTTTTTCGCGAAGCTCTATCACCCTATCCGATCACTTTCGGCACCTTGAAAAAGCGATCCTGCCGGTCAGGAGCATTCAGCAATACGGCTGTTGAGGAGAGCGGCTGATGCTCAACATCCTCGCGCAGCACATTGACCGCATCATGAATAGTGCTCAGAGGCAGAACACCTTCGGTATCAACTTCATTGAGCTTTTCAACATAGTGCAGGATATTGTTGAGCTCGCTGGTCATCGTCAGCATCTCATCATCGCTGAACTTCAGCTTGGCCAACTCGGCGATATAGGTAACATCTTTGGTGGTAACCGACATAACAAACTACGTAAAATTAGAAAAACACCTTTTTCAACTGCATTTCTGCAAAAAAGCAGGTTTTACAGCTTGACCTACAACCTGCAGAGTACCGCTTTCTGCTCATCAAAATGGTTTTTTGGACGCAGGTCAATCGGAACAAAATTCCTTTCTGCTTCGCCAAGATAGATCTGCCGGGGTCTTGCAATTTTCTGCTCCGAATCCTTGACATGCTCAGTCCACTGTGCAAGCCATCCGGGAATCCTGCCGATAGCAAAAAGGACCGGAAACATATCCAGCGGAAATCCCATCGCCTGATAAATCAAACCGGAATAAAAGTCAACATTGGGATAGAGCTTCCGATTAATAAAATACTCGTCTTCAAGTGCAATACGCTCAAGTTCAAGAGCAATATCAAGCAGCGGACTGCGCCCGGTCTCTTCAAAAACCTGAAAGGCAATATCCTTGATAATTTTTGCCCTTGGGTCATAATTTTTATAAACCCTGTGACCAAATCCCATCAAACGACCTTCACCCTCCTTGACCGATTTTATGAAGTCAGGAATTTTGTCAATTGAGCCGATTTTGAGCAACATGTGAATAACAGCCTCGTTGGCCCCGCCGTGCAGCGGACCATAAAGCGCCGCACAGCCAGCGGCTATTGCGGTATAAGGATCGACGCCAGAACTGCCAACCGCACGAACCGCATTGGTTGAACAGTTCTGCTCATGGTCTGCATGAAGAATAAACAGAACATCGAGAGCATGTTCAAGAATCGGATTCGGCTCGTAATGATGTTCGGTCATTTTGAACATCATGGAGAGGAAATTGGCCGTATAGCTCAGCTCATTGTCAGGAAGAACGTAGGGAAAGCCCAGACTGTGACGGAAACTCATGGCCGCGAGAGTAGGTATTTTGCCAATAAGGCGGCGTACCTGAAGTTTGCGCGACTCTTCACTGTTGATATCCTTCGCGTCACTGTAAAAGGTCGAAAGTGCGCCGACCGTACCAACCAGAATACCCATCGGATGTGCATCATAACGGAATCCATCCATAAACTTGATAATATTGGAATGGGTCATGGTATGATTCCGAATATTGTAGGTCCATTCTGCCAGCCTCTCCTTGTCCGGCAACTCTCCCTTGATCAAAAGATATCCGGTTTCCAGAAAAGAACTCTTCTCTGCAAGCTGCTCAATGGGATAACCGCGATAACGCAAAATCCCCTTGTCACCATCAATGTAGGTGATGCGGCTTTTGCAGGATGCTGTATTTAAAAAACCCGGATCATAGCCCAACACCCCGAAATCTTCATCTGATATCTTGATCTGACGAAGATCCATCGTATTCAGACAACCGTTTTCAAGCGGAAGCTCATAAGCTTTTCCCGTCCGGTTATCCGTAACGGTGAGCGAATTTCTGGAATCGATAACGGCCATAATGGTCACAGTCTTGATGGTTGAATGCCTTTAAGAAAAAAAGGATTACGGGAATGCCCCCCACTTTTCTGTCGTTTAATATAAACAGAAATAAATGAAAATAGTTTTTGGATATTACAGGGAGTCTGCCTACATTTACAACTTCTTAATGGAGCTGTAGCTCAGTTTGGTTAGAGCGCCTGCCTGTCACGCAGGAGGTCGCGGGTTCGAACCCCGTCAGCTCCGCAAAAGAATAAAAAAGGCACTGCAATGCGGTGCCTTTTTTATTTTCCCCCTCCCGGATTTCTTGCCATTCAAAACACTATCTCGGCACCAGTTCAACACGGCGATTTTTAGCCCTTCCTGCCTCCGTGCTATTCGACGCAACAGGAGCAAGATAGGCCGCCCCATTTGCCGTAAGGCGAAGCGCTGAAATACCAAAATCCTTGACAAGAGAGGCGGCAACGGCTTCAGCCCTGCGCTTGGAGAGCACGGTATTAGCCTCATACCCGCCAACATTATCGGTATGCCCCACAACATGCAGTCTCAATGTCGGCTGTTTGTTCAGAAGTATCGCAATTTCCTTCAGCGCAGGACGAGACTCAGGTTTGATATCCCATTTATTGGGGTCAAAATAGATGCCATAGAGAGCAACCTTGCCAACAGCGCTCAATGACTGCGACATTTCAGCAGCAGTGACCGTCACCATTTTCTGCACCATGGGCTGAGTTTCAATAATATCGACAGCAAGGTAGGCGCCGCGTTTTGCCTTATACACCGCATCACTCTTCCCCCACTCCACAGCAGTCAAATGAACATAGACATCTCCTTCCGGACGCTTCTTTTTAGCGCTGGCGACACAGATACCCGCCTTTTCGGCCGCAAAAAAGATATAGTTGCTGCGATTGGTCTGAATATCCATAGAGCCAAAGGGGGCAAGATAATTGGTCCAGCGAACGGCTGCAGGATCTTTCTTTGAGTCGTAGAGGATAACAAACCCTCTTGCTGTCAGCTCATTGAGGTAGTTCCTGAAAACTTCAAGAGAGCCGGTATCACCAGCCGCTTCATACCAGATCCGCGTCAAACGCCCTTCCGGTTTCAGGGGCAGGGTAACATACTCCCGTTTTTTACTCTCAAAGCTATAACGGCTGAAGGTTGAGGTCTGCAGCTCATACTCATCAAAACGCTTTGCCTGGTACCCCACAATTTCCGAGCCAGCAAAGCGGCGCAACAAGGGATGATCTTTGGAACCGGCAAGATCAGCGGCGACAGCATCTTTGCACGACAGAAAAGCTATCATGAATAAAAAAAACAAAATGAGCCTGGGTGATTTCATGGGGAATACTCCTGTGGGTTAGTGGTGAATCAAACTTTTTTGCGCTTGTCGCGCACATAAATAGCTTTCGATTGCCCATCGCCAGCAATGCGTTCCTCAATATCGAAAAGTTTTGTCGCGGCCAGCAACTCTCCAAGCCTGATATAGCCATAATTACGCGGATCGAACTCGGGTGACTGTTTTGCAATATTACTTCCGGTCGTTGCAAGATGCGCCCAGCCGCTTTCGTCCGAAGAAGCCTCAACGGCATTCCTCAGCAAGCGAACCAGACGGGCATCCCGCTTGAGTTCCGTCATCGTTTTCTTTGCGATCGACTCATTTTCATTGATTTTTGCCCGCAACACCTCGATATAGATGAATTTGTCACAGGCAGAAACAAATGCCGACGGAGTCTTTTTCTCTCCAAACCCGTAAACAAACAGCCCCGACTCCCTTATGCGTGAAGCAAGTTTTGTAAAATCACTGTCGCTTGAGACAATGCAGAAACCGTGAAACCTTCCCGTATACAAAAGATCCATGGCATCAATGATCATGGCGCTATCGGTAGCATTTTTGCCTTTGGTATAGCCGAACTGCTGAATGGGCTGAATGGAATACTCCAGCAGCACCTCCTTCCAGCTTCTCAAAGCCGTCGATGTCCAATCGCCATATATTCTTTTGACGCTCGACGTTCCATACTTCGCGACCTCAGCCAAAAGACCTTCGATAATGGTCGCCTGTGTATTATCGGCATCAATCAACACCGCGAGCCGCTCCGTTTTTTCTATTGCCATGGCACCTTCCGCTCTTTTGTTCTTTCCAAAAAAGGCAAACAGCCTCAGCTTTTCACCGTGAAACCCTGCCCCTCAATCACCGCAGTCACCAAGGCAAGGCTCACCACTTCCGGTTCATATTCCACAACAACAGAGCCCTTGAGGAATGAAACTTCCGCAGCACTGATCCCTTCTACCTCTTCAAGCGCCTCTTTGACAAGCAGCTCACAACCGCCGCAATGCATACCGCTGACCTGCAGTTCGTTTTTCATGGATATTTACCTGATAAAATCATTTACATTATCATCTCCGGATGCGCAGCCACTTTCAGCGCAACAACTCACCAAGGAAGAAGTTACGTACACTACCGGCAATTTTAAAATATTTCCGTCAAATGAGGATTGGAAGATCATTCCTTGAGTGGTTATATTGAGATACTATGAAACATGCACAAACACATTCAAAAGCAGGCATATCATGCCTTTTTGTGATCATTCTCCTGGCAGGAATGACCATACTCACTTCATGCAACCGCACCCAGAACGAGATCGACAACCTGCAGCAGCAGGTCTGGAAAAACCCGGATAATGCCACCGACTATCTGCGTCTCGGCAACGCCTATGCACGCTCCAAACGCTACAGCGAAGCCACCGATACCTACAAGAGGGCGCTTGCCATCAATCCCGGACTTGACGAAGCCCTGCACGCACTTGGCGCCGTAGCCTTCAACCAGAAAAAATATGCTGACGCTCTGGGATATTTTCAGAAGCACCTCGATCGCTCACCAAAAGACTCGCTGAGACTCTACGATCTCGGCAACGTCACCATGCAATTGGGACAGTTCGAAAAGGCAGCTACCCTTTACAGTCAAGCCATAGAGAACAGTGATGCATTTACCGATGCCCACTACAACCTTGCCGTCTGCTATCTGCGCACAGGACGCAGAGCCGAAGCCGAGGCGATTTATGAATGGCTTCTTGTGAAAAACAACTATCTTGCCCTCTCTCTGCAGAAACATCTCAAAAAAGAGGCCCGGTGATTATCCCTTCAGAGGAACCTTTATCCATAGAAAAGGCCGTTTCAAGCCTTGCGTCGGCATTAGCCCTGTATGGTGACAAGCATGTTGAGCCCGATCAACGGGAGCAACACCTGCTTGTAACATTCCGTCAGCCACTGCAACCGACTGAACCTGATGAATGGCTCAGCTCTCAGAGCGTTTATCCCAGACTCTTCTGGATGAACCGGGAAAGAGATTTTTCCGTAGCCGGTATCGGAATTGCCGACTCCATTGCCTGTGAAGGAGCAGGAAATAATGGAGACAATTTCCGGCAATTCGCCCTTTCTGTCAAAGACAAAAATCCCGATGCCCGTTATTTCGGCGGCTTCCGTTTCAACAACGAGGAAAAACAGGATCCCATCTGGCAACCCTTCTCCTCCTTCTCCTTTGTCCTTCCGCTTCTCCAGTTAACCTTTGAAAACGGCGCCTTCGCCCTCTCATGCCACCTCTGGGTTGAAATCGGCGATGACATCCATAAAAAAATCAGCGCCCTAACCGACCTGCTCGACCGTGTTGTAACCGACACAAACAGCACAGTCATGAAACTTCCGGAGCTGCTGCACCTCAGCTATAATCCGGATGAAAAAGAGTGGATGGAAGAGTGCCGGAAAGCGCTGCTGACCTTTGAGTCCGGCGAGATGGAAAAGATCATGCTGGCACGGCAGACCACGCTCGAATTCACAAGCATCTTTTCACCGCTCCTTTTTCTGCTGCACTACCCCTACAAGCAGAACACCATCTTCCGGTTCTACTTTGAACCCGCCCCAAACCACGCCTTTTTCAGCTTTACCCCTGAACGGCTCTACCGCCGGGACGGCAATATGCTGCTCACGGAGGCTCTGGCTGGCACCTGTTCAAAAGAGTCCATCAACGGCGATGACCACCTCGCCTCTGAAGTACTTCTGAACTCGGAAAAAGATATCCGTGAACATAACTTTGTCAGGGAGATGATCTATCAGGAGCTGCAAAAGATATGCAGCAATATTGATATGGAAAAAGAGGTCAACGTCCTGCAACTGAATCGTCTTGCACACCTCTACACCCGCTGTACCGCCCAACTGAAACCCGAATTCGAGTACGACAGCGCCATCCTGCAACTGCTCCACCCCACTCCCGCTGTAGGCGGAGTGCCCAAGGCTCCGGCCATGCAGCATATCATGGAGCTGGAACCCTTCAGCCGTGGCTGGTACGCCGCTCCAATTGGCTGGGTAAGCCGGGACGCAGCAGAATTTTGTGTCGGAATCCGTTCAGCCCTTGTCCATGGCCGTTTTGCCTACCTCTACTCCGGGGCCGGCTTGGTAAAAGGATCAAATCCCTTTGCTGAATGGGAAGAGGTTGACCAGAAAATCGGGGACATTCTGGCCATATCCCGGCAAGAGGCATGAACAACCGCCAGATAAACTCACTCTGGAGCAGCATCATCATTGAAGAGCTGATCCGTCAGGGCGCTGATTTTTTCTGCATCTCGCCAGGCTCACGCTCAACGCCCCTCACCGTTGCCATTGCAAGAAACCCGAAAGCGCGATGGAAAATGTTTGCCGATGAACGCTCAGCCGCCTTTTTTGCCCTCGGTTACGGACGGGCAACTGCCAGGCCAGCCGTACTCATCTGCACCTCCGGCACCGCTGTCGCAAACTACTTCCCTGCCATTGTTGAGGCATCGATGGACTTTCAGCCGATTCTCGTGCTTTCCGCCGACCGCCCCTTCGAGCTGCTCGAATGCGGAGCAAACCAGACCATCCGCCAGGAAAACATCTTCGGAAGTTATACCCGCTGGCATATGCAACTGCCTGTGCCATCGAAGGAGATTCCCCTCAAGGCACTGCTCTCCACCATTGCCCATGCCGTAGTAAAAACCATTGGATCGCCCGCTGGGCCCGTCCATCTCAACCAGCCCTTCCGGGAACCGCTTGAACCGGAAATACCTGACCTGAAAGATGCATGGGCAGCGCCCCTGCAAGAGTGGCTGGAAAACGGAAAACCATCAGGAAAATCGGCGCTTCCTGAAAAAGAGCCTGATGCCGAAACGTTGTCCTTGCTGCGCGAAGCCCTCGCAGTGGCAAAAGAGCCCCTGATCATTGCCGGAAACATGCAGAAACCCGAAGAGGCTGAAGCAGTTGAACAGCTTGCCCTTGAACTGCAGATACCACTTTACACCGACTTCTCATCGGGGCTGCGACTGAAAAGCACCACCCGTCCCTGGCAACTGGCCTTTGCATCGCCACACTTCACCCGCCACTTCAAGCCCGATCTGGTACTCCATTTTGGAGGCCATATCATCGCAAAACAGCCGGCAGCAGCCATCAGAGAGTGGAAGCCAAAGCACTACATTGTCGTAAAAAACCACGCCAACCGCCTCTCGCCCGACCATAATGTAACCCTCAGCATCGAAGCCTCCATTGCCTCGACCGCAGCCAAACTCAAGGGATGCCGCACACTTTCATCCGGCATAATAAACGCCGCAACCGAAGAGTTCTTCAGGCGGGCTGAAGAAGAGATTGACGCCGAATGCATAGGCAACAAACCGGTCACCGAAATTTCAGCCGCACGACTCGTTTCGCGTCTCATTACCGCCCAACAACGGCTCTTCCTCTCGAACAGCATGCCCGTCAGGGATATGGACAACTTCGCCTGCAGCAGCCACCCTCACGCCATCCGAAGCGCCATCAACCGGGGAGCAAGCGGCATAGACGGCATCATCTCCACCGCAGCAGGCTTTGCTGAGGGAGATGGCAAAAGCACAACACTGATCATCGGCGATATCGCCTTCCTGCACGACCTCAACGCCCTCTCGCTGCTCGGCGCCATGACCGTACCCCTGCAGATCATCGTCCTGAACAACAACGGCGGCGGCATCTTCTCCTTCCTTCCTATTGCAGAGTACCGTGACCTTATGGAAACCCATTTTGCCACACCACAAAACTACAGCATCCGTTCAGCCGCCGAAACCTTCGGGCTCGACTACGCCTGCCCGCAAACCAACCAGGAATTTACCCGCTGCTACCTCGAAGCAACCGGCAGCCCCCGGAGCATCATCATAGAGCTGCGCAGTAACCGGGCAGAAAATCTTCACCACCACCGCGCCCTGCAGGCGAGAATCGAAACCCTGACCAACCACCTCTATCAAGGTTTTATTGAAAAGATTTCTGAACAGCCGAATTAAATAGCGTTATAACAGTAACCCAACTGTACAAACCGCATCCAAGGCAAGGATTCAGGATAAACGCGTGCAAATACCCGTGTATATTTTTGTAATTTTCCTGTTCACACTCCAAAGAAAGTGATCTACATCAGTATTTGTTTTTCCATCAGAAACTCTTGACGCACACCAGAAACAGGGAGATTTATTATGGACAAAAAACATCTTGTTGCTCGCAGAAAAAAGCTCTTTTTCTGTCTGCTTCTCCTGCTCTTCACCTCTTCGCCTCTCCGGACAGCATCTGCGGTTGATCACTGGGAGGGTGGATATGTCGGCAGTAAAACCGAAGGCGATGCCACAACTCCGGTATGGAACTTTATCAATAATTTCAGCTATGATCAGTATTACTGGGCTGAACCCTTTCAATTTACATCCTCCAACAATGAACGGGTCGACAAAATGGACTTTTCCTACTTTGTCGGTCACGGCAGCCCATGGCAAATCAAATGCCAGTCAACCTGGGTTGACCTGACAACTGCGGGCTCAACAACGCATAAGGGGTGGGGTGATTACAATGCGGAATTTGTTACCCTGCACGCCTGCAATGTTGTCGCAAGCCCTCTGGAAGTTGCCGACTGGTATTCTGCCTGGACCGGCGGTACCGGTGTCTTCGACGGCGTTCACCAGGTCTGCGGTTTCCGTACCACAGCATCGATGTCCTGTGATCAGGATATTTCAGCCTATTTCGGCAGCCGCATAAAATCAGGGGCAGCCGTCTGGCAGGCATGGTTTGATGCCATCTCGCTTTACGGCGACGGAAGTGAACGAGGTGCGGCAGTAATGTATCCTCCCTGTGAGGGTGATTCGTATGCAACCTTCAGCGCTGATCCACCCGCGACTCATACCTGGCTTAAAATCTGGTATCAATACTAATTGAGAGGAGACTAATCATGAAAAAAATGACATCCATTGTTGCCCTCATAACGATGACTCTTGCTCTGGGAACGAACGTTTCTGCCGAAGAACTCACACGGAAAAACCCTCTCCCCGATCAAAGCTTCCTGCATCTGGCAGCGAGGAGTAATAACTATATCGGCAACAAAGAGCTGATAACCTATCAGGCAGTTCCCGTCAAAATGCTCAATCAGAGCGATGCGCAAGAACTATTGGGACGAATCATGAAGAGTTCGCGTGAAAACAACAGCTCTTTTGAAAACGTTCAGCAACTGACTGGTCGCTTTATCTTTACCTCCGCAAACGATCCTTCTGCGGTCTTTGACATCGATCAACAGAACGGCAGCTTTCTGCTGAACTTCGGTCTCGGAAAATATGCAGCCGAAGAGTCAACAAGCAACCTCCCTTCAGTGCAGGCGGCTCCGGAACTGGCCAGAAAATACCTTTCAGAAACAGGCAATATGCCAAAAAAGAGCAAAGAGATGCTCGTGGCACATGTTGGCGGTCTCGACATGAGTGTTTCGAAAGAGGGGAAAAGTACCGGCGCCTACAAAAAGCTGGTTACGGTGCAATTCAGCCGCAAGTTGAATGGTCTGCCTGTCCAGGGGCCTGGCTCGCGAATAGTGATGCATCTGGGTGAAAATGGCAACCTGACCGGTATGATCCGTAACTGGCCTGAAGTGGAAGCACGAAAAATTCAACCAGCCGAACTGAAAAGCAATGAGCTCATCCGGAAGGATATCCAGAATCAGCTCTGCATGTTGACCGGACATTCGGAAAAAAACACCGCTCAAAAATCAACCCTCGTGCTCTTTGATGATGGCAGAGGCGTTATCGAACCAGCACTCTTCGTTACTGCCAAAGCTCTCTATCAGGGCCCGAATAATCGTGAAGTCATAGAGATCCCTGTTGATTTCTACGTCCCGCTTCTCAGAAAACCGAAAGCCTACTATCCATTCATGCAATCCCTCGACTCCAAAATCCCCGGAATCGACAAACAGCAAAAACCATCAGAAACCATTCTTTCTCCCAAAACCGGAGAAGGACAATCAGATATGCGATAACCATTATCACACAGCGTAGGGGCACGGCATGCCGTGCCCCCGTGCCGTTACCCCCCACAATGCCGTGCCCCTACACGTTTCACAATGCCACCACCATCCGGGTGCGGCATGGAAGCCAACACACCATATCCCCGCATCGTAGGGGCACGGCATGCCGTGCCCCCGTGCCGTTACCCCCCACAATGCCGTGCCCCTACGACGAATACAATTGATCGATTTCCCAATGCAGAGGATTATTGCGGATGTATTCCCTGATTCTTTGCAAGGTGGGTTCATCACGGATCAGGTGTTCCCAATAATTGCGTTGCCAGACAACACCTTTCGCGGACGTTTGAGAAAGATCGTTAATCCCTTTGGTCACCGCCGATTTGAATGAACGAATCACCGTCGGAATTGACCCGGAAACCGGCACCCCGAATTGTTCGAATGCCGTTGTCGTTGTCGCCATCGCAGGGTCACGGCATGCCGTGACCCTGCGGGTTGCATCATCATTGTCCCCAACCCGCAAAATACCGTGAACATGATTAGGCATGACAATCCATTCATCCAATTCAATATGGGAAAAATGATCCGGAATGGCCGACCAACAGGCAGCAGCAATTTCTCCCTGTACAGTGAGCCGCATCACATCATGCTCAATGGCCCCAAACAGACAAAATCGATTATGCGTACAGATGGTAATGAAATAAAACCCGGATTGGCCGTAATCGTACTGTTGCAAACGGATGCTATGCCGATGATGATCCTGCATTATGCCCCCCCATTTGTTTGATTCGCCGTTCGTTATACGGGTACGCCCGATTTGCATGACACCAACGCATTGTGTGTCCCGCATCGCGAGGGCACGGCATGCCGTGCCCTCACACGTTTCACAATACCACCACCATCCGGGTGCGGCATGACCCCAACACACCGTGTGTCCCGCATCGTGAGGGCACGGCATGCCGTGCCCCTACACGTCACCAATGCCACCGCCATCCGGGGTGCGGCATGGAACCCGACACACCGTATGTCCCGCGCATCGTAGGGGCACGGCATGCCGTGCCCCTACAATCAAAAAAAAATTCCATTCTCACCATGTGAGCCTGCCTTTTTGCGGGGGCTCTTTTTTCAGAGATTCAGAGATCAGATTGCCAGATTTTCAGGAAGAAAAAGGACTGGAACGAATCACTCGAAAACCAAGGCTGACGTACCAGCTCCACGGATCGTTGATGAGCCGGGAGGAGCAGCGCAGAGCATCAGCATTACTGCTATAATACGACGAACCACGCTGAGCTAGCCACTCATTTTCTTTATCATACCAGTTGCCCATCCACTCCCAGACGTTGCCAGCCATATCATACAGCCCTTCCGGGGTAGCTCCTTCAGGATAGTTGCCAACCGGTGTCGTTGTGCCTATGTTTTTATTATAGTTCGCAAGTGTTGAGTTGGGCTTTCCCTTCGCTTCAGACCACGGATAAGAACGTACTTTCTGCCCAGTTGTTCCTTGCTTTCCACCCGCTGCCCACTCCCACGCCATTTCATCAGGAAGACGGTAACATGTCTTATCACCTTCAAGCAAGGAAAGCCAGAGGCAATAAGCTCTGGCAGCATACCAGGTAACCCCAACCACCGGCTGATCCTCTCCATCGTATTTGCGATCTTCATCATACTTTGAACGAAAGAGTGCCGCAAGATCACTTTTACCGTTATTGTAATAGCCGCCAAAATCCGTTCCCCACCTGTTATCATTTGCGATAGCATCCAGTTCAGTGGTGAATGCTGAATACAAAACCGGCATCTCTTTTGCCTGCAACCATGCAATGAAGATGCGGTAAAGCTTGTTGGTTACCGGATACTTGGCGAAGTAAGTATCTGACACATCCACGATTTCGTCTGTAACTGAATACCGGTAGTTTCCGCCCGGTATCAGGATGTACTCCGCATTCTGTTCATTGGGATTTCGGAACGATGCCGGTTTTCCGCTGATGCTCTTTTCAGCTTTTGAAGTTAGCGATTGACCTCCAAGTGCCAGAATCACCTCCTCAGTCCGATTGATAACGTCCCGGTTCTCTCCGGCAAGTTTTTTCTCCCGGAACTGCTGCAACGCATCAAGCGCTACCGGTTTATTGATAGCTTTGAGGCAGTCAAGAATCACCCGCTGCCGACCGCCTGTTGTAGTCGGTTCAAGCAGCTTGTTGCACAATGCGTCAATTTTTTTTCCTTTAGCCTCTTCAATGATTGTTTGCAATAACAACTGCTGCTTTGGTGTCATCTCGTCACTCCATGGCGAATCAAACAGCTTTTGCATGAAGGCATCAAAAACTTTGGCATCAACTGATGCTATAAAAAAGCGGAGTGGTTCCTCCCACCAGTCATCACCAAAATTCGCAACAAGTGTGTTCAGATACTCATAGGGACGATCTTCCTTGAGCTGAACTCCTGCGAGATATTCACGGAATGATTTATGACGGAAGAGGTACTCCTTGCCGCCAGTCTCGACCAACAAACCTGCACGATTGACCAGATAGTCGCAAAAAACTTTTGCGGTTGGAGGAGTATCCAGCGTGTCAAGCCACTCCTTCATTTCACTGTGCATTTCTGTTTTTGCCGCTTCATCTTTTTTGAGCGTATCCTGCATCCAGAATGAAACCGGCCCAAGCACCTGCCGGGCATGAGTTGCCGAGAGCAGCGGTTTAATATCCCGGCGTTTGTCGCGGAATTCAAGCAGATAGTTGAGCGCTGCATCGTAGAGTTCAACACGGCTTTCCGGCATGTACTCCCTCTCCTTCCACAAAATAGCCATGATCTGCAGAATCATGGGTATGGCGGCCAGTTGGCGCAGCCCCTTGTTCTTCTCGACCTTGAGATGCGCAACAATGGTGGTGGTGCGTTTTTCGGCCTCCTTTTTTTGTTTCTCCTGCCACAACTCCTCGTGAACTCCTTTTTCACAAGGCTCTTTCAGAAATGCAGCCGTGAACCAGTTTCGTAAAAACCGCTCCTGCTGCTCCGGGGTAAAGTCCTGTACATCGGCACGTTCATAATCTGAGGCAAGCTCAATACCCTCATCTTTGCGGTACCCTGTCGCCCGTGATGTCACCACAAACCAGGCCTTGCTGAAGCCGCTGAAGGCGTTGTCAATCCACCGGCACACCTCTTTTCGCTCTTCGATGTTGCTGATTTCATCAAGACCGTCAAGCAACACCAGCGAGCTGCCGTGGTTCAGCCAGTCATTGAAAACCTTTGCATCAATGGATTGGTGATGCTTTTCTGACCAGGCAGCAAGGGTTGCTGGCAGATTTTCAGTGCAACGACCCTCCTTGTCGCGGACAAGATCACGCAAGGGCAGGTAGAATACATTGAGTGGAGCGCTGAATCCAAGCTTCGCGAAATCCTCAAGCGCACAAAGGGCATAATACTTGAGAAGCGTTGTTTTGCCAGCACCAGGGTCACCGATAACGAGCAGCATCCGGCGACCTCTCCGGTCGTGGAAGGCCTGCTTCATGATCTCGTCAGGATAGAGAATATGTTCACCTCCCTGCAACTCGCTCTCTTTTGAAAAAAGCCCACCTCTTGCATAACTGTCGGAGAGTCGCAAGGGCACAAAGGTGTCGTTGTTCAGGTTGACCTTGATGCTCTCAACACCCGGAAGCCCAAGCATACGAATGTAACCCAACTCCTCTTTAAGGATAGTCTGGTAACACTCTGCGCACTCTTCATGTTTTTTGTCAACGGATTGAGAAGTTTCCTTGCCTGCTTCAGGTGCCGATGGGGTTGCATGAAAAGCAAGGCGCAGATCGGAGAGCGCTTTGGCCGCCTTTTCCCTGAACTCCTCAAGGCTGTTGAACTCGGCATAAACACGATGCACTTTCGAATCCGGCCCCATATTCTTTGCCCTCTCACGGAAGGCGTTCAGCTTCTTGCGATTCAAGGCTTTGAGTTCAAACTCGGACTCAATGACTTTGTGCTCATTCCCCATGAGGAACAACAGAATGGGCCGACCGAGACGTACCGCTTCGTTGAATTCCAGTTCAGTGATTGAAACACTACGAGGATTACGAGTGGGACATTTTGGCATCTGGCCAAGCTTCTTTGCGATGATTCCAATATAGACGGCACTATCCCGAACCATCTGTAGCGAAGAGTCGATCACATCCACGCCAGACTTGGCTGAATCATGCTCCATCACCACAGCTTTAAACCCCGCGCCATCGATAATGTTGATCAGCGCAGCACGATGCTCCTTCAGGTCGGTGAAGGTGCTCGAAACCATAACTCCCTTATAATCAAGCGGCATAGTGGATGTTTCGTTTGGCATCAAATTTGGGAAAGGTTGTTAACTGCTTGCACCTGTCAATCAAAACGAAATCAGTCCCGTTCACTTCTCACGCAGCAATACCGGCTGTTCCACAGCAACAAATATTCCGGTCTAATAAATTACTCTCGCATGTTGCAGATAATAGCTATCTTACCCTTACATAGCTGGCTCCTGTAGTCATACACTCCATCCATGATTCAATATGTGATTTTAAAGATTACATTGAAAGTGTGCCTGAAATCTCCCGATTTTTTGGAATCATCATAAGAATGTTTCATCAGGAGCACAATCCTCCTCATTTTCATGCGGAATTTCAGGGTAAGAAAGCTGTTTTTGATTTTCAGGGGAACATTTTGCGTGGTGATCTCGGTTCAAAAACCGCAGTAAAACTGGTAAGAGAGTGGGTTGACCTCAGAGTTGCTGAACTTGAAACAGACTGGCGTTTGGCAATGACAGGTCAGGAAATCAAGAAGATTGAACCTTTAGACTGATTTTTTGCCGATGTGGAACATGAACGACATTGTGCGTATCACCTGTAAAGAGGGGTATATTTACCATATCATCTTTGATAACGGCATAAATGGCGACGTTGATTTTTCCGAATACCTCTCAACTGGCCCTGTTTTTGAGCCGTTGAAGGAGATAACCTTTTTCCGGAAAGCATCAATTGAGGGAGGTACCATATCATGGCCAAATGGTGCCGACATTGCGCCTGAAACGCTCTACGATAAAATCATACAAGCTCAAAGCAATATCAATCCTGGGCGATTTCTTCCGCAGCCTTCGTATCATTTTCGAGAAGAAATACAAGATCCTCTTTCGCTTCAGGGATAAAACGGGTGGCGAATTTCACGACCTCTTCTTTTTTTCTGCGAGAAGCATCTTCTGAAGATGCTCAACAACCGCCTGAGCATCACTATACTCTCCGGTGCTGCGGGCACGCTCACGCGATGCAAGCCCTCGGACAATGAACTCCGATGTGTCTGCAAGAATGGTACGAATAGCTTCGGTCAGTTTATCGGAGCTCTGTTGCGCTGACTCAGTCAAGTCAAGCAGAAATGCGGTGGCTTCTGGATTGATGCGGCCATAGGTCAGAACTTCTGCAAAATGACCCTCCTGAAGAGCGCGAAAGAGTGCACGGGCAAAGAAGAATTCAAGGAAACTGCGATGCGAAAAACGATAATAACCATCCGCGCTGCGCACAAGGAACGAGGCGGTACGCAGTTCAAGGTCAACCCGCTCACTATCGAGGCTGCGGGCAAGTCCCCCTTCATGATGCAGCAGCACGGCGAGGTCGGTGTAGTGGATCTGGTTGCGTGGCCTGCTCCAAAGCTCACAGGCCATGCGCTCAAGCAGGTCACGCATATGCTCGACGTTTACCTCCCCCTGGCTCAGCCGAATGGTGTTCAGCCAGCGGGTGGTGTAGGTCAGGTAGAGTGACCCGGTGGTTACTTTTTCGCCCTGTTTTATCAAATCGGGAAGAGAGGCGACAATCATGTCGAGCAACTGGGGTGTTGAAGCGATATCCTGGAGGCCATATCTCTCTTCGATAAACCGCCGTGCCTGATCACCCTCAACAATGCCGAGGCGCTTTTGGAGGTACTCTGCAATCTGCTCCTTTGTGAAAACGGGCAACATATCGAGCGTAGCGTCGAAAGCTCGTGCAGCTTTACCCAGAGCTGAATCCGCTTCGAAGAGCTTGTCGCCACCCTGCACGGCTTGCCTGGCGCTGCTGTTGTCGCGGAAGAAGTGGCTGCGAGAGGTGATGAGCACCCGGTTGGCACGTGGGTTACGACCGGAACTTGCTGTCGGACGCACCAGTTGGCGGAACTGCTCTTCGACACTGCGCCCAGCCTGGGCAACGCCCATTTCATCGAAACTGTCGAGCAGGAGCACTACCCGGCCCGCTTCGAGCAGGTGCAGCACAATCTCCGGATTGAGCACGGTGCGCAGTTCGGCTTCGAGATGTTCACGGATAAGGCTTTCGAGCGAAATTGCATTTGGAAACTGGCGCAGGTTGATTTCGACCGGAATCGGACTTTCGGAATTATTTTCGCAGTTGCGGGCAAGTTCGTAGGCAAACCGCTCAACCAATGTGCTTTTACCGGTACCGTAATCGCCGAGCACAAGCCACAATCGACTTCCCGCTCCCGAAACCCATTCAAGAGCGTGAGGTAACATCAATACCGTTTTTTCGTCGGGCTGCTTTTCAAGAATCAGATATTGATCGACATAGTTACTGGCAAGAGCGCTTGCTTCGTAGCGCTGACGGATGCGGGCAAGGTAAGGTGAAAAATCGAAGAGGCTGCGTTCCAGTTCATCAAAAGTAAGCGCCTGAATGCCCTGTTCTCGCGCAAAACTACGGGCCGCCGGGCTGAAGTCGCGTGCGGCAACCACCATGCCACGAGCCTGCATCTGGCTGGCAGTCGGGCCATCGAGCCAGGTTTTGAAGATCTGTACGGTCTCTTTCGGGATGACGCTTTGATGATCTTTGCATTCCACAAGGTAGAGTTCTTCACGCCCGAAATCGGCACGCTTGCGAGCGACAAGATCAACCCGGTTGCTGTCGATCAACTGTTCCCGTTCAACGCTATAACCAAGCAGACGCAAAAGGTGAGCAACACGCTCTTCAAAGCTCTTGCCTTGCTCATGACGATCTTTGTTACGGCGGACGACCAGATCGGGACGGGCATCGTCGCTGCGGCGGGCCGACTCGCTCTCGGCGATAACCTGTTGGCGTACCTTGTCAATTCGGCGTTCCAGATCGTTATAGGCTTTGGCTACCGGAGTTTCCGGGCGTGTTGCTGCGTAAAGTTCTTCGGTGAAAAGCAGACGGGAATCAAAAGGGATGGTGTCCAGCTCAGAGAGTGTCAGACCAAAGGACTCTTTCCAAATCTCTTGGCCTTGGGCACGCAAATCTGAAATATCCGGAATCGGCGATGCAACCAGCAAGCGGGTAAGGCGCGGCAGCGTACCCCGTGCAGCAATACGCCCCTCGCTTGCCGAATGAAGGGCTTGCCAGACATGGGCGAGGCCCCTGGTATTCTGCCTGCCGTAGTTGCCAACAAGAACGGTGGCATGTGGCAGCAGGGCGGCAAGCAGACCACCGATGTCGGTGATACCGGTTCGAGAGTCAAGTAACACTGTTTCAAATCCAGCCTTGCCGAAAGCATCAAGGATACCGCGAAAGAGTGCGAGGCCGATGTCGAGGTCACGAACCAGAAAATCATCCCAGCGGATGCTCTGAAAAAGCCCGGCAAAGTCCTTGTTATCGCCATAGGCAGGCAAGATGAAGAGACGATCCTGTTCCGGCGTCTGGCAAGCGAGTTTCAGAAGTTTGCCGAAATCAGCTTTGTTCGATGCTTTTCCGGATTCCTGCCATGCAATCATCCATTCAAAAAAACCCTCTTTGACAGGTTTTGATGGCGTCAGCCCTGGAATGTTGTGCAGTCCTGGCGCTTCGATATCGAGATCCCACAACAACGTTTTGCCACGCCGAGCGCAAAGAACACCAATATTGGCGGCAAGCAGGCTGCGCCCGACGCCGCCCTTGTAACTGTAGAAGGTGACGGTGAATGGAGTCATGCGGCAATCAGTTTTCCAATTTTCACGTGCGACTGAATCGTAGCGTCTGTTGAGAGTAACCCGCGAAAACCTGTCACAGGTGCTGCCATCTTTGGTGCGCTTGCTGCATGCTTCCGCCCGATATCAGTGAGTTGCAAAAGAATATCACGACCCTGTTTCCGTTTGGTTACAAGCCCGCAAGATTCGAGATTCCCAATAAGCTGTGTGACCCGACCCGCACTGACTCCCAGTTTTTTTATAAGGTCCAGTTGAGGGAGTTCACGATTTCCTGTTTCGAGAAGCGATTGCAGAATTTCGGGAACATGGCGGCGCCTGAGCAGCACTTCAGGATCAGCGTAAGCGAGGTTAAGGCGTCTCGATTCAAGCATATCGCTCGCTTCCAGCCATCGAAACCTGTACTCTTCAGGAAGCGATGCCGATGAATTCAGACCGTCAAGAGCGCTATGGATAAGACGTTGAAGTTCAGATATACCTTCGCGATCGTTGGGTCGTGCAATTGCATCTGCTGACCAGACCGAGATCAGCAGATTTGCCATATCCAACGCTTTTTCATCCCATTTTTCAAGCTTTTTGATGGCCTCAAGGAGGTCGGAAGGCATCGCACGATCGACAAAAAGAAGCGGATCGCTTGCGTGTAGAGAGAGTATGTTCATGACGACTTCCTAAATGATTCTAAACCTTTCCGCATAGAATAATTTAACATTATTTAGAAAAGAAAAAATCCCGTTTTTATGCTAATTGAAAACAATCAACCTCAAATCCGACTCTTTCTTTGCTATGGAAATTTTTGCAGCCCAATCCAAATATCCTTTTGGCATTCCTGTAACGTCGACAGGAATACCTTGAGGATTGCTGAGTGGAACCGCACGATGGTATTTCAGCCAACCGCGAGTCGGCACAAGCGGGCAAGAGCCTGCCTGTAACTTTCAGCATTTATGAATTCAGCTACCTTTTCCATGCATGGGGTTCACCTGTTATTGAAGCTCCCTGAAAAAACCTGAAGATATTGATGCAATTTTTCGGAGATGTCACACAGCAACACAAAACATAAACCACTGCTGAGTTGTGGTTGCGAAGTCAGATTATCAATTGCAGGTTACGAAGTTTTTTCTCTGCAGGCAATTTTCTTTTTCACCTGCAAAGAGCTTTTTGCACGTCGACAGGGTTCATATATTAATCCAAAATCCTTCCTAATGACCACCGTAAACAGGTACAGCAATCTGTCAACAACATTATGAGCATAACAACCACCACCCCCAAGAGTGAGACCCCACTTGACGCGGAAAGCGTAAGGGATTCTTCCCTTCCCCGCATTCTCTTTCTGCACGGCTTTCTGGGCTCGGGCGGCGACTGGGTTCCATTTGCCCAGCAGCTTGACAAGGAGTACTGCTGCATTCTGGTTGATCTGCCCGGACACGGGGAGAGCGAAATAGAGGCAAATGGTGACCCCGACCTCTTTTTTACCGAAACGGTTGACCTTCTGGCGGAGGAGCTGAGCCGCTCGGCAACTCCCGAACCCTGCTTTCTTGTCGGTTATTCGATGGGTGGCAGAATTGCTCTTTCTCTGGCGCTGCGCTACCCGGAACTCTTTGAAAAAGTCATTATTGTCTCGGCTTCGCCCGGCCTCAGAACTGAAGCGGAGCGCCGGAGCCGCAGGGAGAGCGATGAAGGCATTGCGCGGAAAATCGAGCGGAACTTTGAGGGGTTTATCAAGGAGTGGTATGAGCAGCCGCTCTTCTCCACACTCAAAAATCACCCGATATTCCAGGAGATCGAGAGCGAAAGGATAATCAATAATCCCGGAAACCTCGCCTCGGCGCTCAGGCTGCTCGGCACGGGATGCCAGCCCTCCGTTTGGGAGGAACTGCAAAATAACAGGGTGCCAATACAATTTTTTGTGGGTGAAAAAGACCTTAAATTCGTTGAGATTAACCGCCAAATGGTTAATTTGTGCCCTGAGTCCGAACTTGAGATCTTTCCCGGCTGCGGACACACCCTGCACATCGAAAACCGGGAGCTGTTTCTTGACTGCCTGACAAGATTTTTCAACAAGCATCAACTATCCTGATATGAGCGCTGTTAACTGGATACCATCCGGCGATTTTACCGATATCCTTTACCATAAATCGGAAGGCATAGCCAAAATCACCATCAACCGTCCGGAAGTGCGCAACGCATTTCGTCCGCAGACAGTTGACGAGATGATTGCCGCCCTGTCGGACGCACGAAACGACAATTCGATTGGTGTAGTCATTCTGACCGGCCAGGGAGAGAAGGCGTTCTGCTCGGGGGGCGACCAGAAAATACGTGGTCAGGCGGGCTATGCTGATGCCAAAGGGGTCAATCGCCTGAATGTTCTCGATTTCCAGCGCGATATCCGCACCTGCCCGAAACCGGTCATCGCCATGGTTGCGGGCTATGCTATCGGTGGCGGTCATGTGCTGCACATGCTCTGCGACCTTACCATTGCCGCCGACAACGCCATTTTCGGCCAGACCGGCCCGAAAGTCGGTTCGTTTGACGGAGGATGGGGAGCAAGCTATATGGCCCGGCTTGTGGGCCAGAAGAAGGCTCGCGAAATATGGTTCCTCTGCCGCCAGTACAATGCCTCTGAGGCCGTTGCGATGGGGCTGGTGAACACGGTTGTACCGCTTGAGCGGCTCGAAGAAGAGACCGTACAGTGGTGTCGCGAAATTCTTGCCAACTCTCCGCTCGCCATACGCTGCCTCAAATCTGCCCTCAATGCCGATTGTGACGGCCAGTCCGGTTTGCAGGAACTTGCAGGAAATGCCACGATGCTCTACTACATGAGTGAAGAGGGACAGGAGGGCAGAAATGCCTTTGTCGAAAAACGGAAACCTGATTTCAGCAAATTTCCAAAGAGACCTTGAAAGCATCACATCTCGTCATCTACCGCTATGCCATCCCTTTTACGGAACCAATCACCGTAAAGGGGCATAGGCTTGTGCAACGGGAAGGAATTGCGGTTGCACTGAAAAGCGAAGAAGGGGGCCACACCGCCTGGGGGGAGATTGCGCCGCTTCCTGGCCTGCACCGTGAAACGCTGCAATCAGCCGAAGCACAACTGGTCGGGGTTCTTTCAAGACACGATTTTGCTGCACCAGGCATTTTGCCTGAAGAGCTCTTCCCTTCCGTACGGACAGGGCTGGAGATGGTCATGATCAACCTTGAGGCCCTCACATCAGGAGTGCCTCCCCTGTTGTCGCTGAATGGTCATGTCGCCGCGCAGGTTCCACTCAATGCCCTGCTCTTCGGCGATACGGAGCTGATCATGCAGCGGGCAGAAAAGTACTTCGCCCTTGGATACCGAACCTTCAAGCTCAAGGTTACAGCGGGTGATACGGCAAACGCCATCAGAAGCATCAATGCCCTGCACCGCGCCTACGGAGAGCGTATCACGTTGCGACTTGATGCCAATCAGACACTCACCCTCGATGAAGCGCTCGAGTTTGCACGACATCTCCCGCGAAACAGCATTGCCTATATCGAAGAGCCGCTGAAAGAGGCTGAACTTATCGGCGAGTTCTTCGCTAAAACAGCCATTCAGACCGCGCTCGATGAAACCCTCTGGCAAAAGCCGGATCTGCTTTTTCAAATTCCGGAGGCATCACTTGCCGCGCTGATACTGAAGCCAAACCGCCTGGGCGGCATCAGTGCCACGCGACAACTTGCCCGCTACGCCCGAAAACATAATCTGCTTGCTGTTTTCAGCTCAGCCTTCGAAAGCGGCATCAGTCTGAGCTTTTACACCTTGCTTGCGGCATCAACTGCCGTAAAACCGGCAGCATGTGGCCTCGACACCTTCCGTTACCTTGAGCATGACCTGCTTGAAGCCCCTTTTGGCGCTGAAAATGCCCTGCTTGATCCCCGAAAACTCTACCGGGAGGGGGCGAACGTCCGGGAGAGAAGCCTCAAGCGAGTTTCACTATGGACATTATAAGCCGGGCGGCAGAGCGTTTCGGCAACTCGCCGGCAGTGATCATGGCTGGCAAAACCATCTCTTTCATTGAGTACAACAGGCGGGCCCGGCAGATTGCAGAGAGCCTCTTCTCAAGAGGAGCTCGTCGGGGAGATATCGTTGCAATTGCCGCGCCAAACAGCCCGGAGATGACCCTGCTGCTGGCAGGAGTGCTGAAAGCGGGGATGATCGCCGCCCCACTGAACGAGCGCTTTCCGGAAGAGCGGCTCAGAAAAACGGTTGAAAAACTCCGTCCCCGTCTGCTGGTAACCTCTTCGCAAAAGAGCCTCACCGACGTCGCAAGCAGCGTAACGGTTACCTCACTCCTTGATGAAGCCGCAGAGAGCACAACGCCGGAAGCTGTTGAAGCGCCCGACGGGATGGATCGGCCTGTCACCATTATCCACACTTCTGCAAGCTCGGGAGAGGCAAAAGCGGTCGTACACAGTTTTGCAAACCACTGGTACAACGCTCTCGGTTCCCATGAAAATCTCCCCTTCGGGCCAGGAGATTGCTGGCTGCTTTCCTTGCCGCTCTGCCACATCGGAGGTTACTCACTCCTCTTCCGCTCGCTCATCTTCGGCGGAAGCCTTGCCATTGCTGCGCCTGGTGAAGCTCTCGACCAATCCCTGCTGAACTTCCCGCTCCTCACGCACCTCTCTCTTGTGCCAACACAGCTTTACCGCCTGCTTGCCGACCAGAAAAGCACGACCCTCCTTCGCAAACTGAAAGCCGTTCTGCTCGGCGGCAGCGCTGTGCCAAAATCGCTGATCGAAGAGGCTCTCCGCCAGAAAATTCATCTCTCTATCAGCTACGGCTCTACGGAGATGGGCTCACAAATTGCAACCAGCCCTGCCTCACTCTCCACAATCGAGCAGAACAGTTGCAAAATACTGCCTTACCGGGAGCTGCGTGTTGCACAGGATGGTGAGCTGCTGGTCAAAGGGCCCTGCCTGTTTCAGGGATACTTGCGCAATGGCATCATTCAGCCTCAAACCGATGATGAGGGGTGGTTCCATACCGCCGATATCGGCACGTTATCCGAAAAGGGTGAGGTCACTGTACTTGGCCGAAAGGACAACATGTTCATCTCCGGAGGGGAGAACATCCACCCCGAAGAGATCGAAAAAGCGCTGATGATGATTGAAGGAATCCGGGAGGCTCTTGTTGTCCCCATTCCGGACAAGGAGTATGGCCAGCGGCCAGTGGCGTTCATCAAGACGATTGCAGGGAAAAAAACCGATGAGCAGAGCATAACCGAGGCCATGCACTCGCTGATTGGAAAACTGAAAACCCCCATCCGCTATTTTCCTGCAGAGCAGTGGGTCACCCTGCCAGGCTCACAGAAAATCGACAGGGGGTGGTACAGAAAATTGGCCTCACCCCCGTCTGGCGCTCCTTTTGAGTCTTAAGACCGCATATGCTCCCCCAAGACCGGCAAGGGGAGCATAAAAAGCGCCGGAGAAGAGCATGTTCATCAGGATATCCGTAAAACTCAATGAAACCGGAGCAAGGGCAAGCTTCTCAGCCATAACCAGCGCCTTCACCTGCTCCTGAAGTTCAGGTTTACCCTTCGCCATTTCAGTCACCCAGTCAACAACAAGGGCAAGGCTCTCGGTTCCTGGCCGGTAATTGAAAAATTCCATCAGCATAAAGGTAACAGCCTCGGAGAGAACGCCTCCCGCCAGACCGGCGCCACATCCCAGAAAAAAAGCCTCACGATAACTCAACCGTACCTGAAAACGCAGAATAGTCTGATGCAGCGCAATCGTACCGGCAAGAAAAATACCGGCAAAAAGAAAGACATTCACCATCGTCAGATAGGGCACCGTCGTCGTCAGAATAATGATGGCGGCGCCAAGCAGAACGGTGTAGAGTTTTCCGTCCAACGGCAAAAGCGTACGATTCACATTTTCAACAGCCATATCACCTCAGGAAAACGTTTCATTTAAAAAATCATCCATCGTATAAAATCCCGGTGCAGTTGTATGGCGCCGGGCAAGCCAGATGGCAGCTTCAACCGCACCGGCAGCAAACCCGGAGCGACTTTTAGCCGTATGAGAGATCACAATTTCATCAGCATCCGAATCAATGAAGGCGGAGTGCTTGCCAAAAACAGAACCAAGCCGCAGAGAGGCAACCTGCAGCTCATCCGGCGCAAGCTTTTTATCATCCGAGAGCTGCCGCACAACACTCTTTTTCCGGCTGTTGGCTGAAAGAATCATGTCAGCCGCCCGCAAAGCCGTACCACTCGGAAAATCAGCCTTGGCGGTATGATGCTGTTCAGCAAAGGCAATATCAAACTGCCCGAAGGGGGCGATGAGCCGTGCTGCTTCACGCACGGTGCGCAAAAAGATGTTGACACCAAGCGAAAAGTTTGCCGAATAGAGCAGTGAAGCGCCTGCATCAGAAACTTTCACCTCTATCTCATCGCGGAGATCATCCCATCCGGTGGTACCCACAACAATCGGCACACCCGACTCAAGCATGGCTGGCAGATTGGCAAAAAAAGCCTCCCTGACCGTAAAATCGATAATGGCGTCACTTCCCTGAAAAAGGTCAGGGGTAATGGCGGTATTGATATCAAGAACAGCCGCAGTTTCATGACAGCCCGACTGGGCAATCACCAAAGCGACCTGCTGTCCCATTCTTCCGTTTCCTACAAGGGTAAACCTCATGACTATTGTTTCTTGCTTATGATTGGACTTTTTTTCAATGCAGATGTTTCAGAGGGGAAGATTCAATCGCGGCGCATCAGTTCAAGAAGTCTGTCGAGATCATCATTTGAACAATACGGAATATGAATCTCTCCCTTGCCTCCCTTTTTCTCAACAATACGAACCTTGCTGACCAGTTTCTCCCTCAGATGAGACTCAACTTCGGCAAGACGTGAAGAGCGCTCCGAAGAGGGCGATTGGGGAGTTTTTGACTGCTCCCTCGACATGCGGTTCACCAGCTCCTCTGTCTGGCGAACGGAGAGCTGCTGAGTGATAATCTTTTTCCAGGCATCCAACTGCTCCTGTTCTCCGGGAAGGTTGATCAATGCCCGTGCATGTCCTGATGAGATTTCACGACTTCTGATACTATCCTGAATCTGGAGCGGAAGCTTGAGGAGGCGAAGAAAATTTGTGACCGTCGAGCGGTTTTTACCCACCTTCTGCGCAATCTCCTCCTGGGTCAGGTTACACTTCGTCGTCAGGCTTTTCAGGGCAAGCGCTACCTCAATGGCATTGAGATCCTCTCGCTGAATATTCTCGATAAGCGCAAGTTCAAGCTTGGTCGAATCATCATGAGCATCAATAACATAGGCCGGAATAAACCTGAACCCTGCCAGTGTGACCGCCCTGAGCCGCCGCTCTCCACTGATAAGCTGATAGCCATCACCATCCCGGCAAACCGTAACCGGCTGGATAACACCATTTTCAATGATGGAATTTTTCAGCTCCTCAAGAGCCGTTTCGTCAAACTCCTTGCGGGGCTGAAAAGGGTTGACCGTTATTTTATCTACAGGAAGACTGCCAATAGAACCAACCTCGGCTGGCTCCTCGGCCTCATCTTTCGAAACAGAAACAAACTCCTCTTCATGAAAAAGGGCTTTCAGACCACGTCCCAATACTTTTTTTGGCATATCACCCATCAGCTTACCGGTCAGCTACGGCTGACGAACTTTAAATTTGTCAATATTGCCATCCCTCTCAAAAATCTCCTGAGCGAGATCGAGATAGTCTTTCGATCCTATGCACTGGGCATCATACAGCAGAGCAGGCTTGCCGTGGCTCGGCGCCTCCGAAAGCCTTACATTCCGCCGGATATAGGTCTTGTAAACCTTCTCCTTGAAAAACTTCTTCACCTCCTCGGCCACTTGGGATGCCAGACGAAGCCGGGCGTCATACATGGTCACCAGCACCCCTTCAATCTCCAGTTTCGGATTGAGATGCTTGCGAACGATACTGATGGTATTGAGCAGCTTGCCCAGACCCTCAAGAGCATAATATTCAGCCTGAACAGGAATAAGCACAGAATCAGCCGCCGTAAGCGAGTTCAGCGTGATCAACCCCAGAGAGGGAGGACAGTCGATAATAATATAATCGTAAAGATCGCGAACACCCTTGAGCGCCTTCTGCATCACATACTCGCGCTCCCTCATGTTCACCAGCTCAACCTCCATCCCGACCAGGTTGACATTGGAAGGAAGCACATCAAGATACTCCAGACTGGAAGACTTGATGGCATCCTGTATGTTGCCACCCTTTACCATCACCTGGTAGAAGGTGTTGTCAATCTCATCACCAATTTCAAGCCCGAAACCAGAGGTAGCATTGGCCTGCGGATCGATATCAATAAGCAACGTCCTGAACTCGGAGATAGCAATCGAAGCCGCTATATTGACGGAAGTGGTTGTCTTTCCAACCCCACCCTTCTGGTTTGCAATCGCAATAACTCTGCCCATGTACTAACCAGGGAAATTTACAGCAGTTGAAGTTTAATTATCATTTCTACATTATAATACTTACGTGAACCATTACAAATTATAATCTTGCTTCATGGAGCGGCTCGAAAAACAATTCTATGAAAAATCGACCCTTGAACTGGCTGAACTGCTGCCCCATACATGAGCGTTTCGGTCACGAATTCTTTCTCGAAAATGCTCTACCGCCCTCTCCGGAGATGATTGGCACTTCAACAAGAGTGGGCATTTCAAGAAGCAGGGAGCTTCCCTGGCGAAAATTCATACGCAACAACCCCCATATTTCTCAAGGAAAGGTTACGCAACTGTTAAAAAACGAGAGCTGCATATTGGAAAGTTTAAAAAAATAACTCTTTTTGAGTCTGAGTCCCTCTGTGTCAGGAAGCTGCCATAACTCACACTAAACCCGCTCCGCTTATGATCGGAACTCCACTTTTGCCAGAAATCAGGGAGCTGATCGAACAGCGAAACTTCAGCGCACTGCAGAGAATTTTCAACGACTGGCTGCCGGTTGACCTCGCCGAACTCATCTCCGATCTCCCTGAAAACGAGCAAGCGGTTCTTTTCCGGCTGCTCCCGAAAGGACTGGCAACAGAAACCTTTGAATACCTTGACTTCGACTCCCAGCAGAACCTTCTGACTGCGCTCACCAAAAAACATGTCACCCATATCCTCAACAGCATGTCGGCCGATGACCGAACAGCGCTGCTTGAAGAGCTGCCAGGAACGGTTGTACAAGAGTTGCTGAAACTCCTCTCCTTCAAAGAGTTCAAAATAGCCAAAACCCTGCTGGCCTATGCCGAAGGAAGCGTCGGGCGCCTCATGTCTCCCGACTACCTCAGCGTCAAAAAAGATTGGGATATCAACCAGGTGCTCGACTATATCCGCACCTTTGGACATGATAGCGAAACCCTGAACGTCATCTACGTCGTCGATGACATTGGCAAGCTCAAGGGCGAACTCCTCGCAAGAACGCTCCTGCTCTCCGCGCCCGAAAAAACAGTGAGTGAAATTATCGCCGAAGACAAACTCATCACCCTCACGGCATCACAAGACCAGGCAGACGCCCTCGAAGCCTTCAAGCGATACGACAGCGTTGCGCTGCCGGTGGTCGATTCCAACGGCTACCTGATCGGAGTCGTGACGGTTGACGACATGCTTGACGTTGCAGAAGAGGAGGAGACCGAAGACATACAGAAATTCGGCGGTATCGAAGCCCTCGAAGAGCCCTACATCGACCTGCCAATACCCCAGTTGATCAAAAAACGGGCCGTCTGGCTGGTCATTCTTTTTGTCGGCGAGATGTTGACCGCTTCGGCCATGGCATTTTTCGAGGACGAGATGGCAAAAGCCATTGTTCTGGCCACCTTCATACCACTCATCATGTCAAGCGGAGGCAACTCCGGCTCCCAGGCAGCATCGCTCATCATCCGCTCCCTCTCACTTGGTGAAATAACCATCCGTGACTGGTGGAAGGTGATGCGCCGCGAACTGGTATCAGGGCTGGCGCTTGGCTGTATTCTTGGCACAATCGGAGTCTTCAGGGTGATCATCTGGGCCTCGGTTTTAGGGCATCTCGACACCAAGTGGCTCTACATCGGCTTTACCATAGGCATTTCACTGGTCGGCATTGTCATGTTCGGAACACTCACCGGCTCAATGCTCCCCCTGCTGCTCAAACGGCTCGGCCTTGACCCGGCAGTCTCCTCGGCGCCTTTTGTGGCAACGCTTGTCGATGTAACCGGAATCGTCATCTACTTCAGCGTCGCATCGCTTCTGTTGGGCGGAATACTTCTTTGAAAACCAGTTTGCCCTATGCAACAAGAACGAGAATCCATCGAATTTGACATCGTTTTCGTCGGCGCCGGTCCGGCAAACCTTGCATCAGCCATCCAGCTCCAGCGGCTGATCAGGCAGCACAACCGCCAATCGGCAAACCCTCTCGAAGCCACCATAGCGCTCATCGACAAGGGACGCTACCCAGGCGCTCACCTGCTCTCCGGCGCCCTGCTTGACCCGAAAGCCCTCGAAGAATTTATGCCAGACTACCGGGAGCAGGGCTGCCCGATTGAAGCCACCGTCTCAAAGGAGAGCCTCTGGCTGCTGCAAAGCAAGAGAAAATTCCCCGTCCCCTTTGTTCCCGAACGGTTCAGCAACAAAGGAGCCCTGCTCGTCTCGCTCAGCCGCCTCGGCGCATGGATGGCGGAAAAAGCCGAAGAGGAGGAAATCCAACTCTTCGACAACACCGCAGCTTCAGCCCCCTTTATCGAAAACGGCAGGCTTGCCGGCATCATTACCGACGACAAGGGACTCGATAAAAAAAGCAATCAGAAGCCCGGCTATGAACCCGGTCTGCTGCTCAAAAGCAAGGTCACCGTTATCGGCGAAGGCTCCGACGGCTCACTCTTCCGCCAGCTCTCTGCACACTTTCCGACCGGCAGCCTTCCGCAGCGCTACGAAACCGGAGTAAAAGAGACCTGGCAAATACCCGAAGGGCGGGTCATAGCAGGAGAGGTACACCACACCTTCGGCTTCCCTTTTGAGTCGGACGTCTACGGTGGCGGCTGGCTCTACGCCTTCTCTCCAACACTCGTCTCCGTCGGATGCATCTCCTCGGTGGGGCCTGAATCGCCGATATGCGACCCCCACCTCAACCTGCAGCGCTTCAAACTCCATCCGCTGATGGCCAACATCCTCAAATTTGGAACCATGGTTGAGGCGGGTGCAAGAACCATCAGCTCCGGCGGCCTCGATGCCATGCCACCGCTCAGCGGCCCCGGCTTTCTCATCACCGGCGAATCGGCCGGAATGGTGAACATGCAGCGCCACAAAGGAATACACCTCGCCATGAAATCCGGTCTCCTTGCCGCCGAAACCCTCTTCGAAGCGCTGCTGCACAACGATTTCTCCACCGAACGACTCAACCATTATGAGGAGCGGTTCAAAAGCTCATGGGCATACGAAGAGCTGCACGCCGCCCGGAACTACCGGACAGCCTTCGACAAAGGGCTCTACCCCGGACTCCTTCAGGCAGGCCTCCAGCTCAGCTTTCCCGGCCTCAATCTGAAAAAAAACCAGACAAGCCTGCCAGGCCTCGAACCCATTCCGGTCCCCGGCATGAAAAAAAGAGAGAACGCCAATTCCGCAATCCCGGAATTCAGGGCAGACGGCATCCGGACATTCAGCAAAGAGAGGAGCCTCTACCACTCCGGTGTCATGCACGAAGAGAACCAGCCCTGCCACCTCCATATCAAACCCGAAGATATCGCAGAAATCTGCCTCAAAAAGTGCCTTGTAGAGTTCGGCAACCCCTGCCAGCACTTCTGCCCCGCAGCCGTCTACGAAATCACCACCGAACCCCTCCCGGCGCTCAGGCTCAACCCCTCCAACTGCCTCCACTGCAAAACCTGCGAAGTAGCCGACCCCTACGCCATCATCACCTGGACAACACCCGAAGGCGGCGGCGGCCCCGGCTACAAGCTGAGCTAACCAATCTTTAGAATCTTTGGGGACGTTGTTGACTACGTGTACTTACGATCAAAACAGATAGCGATTCATCTCTTCAACAACAGTCATCGAGAGAGATACTCTTTGCAGCGGCTTTGGTACTGAATGCAAAAAATCTTTTATCTTTATTGAGAACAGCCCATAAGGGTACGCCGTGGCGTGCACCAACGAAACACCGCCGTCACCATACGAGAACAAAGCATCATGCGCCTGACAACAGAACAAATCAACACCACCTGCTGCGCCGTGGCGGGAGAGGGTGCGCTCGTCTGGCTCTATGGCTCACGGCTTGACGACACGCGTACCGGAGTATAAAGTGAACTGAGAGATAATATTTATTCTTCAATTGCGTAGCAACTCTACTGGTATCCCGGCAACCGCTGCGGCTTCTTCAGCGCTCATTCCCTTCTCCACCAATCGGTTGGCAACTTCAAGTTTCCCTTTCTCAATCCCCTGTTCAATTCCTATCTCAATACCTTCTTCCTTCCCTTCCATACGACCAAGTCCATAGTTTGACTCTACCAGACTGGCCTCATACCGCAGGTCATCCTGGTAACGAGCATAAGCCAACTGCTCTTTTTCGGTCAAACTCAGGAGGGAAAAAGACTTTTTTGCTTTCTGGATCCCTTTTGCCTTGAACTCATCCTTAATATCTTCGTTCTTGAGAAAATAGATCCATTCGTCAAGCGATGTTGTTGCAATACGGTTAAAGTTGTTGATCCTTATCAGGTAGTATTCCGGGTAAATATTGTTTATCTGAATCTTGCCGTACTGCTTCTGTTGCCGGATATCAAGTTCCAGTTTGTCATGGTCATGGATTCCTGTGAAGGTTGTGGTACCATGATAGATGTAATCACTGCCGTGGCCAAAATCAAAGTAAAGGATGTTGACCGAGATAACCTTCACCAGGGTTGCATAGGCCTGGCTCTCTTTCTGATGCTCGGTGATAACTCGCGATGTGCCGTAAAGCATCCGTTGCAGATAATCAAGTTCCCGTTCAAACTGCACTTCGATAATGATAAGCTCGCCCTTGCAGTTTTTTACCTTGAGATCAACACGGTTGTATTTGTCGCGTCTACTCTCCTTATTGCTTTCACTCTCCAGAATTTCAAGGATGAAAATATCTTCGCCCAACAGCTCGCTTAAAAAACCTTCAAGTATCTCAAAGTTGGCTTTGCTGCGCAACAACCGCTTCATTGCCCAGTCAAAGGTGATCAATTTTCGGGGTAATCGGGCGCTCATGGGTTCCATTCCATTATTCGTTTGCCTATAGAAAAAGCGTAGTATATCAGAAATATTTTGTTTGTGCAAACGACTTATCAGTCACCGTGACAGCACAAATTGATTGCGTTGTTTGCCTCTATATTCTGCAATTCCCCTTTCAGCTCAGCTTCCCATCACCCCACACTGCATGAAGAAATCACGCAACCGATGCGTGCCATAGAGCGGAGCGATAAAGTCCACCCGGCTGAGTGTCGTTGCAAAGAGCGCCACATCATGCACATCGCGATTGAAGAGACCAACAGCCGCAACCAGCCCGTCAGCCGCCCAGAGTGGAAGCGGAAAAACAATAGGTTTGGTCTGGGCAATTTCCATAGCGAGATCAACCATTTCGAGATAGGTGAACACTTCAGGCCCGCCCACGGAAACCTCTTTTGCCGTTCCATCGACCGCATCAACGCACACCTTTGCAAGGTCAGCGCCGTGAATGGGATTCGAACGCTGGTAACCATCCCCCACCATCAGCATGAACCCTTTGCGTGCCCGCGCAACAAACTGCCCGATCTCCGAATAGTAGCCAGTCGGACGAATAATGGCCGACTCAATATTCGCAGCCTTCAACTCCCTGACAAACTTCTCATGAGCCTGCACATTCGGAATATTCATCATCCGATGCGCATCAAAAACCGAGACATAGACAAACTTCTTCACCTTCGCCTTCAGCGCCACATCCAGAAGATTCATGTTCGCCTGATAATCCACCTCAAAGATAGTATGGACAAAATCAGGCTTGATCATCCCAAGCGACGAAAAAACAACATCGATACCATCACATGCCGCAGCAATGGTTTCCGGTTTCGTGGCATCACCCACGATAACCTCGTCAACCAGATCCTTGATAGCCGGCGCGAAATAAGGGCCGGGTTGGGCGACCTTGTCAGGGTTACGCACCAGGGCACGCACCCAATAGCCACGATTTTTGAACTCCTGCACTGCATAACGACCAAGATAACCGGTCGAACCGGCCACAAGTACTCTCTTCATGGTAATGGCAAAAAAATTGAAAAATATTATTGAACCGACTCCATCAGCTCCTCCTCTTCTCCATGAAGCCTAAAATACGGCTTTACCATTCCAAAACCCATCGAGTTCTTTTCGCCAAAACCGCACGCATACCCAACCTCCATCAGCTCACGGGGAGCCCTCAGCCTGATTTCAGGATTCTTTCTACTATCTCAGGTTCTTCCTGATATCCGCTTGCATGAATAACGGGAATCCATTAACTTTTTGAAACTCCTCCAGGGAATCGACTGGAAGCATTGAAGGGTGATTTTGCAGGTTTCCACAGCATTCGAATCAATGATCAGTGGCGAATTGTCTTCAGATGGCAGGATTCCGGAGCACATGAAGTTCAGATCATTGATTACCACTAACCAGTTTCTGCAAAAAAATAACATGATACCCTCAAACAGAGTGGCAACACATCCCGGAATTATATTACTGAAAGAGTTTATCGAGCCTCTGGGTCTCTCCCAGAAAGCGCTCTCGGCGCATATCGGCATCCCGGTGCAACGAATCAACGAGATCGTCTGTGGTAAGAGAGGGGTGTCACCAAATACTGCTTGGCTTCTTGCCGGGGCGTTCAACACATCACCCGAGTTCTGGCTTAACCTTCAAGCAACTCACGACTTGTCTCTGCACAAACCAAAGCGCCATGTGCAGCCAATGCTGAAAGTAAGCGCGTAACCACTCAAGCTTCATCAACCTTCACCATTCCAAAACCCATCGAGTTCTTTTCGCCAAAACCGCACGCATACCCAACCTCCATCAGCTCCCGTGGAGCCCTCAGCCTGAACGGTGCAAGCGTCCCCTTGATCTTCGTCTCATCAGAACGCCCCTCCTTCAGCGTAATCAGCTTCTGAACCTTCCCCTGCATCCGCTCCACATAAGCCTCATCAATAGCAAAACCAAACTGCCCGCTCTCGCACACAAACGACCGCCCATGCAGCACCTGATACTTCCGGCAAAGATTTTCAAGCAGCACCCGTTCAAACTCCGGATCACCGGGATACAAATACTGCGGATAGTGATCAGCCTCCCCCTTTGTGGTGCAAACCAGAGGTGAAAGCATCACAAACTCCATATCATCACTCAACTCCGGCTGATCAAGCTTTCGCACCGTCTCTACCCGAAACCGTTCATTGCCGACCCAGACATAGGGCTCCTGCAACAAACCAATCACCAGATGCTCGACAAACTCCTCCTTCGGAGAAGAGATCGTAACATGCAGCAACGCGTCAGCGGTACTCATCGTCCCGTTCTCATGCATCACCCACTTGTGCCGATTGCCCGGATAGAGCGGCGAAAAGGTAAAGAGCTTGAACGCCCTGTTCTGAAGCCGGTATCCCTGATCATGCAACCGTTCGGCATACTCGCTTGAGCTTTTATCGACGATGTTGTAGATCAGGGAGGAGATGAGATGGCTGTTGTTTATTGGAAGCGTGACCGTACGCTTGCGGTGGGAGAGTTCGAGGGTTATGCGCATTTCTAAATATTATTAATCAACAAAACCTGTATGATCTTTTCTAAGAGAACCGTCATCATTAAATGATGTACAAAAAGCATATTGAATCAAGTCATTTTTGAAAGATTCATTCTTTTCAAAAATTATTTCAATCAATTGTTTAACTAAAGCTTGAGCTTTCATTATGTTCGAATTCTGGACACCTGGTTTATCATGAACAAAACCGTCTCTCCATAGATTTAAATTCGCAATTTTATCATTTAACAAAGGTAATTCTATTTTTTTGGATAGTTCATACCGTACCATTTTTTGATCGATTTTTTTTTCTAAATATCCACTAAAACACAATCTCCTTATATCTTTTGACGGATATTTATCCACATCAGGGTCGTAAAAGGCATACTTTTGATGTTTTGTAATATATGCATCCAACAACATTTCAACACATTGGTAATAACGCAAAACTGCATCATGATAACCACTTGGATCGTTATTAACAACATAAGCCCCTCTTCTTACAGCCGACAAATACCTATCCAATATATAATCATAAAAGAAAACAGATGCATATCTGCTTTTTTTATTCGGTATTTCGTCGAATTCTTGTAAATTTTTCAAATGCGATTTCTGATATTCCGGAATGAATTCAGAGCAACTAATCGCAGCATTATAAGCATAGCGATCCCAATACATATAACACTCTGAAACATGCTTCATTCTCTTAACTCTTGATCTTTCTAAATCAAGATCTAGCTTTTCTGGTTTATCTAATCCACAAGGAGATAGCTTATTCTCAATGTTCAAATAAATACAATATGCCGCTTGGTAATTATGATATCTAAAAAGTTCTTTTGCTTGATTTAATAGCTGTATACTAAAAATATCATAGGGATTGTCAAGTTTATTGAGGAACTCAGTGCAAAGAACAGGTTTGCCATTTTCATATTTCTCAAAGTCAATATAGAACGTATCAATTCCAAGTATTGACGATGCTAAAAACCCGCCTCCAACCATCGATTTTTTCCCACCTGTAATATCAATACATATCTTCTTTCCTTTCCACTCCTCAGCATCATAAATCCCTTTTATAGCTGTAAAAACAGTATGTGGCTCTGAACTATTAACAGCTTCACACTCAACTTTTTTTGAAGTATATGCAAATATATATTCCGCTAGAACATCTTTTTTTTGTCCAGTGCCGTCTGAAGCGTAAAGGAGTATAATATTATCTGCATTCATAGCAGAAATAGAAAGCATAAGTGGCTGGAGTACCGTCCCAACAAGTAGAATATGCAAGTCGTATTTTAGGTCACACAAACTATCCAATGCTTGCTTTATTTTTAATGCACTTACAGAATAAGAAAAGAGGCTGTCAGGATCGATTTTCTCACCGTTACATTCGCACTTCAAATTATGAGAAAAGTAATACTCTTCCTTTTTTTGATCACTTGCACTTTTATAACTTGTAAATGCCTGCGAGGCATAAACTACGTCTTGAATATCTTTTCTTTTCATGGTTTTATGTCCAGCTTTATCCATCCAAGCGGCAGTACTGCTTCACTGCTTGAAGAGATCACTTTACGACTTTTTGGGCGTGTATGAGGCATGGGTTTCATTGGTTGAAAAAGAGCATTAACTAGTTCAGTTAAGACAGTCTCTTCTAAAATTCCATCTGGAGTTTTACTAATAAGCCCTGTTCCAAATCCAATACGAGCATTTGCTATTCGTTTTCCGTCGTAAAACTTTTTTATTTTTTCTATGTTATTAGCATTTTCTGTTATTTGTGACAAATATTTTGTTTCCAAATCCCATATATTTTTGGAAAATGAATCAAGCACATGAATTAGGTTTTCTATACTTTTAAATGGGGTATTCGCTGGGTTCTTGTTTAAGATAATGTCAAATTCCGTTTCTCCGTTGAAGCACTCAAGATCTTCATCGCTCTTAAAATTCAAAGCAACAATCTTTACTAAATCCGACTGACCTCTGGAAATATTTTCATCTTTAATGGTCAAATCAATAACTTTTTTTCCTTTACTATCGAGTTTATATGACGATATAACAACACCGGTTTTTAACCGAAATCTATTAGTTAGGGATTCATCTATGTCATAGAATCTGGTGTCGCCAATTTGCAACTTTATTTTACCGAACTCAATTATCCTTCCTTCGCCTTCTTCAGTCTTCGGCAGAACTGTTTCTTCGCGAATGTTTCGGGAAACAATAGAAACAGTTTCATCTTTAATACTTTGGATATCCAACTCTCTACTATCAGTCACAGATATAAAACGAAAACTATCTATTAAGCTTTTATCATAATCTCGAATTTCATTTTCGAATTCTTCCCACTTTAAAAACACTTTATTCTTAAAATGTTCATAAATACAGGCTACTCGAATAAAGCCTTTTATAGTGGAACCTGGAATAAAAGCCCGTAACATACCATCCCTAACAAACTGCTTATTATTAGTAGATCCGACAATAGCTTTAAAAACTCCAGCGTCAATCAGTTCTCTGTGTGTTTCTGGGTTGTTAATGTTATAGAGATTGTGTGTCTGCAAAAATTTCTGAAAATCAAAATCCTTAAATTTACGACGGTTGATTAGTCCATCTATTTCTTCTAAGTATACCTCGAATTTCCCTTTGGAAAGCAGGTATTTACCTAGTCTCATATGATCGATTGCGTATGCAGAGTAATTGTCACGACGAACAAATCCTTGTCCATAGTCAATATCTTTTCCTTTGATATGAACAGGAGTAACCGCCGTAAGACGAATTGTACGACGTTCGATCTTATCCTCATAGGTCATAGCTATTAAATAGAAAATGGTATTGTAAAAGGAAGTCCATATCGATAAATATCATGATGATTTTCGGGAAGTTCATCAGGTGAGATATTGATCAATCCACCTTCAACATTTCTGTAAAATATTGAACCTTCCGAAAACATGTAAACTGTTTTTCGCTTCATCTGGCAAAAACTTGAATTAGAAAAAAACCATCCTTTACGAATTATTAAATTATATACGAAACAATCATTTTCACTTAACGCTTTAGGTGCAAGCAAAGAAAATAAATATTGACCTTCACTTTGATGATTTAGCACGTTGCTCCATAAAGTAATAGCTTTGGTATGCTGATTACTTTCACAAACTTTTTTAGGCCATGCAGACTCATCCCCACCAATCAGTATTGGTTCGTATCGTAAGCAGAATTTACCATAACCAGTTGAACGTCGCCCGCCCAAGCCTGAGATTCCTATAAGCCTCAGCGCCTCAACAAACCATTCCCATGAGAGAGATTTCGAGTTAAAGTCTACAAAAAAAAACGGATAAACTCTTTCACCATAAAACAATTGCCCAGTATGGTATATTTGGGTAGCATCTGTTTCACGGTCTTGTATATGTTGCACTTTTGTATGTATTTTTGAAAAGGGCGGCGATTTTGGAGGAGGTTCATTATCGTAACTAACGAAATAACCTTTGATATCATCACTGCTAAGGGATTTTTTCTGCCATTTATGAAAATCCTCTAAATGAACCCATTTAAGTTTTTTAAAGTCTTTTTTATACTTATTTACACTTGAATCACAAGCAAAAAAATCAGGTTCTATTAAAGGTTTTGGGAGAAAATAATCCACACCTTTTACAACTCCGAATGATGAAATTCGAAATGGCGGCGTTGGTGAATTAAATTCCTGAAGAAAATTTTTGAGGCTAAAATCAGATATTAAGTGTTCAATCGCAGCAAGCTGGTTAATTATACCACTAAAGAGAGTATCTGAGTGACACGTTTCATCTACATCTTCAATACCAAAACCGGCAATGGATGACCCAAAATGAACAGCGTGGTCAAATTGCAGTTCGACAAGATATTTCATAGCTCTTGCAATTTGAATTCTTTATCGTTAACATGTTCTATCACTTTTTCCAACCCTTTGAAAATAACTCCATTTTCTTCGGGAAATTGGGTTGTTGAACCACTTTCTTTCACTTTTTGGTAAAAGAAATCAGTTAGCTCAAAACTAACTTGACCATACCCTCGTGAAGTATTTCCTCCTAAACCTTCTCTTTCAACCGCTCTGAGCAGCAATAAAATATTTTTTACATCCGTCTGAACTTTTGTTTTATCACTATTTTTTATTCCAGTAACGCATCCTTCACCTTCAACACGATAAACAATTTCAAAATTAAACTTTGCTCCGACTGGAACACGCTCAATTGTTCGAGGTGTTGCTGCTGCATGAACTCTATCTAAAACATTTTCCATTTTTGCTTCCATGATAAGTAAAGCATCTAGCTTTAAATCATTTGGATTTGACAGTTTAGCATCTCGAACCAAGATTCTTGCAGGATGATTTTTATTTCCATTCTCTCCAGTTGAACCAAAGAGGCGACATACGTCACAGTTAGTTGCTCCCGGTGTTTTATGGTTAGAAATCAACATTTCATGTTCGCTATCGCTACAGACATGTTGCCATATATTATTATTCTTTACAACAAGACGATTGTATGTTATAACGCCTTTACTTACCTCAATTTTCTCCATCAGGGATCGCATCTTACCTTTTAGAGAACTCCCGGGAATGTAGGGTTCAAAGGTTATAGGATGTTTTATAACAGGGGTATCAATACCACCTATTTCGACAGTATCTGCACTTGCTCCGATATGCATACCGGTTTTAGCAATAATGGTTCCTTTTAAAACGATGTGCCCAAATAATCCTTTTGACATATTTATCCTCCAAATTTATTCTTTTGCGTAAGCCTTGTGATAGGCAATAATTGATTCAAAAAAATTTACAAAACGAGTAAAATCATTATTCTTTTTTACAGTCTTGATAACAGGCCGTAAAATGTCTAACAAATTTTGCATAGCGATCTTTTCTGATCCGTGTAAACGCCCCACAGCATTTGCAAGTTGAGGTCTCAGCATTTGTAGTTCCGCATATTCCCCTGCTGGGAAAAGATCGTTATCCTTAAGATCAACAACTTTATTTTGTATATTTTTTATTGCAGAAAAAAACCGTCTTAACTGATGTGTTTTTACCTTCTGCAGATCTCTTGCAATAACATTTGCATACTCAATGGCATCATCAATTGTCAATCCTTCGTACAAGGAGCTATTAAACTTTGAAGTTGCTTCCTTAATTTCTTGAATTGTTTTCATATTGTTATCCTCTTTACTTATTGCGTTGAAGTTGTTCAAACCAGTTAAGCGTCAATGTCATACGCTTAATAGATTTTTCTCTTTCATGCTTAATTGATGAAAACAAAATACTTCGCAAGCTTTGAATACCTGCTTGCTTGTGAGTATCTTTGTTATCTATATATTGTTTTTCTAAACGTGAAAATATGTAACGCAAGCGAGGCAAGTATAAAGTCCCTTCAGCGACCCAAACTCTTGCTACTTCAAACAGCTTGTAAATAAATCCTTTTGAAACAGCTTCGAGTTTGATGGTATCAATCTGATTGCCGGTTATATGCTTCTCCGTTAATACTACTAAGTTTTCAAGTAATCCAAAAAAAGTTGGATCGTTCCAGTCAATGATTCGAACTGTTTGGTTGTTATAAAATTCATAACCCTTATCAACATGATCTAAGGCAAGCAAAAAAGGTGTGAAGCAGTTTTTTTGCACTTTTGCATGTTTTGCAACACTTTCTGCCTCACCTGATTTTATTGCCATTTGGTAAAGTGGGAATTTTGGCTGGTGCAGAGTGAGACCGCCGGATATTCCTTGTCCTCCGCTAATGATCTTTTTAGTTGTATCAAACATTCCACCTGTGAATAAGGCAAAGCAGCGTTGAATATCGAAGGCAAGTTCCGTTGTTTCATCCCATGCACCGAGAATAAATAGATCGTCACCTCCTGCGTAAATCACTGAGACATTGCGTCCTTTATTTTCTTCGGCTGCATTCTTTTCCGTGTAATTTTTCCCGACAATGTCAGTTGGAGAAAGTCTGCTGCCTAAATGTCCTGCGCATATTTGATTGAGGTACACCTTAAAAAAGAGGTTCAGCATTCTTGATTTTGTTGAAAGCGCGGCAAAGCTTTCAATATTGCGAAACAAGTCACCCATGTTATCGACATCCATTCGCAATGCACCAATCAGATCTGCACCGCAGGAACTTGCAGCTAAACCCTCAAACGTCGCTGTATCAGTATCCTTGGCTTGTCTTTCTTCAACATTTGTATGCGATTCATTTCCTAACTTTTTAGTATAGGCAGTAAGATCACCATACTTTCGGACATAATTAGAGTACAGTAAGGTTCTCGAACTCTCTCGTTCTGTCCAAGAATTGATGCACCAAATTGCATCTGAATTGTGAATCAACTTCGAACTGACAACATAATAACAAAATGAGAGCTTCGTTGGTGTCGATTTCATAGTCGGAAGCTGAACAAACCCGCTTCTATCGTCCTTTGCTATTTTTCTCCGACAGACATACTTTGTACCAATTAGCTTGTCACCCAAACGATATTGCCTGTAACAGCTTTCTGAAACCCAGGTTTTTGTCATATCGGGATTATGCTCCGGCATTTTTTCGCCACTTCCTAAATCACGCATTTCTTTATTTGGCAAATCGTCCCGTCTGGTAATCTGGCACTCAGTCTGCAAGTTAACTTGCTCTGGCATCTCAGGTTTGAAAAGCTTATCAAGTTGGCGTAAAAATTTCCGAGATTTCTGCCTATCTAAATTATCAGATTGTTCTTGTCTTAACTTTTTAAAAATCCCTTTGTCTTTCAGCTTCTCTTCGTTGAATACCAATGCATCCATTGCAATAAAAAACTTCCCTGAAAATTCCTGTAAAGCCCATTTATTAAGTACCTCTCTATAGCCATCAATAGCTTTTACATTTCCGGCTATGTTCGGCAGTAACAGGCTAAAGCCGCCCCCACCAGAGTAGATAATAGCATACCGCTCTGAACCACATGCATGTAAAATCTCATACACTATGTGTTCTGTGAGCAACTCAAGCATGAAGGAACGAGCTCGAAGTGTCTTGAGTGCTCCTTTTGAGGAAATGGTGTATACTGTATCCTGAATGCCGGAAAAATCGGCACTTACAAGCAGAAATGGATTATCCTTTAGTTCATTGTTTAAGCAATTTTGAATAGCTGCTGCGGTCTTAAAAAGATCATAGACAGGGATAGTATTGTCGATATCGGTTGCGACAAAGGATCCGAACCGTTCAAGTGAAGCAAGACAATTTCCGATAACATCTAACGTTACATTATTGAAATAGTCAATAGAATCAAGTGTGGGATAATTGATATCAAAAGCAGAAAGCTCTTTTGGCTCAAAATATCTATCCCCACCAAAGACGGATTTCAGCGGAGCGAGTTTCAACTCCGTCGCTGTAACGCCTGCAAGTGAAAATGCTTCTGCAAATGCACTGATAGCAATCTTTTTTTCTTTGAGAAGCTTTATTCCAAGTTCTACAATATTGTGTCCAGTTGGCACCATCTGAGTTGGTTTTATGCAATTCTTGTGTTATTGGATACGGACAAAGAGAGATTCCTGCATATTTTTTCAGCAACCGCGCTGCCAGCAAACAGGTCATGCGTCTTTCGTGCTTGCGCAATGAATGTTTGCGGTGAACCTATGGTAAAGAGAAAAAGGTACTGCGTACTTGACATAACGATGGCGTTAAGGTGTACTTCAGTAAAGCAAGGCGACTACATACAGGAGCGTTGGAGGGAGCTATACCGGCAACCCGACAAAGCTTTGTTACGAGAGTTCAGTCGGTCAGAGTACAGAATCGTGCGTTATCAGGGGGTAAATCAATAACTCGAAGCATTAACACGCTTTATATGTACTGTTTTTTTCTCGTTTATCAATACAGAAAAATGTATTTATCGTAAATCAGCAAAAATAATAACGGGAATCAGAACTAAAGTTTCCGGCTATACATCAAACTGTTCAATCTCTTCAGGTGTGCAGGGAATGAGAAGCTGGTCATTATCGTCATTATCTGAGGCTTGCAAGCTCTCAATGTCCTGCCAGAATTTTTTTGTATTCAGGTGATCGAGTTTGTACCGCCCGGTAATCGAAGGCTTCATTTTGATGGTGCCGAGAATGCCCTGCAGTTCTGCCCTCGTTATATCCTTGCGACGCACAACCATGAGCGGAACAATTTTACGGTTATCTTTGGTACACTGCAAAACAACCGAGACAATCTGGTTCAGCCGTTTTTTCTCTTTTTTCTGCTTCAACAATTGTCGCAATGCCTGAAAAGCTGAGAATGCACCTATGATACCAATGATATCGGCAACCAGTCCTATTGCTGTATAAGTGTCCATATTGACTTCACCGTTTATCCCTTGATTTGTGTCGCACTTCACGGAGGTTCATGATTTCGGCAACTTCGAATTTTTCGTTGGATACCGTCGAGGCCGGGCGAAGACGAACCACATCGGGGAAATAGCCGAGACGGCCATGCAGTTCCGCAAGCACTACCGACCAGACGGCAGAGTACCCCGCAGCAATAACCACGATGGGTGTTGATTGCCACTCTTCCGGCGACAAGGCTACTTTTTCAACTGCCTTTTCGATGGTTGAAACGAAGTTGTGATCTTCAGCAACATTACCCAACGATACATTGATTATTTCCGGCGATGGCCAGTGCATCATTTTGCCAATATCCTTATGCTGACCTGGCAGCACCGGATGACCGGAAAAATTGATGATCAGTTGACGAGTCCCCTCCGAAATCCCCCCGCTGAATCGCCGTGCCATGCCACGCCACACACCCCGCATCAATCGAAAAAGCCAGGGAATGTTTTTTGTTACAAGGTATTCCAGAAGCTCAATTATCGAGACAAGGCCTGCCGTGAACCAAAAAACGACCAACAGGTTGTTTTGCGTAAAGAATTCGTTCATAAACACGCCCTCAGTTGGAGGGTGGACGGGGGTAATTCATGAAATAATAAAGGGGCTCTCAACTGCGAAGTCGCGGTTGCCGTCGATATCGACTCGTTCGACGCAGTTCCGGCAGAGCACGTAGTAACGAACGGAGTCGATCGGATGTTTGGGGTCGAGGAGTTTTTGCAGGCGCATGCGCATTTTGGCGTACTCCTCATCAGAGACAAAGCATTCGAAGACGCTGTACTGCACCGCCAACCCATATCCTTCAAGGAGTTTATGGATTTTCGTCCGTCGCCGGTCGTTTTCGATATCGTAGGTTACAAGAATAAACTGCATCACAAAGAGCACCACTTTACTTTTACAAACCAGCCAAATAATACGTAATTTATCGAGAAATAAAGTTTTAATTCTTCGAATTCATCGCTTCTACGGCAGCATCAATGCGTTTTCTACCAATGCCGGTTCAACCCCTCTAACCCGGAGCAACCTATGGGATGGCTTTACAATCAGATGGCTTTGCCTGAAACACTTTTTCAGGCCTGGAACAAGGTGGTTTCGAACGACGGAATGGCCGGGTACGACAAACAGTCAATTACCGATTATTCGTGGCGCATCGAGGAGCATCTTGCCGATCTTGGCAGGCAGCTCTTGACCAACACCTATGAGCCGCAGCCGCTCCTGAAACTCGTCATGCTGAAACCCACCGGAAAGTTGCGCACCCTCCTGATTCCTACGGTGATGGAGCGGGTTGCGCAAACCGCAGCGGCGATCGTGCTGACCCCTCTGGTGGAGTCGGAACTGGGAGCCAATACCTTCGCCTACCGGCCGGGGTTGTCGCGCATGACGGCGGCCCGTGAAATCGAGAGGCTGCGAAACCTTGGTTATAACTGGGTGGTCGATGCCGATATCAGCAGCTTTTTCGATACCGTTGACCACCCGTTACTCTTTCAGCGCTTTCGTGAACTCTGTGATGACGAGGAGCTGCTCACGCTGATTGCGCGATGGCTGACCGCAGAAATTGTTGATGGCCAGAACCCAAAGGTGAAGAACACCATCGGCCTGCCGCAGGGCTGCCCCATTTCGCCGATGCTTGCAAACCTCTATCTGGATAAATTTGATGAGCGCATGGAGCAGGAGGGGTTCAAACTGGTGCGCTTTGCCGATGATTTTCTCATTCTTTGCAAGTCAAAACCAAAAGCAGAAGCGGCCCTCCAGCTTTCGGAAAGTGCGCTGGCGGAGCTGAAACTGCAACTCAACAACGAAAAGACCCGGATCACCACCTTTGCGGAGGGGTTCAAATACCTTGGCTACCTCTTCATCCGTTCGCTGGTGTTGCCCACCAAAATGCACCCGGATGAGTGGTACGACAAACTGGGCAAGCTGAAACTCCGCAAAGCTCCGAAAAGCCTGCTGCACCCTGAGGAAAGTGATGATGAGGAGTACGAACTGCAAACCGGTGACTCCGACGCCATAACGGTGACCAAAGAGACGCTGCTTCAGACCGAGTTTGGTGAAAAGCTGCTGCAAAGCCTTGAAAAACAGCAGATTGATGTAGACAAATTCCTTGAGAAAACGGCCAAAGAGGATGCCCTGCGGCAAAAAGAGAAGCACGAAGCGCTCAACAAACTCTACTCCCCGCTGCTCAATACCCTCTACCTGCAGGAACAGGGCAGCATATTGCGTAAGGATGGTGAACGGTTCAGCGTTGAAAAAGAGGGCAAGCAACTCAACGACATCATTGTCCGCCGGGTAGAGCAGATTCTGGTGCTCGGCAACATCACGCTCACCACACCGGCTATGCAATACTGCATGAAAAGCAACATTCCCATCACCTTTGTTTCGCAACATGGCAGCTACTTTGGTCGGCTCGAAGCCACCACAGCCGACAACTCCGCGCTCGAACGCTTTCAGTACCTCCGCTCACTCGATGAACCCTTTGCCCTCGGAATTGCCAGCGCTATTGTAGAGGCAAAAATCAGAAACTCGCGCACCATGATCCAGAAACGCAAAGCCATGGCGTGGGAAAGTAACGGAGAGCTGAAAGAAAAATTCGATGCGTCCCTCTTGCTGATGACCTCGCTTGCCGAACATACCAAAAGCTGTGACAATATGGAGGCGCTCCGGGGGATCGAAGGCAAAGCCGCCGCACTCTACTTTGAACTCTTCGGCCTCCTCTTCAAAAAAGAGCTTCCCTTTTATACCAGTGCATTCCGCAGGGTGCGGCGTCCGCCAACCGACCCGGTCAACAGCCTGCTCAGTTTCGGCTATACCCTGCTGCACAACAACATCTTCTCCCTCGTGCGCATGAAGGGAATGAACCCCTACCTCGGCTTTCTGCACGCCGAAGACAAAGGCAACCCGGCGCTGATCAACGACCTCGTCGAAGAGTTCAGAACCATTATCGACTCCATGACGCTCTACACCCTCAACAAGGGAGTTTTGCGGAACAAGGATTTTTATTATCGTAAGGACAAGGCGGGATGCTTTCTCACTGATGAGGCCCGGAAAAAGTTTCTGGAACTCTTTGAACAGCGAATGTGGGCAGAGTCGCTCGACCCGCAAAGTGGCAAAAGCCTGAATATCCGGCGGCATATTGAGTCGCAGGTGGTCAAAATCAGCGAAGTGCTTGCCGGGACGAGGGCTGTTTATGAACCCTGGCGGTCAGAATGGTAACACCGGAGGATAATTTCAGAAAAGGGCCAAAGCAAGTGAAAAATGCCTTATCGTTTTATGCAATATCGGGTTAGAGGGATACGCGGATAAATGTATCCTCCGGATATTGCATAACTCGCAATTATTTGATAACATGCAGACTGTCGATCAATCAGGAATCAGTACATTGTCCCTTGACATGACTGAAAAATACCAAACCTCCGGTTTTTGCGCCAGCAGCCCTTATCCGGCGCAGCTTTCCAGAGGTAGACATCATATCTTATTGCACGCATAGCGGATTGAAACTATTCATTGATTGCCAGAGTGTAACATTCTTTGTTTCCTCATCATATCTTATTGCACGCATAGCGGATTGAAACTTTTCAGCTCGTCATCACTGATCTCAAACCACTGATCATCATATCTTATTGCACGCATAGCGGATTGAAACAAAGGAATGCAACAGATAAGCTACCAATAACGGCCCCATCATATCTTATTGCACGCATAGCGGATTGAAACTAATGCAATAAGTGCTGGAGCCGGAAAAGATAGTTAGCCATCATATCTTATTGCACGCATAGCGGATTGAAACATCCTTTAGCACCTCTAAAGGGCTATTCCACGCTGACATCATATCTTATTGCACGCATAGCGGATTGAAACATACCAGAAAAGCAGCGCCACCGGCACGTGTGATGTCTTCATCATATCTTATTGCACGCATAGCGGATTGAAACCTTACTCAGACTTTCATCTGCTGAATAAGCAGAATAATCATCATATCTTATTGCACGCATAGCGGATTGAAACCTCTATTATATGCATAGGTGCTTGTCCCTCTGATAAACATCATATCTTATTGCACGCATAGCGGATTGAAACTTTCTTGTTTTTGCCCGCCACCATTACTGTGATAGCTACATCATATCTTATTGCACGCATAGCGGATTGAAACAGCAGGTTCATATACATCCCGATCACTGTTTTCAGACATCATATCTTATTGCACGCATAGCGGATTGAAACTAAAATAACAAAACAAACGCTCCGGCAATTGCCAGCACATCATATCTTATTGCACGCATAGCGGATTGAAACTTGGTTCTCGACCAGATCATAGACGATCTTGAGCACATCATATCTTATTGCACGCATAGCGGATTGAAACAAGAGCTTTGACCTCATTCATCAGATCAAACAGCAACATCATATCTTATTGCACGCATAGCGGATTGAAACCATGGTGACGGGGTTATAGAGTTGAGCGCGGTATAAACATCATATCTTATTGCACGCATAGCGGATTGAAACCTGCGCATCGACAAGCGCATCCGGAAAGGCCTGCCAGCATCATATCTTATTGCACGCATAGCGGATTGAAACGAATTTCTCGATCATTAAATGGCCAGTCATAATACATCATATCTTATTGCACGCATAGCGGATTGAAACTGGATAATTTTTGTTCCATTTGAGTAAATTGTTTTCATCATATCTTATTGCACGCATAGCGGATTGAAACGCCAAAAACATTGCATCTTTCTGCTCTTCGGTAACGATACATCATATCTTATTGCACGCATAGCGGATTGAAACGAGCTCATTGATAACTGTCGCGAGGGCTTGCTCGAGCATCATATCTTATTGCACGCATAGCGGATTGAAACTCAGATTAAAGTTGTTTATGCAACGTTTTTTGCAATTCATCATATCTTATTGCACGCATAGCGGATTGAAACGTTTTGAAAAGCAGCCGTGTCTATGATGGTTGTCTCATCATATCTTATTGCACGCATAGCGGATTGAAACTCAGTGAAAATCATCAGTACTGCATTCTTGTGTTTCATCATATCTTATTGCACGCATAGCGGATTGAAACCCACATCCGTTGATTGATGCAATTATCCATTGTGACATCATATCTTATTGCACGCATAGCGGATTGAAACTTTAAGGACATCCCCGCCAAGCCTATTTTGATAGAAATCATCATATCTTATTGCACGCATAGCGGATTGAAACCCGTTTAAGTTTTTGCCCTTCCCTTTTTTGCTTCTGCATCATATCTTATTGCACGCATAGCGGATTGAAACTAAGCAACAAATCGGCCTCCATTACTTCCTGCTGCTCATCATATCTTATTGCACGCATAGCGGATTGAAACTGTTCCCGCGGAAGCGATTACCACCGACGTGCTTCCAGCATCATATCTTATTGCACGCATAGCGGATTGAAACCAACATACTTTCTTTTCTGTCAGGCAAGCAAAGCAGTTCCATCATATCTTATTGCACGCATAGCGGATTGAAAATACGAAGGGCACCCACAAGGGATGCACCTACTATTATTTGCTTTGCGGCCTCGGAGGGGACTCCTACATTATATGGCACGAATACCGGATGGAAATTCTCCGTACGGGCACGGCATGCCGTGCCCCTACACGCACATCATATCTTATTGCACGCATAGCGGATTGAAACCAAAGGATTACTCCCCCAGCAAGAACCCAACGAAGCATCATATCTTATTGCACGCATAGCGGATTGAAACCCAACAACCTCGAATGCTTGCGATACAACCGGCATCATCATATCTTATTGCACGCATAGCGGATTGAAACTGATGAATCCCATGCCTTCGATAAACAGGAGCCCTACATCATATCTTATTGCACGCATAGCGGATTGAAACAACTCACCGACTTGTTCCCCATACAATTCAAGTAAGGCATCATATCTTATTGCACGCATAGCGGATTGAAACTGGGATGGGGCGGGATGACCCCGCCCCTGCGGGGCACCATTTCACATGCCACGCTTTGCGGTTTGCGACGGAACGGGCACGGCATGCCGTGCCCCTACATGCACATCATTTTTTATTGCATTACATATTGGATGGGGCGGGATGACCCCGCCCCTACGGGGCACCATATCACATGGCACGCTTTGCGGTTTGCGACGGTACGGGCACGGCATGCCGTGCCCCTACACGCACATCATATCTTATTGCATTACATATTGGATTGAAACTGGGATGGGGCGGGATGACCCCGCCCCTACGGGCACCATATCACATGCCACGCTTTGCGGTTTGGGACGGAATGGGCACGGCATGCCGTGCCCCTACATGCACATCATATCTTATTGCATACATATTGTGGGGGGGCGGGATGACCCCGCCCCTACGGGGCACCATATCACATGGCACGCTTTGCGGATTGCGACGGAATGGGCATGGCATGCCGTGCCCCTACACCCATCACCGCCCCTACACGCATCATATCTTATGGCACGCATGGCGGATGGAAATTCTCCGTACGGACATGGCATGATCGTCAATACCTGTCGAGCCGTCGCGGGAAATTTCGGTTCTATAACGAAGGGAAGAGGTTCGGAAACAAGAGTTCAACCGCATTGAGAGGGAAACGAAGTGAGAGGGCGCCTTTTGGGGTATCTGACCCAAGTATGCCGTTTTCGGTTAATGATGAAAGCAATGCTCGGGCTGTTCTCTCTTTCAGTCCGGTGATTCGGCTTGCCTCTCCACGGGGAATCTCGCCTTTAAGCAAGATCATTTCAAGAATGGCGAATGCTTCAGGCTTCCATTCCTGCCTGTCACAATAGTTTTTCAGCCTTTTGGCAAGAGAATCAAGCTCAAAGAGGCTTTCCATAAAGGTTACCTGATCAAGAGAGATCTTCAGGAACCAGGTGATAAAGGTATTGAGTGCTTTGAGAGAGAGGTTGCCGCGCCCGTCAAGATCGCCCTGGCGAGGCATATCGGCATGATCCATCATGCTCATGTAATCCAGACGGCTTTCGAACCCCCTTGCAAGACCTCGCGACACCGACCAGAGGCCATGAGCGCCAATACCGGCCTGAAGCGCCATTGCGTGGCTCATGAGACGACTGACACGACCATTGCCGTCAGGAAAGGGATGGATATAATTGAACCGATGATGCGCTGCCGCCATAGCCGCCAGGCGCATTCCTTTTCCAAGTGAGCAGAAGTTATAACGCTTTTCAAAATATGCCATAAATGAATCAACGGTACTGCTTTCCGGAGGAAGATGCCGACCGACAGAGACGTCATGTATCGGTTCACTTCTGAAGACTCCCGGAACGATAAGTATTTTGACCTCTTTTCGTTCCAGATAGCGCATTGATTCCGGAAGATCCTTATAAAACTCCCTGTGCAACCAGCGGATAAATTGGCTTGAAGCTGCGTCTGCAAGTGTTCCGGAGGCATGCATGGCATCAATCTCACGCTGTACACGGATATGGGCAACTGCCTCTATCTGGAGATTTCGTCTCTCGTTGTTTGTATTGAACTGGTTCTGGAGCGCCTCTTCTATGTCGCGTGGTTTGGTGTTGTGTCCCTCAATAAGATTGGAGTAGTAGCAATTCATGACTCTAACCAGATCAGCCAGACTTGCTGCAGTTTCGGGATGAAGGCGGTTCCCTAATTTTTCGGCTGAAGCGGACACTCCGGCAATAAGATCAACAATCGCTGGGTTCAGCGAGTCCGGAAGGCATGGCTCGATTCGAGGCGGGGTTTCAGTGATCATTATTTTGCCGGTTATAAAATAATTTTGTCTCTTTCATTATAATCTTTTATAAAGAATAATCTACAGAATTTGCCGATGTTTTTGCCGATGTTTTTTACCATTCTGCACTGCTGAAGCGTAGTCACAGCGGATAATCACGAAAACAAAACGTCAGATTATATTGGCACTTTTTTACGTATTCGTTATTACTATTGCTTAATAATCATCGGATAATAATTAATAAATTTGGGCTGCTATGGCGAACAATCCTTTCTACCTCAGGGTACATCATATCTTATTGCATTACATATTGGATTGAAAACGGGGAGGGGGCGGGATGACCCCGCCCCTACGGGCATCATATCACATGGCGTGCTTTGCGGTTTGCGACGGGATGGGAAATCATGCGGGGTTCGGGGAGGATGCCATTTGAACGATGGCTGCAATTTCCCTACATTCTGACTGATATTAATTGAAGGAATGCTCTGTAACCAACTTAAAACAGCTCATCACTCGCCGTCTGGGCTGTTTATCGAAATCGGACAAAGAGGCTGTCGAAGGTGCCATAAAACGGTTGCTGGCAGCCGATTGATGACCATATTTCACGGAAATCGCCAGCATTATAAATTCAGGTAATTCATGAGCGTACAGAAAAAAGTGGTTGTCGGGATCTCGGGTGGGGTTGATTCTGCCGTTTCGGCATGTCTGCTGGTCGAGCAGGGCTATGCGGTGACGGGGTTGAACATTCGGGTGCTTGACGCGCCTGATGAGAGCCCTTCGCTGAGGCCTTCGCCGCTGGTGATCAGTGACCATCCTGATTTTCAGATTCCGGTGTTGAGCCTGAACCTGAGCCGGAAGTTCCGCGATGAGGTTATTGGTTATTTTCATGAGGATTATCTTGGCGGGAGGACGCCCAACCCCTGCATGGTCTGCAACAAGAAGATCAAGTGGTTTGGCCTCTTTGAGGGGCTGCGGCTGCTTGATGCTGATTTTGTTGCGACGGGCCATTTTGCGGCCACCTCTTTCAGTGAGGGAAGATATCGCCTCTATAAAGGGGCAGATCCGGAAAAGGATCAGAGTTATTTTCTCTGGATGCTTTCGCAGGGTGACCTGGCCAGAACCCTTTTTCCGCTTGGAGAGTTGACCAAACCGGAGGTGCGTGCGCTGGCCCGCTCTTTTGGGGTTAGGGCGGCTGAAAAGAGGGAGAGTCAGGAGATCTGTTTTGTGCCGCAGGATGATTATTGCGGCTACCTTGCCAGCGCTATCCCCGGCCTGGCCGAACGGGTGGCGGATGGCGATATTGTGGATGAGTCGGGCCGGGTTATTGGTAAGCACCGGGGATATCCCTTCTATACTATTGGCCAGCGCCGGGGGCTTGGTGTTTCGGCCAAAGAGCCGCTCTATGTGACGGCGCTCGACACGGAGCAGAACCGGATTGAGGTTGGAAAAAAGTCTTCGCTGGAGTGCAGCTCGCTTGTTGCGTCCGGGATAAACTTGATCGGTATGGAGAGGCCCAACATCCCGATTGAGGCTTATGGAAAAATCCGTTATCGTGACCGGGAGACTCCCTGCACGCTTGAGCCGTTCGGTGAAAACTCGGCAACGGTTTCGTTCAGCACACCAAAAAGCGCCGTGGCGAAGGGGCAGGCGGCAGTTTTTTACCGCGATCGTGAAGTGCTCGGCGGCGGCTTTATTACGCAGGTCATGCAGGAATCACATCAGTAACCATATTGTACTATCATGCTTCAACGACACCACCTTTCGCTTACCTATCTGGATCTTCCACCGGCAAGGCCGGAAGATGCCCCGCTTATGATTATGCTGCATGGTTATGGCAGCAATGAAAGGGATCTGATTCAGCTTGCTCCTTCGCTGAGGCCGGAGTTCCGTTATGTCAGTGCACGGGCGCCGCAGAAGATGGATTTTGGCATGTTCGGCTGGTTCCCGATCGAGTTTACCCCGACGGGTATCAGTGTGGATTATGTGGCGGCTCAACAGGCTCTTGATCAGTTTATCACCTTCATTGTTGAAATTATTGCCGAGTACCGACCTGCCGGGAACAAGGTTTTTTTGATGGGGTTCAGCCAGGGATCGGTGATGAGCTATTTGACGGCTTTTCATGCTCCGGAGCTGTTGCATGGCGTTATTGCCTGTTCAGGGCAGTTGCCTGAAAAAACGGTGCCGCATGAGAGCCTGAAGCCTGCGTTGCGCAAACTCCCCTTTCTGGTGATGCATGGCATCTATGATGATGTGCTGCCGATTGCCAAGGGGCGGGCTGCACATGCGTGGCTGCAGGAGCATATTGAGGATTTAACGTATCGTGAGTACCCGATTGCTCACCAGATTGCCGACAGTGGCATTGAGCTGATCTGCTCCTGGCTTGAAAAGAGAGTGCCGGAAGCTTCGGAAAAAGAGTAATCACCCGGGCTTTTGCCGTATATTCTTTTTTTTTAACCACCGCCCTGCTTTAACGAAGTTCAGACGAATAAAAAACGAATGAAGGACACACTACTCAACAGCCTCGAAGAGCGCATTCTTGTGCTCGACGGTGCGATGGGCACCATGATTCAGCGCCATAAGCTGAAGGAGGCTGATTACCGGGGTACCCGGTTTGCCAACCACTCGCATCCGCTTATCGGGAACAATGATATTCTGGTGCTGACCCGCCCGGATATCATCTATGCGCTCCACTGCGATTTTCTTGAAGCGGGTTCTGATATTATCGAAACCAATACCTTCAATGCCAACCCGATCTCACAGGCGGACTATAGCGCCTCTGATCTGGTGAAGGAGCTGAATGTTGAGGCTGCCCGACTTGCAAGGAGGGCGGCGGATGAGTATACGGCCCGCAACCCTGATAAACCGCGTTTTGTTGCCGGTTCAATCGGCCCGACCAACAAGACGCTTTCGCTCTCTCCGGATGTGAATAATCCCGGCTTCCGGGCCGTCACCTTCCAGGAGGTTGTTGATAACTACACTCTGCAGCTTGAGGGGCTTATGGAGGGTGGCGTTGACCTGCTGCTGGTTGAAACGGTCTTCGATACCCTGAACTGCAAGGCTGCGCTCTTTTCGATTGAGGAGTTTTTCAACCGTACCGGTGTGCGCATACCGGTCATGGTATCGGGAACGGTTGTGGACGCCAGTGGCCGCACCCTCTCCGGCCAGACTACGGAGGCTTTCTGGATCTCTATCGCCCACATGCCTGACCTGCTCTCTATCGGGCTCAATTGTGCGCTTGGTTCGAAACAGATGCGCCCCTTCATTGAGGCGCTTGCCGGAATTGCCGAGAGCTATGTGAGCGTCTATCCCAATGCCGGCCTGCCGAACGAGTTTGGGGAGTATGATGACTCTCCGGAATATATGGCCGGGCAGATTGCCGGTTTTGCCACCTCCGGCTTTGTCAATATTGTTGGCGGCTGCTGTGGAACAACTCCGCAGCATATCAAGGCTATTGCCGAGGCGGTCGAAAAGCTGCAACCGCGCAGGCGTCCGGTTAAAAAGCATGAGCTGCAGCTCTCCGGACTTGAGCCGCTCTTTGTTAACCGCACAACGGGCTTCATCAATGTCGGTGAACGCACCAATGTGACTGGATCGAAAAAATTTTCCCGCCTTATCAAGGAGAGCAAGTATGATGAAGCGCTCTCGATTGCCCGCCAGCAGGTGGAGAGTGGCGCCCAGGTTATTGATGTCAATGTGGATGAGGGGATGCTCGACTCCGAGGTTGTGATGAGGGAGTTTCTCAACCTGATCGGTTCTGAGCCGGAAATTTCACGCGTGCCGGTGATGATCGACAGTTCGAAATGGTCAGTTATCGAGAGTGGTCTGCGCTGCGTTCAGGGAAAGAGCATTGTGAACTCCATCAGCCTCAAGGAGGGTGAAGCTCTCTTTATCGAGAGGGCCCGCAAGGTGTTGCAGTATGGCGCCGCCACGGTGGTGATGGCCTTCGACGAGGAGGGACAGGCGGACAGTTATCAGCGTCGCATCGAGATCTGCAAACGCGCCTACGATATCCTGACCCAGCAGGTCGGCTTCCCTCCCGAGGATATTATTTTCGATCCCAACGTGCTGACGGTGGCTACGGGTATTGACGAGCACAATAATTACGCAGTTGATTTTATCGAGACGGTACGATGGATCAAGGAGAATCTGCCCCATGCGAAGGTTTCGGGTGGTATCAGCAATGTCTCCTTCTCCTTCCGGGGCAATGAAACCGTACGGGAGGCGATGCACGCCGCATTCCTCTACCATGCTATTCAGGCGGGGCTCGACATGGGGATCGTCAACGCCGGCCAGCTTGCCATCTATGAGGATATTGAGCCTGAGCTGCTGCTTCGGGTTGAGGATGTGCTGCTGAACCGCCGGGCGGATGCTACGGAACGGCTTGTCAGCTTTGCTGAAACCATTCAGAGTGGCGGTGAAAAAATCGAGGCAAAGGCGGCTGAATGGCGGAGCCTGCCGGTTGAAGAGCGGCTGCGCCATGCATTGATCAAGGGAATTGTTGAGCATATTGAAGAGGATACCGAAGAGGCCCGCCAGCTCTACCCGAGTCCGCTCCAGGTGATTGAGGGGCCGCTGATGAACGGGATGAACGCCATCGGCGACCTTTTTGCCGAGGGGAAGATGTTTCTGCCGCAGGTGGTCAAGAGCGCCCGCGTCATGAAGCGTTCGGTTGCCGTGCTTCTGCCCTACATTGCAGCGGAGAAGGCGCTGAACAAGGATACCCGTGCGGCGGCCAAGGTGCTGCTTGCAACGGTGAAGGGTGACGTGCATGATATCGGCAAGAATATTGTGGCTGTTGTGCTCGCCTGCAATAATTATGATGTTGTCGATATCGGCGTCATGATGCCGTGCGACAAGATTCTTGAAGCGGTGGAGCGTGAAAAGGCTGATCTGCTTGGTTTGAGCGGCCTCATCACCCCTTCGCTGGATGAGATGGTGCATGTTGCCAGCGAGATGGAGCGGCTTGGCATGACAATCCCGCTCCTTATCGGTGGCGCCACCACATCGAGGATGCATACGGCCGTGAAAATTGCTCCGGTCTATTCGGGCGCGGTTGTTCAGGTGCTCGATGCTTCCCGGAGTGTTCCGGTAGTCAACAGTCTGCTCAATCCGGCGCTCAGCCCCGACTACATTGCCGGGCTCAAGGCGGAGCAGGCCGGACTGCGGGAGAGCCATGCGTCACGCGCTGCCGGTAAAAAATATCTCACGCTTCAGGAGGCACGCAACAACCGCCTGGCACTTCAGGGCAGCATCTGCAAGCCGCTGCAACCGGGAATTACCCTGTTTGAACATGTTACCGCAGGAGAGCTTCGCCCCTATATCGACTGGACTCCCTTTTTCATGACCTGGGAGCTGCATGGCCGCTACCCGCAGATTCTTGACGACCCAAAGTACGGCAGCGAAGCAAAAAAGCTCTTTGATGACGCCAACAGCCTGCTCGACCGGATTGAACAGGAGCAACTGCTTGGCCTGAAAGGTGTTGCCGGACTCTTCCCTGCCAACAGCTCGGGGGATGATATTGAGGTCTACTCAGACGAGAGCCGCACCAGCCTGCTTGCGATACTGCACACGCTCCGCCAGCAGCAGGAGAAGGGTGAGCCGAATCTGGCGCTGGCGGACTTTATCGCCCCTGTTGGCTCGGGACTGGAAGATTACATCGGGGCGTTTGCCGTCACTGCCGGGCTCGGTATTGAAAAGGGACTCAGGGAGTTCAGCGATCAGCAGGACGACTACCACCGCATCATGATGCAGGCGCTTGCCGACCGTCTGGCTGAGGCCTTTGCGGAGATGCTGCACGAGCGTGTTCGCCGTGAGCTTTGGGGCTATGAGTGCGCTGAAAAGAGAGATGGCGACAAAGGATGTGCCTGTCATCCCGCCCCCCAGTGCCAGCCACACCCGATCCATGAGCTGCTTGCCGAGAAGTACCAGGGCATCCGCCCCGCTCCGGGCTATCCTGCCTGCCCGGATCACACGGAGAAGGCGGAGCTGTTCACCCTGTTGAATGCCGAAACCAATACAGGCATCACGCTCACGGAAACCTTCGCCATGAAACCGGCAGCTTCGGTCTGCGGCCTCTACTTTGCCCACCCGCAGGCAAAGTATTTCATGCTCGGGAAAATCGGGCGGGATCAGGTTGAGGAGTACGCGGAGCGCAAGGGAATGAGCATCAAGGAAACGGAAAAGTGGCTTGCCCCTGCCTTGAATTACGATCCGGAATAAAAATCCGGAACTCACCATCCTCAACACCTGCAGCAGTTCTACCATGCATCATTGCTGCGGGTGTTGAGTGACTGAGCTCACAATCTCTCAAGAGGCAGCATCCGTTCCATCCAGCGCCAACAGATATCCACGCCCGTACTCTCTACCACTTCATCATGGGCAACGGGCTGAGCGGATGGGTTTTGAGCCTTGCGAGGGTAAGTCGGCCAAGCATTGCATGGAATCCTGCGTTGGGATAGGCGTCAAGCACATCCGAAACAAAATCATCCGGCAGACGGAACCGGAGCAGTCCGCCCGAAACATCGATCCAGTCGGCTTTTCTGAAGGGTTCTACCAGCCATGAAGGATTTGCCTGATAGCGGGTAATCTTGTGATGCTCTCCGATCATGGCCTCTATTTCTTTGCACCATGACGCTTTAAAATTCTTTTCAAGATAACTCAGTGCCAGCAGTTGCGAGGGACGCAGGTAGTCGAAGCTCTTCTCTGTCCATATCCCGAGATCATGAAAAAGAGCGGCAATGGCAATTTTATCTTCAGCAGCCTTGCTTTCGCCAGCAGCAAGGGCTGAGCAAAAATTGAAGAGGCGCATACAGTGGTTGCGATAGGCGTCATAATCGGCACCAAGCACGGGGCGGTAAGCTGGAAGCAATTCGTCAATCAGGGGAGATTCATGGACAACATTCATTTGGTATGGGGTTCAACTGTATTTACAAACGCTCTGAACCGTTTCCCACCCCTTTCATGGGGATGAAACGGTTGATTACGGACTTCATCTGACCCGCAACATAGAACATAAGAGTGGAAAGCATGAGAACTATTTTTACTCCGTAAGGGAGAGGGATAAAAAAAGGCCCCGCATTGATACGGAGCCTTTCTGCCGACAACGGGGTTAACAAAAGAGCCCGTCAGCACAAGGAGAAGCGCTACAGCTCAGAAATAGTAGTGTGCGCCGAAAGCTACCGTTGTTCCATCAAGGTTGATATCAAGATCGTTACTGCCCAGATCAGAATTGACATGATGCCACTTGTAACCGACTTCGAAATTCACGCCAAGCTCAGGAAACTCGGTGAAATTAAACTCGGCGCCAAAAAGCGGCTCAGCAGTCCAGACTGAGGTATCAGGAAGAGACATGCTGCTGCCAATGTTTCCATCAATACTGCCAAGCCCTCCCTCAACACCGACGTAAAAACGGCTGTTGGTTTTTACAACCGGAGCATAGAGGATCTTTGCGGTGCCGAGCAGCAAATCACCCTTGCCCAACTCACTGCTGCCCATCTCGACACTGGCTCTGCCATAGAACAGATTTAATTCTCCGGCAACATTGTTATCAAACCAATAACGACCACTCACACCCTGAAGAAAACTGCCTGCAACAACACCCTGGTAACCAAGACCGAATTTTCCGCAATTTGGTGCCTCCGGCTGAGAAGTGGCTGCTGATACTGTGCCTGCACCAAACACGAGAGCAAGAGCTGCTGCTGCGATTGCTTTTCTGATTTTCATAATGGTTCTCCGTTTTTTTTCTTTGTAGATAAAAGTGCCTTAATCCAGCCGGGCGCCTCCTGCTCCGGCTGAATAACTCATGTTTATTCACACTGAAAATATACGATTCCTATTTATTATTCAAAAAGAACACGTTAAAATAGCACGTAGAAACACATAGCAATACACGTTTTCTTAGTTATCGCTTTGACCCGGCATTGGCATCGCCATCTCTTTTTCCAGATCTACTTCTTGAATGGTATAGCCCGACGGCACCTCAAATTTTGAGGCTGGAACCGCTACATTCTCCTCTATTTTTTGTGCCTTGACGGAAATACCTCCCATTTGGGTACTGAGTGAGATTTTTTTATAGAGTACCCCATAAACCCTCTGATCCTTTCTCTCTTTGTTAAACGAGACAGAATATTTTGTACCGGTAACACCAGCCACTACTTCGGTACCCTCTTCGCGATAGTCGAAATCCCGTTTCATCTGTTCGACATCAAACGTCTTCGCCATCTGCATGGCCATCTCCTGGGCCTGTCTCATATCCGTTTTGGTTGCCACTTTGCTGGTCTCGTCCTTGCCATTGACAATTTTTTCAACTTCGTACGAGATGACATAATTGCCATCAGTGATATCCACCTTTTTTTCATGCGACTTCATGCCCATGATATTCGAGTCCGTGACGGTCTCCCTTGCTTCCCTGCGCCCGTAATCGTCGAAATAAAGGGTTGAGAGACTCGTTATTCCCATGATCACCATCGGTTCATAGGTAACAATGCCTGATTGCAGGTCGTAACGCTTTGGCGTTGAATTGAATAACGATTGAGTCGAACCTCCTGGTTCTGGCGCATCTGATTTTTTGGAGCAGCCGGAAACGAGGGGCAATGCAGAGAGAATCAAGAGAGGTAGCGTTCTTTTCAGGGTTAATTTCATGGGTATACATGCTGTTATGTTAAAAAAACCTGTCATTCAAACAAGAAAAGCAGAGCCGCAGATATGGTTCAGGAATCAGAGATCCGGGAGTGTTCACGAAACCGGCTTCAATAATCGCCCTTACCGGAGAGGCCGAAATGGCCGGAATGGCCGGCTGCCGAAAATTCTGACCTCTGAGACGGCATAAAGCCGATCACCGCCATGTCCCGACACCCTGAGATACCTGGCTTTTGCTGGTGTAAACCGCAACGGGACATAATGGCGACTGCCTCTTTCGGTACTGACCGTTTCCATACCCCATCCAATTTCACCAAGTTGACTGTTCAGGAATAACATTCTTGAAAAATATCGGCCGTCAAGTGATGCTTCTATCAGATAGTCGTCGTTGTTGTCTACCTGCATGACAATCCTGTCAACGTAGTACACTGAACCAAGGTCAATTTCGAATGAGACGCGCGGATCAGACCAGAAAACACAATCCGGACCGTCGAATGTAGATGCCTGGTCAGGCATGTAGCCATCAATGAGCATTTGAGCGTCATTGGTATACTCTCCCTCACCGGTGACGCCAACCGGATCAATCGGTGATGCCTGCAGGCGGGGAGAGGCAATGAGTGCAAAAGAGAGTAACGCTATCCCTTTAATTATTTTTCCAAAAGCATGGTGTTGCATGAGAAGCCTCCATTGAAATTGACTTAAGCATGTATCCATTCCGCGTTTTGACTAAAAATAAAATACTTTTCCTCAAAATCCTTCTTCGAATTTTTTCTGCAGAAAAAGTACCAAACCCTTCACAAGGGCGCAGCAGCCTAACGAATCAACCGGTTAGCAGATAGAGGTTGCTCCTCTGTTTTTTATCTGTCGGATGAAAGTTACCGGAAAATGATCTCCCTGCCGGATTTAATGCTTGAATTGATGGAATACTTTGTACTTTGCGGTATAAAGAAGTTGGGCTGATAACCGGACGGGTTATGAGCATTGCGCAACAGAAGTTTACTCTGTCGTCGTCTCTCTGTTGACTTCGAAACAAATTTTCACAAACATATACTTTAAATAAACCTGTAAATAATAATCAACATGTCAAACGAATCAATCAACGATTTCTCAGTTGCTTTAAACAACATTTTGAAGACTGTCGGATCTCTTGCCCAGCAGCAGCTTGAATTGATAAACCTCGGATTCAAGGCCGCAGGTGAGGTTATTGAGCCTCTTGTCAAAACATCTTCTGATCTTGTTGGCAATGTTTTGAACACCGTCGGTCAGATTGTCCAGAACATCACCTGTGCTCTTACGCCCAAGAAATAACGCTTTGTTATTTTCTGAGAAAGCACCGTATGCATTTGCATGGGGCGCTTTTTCTGTTTGGGGCAAAACAGCTCAATTCAGAGGGCAATGAAGCTCTGCTGCAGGTTCGCGAGGTAGCGTTCTATCATGCCGGTAAATTCCATAACCACCAGCGGGGAGATCATGAATTCCAGAAAGGAGGGAAAATCAACCGTCAGGTCACCTTTGGTTGAAATAGAGACCGTTGTGCCCCCCCCCTCTTTTGGCTGTATCGTCCACTCACCCTGAACAATGGCATTGCCAACACCCGGAACCGGCGTCCATGCAACATGCATGGTGAGGGGATCGGCCGTATAGTGGCAGGCATAGATCGTCTGCTGCAGGGTGTAACCACCGATAGCTATTTTTTCCATCTCCCAGCGAAAAGCGTTTCCGCCAAGATCGAGAAGCTGATCTACTTTGGGGAAATGAGAGGCAGAACGGGGAACATCAGCAAGCAGTGCAAAAACTTTTTCGGGAGTACAGGGGGTATCAAACCCTCTTTGCATGTTGATTACGACAGTAAATGCCATGGTGTTACAAGCCGCAGCTTTCCGTTTTGTATTGAGGAAGAGGTTTGTTCAGTGCTTTCAGTAATCGTTCGTCACGGTTGTAAACATCGTCACGGAAAAAGAGCTCATCACCCTCAGGCGTAACTGTCAGGTAAAGGAGATAGACCGGAATCCGTTTGGGAAGGAGTACAGTTTTTGTTTTTCCACTCTTGATTGCGGAAAGTATCTTTACTTTGCTCCATCGGACGCTGTCCTGCAAGACCAGGGTTGCAAGGTCAACAGGATTTTCTACTCTGACACACCCTGAACTGAAGAGTCTTTTACTCGCTGCAAAAAGCTCTTTGTTTGGCGTATCGTGCAGATAGACAATGTAGCGATTGGGAAGCAGGAACTTGATTCTGCCCAATGCGCCGTGATCTCCGGAACTCTGCTGGAGGCGATAGGGAAAGTTCCCTCCCGAGTATTGCGACCAGTTAACCGATACAGGATCAATGACCGCTCCGTTCCGATCAATAATGGTCAACCTTTTACGGTTCAGATATGAATTGCTTTTACGCAAAGCGGGTAACGCATCCTTTGCAAGAATGGTTGGCGGAATGACCCACCTGGGATTCAGGATAACATATTGCATATCCGCCTTGAAGAGCGGAGTTTCACGCGGAGGTTTTCCCGTAATAACGCGTGTTTCCCACTTGTCTTGACCATTTTCGATATACTGCAGGGTAAAGCGCGGAATGTTCACCATAATGGCTGTCGGTTCAAGATCACGCAAAAACCATCGATACCGTTCGAGATTGAGACGAATCTCATCAATTCGGCGCTCCACCGGTATATTCATGACACGGAGGGTAGTTGCTCCAACCACGCCATCGGCGACCATACCGTTCCGCTTCTGAAAGTGCTTGACGGCTTCGACCACCTCTCTGTTGTAAACAGTTGAAGTATCCGTATTCAGAACAGCAATATCACCCGATACCCGGAGTCGCTGACGCAACAGCATGACCCGCTTCCCCCTTGCTCCCTCTTGCAGCTTCGGACCCTCCGCCAAAACTGGCCAGCCGCCGGCACGCGCAATGGTGCGATAGCGTACAAGCCCTTTTCGAAGCTGCTCATATTTGGGATGCTGTAATCGAAGTTCTTTCAAAGCGTCAGCGATATGGCCAGAGGCAATGGCGTGATGGAGCTTGTTCTCAACAATACTCCCGTTCCTCGTTTGACGACTGTTCCAGTGGGTATCAAGAGTTTCGGGATCAACCCTCCCATAGCGGAGATGAACTGCAAGAGAGAGAAGGGAGTTGGTCATCAGAACATCGTAACAGGCTGCCTGATCAGAGGTCACTTCTGACTTGCCGGATAGGGCCCTGATCTCCCTGATTCGGTAGTCTGCCGGATCAAGACCATCATTGGCAGCCTCCCCAATTGCCGTAATCAGCTCATCAATCATTGCCTTATTTGTCCATACAGGCTGAAACCCCCTTGCAGCATAGAGCCGTTCAACAGGGTCTGGTTGAGTGGTCTGGCGAAGTTGATGGAGAAAACGACCTCGTATCTTCTCGGCTACGGCAGGCTGAAACTCTTTCTGCGGCTGTAGCTGTTCCTGCGGCACAGGAGCAGGTTTGACCGGTACAGGTGGTAGCGGACTAAAGGCAAGGCAGAAAAGAAGAATACCAATCATATGTTAACTCTATCAGTTATGAAACATGGCCAGAAACAGGCTTCCGACGGGCAAGATCAGGAGCAGCAAGAGGGGATTTATCTGCATGCTCTTTGCCACCGTGGTAGATAAAAAGGCAGCTTCCTCCTTTGATAAGGTCAATAACCTGTTGAAAACTCTCAAAGGAGATTGCAGGACACCCTTCACTTCTGCCAAGACGCCCGTTCTTTTTGATAAAATCGTAAGAAACGTAGTCAGCGCCATGAATGACAATACTCCTTGACTCAGCCTTGTCGTTAACCCCCTGCTCCAAACCCTGAAGCCTGAGCGAATAGCCATTCTTCCCATCATAGGTATCCCCTGTTGTATAAAAGCCGAGACTGCTCTGATGGGAACCTGGAATATTTGAAAAACTTTGCGGATAGATATCGCCACTGCCTTTGCCATGCGCAACAAGGCCTGAGTAGAGCAGTTGGCCGCGCTTGACATCAATAACAAAAAGGCGTTGATCAACTGAAGGACGGTTAAAATCGATGACCGTCAGAATACCATCACGGTTTACCTTTCCCTGCTCCTTGAGAGCAGTATAACCGGCAAGGGCAAGATCAAGCACTTTCGAATTGATCTTGTCTCTGAGCTCAGGAAATTGGGCGAATATGGAACTGGTTTTCTGAAAAGGATTGATATCAAAAGCAAACGAGTGTCCGGCTACGGGAAACGCCGTCATAACCATCATAAAAAGCACAATCAGCAATCGATTCATAAGCTAACAGGTATACGGTGTTAAACCAGCAGGGTCATTGAGAAATGAGCTGGCAAATTACATATTATAACAGAATGTTATCAACGAATATCAATCTGTACACGCTTTCCAACGAGAAGGACAGGAGTCTTTTCACTCGTACGTTCGAGGCAAAACAGGGCCAAAAAGAGCAGGGAAGATACGTTTTATTACCGGAACAGTCAAATCATGGGCTCCCCTGCTGCACCTTCTGCACAGTCAGAAGAGGGCTCAGAGGAGTGCTGAAACTGAACGGAAGCTTCGGAGATTTTCCTGAAAAGCCTTATGTGCAAGAGATGTTGCGGCCAGTTCAGCAAAAAGGTTGCGAGCGCCTCCCACATTGAAACCCAGGCTGCAATGGTAAGTCCTTCGGCAAGAACGGTGTGAAGAAAAGAGGGACTGCCCCCAACGGCAAAGAGGAGGTTGACCCACAAAGAGAAGCCGAGAAGGATCATGCCAAGAATGAGAAGAGTCAGGGCTGTTCTCAGCGTCTTGTTCATTGCTGCAAGCTCAAGTTCACGCTGGTAGATGAAAAATTTACGAACACTGGTGCGTACCCGCTGTCTGAATTCATCAGAGGGATAATTATCGAACATAAAACGGATTACAAACTTGACCCGGCCTATTTCACGCACGCACTCCGTAAGATAGAAGGCTAAATCTTCGTCAAGATCTTTTTTATGGTAAGGAGCGGTTTTGTCGAAATTCTCATAGAGATCCTCGACACGAGGTGCGGCGACATCGATAATAACGGAACCATCCGCACTCTGTTGATACCGATCGATAATTCTCTTTTTCACAGCAGGTACCCTTCTCCCCGCAATTATTTAGTGGCCGGAGCCGGAACAAAACGCCAGCGGGAATTGACGGTGACAACAATATCCTGCTCAGAGGGGGCGATTTCAGTCGGAGCTGGCGCCGCCGGAGCAGCCCTTAATGCCATAGCATCCATGACCGGTCTGCCGCCATAGAGTGGCTGACTGACGCTGACCTCAATCAACTGGCCAAGATGCCCGCCTGCGGCCCGGGCCATGATTTCTCCATCCCTGCGGGCATTACTGACCGCAGCAGCCAGAGCCTGCTGACGCAGCGCTTCGTAACTGCCTGATGAAAAAGTGATACCCTGCACCTCATCGGCTCCAGCCTGTACGGCAGCATCAATGGCCCTGCCGATCAAGCCCAGCGTACGCACCTTCACCATGATCGTATGGCGTGCACTGTAGCCTTTCAGCAAACTCTTTCCCAGCGACTGATTCCACTCCCAGAGAGGAGAGACCGTATAACTTGCTGTTGGCGCATCTTCAAGAGGAACAGCCGCAGCCCTGAGTGCAGCCTGCACACGACGATACTTTTCGGCAGTCTCGGCAGCAGCCTTGTCGGCACTTTTAGCATCCGTTTTAACGACAACCCCGAATTCCGCAATATCAGGCTTTACCGAAACGGTACCAGAAGCTGACACCAGAACCTGACTCTCCTCAGAACAAGCTGTTGAGGAGATACCTGCTGTTATGAAAAACAGCCAGAGTGTAAAAAAAATCGGTCGTTTTTTCATTGATCCCTTTTTCATCTCTCCTTTACGGCTTCTGCACAGTCCATTCCCCGTCGGAGCCAACCGACAGAGGATTGACTGAACAACAACGAACAGCTTCCAGAGCGGCCTGTTGAAGCAGAAACTCTTGTTGTTAATTCTGGTATAATTCTTTCACCTGGAACAGAAGGTACCAACCAATAATGGCTCCAATGATACCGCTGATAATGCCACTGAAAGAAAGAATACTTCCAATCAAACTGACGATACTTGCATAAAAGAGCAATCTCCAGGCAGCTTTGGTCCGTTTGAATAATCCAGGAACGGCCATAACTTCAATGATAATCGAAATAACCGAAATGACGAGTGCAAGAATTGCACCAAACCCCCAGCTAAATCCGTAACCGTAACCTCCCATCATCGCAAAGGGAGCCAAAAAGGCGGTGAGACCCAAAGCTGCAAAAATAATGGGCAACGCCAGAACCACAAAAACAATAACCAGATAGGGTGACACATTAACAAGAAACTCCTTCACTTCTATCGGCAGGGCAAATGGCGCTTTTTGCACCATGTACTCATCAAGCAGTGCCTCAAGCTGAGACAACACTCCCTTTACATCCGACTTTTCCTGAGATCTATTTTCTGACATAACGTTTTATGATTAGATTGGTTAATAAAAATACAATCCGGTTTCCGCTACCATTCTGTCGAGTAAAAGCCCATGATATCCTTGTAGGCAACTGCTGCAGCACAGGCCGTAACAGGAATGGTTACCAGATATTATCCGTAAGCAACGACAGGGATGGATGGTAAATGAACCACATACATGAGCCCTGGAGCGACTTACGAAAAAAAGCCTGCCTGCCTCGCCGATAATGTATCTTTCAAGTTACAAAAGAGATCGAAACAGGCCAACCGTTAACATCCGAAAACCACTCACAGTGGTAAAGAACACTGTCATTAGTAGAGTCACCTCTTCCGAATCGAATAAAATCAGGAGGGGTTTATCGTCTCGACCTTATCGGATAAAACCGGCGCCGTAACCGGAAGTTTATTTACTGACAATTCCAGAATGCGCACAGCTCCGGCAAACTGTTTCTCATAGAAATTCTGCTTGAGCTGTTCTTCGACAACCCCCCTTGATAGTGATGAATGAACAAAGGTATTTGCACCGATAAAGATCCCAACATGGTTAATGCCTCTGCCTCTTGTCTGAAAAAAGACCAGATCTCCGGGCTGAAGTTGATCTTTGTCAACTTTTGTACCAATGGCAGACATCTCCCTTGATGTACGCGGAAGACGCATATTGAAGACCTTGTCGTACATAAACCCCACAAAACCGGAACAGTCAAATCCTGCAGGAGTCTGACCACCCCAACGGTATCGTGTACCAAAATATTTGGTGACATCATTAAAAAATGTCTTCATATGCCCAAAGGTCTGATGCGGCTGAGAGGGTGGCTGCACCGTCTGTGCTGTTACGGGCACTTCTGCAGAGAGTTCACAAAAGGCCGTTGCAGGAAGAGTCAATTGAAATGCCAATGCTGAGAAGAAAACGAATGCACGACAGGTGCGGGTAATTTTTTTCAACGGAAAACTCACGCGAAAAGGAGATGAGAGAGTTTGCTGTATGGGCATAGGCACAGTTTTTCATGGTTTATCGTAGAGACCGCACAGAAAAAGAGATGGATACATTTTATTAAAAATTATGGCTAAGTCCAAATATGTTGCACAACACACGCCTCCGGAGGGAACGAATAAGCACGGGAGCTGCACCATCTTCTCCGGTTAACCGGTAACAGCGCCTGAACCATCAACCGAAGAAGAAGTTACAGGTACTCGCTGAGGAGGTTTTATAGCTCTCGTTTACCGTACATGCGGCTTGTACGTTGACGCTTTCGTAAAGTTGAAAAAGCCATTCTCACCGAAATTGACCGGTAATTCAGGTAAATCTGATGCAGTAAGCGCCTTGATTTGCTCATTCGCCCGATTCTGTTCATCGATTACAGGGCCTCCATCATCAAGCTGTTTTATTGAGATTACCCTGCCATCAATAAACGTACCATCTCGTTTAATGCGTAGCTTAAAGAGTGGCGCAATACCGTTGAGACCCTTCAGATTAAATTGACGATATGTACAAAAGTTCCCCATTGAATAGGCGATAAATCGCCCCTTGTAACAATCAATTGCACGTGTCACGTGCGGCCCGTGACCCAGTACGACATCTGCACCGGCATCAATGGCGATGCGGGCAAATTCATAAACATTTCCCCTGTTCTCTCCATAAAAAATTTCTTTGTTTTTTGTAACGTGGGAGTGTGCGGATCCTTCTGCTCCTCCATGAAAAGAGACAATGACAACGTCACACATTTTTTTCAGTTTCGTAACAATCTGCCGCACGAGATTATAGTCGTTAATCTGCAGGCAGCCCCTCGTCGGAGCAAAGGCAGTCAAACCGATTCTGACCCCCTTTACCGTAACCGTGTCCCATGGACATTTTTCTAACCCTGCGAAATAAAAACCCCTCTCTCTGAGAACCTTGCAGGTATTATCGCGCCCTTCAGAACCAAAATCATTGGTATGATTGTTTGCCAATGAAAACATGTCCACTCCAGCCTCCCTGAACTGCTCAAGACAAGATTCTGGCTGACGGAAGGCAAAACATTTGGCCGGATCTGAGCATTGCTTGACCTTTCCTCCGCTATTTAAAACAGGGCCTTCCAGATTGGCAAACGTAAGATCCGCATCGTTAAGGATGGTGTAGAGTGGCTGTAACAGCCGTTTATGCTTTGGTGGAAGATAATCAGATGAGGGATAAGTGGATCCCATCATTATATCCCCTACAGCCACGATGGTCAGCGTTGCATCCCCGGTGATGAGCGCTTTTTTCCTGACGTTAACGATCTCCGGCGCTGCCAGAAGTTGCTTGTCTGACACTCTGGATGTTGCCGTGTGCAATGGTATGACCAATGACAGGAGTACTATGGGCAGGAAGAGTGACTTCCAGAACGAGCCCTTGCAAATATTAACCATTATTTTTCCATAATTTTAAGTAATGCAGAAAGGAACATATCAGCCTGAAGTTCATATCCCGCCCGACTGAAATGGATCAGGTCCGGACGGAAAAGTCCATAGGTCTGAAACGGTGCAAGGCCTGCTTCGCCTCCCACAATACCGTAGAGATCCCATGAACTGATCTGCTCCTCATTACTGATCTTTACCAGCTCATCCCTGACTCGCCCGATTTCCGGGTTGATTGTTGTTCGATGGTAACAAGATGGGGGCGGAGTCGTGATAATAAAAAGAGCCGCCGGAGATATACGTTTAAGGTGCGTGATCATTACCCTGACCTGCAAACCAAATTCCTCGGCATTCAATTTCTGGTTCTGGGCCTCATTGGTTCCGAGAGAGATGATATAACAATCTGCATTCAGTGCGCCAATCTGTTCAAAGAAAAGAGGTGAGCGATTATAAGAGGCAAATTCAGCGCCGTTAACTCCAATCGAATGATAAATAACTCCCTTCGCATCTCGCTTTTCGAATGAAACTCCATAAAACTGAAATGCCGTGGAATCAGGAACTTCTCTGGAAAGCGCAATCGAACTGGCTTTCATACCAAAAACGATCTGCTTACCGACCTGCGCACTCGCTGGCACAATCCCCTCCATTTGCCCTTCCTCTCCATTATAGCGTATTTTTAGTGCGCTGCTATTTTTTCCGGTAAACAAGCGTAAACTGTCGAATGTATCTCCCTTTCCTGGTTTCAATCCGATTTCAAGAACAAAATCAGAAGAGTCACTTTGCAATCCATAGCCGCAAATCCCGCACTCCACAGGATTGTTAACCAACGAGATGCGCCCTGCTGACCACACCTTGTCTGATAATGACCATATGTCGGAGGGTGCATTTGTTCTGGCCAACTGCCAGGGAAAGAGGATTCCCCGGCCAGCATTGCCATAACGGCTCTGCAATCCCTTTCTCATGACGCTGGTCATCATGTCAGCCTGGATATGTGAATCACCAAGATGAACAATACTGACAACCTTTTTTTCTGATACAACAGCCAACTTCAGTTTCTCTGATAAGACATTCAGATGCTCAGGGTTGGTAATCCGATTACGTTCACTGTTGATGAAAGCGTAACGAAGCGTATCCGGCATAGTCTGAATTTGGATACGTGAACGATAGGTACGGCTTCTGTGTGTTGCTCCTGCTCGACGCCTCCTGTGAGCTGCAGCTTTTGAGCCTTTTCTGCCTTTCACTGCCACGGAGTGCCGCTTGCCGGTGTGTGCTGTAACATGCCTTTTGTGTACAGCAGTTACTGCGTGCCTTTTGTGCACGGGTTTCGTACTGCCATTTTGCGATGTCATGACAAGAAGAAAAAAAAGAACGATCAAAAATGGTGGCAATACTTTCATAGTAAATTGTATTCGCGTTGGTTATCAATGACGACCCCTCTTTGGCCCCTGATCCTTTCAACATATCAAAACTGGAGGTATATCGGCATGACGGGCTCTGCTGTTTTAAAAAATGCATATACGGCGACAAATGCAATAAAAACGAGGATGGCACCAACAAGGGGCATTCTCTCCAATCCTGACTTGACCATTTCCGTTATGCTGGCCGGGAGAAAATGCAGAACAAAGCCAAGGGCTATCATGATGAGGACAGAGCTGTAATTATCAATAAACGGTGTAAGCGCATCAAATGAGAAATCGAATGCTATCTGCTGCATCATCTGAAATGCAAGATCAAAACTTGAGGCACGAAAAAATATCCAGCCCAGACAGACAACATGAAAGGTCAGGATTATGGATAAGATACGGCCCCACCAGGAACTGCTCTTGTCCTCCTTTTTGGTCAGACCACTCCATAACTTGTGCACAGCAAGCGCCCCTCCATGCAATCCACCCCACACAATGAAATTCCAGCTTGCTCCATGCCACAAGCCACCAAGCAACATCGTGATAAAGAGGTTTATATAGGTACGGAAAGTCCCATGGCGGTTACCGCCAAGAGGGATGTAGAGATAGTCACGGAGCCAGCTTGAGAGGGAGATATGCCACCTTCGCCAGAACTCGGTAATTGAAGCGCTTTGGTAAGGCGAATTAAAGTTATCAGGGATGGTAATGCCAAGCCATTTGGCTATACCTATGGCCACATCACTATAGCCACTGAAATCGCAGTAGATGACAAGAGCATAACCATAGACAGCAAGCAAACACTCCATTCCCGTATGCAGGGAGGGTGCATCAAAAATATAGTTAACAAAATTGATGGTTATATAATCGGATATAACGACTTTTTTAAACAATCCTGTAACTATAAGATAGAACCCTTCGGTGAAATCACGCCCGGTCACCACATAGGGCTTTTTAAGTTGGGGAATAAAGTCGCTTGCTCTGACTATCGGACCCATGACCAACTTCGGGAAAAAGGAGAGAAAGAGCAGGTAATTCAGAAACTTCTTTTCCGGCTCGATTTTCCCGTGATACACATCAATGGTATAACTGAGGTTTTCAAACGTATAAAATGAAATCCCAACAGGCAGAAGAATGTTGAGAGGATTAAAACCTGCATTAAAGGAGTTATTGCATATCTCAAGAAAAAAATTCGTGTACTTGAAATAAAAAAGAAGACCCAGATTACTCACAATACTCAATGCAAGCAGAGATCGTTTTGCTGCGAAATTTTTCTGTTTGTAAATAAGATTTGAGAGGAAAAAATCGATAACAGCCGAAATGATAACAAGCAACACGAAACTCCCACTTGCTTTATAGAAGAAATAAAGTGAAAACAGTGAGAGGATCAACGTACGGATAGTATATTTTTCCCTGAACAGATAGTAGAAAAGAATTAAGAGAAAAAAGAAGTACACAAAAAAACCGTTGTTGAAAAGCAGCGGATTTTGAGGATCATAGAGAAGCTGTCGGATAACGGCAGCGCCATCAATTATAAAAAAATCCATAATTATACATTGATTTCCCGTGGAGTTTCTGATAATCCTTCATGAACGCATGAAAAAAGTGTTGACCAAGGATGGTGGCTCCGCGTGGCGAAGCATGGATATAATCCTTTGCAGCAAGTCGTTCACTACCCTCTGCCCATTTGACGATTGTCCCGTTTCCTCCCATTGTCTGGTAAAGGTTGAAAAACGGAATTTTGTTTTCAAATGCGAGAGTTGCCTGCGTTTTCAGGAGCGCATCCAACCCTTCGGCCGTCCTCCATTCCGACCCATAACGAAATGCCCTGTCAGTACAGCTTACCATTAAAAACTCGGCATTCGGAAGATGTTGCCTGAGTTTTTTCAGTGCAGGATCCATCCCCTGGAAATAGTAATCGAAGTTTTTATCGTGTGGCCTGAACATCATATTGACACCATACTGAATGACGATGAGATCATAGGTGCCATTTTGAGATATCTCGTCAATAAACTCCTCCTCAAACCCTCTTAGTTCGAAACCACTGATCCCCCTGAATGAAAAATTATCGATCATCACTCCATATTCCGGTTCACAGCTTACACCGTAGAGAGCAACTCTTTTTGATGGCACCGAAAGCTCTACTGATTTTCGGGGTGATTTGTCAAGAAGAATTCTGTTAAACAGATGTGGCGCTGCAATCGGTAAGCTCTCATTGTTCACCATGATAACCGTATTGGAGTCGGCTGGACCACATAGCAGCCATTTTTCCAGTACCTGAGAAGAATCCTTGACGGTATTGTCTTTCAGAAAGAGTTTGCCTCCTGCAGAATAAAAAACATGACCCGAGAAAAAAAGAGGGTCTTTAAATGATCTGGTTTTAAAATTGTCATCCTGCCAGAAACCCGTCGATCTTGCGGTGGCACTGATTCTGTACCCGGCAGTAACCGATTTACAGGAGACAAATCCAACTCCACGGTTTCCTGAAAATTGATTCTGCATCAACTCCCGAACGGTCTGTGTAATCAGATCACCTTCAATCAGCGAATCCCCAAACCACGCAATCCTGAGCTTGACTTTTTCTCCCCTGTTGAGTGCCTCAAGTTTTTGCATCATTTTTGGAAGCACAGGTCGAGTGGTGTCTGCCTTAAAATCAACAATCACACCAGGAAGAAGATACTGATTGAACGACAAGCTGTCAGGATGAGCGTGGTTCAGTGCCGCCAGAGAATCAGAAGCATCAGTCTTGCTGGCATACTTGAGGGTTGGCGCTACCGATTCCTGAGGAGGTATAACAGATATTTTGATATCGGACAGGATATCAACCTTGCTGAATAGAGGCCAATAAGAGGAAAGCTGACTTGAAAAGCATGACGCAATAAGTAAAAGAAAAAAAGAGATGGCGGTAAATAGAACTACCTTTTTATTGTGGTTTTGCATTGAAGAGCAATCAATTATTACAGGTTATTCTGTTCAAGAGTTCCAGGAACCCTTTTCTGTATTTCTGGGGGCGTTCAGAATAACCTGAGGGAATTTCTTTTTCTTTTCAATTTTCATTTTTTGCTCTCCTCACTTCTTTGTCCGCAGGCCTGAAACAAAAGCTGTCCGGGAAAAAACTCTGGGTTTTGAATTTGCATAAAAATGCAGCAACACTCTTGTCACGCCGCTGTACAACAACTGCTCCATCCTGCCATATTCCGTTTTCCTGATACCATCGACTCTGGGGAGGATCGCCCTGATTCTGGTGAATATTGTGCACACCATGTCCTCTCCTGAATGGCTCTCCAAAAATAAAGAGCTTTCTCGAATGTACAAGAAGAGGTTCAAGATCACGGAATGCGGCTGGCCCCGTGCCATATTTCCATAAAGCGTACAGCGCCCCTTCCGCAATGGTGGCGGTATTTGCGGAATCCGGCAATGCCTCAATACACTTGCCGGTCGGCTGAAGTTCCGGACTGCGATAGTAATCGAGGGCGCCCGAATCCGGTTCTGAATCAAGCGGATGCCACCCTTCACGGAGATGCAGGAGCGATTGCAACGCATCGGAGCCCAGTTCAACAACACGCCAATGCATTCCATCAGCATCCTTTTTGCTGTCGAGGTCAACAGGACAGCGAAAAATTCTTGCTCCTGCACGAACCTTGAGATTGCAATGATAGTACTCCGTTCCACTGAACGGACGATCGCAATAATAGTTATGCAGTGTACCAACCAGAACACCATAACCGTCGTAAAGTGGCATGAATAAAGCTCGTTGCGCTGTTGAAAAGTCCTGCTGCCGAAAAAGGAGAGTGCAAGTTACGCAACAGCTTAGTTGAAGCCAAGCAGAATTGCGCATGAAGGAACCTTTCCGGCAGTTCCTGCGGTTCATTGAGAACAATTCAGGAACGCCACTTCACTTGACCACCAGGAACCCTCTTTTGGTAGCATTGATGCAACCCATGAAGCAAGCAGATCGAAAATTCTTTTTCAGCGGCAGTGAACAGGAGATAACCGAACATGCAGCCGCGCTGATTGTTGCCGAAGCGTATCGTGCCCTTGCCGATCATGGACGCTTTTCGCTTGTCCTTGCCGGTGGTAACTCTCCCAGACTCCTCTATCAACAACTTGCACATGGGGTTTCCACAGAGATCCTTGAGCGCTATGCACTTGCAATGCCCGACGGGAGTTCGGAATGCAAGCAATCTCTGCACTTCCTGCCGCAGAAGACATGGCTTTTCCAGGGAGATGAACGGTGCCTCCCTCCTGACCATCCCGACAGCAATTACCGGATGATCAGGGAGACTCTTTTGGGGCAATCAGGGATTGCCGGGAATCATCTTTTTCGAATGGCTGGCGAAATGGCTGACCCTGATGCTGCTGCCAGGGAATATGAAGCTGCCATCCACAGCTTTTTCTTTTCCGAAAAGAGCTTGTCGCCTCAGCAGTTGCCACCCTTTGACCTTATCCTGCTTGGCCTCGGCGAAGATGGCCATACCGCTTCACTTTTTCCCGACAACCCTGAAGCGCTTCAGGAAAGCGGAAAATGGGTGGTTGCCCTCAATGCTCCGCAGGCAAAGCCACCGGGAATGCGCCTGACCCTGACCCTGCCGGTCATCAACCATGCACGGAACATACTCTTTTTTACCCCTGGCAATAAAAAGGGAGAACTGGCAAAAACAATCTTTCTTGAAGAGGAGCAAAGCGTTCCGGCCAGTCTCGTTAAACCTGAACAGGGTCGACTCTACTGGTTTGCTGCTCAACTGTAGATACCCTGCACCGATTCCGGACCCCAGGAAAAGAGCGAATAGGATTCCGGTGGTTGAGTGCCAACAGCCTCCCTGATGGAATCAATAATCGCCCAGGAGTATTCGACACTGTCCTGACGGATAAAGTTCATCTGTTCACCTGCCATGGCATCAAGCAGCAGGCGGTGATAAGGAGTTGCGCCAACCTCATCAAACGAAGTCTTGTAATCGAATTTCATGAAGACGGGATCGGTAATCACCGCTTCGCCCGGTCGTTTTGCCCCGAACTTGAGGGCAATGGTCTCTTCCGGCTGGATGCGCAGTATCACCTGATTGGCTGTATAACTACAGCTTTCGGCTGGACCAAAATAGTTCTGGGGAGGACACTTGAAGGTAATGACAATCTCGGTCACCGTTTCGGCAAGATTCTTGCCCGCCTTGACAAAAAAGGGAACATCCTTCCATCGCCAGTTATCGACAAAAAATTTTATCGCAGCAAAGGTCTCAACGGTTGAGTCGGGAGCAACATTTTTTTCAGAACGGTAGCCATCATACTGGCCAAGAACAATGGATTGCGCTGCATGTTCTGGCGTGAAGGGACGAATTGAACGGAGCAGCTTCGCTTTTTCATCGCGCACCGATTCGGCTGAAAAATCGACAGGCGGCTCCATGGCAACTGATGCAAGAAGCTGCAGTGCGTGATTTTGCATGATGTCGCGCAGCAGACCAGCCCCCTCATAGAAGGAGCCGCGATCACGGATACCGAACTTTTCAGCAATGGTAATGGAGACATTTGCAATATAATGGCGGTTCCAGAGGGGTTCAAAAATCCCGTTTGAAAAGCGGAAGACCATGATGTTCTGTACCGTCTCCTTGCCGAGGTAGTGATCGATACGGAAAATCCGCTCTTCGTGGAAAACCTCTCCAATAACCGTATTGAGTTCACGCGCCGTCTGCAGATTCCTTCCGTAGGGCTTTTCAACAATGATTTTCCGCCACCCAGGGAGGGAAACATCTTTTTCTCCAAGTCTAACATACTGCAGGTTCCTGACAATGATCGGCGCAAGAACGGGCGGGGTTGCCAGATAGAAGAGGATATTCCGGCAGGTGGCGGAATCTGCCTCACCGCTCATAATCGCTTTTTGCAGGGCATGATACTCTTCTCTCTCGGCAAAATCAACCCCTACATAAAAGAGCCGGGCAGAGAAACGGGCATAAGCCGCTTCATCGCGCAGAAGATCAGGCAATACAGCGACCATCTTTTCACGTACCAGTGAGCGGAACTCTTTATGAGAAAGAGCTGCTCGCCCAACACCAAGAATGCGGTACTCATCGGGAAGATGCCCCCAAAGAGCAAGTTCATAAAATGATGGGAAAAGCTTGCGCGCGGCAAGGTCGCTGTGTGCACCAAAAATGACAATGGTACAATTATCGGGTTTTTCCTGCATGGTTGTGCCCGGTTATGGCTTGATAATGAAGGCGTGTCCTCCGAACTCATGACGCAATGCAGCAACTGCCCTGTCGGATAGATTTTCATCGGAACGTGAACGGTAACGGCTGAAAAGAGAGGCTGCAATCACCGGAATCGAGACCTCATGTTCAAGAGCAGCCTCAACCGTCCAGCGCCCCTCTCCTGAATCGGCAATTGATCCCTTGAGATAAGCCAGGTTGGGATCCTTCTGCAGCGCCTGTACCATCAACTCCATCAGCCAGCCACGGATCACCGAACCATGAGCCCAGACACGGGAAACCTCTTCAAGATCAAAATCATAACGGCTTGCATCAAGCAGATTGAACCCTTCGCCCATAGCCTGCATCATGCCATATTCAATACCATTATGAACCATTTTGGCAAAGTGGCCGGAACCTGAACGACCCATATAGCCATAGCCATTTTCCACACAGAGCGCCTTCAGCAAGGGCTCAAGAGCGTCATAAGCCGCTTTTTCGCCACCAACCATAATGCAGGCGCCATGCCGTGCCCCTTCCAGACCTCCGCTTGTACCGGCATCAAGAAAGTTGACCCCATCCTGCCCGAGCCGGGAAGCCCTCCGTTCAGAATCCTTGTAGTGTGAATTACCGCCATCAACAACACTATCGCCACGCTCAAGCAGGGGAAGAAGCTGCTCAATCGTACGGTCAACCGGATCTCCGGCAGGCACCATCAGCCAAATCAGACGAGGAGCATCGAGCATACCGGCAAGCTCCTGCAAAGAGGCGGCAGCAACCGCGCCTTTTGCAGCCAGGTCAGCAACCCTCTCTTCCATCAAATCATAAACAACAAGATCATGACCACACTCAAGCAGATGCTCCGCCATATTGAACCCCATTTTCCCCAAACCAACCATCCCTGCTTTCATAACACTCCATCAACATTATCAGGCACAATAGCCATCCCGCTCATCCCTCAAAACTCAATACTCGCTCCTCAGCACTCCTTTTTGCTCGATCCACCAGCTCCTGATAGCGGTCAATCACGAAACCGTTCACTGCAGACCATGACTGCATCTCCGCATAGGCCAAGCCACAAGCTCTCAACTCCCGGTAGCGGAGAGAATCACCGAGCAGTGCAAGACATTTGCCGTAAAAATCATCAACACACCCTTCATGAACAACAAATCCAGCAGCAGAACGGTCAGCAATATCACGACAACCACCAACATCAGAAACAATGACCGGAAGGCCCGAGGCAAGAGCTTCGAGCGCAACATTGCAAAAAGCCTCTGTTGTTGAAGGAAACAGAAAAATATCACCGGATGCATAGGCTTCAGGCAGCTCTTCCCCGGTCAAATAACTGGTAAAAACAGCTTCGGGCATTCTGCGCTTCATCTCCTCCTCTTCAGGACCGGAGCCAATCATGACAAAGCGAACCTGGTCGGCATATTCACCCTGCATAAAGCGATCGTAGACGCTCATGACAACTTCAATATCCTTGTAGAGCACAAAACGACCGGCATAGACAATAACCGTTCGCCCTGTTGCATTCCACTCCGATCGCAGTTTTTCGGAACGACGGAATGGATCAAAAAGCTCCTTGTCAACTCCTCTCGACCAGATTTCGATGTTTCGGATAGCATAACCCGCCAGTTTGTGCCGCACACTCTCATTTGGAGCCAGCACCATATTACAATTGTTGTAAAACCAGGTCAGATATTTCCATGCATGTTTAACGGCGAACCCAAGCCGGTAGTAGCTGAAGTAGGAGGGGAAATCGGTATGAAATGCCGAGGCCACCGGAATGTTCTTGTTTCTGGCATAAAGAAGAAACTTTCTGCCGATAATGTCAGGTGTCGAAATGTGCACGATATCCGGTGCAAACGCGTCAAGCTGACGGCGGGTCTCGTTGGTAAAAAAGCCAAGTTTATAGTCTGGATAAAGGGGGATCGGCACAGAAGGCATTCTGCGAACGGTTAAACCACTGTGATTATCCCCTTTTGTCACATCCGGAGACCAGACTGCTACCCTGTGACCTTTTTTCCTGAATGAAGAGACCAGTTGATAGATGGATTTTACAGCACCGTCCTTGTCTCTGACATACGTCCCGGCGTATAAGGCAATCTTCATAAGAGAGAAATATACAGACTATATCGATTCAGTTTCCTGAGTGCCAAGAGCCTGAATAAATTTCCGGTTCGGCAACAGGTTTGAACCAAAGGTAACATTTCCCCGGAAAAACCCATCACATCCCTCGCATTCACTTCACCCCCAGAGAGAGCTTCGCAACAATGGGATGAACCAATCTTTTGTAACTTTCATAGGACAACCGTAACAGCTCGGTATGGGCTCCGGCATTGAAAGCAATTTCATCATCATCCTCAAGTTCTTCCGAAACATAGACATCCATACCATAGAGGTTGCCGAAAGGGGGCATGGCGCCGGGTTCGCATTCCGGAAAAAGTCCGGAAAATTCTTTCTCGTCTGCAAGTTCAACGTCCCGGGTACCTGTCAGTTCACGCAAAAGCTCAAAATCGAGCTGACGGGAAGCCGGCAAAACAACCATCGCCATTTTTCCGGCAATGGTGACAATGACGGTTTTAGCGAGCTCTTTTCCGGGAACATGAGCCGCTGCGGCTATTTCCTGAGCCGTATAGGCTGCAGAGTGGCTGACCACGAAATACCTGACGGCATGGCTGTCAAGAAACTCCCTCAATTTACGGATAGGCATGGCAACCTCACTTGATTAAACAGTTACAAGATGTCAAAACAGTCAAAAAGCCTCACTTCAAAACCCTGCTCTCAGACCAAGGAGCACGTTGTGATTATCGATAGTGTACTTCTTGTGCTCTGCAAGCTCAGGATCGTTGGCGACAAGATAGCGATACTGCACCTCAAGGGTTACGAGGGGCGCAACATCAAACCCGGCTCCGGCACCAATCTGCCAGGCAAAGACCATGTCATCGACATTGCCGCCAATGCCATCATCCTCTTTCACATTGGCCAAGCCAACTCCCGCAGAGATAAAGGGTTTGAGCGGAGCAACAGGCAAATCCAGATCAAAAGAGAGATTGCCCATGTATGTTGTCATCACCAGAGAGCGGAGACTCTTTGAAACTCCACTGTTCTGTCTACCCAATTCCGCTTCAATGCGATAGGGGCCATTATCAAGCCCAACCGCACCCGCAAGCATATACCCTGTGTCATAAGAGAGTGGTGTGATTTCAGAATCAGAGAGCATGGATACAGCAAAGCGACCGCTCAGATAAGGTTTCGCCGCAAAAGCAGATGAAACTGAAGATGACAGCGCTACAAACCCGGCCAAAAGAGCTACTGCTGCTTTTTTCATAACGGACTCTCTTTTTTTCTTTTTCCGGAAAGATAATCGTCTCTTTTTAACTCATATTAACAAAATAACACTTTACTCCAACTCGACCAAGCCGGAGGCGTTCCTCATTCCTGCCACCCATTCTTTCAGCACGGGTAAGGATGCCTGGTAACCCGCCTCAATGAGATCAGGAATCTGGTCGAAATCGATGAGATTGAATTTCGACAGATTTGGCGAAATAGATAAATCTGCATCGGCTATCTGTATGGCTGTTGTATTGGTAAGCGAACTGTAAAATGCGTTCAGCAAAATTCCGATAATATTTTCAGGTTTTTTGAAAACATGAAAGGCCAGAAGATCAACACTGACAATCGATTCCGCACCATTTTCCACAAGTGGGGAGACGGGAACATTTTCCACAAGCATACCATCGACAAGGAGCGCACCGGAATAATCAACTGGTCTGAAAATACCGGGAATACAACTGCTTGCCATCACCGCAGCAGCCACATTCCCTTCGCTGAAAACAACTTTTTTGCCGGTTCCAATATCGGTTGCGACCATAAAAAGCGGGATCAAGGCGTCTTTGATATCTTTCTCTCCGAGCAGCTCAGTTACAATACCGCCAAATTTTTTATTCGTCAGGATACCGTACTGCGAAAGCGACAGACTCGACAGATCAAACCAGTCCATAGAAAAGGCAATATCGCGAATATCCTGCCAGCTTTTGCCAAAAGCATAGAGCGAAGCAATAAAGGCGCCAATACTGGTGCCACTGACCATGGATACCGAAATCTGCAATTCAGCCAGCGCCCTCAGCACACCAACATGAGCGGCACCGAGGACAGCTCCTCCCCCGAGTGCAAGAGCAGTTTTTTTCATCTCTGGAAAAAGGTAACAAGGCGTTTAAGGAGTCCGAATTTTGTACTGCTGTACGGAGGGTAACGCAAATCGGGATCGGGATAGAGCGAGCGGTGCATGAGCGTGCGCTGAAAGGAAAAGGTATCAAACCCCGCCTTGCCATGATAGGCCCCAAATCCACTGTGGCCAAGCCCGCCGAAAGGAAGGTTATGAAGCGCCGCCTGGAAGAGGAGGTCGTTGATACAGACTCCGCCTGAACGGGAGTGGCGCACGACCCGTTCCTGTACAGCACGATCGGAAGAGAACAGATAGAGTGCAAGCGGCTCCTTTCCATTGCGGATGATTTCAAGCGCATCTGCAAGATCCGAATAGGCAATGACCGGCAGCAGGGGAGCAAAAATTTCCGACTGCATAACGGGAGAGGCTGGCGTCACTCCACGAAGAATGGTGGGGGCAATGTAGCGCTCTGCCTGGTCGCACCCTCCTCCACTCCAGACTGATGAACCGTCAAGCAGTTTTTCAACCCGCATGAAGTGATCCATCGTGACAATACGGGGATAATCGGGACTCAACCGGGGGTCATCACCGTAAAAATCGGTGATGGCTTCCTGCATGTAACGCAGCAACTCCGCTTCCCGTTTTTCGTTTACCAGAACATAATCAGGCGCAAGACAGGTTTGCCCTCCGTTTAAAAACTTGGCCCAGACAATTCTGCGAGCTGCCACCCTGAGGTCACTGCTCTCTTCAACAATACAGGGACACTTTCCCCCAAGTTCGAGGGTCAATGGAGTCAAATGCTTCGCTGCGGCAAGCATGACCTCCCGGCCAATCGCAAGACTGCCTGTATAGAAAATGTACCCGAATCGCTCAGCAAGCAGAGCCTTTGCCACCTCTGCACCACCCTCAATCACCCTGACAGCGCTCCGGTCAAGATAGCGACCCAACCCCTCGGCAATCAGTGCTGAACTGTGAGGAGCGAGTTCCGATGGTTTGATGACAGCACAGTTACCGGCAGCAAGTGCGCTGACAAGAGGTGCAAGAGAGAGGTTGATGGGATAGTTCCATGCCCCGATAATAAGCACGACTCCATAGGGCTCATGGTAACATGAACCTTTTGCGGGCTGATAGATGAGCGGAATGGAAACCCGGAGAGGCTTCATCCATGATTTGAGATGCTTCAGTGCGAAGCGGATTTCGCCACGAAGATACCCCGTCTCGGTCAGAAAGGTCTCCGCCTCAGACTTCCTGAAATCATCATGCACGGCTGCAGCAATCTCCTTTTCACGATCGAGGAGAAAGGTTTCAAGTGCAAGAAGCTGAGAACGCCTCCACGGAAGGTCACGGGTTACACCGCTCTCAAAGGTCTCTCTCAATACCGCCAACTCAGGAAAAGAGCTCTCTTTTTGCATGGAGGAGGGGGTAAAATCATCCAACAAAAATATTACAGCTACAACGTAACGAAAAAACGAGTACCATCTTGCCAAAACCTTTTTACAGCTTCTGAATTTTTGCCGGGCACAATCTGTTCAGTACATTAAGTTTCACATTATTTTGGATAAAAAACAGTTACCCTAATATCACCCCTTATGGAATGGATCACGCAGCCGGAAGCCTGGATTGCCCTGGCGACATTAACGGCTCTGGAAATTGTACTCGGCATCGACAATATTATTTTTATTTCAATTATCGTCGGTCGGCTCCCGGAACAGCAGCGAAGCAAAGGCAGAATTATCGGACTTGGGCTCGCCATGCTGACCAGAATTGCCCTTCTGCTCTCCATTACCTGGGTTATGAGCCTGACAACAGGCCTTTTCACCCTGCTTGATCACCATGTTTCAGGACGCGACCTGATCCTGATTGGCGGAGGACTCTTTCTGCTTGCAAAAAGCACACAGGAGATTCACCAGAGTCTTGAGGGCTCGGAAGAGGAAAAAAAAGGCAGTTCCAATGGAAGCTTCATCCTTACCATGTTGCAGATTGCCATTATCGACGTTGTCTTTTCGCTTGACTCGGTCATCACAGCCGTTGGACTGGCAAAAAATATCGAGGTGATGATCATCGCCATCATGATCTCGATCGGCATCATGATGGTTGCCTCAAAATCGATCAGCGATTTTGTTGATGAGCATCCAACCATCAAGATGCTTGCCCTGAGCTTTCTCATTCTTGTCGGCGTCACCCTGCTGGCCGAAGGGGCCGGTTTTGAGATTCCAAAGGGATACATCTATTTTTCCATGGCTTTTTCCATCTCGGTTGAAATGCTCAATATCCGACTGCGCAAAAAAGCTCCGAAGCCAGTCCGTCTGCATCCAACCATGAATATTGACGGAGATGGCGCCTGAACACTCTTGTCATCCGCCATATCGCCGTTGCCCTCGACGGTTCACCGCACAGCATCGCCGCACTGTCAGCCGGAGCCGAACTGGCCCGGCTGTTCCATGCTGATCTGGTTGGCATTTTTGTTGAAGATATCAATCTGCTGCGGATGGCAGAACTGCCCTGCAGCCATGAAAACAGCGCCGAACCTGAAAATATTGAGCAGGTGCAGCTTGAACGCTCACTGAAACGACAGGCAAGAGAGGCTGAAAGCACCTTACAGCGCATTGCCGGAGAGCTCATGGTAGAGCACTCGTTCAGGGTATGCCGGGGATTGGTGCCCGCAGAGGTGATTCTCGCTGCACATGAAGCCGACCTCCTTCTCCTCGGTCGCAAAGGCCGGTCACCCTCCTGCCGCAAAGGACTCGGCTCAACAGCAAGAAAGGCTCTTGCTGAAGGAAAACGGCCGCTCCTCTTCATGCGTACCGGTTTTACTGCAAAAGAGTGGCCACTTCTGGTACTCTATGATGGCTCCAAAGGAGCACAACAGGCTCTCGGCGCCGCCCTCGACCTCGCACAACCGGGCATCATGCTCAATGTGCTGATCCTTGGAGAAACCCCGGAAGAGGCGCAGATGATGGAGCATGAACTTTCCTCCAGCATGATGGTTCCTGATACCGATCTTGCATACTATCACCTCCCTCTCCATGACGAAAAAACGCTGGCCCAGTATATCCGCATGGCCGATTCAGGCCTGCATGTCCTGAGCGACCGGATGCGCCTGCCGACAGAAACCGTGCACAACCTCATCAATGAGATTGATTCTCCTGTGCTGCTGGTGTAGTGCGCGGTTATTCCACACCATCAGACGCAATTTTCCCGTTACAACCGGATGAATTATAAGGCGTTGAAGAACTTCTCACACTTTCATGAAAGCACCAGACGCTCCATAAGGATGGCGGCGGAGACTGCGGCGTTGAGCGATTCAACCCGCACGCTTCTGCCGCTGTGGGGTATGCGCACCAGCCGATCGGCCAGCGCTTTTACGGGTTCACTGATGCCGTTGGCTTCGTTGCCGATCACGAGCACCTGTTTTGCGGGCCAGGAGCTGAACTCACGAAAATCCTTTCCTTCAAGGGATGAAGAGGTAATGGAATAGCCCTGTTTCTTAAACCAGAGGAGTTCACGCTCAAGTCGATCAACACCATAATGGCGGATGGCATAGATGCTTCCGGCACAAGAGCGGACTGCCTTGGCGTTATAGCGGTCGGCTGTTCCGGTGCTGCAAATGAGGGCATCAGCTCCGAACCAGACCGCTGTTCTGAGAATGGTACCTACATTGCCCGGATCCTGAACATCATCAAGCGCAACGATGAGTGATTTGTCGGACGTTGCAGAAACCGCTTCTGCAGCAGGCTCAACCGGACGCTGCTGACGGAAAACACCGAAAATCCCCTGCGACGTTGCGGTTTCGGAAAGCTGGGCGCACTCTTTTTCGCCTATGGAAAAGAGCTTTCCCTTCCAGGGTTGAGCAAAACGGGCGACCTCCGCTTCTCCCTCCCTGACAAGCAGAGCGACAAGCATCTCCTCACTTGGCAGGTTGAGGCAGAGCTCCCTGACCGTACGGAGCCCTTCGGCAAGAAAGAGGCGCTCCTGATCCCTGAACTTTTTCTGATGAAGTTTAACGTACTTCTGAAGCTTCGCTTTGCTTAAGGGCGTGGTTGCAACGGGTTTCATGTGTGCGATCCCGCTCTTTTCAGACTTGCAATCATCGATTTCGGATCGTGGGAAAAATCCGCTGGAGGCACACCAACACCCTTTGAAAGAGCGGCGCCGTCCAGTTCAATGGAAAAGCCTTTATCCCCGCTCTCCGAAGCCTCCTCTGAACCACTCATACTGCGCCGGATATAGTCGTCAAAACTCTCACTTTCCATGGAATAACCCTCGATAATGCATGACTTCCGGCTGGCAGCTCCGCCTGAAGAGGCCTGTTCATCAATCATGCAGGTAATCCTGAGCATGACCTCCTGTCGTGAAAGAGTACCCAGACCCGCTTTTTGCACAAGGGAGCTGAAAGAGGCTTCATCTATCTTTTCCATCAGTTGCAGCAGTTTTTCAAGCCCCCCGTACATCCCGGCATGGAGCCGAATTGCCTCTTCAATCGAGAGGCTAACCGGAGCAGCCGGGGAAGCGCTCTTATCACTCAGGTGTTCCCGATGAGCGGGTGACATACTGTTTCCTTTCGGGCGCATCACTTTTTTCCCCCCGATAAACTCCTCATCAACATCATACTCCTTCAACCGATCCTGCATGATGCCTTCGCGCTTCTGCATCGCGCGCCGCATGGAAACCGAGTCAATCTCCCTCCGCTCCACCAGCAGCAGGCGTACAACGACCGCAATACCGGTCAAAGCCGCGACAACAATAAAGCAGAAGAGTATAAGCTCCAGCCGCAGCCCGAAAAGCAGAACAACCAGCACCTCGGCGAAAATGAGCCCGGCAAAAAGCGCCAGCAGCAATTTCAGAAAAAAACGGTCATTCATAATCCCTGCTTCTCTTTTATATCGTTATGGAGTAACTGACTCAAGAACAGAAAGAGAGGAGCATCCTGATTGCAGAAGAGTGCCCGCAGTTTCTGATGTTGATCATGCACAGCAAATGTAAGCCTTCCTGATGAAACAGGTGCAACAGAATATGGCATATACCTCACGCTCAACTCATTGGATTGGTAATAATCGCTTGTCGCATTCCCTGTGGGCGCCGCTCGAAAACAACCACACTGTCGTAACAGGCAATGCAATCCGTAGATTTGGTAAATGTTGAAACCGGAAGAATCTCTCTCGAATGAACAGCGTTCAGCTCGTCCATTTTATGCTTTGCATATTCGATAAAGGTGTTCGGAAGCTCTAATCCACCGCCATATTCAGGCCAATAGCAGGTGTGGGTATCCTCCACCATATAGATTCCGTTAGGTTGCACCCTATCGTACATCAACTCGAATGAGGAGACCATATGATGCATCATGTGACTTCCGTCATCAAGAACAATGTCAACCCAGGGGTACTTATTGAATATCTGCTGGATCAGGGCGGGATCATCCTGGCTGCCTATAAATATTTCGACTCCATCCGATTCATGTACCTTGCATTCCGGATCAATGTCAATACCGATGATCTTTGCCTCCTTGCCAAAGTACTCTTTCCACATTGCGAGCGATCCGCCACCAAAAACGCCGATTTCAATCATGACGGGCGCCTTGCCTCTGAATCTTGAGAAATGCCGCTCATAAATATCGAAATAGTGAAGCCATTTATGCAATCGCTTCGCTGAATTACCAAGGAAATACTTGTGCAGGAAGCCATCTCCGGAATAAGTCATCGTCTTGAAATTGACACTGTGGAAGAATCAAGAACAGGGTATGCAGATGTTTTTCAGAGCCGATAAAGCTGATCCAAGCGACTCCTCCTGAAACATAAATCAAACAGACCCATAAATCCAATTCAGTACCGGATTTCCCTTCCATCTTGAACACGTCATCAGCTCAATACAATGAACCCTCAAAAAAAATGAACTTAACAAACCAAACACCATATCGAAGGGAGAGTCCATTGAAGGATCAAAAAAAAGCGGCAGTAGAGAGCCACTGCCGGTAAAATTTGTACGCGAAAAACGTTACAAATCAAGAGATTCCTAAAAAAAGAGCCACAACCCTACACTTCACACACGGTATTAAAGTACAAAATAAATATCGTATTGACGTAATAAAAAAGAGCCGGGTTCAGAATCGCCTCTTTCCTGATTGACGATTTTCATTTTCATTGCAGATAAAATGGCAAATCTCTCTTCAGAATTTCCGAAAGATTGTTATCGTTAAAGGCAACCCACAGGTTCCACTCTGTTAGATGGCAACTGATTTTCAGGAGCCCTTGGGAAAATGAAACAGTAACGCGTACATGCTGGAAAAAAAGGTTGAACTGATTGCGCCTGCCGGCGACATGACCGGATTGCTTACTGCACTGAAGGCGGGAGCGGATGCGGTTTACTTCGGAGCCGAGGGCTATAACATGCGTGCAGGGAGCAGCAATTTCACTCCTGCTGATTTTCCTGCCATCAAGGCTCTCTGCAAGGAATACAATGCGAAAAAATACCTCGCACTGAATACCATTGTCTATGACAATGAACTGAAAAAGATGACGCAGACCATCGCCGTAGCAAAAAGGGTGGGAATTGACGCCATCATTTGCTCGGACATGGCGGTAATTGAGGCCTGCAGGAAAGCTGGAATACCCTTTCATATCTCGACACAGGCATCGGTCAGCAGTTACAGCGCTGTAAAATTCTATGCCGCTCTCGGGGCAAAAATGATTGTACTCGCAAGAGAGCTTACCATTGAACAGGTACGCCATATTACGAATAGCATAAAGGCAGACGGGCTGGATGTGCAGATTGAATGCTTTGTTCACGGCGCCATGTGCGTTGCCGTATCGGGGCGTTGTTTCATGTCACAGGATCTGTTCGGCCGCTCGGCAAACCGTGGTCAGTGTGTGCAGCCGTGCCGTCGGGAGTATCTCATTACCGATCCGGAAGAGAAGGAGGAACTTGTGCTTGGAACAGATTATGTGATGAGTCCAAAGGATCTCTGTACGGTGGAATTTATTGATGTGCTGATGGATGCGGGAATAACCGCCTTCAAAATCGAAGGGAGAAGCCGCAGCCCGGAATATGTGCATACGGCCACAACAGCATACCGCAGCTCGATCGACTTCTGCACCACCCGCCGCAACGACCCGGAATTCAGAAATGAGTACAGCAAACTGACAACACAGCTCAAGGAGGAGCTTGCAACCGTTTACAACCGTGGATTTTCGAAAGGCTTTTATTTTGGCAAGCCTCTTGAAGAGTGGGTGAGGGAGTACGGTTCACTGGCCAAAGAGAAAAAGAGCTATATCGGTGAGGTACAGAAATATTATCCAAAAGTGGAGGTTGCCGAGATCCATATCCTGGCTCGCGGCCTTAAAAGCGGCGACAAACTCTCCATCCAGGGGGCAAAAACCGGTGTCGTCACCGCCTTTGCCGACTCCTTTTTAACCAATGACCGACCCGATCTCGATGCCATCAAAGGCGACAATGTTACCTTGCGGTGTGCCAAGGTAAGGAAACATGACAAGGTTTATCTTCTTGAAAAAAGAGCGTAAACCGAACGATTTTACGTACCTTTACCAGTGCAATGCTCTTTTGCAGGATGAGAGAAACCGGAGCTTGAGCGATGATCTACAAAGTCATTTCCAAAGAGGAGTTCACAAAGTTTATAGGGGCCCTGGTCGAAAACAACCGCTCTTTCGGGCCCAGGGAGGTTGATAGAGATCACCGTGGCAATCCTGTTTACCAGTTCCAGCCGGTACAGTCGGCCCGTGATATCGCCTTCGACTATACCGCCACGGCATCGTCGGCGAAGCATTTTTTTCTTCCTTTCCGCGAAGAGTTGTCGCGTTTTCTTTTTCGCGGGGATGACTGGGAACAGCAGATTGCCTACGAAGCAACACCGATAGTGCTCATCGGTCTGAGAGCATGTGACATCAGCGCCCTGAACATTCTTGACGACGTCCTGCTCAACGGCCATTTTCCATCACCCTACTATCTGGCCAAACGCAAAAACACCTTTGTTATCGGCATGGATCATCTGCCCCTGCCGGACTGTTTCTGCAAATCGATGAACCATCATACGGTCACGACCGGCTTCAACCTCTTCTGTTCGGATATTGGCGACCACTACTACCTCTCGATCAATTCGTCAAAAGCATTTAATTTTCTCAAGGAGTTCGAGACCCGCGACCCAAATTATGACGATAATTGCGCCCTTGTTGAGCGGCGCAAACAGATACAGAATGGTTTTGAAACTGAAATTGATGTCACGGGGCTTCCAACCATTCTCGACATTGAGTTCGACTCCACCGTCTGGGAAAAATGGGGCAATAAATGCCTGAACTGCGGAAGCTGCGCCATGGTGTGCCCCTCCTGCTACTGCTACTCGGTCACGGAATCATTCGACACCAGCCTGAAAGTGGCTTCACGCGAAAAAAAGCTTTACTCCTGCAATCTTGTTGATTTCGCAGTTGTTGCCGGCGGACACAATTTTCGTCCGAAGAACGGCGACCGACTGAAATATCGCTATTATCACCAGCACCGGGGATTTGCCGAAAACGCCAATCAGCAGATCTGTGTGGGATGCAATCGGTGCGGCAGGGCATGCCTTGCCGGGATCAACCCGAAAGAAGTGATCAACGACCTCAGAATGGAGAAAGAATCATGCATGATCTGCGTTTCGTCATCCCCTGCCAGGACATAAACCGGGAGGACTTCGCCTCATCGGCACCTGATTTCAACCGGCGGTCGGAGGTATTGAAAACCGACTTTGGCTACAAGTGCTCCGTTACCAATATCGTTCGTCTCACCGAACAGGAGAAGCTTTTTCAGCTCCGCATTATCGATCCTGTCGAGCGCTCCCTCTTCAGGTTCAGGCCCGGCCAGTTTCTCATGCTCGAAGTGCCCGGCTATGGTGATGTGCCGATCTCGATTTCAAGCTCCAACAGCAATCATGAGTTTCTGGAACTCTGCATCCGCAAGGCGGGCCATGTGACCTCTGCCCTTTTCACGCTCACAGAGGGTGCCCATGTTGCCATAAGGGGCCCTTTTGGATCGGCATTTCCGATGGATGAGATGAGCGGCCATAACGTTCTGCTGGTTGCCGGAGGGCTCGGCATTGCGCCGCTCCGTGCACCGCTCTACTGGATCAATGAACACCGCGACCGATTTCTTGACGTTAACCTGCTCTATGGTGCAAAAGAGCCCTCGCAGCTTCTCTTCACGTGGCAGTTCGACGAGTGGAAGATGATCAACCATATCAACCTGCACACCATTGTTGAACATGGCGACAGCGGATGGAAGGGAAAAAAGGGCATGATCACTGATCTCTTCAACGATATTTCAATTGATCCCGCCAAAACGTGGGCCATCGTCTGCGGCCCGCCGGTCATGTTCAAGTTTGTCTGCGGTTATCTTGACCGGCTTGGCATACCCATGAACCGCATGTTCGTTTCGCTGGAAAGGCGGATGCACTGCGGCATGGGAAAATGCTGCCGATGCATGGTTGGCTCCACCTTTACCTGTATTGACGGCCCGGTTTTCGATTACTGGACGGTCATGAATCTCAAGGAGGCCATTTAGAATGGGAGAACTAATCGCTCACCAGGGAGTCTCCTTTGAAAGGCTGAAAATAGCCTCCTTCGACTTCACCTGCTGTGAAGGATGCCAGTTGCAACTGGCCAACCGGGAATCAACACTTGCGGATTTTCTCAATCTTCTTGATATCAGAAATTTCCGGGAGCTCTCGTCGGAACAGCACGACGATTACGACATCGCCCTCATTGAGGGAAGCATCAGCCGCCAGGATGAGGTCGAGCGACTGCTGAAAATACGGCAGCAGGCAAAAATCCTTGTGGCATTCGGCACCTGCGCCTGCTTCGGCGGGATCAACAGCCTGAAAAACCGCTTTCCCGCCAGGGAGATGATTGATGCGGTTTATCCCGGAATGCCGATTGAAACCCTTCCGGTACGCAAGATCAGCGATGTGGTCAAGGTTGACCTCTCCATACCCGGATGTCCGGTTGACAAGAGGGAGGTGGAGCGGATTGTGGTAAGCCTTGTTCGTGGCTCGCAGATTACGCTCCCGAAATACCCGGTTTGTGTGGAATGCAAGGCACAACTCAACACCTGCCTCTTCGAACTTGGCGAAATCTGCCTCGGACCCATCACCCGCGCCGGATGCAATGCCGTTTGTACAACCGGAAAAACGCCCTGCCTCGGATGCCGGGGCCCGTCAGAGGAGATCAACATGCCAGCCTTTCTTGATCTTGTCAGGCAAAGAGGGCTGAGCTTCGACGACCTGCAGGAAAAACTGGCTTTTTATAACGCATTTGAAGCATTCCAAAGCCATGAAGCGTGACTACGCGATTGCTATCCATCACCTCTCACGGGTTGAAGGGCACGCAGACATCAGGATAACCGTCAGGAAGGGCCAACTGGTCGAAGCCCAATGGGCCATTGTTGAAACCCCAAGGTTTTTTGAGGTAATGATCAAAGGGATGAGCGCCGAACGAGTGCCCTTTCTGACCTCAAGGATCTGCGGCATCTGCTCGATCAGCCACGCCCTTGCAAGTATCAGGGCGCTTGAACGAGCCATGGCGATAGCACCGCCGGTTGCTGCCGAAAAAACAAGGCTGCTGGCCATGCACGGTGAAACCCTGCAAAGCCATGCCCTGCACCTCTTTTTTCTCATCGCACCGGATTTTGCCAACAGCGCCAGCGTTCTGCCGCTGATGGAGTCACACCCCGATCTGGTAAGGGCAGGGCTGCAGCTCAAGGAGCTTGGCAACGAAATCAGCGCCATAACTGCGGGACGATGCACCCACCCGGTCAGCCTTGTGGTGGGAGGGCTCAGCAAGGCCCCCGACAAGGAGAAGCTTCTCAACCTTCGTACCATGATTCAGGAGAGAAAGCCTGCGCTCGCCACGGCATCTGCTTTTTTCCGCTCCCTCGTCATGCCTGATTTCACGCGCGAAACCGAATTTATCTCATTGCGCAATGGCTCAAGCTACCCCTCAATCGGCGGCAGCCTGGTATCGAGCGACGGTGTCAAGCGGGAAGAGAATGACTATCTCTTGATGACCAATGAGTACACAATGGATTTTTCCACCTCAAAATTCACCCGGCTGAGCCGTGAATCCTCGGTTGCCGGAGCGCTGGCACGCTTCAACAACAACCATGATCTGCTGCATCCTGGCGCAAAGGAGGCTGCGGAAAGCCTGGGGCTCAAGCCGATCTGCCACAACCCCTTCATGACGAACATCGCCCAGCTTGTAGAGTGTGTTCATATTCTTGAGGATGCTGAACAGCTCATCAACTCGCTGCTCGACATGGAGCTTCGGGAGATAAAAACACCATATGTACCCCAGGCCGGAGCCGCCACGGGAGCGGTTGAAGCGCCACGCGGAATTCTCTATCACCATATGGAAACCGATGCTGCGGGAAAAGTGGTCAAGGCAAACTGCATCATCCCCACTACCCAGAATAATGGCAACATCCACCATGATCTGCGTGCACTCACCGAGCAGGGGCTCAGGGAGGGGAAAAGCGACAGGGAGATTGAAAAGCTCGCCACCATGCTGGTGCGCTCCTACGACCCCTGCATTTCATGCTCGGTGCATTAGGGGGGCTTGCCGTTACCTGTTGCACCCTGCCGGTCAGTTCGGCAAGCCCGTTTCTCTGAAGCGGATCTCCGACATCAATAAATCACGTTGTCGATACTGTTCGGTATAAACGTACAGGCACATCGAGAATCCCGCAGGCGCTGATGAGTTTTTTTCTATTTTATTCAACCAGATCAGCCTGATACACACGTTGAGCAAGTCTGCCCTGTATGTCGATAAGGAGAAGCAGTGTCTTTTTCGGAGAGATCATGGTACAAGTTTCAAATGAAAGCGATGTCCGGTTAAAGCCATCAACGTTATTGAAAGGTAATTATTAAACCCAATTTTTTCCGCTCGAACAATGACCCCCGATAAACCAATACAGAACCGGATGCCACCTGGAAAGCGAGGCGAACACCTTGTGGTGATGCAGTTCCTGCTGATGGCCGCATTTATCCTGACCCCGGTACTGCCTGATCAGAGCGCAACCGAGCTCTTCGCCAATACCGTTCTGCTCCGGTGGGCCTTGCTGATCATCTGCTGGAGCGCGGCAATCCTGCTGGGCGGCCTCGGCTCACACCACATCAAGGAGTTTCTTTCCCCCCTTCCCTATCCGGTCGATCACAACCGGCTGGTGACAACAGGCGTTTACGGCATGGTGCGCCATCCGCTTTACAGCAGCCAGCTCTTCGCTGCATTAGGATGGTCTGTTTTCAGCATAAGCCTTTCACACCTGCTGCTGCTCGTCGTCGCCATTCTCTTTTTCAGCTACAAAGCATCTAAAGAAGAGCGGTGGCTGACCCAGATGCATCCGGAATACGCCGACTACGCAAAAAAAGTAAAGACGTTTATCCCGTGGATCTACTGAAGGTCACCTCCATGTAGTGACGGTAACGCTCAATCCTTCACGCAACGAACGGAAAACAGGAAAAGCAAGAGGATAGGGAGCGTTGGGAACACTATCAATTGACCGGCGCTGCCACCTGCCTGATCTACCGGAAGAGTGAGGTTTCAGTCGTTCCGGAAAAAATATTCTGGAAATAACGCCGCCATTCCGCTACATTGTAGCTACACCAAAGAAGAACGAAAGTTAAAACGAGGAAAAGAGATGATTGCAAACACTGTTGTGAGGGCGCGAATCGACGAAAAAACCAAAGCTGAAGCCACCGCAGTACTGGCTGCCATAGGGCTCACCCTGTCCGATGCCGTGCGCCTTATGCTGATGCGGGTTGCCGCTGAAAAAGCACTGCCATTTGATCCGCTCATTCCGAATGCCGAGACGATAGAAGCTATTATGGAGTCGCAACGAGGAGAGCTTATCGCCGTTGGTTCCAGAGAAGAATTATTCAGGGTGCTTAATGAGGAGGATTGAGCTATCCCGGAAATTCAGGCATGACTATCGAAGAGAAAAATCAGGAATGTATGGGAAATCCCTTGATGCTCTATTAAATGGAATCCTTGATCTCCTCGAGTCCGATGAGGTCTTGCCGCCCAATGCCGTCGATCATGCGCTTATGGGAAAATTCACAGGGTACCGCGATTGCCATATCAAGCCTGATCTTATTTTGATCTACCGCAAAACAGGCGACGACGTTCTTGAGCTGGTTCGTCTTGGATCACACAGTGAACTCGGATTATAATGTCAACTCCCTGGCGTCCGAAACCGTCAACCCAACCCGGCCAAAATACCTATCCCGCTCATCCTCAAGAAGCCTCGCGTAAACCTCCGTCTGCGTGATTGAGCTTGTGGCAAAGATAGTCACTCACCACCTTCAATGGCATCCCCGCAGAGAGGCACAGCGTGGCAAATGTGTGCCTGGTGCAATTGAAACTTATCGGCTTTGCGATTTCCTCCCGCTTGCACCATAGATGCCCAATCAGCTACCCAAAGAAGCCTCAAATTCCGCGTATCTCGCATGTTCTCGTATTTTTTATCGCCTGGCGCTTCGCTCAGTTGCCCAATGAAGCGCGAACTTTTTTGTTCTCTTCATGCAAGAAAAAGATGCTGCGGAATTGGGTCAGTTGCAGTGCCTGGTTAGCTGCTTTATTCTTCATAATCCGGATATTGCTCAGGATTAACTCCCGTTGACTCAACTATAAACGGATATTTTTTATTTTTTTCTTCAACTATTTTCTTTCGTGACTTCTTTATCTCAAATAACCAGTTGTCTCCGAAATCAAAAAGATAGTATAATTTATATCCCGTCATTGGATATATTTCATTCAGTTTAGTTTTCCTGGAAACTGAATAAGCCTTATTTCCAGGCTTCTTACCAACGTAAAATTCGTATAAATGATCGTCATCAAAATCTACGATCTTTTGAATATAGTTATGTAACTGCCGCAGCGAAAAGTCCTCTTTGACCTCTACGGTTTTAGACCAAGGGATGTCACTCTCATCATACGGAAACGAAATATGTAATTTGTAAACTTCCATTTGCTCCTCTTTTTATAACCCGTTAACGTCTGGATTTGCAATGTGCCGACAGTTCCACGTCAGAAGATAATCAACTCCATTGACTGTGGCAATTGCAATGCGGAGCGGATGACGTTGGACATTACGAGCCAAACCTTTTCGCCACCTGCATCACTCTCAGAGGTACTCTCTTTTCTGCCGCTTGCACCCGGAGAAACAAAAAACCCGTGAGGCACGGTTCCTTGTGAATAGTTTATGTTTTGAAATTCATATACTCCGGTAAATTGCCGTACAAAAAAAGAGTCATCATGAAAACGGACGTAAACGAACAGAGCAAAACTGTCAAGTCTGCTGCCCGAAAAGATGCAAAGCAAAGCAGTGAGAGCAAAGCCCGTCTTGAAGCGAGAATCTCCAGGGCAACCCATACCCGGATAAAACTTGCCGCAGATATTCAGGGGAGAACAGTAACCGATTTTGTCGTTCATGCAGCACTCGATGCTGCCACAAAGGCAATCGAAAAAAATTTTATCGTTCAGTTATCAGTGGAAGGACAAGAGGCTTTCGCCGAAGCCCTGCTGAATCCACCAGAACCTAATGACGCTCTTCGACGAGCCTTCGAAAGGCATTCAGCACTTACAGGCAGGAACGACTCGCCATCGATAAAAGCTATCAGGGAGAGGGACTTGGCAACACGCTCATTGCAGACGCACTGGTACGCTCATCAAGTTCTTTGATGGCTGTTTATGCCTTGCTGATCGATGCAAAAGACGAGAGCGCAGCGACGTTTTACCTGCACCATGGATTCATTCCCTGCATCGGTGCACCTCATACATTGTTTCTGCCATCAGGCACACTCAGGAAACTCTGACTGCTCATCAGCAGCAACCATCAACTTACGCGCCGAACCTTTTCCCCACGCCAGCCTCGGTCTCAGAGGCACTGTTTTTCTTGCTGGCAGAAGTTTTATCGGCTGTTTTTATACTCGATGATAAAATCAGCCGAATCATGCCCTACAAAACCAGAACACTTGAGCGCTTTTTCCTCCAAGCGAGTCAACAATTCCCTACATGACGTGGAAGTATCTGGGTTGCTAAAGGTTGCACGAGCGGCAAGGGTCTTTCTGGACGGCGCATGTCTACTGAAATCGATGCCCGAGATTGGCCGCCCAATGGAGGATGACACTCGCAGACGCGAACAGCTTCCCTCTTTTGGTGCTGGCACTTTTGTGCTTCGCTATATGTGGGACAAACAGGATACGGTTGTTATTATTCGTGTCTGGCACAGCAAAGAGATCAGAATTTAGAGCCTTAAAAGCCCACTATCTTCATCTGAATCCATCGGGCGAAATGGCACTTCTGATTCTTTCACAAAAGATTAAGCAGTTGTGTGCGTCCCATCATCTCGCTCAAAATTAAACGATTATCGAAGCTTTTCGTTACTTTTCCTTTCGGATGAGCAAAAGAACCTGAATACCGGGCCGCTCACGACTTTTCGGCTTACATCGGACCGAAAAAAACACCGGAACCGCCATTTTACCGTTCCTGAACCCAATGCTGAAAGCCATTTCGCCACATATTCACGAACTGATGCCAATGCGCCTCAACGTGCCTGCCAACGAACGACCCGAACCCTTCCCTTTTCGGCAGGTCGGCACTCATGATATCGGCAACTCTTCTTACTATGAACAACACCTCCAACAACATTCGATATGAAAGGAGCAATCAGAAAAATAAGCATCAACGGGTATAAGTCGATTCGTGAGTTGAAGGAGTTTGAACTCCGTGATCTGAACATCATCATCGGGGCCAATGGCTCCGGAAAAAGCAACCTCGTGCAGGTTTTTCAGTTGCTGATGGCGATGTCCGGCAAAGGGATGCAAAAGTTTATTCTTGAAAATGGAGGGGCCGACAATTTTCTTCATAATGGCCCCAGGAACACTCCCGCAATATCGATGGAGTTTGAATTCGAGTCTCATAGCGATTACAGACAAGGATCGAACTACTACCGTTTTGACTTGACCCCTACTGTTGACGATACCTTTCTTGTCATTGAAGAACGGAAATATGTTACAACGAATTGGCGACCTTATGGCAGTCCATCACTTGAAAGCCGACTGGAGGACGAGCAGGAAGAGCCATCTGCTACGGGAGGACATGGGGTAGGCTATTTTGTTTATCGATCCATAGCCAACTGGATGGTCTATCACTTCCATGACACCAGTTCATCGGCCCCTATGCGCCGCTACCAGATCATCGAAAACAATGCTAAGCTCGGAAGCGACGGCGGCAATATCGCCCCGTTTCTGCTGAAATTGAAAACCGGCAACAAGTTCCCTGCCCCTTCATATTATAAAGAGATTATCAATACCGTCCGGCTGGTCATGCCTTTTTTTGACGATTTCCGTCTTGACGTACTCAAAATGGGCGAAGCGGAAAAAGTCAAACTCAGTTGGCAACAGAAAGGCTCCGATTTTCCAATGCAGCCCTATCACCTCTCCGATGGCTCCATTCGGTTCATCTGCCTCGCCACTGCATTGTTGAATCCATTTCCGCCTTCCGTCATTGTCATTGACGAACCGGAACTTGGCCTGCATCCGGAGGCCATAAGGATTCTCGGAGAACTGATTCGTGATGCGGCAAAACGAACGCAGATCATTGTCGCGACGCAGTCCCCCCTGCTGCTCGATCAGTTTTCCATCGAAGATATCGTGGTGGTAAACCGCAGAGAGGGACAATCTGTTTTTGAACGATTGCATCGTGCCGATTTCGATGAATGGCTGGAAAATTATTCTGTCGGTGAGCTCTGGTCACGGAATATCATTGCTGGAGGCACCTGCCATGAATGATTATGCCGAAGTAATTGTGCTTGCAGAAGGGCCAACAGAACAACTCTTTGTCAAACGGTTGTTGGCGCCATATCTGGCGCATCAAGGCGTGTTTCTTACACCTGTCATTTTGAATAAGCCTGGTGAAAAAGGTGGCGATGTCAAATTTGCACGCGCCCGTAATGACATCGAGAAACATCTGAAACAAAGAAAGAATACCTGGATAACATTATTGGTCGATTACTACGGCATTGGCAGCGATTGGCCCGGATACGCGGAATCAAAAAAGCAGACGCAACATACCCGTAAGGCCCAGATCATGAACCAGGCTACGGCTGAAGAGGTCGATACCCTGTTCTCAGACCTCAATTCCGCCCAGCGTTTCATTCCTTATCTCTCCATGTATGAGATCGAAGCCCTCTACTTCAGTGACCCGCCTGGTCTTGCCGAACAGTCTGGAGTGCCGCAAAAAGCAATCGAGCAGATTCTGGCCACATGCGGCGAGCCGGAGAACATCAACGATCACTCAACAACCGCTCCTTCAAAAAGGCTGGAAAAACTCTCGAGCCGGTTCAAAAAAACCACAACCGGCATTGCCATAGCCACTGCCATAGGCATCCCTAAAATGCGGGAATCATGCCCGTTATTCAATAACTGGGTAACAAAACTCGAAAATCTCTCGCACTGACAACTCCGAAAACCGACGTTTTACCTGCAACGTGATGTACGGGACCTCGCCAATGTCGGCGACGAAAGTGCATTCCTGAGATTTCTCCGCTCCTGTGCGGCACGCACCGGCCAGATGCTCAATATCCTGGATCTTTGCCGCCAGAGCGACATCAACCATACGACCGGAAAACGATGGCTCTCGATTCTTGAAAATTCAGGCATCATCTACCTGCTCGAACCGTGACACACCAATATCAACAAAAGAGTGGTGAAAACTCCGAAACTGTACTTCCTCGATACGGGGCTTGCGGCGTGGCTGACCGAGTGGACATCACCTGAAACGCTGGAAGCTGGAGCTATGTCAGGAGCCATTCTTGAAAGCTGGGTGGTATCGGACATCAAAAGCTGGTGGCATAACGGCAAGCTTGCCCCAATCTATTACTATCGCGACAAGGATGCCAAAGAGGTCGATCTGCTCATTCATCAGAACGGCACACTCTATCCTGTAGAAATAAAAAAATTGGCAACTCCGGGAAAAGAGGCCATTCGCCATTTTCAGGTACTTCAAACCCTGAAACAACCGATCGGGCAGGGATGCATCATCTCGCTTGCCCCCATATACCTCCCGATCACATCAACCATCGATAACGTCCCTGCAGGAATGGTGTAAACCGGAGTCAGGAATACAGGGCATAATCCCTATTTGAATCGCGAACCTCGTCGAGGCTCCACAGGGTAAATCATCAGCGCCTGTTTTGCACCTCTTTTGCTGTTCCATCCACCAGTGTTCCGTTAATGAACTTGTGAATAATACTTGCTACATAAGTCTGGTACGGCAAACCTTCTTTGATGGCCTTTCTTTGTAACTCAGTGAGGTCTCTTTCAGAAATCCGAATATTCAGCCTCTTATCTTTTTTCAAAGAATTACCAGCATACTCAGCCAACTCTTTTCTTCTTTTTGAAAGATCGGGAACAGGAACCCATTCACCTTTTTCAAAGCTATCCAGTATTTCCTTATCTTCTTTGGTCAGTTTAGCCATCATGATTTTCTCCAAAATATTGCTGATTGGCCTTGCTGCTCGAGATAATGGTTTTCAGAAACAACTCTTCCTCATTACTCAACTTAAGGTACAAGATATGCGTAATTGGTCACGCTCAATACCATGATTCGTTATTCAGGGTATACCTCCTGGTTGGGATGGAGATAGTCGTCCAATATCACCCCTTTCAACAAAAAAACCACATCCTCGAAACAGATTCCCCGTGATGCTTTGAGTACCACGCTCTTTTCCGTGTTCCAATTGATTCTTTTCATTTTTTCAATTTATCACAATGTGTGCAGTTTGGCAATGCTATACCGAGGTTTCGGGCAAGGTCAAGCGATGAAAACAAGGAGCGGGTCTTGTGTTTTAGCATGCAATCGGTAAAATCTCAAAACACAAGAGATATCCATTTTTTACTACGACGCTGACCTCCGCAACATTATGGCCGAATACAAGCCCAGAGCCGGAGCCGCCACCGGTGCTGTAGAAGCTCCGAGAGGCGTCCTCTACCACCAATGGAAATGGACGATGACGGCAAGCGGACTGCATCATTCCGACAACCCAGAACAACGCCAATATCCATTACGACCTGAAGGCGCTTGCCGCCGAGGCCATGAAGGAAGGGAAAACCAACCGCGAGACTGAAAAGCTCTGTGTCATGCTGGTGATGTCATACGACCCCTGCATTTCATGTTCGGTACACTGAGGGGGGACATACCCTGGGAGCGCCGGGCTCCAGCCCGGCCCCCTCCCGATAGAATTCGGAACGGCATTATAACGATGGCAGTACCCCCATCTGCATCAGTCTCACAGGTCGCATCCTTATTTTCGGCTGTTTTTATACTCGATGATAAAATCAGCCGAAAAACGCTATAGCCGATACCAGTTTCCACCACTGTCAGAATCTGAAGCGCTGCAGCATCCTGCCGGTCAGTTCATAAACCACGTCACCGTGACTACTCTGAACGAGGACAGCTTCGGTGCAAGGCATCAATCGCCCGCCCATAGCCGTGAGATGGGTACGGCATAGAGCCTGTCACCAAATCCTGCAACAGATTCGCCATCGTAGAGCACCACACCTGCTGCAAAGTTATTTTGCACGGCGTCTTTCAGCTTGCGCAGGCCCTTGAAATCATCGCCGGTTACGGTTGAAGCCGCCTTGACCTCCACTCCTGCCACAAGCCCTTCGGATTCCAGCACCACATCGACTTCGACCTGATCCTTGTCACGGAAATGGCTGAAGGCGACAGCTTCTTCATGCCAACTGGCCAATCGTCGCAACTCCTGATAAACGAATGTTTCCAGCAGCCTGCCAAACAGTGGGCGATCCCCCCACAGTGAGTTACCGTTCAATCCAAGCAAGGCGCAGGCCAGTCCAGTGTCGCCTACATGCAGCTTGGGTGTCTTTACCAGCCGCTTCATCCGGTTCCTGTGCCATGAAGGCAATTCGTCCACCAGAAAAATCCGGGACAAGAGCGTCAGATATTCGCGAATCGTCTGGCGGCTGATCTGAAACGGCGCAGCCAGCTCGGAGACATTCACCAGGCACGCGGTTTGTCCAGCGGCCAGCCAGAGAATCCGCAAGTTTCGGCACCAGCAGCACATTGGCCGACCCCGTCAGGATGAAGCGACCGGGCAACCGGCGGGTATCCACCGCAGCCTTGAGCGAGGTAAACAGTTCCGGTACCCGCTGCACCTCGTCCAGCACCGCCCGTTCCGGCAAATCGGCCACATAACCGATCGGATCGGTCTGGGCCGCCGCCCGCTGGACATCATCATCAAAAGTGAAATAGGCAAAACCGGCCTCATCGCCCACCAGTCGGGCCAGCGTGGTCTTGCCGCACTGCCGCAGGCCGTGGAGTAGAACCACCGGCGTATCTGCCAGAGCTTCCACGATGCGCGGGCGCAGAAAACGGGGATGGATGGTCTCTTCACTCATGACGGCTATCTGTAATTCAATCTTCGGCCAATTGCAAGATTCAGTTCGTCTGATTGTCGGCGATGATACGTCAAGTTGTCAATATAGATAACAATAATCACATCGCCACATCCCCGTTCATGTATCAGAAGAAGAAAACGCTACGCTCATTACCCGTTCTGAGCCGATGCTGTTATTGGCATTTGCATTACGAGGTACTATCGCGACAAAGACGCAAAAGAGGTCGATCTGCTCATTCATCAGAACGGCACACTCTATCCGGTCGAAATAAAAATATCGGCTAATCCGGGAAAAGAGGCCATTCGCCACTTTGAAGTGCTTCAAACACTGAAACAACCGATCGGGCAGGGATGCATCATCTCGCTTGCCCCCATGTATCTCCCGATCACATCAACCATCGATAGCGTTCCTGCAGGAATGGTGTAACCCGGTGACCTCAGGGTTCGGTCACATTTCACGCGCTACGGGAATGGCGCGTGACGTACTTACGAAGCACACCATCCATTCGCGATTGCCACCCTTCACCGGTTGACTTGAAGTAGGCGATGACCTCGGGGCTATAGCGCACCGACACAAGCAGCTTCTTGTTTTCAGACCTCGGACGACCACGCAGTGCGCGGATTGGCACCATCGCCTTCAGTTGCTTTGGCGTGAGTGGCTGCGCGTCAGGATCACTTTTAGCTGCCGCAGTAATGGCCTTGTCCTCTTCCGCAGTGGGCATGAGGATAGTTGAACGCTTAGAGATTTTCGACATAGTGTTTCACCTCTCGACGATTGGCGCGGCGCAGGCTGATGACCCTTCGCACTTCGCCTCAGTCTACAAATGCCACGCAGTACAGGATTTCGGTTTGCGGAGCGAGCGCAATCATTCGCGACTCGCCGTACTCAAACCGTTCATCAAACCAGACCAGTGCGGCTTCCCAGTCGAGGTCGCCTGCCATAGCCAGAGACACACCGTGCTTCGCTTGGTTGGCTGCGTCCTTGGCGGGATCGAACTCGACTCTCATAACTTTAATGTAGCTACAATTAATGAGATTGTCAAACGAACCGTGCGGCGATCTTCTATGGGGCCTAACGCCCACCTCACAGGAACCTAAAGCATAGCGAAGCGGCGCTTTTGGTTCCTGTGCAGGTGTTTGTTATAAGTTTGATCGGTAAATGTATGAGTCTTCTATGAAATGACCGTTAATTGTATTCCTAGAAAACCTAATACCAGAAATTCCATCGCCTGTACCTATAGCAAACTTCAAAAGTTGAACAACTTGATTCGCTGTATTTGTAACACCAATGTCATTCAAAGATATTACTTCCTCTTCTTTCGATGCAGAACTGTTCGCACTAACTACTTTTTTGTAGTACTCACGTGGCCCTAGTGAATCGACCAAAGGCGAAGCAATTATTAGTTTCCAAGCTTTATCTTCTGAAAAATAAAGCCAAAACGCGCTCTTTATCTCAGCCTGCTCGGCATCAAGTCTTTCTACTAGCTTGGCACCGGCTTTTATCATAGAGTCTGAAAGACTCTCTGTTACCAAAATGTCTTTAGCCATGCCAATATTCCTGATTGATTGTCTGTAATTGCTTCATAGAGATCTTTTGCTTTTCTTTCTTCGACTCTACTTTCGTATCTCGCCTTTTCATTCCAATCTTTTGCGACAGCCCAGTTAAGTTGAAAATTCCCGTCTTCCTGTTCTTTTTCACTCAGCTTTTGCTTTAAACCTGCGACACCCAGCAAATCTGTTAGTTTATGGCTGTAACTATTTTTAGCTAACTCTAAATTTGGGAAATCGTACTGCTGCACCTGCTTCGCAATGCATACTTTTATGGCACATTCCAGCGAATATCCAGCAAGGTAATACGCCCCCTGGTAACTTTCAGCATCGAGGAGAGCCTTAGCCTCCTTTATCCTGATTTCAACGAGCTCTTCTAAATCATTTTTGTTCATATGAGCATTGGTCTCATTTTGATTCACTTATAACAACATTTAGACTGATCTGCCTGATTCAGGAAAAGCAGAAAGCTGCATTCTGTATAAAACATCTTAAATATCGTATTCACAGGTCAGACAATTGATTATTTATAAATAATTTAAACGCATCAACAATCATTTAACCCTGCCGGTTTATACAGATCGGTCTAAACCGGAAAGAAGCATATCAGCAGGGCTTTTTACACCACGACCACCTTTGTTCAAAACATGGGTATACATCATTGTGGCGCTTACATCTTTACGCCCCATTCCGGAATAGTGCGAACCATAATTTTATCCCTGCAGCCGGTGTCCATCTTTATTGTCAGGCGACTATCTCTCTTTTTCGAAATATTTCACTCTCTTCAAACCCTTGAAATGCTGATCCTGTGTCCAGAGCGTACAATTGTATTTCGAGGAAGTGGTATAAATTATACTGTCAGCTAACGCTAATTTGTTGTCTTTGAAGATCTTCGCGGAATAAATTGCCAGATCTGCGTCGAGTTCGATCACTCCTCCTTGTCTCATATGAGCGAGGGCCAGTTAAAGCTTGATCTTCGTTTGTTTCGCTCAATAATTTCTTGAAAACTTCATAAAGGGTAATTGATGGAACAACAAGGGATGAGATATCTTCTATCGCTCCAGCAACAGAATCACCAACGTTACTGCCAGCAAAGTATTCCAACCAGCATGAAGAGTCAACAACACTCATATTCTCTCTTCTTCTCTTTTGATCTCGGTGTTAATACCCTTAAAGATACCTTTGAGCGATTTCATTGGTTGGATTGGTACAAGTTCAATCCGACTCCCATAGGTGATGATCTCCATCGTTGTTCCGGCACGAAGGCCAATATCTTCTCTTATTTCTTTGGGTATAACAACCTGAAACTTACTTGAAACAGCAACAGTATTCATTAAGTATCTCCATGGGTCACAATAATACGATTAATTGAGTTCATCAAGGCTTTTTACTCCGTGAGCACTTTTGTTCAAAACATGGGTATGCATCATCGTGGTGCATGCATTCCTATGTAAGAAGAATACACCAGATTTTCAAGTATTTGAAGATCATAATAACGCTCATCAACTTTCAAACAATCAGTACGATGCAAAGATGAGCCTCTCATACCTCACTCCCCCATCGCCTCAATTAACCTTTCCCTTGCAAACTGGCTGAGGCGGACTATGCCAAGGTGTCGGGCGAGTTCCACCTGGTCACCATTGGTTGATAGCAGTTTATCAATTGCCCTGATCTCTTCAGTGCAAATGTATTCGACTTTGCGCATTTCATCAAGGATGCTTTCGAGATCGCCTTCGATATCGATATCGCCGTCGGGATCATCATCGGAACGGGCAAAAAAATTGGTTGGTGGCATCTGCTTCGGGTCGCTGGCGATGATAACCTGTTTACCGCGTGCGAGGGAGCCTACCGCGTCCCAGACGGTAATCTGCGATGCTTCGTCGAAGATGACGACGTCGAACAGCGCCTGATCGGCAGGCAGATACTGGGCGACGGGAGCAGCATTTTGAACAGGTATGAGTCAAAACCCGCTAATGAAAACTAACGTGTGGCTTTACTCCCAAAACAGCTCCAACACGACGCAAAAATGCCAGACTGACGTTTCTGTACGCTCCTGATTCCAACCGGGAAATCGCAGCTTGTGACGTATGTGCCTGACGTGCAAGCTCTTTTTGAGTCATACCGGCAATCATGCGGAGATGGATAATCTTTTTTGCGACATCAAATTCCTCTTCGAGAGCATCATACTCTTTTTTGAACTCTTCATCCTTGAGATTCTCTGCAAGCAGGTCATCAAAATTAGTTGTCTTCATTGCATCATCTCCTCTATAAAAATCTTGCGTAATTTTTGAGCCTTTTCAATTTCGCCATGATCTGTTTTCATCTCCTTTTTTATGTAGCCTGATGTTGCCACATACAGGGTGCCCCTATGATGGAAGTAGAATATTCTGCAAATATCAGTGCCAACTTTGACACGCAATTCTTTAAGACCATCGGTGCCCGCCAATGTTTTTGAATGCGGCTCAGCAAGCCTGTAGCCGCATCAATTAGCCGCTCTCGGGCATGCTTTTGCAAAGCAAGCACTCGAAAAAAGAAAAAACGACCGGGAGATTGAAAAACTGTGCGAAATGATGGTTCACTCTTACGATCCCCGCAATTCATGCCCGGTTGAGTGAGGAACTTCACAGAAATTATTACATAACATAATTTCAACAAAATACAGAATAAAGCCTTGTACTATACAGATTCTTCTTACATTGTCTTACGCGAATACTTGCGTTTGCGTAAAGTATCCTTCTAACATTAAAAAAAAAAGAACGATGAAAAAGAACACATTTATTTCGTTACTACTATTGGTTGGACTTGGACCTGTGTTAACAGGTTGTGCAACGATTATGGATGGGTCAAAACAAAAAATCGGTTTTTCCAGCAATCCAACAGGTGCTGCAGTTAGCGTTGATGGCAAAACATTAGGGAACACTCCTTTAACTGAAGATTTGTCGACAAAGGATATCCATACCGTAAAGATGGATTTGGTTGGTTACCACCCATACGAAATGACACTAACCAAGAAAACAAATAGCTGGGTATGGGGTAACATTATTTTCGGTGGTTTTATCGGATTAGGCATCGATGCTATCACAGGCGGACTGTATAGATTAACCCCTGAACAAGTAAATGCAGACCTGAAAGTAAAAGGACTCTCATCATCTGACATAAAGGATAAAACTCTTTATGTTACAGTGACACTGCAGCCAGATGCTTCCTGGCAGAAAATTGGCGTTATGAACTGATACGCAAACCCGGCTTTTTCAATAACAGCCAAATTGCGCCACCTACCGAAAGATAGTGCTCTAAACCAGCAAAAAGGCGGAAAAGTGTAGTTACTGTTCCGCCTTTTATGGCAGCAATCATTTAGATGCGTGATAACTTAAACCTAAACTGAGCGATTCGTAAAACAGCAACCCATCCAACGTCAGAAATACAGAAAAGAAAAACAATTGAGACAAATTATAGCCAAACAGCCTGAAGAATCCTGATTTTATACCAAAAAAGATTATTCCAGACCCAATTGCTTGTCCATTTTCTGAACAGCAAGGCACTCATTTTAAAAATATTGTGACAATCTGAGCGAAATAGCTGTGGTAGGTTCTTTTTGGGCGCAACCTCCCCTCCAATGCTAATTGGCATAGGCATTCTATTGCCGTAACGCGTTGTTTAACACATCAAAACAGTAACGTTTAAACAGCGCTCAAAGAGTTTATCGAATTGCAGCCGATGAAAGCAGTCCGTTGGAACTTTCATCATAAGCTTTTTGCCATTACGAACAATTTTGGCTGCGGTATCAATAAGCTGCCGACGAAATGTATCTGCATAAACTGTTGTAGCAATAACTGATGAGCTGACATCTGCTTTGAAGCTCTCGAACAGATTATTACCAAGCAGCATGAGAAAGTACCATGCTGCATTAGCATAAAAATACTTGAAGGGTAATTGTTCTTCGCCAAAGTTTTTGATGGCACGGTTGGCCAATTCATCATTGCCACGCTGGTGATAGTTTCCGAGAATATCGTGAGCGAAAAGAAGATTCTCGGCACCGGCTTGATAGAGAAGTTCGTCAATCAAACAACAACCCATACCAATGTTGGTGACGATGACGCTATCAGTACCCAGTCCAGGTACGACAAGTTGCCGGTCATGCTGAATCATACGACTATAAATCGTCCGACGGGCCAAATCCCAAGTTTCTTGTTGACACATAAACTCGGTATACTCCCATATCTCCTTTTTATTGTGCGAGTTAAAGTTAGACCAATTGGCGTTCTCCTCCGCAGCTTTTTTTACATTGTCGTAAAGCTTTCCGCCGCATATATAACCAACATGCAACGACTCACAGGTTTTGAACAACTTCTGATCGTAGAAGCCGGAATCCATTCGAATAATGATCGGTACGTTAACACGATACTCCTTTCTGATCGTAGCAACAATATGACGTATCATCATTTCAACCGTTTGACCATGATTTGAATGATCTGAGCCAACACGGAAAACAGCATCAACAAAGTACCTGCCCCAATTCATTTGTACGGGATGAAAACCGTTGACTTTCTTGTACGTTGGTTCAACACCTTCTCGTTTCAGAGCATCATTATTATCCATCACCATAGAATCAATACCCAGTTCAATAACTGCGGGCTGATCAATTTTCAGACGCCACAAAAAAATCTTTTGCAATAAATAACGGAACAGCTTGACTTGATGAAAAGAGAAAATTCCAAAAAATCTCTTGACTGCATGAGACGATGCCAAGTGCTCTGGCTTACAGCCAATCAGCGGAGCATAGCTCCTTTCTTTTTTGAGCTGGTCGAACTGCGTCAGGTGACGGCTGGTACCATCCATAAAAAAGCACAACAATTGAAGAAGCAGATCAACAACCGGGACGCCTTTTTTGTTTTTTCGCATGGCACAAAACATTTCATCCATAATCGGCATGAGCTGAATACTCTGCAGATAGGTGGCGAACAATGTCAGCCCAGCACGGTTGGTAATACAATCATTGGTTGTCCCGACAGAACTGATGTGATGGTCTTTTTTGCGGCTATTTTTTGTACCTTTCGACATAGAGCTTCCTTATTTTTCTGTTTGTGTTGCATTACAAGTGGTAATTTCCCGTTACACATTTTAATATAACACTTTAACCGTAAATATGGGAGCTTTTTTTATAACAAATCGCTCAGTTTAGGTTAAAGAATCTCGACAAGCTCGATTTCAAAGGTGAGATCCTGGCCTGCGAGGGGGTGATTGGCATCAAGCGTGACTGAGGTATCACTCAAGTCAACCACCATAACCACGGCATGCTGGTTGTCGGGAAGCCCGACCTGAAGCTGCTAGACGATTTCAAGTTCCATATCGGCAGGAAACCGCTCACGATCAACATCGGTTACCAGCTCTTTACTGTGCTCTCCATATGCCTCAACGGCAGGGATAACGGAAGTCCTTTTCTCTCCGGGGGCCATATCGAGTACTGCAGCATCGAATCCTATGATAACCTGCCCACCCCTTCGATTATCCGCTCTCTTGCAAATTGGCTGAGACGGGCTATGCCGAGGTTTTCAAGCACGTTCTGGCGGATTTTGTCGCGCAATGCCAGAGCTATGGCCGATTCGAAAGGAGAATCGAAATCCCCCATGGATCCATGAACGGCTGCTCCGAGTACAGATGGCCCTCGTTCGGCGTATTCGAGAAAATGTTTCAGGTCGATAACGGCTCTTGCCGATGTTCGGGAGAGATCAATGCGGTCAGGACTGAGCGTTGAAAAGACGATCATCTCTGATCGAGCCCGTGTAAGCGCCACATTGAGGCGCCGTTCTCCACCGTCACGGTTGAGCGGGCCGAAATTTATGGTAGTGTGACCCGACTGGTCAGGGCCGTAGGTGACGCTGAACAAAATGATATGGCGCTCGTCCCCCTGCACGGTTTCGAGGTTCTTGACAAAAAACGGTTCGAGGGTATGCTCGCCCCGATCATTTCATCGAGAATGCTTTCGAGATCGCCTTCGAGATCGATATCTTCGTCGGGATCGTCACCGGCAAAAGGAGCTTTCCCGCCACGCAGAACAATCAGAGCTTCACAACCCCTCGGCACGCGGGATAGCCGCTGCAGCCCCAAAACTGTTTGCCATCGTTTATTCCGGCCTTGGCCGTCCGCAACACCATGGGCTTGCCACATTGCGGGCATGAGGGAATGGAACCAGCAGGTTCGAGTGAACCGGAGTGCTCCTCCTGCTGCCGTTTACGCTCTACCAGGCGGGCTACAGCAAGTTGCTCACTATAGCCCCCGCCCTCAATAAACGCCTTTTCCAGCGCAGCAATCTGCTGGTCGAGCAGGTAATTCGCCTGATTGATAAGGCAGATAATCGCATTGGAGCGAATGGCAGCATCATCATGCTCCAGCCATGGCGCATAGAGCTCCCACCGCTCCTGATCACCAATATCGGTCAGATCGGAGTGATCAGGAGAGCTTTGCCTGAACCGTTTCGGCACATCGCGAACGGCATACGCGTCCTGGCTTGAAGGCGGCCATTGAGGAAGGTGCCGGTGGCGCAGATAGTCCTCAAAATCAAGCAGAAGCTCCTCAAGGCTGGCCCGTGCAACATTAATCAACCGCGGTTCTGTTTGTGAGGAGGTTGCCGCAGCACGGCTCCCCTCAGCAATGTTCTGCCTACCGGAACGGGCCGCCTGGATCATCTGATCCACTGTACGCGATCGGGAATCAATGAACTTCTCGCAAAACCAGTAAGTGGCGTCATATATCAGAGTGGCCGTTTGAAAACTGGCGCTCTTACGATAGCCGCCACTCGGTCGCAGCTTTTTCACAGGGTTCATGCTGAGAAAATCACAATTTTAAATATAACGCTAACGAGTAGCGCCCCGTGCCACCTTACGGAACCTGAAAACACCAAAGCGCATCATTCTGAGGATGCACTGGAACGGACGGTTAAGCATAGCGTTACGCAATCAATGCGGTTCGTTCCTCATAGCATCTATGGTTCTATTTCAGCAACTGAATATTTCCAGCAGCCACTTTACCATTCTTTTCAACCATATCATATTTGACTTTATCGGCTTCATTTAAGGTAGCAAGCCCAGACTTTTCAAGTTCGTTGATATGCACAAATACATCCGCTCCGCCATTATCAGGGATAATAAAACCAAAGCCTTTCATTTTATTAAACCATTTCACCGTACCGGTATCAGCCATCACAGGGGTGGTCATGAGAATGGACAGAGCAAACACAATCCCATAAATTTGTTTCAGATTTTTCATAATGAAACTCCTAAGATTAGCTCCCAAATTAATGTTGTTTGGCATGTATGGGAGTAAAACAGACCAAACCAAATGATTTGTAGCGACTTTGCAGGCGAAGCATGGTTGGCTTATTTATCTGGATATCGGGTGGCCTACGATAAAAGCGTTTGCACACCCTCGGCTTTTTTCATCTCAAATTCTTCTCCAGCAAAATACCGTATCGCGATCTCTTGGCGACGATTGGGAGTGTGTCTAACGACCAAGCGCTCACCAGCGCATGCGCATTAGCGCGAAACGTCCGTGTGCAGCACGCATTGCCACGCATGGCTTTAACCGGCACCATATCTTCAATAAAAGCTTCTGGAGCAATACGTTATTTGTGCTGCCAAGTAACAGCAGCAAAAAGAATTCCTGCCTGATTGTCCATTAACCGCTAACTCCCAATCAGCAGAATGGACGGCTTCTTTCTGTACAAGACAACCTCACAATCATAATGAAAGAGCAGTCAACTCATTATTTAAGCCTGCCGGTTTATAATGACAAGTATAAACCCACAATAAACACGGACGCCCTCTTAAAAGGGAAAAAAGAGTGCCCGGGCAAAAATAGCAGTTTTTCAAGTAAATGTCTGTTATAATCACGCTCGGAGCACTGAATTGATCAGTCGGATCCATCCAATCTTACCGATCCGACCGATCAATCATAATCTACAAAAAAACGGCGGAAAAGCTTTTTGCTGTTCCGCCTTTTATGGCAGCAATCATTTAGATGCGTGATAACTTAAAGAATCTCGACAAGCTCGATTTCAAAGGTGAGATCCTGGCCTGCGAGGGGGTGATTGGCATCAAGCGTGACTGAGGTATCACTCAAGTCAACCACCATAACCACGGCATGCTGGTTGTCGGGAAGCCCGACCTGAAGCTGCTGGCCGATTTCAAGTTCCATATCGGCAGGAAACCGCTCACGATCAACATCGGTTACCAGCTCTTTACTGTGCTCTCCATATGCCTCCACGGCAGGGATCACGGAAGTCCTTTTCTCTCCGGGGGCCATATCGAGTACTGCTGTATCGAATCCGATGATAACCTGCCCACCCCCAATTGTAAACTCCAGTGGTTCACGGTCAACTGATGTGTCGAACATCGTACCGTCATCAAGCGTTCCGGTATAATGAACCCTGACGGTATCTCCCTGTTTTGCCTGCGCCATGCACTCCTCCTTTTTAACTGATCAAAAACATTTACTTTAATAAAATCCAAATCCTTACCAATCCCCTATCAAAAGGGCGCGACAACGATCAGAATAGTTTGCGAAACTATGGAAAAAACGGCAAAAATCACATTTTTTTATGTTTCAGGAGCCATTTTACCCTTATCCATCTCCATCGTCAGTTTCGGCAACCATCCGGGATAGTTACTCTTGATGAACTCGATCAACTGTTCACGCACCAGACAGCGCAGTTCCCAGACGTTGGAGGAGTTGGCTGCACTCACAAGCACCCGTATCTCGACCGATTTTTCGGTGATATTGGTTATGTGGAGTTGCGCCACGCGGCCATCCCAGAGAGGAGTTGATGCCAAAACCCGTTCGAGCTCATGGCGGAGCGTTTCGGGATTAACGGTATAATCCGTATAGAAAAACACGGTACCAAGCAGCTCTGCCGAGGTGCGTGACCAGTTCTCAAAGGGACGATCAATAAACCAGTTGATGGGCACAATAAGGCGGCGCTGATCCCAGAGCTGAACAACAACATAGGTCAGGGTAATCTCTTCAATTCTCCCCCACTCGTTTTCAACAACGACCACATCATCGATGCTGATCGGCTGCGTTATGGCAATCTGGATTCCGGAGATAAGGGTTGTGAGGCTTTTTTGGGCTGCAAAGCCAATAATCACGCTGGCAATACCTGCAGAGGCAAGAATGCTTAACCCAACCTGACGAACCGTATCAAAGGTCATCAGCACACTGGAAACAGCAAGAAGCAGAAGAAGCACATTGAGAATCTTGCGGGCGAGGCTGACATGGGTGGATATTTTTCTTGCAGATTCGTTTTCCCGGACTTTTGCCGCGTAACGTTGCAGGATCAATTGCTCAAAAACCCTGAACAGTCGCATGAAAAACCAGGCGATACCGATAATGGCAATAATGAGGAGGAGGTGCCGGAGAATATCCCTTGTATCCTCAGGGAAGGGTATTGCATGGAGAAGCATGGCCAAAGCCACAAGAGAGAGAAGCAAACGGAATGGCCAAGCCATGAGTTCCAAAGGAACACTGGCGCCTCTGATCGAAAAACGGATGGCCGCCAGTGCTCTGCTGAAAAGCGAATTTGCCGCCAGATAACCAATCAGGGCAACCAGAACCACCAGTGCCGGTATCAGGTAACCACCCTGAACCAAATCCCAAAAATTCTGGATGATCTCCATACGCATACAACAGTAAGCTCACTCCGAGTCAAATGACCCGGAGATTTCCACAATATCCTATCCTTTCAGTCGGGCAAATTCACTTTTTGAACGACTCACGCAATCTTCAATAGCCATACCGCCAAAATAATTACCGGTCAGAAGCAGGCTCTTGTTTCCCTTCAACAGTGCGTCCGTTTTTTCAAGCCACTCATGATGGCCAAGCCGAAGCGTAGGCACGGTATTCTGTTTTGATTCGGTATGCTCTATCTTCGAAAATCCAATACCAAGCACCTCTGTGATGCGGCTTCTTTTCGTCTTTTCATCCAGACCCGGCTTGAAATGGAAAACAAAACCACGATAGTTATCGTCTGGTACGGTATCGCGCGATACGACTGAAAAGAAAACGTCGTTGGGTGCAATAAGAGCTGCAACAGGTTTGAGCTTGACATTCTCCTTGCGGACAATGACCCCTACAGAATCAACATCAGCAGCCTTGAGCTGGCCAAGATGGTTTGCGATATCGGGCTGAATACCTTTCAATAGCTTTGAGGTGACCGAAGAGGGTGTTGCAAAAACAAGTGTTTTGGCTGAATACTCTCCACCTCCGGCACTCCTGATTTCATAGAGGCCATCTTTATACACCACTGAATTGACATCCTGACTGGTAAAAACATTCAGGCCGCTTTTTGCGGAAATCGCCCGCGCAACACTCTGCAAACCGTTGGTGAAGGTATAGTTCTTCAGCATATCCTTTCTCTTCTCCCGGCTTTTAAACATCATATCGGCAGGAAAATCGTCCGTTTTCTGTGATGGGACAGCATTGAAGAAATGGCTGATCACCTCCCGGTAGTTGCGTTCTCCCACAATTTTTGAATAATAGGAGCTGACGCTCAATCCGGTTTTCTTCAGTTTGAAGAGGTTCGGGACGGAAACAAGCAGTTCCAGAATGTGAAGCTGGGAAACAATAGATTTGATTTTTCCATTGACAAAGAGGGTAAAGGGCACCTTGGCACGGGGAATGATCGAATCCTTCAGGCCACACCCTTCAACAATATCGAGCAGATTCTGGTATGAGCTGTAACAGGTATGAGCGCCAAGTTCCATCCAGAAATTCTTGCCGTGAGCGTTGTACTGAGGGGAGGCAAAAGAGCCGCCGATCGTATCATTTTTTTCAAGCAGCGTGGTTTTCATGCCAGCCTGCACACAATAATAAGCAAGGCTGAGGCCGCTTATGCCACCGCCGATAACAACAACATCGTTTTGCATCATAAAAGAAAAAAGAGTTTCGTGAGATGCGTTTAAAAAAAACAGGAAAGGCCGGGGCAGCATGAAAAGCACCGCGCCTGTCGGAAAGAATCAATAACTTCTGGCCCAATTTAGTGAAATCGGAGAAGAAGACCGCTGGAAAAGTTCAGAAGGAGTTCCACGATTATGGCTGCGGCTCCTCTGCCCGATAGTTTTGCGAGTAGCGCACATAGTTTTCCGGTGACTCCTCAATATTGCGTCGTTCAGCATCAGTTATCGGGCGCATCACTTTAGCGGGAACACCGGCAACGAGCATTCCTGAAGGCACCGTAAACCCCTGCCTGACCAGTGATCCGGCGGCGACAATCGACCAGGGCTCAACAACACAGTCATCAAGCAGCACTGCGCCCATGCCGATCAGCACATAGTCCTTCACCGTGCAGGCATGAAGAACGGCTCCATGACCAATGGTGACACAGTTGCCGATGTTCAATGGGCCGGTATCGTGTGTAACATGCAGCGTTGCATTATCCTGCACACTGGTTTTCTCACCGATGCGGATAGGACAGACATCACCCCGCACCACCGCATTGAACCAGACACTTGAATAAGCGCCAATATGCACGTCACCAATGACGAATGCACCGTCCGTCATGAAAACCGTTTCATGCAGCGTTGGCCAGAGCCCCCTGTAAGGCATTACTTTTCCCATCAAATTCTGTAATTTTTGATCTGTTAGAGATACGCATTCAACCACCCACAGCATAGTAACGCACTCGTGGCTTCTACTGGATAATGAGCCGTCAACACACAGTACTTGAACCGCCTGGTTGCTATTCCTGCAGGAAGGAACCAAGGGAAGATAAAATATTTTTTTTTCATGACCGGATTTATTAGATTGGCTTAATAGTGTAATTAACCCTGAAAATCAAGCGGCCATGAGCAAACTATCTGGAGTATTTACCAATGGGGCGGAGTGTTACGGAAGATTCGTTGAGGTCTTCATTGACGGGCACTGGTGGGTAGTCGGAGACGCTCTTGAGAATATCGGAAAGACGACGAAGCGGTTGTTGGTCAATGCCTATCCCTTCATTTACGGTGGAGCTGGATCATCATCTGTTTTCAAGGGTTCTTCGCCCAAGGCGGCAGGTTATGCCAAGCCAACCAAGGATATTGAACAACGGTTCAGGGATTGAGAAGAGAACGATAAACTCTCCTTTTCCGGTATTGATGGGGATCTTTTAAAAAAACGAGGCGTTTGTCCTCGTTTTTTTAATTTCACGGATGTATTTCTGGCTGGTCGCGCTTTTCATGCTGCGAGTATCGTCGGGTTCATTCCCTTTAACCCTGTTTATCCTTCTGCCCCCTCTCTTCTCGCCTCCCATTTCCTTGACAAGCCCCTCTTTTTCCTGAATTTTATTAGATTGAGCTGATTTTTTGCATGATAATTCCATTTTGCAATCAAGATAATCATAATGTATTTTCTGTTTGTGCCAATTATTGCTCATAATTTGACAACAAACAGGAGGATACTGAATATGGCTCGACCAGCAGTAATCACGGACGAAATGGAATGCTTGGCTAAAAAGATTGTAAAAGAAGCACATACCGCTCGAGAACTGAGAGCTGGCTTGAGTATTCTTATCCCTAAAACTTGTGATATCACCTACTCTGAAACGGCAGAACTTCTTGGTATTAGTGTACCCACTGTAGTGCGCATCCATCGAGATATTAGCAATCAAGCTGCTGGAAATGCGACTCCTAAGGGTAGCTGGGGAGGAAGAAGGAGGCAAACGCTTAGTATAGATGAGGAGGCCCAATTTCTTGCTGAATGGGTAGAGAATGCAGAACAAGGTGGCGTCCTGATTGTTCCACCAATTCATGCAGCACTGGAACGACGACTGGGAAGAGCAGTTGCACTGTCTACAGTTTACAGAATGTTGGCACGTCATGGTTGGCGTAAGGTAGAACCAGATACGTGTCATCCAAAACAAAATATCGAGGCACAGGAAGAATTTAAAAAAAACTCCCAGAGACACTGGTACAAGCCGCCAAGCAAAATGTACTAAATCTGCCTTTGCGCTTGATGTTTCAGGATGAGGCTCGGTTCGGAAGGATAAGTGATCCTCGAAAATGCTGGGCTCCAGCGCCTCTTCGTCCTATCGTAAAGTTAGCTCTTGTAAGAGAGTATGTCTATGCATACGCAGCAGTATCTCCGCAAGATGGTGTGATTGATTGGATGTTGGGCGGCAAAATGGACACAGTGAGTATGGGCGCATTTCTCAGGCAGGTCTCTCATAAACATCCTGAAGAGTTTGTCATGATGGTTGTGGATGGAGCGCCTTCTCATCGTGCAGAGCATTTAAGGGTTCCAAAGAACATGGTACTTGTAAAGCTTCCACCGTATTCACCGGAATTAAATCCTGTTGAGCACCTTTGGGATGAATTGCGAGAGAAGGAATTTGCTAATCGGGTATTTGAGACACTTGGAGCTGTTATCGCACAAGCAGCGAGAAGACTGAAAAAAATGGAAGAACATCCTGACGGACTTCGGTCTTTAACTGGTTGGGATTGGATATTAAAATCAATTTGATTGCAATTTGGAATAAGATCGTCGTATTGAATCAATGAGTTGAAATTGGCTGGCATGAAATCGACTATAGCAAAAAGCAGATTCGACTGGTGCAGTTGTCCTGAAAACTCTTTTATGGAACTGGATCATTCAGGGCAAAACGTAGAAAAAAGTCCGCACAAGATTCCGAAAGAGATCGGTTATGGATGGTTTCAGGCAATGCATTTGCCGTTGAACATGGTTGTTCGCAAAAGCCATATTCAGTTCCGGCATGAAGTAGCAGGAAGGCTCTTCCCTGCCCTGACGGCTGTTGAGCAGTTTACCGAACCGGTGCTGTGTGTGCAGTCCGCAAGGAAAGGGCGTGTGATTCTTTCGGTTAACCGGAATGGAGATGAGTGTATCATCGACCATAACAACTGTGCATTTCACCATATTGCATTTCGTGACCACGCCACGAAACTCGACACCAGCGAAAATCTTGAAATCGTCTCTCTTCTTATCGGCGATTCCGTGTTGATTGAACTGCTTGGAAATGAGTGTGTTTCGACCCTTTTTTCAGGACTGCAAGTCACTTCGATACCGGCGTTATCCATTAAAAAGATTCCTCTGCATATTAACGTGCTGCTCCATTCGAGCATACCTGATCATCTGACAGGAAATATTGCCAAACTGTATGCGCAGGCTAAAGTACTGGAATATCTTTGTGCCATCATTGCATATCTGGGCTATGCTTCCGAACGGCAGTCGCCGGAATCGGAACAACAGAAAAAAATCCGGCAGATTCATAATGATCTTCTTCAACTGGAAGGAAAGGTACCTGCCCTTAATGAACTTGCGAAACAGTATGATCTCCCGCTCCGACTGCTGAAAGAGGGGTTCATGAAAATATATGGCAAGTCACTTTTCAGCTACATCTCTGAAGTACGCCTTAACGAAGCTCACTCGACCCTTTCAGGCACCAGCGTTCCTATGAAAATCATAGCGAAAAATCTTGGCTACTCGCATGTAAACCACTTTATCAGTGCATTCGGAAAACAATTTGGCTATTCACCCGGGAGTTTGAGGAAGAAAATGCGATAAATAACTTTATTTTGCGGCAGAACAATCCCTGCAATAAAAAAGGGAAACCCCGCAATCGACCATTTTTTTTGGGCATCGGCATGAAAGCAACACTGAGCTGTAACAAGCTAAAGAAGATCTACAATAAACGCGAAGTTGTCAAAAGCTCATCTATTGAGGTAAAACAGGGAGAAATAGTTGGGCTTCTTGGACCAAACGGTGCAGGAAAAACCACGACCTTTTACATGATTGTGGGGCTGGTTCGGCCTGATGGTGGTGATGTCTTTCTCGATTCAGCAAACATCACCCAACTGCCTATGTACAAACGGGCACGTCTTGGTATCGGCTACCTCCCCCAGGAAGCATCGGTCTTCCGAAACATGACGGTCGAACAAAACATCTTGAGCGTGCTTGAATTCACCTCCCTCTCCAAAGCAGAACGCAAGGAGAGAACCAGCATCATGCTTGAGGAGCTGAACATTACGGCTATCCGTAAAAGCATGGGTTATGCGCTCTCCGGTGGCGAACGCCGACGCACGGAAATAGCAAGGGCCCTTGCGCTCAATCCCAAATTCATTCTGCTCGACGAACCCTTCGCCGGAGTTGACCCGATTGCTGTTGAAGATATCCAGCAAATTGTTGAAGGGCTTGCCAAACGCGACATCGGTGTACTTATCACCGACCATAACGTCCACGAAACCCTCTCCATTACTCATCACGCCTACCTCCTCTTTGACGGAAGCATCTTCATGCACGGCACCCCTGAAGAGATCGCTTCCAATCCAGAGGTCAGAAAAATGTACCTCGGAGAAAAATTCACCCTCGAACGGTATTAAAGCAACGCCCATCAATTTGCTAACAGCCATAGCCCCATGATAGCCGAACACCTGCTTTTTCAGTCCGACGGCGGATTTATCCGCATCCCGATCTGGGGTCATATTCCGCTCAGCGGAGCGCTGAAAAAAATATTGTCACACCCCTCGTTTCTTCGCCTGAAGGGTATACGGCAGCTCTCTTTTTCGCAGCAGGTCTACCCTGGAGCAACACATACGCGCTTTGAGCACTCCATTGGGGTCTATCATCTGATGAAACTGATTCTGCAGCGTATGTTGACGAGCCCTCTTGCGCTCAGCCTTCAGGATGAGCACTTCAGATTTGACGACCACAACTGCCGGGTGCTGCTTTCGGCCTCTCTTTTGCACGATATCGGCCACTTTCCCCATGCCCATATCATCGAAGAGCAGATTCCCCTTTATGCAGGCAAGGCGGTGTTTTCACATCATGAGGAGCTTTGCCGGCACTTCATTTATGAGCAGAACCCCGGAGTTCCAACAATCGCAGAAATTCTGCAGGTAGAATGGAAGGTATCGCCCGAAGCGGTTATAGCGCTGATCACAGGCAGTTCCGGCACCTGCTTCAGCAAGCTGATCAGCGGCACGCTTGACCCTGACAAGATGGATTACCTCATGCGTGACGCTCATCACTGCAACATTCCTTACGGGAGCATTGATATCGAACGGCTGATTGAGTCCTTCGTACCTGATCCACAACGAGCGCGCTTTGCCATCACTGAAAAAGGTATTGCTCCTCTTGAGAGTCTGCTCTTTGCAAAATACATGATGATGCGCAATGTTTACTGGCACCATACGAGCAGGGCTCTCTCGGCGATGCTCCGCAGGCTTCTGCAGGATATTGCAAGTGAAGGGATGCTCTCTCCGGATGCTTTGCGCGATCTTTTTTACGGTAATGCAGATGACAGGGTACTCCATGAGCTGAAACAGTTGCTGCCGGAAAAGGAGCATCCTCTCTCTGCCCTGCTTGATGACATTCTCATGCGGCGGGTCTACAAGAGGGCAATAACGGTGCAGCCCTACCTACCGGAAACAGCAAGAGAGGATGAGCGCTGGTTTGTCTATAACAGTGACAGCGGAATGCGCCGCGCCAGGGAGCTGGAAATCTGCCAGTTCCTGAACAAGCGCTACCATCTCAGCCTCCACGGTCATGAGGTACTCATTGATCCACCCTCAAAGAAAGATATTTTCGATTACGCAGATCTGCGAGAGCTTCGGGTCTACCCTACCCGATCGGAACATATCCACTACGCACTGCAGTGTGAATCCGAGTATATCCGGTTTGACGATCTGCATGAATCGGTTTTCCAGTCTGACTTTATTCTCGCTTTTGAGCGCTATACCAAAAAGTTCAGGCTGCTCTGCCGCCCTGACCTGGTCGAGCGCATCGTCGAGTCACGTGAAGCAATCATGTGCCTTCTTGCAAACGATATTGACCTCTTTCGATAGAAGGTTCCGGCAAACAGCCTGCTTCCGCAGAAAGCAAAAATCCAAAAAAGGAAATGAGCATTCTGTACTTTATCTTTATATTAATCAGCAACCAAAACACTATTGCACTATGGAACAGCAGGACAAGTTTTACAAGGGACTCTTCTTCGGCGCCGTGCTTGGCGCAACTGCCGGTACCATTATGGGATTGCTTTTCGCTCCGCATAAAGGAAGAGAGACCCAGCAGATTATTTCGGGGACAGTCAAACATGCGTTCGACAAGGCCTCCGATCTTTACCAGAGCAGTGAGCAAGATGGCGTTTACAGCAACGAGGCGAAAACTCGCTCTCAGGAGATCATCGATACCGCCCGTGACGAAGCAAAAAAAATTCTCAATGAGGCCAACAGCATTATCCGTGAGATCAAAGGATATCCCAAAAGCAAGGAAAACTGATTGATGCTCACATTCCGCAGCGTAAACCTGAGTGAGGAGAGCATTGAAAAAGATGCCATCCTGTTGTTGCACGCCTTTCCGCTCTCTTCCGCCATGTGGCAACCCCAGCTTGATGCTCTTGGCAATGCCGGTTATGCGGTCATCGCGCCGAACGCCTATGGTATCGAAGGCTCCGTGGAGAGGCTGGATTGGACGTTTACCGATTACAGCCATGAACTGGCAAAACTTCTTGCATCACTGAGGGTTAAGCGTGTAACCGTTGTCGGTCTGTCGATGGGTGGATATCAGGCTTTTGAGTTTTTCCGACTTTACCCCGACAAAACCGTATCGCTGGTTCTGTGCGACACCAGGGCTGAAGCCGATACTCCCGCAGCCAGTTCGGCGCGGAAAGAGTTCATCAGGGCAGTAGAAACTGATGGGGCCGGAGAGGCAGAAAGGCGCATGGTGCCGAACTATTTTACCCCCGAAACCGGCGCCATGAACAGAGAGCTTGTTGCAGAGGTTTCTGCAATGATACGAGATCAGTCCGCCACGGTCATAAACAGTGCCATGCAGGCCATTCTGTTACGTTCCGATGCAACCCCGCTCCTTGCCACCATCCACTGCCCGGTTCTCGTGCTGAACGGAAAGGAGGACAAGCTCACCACACCGGAAACAGCCGAAAGCATACACTCCCTTATTCCGCACTCAAAGCTCCATCTTCTCGCCGGTGCCGGGCATATCTCAAATATGGAGCAACCTGAGGCATTTAACCGTGCGCTGCTTGCCCATATCGAGGAGGTCAGGCGCTCCTGACCTCACTCCTCTTCTTCCTGCTCAAACCTGAAGGCTGTCAAGCAGGTCAAAAAAGTTCGGAAACGAAACACCTACCACATCAATATCAGAGAGATCAATAGGGCAACCTGTAGCCTTGCCCGCAATGGCAAAGCTCATGGCAATCCTGTGATCATCAAAACTGTCGATCACCACCGTTCCTGACGGGGTTATCCTGCGCCCCTTGACCACGAAACCGTCTGGATACTGCTCACAATCAAAACCAAGACGCTGAAGATTGACCACAAGAGCATCGATCCGGTCACTCTCTTTCGTTCTTAGCTCGGCAGCATTATGCAGCTCAAACCGGCCTGAAGCAAAGGCAGAAAGAACCGCAAGCATCGGTATTTCATCAATGATAAAGGCAACAAGTTGCGGGTCAGTGATCAGAAGGGGTTCAAGAGCCGCATGGTTTTCGACAAGAATGTCCCCGATTGTTTCGCCACCGATCACCCGCTGGTTTTCAATCGTCAAACAAGCCCCGGCATCAGTCAGAATATTGAGAAACGCCGCACGTGTCGGATTGAGACAAACATCCCTGATGATAATTTCCGAACCTCGGGCAAGCAGACCAAGTGCAACGATAAAGCAGGCGGCGGAAGGATCTGCAGGAATATAGAAGGGTTTTGCCGCAACTGTTTTTCTGCCCGGCACCACAATAACCCGTTCGCCATCCTGCTCAAAACTGTCGAGACCGAGCATCACTTCGGTATGGTCACGCGAACGCACGGACTCAATAATCCTCGATTCTCCGTCAGCATGAAGAGCGGCAAAAGCCACCAGTGACTTCACCTGCGCAGAAGGAACCGGTAAACGGTAGTTGATCGGCTTCAGCTCTTTGCTTCCCTTGATGCAAATCGGCGCTGTTCCGGAAGGCGAAAGCTGCAGATCGGCGCCCATCTGCCGCAAAGGGTCGGCCACCCTTTTCATGGGCCGCTTCATCAATGAACTGTCGCCAATCAACTCGCTGGCAAAGGGCTGGGCAGCAAGAATGCCGGCAAACATGCGCATGGTACTTCCTGAATTATTGCACATCAGCGGAGCAGAGGGTGGCTGAAAACTCCATAACCCTTTTGATTCGATTATGACCTGCCGGACAGTGCGACCATCAGCACCTTCAAGCAGCTCCTGCCGAAGCGTGATACCGGCATCTTTCAGCACACCAAGGGTTGACTGATTATCAAATCCGCCGGAAAAATTCATAATCTCTGTAGTGCCTTCCGACAACGCACCGATAAGCGCCGCACGATGGGAGATCGATTTATCGGGCGGTAATGCTGTTACTTCACCTTTGAACACTCTCATGAGTCGCTGGATTGGTGTTGACAAAAAAAAAGCAACTCCCGTGAAGGAGCTGCCTGAGCATAACTGTTTCGACCGGAATGATCATGAATTGCGTTCTTCATTTGCCCTCTGCGCCCTGCGCCTGCTTCTCGAACGCTTCAAACGACCATCCACCGAAGGTTTAACAAAGTATGCGTTTGCACGAAACTCCTTTAAAACACCTGCACGCTCGTACTTCTTCTTGAAGCGTTTCAGCATTTTATCGATCGATTCATTATCATTTATCTGCACACTAACCAATGTAAATTCACCCCCTTTTAAAAGATCAACGTCTAAGCTTTAGTTTAATGAGATCTGTAACACTTTCTGAATTTTTTCCATTCGCAGGGTTCATCTGCACATTTTCAAGGAGCTGTTTTTTGCCACTTTTGCAAAATTCAACAATAATGACAAAGGCACCGCTTCCTGTCGCCTGTTTTTCTCTGACCACCCCAACCTCTCCAAGGGCCTGATGGTAGAGCGCATCTCCCTTGGCGTAGATACCATGCGGGGAGTAGACCTGGCACTCTTCGACCTTCAGCTCACCCGGACTGACCTCCCGATCAATCTGTATCTGCCACTCCTTGAGCAAATAGACCTGATTACAGTCGGAACAGCGAATCCAGTACTGGTTTTCGGCTGCAGGCGGCAGCTCTCCCGTTCCATTCTTGCCCCCTTTGGGCTTTTTGACAGCAACAGCCGTCAGCAAATCATCATCTTTCGGCTTGTCACTCGGCATCCATTCGCCGACAAAGACCTTCTCTGTAATCTGACCGCATCCTTCACAGAAGCAAGCCTTGATCTTACCCTCCAAAATGAACTGCCTTTTTTTGGACTCTACCTTCATAGCATATTGCTGGTTGTTAACCCGGCTCAGAGCCGTCTGGATTTTCGCTTCTCTCCTCCCCGAAATTGTTTCCGGCTTCATGGCGCAATATAGTGCATCGCACCTGAAAAAAAAGAGGAATGTTCAGGAGTGCTTAATTAAGGAAATCCCTTCAAAAAAACAACCAGATAATGCAACAGCGCTCACTTATGGGTCAATGCATCAATAAGATCTGATTTTGTAAGCAATTGCAAGCGTCCATCAGACAAACTTATCAGCACTCCGGATGCACTTTGCTGCAGTTTATCGGATAATTCCGAAATCGTTGCATCAAGCCGACATACCGGAAAAGGCCTCTCCATAAAACCGACAACCTTTGCATTCATGGCATCATCGTTTTCTATAAGAATGGAGAGGATCTTGTTTTCACTGATACTGCCAATCGGAGCGTTATAGGATACGATCGGAAGCTGGGAGACATCGCTCTGCTTCATCATCTCAAAGACTTCGGCAAGCGTATTTTCCGGATAGGCAAAAATCAGATCCCTGCGTACCTTCAAGTGCAGGATATCTTCAGCCGTAATCTGCTCAAGAGCCGATTTTACCTTACGATAAAAGCCGTGCTTACGCATCCACTCATCACGATACATCTTGCTCAGATAATAGCCGCCAAAATCATTCATCACCGCAACCACACAGTCGTCCGGGCCATATGATGCTCCAGCCCGAAGCGCGGCAGCCATCGCTGCACCCGATGCACCTCCACCGAAAACAGCCTCCATCCGCAAGAGCTCCCTGGCACAGTTGAAAGCATCATAATCGCTCACCTGTACCACATCATCAAGAACCGATGGATCCCAGAAAGCCGATGGCTGCCGGGAGCCAAGTTCCTCAAGTTCGGAGAGAGCCGGATCTCCGGGCATACCATCCCTGAAGAGAGAGGCATAAATTGAACCCTGCGATTCAACACCGATAATCTGAATTTTCGGGTTCTTTGCTTTCAGAAACGCACCGATACCAAAAACCATGGCGCCCGAAACCATTGGCACAAAAACATGGGTAACCCGCCCCTCTGTCTGGCGATAAATCTCGCTGCCGGTAGCTTCTCTGTGCACCTTCAGACTGAGAGGGTTCTTGTACATTCCGGTGAAAAAAGAGTTGCTGATACTTCTTTCCAGGCTTTCAGCCACATTCATGCAACTGCGCTCTTCTCCGGGCAAAGCATCCGAAGGGGTAATGACCAGTTCTGCACCAAGAGCACGAAGCATATGCTGCTTCTCCTGCGATATTTTATCAGGAGCTGCCAGCAGCAGTTTGTAACCGCGACTCACTCCAGCCATGGCAAGGGCAATACCACTGTTACCAAAAGTCCAGTCCACAAGAGTCATGCCCGGATGGATCAGCTTGCGCTCTTCAGCATCCCTGACAATGGCCGAAGCCACCCGGTAATAGTGCGAGCAGGCCGGATTCATGTACTCAAGTTTAGCCATGACCTTCGGGCTGATCTGGCGGGCCATCTGCTTTACAGAAACCATCGGTGTTTCTGTGGCAAGCCCGAATATATCGTGGTTCGACATGGTAGTAGCTGAGAAATGAATTAAAATGAACAACGCAGCCTGATAACGTTGAATCCTGAAAATAGAGAGACAATAAGCGCCATTCAGGTTTGAAAATCATAGACAAAATATGTTTTTTTACAGGAAGTTCCGCAAGCAGAGGAGACGGAATGAGCAGGAACGGAGTTTTATGACAATACGGCAACAGCAAAACAAGAAGCGCATTATGGATGCAATACAATCGAATTTTTCAGCAGGGATTGCCCTTGCTGAAAACATGACAGAAGCGCTTGTCTCCCTTGACAACCTTGCCTGGAACACAAGCCTTATCCGCAAGAGAGTGGGTGGAAGTGCACGTATTATGGGCATCGTCAAGGCAAATGCCTACGGCCATAACGTGCACCGGGTTGCCGAAACACTTGAAAAATCGGGAGTCAGGGATTTCGGTGTTGCGAACATCCATGAAGCCATTGAACTGAAAACCGGCGGTGCACTGAAAAAGCCGGCAAACATTCTCGCCTTCTCCTCTCCGCTTCCCTCCCATATTCCCTTTTTTTTGCACCATGACATCGAAATGACTCTCTGCGACAGCCTGACACTTCAGAGTGCAGAAGAGATTGCGGCTGCAGAGAACAAAACCATTGCCGTACAGCTCAAAGTGGATACCGGTATGGGCCGACTCGGCACTCCTCCGGCAGTTGCCATGGAACTCCTCCGGCAAATTGACCACTCGCCGCACCTTGAGCTGAAAGGGATCTACACCCATTTTGCCGACAGCTCTACAGCCGAAGGCACAACCAAACAGCTTGACGCCTTTAAAACACTCACGGCGGAATACGAACATGCCTCAAGCAAAACCGTCTGCAAACATGCGGCCAACAGCGGTGCAATCCTCTCTGCGCCAGAATCCTGGCTCGACATGGTGCGACCCGGCATCCTGCTTTATGGTTACCATCCGACCAAAAACAGCCCTTGCCGTCTCGATGTCAGACCGGTCATGCAGTTCGAGGCTAAGGTGATTTTTGTCAAAAAGGTCCCTGCCGGAACCACCATCAGTTATAATCGAACCTGGACTGCCAATGAGCCTCGCTCCATCGCAACCATAGCCGCAGGCTACGCCGATGGTTATACAAGAGCCCTGTCAGGTCGCGCCACCGTCATGATCAACGGGAACACCTACCCGCAGGTCGGCATCGTCACCATGGATCAGATCATGGTTGACCTCGGCACCCGGCACGATGTCAAAACTGGAGACACCGCCACGCTCTTTGGCTGGGAGGGCATCGGGGCCGACAGCCTTGCCGGGCTTGCAGGTACCATCAGCTACGAAATGCTCTGTTCGGTTTCTGCCAGGGTAAAACGTATCTTCATATGAACCCACTCGAAAAACTGGCGCTGAAACTCAGCCTCACCAAGGCGGAGATCTCTTTGGTCTCCATTCTTCTGGGCTTTCTGCTGCTTGGAGGCATCCTGAAGGGAATCCGTTCGGCAGAAGAGGTTGATCTTCTGGTCAAAAAAGCTGAAACTGCCCGATATGATGAAAAGGAGGTAGACAGCCTCATCGCCCTTGCCAATGTGCAGCAGGCAACCGTCAAAGAGGATGTTTTGCAGGAAAGTGAGTCAGAGCATGATGATGCTTCACCTGAACAGAGAACCGAAGGGCACCGCTCTTCAGGCAAAAAAGTCTTTAACGGCACCATCGCTTTCAATAAAGCCAGCAGCCGGGAGTTACAGAAAATTCCCGGAATCGGACCCGTCATGGCCGAAAGACTGATTGCATTCAGAAAAACAAAAGGGGGAAAAGTGCAGCAATTCCAGGAATTTCTTGAAGTCAAGGGTATCGGCAAAAAAAAGCTTGAATCCCTCAAAAAATATTTCATACTCGACTAATGAGCAAGAGCCTGATCGCCTGCGCCATCGACGCCAGGGAGTGCGCCATTGTACGGCTGAAAACAGCCGGTGGCGGCAGCTACAGCCTGAGCGGCTGCAAAACACTGCCATTCGGCCTTGATGACCTTGCCTCAGGCAATGGAAAGCGACTGCTGAAAAAGCTCGACAGCCACCTCAACGTGTGGCCTGATGAAGAGCTGGCACTTTGTTTCGGGCCGAAAAATTACCTCCCCCTTCCAGCCTCTTTTCCCGCCCATGCAGACACCGAAAAGTGCAAAGAGTACTGCAAAATTGAAGCCGGTTACTTTCTGAACCAGCCCGAAGAGTACCATTGCGACTCTACCGATTATGGCGTCAGCCAGAACGGGCTCCATAAAAAAAAAATATTGCTCTTCTATCCTGCCGAGCCTTGCAGAAGAGCCACAGAACACTTCGCAACCACGCGCCGTATCCTCTTCAGCGGCACTCCGCAGCCCCCTCTGCTCCACCTCTCGAAATTCGCCGGAGAGAGACAGGTAATCCTTGAAATTGAAAACAACTATCTCCTCTTCAGAGTATCAGGGGAGGGCCGGATAGAAACATTCTCATGTCATCAGGTAAAAAACCGCAAAGAGAGCGAATACTTCACCATCAAAGCGCTTGTTGAAAACCCGATCTGCCGGGAAACCGAAGTGCAGCTTTTTGGCTCACTGGCCGACAAAACCATGATGAGGCTAATCCAGAAAGAGACGTCGATGAAACTGAAACCACTCAGCATCCCGCCATCAATCCCCATCAGTAACCTGAAAAAATTTTCCACCTCCTCAGCAATTGCGGTAAAGGCCATCAGCACCGCACTGATGGCTCTCGATGAACAAAAGCGGTTTACACTTTTTTCTGACTGAGCATCCCGGAAATTCTGGACAGCAGTGCCTGCCAGGATTCAGGTTCCGGTGAAAAAGATTGCCACTTTGGCCAGATAGAGAACGCTATATCTGGCCAAAGTGGCCAAATTTCACGACATTTGGCCGGATATAAATTTTTATATTTGGCCAAATCAAGCCCATTTCACTATCTTTGGCCAGATAGATAACTAAATCCAGGGCAAGAAACTCTTGTTATGAGCAAAAAAAACATCTCTGGCCGCAAGGATGAATTACTGATTCTGGAGCGGGTATTGCTCTCTCCGGAGCCTGAGTTTATGGTGATTTATGGCCGCAGAAGAGTCGGAAAAACCTGGCTGGTCAGGGAATTTTTTGGCGAGATGATCTGCTTTGAACTCACCGGTATGCACAAGGCATCGCTGGAGGAGCAGTTGACAAATTTCGCCCAATCTCTGGCCAAAGCCACCGGTATAACTGTTGAACTCAAGAGACCCTCATCCTGGTCAGAAGCGTTCAGCCAGTTGGAGCGCTTTCTGGAATCTTCTTTTCAGCGAAAAAATGGCAAGAAACAGGTTCTTTTTCTGGATGAATTGCCCTGGCTCAACACTCCCCGCTCAAAATTTCTGTCGGCCCTGGAGCATTTCTGGAACAGTTTTGGCTCCCGCCAGAGGAATTTGATTCTTATTGTTTGCGGTTCTGCGGCATCATGGATGTTGCAGCATATTGTACGCGCAAAGGGTGGGCTTCATAACCGGCTTACCCGTCAAATCCGCCTTCTTCCCTTTACACTTCCGGAAACAGAGGAGTTTCTGCTCAAAAGGGGAATCAAGCTCACCCGTTATCAAATTGTTGAACTCTCTATGGCAATGGGTGGGGTGCCCTTTTACCTGATGCAGGCAGAGCCGGGATTGTCGGCTGCACAAATTATTGATCGGGTCTGTTTTTCACCGACAGGTCTTCTGCGTCATGAATATGAGAAGCTTTATGCCTCGCTTTTTGATGAGAGTGAACTGCACATGACGATTGTAGCTTTGCTGAGCAAAAAACGTTCAGGTTTAACCCGTAATGAGATACTCACCTTTGCAAAAATTACGACTGGTGGACGACTTACCCATATTCTTGAAGAGCTGGAAGAGTCCGGATTTATCGAGTCGCGGATTCCTTTTGGCAAAAAAGGGCAGGATTCACTCTACTGGCTGGCTGACGAGTTCACCCTCTTTTACTTTTCATGGATCAAGCCTCTTGGCAAAAAAAAGGTCGATGCGGGATACTGGCTGTCGCGTCAAAGTGATCCGGCACGAAACGCGTGGGCTGGTTTTGCCTTTGAAACCGTTTGCCTCAAGCATGTCCGGGCATTAAAGGCGGCCCTGGGCATTGCCATGGTCGAAACCAGCGAAGGCCCGTGGCGTTACCAGCCAACCGGAGAGTCATCATTACCTGGCGTGCTGATTGATCTGCTCCTTGACCGGCGTGATGCCTCCATCAATCTTTGTGAGATGAAATTTTCACAGTCAGAATTTACCATCGACGACGCATACGCAAAAAAACTCCGTCAGAAAATAACTGTTTTTCGTGAGGTAACAGGAACAAGAAAAAACATCTTTCTCACCATGGTCACAACCTACGGCATCACCGATAACGCCTGGTCGCAGGAGCTGCATCCCGACAACCTTACGCTTGACGCGCTTTTCTGAGATCTTCGACGAGGATTTGCAACCAACACGAAGAATCCACAATGATCATGCTCTCCCTTCTTCTCTCTCAAAATCAGTATTGATACCTCTAACAAAGCCACGAAGATCAGAGATTTCACGATCCGGGATAAGCTCTATTCTCCCTTGATATGCAACAACCTGTAATTTCTGACCCGGACGAAGGTGCATGGATTCTCTCAAGTGCCGGGGAATAACAACCTGAAATGTAGGTGACACTGTAACGGCTTGCATAACGACTCCTGTCGGTAATTTTAGAATAGTACATAAGATCATGCATCACACTCTTTCAATCCAGGAAAGAAATTACTTGCAGAGAAAAAAGAGCTGGCAACGATCAATCCGTTACTTTCGCCAGGCGTTCTTTTGATTGACAATAACCTCAGCCATCAGCAAAGCACTGATGGCTTTAGACGAGCAACAAGAATCTACGCTTTTTTCTGATTGACAATCACTTCTGCAATCTGCACGGCATTGGTGGCGGCACCTTTGCGGAGGTTGTCGGCGACAATCCACATATTGAGAGTCTGGGGATGCCAGTAGTCACGGCGGATTCTGCCAACAAAAACATCGTCGCGCTCGTATGAGGTGAGCGGCATGGGGTAGATGCGTGCTGAAGGGTCGTCCTGCAGGATAATGCCGGGTGAGGTGCGAAGGAGTTCACGCACGTCGTCGATATCAAATTCATGCTCAAGCTCGATGTTGAGCGATTCGCCGTGGCCGCCGTAGACCGGAATGCGCACAGTGGTGGGAGAGATGCTCATGCTCTTGTCGCCCATGATTTTGCGGGTCTCGTTGACCATCTTCATCTCCTCCTTGGTGTAGCCGTTATCGGTGAAGGCATCGATCTGCGGCACGGCGTTGAAGGCGATCTGGTGAAAATGGGTGAACTGCTCCTGGCTCTCTCCCGCCAACTCGCTTTCAAGGGCGTCGCGTCCGATCTTTCCTTTTCCGGTGACTGACTGGTAGGTCGAAACCACTACCCGTTTGACACCGAAGCGGTCATGCAGCGGCTTGAGCACTACGACCATCTGGATGGTTGAACAGTTGGGATTGGCAATGATCCGTTCCGGGGTGCCGTCTGCCCTGAAAATGGCTTCGGGATTGACCTCAGGCACAACCAGAGGCACATCGGGCTCCATGCGGAATGCCGATGAATTGTCGATGACAACCGCTCCTTCAGCGGCCGCAACGACTGCCCACTCTTTACTCGCTGTTGCGCCTGCGGAAAAAAGGGCGATATCAACTCCCTCGAATGCTTCGGCAGAGGGCTCGCGAATAATGAACTCTTTGCCCCTGAAGGTCACCACCTGACCGACACTTCTTGATGAAGCGAGCGGAACAAGCTCGGTTACAGGAAAATTTCTCTCTTCAAGAACCTTGATCATCGTGCGACCGACCAGACCGGTTGCACCAAGTACCGCCACTCGGCAGCGAGAATCCTGACTACTCATATTTTATTATATATTATTGGCTTGATAATTCAGTAAAAGTTTATCGGAATGGTCATTGAGGTACTCTGTGCCCTCAAGAATCTTTCCCTCCATCACATATCCTTCGCACTCCTGCTTGTAGGCAAGAAGAATATCGATAACCTGCTCCCACCCATCTTCGCGTACCAGTTTGTTGCGTACCCGCGACACCATCGGCAGCCCTTTCAGATAAGTTGAATAGTGGCGGCGCATTTCCAGAACCCCATATTTTTCGCCTTTGAACTGCACGGAGAGCTTCAAATGCTCTATGGCAACATCAATCCTTGCCCGAAAATCGGGCGGCGGCATCGGCTTGCCGGTTTTCAGCAACTCTTTTGCGGCCTCAAAGATAAAGGGGTTGCCTATGGAACCGCGACCAATCATCACTCCATCTGCACCGGTCTCGGCAAACATGGCAAGAGCATCTTCAGCCGACCAGATATCGCCATTGGCAATAACCGGAATGCGTGCCTGCTCCTTTACTTGACGAATCCACTCCCGGTTCGCCCTCCCCTTGAACATCTCACTCCTCGTACGACCATGCAACGCCAGAGCCTGAATACCAACATCCTCAAGGCGTGGCAGAATATCCAAAATATTAATCGATTCAAGATCCCAACCAATCCGTGTCTTGACGGTCACCGGAATGGAAACCGCCTTGACAACCGCTTCGGAAATGGCGGTCATCTTCTCCGGTTCCCTGAGCAGCGCCGCGCCTGCACCCTTTCCGGCAACCTTCTTGGTCGGGCATCCAAAATTAATGTCGAGATAGTCCGGGCAATACCCTTCAGCAATGACCGCAGCATCAACCATCGACTCGATGCTGCTTCCAAAAATCTGGATGGCAAAGGGTCTCTCAACCTCATCTGTTTTCAGCTTGCGGAGCGACTTTTCAACTCCCCTGCGCAGCGCTTCGGCACTGATGAACTCGGTATAAACTATATCAGCCCCGTGACGCTTGCAGAGTTGGCGGAATGCCCGGTCGGTCACATCCTCCATCGGCGCAAGAATAACCGGCCGGTCAATCTCAATGGTTCCTATTTTCATGCCTACCCGTTAATAATCTCTGCAGGCCCGCTCATCAGCTCTTTGACCTGCGCCTGAATTTTACTGTAAAGCGCCGAATCTTCACGCAACGCCTTCTTGACGGTCTCACGTCCCTGACCAAGCTTGTCGGTGCCATAACTGAACCATGAACCGGCTTTTTTCACCACACCGAACTCAACGGCCAGATCAATCAATTCACCCATGGCCGAGATGCCCTCACCATACAGAATATCGAACTCAGCCGTACGGAAGGGAGGGGCAACCTTGTTTTTGACCACCTTCACCCTCGTACGGTTCCCGGTAATCTCCTCACCATCCTTGATCTGGGCAATTTTACGAATATCGAGACGCACCGACGAATAAAATTTCAGTGCCTTGCCGCCGGTCGTTGTTTCAGGGTTGCCATAGACGACCCCAATTTTATCGCGAAGCTGGTTGATGAAAATACAGACGCAGCTCGATTTTGAGATGGCGCCGGTGAGTTTGCGTAGCGCCTGGCTCATAAGCCGCGCCTGAAGACCCATCACACTGTCACCCATCTCGCCTTCAAGCTCAGCTTGGGGCACCAGAGCCGCAACAGAATCGACCACCACCACATCGATGGCATTGCTCCTGACCAGTGTTTCCACAATTGAAAGCGCCTGCTCGCCCGATTCCGGCTGGCTGATGAGCAGGGCGTTGATATCGACACCGAGTTTTCGGGCATAGGTAGGATCGAAGGCATGTTCAGCATCAACGATAGCCGCAATTCCCCCCTCTTTCTGTGCCTCAGCAATAACATGGAGGGCAAGGGTGGTTTTTCCGGAAGATTCCGGCCCGTAAATTTCAGTGACCCTGCCGCGAGGCAAGCCGCCAACACCGAGTGCAAAATCAAGCGTCATCGATCCGGTTGAAATCGACTGCACCTTCATTCCTGCGGAATCATCACCAAGGCGCATGATCGCACCCTTGCCAAACTGTTTTTCAAGGGCTTCGACAGCCAGGTTCAGTTGCTTGAGTTTCGCCGGATCAACGGTAACGGTTTTTTTTTCGATTTTCTGAGTGTCCATGGTAGCTGCATGTAAAAAAGTTGGAGAAAGAGTAGAGCCTTTGGCTCAGAGCAGAGTCTTGAGCGTTTCGGACAGCTCGCGGTAACACAAACCAAGCTCCTGCTCTGAGCGGGTATTACTGAACGCAAGAATCCTTGAGGCGATACGAATGCTCTCGAGGCTGATAAAGGAGGGACGGTTCGAGAGCATCGACCAAAGCTCTCCGCCAAGACCGGCAAGCAGACCAAGAGCATCCGGCACCATAAATGCCCGGCCACTGCTGCTGCCAGAAAGAGTCCCTATGCGGGCAAAAAGCTCCCGGAAGGTCAGATTGCTGCCAACCACAACATAACGCTCCCCTGAACGCCCTTTTTCCCAAGCCGCCAGGTGAGCATCAGCGACATCGCGGACATCAACAAAACCGGTGCCTCCCGAAGGGAAGAAGGGCAGCTTTCCCTGATAGACAAGGCGCAATACCTCGTTCGAAGAACTGACCGAAGCGGGATTCCGGCGGTCAACACCAATAACCACACCAGGATTAACCATGACCACTTCAAGGCCCTCTGCAACTCCGCGCAGCCCCTCAAGTTCAGCAAGATGCTTCGACTCCATATAACCATTCCGTCGCTGCCACTCCTGAAAGGTGGATGACTCACTGGCTGGCGAACCATCCTCGGAGGCGCCGATGGCGGCAATGGAGCTGGTCAAAACAAGCCTGCGCACCTTATGGTGCAGGGAGGCATTGACCACATTTCTTGTCCCGACCACATTGGCCTCATAGAGCGCATTTCGGGAGTGTCTGGTATAGGAGATAAGTCCCGCACAATGAAAGACCGTTTCCGCTCCCCTGAAAGCCTCAAGAAGGGCAAGAGGATCAAGCATATCCGCCCGAACAATCTCGACAGGCAAGCTCTCCAGAAAAGAGCAATCCGAGCTTTTCCGGGCAATCACCCTGCAGCGACGCTCTCCGGGAAAGCGTGCAAGCAGCGCAAGAAGAATCTGGGAACCGATATATCCGGTAGCCCCGGTTATGACAATTGATGAGTTAGGCATGAAACGGTGAAAATAAAAAAAGAGCCCGGCTGCAAAGATGTAAACAACAGCGAGAGCTTCACTGTTCGCAAAAATAAGAATTTCGCGGCTATTGTTTTCTTCTATTTTCGCAATGCGGCAAGAACGGATGGTGATGGCGGAATGATGGCTGTAGGCAGAACAACGATTCCGGGCAAAATAAGGAGCTTTCATTCCTCCCTGGAATAGAGAACATCGGATTCATGTACCGCCAGAAAACTATCCATCCATGTTATCATATTTTTTTTCACATCATCGAATAGGAAGAGCAGTTGCTCACGTTTTCATGTGCGCTCTACCCCCGAAAATATTCCCCCCTTAAAACCCTTATACTTTCCTTATCTTGGTTTTCAGGCAATATGCGGGAATTTCATCGAACCAGCTTATCAGTAAATTATTCAGTAATGAAGCAAGAATCGTCCAGCCGTCAGCCATCTCCCTTTTCAGAAGCTTCAGTCCAGCAGGGTGTTCTGACGAACGGGTTGAGGATTATCACGGATACCGTCCCTTTTGTAAAGAGCGTAACGCTCGGTATACAGATTGATGCCGGGTCACGCGACGACCCCAAAGAGTCTCCGGGGCTGGCACATTTCATTGAGCACGCTCTTTTTAAAGGTACAAAGCGGCGCACCTACATCGACATCGCCAGAAATATTGAAAAGCACGGTGGCTATCTCGATGCCTATACCACCAAGGAGCAGACCTGCATCTACCTTCGCTGCCTGCCGGAACACCTTGAACCCTCTTTCGACCTTCTCTCCGATCTTGTCTGCGACCCGGTGTTTCCTCCTGAAGAGATCGAAAAAGAGAAAGAGGTTGTTATCGAAGAGATCAGCAGCGTCAACGACACCCCTGAAGAGCTTATTTTTGAGGAGTTTGACCTGCGTTCGTTTCCCCGCCACCCTCTCGGCACACCAATCCTTGGCACGGAAAAAAGCGTTGAAGCGTTCAGTGATGAGAACCTGAAAAACTTTATGCGGCAGCACTACATTCCGCAAAAGATGCTGATCACGGCTACCGGAATGGTGCATCACGACGAGATCATGCTGCTTGGAGAGCGATTTCTTGGCAAGCTCAGGGAGCCATCAGGCAATCAGTATGTTCGCCAGCCTTTCCTCGCAGAGGATTACACCCCCTTTACCCTGACACTGAAAAAACGGGTCTGCCAGGCGCAGATTGTGCTCGGTACGGCCATAGCCCGCCACGACCCTCTCTTTTACAGCCTGATGGTGCTCAACTCCATGCTCGGTAACGGCATGAGCTCCCTGCTCAATCTGGAACTTCGCGAAAAACGGGGACTGGCTTACAACGTCTACTCATCGATCACCTTTTTCGACGATCTGACCGCGATGAACATCTATGCCGGCACCGACAGCAATAAAACAAAGGTGACCCTTGAACTCATCAGGGAGTTGCTCCAGAGTGATGCACTCAAACAGCCCGATCCGGAAGAGGTTCTGGCGGCAAAGAGGAAACTGCTCGGTTCGCATATCATGGGAATGGAAAAAATGACGCGAAGAATGTCGCAAACGGCTTCTGACCTCTCCTATTTCGGACGTTATATTGAGCCTGAGGAAAAAACTGCGGCTCTGGAGGCGGTCACTGCCGAGGATATCGCCGAAGCGGCCACACGGATGCTCCATGATGCGCCATACTCAACACTGGTCTACAAACCGGGAAAGCAGGGCTGAGGGCAGCGAAGCGCTGTTTTCAAACACAAGAATTAATTCGTATCTTGTGGACTTTTAATTTTTCACCATTACTCATCAAATTAACCCACAAGAGCCTTGCAAAAGAATATCAAGAACGTCAGCGAAACCGAACAGGAACTGGAAATCATTCTTTCCGCTGAAGAATTCGGTACCGAATATAACCAGGAACTGGAAGAGGCAAAAAGAAACATTCAGATCAAGGGATTCAGAAAAGGACATGCTCCTGCAAGCTTGATTAAAAAATTGGCAGGCCCTTCCATTGAGGCAACAGTAGCCGAAAAAATGGCATCCAAATATTTCGGAGAGATTGCTGATGCTGAAAAGATAAAACCGGCAAGCCGCGCACAGATCATCGACGTCGCCTTTGCACCCGAGGAGCTGAAAATCACGCTCGCCTACGAAATTCATCCTGAATTCGAAGTAAAGGATTTCAGTGGATATACCTTCACGCAAAACCGCTATGTGATCACCGATGAGGATATTACTCGCGAAATAAACCTTATTCTCAAGGGGCACGGCACCCTCAACACGGTCGATGAGGCCGCGTTGTCTACCGATACGGTGATCGGCGATGTCTACAAGCTTAATGAAGCAGGCGAAACCGATGATGATCAGAAGACCGACAATCATCATTTCACCCTTGAGTACCTTCCTGAGGAGAACCCGTTTCGCAAAGCGCTTACAGGGAAAAAAGCGGGAGAGAGCGTTGATATTGAAAACGATGAAAAGGAGTCTGCACAGCCATCCCGCTTCCGTGTTGTCATCAGCGAAATCAAACGGCTTGAACTGCCGGAACTTACCGATGAGCTGGTCAAGGAGATTACAGGTGGTCGCTTTGAATCCGTGACCGACTTCACTGCGGACGTTCGTATCCAGCTTGAGCAGCACTTTCTTCTTAAATCCGATGAAGAGCTTCTCGAATCGCTCTCGGCCAAACTGATCGAAGAGAACCCGGTGCCTGCACCAAACTCCATGATTGCCTCGTTCTCAAAAATGCTGCTTGAAAATGCCAAACGCCAGATGGGTGGCAGCTTCCCGAAAGGATTCGACGATGAGCAGTTCCGGCTTGCGATGAAACCCAATGCTGAAAAACATGCGCAATGGCTGATGATCAGTCAGAAAATTGCCGAAGATGCAACTCTTTCGGTTTCGGACGATGATATAAAGGCTTATGCAGATAAAGAGGCTGAAAAAAGCGAGTCCATGGATGCTGAAGAGATCCTGAAAACCTATCTGTCACCCGAGTTCCGTGATTACATCACCGACACGATCCTCAAGGAAAAAATCTACAACATTATCAAGTCAAAAGTAACCATCACTGAGGAAGAGAAATCCATTCCTGTTCGCCAGGAGTAATTTTCCAGGTAATTGCAGATCAGAGGCAGGAGTTCATGAATAAGGAACTCCTGCTTTTTTTATGCCCTGTTGTTCCCGCTACACCCACTCTATCAACGCTGTGGCAATAGCTGCATGACGGTCGTGGGCAATAGAGATTTTTATGGCGCCACAGGCAGGAAAGCACCCGGCATCAGCAGGCTGCACAAAGGGACGACCCTGTTTATCATTGAGTATTGCAAAGCTCTTCCAGTGCACACCAGAGGAAAAACCCGTTCCAAGCGCCTTGACGACCGCCTCCTTTGCCGCGAACCGTCCGGCAATACTCGCTATAACCTGCGGTTTCTGCAGGCAGAGCGTAATTTCCTCTTCGGAAAGAAAGCGCTGGAGAAACTTCACCCCATAGCGGTTATATGCTTTTTCAATCCGGTCAAGATCAACAATGTCTACTCCAATCTCCATGGTTCTTATTCGTTCAGGCCAAAGCAATCGTCATTGAAAGATCAAGAGCCTTGACACTGTGCGTCAGCTCTCCTACAGAGATAAAGTCTACACCCGTTTCAGCAACTTCCAGAACATTGTGCAGGGTGATATTTCCTGAGGCTTCAAGAAGAGGAGTGAAACCGGAACTCTTCACAAAGAGGACAGCCTCTTTCAGCAGCTCGGGAGTAAAGTTATCGAGAAGGATAATATCCGGCAAACAGGGCAGAGCTTCCCGCAACTCCTCCATGGAACGAACCTCCGTTTCGATCTTCACCTCAAGCTTCCCCTCTTTGCGGTAAAGTTGGGCACGACGGATCGCATTGGCAATACCTCCGGAGGCATCAATATGGTTATCCTTGATGAGAATCATGTCGAACAGGCCAAAACGGTGGTTTTTTCCTCCGCCGATCCTGACCGCCTCTTTGTCGAAATAACGAAGTCCGGGAGCCGTTTTTCGGGTATCAAGAATTTCAGCCCCTGTATGGCGAATACAATCAACATAGAGCCGTGTTCTGGTTGCAATCCCCGACATGCGCTGCATGAAATTAAGCGCTGTACGTTCGCCAATGAGCAGCGGAGCGAGCTTTCCTTGCACCTCAAGAATCAAGTCACCGCGCTGAAGGGTTTCCCCATCATGGTGATGCAATACGACGGAGAGCTTATTGTCACAGGCAGCAAAAACCTGAACGGCAACATCGGCCCCTCCAAGGATACCATCCTCCTTGGCCCTGATAACGGCGCTTCCCCCCTGAGAAGGATCAATGGTAGCAAGGGTCGTCACATCCCCCTTGTAACGATCCTCCTCAAGAGCAAGCATAATGGCCCTTGCACGACACCCTTCATAAAACTCGTCACGAGCCCTGTTTTTCATGATTGCCATTCCCGAATACATTGAAAAAAAATCAAAACGCCATCCCAAGGTAGTGAATTTTATACTCTTTCGGGAAGATGACACCCCATCCCCCCACCTGATTCAACAATCAGCGCTCCCCTCTCCCGGTAATCGCTGAAGCAGACGAAGCTCTTCCAAAACAAAAAGCGAGAAATCCCCCTGGGTAGAGCGATAAAATGGCTTGTTGTAGAACGAGATAGAGAATTGCTATATTACCGTGCAGACGGTATGGGCAGGTATCGGCTTATGCAATATTATCGAAGCACTGCCCGGTTTCGAGTTTTTTTTTTGAAGAGAACCATGGATATTAAAAAAATAAAATTTAAAGCGCTCTTTCAGGATATCTCCTCACTTCAGGATATCTGGCAGTTCTCTACAGTAAATACCCATGATGTTGATTTTATCAAGTTCAGGCAGCGCTCCGAGTGGTTGCAGTATACCGGACTGGATGACAAGGATGGGCATGAGATTTTCGAAGGGGATTTGCTGGAATGGGACAAGATTATTCTGGAAGTTGTTTTTGAGGCTGGCAGTTTCAGAGTCCTGAATGAGGGCGACTCCGATATGCTTTTGTGGTTTTGTTTGCCCGATTGCAAGGTTATCGGCAATAAATACGAAAAAAAGGTCAAGCACTGAACAACAGCTCAGATACGCTTTTCAGAACCAATATCCAGCGATATTTCATTCACTCCGGGATTTTTATGACACCGTATGCTCACTCATGCGTCAGGCTGGTAAACATGGTTTTCTATGCCCATCACGGCGTTCTCAAGGAAGAGCACACCGTAGGAGGAAAATATGAAGTGGATGCGGCGCTCTCTTTCGACTTCACCGATGCAGCACAAAACGATGACATCACAAAAACCATCGATTACGGCGCAGTGTACAAAAAGATTCAGGAGGCCCTGACCCTCAGGAAGTTCTTTCTTATCGAGGCTGTCGCCTATGAAATAGCTCACGATCTCCTCCGGGATTTTCCTCTTCTTGAAAAAGTCGCCATCAATGTCCGCAAACGCAACCCGCCCGTTGATGGTATCTGCGATTATGCTGAAGCCGATTACGCCACATCCCGCTGCTGAAGTTATGCCTATGCACAAGGTCTTTATCGGGATAGGATCCAATATTGGAGAGCGCCTCCACCACCTTCAGGAGGCCGTTGACCGGATTGCCCTTCTTGCCGGAACAGAGGTGAGAGGCGTCTCAGCAATCTATATGACCGAACCAGTCGGCGAGAGCGAACAGAACCGCTTCTTTAACGGGGTAGTTGAACTTGAAACATCACTTGCACCCGAAGAGCTGCGCCGACAATGTAAAACAATTGAGCAGGAACTTGGAAGACCGGATGCCTATCCGCGCTGGAGCCCGAGAGTCATTGACCTCGACATTCTGCTCTACGACGACCTCTCTCTCCTCACCGAAACACTCACCATACCGCACCCCGAATTGCATTGTCGCAACTTTGTCCTTATCCCTCTGCTCGACCTTGCCAATCCCCTGCATCCCGCAATGCACAAGACCATTCTGCAGCTACTCTCCGGCTGCAGCGACCGCTCGGTATTGATAAAATTAAAAGAGGGAATCAGGATAAAAAAAAGACGGAATGCCCGGTAAAGCACTCCGTCTGTTCGTAATCACGATGATCCTGAAAAAGCCGGTCTGACCTTCTCAGTTGGCGAAGGTGATATTCAGGTTCCCTTCAGAAAAGTCAGCGCCCTCCGTCTTGCGTCCAACAAGGACATTGGGCAGAATAATGCTTTTGCGGAAATTATTGATGTCCACCAGCAGCTCATCACCCTTGATGTTCACATTAAGCTTCTTCACCTCAACGTTCGGCAGGTAAAGACTCAGGACATATTTGCCATCAACTTTCTCCAGCATCTGGGTTTTGTCATCAACGTAGAGAATTTCTGCTGGATTACGCTCACCAAACATCTCCTGACTCAACTGATAGAGCCTCTCCGTATTGATAATTTCTGCCGTAGACTGCTTCACCCTGAAAATCGGTACCGGATAGAAGCAATTTTCAATCACTTTTAGATATTTGCTCTGAATATCGATAAGGCTCTGCAGATAACTGTCCGTTGAACTTGAGGGAAGAATCTTGTTGACAACGGCGGCATCAAGCTTGTAACCGAAAAGATTAAGATAGGTCTGCACACGCAAGGCCTCCTTGATAACCATGTTCTCAGGATTAAGAACCACGCGGAAGGTGGTTATTGATTTATCCTGAAGCATGGCATGAAGCTCTTTCATATGCGAGTTCACCTCCGGCATAAGCTTGAAGATATTTTTCTTCGGCATAAACTTGTTGAGGAGTGGAGCCGCAAAACCGATGGCTTTTGAATGCCATCCGCCAATTTTATCGGCATACCATCCATACGATTCAGGCATTCCAAGCAAACGCATGGTCTCTCCTGTCGGGGCAGCATCAACAACCACCACATCATAATCACCTGACTTGGCAGCTTTCCAGATATAGCGCAAACTGATCATCTCCTCCATACCCGGCATGATTGCAAGCTCTTCGGCGACAACCTCATTGGCTCCATCATGCATTAAAATCGATGAGAAATAGGAATAGAGTTCAGTCCAGTTCTCCCTTATTTCGGCAAGAACATTCACCTCCATGGCAAAGAGATTCTTTTCAACCTCAACCGGCGTGGAAGAGAGTTCGGTACTCAATGCGTCGGCAAGGCTGTGAGCCACATCGGTACTCATAATCAAAACCCTCTGTCCTCTTCGTGCAATTGCGGTTGCAGACGACGCTGAAACGGTAGTCTTGCCTACCCCTCCTTTACCCAAGTAAAGAATAATTCTCATGTTGATAATAAAACTATTGAGTGAACTTGATCTTGACTGAACACTTTTTATCGATGAGTTGCGCCTTCATTATCGGCGTCATGGCCAGTATGGTGACCGTTACCTGATTCCTTTTTTCCCTGAGTATCATCATCAGAGTGCGATACCGGGGTGAGCCTTTCCGATGGTTGCGCATTGTCCGAATCCGACTTGATCCTGATTCTGGTTTTTGAAACACCCCCTGCTGTTCCTGGAGAATCATCCATACTCATCATGTTTTTCACAAGTGGAGGGACATCCTCATCAAGAGATTTGATGGTAATACTTTTGCGCTTCGGGGCAGCATCACCTTCATGATCACCAGCACTCCCTGCACCCACTCCCGATGCAGCAGAAACCCTCTTGCCCGATTCAGCGGAAAAGGGCTCACTGCTGAAACAATCATCGTTGGAGGTCGCACGATCATCACTTGTTATATGAATGCTCCTTTTTTTAAACGCAGGCTCTTCATCATCCCCACTATCACGTCGCTGATGTGGTGAGGCATCATGCATTCCCCCCTGAGGCGCTTTCGAGGTGGGGCGTTGTGTTCTCTTTTTCGATGAATCGCCAAAACTCGAAGAGAGGCGCAACAGCTTTCCAACCGATCCGATAACCCCATCATTTTTGACCGCAGTTTTAACAATATTGATAACAAAACGCTCTGCCTGTGGATTATCTGCAATACTGATGAGCAGTTCATTAAGCGCAGTCAACATACCGGGAACATGCTGCAGGTCATTTTTAACCTGGTCACGAATTTTGAACGGAGCATCACCAATCATCTCCTTGATCGAACCGGCAATTCTTTTCAGTGAAGCCGGATCCGTAGGAAGTATATTTTCAATGCCTTTAAACATTTCAGCCGGAGAAAATCCTTCCGGCGCTGCCCCGCCTGCCTGCGAACCCCCGGGCACCCCTCTGCCCTGCTTCTGCCCGCTTTCATCTGGATGGTAACCGATAGAAGCCTTGTATTGTTCAAGAAGATCCTGACCATAACCGATATGACTCTCCTGTCGGGAAGGATCAGGAGCATTCAGGCGAAGAGAGATAACCTGAGGCACACAGATACCCCTTACGTCCTGCAAAATATGAAGCGAAACGTCGTCAGGAAGAATTTTCCGGTAATCAAGGCCAAAACGCTCTTCGATAATGGATTCAACAACCGTATGAAGCCTGGTAATCAATTCAGCTTCCCTCAGTTCGACCATATCAAAAATAACATAGACCGGCTCCTTCTCCTCACGGCGAACCTTGAAATTCAGCGTCGCGAAATCATGATCCTTATTCCGACTGTTTACACTGACAGAACCAAGATTAAAGCGGTCGAGATAGTCTTTGTTCGAACCTCTCGCCCAGAAATAAACAGCCTTATCACTATAAATCAGGTAATCCTGAAAGGCAATATTACCAACACGCTCCTGATGTGATTCATAAAAAACCCCTTCAAAAAATGCAATCGGATTCTCACCGGCATGCATGAGCCCCTTCTGAAAAAACTCAGTTACATCACTCTGTTCGGTCTGCGCCGAGATATACAACGATATATTAGCCATTACCCATACCCGTTCACTTGATACTGATTAGCACACTGACCTTAAATCTATGAAAATTTTACAATAAACAGAAATAACCCGACAACGCGGAGAGCAACCTGATTTATGATCAAAACAAAAAAGGCAGTGAAAGCTTTAACCTTTTCACTGCCTGGGCAAAGAGCATAATCTCGTTATACTTACTCTGCGAACTTTGATTCAACAGCTTTCGAAGGAACAGCATAACCTGAAACTTCAGGTGAAGAACCACGAAGGCTGGTGCCTCCGCCTGTGCTGCCATAAGCATTGCGGTTGATTCTCATGGTGCCTTTGCCCAATGAATCAAACAACATTCCTACAGTTTCCCAATGCCCCTCAACCATTACTTCGAAAATACGCCCGGCTGCTGCCAGGATATCGGTAAAAACGCCACCACCACTCATAATTCCTCCTTGGAATTTAATTGTTGGAAAAATACCAAAACTTAAGTTTAGAACTCTTGTCCCAATTTAATAGTAATAAACAAAAAAACACAAAAAAAAGTTTTTTCTGCCCACTTCGTAACGAAGTACGTCAACAACGCAGATTACCCTATTTCCTCACCTGACCCTTCTGAAAGGAACCCGCAAAATTCTTGACAACTTCAGAAGCAGACACCCCCGCATCACCCACGGCCGTTGCTGCATTTGTGGTCGCATTTTCAACGGTTTCGACGGCATTGACATACAACTCGCTTGCTGTTCTTGATGCATCCTTAACGGTAATGGCAACCCGATCAATGGTCTCGCCGACAACTCCGCCGGTGCTGCCGATCAGATTCCCGATGCCCGAAGCGTCAATAACAGCGCCCACAGTACCGGTCACCGTATCAAAGACATTTCCGGCAAGATTCAAGCCACCAACAATAGCGCTCTCGCCAGTCAAAAGCACACTCTCAGCAAGAAACGTGAGGCGATCAGTAAACTCAAGTTCCTTAAAATCCTTACGCAGTTTCTGGTACGATTCCGACATAATCAATCTCCATGGAAGTGAGGCCGCGAAAACGGAGCCCCGGTTATGATTGAAAACAATACTAAATTATTCTGTCGGAATTTAAACATAAATATCGATCTAAACAAGTGTTCCCCATGAAGCATCTCTATCCCCTGTCATAAGCTTTCTGTTCTTTTTGCAGGCGGCTCTGCTCGTGACGATCAAGATCAAAGGGTATATGAAGCCATTTGTCCTTAAATACCGCATCGCCCGGTTCAAGCCCGGTCAGGCTGATCGGAAGGGTGATGATTTTACGCTGGTTGCCGATCTGTACAAACAACTCGTCGCCTGTTACCCATACATCAATATCGACAGGGTTGGCGAACATCAGCTTCAACTGTACCTCATAGACATTGCCGTTACGGACAAATTTGATCGGTGGTTCGTCATACATCATATCAGACGGATCGCTGTCGCCGTACATATCTTTGGCAAACATCTCCAGGGACTTCAGACCGACAATTTCCTGCTCGTACATCCTCAGTTTTTTCACCGGAAGGGGAGAAAAGCCCTCTTCAATCTCTCCGAGGTACTTCTGTTGAATCGCTTTCCAGTTCTCCAGATATCCACTGTCCTCTTTGGTATCAAGTAACCTGTTGACAAGAACCATATCCACCTTGAAACCGTAAAGATTCAGATAGGTCAAGGCACGCATGGTCTCCTTGATCGACATCTTCTCCGCATTCATAACAAGGCGTACCGTCGATTTTTTATTATTCGTAAGAATTTCACGAATGTCTTCAAGCTCATCAAAAACCTGATCAACCGACTCAATGGCATCTGCCGGAGGCACAAAAAAAGCAATTTTATCCGACATCCTTGAAAGAGGCTTGCTGAGCGGCTTGATAAGATACTTGTTAACATTCTTCACCGCCTTCATGCCCCAGGCAAGCGTATCGGGAAGAGAGAGGAGGCGCAGGGTTTCACCCGTCGGGGCGGTATCAAGCACCAGCACATCATAGAGACCGGAGGCTTTGTAGCGCTTGATTCTCAAAAGAGAGAACAGCTCTTCCATGCCGGGAAGAATGGTCATTTCATCAGCCATAACACCTGAAACGCCCTGAGCCATGAAAATCTTGGAGTAGTATTTCTGTACAGACTGCCAATTCTGCTTCAGGTCAACATAAGGATTCACCTCAATGGCATGAAGATTCTCCTTTATCTTTGTCGGTTCAGCGCCAAGAGGCAGGTTAAAGGAATCCGAAAGACTATGTGCGGGGTCGGTTGAAAGAACAAGGGTACGATAGCCCAGTTGCGACAAACGGACAGCCGTAGCCGCAGAAACGCTGGTTTTCCCTACCCCGCCTTTACCTGTAAAAGTTAAAATACGCATAAACCAGACATTGGATGTTATGACCACTGAGGAAAAATCAGAAAAAGTCAAAGATATAACTCTGAGCTGACTCTACAAAAGAATCTAACATACACACTTCAGCCAAGGTTTAAAATTTTAAACTTTTTAAACTCGATCGAACAACTTGCAAATGAACGTTCAGCTCACTTAATTGGAGTTCTCAAGTAACAAGATATTACCATCTCCTATCCCTTGATGAGCATCGTCATGCCCGAAACAAACTCCATCACTGATACACGTGCAACCGTAGTCGAGACCCGCCGCATCAGTCACGATGTCACGGTCATCACTCTTGATTGTCCGGCAATTGCCGCATCCGCAAAGCCCGGAAATTTTGTCAACATCAAGGTCAGCGACACAACGCTGCCATTGCTCAGACGGCCATTTTCGATACACAACGTGCGAGGAGGACTCATCGACATCATGGTTAAAGCCGCAGGGCGCGGCAGTGCACTTTTTTGCGACAGTACAAAAGGCTCAACCATGATGGTTCTCGGGCCACTCGGAACCTGTTTCGACATAAGTGGGAATAAATTCAATACCGCCATTCTTGTTTCAGGAGGCATCGGCACCGCTCCCATGCTCTTTCTTGAAAAAGAACTGAAAGCTAAGGGCATAAAGGTGATTAACCTGATTGGTGGCCGAACAAAAGAGGAGTTACTCGCCCAAGAACTTTCAAACTGTCGGCTTGCAACAGATGACGGTTCAGCAGGATTCCGGGGAACTGTAGTCGAACTGCTCCGTGAAGAGTTACCCGCACTCAAACAGGATGGCGCTCTCAAGGTTTTCTCATGCGGACCAAATCCAATGCTGAAAGCAGTTGCCGCATTCTGCCGCGAGCAGAGTCTGAGATGTGATATCTCACTTGAATCGGTTATGGGCTGCGGTATAGGGATCTGTTACGGCTGCAGCGTCGAAGTCAAAAAACCCGATGGGGGACTCCGCACCATCCTGCTCTGTCAGGAGGGCCCTGTCATTGATGCCGAACTGCTTGCGGTATAAAAAAGATAATTTTATCTTTACAAGAGCTCTGAACGGTATTCCCGAAAGCTTTTTTTCAACAAACTACCAACTACCATGGCAAAAGGACTTAACAAAGTAATGCTGATCGGCCACCTCGGCAACGATCCCGAAATGAAAGTCACTACCTCCGGCCAGTCGAGGGTTACTTTTACTCTGGCAACCAATGAAAACTTCAAAGACAACAACGGCAATCTGCAGGAGAGAACAGAATGGCACCGGATCGTCGTTTGGGCCAAACTTGCTGAAATATGCAGTCAATACCTGAAAAAGGGACGACAAGTTTACGTCGAAGGGCGTCTGCAGACCAGAAGCTGGGACGATCCCAAAAACGGCGAAAAAAGATATACAACCGAGATTGTCTGTTCCGACATGCAGATGCTCGGCGGAGCGCGGGAACAGGGAGGCGGAACGAGCTCTGAAAGCAGCTCCCAGGGTTACGAGCGCCAGCAAAGCCCTCATGACTATCCATCGCCACCAACCCACCCGTCAGTACCCATGCTTGAAAATGACAAGGATGACCTGCCATTCTGAAGCGTTTTAAGTTGTCAGTTTTCAGTTTTCAGTTGTCAGCAATTACTGATAACTGAGGACTGATTACTGATAACTGACAACTGACAACTGATTACTGATGACCACCAAAAGCGCTCCTGCGGCTCACCCGATAACACGTTACTATCAACGATGGATGCACTGAAAAAAAATATTCTTGCCGGAAACATTGCACCGGTTTACCTCTTTTATGGCACCGAAAGCTATCTCAAGGAAGAGTTTGCCGACCTTATCAAAACGGCTGTTTTTCCATCCGAAAGCGATGCGGCCTGCAATACCCATATCCTTTACGCTCCCGACCTCACACCAGGTGAACTGATATCAAAAGCCTCGGAATACCCGATGTTCACCCCAAAACAACTGATCATTGTCCGGCAGTTTGAAAAAATCAAGAAGCCCCCGACCAGAGAGTTGCAGAAACAACACGAAGAAAAATTCAGCCGTTACCTGACCAATCCGGCTGAGTTTACCGTCCTGATACTCGATGCTGGCCAGATTGAGAAAAAAGAGATTGAAAAACCACCTTTCAGCACGCTGAAAAAATACCGCCACGACTTCCCGGCCATCAAAACTCCGGAACTCTTCGCTTCCAACAGAGCCAAAGCTTCCGGATGGAGCTTTGAGCCCGATGCCCTCAAAGCCTTTACCGCCTATATTGAGCCATCAGCGCGGGAAATATGCCACGAAATTGAAAAAATCATCCTGTACGCCTCTGCCAGGGGAGCTGAAAAACGGATCACAGCATCCGACGTCCTCGACAGTGTCGGCGTATCACGCACCTACAACGTCTTTGAACTTGAAAAAGCCCTGGCAGAACGAAGTCTGAGGCTCTGCAGCGGCATATCGCTCATGATCATGGAGCAGGAAGGACAGAAAGAGGGGCTCGGTAACATCGTCCGTTTTCTTGCCACCTTTTATATCCGCCTCTGGAAGCTCTCGCTTCCGGAGGTACGGCAACTTCCCCAGGCAGAAATCGCAAAAATCCTCGGCATGTTTGGCAAACAGGAGTACTTCGTCAAAAACTACCTTGCCTACACCCGCTCATTTTCACTTCAGGATACCGAGCGAGCCATCACCGCCCTCAAAGAGACCGATGCCGCACTCAAAGGGCTGCTCCCCTACCCCGACGAAAAATACCTGCTCCTGCGGCTCATGCAAAAACTGCTCGGATAAATTGAGCCCCGCCATCACAACCACCCCTTGCGGCGATACCAGGAGATCGTTTTTGCAATACCTTCGCCGAGGGTTGTGCTGGCTGTAAAACCAAGATCCATTTCAGCCTGAGCGGAGGAACAGACCCAGTAATCCTGCACCAGTTCATAAGCCTTGTCACGATTGATGAGCGCAACCTTTCCACGTAAAGAGCCCACCGCACCCATGAACGCGCCAAGCAGAAAGAGGAGTGGCTGCGGCAACGAAAAGCGGTAGATCTTCCGAAAACCAAGCGCCGGTTGCACGGCAGCAATAAACTCATCCCACGAGTACGAACGGGATGACGTGATATAATAAATAGCTCCCACAGCCCGTTCCGAACGAGCCGCCATCATCAGGCCACAAACAAGATCATCAACATAAACAAGACTGAAACGCTGCCTTGCCACATTTCCCGCCGACACCAGTACCCCTTTGGAGAGCATCTGAAACACCTGCAGAACATCACGGTCACCCGGCCCGTAGACCGCAGGAGGGCGTACGATGGTAATCGGAATATCCCCCGCACTTTCCAGGCAGAGCCTCTCCGCCCGCAGCTTGCTGCGCCCATATGCACTAACCGGAGAGGGGAGGTCACACTCCTTCATACCACATATCCCTTCTGAAGCCGGACCGGCAACCGCAAGAGTCGAGACCAGGAGAAAACGCTTCAGACCGGGGTTATGCTCCCTCACCGCCGCAAGCAGATTCTCTACCGGCAACACATTACCCGCATCATAACCCGCCTCGTCAAGAGCCTTCGTCACCCCGGCAAGATGGACAATCCGGTCAACACCCCGAACCGCACGCCCAAGAGCCTCCATGTCGCCAAAACTGCCCCGTACAACCTCTACCCCATCAGGCAAAGCACTCTCATTACTCTCAGGGCGAAGATAGACCCTCACCCTCTCATCCTCTGCGGCAAGATAGCGCAACAATCGAGCGCCAATAAAACCGGTTGAACCCGTCACCAATACTGTTTCACCCATATCCCCCATAACTCCATTTATTCAACAACATACTCTGCTTTTCATCCTGAAGAGTCTGCTGCAGCAAAAAAACCAGCCACTGTTTTAACAAAAAACTAAAATTTTTGATACATTTCGGTTTCTGAGCAAAATCCGCTTACTTGAAAACCGGTCACCCTCGAAGGAAAGAGAAGAGATGACCGTAAAAACAAGAAATCCCGGCTTTTTCTGTTATAGCCGAAGTAAAATTGCATTCCTGTGGATAAAACGAAAGACTTGTTTAAAAAGTGCATTGAATATACCATTGCCGACGAGGTAAAGGCGCAAGGCGTCTATCCCTTTTTTCACCCGATAGACGAAAATGAGGGCCCTGTTGTCTCCTTTGGAGGGCGAAAGCTTGTCATGGCTGGCTCAAACAACTATCTTGGCCTCACCGCCGACCCAAGGGTAAAGGCAGCTTCGATCAACGCCATCAACAAGTACGGCACCAGTTGCAGCGGATCACGCTACATGACCGGCACGGTAAACCTGCACGTCGAGCTAGAAGAGAAGCTGGCTGACTTTTTTGAAAAAGAGCGCTGTCTGCTCTTCAGTACCGGCTATCAAACCGGTCAGGGCATCATCCCGACACTGGTCCAGCGCGGTGAATACATTGTCTCCGACCGCGACAACCATGCGAGCCTTGTTGCTGCCTCCATCATGGCACAGGGAGCAGGAGCAAACCTGGTACGTTACAACCACAACAACATGGAAGATCTGGAGCGGGTACTCCAGACCATTCCGGAAACTGCAGGCCGCCTTATTGTCTCTGATGGTGTTTTTTCGGTATCCGGAGAGATCGTCGATCTTCCAAACCTGGTAAAACTGGCAAAAAAATATAACGCCCGCATTCTCATTGACGACGCCCACGCAGTCGGTGTAATCGGTAAAAATGGAAAAGGAACCCCCTCAGAATTTAACCTTGTCAATGAGGTCGATCTGATCATGGGAACCTTCTCGAAAACCTTTGGTTCGCTCGGAGGCTACGTTGTTGGCGATCGCAGTGTCATCAACTACATCAAGCACAACGCCTCATCACTGATTTTCAGCGCTTCACCCACCCCCGCAAGTGTAGCTGCAGTTCTCGCCACCCTTGAGATTATCCAAACTGAACCGGAACTCATGGAACGGCTCATCACCAATACCGATTACGTCCGCCAGGCACTGATCAAAGCTGGATTTACCCTGATGCCATCACGCACAGCCATTGTTACCGTACTGATCAGCGACCAGATAAAAACCCTTCTCTTCTGGAAAAAGCTCTTTGATGCAGGTGTATACGTTAACGCCTTCATCCGCCCGGGCGTCATGCCTGGGCACGAAGCGCTCCGTACCAGTTTCATGGCAACCCACCAGCAGGCCCATCTCGACAAAGTGATCACCGAATTCTGCACCATAGGTAAAGAGCTTGGCGTTATCTGACCGATAAAGCCGAATCACACAATAAATAAGGCGCACCATCTCAAACTCCCCGGCAACCACCGGGGAGTTGTCATTTAACACACTATTACGCCATCACATCACCAATCAAGACCCATTGCAGCAATATGTTGCATTATTGCATTTTTTTTAATAACTTCGATGTGACGCGTTATGTATATGCTGATGAGGAGAAGCCTTTTTACTCCCATCATGTTTTGATTGCTGAGGCTGAGTGATGATGATTATGAACTTCTGAACAAGATAAAAAAGTTTCTAACCCTGTTTTTTTGTCCGTATCATTATAACCACACAACACACAACCATGAAAACAAAACATGCGAACATGTATCGCATTTTCCGTTTTGTTCTTTCAGCGTTCTGCCTCATGGCAATGCTGGTACCTCTCCCCTCCTACGGAGCTGATACCGGCACGGTAAAAGGCAGGGTCATCGACAAGGCAGACGGAGAGGGAGTTTATGGCGCGTCAGTCACTATTGCCGGTACCACTATCGGCACGGCAACCGACATGAACGGCAACTTCATCCTTCAGAACGTACCTGCAAAATCACAGAAAATCTCCGTATCCATAGTCGGTTACGCCCCGACGAGCCAGATAGTTACTGTCGGCACCGGCCAGACAGCCAGTATAAGTCTGCAGCTTGGCCAGACCACCGTTATGGCATCGGAAGTCATTGTCGGCGCGGCGCTCTACAAGCAGGACAGGCTTGAAGTTCCGGTGACTGCCAACGTGGTTTCTGCCGAAAAAATCAAACAGGAACCTAACCCGACCCTCGATCAGGTAGTTGAGGACATCCCTGGCGTTGTTGTTACCCGTGCAGGAGGACAAACAACCTCCACCCTGCAGATCCGCGGATCCAACACTTATCAGGGCGGTGCAATCGGCACCCGCGTGCAGGGCTTCTATGACGGGTTCCCGCTCAACAGCCCGGAAACCGGTGAAGTTGTATGGTCTTCGGTCAACATGAACGCAGCCGACAAGGTCGAGGTGCTCAAAGGTTCAGCAGCAACCCTCTACGGATCGGGCGCCATGGGCGGCGTGGTTAACGTGTTCGGCCACCTTCCGGAAACCCTTGAAGTGAAAGCCGGATCAAGCGCAGGCTTTTACGATGCGCCTCCTTCCGGTGACAAGAGCGTTTACCGCGACGGCTACACCCCGTGGTTCTGGAACAGCTATTTAGGCATCGGCAACAAGAGCGGCAAGCTCAGCTACAGCCTCCTCTACTCGCACAGCGAGGACGACGGTTACCGCCAGAATGCACAGACCCTGCTGAACGACGTCAAGCTGAAAGCGCGCTACGACATCGATGCAAAACAGTACCTGCAGCTCAGCGCCTTTTATAACGAAACGGAGGGCGGCTACGCATACACATGGCCTTATGACGCGACAGTTGCAACCGGAACATTCATCCCTCACCCTGAACTTGCCTACGATGTTTATGTGAACGCCCGATTCCCTGCAGCAGGGCCTTACACGAAATACGATGTCTATACAGACGATCTCATCAAGCGGAAGAACGCTCTGGCGGGCCTGAACTACGTAAACTTGCTGAGCGACAACCTCACCCTTGACACTCGGCTCTACTACACTCGCAACGCAACCACTTACGAGTATAACAATACGCCGGCAAATCAGATGTATGCAACCGGCGCCACCCGCTATCCGGGTGAATTCAATGAAACCAGCTCGAACCGGTACGGAGCAGGTGCAAAACTTGACTGGAGAGTAAGCGACAGCCATCGCCTTCTTTTCGGTCTTGACGGCAACATTATTGACGTTCAGTCAACGCAGTACACAGGGGAAATTCCCTCGGCACACCCTTTAAGCAATAGTGACCTCAACGATATACAGGAAAAAAACTTTGCCGCATTCGTGCAGGACGAGTGGAAACTCACTGACAAGCTGACTGCCCTGCTCTCCCTGCGGTATGACTGGAGCGGTATCGATGCTGATGAGGTTACGTATGTTGACTACACAACTCCTGCTCCAGGTTTTCCTCCATCATATCCGAATACGCCAACTGAATCAATTGAAAACCCGTCGGTCGATGCCATCAGCCCTCGTATCGCGCTCAACTACAAGGCCACGGACGACATGAGCTTCCGCGCATCGTGGGGTACAAGCTTCCGCGCACCGACGCTTGCAGAACGGTTTGTCCGAGATGCCGGAATCCTTAAAGGCGTACCGAACCCGGCGCTCGACAAGGAGACCATGACCGCCTACGAGATCGGCGTCTACAAGCAGTTCGGCGACAAGGTCTCGCTCGACGTGGCCGCATTCCTCAACGATTACGACAACCTGATCGAATCGGTCAAGCTGCAGGGGACAACATTCGAATTCCAGAACATCACGAAGGCCCGTATCTGGGGCATCGAGACCAACCTGAACATCCGCCCGAATCCTTCGTGGAACGTCAATCTGGCTTACACCTACATGAACGCCAAAAACACCGACTACAAGCCAAGCACCCCTGCGGTTGCCATCGACTCCAATCCCGATCCGGAATGGCTGCCCATGCGGCCGGAACATACCGCATCAGTTGGCGTAACATGGAAACCCGTCAACAGGCTCGCACTGAACCTGAACGGACGCTATGTCGGCGAGTACAAGGCCGTGAATCTCTATACAAATACCGAAGGCAACAACTACCCCGGCGACTTTATCGTCTTCAACGCCGGCGCGAAGTACAAAATCACCGACAACATCGGAGCTACATTCCTCTGTAACAACATCGGCAACGTGCAGTATGAAGAAGCCGAATGGTTCCGTGCTCCGGGACGCAGCTTTGTTGCAGGAATGGATTTCACCTTCTAAAGAGATCCGTCAGCACAAGGCCATCTAAACCAGAAGCCAGCCCCTCCTCGCGAGGGGTTGGCTTTTTTAATTCGTTAGCATACATCAAAGGATTTTATTACATTTTGCAATCCTGTTAAAACCACATCAAACGCACATCTTTTTGTAATTCTATGCACGATAAAATCAGAATTGCCGCTATTGTCGGGATGGAGCAATGCAACCAGCGGGTATGGCGCGAGGTGACTGCAAAAATCGCGGCACATGCAGAATTGACCCAATGGACCGATCAGGATCTCGAACATCAGAACCCTGAGGCTGCCGAAGCCATCCGCAATGCCGACTGTATTTTTACCACCCTGATCCAGTTCAAGGGACAGGCAGACTGGCTGCAGGAGCAGATCGAACAATCGAAGGTGAAGACTATCTTTGCCTATGAGTCGATGCCGGAAGTCATGCAGATGACCAAAATAGGCAATTACGTGGTCTCGGGAGATGGCAGCGGCATGCCCGATATTGTCAAGAAAGTTGCAAAAATGCTGGTGAAAGGGCGCGACGAGGATGCGCTCTACGGCTACATGAAGCTGCTGAAAATCATGCGCACCATGTTGCCGCTGATCCCCAAAAAGGCAAAGGACTTCAAGAACTGGATGCAGGTCTACACCTACTGGATGAACCCGACCACCGACAATCTGGCATCGATGTTCAACTACATCATAGCCGAATACTTCGAAGTTGAGGTCAAAGTCGAGAAGGTGCAGGAGGTGCCAACCATGGGCTTCTACCACCCGGATGCTCCGGAATACCAGAAAGATCTGCACCATTACGAAAAATGGCTCCACAAACGCAATAAAAATTCAGCAAAACAGCGTAACATCGGGATGCTCTTTTTCCGCAAACACCTGCTGCAGGAAAAAGAGTATATCGACAATGCCATCCGGGCCATCGAAGCCAAGGGTCTCAACCCCCTGCCGGTCTTTGTAATGGGTGTTGAAGGCCACGTTGCCGCCAGAGAGTGGTTTACACACAACAACATCGACATGCTCGTCAACATGATGGGCTTCGGTTTTGTGGGCGGCCCTGCAGGAGCAACCACACCAGGCGCATCATCAGCCGCACGTGACGAGATTCTGGGGAAAATCAACGCCCCCTACGTTGTCTCCCAGCCGCTCTTTATCCAGGATTTCGCATCATGGAAATCGCAAGGTGTTATCCCGCTTCAGTCAGCCATGACCTACTCGCTGCCTGAAATGGACGGCGCCGTCTGCCCGGTTGTACTCGGAGCCATCAAGGATGGGCGACTGCAAACCGTTCCGGATCGCCTTGAAAGGCTGGCCGGTTTTGCCAAAAAATTTTCCGACCTTCGCCAGGTACCCAACCGCGATAAAAAAGTTGCCCTCGTCGTCTACGACTATCCTCCAGGCATGGGCAAAAAAGCCAGCGCCGCCCTGCTTGATGTACCAAAAAGCATTTACAACATCATCACAACGCTACGCTCCGAAGGGTATGATGTCGGCGAACTGCCGGAATCACCTGAAGCGCTGCTGGCCATGCTCGACAAGGCAACCGATTACGAAATCCAGGCACATGAACAGGAGTGCTTTGCCATTGACCGTGAAGTGTTCAACAGCATCACCAGCTCAAGAGAGCGCGAGCGCATTGAAGGACGCTGGAGCGGCTTCCCGGGCGACATTGCGCCAATCAAGCCCGACAAGCTCTTTATCGGCGGCATCACCCTCGGCAATATCTTTATCGGCGTTCAGCCGCGCCTTGGCATACAGGGTGACCCCATGCGCCTCCTCTTCGACAAAGAGAACACACCGCACCATCAGTACATCGCCTTCTACCGCTGGATCAGCCGCATCTTCCAGGCAAACGCCCTGGTGCACATCGGCATGCACGGCACGGCAGAATGGATGCCCGGCCTTCAGCTCGGCGTCACCGGCGACTGCTGGTCAGACGCACTGCTCGGTGAAGTGCCCCACTTCTATATCTACCCGATCAACAACCCGAGCGAAGCCAATATTGCCAAACGCCGCGGCTACGCCACCATGATTTCGCACAACATCCCCCCACTCGCACGGGCAGGACTCTACAAAGAGCTTCCAGCCTTCAAGGAGATGCTGAACGACTACCGCGAACGCGGACTTGAAAAGATGGTGGATGTAGAGACCGAAGAGGTTATCATCACCAAAGCAGAGCAGCTCAACCTTACCGATGACTGCCCTCGTGTTGAGGGAGAGAGCTTCCCGGACTATATCAGCCGCCTCTATACCTACATGATGGAGCTTGAAGGACGCCTGATTTCAAACTCGCTGCACGTCTTTGGCGAAACACCGAAACTGGAAACCCAGGTCACCACCATCACCGAGTACCTCAAGGTGCGCGGCAACGAAAAATCACTGCCATCAATCATCATGCAGGCCATCGGTGAAGATAACACCTATGGCGATTATGCCACTCTGGCCACCCGTGCCCGCAAGGGAGAACCACAAGCCCTTAAAACACGGGAAACGGTTGACGAACATACCAGAGCCTTTATCGAAAAGAGTATTTTCGGCCAGACCAATCCGGCAACCGTATTCAGCACCATGACCGGTGGCGGAAAGGCGACAAAGGAGATGGCAGAGGCCATCAACAGCGCACTGCAGGATGGTGTAGCCCTGAAACGCGCACTCGAAGACAACCGCAACGAAATGAAGGGATTCCTTCGTGCCCTTTGCGGCGAGTACATTCCCTCAGGCTCCGGCGGCGATCTGGTGCGTGACGGAGCAGGTATTCTGCCAACCGGACGCAACATTCACGCCATCGACCCCTGGCGCATCCCTTCAGAACTGGCCTTCAAACGCGGCAAACAGATTGCCGACAGCATCCTCAGCCGTCACGTAGAGGAGAACAACGGCCAGTACCCGGAGACCATTGCACAGGTACTCTGGGGTCTCGATACCATCAAGAGCAAAGGTGAAGCCGTTGCCGTCATCATCCACCTCATGGGCGCCGAACCAGCCTACGACGCACAGGGCAAAATCAGCCACTACCGCCTCGTACCGCTTGAAAAACTTGGTCGCCCAAGAATTGATGTCTTGATCCAGATCAGCTCCATCTTCCGCGACACCTTTGGAGTGCTCGTCGATCATCTCGACAAACTGGTCAAGGAGGCTGCAAAAGCCATTGAGCCGCACGAGATGAACCATATCAAAAAGCATGTGGACGCAGCCCTGAAAGAGGGAAAAGATTTCGAAAGCGCCACATCGCGACTCTTCACCCAGGCACCCGGAGCATACGGCTCACAGGTCGAAGAGCTGGTGGAAGATTCAGCATGGGAGTCGGAAGAGGATCTCGACAACATGTTCATCAAACGCACCGGCTTTGCCTATGGCGGCAACCGCTACGGCGACCAGCAGACCGATATCCTCAAAGGGCTCCTCAGCACCGTTGACCGCGTCGTACAGCAGGTCGATTCGGCTGAGTTCGGCATTACCGATATTGATCGCTACTTCTCCTCTTCAGGAGCGCTGCAACTCTCGGCACGACGCCGCAACCCGAAAGGGGACAATGTCAAACTCAACTACGTCGAGACCTTTACAGCCGATGTGAAGATTGACGATGCCGACAAAGCGCTGAAAGTAGAGTTCCGCAGCAAACTGCTCAACCCGAAATGGTTCGAAACCATGCTCGACCAGGGGCACAGCGGAGCCGCTGAAATCAGCAACCGCTTCACCTACATGCTTGGCTGGGACGCCGTCACCAAAGGTGTTGACGACTGGGTTTACAAAGAGGCTGCCGAAACCTATGCCATGGATCCGAAGATGCGTGAGCGACTCATGAAGGTCAATCCGAAGGCCTTCAAAAACATCGTCGGGCGTATGCTCGAAGCAAGCGGACGCGGCATGTGGAGCGCCGACCCCGACATGATCGAAAAACTGCAGGAGATCTATTCAGACCTCGAAGACCGCCTTGAAGGCATCGAGATTTAACGGTTACGACACAGAACGCTTCTTTCAAGAAAAAAGCACGGCTCGCCCCCGTGCTTTTTTCTTGACCCCTGTCGGAAACAGATCCCGCCACACGGGGAAAGAGAGCTGGCAAAAATCTCATCAGAAATACGACAATCCATCTCCCCGGTTTTCTTATTGCCAATCCATTTGGTATATTTCAGCAAAACCATTCAGATGAACCAAAGAAAATGCAACCTGATTCGCTGTGCCTGTCGCTCTCTTGAGGTACTGCTCTTCTTTGTGATTTCTGTCGTTGGTTTTAACCTCTTTGCAAAAACCACCTCCTTCAACACCAAAACCAAGGCCAGGTCACTCTCCGGCAACCCGGTAGCCCCCCGTGAGCTCTCACTCTCCGGGATAGCGCCGCACGGCAACCTGAATCGCCTCTACAGCCTGTTTCCTTCACCAAGGCAGCAACAGCCCGCTGCATCTACCCTTTCCGTTGCTACCCATGCAACTCTCCTGCACCACCAACCTCTCCCTTTATCCTGTTGCAACCGGGAGCAGAACCATCAGCCCATCACCTCCCCACTCTCCACACCCGGTAACCTCTTCCAGCAAAACCCCATCCTGCTGATTTGATACCCCTCTCCTTACCCTGATCAGGAAAGCTTTTGGCGGGAAAGCAGCAGATTCAGCTCCGGCGATTCCGAAATGCCAAAGCGCAATCGGAAACGACTGGCAATCATCACCTATTTATTGAGGGGTTACCATCTATGCATTTTGTGTTCCTTACCATGGAGGCCACCAACAACAGCGCACTGAAAGCCGCTGCGGGTGAGCTGAACAGGAAATATAAGGTCGGACTGGAGGTTTCCGTCTTCAGTCTCGGACTTCATAACAGCAAACAGCTCTGGGAAACGCTGGAACAGACTCTTCCGGTTGCCGATTTCCTCTTCGGTTCAATGCTCTTCAGTGAAGAAATTGTCAGACCACTCGAAAAACTGCTCGACACACTGAGCTGCCCGATCTGCATCATTACCAGCAATCCGGCCCTCGTCACCCGGACACGAGTGGGAAAATTTTCACTCCGCAAGCCAAAAAACGAGGAGCCAAAAGAGAGCAGCATCTTCAAACAATGGGCGTCAAAACTGATGCCAAAGCAGAGCCACGGAGAGAGCCAGCGGCAACTTGCACTGGTCAGAAGTGTCGGCCAGCTGATGAAACACATCCCCGGCAAAGCGCGTGACATACACACCTTCATTGCCGCCCACCAGTTCTGGCTGAACGGTTCACAGGAAAATATGGAGCGCTTCCTCTCCCTTCTCATCGAGCGCTACTCTCCAGGCTGGAAAGGCAAACTGCCCCAGGAAGAGCCCCTTTTCTATCCTGATGCCGCCATCTGCCATCCGGAGGCCTCCGAACCCTTTTTCTCTGCCCGGCAATTTCTTGAATGGCAGCGCAAAAACAGACCAAACCCCGACCAAAAAGCGGTCATCATTCTTGCCATGCGCTCGACCGTGCTGAGCAAAAACATGGCCCATCTGAACGCGCTGGTGCAGGCGTTTGAATCAAAAGGAATCAACAGTTCGATTGCCTACAGCGGCGGTCTCGATTTCCGGCCTGCCCTTGAACGCTTTTTCAACCCCGACACCCCCGGCTCACTCAAGCCATCTCTGCTGATCAACGCCACCGGCTTTTCACTCGTTGGCGGCCCTGCAGAAAACCGGGCTCCCGAAGCGGTCGAAGTGCTCAAACAACTCGATGTTCCCTGTCTGAATCTGATCCCTCTCTCCTTTCAGCCCATTGAACAGTGGCGAGAGAGCAACCTCGGCCTCACACCGCTGCAAACCGCACTGAGTGTGGCCGTAACCGAACTGGACGGCTCCATTGAACCACACATCTATGCCGGCACCGAAAGCGGAAGTGAGCGAACGATAGCGCTTGAAGGTGAGCTGCGTGTCATAACCAGCCGGGTAGAGCGACTCCTCCGGCTCCAGGAGAGAGCGCCTTCCGAAAAGAAAATTGCCATTATCCTCTTCAATTTTCCACCCAACCTCGGCAATGCCGGCACAGCAGCATACCTCAATGTTTTCGAGAGCCTGCACCGACTGCTTGCAGAGATGAAAACAGCAGGTTACCGGGTTGATCTGCCCGAAACAAGCGAGGCACTCCGGGAACGGCTGCTTGAAGGCAACCGCCTCATCTATGGCACCGACGGCAATGTTGAAGCACATCTGCCAGTCGAGGAGTACCGCAAACGCTTCCCTGCCTACGAAGCCATCGAGCCATTCTGGGGCGATGCTCCGGGTGAAATCCTCAATGACCGCACCCGTTTTCATATTCTCGGCTGCTCACTCGGCAACATCTTTATCGGCCAGCAGCCCAGTTTTGGATACGAACGCGACCCGATGCGCCTGCTCATGGCAAAAGATGCCGCGCCAAACCACGCCTTTGCCGCCTTCTACACCTGGATAGAGCAATGCTTCGATGCCGACGCCGTACTCCACTTCGGCACACACGGCGCCCTCGAATTCATGCCCGGCAAACAGGTGGGACTCTCAAGCTCATGCTGGCCAAAACGGTTGATCGGCAGCCTCCCGAACTTTTACTGCTACTGCGTCAATAACCCAAGCGAAGGAACAATCGCCAAACGCCGAGGCTTCGCCACCCTCATCAGCTACCTCTCGCCACCGCTTGAACATGCCGGACTCTACAAAAACCTGCGCAAACTCAAAGAGCTGATAGCCGGATTCCGAAACCTTCCTTCAGAAGAGCTGCTCGAAGAGATCAAAGAACTTGCTGCAGCAACCGAAATTGACGGAAACAGCGAAGAGAGGCCCGCCGAGGAGTATATCGCGAAGCTCAACAACGAGCTCTACATGATTGAGGAGCGCATGATTCCACTCGGACTGCACATCATGGGCCAGGCGCCAACACCCGAAAGCGTCAGCGACCATCTGGCCCTGCTTGCAGCACACCGTCGGCCCGAGCTTGACGGAAAATCCCTGCCCGAGCTGCTCTGCCACCACCTCGGCTACGATTACGAGGAGCTGCTCGATACCCTTGGCAGTGACAGGAAAGCGCAGGAGCGATGGCAGCGGGTATCGGCAATAAACCGTGAAGCCGTCAAACGTTTTACCGGACACTTCGACCCGGAAAAAAGTCCCGGTCTGGCAATCGCAACCCTGCTCGAAGGGAGCCTTGTCGTCAGGATGGCCGCAGCCAACGACTATCTGCATCGAGAAGCAGGCACAAAGGCGACAGAGCTCCATCGTCTCTGGCACTTCCTCAACACCGTCCTCGTCAATCTTGCTGAAAACCATGAACTGCAGGCCGTACTCCACGCCCTTGAAGGAAAGTATACCCCCCCATCGCCAGGCAACGACCTTGTCCGAAACCCCGACATTGTCCCGACAGGCCGAAATATTCACGCTCTTGATCCCTACAGCATCCCCTCATCCTTTGCCCGGCAGGCAGGAAAACTATCGGCTGAAGAGCTGCTGCTGCACTATCGCACCGAGAGTGGAGAGAACCCGGAATCCATAGCCCTCATCCTCTGGGGAACCGATAACCTGAAAAGCGATGGCGAAGGAGTTGCCCAGGCACTCGCCCTCATGGGCGCAAGGGTCAAAAGCGACGAACTGGGCAAAATCGCTGATGTAGAACTGATACCCCTGGCCGAGCTGGGCCGCCCCCGCATTGACGTGGTCATGACCATCAGCGGTATTTTCCGCGACCTCCTCTCCCTGCAAGTCAAACTGCTTGACCGGGCAGCCCGTATGGCCGCTGCGGCGGAGGAACCCGACGAAATGAACTTTATCAAAAAACATGTCCGCCAGGAGATGACCCAGAGAGGCTGCACCCTTGATGAAGCCTCAAACAGAGTCTATTCAAACGCACCCGGAAGTTACGGCGCCAATGTAAACCACCTGGTCGAAAGCAGCACATGGGAAGAGGAGAGCCAGCTTGCCGATGCTTTTGTCAGCCGAAAGAGCTTCGCCGTAACTCCTTCCGGCCAGTGGGAAGAGTGCCCCGAAGCTCTCCGTTCCGCACTGAAGCATGTCACCCTCACCTTCCAGAATATCGACAGTTACGAAATCGGTATTTCTGATATTGATCATTATTATGAGTATCTTGGCGGAGTTTCAAAAACTGTAGAACAGCTCAGCCAGGCAAAACCAAGGGTAATGGTTGGCGATATCGACGGCACAGGAAAAAAACAGCGAATCTGTTCACTCGAAAAGATGGTCTCCCTTGAAGCACGCACCAAACTGCTCAATCCGAAATGGTACGACGCAATGCTTGAACATGGCTATGAAGGAGTGCGGGAGATAGAATCACATCTCAGCAACACCTATGGATGGAGTGCAACAGCATCAGCAGTCAAAAAATGGACCTACGACCAGTTCAATGAAACCTTCCTGCAAGACAAGGCCATGCTTGAACGGCTTCGGGAACTCAACCCCCACGCAACCATCTCCATGACAAAACGATTGCTCGAAGCACACTCCCGAGGATTCTGGGAAGCCGATACCGCCACCATTGAAGAGCTGCAGGAGCTCTACGCCGATCTTGAAACAAGAATTGAAGGGGTGCAGCAGTAAGCGCCCGGCTTGAAGATATTTTTTACACAGTCAACCACGCAACCGTCAAACCAGTACACTATGAGCAGCTCATCTTTCAATGCTGAAGAACACAAGAAAATGCTCCGTTCCTATTTCAATGGCCAGGGCTTTCAGCGATGGGCATCGATCTACGGCGACGACAAACTCTCCTCCGTACGCAACACCGTGCGTCAGGGCCATGCCGTCATGATGGACAAGGCATTCGACTGGCTGCAGCAGCTCGGACTACCCAAAGGAGCCTCGATACTTGATGCCGGATGCGGCACAGGGCTCTTCAGCATCCGCCTCGCAAAAGCGGGGTACAAGGTAACGTCGGTCGATATTGCCTCGCAGATGGTCAACAAGGCAAAAGAGGAGGCCACCAGGCAAGGGGTAGAGAAAAACATCACCTTTGAGGTCAACACCCTTGAATCAGTAAGCGGCACCTACGATGCCGTCGTCTGCTTTGACGTCCTGATCCACTACCCGGCAGAGGGATTTTCACAGGCATTCCGCAACCTCGCCAGCCTGACAAAAGGATCGGTTATTTTCACCTATGCCCCCTACAACAAAATCCTTGCACTGCAGCACTGGATTGGCGGCTATTTCCCGAAAAAAGAGCGCCGCACCACCATTCAGATGATCCGCGACGAAGAGATGCAAAACGCCATGAAAAAAACAGGCATGAAGGTAAAAACCCGAGAAAAGATCAGCTTCGGATTTTATCATACCATGCTGATGAACGCGTCACACAACTGAGGGTGCAAAAAAGAAAACCCTATGAAAATTGTATAGAATAATTGTAAATTAATGGTTCAGGGATTTTTGAAGCCAATACAGGAGTTCCCTGTTGTTTCACGCTGCAATCCCTATTTTGTAAAAACATATCCGGAGGATGGAAACCGATGAAAATATTGATGGTTCAGCCAAATTATCATTCAGGTGGAGCCGAAATTGCCGGTAACTGGACGCCAAGCTGGGTCGCCTATATCGGTGGGGCCCTGAAACAGGCAGGATTTGATCAGGTGCGCTTTGTTGATGCCATGTGCGATAACCTTGATAACGACCAGATAGAAGAGGTCATCCGCAAAAACAAGCCGGATGTCGTCATGGCAACCAATATCACCCCATCGATCTTCAAGGCACAGGAGATCATGAAGATTGCCAAAAAGGTAGACCCGAAAATCAGGACCATCATGGGCGGCATTCACTCAACCTTCATGTACCCGCAGGTACTGAGCGAAGCGCCAGAAACCGACTACGTTGTCCGCGGTGAAGGCGAAGAGGTGACCGTCAACCTCATCCGCGAAATCGCCGCAGGAACCGACCGGCAGAACCGGGGTGACATTACCGGTATCGCCTATCTCGACGACGAAGGCAACGTCTTTGCAACACCTGCGCATCCCGTCATCGAAGATCTCGACACCCTCTCCCCCGACTGGAGCCTCTACGAGTGGGACAAATACATCTACACCCCTCTCAACTGCCGCCTCGCGGTACCGAACTTTGCCAGAGGATGTCCTTTTACCTGCACCTTCTGCTCACAGTGGCAGTTCTGGCGTCGTTACAGAGCCCGCAGCCCGAAACTCTTTGTCGATGAAATCGAAGTACTCGTCAAACAGCATAAAGTAGGCTTTTTCATCCTTGCCGACGAAGAGCCAACCATCAACAAGCAGAAGTTCGTCTCGCTCTGCCAAGAACTTATCGACCGCAAGCTCGATGTCACCTGGGGTATCAACACCCGCGTGACCGACATCATGCGTGATGCCGACCTGCTCCCCTTCTTCCGCAAGGCCGGTCTCGTACACGTTTCACTCGGCACCGAAGCGGCCAGCCAGATGAACCTCAACCGCTTCCGCAAAGAGACCACCATCGAGGAGAACAAGCTCGCCATCAAGCTGCTCCAGAAAAACGGCATTGTTGCCGAAGCGCAGTTCGTCATGGGACTTGAGCACGAAACCCCGGAGACCATCGAAGAGACCTACCAGCTCTGCAAGGACTGGGATCCCGACATGGCCAACTGGACCATCTACACCCCATGGCCCTTCTCCGATCTCTTCAAAGAGCTTGGCGACAGGGTAGAGGTACGCGACTACTCCAAGTACAACTTCGTCACACCGATCATCAAGCCCGACAACATGGAGCGTGAAGAGGTGCTGAAAGGGGTACTGAAATCATACGCACGCTTCTACGCACGCAAGACCTTCTTCAGCTACCCCTGGATCAAGGATCCCTACGTACGCAAATACATGCTTGGCTGCCTCAAAGCCTTTGCCCAGACCACCATTACCAAGCGCTTCTACGACATCGACCGTGTCAAGACCAAGAACCGCAAGATCGAAATCGACCTCGGCTTCGACAAATCAAGGATTCTGACACAGGAGGAGGTCAAAAACCTCAAGGAGCTGCGCCCCGAAATGGTTGCCGACATGAGCTTTGGCTTGAAAGAGGCTGGTTACCAGCGTGAACACGACGAACACAACTGGGACGAATTCGACGAGAGCACCATCAAGGATCGGAACTCTTCAACCGTCCGCAACTGCTGAACAGATAGTGAAGTTGTGAGGCCTCGAAAAGCCTCGAACCCGTAATAAAAATAGCCCTGCAGCAATGTGGGGCTATTCTTTTTTTATTATTATCAGTACTTGCTATGAGTCACCATAATGACCTCTGAGGGAAAGTACCTGCACAGTTACTACTGCATCAATGATTTTGTAGATGATTCGATCCTTCTTATTCACTCTTCTCGACCAATAGCCCGAAAAATCACCCTTCAGTCGTTCAGCCTTACCTGTACCCGTGGTTGGATGCTCTGAAAGTTCAAACAAAATTTTTTCAATCTTTCTGAGGGTAGACTTATCCCCAATTTTATGCAAAATTCTCAGCTCTTCCTTTGCTTCCGGTGTTAGTATTACAGTATACTTGCCCATATATTTTTCGGGTCTTTAATCTCAGTAAACCTTCCAGCCGCAATATCCTCCTCACCTCTTTTCAATACCTCCAGCAACCTCGTATTGTCTGAGTCGTTATCCTTCACCGTAACTTTTTTCCCAGGCACAATCTCAACAGTCTCACTCTTGTTGAACCGCACCACAACTTTTTCCCTCGTTGCCATCTCCAGATATTTCCTGAGGTTCCTGCGTAACTCTGTTGTGCTGATCGCTATCATGATTCTCTCTCCTGCATTTCGTTACCGTATATCGTACAAAGTATACTCATTTTTCCGCCAAAAACAGCAAAGAGCTGCGCCCCAGGGATGGTTGCCTCCTCATCAGTCCGTAACACTGCTGAACGGGGATGGTGCATCCACTCTGCCCACTGCCCGCACCCATCCTTACGCCGGCCTCACCCTCACTACATCAAACTTCCAGAGCCACTGCAACGCTCTCACCCCGGCAGATGTTGCAAGTCCGGCAGCTCCAAGCAGTTCATTGACGCTTGGCAGTGAGCCCTTTTCCAGTTCAGCCAGCAGCGCCATCAGCGACTCCTTCGGAAGCAGAACCGCATCAAAAGCATAACCGACCATCGAAAGGGTGAGCAGGTCATGCAACCGTGTATGGGCGCCCGGCAGCATCTCTACAATCCAGCTCCCGCCCAGCGTCTGGGTGGAAAAATGGGCAAAGCGGGCAAAGGGATCCGCCCGTGTCGGCCACGGCTCAACAGCGCTGCCAGCAGCTTCCGTACGAATACGCCCCAACGTATCAGCAAGCGCCGCATAACGATGCAGAATCACCGACCAATCATACCCTTCACGCGCCCTCTTCAGGCCTGCAGCCCCCATTGCTCGCCGTTTCTCACCATCCAGAGCCAGGGTCAACAGCGCCCGGGCGAGAGCCGTCGGTTCAACCACCGTCGCCATGCTTGTTCGCCCGATATAAAAATCATAAGTATCCATCCCCAGCGCGTGACGTACCGCCAAATCACGCCCCACACCTGCAGGAGGCAGAATGGTCGCCACCCGAAAACCATCAACTCCGTCACGCACCGTATCCTTGTAGCCATCCCAGTCACTCACCACCACCGGCAAACCTGCCGCCATCGCCTCCACCGGTGTCAAACCAAACGTCTCCTGAATATTATCCGAAACCGAGACAAAAACATCCGCCCCCTGCCATGCCTGCCGGTAACGCGGCTCATCCTGCCCATCCACCAACAAGAATCGCACTGAAGGCGCCAGAAGCTTCTGCGCCTTGATATAGGCCCCTTTTATCGCGTCATTAGGAAAAACACCCGCCTCGATACAGGTAACCGGCACCTGCTGTGCAACTTTTTCCAGCGCCTGATAGAGAGGCGCCTGATTAGCCTTGGCATGAAAGGAGAGACGACCGGCAAAAAGAAAAACGCACTCCCCATCTCTAAACCCAAGGGTTTGCCGTGCAGCTTCGCGTCCGCCAGACTCAGGAGCAAAGGCTGACACATCAACACCAAGTGGAATAATGGGAAGCTCTACCTGCACAAAACGGCTTGCTCCCGTCTGCTCACGCCACCACTCCCGCACTTCAGCCTGCAACGTGCTTACCAGGGTATGCGCTGCCCGGGAAGTACAGATCAGCGCATCCCACGGCTTGAAGGGCGGAAGCACAAGATTGGCAATCTGGTCCATCGCTATGCCGGAGCTGAGGGTATGGGTCACCCCCATCAGACTGTAGGCATCCGGACGCCAGAGATTTCGTGCAGCAGCAAACTCTGTGGGAGGAGGCGCCGGATAATAAAGAGCGCTAACTGAATCGACGCCCCGCCAGTTGGCAAAATCGTGCCACCGCAACTCACCCGAAAAACCATCCCCCCTGAGTTGCCTCACCATGCTCTCTGCTGTTTTTGCATCCGGCGCCACCCCATGAAGCAGGCCTGAAGGCCAGGTACGCGCAACACCGCGCATAAAAGCCTTCCCGGCGCTCTGACGACCCATAATTTTCTTCGCCGTCGAATAGGCATCACCCGCAAAATATATGGCAAAATTGTTTTGCTGCATCATACACTACGTTTACGATTCACTAAATCCAGGCCAGCAATTCAACGTTACCAATCACCTGAGGCTCACAGTTCAGGAGCAATCGAAGAGTCCGGTTTCTTGTGAACAAAATAGCGCTTAAAACTGAGTACAGGCCGTTCAAGAAAATAGAAAGAGAGCACCGCGATCATGAAGGTGATCAGAGAGCCAGCAATCGTTATCGTTAAACGGTTATATCCCAAACTCTTTATTATGCAAAATACGGGATGGTGCCAAAGATACAATCCGTATGATACAGAGCCAATCCAAACCAGCCATTTCCTTGAAAAAAAGAGCGCAAACGCCCCCTCTTTATTGGTGACTATTTCAAGGATCAACACGGCTGTGAAGATTTCGACGGCAAAGAATCCTATGTAATACATGTTCTGATTGCGCCAATCAGCATTGCATACAAACAGGGATAAACAAAAACAAGAAAACAAGGCAGTAATAAAAAGCTGTTTTCTAAACCGCGCAATACCATTTTTTCCAGCAAGCTCCAGACTTAAAAAAAGCCCAAGCGCACATCCGGCAATCAGGGCGTCAGCTCTCGTATCAAGTCCGTTATACAAGCGTTCAACCGGTGCACCAATAAATGAGAGATAGATCCTGAATAGCGAGGATGAGACTGCAAGAGCAACCGTTATAGCAAAAACAGTCTTTCTGTTCTTCAGCAAAGCAAGCATCAACAACAACATAAGCGGCCAAAGGATATAAAACTGTTCCTCAATGGATAATGACCATGTATGGCCAAGAAAATCAGGAGGATGCACAGAAAAAGCGCGCGCCCAGTTCGAAAGATAAGCTAATGAGATAAGGGCATCGATGTAGTTACTTTTTGCCTTTGCTTCGTCAAGGAAGAACAAGCTGTACAAGCAAAAGGTAACTAATAACAGAAGCAACGCCGGTGCAAGACGCAACACCCTTCTCGCATAAAAGTTTTTCAGTGAAACAGAGCCATATCGCTCATATTCACGTACCAAAATAGTTGTAATCAAGAATCCGCTGAGTACAAAAAAGATATCGACACCAATAAAACCACCCACAAAACAGGGTACCTCCGCATGAAACAACATCACAAAAAGGATGGCAACTCCACGAAGACCATCAAGTTGAGGAGAATAGTGCATGTATGATTGGCTGATCAACGAAGTGCGACTCATCCTGAGATCCCCATAAATAAAGCTCCCCGCCACAAACGACGGAGCACTGTTTTTTTAAAAGAAACTTTACAAACCTTCACCGCAGTTCAAACAAGACTCATTCTGTTCAAGCCAGTGATTGCACCCACTCCAACTGCCGTGGCAGGCAGACCATATTCAGGTCATAATTGCTCCGGGCAAAAGCACGGGCATTGGCCCCAAGCCTCGCCCTTGCCCGAGGATCATCGAGCAGCGAACACACCGCATCAGTCAGAGCCTCCACATCAAAAAAATCAATGAGCAACCCCGTCTCATCATGCATGATCGCCTCCTGAACCGGCCGCGTATTACTGGCCACAATGGCACAGCCAGCACTCATCGCCTCCAGCAAACTCCATGAAAGCACAAACGGGTAAGTGAGATAGAGATGAACCGTCGAGAGCTGCAACAGCGTAACAAACTCCCGATACGGAAGCTGACCCAGAAAATGAACCCGCCCCCAGTCACCGTCACTGATCAGCGGGCGCACCTCACTGGCGAAAATCTCTTTCCACGTTCCTCCCCCTTCCGGCATCCCGCCATAACTGACCCCATCGCCCCCAACAATCAGTACCCTCGCCTCCGGCCTCCGTTTCAGAAGCGCAGGCAGAGCACGCATAAAAATATGATAACCCCGATAGGGCTCAAGGTTACGATTGACAAAGGTGATCACTTCATCCTCCCGGGTCAGGGATATCTTTCCGTTGATGGTTACCCTGACAGCCGGATTTGGCGCTACAGCATTGGTATCAATGCCGTCATGCACCACCGTTATTCTGGAGCGAAACGGTTCCGGAAAGGTACTTGCCTGCCAGTGAGTAGGAGAGATGGCGGCATCCGCAGACTCAAAATGGAGCAGGTTATTGAGGTTCTTCAGACGCAGTCGGCAGGTAACACCATCATCAGGTAACTGAAATTCAGGATCAAAACCGGTATCGGCTCCCTCGGCAAGGTAAAAAAACTCGCAATAGATGCCAAGAGCAGCGGCTGGCCACACCTCTTTCAAAAACATACTCTCACCCCAGCCAGGATGAGCAATGATGACCTCAGGGCTGAACCCCTCCCTTTTCAGTTGCATTGCCGCCCGGAAACAGGCCTCGGCGCGAATGGTCTTGGTCTCGAAATCGCACAACCAGGGATGTATCGTTGGTGTGCTGCTTCGAGTCGCTTTATAGGTGAAGATCTCCACCCCGCGCCACAATTTTTCGCCATTGAGATTTCGCATCGTCAATGCCAATACCCTGTGCCCCCCTGCAACAAGTGCAGGAGCAAGAAATTTGAACTGAGCAGGGAAATTCTGGTGAATAAAAAGAATGTTCATGATGTGATCAAGCTACTGCAACCCACAATGAGCGGTTAACCATGTTGGAGCCTCTCCCGAAAGCACTTTTCATCTCCGCAAACCCGCATCTTCGTTGTCGCTCACCTCAGTACCGGGGAAAATGTTCTGCCGTCAAAGAGCGAAGATGAGCTTCATCAGCAACGGCAACTGTTGCAAGAGCCCACAGATCGTAAAATGGATGCAAACGCCTGATTGACGCTACCGCAGCAAAACCTGCGGCCTTGAGGGTACCAATCAAAACTTTTTGTGTAAATCCGCACCGGTGTGACATATAGGTGTTTCCTGCTGCCATTGAGGCGCGATGGCCATACAGAATATCAAGCGGCGCAATTGCTCCGGCTGGAGAGGTATAAGCAGGATCAAGCAGTTTATCCTCGGCAACAAGAGCCGCAACCGACTGCAGGTCAGGGCAGGTAATGACCGAAAAACCATCCGGCTTGAGCACCCGCATGAACTCTCCAAGAGCCAGTGGCACTTCGTGTGGATAGAGATGCTCAATATTGTGACTGGAGAATATTGCATCAACCGAACCATCAGCAACTGCCGAAATATCCGTCATGGTACCGATGATGTCTGGTTTCACCGCGCTATCGATATCAAGCCGCAACTCCCTCCAATCCGGAGTATTAAACCCTCTTGTTGTCCGCTCTTTATGCTTGGGGCCGCAGCCAATATGGAGAAAGGTACGCAAGGTATGTACGATTAATGATAAAGCAATTGTTTTACCGGTAAAGTCCGCAATATAGATTTTTTTCTTTTCACAACAGCAGTTCGCCCAACAGCATCCGTACCAACGGAACAGATGGGGTAAAAAAAAGCCCCCCGGCGCTCACGAGGCACCGGGGGGCTTTTATAATCTTTCTTCATTCCTTCCTGAGTCTGATTTACCGAGGTAAACCAGTCTCGGGGAACGAGGCTGCCAACTGAAGCATCCTGCCTTTCGGCTTAGACCGAAGTTCCTTGACGTAAAATCGTATAACATATTGAATTTCGATAAATTGCAGGGAATTTACGTATTTTGTACCCATGTAAAATACATCAAGCCGCTTGTTTTATTTGGGTTTTAGTGATATACTAAACCCATGCACGTTGATATTATTCCAAATAGAAACTCTCGTCCCGCCATCTTGCTCCGTGAGTCTTGGCGTGAGAACGACAAAGTCATGAAACGCACCGTGGCTAATATTTCGAACTGGCCTCCGGAACAGGTTACTGCGTTACGACGGGTTTTGAAAAATGAACCGCTGGTCTCACCCAGTGAGGTATTTTCAATTGAACGCTCATTGCCTCATGGTCATGTTGAAGCTCTTCTTGAGATGATTCGTCTTATCGGTCTTGACAAAATGATCGCTGCCCGACGGACTCGTGAGCGTGATCTCGTTTTGGCAATGATCGTCGAACGCCTGATTGCGCCATCTTCAAAATTGGCCACTACGAGGTTATGGCATAGCACAACTCTTGCGCAGTTACTCAATGTTGAGGATGCTGATGAAGATGAATTGTATGCAGCCATGGACTGGTTGCTGGAACGCCAACCTGTTCTTGAAAAGAGATTTGCAAGCCGTCACCTTGGTGAAGGTCAACACGTATTTTATGATGTGAGCAATAGCTCTTATGAGGGCCATTGTTGTCCCCTGGCACGTTTAGGCCACGATAAACAGGGTCGGCGAGGCAAGCCAATTATTACCTACGGAGTACTGACCGATGTCAAGGGGCGTCCCATAGCTGTTGAGGTTTATCCGGGTAACACTGGTGATCCCAGTACCGTAGCAGACCAAGTGGAGAAGCTGAAAGAGCGTTTTGCCTTGCAGCGAGTGGTTCTGGTTGGAGATCGTGGTACATTGACTCAGACACAGATTGATATCCTGAAAACTCATCCCGGGATTGGGTGGATTTCAGCGTTGCGAAGTGAAAACATTCGCAAACTTGCAGCAAATAATCATTTGCAGTTGTCATTGTTTGATGAAAAAAATCTGGCAGAAATAACTTCGGCAGATTTCCCCGATGAACGCCTGATCGCCTGCTTCAACCCCCTGCTCTGTGATGAACGGAGGCGCAAGCGCCAGGAGTTATTGGATGCAACAGAAAACAAGCTACAAAAAATTGTTGATGAGGTTCATCGTCGCACGAAAACCCCGCTGAGTGCATCGGAAATTGGTCAAAAGGTTGGCAAGGTGATCAATGGGTATAAAATGGCCAAACACTTTGAGCTATCGATTGCTGACGGAGAGTTTTCCTTCAAGAGGAAAGCTGAATCGATCGCACAAGAAGCGGAGTTGGATGGCATCTATGTTATTCGCACCAGCGAAAGCCGACAGAACCTGTCGGCAGAGGATACCGTAAGAAGCTATAAGAATTTAGCAAAAGTTGAACAGGTTTTCCGCACCTTCAAAAGTATTGACCTGCAGGTACGGCCCATATACCATTATTATGCCGAACGTGTTCGTGCCCATATCTTTCTGTGCTTGCTGGTTTATTATGTTGAGTGGCACATGCGTCAAGCACTTGCTCCTTTGCTCTTCGATGATGAAGAACTTGCTCAGGACAGGAAAGAGCGCGATCCGATCAAGCCTGCAGTCTCATCCAAATCGGCAAAAAAGAAAAAAAGTACAAAAACAAACAAAGAGGGATTCCCCGTTCACAGTTTTCGCTCGCTTATCATGGAACTGGGCACTCGCAGTCGAAACCGGTGCAGACTGAAATCTGCTCCAGGAAGCCCTGTGATTTCCCAGGATACCGAACCAACACCACTTCAAACCCGTGCAATGGAATTGATTCGTTTGTACCCAGTAGATGGAAGTTGATTTCACGTCTTTTTGCTTTTTATATAATAGGTTATCATTTTTTTATACAGGGAACTTCGGCTTAGATGAAGTCAGCCAATGCCAAAGCTGGAGTGTTAACAAATACACCAACCAACTCCACTTCACCTGCTGTCAAGGTATTCCCTGTTGCATCTGTGTTGGTTATACGCAAGACGACAGAACCGGTTGAATCATTATCGAGGACCAGCAGCACACTGTCTGCAGGAGTCAGAACGCTATCAAGGTTCGCGATAACACCATTCAATGCACCACCAGCACCCAGCAACTGAGCCTCAAGAGCAGCGTAGTTAGTCGTCAAGTTAGAAGCAGTAGATGCAAGCACATTTGTAAATGCCGCGCTTCCAACTCCGGTTTGAGCGATGAATACGACACCGACAGTGCTAAGAGGGTCAACCAATCCAGCAGCAAACGTCGCAGAAGTGATAACATCAATACCAGTGATGCCATCAGCGTTCGTACCCAGACCGTTCAACAGTGCACCATTGTAATTAAACTTGTCTGTGCCGGAAGCAAAGCCTGTGATCAAATCAGCATGAGCAACAGCGATAACATCAGATACCACAGTATCCTTCACCTGAACTAAAGGCGCAACACCAGTCTCAGTCAAGCTGATGGTGTCAATACCAGCACCACCGTCAACGACATCCTGACCTTCACCGGCAGAGATCGTGTCGTTTCCTGCATTACCGTTAATGGTGTCGGCTCCACGTCCGTCAGTGATGGCGTCACTGTTCTGCGTACCCTGAATCGTCAAGTCAGCGAGGTCACCATTTTCAACCGTAATCACTGCACCACCGGTAGCAAGGTTTGCGTCCGTATCCAATACCGCAGAAGCGTCGAGAGTAAAGCCTGTTGTATTGTCTGTCCATGCGTCAGCGATCGTGATGGTCATGGCTCCCTCAGCACCTCCGTCGTTTGCCGTTGCACCTTCAAGCACCACAAGTTTGTCGAAAGCGCCTGCAGCCAATGTTGCTGCGCTACCAGCATAGCCAGTGTTGATATCGACCAAACCATCAGCATTACCAGCGTTTGTTGAGCTGATGACGTGTGCATCGTTTTCATCCGCGGTGTAGACACGCACCTCAACCTGTGCGCTCTGTGCGGCTGACGTGACCATGTTCAGGATGCTCCCGCCTTTGGCTGCAACCTGGATATCCATGTTTACAAACTGAATATCGGTATCATCGTCTTTGTTTTCGATGTTCAGCACGGTTGCGACCCTATGTGTATGTGTATCAATCAACAGGGCGCCACCTATCGTCTGCGCGGCGCCACCAAAACTATCCGGGTTAACCGTTGGAGCAATCGTGAAGTTGTTACCGATCAGGAGATCAAGCCGGTTATTCTGCTCACCGATCATGCGGATGGTATCCACATTCGTGTTGCCTGCGCCAGTGCCAACCTGTTCGTCGATGGTAATCATCAAGTCACCGTTAGCCGCTGTTGTATCAACAAGAATTGTTTCGATACTGTCGAGCTTCACAAAGAGATCATCGTTGATAACCGTTGATGGGCTCACACCGGCTTTGTTATTTGTGCCGAGGTCATAGTTGCCATCAACAATCATTGTATCGCGACCTTCGCCTCCATCAACAGAGCCTTCAATCCGCGCAACGCCTGTACCGGTTACGGTGATCCTGAGGGTATCATTGTCTGAACCTAACAAGATCTCTGCACCATCGGCAATCAATACAGAAGTATCCGTTGCAAGAGTAACCTTATCTTCTCCTGCCTCAGTGGTGATTGATGCTGTTGCTGCAAGATGATGGGCAGTAACGGAGTCATTGCCCGATCCGGTGTTGAGGTGGCCCGCAAAGGTTACGGCAGGGCCATAGTCACCACCATCATTACTTGTCCAAAACGCAGTCAACACCCGGTCAACAAGCACGGTATCATCATTACTGCCTGTGGTGAATACTGCCGATGCGTCGGCGGCAGCATTGGAGATATTGACGGCAATTTTGCCCTGTGCTGCGCTACCATCAAGCACAAAACCCTTAACACTCCCTACAGAAGCGAGGATAACGGTTCCGGTTCCAATGCCTGTAACCGTAATTTTTTTAAGGCCTGCAACCGAGTCCGGGGTAAACCCATTGTCATGCTCGATAATGTTGTTATTCTTATTCCAATCCTCACCAATGAACAGGTCGCCCAATGCAGTAATGGTCAATTCCAGAGAATTGACAGTAACCCCTGATGGAAAAGTATTTACATCTAAAAGATCAATGGCTGGATCACCGCACGCCCACAGAACGATATTACGCCACTGCCATTCGGTATAACCACTAAGAGTAAGATTATGGGCATAGAAGTCGCATATCAACAGTCTCAGGAGAAATTCAGTTGGCGGCACACCCCTCCAACTGAACGTTATATCTGGAAGGCCCTGAGTGTTGGAAACCGAAAGATTGTTCGCACTGGCAGGAAGATTATCAATAACGAAACCACCAGAAGAGACTCCGGTAACATTAACAGTTGTAAGTGCTTGATCGGCATGTTGCAAATCAAGTCCGCTGAGATAGCTGGTAGCACCGAACTCAACTTCCAGAGTCTTGATATTGTTCAACTCGGGAGCAATAACATAACCTGCATCCGCGTTCGGATTAACAAGCACAGCGGTCAATGTGGCTTCATCACCAAGCCCGGTAAGCTGATCAGAATTTTGCAGGGTGTTGAGCGTTCCGGCAGGGTTGGAGGTAAAATGGTAAGCGCTTTTATTATCCTGGGCAGTGGTCAACGCGTAGCTTTCTACGGGTGTTCCCATACGATTCTCAAAACGGCCATTTGTAATATAGTGCTGTGCTGCGAAATCATTTGCCGCATCACCAGACAGATGAAGGAGATCATAAATCCAGTGCTGTAAATCAGCATTCGCTGCAAGATACGCTGCAGCATCAAAAGTGATGGTACGATCCTCGTGAACCCCATACTGCATGTAATGCTTCGCTGCCGTAACCGCATCAGCATCGGTGACGCCATCAGCGCCAAGCCAGTTCATCAAGTCAGGGTTTGAGGCAAGATACTCCCACGCATCAAAGGTGATGGTACGATCCTCGTGATATCCATGCTCGATGTAATGTTTTGTCGCCGTTGTCGCGTCAGCATGGGTAAAACCATCAGCGCCAAGCCAGTTCATCAAGTCCGGATTTGAGGCAAGATACTCCCATGCATTAAAGGTGATCGTACGTCCCTCACTCCGTGCGTAATTGTTGTAATGCTGCGCTGCCGTATCAGAGTCAGCATCGGTAAGGCCATCAGCGCCGAGCCAATCCATCAAATCGGCATACGAGGCAAGATATTGCCAACTGTCAAGCGAACCAGCAACAATTGAGGTAACCATGAGAGATCTCCTGAAGTATTTGAAAAATATACGTATTCCCAAAAATTAATTAATTTATCGCACCAATGCACATATTTATTTCTCATAAATTAAAAATCAGAAGTCTACTCTTGCTGGACACTCAAGTGCCCCAAGGCCAAATTTCCAGAACTACATCAAGACTCCTATGCACACTTCTACGACATCGACAAGATCTAAACCTGGAACCGCAAGTTCGAGATAGAGTTCGGCTTCGACAAATCAAGTATTCTGAAACAAGACGAGGTCAAGAACCAAAGAGCTGCACCCCTGGGATGGTTGCCTCCTCAACCCTGCGCAAATGCTGAACGGTGATGGTTCATGAAAGCCATTCCCGTGATTGCACCCACACCACAATTGCACAGCCCGCACTTATGGCCTCCAGCCGACTCCATAAAGAACGAAACGGTTCCGGAAAGAGAGACATTGAATTTTAAAAGAGTCCCATAAAAAAAGCCCCCCGGCGCTCGCGAGGCACCGGGGGGCTTTTATAATCTTTCTGCATTCCCGAGACTGGCTTACTGAAGTAAACCAGTCTCGGGGAACGAGGCTGCCAACTGAAGCATCCTGCCTTTCGGCTTAGATGAAGTCAGCCGCTGCCAAAGCTGGAGTGTCAACAAATACACCAACCAACTCCACCTCATTTGCTGACAAGGTGTCCAATGTTGCATCTGTGTTGGTTATACGCAAGACGACAGAACCAACACCATTATCGAGTACCAGCAGCGCACTGTCTGCAGGAGTCAGAACAGCATCAAGGCCGACAATAGTACCGTTCAATGCACCACCAGCACCCAGCAACTGAGCCTCAAGAGCAGCGTAGTTAGTCGTCAAGTTAGAAGCAGTAGATGCAAGCACATTTGCAAATACCGCGCTTCCAACTCCGGTTTGAGCGATGAATACGACACCGGCAGTGCTAAGAGGGTCACCCAATCCAGCAGCAAATGTCGCAGCAGTGATAACATCAGTACCTGCAATGCCATCAGCGTTTGTACCCAGACCGTTCAACAATGCACCATTGTAATCAAACTTGTCTGTGCCGGAAGCGAAACCTGTGATCAGGTCAGCATTGACAAGAGAGATAACATCAGAACTCACCGTATCCTTAACCTGAACTGAAGGAGCAACACCAGACTCAGTCAAGTTGATGGTGTCAATACCAGCGCCACCGTCAACAACGTCCTGACCTTCACCGGCAAGAATCAAGTCAGCACCAAGGCCACCATAAATCGTGTCGTGACCAGCACCGCCATCCAGAGTGTTCGCTGCATCGCTGCCCGTGAGAACATCGTGGTAGTTTGAACCCGTCACGTTTTCGAAGTTGCTGATGGTATCGCCCTGGGCATCACCACCGGAAACAACGTTTGTTGCAAGGTTCACCGTTACCGCCGCGAGGCTCAGGCTGTAGTTCACGGTATCGATTCCCTCACCGCCGTCAAGAACGTCAGCGCCAATCAAACCGGAGATGTTGTCATTACCGGTACCACCGTTGATGGTATCAGCAGCGCCGATAACCGAACGAGCCACGGTTTCAGTAGCCACACTCGGATCAGGCTGAACAAATCCCAGATCTCCAGGGACCGTGCTTAAATTCATTGTCGTCTGTTGACCCGCATAAGTACCAGCAAGGATATTTACTATCATCGGATCGAACGGAGCACCTGTTGGCAAACCTGTTACAGTTACAGTAAGAGTCGCTGTAGGTGTAGTACCTGAAATTACTGATACAGCGGTACATCCAGCTGCTGATACTGCTGCGTCAAAAGCTGTTTTACCAGGGAGATAGGTAATTACAACTTCATTTGGTAATGATTGTTCTTTTACGGTCGCGATTTGGTAACTGGTACCTTCCCATTGAACTTCAACAGTCTCAGTATCATTATCAAAAGGGTTAAGACTCCCAGTACGTGAAACCGTCAAGGTCTGTATCTGTGGCGTGTTGTCACCGGCATTGTTCGTCGTAGCTGTTACCGTGTAGTCTGTACCAGCAACTGCACCGGTCAAACGAAGCTTGTCAGCAGCAGCAACAGCAGTAGCAGAACCAAACTGCGTACCTGCCGTTGTGATGCTATCTGCCAAACCGTCTGATCCAGCACCATCATATGCTGCAATCGCAGTTGCAACTGCGGCACCGTTTACTCCGTCCGTACCGATTGTTGCAATAATGGATTGACCGTTATGCGTAACCGTAATCACATCCCCGGCATCATACGTTGCTGCAAAGGTTACAACTTCCAGCTCTGGCTGATTTGTTACTTCGTCACCAACGATGATGTCGTTACCGGCCCAGCCATTAATGGTGTCTGTTCCACGTCCGCCGATGATGGTATCGCTGTTTTGTGTACCATGGATCAGCAATGTAGCGGTATCTCCATACTCAACAGAGATTGCTGCACCACCAGTAGAGAGGTTTGCGTCAGTATCGAGCACTGCCGAGGCGTCTACGGTAAAGGTACTGCCAGTCCAGCGATCGGCGATCGCAATGGTCATGGCTCCCTCAGCGCCACCGTCGTTTGCCGTTGCACCTTCAACCAAAACGAGTTTGTCGAAAGCGCCTGCTGCCAGGGTAGCTGCGCTGCCAACATAGCCGGTGTTGATATCAACATTTCCATCACCGGTACCAGTGTTACTGGAGCTGATGACATGTGCATCGTTTTCATCAGCGGTATAAACACGAACTTCAACCGTAGCCGTCTGTGAGCCGGAGTTGACCATGTTCATAATGGTACCACCTTTGGCTGCAACCTGGATATCCATGTTTACAAACTGAATATCGGTATCATCGTCTTTGCTCTCGATGTTTAATGTGGTCTGGGCAAGGTGTGCATTCAGATCAATCAGCAATGCACCACCAGCAATGTTCTGGGTGTTGACCGTTGAACCAACCGTGAAGTTGTTACCGATCAGAAGATCAAGCCGGTTATCCTGGTTACCGATCATGCGGATGGTATCCACATTCGTGTTGCCTGCGCCGGTACCTGCCTGCTCGTCGATGGTAATCGTCAAATCGCCGTTTCCACCGTTGTTAGCTGTTGCCGTGTCAACCAGAATCGTTTCGATGCTGTCAAGATTCATAAAGACATCATCGTTGACAATCATTGAAGGGCTGACACCTGCGTTGTCGTTTGTGCCGAGGTCATCGTTGCCATCAACAATCAGCGTATCGCGACCGTCGCCAGCGCTGACAGTGTCGGCACGGTTCAATGCAGATACCGTGTCATCCGAACGAACATCATCCAGACGCATGTCGATGATGTCTGTACCGGAACCTGTTGCAATGTTGTAGTTGTTGTCGACATCCACGCGCAGGGTTACGTTTGCAGCAGTTACTGCTGTACCTGCAGCATTGTTGACGCGGATAGTGTCAGCATTGACGTTGTTGACCTCAATGCCTGCGCCGGCAGCAGCGCCAGAGTTCAGGGTGAAGGAGGTAACAGCGGTGGAAGAGACATCACCTGCAACAAGTGGAGCACGGGTTGCGCGGAAGTTAAAATCACCAAAACCATTCATGTCTACTGAGTGCGCATTGGCATCAGAGAAGGTGAGGGTGAAGTTCTCAACCAGCGTTGTATCATCGTCGGTTGTTGAAGCTGCGTTACCAACGGTATCGGTAGCAACATGCGAATCAACATTCAAAGAGAGGTCGAATGCTTCTGCGGCATTGATGGTCAATGCTGCGGCATCGTTCAGGTCACGCGCACCATCATAGTTAATGTTCAGGTAAACGTCTGTAGCTGGCGCATTCGTGGTAATCGCGCCGGTTACCTGTACACCACCCGTAAGCGTGTCCTGATCCGTTGTGCTGATTGCCAGAACGCTGTCATCAACAAGAGCGCCACCGGTGACACCGGTTGCTTCGAATGCTGAAAGTGTCAAAGCTACGCCTTCACGCATGTTGTTCAACGTGAATGTGGTCTTGGTACCAGCCTCGTAGCTTTCGGTTGCCGGACCCGTTTCCAGCCATTTTTCCTGTGAGGCAAGGTTAATGGTTGCCAATGCTGCATCAAAACGCATAACGTCTGTCGTGATTGCGCCATCTGTAGCGTTGTTGTCATTTACAGCATGGAAACCGTTCGTGTGCTGTACAATGGTATCAGCCGTATCGGTATCCTCGATCTGGTTCGCTACCGTCAAATTCAGGATTTGGGTACCGATAATGTTGACGTTGAGGTCTGTCTGTGAACCAGCCATCGTTGTATCCTGATCCGCCATCGTGGTAAGAACATCAACATTGACATCATCAAGTGCCGTCACGTTCATGGTTTCAGCACCACGAAGCTCTGCATCACGCCCTACAATAGTAAATGCAGAACGGGTTGTCTCTGTCGGAGCGGAAGACATGGTATCGGCAATACCGGCATCAGACTCTGTGAAGTTGATCACGTCGTTTGCACCAGCGCCCAAATCAACGATAGCGCCGAGACGATCAATAACACCAAGCGAGGAGACTTCATCGGTGTATGCGTTACCGGAGTCGCCATGTGTAGCATCGACAAGGGTCTGTACATCTGCATCGGTATCTCCGGCAAGAATAGTAGCATAATCTGTCAAACCAGCGCTTACCGTATCGTTATCAGCTCCGGTATCAACCAAAGCGCCTTCAGCAACCATGGTAAAGATGACTGCATCTGTGCCTGTACCCGTGTTTACAATTGCGCCGATCTTCTTCTGCTGGTCATTTTTGTTACCGTCAGTCAGGGTAATGTTGTCCCAGTCGGAACCGCTTGTCAAGCTTGTTACTGTAACAGAGTCGTTGCCATCGCCGGTCACAATCGAAGCTGCTGTTACATCGTCAAAACCGGTGTTGTTTGATTCGTCCTTGTCATGAGCTGTCACCAGCAATGATGCGGCTGTTACGCTATCGTTACCGGTACCGGTATCAATCTGCGATACACCTTCGACGTCGGCGGAACCCATTTCACAACCACGGATAGCAACAACGTCGTTACCAGAGCCGGTGGAGATATCGCCTGCAAGCACACCGTAAGTGTGAATCTGGTCATTGCCGGATCCTGACGTGACTTTCAGATCTTCGTCTGCACGGAATGCGTAGAGTGTCGAAGGGTTACCATCGGAAGGCGTTTGAACACCAAGTTTCAGGTTGCCGGTCATGGTACCTGCGTTCACGGTCAGCACTACTCCGGCATCCTGCTTGGTGGTATCGAGGCCATCAATCATGACGTTGGCTGCGCCGGAAATGTTCACAGTTTCCAGATCGTTTGTCGAGATACCATCGTTGCCTGGAGATAAGGGAAGGAGTTTGTCTTTGACGATATCAACACGGTGGTTCGCGACGATGTTGATGGTCTCCAGACCATTTGCCGTCAGTTGGTTGATTTCAAGGGAACCCGCAGCACCGACTGAAGCGCCGGCTGTAATGCTCAGTGTCTGGGTTGTTGTGCCAGAGGGTAAATCATTTTGCAGATCTTCGCGTGTGTTAGCGCCGATCGTCAGCGCATCAACGTCGTTCGTGGCGTTCGATGCCATGTTGATGGTTTCGTAGTAGAAACCAAGGTCAGCATCATTATCGCCACCCTCGTTCAGCGTCACTTTGTGAACACGAACATTGTTCACACCGAAGGCCAGAACGTCTGACGTTCCTGTGAGAACCTCTTCTCTTGTAGTGAAGTCAACGGTTCCGGAACGGGTTGCATCGTTCAGGGTAATTGTTGATACCGTAGCGCTCAATTCAGTATGCTTGACAGAGGCATTGGTTGCCGTGATGCGTGTAACATTCAATGTCTGCAGCAAATCTGCATCAGCGAGAATCAATTCTGTAACATCATCACTCGTCCAGGCAACATTAACTGTAGTAATGCCATTGAGTGTTGGCTGAATCATGGCCTCCTCTGAAGTGAAATCAGTCTGTGTGCCAATTTCAACATTCAGCGTAGGGTTGGTGCCGATACCTGTCAAGACGTCGTTGTCTGAAAGTGTCGTCAGGTAGCCTGTGCCGGGAACCAGCTTTGGCGCCGAGTTGAACACATTGGCTGTTGCGGTATCATCATCAGTCGTAAGCGTGAAGCTGTTATCGAGTCTCAGGAGACGACCAGGAGTGCCGGCTGCAATTTCCGCACGACCGAACTGAATGTAGTGTTTGGCCGCTGCATCATAATTGGTAGCGCCAAGCCAATCTCTCAAATCAGCATTTGCTGCAAGATAGGCTGCAGAGTCAAAGGTGCCCATTGAACGTCCCTCAGCCGCACCGTTCGTAATATAGTGCTGTGCTGCCTTGATTGCGTCAGCATCGGTAATGCCGTCAGCACCAAGCCAGTTCATAAGATCAATGTTCGATGCAAGATATTCCCATGCATCAAAGACAATTGAACGATTTTCTGCACTGGCATGCATGTTATAATGCCATGCAGCATTCGTAGAATCAGCCGCATTCAGCACGCCATCAAGCAGCGCCCAGCCCCTCAGGTCACCGTAGGAGGCAAAATACTCCCAGCTTTCCAATGAACCTGTCGTAATTGAAGGAGGAATTAATGACATAGTTTTATCTGTTTATTTATTTATGTAGAACAATGAAATTTAATGCTATGGAAACCGAAATTCCTGCTTTTTGCCGCCCAAAACACACCAACCAGCCTATACGCGCCAGAAACCGCACCTTACCCTCATGCTAACCAAAATCCCTGTTTGAGCAACATTCACCCGGATAATGTATAAATTAAAAAGTAAAGAAAAAAAGAAACGGGGAAAAAAACGAATTAGCCCCTGATTCAATGTTCACTCTCCAAGCAACCATTCCACCCGGCAGGAGCAACCGGGCCGCTCTTCAAATGCCACAAAAATATCCATCTAATTTCAACAATAGTAAATATACTGCTCTTGAACAAGAGTTTGTCAATAAAATAGCATTTTCATGGTTTTTTATAGACGGCAGTTATTAAAAAAAGGGCACTCGATACTCATCTATCACTCTTATCGGTGACAATTCTTTTGGTTACTGAACATTGCACGAATCCCTTCTTCAAGATGAAGCTGCGCCCGCCAGCCCAGTTTTTGTTCTGCTTTTGAAATGTCGAGGAGGCAGCAGTCCGGCAGCGTTTGATTTTCAGGCAGTTCTTCACTCTGAATAGGCAAGTCAGAACCGCTTATTGTACGTATCAGAGCAAGAATTTCCATGACGGATGTTTTTTTTCCGCTGCCGATGTTGAAAATATCAAAGGGTGCGGGATTTTTCAAGGCCAGAACAAGGGCTTGTGCTACATCTGATACGTGAACATAGTCCCGAATGTTTTCAGGGTTTCCCAGCAGTCGCAACGGCAGCCCCATGGTGGCTCTTGAAACAGCAGTACCAATTAACCCCTGCATTCTCAGAGGCGGGAGCAGCGCTCCATAGGCATTTGCAACGCGCAGTATGGTTGCACGCAAAATCCCTTTTTCAGCAGCCGCATGCAGATAGTGTTCAATGGCCAGTTTCTGGATTCCATAGATGAGCGAGGGGGTGCAGGGATCCTCCTCTTTTGATGGATGGTGATCGAGGGTGCTGCCATAGACGGCGCCGCCGCTGCTGATATAAATGACATGGGGGCAGCGACCGGTTTTTTCGATTGCCTGTATTAACTGGAGTGATGGAAGCAGATTGACGACGGCGTCAGCCACAAGGTCTTTGCCTCTCATGAGGGGTGTGCTTTCATGCGCCAGATGCATGATCACATCCTGACCGTTCACCAGAGCATCACAAACCGCACCATCCGATAAATCGCCCTTGATGCAGTTCTCTTGTGCGCTGTTGTCTGGCAGAGTGTTCCTGTACAGAAGTGTCAGTTGATGCTCTCCGGCCTGCCTGAGAGCTGTTTGTGCTGCAGAACCAATAAGACCTGCTGCTCCGGTTATTGCTATACGCATAGGGTCTGCTCAAGTTCTGTCTCAATTTGTGAGACCATTTTTTCAAACGTAAACGCTGAGGCCCGCCCGGTTGCGGCTCGAGAGAGTTGCGCACGGAGTTGATCGTTTCTGATCATTTCGACAACCTGGCGCTTCAGGCTTCCGGCATTCCCGGCTTCAAAGAGCAGCCCGGTTTGCCGATGCCCGACAATTTCAACATTTCCTCCTGCTGCGGAAGCAACGGTGGGGATTCCGGCTTCGAGCGCAAGGATCAGGGTGAGGGAAAAGGGTTCGTAGAGTGAGGGAAAGAGGTAGATATCGAATTGCTGGAAAAGATCAAACAACCCGGTCTCCGGTACCGGCTGACGAAAGATCAGTGACTGCTCAAGCCCCAACCGGGCGGCAAGATCGTCAAGGCGCTTTTTATAGCTCTTGTCCTGTGTGTCGCCAACAATGGTCAGGGTAACCCGTTGCTGGCGGCAGGCACGCTGAATGCCGGCAAGCGCTTCGAGAGCGGTATGCACTCCCTTGATATCAACAATTCGACCGGCAAAGAGAAGGCGGACTTCACCCTCTTTGACAAAGGTTGTCCGATCCTTGCGTTGGGCTTCGGGTTTATGCAGAAAATGCACTCCGTGATAACAGATGGCGCTCCCCTCCTGAAAGGCGCATGAGGCGTCTTCGTAGAGATGCATCATAAATTTGCTTGCAAAAATTGCACGTCCCTTGATGCTCATGACGGTGTTGCTGCTTTTTTTCTTTAAACCGCCAGGGAGCATTCGGTTGATGATTCGAGTGATAACTTTTTTTTTAAAGACCTCTCTGGAAAAGTACTTGCCTATGAATTCGGGATTAAGAAACAGCAGCATCCAGTTGTCGGTCAGCAGGTAGAGTTTCGGAAGTGCGCTCTGTTGAATCAGATCAAGAAAACCATGATTGAAAAAATAGAGGTTCCAGACAAAGAGCAAATCGGGTTCTGCCTCCTCAACAAGCTTGCAAAACTGCTCTTCATTATGTCGTTCCCATTGGCCCCGTTCTTCGAGTGATGCTTCGAAAGGCTTATAGATTGCCCCTTCAGTTGCAAAGAGTTTCAGCGTCCTGATGACCCGTTGTCCCCTGATTTCCTCATGACCTCCTCCATAACTGCTGGTCAGAACGGTAATGTCGTGCCCGCGAGCGTGCAGCGCCGATGCCATGTCAAAGCAGAGGCGTTCATATCCTCCAATCACGTTGGGCGGGTAGAGATTGCTGATGAAGAGAATTTTCATTGGCACAGAGAGGGACAGAGAGATGATTTCACCCGTGAGTTTGTTACCGGTGAATATATAAAATGAGAGCTTTCAGAACAATGGAATTGCATCTGATACTCTTCCCGTTTTGCGGCAGAAAATTTTTCGGTTCATTGTTCTCTCTTTAATGTTTTGGTTTGTATTTTCTGCAACTGCATCTGTTGCTGAAAGAGGGAAATAACCGGAGTCGGGATAAGGTTCGGTGACTGGCCGTTTACGGCGCTGGCGGATGTGATCGTCATATTATTTTAAAGCGTTAGCCAACATCATGGAAGAGATTCTTTCACAAGCTTCACTGCTGCAACCACACCATCTCCAACTGCCGCTGAGCTGGGCCGGGCACATCCCTTTGGCCTTCTGGCTGATTGATGTAACAAGGCCTGCTCTTTTTGTTGAACTCGGCACGCATACGGCCAACTCCTATTTTGCTTTTTGCCAGAGTGTGCAACAGCACCATCTCTCTACGCGATGCTACGCCGTTGATACCTGGAGAGGCGATGAACATGCGGGCTTTTACTGCGATGAGGTGCATCAGATGGTGGAGGCTTATAACCAGACACACTACCACGCCTTTTCGTCGCTGATGAGAATGACTTTTGATGAGGCGCTCCCCTTTTTCAATGATGGATCAATCGACCTGCTTCATATTGATGGTCTGCACTCCTATGAGGCTGTCCGTCACGATTTTGATTGCTGGCTGCCGAAAATGTCGGAGAGGGGGGTGGTGCTGTTTCATGATATCAATGTCAGGGAGAGGGGATTCGGGGTCTGGAAGCTTTGGGATGAGCTTTCGGCTCTTTATCCGAATTTCTCTTTTGAGCATTCGCATGGTCTCGGGCTCCTCTTTACCGGAACAAGAGAGTCTGAGAGGATGCGCAGGGTGCTCGAGGAGTGGGCGTCGGATGAGAGGGGCGTTCTGGTCAGGAATTTTTTTGCTACGACAGGTGAGCGCATTGTGCTGGGTTATCGTACCTCTGAGCTGACAGAGAAGCTGAAGCAACTTAGCCGTGACCATGAACAGCTTACTCGTGACCTTGAGGAGCGGGAGAAGCAGATCACAACTCTGGACAGCAATCTGCATCTGCTGGAAGCCCAATTTACGACTTTGAAAAACGATTATAACCGGGTCATCCGCTCAAGCGCATGGAAAATGACTAAACCCGTTCGAAAACTATCGAAATCGTTTAAAAAGCGATCACGAAAAGTGCGAAATGTGCTTTTTACATTCCTTGCCAAGCACTCTCTTACAGCGGGTTACCTCTCGAAGCTTGACCCCCTTTTTCATCTGCGGCGGTTATGCCAAACATTGTACAAAGATGTGACTGCCCGGAAAATTGTCGTTATTGATGCTTTAACCCCCACACCAGACCAGGATTCCGGATCGATCGATACGTTCCTCTCCATGCAGGCGCTGGTCGAACTTGGCTATGATGTCACCTTTATACCCGCAAACCTTCTCTACCGGGAGAGGTACACTGATGATCTGGCATCGCTCGGCGTTCATTGCCTCGACAATCGCAATATCAGTTCCATTACCGATTTTTTTGTCGTTGCCGGACAATATTTTGAGCTGGTGATGCTTTACAGGGTGAACGTTGCTGATGCTCACCTTCCCGCTGTACGTAAACATGCTCCACAGGCCAAAGTCATTTTTAATACGGTTGACCTGCATTTTTTGCGTGAAGAGCGGAGTGCCGAGCTGGAAAATTCCAGCCAGCTCAGGAAGAGGGCAAAAAAAACAAAGGCGCAGGAGTTCGCGCTGATGCGCGCTGCCGACGCAACCATTGTTCTGAGTTCTGCAGAACTTGAACTTGTCCTGAAAACGGATCCTTCTGTGAAGGCTTATCTCCTTCCCTTTTTTCGTGATCAGCCGGGCCGCACTCTTCCTTTTGCAGAACGGCGCAATATTGTCTTTATCGGCAGCTTTGAACACCGGCCAAACGTCGATGCTATAACTTATTTTATCAGTGCAGTATGGCCTCTTGTACGCCGAAATATTGCTGATGCTGACCTGCTGATCCTTGGCAGCAATCCCTCTGAGGAGGTTTATGCGGCGGCGCAGGGTGACCCCCGGATAACGGTCGTTGGCTTTGTACCTGATTTGGGTGATTATTTTCATTCCTGTCGTCTCTCTGTTGCACCGCTCAGGACAGGAGCCGGCATTAAAGGGAAAATTGTCACAAGCGCCAGTTTCGGCGTGCCTTGTGTAGCAACCTCCCTCGCTGTAGAAGGAATGGGGCTGACTGCGGGCAGAGAAATTCTCGTTGCCGATGGAGATGAGTCTTTTGCTGACGCAGTCGTCAGGCTTTATACTGATGCGTCGTTATGGCAGGAAATCAGTGATCATGCTCTTGTTTTTATGGAGCAACAATTTTCCTGCGCTGCAGGAAAAGAGAGACTGAAGGCGTTTCTCGCTTCCCTGCTTTCCGTGAAGGAGGTGCAACAAGCCTCTGAAGCGCTCTCCCCACACTCTGTTGCATTTGCGTCAAACGATGCATCGTGTAACGCTCTCTCTCTTCCTTCCCCGGTAGCAAACGATTCTGACAAAAGAATGAGGATTGTTGTGGAGGTACCCTCTTTTGAGAGGGGCTCTCTTGAAAACCCGCTGCTCGATATGGTGCTTGCTTTTGATAAAGCGCTCTTCGAGTGTGCAATTCTTACACCAGGAACAATGGGTGACTTCAGCGCAAAAGCAGAATCAGCAGGAATTACGGTTGTACAACTCCCGAAAATCAAGAGCGCTTTTGCCTATAACCGTTTTTTGAAAAAATATTGTCCGCAGTTGTCGATATCGCAAGGTTCGTATCTGGGGTATCCGTTTTTTGAGGCCTTGTCGATACCAAATATCACGCTTCTTGATGATGCCTTCGTGAGTGACTGGCAGCGGAATGATTTTCCCGGATTCAAGCCCTGTGTTGATACCTATGTTGCTGCTTCACGAAAAAAGGCTGACTCTGCAGAAAAGATCCTTGGCATTCCTGGCGAAAAAGTTGTTGTAGTTCCCAATGGGGTAACTGTTTGCGAAAATGAGGGGAGCGAGAGTCAGAACGCAGACCACCACGATTCATTTAAGGATGTTGTAGCGCAATACGAGAAGTTGATGATCAATGTGATTCACAATAATCATGTCCCGATATGACGCACATGGATAACCCGTCAATCAGTGTTGTGCTGCCGTTGTACAACCATGCTCACTACATTGCTTCAACGTTGCAAAGTGTTTTGGAGCAAACTTCTCCTGTTGATGAAATCATTCTGATTGATGACGGTTCAACCGATAACGGCTTCAGCATAGCATATAAAATGCTGAGAGATGAGCCAAGGGCAACACTGTTGCAGCAAGAAAACTGCGGCGCTGAGAAGACGTTGAACAGGGCAATAGGGCTGTCGCAAAGTGAATTTATTGCGGTGCTTAATACCGATGATCTTTTTTTGCCAACCAAAATAGAGCGCTGCCGGAACATTATCTGCAATCATCCGGAAGTTGATTTTGTCTGCGGCGGAATCGGCATCATTGACGAAAAGGGTGGGCGGCTCTCTGACGGTGAAACCGTTGAATGGCTGCAAAGGGCATCAGCATTCCAGAAAAAGTGCAGGACTCTTGATCTGGCTTTTTTGAATGAAAATTCGGTGACATCGACGTCGAATATGTTTTTTTCGCGTGAACTGTGGAGAAAGTGCCAGGGATTTCAGCCGTTGCGCTATTGCCATGATCTGGATTTTCTTTTGACTGCACTCTGCCATCACTGCGTCATGATCGACATGGAGCAGACGCATATCCTTTACAGGGTACACCGAAAGAACACCATCAAGGAGGATCTCCTGAAGGTACGCCTTGAAGTGGCTGCTGTGATGGCCAATACCATGAAAACAAACAGTGCCCGATTACTTGATGCTGAGCGCCTCTCTTCCGACCTCCCGCTGATTTCAGAAATACTGAGGTCAAAAAACAATGCTGCACTGCTCGCGACGCTCCAACTGCTGCGCAACAACTGTTCTGACCGTCACGATTTTTATACGCTGCTCAAGAATCCAAAAACCTCGGAGTGTCTGATACAACAGTTTATGTAGACGTATGGAACCATCCGGAAACGGACGCATTCCTGCAAATCAGAGCGGATGATGGTATCCGTAATATTTCAGAATAGAGCGTTGCGTTCATCAAAAGATTTCGTTTACAACTCCATCCTTTTCCACCGGTTGTGCAGCCAGAACCACTCTTCAGGGTATTGATAGATAGAGCGCTCAAGTACTTTGGTGTATCGGCGGGCAAGTTCTTCGGCGTCCTCTTTGCTGGTACCGAGATCGCTGTATCCAATCTCTTCATAATCGACCTTATAGCGGCCATCTCCCGTTCTGCGGCACATGGCAGCAAAAAGCGGTACCCCTGCTTTAAGGGCAAGCCAGGCGGGCCCGAGAAAAACGGAGGTTCGACGTCCAAGGAACCCGGTAATAAAGGAGCCCCCGGGTGCAGACTGGTCGCCAAGCATGACAAGAATCTCTCCCCGGCGGAGCGTTCTCAGCCCCTCGCGAAGAGCCTGCCCGTTGTAGATGACCCGGTTGCCTTGCATGGTTCGCCAGGCGTTGATCTGGCTGTCAATCCGGGAGTTTTTCAACGGTTTTACTACGATGGTCAGAGGAGCAACCAGCAGGCCGGAACAGAGACCGAGCAGCTCCCAGTTGCCAAAGTGGGCTGAAACGAGTACTCCTCCTTTTTTATTGCCAGTGGTTTTTGCAAGAAAATCAGCAGCATCAACGTTGAGGAGATGGCGTGCATCGTCCGCTGTTTTGATCATGGGAAGACGAAGCATTTCAATAATATTTTCAGCCTGGTTGCGATAAACCCTGGAGGCAATGGCTTTGATTTCCGCGCTGCTTTTTTCGGGAAAGGTGAGCGCAAGATTCCCGGTCACAAGGGAGCGCCTTGTTTGAAGGATGTAAAAAACAAAATCACCGAGGAGATGGGCTATGGCGGTTGAGCGTTTGCGACTGATGTTTCTGACAAGCGCTCCAAGCATCATGATGAGCCAATAGAGGGCTTTCTGTGAAAATTCCCCGTTGTTTCTCCCTCTTCGCTGCATAACAATGATCTCTGTTTTACCATGCGGACAATCGAAGAGTATACGCTAAATTGGAAAAAAATATCAGATATTTATCTTTTACAGCACTTGCCGTTCACGGCTGCAGATAACGTGACCATCATGACAGGATCCAGCAAGGTAATGAGCCCATGTGAGGCGCTTGAAAGAGTGCGGGCATGGCAGGCCTCGGGAAAAAAGGTTGTTTTTTCCAATGGCTGTTTTGATCTCCTTCATGCCGGGCATGTCGAGTATCTGACGGCGGCAAGGAAACTTGGCGATGTGCTGGTCATTGGCCTCAACAGCGACGCTTCGGTTCGTCGGCTCAAGGGGCCGAGTCGCCCGGTCTGCTGCGAAACCGACCGCGCTACGGTGCTCTCGGCCCTGGAGGTTGTTGATCTGCTCACCCTCTTTGATGAGGATACGCCTGAAGAGCTGATTGGCACGCTGCTGCCTGATATTCTGGTCAAGGGAGCCGACTGGGCCGTCGAGCGTATTGCTGGAGCGCGGGCGGTGCTTGAACATGGCGGGGCGGTGTTGACGCTTCCCTTGCTCGAAGGACGATCAACAAGCGGGATAATCGAAAAAATCATCCAGCTCTCCTCTCAATCGGCGCACTGCAGTGGAACAATTTAAACACTATAGCCTCAGAGTGCTGACAGCGTTTTCGGCACTTCTGCTTCTGCTGACGCTCACTTCGCTTATTGTGCTGAACAGCGGCATGGTTGACCGGTTTGCCAGGGAGCGGGTTATCGCTCTTTTTAATGAAAAATTTTATGGGCGCCTTGAGTTGCAGGAGCTGCACCTGAAGTTTCCAAACCATGTTACCCTTGTCAATCCGCGCGTTTATGGCCCGGGGGAGAGGCTGGCAGCTCTGGAAGCAAGGAGGATTTCACTCAAATTCAACATTCTTTCGCTCCTTCAGCCTGAAATCAGAAAAATATCTGTCCGTCGCCTGACGGCTGATTCCCTGAATGCACGGGTTGTTGAGGGAAAGAACGGGAAACTCAATCTTGAACTTGCGTTCAAATCCCGTGACCCTGATTCGACAAAGGGGCCACTCGATCGCATTTTCTGCAAAAACCTGCGCATCACCAACGGAAACCTCTCCTGGTACGGAGCGCAGGGCCGTTCAGGGAGTTTGCCGCTTGAGGTGAAGAGTATAACGGCTGAGCTCTCTTCCTTTACGGTCAAGAAAAAATTTCTGAACGGAACAATTGAAAAACTGCAGCTCGATATCCCCCGGCAGCATCTTTTTCTCCGACAGGCTTCAGGTAAATTTCTCTTTTCTGAAACCCGTTCGGAGCTGCTTGGCTTGAAGGTTGCTGCTAACAGAAGCCATGCGAAGCTCTCGGCCACGATTGATCATTTCAACATTTTTTCACCGCAAAGGAAAAAAGAGCTTGCCCTTGCCTCTTCGTTTCTCAATGTTGAGGAGCTTGCCTTGCAAAGCGATGACCTGAAGCTCTTCTACCCGCCTCTTGTTCTGCCTTCCGGGCTCTATACCTTCAAGGGAAATGCGCGGGGAAAAAAGGAGCATGTTGAGCTCCTCGATGCGCTTCTGACGCTCGACAAAAGCCGCCTGGCCGTCAAGGGTGAGTTGCTGAACCTCTACAACAGGAGCGCCTTTGCTTATGCGCTGCAATGCGACAGCTCAAAAATTGCGGCGCCTCTTGTTGAGTCGTTCCTGAAAGAGGCGCCCCTGAAGGAGATTGCCCACAAAATCGGCGACATTACCTTTCTTGGCAATGCAAAGGGTACCCTGCAAGCGGTCAAGGGGGAGATGACCACTCTCTCCCGGCTCGGAGAGCTCTCGCTGAGTGGCGAGGCCTCAGGGGTGGCGCCGGATGCTTTCACCACCAAAGGCACCTTTGCGTTGAAAGGGTGCAAGCCGCACCTCTTCCTGCAACCGGAGAGCGGAAAAAGCCTGCTGAACACCTCGGGCAGTTTTGAGGCTCAAGGAAGCAGCCGGGAGATCAGCCAGTTGGCGCTTGATATGCAACTGACGGACTCTTTCTGGCTGAATCAGCCCATTAAAGAGGGCTCCATCGTGGCAAAGTATGAGCGCCGGTTGCTCAATAGCTCTCTCTTTTTGCGTAATAATCTGACCACGCTCAATCTTGAGGGTGAGATCAACTGGAAGGAGGGGGTGCCGCACTACCAGGCTTCCGGTAAAAGCACAGCGCTTGATCTGTCGAAACTCTTTGCTCAAAAGGTGGTTACAACCGACCTGAACAGCCATTTTGCGGTGCAGGGGTCAGGATTTGATCCTGAGATGCTCAATATTGCAACCACGTTGCAGTTTTCACCCTCTTCCATTAACACGCTCCAACTGAAAGATCGTTCGAAAGTCTCTGTTGCCATTGTTCAGAATGCCACCTCTTCGCAAACGAGCATCAGAAGCGATTTTCTTGATCTGCTTGCTGAGGGGGATTATAGCTTTAAAGAGCTGATGGCTTTTGGTGATGTTGCCATGTCAGCCCTCAGACGGGAGATAGCGACACAAAATATCTGGCAGGCAGCTCCTCCTCTGCCTGTTACCGGAATAGAGAGGCTCCGGAAGGCTTTCACGGTCAAATACAGCGTCACGGCAAAGGATATCTCACCATTGGTGCTGCTCTTTCCTGTTCAGGGGCTTACCTTGCAGGGAAGCGCTGAGGGAATTGCTTCATACCGTAATGGCCAGTGTTCAATCGGCAGCACAATAAACCTCCGCAGGTTGCTCTCCCATGAGGATATGGCGGTTGAAAATCTCTCCATGAAGGCCGATCTGGTTTGCCAGGGCAACGGGGTTCCGAAAGCCTCTGTAACCGGCAGGGCTTCCTCTATCACCATCGCCGGTAAAAAAGCTGGTGAAACGACCTTTTCCGGCCTCTACACGCCATCGTCTCTTGCAGGTACCATTGAGCTTGCCATACCCGATCCTCTGCAAAGACTCTCAACAACATTTACCGTAACAAGAGGAAACCTCAACTATGACCTCCTCTTTTCGCGCCTCTCCCTGAAAGATCATACCGGTATCTGGCAGGCGGAGGAGAACTCACATCTCCTGATCGGAAAAAACGCTGCCCGCTTCAACCGTTTCACCATCGCCAAAGGTCAGCAGCGGGCCGTATTGGATGGCGAACTGAGCAACGTCCAGCCGGGCAGTTTTCAGTGCACGTTGTCTCATATGGAACTGAATGAACTGCAGCGATTTGCCCTTGATCCCTCTCTCGACAAACTTTCCGGAACCATCAATGGCTCTCTGCTGGTCAGTGGAAGCCCTGAGGCAAAAACAAGCAAGCTTACCCTGAACGGGCAGAATATCCGTTATGAAGAGATCATGATCGGTACCCTGCAGGCAACAATCATCCATAGCGGAAAGCAGCTTCGTTTCGACTTGCAAAGCCACATCCCGAAAGGTGACAGCAGCAGCGGAGAGGTAAAACCCTCCATGAACACTCTTGAAGGCAGCGGAACCATTCCTCTTGCCATCGGCTACTATCCCCTCTCTTTTCGTCTGACGGAACAGGCGCCCATCAGTGCATCGTTTCGTTCTGACAATCTTTCGGCACAGTTTCTTGAGTACCTGCTCCCCTTCTTTGAATCGGCAGAGGGTATTGTGCCGACAACACTCAAAATCGAGGGCAGAACACCGAAACCGGAGATCTATCTGAGCAGCCGCCTGAGCAATACCTTGATTAAAATAGCGCCCACGCAGGTCTCCTACCGCCTCAACGGCGAGATTTATGTCACCCCGAAAGCTGTTGAACTGCGCGAAATGACGCTGCATGACAACGGCAGTGGAGCGGGTGTCATCAATGGAGTGGTGCGACTTGAACAACTCAAACCAACGGGGCTGGAGCTCACGGGCCGATTGAACAGGCTCCTCCTGTACAATAAAAAAGACAAGGGAGATGAGACCTCGTTCGGCACCATCACCGGTTCTACCCGTAATATTGTGCTTCGCGGCACGCTCTCCGAACCCGTTATCGAAGGTGAGCTGAGGATTGATGCCGCTGATTTCTCACTCTACCGAACGGGAGCAAATGAGGGGACAAAGTATGTGGGTGTTGAAAAGTTTATTGAATTTATACCCCGATACCCTTCAGCAGCAGCTTTGGAGAGCAAAAACGGGACAAGAACAGCAGAACCTGCAGAGTTTTATCACTCTCTGATCGATATCCTGCAGATAAAAAACCTGCGGCTCAGCAGTAGTGAACCACTCAAGTATACGGTTATTTTTGATCGCCTCAGAGGCGAACAGCTTGAATCGTCCATCAACAACCTCTCACTGATGGTGAGTAAATACAACCAGCGCTATCAGCTCTTTGGTTCGGTCAATATTATTGGCGGCAAATACAAATTTTCCAACTCGAACTTTGATTTGCAGGATGGAGGAAGAATAAGCTGGAACAGTGTCGATATCCGGAACGGCGTGATGGATAATCTCTATGGCAGTAAATATGTAACCGCATCAAACCAGCAGAGCGGTGATCGCGATAATGTAAAACTGCTGCTTGCCATTACCGGTACACTGAATGAGCCTCAGATCGCCATGGGCTACTACCTTAATGAGCAGTCGCTGCCCTTTGCATCGCTCAACATGATCGGCGGGCAGACGAGCCAGATCGACCAGAACGCGGAGCTGAATGTTATCTCTCTGCTGCTCTCCAAACAGTGGTATGTCCGGCCGGGCAGCAGCCTGCAAAGCGGAAATCTTGCCGTTTCAACCGCTGGCCTCTCAGCCGGTACCGGAATTTTGTCGTCAAGGATTTCACGCTTCATTCAGGATATCGGTGGACTTGAAAGTTTCAATGTCAATGTTGGCGTCGATAAACGCGGCGCCTTGAGCGGACTCGACCTTTACCTTGCTCTCAGTGTTCCGGGTACGGGCGGAAAAGTGCGCTTTATCGGGACGGGAAGCTCTCCCGTCAGCGGGGAGTCAACTACTGCAGATTATTACGGTACGGCTCAGAAGATTGAGTACCGTATTACTCCAAAAGTCTCTCTTGAGGCCTCCCGTTCTTATGGGCAGAATGTCAGTACAACTTCGAACAGCAATCTGCAGAAGCCTGCCGAGACCTGGGGAGTGAGCCTCTCCTACAAAGAGCGTTTCCAAACCTGGGATCAATTCTGGAAACGCATCTTCCCCTCTTCCGACAAGAAGAGATAAATTCCTTTCGGTTTTTGTAAATTGGCGGAAAGAACCATTCAGCAACAAACTCCGGGGGTAACCATCTTGAGGGGAAAAAACATCATCGTTGGCATTTGCGGAGGCATTGCTGCCTATAAAATACCGCAATTGGTCAGGCTGTTAAAAAAACAGGGGGCCAACGTCAGGGTGGCGCTGACGGAGGGTGGCGCCCGTTTTGTGAGTGAACTCGCACTTGCAACCGTTTCGGAAGAGAGGGTCTATCGCAAAATCCTGCCCCCGCTGGAGGAGGAGGGGATGGATTTCACGCGCCATATCTCTCTTGGGGAGTGGGCCGATGCCCTTGTTATCGCACCGGCTACGGCAAATACGCTTGCAAGGCTTAGTGCAGGTCTTTGCGACGATATGCTTGCCGCTCTTTTTCTGACGCTTCGTCCAGCCAAACCGGTGCTGATTTTTCCGGCCATGGATGGCCAGATGTTTCTGTCACCCTCGGTACAGCGGAATATAGCAACCCTTGCAGCCCAGGGCTGCCTTGTCACCAACCCTGAAAGCGGTGAGCTTGCCTCAGGGCAGTGTGGCGTTGGCCGAATGCCCGAGCCCGAGGCCATCCTTGCCGCTCTTGAGGCGGCGCTGCACAACTCCGGAAGCTCTCCGCTTCAGGGAAAATCGGTCGTGATCACAGCAGGGCCAACTCGCGAAAAAATTGATGGCGTCCGTTTCATCTCCAACTACTCTTCGGGAAAAATGGGTTTTGCCATCGCTCGTGCTGCCGAAAAACGCGGAGCCCTCGTCACGCTCATTACCGGACCGGTTCATCTTCCTGCACCTCCCGGCGTAGAGCGTCTTGATGTTGAAAGCGCTCTGGAAATGAACGCTGCTGCCGAAGTTTTTTTCGGAAAATGCGACCTCTTTATCGGCGCGGCTGCCGTCTCCGACTATCGCCCCGCAACACCCATTGAGGGAAAAATTAAAAAGGGTGCTGAGAATATTGAGCTGACCCTTGTTAAAAATCCGGATATCCTTGCCGGATTTGGTCGGCAGAAAAGCTCCGCTCAGCTTGCGGTGGGATTTGCCCTTGAAACCCGCACAGGCCTGGATAATGCACGCAAAAAACTGGCAGAAAAAAATCTTGACCTTATTGCCTTTAATTACTTCGATCGCAAAAATTCGGGTTTTGATGTCGATACAAATATTCTTACCCTGATAGGATGCGATGGGATGACAACGGAGCTCCCTCTGCTGACCAAAGATGCTGCTGCTGAAAAACTTCTTGACGCCATAGAACAGCTTTGCCTCGAAAGAGCCCTTAACCTCTGAAATAATTGATCGTCATGCCACCTGTTTCATGTGTAGAAGAGCCAGCTTCATCATCGCAGGAGCTTGCTCTGCTCTTCGAAACTGCCAGGAAATGCAGAAAGTGCCAGCTTGCTGAAACAAGACTGAACTTTGTTTTTGGTGAGGGAGACCCTGCAGCAAAACTTGCCGTTATCGGCGAGGCTCCAGGAGCCGAAGAGGACGCTTCAGGCAGGCCCTTTGTTGGACGTTCAGGCCAGCTCCTCGATAAAATCCTGCAGGCTGCCGGATTCAATCGGCCAGAGGTCTATATTTGCAATATCCTGAAATGCCGCCCCCCCGGAAACCGTAACCCTTTACCGGATGAGATTGAGAACTGTATCCCCTGGCTTTTGGAACAGTTGCAGATAGTCAATCCAAAAGTGATTCTGATTCTCGGCAAGGTTGCGGCAAACACCATTTTTGAAAACAAGCTCTCTCTGGGCTCCATGAGAGGAAAGGCAATAAAATGGAAGGGGTATGACTGTTTTATTACCTATCATCCGGCGGCTTTGCTGCGTAACCCTGAGTGGAAAAGGGGATGCTGGGATGACATTCAATTGATGATGCGCCATTATGCGACAATCTGCTGCCAGAATAACTGTACCTGAACATTATCATAAACCATGATCAAGAAAGCGCCGCCTGCCATAGATTTCAGCAAGGATATCGATTTCAGCAAGGAGAGCCGTTTGCCTCCCTACTCAACGGAAATTGAGCAGGAGGTTCTTGCCTGTATTCTGCTTGAAGATGAGCCGATTGAACAGGTGATCCAGATTTTCGGCGATAACGGTGAGGAGGTCTTTTATGAGCGGCGCCACCAGATTATTTTCAAGGCGATGATGCAGCTCTACCATAAACGGCAGGCTCTCGACATTATTACAGTCAGCGAGGAGTTGCTGAAAATGAACGAGCTTGAGCCCGTCGGCGGACGCCACTACCTGGCTGAACTTTCGGGCAAGGTAATCAGCGCTGCAAATATTGAATATTATGCGCGTCTGGCAAAGGAGAAGTACCTGTACCGGCGCATGATCTCCATTTCGGCTAAAATTTCCGGTGTAGCCTACAGCTCATCGATGGATATTTTCGATCTTGTCGAACATGCCTCACAGCAGTTTTTCAATATCTCCCAGGCTGGTATCAAAAAGAAGGCATCGCTGATCAAGGAACTGATCAAAAATGGTATCCATATGCTTGAGAGCCTCAGGGCATCTCAATCTTCCGTCACTGGCGTTGGATCGGGATTTTCCGAGCTTGATCAGCTTACAGCCGGATTTCAGCCCTCCGACATGATTATCATTGCAGCAAGACCTTCGGCGGGAAAAACGGCGCTGGCGCTTGCTGTCGCCCGTAATGCTGCCGTGGATTTCGACACCCCGGTGCTTTTTTTCAGTCTTGAAATGGCTGAGGTACAGTTGGCCATCAGGCTTATGTGTGCTGAAGCCTATGTTGAGTCGCAGCTTGTCCGAACGGGCCGGATAACGCCTGAGATGATGGGCCGAATCATCAACAGCATGGACAAGCTCAATGAAGCGAAGCTTTTTATTGACGATACCGCCGGTATCTCCATTATGGAACTTGCCGCAAAAACCCGCAGGATGAAGCAGGAACACAATATTGGCATGGTTGTTGTTGATTACCTGCAGTTGGTCACACCGGTCAGGGATGGCAGAACAAACCGCGAACAGGAGATTGCACAGATATCCCGCTCGCTGAAGGCGCTGGCAAAGGAGCTGAATATTCCCGTCATCGCCCTGGCACAGCTCAACCGTTCTGTCGAACAGCGCTCAGGAGACCGCAGGCCTCAGCTCAGTGACCTCAGGGAGTCGGGCTCTATTGAACAGGATGCTGATGTGGTCATGTTCCTTTCCAGACCGGAAATGTATGGCAAACAGACTTTCGAGGATGGCTCATCGACAAAAGATGTGGTCGAAATAGTCATCGGCAAGCAGCGAAATGGCCCGATCGGAGATATACGATTGTTGTTCCTGAAAAATTATGGCCGTTTTCAATCCACAGCCAACAGCTATGTTACCGGTGGCGAAGGATCGACAGCTTCCGGAAATCAGGATCATCATACAGCCGCATTGCCGGAAGCAGGAAAATCAGTTATCACCCAGTTTATCTCTCAAGACGACGCACCTTTTTAAGCCGCCATTATGCCTGAAAATAAAGAACAACTGAACTCCGGATGCGAAACACCAAAGGAGGAGCCCACTGTGAAAAGTACCGAAACGACCTACACCGGAATTGGCGCATCGAGAGGAATTGCTGTCGGAGAGTGCTACAGCTTCGTCAAGGAGGAGAGTAATCATGAAATCAGGGAGCTGAATGACAAAAACACGGGTGAGGAGATTGAGCGTTTTCTCTCTGCCCTGCACCGGTCGGCACATGAACTGAAGAAAATTGAGCAGGTAACGATAAGAAAACTGGGAAAGGGCTACTCCAATCTCTTTGAGGCCCAGATCATGATACTGCAAGACCCGGTGCTGATTGATGCCATTGCCGGACGTATTCAATCAGAACACAAACCGGCGCATTTGGTCATTGAGGAGGAGTTCGATCAGTATCTTGAAAAATTCAAAAATTCCGACGACCTGATTTTCCAGGATCGGGCTGATGATCTGCACGATATCAAAAACCGGATTATCAGAAACCTGCACGTCAGAAAACTGCATTCATGGATACCTGAAGGGGTAATTGTTGCTTCAAACACTCTCTCCCCTGCTGATATCATTCTTTTAAGCCGCAGCAATATCAAGGGATTTATCACCGATACAGGGGGGAAAACTTCGCATATCGCCCTGATATGCCGCTCTCTGAACATTCCCATCATTGTCGGGCTTGGCAATATCTCCCAGAAGGTATCGACCGGAATGCCGATGATCATTGATGGAACGACGGGAACCGTGATTACGAATCCTGAGGAAGAGACTCTTGCTCGCTACCTCAGAAAAAATGAGGAGGCTCAAAAAAGTGATGCCGACAGCTCCCTGATGGCCGCGCTTCCTGCTACAACAAAGTGCGGTGTCAGAATCACCTTTTATGCCAATATTGACTTCAAGGAGGAGTTGCAGGCTCTGACTGCTGCCGGCGCTGAGGGAGTGGGGCTGTTCAGAAGCGAAAATCTCTTTACCGAGGGAACAAAAGTTCCCAAGGAGTCTGAACAGTACCATTATTACCGGGAAATGGCTGAGGAGATTGCTCCGATGCCTCTTGATATCCGCCTCTTTGATATTGGGGGTGACAAGCTGATGTACTCTCCGGTCAAGGAACAAAATCCGAACCTCGGCTGGAGGGGTATCCGGATCCTGATTGATCTGCCGGAAATACTTGATGCACAGATCCGGGCTGTCATCCGGGCTAATGTCCATGGAAACCTTGATATCCTCATTCCCATGATCATCTCGGTCGATGAGGTACTTAAAGTAAGGGCAATTGTCGATCGCCACTATGCGGAGCTTTCCAGTGAGTGTAATTCGCAGGTTGAAAAACCGGGTATCGGCGCAATGATCGAGGTACCTGCGGCGGTCGAACTCATTGATGAAATAACGCGGTGTGTTGACTTCATCAGTATCGGCACCAATGACCTGACGCAGTACACGCTTGCCGTGGACCGCAACAACGTTATCGTGCAGGATCTCTTTGAAAAATTTCATCCGGCGATTGTCCGCCAACTGCACCGGGTGATAGCAGTTGCCCACAAAAACCATTGCAAGGCGATGATTTGCGGCGATATGGGTTCCGACCATCTCGCCCTGCCTTTTCTGCTGGGCTGTGGACTCAGAAAATTCAGTGTTGTCGCTTCGGATATTCCGAAACTCAAATCACTGGTGTCGCGCTACTCCATTGCTGAAACGGAAGCACTCGCACGCGAGTGCCTCACGTTTGGCAGCTCAGCCGAAATCAAAGCCTGCATGGAGGCTTTCGAGGCAGCTCATTAATTCGAGATTCGGCCCCAGGGATCGATAACTTTCTTGCGCAATGATGCAATATACTCCGCAAAGAGCTGCTCCTGTTTTGCCCGGAGCAGTTGGGGGGCTATAGCGCTTTTTTCAGCCTTTCTGTTCAGCCCTGCGGGAACTGTTTTACTCGACAACAACACAAGCGCGGCACCATCGCTGGTTTTCAGTGGAGCCGAGAGCTTTCCGGGAACAAGAGCCGACATGCCTTCCACCAGGGAACGGTCAACACCATAGCCGGGGATTGCGCCGTTGCTCCACCGGATACTGTCGGCCACCACAACCTTCACTCCGGCATGGGATGCCGCTATCTTTTCAAGCGTCACTCCAGGCACCGCTGCCATTGCTGCAAGTTTTTTCTCCAGCAGAGCCTCCTTTTTCTTCCGCACCAATTCGGCTGTAATCCTTGCTTTCAGCTCCTTGTCAAGCAGACGATATCCGGTATCATTCTTGCCGGTCAGACGCATGACATAAAAACCTTTTTCCGTTTCAAGAACATCCGAAAGGTCACCCTCTTTTGCCTTGAATGCAAATGTTGTCACCGCTTCTCTGTAGCCAATCTGGGGAATCGGCATATGCTTGTTGAAGTCGCCGGTCTTGCCGATGGGCAGCTTTGCGCTGGCAGCGCTCTTGTCGAAGCCCTTCTCAGTGGCATTAATCTGAAATGCCGTTGCAAGACGCCGTCCGCTGTCGACCGTCTCCGTCGATGGCCTGATGTTGCGCACAATCTCGGAGCAGAGGGCGGCTTGCGTATCAAAACCGGTCACCTTGATAATATGCAGGCCAAACTGGGTCTGAACAGGTCCGATGACCGAACCGGGACGCGCACCAAAAACTGCTGCCGCGAATTGCGGTACCATCCGCTCCTTGCTGAACCATCCGATATCGCCTCCATTAAGTGCGCTGACAGGGTCGGCAGAATATTTTTTCGCCAGAGCATCAAAAGGAGTACCTGCCTGAAGCTGTTTGAAAATAAGCGCTGAAAGCTGGCTCACTCGCGCGACATCTTCACGACTGGCCGGGTTGAAGTGCAAGAGAATGTGCGACGCCCTCGCAACCAGCGGAGCGGATGCGGAAATTTGCCGGATCTTGATCAGACGGTATTCACCCCGGTCGGCTATCGGACCAACAATGGTTCCCGGCTTGAAATTTGGGGAATTAAAAAAGACATCACCTGCTGCCGGTGAAAAATCGGCACGGCTGTACACTTTATTGATCCCTGCAGGACGATCACTCTGCACTTTGACATAGTCGCTGTCATTGACCGATGCGGAAAACTCGGCACGAATGGTTTCAAGTTCAGTGCGAACAGCAAGACTGTCTTTTGATGAAGGAATCAGAGGGAAGAAGACAAAATCTGCTTTTCTTGAATAAAATTGCTTTAAAAGCTCTTTATGTTCGTCGTAATACTTTTTGATCTCTTCTTCCTTTACCGGAAAGTTACTGTCAGGCCCCGCAAAGCTCAGGGGAAAGGGGATAAAGGAGGCTGAAAAGAGGGAATACTGCCGATTGACAATATCGTCAAGCTCCCTGTCGGTGACATGGACAAAGGTCTGAAGAGCCCTGAGCAGCTTGTTCACCTCAAGTTCACGACGGACAATTTTTTCGATCTGCAGCCATAACTCCTTGTTGCGAGGGTCACGACGGATACTTTCGAGTTTGGCTCGATCAACGGCTCCTGTGGCTGGATTGGTGAAATTCTGGCGAATCACCTGGGGGGGGTTGGTGGCGCTGCCCAGGGCATCAACGACCTCCTGATCCTGAACGGTGATACCAAATTTTTTGAGCTGCTGGTCGAGGAGGGTCTGTTCAACCACCGTATTCCATGCCTGCTCCTGAAACTCGAGTTCGTTCTCCGGCATCACTTCAGCTCCCGGATTGCTTCTCCGGAAATTCTCGGTTACCGCCTTGTATATCTCCTCATACTGGCTGTAGGGAATAACCTTCCCGTTGACCTCACCGGCCTGATTCTGTTTCGTACCGCTGTTTCCGGTAAAATCCATACCCCATTCGAAGACAATCAGCGCAAGAAACGCTGCCAACAGGGTGTAGAGTATAATATGAGTTTTATCCCGCAAGCTGGACATTACAGCCATAAATCATCCCTTCTTTAAGATTTTGTTAAAAAACAGTGTCGTCCCAACCTTCCCTGCCAACCAGCGGCACAAACACAAAGCGCTCAAAAAGTTCTCTTTTGAACTCGCCCTCCTCTCTCTTGATAACCGTCATCTGCTGTGCATCACTGCCGCCAACAGGGATAATCATACAGCCGTTTTCGGCAAGCTGCTGCAGAAGCGACTCCGGCGCTTTCGGAGCGCCTGCCGTTACCACAATGCCATCAAAAGGGGCCTCATCCTTCCAGCCAAGCGTTCCGTCGCCAAAACGGCAGGCTATATGCAGACCAAGCCTCGAAAACCGCTGTTGCGCACGCTCATACAAAGCAACTATCCGTTCTACACTAAAAACAGAATATCCGAGGGCATCAAGAATTGCTGCCTGATAACCCGATCCTGTACCAATTTCAAGCACCTTGCCCGAGGGAGAACGCTCAACAAGCAAGCTGGTCATGAAGGCAACCGTATAGGGCTGGGAAATGGTTTGCCCGAACCCGACAGGATAAGCGCCATCATTGTAGGCTGCATCCCAGGCTTCGACTTCAAAAAAGAGATGACGCGGCACCTCCAGAAACGCTTTGAGCACCCGCTGGTTAGTGATACCATAGCGTTTCAGGGTTTCAACCATCTCCCTGCGCCTGAAGTCCAGAAGTTTTTTCCCCTCTTGCATCGATAAAAAGAGAACCCGTTGAATTGTATCTTGCAATCCACCAGACAACCTTCCTGAATGGCTAATATTGCATCAAAAAGAACAAAAAACAATGTCCACAGAGCAGTTTACCATTTTTGGCAGTAAATACCGCTCAGGCTCCTATATCCTCCTGATCCATCTCTCATGCACGCTGCATCTTGCATTCGGCAGGTTTCAGCAGGGAAAACCCTTCACCTTGCCAGAGGGCGACTATCTTTATATCGGTTCCGCTTTGGGCAACAATCAGAATGGGTCTCCGCTTGCAAGGCGACTTATCCGCCATGCATCACGATCAGGGGGAAAAGCGCCCCATGCCATCCAGGCTGCAATGATTAAACTCTTTTCTGAAGGGCATTTCACCGGAAATGGCGCCATTGAAGCCACAGACAAAAAACTGCGCTGGCATATCGACTATCTTCTTGATCACAAAGAGGCGGAAATCGACCATGTCGTCATTATCCGCAACCCGCTGAGAGTGGAGGAACGGCTGGCGGAGTTTCTTGAATCCCTCCCTGAAACCGCTCTCATTGCGCCGCGCCTTGGTGCACAGGATACCCGAAACAGCTCTCACCTTTTGCGGATCACCAATCGTGAACGGATACTTGAACTGCTCCGGCAATCTCTGCCGGAAATGGTGTGCAGCGGGTAACGAACGCTGAAATGAAGGGGTCCCTGCACTGCCATCTGGTGAGCTGTTTATTTGAGTTCCCGTCCCAGAAGTGCTTTGACAAACTCTGCACGATCGAAGAGCTGAAGGTCGTCGATTTTTTCACCGACTCCAATATATTTGACCGGCAGCTTCAGTTCACGTGAAATAGAGAGCACAATCCCGCCTTTGGCCGTTCCATCAAGTTTGGTCACCACAAGACCGGTCACCTTGACAAATTTCGTAAACTCCCTTGCCTGCAGCACGGCGTTCTGGCCGGTGGTACCATCGAGCACCAGCAGCACCTCATGCGGAGCTTCAGGAATCCTTTTTTTGGCAACCCGCATGATTTTGGCAAGCTCTTCCATCAGGTGGCTCTTGTTATGCAGCCGCCCTGCGGTATCAACCAGCACAACATCAGCATTTCGCGATACCGCAGCGCTGACGGCATCGTAGACCACCGAGGCTGGATCGGAACCCTGTGCCTGGCCAATCATGGGAACCCCTGCCCTGTCGGCCCATATCTGAAGCTGTTCGTAGGCTGCGGCCCTGAAGGTATCGGCTGCCGCGATAATGACTTTTTTGCCTGCCTTATCATAATTATGAGCCAGCTTGGCAACACTGGTGGTCTTTCCCGCGCCATTTACTCCAACAATTAAAATAACATACGGTTTTGCCGGAAGAGGCGCATCAAAATCGAGCGGATGCTCCTCTCCTGTCTCTTCAAGCAGTTGCTGAATCTCCTCCATCAGCATTCTGTTGAGCTCCTCTTCCGAGCGATAGGTCTCCTGTTTTGCCCGTTCCGTAATGGCATCAACAATTCCGAGTGTGGTCTCGACACCCACATCGGCTGCAACAAGAATGGTTTCAAGCTCTTCAAGAAAGTCGTCGTCGATCTCCGTTTTCCCTTTGGTAATGACGGCAAGCTTTTCGCGAAAGGTGTCGCGGGTTTTTTCGAGCCCTTCCTTCAGTCTTGAAATTTTGAATTTGTCAAAAAAACCCATAAAAAGCGGATATTGTCTTTCTGTTATTGAGAATCAAACCCTTGCTGCGTCACGTTTCGATAGAACGAACCACAGCACAGGTCATAATGAATTTTAATTTACGTAAAAATATGTCATATACAGCTATTTCCGGAATCGGAGAGTTCGGCCTGATAGATAAAATTGCCACCCTTGCCAACAGCACCCTTCCTGCCGTGCCGGAACTCCTGACGGGAATAGGAGATGACTGCGCGGTTTTCCAGCCTTCGGCTGAACTGCTGCAGGTGGCGACAACCGATATGCTTGCTGATCAGGTGCACTTCGATCTCCTGACAACCCCGCTGAAACACCTTGGAAGCAAGGCTATCAGCGTCAATGTCTCCGATATCTGCGCCATGAATGCCCTTCCCCGCTATGCGCTCATCTCTCTTGCCATTCCGGCCTCATTCTCCATTGCCATGATTGAAGAGCTCTACCAGGGCATGAGCCATGCAGCAAGAGAGTACGGCCTGGCCATTGCCGGGGGAGATACCTCTTCATCACGCTCGGGTCTGGTTATTGCAATCTCCATGATGGGAGAGGTTTCACGCGAGCAGCTTGTGCACCGCAGCGGCGCAAAACCGGGAGAGCTGCTCTGCATCACCGGCGCTCTTGGTGGCGCAACGGCTGGTCTCAAACTCCTCATGCGCGAAAAGGAGATTATGCTGAACCATATCGAAAACAATGAGAGCTACAGCAGAAGCGCCATGGCTGACCTGAAAGAGTACAGCGAATCGATACAGCAGCAGTTGCTCCCCCTTGCCCGCCTCGATATTGTCCGGTTTTTCCATGCGCACCATATCCGCCCCACGTCGATGATCGACATTTCCGATGGTCTCAGCTCCGATTTGCAGCATCTCTGCCGACGCTCGAAGATCGGCGCCATGATTCAGGAGGCCCGTATTCCAATCCTCGGAAGTACGCGCCGGATTGCCGATGAACTGCAGGATGATGCCCTGACCTGGGCATTGACGGGGGGCGAAGATTACCAGTTGCTCTTCACCATCCCGAAAGAGGAGTATCCGGCCATTGCCGATAACAAAACGATCGCAGTTATCGGCGAAACCACCGATGTGGAGGAAGGTGTGCAACTGAGCGATATTTACGGGATGAAAATTGATCTCTCCTCAATCAGGGGATTCGACCATTTCAGCTCGTAACGGCCTCCATCTGATGGAAAAAAGGGTGTGCGGGAAAGATTTATTTTTTTTGGGAAACCGTTCGAAGATGGTAAATTGTTCGTCCTTTCATGTTAACAACGGTATGCCGAAGTGGCGGAACTGGTAGACGCCCGGGACTTAAAATCCCGTGTTCAGCAATGGACGTACGGGTTCGATTCCCGTCTTCGGCACTAATCTTTCCTTTTTTTCCTTGTATTTGCAGTTATTAATCTTTTGTATAAGGCATCTATCTTTTAAAGAGACAAGCCTGTGACAACACTCGGACGTATAAATCTTGAGGGATTCAAGTCCATCAAGAAGACGGATATTGAGCTGCATAATCTTAATGTTCTTATTGGTGCGAACGGGGCAGGCAAAAGTAACATCATTTCGTTCTTCAAAATGCTCAACGAAATGATGGGAGGACGCCTCCAGGAGTATATTGGTGCCTCTGGACGAGCTCAATCCCTTTTACACTTCGGGCCGAAAATAACACCACAGATCACAGCCCAACTTGAATTTACAGCAGATAACGGAATTGATACCTATACCATGCAACTCTTCCATGCCCCGGGAGATACGCTTTTTTTTGCCGAAGAATCCGTGAGTTTCCAACGAACCGGTCATCCATCGCCAAAAAAAGTCAGCTACGGTACAGGACATCAAGAGTCACGAATTGGTGAGTTTACGGAAAAAAATCAAGATCAAATATCCAAAACACTACGCTTTTTTCTAAACCGTTGCAGGGTATTTCATTTCCACGATACGTCATCAACGGCGCGGATACGCCAGTTCTGCTACATCAACCATAATCACTTTCTGATGCCTGACGCAGGCAACCTGGCTGCGTTACTTTACAGGTTTCGTCATGACAATAATTCATCGTATAGACAAATTGTAAGTACAATTCGTTTAATTGCACCATTTTTCGACGATTTCGACCTTGAACCCTCTGGCCCGGGAAATACTGAAGTTATTCTTAACTGGCGAGAAAAAGGGTCAGATCAGGTATTTGGACCCCATCAACTTTCGGACGGAACTTTGCGGGCAATCTGCCTTGTCACCTTGCTTCTTCAGCCAGAAAATGAGCTTCCAGGCCTTGTTATTGTGGATGAGCCGGAACTCGGACTTCATCCATACGCCCTCAATATTATTGCCGCGTTATTTAAAAAGGCATCTCATTACACTCAAGTACTCATCAGCACACAATCAACCACGTTCCTCAACAACTTTGATAGTGAAGATGTAATTGTGGTAAGCCGAAATGGTAAAGGATCACAATTTGAGCGGCTTGATCCAGCAATACTGCAAGCATGGCTGGAAGAATACAGCCTTGGGGAGATTTGGGAAAAGAATATTATTGGCGGGGGACCACACTGATGGTACGTCTCTACATTTTCGCAGAAGGACAAACAGAGCAAACCTTTGCAACAAATGTACTCAGACCACATCTTGCCCACTTCGGAGTGTACATGCAAGCTGCGATACTTATTGCACACGCAAAGAAAAAGGGTATTGTCCATCGGGGCGGCGGGTTAGGTCCCTGTTATCTTCCCATGAAAAACGATATTCTGAGATTGACTGCCCAGGAAAAAGCTCAGAATGTTTTTTTTACAACCATGATCGACCTTTATGCAATTACCTCTGATTTTCCTGGGTTGAGTGAAGCCGAAAAGCTGCGTCATTTACCCTTTCAGCGTACAGAAGCACTTGAACGCACGTTTGCCAATGATATTGGCGATCCTCGTTTTATTCCATATATCCAGTTACATGAATATGAGGCATATCTGTTTTCCGATCCTGAACAGCTTGCTTTCTTTTATGACCATCATCACAAAGAAATATCAGCACTTAAAGCCATAGCTGCAGGGAAATCAACGCCGGAATTGATTAATGATGGGGCACATTCCGCTCCGAGTAAACGCATCATTGCCGAACTTCCTGACTATGAAAATGCTAAATCTGTTGTGGGACCACAGGTAGCCGAACTAATCGGATTGAAGGTCATTCGAAGCAAATGCTCACACTTCAATGCATGGCTCTCAAGACTCGAACAACTTTGCTGAATAATAGCTAACAACAAACCAGAACAATCATGAGTTCGGAATTCACGAAGATCCTGCTGAACGAGGATGAGATGCCTCGCCAATGGTACAATATTCAGGCTGACCTGCCTGTTCCGCTGCCGCCACCTTTGGGGCCGGATGGGAATCCGATAGGCCCTGACGCCCTTGCAAAGGTTTTTCCGATGAACCTTATTGAGCAGGAGATGAGCACGGAACGGTGGATCGATATTCCGCAGGAGATTCAGGCTATCCTGAAAATCTGGCGTCCCTCTCCACTCTACCGGGCCCACCGACTTGAGGCCGCATTAAAAACTCCGGCAAAGATTTTTTACAAAAACGAAGGGGTCTCTCCGGCAGGGAGTCACAAACCCAATACCGCCGTGGCACAGGCCTGGTACAACAAGGAATTTGGCATCAAGCATCTCATCACGGAAACCGGCGCGGGTCAGTGGGGAAGCGCACTTGCCATGAGCTGCAAGCTTGTCGGTATCGACTGCAAGGTCTTTATGGTACGTATCAGCTTCGATCAGAAGCCGTTCCGCAAAATCATGATGAAAACCTGGGGAGCCGACTGTATTGCAAGCCCCAGCACAGAGACTGCTGTTGGACGCAGGATTCTTGCCGCCATGCCCGATACACCGGGAAGCCTTGCCATTGCCATCAGCGAAGCTATCGAGCAGGCTGTCGAGCATGATGACACGCGTTATGCACTTGGCAGCGTTTTAAACCACGTGATGCTGCACCAGACCATTATCGGCCTTGAGGCCCGCAAACAGCTCGACAAGGTGGGGCTTTATCCCGATATCGTCATCGGTTGTGCCGGCGGAGGCTCAAACTTTGCCGGAATAAGCTTTCCGTTTATTTGTGACAAGATTCATGGCCGTGAGGTTCAGGTGATTGCAACAGAGCCTGAAGCCTGCCCGACGCTCACCAGAGGCCCCTATGTTTACGATAACGGCGATGAGGCTCAAATGACACCGCTGCTGGCGATGCACAGCCTCGGCCACGGCTTTATTCCTCCAGCGATTCATGCCGGGGGGTTACGCTATCACGGCATGGCCCCGCTGGTCAGCCATGTCAAGCAGCTTGGATTAATTGAGGCGACCTCCCTTGGCCAGACTGAATGTTATGAGGCAGCCATGCTTTTCGCCCATACTGAGGGGTTCATACCTGCTCCGGAAACAGCACATGCTATAGCCCAGACCATCCGCGAAGCCAAAAAAGCAACCGAGGAAGGAAAGGAGAAGGTTATTCTCATGAACTGGTCGGGTCATGGATTGATGGATCTGCAGGGTTATGACGCTTTCATGTCCGGAAAACTGAGTGATTACGCACTTCCTGAAGAGCTCCTGCAGCGCTCACTTCTTGCAGTGAAAGATCATCCGCCTGCTCCGCAAGCGTAAAAGCAAATTCCCCGTTACTCTCGTTGTTTTGCAAAAAAGCACAGGGTAACGGGTTGTCTAAAACAGCAAAGAAAATCCTTTATCCTTTTGCTTAAACTTTTTTATCTCGGACTTATAGAACTTAATCTGTTGACTACAAATAAAATCCCTGAATATTGAAATATCCTCAAGCTCTTCGGTTTTATTTAATGCGTCAATATATTCAGCTCTATCCTCTGTAAAAATTTTAATTAAAGGCTCTTGATGATACATTTGTATGTAATTCATCATTAATCTTGATGTCCGCCCATTTCCGTCCCCAAAAGGATGAATATTAACCAAATTATAATGAATATCAGCAGATAGCTTTAAAATCTCATTATCAGAAACTTTATAGAGTCTTTGGTTAACATTGTCAATAAGTTTAAGCAACAAATTTTCAACCTTGGAAAAATCAGGAAAATATTTTCTGTCTACATAGACTTGAGCCTTTCGAAAATCTCCCAATGAAGTATCAAATGTCCCTGACATTGTATTGACCAATCCACCAGTATGTTTCATGACAAGTCCCGCAACTTGTTTTATCAAATCAATACTTATCTTTTGTTTCTGCTTTGAAATCTCTTTAAGAAACATAAATGCTGCATAATGGTCTTTAACCATCATGTGGTCAGTCAATGGTTTTCCTTTTGCTGTAATATCATTCTCCAACAATAATTTAGTATCATTCTCAGTTAATGAACAGCCTTCAATTTTGGTGGAATTATACACAATCGAAATCATTGAAAACTTTTCATAATCAATGGCCTCTGATAATCCCATTTCAAGATATCTCTTTTTTATTATCTCTAATTCTTCCCACATCATACTTCTTCGTCATATTCTACCGTTGATATCAGCTCATCTTCGGCGAGTTCATGAAAGCTGAAATTCATCTACCAAACCGTTGATTTTTGAAATTATAACCCATCCAGGTCTGGTCTGCTTTTCCCTTTGGGAACACTACCCTTATTCAAGCAGTGTTCCCGGGCAAGAGAATAAAACCGACTGAAAAAAGAGATGATTTACTCCTTTTTCGCCAGCCCTTCTCCTTCATTGACCGGAACCGCCCCATCAAGAAAGGTGAGGACATTCTCCGTTTCATCGAGAGCAATACGGATGACGCTTCCTTCGATAAATCGCCCTTTGAGCATCTCTTCGGCAAGGGGATCTTCGACATACTTCTGCAGAGCCCTTTTCAGAGGACGGGCGCCATATTTCTGGTCATAGCCTTTATCGACAAGGAACTCCTTGGCTTTTTCATCAATTTCAACCTCGATACCCATGTCATGCAGCCTTTTGAAGAGCTTGCCGGCAGTAATGTCGATGATTTTGAAAATATGCTGTTTTTCAAGCGGATGAAAGACAATAATGTCATCAATACGATTGAGAAACTCGGGGTTGAAAACCCGTTTGAGAGCATCCTCAATGGTTGATTTCATCGCCTTGTAATTTCCGGTTGCATCATCAGGCGCGGTAAAGCCCATGCCGGATCCTGCTCCGAAACTCTTGATGTCTTTGGCTCCGATATTCGAGGTCATGATGATGACGGTGTTGCGGAAATCGACCTTTCTTCCCATGCCGTCTGTCAAAACCCCTTCATCAAGCACCTGGAGCAAGATGTTGAAGACATCAGGATGCGCTTTTTCAATCTCATCAATAAGCACAACCGAGTAGGGCTTGCGGCGCACTTTTTCGGTCAGTTGACCGCCCTCTTCATAGCCAACATAGCCCGGAGGCGCTCCAACAAGACGACTGACGGAGAATTTTTCCATATACTCGCTCATGTCGGCGCGAATCAGTGCATCTTCGGTGTCGAACATATAACGGGTGAGCGCTTTGGCAAGCTCCGTCTTGCCGACACCGGTAGGACCAAGAAAAATAAAGGAGCCGATCGGACGTGAGGGATCTTTCAACCCTGCACGTGTACGCTGTATCGCCTTGGTGATCTTTTTGATAGCCTCGTCCTGACCAATAACCTCTTTTGTAAGATCGGCCTCCATGGAGAGCAGCTTTTTGGATTCCGACTGTGCAACCCTTGCCACCGGAATACCGGTCATCATGGCAATCACAGAGGTAATATCAGCCTCGGTGACATCATAAACGCTTTCGGCTGCCCTGTCCTCCCACTCCTGTTTGGCCAGGTCAAGGGCATCAATCAGGTGTTTCTCCTTATCACGCAGCCGCGCTGCTTCCTCAAAATTCTGCATTTTCACGACCTGGTTCTTCTCCGCCTTGATCTCCTCAATGGATTTTTCAAGTTCAAGAATCTCCGCAGGCACATGGATGTTGCTCAAATGCACCCTTGCGCCAGCCTCATCCATGACATCAATGGCCTTGTCGGGCAAGAAACGGTCGGTAATATAGCGCTCGGAAAGCTTGACCGCCTTCTCGATGGAGTCTCCCGAATAGTTGACATGGTGATGAACCTCATACTTCGACTTGATGTTGTTGAGGATCTGGATGGTCTCGTCAACCGAGGTGGGCTCAACCATGATTTTCTGGAATCTCCGGTCAAGGGCGCCATCTTTTTCTATAAACTGACGGTATTCGTCAAGCGTGGTTGCTCCAATACACTGCAATTCACCGCGGGCAAGCGCCGGTTTGAAAATATTGCTTGCGTCAAGGGAACCGGAAGCGCCCCCGGCACCAACAATGGTGTGCAACTCATCGATAAAGAGAATCACATCACGCGACCGCTCCAGCTCGTTCATAAGCGCTTTCATACGCTCCTCGAACTGACCCCGGTATTTGGTGCCGGCAACAAGAGCTGCCAGATCGAGGGCAACTACCCTCTTGTCGTAGAGAACCCTCGATACCTTGCGCTGTACAATCTTGAGGGCAAGACCTTCGGCAATAGCCGTTTTGCCTACGCCTGGTTCTCCAATAAGTACCGGATTGTTCTTTTTACGGCGGCTCAACACCTGGGCAACACGCTCAATCTCCTTTTCACGACCGATGATCGGGTCAAGCTTGTCATCAAGGGCAAGACGGGTAAGGTCACGGCCAAAATTATCGAGTACGGGAGTCTTGGTTCTCTCGCCTTTTCTCTGTTCCGGCCTTTTGGAGGGGCGTTCAGTTCCTCCTGACGAATAGGAACCCTCCATAGGGGGCTCTTCCGACTCACTCCTGCTGCTGGTGATGCTCAGGAGTTCATCGCGGACAAGGTCATAGGTCACACCAAACTGTTCGAGAATCTGGGCGGCGATATTATCATCCCCTTTCATGATCGAGAGCAGCAGATGCTCGGTGCCGATAACATTCGACTTGCAGATTTTTGCTTCGAGATAGGTGATTTTCAGCACCTTCTCAGCCTGCTTGGTCAGGGGAACATTGCCCATCTGCGCCTCGGCAACCCGTTGATGGGTGCTTTCCTCTATTTTCAGTTTGAGGCCAAAAAGGTCTATCTTGAGATTTTTTAATATTCTGGCACCGATACCCTCTCCCTCCTTGATGAGGCCAAGGAGAAGATGCTCAGTACCAATATAGTCATGACCCAACCGGAGAGCTTCCTCCCGGCTGAGGCGGATGACATCCTGTACTCTATTCGAAAAGTTTCCTTCCATTCTTGTCTCTATCGGTAAAATTGTTGTGAATACCCCGTTTCATCATCTCCTGATACGCACACGGCAAAATATAACAGCGAAAAAATAATCCTTAAAGATAGCTACTTTATCACAATTCCATAAAAAAGAGAAAACCCGGGCACTGGATTAAAGGTTCTCTACCCTCAAGGATCAGCCATGAATGTTCAATACATCCTTATTGACGACAACAATGCGGAACACCGCGACCTCTCGATTTACCGTACCGGACGAATAAACCGGGTACGGCTTCAGGACAAAGCGTACACAATTTACAGCACAATTGAGCTTGATGCGCACGACTATGCGGCGATTTTCCATTACGGCATCGTAGAGGCTATGAATGAGCTGCATTTCATCTCTGAATCGGGAAACGGGCTTGACAGTTGGGACGAGGCCTTTCTGCATCACAGCGCACTCAGCGCCCTGCTGCGCATTATCAGAAGGTGCAGCGAGGGCATCGATCCCCAAAAAAAAGAGACCATCCTGCTCGGATGGCAAAATCAACCGGTTGGCGTGGCCTGGCTGCGATTGATTGATCCGGTTAAAACCGCCGCTTTTCTTCGGAAGTTCGATACGTTTATCGTGGAAAGCGAAGGATATGATCTGGAATTTATCCTGTAGCGAAAAATAAAATCCTGCCCGAATTGACATATACGGATCCGGGCAGGATAACGTACTCTTCATGAAAGAAACCAGGCATGTGCAAAGTCATCGAAAAAAGGTCGTTTTGGTTTGAGCAGACGCAACACCTCTACCACCTCACCCGGATAAAAGCCCATTCAAAAAACCTAACGGAACCATCATCTCACTCCCTGTGATTATGTTATCGTGTATTTCAAAAGCCCATAGCAAGCTGAACCGTCACAGCATCGCTGTTGCTCCCGTCATCATTGCTGTTGTGAAGGTATTCGAGAGCCAGTGTCGCTTTTTCAGAGAGATCACAGGCAAGTGTTGCTCCATACTGCTTTTCAACATTAAAATCTTCAGCTCCGGCATAGCGCAAGGCAAGATGGAGGGATTCGGCAAGATCATAGCCTGCCTCAACATTATATGTCGCAGGCTTTAATCCCAACCGCTCCCCATCGACAAAGCGCTTTGCGGCAGCGAGATATTCACTCCTGACCTCAACACTGCCAAACCGGAAACGACTGAATAGACTATAGCCGCCTACATAATCAGCCGTTGTAAAGTGAGCCATCTCAAAATCATCCTGGAGCGTATCGGTATCCCCCATATTGCTGCAGTACGAACCACCGATTTCATATGCAAACCGCTCGCTTGCCTCGCCGGCAATGGCAAGAGCCCCGACAAAAGTATTGATTTCATCCTTCCCCGCTTTTTGCAGATCGCCCTTAAAGAGAGTGAGCGAAGCCGAGACACCCCCTCCTTCATACCCTGTCTGCAGCGATGCGTGATGTTTGGTCTCGCCCAACTCGAGCGTTGTCGGATCCGAAATCATCCCTGTGGCAAAATTTCCAAACGACTGCGTAAAACGACCCGCCTTTACAAAAAAAGGAGAGTCATCGCGCTTCATTTTCATGCTGGCCTCATCAACAAGAATACGATCATCGCCATGCTGTTCGTAGAGAAGAGTGGTGCGGGCACTCAGCCAGTCCGTCGCCTTTGCCTCAACCCCCAACTCGATTGTCGCAAGAGAAAGATCCGATGAGCTCTCCCCGTCAGCATCCTGATATGCGCCTTCTACCTCCAGCAGACCGGAAAAAGAGAGCCCTTTGACAAGAGCGGTACCTTGACCGCTCTCTTCGACAGCAAAAAGAGAGGAAGAAGAAAGAAGAGCAATGCAGATAAAAGCCGTGGATTTCAAAAAGAGGTTCATAAACAGATGATTGGAGTTATCAGGAAACAGTTTTTCGACTTATTTAGATCGATTATAAATAATCTTTTTTAATTTAAAGGTTTGAATCGGGGACAACGCCTCATGAAATCGGCATCGTGCTTGGTTATCCCTACCTATCTGCGTGCCGCATAAAAAAAATCAGGATTCCTCCTCTGATCACTTCTGTTTCAGGCTCTCTTCAACACAGTCGCCAACACATTTTCCGAAAACCTGGAGAGTGAAGCTGCCCAGCTCAAAGCCATTTTCCCTGCACACCTTTTCGAGCAGTTCGGAGACTCCACAGTCTGAAACCTCAACAATATTGCCGCATTTTTCACAGATGATATGCAGATGGTTGGTCGCCCCATAGGATTTTTCATAATGGGCGTGCTTGTGGCCAAGATCAATTTTGGAAACCAGATTAAATTTAAACAGCAGGTTAAGGGTATGATAGACGGTGGCGCGCGAAATGCCTACCTGCTTCTTTTTAAGGCTGATAAAAATCTCGTCGGCGTCAAGATGAGTATTTGATTGATAGAGTTCTCGCAATACGGCAATGCGTTCCGTTGTACAACGCAGCCCTTGCTCTTTCATAAATGACTTGAAAAGGCTTTCGGCTTGTTTCGTTTTGTCGCTCGTCTCTTTCTTCGTTTGTGGCGATATATCAGTCATAACAGGGCTCTCATCGATATAATGAATGGTCAATGCGGCAACCGCAACAGATCAAGTTCCCTTTTTTTATCGGCATTGCAAAAAAAAACAGCCGTAACGGCAGCAGCAACGGTCATGTGCATGGCATAGGCTTCCGGGCTCCAGAGCCATACCAATCAAAAACGCGCGCGCTGTTTCAGCGTCATAAGCCGAAACTGCAGATCACGCAGTTGAAACGGGAAGCCAGAGCATGAAGCTCTCCATCGCTGAATACCCCTGCCGCAAGTGGCCTGAGCGTTCTGTCCGGCCTGAATCGCTGAAGAACAAGACGGTTTCCCGACACAGCCGCCATAGCATCAACATCTTCAGAAGCATGAATCCCCTTCAGAAGGGTACTCCGGAAAACCACATCGATACCGGAACTCAGAAGAAGCGAGCATGAGCGCTCAATACACTTCATCATCGCGCCGGAACAGGGAATCCCGATAACCTCCTCATAGCGCCGGGACTGTAACGGCGCCTTGATATCGAGAGCGACACAGTCAACGAGCCGCTCCCGGAGAAGCAGGTCGATCATATCCGGATAGGAGCCGTTGGTATCAAGCTTGACAAGCAGACCGAGCTTCCTGAACGTCCGGAGCGATTCCGGAAGGGACTCATGCATGGCCGGTTCTCCCCCGGTCACAACAACCGCATCAAGGCAGGAGCGATTACGTTCGACAAGCCGGACCACGTCATGAAACGGAATCTGATGGTTCCCGCCGCTTCTCACCGGATCGACCAGTTCAGGATTGTGGCAGTAGGGACAGCGGAAATTGCATCCAACGGTAAAAATCACCGCAGCTATAAGCCCGGGATAATCGATAAAACTCTGGGGGATATAGCCTCCTACGGGAAGTTCCTGTCTCACTCCCTCGCTTTTAAACGGATGTTTTTGCATCAATGACCCTCCTCTGCACACAGCGACTCTTCCTCGACCATCCCCACAGCAAACAGCTTTCTATCGAAAAACTCGCTCTGTTTTCCCGGATTCCACTGGCGGACAGGCCTGAGATAACCGACAATTCGCGTATAGACGGTGCAACGTCGCTCGATGCCCGATACTGCACATTTGGGACAGCATTCATGCTCGCCGAACAGATATCCGTGTGTCGGACAGATACTGAATGTCGGGGAGAGCGTTATGTAGGGCAAGGTAAAATTATCGGTCACCCTCTTCACAAAACGCTTGACACCCTCGGGGGGAAGCTCGCGTTCGCCGATAAAGGCATGGAATACCGTTCCTCCCGTATAACGCGACTGCAACTCATCCTGAAGCCTGAGCGCTTCGAAAAGATCGTCAGTATAACCGACCGGCAGTTGCGTCGAATTGGTATAATAAGGCTCCGCGCCGTTCTTCACAGCAGATTCGTTGGCCGTAACGATATCCGGGTAACGGGATTTATCGATGCGTGCAAGACGATAAGCTGTACTTTCGGCTGGAGTGGCTTCGAGATTGTAGATAGTGCCGCTCTCCTCCTGGAAAACCGCCAGTTTTTCCCGCATGAAATCCATCACCTGAAGGGCGAATCGGCGACCCTCTGGCTCGGCTATCGTGCAACCGAGAAAGTTCAGGCAGCACTCGTTCATGCCGGTGATACCGATGGTCGAAAAGTGATTGTCCCAGTAGCGGCCGTTTTTCTGGCGGAGATTGCGCAGATAAAAACGGGAGTAGGGATAGAGTCCCTCCTCGGTAAGACGCTCGACAACTTTCCGTTTGATTTCAAGACTGCTTTTGGCCAGTTCCATTGTATGCGAAAGCCGTTCGAACAACTCAGCCTCCCCTTTCGACTCGTAACCGATTCTCGGCAGGTTCATGGTCACGACACCGACAGAACCGGTCAAAGGGTTCGACCCGAACAGACCCCCGCCCTTTTTCTGCAGTTCGCGCTTGTCGAGCCGGAGTCGGCAGCACATGCTGCGCACATCATCAGGGTTCATCGACGAGTTCACGAAGTTAGAAAAGTAGGGAATTCCGTAACGCGCCGTCATTTTCCATATCCCGTCATAGAGCGGGTTCTCCCAGTCGAAATCCTTCGTGATGTTATAGGTCGGGATGGGAAAGGAAAAAACAGCGCCGTTCGCATCGCCTTCGAGCATCACATCGGCATAGGCGCGATTGAACAGATCCATCTCGTGCTGAAAATCGTCGTATGTGCAATCCATCAGCTTGCCGCCTATAATGACAGCCCTGTCTTTCAGCATTGCAGGCACCCTGAGATCGAGGGTCAGATTGGTAAAGGGAGTCTGAAACCCAACCCTGGTCGGCACGTTCATATTGAAAAAGAACTCCTGCAGACACTGCCTCACCCCGTCATAATCGAGTCGGTCGTATCTGATGAAGGGGGCAAGCAGGGTATCGAAGTTCGAAAACGCCTGCGCGCCGGCGGCCTCCCCCTGCATGGTATAGAAAAAGTTGACGATCTGGCCGAGCGCCGAGCGCAGGTGCCTTGCCGGCTTGCTTGCCGCGTGCCCCTCAACGCCCATAAAACCGCTGATCAGAAGATCCTCAAGATCCCAGCCGACGCAATAGACACTCAGGAACCCCAGATCGTGGATATGCATGAGCCCTGAGGTATGCGCATCGCTGATCTCTGGAGGGTAAATGCGATTCAGCCAGTACTGGGCACTGACAATAGTCGAGATATGCTGATTGAGCCCCTGCAACGACCAGGAGGAGTTGGCGCTCTCCCTCACCCTCCAGTCTTCGATATCGAGATAGCTGTCGACAACGTCAATATTGCTGAACATCTCTTTCGCATCTCGCATATACTGATGCTGGTGCCGGTAGATGATATAGGCTTTAGCCGCATCGAACTCCCGATGCAGAAAAAGGGTTTTTTCCACCATATCCTGCATCTCTTCAACCGAAGGAACATTGCCATTCATCGCGCTCTCAAGCTCCCTGATGGCATCCCTGGCAATGCCCGCAGCTTTCGTACGATCAGCCTTTCCAACGGCCCGCAATGCACGAAAAACAGCATATACAATCTTTTCAGCATCGAACGGCACTTTACGTCCGTCACGCTTGATCATTTCCTGAAAAACAGTGGCATCCATGGTAACTATCTTATTGCTGATTAATAAAAACGTTTTCCCTGTCAGCGGCTGAGCGCCATCTGAACGCAAAAAGAGAGCTGCCACCCGAGCAGGGCGTAGCGTTCAGGAAATGCGCCGAACATAAAGATCATGCCTCTGGAGGCGCCGATACGAGGATAACCAAGTGTGTTTGTAAGCATACGTCTGTGGTGTATTGACCAACCGTTTTGTATGCTTACGCGGGGAAAAGAATAGTAAGAGGGATAAGAGCCTGCAGGAAGAAGAGCCTGAAGCTGTAATCGCTCATAAATGCTCTGGTCCGCGAAAGCATGTTACAAGAAAAGAAGCGGGACAGGTCTCCTGGCTTGCCGGTTGTGCAGCACCTTCCCATTCCGCATCAAACGGAACAGTGGTATAACGCTGCACAACACGTGATCGGCTTTACAGTTGCGCGTCAGCTCACGATTTTCACGTGATTCCCTATTAAACCCCTTGTAATGGGGTATCCTGCTTCATCAGTAAAAAAAGAACAGTTCAACCGAATCTAAAAAAATAATTCAATAACCGTCAATGATTTTAACGCTGTTTGAATAAAGAGCCTTTAGCATTCCTGTACACGAATGGAGCGTCTGAGAAGAGCCTTTTCACTCCACAGCCCAATCACCATAGCGATCTGTTCCATACCACAGCAAGGATACTCCTGCCGTAAGGCACCCGGCGCGGATTCGGCCAGTGCACTAACGATACTGACCTCTGTTTCCGTGAGGAGCTCGAAACGCTCAATTTCGAGCGGGTGCAAGAGATTTATTGGCAGGCAGCCATTTTTTTATCCCAATTGCACAACCGGGTCGGGATAGAGAAAATGATAGTGCAATGCACTGATCAGCTTCTCACTGTTCACCACTTTATAGGGTGCTGTTTCGACGGATTGGGAAAGGGGAATTGCTGGTAACCCGGCAATTTCAGCCGCCCTGCCGTAGTACTCCTTTCTCAGGGGATGAAGCGGGCTGCAAGCGTTGAAGACCTCGCCCCACTGTTTCAAACGAATGATTTCCGTGATGATCCTGATGCAATCGTCACGATGAATGAGGTTCATGGGCTGATCGGGATGCGCAATCTCTGCCATAGTGGCAAGATACTTTGCCGGATTACGGTCATAACCGATAAGACCGCCAAAACGCAGTACCGTTGTCTGAAAAGCGCTCTCCTGCATCAGCATCTCCTCGACAAGGAGCAGCGCCTGACCGGCAAGAGATTCAGGATCAACAGCATCCTCTTCGGTAACCTCCCGGTTGAGAGCCGGATAAACCGACGTGGAGCTGACCAGCAGCACAGAACGCACCGGTGACTGACCAAGTGCATCGATCAGTGAGGAAAACTGCTCAATATGGTACTCAACAATATCGTCGCGCCGCAGAGGGGGGATGTTAACAATAAGGGTATCACTTTGCAGAAAAGCAACAATATCGTCGCCGTTCACCTCCGGGTCAAGCCGTACAAGCCAGGGCTCAACGCCTGCATCATGAAGGGCTTCAAGCTTCTCCTCCCTCGTGGTCGATCCCTTGACCGAATAGCCCTCTTTAACGAGCGCTTGTGCAAGCGGCAGCCCGAGCCAGCCGCACCCGAGTATCGTGATTGTTTCCTTTTTCATGGCACATGTTTTGCTGTTACAGTTTCAATGACCTAATGTACATGATCAGTGACTGCATATCAACTGAATTCACATTGAGTTTCAAGCCTGTCAGAAGATCAGGGGCTTTCGCCCGAACCGGCCTGCTCAATAAGACGATCGAGGCAGGCGCTGCAAACACATGTTTCGTAACGACCGGCAAGATACTCTGTCACTTCTGCCGGAACCTTCCTGCTGGCACACCAGCATGTTGACGAAAGCGCACAGGTAAACAGCTCCCCGCATATCGGGCAGGTTACCGTTTTACCGCTTCCGACACCTTGTTCGATGGAATGTGTCATAATCATTCAATGGTCAATATTGTTGCATTATGTCGTGATCGTCTGGCGAAGCGCTTTCTGCCACTCCATAAGGAGCAGCTCTCTTGCCTCGGGCTTCATTGTGGGCATATATCTGCGTTCTACCTGCTGCAATGCTTGCAGCTCCGCGCCTGACTGCCATATGCCGGTCTGCAATCCGGCAAGGAAGGCGGCCCCGAGAGAGGTCGATTCAATATTCTGTGGTACCAGAACCGGGATATCAAGCAGATCAGCCTGAAACTGCATCAGAAAAGCGTTACTCACCGCTCCCCCGTCAACCATGAGCGCTTTCGGAAAGATTCCGGTATCAGCAACCATCGCCCTGAAAACATCGCATGACTGCAAGGCAATCGATTCAAGCGCTGCACGAACAATATGGTTTCTGTTTGTCCCTCGCGTCAGCCCGACAAGAGTGCCCCGCGCCTCCATATTCCAGTGCGGTGCACCAAGACCGACAAAGGCTGGAACCATAGAGACCCCTCCATTGCTCCCGACCTCCCGTGCCATCGCTTCAGATTCGGCGGCATGATGAATAAGCTGCAACCCGTCGCGCAGCCACTGAATCACCGCTCCGCCAATAAAAACCGATCCCTCAAGCGCGTAACAGGGTTTGCCTGCGGCATTGAGAGCAAGCGTTGTGAGCAGACCATGCTGTGACTGAATAAAGGTGTCACCTGTGTTCATCACCATGAAGCAGCCGGTACCATAGGTATTCTTGACGCTCCCCGGCTCAAAACAGCATTGCCCGAAAAGTGCAGACTGCTGATCGCCGGCAATTGCGGCAATCGGTAGACCGTCAAGCTCCTTCAGGGCCGTTACCCTGCCGAAATCATCCATGGAGTTTCTCACTTCCGGCAGCAAGGATTTCGGGATGGCAAAAATATCGAGCAGCTCATCATCCCACCGCTTCTCCCTGATATTGAACAGCAGCGTTCGGGAGGCATTGGTGAAATCGGTAGCATGTACCGCTCCGTTGGTCAGTTTCCAGAGCAGCCAACTGTCAACGGTACCGAAAAGAAGGGTTTCGGGATTCAGATCAGCATAGTGGTCAAGAATCCAGCGGATTTTGGTGGCGCTGAAATAGGCATCGAGTGGAAGACCGGTTTTGGCGGTGATCAGCTCTCGTTGCGCAGCATACCGCTGGCACAGCTCGCTCGTCCGTCGGCATTGCCAGACAATGGCATGATGCACCGGGTTGCCCGTGTTTTTGTCCCAAAGAATGGTGGTTTCGCGCTGGTTGGTGATACCGATGGCGGTGATAGGCTGTGCAGCGTGCGCCCTCAGCTCCCTGACGCACTGCACAACACTCTGCCAGATCTCTTCTGGATCGTGCTCCACCCACCCCGCCTGGGGGTAGAACTGGGTTAACTCACGGTACGTCTTCACTATGAGTTGACCCTCACGCTCATAGAGTGCACAGGTGGTGCCTGTGGTGCCCTGATCTATTGCCAGAATTGCCATGGCTCTCTGTTTTGCTGACGCGTTAACGGGTTACAACAGCTCCTGCAACAGCCTCCCCTCTTGAGTACAAAGTAGCAATTCGAAAAGAAAACTCCTTGCAGCATCATCACAGAACAAGGGTAAGGGGAAACCGCTCTTTCACCTGCCTTTTGGCGAAATAACGCAGCATCTTGTATTAAGATGGCACATATTAATACAAAAATTGAATTAAAGTGGTAGATTTACTGCCAAACCTGACGGCTGGTCAACATCCCCTTTTACATGGTCAACCAGATTGAACGACTTATCAATGAGAGATGATCACCCGGTAATCGTGAATATCGAGACGAATCAAAACCGGAGCGCCAAACGGCTTACCCTTCGGCCCCTTCGGGGTTACCCGCCTTATTGACGGATAAACAAGTCCTGTACTGTTTTTTGCGTGCTGCAACACAACATTGGATGCGATAGCAAGCGGGCTAATGATTTGTGCCGTATAATCGTGCTGAATCAGGAGGCCGGTCTGGAGGTCAAACCTGAACTGCTGCACCCGGCTGTGTGTGGGAATCGCGTCCGGGAACTGTGCCTCCAGAAATCCCGGCTCAAGCTCCTTCCAGAGGATCTCCTCACTCATCAGCAAAGCCGGAAGAGTAAAATAATTCCATGACGCGTAGTTGGCGAAATAGCTCATATCAAGGTCATCCCACCAGAAGAGCCTTCTGCCGATTTTGAAATAATCCCGAGCATTCCGGCGATCTGCAATGACCTTGCCCTGTTCATCCTCCAGACGGACATCGAGACCATCAAGAACTCCCCTGACAGCAGGGTTGCGCCCGATCGGGGTCAAAGAGGTAAATGGCCGGTGAGCATCGAGAACCATTTTGGCATGATGGAAAAACGGTCGCCCTTTCAGGGTAAACGCAAGTCCGGAAGCGCTCATCTCGACCTCAACCCGTTTTGCGTTCTGCCAGAGCTCACGCCCACCATAGGCCGCAATTGCCTTTTCTGCTGTTACTTTCAGGGTCATAATCGGAGTATCTGGTTTTATTCATGCCGTATAAGGTGCCATCAACTTCATGAGAAAGATGATTGATCATGCGTGAACGAAGAGTGATTGAGTATTCCGGGGAAAGTGTGCCGGGTATACCGGGCGAAAGTGTGCTCATCCATTGTCTTCGAGTGAACTGATCCGTTTGATGGCGCTTGTGTGGAACATTTTCTGTGGGTAGAAGGTGATGATGCCTTGTATCTCTTAAGCAACACATTACATAAGGACAAGATATTCGTAAAATCCACAGCAAACAAATGAACTGGGATGTTTGTTACTTTAGAATAATGGGTGCAACTTTTCAAGTAGCTTCAGATCTGAGTCATCATTACCATTTGGAAAAACGAGCCCTGCTGTATAGATTGAGTTTAAATTATTTTAAGATTTGCACGCATTTTAAACCGAGCCTACGATAAAGCAGGGCACCATGATTGAACACCGTATACGACAGGCTCGTCAGGCGGCAGGGCTGACATTGGCTGCATTGGGAGCGAAAATTGGGGTCACCCACACCGCTATCCAAAAGTATGAGAAGGGCATCATTACCCCGTCATCGTCGATATTGTTGAAACTTGCTCAGGCCTGCGGAGTACGCACTGAATATTTTTTCCGTTCGCATACCGTTGAATTGGTCAATCCTGAGTTCCGCAAGTTATCAACCTTTGGAAAAACAGCACAAGAAGAGCTGACCATCAAAGTCATTGATCTGGTTGAAAAGCGGGTAGAACTTCTTGGTTCATTTCCAGACTCCCCTATCCCTGCATTCGAGCTTCCTGCTGGCCTTCCGGAACACATAGAAAACCTTGACCAGATCGAAGCGATTGCTGACCAGGTACGCAACGCATGGATGCTCGGCATGGATCCGATACCGGATGTATGCGACACATTTGAAGCTTGCGGGCTTCTGGTCATCGTTGTCAACAATATTCATCCTGGATTTTCAGGTTTAAAAGCTACAGCCCGAACAAATGATGGCCGAACCTATCCCATTATTGTGGTGTCAGCACGCTGGCCGGGAGATCGGCAACGTTTTACACTGGCGCATGAATTGGCTCATCTCTTGCTCTCAGGTCGTCTTGCTGATAACCTTGATGAGGAAAAAGCCTGCAACCGTTTTGCCGGAGCTTTCCTTGCTCCTGCCGTTGCCGTAACCCGCCTGCTTGGTCAGCACCGTGACGCCTTGGAATGGAAAGAGATCTACACCCTCAAGCACGAATTCGGGCTCTCTATGGCTGGGTGGCTTATGCGTGCAAAACAATGCGATGTTATAACTGAAGCGCTTTACCGTTCAATGACGATACGGTTTTCAGCAAAAGGATGGCGCAAACTTGAACCGGAAGAGCCCGTACCACAGGAAAACCCGAAACTCTTTGAACAACTGGTCTACCGTGCACTCGGTGAACACTGCATCCCGGAATCCAAAGCCGCCGAATTGCTTGGTATCCCGATGATGTCGTTTTACAAACAACGCCAACTCGAAACAGCGGATGATGCTCCTCATCAGTGACGCAAACATTCTGATCGACATGGAGTCCGGTGATCTCCTGGAGAGACTGTTTCAACTTCCAATTCGTATTGCAATACCGGATATACTCTACAGGGAGGAGATAGAACCCGGCACCCCGGGACTTGAATTAATTGGATTATGCCTGCTTGAAATTACAGGAGAATATGTTGCATACGCCGTAAATCTTTTAAAAAAATACGGAAAAGGCCCAAGTCACAACGATTATCTTGCTCTGGCTTTAGCAAAACAAGAAGGCTGCCCATTGCTCACTGGCGATAAACAGTTAAGGAAAGTTGCTTTATCAGAAGAGGTTTCGACAATGGGGACAATTTGGTTACTCCGAACTATGGTGGAACACAACATAGTAACCGTACAGCAAACCCTTGATGCAATAGAGAAAATGAGAACAGCCGGTCGCAGACTTCCCTGGTCAGAAGCAGAAAGAATCTTGCTCAATCTGCTTTGAGCGTCTCTCTGCACGGCTCCGCCTTCCGGTGACAAATTACGTCATGACTTTTTAATGAGCGCTTTAACCTTTCTGAAAATGAGAAGTTATTTCCATTTACCCTGATCGTTCTATGAACATGCATCAGCAACACAAATCCGGCACCGACCCTTATGTTGAGTTCATTGATGTCGGGGTAACAAAGCTGAGCCCTGCAGGTACAACGATGCTCATTCTTGACCAAATATCGTTTACTGCCCGAAAGGGGGAGATAACCGGAATAATCGGAGCTTCAGGAAGCGGTAAAAGCACCCTGATTCGACTGTGCAACCGCCTTGACGATCCTTCAGTGGGTACGATTCTCCTGAATGGGCAAAATATTGCAACCATAGACCCGCTGCTGCTGCGTCGAAAAGTTGCCATGGTGCTGCAAAAGCCCTTCATGTTTGAAGGCACACTTCTTGAGAACCTGCAACGCCCCTTCCTTTTTCGGGGTGTGGTTCCACCTTCAGCCGAAAGCCTCGAAATTGCCCGGGTTCTTGATCTCGTTCAACTCCCTGCGAAGATGCTGGATCGGGATGCCCGCTCCCTTTCCGGTGGTGAACAACAGAGAGTCAATCTGGCTCGTGCGCTTGTCAACCATCCAGAGGTACTTTTGCTCGATGAACCCACCAGCGCCCTCGATCGCCCTTCAACGGCACATCTGGCCAGCACACTGAGCAACATCTGCCACCATGAACATCTCGCCATTCTTGTGGTGACCCACGACCTCTATCTTGCTGAACATATCGTCAATCACCTGATCTACCTCGAAGCGGGCCACATTGTGGAACAGGGCATTTGCACAAAGATGCTCGCAATGCCCCAGACAACTGCATTCAGCAATTTTCTGACACAACCTGAGAGAGCACAACCATCTTCCTCATGAACAATCCGAACATCATTCCTCTGGATGTGATCCAATTGGTCTACGCTTACGCGCTGATTCTGCTTGCGCTGGCCCTTGCACGCCTGCAGCAGATTGGCCACGAAAAACAGCTTCTCTGGAGTTCAATGCGTATGCTCTTGCAACTCATCGCTGTCGGCTACCTGCTGCATCTGCTCTTTGCCATCAATTCTCCCCTGCCGGTGGTGCTCATGCTGTTCGCGATGGCCGGTTTTTCGCTCCAGGTTGCGGGATCGCGGATTAAAAAACGAATGCCGAATTTCTATCGTGTAGTAGGAAGTTCCATTATCATTGGCTGCGGAGGGGTAACCTTCTATTTCTGTCTCCTCGTAGTCGGCTACTCGCCCTGGTTCGATCCCCGCTATCTCATCCCTCTGGCAGGGATGATTTTCGGTAACGCCATGAACGGTGCAAGCCTTGCTGCCGAACGGCTCTCTGCAGAAATGCATGAACGGCGTGAAGAGATTGAATGCGCACTCTCTCTTGGAGCCACCTCCCGGCAATCCTCCCAGGAGGCTATCCGAAATGCCTACAGTGCGGCTTTGCGCCCAACCATCAACACGATGGCCGCCACCGGAATCGTAGCCCTCCCCGGTATGATGACCGGCCAGATTCTTTCAGGGACAGAACCCATCATCGCCGTGCGCTACCAGATTGCCATACTCTGCGCCATAACCGGAGCTGTAGCCGTGACCTCATTTTTGATTGTGCAGCAAGGCTACCGCCGCTTCTTTACCGACGCCCATCAACTGAAGCGGGAGTGATGTGGGGGAGCGTTTCGGATCAAGCTGATTGTGAATTTTGCAACAAACTCTTATCTATTTGAAAAGGAAGGGCTATGATCACGACAGAGAGGCATGAGCACTATGGGAAATCGACTTGAATTGCTTGAAGGAAGCGCTGAAACTTTCAGCCGCTGAACGTGCAGCTTTTGCCCAGCTTTTGCTCGCCAGTCTTGACGAAGATGCCGAAATTGAGGAGGCATGGGCACTTGAAAACCGAACAAAGGATGACCGAGATTGAAAATGGCACAACCTTGGTTATTCCTCTGGCTGATGCACTTGCACAGGTTCGCGCAGCACTGAAATGAAAACTCGTCAGAATTTACCATCTCTGTGACTCAAGCCTTTACGATTAAGATATTTTCCATTGATGTTCGTACATTGTGTGTATTAAGGCTCGCTCCGAAGCTTATTGCTTTCGCAGATAAAACGGCACAATGGCGGGACTTTTAGGATAAAAAAAATTTGATCTCCATGTTATGCAAAACACCATTGAAATTACGCACCTCTCCAGAGTGGAAAAATTGAGGATCATGGAAGCTATCTGGGACGATCTGACGCATGAAGAGGAATCACTGGTATCTCCTGACTGGCATAAGCAGGCTTTGCAGGAAACAGAACATCGACTGGCAACAGGGCAAGAACAGTCTGTAGATTGGCAAAAGGCGAAAATCGAACTCCGAAAACGATTCGAATGAAAATCAGACTACTCTCTTCCGCACTGGGTGATTTGACTGACGGGAGGTTCTTCTATGAAAAACAGGGCGAAGGATTGGGAGAGTACTTCTTTGATTCTCTCTTCTCTGATATTGATTCCTTGACGCTATATGGCGGGGTTCATCCTGCAATTTTTGGCTATTACCGGATGTTATCCAAAAGATTTCCTTATGCCATTTACTACAAACTTGTGGAGGATGGTTCGGTTGCTGTCGTCTGGAGAGTTCTGGACTTGCGTGGTGATCCAAAAAAAATCAGAAAGTCACTGACCAGGTAATTTTGCTGGAGAGATGAAGACTTTAAGCTGGTAGAGCCATTGTCAACCATTTCACGTTGGTCACGCCCGGATGAGTTTGTCAATATTTTGACGGAGGTGGCGTAAAGAGTGCTTCATTGATAAAACCGTTTCCTCAGATTGTTGAGAACTACATCTCCAGGAATAGCGCGAACCTTTCCAGAACGCAGCTCTTCAAGCTGGCGTTGTGCCTCTTCTGCCCAAGTTTTCTCAATATCAGGTTCACCATGATTGAGGCTTTTCAGCAAGTAATCCACTATCAGCGCCCGATCTTCAACAGGCAGTGACATTACTTCAGTTATCAGTTCTTGAGTGTTCATCGCTTCGTATCTGTTGCTTGGTTAAGTGTATGCAATTCTGAATCACTACACTGCTGAATGTAAACAATCCGAATCAGGAACCAGTTTATCACCGGATAATTACAACGAAATGGCACATTGAGTCACCCTCAAGAAGCAATTCTCCCCATCGTTGCAGCCATTCACGATCGGCACTGCCTTTTGGCAGTGTCTTGCGACTATGCAGCCATTGCCCGCAATACAGAGGATTATCCGCAGCCGTTCGGGCCGCTGAAAAGAATATTGGTTGCTATCGTTTCGCTCTGCTTGCTTGTGATATTTGCAGCTCTTGCATGGCAACGAGGGATATTTTTTGCCCTTGAAGGGATGCTGTTCAACCTGAAAATCAACATACTCTCCATTCAAGCAATTCCATCCGGGTAGTTTCAACAACACGCGAATGCGCATCTATTGGTTTGAGTAGCTTCCTGATTTTTTGTTGGATATTAGCCGGATCAATTGCACGAGGGAAGAGTTTTGAATGTTGTTTTGGTTGCTCAAGGTGCAGGATAACATGCAACTTCTGACATCCCAGCACGGCAATCGCGATTATCTTTTCATGACTATCGTTGGCGTTTACCTTCGCCGGAAGTAGGGCGGCTAAAGTATCATAAACTTTCCGGGCAATTTCTTCAGACAATTCAGAGGGTTTTGTTCGGCGATGTACACGATAATCTTTTACCTCAATCAACCAGAGTGAATAAGAGGGATCAAGTGCAAGAAGGTCTACGGCTTTGATACCTTCCCACATTTTTGAAAATTGATTTCGATAAAAAGACCAATCATCATACCGGCTGACTTTCCAACCATCCGGAAAGTCAAAAATCAAGCCATCAACATTATATTGCTGCATCTTCAGAACCCATCTTCAGAACCCATCTTCAGAAACCTGTCTGATTGCTGCAACTCTTCATCAAGAGCAGTGATGTCACCCACATCATCAGTACTGCTTCCTTGTTGAACAACAACTCCATCAGATGTTTCATGGAGGCCAAAAAAACGGCTTTCTACCTCTTTGTATGCAAGAGTTGATAACAGTATTTCTATTTCTCGCAGAAGAAAAAGACTATGGGTAGCAATAAAAATCTGAATACCTGAAACGCTTAAATCAAGAATACTTTTAGCAACACCTTTAATGATATTTGGATTAAGATTTGCTTCGGGCTCATCCCAGAAGAGATAGCCTTTATCGAGAAGCGCTCCTGTTGCAACTAATCTTGATAACATACCAAGCTTACGATACCCTTCAGCAAGCAAGGGAATTTCAATACGACCATTGATACTTTTTAAATAAAAGCGACCGTTCTTGTCGAGTTCAATCTGGCCGCCCATGGCAGCTTCAAGAGGCTCAAGTAATTCCCGGATTCTCTTCTCTTTCGCCCCTTTTTGCAACAATGCGCCAAGAAGTATGCACGTATCTCTCCAGGTCTCTTCAAATTCGAGATAATGCCCTTCATATACTGATACAAAATTGGGATAAATCGTCAATAATTCACTTGTGGGCAAGTAAACAGGAGAGATATCAAGCCACGTATCAGGGAGTTTTTCTATGCTGACCTCAGACTTGCTCTGTGTCGCAAAGCTGAATGCAATATCAAAAACGGATTGAGTAAACGAGATATTAATATCACACCGTTCTCGGCCCTGCTTTCTTCTGGCTAACCGTCCAAGTTGCTCTGGCCTGAAAACGTTGACAAGTTTTTCAGCCAATTGTATTTGATAAAGTGACTTGGTTGGCGATAAAGAGTTTGATTTTCTTTTTGCCTCTGCACTCACGGCTAAGACAGAATAAAGGATTTTCAGCAAATGTGTTTTCCCTGTACCGTTCTCGCCGATAATCACATTGAGATTGCGGCCAAACTTGAAATCTGCTTCCGGAAAGACCGTAAGATTTTTAATCGATAGCTGTTGTATCACCTTTTCTTTTCCCGGAAATATTGTGTATCCCTCTCTTCTTCCACAAAATGTAATAAAAAAAAGCGTATAAGGCTTACTCGTGGTTTTGCATAAGAGTTCACTCCTCCTGCTTCTCGGTCAGATATTTCCAGTATTTCATGGGCATGTTGGATTTCTGGAGGCGGGGGTTTTTGCGGTCGGGGATGGCGATGGTTTTGAAGAATGCCTGCCAGAGGGCCTGTACCTTTTTTTCGTCGTCTGAGAGGGCGGGGGCGGTGAACTGTTCGATGGTACCGAACTGGAGTGTGCCCTGATTCCAGCGGGCGGCGGTGCGGCGACGGACGTCGTAGAGGAACCAGTGCTGCGCCCGGAGCCTGCGGCTGAAGTGCCAGGCGAGGGGATGGATGATGTTATGGTCGGGCTCCATTTTTGCGAGGTACGCTCCGTCCTGGAGTTTTTCGAAGCGCAGGAGCCCTTTCATGCGGTGGAGTTCCCTGCCTGCTTTTTTGGCAACAGCGACAATGTCGCGCACCGATGGATGGGTGAGGTAGCCGTTGACCTTGTCTCCGTGGATGAAGGCGAGTGCAAGATAGTGGAGCAGGCTGCTTTCCATCTCCTCTTTTTCGGCAAGCATGAAGGAGTAGAGCGTATGGGCGGCGTCGGGGGCCTGTTTGCGGAGCCGGAAAAAGAGATCTTCGGCCTGGGTGGTATCGGTGCCGATAAAGAAGCCATCTTCGAAGAGGGTGTCCTGGCGCTCTGCGAGGGCAACCTGTTCCGGGTCAGGTTCCTCTTCAAGAATCCAGGCAATTGCGGAGAGAAGGCCGTCGGCGGTGCCGTCGTAGAGGTATCGGTTCATGGTTTCAGGAAAAAATACCGGGAAGAACCAGTTGTGTTGAAAGTGCCGGTGCCGGGCTTTCGCCAAGGAGCAGTTGCTGGCGGAGAAGAGCGGCTGGCCGGTCGGGTTTTTCGAAACTTCTGCCTGAACAGGTGATGAAATATTTTGCCCGTTTCATGACCACTCCGATCTTTTTCATCCCTTCCGGGGTGATGGCTGAAAAGCGGCGGGCGGCGATGATGCGGCGGGCCGATACGACGCCGATACCCGGTACGCGCAGCAGGGTTCCGTAGTCGGCGCGGTTGATCTCGATCGGGAAAAATTCCGGATGGCGCAGGGCCCATGCGGTCTTGGGATCAAATGATTCATCAAGATTCGGGGCCTCGTCCGACAGGATCTCTTCGGCGGAAAATCCGTAGAAGCGCAGGAGCCAGTCGGCCTGGTAGAGCCGGTGTTCACGCAACAGCGGGGGTGCGGCAAGCACGGGGAGGCGGTTGTCGTCACTGACCGGTACATAGGCGGAGTAGTAGACCCGCTTGAGGTTCATTTTTTTGTAGAGCCCCTGTGAAAGGCAGAGGATCTGGAAGTCGTTTTCAGGGCTAGCGCCGATGATCATCTGGGTGCTCTGGCCTGCCGGAGCGAAACGGGGAGCACGGCGGCTCGCTTTGCGCTCGACAAGGCTGGAGGCTATCTCCCGGCCAATCAAGGCCATCGGTGCAAGAATTGCATCCTTGTGCTTCTGTGGAGCAAGTCGCTGGAGGGATGTTTGCGACGGCAGCTCGATATTGACGCTGATACGGTCGGCATAGAGCCCGGCTTTGCGCACCAGTTCGCTGCTGCTTCCGGGAATGATTTTCATGTGGATATAGCCGCCGAAGTGCTCTTCGGTACGCAGGATTTCAGCAACCCTGACCATCCGTTCCATGGTATGGTCGGGACTCACCATGACGGCTGAGCTTAAAAACAGTCCTTCGATATAGTTGCGGCGATAGAAATCAAGGGTGAGGTCAACCACTTCCCGTGCTGTAAAGGAGGCGCGTTCAACGGAATTGGAGGATCGGTTCACGCAGTAGGCGCAGTCGTAACGGCAGTCGTTGGAGAGCAGAATTTTCAGGAGCGAAATGCAGCGGCCATCATCCGACCAGGAGTGGCAGATGCCGCCGTTTGAGGTATTGCCGGTTCCACAGGCAGGCCCTTCACGCTTGCTCCCGCTGGAGGCGCATGAAGCGTCGTAACGCGCCGCGCCGGAAAGAATCTGTAGTTTCGACAAGGTTTCCATGAGGGGAAATATAGTGAAGAAAGAACGAACGAAAGAGGGCGCTCACTGGAGAATTGCCTTGCCGGAAAATTAATTTTTCACTCCGTTATGGTTGCTGAAGCCCCACTTTTGTATGCCGCTGCATGAGAAGCTCGATGGTACGCCGGGCGCCGGTCACCACACCGGGAAGCGACTGACCGGGAAAGATGGAGTCTCCAACAAAAAACAGATTGTCGAAGCGGGTGAGCGGCCCGCGAACCTTGAAGAGCGAGGTCTGGGGATAGCCTCCAACGCAACCCTGAAAACGTCCGGTATAACGCTCCCAGGTAACCGGTGTTGCGGCCGTTATACTGTGGATGGCATCGCGGGCGGCGGGAAACTGCTCTGTCAGAACATCGAGTACCCGTGCAGTATAGGCACTCTTCAGCTCCCTGTAGGCAGCCTCTCCTCTCTTTTTTGCCTCAAACCACCGCTCCGGCGAGGTATGGGTCGAAACCGTTACTGCACAAAGGGCTTCAGGGGCACGACCGGATTCTTCAGTGGGTGAAACTGAAACAAAAATGGAGTTACCTTCAGCCAGTTCCCCACTGCTGCCGATAATCTGCACATGACGGGATGATAAGGCGCTGAAGAGGGCTGGTTCCATGCCAAGATAGAGGGTGAAGGCGCTCCAGAGGAGGCTCTCCCTCTTTTCCTCCTGAGGCTCCCCTTCTGATGCAAGGAAGCGATCAAGGGAGTCCGGTGTGAGGTTGGCAAGCACATAATCAGCGGCAAGAGCGCTGCCATCCGAGGTTTCAAGGCCAAACACCTGCCCTCTTACCGAATCAATCCGAATAACCTGTTTACGGTAAAGAACAGCTCCACCGTTCTCTTCAATGGAGGCTGCAAGCAACCTGGAAACGGTTCCAATTCCTCCTTTGACATGATATGCGCCTGCAACCGGCAGATCAAGGGCTATGGCGGCGTTGATGGCATTGGCGTACTCTGAGGTGGTCTGCACCGAGACCAGAAGCTGGGCGTCAATAAAACGCACAAAATCGGGATCCGTATCGAGGCCGTGCGAAGCAAGCCATTCACGGGCTGTTTTTCTGGCAAATGGCAGCAGATGCCGGGTTCCGGAAAATCCGGCAAGAGCTTTACGGGCAAGACGGGCAAGATCACCAACTCCCTTGACTGGCCAGGAAAGCCCCCCTTCAGAGAAATGCCAGAGCAGTTTTGCCAATGCGTTCTGTTCTGCCCAGAATGGCGCCGAGTGGGGAAAACGCTCAAGAATGTCAAAGCGATTCGGCTGAAGATCGAGATGAAGGGCACCATGGCGATATTGCCAGGCAACCGGTTCCGGCTCAACAGGCCAGGTAATGCCAAGCTCTTTACCGAGATTCTCCATCGGAGCGCCTGCATGAAAGCCGCAACCAATCGTTGCCCCGGCATCAAAACAGTAGCCGTTTCGGGAAAAGGTTGCTGCGCAGCCACCGGGATAGTCCTGTGCTTCAAGTACGGTAACCATGGCACCCTTACGCGCAAGCAGTGCGCCTGCGGCAAGTCCGCCTATCCCGGCTCCAATGACAACAATATTCAGATCCTGCAGTTTCATGGCACATCCTTTGGTTTATCCTTGCAGGTAGAAGTAACCGCAGGAGTCCCCAGGAAGTTCTTCAGAAAAAACGGAGCTGACGCAGTGGCTGCAACATCGCTCCTCTTTGAGAAGCAGAGAGAGTTGCGTTTCGGGTATTTCGTGCAGGAGAAGAAAATGCAGGTAAGAGAGTCGGCGTAGCGGGATTTGAACCCACGACCCCTTCCACCCCAAGGAAGTGCGCTACCAGGCTGCGCTATACGCCGATATGATCCGGAAAGAGGATGTAATTATAAAAAATTCTCTGGATTAACATAATTTTATTTCAAAAATCCGCACTCTTTTTCTCTTTCATGAAAAGGGATTCCCGCTCTATTCCACTCTGCCGTTATCAGGTATCAACACTCTGTGCAGAATTCCACAAGAGTGTACAAATTCCGGCAACAGGCACAACAAGCGTTACAAAACCCGGAAAGAAGTAAACAACTTATTTCTTAATAACAAGTTAAGCAACATATCGAAGTACAGCACAGAACCACCATCAGACAAGCTGAAGGAGGAAATAAACAATGCACCAACAAGTTATCAACATTCCATTAACAATTCGGAGTATCCTGTTTCCGGCCAAACCGATGCTTCAGATACTCAATAAAGGGTGGCATAATGGAGATGATAATAATGGCAATAATCAGCAGCTTGAAATTCTGCTGAACGAAGGGAAGCTGGCCAAAAAAGTAGCCACTGTAGCTGAAAACCCCGACCCAAAGCGCCGCGCCAACAATATTGAAGAGAAGAAAGCGGCTGTAGTGCATGGCGCCAATACCTGCCACAAAAGGAGCAAAGGTTCTGATAATGGGAATAAAACGGGCAATGATAATGGTCTTGCCACCATATTTCTGAAAAAATTGGTTGGTCTTGACAAGGTGCCGGGGATTAAAGAGGCTGGATTTTTGATAACTGAACACTTTTGGTCCGAGCTTGTGGCCAATCTGGTAGTTGAGGCTGTCGCCAAGTACGGCCGCAAAAAAGAAGAGAAGAAAGAGATAATGGGGGTCGAGTGATGAGCCGGGCATGGAGGCCAGGGAGCCGGCAGCAAAAAGCAGAGAATCGCCAGGCAGAAAGGGGGTGACGACAAGTCCGGTTTCGCAGAAGATGATGATAAAAAGAATCGCGTAAAGCCAGAGGCCGTACTGCGCGGCAAGTACCTGAAGGTGAGTATCGATATGGAGAATAAAATCGACCAGAGAAGCGAGCAGACTGGTAAGGGAATAGTCCATGGCATTACTTTAATAATAAAAAACCTCTGCTGTTAGCCGAGTGCAATGTACTCATTGAGCACCAGAGTCGCAAAACCTGACTCACCGCCAGGGTTGAGGGATGACTGAAGAAAAGTTTTATTGTTATATATTAAGTTTCTGTTTTGTGACAAGAAACCAATGCAACTCCCATGAGTTATTTTACGTCCAAGCGTTGCCGTCTGTACTACCATGATAGTGCAGAATCTGATCCTTCAAGTCAGGAAAAGCCTGTGGTGCTCTTTGTAAACGGGTGGGCTGTCTCCTCCCGTTACTGGACACCGCTGGTCGAGAGGCTCTCGGCGAAGTACCGCTGCATTACCTATGACCAGAGCGGGACGGGAAAAACGGTCATCAAGGGCTACAACCCGACCTTTACCATTCAGGGCTTTACCGATGAGGCTGCCGAGCTTATTGAACATCTTGGACTCCATAACTCAAGAAAACTGCATATTGTCGGCCATTCGATGGGCGGCATGGTCGCAACTGAACTCTGCCTGCGCTACCGGGATGCCCTGCTGTCGGCCACCATCATTGCCTGCGGCATCTTTGAGGAGACCGCGCTCACCTCTCTTGGCCTCTTTTTTCTGGGAGGATTGATTGATGTCTCCATGAATTTTCGCAACGTCTTTCAGCATGAGCCTCTGAAAAGCCTTTTTATCAAACGGGCGGCCACAAAAGCAATCAGCAAGGAGTACCACGATGTTCTTATCGAAGACTTCACGCAATCCGACAAGGAAGCAACCAATGCTGTGGGCAGGTTCTCGATCGACAGGGAGGTTTTGAGAAGGTATACCCGTCACGTGCTGCTGATCTCTTCACCAATGCTCTGCTGTGTCGGTATGGCCGATCAAACCATTCCTCCCGAGGGTACCCTCACGCTCTACGAAAGACGCAAGGCCGTCTCTTCTGCTCCGACCAGCCTGGCAAAGTTTATGGATCTTGGCCATCTGCCCATGCTTGAAGACACTGCCCGATTTGCGAATGAACTTGAAAAACATTTTGAATTTGCGGAACAATTTCATAAAAAGAGTCCGCAATAAATTGCAGGCCACCATTGACAGAAAATCTGATCTTTCGTCCGCAACGCTGCTGGCGTGGCTGCAAGTGTAAACCTTAACATTAATCGCTACTGTGAGTAAACTATTGAACAAGACCTTTTTTTTTCTTTTTATATCGTTCGTTACCATAACGCTGATATCCCCGGAGATCTCTGCAAAAGGCTCTTTTCTGGGTCTGCCAAGCCTTGAGGAACTTGAAAATCCCAACCCGGAACTGGCCTCTCTTGTCTATTCCGAGGATGGTGTGCTGCTCCATAAATTTTTTGTAAAAAACCGAACCTTCGTTCCGCTGAGATCAATTCCATTGTCTACCCGTTATGCCCTGATTGCAACCGAAGATGTCGCTTTTTACAACCACTGGGGAGTCGATCTGAGACGGTTTGTTTTGGCAATGGGTGAAAATATCATCAAGGGGCGAACCCGCTGGCAGGGGGCAAGCACCATTACCCAGCAGCTTGCCAAAAATCTCTACCTAACCAGGGAGAGAACCATAAGCCGAAAATTCAAGGAGTTGATTACCGCAATTGAACTCGAAAAGACCTATACAAAAGACGAGATTCTTGCACTCTATCTCAACACCGTCTATTTCGGTGCCGGGGCGTACGGCATTGAGGCCGCAGCCCATACTTATTTTGGAAAACCCGCTTCTCTCCTTACGCTGCCGGAGAGTGCAACGCTGATAGCAACACTGAAGAACCCGACAGCCTATAACCCTGCAAAGTATCCGTCAAGCGCAGCCAGCCGGCGAAACCTGATCCTCTCTTTGATGGAAAAGGTTAAATTCATTACGCCCCAACAGGCAGCCAAAGCACAAAGAACCCCATTGGTGGTAAGATATACTCCGATAGACCACCAGGGTAGAGCTCCCTATTTTACCGAGTATATCCGCCAGACGCTGAAACCATCGCCGACAGTCGGAAACATTGACCTTTTCCGTGACGGAATGACGATACGAACAACACTCGACAGCCGCATGCAAAACTATGCCCAGCAGGCCTCCGCCGAACATCTGGCTGAACTGCAGGCTACATTTGACCGCTCATGGGTATGGCCGGAATCGCTGAAGAACCAGATGATCATGGAGAGCGAACGGTTCAAGGGATTGAAAGAGAATGGTCTCTCGAATCAGCAGGCGATGGCAAAGATCAAAGCAGACAAGGTTTGGGTGAAGGAGCTGCTGAGGGATAAAACCAGAATACAGGTGGCATTGGTGGCCATTGATCCGAGCAACGGTCATGTCAAGGCGTGGGTTGGAGGAAACAGGTTCTCACCCGATGAATACAGGTATCAATACGACCATGTCTGGCAGGCCAAGCGACAACCCGGCTCAACATTCAAGCCTTTTGTCTATGCCGCAGCCATCGATAAAGGATTGCCTGCAAACTTTCAGGTCCTCGACCAACCCCTCACGTTTACTTCAGGAAACGGCGTTTGGTCGCCGAGAAATTCCGACGGTTCGTCAGGCGGCATGACGACGTTGCGTTCGGCATTGATCCACTCATTAAACCAGGTTACGGTCAGGCTTGCCTATGAACAACTGTCGGTAGCGGAAATCATCAGCTATGCGAAAAGAATGGGTATCACCTCCCCCCTTGCTTCAAATCTCTCGCTCGTTCTTGGAACGTCGGCAGTGTCACCACTGGAACTGGCTGGAGCCTTTTCAACCTTTGCGAATAACGGGATCTGGCATGAACCGGTCTCAATCCTGAAACTTGAAGACAAGCACAACCGTCCCATTTCGGAATACATTCCAAACCACCGTATTGCCATCGACTCCACCTCCAATTTTGTGATGGTCTCGATGCTCAGGGATGTGATCAACAGGGGTACAGGCGCTGCAGTCCGATCCCGTTATGGCTTTAACATTGAGGCGGCGGGCAAAACCGGCACAACCCAGAGTATGAGAGATGCCTGGTTTGCGGGTTTCACACCACAACTTGTAGCTGTTGTATGGACTGGATTTGATGATGAGCGCATCAAGTTTACCTCCATGGAATATGGTCAGGGCGCTCGGGCAGCGCTTCCCATATGGGCCGGCTTTATGAAACGCTGTTACAGTGATCCCTCTCTGCAACTCGATAATCGCTCTTTTCATATACCCGAGACCATTATTGCCGTACCGATTTCCCCGCAGACCAATACACCTTCTGATCTGCTCGGCAGTAATGTCTATATGGAGTATTATACGCCAAAGGGCTTCCAGTACTATCAGTCCCATCCTGTACAACCAAACAATGGAAGCTCCCCTTCTGCAGAGGGAGAGAACTCTGATTCCGGAAACCACGACGGATCACCTCATCTGCAGATGCCTTTTCCAGCAAAAGAAGAGAGTGTTTTCTGATATCCCGTTCATTTAACGTACAACTGTTTTTTTTATGCAATCAGTCCTGGTTCTTGATTTTGGATCACAATACACGCAGTTAATTGCCCGTCGTATACGTGAACTGGGTATTTATTCTGAAATTCTTCCCTACAATACCACACCGGAGAGTATCAGGGAACACAACCCAAAGGCAATCATCCTTTCAGGTGGGCCAACCAGCGTTTACGATGCATCAGCCATTCTGCCTGATGATGGCATCTTTTCTCTCGGGATTCCCATGCTTGGCATCTGCTACGGACTGCAGGTTATCGCCAAACATTTCGGAGGAGAGGTAGCCAGTTCATCCAAGCATGAATTTGGCCGTGCAAAAATTATGGTTGCCCAGGACAATGAGCCTGAAAGCCCTCTCTTCCACGATATTCCGGATTCTGATGTCTGGATGAGCCACGGCGACAAAGTAATGCAGCTTCCTGAAGGGTTCAGGGTAACGGCCAGCAGCGAGAACTCGGAGATGTGTGCCTTTGAAAGTTTCGGAAGCAAGGGCGCCCTGAAGATCTACGCATTGCAGTTTCACCCTGAGGTGCAGCACACCCTCTATGGCAAACAGCTTCTCTCGAACTTTCTGATTACGATTGCCGGCATCACGCCTGACTGGTCGTCGAAAAGCTTTATCGAACACCAGCTTGAAGAGATCAGCCGCAAAGCAGGCAAAGAGACGGTCATCTGCGGTATCAGCGGAGGCGTTGATTCAACCGTAGCAGCCGTCATGGTCGGCAAGGCAATCGGCAAACAACTGCACTGCGTCTTTGTCGATAACGGCCTGCTGAGAAAAAATGAAGCAGAAAAGGTAATGACCTTTCTCTCAACTCTTGGCCTCAGGGTTACTCTGGTCGATGCTTCCGATCTCTTCCTGAAACGACTCAAAACGGTAGCCTCTCCGGAAAAGAAGCGCAAAATCATTGGTCGCACCTTTATCCAGGTCTTCGAAGAGCAGATGGAGCAGGAAAAATTTCTGGTGCAGGGCACGCTCTACCCTGATGTCATTGAAAGCGTCAGCGTCAAAGGCCCTTCGGAAACCATCAAGTCGCACCACAATGTGGGTGGACTGCCGAAACGGATGAAGCTCAAGCTTATCGAACCGCTTCGGGAGCTCTTCAAGGATGAGGTGCGTGCTGTTGGCCGCGAACTGGGCATTGCCGAGGATATTTTGATGCGCCACCCCTTCCCCGGCCCAGGTCTTGCCGTCAGGGTACTCGGGTCAGTCACCAAAGAACGGCTCGACATTTTGCGGGATGCCGACGAAATCTTTATTGAAGAGCTGAAATCAACCGGACTCTACCAGAAGGTATGGCAGGCATTCGCCGTGCTGCTTCCGGTACAGTCGGTCGGTGTGATGGGCGACAAGCGCACCTATGAAAATGTTCTGGCACTGCGGGCTGTGGAATCGTCTGACGGCATGACCGCCGACTGGGCTCAACTGCCGCATGATTTTCTGGCCCGCGTTTCAAACCGCATCATCAACGAAGTACGCGGCATCAATCGAGTGGCCTACGATATCTCATCGAAACCACCGGCAACCATTGAATGGGAATAACAGCACCGATCTGAATCCGTTTTTTTTCATAGCATAACCACCTCTCCAAGCACCATGTCGGGAAAGCCATTACGGAGGAAGCTGATCGCTTCGGTTCTCTTGCTTTCAAGCCTTTCGCCTGCCGCATCACCACTCCATGCGGCAGCATCGGCAACGATGGCGAAAGAAGAAACAGGCGAACTCGATCTCTCGGCGACCAAAGCCCTTTTTGACACTCAATCGGCCTTTTTTGTCGATGCACGTTCCGAATACGCTTATGACATTTCGCATATCAAAGGAGCCCGCTCTCTTACAATGAGCCGGTTTGACGAGCAGTTTCCTGAATTCAGTCAAAACAAAAGTGCTGAAACCCTTATTGTGGTCTATTGCATTGGGCCCCGTTGCGGCAATGCCCGGCATGTTGCTGAAAAGCTGAAGAAAAACGGTTACAAGAATGTCAAAGTTTTTTCAGGCGGTCTGCTTGAATGGTTTCATGCAGGATTCCCGATGGAAGGTTGAGCTGCTTTGAAGTTACCCTTGGCAAGCGTGCCACCGTCGGTATCACCGGCTGGCTTACGGCATCAGCACACCATGAGGGTGCTCCGCTGGCCATCCTGTCGGCGCTGGTGCTCATCGTGCTAGTGGCCAGGGCAATGCTGCCGAAGAAACATTAATCCTGCCATCACGGTTCGATACCACACCTCTCTCGATGGTTCGTATGCAGATATTCAGGTGCATAGGCAAACCATTTGTTAGTGGATGAACGAAAAACTGTTATGATATTATAAAATAATAGTTTATATTGTTATTTCATGGTCAAAGATATTTGACGGACCCTGAGCTAAAGCGTAATAATACCCCATTAGAAGCATTTTTGATAGAGAAAAGGTGTTGCAGGGTGCCCTCAAAGAGAAACAGACTCCAAACTTCGTTTTTTGAAATCCACTATGCGTAGCGTCATCAACCACCAAATGATGTTCGGTCGTACCGATATTTCTGCCATTGTTTTCGATCCGAAATCACGAGATGATATCCCAAAAATCTTGAGGGGCCTTCAGGGCATCTACACCGACGAGGAGTTGCGCAAGCGTGTTTTTGCCATCCTCGAAGAGGTTCGTCCTGAACGGAAAAAAGGAGAAGGAAAAGCTGACCCAAACACAGGGCGTCCCGGTATGGAGCAATGGGCAATTTTGGTACTGGGTGTCGTTCGACTGGGAATCAACGCTGATTACGATCGGCTTCATGAATTGGTCAATCACCACGATACGCTTCGCCAGATGCTTGGTCACAACGATTGGACTGATAAAACATCTTATGAACTCCAGACCATCAAAGATAATGTCCGACTGTTTACCCCCGAATTGCTTGATCGAATCAACCAGGAAATTGTCCGTGCAGGTCATACGTTAGTAAAAAAAAAGAGGAAGAAAATTTCCCTTTAATGGCCCGAGGTGATTCGTTTGTGGTGGAAACCAACGTTCACTTTCCTGCTGATACAAGCCAGTTGTTCGATGCCATTCGCAAAGCCATTGAGGTCTGTGCGAAATGGTCTTTTGATGAAGGATTAAGTCAATGGCGCCAATACGATCATAACATCCGGCATATCAAAAGAATGCGTCGTATTGTGCAACAGCTCAAGCACTCGACATCAAAAAAGCCGGAAAAGAAAGCTCTCAAAGATCAACAAATAAAGCAAGCACTCCTCGATTACCTTGCGGCAGTCGATTATCAGTTACAACGGGCAGTGCGTACCGGCGCAGAACTGGGTGGCTTAAATCCGTTGCGGCTCAGCCAGCTTAACGGCTATATTGCTCATGCTGAGGTACAAATGGGGCAAATTCGTCGTCGGATAAATGACGAGGTTATTCCGCATGCGGAGAAAGTCTTTTCAATTTTTCAGCCACACACCGAGTGGATCAGTAAAGGCAAGGCGGGAGTGCCGGTTGAGTTGGGATTACGGGTCTGTATTATCGAAGATCAGTATCGTTTTATCCTGCATCATCAGGTCATGGAAAAAGTTGTCGATAGCGACATCGCAGTGTCCATTATCGAAGAGACCAAGCAACGTTTTCCAAACTTGCGATCGATCAGCTACGACAAAGGCTTTCATAGCCCGGATAACCAACGCGACCTGAAAGCGCTTCTTGAAAAAGTTGTTATGCCGAAAAAAGGCAAGCTCTCAAAAATCGACAAAGCTCATGAATCCGAGCCGGAATTCAGGAGACTGCGACGGCAGCATTCGGCAGTTGAATCAGCAATCAACGCACTTGAGGTTCACGGCTTGGATATATGCCCTGATGATGGCATCAAAGGATTCAATCGCTATGTTGCCCTTGCAGTGCTGGCTCGCAACATTCATCGTTATGGAGCACTCTTGTACAAGCAGGATGCGAAGCGACATCGAGGGCCCTACAAAAAAGCTGCCTGAGTTCTCTCCCCAAAAAAAGAGTTTTTTACCAATTCGCAGGGAGAGATCCGTTCGTTATGACGCTTCCTGGAGCAAAATTCGGTAGTTTACCCATGGCGTGTCACGATCAGCACAAAAACGCCTTTTGTTGATCATTAAAAATGGTTTTTAATCCGGCGGGAGGTTGTCAAATTTTCAAAAAACAGGGGTTTTCTTTCTGGCACTTGTTAGCAATTTTTTCTATAATCGATAGTTGAAACGATTTGAGAAAATGCTCAAAAAGTCATGATGAACAGAGCTTTATCTTTGCCTGACGGCTACAAATCAAAAAATGGGTCGTTTTGAACTGCTGCCAAACACTGTTCAAGCGACAAGTCTTGATACAATTCTACCCAATCGCCAGTATAGCGCATGAACGCCATATTGAACTGATTATCCCGGATATATTCCAGCCGAACCAACTTGGCTTCAAAGAAAGGTATTTGAGCGTTGGGTCCAGGGACATTATATTTTGCACAAATGTAAAAATAGTGTCGATACCACTTTGTATACATATCGGCGATGTAATTGCGCTGAAATTCATCAGGAGCGGGTGGAGGTTGAATGTGCTTTGGTTTCAGAACCTTTTCCACAAATTCATCCGCCTTTTGCTTGACAATTTCTTTTGTCTTCGTTGGCACTTTTGGTGCCGGTGGTTTAGATGGACTATAGACCCACATTCCCTGACTTTTAGCCATAATGCCTGCTTTATGTTATGAAAAGAAAAGGCCTAACGACAAGACAAGCGGCTCTGTCCGCTTCATCCTCTCATATATTCCCTGATGTCAGAACCTGCTACTGAAAACTAACGTGTGGCTTGACTCCCAAAACAGCTCTGACACGGCGCAGAAAGGCCAGACTGACGTTTCTGTACGTGCCTGATTCCAGGCGGGAAATCGCAGCCTGTGACGTATGTGCCTGACGCGCAAGCTCTTTTTGAGTCATACCGGCAGTTAAGAGGAGAGGAACAATTTTTTTCATTTTTTTGGTTATCTTTTTAACGGGTACACTGCATTTTTTTGCAGAGGTGTAATCTGCACATTAAAGAAACCAACCCACCTAAATAACATGAATTCGACATCCAGGCAGATTACTTTATAATCCTGAAACTGTAACTATCAATGCAATTAACAATTACATTACCTGATATTCTGCCGGATCAACTATCACCGGTTATTAATAAATTGAAAGCTCTCTTTACCAAGGAAGGTATTGCTGTAGAAATAAAGCCAGAGGCGCTGTCATATGATTCCTGGGATAACCTCAATATTGATAAAATTGCAGTTGATACCGGCAGGGACGATTTTGCCGAAAATCACGATCATTACCTCTATGGAATTGCGAAGCGATGACGGAGCATATTTTCGTTGATACATCAGCATTGATTGCCCTGGGTAATAAACGAGATGCTTTTCATTTTCAGGCCATTGGCATCAATGATAAATTGAGCAGGTCAAACATTACATTTGTAACAACAAGTGCAATTTTGCTTGAATTTGGAAATGCTTTCAGTACGGTTACTCTGAAACCTTTTGCAATCAAGTTGATTGATGCAATAAGACAATCAAAAAAATGGACAAGCATCCTTGTTGATGAAAATATTATCAGCAGAAGTTTTGAACTGTATAGACAAATGATGGATAAAGAATGGGGTTTGGTTGATTGTGCAAGTATTCATGTGGCGAAGAATATGGGAATAAAGGATATTTTCAGTACTGATCATCATTTTGAACAGGCAGGGTTCCAGATTTTGTTAAAACGGCCTGCATAGCGACCATACTACTAAAAAAATTTCAGAATACGGAACAGCGTCAACGAGCCTCCATTTTTTCACCTGCCTCTCAGCGACTCACAAGCGTAAAGCGCAGTACAGGTCGTCATGCTCAAAAGCACTCTCCATCCGTTTTATTTCTGCCGGTCGTGCACCAACAGTTTTTGCCCCCTCGCCCCAGGTCTGCGTAACATGGGCAACCTCAAAATCATTCGATCAGCATCAGCCTTCTGCAATCCAAAATAATGGGCGACATCACGAACCAGTCCGGAACTCTTCAAAGCAACAAGGAACCCAAGGGGATGCTCACAACGATGTAAACTTATAGCTCAAGGCGCTTCACAATCCCGTTCACCGCTGCAGTCAAGATCCCGAGCTGACGCGCCGCTCCGGCATAGGTCATCCGAACTCCAGCACATATTTCAAAGTTAGCATTTTCCGTAGCTCCGAACAATCCCGCTTTCGGCTTCCCCCTCTATTGCTTGAACGTTTTGAGCTGTACAGAACGGATAACAGAATAGGGTTTGATTTGGTTTGCACCTTCAAACGATGAGCAATGGGTGTTTTTTTACGCTAACCCTGGGTGATTCTTATTTTCCGATCACACCAGTGTTCCGTTAATGAACTTGTGAATAATACTTGCTACATAAGTCTGGTACGGCAAGCCTTCTTTGATGCCCTTTCTTTGTAACTCAGTGAGCTCTCTTTCAGAAATCCGAATATTCAGCCTCTTATCCTTTTTCAAAGAATTACCAGCGTACTCTGCCAACTCATTTCTTCTTTTTGAAGTGGTAAACTATTACGGAAAGCTGTAAACTACCTTTTTTGAATTCACCGGGTCAAGTGCCCCCTCATCCAACTCAGCACACGCTTAAAAGCAGAAAATTGCATGACCTTGTTCAACAAAGTCTTCGGAAAAAAATCATCCTCAGAGCCACTTGTCAAGATAGGCTCTCAATATGGTGGTGGCATTGTCTTTTATGTTGATCATACCGGACGGCATGGTTTGATTGCCGCCAAATCGGACATGGAGGGCTCCTCTCCGGGCATAGCCGCCATGAAAGGGTTGTCTGAAGGTTTGTTTAACTGGCCTGATGCCATTGCGGCGTGCAGAAATTCTGAAAATGGCGGTTTCCGCGACTGGTTTTTGCCTGACAAGGAACAGTTAAACCACCTTTTTATGCATAAACGGGAAGTCGGCGGTTTTGTGCATGATTCAGCCAACTACTGGAGCTCCTCGGAAAATCCTGATGGAGGGGGCTGGATAAAAGCCGGAATCTGGATAAAGGATTTCAACTCTTTCGGCTGCCAGAGCGCCGAACCCAAAGAGGCCTACAACCGTGTGCGCACCATCCGGGCATTTTGACAGCAACATGCAGAGTTCAGTGAAATTTTGTTTTTGTGGGGTAACAACAACTTGTCGAACAACCGAAATCGTACTCTTATGAAACGCAAGATTCATCTCTCCTATCTCCACGTTGCGTTATTGCTTTCACTCTGGCTGCCAATGTATGGTTGCAGTACGCCTCATGCAGCAACTGAAGACACATCGCAGCAACCAACTGCCGGCATAAGCGGAATGGCGCAGATTGACGGCAACTCCTGGCTCGTCGTTCACGATGCGTTATCGTTTGAAAACGGCCCAAGAATGTCAATCATAACGCTATCGGCATATGCGGCACCGGCTCTCCATCCTGTCACGGTTGACTCCTGGCCGGACGCCGACGGGCGGGCGAGCGATCTTGAGTCACTGTGCCCGCTTCCCTCTCATCCGAACGAATATCTCATGGCTGAATCAGGAACATGGAAGGAAAAAGGCGGACGATTATTTCATCTTCGCCTCAACGCTTCAACAAAACAGGCTGTAATTCTTGGCGTCATGAAACTGCCGGTACTGGCGGATAACAACCCTCAACAGGTTGGCGATCAGTATGAGGCTCTTGCATGCGTACGAGGAGCAGACGGCAGATTGTTGCTCCTGCTTGGCGAAAGAGGGGGATCACAACGATTTCCGGAGGGGGTTATTCGATGGGGCGTTCTTGATATCGAGCGCCATGAGCTTCAGTTCACCGAAAAGGGGCTTGAAGGAGTGAAGGTCAATGCTCCCGGCAAATGGAAAAACGAGCTGACAAACCGGGATATCAGCGATATGTACATCTCTCCCGAAGGTGAAATCTGGGTATCTGCCGCAGAAGACAACGGAGATAACGGAGCGTTCAATTCAGTGATCTACTCTCCGGGCAGAATTTCCGGTAATTTCAGTTTACCTGTTCTTGCCAATCGGCATTCCGGGGTCTGGCGGACTATCGGCTCTCTCAAGATTGAGGCATTAAGCGGAGCTGCCGAATCTGTCGCAGGAAGCCGTATGAGCATCGGCAGCGACGACGAAAATTATGGCGGCATCTGGAGGCCTGTGGAATAATCCGCCTGAAACAGCCTGAATTTCGACGATACGAAAAAGCCTCTCCCTGGCGTGCAATGTCAACATCAGGGTAAAGCAGGGCGGACATCTGAAGGATGAAATCCGTACCGCATTGAAATTTCGTCAGTTGCTCGAACAGTGAATCAATGGAATGCAACAGCTGTTGATCATCTGACATACCCGCCGAAGCTATTTTTTGCATTATACTCGCCTTTTATCCATTCACCATTTTTCATCTTCTCGATACGAACATCCCTGAATCTTACGGATTCCGGATCCTTTGCGATATTTATTACCGCTGTTTTTGCCTCGATAATCGCTTTAGGCTCAACAGCGCCATGCAGGAATAACGGATACATCATCATTATCATTAAAATGATAAAAGATCTTATTTTCATACATGTATGTAGTTTTTTTATAAACATTTCACATCCTGCGTCACGACAGCGCCATTTCTATTTTATCTACTCAACCATTTTCCAATACCGCTCCAATCTCCTGTAATCGCGCCATACAATAAAGCCAAAGCCAGAATCACCAGAATACAGCCGGTTACAACTGAATCATGAGACGAACGCTCCTCTGGTGTCATGGCCGAGTAGTTTCTCTCAAATTCTCTTCTTCTCGCTTGACGCGTTGGAACTCCAACATGAAGATGACAGTAGCCATTTGCTGTCGCTTGATTACGGCATGGCTTGCCTGACTTTGTGAATCCCTGACACTGCATCTATGAAGTCAAAATTTCTTTTATTCTTGAAAAGAATCAACTAGCTAACAAGTCCAGAGCATCACGATTCTGCATCTTGAAGATATTGTTAATATATATTATAAGTTACCAAAAGAAGTACCATTAACTCTATAAACCAACGCCGCAGCCTACCACACCTTGCCATGTCGGTATGGGTGATGTTGCTTTCCCTCTCATCCTACGAGGTCAGCCTGAAAATTGTGGTGATTTCGGAGCTCAATAGGACTCCTGTGTTTTCCCCTGTCAACGCTTCCCCATTCCATTGCTGGCTATCGAGGCATGACTCGGGGTCATGATGGTTGGCTATACCTTTCATGTGAGTAACTTGCATACTCCACTTTCTACCGGTTTTTATCGGCGCTTACTGGATGTCCCCAAGTATTCCATTCTACAGAACACCCAGTGTAGGGTAACAAAACATACGACCTTCGAAATGATGTCCTTCATCATTATTCACTATTTTTCCTGTTTTTTCCCAAGTAAAATAGTCGATTTCATTCCCTTCATCGTCTGATGTTTTAGTAATTATGCACCTCCGATCACGCGGGTTTTCTACAAACGCAATGTGATCAACCCTTACAATCTCTCTATCGACGCGCTGACATAGTCTACCCATATAAACTTCATTTTCTACATGATCACACTCAGAAAATAGGGCATTACATATAGAACATTTGCCTATCGTTTCAACAAAGCTAGGGCTGTTATATTTTTTCCATCCTGGAAAAAGGGATTCTTCGGCGCATTTTAGACGGGCCTCGAGATTTCGAACCCCTTCATAATCACTGACTTTTAAAGCGATAGACGTATATTCCTGTGCATCCACCAAATGGGTCCATGAATTTTCAAAATCATTCTTCTTTAGATCTATCCACATAAAGAGAGATGATTTTAGAGCGTTGATCATGCATTGCATGTGGAAAAACTGATTGGCCGCATACTCGTTGTTTTTTTCAATTACTTGAAGCTTATATTGCTTAATAATCCCAAGATATTTTTCACACTCCGACACCTTCTGATGCTGCATTTCTGTGGATCTAGTATAGAAACTGAATTTCCCACAAGAATCTATAAAATCACAGAACTCTTCGTGAATTTTCTCATATGAAACTCTGTTCTCATTCATTGTCAATGCTCTTGCTTGCAATTTTATTTATTGATTCTTGGAGCTTATATAGACCCTCTATACCACCTTCATAGGATATTTCTGTTAATTTTGATGTTTTCGTTTCCTTGTGGATAACCTTAAGGCGAATATTTGGCCTTTCTTTGCCCTTGAAGAAATCAGTTACGTAATTTGCAATAACGCCACAAGTGATAGAGATTAGCTCAGGGTTGTGTGATAACGCTGAAGACGAGATAAACAAGAGTGGGCCAAACCAATCGCCAGAGCGTTGCTCTACAAGCAATTCAGGTTCAGTTAAATATTTAATATCAAGCTTATACCTAGAGTATTTATAGAATGATATTATTGTCGAATGATACACATGCTTTTCATCTGCTTGGTAATTATGTGGCAGAATAACAATACCTTCAGAGCTCGGATCAAATTGTGGAACATCTATTTCTTTAATCGTAACTTCCATATTACCTCCTTAGGATTGTGCATGGTTTAGCCATAACAATAATTAGATGGATCCGTCTATACCGCAGATTTTTGAGTTACAGTAGATATAAGACGTCATTTCCAAACCATCAAAAATATCACTAACCTATTTTTTATAAATCGCTTAAATCAACTATTTGTTTTTATTTCTGCATCTTAGACGGATCGGCATAACAACATTGACTATAAGTCGAGAACGAGGCTGTAAACCCCTGATGGTGAACGAGTTAGTATCAATAAATAACAGAAGGTCAGACAGTGTTCTACTGCTCTGCTTTACCAACAACCTGCCATTGCGCCTCAATTGTGTCCGCTGACAAATCCACACCACACGCCCATTCGACGAAGTATCCTCCGTTGATAACCTTTATGAATTCACCATGGTCACGAAGCTCTTCAAACGCTTCGTATTCCAGATAAGGAGTGACATCAAAACGACCAACACGGCCATCTTCCGAAACAACTGACAACACCCAATCAGGTTGTGGATGTAGTTCTGCAATTCTCATTGATCAAGTCCCTTTATCGGAAATGGTTTCTTTCCATTTACTGCCAAATTCCAGTCAGCCAATAAATCTTCGTGATGAATCTCGATCCAGGCAACTACCAGCTTGTGTTTGTTCGGTGGCAGTAAACCTGCCAATAACGTTCCTTCAGGGATAGAGAACACTGCAACGTTTCCCTGATAATCTGCATGTATGTGCGGAACATGATGTTTCTCGGCATCCCGAAATAACATCCGAATAAGAACACCGTAAAACATTTAAATCGTAGGCATTATGCTCTAAACTTTCTCTTGTTGAGTTTATGATATACCTAACGGCCGAGCTAAAGCGGCGCGCACGCTTTTGAGCTAAAGGTTAGGCCATTTTCTGGTTTCATAATTGAGCCTACTCCCTTTACCATGTCTGGTAACGATCCCAATCAGCCTTGCGAAATACGAGATCATCCTGAGGAAGGCACAGAGGACTGTGAGTATTTACTATACTATCTACTTTATCCTCGACCAGAAAATAATCACCACCATCATTGTTATCCCAGTATGTAGCACCGCTTACATCATATCTGATGGCAAACTGTAAAGACCTAGCTCCGGTTGTCCAAGCAAGACCAGACCACAACTCAAAATTCGATTCCAATGATCTTATAAATAAGCAGGGACTGATATGCCAATACGAAGAATCGTTAGATCGGCAAGGCCAAATAGTAACGTTCTTTTCGAACGCGAGATTCTTGACAATCACATTACACTTTACTGTCCAATAGCCAAATTTGGCAGGGTTCGCGGACATGTAAGCGTCGTATAAAAAGACTCTTTGTGTTTGGTTGACCATAAGCCATTCCTTAGAAAAAGATTTTACCGCCTGCTGTATAGCGCTGTTGCCTTCCAGTCACTGGTGACTTCGTAGTACATACGGGTCATGGCATCTTCGGATCAAATATTTGTTCTTTGCGTAGCAAGATAAAAAAGTACTGGACACAGCGCGTTACGCATTCTTACTTTTTTAAGCCTAACGCAGAAAATAACCCACCAGCCTCTGTGAAACAGTTTTTTCACAGACCGATATTCAGATGGGGTTGATTGATTTGTTGTGCGCTTTTATTGGTGGTTGTCCTTATTTCCGAATATTGATTCATTATGTATTCTACCGTATCAATAATGTTTTGTTTAAAATATTAGAATTTGAATGTCTCCACTTCGCAACGCATACGATCTGTTTCGATAAATATACTCAATGGAAGTTCCCGTAGACGATAAAATCTTTTTTAGTTCAGGTATTTTTTTTTCTCCTTTGGGTGTATAAATAATCCAAGCTTTATTTGGTTTAAATTGTCGAGCTGCTTCTTTCAATTCGCTTGGAGTTGCTGATGATTTGAAGCCAAGTGACAAAAGCATATTAGATAGCTTAACGGATATATCCCTTTGATATGGTTTATAGAAAACCAAAATGGAATATTCGGAATTGTTCGCGAATAATTTTTCCTTTTGTTCTCTCTCTAAAGTTTTATCTCGAGAGAAAGTGACGCCTGGAACTGCTCGCTTGAGAGTGAGTACGTCTTGGGTTAAATTACTTAATTTAAGCTTTAGCTGTTCAATGCTACCGTTAACCTCTGCTGCTTTAACGCCTATTTCCTCTTTGGTTTCTTGATTATATTTTGCCTTAATGGTTCCATCAGAATTGACTGAAATCTCAAAAGAAGTCCAAATTGAAAGACCAATTAAAAACGAACCAAAGACGATCAGCACAATTCCGCCTACACCGAATATCTGCCGTTTCACATAGACAAAAACTGCGCTCAACAACAAACCGGAACCGAGCAGAAGACCAACAATAAATGCAATAATGTTGATTATTTTCATAAAGTCGACCTTTCTTTAATGAATTGCATAACGACACCGTTCAGCCGCCCGTGCGGGTGAAACCAGACTGAACACGCCAAACGCTGACGCGGGTCGGCTGGAACGGCGGGTTAGGCGGGTGGGCAGAGAGACAATGCCAGGGTTCATGAATTTTGCTCTTTTTATCCATTCGGCGCAATACGCGGAGTACCGTTATTGCGGCTTTAGGCACTGCTTTCATTTCCGTGTTGCCTTAATCATGGCTTTCAGGTTTGATGAAATTATTGATCTTAAATGTTCGCTTGATGAGTAGTATTGAACTCGAAGTGATGCTATATCGAAGTGAAGGGTGCTTCCTTCTTTTGCAATAAGCAATATATCATTTGCTTCATTTCCGACCCCATGAGCATACCCTAATTCGTAATAAACATTAGGGCGCTCATTAGTGAGATCACAAATTATAAATTCACAACGCTCAATTAGGTCGGTGATTTCTCGAATAATAAGGCCAGAACCCGTATTTTCGTCAACACGCTTGACCCGCAATTTAAGTTTTCGGCATTCATCTTTAATTGCCGTATATGCATCTGCCATTTCTTGACCCCGAAAAGGCATGATGACAAAAACTAATCCTAGCTCAAAATTTCCTTGGTCATCGGGATCGTAATCTGGCCTACCGAACTCTTGATCCATAAACGTGTGGTCTCGCCCCATTGATAGCCCTCTTTATTTGTTCCGCCTAACGACAAAGTTCAGGGGCGGAGCGATAGCGGAGTCCCCATTCCTGAATGGTTCGAATATCATATCTGCTTCACAATGAGTGAGCAGCGACCAGCATGTTTACTCGCATCGCAACAACAGCTTACTGAAAGTATAGCAAAATAATGTCCAGCCATCAAAATAATACGGCATAAAACCATCAGCAACTACACTGCAAACCACTGACATTCTGCCTGTGCCCGATGCCTGCCATTCGGTTATCTTCCCTGCTCCCGTTTTTGAAGGTTCCTGAAACAACACTATCTTGATGTTTTGCAATGCGATGTTGTTGTTCAACAGTCGAGCGGGATTGTCATGGGAGATGGCCACAATAAACGGCTCCATGACAGTTCTGCGGAATGGCTTGTCGATACCGCCTGTTGCGTAGGGCTAACCGTTAACCTCCCTGATATGAGCGAGCTTCTCCTTATCAATATTACCGGTCTGGATAAACCGGGTCTGACGTCGAAAATAACGGCGATTCTTGCTGATGCGAGGATACCGGTGCTTGATATCGGGCAGGCGGTGATCCATAACCATCTGAGCCTTGGCATGCTGGTTGAGGTGCCCAAGGAGTCGGCTTCGTCGCCTGTTCTCAAAGATCTGCTCTTCTGCGCTCATACGCTCGGGATACAGATCTCCTTTACACCGGTGCCTGATGAAGAGTACGGCCGTTGGGTCGGAGAACAGGGAAAGCCCCGATACCTGCTGTCGCTGCTGTCGAGGAAAATTTCTGCTGAACAGCTTAAGCGGGTATCGTCGATCATTGCCGAGCATAATCTCAATATTGATACCATCAATCGCCTTTCCGGGCGAATACCGCTCGATAACGGCGACAACCACACCCGCGCATGCGTAGAGTTCTCGCTGAGGGGAACCCTCTCCGATGAAAACCTTTTTCGCGAACAGCTTCTGGCCATTACTGACAGCCTTGGTATTGATATCGCCTTCCAGGAGGATAATATTTTCCGGCGGAACCGGCGGATGGTGGTGTTCGATATGGATTCGACCCTGATCACCTCGGAGGTGATCGACGAGCTTGCAAAGGAGGCCGGGGTCGGCGAGGAGGTTTCAGCCATCACCGAACAGGCTATGCGGGGGGAGCTGGATTTCAACGAGAGCCTGCAGCGGCGGGTGGCGCAGCTCAAGGGGCTTGACGAACATGTGATGGAGAGCATCGCCGCACGGTTGCAGCTTACCGAAGGCGCTGAACGGTTGTTCAGCAACCTGAAACGGCTCGGTTATAAAACCGCGATTCTTTCGGGAGGATTCACCTATTTCGGTCATTATCTGCAGAAAAAGCTCTCGATCGACTATGTCTATGCCAACACCCTTGAAATCGAGAACGGCTGCCTGACGGGAAGGGTGCTCGGCAGGGTTGTGGATGGAGCGAGGAAGGCCGAACTGCTCGAACTGCTTGCCGAAAAGGAGAACATCAGCCTTGAGCAGACCGTTGCCGTAGGTGACGGAGCAAACGACCTGCCGATGCTCGGCAAGGCGGGACTCGGCATCGCTTTCAGGGCGAAGCCTATCGTGCGGGAGCGGGCGAAACAGGCAATTTCAACGCTTGGCCTTGATGGAATCCTCTACCTGATGGGCTTCAGGGATCGGGATGAGTTGCCGGAATAGGGAGCTATACCAATGTTGATTCTGAGCTTGTATGCGTTTGACAATGAAATGACGTGCAGATTTATCGGTAAAACTGCACGGTCACTCTTTCGGATTCGTCAATCGACATATTCGACGAACCGCTCGAAATCCTCTTTACGCGGCAGGGTAATGGCTCCGGAGGGGCAGACGGGCTCGCAGCGGGTGCAGAGCACGATGCAGTTCCAGGGGTTGGCAACGGTCATTTTGGCCCGTTTGACCCCTTCTGGTTCGCCAAGGGCAAATACCCCCGGTTTGCAGAAGCCCTCACAGTCACCGCAACCGTTGCAGGCATCGGTATCAATGACGGGAAACCAGGCGATCTCCTCTCTTGGGGCGAGAAGCCTCTTTTTTTTCTTTGCCGATGAGGCTGAACCGCTCATGATACGCTCCGTTTTATGTTTTCCTTTCGATATTCTCCGGCTGGCTTGCTGTCAGTCCAGATATTCCACGAAGCGCTCGAACTCCTCTTTCGGAGGGAGAGTAATTGCTCCTGAAGTGCAGATGGGCACGCACCTGGTGCAGAGAACCAGGCATTTGTAGGGATGCGCAACAATAAGTTTCGGTCGGCAGATACCCGCAGGATCTGGCGCTCCCAACTCGAAGACACCGGGTTTGCAGAGCACCTTGCAGTCGCCGCAGCCGTTGCAGAGTTCCGGCTTGATCACAGGGTACCAGGCGATCTCCTCTCTCGGAGCGGTCAGCCGCTTCCGTTTTTTTGTGGCATCCTGTTTGTGCGATGTCGTTTTAGCCGGCAGCGTCACCTGTTCGGGCATCTGCGGTGAACAGGCCGTATCGACTTCGAACTCCTCCTCTTTCTGCATCGCGCGCGATTTGAGCGCAAGGCGCAGAGAGCGGACAAGTTTCAGGGCGCATCCTTCGCAGGATGGCTTTTTGCATCGGCCAAAAAAGCAGTCAAGAAGCAGCATAATCGATCAATAGTCGTTCCTTTTTCCCGGCACAGACGGCACAGAGAGCCTTCGCCTGAGCGGCAACATGCTCAGGCGGCATTGCTCTTTTCCCTGCCGGGTATTTCATCTCTTATCGAGAGCTTCGTAGTTTTTTGGCCACCGCCTCGGCCGCCTTGATGAGGGGATAGCCCGTTGGTGGACCGGTGAGCAACGGATGGGTACCGACCTGAAGGGTGAGCACCTCATGGATGGTCATCTTGTTTTCGATAATGAGCCCGATAACATTGATCAGCTCTCCCGCACTGACCCCTCCGACCACCGCTCCGCCAAGCACAAGCCCGGAATCGCGGTTGACGATGAGCTTGACAAACTGGCTGCAGGTATCTGGCAGGGACTTCGGATGCTTGTCGATGCCTTCTGCCGATGCGGATATGACGTCAAACCCTCGATCAAGGGCAAGGTGCTCGGTAACACCGGCCGCAGCGAAAGTTGTACCTCCGATTGCGGTTGAAAATATTGATATGGTGCCGCTGAAGGTTCTCAGCCGCGACAGCCCGTAGAGGTTCATACCGGCAATTCGGGCCTCGGAACAAGCGGTAGAGGCAAGCATCAATCCTTTTACGATACGGGTGATGAAGGAAAACTTTTCGGCACAGTCGCCGACTGCAAAGATATCCTTGTCTTCGGTACGCATGTACTCGTCTACCCTGATGGCTCCGAGCTCATTGATTTTTATGCCGGCTTTTCGGGCAAGCTCCACATTGGGAGCATATCCGGTTGCAAGAATGACCGCGTCGGCGGCAAGGCGCTCTCCGTTTTCAAGAAGCACTTCCGAAACCACACCCTCGCCGATGAGTTCGCTGACTTTCTCACCCGTTCTGAGTATGACGCCATTATCTGTCAGGATTTTTTCGACCTTAACGGAAAGATCGTCATCAAATGCAGCATTCAATACATGGGGCATGACCTCAACCACCGTAATCTTCTTGCCTTTCTTGCGCAGTTCATCGGCAATTTCAACGCCGATAAATCCTCCTCCGATAATGACAATCGTGGTGCACTGTTCCAGTTTAATACGAAGATTCTCCAGATAGTCACGATCCTTGGGAATGGTAAAGACATTGCCAAGAGCTGTACCTTTCAGCCAGGAGGGGACTTTCGGCATGGAACCGGTTGCAAAGACAAGCTTGTCGAAGGTTATTTGTGTACCATCGGCTGTGGTTGCAACTTTGGCTGTGCGGTCAACAGCAACAACTTCATCAATAAAAAGCTCTACTCCGGCCTGTTCGATATGCGCATTGGGAATAATGTTCTGGCTGATACTCTCCAGTGTTCCATAAATGTAGGGTATTCCGCAGGGGACAACGGCTTCGCGCTCCCGACGGACCACAAGAAAACTTTTGGCCGGGTAAAACGCTTTTCCGGTTGAGGCGGCAACAATACCTGCCGCACTTCCACCTATAACAAGGACATCAATATTTTTCTTCATCTGTAGTATTTCTGCATTAATTAGTTATATCGTGCCCGTTTTTTCCCGGATTGCGGCAAGAAAGGTGTCAAATGCCTTCTGTATACCTTCCGGATTTTTACCTCCGGCTGTTGCGAACTCGGGTTTGCCACCGCCGCCGCCATGCACGCATTGTGCAGCCTCGCGGATCAGTTTGCCGGCATCAATACCAAACTCCCGGACAGCTTTGTCGGAAGCAAAACTGACCAGCGCTATTTTTCCATCTTCCACACTGCAAAGCAGCCCTGCAACTGAGGTGGCCTGATCGCGGAGGGCAAGCGCTGCCTGACGAAGGGTGTCGCCGTCTACCTCTTCGAGCACTTTGGTCATGACCCGGCAGCCACTGATATCGGGAGATGCGTCAAGCTCGGCAGTCAAGCTGGTGACAAGCGAGCCTACCCTGCTGCCGCTCAGCTCTTTTTCCAGCTCTTTTTTTGCATCCATCAGGGCGACAATTTTTTCGAGTACGGGTTCATCCCCTTTTGCTTTAAGGAGATGACGCACTTGCTGAAGTTCATGGTACTCTTTCCACAAGAGTTTTTCTGCCGCTTTTCCGGTGAGCGCTTCTATACGTCGAACGCCTGATGCTACCGATGATTCACTGACTATCTTGAAGAGCCCGATACGTCCGATATTGTCTGCATGGGTGCCGCCACAGAGTTCGACGGAGATTCCCGGAATTTCAATAACCCGTACCCGGTCGGCATATTTGTCGCCAAAAAAGGCAAGCGCTCCCATGGCAATGGCGTCATCGTAGAGAACATCGGCATGTTTCTGCACGGGTTCTGCTCGGCGGATATGGTCGTTCACGTCGGCTTCAACGGCCTCAATCTCTGCTTCGGTCATGCGGGAAAAATGGCTGAAATCGAAACGAAGGCGTTCGGCATTGACATATGAGCCCTTCTGCTGGACATGCTGCCCCAGAATCCTGCGGAGCGCACTGTGCATGAGGTGTGTAGCGGTATGGTTGCACTCGGTATCCTGGCGCAAATGACGGTCTACTGAGGCTTCAGCAGAAAGCTCCTTCTCATCGAGCTGGAGATCATCAACACTGATTGGCGTATCCAAAATCTTGTCGAAGGCTTCGGTAACAAGATGAACAATGGCATCGCCATCCTTGATGGTATCGGATACCTGAAGACGATAGGTGGCGCTCTCTATCCAGCCCCGGTCTCCAACCTGGCCGCCACTTTCAGCATAGAAGGGGGTACGGTCGAGTACCAGAAGCAGCTTTCCCTGGAGATGCTTGATGCCGGTAATAAGCACGGGCATCTCAAGCTGGTCGTAGCCTGCAAACTCCGAGCGATGCACGTCGCTGAACCAGAGCCATTGCGATCCGTCATCCTGTACCTGATGTTTTTCCTTGCGGTCGGTTCTTGCTCGGGTTTTCTGCTGCTGCATGCAGTGTTCAAAACCTTCACCGTCAACAGAAAAGCCAACATCGGAGGCCATCAGGCGGGTCAAATCGAAGGGGAAGCCATAGGTGTCGTAGAGTTTGAAGGCATCTTCACCGGTAATGGTTGTGCTGTTGGCTGAGCGGACTTGCTCAATAACTTCGTTGAATATCTCTATACCCCGGTCGAGGGTAACGATGAAACTTTCCTCTTCGGCCCTGATGATTTTACTGACAGTCTCCTGCTGTTTGCGCAGCTCGGGAAAGACATCTCCCATTGAGGCAGCTAATGTACCGACAAGCTGATGCAGAATGGGTTCGTTATAGCCGAGATTTTTGGAGTAGCGGAGTGCCCGGCGGAGTATGCGGCGAAGCACGTAGCCGCGACCTTCGTTGGAGGGCATGGCTCCGTCGGAAAGGGCAAAGGTGAGGGTACGGGCATGGTCGGCTATAACCCTCATGGCTATGTCGAGGGGATCGTCCATGGATGCGCCGTAGCGGACACCGGTAATTTCGGTGATGCGGTCGAAGAGTGGCTGAAAAACGTCGGAGTCGTAGTTTGACCCTTTTCCCTGCAATACGGCGGCAACGCGCTCGAAGCCCATGCCGGTATCGACATGTTTCATGGGAAGCGGTTCAAGGGAGCCGTCACTCTGCCTGTTATATTGGATAAAGACAAGATTCCAGAGTTCGATGACCCGGTAATCGCCGACATTGACAAGGCTGTGGCCGGAACCATCTTCGGTCAGATCGATATGAATCTCGGAACAGGGGCCACAGGGGCCGGTTTCACCCATCTCCCAGAAATTGTCTTTTTCACCGAAACGGATAATGTGATCAGGATTTATATCTGTTGCTGTTTTCCATATCTGAAAGCTTTCATCATCATCCTGATAGACGGTTGCGTAGAGACGCTCTTTCGGCAGCTTCCATACATCGGTCAGCAGTTCCCATGCCCAGGTTATGGCCTCTTGTTTGTAGTAATCTCCAAATGACCAGTTACCGAGCATTTCAAAAAAGGTGTGGTGGTAGGTATCCCTGCCAACATCTTCGAGGTCGTTATGCTTGCCTGATGCCCTGATGCATTTCTGGGTATCGGCTGCCCGTACATAGGGCCTTGATCCTTTTCCCAAAAAAACATCCTTGAACTGGTTCATTCCGGCATTGGTGAAGAGAAGGGTGGGATCATCGGCAGGAATAACCGGAGCTGAACGAACGATGGTGTGAGCTTTTTGAGCGAAATAATCCAAAAAAGATTGTCTGATTTCCCAGGATTTCATAGAGACTTTGGTCTGTGTTACAATGCCTTGCGCGACGCCGCTTCACCAGAAACAGCTTCACGAACGTACTTAAAGTTACTCTTTTTTAGCGCTTGTTGCCAACTTAAAATTTCTTGCTCTCAGGCAAGACTTTCCCTGCGCTGAAAAAGATGCATGGATGCCACAGGTGAAATATTTTCTTTTTTTACAAAAATTATATTGAGTAAGTTAAATGCGGTCTTTTTGGTAGCCGATTTTTTTCATGGTTATAATCAACAGGAGTACACCTATGAGTTGGGGAGTAGAAGATCAGCAACGGCGAAAGGATATCCTTGAACTGATGGATATCTCTGCAAAAATCATGAAGGCGAATCCCAATCATGTCAATGAGGTTTCCAAAAGTGCCACCGGGTGTTGGATGGAGCAGGTTTATGGCATACAACGCTGTGATTTTTGTGATTTATCTCCTGATTGCCCTATTCTGGAAGAACAGGAGTGGCAGGATTACCTGAAGAAGAATAATATCGTCATCGAAAAAAATTCTTAGCTAAAACGACCGAAGATTTGTTTTAACCCATAAAAACCTTTATATTTGCCTCCTGCAGAAGACCGGGGTGTTTTTTTTCTGTCTTCTCTTTACCCACCAATAGTACATTTCACCAGATAGCAACTCAATGACCTCCGTGCGGCGATGATCATTGACACGGGGATTTTTTTGCTGTTTACTAACCTTGAAAAGTAATTAACAGGGACAATGACTGATACAAAAAAGACAACCAGACAGGTCAATGTGACGTCGAAAACCAGTGTCTCCGTGCTTTTTGCTGGAGATTCGGGTGATGGTATGCAGTTGACTGGTACTCAGTTTGCCAATACGGTGGCAACTCATGGGACAGAGCTGAATACATTCCCGAATTTTCCATCCGAAATACGGGCTCCAGCAGGGACTATTGCCGGCGTATCCGGTTTTCAGCTCCAGTTCAGCAGTAAACCGGTCTATACACCGGGCGCCCGGTTCGATGTCATGGTGGCGATGAACTCTGCTGCATTGAAGGCAAATCTGAAAGACCTCCACCGTGGCGGTATTATTATTGCAGGTACTGAAGGGTTCGATGAGAAAAATCTGAGACTCGCAGGCTATCCCGAAGGGGCTGATCCCCTGCATGATGGTTCTCTCGATAACTATATCGTTTTTCCTGTACCGGTACTACAGCTTACCCGTGAAGCGCTGAAAGAGAGTGGACTGAGCAGCAAGGAGGTTGACCGCTGCAAGAATATGTTTGTTTTAGGGTTACTCTACTGGCTCTACACGCTTCCGCTTGAAGGAACGATGGAGACGCTTCAGACGAAGTTTCAGAAAAATGTCTGGATGGCCGAAGCCAATATCAAGGCGATGAAGGCTGGTTATTTCTTTGGCGATGAAACCGAGCTTTTTGCAAACCTTGGCCGTTTCGATATTTCACCGCAAAAACAGCATGGCATCTATCGCAGGGTTACCGGAAATGAGGCCTGTGCTATCGCTCTGACCGCTGCTTCCAAAAAAGCGGGACTTGAGCTCTTTCTTGGTTCGTATCCGATCACTCCGGCCACCGAGATCTTGCAGACTCTGGCCAAAAAGAAAAAGTATGGCGTAAAAACCTTCCAGGCTGAAGATGAAATTGCCGGTATTGTGAGCAGCATCGGTGCCGCCTACGGTGGTGCGCTTGCCGCTACAAATACCTCTGGCCCCGGACTTGCACTGAAAACTGAAGCTCTCGGCCTGGCAGTCATTCTTGAGGTACCTTTGGTTATCATCAATGTTCAGCGGGGCGGCCCGTCAACCGGTCTGCCGACGAAACCGGAACAGTCTGATCTGTTCATGGCTCTTTACGGTCGCCATGGCGAGGCGCCACTTCCGGTGCTTGCTGCACGCTCTCCTGTTGACTGTTTCTATACCACCTATGAAGCTGCTCGAATTGCCGTTGAGCATATGACGCCGGTTATTTGTCTCTCGGACGGTTATCTTGCGCTGAGTTCAGAACCCTGGAAGGTCGAAAGTCCGGAGAATCTTGCTGAAATCACTCCCCGTTTTCAACCGGCAAGAGAGCCGGAAGATGCTCCTTATCTGCCCTACAAACGGGATGATCGTCAGGTTCGCTCCTGGGCTATCCCCGGAACCAGGGGGCTGGAACATCGTATCGGCGGACTTGAAAAGCAGAATGAAACCGGCAACGTCTCCCATGACCCCGAGAATCATGAGCTGATGACAAAAATTCGTGCCGAAAAAATTGCACGGATTGCCGACAGTATTCCGCTTCAGAGCATTGATAATGGTGCGTTGAGTGGTGATTTGCTTGTGCTTGGATGGGGATCGTCATACGGCGCAATCAAAACCGCTGTTGAACAGGCTATCGAAAAGGGGTACAACGTTGCTCATGCACACCTTCGCTATATCTTTCCCTTCCCGAAAAACCTTGGCGAAATTCTCGGAAACTATAAAAAGGTGTTGATTCCCGAACTGAATAACGGACAGCTTATCCATATTATCCGTGATACCTTCCTGATCGCCCCTGAAGGTTTTACCAAGGTGCAGGGAGTACCGTTTAATGAGATGGAAATACTGAATAAAATCACCGACCTTCTAAAGGAGCTTCAATCATGACCGATAACGATACCATAATGAAAGCCTTACCGGTTCTTACCGCAAAGAATTTTGCTTCCGATCAGGAGCCTAAATGGTGTCCTGGTTGCGGTGATCATGCTATACTGCAACAGATAAAAAATGTTTTGCCGGAACTGGGTGTTGCGCCGGAAAACATCGTCTTTGTTTCTGGTATCGGATGCTCCTCGCGTCTCCCCTATTACCTTGCCACATATGGCGTTCACGGCATTCATGGCAGAGCGCTGCCCATGGCAACCGGACTGAAAGTGGCTCGTCCTGATTTGAGTGTATGGGTTGGAACGGGTGATGGTGATGCGCTTTCTATCGGCGGCAACCATTTCATTCATACCCTGAGACGAAATCCTGACCTTAATGTTCTTCTCTTCAACAATGAAATTTATGGTCTGACGAAAGGTCAGTATTCGCCAACATCAAAAATAGGGTTGCGTACCGTTACCTCTCCATCCGGCGTTATTGATCACCCGTTTAATACGGCTGCTTTGACGATTGGTTCCGGCGGCTCTTTCTTTGCGAGAGCTTTTGACCGTGACGGCAAGTTTCTCCGCTCGATTCTTCAGCGCGCTGCACTGCACAGGGGGACTTCGCTGGTTGAGATTTACCAGAATTGTCCCATTTTCAACAATGCTGCGTTCGAAGCATTTGCCACTCCTGAGAATAAGGCCAGTAATACTATCTACGTTGAACAGGACAAGCCTTTTGTTTTCGGAAAGGATAAAAATCGCGGAATCATGCTTGACGGATTCAAGCCTGTTGTTGTTGATCTCGATAAAGATGAGTTCTCCACCAGCGACCTCTGGATTCACGATGAAAAAGATATCAACAAGGCATCTATTCTTGCCCGCTTTGCAGACGATGAGGCTCTTCCAAGACCTTTCGGCGTCTTCTATGCTGAGGAGAGGGTAACCTATGAAGATGCTCTTTCCCAACAGATCAGGGATGCACAGAAGAATGCGTGCGGAACGCTTGAGGAACTGCTCAAGGGAGAAAACTCTTACGAAATCAAGTAGAAATACTACTCGTTCAAATGAAAAAAGCCGGCACTGATGCCGGCTTTTTTCATTTGTTATTCTTCTTCATTCCAGACACCCATGGATGAAAATTTTTCTATCCTCTCATGGACAAGCGTTGCCGGATCTTTCGGCAGCAGCGCTTTCAGCTCTTCAATCAGTATCTCTTTCAATGTGGCAGCCATTACGTCAGGGTCGGTATGGGCTCCCCCTACAGGTTCAGGAATAATCCTGTCAATAATACCTTGCGAAAGAAGATCAACAGCGGTGAGCTGCAAGGCTTCGGCTGCCTGCTCTTTATACTTCCAGCTTCTCCAGAGAATGGAGGAACAGCTTTCAGGTGAAATAACCGAATACCAACTGTTTTCAGCCATAAGAATACGATCACCAACACCGATCCCGATAGCGCCTCCGCTTGCACCTTCACCGATAATCACACAGATGACAGGGACAGTCAGTTTTGCCATTTCATAGAGGTTCCGGGCAATCGCCTCCGCAGTCCCCCGCTCCTCAGCTTCTATTCCAGGAAATGCTCCGGGTGTATCGATGAGTGTAATGACTGGTTTGCGGAATTTTTCGGCAAGTTGCATCAAACGAAGCGCCTTGCGATATCCTTCAGGCTGAGCCATGCCAAAATTGCGGTAGAGATTGGACTTGGTATCGCGGCCTTTCTGATGACCGATGATCATGACTGGCTGCGAAAAACCTGTCGCGCTCTCTTCAATGCGGGCAAAACCGCCAATAATGGCTTTGTCATCGCTGTAACGACGATCTCCCGCGAGTTCAAGAAAATCACGGGTCATCAGGTGAATGTAGTCGAGAGTATAGGGTCTTGCCGGATGACGGGCAAGTTGTACCTTCTGCCAGCGAGTAAGATTTTTATAGATCGAACGTCGCAGGGCGTCAACTTTCAACTCGAGTGTCTCTATATCATGATTGAGCATCTCCGTTTCAGACGGGGATTGCTCCCTCGTGCTGTTCCTGAGACACTGACGCATTTCGTCAAGTTTGGCTTCAAGCTCAAACAGTGGTTTTTCAAAATCAAGGACAACTTTCGTGGCCATAGTGCTGCAACATTAGTGATAAAAAAAGCCCATCAAGCAAAAAGGCTTCTGATGGGCTAAAAGCAGGCAACAATGCGGAATATCGAGGTTCAACCGCAGATTCCGTCCCTCAACGCTTTGCCGGGTTTAAACTTGACAACATTTTTTGCGGCAATGGTAATAGCTTCACCAGTCTGTGGATTCCGCCCCAACCTTTCAGCTCTCTTTCCTACAGCAAATGTTCCGAAGCCGACAAGAGTGACATCATCACCGTCTTTCAATGAATCTATCACAACATTGATAAAGGCATTCACCGCACGCTCCGCGTCAACTTTGGTCAGTTTTGCCTGGTCGGCAATTTTCTCGACTAACTCAGCTTTTGACATATGACATGTTTATTATTGTTATTAAAGTAAAAGAAGCTCTCTGGGCCATCGCCCAACTTTCTCTGAATTTAAACAGTAGGTGACAAACATGCAATCGCTTTTTACCATTATCATTGTTTGGTTTCACGGCACTTTGTATTCGTCCGGCACTGTGTTATATTTAGGTTCGTTTAACGGGGAAAAACCCTGTGATTTGTACAAGACAATTTTTTATCCGGCTTATGATTTCAATCAGTAACGTATCAAAAGGTGCAATTATTCGCTTCAAGGGTGAGCCTCACAGTATCGAAAGCCTTATGCACCGGACTCCGGGTAACCTGCGTGCCTTTTACCAGGCTAACATGAGAAACCTGAAATCAGGCAGAAATGTTGAATACCGTTTCAGCGCTACAGAGTCCGTTGATGTGATCATCACCGAACGGAAACAGTATCAGTATCTTTACCGGGATGGCAGTGATTTTGTCATGATGGACAGTGAAACCTTTGACCAGATTAACGTGCCGGAAATCGCAATCGGATCTGCGTCCCGTTTTGTCAAGGATGGAATCACGGTAACTATTGTGTTCTCGGACGATGCATCGATTCTTGGCGTTGAACTCCCCACTTTTGTTGAAGTTGAGGTAACTGAAACCAGTCCTGCATCCAAGGATGACAGGGCAACCAGCGGAACAAAACCGGCGATGGTTGAAACCGGTACGGAAGTCAGCGTCCCTATGTTCATCCAGACCGGGAGTATTATTCGTGTCGATACCCGAACTGGTGAGTATATTGAAAGAGTCAAAAAGTAATTTTCTGCAGGATTTTTCATGACGAACGTTCACAAACCAAGTTACTATTATCATGGACTTTAACGAAATCAGGCAGCTCATTGACATCATCAATGGCTCAGATCTTCAGGAAGTAATTATCGAAGAGAGTGAATTTAAAATAATCCTGAGGCGTTCTTCCGCCACAGGGACACTTCAACAGGTTCCCGTAACTGCACCGCCTGCCTTGCAAGCCCTTCCCCTGGCTTCGTATGCCCCACCTCCGGCAGTCAAGTCTGAACCCGTCACCGACCTTATCGAGTCCCGCTCGCCAATCGTTGGAACATTCTACCAGTCATCGTCCCCTGATTCTCCTCCCTTTGTTGCCATCAATGACACGGTTAAAAAAGGAGATGTTCTCTGTATTATCGAAGCCATGAAACTGATGAACGAAATTGAAGCTGAGGTTTCTGGAACTATTGTTGAAATTCTTGTTGAAAACGGACAGGCCATCGAGTACGATCAGCCGCTGTTCCGTATTAAACCATAAACATTCATCCAGAAAAAGCCTTGTTCAAGAAAATCCTTGTTGCAAATCGCGGTGAAATTGCCTTGCGTATTATGCAGACCTGCCGCGAAATGGGGATCAGTACCGTTGCTGTATATTCTACAGTTGATGCTGAATCTATCCATGTCAAATACGCCGATGAAGCTGTCTGTATTGGACCAGCTTTGTCAAGAGAGAGTTATCTGAATATTCCCCGCATTATTGCTGCTGCAGAGGTAACCAATGCTGATGCGATTCATCCAGGATATGGATTTCTGGCTGAGAATGCTGATTTCGCTGAAGTGTGCGAATCGGCAAACATCAAGTTTATCGGCCCTACGGCAAAAATGATCAAACAGATGGGTGATAAAAACACCGCGAAAGCAACGATGATTGCTGCCAGTGTTCCCGTGGTCCCCGGAAGTCCCGGACTGGTGACCGATCTGAAGCAGGCCATTGAAACGGCAAAAAAAACGGGTTACCCGGTTATCATCAAACCAACTGCTGGTGGCGGCGGAAAGGGTATGCGGGTAGTCACCGAGGAGAGCCAACTGGATAAGGCTCTGAACACGGCACGCAGCGAAGCCGAGCAGGCTTTTGGCAATAGCGGTGTTTATATTGAGAAATATCTTGAAAACCCTCGCCACGTTGAAATCCAGATCCTCTCCGACCAGCACGGGAACACCATTCATCTGGGGGAACGCGACTGTACGGTGCAGAGAAGACACCAGAAACTTATTGAGGAGACACCTTCCCCTGTTGTTGATGAGGCTCTGAGAAAAAAAATGGGCGATGCAGCAGTAGCCGCCGCCCGTGCGATCAACTATGAAGGAGCTGGCACTATCGAGTTTCTGCTCGACAGGCACCGGGATTTCTACTTCATGGAGATGAATACACGCATCCAGGTTGAGCATCCGGTTACTGAAGAGCGCTACAATGTAGATATCGTCAAGGAGCAGATTCTTGTTGCTGCCGGTGAATCACTCGAGGGCCGCTCCTTTACGCCAAGGGGCCACTCCATTGAGTGTCGCATCAATGCCGAGGATCCGGAACACCTGTTCCGCCCCTCACCAGGACAACTGACCGTTTTCCATACTCCGGGTGGTCATGGTGTCAGGGTTGACTCACATGCCTATGCAAGCTATGTGGTACCATCAAACTACGACTCGATGATAGCAAAGCTTATTGTTACCGCGCACACACGCGACGAAGCCATTGCAAGGATGTCACGCGCACTGGATGAGTTCATTGTTGTGGGGGTAAAAACCACGATCCCGTTCCATAAACAGGTCATGCACTCTCCTGTTTTTCAAAGCGGTGATTTTGATACCGGGTTTCTTGAAACCTTCCGGTTTGAAAAGAAGTAACAAAAAAAAGGGAGACCGCCGAGTCTCCCTTTTTTTTTGCTTCATCTCTCCTGACAGAAAGGGTTATCGCTCATTGGCGAAACCTTCCCTGGTTGCAGGCTCTTCAACCACCCGTTCGGTTGCGTTACTCTCCTGACCTTCACCCGTCAGTTTTATAGCTTTATACCTCTTCAGTCCCGTACCGGCAGGGATCAGCTTGCCGACAATGACGTTTTCTTTCAGTCCTGCCAGATAGTCAACCTTTCCTGCAACAGCCGCGTCGGTCAAGACCTTGGTGGTCTCCTGGAACGATGCTGCGGAAATGACACTCTCTGTCTGAAGAGCTGCGCTTGTTATGCCAAGGAGTACCGGATGCGATGTTGCCTGAAGGGCTGGTTCAAACGCAATCATGTTTTTGCTGTTCTTGCGAAGCTCGCGATTCAGTTTGGTGATGTCACGCACCTTATGGAGCTGACTATCCTGAATCCTTGCAGGAGCATCGCCTTTTTCAGTGATGCGTACCTTTTCGGCTACACTCTGGTTTGACTCAACAAAAGCGCTCCGGTCAATCAGGTCTCCAGGCAGCAGATCGGTATCTCCAGGCTCTTCAACCCGTACTTTCTGAAGCATCTGGCGCACAATAACCTCAAGATGCTTGTCGTTGATCTCCACACCCGCATTGATCTGGTACACTTTCTGAATCTCGTTCACAAGGTACTGCTGGACTGCATTGGGGCCCTGAATACGGAGGATATCCTGTGGTGATACGGCGCCATCCGTCAGCGGATCGCCTGCCTTGACCTCATCACCTTCGTTGGCAAGCACATGCTTTCCAACCTGGACATAGTAGACCTTCTCTTCACCAAAGTCGTTTTTAACCTTGATCTCCTTACTGCTTCTGCGCTGTGAACCGAAACTGACATAGCCGTCAATTTCTGTAACGATTGCAGGATCTGTAGGAATTCGGGCTTCGAACAGCTCGGTAACTTTTGGCAGACCGGCGGTAATATCGCCTCCGACACGGTCGAGGTTTCTTGGTACCTTGGCCATGATGTCGCCAGGCTCAACTTTCTGCCCGTCTTCGACATAAAGATTTGACTTGATTGGAACGGGGTAGGTCTTTCTTACCTCTCCGCTTGCATCAATAATCATCAACCTTGGCTCCCTTGTTTCAGTAGCTCTCAGCTTTGAACGCCAGTTGATGATGGTGTGCTGCGAAAATCCGGTCTGGGGATCAACCTCTTCCTTGTAGGTGATACCTTTTTCAATATCAGCAAACTTGATGATACCCGGAATTTCTGCAATGATCTGTGTGCTGTTGGGCTCACTGCTGAACATCACCTGGTCTTTTTTGACAAGTGAGCCGTTTTTACAGTGCAGATGCGCGCCATGAGGCACAAGATAACGTTTCAGTATCTTTCCGGATTCAGGATCGGCAATATTGATCTTGCCGTTTTTCTGGATAACAATGATCCTCAGATCTGCAACGCCATCCTCATTAATGGCAGTATGCTCAACAGTCTTGATATCCTCAAACTGAATTTGGCCATCATAGAAGGCTTTGGTCTCGGTTTCCGAAATACCACCCTGTGCCGTACCACCCTGGTGGAAGGTACGAAGTGTCAACTGTGTTCCAGGCTCTCCGATCGACTGTGCAGCAATAACACCAACCGCTTCTCCAATTTCAACAAGTTCATGGACCGAAAGGTTTGTTCCATAACATTTTGAACAGATGCCGATTTTGGATTCACAGGTCAGCACTGAACGGATCTCCGCCTCTTCAACACCGGCAGTCTCCTGAATAAGCTCGGCAAGCTCTTCAGTGATAATTTCACCGGAATTTACGATAACATTATTGTTCAGGGTATCGATGATATCGCGGGCAGCGACACGACCCTTGATTTTTTCCCGGAACTTGATCTGGCCGCTGGTCTCTTCCTCAATATTGCGGTGTACATAGAGTCCACGAGTTGTTCCGCAGTCATCAATAGTTACAATGACGTCCTGCGCCACATCATGAAGTCGTCTGGTCAGGTAACCTGCATCAGCCGTCTTCAGTGACGTATCGGAAAGACCTTTCCGCGCACCGTGTGTTGAAATGAAGTACTCAAGAACGGTCAGTCCCTCCTTGAGGTTCGAGATAATCGGGTTTTCAATAATTTCACCCGGCTGTCCCGACATGGATTTCTGAGGACGAGCAATAAGACCTCGCATACCGGTCAACTGACGAACCTGCTCCCTGGAGCCACGGGCTCCGGAATCAAGCATCATATAGAGCGGATTGAAACCATCACGATCTTTTTTCAGCTTCTGGTATGACTCTTCTGCAACGATATTGGAGGTTTTCTGCCAGACGTCAACAATCTGGTTGTAACGTTCATTGTCTGTCAGTGTTCCGCGATTGTACTCCTTGACAACTTTTGTGCTGTCCCGCTGCGCACTCTTGATATGGCGTGCCTTGGTTTCAGGCACAATGGCATCGGACAGACCAACTGAAAGTCCGCCTTTCATCGCATAGTGGAAACCGACCTCCTTGATATTGTCAAGGAATTTGGCTGTTTCAACATTACCAACCTCACTGCTCAGTCGCCCGATCAGCTCCTTTGCAACCTTTTTGTCAATAACACGGTTGATAAAGCCTATTTCTTTTGGCACATTCTGGTTGAAAATCACCCGGCCAACCGTCGTCAGCAAAATGCATTTCTTCTCTATCTGCGCTTTGAGCCAGGCAGACTTTTCTGCCGTCAGATCCGTCATTGTATCAAGGACACGCAGCGAATCGAATTTCTGATCAATCTCGCCATCATACTGGACGAAAATCTGGGCATGAAGACCCACACGCTCTTCGTTATATGCTATAAGAACATCCTGAGGGCTGTAGAATATCTGCCCCTCGCCAAGATCTCTGGAGCGTGACTTTGTCAGGTAGTACATACCGAGTACCATGTCCTGTGAAGGAACCGTAACTGGCTTGCCAGACTGCGGCAAAATCAGATTATGAGACGACAGCATGAGGAGTGATGCTTCAAGCTGCGCTTCCTGCGACAATGGGATGTGTACAGCCATCTGGTCACCATCAAAGTCAGCGTTGAACGCTGTACAGACCAGAGGGTGAATCTGAATGGCCTTGCCTTCAATCAGCAGGGGCTGGAATGCCTGGATACCGAGTCGATGAAGAGTCGGCGCCCTGTTCAGCAGAACCGGCCTGCCGTCAATAACCTTTTCAAGGACGTCCCAGACAATCGGATCTTTTTTATCAATAAGCTTCTTGGCCGATTTGACCGATTTTGCAATACCGCGATCAACAAGACGACGAATCACAAAGGGCTGAAAAAGCTCAATAGCCATACTTTTCGGCAGACCGCACTCATGCAGTTTTAATTCCGGTCCGACAACGATAACCGAACGGCCTGAATAATCGACCCTTTTACCAAGAAGGTTCTGGCGGAATCGACCCTGCTTGCCCTTCAGGGCATCTGAAAGTGATTTCAGCGGCCTGTTTGACTCTCCGGTCTTGACTGCATTGGCTTTGCGAGAGTTATCAAACAGGGCATCAACCGCTTCCTGGAGCATTCTCTTCTCGTTTCGAAGAATAACCTCAGGAGCACGGATATCGATCAGTTTTTTCAGCCGGTTGTTGCGAATAATTACCCGGCGATACAGATCATTCAGATCTGAGGTAGCGAACCGGCCACCTTCAAGGGGAACAAGTGGACGCAGTTCCGGAGGAATGACCGGAACGACTTCCATCACCATATATTCCGGCTTGTTGCCTTCATAGACGTAGGGCTCGGGAAGCTCATCTTCAGGGAAAAGACCCTGAGGCTTTTTCCTGGTTTTTTTGTGCGGCTCATAACTCTTTCTGAAGGCCTCAACAACTTTCAGCCGTTTCAGCGCATCGGCTCTTTTCTGCTCTGAATTGCTCTCTTTGAGCACTTTACGCAGATGTATCGCTGATGCGTCAAGGTCTATGTTCTTGAGAAGCATATGAATGGCTTCGCCACCCATTTTCGCCACAAACTTGTCAGGGTCTGAATCCTCAAGATCCTGATTATCCTCATACTCGGTGATAATCTGGAAATATTGCTCTTCAGTCAGACGATCGAGTTTCTTGATCCCCTGCTTTTCACCAGGTTCACCGGGATTGATGACAACATAGACTTCATAATAGATGATCCTTTCAAGCTCTTTGGTCGAAAGGTCAAGCAGTGCACCGATCTTGCTTGGAACCGAACGGAAAAACCAGGTATGCACCACAGGAACAGCGAGGGCGATATGGCCCATACGCTCCCTGCGGACACTCTTGGTCGTAACCTCTACGCCGCAACGGTCGCAGATAATCCCTTTATAGCGTACACGCTTGTATTTACCGCAATAACACTCCCAATCCTTTGTCGGGCCAAATATTTTTTCGCACATCAAACCGTCACGTTCCGGTTTGAACGTACGGTAGTTTATCGTCTCCGGCTTCAGTACCTCTCCCCGTGAATGAGCAAGAATGCTTTCAGGTGATGCAATACTAAACTTTATTCGTGAAAATTCACCTTTTAAGGGCGATGCTCCCTGTGAAAAAATCATAGTCAATATCCCTTTTTAAACGACTCTTTTGAACGTCCGTTAATGATGTACACGCCAATTAACACATTACTAAGGAACCTTGTCGTCAATACGTATCTCAAGACCTAATCCTTGCAGCTCCCTGACAAGAACATTGAAGGATTCAGGTATTCCTGGCTCTGGCAGGTTCTGTCCTTTAACAATGGCCTCATAGGTTTTGTTCCGCCCTATCACATCATCTGATTTGACCGTCAGCATCTCCCGAAGGATATTGGCCGCGCCATAAGCTTCAAGTGCCCAAACCTCCATTTCACCAAACCTCTGACCACCAAACTGCGCTTTACCACCAAGCGGCTGCTGGGTTATGAGCGAGTATGGGCCAGTGGAACGGGCATGAATCTTGTCATCGACAAGGTGACTGAGTTTGAGCATGTAAATATACCCAATTGTCACTTCGTCATCAAAGCGCTCGCCGGTACGACCATCGAAAAGACTTACTTTTCCATGAGCCGGAAGACCAGCTCTTTCAAGTTCAGCCTGTACTTCCTCATAGGTAGCGCCATTGAAAATCGGTGTCTTGAACTTGACACCAAGCTTCTTTGCTGCCCAGCCGAGCGATGTTTCATAGAGCTGGCCAATATTCATACGGCTCGGCACACCAAGCGGGTTGAGAACAATGTCAACCGGGGTACCATCAGCCATGAAAGGCATATCCTCAATCGAGAGAATTTTACCGACAACACCCTTGTTTCCGTGCCGACCGGCCATCTTGTCGCCGACCTGAATCTTTCTTTTCTGGGCAATGTAGACTTTGGCCAGCTCCTCGATTCCTGGAGGAAGTTCATCGCCAACATTGATTTTATATTTTTCGTTGTCACGCTCATCAGCCAGATCCTTGAGCATGAAACGGAACTCTTTGACAAGGCGTATGACATTGTCATTTACTTTTTTGGAATCGGTCAACCCTTTTGTAAAGTCGATGGACTCGAGGAAAGGCATTGCGCTGAACTTCGCAAGAAGGATTTCATCGTACACCGAACCCTCGGCAATGAGCTGTTTGCCTTTATCATTGTATACACCAACCGAGCTTTTGCCTCCAAGAAGCTGTTTGATCCATTTTGCAAACCGCTTTCGCAAATCATACTCTTTGGAATCAAATCTCTTGTCGACAACCTCAAGCTTTTCCTTTACATCCATACCAACCTTTTTCTTGCGGCTGAAGAGCTTTGTCTTGATAACAATACCCTTCATTCCGGCTGGCACATGCATTGAAGCATCCTTGACATCACTCGATTTATCACCGAAAATCGCCCTGAGCAGCTTCTCTTCCGGTGTTGGATCGCTCTCTCCTTTTGGCGTTATTTTTCCGACAAGAATATCCCGCTCCTTGACTTCCGCACCGATGCGCACAATACCATTCTCGTCAAGGTTTCTGAGCGCTTCATCACTGACATTGTAGATGTCACGGGTAAACTGCTCTTCGCCACGCTTGGTATCCCGGACATTGGCCTCGAATTCATGAATATGGATTGAGGTAAAGACATCGTCATAGACCAGCCTTTCACTGAGAATGATAGCATCTTCAAAATTATAGCCACGCCAGGGCATGAAGGCGACCAGAACGTTTTTTCCAAGTGCCAGTTCACCATTATCGGTCGATGAGCTATCTGCAAGAACGGTTCCTTTTTCGACACGCTGACCAATGTGAACAAGAGGTTTCTGTGAAATACAGGTGTCCTGGTTGGATCGCTTGAACTTGATTAATTTATAGGTTTTCAGCCCTTCATCAGGATCAAGCATCGAGAGGCGAACATCATTGTCAGGATTGAGATCATAACGCACCTGGATATATTCTGCCGTAACATCTTCGAGCACTCCGGCCCCTTCGGCAACAATGACTGAACGGGAATCCCGAGCCACCTTTGCTTCCATACCGGTACCGACAACAGGAGCTTCCGAGGTTAAGAGCGGAACCGCCTGGCGTTGCATGTTTGCACCCATCAGTGCGCGGTTACCGTCATCGTGCTCAAGGAAGGGAATCAGCGCTGCTGCAGCACTAACAATCTGTACGGGAGAGACATCCATATAGTTGACATCCTCAGCCGCAACAACCGGATAATCTCCTTTTGTCCTGGCCTGAACCGTCTCCATGGCAATCTTTCGGTTTTCGTCAAGGGGAACACTGACTGGTACCGTTATCTTGTTTTCTTCATCTTCAGCCGAAAGCATCAGAACGGTATCCGTCACCTGACCTTTATCAACCACACGATAAGGTGTCTGGATAAAACCTTTATCGTTAATCTCGGCATAGACTGAAAGCGAGGAGATCAGACCGATATTGGGACCTTCAGGTGTTTCAATCGGACAGAGCCTGCCATAGTGTGTATAGTGAACGTCACGAACCTCAAAACCTGCCCGCTCTCTGGTAAGACCACCTGGTCCAAGGGCAGAAACCCTTCTCTTGTTGGTCATTTCAGCCAGAGGATTGGTCTGGTCCATGAACTGTGACAACTGGCTTGTTGCAAAGAAACTTGATACAACGCTCGATACGGTACGTGCGTTGATCAGGTCTGCAGGAGCTATTTTATCCGAGTCTCTGGAGTTGAGCTTCTCGCGAACATTTTTTCCCATCCTGGCCAGTCCAATAACAAACTGGGCTGCAAGCTGTTCTCCGACCGAACGCACGCGGCGGTTTGCCAGATGATCGACATCGTCAACATCGGCAAGACCGTTGACCAGCTTGATGAGATAATAGATGACTGAAATGATATCATAATGCGTCAGCACCAGAATATCCTCACCTGTCGGCTCATCAGAGAACGATTGTATCGTCTGGAGAATTTTCTCGTAAATGGTATCCGACAACTGCTTCAACTCAGGCTTTTCAGCGAGATAGGCAGTCAGATCATCAAATTCTTTAGCGAGCTTTTTCTTGATCCTGTAACGGCCAACCTCTCCGAGATCATATTTTTTCTGATTAAAGAAAGTTCTCTCCAGAAAACTCCTTGCAGCATCAATATCGGGAGCTTCATTGGCCCTCAACTCTTCATAGACAATCTCAAGCGCCTCTTCTTCGGTCGCTGAATTGTCATTGAGAATGGTATTGATGATGATCGATTTGTCTACGCCCTTGTCGCCGCCTGCAAAGGTCTTCATCACCTTGACACTTTTATAGCCGGCAGCAAGAATCTGCTCAAAAATATCCTCCGTTATCGCTGTCCTCGCACTCACCACCTCTCCGGTCTGCATGTCAACAATGTCGGAAGCAAGATACTGCCCGACAAGCTGCTCTTTTTTGCTTGACTTCAGAGGAAGCTCTTCAACAAGATCAAAGAGTCCGAGAATATCTTCGTCTCTGGCAAAACCTATGGCACGCAAAAGCGCACTGACGAGAAAGTTTTTTTTCTGGTCGATATAGACAAATATCTGATTATTGATATCGGTCTGAAACTCAATCCATGAACCTCTGGTCGGTACAATTTTTGCCGAATACATTTTCTTGCCATTCGGATGGACTGCCTCACTGAAAACAACACCGGGCGAGCGGTGAAGCTGAGCGACCACAACACGTTCAGCGCCGTTGACAATAAAGGTGCCGCGGTTGGTCATGTAAGGAATCCTGCCAAGGTAAACCTCCTGCTGTATGGTCTCCTTCCAGTCTGTCTCATCAGCCTCATCTTTATAGGAGAGTTTTAGCTTGACTTTAAGGGAGACATCGTAGGTCAGGCCGCGCTCAATACAATCCTCTATGGTATACTTTGGTTTATCAAAGCTGTATGAAATATACTCAAGCAGGTAGAGACCCCGGGTATCAGTAATGGGGAATGCTCCGCGAAGCACCCTCTCAAGACCCTGATCTTTTCTTTTGGCGAGAGGTACGCTATCCTGTATAAAATTATGGAATGAATCTAACTGGACTTTTAAGAGGTCGGGGGGCTCTATAATACTTTGGATTTTTGAAAAGTCAATACAGGGTGTTGTTGTTGCATCAGCCACTTTCACATGCACCTCACTTTTATCAATTGCATGAATTACTAACAGATTAAGTCATCACAAATATCCATAAAAACATAACCGGACTACAGATAACAATCGGCTTAACCTTAATCGTATCATCACGGGAACTACCTCACAATACTGTTCTTATACAAACAGACAAAGCTCCGTCTCATATCGAAACGGAGCTTGGCTTTAGTAATGACTCTTTTCAAAGATCATTTAACCTCTACTGATGCACCTGCGTCCTTCAGCTCTTTGGCAATCTTTTCTGCTTCATCCTTGGAAATTGCTTCTTTAACCGTCTTCGGAGCGCCATCGACAAGATCCTTTGCCTCTTTCAGACCAAGACCTGTAATAGCACGAACTGCCTTGATCACATTGATTTTGCTTTCGCCTGCGGCTGTCAGCACAACGTCAAACTCGGTCTGTTCTTCCACAACTGGCGCATCACCTGCGGCTGCGGCTGCCACTCCGGCAACTGCAACAGGGGCAGCACTGACGCCAAACTTCTCTTCAAGAGCCTTCACCAACTCTGAAGCTTCTGTAAGAGTCAACTTACCAATTTCCTCTACAAGTGTTTCGATAGACATTATTCCCCTCTCTTGTTTAATTTAAAATGTATAATAATTTCTTGAGTGCGTAATAGTATTGTGTAATTTATTGCTTCTGCTTGGCGATCTGATCGAGAGCACAGACCAGGTTTCTCATAACCGCATTGACCACCATCGGAACAGAACTGACCACACCGTTGATCAGACCAGCAGCACGACCAATATTTTCCGTCTTGGTAAGCATCTCGGAAAGAAGCGGGAGCTGATCAGGACCAAAAACAACACCATCAATCGACGCCATCTTGAACTTCAGCGCATCATTGGTTTTGCTGAACTTCCTGATAACCTTTGCCGGAGCAACGGGATCATCAAATCCAAATGCAACTGCTGTTGTACTTTTGAGACCCGGAGCCAGCTTGTCTGCACCAGCAAGGTCTTTCAATGCCTGTTTGATCAGGGTGTTTTTAACAACGCGATACTCAACGCCGACCTTGCGGAACTCACGGCGAAGCTCAGACATTTTTGCGACGCTCAACCCCTGAAATTCCGTCAGATATATACCCTGTGACCTGTTGATCTTTTCAGCTACTTCCTGAACGATCTCCTCTTTTCTATCTCGCTTCATCGTATAAACCGTTTTTATTAGGCGACAAATTTTTCCATTTTAACCTTCACGCTCGGGGACATCGTGCTTGAAAGCGCAATTCCCTGCACATACTGACCCTTGGCTGCTGATGGCTTGAGACGAACAACCTCCTTGAGGAAGCTGGTAATATTGGCAACCAACTGATCAGGCTGAAACGAAACCTTGCCGACAGGGGCATGTACATTTCCGGCTTTATCTACTCTGAACTCGATTTTACCGGCCTTGACCTCTTTGACAGCCTTGGCCACATCCATCGTCACGGTTCCCGACTTCGGGTTTGGCATTAAACCGCGAGGTCCAAGAATCTTGGCAACTTTACCAAGTTGTCCCATAACATCAGGAGTCGCTATAATAACATCAACACCGGTCCATCCTTCCTGAATCTTCTCGATATACTCCTCAAAACCTACCATGTCTGCTCCTGCAGCACGAGCTTCTTCAGCTTTTGCCTCTTTGCAGACGACCAGCACAGAAACCGTTTTACCGGTACCATGCGGCAACATCACCGTGCCACGAACTACCTGATCAGCATGTCGAGGATCAACACCAAGCTTTACGGCAATATCAACTGTCGCATCAAATTTAACTTCGGTAATTTCCCTCACCTTCACCACAGCATCCACCAGATCGTACTCATGAAAGCGTTCGATCTTCGATGCGGCATCTCTGTATTTTTTTCCAGCCATTGTTACAATCTTATATAAGTGGTAAAAAAAAGCGGCTTTTCAGCCTCCCACAGCCCAAAACAGAAGAGAACTGTTCTCAGCCCTCAACAACAATTCCCATACTTCTCGCCGTACCCATGATCATCTCTTCAGCCCCTTCGCTGTTGACTGCATTGAGATCCGGCATTTTCAGTTCAGCAATCTTGCGAACCTGGTCACGGGTAACCGTCCCGACCTTATTGCGATTTGGTTCACCTGAACCTTTCTTCAAACTCGCCTCTTTGAGGAGAAGAACGGCTGCAGGAGGGGTCTTGGTAATAAACGTAAAGGACTTGTCAGAGTATACCGTAATAACTACAGGGATAATCATCCCCGCTTCAGACTGGGTTTTCGCATTGAACTGCTTGCAAAACTCCATGATATTGACACCCTTCTGTCCAAGGGCGGGACCGACAGGAGGAGCAGGGTTCGCTGCACCAGCCGGGATCTGAAGCTTGATAAAACCGAGTACCTTTTTTGCCATAAACTATCTCTATTCAGAAGCTTAAATTACTTAAGCAACTATTATTGGGAAACTGACTTAACCTGTGAAAAATCAAGCTCTGTCGGCGTACTGCGACCAAAAAAGCTTATCATGACCTTGACCTTCATCCTTTCGGTGCACACCTCATGAACAACACCGGTCAGTGAACTGAACGGGCCGTCAATCACCTTTACCGAATCACCAATCCTGAAGGGAGCCTCAACAACAGAGCGATGTTCAATAGTGCTCTCCGGCTCAAGTATCTTCTCTACCTCTTCCGGTCTCAACGGGGTAGGGACATCATCTACACCAAGAAAACCCATAACAGAGGGTATATCAAGGATCAAATTCCTCGTCTGCTTGTCAAGTACTGCCTCAATAAGGACATAACCAGGAAAAGCATTTTTTGTCAAACTTCTTTTTTTGCCGTTTTTTACCTCGACAAAACGCTCATAAGGGACATAAATCTGTAATATCTTGTCGGCAAGGCCACAGCGAATCACATCCGCATCAATAGCCTCCTTAACCTTGCGCTCATGGCCTGAATAAATCCTGAGCGCATACCAGCGGGCAACCGGAACACCCTGATCTTCAACGTCCTTTTTTCTTGCGCTCATCAATTCAACCTTAACACTTTTTCTTACAATAACTTTCCCATAACGAAATTTATAACCCAATCGACAAGAAATGTAAACAATGCAAGAATACCCGAAACCGTCAACACTACTATCGTCAAATCCTTGATCTCTTCCTTGCTCGGCCAGATAACCTTCCGCATCTCACTGATTACATCACGATAATACTGACCTGCCTTGCCGATATATTTATTCATGAATACAAGTGCAAAATAAACTACAGTGAAAATTTTTTCTGCGTGCACGTCAGGAGGGAATCGAACCCCCAACCTGCGGTTTTGGAGACCGCTGCTCTACCAATTAAGCTACTGACGTATACTATCAATACCCCAAAAACCGGAGCTGATGATCGGATTCGAACCGATGACCTCTTCCTTACCAAGGAAGTGCTCTACCGACTGAGCTACATCAGCCTGACAAGATAAACTGTGGGTAGGGGAGGATTCGAACCTCCGAAGACAGAGTCGACAGATTTACAGTCTGTTGCGTTTAACCACTTCGCTACCTACCCATTTCATTCAGAGCTGGTGATGGGACTCGAACCCGCAACCTGCTGATTACAAATCAGCTGCTCTACCAATTGAGCTACACCAGCAGCTCTCTCACTCAAAAAACAGGGCTGGTAATATAGTGACTGATTATGGATATACAAAGAAAAAAGAAATAATTTATCAACAATCCTTTACTGCTGCAATAAAACCGGCAATGCGTATAACAATTTTCCTCGAAACCGCTCTTTGTGAAAAGACCAGAACCGTATCAATCAGGGTGGGAAATACCCGTACCCTGTTTTTTTTCAGACCTTTGATTGCTGCTTTAACAACCACGCCAGTCCCATACACCGGAAGACGGAGGTTTGCTCTGTTATGACCTGCATGTTCAAAAAAGTCTGTGTTGATGAAACCGGGACAGACCGCAACCACTTTTACCCCCGTTCCTTTCAGCTCTCCGTGAAGCGCTTCGCTGAGCGTTAAAACAAATGCTTTTGTGGCCGAATAGAGACCAAGGCCAGGAACTCCCTGAAGAGCACCAAGAGAGGCGACATTAATAATGCTCCCGACTCTTTTTGTGACCATATCCGGCAAAAAAAGACGCGTAAGACGGGCCATTGCCATCATATTGACCATCATCATCTCTTCGAGCTTTCCAAACGGAATCTCCTGAAAATCGCCAGCATACGATAACCCTGCGCAATTAACAAGAAGATCAACCCCGATATGCTGCCTCCGACAGCATGCATAAATCCGGGCCGGGCTTTCGGCATCACTCAGATCTTCAACACAAACCGTCACTGCAACCCCACTTTCCCGCCGAAGCTCCTCTGCCAGAGTCTGCAAGAGAGCATGCGAGCGGGCAACCAGTACAAGATTATGACCTTGACGGGCATACTCCCGGGCAAAGGCTGCACCAATACCCATGGATGCTCCTGTTATCAAGGCATGCTGCATGGCGGATCAACCCATTTCCCACGCTCTCTGATAAGATCGATGAGCCGGTCAACGGCATCAAGTTCCGAAATATTTTCCTCAACACACTCCTTTCCAACATAGAGGCTGATGCGATTTTTTCCGGCGCCAACATAACCAAAATCGGCATCGGCCATCTCACCAGGACCGTTGACGATACAGCCCATGATGCCAATCTTCAGCCCTTTGAGATGAACCGTTCTCTGTTTAATGGCTGCTGTAGCCTTTTCCAGTTCGAAATAGGTTCTGCCACAGCCTGGACAGGAGATAAATTCCGTTTTTGACATTCTGACTCTTGCGCCCTGAAGTATGTTGAATGCCAGTTGCACCTCATCATCCCAGGAGAGGCTGGTATGAAACGCGAGCATGTCTCCAATACCATCACAAAATAGAGTTCCTGCCTGTACTGAACTGTCGATCAACGTTTCAAGTCGGTCAGAAGACTCTTTTTTGAAGCGAACGATGAGAGGATAATCGAGAGCGTAACGGTTAAATACCTCCACAAGACGACGATACACAAAAACAGAATCGGTTGAGAGAATCGAAAAAATGAGTCGCTGCACACCCTGGCTGCGAATCTTTTTTGCGAAATGGGCAAGCACCTCTGCAGGCGCTCTGTTCCCTGCCGTTTCATGGATAAAGCAGAGTTCAACGACTGCCTGGCACTCATGATCAAAAAGATGTAAAAAATCTTCTCCAAGCCGCTCCCCTTCAACGATATCAAACCTGACTTTTGAGACTTTATCGAGCAATTGGGCAAAAATGGCCAGATCATTTGTCGAGGCAACCAAAAAGGGGGCATAATCGCCAAGCTTGCCGATCAGTCGATCAAGTGACTCAAGATCAGCCTTGTCGTTGACGCGAACAGAAACAAACTCGGAGCGAATAGCATCCTGAGGCTTTTCTGGTGCAAGCCTTTGCATGACCTCTTCAAAAACGGCCTGACTCTCTGAAAGTGGAGCCACTGCTTCCGTTTCAACTCTCGGCAGATTGTCACCACCTATGGCCATGCCACCCAGCAGAGTCTGACGAGACTCCCGGCGCTGATAGCTGAATGGATTGAAAGGAAGAGGTTCCTGAGAATCGAGCGCTGGCTGGTATGCCTTCCTGTTTTGACTTTCAAGAACATGTTTCAGAGGAAGAGAGCCTTTATCCCCTTTTACCAGATGGAAGTCGTTATACTTTTTGACCAGAGCAAAACCAACAGGAACCTCGTTGACAGGATCCTCAGTCAAAGAGACCCTTATGGTATCACCAAGACCATCCTCAAGAAGCGCTCCGATGCCCATCGCCGATTTAACACGTCCCTCATCGCCATCGCCAGCCTCGGTTACCCCAAGATGGAGCGGATAGGCATAGCGAAGCTCGGCATCTGCTTTTTCGACAAGCAGGCGATAAGCCTGGATCATGACGCGGACATTGGACGATTTCATGGAAAAAAGGATATCGAAATAGCCCATCTCTTCACTGATACGGGCAAATTCAAGAGCAGCTTCAACCATACCTTCCGCCGAATTGCCGTAGCGACTGACTACGCGGTCGGACAAAGAACCATGATTGGTGCCAATTCTCATGGAAACACCGAGTTGACGCGCTTTCTCAACCAGAGGAGCAAATTCAAGCCGAACATGATCAAGCTCTTTCAGATACTCCTCTTCCGAATAATCACTGTTTAAAAACTTCTGGCTGGTGGCATAATTGCCAGGATTGATGCGGATGTTTTCAACAAATTCAACCGCCTTGAGCGCTGCACGCACGGAAAAATGGATGTCAGCGACAAGCGGGGTATCAATTCCATCCCGACGGAGCTGATCTCTGATATTCCGTAAATTTTCAGCGTCTCTCTCGGTAGGAACGGTGAGACGGATAATTTCGCAACCGGCATCATACAACCTTCTGCACTGCTCAACGGTTGCTGCAGTATCCAGTGTATGGGTATTGGTCATGGACTCTACCCGTATTGGCTGGTAGCCCCCCAATGCTCTATTTCCAAAAACTACTTCACGAGTTAATCGACGACGATACTGATACATGGGAATAGGAGAACGATTAGACAAAAAATTACTGCGCCCTGATGATAAACAGGGTTTCACCAGGTTTTCGGAAATTATATCTTTCCCTTGCCGCCTTCTCTATGCTATCGGGTTTCATGGCGTAGGTGATTCGCAGTTCATTATCAATAATTTTCTTCTGCTCGACCTTCAGGCGATCAAGAAGCGCGCGGTGCTCAGCCTCCATACGGATCCGTTTCATGATACCATAATCATCAAACAGCATCCAGAAGACAAACATGGCCAACAACACCCTGAAAAATAAATTTTTGGGGTTGAAGCGAACATATTCCCAGATTCTCTTGCCCATCTTTTCCACGATACCAAAACGCTTAAGTTTGCCATGCACTGCCGGGAGTCACAAAGGCGGGAGAAACGCAAAGGGAACCCATTTTGTGACGGATTCCCTGTGCGGAGTTCTTTATACCCGGAAAGCCTTTCTTCCGGGGTAGCGAGCCTGATCACCAAGCTCCTCTTCAATGCGAAGCAGTTCATTATACTTTGCCATACGGTCGGAACGCGACAGACTGCCGGTCTTGATCTGACCAGCATTTGTTGCCACAGCAATCTGGGCAATCGTGCTATCCTCGGTTTCACCGCTGCGATGGCTGATAACTGAAGTGTATCCGTTTCTTTTTGCAAGATCAATTGCATCGAGCGTTTCAGTCAACGTGCCGATCTGGTTGACTTTGACAAGTATGGAGTTGGCAACACCCCGCTCAATGCCTTCTGCAAGTCTTTTACTGTTGGTTACAAAGAGATCATCACCAACAAGCTGTACGCGCGAACCGATTTTCTCGGTCAGCACTTTCCATCCTTCCCAGTCATCTTCGGCCATACCATCCTCGATTGAAATAATCGGATAGTCACTGGCCCATTTTTCCCAGTATTCGGCCATCTCAAGAGAGGTCAGCTCGCGTTTCGATGATTTTTTGAACACATAGCGTTTTTTGGCAGAATCATAGAACTCGGAGCTTGCAGGATCAAGGGCAATCATGACCTGCGCATCACCCAAACCACCTTTATCCGTCGGTGAACCAACCTTGTAACCAGCTTTGCCAATGGCCTCGATTACCAGTTCAATTGCCTCTTCGTTTGAGCTTAAATTCGGAGCAAAACCACCCTCATCACCAACAGCCGTGCTCAACCCTTTGCTTTTCAGAAGAGCCTTGAGTGCATGAAATATTTCAGCCCCACAGCGAAGAGCATCAGAGAAGGTGTCAAATCCGGCAGGCATGATCATGAATTCCTGAAAATCAACGGTGTTGTCCGCATGGGCTCCGCCATTAAGAACATTCATCATCGGAACCGGAAGCGTGCTGGCCATGGTGCCGCCGATATAGCGGTAGAGCGGAAGGCCGGAATATTCAGCACCTGCTTTTGCACAAGCCATCGAAACACCAAGAAGCGCATTGGCGCCAAGCTTCGATTTGTTCGGTGTTCCATCAAGATCAAGCAACGCCTGATCGATCTCTTCCTGCTCCGTAACCAGCATCCCGGTCAGAGCATCATTAATGACCGTATTGACATTCTCGACAGCCTTGAGCACGCCTTTGCCAAGATAGACGGCTGCATCACCATCCCTCAGTTCCACAGCTTCATGAACACCTGTCGAGGCTCCGCTGGGTACAGCCGCACGCCCGAATGAACTTTCCGTATAGACATCGACTTCGACCGTTGGATTTCCCCTTGAATCAAGGATCTGACGTGCAAGAATCTGAGTGATAATAGGCATAACAAAATATTTTTTATGGTTGTTACCTGCTTTATATACACAAGAAGGCCTGGCAAGCAATTTGCCGCTGTACATAATCGAAAATATATCTTTTTTTCCCGACCATTTCCTTGTCCCTGCAACAGCAAATCAGACTTTTTTTTGTTTATTATTTATCGAGCTGCTTTTTCAAAACAGACGCTGCCGCTTACTATTTCGTTATCAGTCAAAAAAAGGAGTCCTGCTATGCAAGCCGTACAACCGGATCAATTGCGAAACATTGTCATTACAGGCCATGCCGGAAGCGGCAAGACCATCCTCGCTGAATCACTTGCCCTGACGATGGGTGTCATAAACCGCCTTGGCACGATTGATGAAGGAAACACCCTTTCCGACTACTCTCTTGATGAGATCCAAAGAAAACACAGCCTCAACACCAGCCTTATCAATGGGTTCTGGAATGACTGTAAAATCAATATTATCGACACTCCCGGCCTGCTCGACTTTCACGGAGATGTCAAATCTGCAATGCGGGTGGCTGATACCGTCTTCATTACCGTCAATACCGCATCAGGTGTTGAGGTCGGCACGGACACCATCTGGGAGTATACCAAAGAGTACTACAAGCCGACCCTCTTTATTCTGACCAAGCTCGATGCCGACCGAACCAACTTCAACACCACCATACAGGGACTCCAGGATCATTTCGGTCATCTTGTTACCCCGATACAGTTTCCCGCCGATGAGGGCCTTGGGCACCATACCCTTATTGATGTTTTGCTGATGAAACAGCTTGAGTTCAATCCTGACAAAACCGGAGGTATGACCATCTCCGACATTCCGGAGCACCATCTCAAGCGTGCGGAAGAGCTCCACCAGCAACTGGTCGAGACCATTGCCGAGACTGATGAAGCGCTTATGGATCGCTTTTTCGAGATTGGAACGCTGACGGAGGATGAGCTGAGGACAGGAATCAAATCGGCGCTGGTTACCAGAACATTTTTCCCGGTTTTCTGTACATCGCCACTTCACCTGATCGGATCAGAGAGGTTGCTGAATGTCATTGTCAATCTCTGTCCCTCTCCCATTGAGCGCGGTCCGGAACATGCGATCTGCACGATTGATGAAACCAAAAGCCTTATTCAACCCAACCCGGATGGACCGACAATTGCTTTTATTTTTAAAACAATGTCTGAACCCCGAGTCGGTGAGATTTCCTATCTCAGAGTCTATTCCGGCCACATTGAGACCGGCCATGAGCTGATTGATGTCCAGACTGAACAGCTTGAAAAACTGGGCCAGGTCTATACCATTCTCGGTCAGAAAAAAAGCCCCGTGGACAAGCTCCTTGCCGGAGATATTGGTATGGTTGTGAAGCTGAAAGATGCACATACAAATGATACTCTGGCAGACAAAGGAACCAGTTGCCGGATAAGCCCTATCATTTTTCCGCTACCCGTGCTGGCGACAGCTATTATTCCCATCACCCAGGGTGATGAAGAAAAAATTTCTGCCGGCCTGCATCACTTGCACGAAGAAGATCCAAGTTTTGCCATAGAGCATGATGTTGAGTTCAACCAGACCATCCTGAAAACCCTTGGCGAAACGCATCTTGATACCATTATCACCCGACTTCAGGCAAAGTTCAATGTAAAGGTTGATATAGCTCCCATCAAAATCCCTTACCGTGAAACGATCCGAGTAGCGGCATCTGCCCAGGGCAAGTATAAAAAACAGTCCGGTGGGAAAGGACAGTATGGCGATGTATGGGTAAAGCTTGAACCTCTCGCAAGAGACACCGGATTTGAGTTCGCAAGCGAGGTTGTAGGAGGCGTTGTTCCAACAAGGTATCTGCCCGCAGTAGAAAAGGGACTTCGAGAGGCCATTACAAACGGTATTCTCGCTGGGTATCCCGTTATCGATCTCAAAGCAATTGCCTACGATGGGTCATTCCACCCGGTCGACAGCTCGGAATTTGCCTTTAAAATCGCGGCAAGCATGGCATTCAAAAATGCATTCGAACATGCAAAACCCTTTCTGCTTGAACCTGTTTTTGCTTTGCATGTCTATGCTCCGGAACAGTATACCGGAGAAATCGTGGGTGATATTTCAAGCAAGCGGGGTAAAATTCTTGGAATGGACTCTGACGTAAGGCTGCAGATCATCCATGCACTCATACCCCAGTCCTCGCTGACGACCTTCCATCATGCCTTGACACGACTGACCCAAAGCCGGGCACGATACTCTTATAATTTCAGCCATTACGAAGAAGCGCCCCCGGATGTTGCCCAGCAGCTCATTGCTGAACATAATAAACCATAAGGCGACGACGAAGATTGAAAAGCCCTGCGCATCATCGCGGGGCTTTTTTTTTGTGACCGGCAAACCCGATTTAGCCAACATCGAAGGTTGCTCCTACAGGAGACCAATAATTGACTTTATTTTAAGCCACCACACAATCCAGATCGCCTCACGAATATTCTGCCTGGTCATTTTTGACTTCCCCACTGTCCGATCAACAAAAACAATTGGAATCTCCTTAATAGCAAACCCCTTTTTCCACACTCTGAAATTCATCTCAATCTGAAATGAATAGCCCTGTGAGTTGATCTTCTCAAGGTCAAGTGATCGCAATACTTCTGCGCTGAAACATTTATAACCGCTCGTTGGATCAGCCACTGGCATTCCGGTTACCAGACGGGTATAGAGGCTTGCCATTTTTGAAAGAATTAACCTGCCAAGCGGCCAATTGACAACATTAACCGTATTGTTCAGATAACGCGACCCGATCACCAGATGCGCATCGCTCATGGCATCAAAAAAGCGCTGAAGCACTGCCGGATCATGCGAAAAATCAGCGTCCATCTCTGCAATGTAGCGGTACCCCTTTTGAAGACCGTAGAGGAAACCGGTAATATATGCCGTACCAAGACCCATCTTTCGCGGCCGTGTAATCAGGTGGATTCCGTCCATCACAAGCTGCATGGAGCGCACAAGGTCAGCCGTTCCGTCAGGAGAGTTATCATCAATGACAAGAATATCTACCGCAGTGGGATAGAGTTTTCTCAACTCACCGAGCAAGCGGCCAATATTATCAGCTTCGTTGAAGGTTGGAATAATGACAAGGGCCGGGTGCGCATGCAGGGTTTCATTACCCATGGAGAGGATCTGCTTTTTCGAATTACCGTTGTTTTGTTCCAACATGAGCGTTAAGGATCTTCAAAAAAAAAGCATTGCCTCCGAAAAAGCAATGCTTTGGTGAAACTCTTGACAGAAAAAGATTTCCTTACCGCGCTTCGCGGTGAAATCTGTGCAGAAAGCGTAAATCGAAATCCAGTCTTTCGGGTGGAGTATAGGTAAAATCAAGCACTTCACCGTCAGGAAGAACTTCAAGCAAGGCCCCTGAGGGGCACTCATCGGTGGAGAAACAGGCCGAGCAGGAAATACAGGCATCCTGATCGATATAACACCTGAATCCGCCTTCCTGAACATCCCCATAGAACTTGTAGCCAATGGCCTGCACTTTCGGCGGACACTTGTCGAGGCAGAGACCACAGCCCACACAAAGATTTTCAAGAATAAAGTAATGCTTTTTCACTCTCGGTGCAGCCTTTTTCAATACAGGCTGAGGAGCAGCTTCTCCAGGCGCCGCTTTCGCCGCTGGAGCACCCTTGGCTGCCGGAGCTGCCGGTTTGGCACCTGCTGCAGGTTTCGCGCCTGGTGCAGGCTTGGCCCCCGGAGCCGGTTTTGCTGCTGCTTTCTTGACGGGAAAAGCTGACTCCTGAGGAAGCCCGCTTCTTCCAAGATTGACATTTAGCGACTCCATCCTGAGCTTGCCATTCTGCTTTGCAGGAAGCTCACTCGGTTTTGCCTTTGCCGGTTTAGCAGCGGCCGGTGCTGAAGCTTTTGGTGCAGCAGGCTTGGCTTTTGCGACAGGTGGTGATGATATATCTGGCTTTTGTACAGGATCGGCCATAAAAACCCTCCTCTTTAATTACGTGATAAACTTTAAACGCAAAAAGATCATTGCCGGAGAGCCGTCAACGGCTCTCCGGCAATGATAACGAAATCAAGCAATCAGCTTCATCAGATAGTCAACAACCTGTGTCAGCATAACCTGACCTGATACCGACGCATCACCAACCTGTGGTGGCAAAGGAGAATCAGTCTGATAAAACCCGTTTCCGATGAAAAGGAAGACCAGCATGAATACACCGCTGAAGTAGAGGAATGTACCTGCCATCTTCGAATCGGAAATCGTCAGTACAGGGAAACGGAACGTAACATCCCTGTTGAGGAACTTCTTGCCAAGCCAGCGGATGGTTCTTGTCTGAATGTCAGCACCTTCAAGACGGGATCCACGATCTTCAAACCAGACAGCAAAGCTGATAAACCAGACAAGGTGGCCAATCATCAGAATGGTTGAAAGATGCGAGCTTGAGAAAATCGTCACCGTCTCTGTCCAGAAATAGTAGAAGATACCAGACGTATAGTGGTGCTGCAAACCAGCAACAGAATCCCATGCCTTTGCATCGGCAGCAGGAACACCATACATCATGGAAGCAATCCATGCACCATCGATATACCAGCAGACTGCAGAAAGACCCTTGATTCCCCAGAGCATGGCAAACCAGAGCTGATCCTGAATCGAGACACCGCAGGTACCACCATAAACAGGGCCGAGGCAAGGGAAGGAGTAGGAATTCTTCTTGAGTCCAAGATCATCCCAGAGTGGTGAGGTATGCGCAAAGAAAGCAATACGGACAAGAGCAATCAGAGAGAAAAGTGAACCGGCAACAATAACGTGAACCATAACCCAGTCATTGATACTCGGATCGGTGAACATCCACTGGAACATCGGAAGTGGTTTCAGCCAGTAGAATGACATCAGAATGTTCGTACCAAAAATATTCAGCTCACAGATGGTATTCCATACGATAACAGCATAGACGGAGAGCATGGTAGCAAAGCAGAGCGCCATGACTGAACCGAGAATCTTGACCTGGACTTCCTGATCACGTCCCTTGGTAATGAAAATGGACTTGATCTGGCTGTAAAGACCGTTAAGCTGAATTTTGAGGAGATACTGGCCACCATGATAAACACCTGCAAAAACATACAGAACACCACAGATGATATGGTTAAAGACAATAAGGTTGATCACTGTCCTTGCCATGCCAAACGAGGCGCCGTTCTTTGGAAGAATTGCAAATGCCTCAAAATCGGCAAACTCTTTTGAACCAGAGATAATGCGTCCACCTTCCTGGACAAAATTATAACTGACGCGGTTGAAAGGTTCACCGTAAAGATAAAAGACCAGTTTATCGAGTTCCTTGTAATAGGCAGCAAACGATGGCTGCTGGAACGCAACAAAAGCAATACAGCCAAGAGCAATATTGATATAGCCAATCGCTGTCAGGTGGACAGAGAAAGCGGCTTTCATATCGTCATTCAGGTGAGTGGCTGCATTCGGAGGGTTGTTCCACCAGTAAATACCCATGGCAAAGAAAATAACAGCGAAGACAAACGACATGAATGTCTCGGAGTAGATCGTCTGGAAATCAGGAATCGGTGCAAAACCGAGCACAAGCCACATGACGAGACCCCAGCCAAGAAAAAGCAGCGACATATAGATAGCATGTGGTCCAAGCGCATCCTTGTAACTCTTTGCACTTGTTCCGCTGAATACGACATCGCCGAACTTGCCAAGAAACCTGAAGTCACGGAAATTGCCGGTTCGTCCGGTAAAGGGGTTGGTAAGATTGTGTGTCCAGTGACGCCATCCTCCAAAAAGAAGAATTGAACCGGAAAGCACATGAAACAACGCCCATCCGAGAAGCTTCGTCGCCGCAAACTCAAGATCCTCTGTTTTCGTACTGTAAGTGTCAATACCAAGAGAGACCATTCTTGGCTTGATGGTCAGATAAAACCAGTTGTCATGAAAGCCTGGTGTTCCCCAGGGAAACACCTGAATGCCAGAGATGTAGTAGATCGCCATCAGAAAGCCGAGCACACCAAGCAAGGCAAGATGACCGCCCACTACCTGCTCGTCATCAACTTTGTCAGTATCAAAAATCTGATACCACTTCGTTGATCGGGTTTCCGTTCGCTGGAACAGAAATCTTCTCATTTTGGCAGCATCCTGCTCCTTGATAACAGAGGGGGCACCCGAGGCGCCGTTTCCCTTGGGAGAAGGAGCGTTCCCCTTGGGTGGTGGGACAGTGCCCTTTGGCTTTACTCCTACCGGATTCACTTGTTCAGCCATTGTATTCTCTCCTTTTTTTGGACATAATTCAGGTTGAAGAAACCGAAAAGAAAACTGTTGCGCTCTAACTTGATATACAATAAGGCGGTAGCACCTTGACTGTAAAATACTGCGCGTGAACCTGTAAGCTTATTCCGTGGATCAAAACACACTCCACACGACCACCAGGTTCAAAATCTATAAATAAACGGATAATAATCAGCTTGAATAAGAACAATTCTCCAAACAAATCACCTGAGGCATTAGGCAGCAAAATACGAAAAATTATTTAATAATAAATTATTTTACTTCTTGATTGATGCGCTATTGTTTGATTATACAGTATGAAAGCCCTTTTTTCAATCCCTGGTGTACGCCATCAGCCTGCTCCGGAAAGAGCGTTATTACTCATTCAATCACGAACACATTCACCCGTATGAAGATCACATTCACCAAACTCTCCGGAGCAGGCAATGACTTTATTGTTATCGACAACAGAGCGCTCGCCATCCATCTTACCCCTTTGCAGATCAATAAACTCTGCACCAGAAGAACAGGAATCGGAGCTGATGGGCTGATTCTCATTGAGCCATCAGCAACATTTTCCTTCAGCATGAAGTACCACAATGCAGACGGTTTCCTTGGCTCAATGTGCGGAAATGGCGGCCGGTGTGCCGTCTATTTCGCCTTCACCATCGGGATTCCGGCAGCTTCCGGCAACGCTTATACCTTTGAAGCCAACGGGAACCGTTACGATGCATGGGTGCTCGGAGAAGAAAACGTCAAACTGAAAATGCTTGCCCCACAAGGGTTCAAAGAGAATCTTGATCTTGAAGGAGAGCAATGCTTTGCCCTCAATACCGGATCACCTCATGCCATTATTTATATATCCGATCTTGACGCCGTCGATGTCAACAAAAAAGGAAGCGCCATCCGCCACAGAACCGACTTTTTCCCGGATGGAACCAACGTCAACTTTATCGAAATCACCTCCCCCAACTCTCTTGCTCTTCGTACCTTTGAGCGCGGCGTCGAAGAGGAGACCCTTGCCTGCGGAACAGGCGCAGTCGCCGCAGCACTGATGAGCCATAAACTCGGTAAAATCAGCTCGACCACCGTACAGGTAACGGTTAAAAGTGGTGACACTCTTGAAGTAGAGTTCAATGAGAGCATGGACGAGGTTTTCCTTAGCGGACCGGCAAAAATCATCTACGAAGGGAGCTTCACTATTGAGGGTTTCTGACCTGCTCTGCAATGGTGGCGGCGTCACCGTCTCCTGGTTCGAAATGGTACACCACAAGATGCAAAATCGTATGGCTGCATACCTTGTAGCCATACAACGTGTTGCCGAGGCCATGACACTGCGGGGGTGGTTCTGAACTATACATGCGATAGCGGTATTGTTCATCTCGGAAAAAATCGCAAAATGCACTTTGAAGGATAAGGTATTCGCCATCACTCTGAGTTCCCGCTCAAACCCCGCGCCCTCGCTGCGAGTGTGGGGGCAAAGAGCATGAAGAGCACGCCGAAAACCATCAGCCCGCCTTCCGCGCTGTAGAGCAAACCACCTTAAGCTACAAGGTGCATAGCCGCGTGGCAGCATACATCGTTGCCACAAAATGCCTCTTCGAGACCATAAAGCTACGGGGGATAAGTATACGCCAGGCGAATGCATCCAAAAATTTTACAAAATTATGAACTCTTAAGCGATACTTACCGTTCTAATACTCCTTTATTGTACATTTGGACAACTCTTGCTGAAACTGACTTACAATATCTAAATTTAAGGAGGTTTTGATGTTGACTTCTTTCAAAGTAAAACGTTTGTCGGGGATTATTGGAGCTCTGCTCTTTCTCTTGACAGTAGTTATGCCTTCACGCTCATTTGCCTGGGAAGAAGGAGGTTTTGTATGCCGGGAAGAGAGTGGCGCAGTAGACGAAACATGGAATTTTCTTAAACATTTTTCCTATGAACAATATTACTGGGCAGTACCGGAGGTGTTTACCTCGTCCGACAGTTACTATGTAGACAATATGGATACCGCATTTTTCAGCGGTCATGGAGGTAATTTTTCAATCACCACCCTGCGAAATTGCTGTGATCCTGTTAATTTTGCAAGTGGAGCAGTCTCTCTCGGTGACGTTGATCTCGAATTTTTAACCATTGACGCATGCAGTGTTGCACCTTCGCCAATTGAACGAGCCGATTGGGCCAGTGGCTGGTGGGGGGTATTTCACAGACTGCATCAATTGTTGAGTTTCCGCACAACCGGCTGGTATGATGGCAGAGTTGAAGACCAGTACGCTATCAACTTATTGTCCGGTCAGAAGTATATCGATGCCTGGTTCAATGCAGCCAACTCTGTTCGTTCAGGTGTATATCCCGGATATTGCGCCGTCATCTGGGCATACCCGCAGAGTGGACATCCTGGAACCTCCAATGATACCTATTTTTCCCAGGTATCCGATCCACCATCAAATTTGAATATCCTTGCTATTACCTATCAATACTAAAACCGAAACGGAGAGATTATACTATGAAAAATAATAATCAATTCGGATTTATTCTGAAATGGGTGGCCATAGGTTGTCTGATGGCTTGGAGCCGTTCTTCATACGCTGCCGAAGTAGTCATCAATGCAAAAATTGCACCACCGAAAGCTGGATGCACGGTCTACAAGATGGAAACTCCTCTCATGACGAAGGAACGTCTTGTAGATCGTTGTGCAAAGATCCTTGAAATATCGGGTTTTAAATCCTTTTCCCGAGAGATGATGAAACCTGTTGAAGACCGAATGGTCATATCGGGCCAAGAGATTGAAGTCAGTATGAATAATAATGGTACTGAATTTTTTTATTCCAATTTCCCTGCACTGAAGTTGACAGAAAAAACCGGACGACTCCTTCCGGATGAGCAAGCAATCAAACTCGCCCGTAATTATCTGATCAATACAGGCTTGATACCCCGTAATCAAAATGAGTTAAAAATCGATCATGTCGGCGGCATCATGCAGATGCTGAGCAATGCCAGAGTACCGGAGAAAAAAGCCGTTGTGGTCTATTTTAATCGCGAACTGGATGGTCTGAAAGTCAGAAATTTCGGTTCATCCATTACGGTGACTCTTGCTGAATCGGAAATACCTGTTGGTGTCCAATATCATTGGCGTGAAGTTGCATCACGTGAAAAGGTAGGCTCCCGGAGCCTTTTGGGTACTGAAAAGGTAATGAGTCTGATCCGCGAAGATGTCAATCGCGTCTTTGCAAAAGAGGCCAAAGTCATTATTGATAAAATTGAACTGGTACTTTATGACAACGGCGGCAACTATATTCAGCCTGCGTATTGTTATCAGGGCGTTCGCAAATCGGAAGGAAAGGGTTTTGCCGATATGCCTGTGCTGGGTTATGTCCCGGTCATGGAAAAAGCGTATGAACCAGTTACCCATCCAGCCTATTCGCCGTTAATGAAATCTCCGACCATCAGAATTGAAAAGCCTGTGCATGATCAGGATGAATGACGGCTCATCCCCCCATCCATCTTTTGGGTGGGGGGATTAAAGACTGCGCTGCAGGCTATACCTATCTGACGAAACAGTCCGGGTAATGACAAAACGAAAGATCACCTTCCTGACCACCATGAAAACGCTAACAAGTTACATCGTTGAGCTTCGGTAACTGTCTCCGGACAACAGTAATGGAGCGGTTTACGGTGCGGTACCGAAACATACCGAAAAAAGCGGTAATCACACCAAACGGTATGCATGCAACTCCTATAGCCTGAAACCACCCCTCCTGGGAAAAGTGCATCATGGAAACTCCTGCAATGACCAGTGAAACCCCTGAGCGCAGGTAGGCAAGGAGGGTTCTTTCATTTGCCAGGATTGTTCTGTCAATGGCCAGTTCATCCCTAAGAATCAATTCACAGTTATCAAATTTCGAATAGGGCATTTTTGTCTATACCTGGGTTATCATTTGCTTCTTTTTAAAAGGTGACGCGTGAACTTTTAACCGGTCATCTCGCTTTGTTACTTCCATCAAGACAACGTGTTGTGCGTAAAAAGCTATGTATTATAACTCTTTAACCTAAAACGGAAAATCATCAATGGAAAAATGGATCTGTATACCTTGTGGCTATGTCTATGATCCCGAAGTCGGCGATCCTGACGGTGGCGTAGAACCTGGAACAGCGTTCGAAGATATTCCCGATGACTGGGTATGCCCGGTCTGCGGTGTTGACAAATCATTGTTTGAAATGCAGTAAACCATTCTGGACGAGTAACGTACGGTGCGCTCCTGATGCCACAGAGCATCAGGGCGTGCTGTTGTTTCCGCTTTCTGCAGGCACTTCTGTCGTACTTTCTCCTTTCTCCGCTGGCTGAACTCCATCCCCTTCAGAAACCTTCCCGGTGGTACTGTCTGATGAAAGCGACTGATCCATCAGATTCTCCGGAATACCGATCACAACCGAATCAACAACTGCTGTGGTATCAGGCGTTAAGGCCATAACCTCCCTGTAGTCAGGCACAACAACTCCCCTCTTGCGCATGATGGCATAGATGATGCTTGAACGGTTACGAACATAGCGTGATGAACCTTTGGGAGAATAAAGAATAGGGTTCGGCAGTATTGCTGCAAGTCTTGACGCCTGTCGTGCTGTTAACCTGGCCGCACTGACACCATAATAGTGGCGGGCTGCCTGGCCGATACCGAAAATACCATCTCCCCATTCTGCAACATTGACATAAAGTTCAAGTATACGACGTTTGGAGAGCGTTTTTTCAAGTCGCCAGGTAAGGATGGCCTCCTTGATTTTGCGTATCGGATTTTTTGACGGAGAGAGGTAGAGGTTTTTGGCAAGCTGCTGGCTGATTGTGCTGCCACCCATCTTGAATTTCTTTGCGAGAATATTTTTTTCTATCGCTCTCTCAATCGCCTGATAATCAAACCCCTCATGCTGCCAGAACTTGTCATCCTCAGCAATCAGAACTGCCTTGACAAGATTCTGGGAAACATGATCAAGCGACACCCATTTCTGATCTATTTTTTTATCGATGAGCCCGTCGCGCCGCCACTCGGCTTCACGGCTCTCCATAAAAGCTGTTTTTGCTGGATTCTCATCTACCAGCCGTCCAACATCGGGAACAACAAAATAACGCGCTATATCGGCAACAAGGAGCAGCAACAGAATGGCTGAAAGAATCCTGACAAGCTTCATACTTTTGGCTGGACAGCGTTAACTTCGAGTAAAATATAAAGAGAAGAGACGTTACAATGGGTGGAGCTTGAAGAAAAGTGCCCTCGGGCAGACTCGAACCGCCGACCTACAGTTTAGGAAACTGTTGCTCTATCCACTGAGCTACAAGGGCATGGTGAAGAATTTAGCACTTTTAAACAAACTTGCAACAACCTCTCTTATTTTCTTCCGAACATCTTGTCGAGCTGGTCGAGTGAGAGCTTGATAATAACCGGTCTTCCGTGTGGACATGAGTAAGGCTCCCGGGTAGCAAACAGGTTGTCGATCAAGGAGCGCATCTCTTCAAGAGAGAGCTTCTGACCGGCCATGATTGCATTCCGACACGAGTAGGATTTGGCAAGGTTGTCACGTTTGTCGAGCTTGAGTTTTGAGGCATTATCCTGATATTCGGCAATCATATCCTGCAAAATCGTCACTTCGCTGCCCGGCTTTACATCCTGGGGAACTCCCTCAATCATGATGGTTTTGTTGCCAAAAAGCCTCAAATTAAACCCAAGCCGATAAAGATCCTCACGAATCTCTTCAAATATTTCATACTCCCATGGGCGAAACTCCACCTTCTGGGGAAAGAGCAACTGCTGGGAATTTGGAACGTTCTGGTTCATGACGTCTACGGCACGCTCATACAGTACCCGTTCATGCGCCACATGCTGATCGATAATCATCAGCCCGGTCTTGATCTGGCATATCAGGTACTTGTTATGCAGTTGCCAGATTTTTGGCTCCACCTCTTTCGGGTTTGGCACCACATCATCATCATAGAGAGGAGCAAGCAGAATGGATGAGAGCCCCTCATCCCCTTCCCGCAAACCGCTTCCCGCCAAAGCGTAGTCGGCACTTGAGTGGCGCGGAAACATTTCGCCCTGATGCGCTGAAGCAACTCGCGATATTGCTGGCTCATCAACGGCCCCTTCACGATAATTCCGGTAGAGGTCGCCCGTTGTGATGGAACGATGGGGGATATCCGGAAAAGAAAATTTTCGGAATGCCGAATTCTGCGGCTGAAGGGAAGAGAGCTGGTCACATTCTGTGCTCACCAGGTCAGGAGAGAAATCGTGTAACTGTATGGCCCGCTTGATAACCGGATAGAACATGTTGCGCACATTGCGCTCATCGTCAAAGCGGATTTCCATCTTTGCCGGATGCACATTTACATCAATGCGGGAGGGATCAATCGTAAGAAAAAGCAGCACAAAAGGGGTCTGCCGCTCAACAAGCAGATCACCGTATGCCTGCTGTACCGCCTGCGAGAGCATCCGGTTCTGGACAACCCGGCGATTGACAAAAAAATATTGATCAAGTTTCCGGCGTTTCTGCATGGCAGGCTTGCCAAGATATCCCTTGATGGAGAGGTAATCATTTTCCTCGGAAAGCTCAATCATACTGGCAGCAAAATCATCACCATAAAAAACATTGAGCCGTTCGAGAATATCCGGCCGTTTCACATGAAAAAGCTCCTCATCATCACTGTACATACGCCACTCGATTTCCGGGTATGCAAGCGCAAACGACTTGACGATCTCAAAAATATGGTTGTACTCGGTCGCGTTGGATTTCAGAAACTTCCGTCGGGCAGGAACATTATAAAAGAGATTTCTGACGCTGATGGTTGTCCCCTGCTCTCCCTGCACCCCCGACTCTTCAACGAGGACTCCTCCCTCGTAGCGGAGCCGCAAACCAAGCGTCGCTTTCGCCGTTCGGGTTTTGAGTTCGAAATGCGAAACAGAAGAGATACTGGCCAATGCCTCTCCCCTGAAACCAAGGCTTTGCAAAGAATCAAGATCATCGACCCCGGTAATTTTGCTTGTTGCAAATCGTTCAACACACAAAAGGGCATCTTCGCGCAACATTCCTGCACCATTGTCGACAATCCGGATCAGCTCTTTTCCGGCATCCTTGATGGCTACCGTTATCTTGTCGGCACCGGCATCAATAGCATTTTCAAGAAGTTCCTTGACAACTGAAGCAGGGCGTTGAACAACTTCACCGGCAGAAATTTTGTTCGCAACTATATCGGGTAATCTTGCAATTCTTGCCATACGCTATCAGGAGAACGATTTTCTTTGCACAAAAGGGCTGAAAAATTTTATCAGTGTTGCAAGTTATCGATAAAAGAACTCCCTTTTTATAAAAAAATGATAATACCTCTTGCCATCGGTAAACTCCAGTCAAGAGAGTCGTGGTTATCGCTGTCGCAAACATTCCCAAAGTTCACGGAGAACTGCTTCGCTGAATCGGAGTTTGTTGCGTTCTCGATCACCCTGCATAACAAGCGTTCTGGAGAGCAGAATACCCGAATGTTTTGTTGCCATGGCCAGACAGAGCGTGCCAACAGGTTTTTCAGGTGAGCCTCCCGAAGGACCGGCAATACCCGTTGTTGAAAGAGCAAAATCGGCCCCGCTTTTTTCAAGGCAGCCAATGGCCATTGCCCGGGCGACCTCTTCACTCACAGCCCCATACCTGTCGATGAGCTCCCCCGGTACTCCAAGACTCTTCTCTTTTGCCTGGTTGCTGTAGACCACAAATCCCTGAAGAAACCAGGCTGATGAACCCGGAACATCCGTCAACCGGCTTGCCACAAGACCTCCGGTGCAGGACTCAGCAACAGCGACCGTCAGCCCTCTGGTGGCAAGCATTGCGCCAATCGTCGCTTCAAGCGAGACCTCGCTGGTTGCATAGATAAACTTGCCGGTACTGTTGACAATGGCATCAACAACGCTGCGATTATCGCGCTCAACCTCTTCCTGCACATGACCGATCGTGCTTATCATAAGGGTAACGCCTGCAGCATGAGGCAAATAGGCGAGGGTCGTTCCCTCAGGCAGGGTATCTTCGATATCGACAATCATCCCGGCAAGCATTGACTCGCCAATACCAAGCGTTTTTATTGGTGTATGACGAATGACTGTATCAGAGAGTGCAGCAAACCAGGATAGAACCGTAAGCTCCATCATGGCTATCATTTCTGAAGGCACACCAGGCATCAGCACAAGATGGTGGTTCTGAAACTGCTCGCCGCACTCAATAATCATCCCGGCAGCCGTTCCCTTCGTATTCTCAATAACATGAGATCCTTCAATGACCATTGCCTGGTCACGAAGTGCATCCAACAGCTCCACTCCGCTCTGTTTTAGCCGCTCAGCAAGATTTGCAAAAGCCTCCTGACTCAGTTCAAGCCCTCTTCCAAGCATACGCTGGACAGCTTGTTTGGTACGGTCATCCCTTGTCGGCCCTAACCCTCCCGTAACAAGCACAATATCTGCCCTTTCAAGCGATTCGGACAATACTGCAATAATCTCCTCTTCACGGTCAGAGCAGGCAATAACCCTGCCAACCGGCACTCCTATACCACCAAGCGCTTCGGCCATAAAGGCTGCATTGGTATTGACCCTTTGGCCTTTAAGCAGTTCATCTCCAACAGAAACAATTTCTGCACGCATAGCATCTACTCCTCAAACAAGATAACTTGCAACCCGCAATATATCGGCAAAAACACCGCCGGCCGTAACCTCTCCTCCCGCACCGGGACCCCGAACAACAAGTGGAGTTGCCCGATATCGCTCCGTCGTATAAACTACCATATTTTCTGATCCGCTGAGGCCCGCAATCGGACTTGCAAGAGGAACCTTTTTTACACCGATAGTTGCTTTTCCATCCCTGATTTCACCAGCATAGGCAATCGTCATCTCCTCTCTGGCAGCATCTTCTATTAATTTGGCATACCATCCATCAACACCCGACAAACGGTCAAGAAACTCTGTAACCGACATCTCACCACGATACTCTTCGGGAACAAGACTCTCACAGACCACATCACTGTACTCCAGCGTAAAGCCGAGTTCACGACCCAGAATGAGAAACTTTCGGGCAAAATCAGCACCGGAAAGGTCATCACGTGGATCAGGTTCCGTATAACCGGCCACCTTGGCGCGACGAACAATCTCGCTGAAGCGGCCACCTTTGCGGAGTTCATTGAAAATAAAACTCAACGTACCGGAAAGAACGCCCTCAATACTGAAAATCTTGTCTCCGCTGTTTTTCAGATCATTCAGCGTATTGATGATTGGCAATCCAGCGCCTACATTGGTTTCATAAAGAAAACGGGCATTACTTCTCCGCTGGGCATCCCTTATCCTCCGATAAAGAGGCCAGGAACCTGCCATGCCAAGTTTGTTTGCTGTCACCACCGAAATATTGGCGAGAAGCAGATCGGGATACATCTCTGCAACCATCGCGCTCGCGGTACAATCAACAAAAATGGTGTTGTGCAGGTTTTTTTCCCTGATGAGCTGCAAATACCCCTCAATTCCCTGATACTCATCTCTCGGCAAGAGAGCTGATTCCCAATTCTGAAGGTCAATACCGTTATTATCAAAGAGAATCTGACGGGTATTTGCCATCCCGCAAACAACAACATCAAGGTCATTATCCTGCTGCAGGTTAAGACGATGGGCGCTGATCTGGCCAATCAGGCTTTTTGCAATCGTTCCTGTCCCCGCAATAAAGAGATGTACCTTGCGCTGCGAAAGAAAAAATGATTCATGGATACAGTTCAGCGCCTTATCCTCATCATGAGCATCAATGACAAGAGAGATATTCATCTCATTGGCCCCCTGGGCAACAGCAATGACGTTAATGCCATTTTTGCCAAGGGTTTCAAACAACTGCGCAGAGACTCCAGGATGACCGGACATATTGTTACCAACGACAGCGATCATGGCCAGATTTCGACGGGTCACAAGAGGATCGATCTGACGCGCTTCAATCTCCACGCGAAACACCTCCTCCAGTATTTTTTTTGCTTTTGCGGCCTGGGAAGGGGTGATGGCAAGAGTAATCGACTGCTCCGATGATGCTTGTGATATAAAGATAATATTGATCCGGTGACGTGCCAGACAAGTGAAAAGACGTGATGCTATACCCGGAACACCAACCATACCACTTCCCGACATGTTCAGCAGGACAACCTTGTTGATCGATGAGAGCCCTGTTACCGGCAGGGTACGGTTGAAATCTAAGGGAGTGACACCTTCAATTCGTGTACCTTTTGCTGCGGGATTGAAAGAATTTTTGATCAGTAAAGGAATGCCTGCTTTCATGGCAGGCTGAACGGCAAGAGGATGCAGAACTCTCGCTCCTGCATGAGAGAGTTCCATTGCCTCAGAATAACTGATATAGGGTAAAATCCGGGCATCCCGAACCCGTTTGGGATCTGCGCTGAAAAAGCCATCAACATCTGTCCAGATCCAGATTTCCAGGGCATCAAGTGCCGCACCAAGAATGGATGCCGTATAATCGGAACCACCCCGACCAAGCGTCGTCGAAGAACCATCCGGAGCCGCAGCAATAAATCCAGTCACAACAGGCACACCTTCTAAAGAGAGAAGACGTTTTCTGATCTGTTGTCCTGATGCATGAGTATCGACCCTTGCATCAGCATAATTCGTGTCGGTAACAATCAGCTCGCGTGCATCGAGATAGAACGCTGCAATATCGCGCTCCTGAAGATAGCTGCTGACCATCCGGGCAGAAAGACGTTCGCCGAAACCAAGCACAAAGGCAAGGCTTTTTTCAGAGAGCTCCCTGAGCAAAAAGACACCCTGCACGATGTCATTCAGCTCTGAAAGTTCAGCACGTATTGAGGCAGTAACATCGTCAAGGAGAGATCCGGAAAAAAGCTCGTCTGCAATGGAAATATGCAGATGATCAAGCTCATTGAGTGTGCTGCGATACCCACTGTCGCCGCTGCATGCCTGGGTGGCTGATTCAAACAGCAGATCAGTAACGCGATGAATGGCCGAAACCACAATAACGAGCTCATCCTGATGCAATGCACCAGCAATGATATCGGCAACTTTTTTAATCCGACTGGCTGACCCCAGTGAAGTACCTCCAAACTTGTATATCTTCATGTTCCCGCCCATGCCTTACTTGAAATATGAAAAGAGACTGAACAATCAATTATCAGCTTATAATATAAATCATTTCCCCATTGAGTTGCATAAGAGTGATGCCTGTTGCAGCAACGAGCAGACAAAAAAAAGCGCCCTCGCGGGCGCTTTACGTCATAAGCATCGGTAACCAATCGATCAGTTTGTCAAGGCATCTGCGCCGGAAACGATTTCACTCAGCTCCGTCGTGATTGCAGCCTGCCGTGCACGGTTGTAACTGATGTTGAGCGTCCGCATAAGCTCTTTTGCGTTTTCAGTTGCAGAATCCATCGCCGACATACGGGCCGCCTGTTCCGCGGCACTCGACTCAAGCATCATCCTCCATATCTGTGTATTGAGATGCTTGGGCACCAGCTCATCGATAATAGCCGAAGGTGAGGGCTCATAGATGTAATCACTGCTGCTCTCGGTACCAGGAATTTCAGGTGCGATAGGAAGAATCACCTCCTCCCGCAGATTCGGCGCAAGCACCGACTTGAATTCGTTGTATGCAACCAGCACCCTGTCAACCTCGCCACGCAGATACATCCCCGACGCGATATCAGCAATCTCTTTTGCCGTCGAGAAATCAAGATGCTGAAAAACAGCCGAATAACCCTTGACGATATTGTACTCACGTTTCCTGAAAAAATCAAATCCACGGGAACCGGCGCAGATCAGGCTGACTCCGCCTTTGCTGTGAATAGCCGGATAATCCTCATGAATGATTTTGCTCGCAAGCTTGATGGCATTGGTGTTAAATGCACCACACAAACCCCTGTCGGCCGTGACAAGAATCACCAGTACCTTGTTAACCTCTGAACGGCCCGAAAGCATGGGGTTGCGCGAGGTATCTACCTTTGCAGAGAGGGAACCAAGCATCTCCTTCAGTTTCTTGGCATAAGGCCGGGCCATGACTGCCCGCTCCTGGGCCCTTCTCAGCTTCGCAGCGGCCACCATCTTCATCGCCTTGGTGACCTGCTGTGTAGACTTTACCCCTTTGATTCGTACACGTATATCCTTTAATGTAGGCATGTATTACGGGACTGTTAATAAATTGCTTGAAAACAAATCGGCACTCTCTTACGCCTTGTTCTTTTCTTTGAAGACCGTCACAAACTTGACTGCGATATCCTTGAGTTTGGCAGCAGTATCAGCCTCCAGTGCACCACTCGAGGCAATTTTTGCAAGCAGGTCATTGTGCTTGATTTCAAGCAAACTGAGGAACTCCTCCTCAAACTTGCGGATAAAGCGCAAATCAACCGTGTCAAGCAATCCCTGGGTACCAAGGAAAATAATGGCTACCTGTTTTTCAACCGGCATCGGAATATACTGTCCCTGCTTGAGGATTTCAACCAGCCTTGCACCCCTGTCGAGCTGTGCCTTGGTGGTTTTATCAAGGTCGGAACCGAATTTCGAGAAGGCTTCAAGCTCGCGGAACTGTGCCAAATCAAGACGCAGGGTACCGGCAACCTTCTTCATAGCTTTGATCTGTGCGCTTCCGCCAACACGGGAAACCGAGATACCAACGTTGATTGCAGGTCTCTGGCCAGAGTTGAAAAGGTTCGATTCAAGGAAGATCTGACCGTCAGTGATCGAAATCACGTTAGTCGGAATATAGGCCGAAACGTCACCAGCCTGGGTTTCAATAACCGGCAGTGCGGTAAGACTTCCGCCGCCCTTGACCAGCGACTTGAGAGCATCAGGAAGATCGTTCATTTTCCTTGCAACCTCAATATCATCGGTAATTTTTGCAGCTCTTTCAAGCAGACGGGAGTGCAAGTAAAACACATCACCAGGATAAGCCTCACGTCCCGGCGGACGACGAAGAAGCAGGGAGACCTGACGATAGGCAACAGCCTGTTTGGAAAGATCATCATAGACAACAAGGGCATGACGACCCGTGTCGCGGAAATATTCACCAAGGGTAGCACCAGCAAACGGAGCAATAAACTGCAACGGCGCAGGATCGGATGCTGTAGCAGAAATAACGGTGGTATACTCCATCGCGTCATATTTCTCCAGAGTATTGACAACCTGTGCGACGGTAGAGCCCTTCAGTCCGATAGCAACATAAATACAAAAAACGCCCTTGCCTTTCTGATTGATAATGGTATCGATCGCTACAGCAGTCTTTCCGGTCTGACGGTCACCGATGATAAGTTCGCGCTGTCCACGGCCGATAGGAATCATCGAATCAATAGCCTTGAGACCGGTCTGCAATGGTTCATGAACTGATTTGCGGTAAATGACTCCGGGAGCCCGGCGTTCGAGAGGCAAACGGATCTGTGTGTCAATGGTGCCCTTACCATCAATTGGCTCACCGAGAGGATTGATGACACGGCCAAGCATGGCTTCACCGACCGGGATTGAGGCCAAAATACTGGTTCTTTTAACCGTATCACCCTCTTTCACCAGATTTGATTCACCAAACAATACAGCGCCGACATTGTCCTCTTCAAGGTTTAAAGCCATACCCATCACATTGTTGGGAAACTCAAGAAGTTCGCCTGCGGCAACCTTCGATAAACCATACACACGAGCAATACCGTCACCAACCTGCAGCACTGTTCCCACATCATACACTTCTGCTTCAGACTCAAAACCGGCAAGCTGCTTGCGAAGTATTGATGAAACCTCATCAGGCCTGACTGTTGTAGACATATCTTATTCCGCTTTGTTATTTGTTTAAGAAAAGAGAAAGATTCTGCTTACCTTCTTTTTAAGTCCAACTCGGGCTGTTTTCCATTCCAAAAGATAAAACCTAAATTTAATGAAAAGCTTTTAGTTATTCAAATTCTCTCTCTCATTTGAGTAGCTTCCTTTGAAATTGAATTTTAAATCCAACACCTACACCTACAGGAATTTTGCCCGAAGAAAACAGTATGAAAACGGTCAAGGGATTCGCTTCAGCAACTGTCGGAAATGTTGCCTGCGGCTTTGATGTATTGGGATTTGCCATCACCGAACCTGGTGATGAAGTAATTCTGACGCTTTCCGACAGAGCACACACCGACTCTCCGGTTTCCATTTCCGCCATCACTGGTGACGGTGGTGCACTTCCGCTTGATCCAAAAAAAAACACGTCAAGTTTTGTTGTCCTGAAATTTCTCGAATATATCCGCGCCCACAAGCAGATCGATTTTACCGGCCATATCTCCCTTGAGCTGAGAAAACACCTGCCACTGAGCAGCGGAATGGGCAGCAGTGCAGCAAGCGCAGCAGCAGCATTGATAGCGGCTAACGAACTGATGGGACTTCCCTGTTCAAAAATGGAGCTGGTGCACTTCGCCATTGAAGGAGAACGGGTTGCCTGCGGGTCAGCTCATGCCGACAACGCCGCGCCCGCAATTCTTGGCAATTTCGTTCTGATCCGGAGCTATACACCGCTTGATCTCATCACGATCCCATCACCCGAACACCTTTACTGCTCCCTGGTACATCCCCATACGGAACTGCGTACCGCTTATGCCCGTTCGGTACTGCCCCAGGAAATTTCACTTAAAACAGCGACCCAGCAATGGGGCAATGTCGGAGCTCTTGTTACCGGCTTGCTCACCTCCGACTATGACCTTATCGGGCGTTCTCTGGTTGACGTTATCGCTGAACCAAAACGCGCTCCGCTCATCCCCGGTTTTTTTGAAGTCAAGCAGGCTGCTCTTGACAGCGGCGCCCTCGGATGCAGTATTGCAGGCTCAGGCCCCTCTATTTTTGCCTTTTCTTCCTCCGAAAAAACCGCCCTTGCCGTCGGCAATGCCATGAAAGAGGCATTCCTGCACTCCAAAGCTCACCTTCAATCAGATATGTGGGTATCACCTATCTGTAAAGAAGGGGCAAGAATACTGTAACAGAACCAATAGAGAACAGCACGACTCATGATCTATTTCAGCACCAATAAATCATCAATACCCGTCTCCATTAAAAAGGCTACGCTTGAAGGGCTTGCTCCCGATGGTGGCCTCTATATCCCTGCTGAAATTCCCCGCTTTTCGCCAGAGGAGATAACACTTCTCGATGGGGCCAGTTTTAACAATATCGCTTTTGCCATTGCAAACAAGTTTATCGGAGGCGCTATCCCCCCCGACCAGCTTAGCGACATCATTGACAATTGCTATACCTTTGACACTCCGATTGTCCAGCTCGACCGAAATACCTTTGTTGAGGAGCTTTTCTGCGGACCAACACTTGCCTTCAAGGATTACGGTGCACGTTTTCTCGCCCGATTGACCGGCTATTTTGCTGCAGAAGAGCAGAAGCTTATTACCGTCCTTGTTGCAACATCTGGAGATACGGGAAGTGCAGTGGCATATGGATTTCAGGGCATTGCAAACACACGGGTCGTGCTGCTCTACCCTTCAGGAAAAGTGAGCCGCCTTCAGGAGCAGCAACTCACCACTGCAGGAGGCAATGTTCATGCGCTTGAAGTACAGGGCGATTTTGACGATTGCCAGCGAATGGTTAAACAGGCATTTGTTGATCCCGACCTGAATAAATCGCTGACACTCACCTCGGCCAACTCCATCAATATATCACGACTGATTCCCCAGTCATTCTATTATGCCTGGGCAACCCTGCAGCTCAAGGAACGGTACGACTGCCATGACCCTCTCTTTTCCGTCCCGAGCGGCAACTACGGAAACCTCACCGCAGGTGTGCTTGCAAAACGGATGGGCTTTCCCATAGGCCACTTTATTGCAGCATCAAACGCCAATGACAGCGTAACCCGCTATATCGATGAGGGACGCTACGACCCGCACCCGACCATCACAACCCTGTCGACGGCAATGGACGTCGGCAACCCGAGCAACTTTGCACGACTCAGATATTTCTACCATAACGACCACACATCCATGGGGCAGGATATCACGGGTATTGCCATTTCGGATGAAGAGACTGTTGCCGCAATCCGATCGGCCCATGAGCGCTTCGGCTATATCATGGATCCGCATACCGCCGTCGCGTTCCGTGCTCTTGAACGCTTCAGAAGCTCGGCAATCCATGGTGAAAAACCCGGCATCCTCCTCTCAACCGCTCATCCAGCAAAATTTCTTGAAGCAATAGAGAGTGCCCTGGGTAAAGAGATCGGTATCCCCTCGAATCTTCAGGAGCTGATGGGAAAAAAGAAATGTGCCACCTTGATCAGTTCAGAGTATAAAGAGCTTGCCTCTTTTCTCAACGGACTCGACCAGTAACCCTTTACTGAGTGCCGAATGAACATCAGAACGCTTCTATTCCTTTTTATCCTGATACCGATTATGTTTTTCGGGATACTCCTTGTCATGCTGATCAATCTTTTCGACCACTCTGGTAATGCCTTCCATAAAATAGCCGCCTGGTGGGGCCGATTCAGCGCAAGTCTATTCGGCATTTCAATAGAGGTAATCGGTCGGGAAAACTACAGCACGGAAGAGAACTACCTGGTGATAAGCAATCATGCCGGTATGGCCGATATTCCTCTGCTCCTCGGTACCATGAACCTCAACCTTCGGTTTCTGGCAAAAGAGGAGCTGGGAAAAATACCGCTGTTTGGCCGAGCACTCAGAGAGGCTGGCTATGTCATGATCAAGCGGGGACAAAACAGGGATGCTCTGAAAAGTCTGTTGGCGGCAACAAAGGTTCTAAAAAGTGGCCATTCCGTCCACATCTTCCCTGAAGGCACACGATCAGCAACCGGTGAACTTCTCCCCTTCAAACGCGGTGCGTTTCGTGTAGCCCAGGCAGGAGGGGCTCCTGTTCTGCCCGTCACCATCATCGGAAGCCATCTGATTACCCCCAAAAAAAGCCTTAAAATCAATAAAGGAAAGATCAGGGTCATCATCGACAAGCCCATTCAACCCTCATCGTTCGACAGTGTTGAAGAACTTATGGCCGCCTGCTCCGAAGCTATCACAGCCAACTTCAACCGATACCGCAACAACTAAATCTGGCGGTAAAGATTCACCATCTCAATAGCCGTCATGGCAGCATCAAAACCCTTGTTGCCCGCTTTGGTTCCTGCCCGCTCTATCGCCTGTTCAATGTTTTCCGTGGTCAAAACGCCAAACGCTATCGGAACCATGGTGTCAAGGGCAACCTGGGCAATCCCCTTGGTGGCCTCGGCAGCAAGAACATCAAAATGGGGAGTGGAACCCCTGATAATGACTCCGAGAGTAATAATCGCATCATACTTGCCACTGAGGGCTACCTTTTTGGCAACCATCGGCAGCTCAAAGGCACCAGGACAACGGTACATTGCAATACACTCCTCCGACCCGCCATGGCGGCAGATACAATCAATTGCACCTTCGACAAGCTTCTGCCCAATAAAATCATTAAAGCGTCCGACAACAAGCGCAAAGCGGATATCCTTTGCGTTTAATACACCCTCAATCTGTTTCACCTGCATGACAATCTTCTTTTTGAGTTAGTTCTATAAACGGCAATAGCCGAGCATACGCTCCACAAGATCAATAAGAACATGACCAATCGTAATATGGCACTCCTGTACCCGATCAGCAGAACCTGAATGAGGTACAATAAGCTCAAGATCCGCCAGCCCCTTCATCAAGCCGCCATTCCCCCCAAGCAAGGCAAGTGTCTTCATCCCCTGCTGCCGTGCAAAATCCAGCGCATTGATAACACTCTGGCTGTTCCCGCTGGTTGAAAGGCCAAGCAAAATATCCCCTTCCCTACCATAAGCCTCCACAAGACGGGCAAAAACCGCATCATAACCGAGATCATTGGCACCAGCCGTCAGGGCCGAAGTATCGGTGGAGAGCGCTATGGCCGGAAGCGCCGGTCGTTCCACACTGCTACGATAGCGGATAGTCAGCTCGGTTGCCAGATGCTGTGCATCCGCCGCACTGCCGCCATTACCACAAAGCAGCACCTTTCCGCCATCCTCAAAAGTACCGGCAATCATACGTGCCATGGCAACAATCACTGCGCTGTTTTGCCGCGCAACCCTCTCCTTGAGCTGTGCGCTGTAAAGCATGGTATCGAGAACAACCTCCTCATAACGGGTACGGTCGGTGAGCCCGTCAGAACAGCCACATCCCTTGATCATAACGACAATTTTTTAAACCTGTAACGAAGTAAAACAGGTCAATATACAGGAAAATGCAGAAAGCTGGTGGAACAGATTGCAACAACAGGGGGAATTGTTTGTACTTGAGGAGTCAACCCCCTCTACAAATTCACTGGCTTGTTCTGCTGAAAAAATGATTGCGGATCAACAATCGGCATCGGTATCTTTTCAAGGAAAGTACCCGCACCCTTGACCATCAATGCGCCTCTTGAGGTTGAAATTGCCAAAGAGATCACGGTAAAGAGAAGATCTTCCGGGAGATTGATATTGCCACCCTTGTCGGCAACCTGATCCAGCCCTTTAGCCAAAAAAAGCGACTCAGTCTCTGCTTTGGCATACGTTACGCCATCACTCTTCCGGTTCACCAGAATCATCAATCCAACAACAATCCTCTCTTTTGCCGTTCTTATCGCCATGGAAGTTTCAAAATTGAACGACTCGTTTTTCCCAACCCCTCCAGGTTCCCTGAAAGAAAAACTCTTAAACCGAAACCCTGAATACTGAATACCAATTGGAGATCTCTTTTCCATGACGGTCAACCAACCATTGAATGTCCCGCACTGTTTATGAAATAAATTTTTGTACCAATACAAAGGGCAGGCATACTGGTGCTCTTCACCCCTTCACCCAACTCCCACACGCTATCATCACCAATAACGGTGCTCCCCTCGCTTTTATGCTGACAGGGAATCTCAATGACATTCTGGCCAAGTGCAACCTCAAATTCAACAATAGTTTTCAGTGTCGGATTGGCCCATCCGGCAACTATCCGGCTGATGTACGACTCGTTTTTACCAAGCTTTTCGGCAAGTTGACGCTGAGTTATACCGCTCACTTTCATGATTTCAGTAACCCTTACCGCAAACGCACCCTGACGCTCAACAAACCTCCTTGTAGTGGGCGATACCGCCGCTGCCGCTTTTCTGAGCAATGATGTCATGATCTTATAACGAGTCAGATGTAAAAGTTAAGATTACCCGCCATCATACCAGTGGTTGCATCAATAATGATGTCACGGGACTTCTGACGGGCCTGAATCAGCTCATCAATCCTTTGCAGTTTTTCGGCAGCATCACGAAGCACCCCGTCATCCTGATAGGTACGGGTTCTTTTGATCCCCCCTGAACCGGCAATCAGCAGTACACTTGACCATCGCAGACAAAAAAGCCTCAGAGGGCCATTATCATAATGAAACGCTGCCAGAGAATCCCTGATTGAGCCCTCCCTGATTTTGAAAAAGTGCTCCTTGAAACCAAAAGAATCAACCATGTCTTCAAGACGTGAAACAAGAGAGTCAAAATCTTTGGAAGCCTGTATCCTCCTGTCTTCCAAAAACTTGTCAAGCTCGCTCTTCTCTTCACCCTCAAAACGAACAGAATAGAGTGCCCCACCAAGCCCATGCTCCTGATAGACGATCTCAAAGCCGCGCTTCACTTATAAGTTAAGTTTTTCTTCATGGAAAACAAAAAATCACTTCTTCCGCCAAATTTACCAATCATCACGGCTCCAACAAATGGCTGCGACTTCGATCATCTGCCTGACCATCACGGTGCTTATGGTGCTTGAGTTCATAAGTTCCTGAAAAAACGGGTTTACAAACGACAGTAATAATAAAAAACTCCGCCTCGTGCAGAACACAGGGCGGAGTTAAAATGGGGAAAAAGAGCAGTAACCCTTAGTGGTACTGTGCGCTCTCTTCCTTGACAAACTCAACAAGCAGTTTCAGATTTTCCGGATCCATATCGGGCAGAATGCCATGACCGAGGTTGAAAACGTGGCCTGAATGTTCGGTATGCTGGCCAAAAGACTTCAAAATTTTGGAGGCTTCAGCTTTGATTCTGTCGGGTGTACCGTAGAGTACCGTTGGATCAAGGTTACCCTGCAGAGCTACACGGTCGCCAAGTTCAGCGCGTGCCTTGCCGATATCAATACCCCAGCCGAGACCCATGGCCTCACAACCGGTATCAGCGATATCAGAAAGAATGGTGTTGCAATCCTTTGAGAAGACGATGACCGGAGTGTCAGGATATTTTGCCTTGATGGCCTGAACGGTATCCTTGATGTAGGGAAGGGCGTATTCACGATAGTCGTCCTCGGAGAGTGCGCTTGCCCATGAGTCGAATATCTGGATGGCATCGGCGCCAGCTTCGATCTGCTTGAGCACGTAGGCCGTGATAACACCGGAAATCTTGCCAAGCAGCGCATGGGCCATTGCCGGCTCACGGTACATCATCTTTTTGGCATAGGCATAGTTTTTCGATCCACCGCCTTCAACTGCATAGGTAAAGAGCGTCCATGCCGCGCCGGTAAAGCCGATGAGGGGAACACGGTTGTCGAGTTCTCTCTTGGTCATGCGAAGTGCATCAAGCACATAGCCAAGCTTTTCATCGATATCAGGAACAATCAGCTTGTCGATATCGGCCTGTGAACGGATCGGCGGTGTGAGTTTGATCCCTTTGGACTCGATAATTTCGACATTCATGCCCATGGCTTCATTAACCACAAGAATATCAGAAAAAATAATAGCCGCATCCACACCCATCAGTTCAACAGGCTGAATGGTAACCTCGGTTGCCAGTTCCGGAGTTTTACAGAGGGTTAAAAAATCGGTTTTTTCTCTCACAGCACGGTACTCCGGCAAATAACGACCTGCCTGACGCATCACCCAGATGGGGGTTCTGGAACATGGCTGGCGTTTTAGTGCCCGGAGAAAAAGATCATTTTTGAGCATGCAACGCAATAATTTGATGGGTTAACAAAACAAGGGCCCGTCAGATCGTCCGGTAATTCCCCGGCTGAGAGCAAAGTAAAAACGCAAAGCTACACTTTTTTAGCCTTTTTTTAAAACTTTCCGGAAGATGAGTAGATGCATCTTCAGCACACAATGTGACGTTTGATGCCAAGTTGTTTGGCACTGTAGCCAAGAGCAAGACCAATCATTTCGGAAATATGAAAAACAGGAATAGAACTCTCAACGCCGGCATGTTTGAGCGCCTTGGCCTGATAGCCGTCAAGCGACGTATGGCAGAGCGGACAGGGTGTTACAATGAAATCAGCTTTTGAGTCAATAGCCTCTTTAAGCGCCTCTGCCGCCACACTGAGCGACTCTTGCTCAGCAACCAGCAGGGTATGGAATCCACAGCAGCGATTTTTATGTTTATAGGGAATGGTTTGTCCACCCAAAGCCTCAATCAACTGATCAAGTGAGGTTGGATCAAGCGGATTATCATGACCAAGAACCGTGGATGGCCGAAGGATATGGCAGCCATAAAATGGAGCTATCCGATAATTTTTCAGCGGAACCTTCACCTTCTGACGAATGGTATCGAGCCCGACATCATCAACCAGTACCCAAAGAAGATGGCGCACCTCAGCAGTACCACGATATTCAAGCCCCTCTTTTTTGAGGATATCGTTAATCTCTTTTTTCAGTTCCGGCGACTCATCAAGCTTTTTCTTTGCTGTACGGATCGTCATAAGGCAGGTATTGCAGGAGACAATAAGATCAAGCCCCATCTTTTCGGCAAATGCAATATTGCGTCCATTGACCAGCGCAAAATGTTTCGGGCTGACATAGTCAAGATTGCTTCCCCCGCAACAGGTGCCTTCGTGCAGTTTGACAAACTCAATTCCAAGATCTTTCTGCCAAAGCTCAATCGAACGGTCTACCTCCTTGGTCATAGACTCATTGATGCAGCTCAGGTAATATGCATATCGCTTCATCCAGCAGTTCTCCCCTGTTATTTTTTATGAGCTTTATGATCCTGCTTCACATGTTCGGTCATCTCCCTGAACATTACGCGGAAGATCTTGATCCCCTTGGCTGATTTTACCAGCGGCGGTGGTGGTGGAGTCCGGCGTTTCATGATCATCTTCATGGCCATCGGCAGAAGGTTCTGCATTGTCCAGAAGACTCCATTGGTACGGATCGGAAGAGTAGCTTCGACCAGCTTGCCTTTCTTTTCAATGTCGGACATAAAGGCTTCAGCATGTTTGGAACCACTCGTATCCTTCATTCCCCGGCTCTCAATGGCATCTTCACGTATTCCATGAATGGCATCCATGATCGGAATGCTTTTGACGCAACTCTCCTGACAGCGGTAGCAGTGTGTACAGTCCCAAACGCCATGATCCTTGACCAGCTCGGCGAGACGCCGCTCATGGAGGGAATCCCGACTGTCAACATTCATGCGGTACGATTTCAGCAGCACGGCAGGCGAAACGTACTCCTTGTTCGCTCTCAAAATGCTGCATTCAGAGACACATGAAGCGCAAAGAATACAGTCTGTCGCCTTATCATAGCGAAGGAACTCATCCTCAGAGATCAGGAACTCTTTCTTGCCCATCTGGGCCTCGGGCATCGTTGAGTCAACCCAGTTTGAGTAGTGTGTCATTTTATCAACAACCGGGTCCATATCAACAATAAGATCCTTGATAAGCGGCAGGTTGCGCAACGGCTCAACCTTTATGACACCAGGCTCGCGGCTTTTGGCAAGCACATCCCATACCTGAGTCGTGCAGGCAAGCTGGGAGAGCCCATTGATTCTCATGCCGCACGAGCCACAGATTCCTGCCTGACAAAAAGCCCTGAAGCTGACCGATCCATCAATATGCTCTTTGATATAATTCAACGACCTGAGCACCGTAATACCTCTCTCAACCGGAATGGTATAATCGTCAAAATAGGATTTACTGTCAACCTGCGGATTGAAGCGGAAAACCCGGAAGGTTACATCTTTTTTCCCTTCTTTATGCTGTTCTATTGGCGCCGTCATAAGCAAAATAGTTAATAAGTTCTTTCCTTAAGTTCATAACGTCCCATAGTCACCGGCTTTTCACCAAGGACCACTTTGCCATCGACCAGGGTTGCCAATGTATGCTTGTGCCAGTTCTCGTCATCGCGAACAGGAAAATCAATCCGGGTATGAGAGCCCCGGCTTTCCTGGCGGGCATAAGCGCCGACTGCAACGGTTTCGGCCAGATCGAGCATATTTTTCAGTTCAAGCACCTGCATGAGATTGGTGTTGAAAACATCACTGGTGTCAAAGATACGGACTTTTTTAAAGCGTTCTTTAAGCTCCGCAATATCCTGGATACCCTTCTGTATCAGAGAGGATTCCCTGAAAATACCAACGTTACTCGCCAATGTATGACCAAGATCTTCCCGCAAAGCGCCATACCGTTCATAGTGACCGGATGCATGCATGCCTCCCCGGATCTCTTCATACTGCTCCTTGAGTTCGACTTCCGGTATCGTTCCCGGATCAAATTTGCCAGCCTCTTCAGCCGCTGTATGGCCAGCAATACGACCGAACACAAGAATATCAAGCAGAGAATTTCCTCCAAGACGATTTGCACCATGAACCGATACGCAACCACACTCGCCAGCCGCATAAACGCCCTGCATAACTGTTCGGCCAAAATTATCAGTGTCGATTCCTCCCATCGAATAATGAGCGGTCGGTCTGATCGGAATTGGCTCCTCTATGGGGTCAACGCCTTCAAATTGCATGGACATCTCTCGTATCTGGGGCAACCGCGACTTGATAAGGTCAGCCCCCAAATGGGTAAGGTCAAGATGGATATAGGTTCCTGCAGGGCTGTCAAATCCCCTCCCTTCATTGATCTCGGTTTCAATTGAGCGCGACACAAGATCCCGCGGGCCAAGTTCCATCTTCTCTTTCGCATATCTGGCCATGAAACGCTCTCCATCCTTGTTGACAAGGTAGCCACCTTCACCCCTCGCCCCTTCAGTGATGAGCAAGCCACTCTTTCTCAGTCCGGTGGGATGAAACTGGACAAACTCCATATCTTTGAGAGGAATACCTGAGCGGAAAGCAATGGCCTGGCCATCGCCGGTATTGCCTGCAGCATTACTTGAGCGATTCCAGTACATTTTGGCATATCCGCCAGTAGCAAAAATTACCGTCCTTGCCGGAAAAGCCTCAACTTTGCCACTCTTCATATTCATGGCAATAAGCCCTCTCGAACGACTCCCGTTAACCGAAAGGCTCAGCGCAAAATACTCATTGAAAAAAATCACCCCTTTTTTCAAACACTGTTCGTAGAGTGTCTGCAGAATCGTGTGACCTGTTTTGTCGGAACAGTAACAACACCTTGGAAGAGTTGCTCCGCCGAATGGCCGCTGTGCTATGGTCTTGTCATCCATTCTTGACCACGGCGTCCCCATATTTTCAAGCTCACGAATAATTTTAGGCGCTTCAGAACAAAGCACATCAACCGCATCCTGATCGGCAAGATAATCGCTGCCCTTGATGGTGTCGAAAATATGCATCTCAACCGTATCATTCTTTGCCTTGTTGGCAAGCGCAGCATTAGCGCCACCCTGAGCCGCAGAGGTATGCGACCGATTGGGATAGACTTTGGTAAGAACGGCAATATTGAGTGCCGGATTCGTTTTCATTGCCTCCATGGCGGCATAAAGTCCGGCACCCCCACCACCAACAATGACAATATCAAATGGTTTCATACGCTCAAATCTCCTTGTGAAGCTGTAAAGAGAACCTCACTGATTAAATGAACGGGCACGGCAAAAGCAAGTGCCCCGTTCACTGAAATTGGTCTTTCTGGTATTATTGAGGAAAGCTGTGCAACGTACCCCGATGGCTAAAGGGCTACATGATCATCATGAACAGGAAGTTCCTCAACAGCATGAAGCACATCTGTCATATTTAGGATACCTATAATCTTATTGTTTTCCATAACAGTAAGGCGTCTGACATTACTCCTTTTCATCAGACGAAGAGCGTACTTGACCCTGAGACCGGGATTAACACTGATAACCGGCTTGCTCATAATCTGAAACACAGGCGTATTCCATGGATCACGATAAACATCCTCTCCCGGATCAATCACTTTTTCAAGAATATCTTTTTCAGTCACAATACCATAACAATCATCCTCGTTACGAGGCTCAACAATAAGACCACTCTCCCGGCTTCTTTTCATAATCTGCAGAGCTTCGGCAACCGTACAGCTTCCTTTGATTATCTGAAAATCTTTCTGCATAAGGGCAGATACTGCAAGCGTACGCAATGTTATAAGCTGATCCATAGTCATCAGGTTACTTATTATTAAAAAAACAGATAACGCCCATTTTTACCGTTCAGCAGAGTAAATGACAGGCCACCGATTTTATTGTCAAGAAAGCAGAAAAAGGGAGGATTGCCAGATTTATGAACACAACCGGCAACGTAAACGTAATTTATAAAAAAAAACAACATAAATGCAAAAACTGACCGCTCAAAACGAGGAATTATGCAATTCCATGCCTCTTTTTATATGCTGCCCAGTTCTGTTTAAGAGCAAGAAATGCATTGAAATCACCCTGCAGCAAAAAAGGATTGGAAGCACGCTCCCTGCTGATTGATGAAATCGGCGACAGGCCGTAATCGTGACCGGGGTAGACTGTTGTCTCTGCCGGCAGCAACATGAGTTTATCCTGCAACGAATGGTATTCAGCAAACGCCTGCTCTTCTGTGCCGGTACCGCCCACCTTCCCTGTAAAAAGGGTGTCACCAGTAAAAAGAGCATCACCAACATGAATACAAATGGAATCCGCCGTATGTCCTGGTGTATGAAGAATACGAGCCTCAAGAGAACCAAGAGGAAAGAGCGCTCCATCCTCAACGGTAATACCTGTCCTCGGACAGGTATCACCGAAAAGCAGGGGAGAAAGAGCTGTCATCACACCAATAGCCTCATTCCCATTGGTATGATCGTCATGACCGTGAGTTGAAAAAACAAAACGGATCACAAATCCCTGTTCGGCAGCAAACTGCACAATAATGGCGGGATTGAAAGAAGCGTCAATGACTATGGCCTCTTTTGAAACTTCATCAGCAACGAGGTAACCAAAATTTCTGTCGCCACCTGTCCGAAACTGTTTGACAATCATGGAGTTTCCCTTGATCAGGCTGTTTTTTCAACGTTCATCAGAAAGGCCCTTGCCGGAAAATCCTTATCCTCGGCTATAGGATTCTTTTCAAGTTCAACCATGATCGCCTCTGCCTTGTCGTCATCAAGAATGGCAAAACAGAGCGATGAATAGGTTGCCGACACCTCATCTGAAGGCCACCAAGACTGCTGCTGCAGCTTTTTCCGGTCACAGTTGCAGCCCCGGATTGCAACATTGCTGAACATGTGTACCTGATACTTCTGGAAGAGAGCCCGCACTTGCGGACGGGTCTCCTCGTGCCCCATAATAGCAAGAAATTTCATGTGATGGCCTCTTCTACTTTTTTGCTGATTTCTTCTCTACAATATAATAGACAATCGGTACAACCACGAGGGTCAGAATGGTTGAAAGAATACCTCCCCAGATCAGCGATATGGCCAGTCCCTGGAAAATAGGATCAAACAACATAACAATAGAACCAATGACTACTGCTCCTGAAGTCAGAATAATCGGCCGTGTACGAACAGCCGCTGACTCAATGACCGCCTGTTTAAGATCAACACCTTCAGCCCTGCGAATCTGGATAAAGTCAATGAGCAGTACGGAGTTACGAACCATGATACCTGCAAGTGCAATCATACCGATCATACTGGTTGCGGTAAAAAAAGCTCCGTGCAGCATATGGCCAGGAATAATCCCCACAAGGCTCAGAGGAATGGCAATCATCATGATCAGCGGAGTCTTGAAAGACTGGAACCAGCCGATAATCAACAGATAGATAATGACAAGAACAACGGCAAAGGCCGTGCCAAGATCTCTGAAAACCTCAAAGGTAATCTGCCACTCCCCATCCCATTTCATCGCCAGCTTATCCTCCGATGTCGGATTGGCGGTATAAAGAGGACTCACACTGTACCCTCCAGGAACCTTAAGCTTCTCGATCTTTTTATCCATATCAAGCATGGCATAGACCGGGCTCTCCGTTGCACCAGCCACATCCGCCGTCACATAGACCACCCGGCGAAGATCTTTGCGATAAATGCTCTTGTCCTGGATTTTTTCTTCAACGGTCACCAGCTCCGACAGCGGAATCATCTCGCCGGCGCGCAGACGGGTTGTCAGGCTTCCCATACCCTGCGATTGCACAAAAATACCTGACAGATCCTGCAATGATGTTCTGTCAGACTGAGGCAGACGTACCTGAATCGATACGGGTTCAAGTTCCTTGTCCGTATGCAGCACACCAACATCCATACCTGCAAGCGACATGCGCAGTGTCTGGGCTATCTGCTCGGCACTTACTCCGCGGAAAGCAGCACGCTCTTTGTTGACAACAAGATTGAATACTTTTTGGTCATCCTCAACAAGCCAGTCAACATCAACGACACCCGGAGTCTCTTCAAAGACCTTTTTTACCTGGCGGGCAAGCGCAATCTGCTCCACCTGCGAAGGACCGTAAATTTCAGCAACAAGAGTTGAGAGCACTGGAGGGCCCGGAGGAATCTCAACAATCTTTGCGTTTGCATTATAACGTTTTGCAATCTGCTGCACACCGGCTCTCACCTTTTTGGCAATATCATGGCTCTGCACCTTGCGCTCATCCTTGGGAACAAGGTTGACCTGGATGTCACCCATGTTCTTGGCCTGACGAAGGTAATAGTGGCGGACAAGACCATTGAAGTTGATGGGCGCATTGGTACCCACATAATACTGGTAGCTGCGAACCTCAGGCACCGTTTTCAGATAGGCTGCAATCTCCTTGGTCACTCTTGCCGTCTGCTCAAGAGCGGTTCCTTCCGGCATATCAATAATTACCTGAAACTCATTCTTGTTATCAAACGGAAGCATCTTCATCTGGACAGCCTTCAACGGCACCAGTGCAATAGCGCCAATGAGCATCAATCCAACCACACCAAAAGCGATCCATCTCTTGAAACTGCTCTCGATAAAAGGAGAGAGAATGGTATTGAAGAGCTTGTAATAACCCGTTTTGGTAATATCATACTCTTCATGATGTCCCGTCTCGGTTTTCAGAAGACGAAAGGCCAGCCAGGGTGTTGCTATCAATGCAACGAGAAGGGAGAATATCATTGCCAGCGAAGCTCCGATCGGCATCGGGCTCATGTAGGGACCCATCAAACCGGAAACGAAAACCATCGGCAGTACGGCGGCGATAACAGTGAAGGTTGCCAGAATGGTCGGATTGCCCACCTCATTGATAGCCGTAATTGCAGCCTGCAGTTTGGGCTGCCGCTTCATTGCAAAATGACGATGAATATTCTCGGCAATGATAATGGAATCATCAACGACAATACCCGTCACAAAAATCAAGGCAAAAAGAGTAACCCTGTTGAGTGAATAATCGAGCAGATAGTAGATGAGCAGGGTGAGTGCGAAGGTGATCGGTACCGAAGCAAAAACCACAAGCGCGCCCCTCCATCCAAGGAAAAAGCCCACGACAATCGTTACGGCTACGACAGCCATCAGCAGATGCTCAAGCAGGGTAAATACTTTGTCTGTTGCCGTTGCGCCATAGTTCCTTGTTTCACTGACCGTCACATCAGCAGGAATCAGGTTCTTTTTGAGATCATCAACCTTTGCAATCACCTTGTCGGCAAGTTTGGAGGCATCACTTCCCTGCCGTTTGGCCACCGTCAGTGTCACTGCCGGATACTCCCCTGTAGCGGAACCTGTCCGGGCAGCAGCAGCCCAGCCAAAAAAGTTGTAGTTATTGACCTCTTCAGGCCCGTCAACAACACTGGCAACATCTCGGAGATAAACCGGTGATGCGCCATAGATACCAACAACAATATTGGCAACTTCGCCGGCACTCTCAAAAAAGCTTCCCGAGCGGACAATGATTTCCTCATTCATCTGCTTGAAATCTCCGGCAGTCATCTGACTGTTTGCCAATTGTACCTGACGGGCAATCTGCAAAGGGCTCACATTGAACTGCCGGAGTTTTTCCTTGTTCAGCACAATTTTTACCTGGCGTTTCAATCCTCCCTTTATTTCGACGTCACCGATATTCTTGATTTTTTTCAGTTCATCGGCTACCTCAACGGCTGTTTTACGGAGCTGATAGGGATCCTTCGTCTTGCTCCAGAAGGTGAGATTAAGGGCTGGAACATCGTCAATAGAGACCTTTTTCATCAGAGGAAACTGGACACCTGATGGCATTTTGTCCATGTTTTTCATCAAGGTCGACCACAACTTGACCATACTTTTCTCAGAATCTTCACCGACCTTAAAACGTACGGTCACTAACGCCAAATCGGGCATGGAGGTGGAATAGACATAATCGACTCCCGGAATTTCTGTCAAGGAACGCTCTACCGTCTTGGCGACCCGTGACTCTACCTCTGCCGGAGTGGCTCCCGGATAGGGGATATACAGATCAACCATCGGTACCACAATCTGCGGCTCTTCCTCTCTGGGGGTCATGAACGTCGCCATAATACCCACAAGGAGAGAGGCCACCATCAGAAGCGGCGTAATCTTCGAATTGATAAACTGTTTTGCGAGTTTACCGGCAATACCTTCATTCATTGGTTTGATCCTCCACAGTCACACGTTTTTTTACCGTTACACCTTCAACAAGCGCTGGACTATAAACCCCAACCACAAGCTCTCCTTTATCCAAACCACCAAGAACAACAAGGTCATTATTCATGGAGCGCCCTGTACTGATCCAACGTACCGAGAGGCGGTTATCAGCCCCGACAACAAAAACTCCGGTAAGTTCTCCTTTATGAAAAATTGCCGATACCGGCACCAGCAAGCGCTCTCCGCTCTCGGTTGAATTGAGCGCGCGAACAGGAACGATCGCACCGACCTCAACTGAAGGTGACTGGATCGGGCTCTTTTTCGGCTCTTCACGATTGCCACACCCCGCAACAAAGAGTGGAATGGCCACCAGAAGAAGACATCTCTTTTTTATATCCATGCTCATTGCATTATTCTGCTTCAGTTAGGAAAGCTTCTCAGTTGCCACGGTAATATTCAAGCTCACTTCTTGATACACAATAATCATATGTGGCCTGATTCAACCTCATTTTAGCATAGGTATAAGCCTGCTCCCTCATCAGGAGTTCGAAGGTCATCGCCATACCAGTCTTGAACTGTGTGCTTATATAATCAAGACTTACCCTTGCCTCCTCCAATGATTTCCTTGCAACGGCAATTCTTGCCTTGGCGGTTTTCAGCGACCGGAACGATTTGCTCACCTCCACAAGACTATTGCTCTTTGCAGCTTCATAATTGTACATTGCCTCACGCGCCTGGGCTTTGGATTCCTGGATACGTCCCACTGAAGACATACCGTCGAAAATATTCCACTGCATGTTCATCCCGAGCGCCCAGCTTGAACCCCCGCCAAAAATATTGTTACTGTGCAGATTTGTCTGCAGAAAAGCGTTCAAACGTGGACGCCTTGAAGCCTGAACCATCTCTTCCTGCAGGGCTGCAACCTGCCGATAGGTTTCGAGCGCTTTTAGATCGGCCCGCTCCTCAGGCCTGTTTTTCTCATTTCCCTCAGGCAGCACAGCATCGACAACAAAATCACCCGTAGGTATAATGGAAACACCCCGATCAAGGTTCAACATCACCACAAGCGACTCTGTTGCGTTTTTTATCTCATCATGCAACAACATTTTCTGCTCCTGAAGTTCAGCAAGTCTGACATCCGTTGACAGCTTGTCAGACTTCGGCAGTAACCCGGCACGATAACCTTTGGCGGCATCGTTACTGTGTGCCTGCATGGTTGTTATCGACTTCTCAACAGCCTCTATATTCTTGCGTGCAAGAATCAACCCATAATAGACTTTGCTTACCTGGAGCCCGATAGTCTCCTCACTGCGAAGAGCCATATGCTCCTGTGCCTTCTTGGCCGTTATCGCCATATTCCGTCCTACGGCAGCATCAGCGTTGTAAACCGGCTGCATGACCTGAATGGAGGTATTGAAATCATTGATAATATCAGCATTATTCAACTTTGCCGGATCAAAATCAGATGCCTCTATCGTGTTCTGCTGCAATTTAAAAACCAATGCCGCCCCAGGGTCATTGGTCAAGACAAGCGTCTCCGACAACGTAACTTTCGGCAGGAATGACTGACGGGTCTGGACAATTTTTGCCTCAGCCTGATCAACCCGGCTTCGTGCAGCCTTTACGGTATAGTTGTTTTGACGGGCCATGGCGATGGCATCGGAAAGAGAGAGCTTCATGGTCTCGCCAGCATTTGCCTGGAGAGGAACGGCCAAAGCGCCCACCATGCAAAAGCCGATTAACGCCTTATATATCTTCATGTTCATCTACTGTTTAGATATGAGTTTTAAAATCTTTTCCGCACTTTTTGAGTCACCATTATTCATACACTCCTTAAGATTGCGGTGAAGTACCAACGAAAAAGTGTTATCCAAAGCGGCTTTTGCCGCCTGAAACTGTGTAATAACCTGGGAACACTCCTCCTCCCTTTCAATCATTCTGATAAGTCCCTCAACCTGACCACCTACCCGTTTCAGTCTGAGAATCACGTCATTCATAAAACTTTCTGGTTTTAACGGCAATAATAAGATACCCGTACCCCGTACCGGTATAAAGGTATAAAAAAAAATATTCCCCGCAAGCACTTTCATTGCAAGCGGGGAAAAAGGCGGGACTACATCACGAAAAATCCCTTACTTTTTACCTCCTTCTACAGCAAGTTCAGCCGCAGTACAGCAAATATCTGACTGTACCTGACAGAGCATACTTTCCGTTGCCTGCTGCATGATCTGTGACATGACCGCTTCGCTCATGAACTTGAGTATACCCTCCGGCATGAGGTTTAAGGGAAAAGAGAGATCAAAATCAAGCGCAATATTGGTGTCAAAATAAACTGATGTACGGCCATCATGCTGATGCAGCAGGCAAATTTCGGAACTTGCCTTGCCGACAAAGGTATGAGGAGCAACCGCGTCAAACTGAGGATAATCATGAACAGCCTCCATGCGAATCCGCTTTCCATTCCCATTGAGATGGGCCATATCTTTCACCCTGGCAGCCAATTGCTGACCATAACTGTCTTCAAACGAAAACGCCTCTTCAACTTGGCGGACAAAAAAAACCGCCGTGATCGGATTGTTTCGGGGATCAGCAACCTGAAAAACCCATTGAAACATATCGAGTTCTATTAAATGCTTGACGTTACTGCAATAAGGATTACAGTTCATCAGCTTTGTATGATCTGAGAAATAGAGGACCGATTCATGTAAACATGAGTCAAGAACAACATGCGCTTTGCTTTTACCAACAACTTCCATGGCAATATTAAAAAAGATTAAAAATCCCAATAAAGAGTTTTATTTTTTTAAAACGCTTGTCGTCGGTTGAGAGTTCCACCCATAAATTGTCAACACTGTTCAGCCTTTTGCTGCATCACCTGTCCTAAATTTTCAGCAAACTTTTCAACAACCTTGTCTGCAACTTTTCCAGCCAATAACCCTCCAAGTCCTGCAAGCAGGATCCGTGGAACTCCATGAACAAAAAAAGGAATCCCGAAAGGAGATAAAAGAAATGCACCGCCGACAATCGTTGCTACAGGCTTGATCAGCCCTTCCGGTGAAAGGCGCTGTTGATGGTTGTCCATAAAAACTTTTTTTTTAGCATAAGACCGGGACCTGATAACTCATCATCAACCCTGAATCGGAAAACCTGAACGAAGCCGCCTACTCTTTTGCTTTTGCTCCATTCACAATTTTATTGAGTGAATTTGAAAACATACTGAGCGCCATCTCTATAACCTTCAATTGCGAGTTGGTAATATCAACCAGAGCAATACATAAGACATTGAAAGCCTCAACAGTATCAATAGGAGATTCTGATGATGCTGGAGCCGCAGCCACGGGCGCGACAGGTTGCGCAGCGGTCGCCAAAGAGCTCTTGGTTTCAGGTTTCGTCACGACGTTGCGGCTTTGCTGTTGAACTGCCGGAGGCGTTGAAGGCTTGATGCTGGGCGCCTCCTGATCAGAAGCTGCTTTTTTTTTGAATCGGGAAAAAAATCCGCCTTTTTGTTCATCATTTGCCATTATCGTTATGCATTTGAATGTTTAAAATAATAACCGGTTAATTGCACACTCTTCAGCCTTAATCAAAAAAGCAGAAGCTCCCTTAGCATCTTGGTATTACCATGTCAATGGGTAATGTAACCAAAAAGAGGCGCAACAGGAGATCATCCATTATGAAAAAGTTTTTCAAGCATACAGAATTTTGTAATTTTTGCACATGAAGTGCACTGGTACTCATAATATAGTGGACCCCGAATTTTAGACAGTGGTTTAAGTTGTTAACTTGCCCCAAAAAGGAGCAGGTAATGACAAAAAGGACACGAAAAAATTTCAGCAGTGGCTTTAAGGCCAAGGTGGCACTTGAGGCTATTCAAGGGGTCAAGACGCTGAATGAAATCGGTCAGGAATTTGGAGTACACCCCGTTCAGGTCGGTAAGTGGAAGAAAGAGTTGCAGGAACAGGCATCAAGCTTGTTTGAAGCCAAACGGGGTCCAAAACCAGTTGAACCGGCTGCAGATCCTGAAAAGCTTTATACGGAAATCGGGCGGTTAAAGGTCGAGCTGGATTGGCTTAAAAAAAAGTCCGGACTGTCCCTATGAGTGTGCGCAGATGGTGGGTCAGCGACAAAGAGCCATTGCCGGTGGCAAAGCAATGCGTCCTTGTGTCCGTTAATCGTTCGACGATATATTTGCCGTCTATCGTGTTGTTTCCTGATGCAGAAGACTTGCAGTTGCTTGAACTGATTGACAAGGAGTACACCAAGCATCCATTTTATGGTAGTCGTAAAATCATGCACTATCTTCGTAGCGAGGGTTACCAGATCAACCGGAAACGGGTTCAGCGGCTTATGCGAAGGTTGGGTCTGGCCGGTATGGCACCGGGCCCCAACACCAGCAAACCGCATCCGGAGCACAAGATCTACCCCTATCTCTTGCGGGGAGTTGATGTCACAAAACCCAACCAAGTCTGGTCGACTGACATCACCTATATTCTCCTTCCAAAGGGCTTTATGTATCTGGTGGCAGTCATCGACTGGTATTCCCGGAAAGTACTCTCCTGGCGATTATCGAACTCGATGGAAAGCACCTTTTGCGTTGACTGTCTGCAAGAAGCGTTACGAAAATACGGGACACCCGATATCTTCAACACCGATCAAGGCACCCAGTTTACGAGTGCCGCCTTTGTCGGAGCGCTCACGGAGCACCCATCCATCAGTATTAGCATGGATGGACGTGGCCGAGCACTGGACAACATCTTTGTCGAACGACTCTGGAGGAGTGTCAAATATGAGGATATATATCTCAAAGGTTACTCCACCGCAGCAGAATTACAGTGCGGATTAAAGGAATATTTTGTATTGTTCAACGTTGAAAGGCAGCATCAGTCGTTGGGCTACAGTACGCCAGATAAGGTTTACCGGACAGCCGTTGGAGGTGGTGCAAGAATAGTTGACAAGTATAACAAGAACAAGCAGACAGAAGAGTTAAAGGTAAAAGAGGGGCAGCGCCTTTCCGCTGCATGAACAGGTCAGGTTACCAACTTAAACTCAGCCACTTTTTGTCCACCGGTTGGGGTCCACTTCATAACATAGCCTTTTCGTTTCAATAGAACCTCCGGAAACAGCTTGATACGTTCGAACGCCATCACAACATTTGAAAATATAAGCCACCAAACCACCAATAAAACCAGCTATGCAAAACAGCAGTCGTAAAATCATGCACTATCTGAAGTTCTGTGGTTTTCGATTTTTAATCAACCATATTTTTAATATCTTTATTTTCTATTTTTCGCAGAACTACGCGAAGAACAGCGGATTTACTTTTGATGCACTTTAACATATCGCGAAATAAACAGGCATTCTTGATAAATCAATTTATCCTTAGGCAAGTAATATGACGAATCCTGTCACTCAAAAAAAGTCACTCAAACTGCTGTTTATTGCTCCAAAAGGGAAAAAAGACTCAAAGACAAACCAGAAGCCCTTATTCCATATGGCCATAGGTGTTCTCGTCAGCCTTACTCCCAAAGAGCACCATATTGAAATCGCCGATGAACATTTTGAAGACTCCATCAACTATGACGGTGACTACGATCTAGTAGGCATTACCTCTCGAACTATCGACGCAACAAGAGCCTATGAGATAGCTGACAAGTTCCGTGAAAAAGGCAAAAAAGTCATCCTGGGCGGCCTTCATGTATCCTTTAATGCTGAAGAAGCCATGGCTCATGCCGACTGCATCGTGTGCGGAGAAGCAGAAAATTTATGGGCTACCGTTCTTGAAGATGTAAGTCTTGGCTGTTTAAAACCAACATACAACGCAAAAGATTTCCCACCTGTAACAAAAATCGTTCCGTTAGATTACGAAAGAATTGCCCAGGCTTCCAAAAGGGAAAAAGTTGACGGGTCAAAATCCATACCGATCTATGTAACACGCGGTTGCCCTTATGAGTGCTCATTTTGTGTTACACCTAATTTCACCGGGAAGTTATATCGATCACAGAAACCGGAAGACCTGAAACGCCAGATTGAAACTGCTAAAAAAGTATTTTTCAAAGCAAAATCGAAGTCATCAAAACCTTGGTTCATGCTTTGCGACGAGAACCTCGGTGTTAGCAAAAAAAGGCTATGGGAAACACTGGATCTTTTAAAAGGATGCAATATCAACTACAGCGTCTTTTTCAGCATGAACTTCCTTGAAGACAAAGAGACGATAAAAAAACTGGTTGAGTCGGGCTGCAATATGGTACTGGTTGGATTTGAGTCTATTAAGCAGAGCACCCTTGAAGCGTATAATAAAGGCCATATAAACTCAGCCGAAAAATTTTCCCAGGTCATTGAAGAGTGCAGACAAGCCGGACTGAATGTCCAGGGAAACTTCCTTGTCAACCCGGATCTTGACTCCTTTAAGGATATGGACGATCTGGTTCGTTTTGTGGGCAAGAATAATATCTTTATGCCGATTTTTCAAATCATCACTCCCTATCCGGGTACGAAAATGTACTGGGAATACAAGGAGAAGGGGCTTATCACCGATTATGATTGGGAAAAATACAATGCCATAAATCTAGTAATTCACTCAGAACACTACGACCCGATAGCCTTTCAGCATAAGTTCATGACCAGCTATTACAAAACATACTCATGGATAAATATCGCCAATAGAGTCAAGCATAACCCCTATAAATTGCTCAACCTTATCACAAGTCTTGCATTTAAAAGAAATCTTAAGGAGCAGCTCAATACCTTTGAAGTTAACCATAACATCAGAACAACAAGATCCATTAAATAACAGACGTGCAGAATTTTATAGACTATACCACACTTGTCGCACCCGTAGTTTTTTACCTGTCCGGTATTATTATAGTTGTGATGCTAAACATGTTTATCGGAAAAAAGGCCGCCCCGAAATAATCCAGCTTTAAGAATTAAGGCAAGGAGTAACCTCGGGCAGCCGCCTTTAACAACTGGATTTTGCTGTTTATTCCTTCCGGCAATGCGTTGTTGACTTTATGCTCCAGCCCCTTGGAGGTAGGGTCGTTAAACCACGGCGCGCCGTTTTCCGGCACCTGGCTTACCTGACTGCTTCGCCCCAAAGCTTCTTAGGGTGTCCATTATTATTGTTGCACGTTCAGAGCCCCAATAATGGTTAAAATATCAACCATTTGAATCATCATCCAAATCATCTGTGATCGGAAAACAAGAATAGGCCAAAAACGGAAAATAAGAATCACCCAGGGTTAGCGTAAAAAACACCCATAGCTCGTAGTTTGAAGGTGCGAACCAAATCAAACCCCAGAGCTATGAGGACACAGCTAAAAAAGCTAACCATGTACAATAAAGTTAAGGAACTTTCCCGAGAAGGCTTAAGCATTCGCCAAATCAGCCGAAATACCGGCTTGGACCGAGTGACTGTCCGCAAGTACCTCCGCATGACCGATGAGGAATTCAGTGATTTCCTTGCTCAACAAAAGCGGCGCTACCGAAAATTGCAGCCCTATGAACAGTTCATCAAGAACAGGGTTGCCGACTATCCTGACTGTAGTGCTGCACAAGTAGAAGATTGGCTGAAGGAGCATCACCCTGAATTCCCTGAGATAACAACTCGAACGATCTACTCCTTTGTTCAGTGGATCCGAAAATCCCATGATATTCCGAAACCGAAAGGAACCCCTCGGCACTATTATCCCGTCGAGCAACTTCCTTATGGAGAGCAGGCACAGGTGGATTTCGGCGAGTACTGGATGCTCAGTGCTGATGAGAACAAAGTGAAGGTTTACTTCATGATTATGCTGCTCTCCCGAAGCCGCCGAAAGTTTGTCAGCTTCAGCCAGCAGCCGATCACCACCCGTTTCGTGCTTGAGGCTCATGAACAGGCATTCACCTTTTTTGAAGGCATACCGCACACACTGGTCTATGATCAAGATTCAACGATAGTTACCAACGAAAACCGTGGTGCGATCCTCTATACTGAGGCGTTCAATAAATATCTGTTACACCGCAGTCTCAAAATCCATCTCTGCCGGAAAAGCGATCCGGAAAGTAAAGGGAAAATTTAGGCTGGCGTCAAGTATGTGAAACACAACTTCCTGCCGGGACGACGATTTGTCAATCTCGATGTACTGAACCAGGAGGTGTTACTCTGGCTTGAACGAACGGCCAATGCCAAGGAACATACGACAACACATCTGGTTCCTGATGCAGAATGGCAGGTCGAAAAACAGCATCTTCGCCCTTATGAACCGTTACCCTATCCGATTTCCGGTACTATCGGTAAAGACTACCATGTACGCAAAGACAACACGATTTCATATCGAGGAAATTTTTATACCCTGCCGGTCGGAACCTATGCTGGACCAGGAACACAGGTTGTGCTGGAAGCCAGAGAAAACAACCTTTTTCTGTACGCCCAAGACGGCAAGTTGCTGGCTGGTCACCTGATCGAAAGCGGTAAAGGTATTGTGGTGATCAACAATCACCACCGTCGTGATATCTCTACAAAAATTAGAGAATTGCAGGATTCACTCATGCAGCAGTTCACCAATCAGGAACAGGCTGGACTGTTCCTTGAAAGTATCCATAACCGTTATCCGAGGTACATTCGAGACCAGTTTCTGCATGTACGCGATACCATCAACGGATGCGAGCAAAGGCTGGTTGACGATGCCCTTGCCTCTTGTGTCGATCATCATCTCTTTTCAAGCGGCGAGTTCCATGACATCCTGCAACATCACCGGAAGCAGAAGGACAAACAGAGTCATCATGCGGTATTTAAGGCATTCCGTCCGAAAACACTCCAGAGTGACTTGAACAAAATTCTGTCGTTTGTGCCAGAGAGTAGTACTATAACCACTTATGAAAAAATTCTTTGCTAATCACCATGGAAAGAACCATTACCACCATACAGGAGCATGCCAGGGAACTCAACCTTACGGGGCTGGCAGTGAGCGTTGACGTCCTGCTCGAAGAAGCACGCAAAAGCGAGCCATCCTACAGCGATTTTGCACTTGCTCTGCTTGAGAGAGAACTCTCCTGTCGGCGACATGCTCATCTTGAACGGTGCAGGAAAGTAGCTAACCTGCCGTTCCTCCATGATCTTGATCATTATGACTCTGGAGTTCAGAACGGAATCAGCCAAGTCCAGCTCCAGCAGTTGCGACAACTGCTCTGGCTTGACCAGAACTACAACTTGATCCTGATCGGGCCAAGCGGTACTGGCAAGAGCTATCTTGCTGACGGGCTCTGCAATGAAGCCATTTAACTCGGTTATCACGCGCTGTTCCGGACTATGGACAACCTCATCCAAACCATCAGGTTCAAAGAAATTACCACTGCAGCGGCAAGAGAGTACAAGCGATTGTTGAATGCACACCTGCTGGTTATCGACGATATTATGATGTTCCCGCTTGAGAAGTCGGTTGCCGTCGGTCTGTTCCAGCTTGTCAACCAGCTTCATGAACAGACATCATTCATCATTACGACAAACAAAAGCCCGAAAGAGTGGACGGAGATGCTCGGCGATGAGGTACTTGCAACAGCGTTGCTTGATCGGCTGCTCTACAAATGCGAGGTCATCAAACTTACCGGTAAGAGCTACCGGCTCGAACACCGTAAAACCATCTTCAATCAACTGCAACCGGTGGAAGGAGGCCCCAATCTTGGCAAGAAACAACTACCGAGTCAAAAAGTAGTTGCAAATCATTTTGAAATGACGTAATCTCAAGCCTCTCCCTGGGTGATTGCTAATTTCCGAAATTGGCTGATTTTTAATTTCCGACTACAACAAGGGATTCGGGATGCCGGTTGCAGATTTCCGTCGCGATCATACCTCCCATCGAGTGGCCGACAATATGCAGCTTTCTGGAGCCGAGAAGGCCAAGACTGACAAGCAATTCCGACGCCTCATCGGCAAACCTCTCGACGGAAAAAGAAAGACACGAATGGCTGCATACGGTTCGGCCCGTTCCGCTTTGATCGAAGGAAAGACAACGGTACTGCGAAGATAGCCGATCTATTACTGGTATCCAGTATCTCGCAGAAATTGACCAGCCGTTGAAAAACAAAACGACTTCCCGATTGTCGCCAACACTCCATCCGGTGTCTTCATAATATATCTTCCCTCTTGTTGTATCAGCAAAACTCATAGTTTTTCGTGCTGGTTAAAAAAGATTTGCCGAACCATCTTCCTGGGGGCCGGCAAAAAAGCCCCCGTACGCGTCATATACGCCCGGTATTCGTCTCCGAAAAAACCGATGAGCATTTTCTCCTCATTTAAAGCCCATTTGACAGTCAAAACAGTGGCAATCAGGCTAAACACAGTAACGGCTGCATTCGCTGTAATAAGGATAAAAGCTATAAAAAGCAACATCATGGCGGTATACATGGGGTGCCTGATAAAACGATAGGGTCCTGTGATTACAAGCTTGTGCCCTTCCATCAATCTTGGAAAAGGACTCCAGTATCTTCCGAGTGTTTTCATGGTCAGAAAAAGAAACAGAAAAGATACTGCGGCAGCAATAGCGCCCCCGTAACGGAGCCATGTGGGAAAAGGAAAATGCAAAGCCTCAACCCATGGTGGATACCATGTGTAACTCGCCACGATAGCTATCCATAAAAAAAACATTACTTTCTGGAAAATAACCCTGAAACGGCTTATTTCCCCTGCATTTCCCGCTTCAGGTATTATCGGTTTTTCTTGCGGTTTCATGCGCTGTATGAACAAGCCTCTCATCAAGAAACCGGCGACGTAGATCCCGGCAAAAATAATCCTGAACGGCAACTCATCATGCATGGCCATACATTGTTTTACTGGTTTTTCAAGCTCACATCGGAGGAAAGTTAATGCTCTCTGAAAATATAATGAAAAGGGTCGGTGAAGTCAGGTTAATAGTTGTTTGCAATACTGGCAAGAACGGTTACATTTTAAGGGCATATTCGAATCTTCAGGCAAGGAACTGTTGGGCGAGTAAACCTGTTTATCATGAACACTCAGTCAGCAAATGTCCGTTCATCCTGAGCTGAATCGGGCTCCCACTGAAAAAAAACGAATTACAGGGCCTGATCAGAGTGAAAAAAGAGCATGCAACAATATCAGGGAGAAAGAAACGTTTTTGTGTAATCATGGAAGTTGTAGGAAAAAGCAAAGCATTGGTCGTTCTTGAGTCATGCCTGCAGGAATCGACTGTTTATTTCTCAAATCACGAGAAAATCCTGAAATGCAATCCGTACTGCAGATATGTACGCTATATACCGGATTTCGATGTTTTTCAATGGACCTTCGAGGTTGACGATCCTCGAAATAACCCGATCGTAGCAATCTTTTTTGTCAGACAGACCGAAGAGCATATACCGACAGACAGTGCAGTTTTCAGGCGCTACGTCGGTGAAAGCCGGGCTCCCATCGATACAGAGACCCCCGGGAAAAAAATTATCTGGGAAACCGTCGAGTCGGCCCCGGAACTGCTTTTTAACAACGACCATACCTTCATCGGCAAAACTTTTTCTGAAATTTTCCTTCTTCACCAGACAGACAATCGGACGACCGTTCATTTCGAAACAAATATATCGCTGGATTTCAAACTGTCATTTCCGCTCAATCTCATGCCGGAACCGGCACTGAAATTCATGAGCGATATGATTATGTCGAAAATCATGCAGCAGGCAACCGAAAGCATGCTTTGTCAGGTTCAGTCGGATATCTGCTGCTCTATGCCTGAAATTGCCACCGAAGGTGGAAAGAAATAGACAGAAAAGATGGCAAGACAGGGTTTGTCTGACCGCAGTATGATTATCAGCATAAGTTATCATGTACCGAGCACAAAGCCCCCTTGAAATAAAGGCTTGATGCATGCCTCTTGATCACTCAAAACAAAATGCCTATTTTAATGCAACATTCTGTTGTGTCGTTGAAAACTTCATCTCTTCCCATGACTAAACCATCAAAAATACAGACGCCTCGCTTCGACGAACCATTGTGCAGCAAATGCGGTCTATGCATGGGCAATGCCTGGCCGGTGAAGGAGAGCCTGGAAAGCTGTGTTTTTCGTTGCGGATGGGTAGAAAATCATGAAAAAAGGATTTTCGGAAGAGTAAGGAACCCTGATGACAGCGATGAACTGCGTTTCGGTATCAGTCTCAAACGATTCAACGCAACATTGAAAAAACCTGTCAATGGAGCGCAATGGAGCGGCATCATTACCCGAATATCGACAATGGCCCTGCAAACAAACCTTGTGGATGCGGTGCTAACGCTTCATGGAGAGCCTCTGCAACCAAAAGCAGTGCTTGCTAAAACCGCTCAGGATATTCATGAGGCCCGCGGCAATAAACCAGTGTTGTCTCCTGTACTTCAGGCATTGCATACGGCTTATCGGGAAAAAACAAGAAGGCTCCTGGTTGTCGGAGCTGCCTGCCATGTACATATGGTGAGGGATTTTACAAGAAAAAGCCCCTATTTTGCCGATTTGGACCTGTATATCGTAGGTATCCCTTGTACCGATAATCTGGAGCCATCCCATCTTCAATGGGTTTTCCGGAATATCAGCAAAAATCCGGAAACGGTTATCAATTTCGAATTCATGCAGGATTACAGGGTACATATTCTTCACAAAGCCGGAAAAGTCGAGAAAATCCCATTTTTCTGCCTTCCATCAGCGGTTATGAAAGTCGGAGTATTTCCGAACTCCTGCCTGAGTTGCTTTGATTACATCAACAGCCTTTCAGATATTACTGTCGGTTATTTAGGTGCGCCATACAGCAAAAACAGAAAAACGCAATGGATTATTGTCAGAACGGAAAGAGGAGAAAAGCTGCTGGATCTTATCAATGATGAAATAGAAACGTCACCTGAGGTTTTTTTTGGCGATAGTCATAGTGCGGTACAAGCAGCACTTCAGCCGACTCTCATGCCGATTCTTCAACCGGAGAAGCTTGATGACCGGAAAGCGATGCCTAAATGGCTTGGCATCTATCTGAGCCGAAAAAAAGCGAAATCCGGTCCGGGAGGTACTGAGTTTGCAAAATACTCAATAGATATTCATGCTATAAGGAACTTCTATTTCCTTAAAATGTACCGTCCGGACGATATAGGCATTGTGCCGACCCATATCTATGACCTTCTTTCTCAATATGACCTTTCATCGATACAAAGAATAATCGAGGCCCGGATTTAACAGCAAAAACTGATATAAACATGAAAAACATCGTTATCACAGGAAGCAGCAGAGGAATTGGCCTGGGTCTTGCTCATGCATTTCTCTCAAAAGGCTGCCGTGTCATGATCAGCAGCAGCAACAGCAGCAACCTTGACAAAGCACTGAATGAGCTGGCCGAGCAGCATGGCTCCGAACATATCTCGGCAAAAACATGTGATGTTGCCAATTACCAGGAGGTTCAGGATCTTTGGGACCATGCGCAAAAATCGATAGGCCAGGTAGATATCTGGATAAACAACGCCGGTATTGCCCACCCTTTGCTTCCGTTCTGGAAGCTTGATATGACACAGATCGGGCATACCCTTGATGTCAATCTTGCCGGAACAATAAATGGATCGCATGTGGCTATCAGAGGAATGATCGAACAGGGGTCGGGATACCTGTACAATCTTGAAGGCCAGGGTGCCGACGGGGGAATAATTCACGGAATGGGTGTTTTTGGAACGTCCAAGGCGGCTGTACACTATTTCTCGAAATCCCTTATCGAAGAAACCCGGTCTTTGAAGATAAAGGTAGGTACAATCATACCGGGAATCATACGTACGGAGCTGCAAGCTAAAACCTCACAACAAACCGATGCTGGCAGGCTTTTTCTTTCGTTGCTTGGCGAAAATGTTCGGGAAGCAACGGAAGACCTTGCAAAAAGAATTCTTGCAAACAATACACATGGGGTCTGCATCAACCGCATGACGCCACCCGACATGATCGGAAAAATCGCAACATTACCTATCAATTTTTTGTTAGGCAGGTGACCTGACAGCGATGGAAATAGCAATCGGATAAGGGCAGGCAATCACAAGATAAAAGCCTGATAATTCCGGTTCCTGGCTTCAAGTCACCTAAACGCGTGCGTCAACGTCAATAAATCAAGTCAGGCAACTACGTCTGATCATGCGTGAGCACTCCTGCTCTACGGAGGATATTGCTAATCATCTTCAGGCTGAGGCGGCAATATCTGACCAATGTTCTCAATAACCTTTTCAGCAACCGCTCCGGCAAGAAATCCACCTGCACCGGCAAGCAGAACTCTTGGAATCCCTCTGATAAAAGGTGGAATACCAAGTGGTGAGAGTAAAAAAGCCCCGCTCACAATTGCCGCTGCAGGCTTTGTCAATTCCTCCGGTATAATATTCTGTGGTAGTTGCGGCATTTCTTTCCCTTTTAATCGGTTTTAAAAAAAACATCCACTTATTTCGTTTGCTGCCCATCGGTAATTTTAGCAATGGAATTTGACAGCATAGTCAGCACCATTTCAACGGTTTTTACCTGCGATAAGCCCAGGTCACCAAAAGCCTTCCAGCAAGCACTAAAAGCCGCTGTCGTATCGATCGCCTCGAAAACAACAGGTTTTTCCTGTTGTTCCGCAGTGGCTGCTGGCTTTACGTTTGCTACGGGCTTCGGCGTCATCTCACGGGAAACCGATACTGCCGGCTTTTCAGAAGAAGCTGCCTTTGTTTCTGATTGTTGCGATGTAATAGCCGATTTGTTTGCTACGGATTTCTCCTCTTTTCTGAATACGGAAAAAAAACCGCCTTTTCGTGATTCGTTTGCCATGTCAGAATCTGTTTATGATGGATAAAGATTTTAATTTGAAGCTTTTGATGACATTGCCCAGCCGATCATATTTTTCATCATCCCAAGTGATCCCTCCAGACCGAGTTTGGTTGCTGTCGCCATCAAGACACCGGGATATTTCCATGCTACGTTCAAACCAATGAGGAGCAGATCGGATAGCTCCAGAGTATCCTTGAACATTGCTTCCCTGTACCTGGGCGGCAGGCCGTCCAGAACTATCATCACTTCATTCATCAGTTCGTTGACAAAATTCGGATGATCGGTATACTTATTATAACACATAAATTTCATAAGGTTCGCCATTGCGGCAACATTTGGTTCATAGGCGCTTATCTGTTCGAGATTCTTCTTTTCAAAGCTGTTACAGGCCAAGGCTTTTTCGAGCCCCTCTGTCAATGATTTGAGATTGCGAACAAATGAACCAAAACCGCAAAAAGTAAGTGGTGAACCAAGTGCAGCGGCATCTCCAAGCATCAGGATATTATTATCGGCAACTTGACGGGTACGCTCAAACCCATCATGATAATAAGCCGGTATAACGCCATACACAGGGCGATGGACGACAAAATCCTTTCCTGGTTTTTTATAGGAAGGTAATTTCAGGAAATATGTTTCAAAGAGACCAAGCAGAGATTTATCATTATCGGAGCTCCGGGAATCATAAAAGAAAAGATAGGTGGTATAGCGATCGCCACCGGCAGGAAAGCCCTCCCATATTAGTTGACGTCCTCTTCCTGAGCTGGTATCGGCCGGCTCAGTACTTACAAGAATTTCGCCTATATCTGGATCAACATTTTCAAGGCCGCTGGAAACAGTCCCGACTGTAGGACAGAGATGTGTAAAGGATGCCCCGTCATTCAACTGCATGGCAACCGGAGAATGTACTCCCATCGCATCAACAAATACCTTGGCTCTGAAATAAACCCGCTCATGCATATTGTTCTCAACCTCTATCACCACACTCTCAGGAAACTGAAAACACCGCATGAAAGTCATCTTGTCAACGATCCTGTTGCATTCATCAGCAAGAATTTTCTGTCTGGCAATGGAAAGAAGTTGGTCGCTCTCAACAGCACAGTCAAGCACATTATCGATATACAGCCGCTTTTTCCGACCATTTTCCACGTAAAACTCAGCCCACCCTGTTTTATACCTGCAAGCAATACTCGCGTTGATCTCTTCATATGAGAAAAGACCGACTTGTTCAAGCTTTTCAAGTTCATTCCAGGAAATATTCCAGTCACGGCTTGGTTTTCCACTCATATGGCGGTCAAAAACAAGTACTTTTCTTGCGTATTTCGAAGCCATGACCGACGCATGCAACAATCCCAATGAGCCCCCGGCATAAACTAGATCATATTCGTCGGAAACACATGCATCTGCAGGCATTTCGCTTCCCTGAAGGACAACCTTGCGGCATGGGGAGTGCTCGAAATTTTTCCAAAAGCTATCCACCTCCAGAATATGCTCCAGATATCTGTTTCCGTTTCTGATTTTACCAAAATACTCGGATACCCTTGGGTAGAGCGTTTGAACTTTATCTGCTATCATTACAAATGACGTTATTGCTTATGATGATGCCGACTATACATATAAAATAACAACCCTAAGAACCATGTTCCAAACGGTAAGCCCCTCGAACCCGCCGCCCCGGATATTTTTCTTTTCTTGTTCCGGACTTATTGGTTAAATTTGTGACCTTACCATCGATTTTCAATTAAAAAAAGGAGACTTCGCCGTATGTCACAGGATTCCGCAAAGTTGTTTCTTGCGCAAATGAAGCAGGACAAAGAGTTATCGGATAAAATACACAATGCTGCAACAAAAGAAGATCGCTGGACAATCATCCGGCAGGAAGGCTTCGATTTCACGAGAGAAGAGCTTGATCATGCAACGGTAACTGAACTGAATCACTTTGAAAGATGGAACTGGGAAGCGAAGTTACTTGCCGACTGGCTCTAAACCATTCTGCCAGATGCTTTTCTGCGCCTATCCTTCCCTCCTGATGCTCTGGAAATACTCGTACGCTTCGGCGGGAGGCATGTTCTCATGAACGACCTTCCCGACCGTTTTCATCATGGCGAGCGGAGCATCACTCTGGAAAATGTTTCGGCCCATATCCACACCGGCCGCGCCTTCCTGGATTGCCTGATAGGACATAGTGACCGCCTCGAGTTCGGAAATCTTCTTGCCTCCGGCCATCACGATCGGCACCGGGCAGGAAGCCACAACCGTTTCGAAATCTTCGGGAACATAGTAGGTTTTTACGATCTGCGCCCCGAGTTCGGCTGCAATCCGGCAGGCAAGCCTGAAGTATTTGGCGTCACGCACCATATCCTTGCCGACGGCGGTGACCGCCATGGTTGGAATGCCGTAACGCAGACCCATATCGATCAGCCTGGTCATGTTGTGGATGGAACGGGTTTCGAACTCGCCGCCGATAAAAATCTGCAGGGTGATTGCCGCCACGTTCATGCGGATGGCGTCCTCGATATCAACGGCAAGCTCTTCGTCGGAGAGCTCCTTGAGAATGCTCGGGCCTCCGCTGCAGCGCATGACAACTGCCCTGGTGAGTGAAGGCGGAACCGTCGTGCGCAGCATGCCTCTTGTGAGCATGATGGCGTCGGCATGCGACATGAGTGGCACGATGTTGACGTCAGGACGCTCAAGGCCGGTGGTTGGCCCCTGAAAATAGCCGTGGTCGATGGCGAACATGACCGTCCTGCCCGTATCGGGCCTGAATATCCTCGACAGGCGGTTTTTCATGCCCCAGTCAAGCGAGTGTGCCCCCTTGAGAAAAAAACCGTGTTTCTCAACAGGAACGTCTGTGTAATACTCTTTTGCCTGCTTGTCCTTGTCGTATTCAGCCATGATGGTCTTCTCCTCTTTCGGTTAAAGTTTGATTGTAACAATCTTTTTTTCAGGAACTTCCCTCTCAGCGCAGAGCGGCGGCAATGTTGCCGCCGTCAACCGTGACGATCGAGCCGGTCGTCTTCGTTTCGAGCGCCTGGTGCACGAATGCCTCGGCGACATCCTCGGCCGTGACCTCGACCTGCAGAAGGTTGCCGGCCATATACTCCCGCTCGCTCAGCCCCCGCGCTTTCGAACGGGTTTTGATCATTTCGTCGGTCAGAAGGCCGGTGCGGATCCTGTCAGCATTGATGCCGTTTGCCCTGATGCCGTCGCGACCGTGATCGAGCGCATACTGGCGCACGAGAAACATGGTCGCCGCCTTGGGCAGGCCGTACGGCCCGAAATCGGGACCCGGATTGACCGCCTGCTTGGAAACGTTGAAGAGCAGGACTCCTCCGGTTCCCTGCAGTCGCATGATCCTGACCGCATCCTGGGCTATGGACTGATGCGAAAAAAAGTTGAGTTCGAAGCTCCGGCGAAGCACCTCGTCCGGAACGTCGCCTATGCGGCCCTGCAGGGCGACGCCTACATTTGAGACTACGATATCCAGCCCTCCGTAACGGCGGCACACCTTGTCGAAGGCCCGCCTGACGGAAGCGCGGTCGGTAACGTCGCACGCAATCGGAAGCACTCCCCCGCCGAGCTCTTCGGCCGCATGCTGAAGCGCCTCAGGGTTCAGGTCCAGAATGACCAGCTCGGCGCCGCGCTGACGGAACGCCCTTGCCGTCGCCAGTCCGATGCCGCTTGCCGCACCGGTTACCAGGGCAACCTTGCCGGCAAACACGTCGTGGCGGACCTTCGTCATCTTGGCCTGTTCCATCTCCCAGTACTCGATATCGAAAACCTCCTGTTCGGTAATCGACTCGAAGCGTCCTGCCGATTCCGCGTCGAGAATGGCCGATGCCGTGCTTTCGGCGATATCCGCGTTGACTGCAGCCTCCCGGGCGGTCCGACCGAGACCGAACAGACCGAGACCGGGCACAAGCACCACCCTGGGCAGCGGGTCGAGCATGGAAACCTCGATTCCCGAAGCCAGCCGCCGGCGCAGGAAATAAGCCCTGTACTCCGCTTCGTATTGCTCCACCGCTTCATGAATCGCCGTTTTGAAAGCGTCGAGGTCAGAGGCATCGGGTGCCGGAACGACCAGCGGCCGGTTTTTGGTGCGGATAATGAAATCCGGGGTCATGGCGCCTCTCTGGCTTACATCGGAAAGAGAATCGCTGTTGACATAGGCAAGAATATCGGGTGAAGTACGGAATTCGAGCACGAACTGACGGTAATCGCGGCTTCCGGGCATGATCTCTTCAACGACAGCCCCTCTGATAACCGGCGCGACATCCTCGAGGGATGCGATCCCGGCGGGAAGCGAAACCGAAGGGAACACCTTCCGTCCGGCCCGGGCTATGCGCTCTTCCAGACGATTTGCGCTTTCGATCATGCAATGGTACGCCTCATCCGGAGTATCGGCAAAGGTAACGAGCCCGTGCTTCTGCAGCACAAGGCCTCTGATGGAGGGAGCCGATTCGTAGGCCGCAGCGGCCGAACGGGCAAGCCCGAGACCCGGCTTGATATAGGGCACCATGCCGAACGATTCTCCGAGCACCTCCCGGCAGAGATCCTGGCCGTCGGGCTGGTTGCTGAGCGTCAGAAGCGCCGTGGAGTGCGTATGGAAAATGAACCGGTGGGGCAGAAACACGTGCAGCAGGGTTTCAATCGAAGGTGAAAGCGAATGGTTCACCATGTGCTCGGTCAGGTAGAACAGGTTCAGATAGAGGAAGTTTTTGAACCGTTGCGTCGAGAACTGCTGTATATCCTCCTCGCTGCTGCGCCCGCCGGTAGCGTAGAGATGTTGCAGCTTCTGCAGTGGCTCGATCCGTACCGGCATAAAATCGTGCGCATCCACACCCGCCAGATTGACGCCGCTCCCCTTGATGAAAATGACATTGACCCTGTAGCCGATGATATCGTGCAGCTCGCTTTTGACCGAGGTGTTGCCTCCGCCGTGCATCACCAGCGAACTCTCGCTGCCGAGCAGACGGGAGGCGTAGACAAGTTCGGCAAGTTCAACAGGAATATCGTCGGTGCTGCGCTGCGCGGTTACGGAGCGCTGAAGATCGGCATCTTTCCAGAGGTTTTGCATAAGTAACCCTTTATTTTAAACGGAATTCTCACATAATGCAGAACAAGAAAACATGTAATAACAATAATTGCCGTTTACCATCGAACAAGCATGGTAAACGGCAATTGCAACTATGCTGTTATGACCTGTTAAACAGGATATGCAGCTGGAAGTTCATAACCCTGTTCATACAATCTGCGTGCAATTACATCAGCTGTCAGCATAATATACTGGGAACGTCCCATTCGCGTATAACCGGGCCTGTGGTCCGTAGCAAGGGGCATATCAAAACGATCCTGATACTTGAAATAAAGGTCTGCCAGTTTCTCTGAAGCCTCAACAAGCCAATCGGCGTTTGGCGGAGGCATTCTGAACATATCAGCTCCCGGCACAGGCTGGTAAACCAGCATATTGGGATATACCCCCTTCGACAGGCGCTCTTCAACACCCTCCAGCATACAATTCATAGGTTCAAGACCCATGAGTATAAAGCTTGTGGTCCCCCTGCCTGGCCCGAAAATCTCAACTGAGGCATCCTGGGCGGCATGCCAGTATTCAAGGGGATATGTTGCACATTTCCCCGGGCAGATCGCCTTGAAATAGTCAGGATCGGTAACCTCAAGATCAAACTCTGTTGAATTGATACCGGAAGCCTTCCAGCGCTCCATATCCTTAAAATCATCCGGAGGATACAAATTAGCCGTTATATGCAGTTCATTAAACACTTCCGGACTCAACTGCTCACGCAATGGGGCCATAACAATTTCAACAAGGCCGGAAACTTGTGCACGTCTTTCGGGTGCAACAAGCCCTCCAATAATGACCAAGGTCCCACGCCATCCGTGATCGGTTGCTATTTTTACAGCTTCTGCCTGCTCTTTTGCCAATGCCTCTATCTTGGAAAACGGCATTCTTGCAAGGTCCTCTCCTACCGAAACATGCTGATTAGCAAAGAAAAAACAGAATTTGCATGATTTTCCGGTATTGTTATTGTCACAACTGTAACTGTAATGAATATTGATAATATCCTGGTTCATCCCTATTACCGCAGCATTAACTGGACGACCGTTGCTTAACACTCCGTCACGCCAAGAAAACCACTCCTGCATTCTTCCACTTGCAAGATGTTTTCCGCAGTCATAAAACTCCACATCATCACCATTAACCTGCACTTCAAGACGGCTATACGGCTCTTGACGCACAAGAGTCGCCAAATCGCTTCCATTGAATACCATAGCGCGAAAAGGGTTGTATCCCATTGTCGGCGATTTATTTACAGTCACCTTCGCCCCCTCAGAAAGCAGGCGTGCCTTTAAATGAATGTCCGCCTCTGTAATTACTCTCTTTGTATTCATAGCATAGAAATATTATTACTTGTTAAAAAGATTCTGAATAGCACTTTCCCTTCAAAGGGAGCACCTGATTTCTATCCTTAACAGAACAATCACCGCAACTAGGTTCTGTATGTATCCGTGATTGCATTTAATCTTTATAGATCAATTCCCCGAAGCTTTGCTTCATGAATGAATTCTATAGAAAATTAAATAATACCCCGCAGCTCTGCTGCGATGATGCTTTATAAATACAATATAAAAGCCCGATTTTATTAGCCATTTGCAGCTTTACTGAGAAGCAACTTCTTTTTATGACGAGAGTTAATGAAAATACCAAAAAAATAAGTCACCAAATATCCCAACACCAAGACACCTGCAAACAATAAGTGGTCCGCGACGGTAATAATATAGCATGAATCCCAAACCATACCTATCAAAATTAACCAACCGATACCGATGTATAAAAACGTCTTGTTCCATAAAGCGTTAAAATCCCCTGTCAGCATAAAAAAGTTGTTTAGAGTTTTAATCAACTACCCCATAGCAGGGCATGGGGTTGGAGTTCATGTTTAAGAACTCCTTCACGAAGCCGTGCTTAGTCAAGAATATGTTTTATAGCGATTCAAGCATGACCCTGCATCGAGTGCCTCTCGCCCCTTTTTTCAAGACTTATTCTCACAAGATACTGCACAGAGTTAGCGCAGTAGACGAAGTATGTTATAAAAGCTGCCCAGACAAGGACCTCTTTAGATGCGCCGGTAAAGGCAAGGAAATAATAGGGCACAAAGAATATCCCGGCAATAACACTTCCGATATCTTCCAGCATAAATTCTTTTGAGAAGATCCATTTATCAAAAAGTTCCTTTTCAAAATAGGCTCCGGTATAAAACATAAGAGCAAACATAAATGTTTTAAAAAGAAAAGCAGCGCCCACCCAATAAAAGGGAAATATTCCACTATCTCTATAGTAGAAATAGGTTACCGCAACACCTACAAGAAAAGCAACAAACTGAATCGGGGCCAACATAAGCTGTACAGTCGTCCATATTGAGGCGTTTCTTAGTGCAAGCTGTTCCGGAGTGTAACAAGGCATTTCATTTGGGAATTACGGGTTATCGATAGCTGTTTTAAGTTCGATAATTTAATGAAACTAACGGTATTAACCAAATATTGCATTTCCAATCGGGAGCAGCCCCTAACCTCTTCATCCGCAGACGCATTGTTCGAAGTTCCTTAGCCAAATAAACCTGTAAACTATTGAATCTCTATAAATCGCAGTGCTTTGGCGTGCTTTGCGCCCAGGTAAATCACGTAAAACGATCAATAGTGTCTGGTAAAAAACAAAGGCCATCTCTATTTATTCGAGAATGATATATCTTTATAAAAAGCAATGACTTATATTCATAAAATGAGCACTATATGCCGTGTTTTCAACGAAAGAGCTCCATTTCGCCCTTTATCATGAAAAACATCAATCCGTTAGGCATGTTTGACGAGCATTTTTTTGCCAGAAAAACTCACAAAACTCAAAGGTCCTCTCGTCAAACTTGAAGCGCATATCGACTGGATGACTATTTTGGGTGAAATTGTACAACCGTTTCGGGGCAAGTGTACAACTGTGCATCGATTGAAATGGCAAATAATAATATAAGTTTATTTTTTCTTTCTGAGCGACTTTGCGTCCGGACCGTGCTTTCCAGTTCCGCATTCCTCTTGTTCCCACCCCTTCCCTCCATGGCCCCCCCCTGCTTTGTTCGCCCGCTTTTGTTCGCCTGCTTCTCCGGTAGTATGGGCAGGTCTGACTTCTCCGTACCGTACATCATCGGCTTTGACTATTAGTCTTCCCGATGCGACCCGCCAACGACGACAGGTGGTATCGGAGATCTTCCGTTCCCGTGCAGGAGACTTACGTACATGCCAGGGGCTCCGACGACGTGGCGACAAACCTGGGCGCTCGCATTAACGCACAGGCTCATATTACCTTCAGCCAACTTGAGAGCATGGGCTCAGGCGACCAACTTAAATTTTGCCACTTTTTGTCTACCGGTTGGGGGCCACTACACAATTGAATTTATTTGATTTATAATTGGACGGTAGTGGGATTTTTTCTAAATTATTTAACAAAAAGGTTGCGTCAGTTATTGTACCTATAGCACTCTGGACAAAGTGAATCGATCAGAGTGACATGGTGGTTTGACTGCAAAAATACTATACAGAAACTTAGTACACAGACCGAACTGTGGTGAATAACGGGGAAATTTGATAAGTATATTGGGAAGGGCCTGCTTTGGATGGTTAGTTTATTTTCAAATAGCTACAATGTGGACTCATTCAAATTCGTGCAAGTAACTATCAATTTAAAATTTCTTTAACTATTTAGCAATACTTCTATTATGAGCGTCAACGAGTTACTGAAGCAAAATCACAGAGCCACTGAACTTATTTTTAAAGGTCTTGTGGAAAGTGGCTGCTTGAAAGCAGCTCTTGAACTTGACCTTTTTACTCACCTTGCTAACGAAGCAAAAGAGATCGAAACATTGGCAGCCAATGTTGGCGCGATTCCGCAAAGACTCATCATGTTGCTCGAGACCCTGCGGCAAATGGGGATTACTGCCGAAGAGAATGGAAAGTGGAGCCTCACCCCGTTTACGATTAATATGTTTCTGCCAAACAATGAGCTTCCGAACCTTTATATGATTCCAGTGGCGAAGGCCATGGCTAGCCTTTCGGAAAATTTTTACATGAAAATAGCAGATGCCGTCAAAGGTAACCTGAATTTCAAGGCCGAGGTCGCCTATCCTCCTGTTACGCGAGAAGACAACTGGTATTTTGAAGAAATTCACCGTAGCAACGCCCATTTTGCCATCATGCTTCTGCTTGAAGAGGCTGACCTGTCGGCTGCAAAAACCCTCGTAGATGTCGGTGGTGGAATCGGTGATATCTCTGCCGCCCTTTTAAAAAAGTTTCCTCAGCTTGATTCCACCATTCTGAATCTTCCCGGTGCGGTTGAACTGGTAAATGAAAATGCTATCGAAAAAGGAGTTGGAGCTCGTTTGAGAGGCGTAGCCGTAGATATATACAAGGACGTATACCCTAAAGCGGATGCCGTCATGTTCTGCAGAATCCTTTATTCAGCAAATGAGCAATTAACCAAAATGCTCTGCCAAAAAGCCTATGACGCTCTTCCATCAGGCGGGAAAGTGCTCATCCTCGACATGATTATCGATGATCAGGAAAACCCGAACTTTGACTATCTGAGCCACTATGTCCTTGGTGCAGGTATGCCGTTTTCGGTACTCGGCTTCAAGGAGCAGAGCGCCTACAAGGAAATTCTTGAATCAATCGGCTTCAGCAATGTTCGCACAGTCAGGAAGTACGGCCACTTGTTGTGTGAGGCGGTAAAAGCGGTTTGATCAGTACGGAAATTTTTGTACTGTGCAAATTAGATCATATTTATAAGTTTGCTCATATTTGAAAATATTTTAAATTGAGGAAAATAACCTCTTGGAATAACTAGAGTGTTTTAACATATAATTACGCCAACAACATTTAATAATATATACCATGGCAAACGAAACCAACAATGATTTTTCTGCATCCATCAGCAATATTATGGATACATTAACTAAACTTGGACAGCAGCAGGCTGAAATACTGAACAACACAATCCCAGCGATTGAGCCTTTAGTTAAGACCTGCACAGAACTTATCAGCAATGTACTTGGCAGTGCTAATCAGGCTCTACAGAGCTTCTCTGCCTCTATTGCACCAAAAAAGTAAGTTGTCTTTTTTTCAAAAAAGCACCTTATACGTTGCCGTATAGGGTGCTTTTTTTTTGCTTTCTTCAATGGCAAAATATACCGTCGAACGATTAACGAACGCAAGTACGCATTGCTTTGCCATCGGCAATGGCTCGTTGTCGCTAACCCACAGTCTGCAAGTATACTCATAGGGATAGACCGGATTTTTAAGCCAGTCCAACTCGACCTTTAACCAGCTCAAGTAATAGCCGTTACGGAGCGCCAAAGCTGCCCTTCGCTTCTTCAAGCACAGCCAGGGTAATCTCCTTATATCCCATATCTTCGGCATACTCTTCAGCCATTGTCCTGAACTTTTCGTGGACAAAAGAGGGCATGGACTGATAACACTCCTGGGCCTCTTCGGTCCACTTCGCCGACAAAGCTTTGGATTTCGGGCCTCTATTGTACTCATAAAGCAAATCCTCAACAAACGAATCAATAAGATCCCCATCTGAAAAAGCATCGGGTGCAAAAATTTTTTCAACAAGAATTTTATTGCGGATAAGATGGATTTTTAACTGTGGCAGATAAAAAAGCGTCGCTGTGGACTGCGAGCTTCCGCAGGTGAGAAAGAGCGCAATCTTTTTCCTTTTAAGATTTATCTTCAGATTGCCTTGGATCAATGCGCCCAAAAGCTGTGAGGCAACGATAAAGTTGTAGACTGGTGCGCCAAGAATGACCAGATCAAAATCCTTGACGAAGCTGTAATCCGCAGTCGCTTTACATTTTGCTTTTTCTACATAGAAACCCGACTCAGCCAGACTCAATCCAATGGAATCAATAATCGACTCGGTAGAACCTGCTGAAGATCTACTGTCGTATAAAATAAGAGCCTTCATATATTAATTTTCATGTATTATGAACGCCGTAACTCAACTGTTCATCTCCGTTCCTCACCATCATTCCCGTTGAGCCACACCGTTAATTGAGAAAAAACGCAAATTAAAATTTACGTCAATCCATTAATCAACCAATAGAACAAGGGCACACAAAAAGCCCGAATCTGCCTCTCTCTACTTTGGCTGTTTACCTGGCCCAGGCTCTCCGACTCCTTTGAAGCAGCGCCACAATCAGGCAAACACCGCTGGTTCAAGAAGTCCAACCATCGAATGGTTGCAAAAAACAAAAGCAACAAAGACCCACAACCCCACATTTCGACAGAAGTGCGGAGAGCTGCCAGAATGTCAAACAAGGAATAAACTGGCAACAGCTATAACCAGAAATAGTTGAATGTATTCTGAAACGGTCGCCAGCACGTATTACTCGTCACCCTTCCCTTCTACCGACCCTGTCGGCTCAGAATGCGGAATCAGGTTACTGACAGCACCAGTCACTTGTTTCAAAACTGCATCTGCGACAAAAAGCCCTGCGCCTCCCACAACAGCACCGGCAACCCCGTGAAGCAAAATCGGCATCCCGATAGGCGAAAATAGCAAAGCACCTCCAACCACCCCACCAGCCTCTTTCAACATGGAACTCCTCCCGCTGTTTACATGTCAGTATACATTAACCATATAAATATAATTTCAATATAAAGGTCTCCCCATTTTTCAGCAAGAGCTTTCTCCTTTACCTCCTCTACGAAATTCAGTTATACTCTACGCAAAACACAATCTCGTAGAGGATAACTGATTCCCGTAGAGGATAGGCCCCTGTTTTATGTAAAAAAAAGCTTAGATTGGGGGTCAATGAGAAAAGGTTTTTTTGTCTATAACGTATAAATTTCTTTCGGGTTACAGTCAGTGTTATCCCAACGTTCCGGCATGAACACCCGAGCCACTGCTGACCGTTGAGAATACATTTGTTTAAACAAGAAGCATTTTTGGCATATTCAGCTCCGACTTTCTTCGTCGTACCCAGGCTGGTGTTGCTGAAGAGATGTGTTCGCAGGTAATTATGCTGGACTGCCCATCTGCTTTTATGATATTTTCGCTGTATTTCCTCCATTTCAAACGGTCTATTGATGCGTATTCTCACTTTTACAGGTAAAGGCGGGGTAGGCAAAACCAGTGTTTCTGCGGCTACGGCTGTCCGTTTGTCGCAACTGGGCTATCGTACCCTTGTCCTCTCAACCGATCCTGCACATAGTCTTTCAGATTCCTTCAACCTGCCTCTTGGCGCTGAACCAACAAAGATCAAGGAGAATCTTCATGCCATTGAGGTCAATCCTTATGTTGACCTGAAACAGAACTGGAACTCCGTACAGAAGTTTTATTCAAAAATCTTTATGGCTCAGGGTGTTTCAGGTGTCATGGCCGATGAGATGACCATTCTGCCCGGCATGGAGGAGCTTTTTTCTCTTTTGAGAATAAAGCGCTATAAAGCTTCCGGTCTCTATGATGTGCTTGTGCTTGATACAGCCCCGACAGGAGAAACCCTGCGGCTCCTCTCCCTTCCTGATACCCTTTCCTGGGGCATGAAGGCAGTAAAAAACGTTACCAAATATATTGTCAAGCCGCTCAGCAAGCCCCTGTCAAAAATGTCTGATAAAATCGCTTTTTATATTCCTCCTGCGGATGCCATTGATTCCGTTGATCAGGTTTTTGATGAACTTGCCGATATCCGCGAAATTTTGACGGACAATAAAAAATCAACGGTGCGTCTGGTCATGAATGCTGAAAAAATGTCGATCAAGGAGACCATGCGTGCCTTGACCTATCTGAACCTCTACGGCTTCAAGGTTGATATGATACTTGTCAACAGACTGCTTGACACAAAAGAGAAGAGCGGATATCTGGAGAACTGGAAAACCATTCAGCAGAAATACCTTGGAGAAATCGAAGAGAGTTTTGCACCCCTCCCGATCAAAAAACTGAGGATGTATGAACAAGAGATTGTCGGTCTCACCTCACTGGAACTTTTCGCCAAAGATATGTATGGCGACAGCGATCCATCCGAAATGATGTTTGACGAACCACCAATCAAGTTTGTCCGAAACGGCAATATCTATGAGGTGCAATTGAAGCTTATGTTTGCCAACCCTGTCGATATTGACGTCTGGGTAACCGGAGATGAGCTCTATATACACATCGGCAATCAGCGTAAAATTATCACCCTTCCGATCAGCCTGACCGGGCTTGAACCGGGAGATGCCGTATTCAAGGACAGATGGCTGCATATTCCCTTTGACCTTAATATTCATGGGCAAGGCCACGCACAAAAGGAGTACAACAAGGTTCTCAATTGAATCAAGGTTAACAAACGGACGGTAACAGCGCAAACCCTTCATAACAAGAACTCAAGCATGAGCAAACCTGAACATCAACACATTAAGGCACTCAAGTTTCTTCTCATAGCCCCGAAAGGGAAAAAAGATTCTAAATCAAACCAGAAGCCATTATTCAATATGGCGATAGGGGTACTTGTAAGTATTACGCCTCCGCAACACAATATTGAAATTGTTGATGAGCATTTTGGCGATCCGATCAATTATGACGGTGATTACGATTTTGTCGGCATAACATCACGAACCATTGATGCAACAAGAGGCTATGAAATTGCCGATACGTTTCGAAAAAAAGGAACAAAAGTTATCCTTGGCGGCCTGCATGTTTCGTTCAATATAGAAGAGGCAAAAGTCCATGCCGACACCCTCGTCTGCGGCGAAGCCGAAAATCTCTGGCTGACTCTCCTTGAAGATATTGCACTCAACCGCTTAAAACCTCTCTACGATTCCAAAGACTTTGCACCGGTAAAAGAGGTACTGGCGCTTGACTATGAAAAAATTGCCAAAGCATCAAAACGTGAAAAAGTAGACGGTACAAAATCTATCCCGATTTATGTTACCCGCGGCTGTCCCTATGAGTGTTCATTCTGCGTCACCCCTAATTTTACCGGAAAGCTTTACCGGATGCAGAAACCCGACGAGCTTAAAAAACAGTTTGAAACTGCCAAAAAAGTTTTTTTTAACGCAAACGGGAAATCATCGAAACCATGGTTCATGCTTTGTGATGAAAACCTGGGCGTCAGCAAAAAAAAGCTCTGGGAATCTCTCGACCTCATTAAAGAGTGTAATATCAACTTCAGCGTTTTCTTCAGCCTCCCCCTCCTTGAAGACAAGGAAACGGTAAAAAAGCTTGTAGAAGCAGGGTGCATCATGGTGCTGGTTGGATTCGAATCCATCAAACAGAGTACCCTTGAAGCCTATAATAAAGGTCACGTCAATTCAGCGGAGAAATATTCCCGTCTGATTGAAGAGTGCCGCCAGGCAGGCCTGAATGTCCAGGGAAATTTCCTGATTAATCCGGAGCTCGACAGTTTCGAAAACATGGATGACCTTGTTCGGTTTGTCGGTAAAAACAATGTTTTCATGCCGATTTTCCAGATTATTACTCCCTACCCAGGCACAACAATGTACTGGGAGTACAAGAAAAATGGATGGATAACTGATGAAAATTGGGAGAAATACAATGCGATGAATCTTGTCATCCGCTCTGATAGATACGACCCCATAAAGTTCCAGCACAAATTCATGACAAGCTATTACAAGGTCTATTCGTTGAAAAACATTGCCAACCGAGTGAGGCGAAACCCCTACAAACTGTTAAACCTTGTCACCAGTCTGGCTTTTAGAAAAAACATCCGTGAGCAACTCGATACATTCGAAAAGGAACATAACATCAGAAGCAAATAACACATTGATCAGAAGTCTCATTTCGTAAAAAAACAAGCTGTTGATTTTCAACTTGTTGTACGATAAACGCAAAAATTCATCACCATTAAACGGCTTAAACCGTTCCTGTTGCAGCAAATGAAGACCGGGCAGGTTCTCTGCCACTGAAACAGCTTTTTCATTCCAGTAACGTGTAAATTTTCTTAACTACATAGCATTTTATTATGGACGCCAACGAGTTGCTGAAGCAAAACCACAGAGCCAACGAACTTATTTTTAAAGGTCTTGTAGAGTTCGGCTGTTTTAAGGCGGCTCTTGAACTTGATCTTTTTACTCTACTTGCTGATGAGGCAAAAAATGTAGAAACACTTGCAGCCAGCGCTGGTGCAATTCCTCAACGCCTCATCATGCTACTTGAGGCACTACGACAGATCGGAGTTACCGCAGAAACGGGTGGCAAATGGAGCCTCACCCCTTTTGCTCAAAAAATGTTTCTCCCGAACCACGAAAACCAGAACCTGTACATGATCCCTGTGGCCAAAGCCATGGCAAACCTTTCAGAAAATTTTTATCTGCAGATAGCTGATGCCGTCAGAGGAAACATGAATTTCAAGGGCGAAGTTGCCTACCCTCCTGTAACACGGGAAGACAATTTATATTTTGAGGAAATTCATCGCAGTAATGCCTATTTCGCCATCATGCTGCTGCTCGAAGAGGCTGATCTGGAAACAGCAAAAAAACTTGTAGATGTTGGTGGTGGTATTGGTGATATTTCAGCAGCACTTCTGAAAAAGTTCCCTCAGCTCCATTCTACCATTCTTAACCTGCCTGGCGCAGTGGAATTGGTGAATGAAAATGCTGTTGAAAAAGGAGTTGACAATCGCCTGAAAGGTGCAGCCGTTGATATTTACAAAGACGCTTATCCGGAAGCAGATGCAATCATGTTCTGCAGAATCCTTTATTCTGCAAATGAACAGTTAACCACGATGCTCTGCAAAAAAGCTTATGACGCTCTTACTCCTGGCGGAAAGGTACTCATCCTCGACATGATCATTGATGATCCGGAAAATCCGAACTTTGACTATCTGAGCCACTATATCCTTGGCGCCGGCATGCCGTTTTCAGTACTCGGCTTCAAGCAGCAAAGTGCCTACAAGGAGATTCTTGAATCACTCGGTTTCCGCGATATCCGCACGGTCAGAAAGTATGGCCACCTCTTGTGCGAAGCAGTAAAAGCATTGTAAAAGTCACCAGGCGGCCAATCTCTGGAGAGAGGCCGCTTTCTTTACTATGCAGCGCAAACCACCTCACTTCATCTCTCTCTCCAAAGAATCCCTATACTTTTTCTGTGATGCAGATCGTTCCTTTCCAACACCTCTTTTTCTATTTGCTCTGCAATTGAAAATATTTTAACTTGTTGAAAACGCACGACAAGTGCATGGTCAATATTTATTCAACAACTTTTTTTTCAATAACCTCAAAACAAAACACACCATGTCAAACGGAACAAACATTGACGTATCAGGCGCTATCAACAGCATTGTTGATACAGCAGGAAAAATCGTTCAGCTCCAGATGAATTTCATGAACGACAGCCTTAAAGTTCATGCGGATGCTATTGGGCCTCTTGCAAAAAGCGCAACTGATCTGATCGGCAGCGTTGCAAATACTGCTACACAGGTCTTGCAGAGTGTTTCATCTGCTATTGCCCCGAAAAAGTAAGAACTCTTTTTTTTGAAAAAGCACCTTATACCTTTGGTACAAGGTGCTTTTTTGCTTTCCGCAAAGGACTTTTCGAAACTGCTGTATGACCATCCAGAAAAATATTGCAACTCTTTTCAGTACCTGCTGCAGCAAGCCTCTTTCCATCACAAAAATACAGGGTGATGCTTCAAGCCGTCAGTATTTCAGGGTTACCGGCACCACTGAATCTTCTGTCGCCTGTTACGATCCTGCACTGAACCCATCATCAGCCGATACCTACCCTTTTCTGGTACTGCACGCTCTGTTAGCCCGACACGCAATTCCTGTTCCGGCTATAATGGCCATCAATGCCGAAACAAACATCATGCTTCTTGAGGACTGCGGCGACTTTCTCTTGCAAAATCTTTTCAATAGCTCATTACAACACACACTACCTGACCGGTACAGGGATATTATCGATATTCTGATACAACTTCAGTCAATAAGAGGCCACAACAACCAGATCCCCTTCAGCATCTGTTTTGATAAAAAAAAACTCATGCTTGAATTTGATTTCTTTATCCAGTATGGCCTGCTGGACTATTTTGCAGCAATATTCGATCAGCAGTTAATCGGAAGATTACGATATGAATTTGAAGCCATCGCGGAACTCCTTGTCAAGCCACAGCACTTCGTTCTTAACCACCGGGATTTTCACAGCCGGAATATTCTTATTCATCAGAATAAACCGATTATTATTGACTTTCAGGACGCCCGCATGGGTCTGCCACAGTATGACGCCGTTTCCCTGATAAAAGACTCCTATGTACAGCTCTCACCCTCATTGACAGAAGAATTGAAAGCCTATCACTATCATGCACTCTGCAACAATGAACTGACCACTATGAGCTTCGATGAATACCTTTTTTATTTCGATATTATGGCCTTTCAACGGAACATCAAGGCTACAGGTACCTTTTGTTATCAAACAAGAACAGGAAAAAGCGGCCTGTTTGAACACTCCATAGAACCGACATTGGCCTATCTGCATGAATATATTGAAGCAAGAACTGAATTGAAACGAGCAGGAGAACTCCTGCAGACTATCCTGAAAGGTACAACCCGATGAAAGCCTTCGTTCTGGCCGCAGGACTCGGTACTCGCCTGAGTCCCCTGACCGATCATACCCCGAAACCACTAATCCCCATTCTCAATATTCCCAGCCTTTTTTATTCTGTTTATCTCCTGAAACAGGCGGGAATCAGAGAGATTATTTGCAATATCCACCATCATGGCGATACTGTCAGGCAGTTTATTGAATCAAGCAATTTGACTGGACTGAACATCACGTTTTCAGAAGAGCCAATCATTCTCGGGACAGGGGGCGGCCTGAAAAAATGTGAAAAGCTCCTTGATGATGGTGATTTTATTCTGGTCAACAGCGATATTATTTCTGATATTGATTTCAGTGCACTCATCAAACAGCATCAGGTAATGGGACGTGCAGGCACCCTTACCCTGTTTGAGACACCGGAAGCCATTGCGATAGGATATGTGGGTGTTGAAGGAGGGCTTGTTAAAGACTTCAGGAACCTGCGTAAAACAGCTCTTCTCTCCTCGTTCATCTACACTGGAGTTGCAATTCTCAGTCCAGCAATTTTTCGCTATCTGAAAGCGGAATTTTCAGGGATTGTCGATACAGGGTTTACAGGACTTATTGATAACGGAGGATTAAGCTATTACCAGCACAAGGGTCTCTGGATGGATATTGGAACCATGCATAGCTACTGGCTCGCAAATATTAACCGAAACTTGATCATGAACAATCTGGCTCTGCCAATGAAGCAGACAATTGGCATCGCTCCACATGCGATCGCTCCGGATGCGATCATCAGCCCGGAAGCCAGCATCTCATGCTCAATTGTCGGCAAGGGATGCTCCATCGGCGCAGGGTGCACCATTACAAATTCGGTACTCCTGCCAGGAGTAGCCATCAAACCCGGAAAGACCATTATCAATACCATTGCTGACCCTTACAGCAGCATAATCATGGAAAATCCAACACAAACCAGAAAAAAAAGATGGTAGCAACAGGACTGGAGATCCTGCTCAGAAAAAGTGAGCATTTTCAAAACAGAAACATTGGACTTATCGTCAATCAGAGCTCTGTAACCCCTGATTTGAAATACTCATGGAATGCATTGAGGGAGAGGGGTATTCATGTCAGAAAAATTTTTTCTCCTGAACACGGACTCTTCGCTACCGAGCAGGATCAGATAGCCGTAACCTGCCAGCCGGAAATTGGATGTGAGGTGATCAGCCTCTACAGAGATACTGCAGCATCACTTCTTCCCGATAAACGAGTACTCGACAATCTTGACCTTATCCTTTTCGACATTCAGGACGTCGGTTCCCGTTACTACACGTATATCAACACCCTTGCACTATTCATGGAAGCCGTATCCGGCATGGATCTTGAGATCATTGTACTCGACCGTCCAAATCCCCTTGGGGGATCCCTTGTTGAAGGACCTCTGCTCGACCCCTCATTCCGATCATTTGTCGGCATTTTTCCAATACCGGTTCGGCATGGCATGACTGTCGGCGAACTGGCTCTTCTTTACCGTGATATCAAGAAACTTGACATCAATCTGCACGTCATCAAAATGGATGGGTGGCAACGCTCCATGCTTTTCCCGGAAACGGGTCTGCCCTGGATTCCTCCTTCACCGAACATGCCCACTTTTGCAACAGCCGAGGTTTATCCCGGCATGTGCCTGCTTGAGGGAATGAACATTTCTGAAGGAAGAGGAACAACAACCCCCTTTCAGCTTTTCGGTGCGCCCTTTATAAAACCGGACGACCTCGCTGAACGCTGCCGAAAGTTCGGGCTCGAAGGAGTTATCTTTCACCCGGTATGGTTCAAACCGACTTTTCACAAGTTCTCTGGAGAGGTCATCGGCGGCATCTGGCTGCATGTGACCGATCATGGCCGCTTCCGCTCCTTCGCCACCGGAGTTGCCATAACTGCTGCGCTCCAGGAACTCTATCCTGAACACCTGCAATTTTTGAAAGGCGTATATGAATTCAACAACACCATACCAGCCTTCGATCTTCTGGCTGGAAACTCCAGCATCCGGACGTCCATACTGAGTGGCAGTGACATCAACATCACTCTTGCGTCATGGCTGAAAAACGAAACTGCATTTTCAGAACTGAAATCAAGCTTTCATCTCTACGAGCCATGACCGAAAACAACCCTTCAGCACCAAACGCACTGAAACAACTTACAAACCGGTCTACTACTATCGAATTTTATGCAGTTGCTTGACATTGCCATCGTCGTCATCTTTCTGGCTGGTAATATCCTTTTCGGACTCCTGCAAGGAAAAGGGAACAAAAATACCAGCGACTATTTTCTCGGAGGCCACAAACTGCCCTGGATTGTCGCCATGCTTTCGATTGTCGCAACAGAAACCTCTGTACTTACCTTTGTCAGTGTACCAGGACTTGCCTATCGGGGTGACTGGTCCTTTCTGCAGTTACCCCTTGGCTATATCGTCGGAAGAATCCTTGTAAGCTCCCTGCTCCTGCCAATATATTTCAAAGAGGGCGTCACCTCCATTTATGAAATAATCGGTTCAAGATTTGGTTCTGGCATGCAAAAACTGGCATCAGTCGTTTTCCTGGTAACGAGAATCCTCGGTGATGGAGTCAGGTTTCTGGCAACAGGAGTCGTCGTGCAAGCGGTAACGGGTTGGTCTTTACCCCTCTCCATTATCATTATTGGAGCGGTAACTCTGATCTATACCATTTCAGGCGGACTGAAAACGGTCGTCTGGCTCGACAGCGTCCAATTCGGTCTCTATTTTTTAGGTGGTGTCATTACCATTGTCTTCATTCTGCTTCGCCTTGATGAACCACTTCTGCATATTTTTTCAACACTCGCCGATGCCGGAAAACTGCATATTTTCAATATGAGCAACGACATGCTTGTCAATCCCATGGCTTTCGGCAGTGCATTTTTCGGCGGCATTTTTCTCTCACTTGCCTCCCATGGGGTCGATTTCATGATGGTACAGCGAGTCCTTGGTTGCAGTAATCTGGGTGAAGCAAAAAAAGCACTGATCGGAAGCGGCATTTTCGTCTTTATCCAGTTTACCATTTTCCTGCTGGCTGGCTCACTCATCTACCTCTTCATGGAGGGCATTACCATTGAAAAAGACCGTGAATTCGCATCCTTTATTGTCAACTACCTGCCATCTGGCCTGAAAGGACTTCTGCTTGCGGGAATCCTTTCAGCCGCAATGTCGACCATTGCCTCCTCAATAAACTCCCTTGCAGCATCGACCGTTACCGATATCCTCGGAGGAAGAATCTCACTGAAGGGATCGCGCCTTATCAGCCTCGGATGGGCTGCCGTGCTGATCGGTATAGCTCTTCTTTTCGATGAAAGCGACAAATCGATCATCCTTGTTGGCCTTGAAATCGCATCCTTTACCTACGGCGGACTGCTGGGACTTTTTCTGTTATCAAAAAGCAAACGGGACTTTCATCCTGCAAGCCTTGGCATTGGTCTCGTTGCCAGTATGAGCATTGTTTTTCTCCTGAAATATCTGGGACTCGCATGGACCTGGTACATCACGGTTTCCGTTTTGGTAAATTTACTGGTCACAACAGGAATCGATATGACCATTTTCAAAAACAAGCTGAACGAAAAGCAAAAAACAGGATAGAAACAAGATACATGAGGATTCTGAGCGGCGCGTGACGCTGCAATCGGATCTCGTAACAAAGAAATAAAAAGCCCATTAGCAAGAAAAACAGCTATCTTTGACAGTGAAAAGAGGGAACTTGAGTACCCGCAACGGAAAAACAACAACAGATCACGCAAGCATTCCTCACTCGTGAGAATTCTTCAGGATGCCTTGCCTGTTAACCGACCGATGGCGATATCAGTCAGCAACAGCAATGATTGATATCGACCGTGAAATGAACCCAATCCTCCAAGAGGGCTGGAAATGCAACACACCATGGAAAAAGAGAGACCAGAATTGGACATCGATCGGGAGCAACTGCGAAGAGAGAATGCCGAACTCAGAAAAAAGCTTCACGACCTTGAAGAGAGAGCCACCTCCCTTGACACATCAAACCGCACACTCCAGATGGTGGTGGAAGGGACAAAAGCTGGATACTGGGACTGGAATATCAAAACAGGAGAGCTCGAAATCAATGCGGAGTGGGCCTCTCTGATTGGCTACAGCCTCGATGAGCTGCAACCGATATCGATCAACACCTGGATGCGACTCTGTCATCCGGATGATCAGCCTCTTTCCCGGCAACGACTTGAAGAACATTTTTCCGGAAAAACAACGGTTTATGAAATAGAGCTCCGGATGCGTCATAAACTTGGACACTGGGTCTGGATACTTGACCGGGGAATGGTCTTCGAACGTGACACAGATGGTAATCCTCTGCGCATGGTTGGCTCCCATCAGGATATCAGTACACGAAAAAATATTGAACAGGCACTTTCACACGCCCAGACTTTCGAGCGTATCGTAACAGACCTCTCCAATCAGTTCATCAACCTGCCCTTCGAGCATATTGATGCGATGATCTATAACACGCTGCAGCTTATCGGTAACTTTGTCGAAGCCGACCGAAGCTATGTTTTCCAGTTCCGTGATGATCTTCGCTTGATGGACAACACCCATGAATGGTGTGCCTATGAGGTTAAGCCACAACTCGAATCACTTAAAGGAATTGAAACCATTGGCTTCCCCTGGTGGATGGAGCAGATCAGGAACAACCGGATCATTCATCTTCCCCGGATCGCTGATATGGAAGTGGAGGCGTCAGCCGAAAAAAAGATCTTTGAGGCCCAACAGATCAAGTCGCTGATTGTCATTCCTCTTGTCGCAGGGTCATACCCTTTCGGCTATATTGGTTTTGATGCCGTAAAAGAGGAACGGGAATGGATGCCGGAAACCATTTCCATCCTGAAGCTTGCTGGCGGAATCATTGCAAATGCACTGCAACGCAAGCAAGTTGAGCACTTTATCCAGGCAGAACTTGATCTTGCCATTAAACTCAATCAATCATCGTCTGTCCACGAAACCCTCCGAACCTGCCTCCATGCTGCTATTCAAGCTTCCGGGCTGGATTGCGGAGGCATTTACCTGGTCAACAAACTTGACGAAACCATCACTCTTTCCATTCATGAAGGATTGCCGCAATCATTTATCAATAATTCAGCATCATACAGCTTCGAATCCCAGAATGCCCAGTTGATCCTGAAGGGAAAACCGATATACCACAAGTTCTATGATCTTGACCTTGCAAAAAAGAAAATACACCGGAACGAACAACTGAAGGCTATCGCCATCCTCCCGATCACCTACCGGGGAGAGGTTCTTGCCTGCCTCAATGTCGCTTCCCACACTCTGACACAGGTCCCTGAATTTTCCCGGAAAGGGCTTGAAACCATTACCGCACATATCGGTTCAGCCATCATGCAGGCTCGACAGGAGGAGGCAATTGCTGAAGCAAAAAGCAACCTTGAGTCACTCTTTGATACCATTGATGATCTCCTCTTCATTATCAACACGGAGGGCAATGTTATTCATACCAATGCCGCTGTCCGAAAAAAACTTGGCTACTCAGCAGAAACCATCCTCGACAAACATGTGCTTCATTTTCACCCCGAAGAGCAGTGGGAGATCGTAAAACGCAATATTGAAGGAATGCTTGCTGGTGACAAGAGCTCCTGTCTTGTCCCCTTACAGACAAAATCGGGAACACTGTTACCCGTCGAAACCAAAATCACAAAAGGCATCTGGAACAACAAACCCGTTCTGTTTGGAATAAGCCGCGACTTTTCTGAGCGGATACTCTCCGAAAAGAGCTTGCGAGAGAGTGAAAAGCGATTCAGGGAGCTGACCGAACTTCTTCCCCTTACGCTCTTTGAAACGGATATAAGAGGCGCGGTAACCTATGCCAATGCCAAAAGCCTCGAGGTTTTCGGCTACACCCCCGATATCACCCAAAAAAGAGTGTTCGCCATCAATTTTTGTGTTCCGCAGGATGCGAAAAAAGCATTGCTCCATTTGGACGCAATAAAAAAAGGGCAGAGTATTTCCGAAGAATATACCGCACTCCGACAAGATGGCAGCACCTTTCCGGCACAGGTCTACAGTTTACCAATCATTCATAACGGTCTGGTCAAGGGCATTCGGGGACTGGTCGTCGACCTTACCGAACTGAAAAAAGCGGAACAAGCCCTGAGAACCAGTGAGGTTCAAAAAAGGATCGTCCAGGAATTCAAGGCCCTCATCGACAATATTCCCGGGGCTGTCTATCAAACCAATGAAGAGAGCAAAACGACAATGCTCTCGATGATGGGTGATATTCTGCTGGATTATACCAAAGAGGAGTTTGAACATGAACTGTTTGAAACCGGCAGAATAATCCATCCTGAAGAGCGGGATACGGTCTCGACATCAAACCTCCAACTCAGGTTGGCCAAAACATCTCAGGCCCTTTTTTACCGTATTCTCATGAAAAACGGTTCAGTCAAGTGGCTCGAAGACCGAAAAACGTCCGTTTTTTCACCCGACGGCACATTCACAGGAATTGACGGCATTTTGTTTGATGTCACGGAACGTGTCACAGCACAAAAGGAGCACCAGATGCTCGAAGCAAATCTCCGCAGAACCCAGCGTCTTGAAACCATAGGAACACTCGCCGGCGGTATTGCGCATGATTTCAATAATATCCTGACACCGATCCTCGGCTATGCCGAAATGGGCATACTCAGCCCGAGTAATGATGATTTCCAGCAGGAATACTTCAGTGAAATTATTAAGGCTGCAGAACGTGCCAAAAATCTTGTAGCACAAATCCTGACATTCAGCATGGCCCAGGAAAGCACTCCGAATATTGTCAGCGTTCAGGAAATTATTGATGAAGCATTGAAACTTCTCCGTCCATCAATACCCTCAACAATCACCATCGAAAAAGAGGTTGATAACTCCTGCCGCAATATCCTTGCCGATCCCTCGCAAATCCATCAGGTCATTGTCAATCTCTGCATCAATGCATTTCAGGCAATGGAAAAATCAGGCGGTTTGCTCACCATTAAACTCGAAGAGGTCACTCCCGAAACCAGCCTGCAAAAACTGCTCCCGAAACTTCAAGCGGAAAACTATGTAAGGCTCAGCATTTCCGATACAGGAACAGGGATGGATGAAAGCACCCTGGAACGAATATTCGAACCCTTCTTTACCACAAAAACGGTTAACAAAGGGACTGGTCTCGGACTTTCCGTTGTCCATGGCATCATCACAAGCTTTAAAGGGGAGATTACTGTTGAAAGCTGTGCAGAAAAAGGAACCACCTTCAATATTTATCTTCCTGTCATCAATGAAGAAGCCCCTCCACTACCCATTGCTGATTGCTGTACAAAAGGATATGGCCACATTCTTTTTGTTGATGACGAGCCGACAGTACTCAAGATGATGACCATGATGATCGCGAAACTTGGATTCAAAATACAATCAGTGAGCTCGCCCCTGCAAGCGATTGAACTGTTTCGGAAGAACCCGGAACAATTCGACCTCTTGATCACCGACCTGACCATGCCAGAGATGACAGGCGTTGAACTTGCCGATGAACTGCACCTGAAAAACCCGAAACTGCCGGTGATACTGATGACCGGGTATGAAAAAGATATTGAGCACACCTCTCATCTCAACCATCACGGGATTTGCAAATTCCTCAAAAAGCCGGTCAAGCTCATAGAGTTAGCCTCAACAATCAATGACGTAATTTTTGGAACAAACACTTAATCTTCTTCCTTATGAAAATTCTTGTTATCGACGATGACGCGGCTGTAAGAAAATTTATCAGCATGATTCTGCAGAGAAAAAAACATACCGTCATCGAGGCTGATAACGGCAAAAGCGGCCTGTTGCTTCTGCAGGAAAACCCGGACGTCTCTGTTATGATCACCGACCTCATTATGCCCGAAAAAGAGGGTATTGAAACCATTATTGAAGTACGGCAACACTACCCATCTATAAAAATCGTAGCCATCTCGGGTGGAGGAAAAGTCAGCCCTGAAAACTACCTCGTCATAGCCGACGCCCTCGGGGCAAACACCACCCTGAAAAAGCCATTCAGCGGTCAGGAACTGATGCATGCCATCGAAAACCTGTAAAAAACTCCTTTTGAACAGAGCCAAGGTCCTGAACAATCTACTCTGGAAGCAGATCATAGTATTGTTCAAGACCTGACTGCTCTTCCTCAATATCATTGACCACTTCAAAAGTTTTATTTTTGGCTCTCTCAACCCATAGAGCGACGACAAGAAGCTCGGCAACGTCAGAGCGATTAATCCAGCCACTCCATAATCGGTCGCCGGTATCGACATGCAGTTTGTGATGCAAGGGTTCGCCATCCTTCAAACCACCGGGCCTGACAATGGTATAGGAGAGACCTGGTCTTGAAAAAACCGACCGGAGATGCTCTTCAGCTTCCCATTTTTTCAGCAACACTCCAGCGAAAAGATTCAGCGGATGGTACCACCTGGTAACAGCAAGAGAACTGACAAGTCCAAAATGGCTCACTCCCGCTTTCGAAGCTTCATCAACAAGCCTCTTCACCCCATCCCGATCCACATCGGCTGGCGACGACTCACCAGAATAGGAGCTGGAACCAAGCGCCGAGATAACCGCATCGCACCCCTTGACCGCAAGCGCAATATCGGACACAGACTGAATCTTGCCAGTAATAATTTCAACATGCTCACCAAACAAACGAAAAGCTTTATCGCGCTCCCTTGAAAAGACTCTTACCGGAACACCGTAATACAGGAGCCTCTTTACCACCCACTGACCGCACTTCCCCGTAGCCCCAACAACGAGCACTTTTCCATTATACACTTTATTACGTTCCATTATACTCCATTCAGAAGATTGAAAACAACTCATGGTTCAAGAATGCATGAGTATCTAAACCCTGAATGATTGCAATTAAGTTTCTCGACGAAGCGGGAATTTCATTACTTTCAAGAATAAGGAGTCGTTAGCCCGGCAAAAGGAGGCGGGTTCGTTTCTATGCCAACAATCATCCACACCGTCATGAAACAAAATCCCATCGTCATGGTTTCGCTTTTTATAGCGTCTTGCCTCACCGTGAATCGCACGGCCTCCGCTTACGATCAGGAGAGCTTCAGTACGCTGAAAAAAGGGGTTTCGGCCTGGAATTCCATGCGTCTTGCCAACCCCGAAGGAGCGTTCGACCTCGAAGAGGCGGAACTTGAAGATCTCGACCTGACTGGTGTGAACCTCGGCAAAACCGTGTTAATCAGGGTAAAACTCAACGGATCAAAACTTGACATGGCTGACCTGAAAGGAGCAAACCTGACAATGGCCCTGATAAAAAAAGCAAATCTCAGAAAGAGTGACTTTACAGGAAGCTCTCTTACTGGAGCAAATCTTCAGGGATCCTTCATGAAAGGTGCTGTGTTGCGGGAAGCCAACCTTGAGGGAGCAAATTTGAGATGGGCTATGCTTGAAAATGGTGACCTTAACAGGGCGAACCTGACTGGCGCCACTCTTTTCGAAGCGAATCTTGCGGGTGCAGACCTGAAAGGTGCAAATCTGAAAAATGCGCATTTCCTTGAACAAGCCAATCTCAACGGGGCTACGCTATCAAACAATACCATCCTGCCCTCAGGGAAAAAAGCCACAGCAAGCTGGAGTGCACTACACAATGCATCATTCGTCAGGGAACAGGAAAACGAGGCAATGACCTACAAAACACCACTCCTTGCAGAAAAGAACACAATCACCAAAACAGGCGCAAAAAACATAACGGAAAACAGAAAACAGCCTGCAACTGCTGCCCGAACCCGTGTTGAACAAAGCTCTTTTCAAAACACCAACATGGCTGGTGCCGATTTCCATAAAGCCGATCTCCACAAAGCGGAGATGAAGTCTGCAAAGCTGCAGGGAGCTGATCTTCAAGGAGCAAACCTTGACCGTGCATTTCTGAAAGGGGCTGATCTCAGCAACAGTAATCTTTCGAACGCATTACTTTACGGAGCGAAACTCGGCAATGCCAATCTGAGTGGGGCAAATCTCGAAGGAGCATCACTTTTTGAAGCGGATCTTGAAGGCGCGAATCTTGAAGGCGCAAACCTGAAAGGTGCAAACATTATGGACGCAAATTTCAACAATGCTACCCTGTCGTCAGAGACCATTCTTCCTTCAGGACAACAGGCAACACCAAACTGGGCCGCACGTCAAGGATGCCGGTTTGTGCATAAGAGCCAAAAATAATCAGGCCCAGGCACCCCGGAAGCATCACCCGAGCGAGACGGTCATCAATGCACAACAGATGCGGTCAACCCACAAAGCGCTTGCGATAGAGAAGATGCTGAAGCAGATGAGCTTTACTGATATTGGGGTCACTGGCCTGCAGCTTGTTTTTTTTGCCTGTCCGGGTAACGACATCAAGCGTGCCGTCCTCATTAACCTTATCGACTTTCCAGAACTTGTCTACCACATAGTGATACTCCTCACCGTGCTCAAGAGGAAAAACCTGCTTAGCCCTGGGGCCCGGACAAAATGAGCTTTTAGGCTTATGATAGATAATCTTGTCTCCGGCTCTGAACTGTGCCATCTTGACCTCCTTTCCGATTGTATGATCGAACGTTATTGGTTCGCTGTTGCCTATTCCGATTAATACAAATAAAAAAAGGATAAACAAATTTTTTTCAGAAAACGCCGAAAACAATAACATCCTCTCAATTACAAGGAAAACAGGTAAACCGGAAAAAAACTAACTGCCTGACTTTCTCAAAATCATGGTATACTCTCTTAAATCTGACATCGGTTTACACTTTATGTAGAGGCACCACTCCACAAGCATATACTTGCCTTCGCCGGTTTTAAATCTTGAATGAAACGTTACAATATCATCTTCCTGCCGTTGTCGGTGTAATGAACTCTGCACAAGCACATAGTCTTCAGGATGAATCAAAGAGGCCAATCCAACCTCTGACAACGCATTGGCTTCATAGCCTAAAAAAGTTTCAATCGATCCGGTCATATCAACCAGGCGTTCTGCATGATCAATAACTGCATAAGCCTCTATGACCGGTTTAAAGCGATCACTCTCACCACCAACATTGAGATGAACCTGCCTGAACAAATTATCGATATCCATCCGGGAGCGGGAAAAAGCCAGTGCATTGCTCAGCGGAGCCAAAGGATAATCTTTGACATGACCACTCTGCAACCATTGGATATCTGCCCCATCATTTCTAAGACGCTCAAGCATTTTTTTACCGGGCCGACACTTTCCCTGAAGATAGGGAGTCATCTGTGCCGGATATTTTATCCCGACGGCCTTGCAAAAAGAGTTGATGGAACCATGTTTCTGGAGAATATATTCCCGAAGCCGTTGACTGAATCCTGAATTTGACGACATATGAAAAATGCTGTTCGTTAATCAATAAAGTTGTACGAAATGAAAAAAGCTGCCCATCATATGCTCACGGACCAATGGATGTAAAATACAAAACTATATAGCACATATACTACAGCCTTTTAACACATGAACTTCTCCTGTGCGACATTTTTGCACCGTCCCGCTTTCAGGTACGCTTTTTTCCGGGAATATTGAAAAACAGACTCGTGAGTACAGGAATAACAAATATGGCAACCGTCACTCCAGAGGTAATGATGTCGGCATATGGCCCCTCCATAAACCTCATAACAGCCATTTCCGGATAGTAATGCTCTATCACTGAAAATGAGAGTTTGATACCAAGCAAACCGATAACCACAAACGCACAGGTTTCGAGAAACGGGTACCTCTCCATGAGCCCAACAAAGCCCTGGGCAACAAAACGCATAGCCAGAATACCAATAAAAACACCGACACAGATCAGTATAAGATTGTCGGTAAAAGCCACAGCAGCAAAAATATTATCTATCGAAAATGCAAGATCCATCATTTCGATAAGAAGAACCGTCGACCAAAATGCCCCCAATCGGCCTGAGGTCAATTGATACAACCAGTTACTCTGCTTGTTGAAATAATCATCATCTTTACTTGGGGTTTTTTTACCTTTCAGCCAGGCCCAGACAAGATAGAGCAGATAGAGACCTCCGAGAGGCTTTAACCACCAGATTTGCACCAGAAAAGCGGCAAAAAAAAGGCAGAGCCCCCTGAATACATAGGCTCCGATAATACCATATTTCAACGCAGCAGCCCGTTTTTTCGCTGGCAAATCCATAACCATAGTGGCAAGCACAGCCGCATTATCGACAGAGAGAAGACTTTCGATAATGATTAAATTGCTAACAACAAGCAGTGATGAGAGTGGATTATCAAAAATATGTTGCAGAAAATCAGTCATGAATTTATTCTATACTGTTCGTCATCTCCGTAAACGTCAAACACGCCCCATCACTACGCCCTGATTCAAATCTGAACCAGAACACCGATCTCAATCACCTGACCTGGAGGAAGATCGTAATACGCCGTTGCACTGAGAGCATTAAGCGACATCAACGCAAAAAGTTTTTTGCGCCACAAAATCATTTTCGACTTGAGGCCGGTAACAATTTTCTCCCGACTCAGGAAAAAGCTGATTGCCTCTGGCCTGAAAGAGAGCCCCTGACGATTTGCAAGCGAGATGACCTGATGAATATTCGGATACTCAAGAAATCCGTACCGTGCAACCACTTTAAAAACGCCATTACCAAGTTTGGTCACTTCTACCTTGCGACCGTCTGGAACCCTCGGCACCCGTTCCGTGCTGAAATGGAACAAAGCCACTTCCGAATGCATGATCTTGTTGTGACGCAGGTTGTGCAGCATGGCAACGGGAACAACGTCAGGATTGGCTGTAAGATAGACCGCCTGCCCCTGTACCCGGTGCGGCTGCTGCAGCGAAAGACTTTGCAGAAACTCATCAATCGTCAGGGTACGATCCTTCAATTGTTGGAGCAGTAGGCTGCGTCCCTGCTTCCAGGTAAGCATGAGCGTAAAGATAAACAGTCCGATTGCCAACGGAAACCATGCCCCCTGAAACAACTTTGTCGCACTTGCCCCAAAGAAAGAAAGATCAATGATGGCAAAAAAGCCGATCAGAACATTAAGGGCAATCTTGTTCCACTTCCAGAGATCCCTTGCAACATAATAGAACAGAATCGTGGAGATAAGCATCGTTGCCGTAACAGCCACACCATAAGCTGCAGCAAGCTTGCTGGATGAACCAAAGCCCGCAACAAGACTAATAGTAGCAACCATTAACGACCAGTTTGCCGCAGGAACATAAATCTGTCCAATATGTTTATCGGATGTATGCGTCACCGTCAGACGAGGCAGATAACCAAGTTGCATTGCCTGCTGGGTCAACGAAAAAACGCCCGTGATCAGGGCCTGAGATGCAATAATCGTTGCCGAGGTTGAGAGCACCACCATAGGAATCATTGCCCAGGAAGGCACCAGACCATAAAAAGGATGATGAGACTGCTCTGGAAAAGCGAGCAGCAAAGCCCCCTGCCCGAAATAGTTCAGGAGCAATGCAGGAAGCACCAGCAAGACCCAGGTCAACCGGATAGGCCGTTTACCGAAATGTCCCATATCGGCATAGAGTGCTTCAGCTCCCGTAACAGAGAGAAACACTGCACCCAAAACCATAAAACCCTGAAGATGATTGCTCAAAAGAAAAGAGATTCCATACCAGGGCAGGATAGCCTGCAATATCTGCGGATAGCGGATAATTTCAGCAAGGCCGAGTAAACCGATAACCACAAACCAGACAAAAATAATTGGCCCAAAAAGAGCCCCAACTCTTGCTGTTCCATGATGCTGAAAGAAAAAAAGAGCAACAAGAACAGCAATGGTAACCGGTATGACCAGCTCCCTGAATGCAGGCGCAATGATCTGCACTCCCTCCACCGCACTAAGAACCGATATGGCGGGAGTAATCATGCCGTCGCCATAGAGCAAAGCAGCTCCGAACAATCCGATAACAACCAATAACCAGCGTTCATAACCCTGTTTCTTGCTTTGCATGATGATCAGTGCGGTAAGAGCAAGAATCCCGCCCTCACCATCATTATCAGCTTTCATGATAAAGGTCAGATATTTCAGGCTGACAATCAAAAGAAGAGCCCATACAAGCAGAGAAAGAACACCAAGAACATTTACCTGTGTGATTGGAATACCATACTCACCATGAAAACATTCCCGAACAGCATAAAGAGGACTGGTACCAATATCACCAAAAACCACCCCGAGAGCACCAAGAGAGAGCCCGGCAAGCCGTTTTATGCCTGACAGCCCTGACTGGTTACGTAAATCAGGCTCTTCAGCTATTTTTGACATAATCAACCAGGAAAATGAATAAATGTATTGACCCTATAATTGTATTGACAACAAGAAAATTGCTCCGGATAATATAGATAATAAGTACAAAATCAAATAAAGCTACCGAAGGAGACAAAAACAGCCCACAAGACACACGCCAGAAAGAAGCGTGAATCGGTAAAAAAAGAACCCCGGAACCTGTTTCAGAATAACGTAATGAATGATTATTCACAATAAAGAATCAGTGCTGCAATTAAAACACTCCATTCGTTTTAGAACCAGAGCAATGACTCCCCGACAAAACAGGCCAATATCACGACATTAATGCACGACTTAGCGTAAAAGCCCTTTCAAAACAAGGCGTTATGCGGATATTTTCCACTTTGATATATTTTCCTTACATTGAACGGTACAGAACAATTGAATGATCGAGCAACTTTCATTCATTTCTATCCATTCCCATTGAGCACATGGGTTAATGGTAAGCGAATTTAAACCGTAAGCGTATGAATCATGAAAACCATTTTTTCCCTATTTCATTTGCAGCAATCCTGATTGTTGTAGCCCTGTCAGCAACGTTGATGACCTTTCCTGTTTTGGGCAAAAACACACAATATAGCCTTGAAAACAACTCTTCCGGGGATGCACTCCAGTCGGTTGCCACTTCAAAAAAGGGCGCATACAGACAGCACAAGGCACACGTTCCTGTTACCGAAGGCAAAGCATCCTTTTACGCAAACCAGTTTCACGGTCGCAAAACAGCAAACGGCGAAACCTTCAATATGAACCAACTGACTGCCGCACATCCATCACTTCCATTTGGTACCTGGGTAAGGGTAACCAATCTGCGAAATAGAAAGGAGGTCATCGTACGCATCAACGACCGGGGGCCATATGTCAAAGGGAGAGTCATTGATTTATCCATAGGCGCAGCGAAAAAGATCGGACTCTTAAAATCCGGAATCACAAAAGTTAAACTCGAGGCACTCGGTTCAGGCCAATCAACTCTTGCTGAAAGCTGAGAGAACGCACAAATTCAGGTAGCTGTTTTTTGTGCGCATCAATGAGCGCGGGTGCCCACACCTGCGGGAGAGAAATATTGATATTAGCCATTCCTTTGACCAGCACGCTCTTTTCCTTCAGGAAAAAAATCTCTTCTTCATAAAGAAAAAGAGCGTACTCGCAAGAAGAGAGGGGAATACGGAATGAAGAGATGTACTCCTTAGTTTTTTCAATGCACAACGCTCAATGGCTCATGACAAACTTGTTGAGATGATCAAAAAAAGCACGCGCTTCAAGAACACCAACAATCCGGCTATCGGCAATCTCATTGCCCTTCGTATCAAAAAAGATCATTCCGGGAGGACCGAAAAGGCCAAAACGCTTCATCAAGGCGCGGTCATCCTCACTATTGGCGGTAACATTAACCTGCAGCAGCGTCAGATTGCCAAGCTGCTCGATAACCTTGGGATCATGAAAGGTAAAGCGATCCATCTCCTTGCAGGCGACACACCAGTCGGCATAAAAATCGAGCATAACCGGCTTTTTCGCTGAAAGCAGAGCCTGATCAAGCTCTGCAACTGTCCGGATTCGGGTAAAACCAACACTCTTCTCCTCTCCTGAACTTGCCGACGAAGCGCCTTGCAACTGCGAAAGTGGCTCAAGAACATTGGTGCCACCTGCAGCAGCCCCTACAATTTCGAGTAACCCGATAACAAAAAGTACCAGACCAAACGTTTTACCGAAACGGTCAGCGATTGTTGGTTTTGCGCTTGACGCATCAAAAAGACCAAGAAAAACCGAACAGAGCAGAGCAAAAGCACCCCAGAAAAGCATAACCGCAGAAGCGGGAAGAATCGGCGAAACCATCCAGATGGCAACAGCAATCAACAAAAGCCCGAACACATATTTCACACCAATCATCCATGCACCAGCCTTGGGAAGCAAGCTACCAGCAGACAACCCGACAAGTAAAAGAGGAACACTCATCCCCATCGCCATCGAAAAGAGCGCCAGGCCACCCAGAAGCACGTCACGAGTCTGACTGATATAGACAAGGGTACCGGCAAGAGGCGCGGCAACACAAGGACCAACAATAAGCGCCGACAAGGCACCCATAAAAAAGACCCCGACAAAACGTCCCCTTTTTAAACCACCAGATGCCTTGCCCAGCTTACTTTGCAAAGAAACCGGCAACTGTAACTGATAGACGTCAAACATCGACAGAGAGAGCAGAACAAGAAGCAGCGCAAACATCACCAAAACCCATGGCTTCTGCAAAGCGCCAGCAAGCCCCTCTCCCGCAAGACCGGCAGCAACACCAAGCGATGTATAGACTAATGCCATCCCGAGGCAATAGGCAAGAGCCATCAGAAAACTGCGGCGACGTGTAACATCTCCCTCACCAACAATAATGGAAGAGAGAATGGGCACCATCGGCAGAACACAAGGAGTAAACGACAACAGCAACCCAAACGCAAGAAATGCAAGAGCAATTTTCCATAAACTGCCACCAGCAAGCGTAGCCGTTGCAAGAGAGAGATCATTGTCTTTGATGCTTGCCTTTGCCGATGCGCTCGCAGCGCTCTGAGCTGCAGGAGCCGAATCAACGGTATTCCGGGTATCGGCGCTGCCATTATCAACAGGATCAGCAACAGCCTCCTCACCAGCGAGTGACAGCAGACCCGGTCGGGCCGGATCAACCTTAAAAAGCTTTGTTATTGGAGGATAACAGAGGCCATCCTCAGCACAACCCTGGTAGACAACATTCAGCACAAACGGCCCGTCAGCCTTGACAAGAGGCACCTCAACATGCAGCATATCATGATAAATAGCAATCTTCTCATTGGTTGAAGGATCTGTTATCATGATCGCTTTCGGCAAAAGAGGAGCCTTCAGCTCAGCTTTGCCGCTTTCAACACTAACGGCAACTTGATCTCGATACAACTTGTAGCCTTTTGCAATATCCCAGTGCAACACAACTGAACGGGCACTGTTCAACTCAGCCGTAATCCTGAACGCCTGCTCAGGATCAAGAAACTCCGCCGCAAAAACGGTACTCACCCTGAGGAAAAGTACCAGAAAAAGCCCAAGAATAGCCACAGTACGCCTGAGAGCATAATGGCTCATTTTTGTTTTTCGCATAAGAAAAAAGTTATTGATGTTACGCCAAAAATTGTACTACGTATTTTTATAATATATCTTTCCCGACTGGTCAACCGCCAGATATCCCATCCCGGTATCTTCGAGAAAGGCTAATGCATCACTCTCTTTGAGCATTGATCGCGTTCTTGGCCTGACAGCAAAACCATGTCGAAATTCCATCAAACCCTTATCCCCGAAGAAATTATTGCCACTCTGTTCTATCGTTTCAACCAGGCACTTGATCACCAGTGTATCTTCGCTAAAACAGGCAAGATCGTTGATGCCGGTTTTGTCGAAGCAAGCCGTCATCGTAATACCCGTGAGGAAAAAAAAGAGGTAAAAGCCAGCAGTGGAACATCACGACCTACTCCGTAACCGATGCTGCGATTCATGATTGCCGGGAACTTGAAACCCTGATCGATCGTCATGACACTGGCCAGAAACTCTATGCGGATAGCGCCTATATCGATAAGGACGAAAGCATCGACTGGTGTGGCATTATCATGAAAAAGCCTCCAAAAATCATCCTTGAACCGATGAACAGAAAGCTTCCAATCGCCTTAACTCACAGTCCAGAGCGAGAGTTGAGCACCCCTTCTGCTTCATAACCAACAGCATTGATGCCTTGCCTGTTCCTGCGATCGGCATCTTCAGGGCAGCCACAAAAATTGGCTTGACGCATTTGACCTGCAACAGGATGCGTTGCGTAAAGCTGAAAAAAGTTTATACCGAAACATGACAGCCTCAAGAATAGCTATTAAAACCCTAAAGCACAATTAATGCCAGCTTAAAAAGTACTTAAAAAAACAGAATATCTTTCCCATCGGCTCCTACAAAAAAAAGAGGCACCAATTGCAACTGACACCTCTTTTACTCTTTATAACCTGTATAGGCCGTGAAGCCTGCCAAGACAGAAATTTTGAGTAAAAAATGGCACTACTCGTGGTTTTGGACAGGACTGATGACGCAAATGTTCAAAGATTGCCAGACATGTTGAGAGAATCCGATGGTACGGTTATGCCATAGCAAATGCACACCGATCTTTGTTTTCCTGAAAACAGCCAGAACTGGTTTGCACGAAAACGGTGACAGGAGGTACGCTCACGCTGCAGCAATCATTTTATTGTACCAGAATCGCTTGTGATGTTGCCAGCATTAAAATCCAGAGCCACTTTTTTTCCTCTTACCGGGGCAATAACTGATGCAGAATTGAATAAAAATAATGTTTGTCGCGTACTCTCTGAAGTGACTATATTCGGACGAAGGGATTGCATAAATATCGCGTCTTATTTATTGACTTAACTATCAATTATATAAGCAATTGTGATATTTTTTGCACCCTTTTTTTATTGCTTTGATGAATAACTCAGGTCAGGATCACTTTTCCTGTACTTGATCATAAAAGTGTCTGGGCAATCAACGAATAACAGATGCATCCGGTTTGACGTATCCAGTGTGGTCTTGCAACGCATTCATGACCACCTGTTTCAGAAAAGACTTTTTCTCCGCTCCAGGGTAACCGAACAGAGAGCAGTGGCGCGCAGATCATTTTTACTAATAATAACGTTCAGGTAGTCATTATGGCAGTTGTCCGGCGTCGCTTGTTTCAGACACCCTGGGAGTTCAGGGAATCCGTTTTGTTTACGGCGTCTGCACTTGTTGCAGGCTTTTTTATTGAATTTGCCACATCCGGCCGAGGCTTGGTACTGCCTCGGCTGCCTGTCAACGCCATAGCCCTGTCTCTCTTCGCAGCTCTCATATTGAGCATCGGCCTTGGTTTCAGGAATTCGCCCATTGTGAAATGGTTCGGAAGCATTCCTCTCGGACTCTCCCTTATTTTTGCGATTGCTCTTCTTTCGATGATCGGGGGCATTGTTCCACAAGATGCCGTTTCCTCTGGCTCATTGGCCGCCCGGTCAGGGTTCAACCATATTTTTTCAAGCTGGCCGTTTGCATTGACCATCATCCTCTTTCTTGCCAACCTCGGCCTCTCGCTTTCATGGAAGCTTGTGCCGTTCAGCATGAAAAATATCCAGTTTATCCTCTTTCATGCGGGCTTCTGGATAGCCCTTTCATGCGGCATTTTCGGCAGTTCTGACCTCCAGCGTCTTATTATCCCTGTTGAAGAGGGTAAAGCAGGAAACCTCGGCTATACCATGGGGAGCAATACTCCGCAGCAACTCCCGTTTTCTGTTTTCCTTCATGACTTTTCCCTTGAAGAGTATCCTCCCCAACTGCTGCTCTATGATCCGCACAACGACAAGCTCCTGATGAACAAGTCACAGGCAGTTATTGAAGTCCGGAAGGGTGCAACCGCCTCATGGGAGGGACTCGACGTTCTTGTGCTCGACTACATTCCCTTTGCGCTTCCCGGGGAGAAGGGCATTCCTCAGCCAGCAGAGATCTCAACCGGTATTCCTTATGCAAAAATCAGGATCAGCGCCGCTTCCGTTCAGCAGGAAACCTGGATCAGCACCGGAAGCCCGATCCTGAGACCAGACGCTGCCACATTGGGAAACCTCTTTCTTATCATGGTACCAGGCACACCAAAATCATTCCGCTCAGCCGTTACCGTTCAGGACAGTCAGGGCCATGAATTGATGTCAAATCTTGAAGTAAACAAACCTGTAAAATTTATGGACTGGAAACTCTACCAGATGGGGTATGATGAAAAAGCGGGACGCTGGTCAAAGCTGAGCCTGGTCGAAGTAATCCGTGACCCATGGTTACCGGCTGTTTATCTTGGCTTTTTTATGATTATGGCAGGGAATATTCTGTTTTTCTGGAATGGCATTAAACGAACAGAGAGCGCATCATGATAATCAACTTTAACACTGCAGCAATAGCGGCAATTGCCTGCTGGGCTCTTGGCTCCCTGCTGAGCCTTCTGGCCCGCCGTACTCCAGCCCTGAAAATTCCGGCATTTATCATCTCTTTTTCAGGAGCGCTGGTCATGGTGGCTTTTATTGCCTTTTACTGGTCGCTCCTCGACCGTCCACCACTCCGAACCCTTGGCGAAACGCGTCTTTGGTATGCGGCGCTCATTCCTCTTGTCGGCTTTCTGGTCGAGTACCGCTGGAAGATTGAGTGGCTGAAATACTACTGCATGGGACTTGCGACATTTTTTCTTGTCATCAACATGCTCCATCCCGAAGTCTTTGATAAAACCCTGATGCCCGCACTGCAGAGCCCCTGGTTTATTCCGCATGTCATTGTCTATCTGGTCGGCTATGTACTGCTTGCCGCATCTTCAGTTACCGCGCTTCATAACGTCTCTCTCCAGATACGACACAAAGAGAATACGAACGGTGAATCCGTCTCGCACTATCTGGCTCTGCTTGGTTTTGTGCTGCTCTCCTTCGGCCTGATTTTTGGTGCTCTTTGGGCAAAAGAGGCATGGGGCCATTACTGGACCTGGGATCCAAAAGAGACCTGGGCATTCCTCTCCTGGCTGGCCTATCTCGGTTATCTTCACGCCTTCAGCTACAAGATTGACCGCAGCAAGCTGCAATGGTATCTCGCACTTTCGTTTGTCGTGCTTCTGGTCTGCTGGTTCGGCGTCAACTATCTACCATCCTCACAAAACAGCGTCCACACCTACACGCAAAGCTGACACTCTGTACGGCACTGCATCCCCGATGCAGTGCCGTACAGTTAACATCAATATTTGTGAGGGAATCTGTGAACAAGGAGTAAATCCCAACTGATCGGGAAAGAGACGGGCGGGCCATACTTTAAGAATTCACCCAATTTTCTATCTGTAAGGCCGGGACTTTGATAAACTCCTTAACATTATTGGTGACAAGAATCAATCCTTCACTTCTGGCATGGGCAGCAATATGAACATCATTAACGCCGATTGGCTCCCCTGATTTTGCAAGAGAGGCCCTTATCGATCCATAATGCTGTGATGCTTTGGCACCGTAAGACAACACTTCCAATCTGCTGCAGAAATCTTCAATCACTGACAGGTTTTGACTGACATTGCTGCTCTTTTCAGCTCCATATAATAGTTCCGACAAGGTAATCGCAGAGATGGCCATTCGATCTGCGTTTTCATTAAAAACATGAAGTACCTCGATTGGACGGCGCTTCATCGTATAAATCACGATATTGGTATCCAAAAGATATCGCAGCATCAGAATGACTCCCGCTCAGGTTGCTCCTGTTGGTCACGTTCTTCCATAAAATCATCAGTAACCTTGGGAGCGTCCAAAAAAAAGCTCTCCCAGCTCTTTCCAACCGGGGAAATTATCCGTTCATTACCTCTTGCGCGGACATTTACTTTTTTAACGCTCTCCGGCAGACGCAGCTCGGCGGGCAATCTGACCGCTTGAGAACGATTATTAATAAAGACAGTGCTGATGGTCATGATACTCTCCTGAAATAATGGATACATCAGTTGTATATAGCAAATAAAAACAAAGCGAACAAGGACATATGACTTCACTTTCCGATGCAGAACTGCTCAAAGATGAGATTCACGATCTCTTCGCTGACCACTTTTCCGGTGATTTCTCCGACATAGTCGAGGGCTGAACGAAGCTCGAAGGCTATGAGTTCCGTTTCGGCCTGACGGGTGATCAGTTCCTGCGCGTTTGCGAGGGCATCGGATGCGTTGCGGAGCGCCTCATAGTGACGCAGGCTGGTCACCAGAACACTCGCTTCATGAAGCTTGTCAAGCCCTTCCACCATCGTGCTCATCAGGCGCTTGAGAGCCTCAAGCCCTTCTCCCTTGGCGGCAGAAAGTGCACACACTTCGCAGCCGGTCGCCGCACGGAGTTTTTGCAGCCGCTCTTCGCTCCCGGTTGCAAGGTCAATTTTGTTGGCCGCAACAATCATACGGGCATTGCTGTTACGCTCAAGAAGATCTCGGATCAGGGGAACTTCATCAAGGTAGCTCTCAAGGCTGATATCAAGGAGATAGACAAGAAGATCGGCTTCAGAAATTTTTTTGAAACTGCGCCGGATACCTTCATGCTCAACCTCCTCCCCTCCTTCGCGCAACCCGGCCGTATCGGTCAGGCGAAACATGGTTTTTTCATAGAGAAAGCACTCTTCGATATAGTCGCGGGTCGTGCCCGGCATATGGCTCACAATGGAGCGCTCTTCGCCGAGCAGCACATTGAGCAGGGTTGACTTGCCAGCATTCGGCAAGCCCGCAATCACCGTTGCAACCCCCTCTTTCAACAGTCTGCCATGCTGATAGGAATCCACAAGACGGTGCAGCTCTTCCTGTAACCCGGCAAGCTCTTCCTGAAGTTGCGTGCGACTTTGGAACTCAACATCCTCCTCGCTGAAATCAAGTTCGAGCTCCAGAAGGGCACATGAGCGCAAAAGCAGCTCCCGCATGGCGTCGAGCCTCAGGGAGAGGGTTCCCTGCATCTGGGTCACTGCGGTACGGAATGCGGATTCTGTTCGGGCATGAATCATCTCGCCAATCGCCTCAGCCTGCAGAAGATCAATCCGCCCGTTCAGAAATGCCCGCCGGGTAAACTCACCCGGCTCTGCCAGCCTGCACCCCTCATCAAGCAGCACTTTAAGGATATGCTGAACAACAACAGGGCCGCCATGACAGGTGAACTCAACCATATCCTCCATAGTAAAGGAGTTTGGTGAACGAAACACCAAGGCAACCACTTCGTCAATGAGCCCTTCGCTGTCATGCACCGTACCAAAATGGGCCCGAAACCCTTTCGATGCAGTAAAGCGAAAGTTCGGGTTGTTTTTTTTGCGAAACACCTTCTGGGCGATATCAAAAACCCCCTCGCCGCTGATACGCAGCACCGCGAGAGCGCCAACGCCAACCGGTGTGGCAATGGCGGCAACAGGAGCTTCCTGCCGGGGCAAGATGATGGGCATCGTCATGACTTTCAGAAAAATAAATTATATGCTATTGTGCAAGGGACATTGAACACTCTCCCTGAAGTATACAGAAATAGCGGCAAGAAAGCGTAACTTCAGCCAGAGTTGAAAAGCAAAACTGAGAAAATAGCATGACGCAATGGCTGAAAAAACAGCGACAGAAGAGTTGAAAGCCGACATTGTCGCGCAGAGAGAACGAACCCTTGCAGAGCAGTTCGAACGAGCCCTGAGTCTTGTCAAGGTACTGCGTCAGGAGTGCCCCTGGGATCGAAAGCAGACTCCGGAGTCGCTGGCCCACCTGTTGCTCGAAGAGAGCTACGAACTGATCCACGCCATCGACCAGCAGGATGAAACCGAACTGAAAAAAGAGTGTGGCGACCTTTTTCTCCATCTCTCTTTTCAGGTTCTCCTCGGAGAAGAGCGGGGAACCTTCTCCTTTGCCGATGTTTTTGAAGCGCTCTGCCACAAGCTCATCAGCCGTCACCCGCACGTCTTTGGTGATGTCATAGCCGAAACCGAACTGGAGGTGCTGCAAAACTGGGAGAACCTCAAGCTCAAGGAGGGACGCCAGAGCCTGCTTGACGGAGTACCGAACGCCATGTCGGAGCTTCTGCGCGCCTATCGTGTACAGAAAAAGGTTGCGGGAGTTGGTTTCGACTGGCCCAGTGACGAGGGTGTGCTCGATAAACTTGCCGAAGAGCTCAGGGAGCTGAAAGAGGCTGCCACCAAAGAGGAGCAGGAGGAGGAGTTCGGCGACCTGCTTTTCACCCTTGTCAACTACAGTCGCTTTCTTGGAGCAAACCCTGAAGATGCTCTCCGCAAAGCCACAAACAAGTTTATGGGCCGCTTCCGCCATATTGAAGAACAGGTCCAGGCATCAGACCGCAACTGGCAGGAGTACACACCGGAAGAGCTCGACAGACTATGGAGAGCTGCAAAAGAAAAGTAGATGCTACTCACCCTCAAGAAACTCCCCTGCAGCTTGATAATATGCTTCATTGACGCGGTGACCACCGGTAAAGCTGCAGGCAACAAACGCAATCCCCCCTTCCTGCAACCGTGCAACATCCCGTTCATACCGCTCCTGCGAATAGAGCTGATCGCGGGTACCACGGGCAAGATGCACCCGTCCCATACGCCCACTTACGGCAAGTTCCGGAGGAATGTCACCGCCAAGGAGCAGGATGCGCTCTGCCGGGTAACGGCCAAGCAGGGCTGCACGGCAAGCCATGCCGGTACCTTGTGAAAAGCCATGAAAGCAGAGGCGGTCGTTCACATCGTGGAGCGCCCTGATACGCTCGATAACCGCATCGACATAGCGCACATTCTCTTCAATATGCTGCTCGCGATCACAACTGGTCATCCAGCTTGCGCCGGGATTGCCTGCCGCAGTATAGAGGGAGTGGAGCGCTTCGATGGAACAGCAAAACCAGCGATCTGAGCCAGGAATTGCACACAGCAGACGAAACTCATCTTCAGCAGTCTGGCCGTAACCATGAAAGCCCGCAAGAAGCGGAGCCGTACCTGGATCAGCGGGCAAACGGAGAAGATACTTCCCGCTCACCGATGTTTCTATGGTATGTACCTGCAAAACATTCTCCCGAAACCAGTTACCCATTGAACTGGAACGGAGATGCTCCCTGCCGCACTGCACGGCAGAGGCATCATCCCGATTCCCGCGTTACGACTCCAGAATCTTCATAATACCCCGAAGCGGTATGGAGGCCCAGTCAGGACGATTGTTGAGCTCATAATTGAGTTCGTAGACCGCCTTGTTCATCAAATAGGCCCGCATCAGATGTTCACGCTGCTTCGGATCTGCCGGAACAATATTACTGCCTCCGGTCTTTGCAAAATAGCTGTCGAGAAAGTACTGGCCAGCATAGAAACTCCAGCGGTCAGCCCAAGGCTCAAGGGCAAGCCGCTCTTCCGGACGGAAGAGGGTGTTGTCCTGCTGCAGCACATTAAAGGCCGCATAGTCGAAGGAGCGCAACATGCCTGAAATATCACGGAAAACCGAACGTTTGATTTTCCGTTCGGAGAGGGGCCGGGCAGGCTCTCCCTCAAAATCGATAATCACAAAATCCTTGCCGGTAAAGAGTACCTGGCCAAGATGAAAATCGCCGTGAATCCTGATTTTGAGTGTATCGATTTTCTCTATCCTGATGGGATCAAACTGCTGCAAAATCTGTTTCTGCCTCTGCACAAAAAGAGATGCAAGCTGCTGCTGCTCCGGAGCCATCTGATGCATGATTTCACGGATAAGAAGAACCGCCCGCTTCACCTGTTCGCACATCGCCTGGTAGATAGAACGCTGATAGAGTGTAGTAAAAGCCTCTGGCGCAAATGCCGGATCGCTGTCGAGCGAAGCAAGGGAGAGGTGCATTTCAGCAGTCCGTTCTGCAAGCTTTTCAAGCATGCCAAGATAGGCTTCACCAATCAGTTCATGCATGATTTCGGGAAGCTGCACGGGATCACCACTGAGTTTCGGCAACGCAGGCAATACCATGCCGGAGTTGATTTTTGCAAGGATATCATCATAATAGCGTTTCACCTGACTAAGCGAAAGCTGCCAGGCATCCCCTTCGTTTTTCACAAAATGCTGCAAAATACCGAGAGAATAGCCGTTGGTGCGACTCTGCTCATAGTTCAGTGAACCAAGATAGCCCGGCAGGTTTTTGAACGAAGTATGCTCACTCAGCGCACGGCACATCTCCACTTCGGGAGAGATTCCGATTTCAATGCGGCGATAGAGCTTCAGGCAGAGATCATTATTGAAGCGAATTGAGGTATTCGATTGTTCGACACCCATCAGGAGGGGCTCATGCTCCATTCCCTCTTCCGCAACAGCATCCATCTTCATGGACTTCATTCCGGAAACAGTGCCCTCTTTACCCTGCCAACTCTCCTTGCCGGTAACAAGCTGATAGAGATGGTTCAGGAAACGCCCATCAAAGGTGGCGTCGCACAGATAACCCTCTTCATCGCCAATAACGACCCTTGCAATAACGCGCTTGTAGAAATTATCATCCTGGAGAGAAACCAGGGAAAGCGGAGAAAAGCATACCGGGAGTTGATAGCGTTCATTCTCACCACTTGAATAGCGCACTTCCGTAACCAGCAACTTGGCTTTTGCCATTCCCGCCACAGGAATGGTATCGACGATGGAGATACGCATGATATGACGCACCTTGCCGCCAAACCAGCGGCTTACCTTGAAGTACTGGGGCAGAATCTCTGTTTCAAGCCGTTCGCGGCTTTTGCCGGTAAAGAGGCTTTGCCAGCGAGAGGGTGTCGCAAAAGGTTTGTCGAGGTATGGACGACCATCCGTATTTTCGGTATCCTTGACCAACTGCAACCAGAAATATCCATAGGATCCCAGGGCCACCATGTAGGGAATTTTCCTGATTTTCGGAAAACGGTTCATGCTGAACACCTCTTCAGGGATATAGCCGTCAAAGCGGGATAGATCAATCATCACCGCCTGGGCATTTCTTGAGAGGTTGATCACACTAAGCATGGTTTCATCCTCGAACTGACGAATAAAAATCAGCACTTTGGGGTTGCTCACCTGCAGGAACTCAATGGTACCACGGCTGAGCGATTTGTAGCGATGAGCAGTTGATATGGTATGGCGCATCCACCAGAGCAGGGAGTTGACATTGCTCTCCTGCACCTCTACGTTGACCGCCTCATAATGATATTCCGGATCGATGATGACCGGGAGCTGCAGCCGCTGGGGATTGGCACGCGAAAACCCTGCATTACGGTCAGAGTTCCACTGCATGGGTGTACGTACTCCATCTCGATCACCAAGATAAAAGTTATCGCCCATGCCAATTTCGTCACCGTAGTAGAGTACCGGAGTTCCGGGCAGTGAGAGCAGCATGATGTTCATCAGTTCAATCTTGCGGCGATCATTGGCCATGAGCGGTGCAAGACGGCGGCGGATACCAAGATTGATACGGGCCTTGGGATCGTTGGCATAGACCCTGCGCATGTAGTCGCGCTCCTCGTCAGTAACCATTTCAAGCGTCAGCTCATCATGATTGCGAAGGAACGAAGCCCACTGGCAGATCTCCGGAATTTCCGGTGTCTGTTCCAGAATATCGAGAATGGGAAAACGATCTTCGGTAGCAAGCGCCATATACATGCGCGGCATCAGGGGAAAGTGGAAGTTCATGTGACAGAGGTCACCGGTACCAAAATAGGCTGCAGAATCTTCAGGCCACTGGTTGGCTTCGGCAAGCAGCATCCGGTTGGGATAGTGCTCATCCACATAGGAGCGCAACGCCCTCAGATACTCATAAGTCCTCGGTAAATTTTCGCAGTTACTCCCCTCCTCTTCATAGAGATAGGGAACAGCATCAAGGCGGAGACCATCAACGCCCATGCCAAGCCAGAAATCAAGCACACCGAGCAGAGCCTTGTGTACTTCGGGGTTTTCAAAGTTCAGGTCGGGCTGGTGATGGTAGAAGCGATGCCAGAAATATTGCCCGGCAACCGGATCCCATGTCCAGTTTGAAGCCTCGAAGTCCTGGAAAATAATCCGGGCTTCAGAATATTTGCTGGAATCGTCACTCCAGACATAGAAGTTTCTCTCTGGAGAGCCTGCCGGAGCCTTCCGGGCACGCTGGAACCAGGCATGTTGGTCGGAAGTGTGGTTCACGACCAGCTCGGTAATCACCTTTATACCAAGAGAGTGTGCCTCTTCAATAAACTCCCGGAAATCTTCCATCGTCCCGTAATCGGGATTGACACTCATATAATCGGCAATATCGTAACCATCATCTCGTAAAGGCGATGGATAAAAGGGAAGCAGCCAGATGGCAGTAACACCGAGACTTTGCAGGTAACCAAGCTTCTGGCGCAGTCCCTGAAAATCTCCAACACCATCATTGTTGCTGTCATAGAACGTCTTGACATGCGCCTCATAAATAATGGCGTCTTTGTACCAGAGCGGTTCGGGTTGATACATGTTAGAATTCGTTATAAGTAGAAAGTGACTGAATGTTAAAACTCATGTTATCAGGAAAGGGTCACCCTGAAAATGTGCGCTGGCATGATCCATGGATTCATCTCCACGAAGTTCCATTCGCCATTCCAGTTGTATTGATTACCGTTGAGCAGATCCTCAACCATGAAGGGGTGCTGATGCGAAAGTCCGAAAAGTTCGAGAGGGAACCTGAGCCACCCTGACTGCGTACCGGACTGATCAAGATTGACCACCACAAGAACAATATTGCTGCCATCCGCCGACCGCTTCACATAGGCCATCAACTGTTCATGTTCATGACCCGGAGAATCTTCAACATGAACAAAGGTAATGTCAGAAGTCTGCTGAAGGGCAGGATTCTCTTTCCGTATCCGGTTGATGCGGGTAATCTCGGCGCGGATATTGCCCGGGCGATCGAGATCCCACGCTTTGATCTCATATTTTTCGGAATCAAGATACTCCTCCTTGCCTTCGCCAACCGGCCGATTTTCGCAGAGTTCATAAGCCGGGCCATACATGCCATAGTTTGACGAAAGTGTTGAGGCCAAAACCAGGCGGATAATAAACTTCTCCCGTCCGCCTCGCTGGAACTCTTCGTGCAGGATATCGGGCGTGTTCGGCCAGAAATTCGCCCGCATGAAATGTTTCAGTGGCGCTGAGGTCAGTTCACTCACATATGCCTGCAGCTCCTGTTTTGTGTTACGCCAGGTAAAGTAACTGTATGACTGACTATAGCCAATTTTAGCCAGCCGAGCCATCAGTTTTGGGCGGGTAAAGGCCTCTGCCAGAAAAACGGTATCAGGATGCTCCTCCCTGATTGAGGAAATTACCCACTCCCAGAAAGGAAAGGCCTTGGTATGGGGATTGTCAACACGAAAAATTTTGACACCCTTGTCGATCCAGAAAAGAAAGATGCTTTTCAGCTCAATCCAGAGGTTCTGCCAGTCAGCAGACTCAAAATTGATGGGAAGGATATCCTCATATCGTTTGGGAGGATTTTCGGCGAACTGCACTGTCCCGTCCGGACGCCAGGTAAACCACTGCGGATGCTCTTTGACGTAAGGATGATCAGGCGAACATTGAAAAGCAATATCAAGCGCCACAGAAATGCCGAGCTTCTCAGCCTCCGTCACAAATGCTGTAAATTCTTCAAGCGTACCAAGTTCCGGATGAACGGCCTTGTGGCCTCCATCCTTATTGCCAATTGCCCAGCAACTGCCCGGCTCATGGGGTGCGGCAACAAGGGCATTATTCTTGCCCTTCCGCTTCGTGTAGCCTATCGGATGAACAGGAGGAAGATAGATAACATCGAATCCCATTCCGGCTATCATCGGCAATTGCCGACAACAGTCATTGAATGTACCGTGCCGGCCTGGCTCTGAACCCCATGAACGGGGAAAAAGCTCATACCACGCACTGCATCCAGCCTTTTTCTGCTCCACGGTCAAGCCGAGTATGTTATCATAGAAAGAGGCATACGCCTTGTCGGGATGACGCTCCATGAGCCGGGCAAGTTCTGCATCAAGCGCCGCTATGGCTGCCTCCTCCTTATCTTCTGAACGGAGGCAGGATGCAATAAACCTGAGCATGGCGGCATCGACCGCTTCAGCCCGTTCAGCTCCCTTCTCCACCAGAAGAGCGCCGATCTGCAGGTCGAGCGACACATCCTGACCAGCCTCAATTTTTTTCGCCAATCCCTTTTTCCATGTCTGGAAGTGATCAACTTTAGCCAGAACGCTATACTGGTAATAGCCAGGAGTTCCTGCAAGAAAGGAACCTTTCCATCGATCGTTACCTTGCGGCTCCATAGGAGATAACGTCCACCCCGCACTGCCTGGGGGTCGGAAGCAGATCTCTGCCGTGATGGTATCTGCACCATCAACAAAGATATCTGCCTCAACAAAAAGCCGATCACCCTCCACAACTTTCGCCGGATACTTGCCCCCGTCGATTTCAGGTGAAACATTTTCTATAACAACTCTCTGACGACCGTCACAGGGTTGATTGCTGTAAGAGGGACGCGCCCGTTGGAATGCATTATTCATCTTCAGAATCTCAGGATTAATGGCCGGAGGTATACCGGTACAGACTGGAAAATAGGAAAACTCCTTTACTTTATTGCGTAGATACTCTTCTAATTTCAACGATAGCATCAAATAGCCCGACAGAAACAACCTCTTTGATTTCTGCTGAAAAAAATTGTTCATTGTGAACATCTGTTATCCTCTCAAAACTCAACTCTACCGAGCAATTATGTTTGAACCACAAAAAGAAAGACTGCAGGAGATTCATCGTCGCCTCGAACAGTTACGGGGGTATCTTTGACGTCGATGAGCGCAAAGAAAAAATCGAGGATCTTGAAAAAATTTCCTTCGATCCAGCCTTCTGGAACGACCAGAAAGCAGCAAACAAGGTACTCAAAGAGCTGAACGAACATAAATCATGGACAGACGCGTATGAAAAAATCATTCTGAAGGCGCGCTCCTGTCAGGATGAGTTCGACATTGCCATAGAACTTGACGATGAATCCTTCGGCGAAGAGCTGACTGCACTCATTGCGTCAATCGAGCATGATATTTCAGCCATTGAGTTCAAAAACATGCTTTCGGGAAAGGATGATGCTGGCAACGCCATGATCACGATTCATGCCGGAGCTGGAGGAACCGAGGCACAGGACTGGGCTGAAATGCTCTACCGCATGTACATGCGCTGGGCTGAACGCAAGGGATTCAAAATCTATACCGACGACTACCAGGAGGGTGACGGGGCAGGAATAAAAACCGCAACGCTCGAAATCGAGGGCCCTTATGCCTATGGTTATCTGAAAGCTGAAAACGGCGTTCACCGACTGGTGCGTGTCTCGCCGTTCGACTCGAATGCCCGGCGCCACACCTCTTTTGCCAGTGTCTTCACCTACCCCGAAGCGCCACCCGATGTTGAAATCGACGTCCGCAAAGAGGATCTTGAACTTTCAACGTTCCGCAGCGGCGGCAAGGGCGGCCAGAACGTCAACAAGGTGGAGACAGCCGTACGCATCAAGCACCTCCCGACGGGTATCGTCGTGGGTTGCCAGGAAGAACGTTCACAGTTCCAGAACAGGGAACGCGCCATGAAAATGCTGATGGCTCAACTCTACCAGCGACAGCGCGATGAAGAGGATGCCAGAAAACGGGAGATCGAAGGTAAAAAGAAAAAAATTGAGTGGGGAAGCCAGATCCGGAGCTATGTTCTCGATGACCGGCGCATCAAAGATCACCGCACCAACTACGAACGATTTGATGTAGAAACCGTGCTTGATGGAGATCTCGACGAGTTCATGGAAAAATACCTCTCCGAATTCGGTGACTGATGGCAAACCCTGACAACGGCCATCCTGTCCGGTTCGGCATCATTACCGACATCCACTTCTCAACCGGGAACGAAACTGCGGCAGCACACCTCGCTGCCGCAGATCTTCGCAACTGCATAGAGGGATGGAAAAGAAAAAAGATCGGTTTGCTGCTGCAGCTTGGTGACTTGATCCAGGGCAGCGAAGCTCACAAGCAGGAAGAGTTCCTGCAAGTACACTCCATCCTCAAAACTTTTCCGGGCGCCATCCGCCATGTCATCGGCAATCATTGCCTGGCCCTGCCTCGCGAGGAACTGATGGCAGCTCTCGGACTGCACAGAGCCTTTTACTCATTTACCCTGCAGGAGTTTCGTTTTATTGTGCTTGACGGCATGGATATTTCAGTGCTCCGCCAACCTGAAACGCCGCAAGAGCGCCAGATCCTTGCCTCTTTTTTAGCCTCTCCTGAACTGCACGACTATTGCGGAGCTGTGGGAATCAAGCAGAAGAGGTGGCTGCAAAGAGAGCTTCAAGTGGCGGAGGATTCCAATGAAAAGGTGATCATCATCTGCCACTTCCCGCTGCTTCCTGAGACGACCGACCAGAAACATGGGCTTCTGTGGAACCACCGGGAAATTTCAGAACTTCTTCTCTCTTCTGCCGCCGTCAAGGCCTGCCTCAGCGGCCATTATCACTATGGAGCTTATGCGCTGCTGAACGGTATCCACTTTATCGTGCTGCCAGCCTTCGTTAACCGCACCGCACACCCCCGCTTCGCCTGCGGTACGGTAGAATTGAAGAGCAAACAGATCGTGATACAAAATCAGCTTGACGAAACGCTCTATGATCTCCCGCTTCGCCATTGAGAATAAAAACGCACCGTCACTGCCCGCCATTCTCCGCAAAAGGATTTGCAATCTCTTCCATCGCTCTGACACTGATCTGATCTGGCAGCTCCTCAGACCCAAGGGCAACAACAATTGCATCGAAAAGAGACTTCAGCTTCTCCGCATTGAGCGCTCCCTCCTTATCCCGTGTGATGTCAAGGCTTCCGTAAAGCGAAATACGATCGACCCTGTTCTCTATAGTCAAGCCGCCAATACCCAATGAATCCGATTCATTGGCAAAAGGGATCAGTTTTTTCTCTTTCTTGCTCATGCTCGCATCCTCCTGTTTCATGAAAAAATCAAATTAACGAATCTTGCCTCCAACGAATTCAATAACGATCATTATGCCGTGTCGGGTCAGGCAATTTCAACATCGATTGTTTATCAGCAAATGATAGTTTCGGGAAAAAATTGATCCCTGCCAATTTCTCAATCTGACTGATACTCAAAACCTGCCACTCTTCACCCGGCTCATTGCTGACAACGTAAGCCGCCCCCCTTTTCAAACGAGGATCATAAACAATTTTAAACATGTTCGTCGGCACAAAAACCCGGCCGTTCAGACGTTTTAGAGTGGTACCAAGATAGAGTGGCCCGGAAATTACATAGAGATCGCCACGGTTTCTGACCATTGTCCTCACGGAAGATTCGATGGCGGCCCATAAATTACGGTTATTGTCCGGATCCTGGGGAATCATATTCGCAAGTGAAAAGCATTGCCACTGTGCCTTCTCTGTCGGCATGTCAGCATTTGGCGCCATGTGGCCACGATCCAATCCTGATTTTGCGTAATCCTTCAGTTCTGCCCGTTCACTGACAGGAAGCTGCTCTTCATGGTGAAAACTGTTCCGCCTCTCCAATCCCTTCGCACTCAGCAAGTTCTCGCGTGTCAAATACTCAGCAGACCATAACGGGCTCATGGTCACACCCGAATGCATGACAACATAGTTATCAAAACCCAGTTCACGAGTTTTCTGCGCCAGTTTTGTATTCTTGATATCCGGAGCAACACCGCTCAGATATTGCAATGGCCAGGGTGTGGAAGAAGCATACAGCGTACTCGCATTCCCTGCTGCCACAAACAGCAGGAAGAGCACAAAAAACGATATTCGATTCCGAAAAGAGATTGCCGACCTGAGCACCATCATAAAAGCCCCCCTGTGATACTGATTTTGAAATACATTCCACACCACGAAAAGGGGGCAAGCCGCTTATAGGCAGCTAACCCCTTTTTCTGCGGGAATATACATTTACAGGAGGAGACTATCCCTGCTCTTAAAACAGAACAATCAGCATAAAAGCAGGAGTGGCGTATTCAGGACAGAATACCAGGGTAAGTTTCATACTCTCATTATTTTCCTAACTCTGAAGTGCAACTGGAGCAACGGGTAGCCTTGAGAGGTACGATCGAAAGGCAATAAGGACACTCTTTTGTTGTCGGAGCCAAAGGTGGGGCCTTCTCTTCACGACGAAGCATATTTATAGCTTTGACAAGCAGGAACACTGCAAATGCCATGATTAAAAAACTGATCACAGAGTTAAGGAAGAGTCCGTAATTGACCGTAACCGCTCCTGCCGCAGTCGCATCGGCCAAAGCGGCGTAAGGAGCTGCTGCCTTGGAACCCTCTTTTAGAATAAGGTAGAGATTTGTAAAATCGACTCCTCCAATCAACAGACCCAGTGGGGGCATCAACACCTGGGAGACAAGAGTATTGACAATCGTACCAAACGCTCCACCAACAATGATACCAACTGCCATATCTACAACGTTGCCCTTCATGGCAAACTCTTTAAACTCTTTAAGCATGATCACTCTTCCTCAAAATTCATTGAAAAACATTCGGTTAGTAACAAAACGACATAACATTCCGTCGCATTTCGCGTACTGTCCTCTTCTGGCGAAGAGAGCAATAACGCATTCTTACTCAATAAGCCCATATTTTTTGCCAAGCTCGCTGAGCACTTCACAGGTATAATCAATATGTTGTCTGGTATGAGCCGCAGAAACAATAAACCGGAATCTGACTTCATTAAATTTAACGCCAGGATAAGTCACTGAAACGCTGAATATTCCCCGTTCATACAGCTCTTTTTCCATATTCTGCATTATGGTTTGACTTCTGATATAGATAGGAACGATAGGGCTTATACTCTCGCCAAGATCAAAATTCAATTTTAATAATTTCTCTCTGAAATATCGATTATTATCATGCAACGTTTCGCGGTGTATTGGCTCTTTTTCAATAATATCAAGAGCCTCAATGACGGTTGCTGCCGATGATGGCGTCACACAACATTGAAAAATGTATGCATTAGCACTGACTTGTATCAAAGAGCAGAGTTCTTTATTCCCGGCCACAACACCTCCAACCGATGCTGCTGCCTTTGAGAGTGTTGTCATGAGCATATCAACAGAATCAGTTATGCCCATCTCCAGACAAAGCCCACCTCCATTTTTTCCATAAATACCAAAACTATGCGCCTCATCAACATAGAGAAAAAAATTATTGCTTTGCTTCAAATCAGCTATTTCCCGCAAGGGAGCAATATCTCCACTCATGGAATAGACAGACTCGATAATGACAAAAATCTGATCATATAACTCTTTATATTTATTAATCTTACTCCTCAGGTCATCAACAGAATTATGCTTGAATGGCAAATATTTCGCTCCGGAGAATTTGCAGCCATCGAGAATACTCGCATGAACCTCACGATCAATGAGAATAAGAGAGTTTCGTCCTGCACAAAGTGAAGATATTGCTCCCACGTTTGCTGTATAACCAGTTGGGAATATAATTCCTGCCTCTTTATGAAACAGTTGCGCGACCTTTTCCTCAATTTTTTTATGTAACTCACAGAAGCCGCCGCTCATTGCGGATGTTCCTGATCCGGTTCCATAAACTGCTATAGCATCTTGTGCTGCTTTGATAACTTTCGGGTGCCTGTTCAGGCCGAGATAATGGTTAACCGACCAAAGAACACACTCATGTTCTTTGTTATTGTGATGAGATTTTATCATCACCTTAGCCGAACTACTCTGCTTTGGATAACGATCATAACACCAAACATCTTCCTGTAGCTGAAGATCTTTCAAGTTATCAATATGCCTCGCCACATCTTTCAAACGTATAATTCCTGAAGATCCCAGTTTTTGACGCAACATGCCGATTTGCATCGAACTGGTTAACTCAATATTATAATCCATGACACTACCGTTTGTTTATGAATCGAATACGCAAAAAATCGGTTAAGCCTATCTTTTTTTTCTATAACTCAAAAATGCTTTACATACAAAAACTCGTCTCCCCCAACCTACACAACGGATCAGAATTATCAAACAAAGCAAAAAAAACGCTTCCCCTCCATTACGCAACTTCTCAAGAATCCAATATTCCCTGTTTTTCTCTGTTTTTCCTTCTCAATCAGCACTCAACGATTTTGGCAAAAACGCATCAACGCGCCAGTTGCTTTCATTGTTGGCTCCGCCCCGATGATACTCGCCGAAGCATGGAGAATTCTCAGGCCCCGTCATGAAGGTCTGGAATATGGTAAAGAAAATAGAACCGTTGATCGGCACCCTGCCGTTTCTGCGAACCTCATCCGGCCTGATGCGCACAAGAGCATCCTGTGGGAATGGGGAGAATGCATTGAAAGCCTGGCTTGCAGGGATATTCCGATCAGCAAGAAAAAGAATACGCGGCTGTCGCTTGCCGTCACGATTCAGGTTCCAGCCGCTCTGGAAAAGCTTCCAGACAATCTGGAAAGCGATAAAGGTCTTGCCTGTTCCTGTTGCGAGTGTCAACAGTATTCGCTTGCCACCATCCGCTATGGCGGCAAGCATTTTTCGCATCCCGCTTTTAAAGGAGAATTTCCACCGACATGCTACCCGAACACCACGTCAGATCGTTTGATGAATTCGATAAAGTTCATACAGGGAACAGCGACCTCATCCATGGCACAAACTGCAGGAATCTTTCTTTTCGCTGAAATATCTGGAAGCCTTTGTTGCCGCCCTTCATCTGAGACCAAGCCAACATTATTGACGCTTGCAGTGGCTATAATAAAGATGTCGTTTTCACCTACCCCTTTGGAATGATAACTGTCAGAGGAAATACCGAGAAGATTCTTGATTTTGAATGCCTCCCGGACAATGACATTCGTGATCGCAAACAGTTCAATATTTGCATCTTTGAGCCATGCCGCACATTCAGGAGCTTTGTTGTCAACTTCATCATATGCAACACGTGGCATAACCAAATGTCTATCTGTAAATTGCTCAGCCATCCAACACCATAACCCGGGAAACTGCCGAATCGGGTAATTATCCCAGGCATAGATAATGGATGAGGCGTCAACGATCAGCATAGAAATGCTCCAGACTATGCAGATCTTTGATTTTGATACTGTCAAGATAACTGCTTGCCTTGGTCAGTGTAATTTGGCGGGCATTCAGGGCATCCAGCACTGTCCGCACGTAGGTATCACCGAACACGTGCCTTGGTTCACGATAGCGGTATGAACGGTTTCCCCCCTCTTTTTGATGAATGATCAACGTTGCATGCCACTCCCTGTAAGCAGCATATTCGCTTTGCAGCAGGCGACCGGCATCAAGTAATCGACGCAAAATCACTTCACAACTCACCCCCCATGCCTTGCAGTGCTTGTCAAGCCAGACATCGAACCGAGAGACCTCTTCAGGTCGTTCGGCGTCATTGATCAGGGCAAGAAAATTATCCGGTACCAGCAGATGACCTGCAAAGGAGTTGGCATCGCGCTCTCTACCATGGGAAGAGTCCAGATCGAAGTTGTCGTCAATGGAACTGCTCTTGTGCAAAAGCAAATGAGCCAATTCATGCATGAGCGTGAATGTTTGCCTGCTATCCGAAGCCTGTTTCTTGACAACAATCACCGGACAATCGGGATCATACAGGGTAAACCCGATAATCGGGCTCTCTTTTGGAATCTGCCACTTGCCACTGTAACCATTACTCCGAAAGACCAGAATACCTCTTGCCTCCACGGCAGTACGGTAAGAGGCAAAATCATTGCTATCACCGAGTCCAAGCCATGCACGAACAATGCGAGCCACTCCAGGGAGGGTCTTTTCGTGCAAATCCGGTGGAGTGAATCGTACCCGTTCCGTTTCATCCATATCTTCAAGCAGACCAAGATAGACTTCCCTCTGTTTTTCGACCCGCTCAATAAATTTTTTAAGCTCCGGCGTCACCTCCGGCTTCTGATTGGTCAGCGTTCGAAACTGCGTCGTATGAACCTGTGCAACATCAACCGGCCCTTCCTCCAGAAAAAACAGTACCCCGCGACCAAAAAAGTCCGCCACCTTGCGCAACTGATTGAAGGTGATGCCATCTTCGCCAGCCATCACCCGCTCGATGCTGCCTGGCGCTATGCCAAGCGCAGCAGCAAGCTCATCCGGCGTTATGCCATAATCGGCACAACACCAAAGAATACGCTCCGGATTGATGGACTGAATATGTTCCATATCTATACTAACTCATTATATCTTAACGATCTCCGGCGATTACCCTGCGACCGGTTAATGGTAAACACCTGAAATGAGAAGGGTTTTCACCCATCAAAGCAAGTAATCAAAAGAAATACAGGGAGACGAAATCTCGAACCAATTACACAATATAGAGAGTTCCCGGCAAGATGCGAAGCCGGATAAATGAATCGTTAACTCTCTGGCAGGAGTCACAGTACAGGCTACAGCTCTCCCGAAAAAGCCTTGTGCAGAATGGATTTTTTCAGGGCATTTACCGTTTGGCGGAAAACTTGATGGCAACAACCGATGGGTCAGGGTGCCCGAAACTATTCCCTGGAACTCTTGTGCTCCCAAAGTGGGCGCGTGTTCGCGTTCTTTTTCGTCATATTTCTTTCATAAAAAAGAGCGACTTACGCTCTAAAAACAGAGAAGCTGCCTTTTGATGGCAGCCTCTCTGAAATTTGTTAACCAGCCCACCAACTACATCGTAAGAATATCATTTGCAGCAGTGATCTGAGACTTCCGATCCTTTATCTGGTATTCTCTTCGAACTGCCTCTAACTGTTTGTTCATTGCAATGATGGCCTCAATATGCTCTTTCTTGTCAAGAACGGTTACTTTTCCATCCCGCTCAAGTCTCGCATTGATATCATCTGTTTTGCTGATTTTTTTCATCATAAGTTAAACGATTTTAGATTGTGCTCATAAATCGCAACAGGCGAAAAATGTAACACCTTACCCCCCAATTTACTATAACTTTTTCATAAAGCTGATAAAATCCACTTGAGCGGAAATATCCGACAAGAACATCAAAATAACGAGTATCGGCAAGGGTGGCCTTGAACCTGTCGAGAAGAGTCTGGTTCCCGTCATTTATAAAAAAGTAAGGTCAGTCTGGCTTCCGCTCACAGATTGGCTCCGGGTAATTTCTATTGGAATGAGGTGGTGTTGTCAGGCAAAAAAACATATCAACCACAATCACATCGATTTCAAAGAGCGCATTGAAAAAAAGGTTATAAACCCATTCAGCTCCTCATCCGATCCTACAGCACCCTGTCCAGCACGGCGATGATACGCCCGGCGGCGGCTCCATCCCATTTTTCGGGGATTTTTGAGCGGCTGGTGATGTGCTGATGCGTTCCGGGATGGAGGATGTCGTGGATACGGCTCCTGATCTCCTCTTCATCGAGGCTGACAAGGGCGTTGGTGCCTATTTCGATGGTGGCGGGGCGGGCGGAACTCTCCATGATGGTGAGGCAGGGAACGTTCATGACGGTGGCTTCCGACTGCATCTCCTCGATGTCGGTGAGGAGCAGCAGGGAATCCCTCAGCAGTTTCAGAAGGGCGGCATGTGCCGGAGGCTGGATCATCTTCACGTTCTCTGTTTCGCTGAATGCATCACCCATGCCGTGCTGCTGCAACAGCGCGTCAAGCCCGGCAACAAGCGGCATGACGACGGTGATCTTGCCGGAAATCTCTTTGAGAAGCCGATGGATCATTTCAAGCGGCTCTTTTTCGGAGAAGCGACCTGCCGGGTTCAGGAGCACCAGCGCATATTTTTTGGGTTTGACCTCCGGAACCGCTGCTGCATCGGAGTTGTTTGCCTCTTCCATCAGACCAACGAGGCTGTCGATGAGCAGGTTGCCAGCAAAAAAGACCTTTTCATCGGCGACCCCTTCGTTGATGAGGTTGTATTCGCCGCTGTGTTCGCTGACAAAGTGGAGGTCGGACATGGCGTCAATGACGACGCGGTTGACCTCGTCAGCATCTGAACGCTCGTAGCTGCGCAGTCCGGCATCAACGGCGGCAACGGGCAGACCGAGTTTTGCTGCGGTAACGGCGGCCCCGAATGCGGCATTGTCGCAGCCACAGACCAGCACAAGGTCAGGTTTTTCGCTGAGCATGATTTTTTCCATGGCGGTCATGGCAACGGCAAGCTGCTCAACCGGTGTGCCTTTCGGAAGAGTGATGGTATGGCTGGCTTCACCAATACCGAAACTTGCTGCAAGGTCGCGGCTGATGGGTTCAGCGCATACCGGAGTGGCAAGCATCACTATCGGCTGGTAGGCTCCCTTTTTTTTCAATGCTTTATAGAGTGGGGCAAGCAGAAGAGCGCCTGGCTGGCCACCAGCGGCCAAAAGTAATTTTTTCACAGTCAAAACAAAGCTTTATATACATTAGGGGAAAGATCTTTCAGGTACAGGTACCCATGAAAAACAACCAGAATTCAATGAGACAGGTTTCTTCACGCTCACTCACCGCTTTTCTGCTGCTTGTTCTGGCAGCATCCGTCGCGCTTCCCCATCATAATACACTCCGGGCGGAACAAAAGAAAATTATTCTCCGTCATGCAGATCTCATCGAGGGGGGGGGCGATGAGGCTGGAAGCTACCGCTCGGTTATCGGCAATGTGGTGTTTCAGGACGGCTCCCTGACGCTGACTTGCGACAGCGCTACCGATTACGAGCGGGAGAACAAAATTGTGCTGAAGGGCAACATTGTCATTGCCGACGATGCTTTTGCAATCTATGGCGACAACGGCGTCTACTTCTCCGACAAGCAAACGGGAGAATTACAGGGCAGCGTCAGGGGCAGGATGCTCGATAACTCTCTTTTCGGCAAGTCACACCGGGCGGTGGTCAACAAGGCAAACAGCCAGGTTTGGCTCTACGATGACGCAATCGCATGGCATGAACAGCAGCAGATCAGTGGCGACATTATTCTGCTCCACTTCACGGAGTCCGGCGACAGCAAAAAAAAACAGCGTCTTGATGAGATGCAGGTACACGGCAACGCTTTTTTTGCTGCTGCCGATACCCTCTCCCGTTCGCCAGTTGTCTACGACCAGTTCGGCGGCAAGAAAATGGTGATTCGACTCCTCGAGGGATCAAAAATCGAGGACATTACCGTCACCAGTCAGGCGGAGATCCTCTATCACCTCTACAATGAAAAACAGCAACCGTCGGGGATCAACTATTCGAGCGGGGATATGATCCGGATGCTCTTCACTGATGGCAGGCTGAACCGGATAAAGGTGACCGGGAATGTTGAGGGAAAGCAGTACCCTGAAAGTTTCAGGGGCAACAAGAGTATCGACCTGCCAAAGTTTATCTGGAGAGAGGAAGAGAATCCTTTCAGGAAGCAGAAAAGCCTTCCATGAACGGGGAAGGCTTTCTGTAAATTGGAATTGATCCTCTTTTGTCTCCTATTTGGCCAGAGGACAGCCTCCGCCCGAGCAGGCTCCGGTTGAGCATGGACTTGGCGTTGGCGCTGCTGGCGCGGGTTTGCCACTGCCGTAGTCTGTTTTATAAAAACCGGAGCCTTTCAGCAAAAATCCACCGCTGGCGCTGATGACCCTCTCGAAGCTCTCTGTTTCACATTTCGGGCAGAGCGTCAGGGATGCATCGCTTATTTTCTGTACTATTTCAAGCTCATTTCCACAGTTGCTGCAACGATACTGATAGGTTGGCATCTCTATTGTTCTCCTTGATTAATCGCTTGCTGACGGCCATTGTTCTCCGTCACCATGTTGTTGTTTATAAAATTCCCGGGCCTGAAAAAGGCGCCATTTTCGTATATACTGCTATTTGCCGGAATATAAAACCCTCTGCCGTGATAGTCAAAACCCGGGCTGTAATATTGCGGGAGATAAAATACCGCGACCAATCGAAGATCTGTTCCATCTACACCCGAGAGTTCGGAAAAATGTCGATCATTATCAAGGGTGCACGCAACCCGAAAAACAGGCTTTCAGGGCTGTTCAGCGCTGGCAATGTGGTCGATCTGGTACTGTATAAAAAAAGCAGCCGCGATATCCAGCTTGCAACTGATGGTAACCTTGTTTTAAGCCCAATGGTTCCCGAGCCGGATCTTGAACGGTTCGCCATCCTCTACCGCATCATTGACTTTGTACGCCATACAACAGAAAACGACGAAAAAAATCTCCCCCTTTTTACTCTGCTGACAGGAACCCTTGAGCAGCTCTATCATACCAATGTCAATTTTCAGCAGCTCTATGCCTGGTTCCTTTTACGCTTTGTCTCCCTGCTTGGCTTTCAGCCCTCCCTTCGCACCTGCGTATTCAGCGGAGAGGAGCTTTTGCCTGCCATTGAGGCACTGCAACTTACAGAGCTCTATTTTGTGATGAACCCCGGCGGACTTGCGCTACCCAAAGCTGCTGGATCGAGCCTGGCTAAAAAACAGCTCATTCCGGTGCGTCTCGCCATGCTGCTGAGTGCGCTTGCTGCAACGCGCCTTCCTGCCGGTGACTCCATCAAGGCCGACCCCCGGGAGATTGAAGATCTCTGGAATCTGCTTCAGGAGTACTGTTCGCTCCATCTGGAACATGCACGGGGGCGCAAAAACCTTGACATCGTCTCTCAAATCCTCCTGAAATAGGCAGACAGGCTCTTTTTGTGGTTTTATATCTTCTTGACTATTTCTATCTTGACAGAGCATTTTATTACTCTTATAATGGTCTTGTTCAATCAATAAACAGCATTGTCCGACATGCCTCAACTCACCAAATCTGCTGAACTCTTTGAAAAAGCAAAGAAGTTTATTCCCGGCGGTGTAAACTCTCCGGTACGAGCATTCAAATCCGTTGGTGGAACTCCAGTGTACATGGCCAAAGGGTCAGGAGCATACATGACCGACGTTGACGGCAACACCTACCTCGACTATGTCGGCTCGTGGGGCCCTTTTATTCTTGGAAGCATGCATCCAAGAATCACTGCCGCGCTTGAGTATACCCTGAAAAATATCGGCACCAGCTTCGGCACCCCGATTGAGATGGAGATCGAAATTGCCGAGCTTCTCTGCAAAATTGTTCCGTCACTTGAAATGGTGCGCATGGTTAACAGCGGGACCGAAGCCACCATGTCGGCTGTTCGTCTTGCTCGTGGCTACACGGGCCGCGATAAAATTATCAAATTCGAGGGATGCTACCATGGCCACGGAGACAGCTTCCTCATCAAGGCTGGTTCAGGCGCACTGACACTTGGCGCTCCCGACAGCCCCGGCGTTACCAAAGGCACGGCAATGGATACGCTCAATGCAACCTACAACGATATCGATTCGGTTAAGCTGCTTGTCAATGAGAACAAGGGGCAGATTGCAGCCATCATCATCGAGCCTGTAGCAGGCAACACGGGCGTTATCCCGGCCAAGCCCGGCTTCCTTGCAGCGCTTCGCGAACTGTGCACCGAGGAAGGTATTGTGCTGATTTTTGACGAGGTGATGTGTGGTTTCCGTGTGGCGCTTGGCGGTGCACAGAGCCTTTACGGCGTTACCCCTGATTTGACCACCATGGGCAAGATCATCGGCGGTGGCCTTCCGGTGGGTGCATTCGGCGGCAAACGCGAAATCATGGAGCGTGTTGCTCCACTCGGCGATGTCTATCAGGCTGGTACCCTTTCAGGAAACCCGCTGGCGCTGACCGCAGGTCTTGAAACCCTGAAAATCCTGATTGACGAAAATCCCTACCCGGAACTCGAAAGAAAAGCGGTTATCCTTGAGAGCGGTTTCAACGATAACCTGAAAAAACTCGGGCTGAACTATGTGCAGAACCGCGTCGGCTCGATGTCCTGCCTCTTCTTTACGGAGACGCCGGTAGTAGACTACTCGACCGCAGTCACTGCAGATACAAAAAGACATGGAAAATATTTCCACTCCATGCTCGATCAGGGTATCTACCTTGCCCCGTCGCAGTTCGAAGCAATGTTCATCAGCTTCATGCACACCGACGAGGATCTCGAAAAGACCATCAAGGCGAACTATAACGCTCTTGTGGCCTCTGGCCAGTAACCTCTGGTGTGCACAACGCAACCTCCAAAAGGGAAGCTTCACGGCTTCCCTTTTTTATTCCATAATCCCCACTCGCACCTGCTCCCTTGTCAGCATTGCCCGTCCTGATGCATCCCTGACCAGTTGCTCAACGATCGGCAGAAATCCGTCGATCTTCTCTGCAGAATCAACAATCTCGATAACCATGGGCAGGTTTGTACCCAGATCCATGATTTTGGAGGTATTAAACTGCATGTCGTGGCCGAAGGAGAGTACCCCTTTGAGTACCGTAGCGCCAGCCAGACCAAAAAGCCGGGCTTCACGGACAACTTCCTCATAGAGTGGCCGATGACCGTAACGCACCTGTTCGCCGACAAAAAGCCTGAGCATTTCCAGATTCTGTAGTTCCATGTTGATTCTCCCTTATGTCCAGAGTTTTGCAAAAAGCGTTCCTGTGTAGAGGGCAACAAAGCCCCCGATAATAGTGCCAACAAGATAGATGCCGGCATAAAAAAGCTGACCATCCTTGAGCAATGCGGCATTTTCAAACATATAGGCGGAAAAGGTGGTAAATCCTCCGCAGAAACCTGTAACGAGCAAAAGCCGTGCTTCAGGGGAGACAAGCGTCGTCGAAACCGCCAGCTCACTGAGGAAGCCAATGAGAAAACTGCCAAGAAGATTGACTGTCAAGGTTGCAAAGGGAAAGCCCGGCACCAGGGGAACAAACGTGAGCGCCACAAGGTAGCGGGCCATCGAACCGATAAACCCGCCCACACCGACAAGCAGCACCGCTCCAGCCTGCTTCATAACCCGGCCCCTCCGGAATGTTCGACGGCTGTTGACATGACCGCTTAACGATCGTGGCAACCGGTTTGCCCATCCTCAATACGCTTGTGTGCGCAACACATTTCATCGAGAATACCAAGCAAAGTGTTGAAAATGCCAACACAGATGATGGTCGGCGCCCACAGGCCGATAAAGATGGCTATCAGCTCATGGTTCACACCTGTACCGAAGATAAAGAGATAAATGGAGAGGAGTATCGACAGTGTCGCTCCGATAAAGTAGTAGTGCGGCTTCATACCCTGCGCATTTGATTGAATTGATCCCGGCCTTTTCAAAATGTAAGAATAATAACTCCACTAAAAAATCCGCACACGGCTCCTTTGCTCCTTAATCCTTATTCAATATCGATATGCACCTCATTACGCCGCAAAAACGGAAGCGTCCATGGAGGATCGTAACTTGCTGCCCGAGGCTGAGAGAGCACCCTGAACCTTTTCTTCTCAAGCCACTCCGTCAACTTCCCTGCATAGTTCCGCAGGTTGCTTTCGGAATGCAGGCCCGAATAACAAATAACGCCAACTTTTTTGCCTTGCACAGAACGGAGTTTTACCGCCGGATCAAGCGGTACGGGAAGTGATTCAAGCGTTGATCCTTCAGGCATCACAAAGGCCATCACCCATGCGCTTCCCCTCTTTTCCTGAAGCACCGGTGCGGTCATGGAGATTTTTTCACTGACCTGCTCCTGAAGTACAGGAGCTGTCATCGAGAGCTTCTCTTTTGAGCGGTTTTTACCAAAAATATATCCGGCAAGACGGCTGAAGCCCGGCGCTCCTGTCTGCCCGTATGCACCCTCAATAACAGTCTCGGCAACAATCATCTCACCATATTGCCTGACCTCAATATCCCCATGCTGCTCAAGCACTTTGAACGGCGGCTCACTCGCCGTACGCTTTCCCAAAACCGAACAGCCAGCAAGCATCAAACTTGTCATCAGCAGCAGCGACAACCCTCCCATAATAATCCTCCCCTGAAATACATTGTTCTTCAAACCAGTCACCCAAGAGGAACAATCATATGGAAGAAAAGGTTTGAAAATTGTCTCTCCATTATTGATGAGCGATTCAAGCATAAAGCTGTTCGCCATCAGAGAGAAAACGATAGCAAAGAGGGAGCGCACGGTTCCCTTGAGAAAGTTGCTATATTTTATGGTCGCAAAAAGCGCTTCAAGGCAAGGAAGAAGAACCGTGATTAATCGAAGAAAAATTCGTCTATGCGCCTGACTCCAAAAAAAAGGGTGGTCGCCATCGACTACGGAACAAAGCGCATCGGAATGGCCCAGAGCGATCCCCTCTGGCTTTTCGCGCAGCCGGTCGGAACCTTTGACCGCGCCGGACTCTCCAAAGCGCTCGGTACCATGATACAGTCCGATGATATTGCTCTCGTCATTGTCGGCTACCCGCTCAGCGAAAATGGCGAAAAAAACGCCATGACCGGTGTGATTGACCGCTTTCTGGAGACACTTCATGAGGAGTTCCCCCAACTGAGGATTGAAACCCTTGATGAGCACCATTCATCGAAGGATGCACGCAGTATCCTCGTCGCATCCGGAAAATCAAGAAAGGTGCGGCAACAGAAGGGGCGGGTCGACAGCGCAGCAGCCTGTATCCTGCTCAGAGAATACCTTGAAAACCAGGAAAATGAGCGCTAAAGAGGCACACTCCGGAGAGCAGTTCCAATGAAACGTTTTTCCTTTAGCTTTTGGAAGCGGCTTCTGTATCTTTACCATTTTAAGCAACTCTTTACAGGACAACTTCAACCATGCTTGACGTTTTCAAGACAACCGGCGCCCTGCTTGATGGCCACTTCAGGTTGACCTCCGGCCGCCACAGCAATGCCTACTTTCAGTGCGCAAAGGTTCTGCAACATCCGGAACACCTGACGGCAGTATGCAGCAAAATTGCAGAACATTTCACCGGCAAGGGAGTCGAAACGGTCATCTCTCCTGCAATCGGCGGCATTGTGGTTGGCACGGAGGTGGGACGACAGCTCGGTGTCAAAACGATCTTTGCTGAACGCAAGGAGGGGGTTATGTCCATCCGCCGGGGCTTCACGCTGGAACCCGGTGAACGGGTACTGGTTATCGAGGATGTCATCACCACCGGCGGCTCGGTTGCCGAGGTGATTGAACTGATCAAGAGCGCTGGCGCATCACTTGTCGGGGTTGGCTCGGTGGTTGACCGCAGCAACGGACGTGTTAAGCTTGCTGACGACCATTTTTCAGTCCTTTCGATGGAGGTGATCAGCTATACTCCCGAAGAGTGCCCTCTCTGCAAGGAGGGTGTACCAATCGACGCTCCCGGAAGCAGGGCAAACAAGCAAAACTAACGGCATGAGTGTGGATTCACCTATCAGGAGCATCTCATTTATCGGCCTCGGATTGCTTGGCATGTCGCTGTTGCAGGCCATAAAGCGCTCTCCGCTGGCCCTTGAAAGCGATATTTTCTTCCAGGGGTTCGACCCGAACTTTTCTGACGGCGACCGCGAAAGCGTTGAATCGCTTGGAGTTGACCGCTTCACTGATGACAAAAAAACACTCTATCAGGCTGACCTGATCATTCTTTCTGCTCCGGTAGAGATCAATATTGCCCTGCTCGATGAGATCAGCCAGCTTGCTCCACCCACGACATTGGTCAGCGATGTCTCAAGCACCAAGTCGCTCATCGCCCGCCGGGCCCGGGAGCTCGGACTCCCTTTTCTCGGTATGCACCCGATGGCTGGCAAGGAGCAGCAGGGGTACCGCGAAAGCAATGCAGAGCTTTTGCAGGGACGCCGCATTATCCTCTGTGACGACAACAATCTGCTTGCAGGCGACAAAGCGGCTTTTCTTGTTGCATTGCTTGAATCAGCAGGCTGCACAACGCTCTTGATGACCCCGGAAGAGCATGACCGGGTCATTGCAAAAATAAGCCATCTGCCCCAACTGCTTTCGACACTGCTGATGACCTGGTGCGGAGATTCAATCAGTAAATCCGGACCCGGCTTCGCCACGCTTGCACGGCTGGCAGGAAGTTCGTGGGATATCTGGCGAGACATCATCGCCACGAACAGCGACAACATTGCAGATGAACTTGAACGCTTTTCCCGAGAACTTGACCTGCTCTCGCACGAGGTGCGAAAACATGACCTTGAGCAGCTTGAATCGCGCTTCAATGAGGCCAATCGGCTCTATCAAACCCTTAAAGAGATGAACCGGCCATGAAATTCGCCATTGTTGTCAATGTTACAAGGCAGAACGCACTCGATCTTGCCCGCAATCTCGCCTTATGGCTTGACGAACGAAAAGTTGCCTATATTTTTGAAAGCCTTTCGGCTGAAAAACTGCAGACCGATAATTCGGCGCCAATCGAGGAGCTCAACAAACACTGTGATGCCTTTATCTCACTTGGAGGCGACGGCACACTGCTCTTTACCTCACATTACGCCGTAACAAAACCGGTTATCGGGGTCAATGTCGGCTACCTCGGTTTTTTGACCGAGTTTACCCAGGCGGAGATGTTCACGGCTATAGAACGAGTGCTGAACGGAAGCAACACCATCCATACCCGATCTCAACTTGATGCGACCGTGTTGATCGATAATGAGGTTCAGCATCTTCGTGCACTGAATGACGTCGTTATCGAAAAAGGGGCCTATCCGCGTATTCCGACCTTTATCATAAAACTCGATGGCGAGCTGCTCAGCTCTTATCGGGCAGACGGAATCATTATTGCCACGTCGACCGGCTCAACGGCATACTCCATGTCGGCCGGTGGCCCGATCATCGCGCCGAAATCGAGTGTCTTTGTGATCACACCGATATGCCCGCACATGCTGACCGTCCGGCCAATCGTTATCAGCGACGAAAAAATCATTGAGGTATCGGTTGATGCACCCGACGGCTCTTTCCCCCTGAACTGCGACGGTAATCTAAAAAAAATGCTTGATCCTCAGGAGAGCATCACAGTCCGAAAATCGACTGTGGCGATCAATCTTGTCGCCAATGAAAACCGCGATTACTGTGAAATCCTGCGCACAAAACTGCTCTGGGGGCGCGAGCATAATTTCGGAACAATTGACAGTTGACAATCGACAGTTCACAACTCTCCATTATCACATTGTCCATTATCATTTATCCTTTGTCCATTGAACAGCATCAGTTCCGATTCGCTCTACCACCTCCTCGGCATTCCTTCTGACACTCCGCTGCTCATTGAGGAGATGTGCAAGAGGCTAAGGCCGGTTATCTATCCGGCACCTGATCTTTCGCCCCGGCTCGAACGTTTTTGCTCCGCACTCGCCGCAGCCATGCACGCTTTGGGAATCGCCGTTCTTTCACAGGAGGAGGCTTCAGGGGATGACGGACGTTTCGCTCCGGGCACCGTTATTCTCGCTCCGGGATATTTCCCTGACAGCCTGCTGGCTATCAACCGGGTCACAACACTGTACAACAACATCATCGTCGGGATCTACGACGAACCCGCTCCGCTCAGCCCGGAATCTCTCCCCCAGGAGCGCCTCGACGCCATTGTCGGCAGGCTTGCACGAGATATGGTGCATATCCTCATCTTTGTCGCCGACCACTCGTGGAGCATCTGCACCATGAACGGCGGAGTGGTCAACTTCAATACGCCGCTTCCCTGCCTTGAGGATGTCCGAAACACACTGGTGCCAAAACTGACGGCACAGGTTGTTCCGCCAAGGGGTGAAGAGCTTGACATACAACACGGAGCACTGCAGAGCGGGAGTGCGGAGTTTGAGGCCATAGCGAAGGATTTTCTGGAGTGCAGCGCCCTGTGGAGCAAGAACGCCTGCCTCTTGACGCATACCTCAACCGAGGGACTCGAATACCGCAGCAACTTTTACAAACGCATTGTTGCCCGCTATCTCGACCAGCGAAGCGGCATGAGCTACGGCTTCTTTGCCCGCCAATTACCGGTTACCGTAAAGCCCGCCCTTGTTCTTGGCGAGTCGGCATCAACAGATCATCGTGGAGAGAATGAGTCGGATAGGGTCAGAATCCGGGTACTGGGACGCACCATGCTCGTTCCGGTACCACAGGTACGCGTCATGACAACCAGGTCGGGATGCAGAAAAAATCATCTTGAAGCAAAGAGTGATCTGGTGGAAATCGGGCTGATACAGCGCAACGGAAGGGGACGCGCATACCTGAAAACCCCGATGGGGTGCCCGCCGGAAATTGTTGCCAAGCCCTCCTTCGACACCCTCACCATTCTGGCACATGCTCTTGGCAATGCCCTGACGGCAAGTATCCTGATGACGCTCAGGCCAGAAGCGAGCTTCCCCCTTCATCTTGCCCAATTCGGGGCTTCGATGACGCACTGGCATGATTATCCATCAATCGAACTGCTGCCCGAAGGCTATCATCTGCATGGGGAAAACAACCCTCCTGTCGCCTGCTCAACACCACAGTCGGCGGCATACAGCCTTCTTGGCAAAATAGCCGCACTTGAAATTGCCCTTGAGCAGGGAACAACCTATAGGGGAGACGTGCATGTTGAGCCCTGTCACGGCACCAACATTGTCGGTATTCTCTCACTTGCCGAGACGGCTGGGCTCATGAACCCGGCCCTCACACCGGATTTCGCAGAGGAAGAGCCCTGAAGAGTCACTCCTCCTCAACACGACACTCAATGTAGGGCCATTTACCCTGTCGGATGAGAATCATTTCGACCAACTCCCGCACACACCCTTTTCCCCCTTCATACCCCGAGATATAACCAACCCTGTGCCGGAGATAATCAACGCCGTCAATAGCTGTTGCAGGCAAACCGACTTTTGACAGCACGGCAACATCACCCACATCATCACCGATATAGGCGCACTCCTCATCGGAAAGATTGTGGCGCTGGAGAAATGCCTCATAAGAATAGAGCAGATTTTCCCCGTTAAGGTAGAGATCCTCTACACCAAGCGCTTCAAGCAGGGGACGATACCCTTCAGCTTCTCTTTCCGACAGAACGGCAATATGTATGCCCTGCTTCAGAGCCTCCTTAATGGCAACAGCATCCCTGACCGAGATGGAACAGATCTCTCCTCCATTACTGTCGAAGGTAATACGGCTGCCGTTCAGGACACCGTCAATCGGAAAAACAAGCGCCCGTACCGCACTGAGTGCCTCTTCAATTCTTGATGTTGGATCAGCTTGCGAAGGCTGCATCCCGAAATATTGAAAACCTTCCAAGAGCGTATGATGTTTTAGAGTGAATGAAGAGCGTGCACACACCGGTAAAGATGGAGCAGTTGTTTAACCATCGTACTGAAATCAGCCAGTGGAATCTGGGTAGCCGCATCCGAGAGGGCTTTTGAAGGATCCGGATGAATCTCAAAAAAGAGTCCGTTCACACCGGCGGCAACCGCTGCCCTGGCAAGAGGCAGTACATACTGACGTTCTCCTCCCGAAACCCCCTGGCCTGCTGCAGGCAGTTGAAGGCTGTGCGTCGCATCATAAAGCACCGGATAGCCCGACTCCGCCATCTTTGCCAGCCCCCTGAAATCGACAACAAGGTTATGATAGCCAAAACTTGATCCCCTTTCGGTCAGCATGACCCTCTTGTTGCCCGTCTCGACAACCTTGGCGGCAGCAAGCGCCATATCCTCAGGGGCCATAAACTGCCCTTTCTTGATATTGACCGCAAGACCACTCTCTCCGGCAGCAACAAGAAGCTCCGTCTGACGACAGAGAAATGCCGGTATCTGCAGCACATCAACATAACGGGCAGCAAGCGCAACCTCCTTTGTTTCATGCACATCCGTAATTACTGGCATCCCATAGTCCTGGCGAATTTCAGCAAGCACTTCGAGCGCCTCGATGTCACCAATCCCGGTAAAAGATCTCCCGGAGGTGCGATTTGCCTTGCGGTAAGAGCCCTTGAAAATAAAATGAACTCCCTGCTCCCGGCTTATGCGCTGCAACTCATCAGCCGTCTGCAGAGCCATTGCCCGACTTTCGATCAGACAGGGGCCTGCTATGAAGAGCGGCATATTGTCATCAGGGAGTGAGAGTGAACCAATTGAGAACTTTTCCACGTTGTTATCCGTTACTCTTTTTTCAGGTTAAAATGGGTGGAGATGATGACTTTGATCTTTTTGTGCCTAAATTTACAACAATAAATTCTTATTCACACTCCGTAATCAAACGCGAAATAGTATGAGCACCGCTGACACGAAACAACGGTTGGATGAGATCGAAAAACAGCTTGCAAATCTTGTGGAAGAGCAGACCGTCATCAAGGCAAAATGGGATAGCGAAAAAGAGCTGATTCAGTCATCGCGCAGCCTGAAGTCGCAGCTCGAAGAGCTGCGTGTGCAGGCCGAGGAGTTCGAACGGCAGGGGGACTATGGCAAGGTTGCCGAGATCCGTTATGGCAAAACCGTCGCCATCGAGCGCCAGATCGAGGAAAACCGCCTCAAAATTGAAGCAAAAAAAGCATCCGGCGATCTCATCATGAAAGAGGAGATTGACGCCGAAGACATTGCCGATATCGTCTCGAAATGGACCGGTATTCCCCTCAGCAAGATGCTCCAGTCAGACCGCCAGAAACTCCTGCTGATTGAAGATGAGCTGCACAAGCGGGTGATCGGGCAGGAAGAAGCGGTCACTGCAGTCAGCGAAGCGGTCAAGCGCTCACGGGCAGGAATGGGCGACGACAAACGGCCAATAGGCTCTTTTATCTTTCTCGGCCCGACCGGCGTTGGAAAAACCGAACTGGCGCGTACACTTGCAGACTATCTGTTTGATGACGAAGATGCCATGATACGCATCGACATGAGCGAATACATGGAAGCGCATACCGTCAGCCGCCTGGTGGGCGCTCCTCCCGGCTACGTCGGCTATGAGGAGGGTGGACAACTCACCGAAGCGGTACGCAGGAAACCTTTTGCTGTTGTCCTGCTCGACGAAATCGAGAAAGCACATCCCGATGTCTTCAACATTCTTCTGCAGATTCTTGATGATGGACGACTCACCGACAGCAAGGGACGGACAGTGAATTTCAAGAACACCATTATCATCATGACGAGCAACATCGGTGCACAGCTTATCCAGTCTGAAATGGAGATGATGGAGGGAGCAAACCGGGAGATCATGCTTTCCGGCCTGCAGGAAAAACTCTTCCAGCTCCTGAAGCAGAAGGTTAAGCCGGAGTTTCTCAACCGCATCGATGAGGTTATCCTCTTTACGCCGCTCACCAGGGAGGACTTGAAAAAGATTGTGCTGATCCAGTTCGACCGCATCAAGGAGATGGCAATGCGGCAGCATATCAACCTGACAATCTCTGAACCGGCCATCCAGTGGTTTGCCAATGCAGGGTTCGACCCGGCCTTCGGCGCCCGACCGCTCAAACGGGTAATGCAGCGCAAAATTACCAACCGTGTTTCAGCGCTCATTCTTTCAGGGGAAATTGAGGAGGGGGATGAGGTTGCCATCGACATTGCCGACGGCGAACTCACCATTATGAAAGCGGTCGTTTGAAGCCCAAAGAGCTCCACAGGCAGCAGACAAACGGTTAAACAATCTGGTGAAAACTCTCTTCTTTGCCTATGAACAATAGATCACGGGTGCTGCTGGCATCGTTGCTGCTCCTGCTTCTCTTTCGCATGACAGCATACAGTGCAACACAGCCCGACAGCACCTCTCTGAAAATCGGCCAGATGCTCATGATCGGCTTCCGGGGGTTCAGCGTTGCTGATGCTCCGGAGATTCGGGCTGATATCAGGGAGCGCCAGATAGGAGGAGTCGTGCTCTTCGACTACGATGTGCCATCCCATTCCACGTCAAGGAACATCAGCAGTCCGGAGCAACTCGCCCGCCTGACAATGGAGCTGCAGGAGTTGTCGCAAATTCCGCTCCTGATTGCCATAGACCAGGAGGGAGGAAAGGTCAGCCGCCTCAAGCCAGCCAGGGGATTTCCCTCCAGTGTTTCGGCGGAGCATCTGGGAGCGCTCAACAACCCCGACAGCACCAGAGCTGCAACCCGGCAATGTGCAAAAACGCTGAAAGCAATGCACATCGGCATGAATCTTTCGCCTGTCGCTGACCTGAACGTCAATCCTGACAATCCGGTTATCGGCAAACTTGGTCGAAGCTTCTCATCCGACCCTGCAGTGGTGACGGGAAACATCAGCATCATTTGCAGCCTCTTCCGGGACGAGGGCATTATTCCCGCACTGAAACATTTCCCCGGTCACGGCAGTTCAACCACCGACACGCATCGTGATTTTACCGACATTACAGCAAGCTGGTCAGAAAAAGAGCTGGAGCCCTACCATGCCCTTATCGCCGCAGGCTATCATGACCCAATCATGACCGCACATGTCTTCAATGGAAAACTCGACCCCCTCTACCCGGCAACACTCTCAAAAGCGATCCTCGACGGAGTGCTCCGCACCCGACTCGGCTTCGATGGAGTGATTGTGAGCGACGACTTGCAGATGAAAGCCATTGCCGACCATTACGGCCTTGAAACGGCCATCCGCTTGGCCATTGAGGCTGGTGTTGACCTGCTGCTCTTTGGAAACAATACCAGCTACGATCCGGCAATTGCCTCGAAAGCCGCAGCAATCATGCATTCGCTACTGCAGAAAAAGCTCATTACAGAGGAGCGTATCGACCGCTCATACCGAAGAATCATGGATCTCAAAGAACGCTATCTCTTCAAATGCAAATGAAAACCATCTACCTTGTCCGTCACGCCAAATCAGACTGGGGAAACGCCAATACCGGCGATTTCGAACGGACGCTGAACACGCGTGGCATGAAAGCCGCCCCCTTCATGGCCGACCTTCTGAAAAAGAAGAAGATCCTTCCGGAACTTGTTCTTTCAAGCCCCGCAACCAGGGCGCTCACCACGGCGGAACTCTTTTGCGAAACGCTTGGCTACCCAGAGGAGCAAATCCAGAAACGAATGGAGATCTACGAAGGCGGTGTACTCCATCTGATGAAAATCGTCCAGCAGATCCCCGACACCTGCACTACGGCAATGCTTTTCGGACACAACCCGACGCTGACAGAATTTTCAAACCTGCTTGCCGGAAGTTATATCGAGAATCTGGTAACCTGTGGGGTGGTCAGAATTGACCTTGATATCGACTCGTGGAAACATGCAAATCCTGATGGCGGAAAACTGATCTGGTACGATTTTCCAAAGAAGCACCGGTAACGGCTCAGTCCCGCTCCTGCTTCAGGTCGCGTGTCATCAAATCGAGAATCGCCTGCTCGACAGGCTTTCGTTCGAAGAGCATCTGATAGACGGCCCGCGTGATAGGCATGTCAACCCCGACGGCCCTGCTCAGCTCATAAACCGCCCTTGAGCTGTGGACACCCTCGGCAATCATATTCATCTGGCTGATCACCTCATCCAGCGAACGCCCCCGTCCAATCTCTTCACCAACATAGCGGTTTCGGCTGTGGCGGCTCAGGCAGGTGACAACAAGATCACCAATACCGGCAAGACCGGAGATGGTCACCGCTTCGCCACCAAGCTTGCTGCAAAGCCTTGAAATTTCAGCCATCCCCCGGGTAATAATGGCGGCCTTGGCATTATCGCCAAATCCTATGCCATCCGAGATTCCTGCCGCAATGGCAATAATATTTTTGACCGAACCGGCAATTTCAACCCCGACAATATCGGTATTGACATAAACGCGGAACATACTCGTATGGAAAACCTCCTGCACCTTTTCTGCCGTAGCAAGCGATGACGAAGAGGCGACAACGGTAGTGGGTTGTCCCTTCGAGACCTCTTCTGCATGACTCGGGCCGTACAGCGCTGCAACCTGGGAGGGGCAGACACCGGGAAGCACTTCAAGCAGCACTTCCGACATCCGTTTTCCCGTCCCGATCTCAATCCCCTTGGCCACATTGACCAGAATTTTTCCGCTCAAATCAAGCGTACAAAAACCGAGGATGGTCTCCCGCAAAGCCTGCGAGGGGACAGCGGTCACAATCATCTCCGACCAGGAGACCAGAGGCTGCAAATGAGGGGTTATCTGCAACGAGTCGGGAAAAGCTACCCCCTTGAGGTAGCGGCGATTTTCTCGCTCGGCATCAAGCGTTGCGGCAAATTCAGGCCTGTGCGCCCAGAGGCGAACATCATGCCCTTTTTTCGCAAGCAGAACAGCCAGGGTAGTTCCCCAGCTTCCCGCCCCCAGTACAGCAATATTCATCCGCAGTGTCTGTGCCTTAATGCTTTTTTCCGAAGGTTACGCGACTTTCGGTGCCAGAGATCAATCGTCTGATATTGGTCCGGTGCGTATAGAGAATGGCAAGCGCCACAATAAGCCCAAAAATCATGAGGTGATAGTCGAGACTGTCATGAAAGGAGATCGGCGAACCGAAAAGGCCAATATAGTAATCGAGGCCACTGCCAAGCTCGAAAATATATTTACGAATGGCAATAATCAAAGGGAATGCAATTGCTGCAAGCATCGATGCAACAGAGACGTGCCGGGAGATATAGACAGTGAGGAGAAAAATTCCGACAACCATCAACATGCTTACCGGGGCGATCCCGATCAGCATACCGGCAGCAGTACTGACCCCCTTGCCCCCCTTGAATCCGGCAAAGAGCGTGAAGACATGGCCGATAACCGCGCTCATTCCGGCAAGAAGGCGCAAGGCAACCTCATTCATGTCAGGAAAGGCGCCAATCGGGTGGTGGCGGAAAAAAGCCACAACCGAGACCGCCGCAACAACACCCTTGACAATATCAATCAGGGTAACAACAAGACCCGGCTTCCAGCCAAGCACCCTGAAGGCATTGGTACCACCGGCATTGCCGCTGCCAAAGTTCCGGATATCAATCCCCTTGAGCAGTTTTCCCGCCACAAGGCTGGTAGGAATGGAACCAATGATATAGCTCACCGCCAAAATGGCCAGTAAAGTCAGCATGAATCTCTCTGATTATTGCTTTATTTTTTTCTGGATACCTTTCCGATAATGTACGCATTTTCCTGTTGAGATTTCAAAGTTGAGAGCACTCTCTCGACCGCACTTTTTTCAACAATCATCACCAGTCCTACACCAAGATTAAAGGTTCTGCGCATATCCTCCTCGGGCACATGGCCTGCCCTGCGGATGATATCGAAAATCAGGGGTTCGGGCCATGCATCCCACGCAACTTCAAGCGCCAGCCCTTCAGGCACAATGCGCATGGTGTTGCCCATCAGACCACCACCGGTAATGTGCGACAAGCCCCTGACATCAGGCGAACCAAAGAAGGGCTCAATAACAGAAAGGTAGGAGCGATGCACCTTCAGAAGTTCCTCTCCAATGGTTCCCTCAAGACCCGGAAAGGTATCGTGCATCCTGTTTTCAAGCACTTTTCTTGCAAGCGAATAGCCATTGGTATGCAACCCGTTCGACGGGAGCCCGATAAGCAGATCGCCCTCCCTGATTGCCGAGCCATTGATGATTTTTTCATGATCCACAACCCCGACAATGGAACCTGCAAGATCAAAGTCCCTCTCCTGGTACAGACCCGGCATCTCCGCCGTTTCACCGCCAATCAACGCACATCCGTTTTCACGACAGGCATTGACCATACCGGTCACCACAGAGGCCGCAATGGCGGGAGTCAGTTTTCCGCAGGCATAGTAGTCAAGAAAGAAGAGTGGTTTTGCACCGCAGACCAGAATATCGTTCACACAATGGTTGACCAGGCATGAGCCCACCGTCTCATACTGACCAAGCTCAATGGCAATCTTGAGTTTCGTACCAACACCGTCAATGCTGCTGACCAGTACCGGTTTGGTATACTTCGCAAAATCCGGCTGAAAAAAACCACCGAAAGCACCAATATCGGTGATGACTCCCGGAGTAAATGTCTGGCGAACCTGGGGCTTGATCATCCGGACAAACTCTTCGCCCGCACTTATATCAACTCCAGCTTTTTTATAGTCCATGTGTGCAGTACCTCTTGTTTTTACAGCCGATTATAAAGACAATTAACGCCGTTTGTTCATTCCGGCACCTTACCGGCTTCCTGCCGGAGTTTCAAAAATACCCTCATTCTGGGGGCCGGAAAAAAACTCCCGGTGCAGATTGTTGACCGCCGTTACCACTTCAGGCTCTTCGACCACAAAACCGACATTAATCTCCGACGCGCCCTGCGAGATCATTCTGAGATTTACATCCTTCAAAGCACTGAAAATCCTTCCCGCAACACCGCGTGACATGCGGAGATTATCACCAACAACACTGATGGTTGACACTCCATGCTCAATATCAACATCACCAAGAGCCTTGAGAGCCCCGATCAGCTCATCGCTGAAGCATTTATCGTCAACCGTAAGCGAAACCGAAACCTCGCTGGTCGCAATCATTTCAACCGATACACCATAACGGGCAAAGACATCGAAGAGTTCATTCATAAAGCCATGGCGACCGAACATACGATTCGAGCGCACATTGATGATGCACTGCCCCTTCTTGACCGCAATCGACTTGACCAGCCCCTCATAACTCATGCCCGAAAGCCGCTGCGGGTCGTTGGTAATGATCGTCCCTTTGGCATCAGGATGCAATGAGTTCAGCACATAGACCGGAATATTTTTCTGCACTGCCGGAGCAATGGTATCGGGATGGAGCACCTTTGCGCCAAGATATGCAAGCTCCGCCGCCTCCGAAAAGGTCATCACCCTGATGCTCCTCGCTTCAGGCACCATGCGCGGATCGCAGGTCATAACACCATCAACGTCTGTCCAGATCTGGATAGCATCATCATTGAGCCACGAACCAAGCAGCGCCGCCGAAAAGTCGGAACCACCCCTGCCGAGCGTCGTCGTCCGGCCATCCTGCGTTGAACCAATATAACCCTGCGTCACAACGGTCATTCCGCCCTCAAGCAACGGCTTGATGAGGCGACCCACCCGCTCTTCACACACCTCCTGCAACGGACGGGCAAAGCCAAAATTATCGTCGGTAATCATCACCGTCCGAACATCCACCCACACGGCCTTGTGACCCAGCTCCTTCATGGCCGCAGCAAAGACGGTCGTGGAAAAAAGCTCACCGAAGGAGCAGAACATATCCCTCGAACGCTCCGTCAGTTCACCCACAATATCAACACCCTTTATCAGCAATTCCAGCCGACTTGCCAGCTCCTCTATCTTGATGGCAAGTTCCGCCTTCAGCTCAACTCCCTTGATCAGCTCATCAAGCAGATTGAGGTGAAAGCTGCGCACCTCACCAGCCAGGGCCATCGCCTCATCCAGAGCGCTGCGCCCTGAAGCATCAGCAATGTGCACCAGTTTATTGGTAATACCACTGCAGGCACTCAGCACCACCAGAGGCACCGCCTTCTGCTCTTCCCTTGCAACAATGGAGATCGCCTGCCGCATTGCCTTGGCCGTCCCCACGGAAGTCCCTCCGAATTTCATCACCGCCATATTCTTTACTCAAATAATTTAATAGAGTATCTTGCCTCTTATTGTTTTTCACCTCTTCCTTTTCACCAGGAAGCGGGCAATGGCCACTCTTCATAAAAAAACAGAACATCACCTCTCATGCAGCAACAATTCACCCCTGCCGCATCACGACCAGACCGAAGCCTGCAATGCAGAACACTCCTGCTCCTCTGCACCATGATCGGAACAGTACTCGCCGTTACCGGCTGCCAGAGTTCCTGGAGCGGTTCAGGATACCGCATGGAGAGCAAATATAGTTTAAAAAACAGAAAATCGCATATCTCCTGCCGCCCTGAAGGTGGAGGCAGCGCCCGCATCTGCCCCTTGCCACTGAAGATAAAACCGCAGTCGCTCGATCAGCTCTTTTCATCCATTAACGAATCCCTCGGCACCAGGTATCGCTTCGGCGGAGCAACCCCAAACGGCTTCGATTGTTCAGGGTTTGTGCTCTATCTTTATCAGAAAAACTTCCGCATGATTCTGCCACGCACCGCAAGCGATCTTGCCGCAGTTGGCAATATGGTACCCAAAAAGAGCCTCCGCCCCGGCGACCTTGTATTTTTCAGTAACGCAAGCCGAAGCATCGATCATGTCGGCATCTTTGTCGGTCAGGAGAGCTTTGCCCATGCAGCAAGCAGTGGAGTCAAACTCAGCCGCCTCAACGAGCGGTATTACGACAGTCATTTCGCCTTTGCCACACGCCTGATCACCACAGAGTAAACGCTCCCGAAGTGCTCTCTGATGCCCATCTCTTCTTTACATGGGGAAATCTGTATATTGCGGACAGCAACCCTGCAACCATCTTAATCTGCCCGACCATTTTTATGCCTCAACCCGGAACAAACCACTTTATTGAGCTGGCTTTTCAAATAGGCCCTGACCTGCATGAACTCTGCATCGGCCTGCTTGCCGGAGAGGGAATCGACTCTTTTCTTGAAGAGGATCACCAGCTCCTCGCCTATCTGCCTGAAACCCAATGGACAGAGGAGAAGGAAGAGAGCCTCCGCTCAATGCTGCAGGAACGGCTGGGCACGCTTCCCGCTTACACAGCAACCCTCATCGCCGACAGAAACTGGAATGCCGATTGGGAGGCAACCCTGCAACCCATCGAAATCTCCGACAAACTGCTGATTGTTCAGCAAAGCAATGACATCACGCCAAAACCCGGACAGATCGTCATTCAAATCAACCCGAAGATGTCGTTCGGCACCGGCTACCATGCCACAACGCGCCTGATGCTGCGCCAAATGGAGCATCTCGACCTGAAAGAGAAAAAAATCATGGACATCGGCACTGGCACCGGCGTTCTTGCCATTGCCGCCCGCAAACTCGGCAACAACCGCCCCATCCTCGCCTTCGACAACAACTCCTGGGCCGCTGAAAACGCCGTTGAAAACATTGCGGAAAACCAGGCCGATGAAATCACGGTCGCACTCCTCGATGCCGAAGAGGATCTGGTCGTCAACCTCAAAGAGGGCTACGACCTGATTCTGGCCAACATCAACAAAAACGTCATCGACCGCATCCTGCCGGTAATCCGCAAATATGCCCCTTCGGCCCCGGTGCTCCTCTCCGGCATCCTTGTCTACGACGAACCCTGGCTCAACAAGCTGCTCAAACGGCTCGGCTACACTGCGGAGAAAACCATCTATGAAGATGAATGGCTCTCAAGCTTTATAAAACCACTATGACCAAACGCGTTTCATGCATCGATATCGGCACCAACACCGCTTTGCTGCTTATTGCCGACCTTGATCCGGCTACATGCGCCATGCAGCCGATCTACCACAAGCAGACCATTGTGCGGCTTGGAAAAAATGTCGATGCCGACAAAGTGATTGACCCGCGAGGATTGCAACGACTTATCGACTGCATGGTTGACTATCGCCAGATCAGCGATGAACACAGTGTTGAAGAAATCATCGCCGCAGGCACCAGCGCCCTGAGAGACGCAAAAAACCGCACGGAGGTGATCGACTCCATCGAGCGTGCCGCAGGAATAACCATCCAATGCATCTCAGGCAAAGAGGAAGCAGATCTCACCTTTGGTGGCGCTGTGGCTGGCATGAGCGACGTTCCTGAACTTTTCACCGTCATCGATATCGGCGGCGGCAGCACCGAAATCTCCATGGGGTCATCCGGCTTGGTCACGGAAAGTGTCAGCCTCGATATCGGTTCGGTAAGGCTCACTGAACGCTTTTTCACCACACTCCCCCCGCCACAGAGTGAGTTTGATGCGGCCAAATCCTGCATCGACCAGCTCCTCACCGCAAACATCATCCCCTTTTTTGCTGCACGGGAGCACGTCTACGGCGTAGCCGGAACCCTCACCACCATCGCTCAGGTGAGCCAGGGACTGAAACACTTTGACGCCGAGAAGGTGCACAACTACCCTCTGAAATACGAAGAGGTGCACGCCTTTCTCAGCCAACTCAAAACAAGCACCCTTGAGCAGATCATTGAGCTTGGCATCCCCGAAGGGAGGGCTGACGTCATCACTATGGGAACGCTCATCCTGCACCAATTCATGCGCCTGCTTGGCGCCCCGGAAATCCGTGTCAGCATCCAGGGGCTCCGCTTCGGCCTTGCACAGCGGGAGCTGCTGCGTCTCCGGGGAAACATCTGAGCGCGTAGATGCAGAGCGGATGGCCTGTAGCGTCTTTGGTAAAAAAGAGAAAGGCCCTCTCACTCTCAAGAAGCCGGTATTTTTTCCTAAGCTCTTCCGCCGAGAGGGGAAAATCGCGCCGCTGGATGCTTGCCCCTGTAATGGCATGTCGCTCCAGAAAAGCCCTGAAGCTTTTCGGCTTGTAAGGAACGCAATCAACCACGCGGAACGTTCTGCCGGGAAAGTCCTCAATTTTGCGATCAGCGGTGAGATAGTCAACGCTCCTGTTCACAAACTGGAGGCCAGAATCCCTCGCAAGCACCGCCGAAAGCCTCGCCTTGATAATGGCCGGATCAGGCTCATAGAGGTACTCCTTCACCGCCATTCCAACCACTCTCGGCGCCTCACCATTCCCTCCGAAAACTTCCGTTATCTCCTCCGAATCACGGTTCAGGCAGACCGCTTTTACCTGCACGGGCCCATCCGCAGGGTGCGCGCGCTCAAGCAGCAGCAGAATCTCCTTGCATTCACGATCAACCGACACCACAACAATCGTCTGCAAGGCGGGCAACAGCTTTTTCAGCCCGCTGATTTCGAGTGCCGGAGAGGCCTTGATGCAGACCCGCTGCGCATGACGAAGCAGCAGATCATGAGAGGCCACAACATCCGGACTCGCCGCATCCAGCGCTATGGAGCGACGCCCCTCCTCACGGCGAGCAGGGTCAACAAAAATCCAGTCAAAAGAGTTGTCCGGGTACTCCGCAAGCAGGCTGATGCTTTCGCCGTTCCTTACCTGAACATTGGCAATTCCGCTCACCTTCAGGTTATGCTCAACCACCGCACAAAGCTGCGAATCACGCTCGCAGTAAACCACATCCTGAAACGTCCGGGCCAGAAACATCGCATCAACGCCAAGTCCGCCACTCAAATCAATTGCCCTTTTGCCCGACATAAGCGAAGCCTTGTATGCAGCCGTGCGCTCCCCGGAAGATTGCTCAAGCGCCAACGGTGTATAAAGCAGTTTATGCTTTGAAAGTATGGGTAGTTTTTTAACCGCCTTCTGCTGGCAGGCAAGCTGTTCCGCCATTGCCCGTACCGGCAAATCACTGCGACCATGAAACTGCATGGCAAAAGCTGCCGGATCACCGGAATGGTGCAACGCAAGCAGGGCTTGAATATCCGGATGAAGGAGGTTTTGAAGTTCTGCGATAGTCATTCAGCTCTCTTCAAAATAATCCAAATCCAAGCCATGCGGTTTTTCTGAAATTAAAATTATTGATCTCCTTATTGATACGGTACTGCTGAACGGCTGACATGTACATACCCAAATCCATTACATCTTAAAAAATCTTCCACCACAGAAATCGGCGAGCGGTGTTTTGGGCCAAGAATAACCTCCTTGATGACAGGAGTGCACTGATCAAACTTTTTTAATTCATATTCCCTGTATGGTCTAAGGCTATTGGACTTTACGTCAAAACCTAACTTTTTTATCTCCCCCCGATTAATTAATGCAAGCAACCGCAGCTCATCCTCTTCTTTAAATGCTTCAGATTTAAGAACAAAAGCAAATGCGAGTGTAGCCATTAACGTAGAGAAACCAAGAGATGCCAGACACGATTTTTTTCTCTGAGTTTCAGTATCGTTACTCCATGAACGAAGGGGCGAATGCTTTTTGGCTTCAAGTAAATCCCCTTCATCAATGGCGTGTTTAATCTGTTGATACAGAGGCCGAACCTGCTTCTCATGATCTTCGGGATCATACATTACCTCTGCAATAGTAAATCCAAGAAACGGATCTCTTTGGCGAAGATATTCTTCTCGAAGCAATTCAAGATAATCACGTGAAAATCCGATGGCAACACCAGTTGCATCGGAAGCATATGCTCTCCACTGGCTGAGTAGCTCTCTCTTTTTGGACAGGCAAAAACCAAATCCATCAACATCTTTGAGATATACTTCAAACTGTGCCTGTAAAAGCGAAATTGTACCTTGATCACACTTATCGCATTCGGCGAGACGGGCGAGTGCTTCTTCTACCATTTTTCCTTCCATCGAGTCATTCGACAACGACATTGATGAAAGGCGAATCGAGTGCGTTGTCACAATGGAATGAAACGCCTCTGTTGAGCAGTAGTGATAAAGAATATCCTTTGGGTTGAACTTTACAGTCGCCATTGTCAAATTCGTTTTTCAATTACTTGCACTTGTCGAGAAACTCGCTGAACACAAAAATCCGGTAACGGGTTCGGCCAAGAATCTCCTTGAAAATGCCTTCGGCTTGAAACAGTTTAACGAGATCACTGGCCGATAGAATCCTTCCTAACTGCGATTATTCTCCAATCCGTTGTAAAATTGCTGTCACAAATCGAGGGCTATACCGGATTCCTCTTTGCATCATCTCATCAAGTAACGGTTTGACCGCAGAGATTTCACCCATCTGTTTTGCCTGAATCAAAATTCCGACAGAACCTGATACGGTCAGATGTAATGACTCTGCCACCTTGCGGCCAGTGAGCTCATCGATCAAAACTAATCCTGCTGCTCGTTCTAACGCTAACGCGATGACTTCGGCTTCACCACGATCAAGAGTCGGTAACAGTAAATGAACTTGAGCTTCAGATTGTAATGTTTGAACTGAAATCCATGGTTCTTGTGCCAAATCAATGAGGCCGTGCTGAATGTCACTATAAACAGAAATCTCTCTGGCCACAGCATTTGGAATGACAAGCGTTCCAACAACTTTTTGAAGCAACGCCAATTGACCAATACGGGCAAAGGCAATTAACGGGGTGGCATTGCAGATAATCATACTGCGCCTTTGGATAACTGCGCGACTCCTCGTAACTCACTGTCAACAATGGACTCGTCATAATCAAAAATGACAATCCCTTTTCGCGCCAGTAGATCCATGAAGTTGAGCCGATTACATCCTGCCAAATCAGCAGCTTTTCCCAGTGAAAGTTTCTTCTCCTGAAAATAGGTTATGGCCGCCATCAGACGAATCTCTTGTGCCAGATCCTGAATCCCAATCTTGAGTGATGCCAGCAAGTCCTGGGATACTTCAAACGTCATTGTTTCTGTCATAATCAAGTTCCTTCATAAAAATCGTTCACGCGACAGTACAATCATCTTGCTTCTTGTTTCAAAGATACTCACTGCTGTGTGCTCCATCAAGAGAAACTCAGAGTGTTTTTTGATGTTACCCATTTGGGGGGCGTTCCGTGAGTAAAAAAATCATCAACCACCTCAGGGACAAGGTGATGTAGGCGTTCAGTATGGCGTGACCACTGTTCTCTCAAGAAAAATGATGAGCAATCGTTGTTTTTATCAAAAGGTGTGGGTATGATAGAAGGTATGAAAACTTTTCAACGAGGTGGGCTGATGGGAAAAACAAAAGTTGCAATAACCATTGATGCTATCGCGATCACAAAAATTGACCGGCTTGTCGAAAAGAGGGTTTTTGCCAATCGAAGTCAGGCAATAGAGGAGGCGTTCCTGGAAAAAATTGAGCGCATTGAGCACCGCAGTCTGGCTGAAGAGTGCGCAAAACTTGATCCTGCAGAAGAGCGCCAACTGGCAGAAGAGGGTATGAACGGCGAGATTGAGACGTGGCCGGAATACTGCCGATCAGTCAGATCCAAACTCTGTCGGCAGAACGGATAGGCAGCAAAATCGGATCGCTTTCTGCCGACAGAGTTGATTCGGGTTATCGAGGGGCTTAATGAGATTGTCGGCAGATAACCGTCTTGCTCAACGACCCGTATTATTGATCAATCAAGTGATCGCCGAGAGTCCTTTCTGCTTCACAAAATAATTTTAAGTTTACTTTTATTGCGAAAAGTAAACTTGGTTTATTCTTAATTTACTTTCCGTAACAACTCGAGCCGCTCACACGAAGGCTTCGGTAGCAATGCGCGTCAACAAGCTAACGCCAAAGCACCTTGCCTGCGGTTGAACCATCCAGCTTCTTGAAAAACTGGTGCAGATTGAGCACGCTCTGGTAACAATCGAACGGCGGTTTTCATCTATCAAAACGGCTGATGATTTTCTTGATAGGGATCAAGGAATGGATATGCTTGATAGAATTGCAATGATAATCTCGACGACCTTCACGATGAAGTGAACAACATGATCAAGAATTTGAGATAATGTACAGTTGCTGTTTTTTCTGAATCAGTGTGTTTCGGCCAACCGCATACGCGTAAACCGATGCGGGAACAAAGGTAAGCTGCACGCCACTCTCCTCCTTTACTCCCTGCTTGTCAATTGTCGTTACCACCGCCTTCTGGAGCTGGTTTGTGGTACAAAAGGAGATGAGTGATTTGAGTTCCGCAGGATACTCAAAGTAGCGGTTGCTCCACTTGATTTCGACCGCCCAGAGGGGCTTGAACTTTTTTTCATCCAGGCAAATCAAGTCAACCTCTCCTTTGCTCCACCGGGCATACCAGGGCTCTATCCAGTCGCGATGCATCCACTGTGAAAAAACTGCGGTTTCAACCATTGCGCCGATGTGGTCATCGGTGGCATGAAGCGGCGAAAAGAGTGCGCTGCGAAGCGAGGGGTTGGTCAAATACATTTTAAACTGTGTTGACCGCCTGAAGTGCTTGACGTTATTATCGGTGCGTTTGACTGTTCTGACAAGAAACGCGGCTTCCAGATATTCGATGTATCGTTTAAGCGTGTTCTTGTCAACGCCCCCTGAAGAGGTACTGAGTGATTCGAGAGAAAATTCCTGACCGGAATTGTAGGCTATGGCCGTAAAGAGTGAGTTCAGCTCCGCAACATCCTTGATGCCGTACAACCCTGGCAGATCGCGCAACAAGACCTTGTCGATGATATCAGAGCGGATATATCGTCCAGGATCGGACTGTACCGCTTCAGAAAAAATAACTTCAGGGTATCCGCCGAAATTGATATAGTTGAGGAAATGCTCGTTCAGCTTTCTGATGTCAACAGCATCATAAAAATCAGTTATCCCGCCATCCCATGTAAAGGTTGATGGTCGAATCAGCGCATTGAGATTGAGCAGGTGAATGTACTCGTTGAAGGTCAGCGGGGGGAGCAGAAACTCGGTAAACCGCCCGGCTCCGCTCTCCCTGCTTTTCAGTTTCAGAGCTGCTGCTGCTGAACCGGAAACCACAAAACGGGTTTCAGGATAGCTGTCAACCAGCGATTTCAAATGAACTTCCCAATCTTTCAGGTATTGTATTTCATCAAAAAAGACAAACCATCCCTTGGCATCAATTTGACCGGTTGTTTTTGTGCATAACCGAAAAAGCTGCTCCAGCGGGATATTGTTGTAAATGGGGGTATCAATGGAGAGAAACGCAACCTTTTGCGGATTGTGCCCCTCCATAAGCAAATGCTGGATGGTATGATAGAGCATGACCGTTTTGCCTACCCGTCTTGGCCCCATGAGTATGACCGCTCTTCTTACCAATACGTTTGCCACCAGCGGCTCAAAGAGATCAAGATAGAGACGGGGTGTCATGTTTCCGTAATACTCTTCGACCTTACCGCTATGCCACCAGGGATTTTCAAAACGAATGCGGTCAGTGACCTGTTCTTCAGCAAAAGATTGAAACGCCATTGTATAGTTATTTCTGCATTTTTCTGTAAATTAAGATAATCGAATGAATCTTATTCATCAATAATGTTAAAAATAATATAAAAATAGCGATTTCATGGCTTTATTTTTCACACTACTCAGGAGCGATATCCGTCATGGCATTGTCTCTGAGCGGGCGCCACAGATCAACATCAAGCCACAGAACTACCGCTATTTCACCTCCAGCGAAGTCATAAAAGCGCGAAGGGTTGTCTTGAGGATGCAAACCACAATGCCAATCCGGAGATTATGCATCGGGCGCTGAAGCTTGTTACCAGTACGGGCAACTTTTTCTTTCCCCTCATTATTTGTATAAAAACAGCATCAATCAAATACTATGCAGTTTGAGTTTGACCATGAAAAGAGCAGACTGAACAGGATCAAGCACAGTATCGACTTTGTTGAAGCTCAGGCACTGTGAGTTGATTACAATCTTGTTGAAATTCCATCAAAAACAGCGGGAGAGCCTCGGTTTATTAAAGAAGATCCCGCTCCGAGGAGGTAAGAGTCTATGAAAACAGAGGAATTTGACAAAGCGTTTGATGACGGTTCAGATATCACCCCTTTCCTTGATCTGAACAAGGCGCGTCGGATAAAACAACAGCATAAAAGGGTGAATGTTGATTTTCCCCTCTGGATGATCGACTCGCTCGATAAAGAGGCGACCCGTCTTGGGGTGTCACGCCAGTCGGTAATAAAAGTCTGGCTTGGAGAGCGCATTCAACAGCATTTTCTGGAAAAAACAATATAATAGAATTTTAAATAACCAATTTCACCCATTTCGCGAGTACCTGCTGGTATATATCGGACCCAAGATTGGATTGAATTAAAGAATAGAAAATGAGAAGTTACGATAAGCTAATCAATACACTCAAACAGTGTTCCTGATTGTTCGGGCTAAACAGCAATATTTCGCGCCCCATCGAAAAACCCGAAACCAGCAGGATTTCTGTCAAAGTGATCAACCATCTTGGGGATGAGGTGATGAAGGTGTTCAAAATATTGTGATCATGCGAAAAAAAATCATAATGTTAAGCAACGTTGCCATGCAAAAATAAAGGAAAACTGCAAGACCATTATGATTACCCGCTTGACGCTGCAAAATTTCAAGAATGTCGGGGAACAGACCTACGATTTCACCCGCTTTGACCTGCTCGTCGGAAGAAACAACAGCGGTAAAAGCACGGTACTTCAGGCACTTGCCATCTGGCAGTACTGCGTGGACGAATTTCATCGCTCAGCCCGGCGTGGCTCGAAAGGAATACAGGTCGTGCTTCCCAACTTCACAGCACTACCGGTACCGGAGTTTAACCTTTTATGGAAGGATAGAACTGACCGTCGGTATCCTCTTGTCGAGGGAAAAAAGAAACAGGAATTTATCCTTATCAAAATAATGGTTAACTGGCAAGTCACACCTGAACAAACAGAAATGTTCGGAATTGACCTGCGCTACCACTCTCCGCAAACCATCTATGCCATTCCTGAAGGCGGATGGACAAAGTTCCGTGAACTGGAACAGCATGATGTGCTGCCAAGAATTGCTTATGTCCCTCCTTTTTCAGGACTTGAACCGACAGAAAAATGGTTGGACATTGCCCCGATTCGTCAACAGGTAGGCAAAGGACAACCCGGTAGTGTGTTACGTAATTTATTATTACGTGTCTGTCCTCCTCCTGAAAAAGGGGTTAATGGCCAAACCAAAAAAGGCTGTAGTCGCTCTGCAGAGTGGCAGGAATTAGCCGCAATTGTTGAACGCTGGTTTTCAGTAAAACTCTTAGAGCCAAAGTATGATTCGCAAAAAGATGTTTATATCAAGGTGGATTATCGCCAGAATGATAAAGAGTTTGATATTATAGCTGGCGGAAGCGGCTTCCATCAGACGCTGACACTGCTGGCGTTTCTTCACGGTTACAACCCTACAACCATCCTGCTTGATGAACCCGATGCACACCTGCACGTTAACCTGCAGCGGGAAATTCTTGATTTTTTCAAACAAAAATCATCGGAGAGAAACACACAGTTTCTGATTGCTACTCATGCTGAAGAGTTTGCCCGAGGTGTTGATGCCTCTCAGATTATATCCCTTATGAGCCAGCAACCAAAGCGGATAGAGTCTACCCCTGAAGTGTTGCAGGCAATGTCGGAAGTATCAAACGAAGAGATTGTCCGATTGCTTGCTTCACCATACATCCTTTACGTCGAGGGTGAAAGTGATGAGCGAATACTTCGGGCATGGGCCGCCAAATGCGGTGCGCAGGAGGCTATGGATAAACTCTGCTTCAAGCCTATGGGTGGTGGAAATAAAATCGCCATGAAAGAGTCTGCCGATGAACATTACTGCGCACTGCAACAAATTATTCCGACAGTTTCGCGACTGATGCTCTTTGATTTTGACAACAGCGAAAACGCATTTCACCCACCGTTGGACAATCCAACCCTTGTTGAGTGGAAACGAAAAAATATCGAAAACTATCTGCTTGTCCCGGATGCCTGGAAACGTGCTGCATTACAACAGATGGAGTGTTCCGAAGATAATCTTTTTGCTCAACCAGTTTTAAACTTGATTGATCAATTTTTTTCAGACGAAAATTTAACCCTGCCTCATGGAAAAAGCTGGCGGGATATTTCGTCAAATATTTTCACTGTTGTTGATGGTAAAAGGCTTTTGTTTGAGAACGATGATTCCCTCTTCCATCAGTTGAGAAAAGGTAATCCATCGTTACAGCTTTTGCGTCAACAGGTGGCGCTCGGTATGACTCCGGATGAAATTCATGATGATGTGCATCGTTTTATGAACAAACTGCTTGTTATGACGTCATAGGAAAACAAAGGAATTTGCAAAACTTGATCCTGTCGAAGAGCGCCAACTGGCGGCAGAGGGGTAGAGAGTAAATCATGCCGCAGCTTCTGCGAGGTGTGCCTCCACAAGTTTGCGACGGAGCACTTTGCCAACGGTTGATTTTGGCAGGGCGATAATAAATTCCACATGCTTCGGCACTTTGTAGGCCGCCAGGTCTTTGCGGCAGTGCTCCCGGAGTTCATCAACGGAAAGGAGATGGCCAGGGCGGAGGACAACCCATGCCTTGACCGCTTCTCCCTGATAGGGGTCTGGCACTCCGGCTACACCGACTTCGAGCACTGCGGGGTGAACCGCTATGGCCTCTTCAACGTCGCGGGGCCAGACCTGGAAGCCGCCGGGTTTGATGACATCTTTTTTGCGGTCAACAATGAAGAGGTAGCCATCCTCATCGAGATAGCCGAGATCGCCGGTATAAAGCCAGCCGTCACGTAAAACGAGCGCGGTTTCCATCGGGTTCTGCCAGTACTCTTTCATGAGCTGGGGAGCACGCATGATAATCTCCCCTATTTCCAGTTCAGGAAGCGTCTCAAAGCCTGTTTCAGGATCAACAATCCGTATCTCGACATCGGGAATGGGAATACCTACCGAACCATGCTTGTAGGTACCGAGGATCGGGGTAAAGACTGATGCAAGCGCTGATTCGGTCAGACTGTAGGCATCGATAATGCGGCCTCCGGTCAGCTCTTCAAAACGTCTTTTGGTTTCGAGCATGAGCGGCGCGGCGCCTGAGACACTGAGTTTGAGCGACTTCAGCATGGAGCTGTCACGCTTGACTTTCGGATGGTTGAGCAGTGCGGTAAAGAGGGTCGGCACTCCGGGAAGTACCGCTGTTTTCAGGCTTTTAATGGTATGGAGCAAGTCGTCTATATCACGGGGATTTGGCACGAGCGCCACAGGATAACGTTCAATCAATGCTGCGGTCAGAATGCCTACCTGGGCGTAGACGTGGAAGAGCGGCATGTTGAGCAGAATGATATCTTTTCCTTTTTCAAGAATGACACTGAACCAGCTTGCGATCTGCATGCCGGTCATCACCATCGCCTGATGGGAGATGACAACGCATTTGGGGTTGCCGGTTGTTCCTCCGGAAAAGAGAAAAATTGCCGGGTCATCAAATTTTATGGCAACCGGTGTAAATTTTACACCAGATTGGGCAGCAAGAAGAGCGGCCAGCCAATGGTCTCCCTTGTGCAGTTTCACCCTGTGCCCATCCTTTTTCTCTTTGACGAGTGTAAACAAAAGTTTGTTGATGGGTGAAAGATACTCCTTGATATTGGTTGCAATCACCCTCTTCAGGCGCGAAACGGTCTGGGCGGCCTTGATTTTTTCATAGAAGGGGGTGAGGACGATGACCGTCTCTGCGCCGCATTCATTCAGGGCATGTTCAAGCTCGTTGACGGTATAGAGTGGATTCATGGGCACCGCAATAGCGCCAGCTTTCCAGACTCCGAACTCGCTGATGAGCAGTTGCGGCGAGTTGGGCATGATAAGCGCCACCCGGTCGCCCTTGCCAATGCCAAGCAAGAGCAGAGCGCCAGCAAGCGCATCGCTTTGCCTTTCCATTTCAACGTATGAGAGCGCTGCCCCCTTGAAGTACAATGCGGGTTGCAGGGGTTGCTCAACTGCACTCCTGTGGAGAACATCGACCAGTGTCTCCTCCGGGTAGGGATGAAGTGTGTGGGGTACCCCCTTGTCGTAATGGCGAATCCAGGGTTTAGCACTCATAGCTGTTTTTGTCATTTAAATCTTGCAAGAATCGAATATAACGGGATGCTGATGCATCCAGAAAGAGTACGAAGCGGAAAGTTACGGCAAAGAGTCCACAATATCGCAAACTGCGGCGGTTAATCTGCCAAGCTCTTCGTCGCGTATGATAAACGGAGGCATCAGATAGACCAGGCGGCCAAAGGGGCGAACCCAAACTCCCCGGTCAACGAACTGTTTCTGGATGATGGCCATATCGACGGGCTTCCGGAGTTCGACCACCCCTATGGCGCCAAGCACACGAACATCCGCTACGCCACGTAAAACCCTGCAGGGTTCCAATCCGTTCCGAAGCCCGGCTTCAAGCCGCAAAACCGATGCCTGCCAGTCATAACTGCAGAGGAGACGGATATTTGCTGATGCGACCGCACAGGCAAGCGGGTTTGCCATAAAGGTGGGGCCATGCATAAAGAGTCCGGGATTGCCTGAGCAAATGGTATCGGCAACCCTCTCTGTGGTCAGGGTTGCAGCAAGGCTCATGTAGCCGCCAGTCAGCGCTTTGCCAATACAGAGAATATCCGGCACAACAGCAGCATGTTCGAGAGCAAACATTTTGCCTGTACGCCCGAAGCCGGTGGCTATTTCGTCGAAAATGAGCAGCACCTTGTAGTGATCACAAAGCTCCCGGAGGCGGCGGAGATAGTCCGGGGAGTAGAAGCGCATTCCTCCCGCGCCCTGCACGACAGGCTCGATGATTACGGCAGCAATTTCAGGATGATGCTGCTCCAGCTTCAGGCGCAGGTCAGCAATATCCTCGTCACTGCACGGCTCACCAAACCGGGGCGCCGGAGCTTCGGCAAAGTACTGCTCCGGAATTACCCCTTTGAAGAGGGAGTGCATACCGGTTACAGGATCGCAGACCGACATGGCGGCAAAGGTGTCGCCGTGGTAGCCGGAGCGAACCGTCAGCAGACGGTTTTTCGAGGTTTCACCCAAAGCGGCCCAATATTGGAATGCCATCTTGATAGCCACTTCAACGGCAACGGAGCCGGAGTCGCTGAAAAAGAGCTTCTGCAGTGGCTGAGGAGTAAGCTCGCTCAACTGTTTGGCAAGCATTACGGCTGGTTCATGGGTAAGACCTCCGAACATGACATGACTCATCCGCTGAAGCTGACTCACCACAGCTTCATTGAGCACGGGATGGTTGTAGCCGTGGATGGCGGCCCACCAGGAGGACATGCCGTCAACAAGCCTGCGCCCATCTTCAAGCTCAAGAAAAACTTCATAGGCACGGGAAACCGCATAGACCGGCAGGGGATTCGTTACCGAAGTGTAGGGATGCCAGATATGGTGGCGGTCAAAATCAAGATCAATGGTAGCGGATTGTATGGCCATATTGATAACCTAATTGGCAAGAACAGATTATGAGAGAGAGAGAAGCGCAACAGCATCCGGGTCAAGCTGCCCCTCACGCAGATCGATGATCGGTACGGTGAATCCCGCTTTGCTGAGATAGTGGCAGATAACCTTGCGGGTATCATCAGCGATCAGGTTGTCGAACCTCCCAAAACAATTGTAGATAACACCCCTGATGACGATCCCCCTGTTCACACAGGCCTCGATCGAGAGAAGGGTATGGTTGATGCTGCCAAGCCGTGGGCTCGTCACCAGAAGAAGGGGGTATCCTGCATTCCGGATATAGTCGGCAAAAAGCAGGTCAGGAGCAAGAGGGACAAGAAGGCCGCCAACCCCTTCAAGAAGCACCAGGTCGTACTGTTGCTGCAGGGCAAGGGTTGTGTTGCCGATATGGTGAAGATCGATCTGGGTGCCCTCCAGGGCGGCTGAGAGGCAGGGCGAAGCAGGATAGCGAAAAACAGAGGGAGAGGTGAGTCCTTCCCGGTCAACATCCTCCACTCCGATGCCCATCAGGCGACGGTGTTCGAGGATATCTTCCGCAATCCCTTCACAGCCGGTCTGAACCAATTTTTGTGTAATGACCTTTATGCCCTGCTGAAGCAGGGCTTTGGCAAGCAGACCGGTCGCATAGGTTTTTCCGATTCCGGTATCGATACCGGAGAGAGCAATAACGGTTCCGCTCATGAGGCTCTTTTTTTCAGACAGCAATAGAGTGGGTGATAGGTCAGGCTGACACCGTTTTCAGAAGAAAAGCGTCGCCGATACTCTTCAATAAAATGGAGGTAGCGACTTTTTGTCCAGGAACGGCGAAGGAGCCCGTTGACCCCGGTCTTGCGTATATGGTGGAGCATCGCCTCCGGTGAACTGAACTCCATCGGGATCTTCTCTTCGCGGCTGACAACCAGATCAAAATAGCGGCTGGCAAGAAGTTCAAGCTCCCGGAGGGTGTGATAGCTGAGACCGACACCCTCGATGCTTGCTATTTCACGCATGTTCGAAGGGCCGAAGGTGCTGAATGCGAGCATCCCTCCCGGCCTGAGATGATCGGAGATTTTTCCGAAAAATCGGTCAAGGTCATCAAGCCATTGCAGGGTAGCATTGGAGGCAACAAGGTCGAGCGAAAAAGGCAACAGCTCCAGTGTCTCGATATCGCCGGCAAGAAAGTGAAACTCCCCAACAGGAAAACGGTCAAGAACCCCCTGGAGAGAGATACGGCTCTCTTCAACAAGATCATTGGCATAATAGGCCTTTACGGAGCGGCGATGCAGCAGTTCTGCCATGAGGGCCCCTGAACCAGCCCCGACCTCAAGCACCCGCTCAAACGAAAAGCCCGGCTCCTGCTTGCAGATAAGTTCAGCAAGCTCTCCGGCCATTGCTTTCTGTACGACGGCATTGCTGCCATAGCTGCCAAGGGTGCGGCAAAATCGTTCACGAACCAGTTCTTTGTCGATTAACGGATACATGCGAGCACCTCCTGCAGGTTCCTGAAATGAAAAAAAGGAAAATGTGGCATATCGGCAATAACCGTTTGGGGAAGACCTTTCCATGCACGGTACTGCTGCTCGGCCGGAAAAACAAGATCGCGTCCGCCAATAATGGCATGATCGTAGCGCCATACTGCGCCACCTCTTGAACCCTGCAGAAGCAGGTGCTCCTGCAACCGCTCCAGCTCTTCCTGCTGATCGGCAGCGCTGCGATCGGGTGAGATGCCGGAAAAAAGGGAGAGAACTTCATCGGTGCCACACATCCTGCGATTGAAGCGGATGCGGCTTTTTTCCGACCAGGTGGCAAGGGTTGCCTGAAAAACCTTTGGGCTGATCCCTCTTTCTGCGTTTACCGGATGCAGGGTGCCGTTGATGGCAATCGCACTCTCTATCGGCGGCAGCGCCATCTGCTGTGCAGCCCAGACTCCGAATGACCAGGCAATAATCGTGATGCGTCTGTACCGGCTTGCCTCCCGCATGTCACCCGCATCATGTTCAAGGGTGCGATAATCGTGGCAAAGCAAAATATCGGCGTCAAAACCTTCGGAAAGCGACTCTGCGAGAAGATAATCAGCGATACGGCGATCCATCCCCCAGCCGTTGAAGAAAAGCAGAAGCTCTTCTGCACCCTCTTTTTTGAGCCATGTTGTTTTCATGCGCCCCATTCCCTCCCGATGAGTTCAGGAATCCTGGCGATATCGTCCCACTCCAGTGTTGAGCGGAGCGAAATGCGGATACGGGCGCTCTTTTCCGGAACAGTAGGTGGACGCACCGCCATACAGAAAAAGCCTGCATCCCGAAGGCGCAGAGAGAGGGCCACGGCAAGAGCGTTACTACCGGTAATCACCGGGACAATATGACTTTCGCCCGGAACATCGAGGGAGTGGCCGATCAGCTCACTGCGGAGCCTGGAGGCAAGCTGCAGAAGCCCTTGTCGCTCCCGGTTCATGGAGGCCTGCCGTTCAAGCGTGAGCAGGCTCCAGCCAAGAATGGCCGGCGGCAGCGCCGTGGTGAAAATGAAGGAGCGCATGGTATTGAGCAGGTACTCCCTGAAGAGTGTGCCCATAACGGCATAGGCTCCGGTTGAGGCGAGCGCCTTGCCGAATGTCCCCGTAATGATATCGATCTGCTGCACCACTCCTGCCTTTTCACAAAGACCGAGACCGCGTTCTCCAAAGACCCCGACACCATGCGCTTCATCGACCACAAGAAAAGCGCCATACTTCTCTTTCAGGGCAACAAGCCGGTTGAGATCGGCAAGGTCTCCGTCCATGCTGAAGACCGATTCGGTGACAATAAATATCTGGCGATAGCGGCCCTGGGCTCCGGCAAGCTGCTCTTCAAGATGATCGTAATCGAGGTGACGGTAACGCTGCCAGGGAGCTTCGGCAATTTTCATCCCGTCAATGATGCTGGCGTGGTTCTTCCTGTCACTGAGGACAAGATCGTGACGACCACTCAGCGCCGGAATGATGCCAATATTGGCATGATAGCCACTGTTGAAAACCAGCGCCGCTTCACGCCCGTAGAGCGTGGCAAGGGCTCCTTCCAACTGGTCGTAGAGCGGATGGTTGCCCGTCAGAAGACGGGAGGAGGAGCTGGTCATGGCATAGCGCTTCTCTCTGAGCGTTTCCACATAATCGGCAAGCATCTCCCGGTCATCTCCAAGGCCAAGATAATCGTTCGAGGAAAGGTTCAGGAGATGCTGGCCTTTCACAGCAATATCCTTGCCATCACGGGCCGTGATATCGGGAAGCACCCGGTAACGATCAAGGCGTCTGAGCTCTTCAAGCTCCAAACTGATCCGTTCCTGAAATTGCATAACTGCCGGCTCCCTCAGTTAAAACTTGCGATCTGACTGGCAAAACGACGATCATCGGCAATATCGCGTCCGCGTGTGGTCAGGTAACCACCGGTAAGAAAGCCATTTGCACCCGAAAGCATCAGCAACCCCTGAAAATCTTTCATAATGGTCTCCCGTCCGGCAGCAAACTTGATGATTTTATGGGGATGGGCCAGCCTGCAGATGGCAAAGGTTTTCACGATCTCAGCAACAGAGAGTGGCTCTTTTCCTGCAAGCGGAGTTCCTTCAATCGGCACCAGCACATTGAGCGGTATGACGGAAACGTCAAGCTCCTGAAGGGCAAAAATCATGGCAATCCGCTCCTGCATGGTTTCACCTACGCCCATAATGCCGCCGCAGCAGACCGATATATTGTTCTTTCTGAGCAGTTTGATGGTCTCAATGCGCTCTTCGACGCTATGCGTATCGGCAATGAGGTCATGGTATCGATCAGGCACTACCTGGATGTTGATATTGTAGTGGGCGATGCCGTGAGCCGCAAGGGCTTCCGCCGGTTCTTCGCCCAACATGCCCAGTGAAGCGCAGACACTCAGCTCCGGCAACTCCTCATGGAGGCGATCAATCATGTCGAGCACCCGTTGAAACTCCGGGTTTATCCTTTTATAGCCGTAACCGCTGGTGACGATTCCGAAATGGGAGACTCCCTCCGCAAAGCAGTTCCGCGCCTCAATAAGCACCGACTCTGCATCGACCAGATCATAGACCTCGATGTCAGCCCGATTGTGCCTCGACTGGGCGCAAAAGCGACAGTTTTCGCCACAGACCCCCGATTTGGCATTCATGATGGAACAGGCGTGCAATAATTCTGAGCCAGCAGAGCCAGTTCCATAACGGTTTTTGACTTTGTTGGCCAGCGAAGCCAAATCAAGCACAAGCTCTCCCGGCAGCTCTGCAAGCAGAAGGGCTTCGGCCTGGCTTATCGGGCTACCGGTTTCAAGAACACGGTATGCCGCTGCAATTTGAGGGTGAAGCGTTCTGTAATCCATAAAAAACAGTTTTTTATCATGTTATGCTGCTTCGCAGATGAGCCTCTCCCGACGAAACAAGGATGGTCTCTCCCTCTGCACTCTCCAGCTTCAGCTCTCCGAAGCGGGATATGCCTCGTACCGTTCCACGCACACTTCGTTTGAGCTGGTCGATGGTCACCTCTTTCGACTGCAGAAGTGCATGTTCTTCGAGATAGGGAAGTATAAAGCCAAGATCATCCTCAAGAAGCCATGCATCATAGAGCGGTTCGAAATGGTTCAGCACTGAGGCCAGAAGCTCCGGCCTCGAAAAGAGCTGCCCGCTCTCCAGAAAAAGGGATGTTGCGCTCTGCTGCAAATCAGGCGGAAACTCTGACTGGTTGACATTGATACCGATGCCAACGACGACAAAGTGTGTACAGTCAGGTTCTGACTGCATTTCACACAATACTCCACACAACTTTTTGCCATCGGCAAGAATATCGTTCGGCCACTTGATCATCGCTACCAGATCGGAAGAGTGGCGGCAGAGTGCCTGGTGAATAGCCGCCGCCACCAGCAACGTCAGTTGCGGCACGCGAACTGAAGGCACAGCGGGCCTCAGAATCAGGGAAAAATAGAGATTGACACCCGGAGGCGACACCCAGCTTCGCCCCATTCTCCCCCGGCCACCACTCTGGCAGTCGGCTGCGACCACGCTCCCTTCCGGTGCGCCTTCGGCAGCAAGAGCTTTAGCCTCGATATTGGTCGATGTGGTAAGCGGATGATAGAGGATGTTTCGTCCAAATCGGCGACAAGTCAGGAAGGGATGCACTTCAGCCTCTACCGGTCGGCCAGTCAGACCCGACAGCCGATATCCCCGGCCTGTTACAGCATCAATCTGATACCCTTCGCTCCGCAGCAGGCAAATATGCTTCCATACTGCGCTTCTGGTGATACCAAATGCACGGCAAAGCGCTTCACCCGACAAAAAATCCGGAACTGCGGTGAGGCGGCTTAAAATCTGTGCAGTAATATCGTTCATAAGCAGATAACCCATCGCGAGCGGTAATTCATAAAAATGTGAACCGGAATGTAGCGTGAGGTTTACAATTTTGCAATAAAAAAAAGCCACAGGCCTCGCTCCTCATCGTTTACGGCACAAAAGTATCAGCGACCCATTGAGGCCATACTCGATGTTTCATAATTTTTACGATAGGCCTGCAGGCCCTGGAAAATGGCATAGGCAATTTTCGTCTGCTCCTGACGATCCCGCAGAATTCGCTCCTCTCCGGGATTGGAAAGGTACCCCACTTCGACAAGAGCGCTCGGCATGGAAGGGGTCCATAACACCATAAAACCAGCCTGGCGCACTCCGTTTCTTTTATCGGGCGCCAGGCGATGACCGGGGTTAAGGATATGCTGTGCGAGGGATGTAGACTGCCGGGCAAAAGCGCTCTGCGCCATACTGCTCATGATGAGATACTCCTCGGAAAAACCCTTGTAGGCCTGGGTATAGTCGGCTTCCTGACGGATAACCGAGTTCTCCAGCATGGCAACATCAAGGCTTGCCCTGGTTTTATGGGCTCCGAGAATATAGACTTCAGAACCGCGGGCGCTGCGGCTTGAACTTGCATTGCAGTGCACGCTGATAAATAGTTTTCCCCCGTTCTGGTTTGCAATTTTTCCTCGTTCATGCAAAGGAATAAATTTGTCCTCTTTTCTCGTATACACCACCTTCACATCAGGCCAATTCAGTCTGATAAAGGTACCGAGATCTCGTACAATATTGAGTGCAACATGTTTCTCAACCGTACCGTTTGCGCCTATTGCTCCGGGATCCTTGCCTCCATGACCTGCGTCGAGCACAATGGTATCAAGCTTCCACTTTTCAATATCGCGGCTGAGAACCTGTGCAATCTGCTGCTCCTTTTCCTTTCTGCGAATCTCCTCTCCATCAGCCTTGCTGCGGACATAGAGCAGATAACGGTTATTTTTTTTATCGCGTTGAAATTCGACCGAACTGATGACAAATGAACGATTATCAAGTACAACAGTAAATTGTAACCCCGACCCGGGCAACTGCTTTGAAATAATTTCTTTGACCACACCTTTACCATACACTTGTGAGAGGGCGTTGCTGTCACCGGATGCTTTTTCAAGGGAGAAATAGGTATACCCTTCAGCATTGAGCGTGACAAGCGATGCTTGTGCAGCAAGGCCGGAAGCAGAAAAACTTATGATCGCCCCATTATCACGGTTTTTCACCTCAATACCGGTAATCACCGTTTTGGAGAGTTCAGCCTGTTTCGTGGAATTTGCACCAGCAAAAGACTCTTCGTTACTGACAATCCCGATGGTTTCTCTCGATTCTCCGAAATTTTTTTTCAGAAGCGCAACATGGATCTGACCCATCGACTGGTTATAAACGACCTCCCTGTCCAGCCAAACGGCAAAAAGCCGACAAGCCTGACTGACTGGCATCCAGATTCTTGATTGCTGTAGTGAGGGGGCCGACTGCATCTGAATAATTCTTGCCGGAATCTCCGGATCCCTTGAAACAATGCGGACAAAATTATTATTTGTCATGATCGTACAAATGGTACCGGGCATCCCGAAAGATTCCTCGACAACAAGTCCGCCCGGCTCCTTTCGATAGTTCAGTCGCAAACCCCTTGCCATAGATTCAAGATCAATCAACAACGTCTTTGCTGTTCTCAAAGCCATCACCTTAATGGTATAGCCCTGATCGTTTCCTGTGGTCACAACAAGCGGAAGAGCCGTCTGTCCGGAAAGTGAAGGTGACTCTGCAAAAAGGCTTCTGTATGAGAACATCAGCAGGGCAATCAGCACAAGAGCGGCCAGACGAGAACGAATACAAAGTAAAAAGTGGGGCATGATTATCGAATGCATTATGTTTTGCTGATACATTATGGCCGGAAAGAATAATAATAAAATATATTTCTTCTTACCCCTGCAGCCGGTTTTTATGGCCGGAAATAATCATTTTCAGGGATATCCTGACAGGAGAAGTCTCTTGGCTGAAAACGGTAAAATTTGTTTTTTGCTTGTCAACACCTATCTTTTTCAAAATTTTACTTGTAACGCTCTTACTACCGGGACTGATCAATGGCTTCAAAACCATCAACACCATCTGCCAGAAACAGGACCCTGATTGTCGTCGAATCCCCCTCAAAGGCAAAAACAATCAATAAATACCTTGGTGACAAGTATACCGTTTTCGCATCGGTAGGCCATATCAAGGATCTGCCAAAAAAGGAGATTGGTCTTGATTTTGACCATCATTACGAACCGAGATATGAAATTATTCCTGGAAAGGAAAAGGTCGTCCATCAGTTAAAAAAACTGGCCGCAGAAGCTGATTCCATCCTCATCGCGACTGACCCTGACCGCGAGGGTGAGGCTATCGCATGGCATATCTCCAAAGAAATCGGAGTAACCAGCAAACCGGTATCCCGCGTACTTTTTAATGAAATTACAAAAACCGCAATCATTGCGGCAATTCAGGCTCCGCGACAGATCGACGACCGCCTTGTGCGCTCCCAGCAAACCCGTCAGGGCCTTGACAAGATCGTGGGCTACAAAATCAGCCCTTTTTTGTGGAATGTAGTGCTGCGCGGCCTTTCGGCTGGCAGGGTACAGTCGGTCGCGCTGCGATTGATCTGCGAACGTGAAGCGGAGATCAGCCGCTTCCAGATACAGGAGTACTGGTCGATTGCGGCTGAGTTTGTAACGGCAGGCAAGGAGTCTTTCAAGGCAAGGCTGATACGCTTTGAGGGTGACAAGCCGGAGATAGCCAATCAAAAGCAGGCGGAAGCGTTGGCGGCTCTCATCAGAAAAGGCAATTTTGCAGTACGCGAAATCGCTCCACGCGTCCAGCAGCGTAAACAGCCTCTGCCTTTCACCACTTCGCTCCTCCAGCAGGCGGCCTCAAACCAGCTCGGATTTGGCTCCAAGAAAACCATGGGAGTGGCACAACAGCTCTATGAAGGCATTGACCTTGGCAAAGAAGGCACGACGGGTTTGATCACCTATATGAGAACCGATTCAACTCGCATCGGTGAGGAGGCGATTGCTGAGGCAAGAAGCTATATCAACCAGCAGTTCGGCAAGGAGTATATCGGTTTCGGTGGAGCGGCAAAGCCCGGAAAAAATGCCCAGGATGCACACGAAGCCATACGGCCAACATCGATTTTTAACAAACCCGACCAGGTCAAACCCTACCTTTCTGCCGATCAGTTTAAATTATACGAATTAATCTGGAAGCGTTTTCTCGCCTCCATGATGTCAGCGGCTAAAATCGAACAGACCAGGGTTGATGTTGAGGACAGCGCTTCAAAATTCCTCTTCAGGGCAACAGGCAGCAGAGTGCTTTTCCCCGGCTTCATGCGTGTCTATGACGACCAGAAGGAGCTTGACTACGAAGCCCAGACCTCAACGAAGGAGGAGGTTGAAAAAGAGCTGACCGTCAAGCTGCCCGAAAGGCTTGCTGTCAATGAGCCTCTTGCTTTGGATGATCTTGACCAGAAACAGAGCTTTACCCGCCCTCCTGCACGTTACAGTGAAGCCACACTGGTGAAGGATCTCGACCACTTTGGTATTGGACGCCCATCAACCTATGCATCCATTTTTTCAACACTGCAGGATCGCCGTTATGTGGAGCTGGAAAAGAAAAAAATTGTGCCCACTGAACTCGGCAAGGATGTCTCGCTGATCCTGGTTGCCAATTTTCCTGACCTCTTCAATGTCGACTTTACCGCCTTCATGGAGAATGAACTGGACAAGGTAGCAAGCGGAGAGGACGAATATGAAAAAGTGCTCGACAGCTTCTACAAACCACTTGAAGCGGTACTGCACCTTCGCAAAAGCAATCCAATTGTACCACAGAACAGTGAGCCCGTAACTTGTGAAAAGTGCGGTGAAGGGCTGATGGTTGTCAAATGGACGGCAAATGGGAAATTTTTTGGCTGTTCATGCTACCCCAAATGCAAGAACATCAAGGCGATAAGCAACAACAAGGCAAAACCTGTTGATTCAGCCATCCTCTGCCCCTCCTGCAAAGAAGGACACATGCTCTTGCGCAGCGGAAGATTTGGCACTTTTCTTGCCTGCTCCGGCTACCCCAAGTGCAATACGCTGCTCAATCTCAACAAACAGCGTCACATAGAACCCATGAAAACCCCTCCGGTACTGACCACTCTTCTCTGTCCAAAGTGTGGGTCACCGCTTTACCTCAGGAGCGGAAAAAGGGGATTATGGCTTGGTTGCTCAAAATTCCCCAAGTGCAAGGGGCGCCTCGCATGGAGTACTCTTGACGAAAAAGCTCAACACCACTGGGAAGCAATCATGGCTGAACACCAGAAGGCTCACCCCACAGTCCAGCTTACGATGATTGATGGGAAAGCAGTACCCATGACAATTCCCGTTGATGAGATCATTCTCAAGGCGGAAGAGGCCGGGCTGATTACCTCTCCCAGTGAAGAAATCGTCGAAATCACGCCATAAGCAGTGCGATGCGATAGACAATGAAAGAGAGTACCCACGCCACAGAGAGTGAGTAAACCGAATAGAGCAGCACCGGCCTCCAGCTCCCGACCTCTTTTTTCATCACCCCTATCGCCGCCACACAGGGAATGTAGAGCAACACAAAGACCATGAGGCTCAGCGCCGTGGCCCTGCTGAAAGAGGGATCGTGCTGCAGAATCGATTTCAGCTCTACCGGAGCGCCATCACTCTGCCCGATGGAGTAAATGGTTCCGAGGGTGGAAACAACGACCTCCTTGGCCGCAAGACCGGTTACCAGAGCAATACCAATCCTCCAGTCGAAGCCAAGGGGTTTGATAAGCGGTTCAAGCAGTTTGCCTGCCCTTCCAGCCAGAGAATACTCAAGCTGTTCTGTACTGATGCGCAAATCAAGCGCTCTCTGGCTGGCAATTTTTTCACTCTCGCCCATGTTGCTTTCGGCAATACGTGACGTTCCTGCCGACAGCTCTGGCCCAAGAGCCTCATTGCGCGGATAGTTGCTTACTGCCCAAATAACAATAACCGCACCAAGAATGAGCGTTCCTGCTTTTTTCAGATACATCAGCGCTTTTACCTTCGCCTGGAAGAGCACTGAAGCAAGCGTCGGCCAGCGGTATGGAGGCAACTCCATGACAAATGGCTCAGAATCACTTTTCAGAACCGTTGACTTCAGGAGCAGGGCGGTCCAGAGACCAACCACAATACCGAGAAGATAGATACCGAACATGACGTTTGCCGCCACATCAGGTGAAAAAAAAGCAGCGGTCAGCAACACATAGACCGGCAGTTTGGCACCGCAACTCATGAAAGGAATAATCATGATGGTTACAAGCCTGTCCGTTGGACTCTTGAGCGTCCGTGTTGCCATAATGGCCGGAATGGAGCAACCAAACCCGGTTACCATGGGAATGAAGGATTTACCGTGAAGACCAAAACGGTGCATCACCCGGTCAATAACAAATGCAGCTCGGGCCATATAGCCGGAAGCTTCAAGAAAAGAGAGACCGATAAACAGCAGGACAATATTGGGCAAAAAGACCAGAACCCCCCCAACGCCAGCAATAATGCCATCAATAACAATGGAGCGAAGCATCTCATTGGGCAGAAGTGGCCCGATCTCGGATGCCATGAGTGCAAAAAGAAATTCAAGGCCACTCATTATCGGTGCACCAAGAGTAAAGGTCAGTTGAAATATAGCCCATACCACCAATAAAAAAATTGGCAGCCCAAGCACCCTGTTGAGCACCACCATGTCGATATAGTCGGTGGGTGTTGCCTTTACTCCTCCCGGTTGACGGACACACTCCTGCATGGCGCCCCGGATAAAGGCATGACGATCTTCGGTAATGAGCATCTCAGGCTCTGAATCATGCAGCCGCTCAGCCTCCCGAAGGGCATCCTGAAGGGCAAGCTCAACCTTGAGCCAGACAGGGTACTGCTGAACCTCGTGATAAACTTCCCGGTCATTCTCCAGAAGCTTTATGGCAAGCCATCTGGCATTGAATTCGCCGAGTTCCTTCTGATGAGTGAGAAGAGTGGTAATTTTTTCAACCGATGCTTCAAGTTCCGGACGAAAAAACAGCTTGTTTTTATGAATCTCAATATCCTTCCGGGAGAGCCGGATAATGTGATCGAGCAACGAATCAAGTCCCCTGCCTTTTTTGGCAGAAGTCGGGACAATATGACAGCCGAGCAGCTTCTGTAACTGTTTGATCTCAATGGTAATGCCCTTCTCCTCGACCTCATCGATCATATTGAGGGCTACGAGAAAATCAACTTCAAGCTCCATGAGCTGCGTTGTCAGCAGAAGGTTCCTCTCCAGATTTGACCCCTCAAGAACATTCACAACAACATCAGGTCGTTCCTTGATAAGATACTCCCTTGTAACAATCTCCTCAGGAGAGTAAGGGGTAAGGGAATAAATTCCTGGCAGGTCAACCACGGTGATATGGTACCCCTTATACTCAAGATACCCCTCATATTTTTCAACAGTCACCCCCGAAAAATTCCCCACTTTCTGGTGAGATCCGGTCAACGCATTGAATAAAGAGGATTTACCGCAGTTTGGATTACCTGCAAGCGCAACCGTGATCGTTCTCTGCTCACTCATGTTTTGCTGCCTGACATGGGAAGGGCATCTCCAACCTCTCCTACTTTACAAACCATGACCCCATCTGCCTCGGTTTTTCTCATAGCAAAATACAGACCCTTGAAAAAAATCTCAATCGGATCACCGAGTGGAGCAACCCTCAGCACCTTGAATCTGGTACCCTTGATCAATCCCATATCCATAATCCTTCGACGGATGACATGCTCTGCCTTCAGTGCTGTTACTTCAGCTTTATCACCCACCTTCAATTCCGATAAACGCATACCTGCATCTCCTGCAAAACAATAAATAAAATCCGGACAATTCATATCCTATATAACGACCAGAGGCACGAAAAAATTGCATCTCTTCTTTCCAAAAATCAACTACCCATGTACCTCCGGCAATCCGGGAAAGGGGGGCCAACCCATCTGGTTTCCACCGATAAGGTGCCCGTGGATGTGGAAAACGCTCTGCAGGGCATCCTTGCCCGTATTAAAAACCAGCCTGTAGCCAGACTCCCGAATACCGATGATTTCTGCCACAATACCCGCAGCAAGAAGGATCTGGCCAGCGGCCGCTTCATCTTCCGGGGTGAGATCGCTCAGCGAAGCGATATGCCGAACAGGAATAATCAATACATGCTGAGGAGTTATGGGCGTGATATCCCGGAATGCAACAACATGATCATTACGATAAACAATACTGGCGGGAATCTCTCCTCGAACGATCCTGCAAAAGAGACAATCAGGCTCCTGATGTATCATATGGATTAACTTTTTGACTGCTTGATAGGGTTTTCAAGGCTCTTTGAACATGCATAACTTCCAACGAAACCGCACGTCGATAATGTACGTAAATGCGCATGAAGAGAAAAGAATCGGAACTCCCTGATAACCCGAAAAACGTCACGATACAGGATGGGAATCCGGAGGGTGCCCATCCTCCGGAGCCCTCTCTTCCTTCAACCTTGAAGCAAGCACCTTGTCGATCCTCTGACCATCCAGATCAACAATCTCCAGCGTCCAGTTTTCCCAAACCATAATATCACCAGTCCTTGGCATCCGCCCGAGCAGCCACATCATCAGGCCGCTGAGGGTATGATAGAGCCCCTTATCTTCTTCGGGTACACACTTCAGCTCAAGCGTATCTTTCAGTTCGGGCACAGGAATGAGTCCATCGAGCAACCAGGAGCCATCCTGACGTTCAACAGCCCATGAATCCTCAAGATTGCGGGGAACAAACTCCCCGGTCACCGCTTCAAGCATATCCTGAAGGGTAACAAGCCCCTGAATTTCGCCATACTCGTCAACCACAAAGACCATCTGCGAACCAGAAGTCCGGAAATGGTCGAGTAACTCCATGCCTGTAAGCGTTTCGGGAACATAGACACAGGGCTGGAGTTGCGAAGTAAACTCCGTAAGCCCCCCTTTCAGGGTTTTTGATAAAAGCTGTTTGGCATTGACCACGCCAAGCAGGGATTGCAACCCACCATTGCAAACAGGAAAACGGGAGTGCTCTGATTCTGTCACTCTGTTGATATTTTCTTCAAGAGGCCGTGAAACGTCAAGAGAGACAATATCGGCTCTCGGAACCATCAGCGATCCCAGTTGACGATCATCAAGACGAAAAACATTACGCACCATTTCGTGCTCATGCTGCTCAATCACCCCGGCTTCAGAGCCCTCCTCAAGCATGGCATGAATCTCTTCCTCGGTAACACTCGGGGTGGCTTGGGGGTAATTCCCCGTCAGACGGAGAATGGCATCGGTTGAGGCCGAAAGCAACCTCCCGAATGGACGGGTTATGGTCGAAAGGGTATACATGGGACGTGCGACCAGACGGGCTATTCCCTCAGGATTGAACTGGCCAAGACGTTTGGGAACAAGTTCCCCAACCACAATAGTGACATAGGTAATCGAAAGAACAACAACAACCGTTGCAATAACATGGCTTATTTCCGCATCCATGCCCAATGACTGCATCCTGATGGCCAACGGACCGGCAAGAGCACCCTCCCCCACGATACCGTTCAGGATACCAATAGAGGTGATACCGATCTGTATCGTCGAAAGAAATCTGGTCGGATCCTGACCAAGCTTCATGGCAACAGCAGCGGATTTGTCACCATCCTCGGCAAGTTTCGACAGGCGGGACCTTTTTGCCGTTATCAGGGCAATTTCCGACATCGCAAAAAGACCGTTACAAATAATCAGAAAAAAAAGAAAAAGTATTTCCATACATACGGGGTTGAACCTTTCGGGAATCCAGTGACCAACACCTGAAAACCGCAGCAGCATGCTCCGGCAGAATCCCTGAAGGCTCTGTTCTTAAGCCTCTTATAACATTTCTATGCTATCAACTACACTTTTATTCAGCAATTTCCAAACCAATGGCTTCACGACACCCCCAAAGGTAAGCAATATAGCCATGCAACCGTTAACAGGAAATGAGTGGAAAAGATTTCACATCAGCTCTATGGCGCTCTGCGAACCATGCTCTTGATGCATAGACTCTCTTCTTTGACAAAGAAAAGCCGGGATTTTCCCGGCTTTTTTTGAACGGTATCACTGACAAGAATTACCAACCGGAAACCCCGTTATTGTGAAGCCATTGTTGGGCTCCCAAACTACCAAGTTTGGCCGCTGCCGACAGATCCGCTATGACACCTTGCTTGTCTCCAAGATCAAGTTTGACTGCCGCCCGGTTGATGTAGGCCGGAAGAAATGCCGGATCAATCTCAATAGCCCTGGAGTAATCGGCAATGGCTCCCTGCTTGTCACCCATTTCAGCTTTGGTGCTCCCCCTGTTATTGCAAGCATCAGCATATTTCGGGTTAAGTTCCATGGCCATGGTATAGTCCGCCAGGGCGCCTGGCTTGTCGCCCATGCTGAATTTTACCGCCGCCCGGCTGTTATAGGCCTCCGCAAGTTTCGGATCGAGTTCAATGGCTTTTGTGTAGTCTGCCATGGCTCCCTGATTATCCCCCTTCCCGAATTTTGCTTCGGCGCTTGAAAAATAGCTTTTGGCGTCATCTGCCGGGCTGGCGCTGGCCACATGAGTTCCGGACAGTAACGCGATAACTGCTATGAAAAAAAATCGTTTCCTGTTTTTCATTGCTCACCTCGATTATCATGATTGAATAAAGTCCGACTCTTATCCTCAGGATGTCACAGAATGCAGAGCACTCCTTTTCAGGGCATCTTAAGCAATGAAAAGGAGTGATTGCAGCTCCATGCGGATCAGAAAGTCTGTGTTAAACCCACATTGAACGAACGACCCTGACCTGCCAGCGGCTCGAAATCTGCCGCCCTTTTCGTGGTTGGTGGCAGTTTGCTGTCCAGAAAGTTGTCGTAGTTGATTCCTCCAAGGGGAAGATAATAGAACTTGTCGAACAGGTTCGTAACGCCCAGATCGATCTGCAGGTTGTTCCATTTGTATGACGTACGCAGATTGACCAGCGCAAAGCCTGCCGTTTCCGGTTCAAAACGAAGGGGATCGGTCTCGGACTTTCTGCCAACAAGTTGCAACTCGACGGCATTGCTCCATCCTTTAACATTTTGTTCCAGCGTAAGATGCCCGTTCAGCGGCATCATGTGATAGAGACTGCTACCGGTATTGGGATCGGTTCCATGCACATATCCAAGACTTCCCCGAAGTTGTCCGGAACCAAGAGCGCTATTCTCCCACAAAGCAAGTTTACCGGAAATATCCAGACCGTAGATCCTTGCATCCTGATTGACAAACTTGAGTATTTTGCGGGTTTCACTTCCGCCTGGCCATGTCCAGGTCTGTGTATTATACACTTGCACGCCAATGTAATCATTGACATAGGTATAGTAGGGCGTTACCCTCAACTCCCAGCTCTTCCGCTCGCTGTCATGCCAGTCTGCCGAAATGCTCAGGGTATGGGCGACTTCCGGACTGAGATCCAAATTACCCACATAACCATTGCCATCACCAAACCAGTTCACCATCCCGCTTGCCATCCACATCGTTGACCATGCATAGCGCTCGTAGAGATTAGGAGAACGGGTCTTGCGGGCATAGCCAACTTCAACGGTACCCGTCGGAGTAATTTCATACCTGGCCAGTGCGGTCACATCCCAATTACTGTCGCTCCGGGCATGATCCTCGGCATTGAATGCCTCTGAGTCGCGTTTATAATTGGTCACAATCATACCCGCCATGTTCTGAGCATTATATCCCTGCACATCACCGGCATCCATCCTTACCTGTTCATTGCGAACACCGAAAATGGTCGTCACTTTACTATTCCACTTCGACTCCCATTCGGCAAAGAAAGCGTATCTGTCGCGAGAACCGTCATTGATGTTCAGGAAGGTATCCGGACCCATCGTGCCGAGGGTCGTAGAGATAGGAGGCCACCAGTCGTTAAGACTAAAACGATGGAATTCGTTGCCAAGCCGAAGGATATTCTTTTCTGCAAAGGGAATATCCGTCTTTAATGAATAGCCTGTGTCTATACCGCGAGTGGCCATAGGCATATCAGGCATCGTTACTGGTATCCTCAGATTAATTGGCAGTTTATCTTCACCTGAATTCATCCTGTGCCAGGTATTCTGCCAGTAAGCTGTAGCATCGAGCTTCCCCCATGCAAAGTCGCTCTTGTAGTGAAGATTGATAAATGAGGCGTTGTTCTCAAGCATGTCCATCCACTGATTCACAAATCCCTGATCAGGAATAAATTGATGCCCTGCCTTCAGGGTCAACAGGCTACTGTCACCCCTGAGCGCCAAAGTTGCCCCAAGATTACGCGATTCGTAATAAGTAGATGTCACCGTATTACCATGACCATCCTTGTAGTTGCTGGCATGATCAATAGCGCCTGTTACGCCAAAGCTGAGATTGCTGTTTGCAACCGTACCCGAGAACGCTCCACCAATCGCGCGATTATTGCTTCGGTAATAGCTGGAAACCGAACCACCTGCTGTAACCTGCTCCCCGGGATTGGCAAATAACGGCTGATCCGAGTCAACATGGATTATGCCTCCGATGTTGTCGCCACCGTAACTGACTGGCGTAACACCTGCGCTGACACCGATGCCGCTTACATTGGCCGCCGCGATATAGGATAACGGCGGGTTCATGTGGTTGGCACAGGCAGAGGTCAGACACATGCAATCGACATAGATCAGTACCCGATCGTCCGCCTGTCCGCGAACCACCGGCAGACTTGAAACGCCGCCACCTGTCGCAAAGGCAACACCCGGCTCACCGCTGAGCAATTCGGCGGTATCACTGCTTTTCAGCCGTTTAGAACTTAGTGATTGAACTTTTTTTTCTGCTGGTGCGGTAACAACCGTTTCCGGGCCTGACGCTTCCATTGAAAACGCCGGTAGCGGAACCGCCGCCATCAGCAGCATAAACAGAAGCTGCGGTGCTATAAACTTTTTTGATGACTTCGTCATATCGATAAGGAAATAAAATTGAAAGATACTCTCATAAAAAAAGCCCTGCCGATTGACATGGCTCTATCAATCAGGGAATTTGCGGAATAATGCCCATACTCGGGAAGCAACAAAGAGGCCACAGCATCTCCATTATCAAAAACAGAGGCTTATGACGCAAACGTAATACGAAATAGTCTTGACAACGAAATTACGCTTTGGGTGGATGGTCGATCTGGAATTTAACACCCTCAGGCAACAGAAGGGGCTGAGAGGAAGCAAACCTGTTGCCCGGTGCAACACTCAAAGGAGAGCGCTGACGATCATGCAACATGCCGGGCATGGCATTAAGCAGCTCTTCGAGGGCCTTGGTTGAGGCCTGCTTTTCGGATGGAGCTGAATGGGAATCGTGCGTTGTATTGGTTTGCTTCAGAAGAAAGCAGTGACCGCTGCACTCTCTCATCTTCCTTTCACAAAGAGTTTCAAAGATCGTTTTTTGATTGAGGTAAAAGAGCCCGTAACAGAGCAGAACGCTGTTTATCTGCATAAGCATTCCGACAAACATCAGAACTGCAATGGATCGGATAAGTGCACTCATAACTGAATCTTCTTTTTGGAAAGAAAACACGCGGAATACAATACAATCCTTTAACAATGGCAAACAAACGACACCGCTGACAAAGGGAGGTGCCGCTGACGGAAAGCCCGCGCCAAGAGGCGATTGAAAAAAAGCTCAACAAAAAAGAGGCCCGCAACAAAAAGCGCGAGCCCGTCATTTTGTTCCCGATTTACGAGTAAATCCGTCAAGGATACACAGAGCGACCTGCATCCTGAAGCCCCTGCTTACAGATAAAATGCTTTCACTTTGGCGACCAACTGATTTTCGGTCAAACGTCCGCAAGCTTCAACGACGGTTACTTTTTTGTGAAGTTCACTGACCTTTTCGATTGCTTTGGCAAACTCAATCTTCGACTCACCCGGTCCAAAAATGGCAATGGTTGACGAATCTGCAAGCAATTCCATCACCTTCAGATAAAAAGCCTGGTACTGATGTTTTCGACGTTCTTCGGCCGTGTGCTCATTAAAGACTGACTGCGCAACCACAGTCCCCCCCGCCTTCCATCCACCGGCAGGCTTGAGATTGCTTTCGGCACCAGACTCGACATACTGAACAACAAACTGATCGCCTTTAATCGAAACAAGAATGGCCTGCTTGTGGTCAATCCAGATCCCTGTGTTTTTTTTCATGGCTGCTGAGCTCCTTCTGTGATAATGTTTCTGCAACGACGACAGAGAGACTATCGCCCTGCATGGGAAACGGAACAGGTGAGGGTCAAACTCCGATCATTCAAACTCATCAGCCCGACCCGAGCGTAAACAACACACGCCAACTGCAAAAAGAACATCCGTTGATCTTCCTTCAACAATTGAGATCAAGAAACAATTCCTCTATCTCGCTATGTATGCACACATTATTACAGGTGACCATAAACAGATTGACAAGCAATACGGGGCACACTGACTATCCTGAATCAGAGATGGCAAAACGACGGGCATAAGAGCAATGCACGACGGGCAGGCAAGAGTGAGGGTTGCACTCCTCTATGAAGAGCAGTAACAAGGAGCCATCTCGCCTATAGTGACTCCTTGACCATCTTTTCCTTTTCGGCAAAGAGTTTCGCCACAAGAAATCCCCGGTTCATGCGGGCAATATTGATAACAGAAATGCCCTTGGGACATTCCGCCTCACAGGCATAGGTGTTGCTGCAACTACCGAAACCAAGCGCATCCATGGCAGCAACCATCTTCTGCACCCTTTTGGCAGCCTCAACCTTTCCCTGGGGAAGAAGTGCAAGGTGCGATACTTTTGCGCCAATAAACAACATGGCTGCAGCATTGGAACAGGCGGCTACACAGGCTCCGCAGCCGATACAGGTTGCGGCATCAAAAGCGGCATCCGACTTCTCCTTTGGAACAGGAATGGTATTGGCATCGGGCACCCCGCCGGTATTGACCGATACATAGCCTCCAGCCTGTATGATTTTATCAAAGGCACTGCGGTCAACAATAAGGTCGCGGATGACGGGAAAGGCCTTTGCTCTCCATGGCTCAATATTGATGGTAGCTCCATCGGTAAACGAGCGCATATGGAGCTGACAGGTTGTAACTCCTTTGACAGGTCCATGAGGACGTCCGTTGATATAAAGACTGCAGGTGCCACAAATACCCTCCCTGCAATCATGATCAAAAGCAACAGGATCGCCTCCAGTCATGATGAGTTTTTGATTCAGGGTATCAAGCATTTCAAAAAAAGAGCTGTCAGGCGAGATCCCGGAAACATCATAGGAAACCATCTCTCCTGTAGCCGTAGCGTTTTTCTGTCGCCAGATTTTCAGCGTAAAGTTCATAATAACCGGTTATTTATAGCTCCGCTGGGAGAGCTTGATCTCGTTGAATTGAAGTGCCTCACGGTGCAGTTCTGCTGAGGCATCACGACCCTTGTATTCCCACGCACCGACAAAGGCGAACTTCTCATCATTGCGCAATGCTTCGCCCTCACTGGTTTGATACTCCTCCCTGAAATGTCCCCCGCACGACTCTTTGCGCTGCTGGGCATCTCGCACCATAAGCTGGCCAAGTTCGATAAAATCAGCTACCCGACACGCCTTCTCCATTTCAGGATTATATTCGTCCAGTCCTCCGGGAATCCGCACTCCGCGTGCAAATTCGTGACGCAGTTCGGTAATCTGATAAAGGGCTTCGGTAAGGCCTGCATCATTTCGTGCCATACCGCAATACTCCCACATGATTTTTCCAAGACGACGATGGAAATGATCGACCGACTCTTTGCCTGAACTGTTTTTGATCCGCTTCAGGCGATCACTGACGGCATCGGCAGCAAGCTTGAATTCAGAAGAGTCTGTATCGAAGCGTGGCGTATGAATTTCAGCAGCAAGATAGTTCCCGATCGTATAGGGCAGTACGAAATAACCATCAGCAAGCCCCTGCATAAGCGCTGAAGCGCCGAGGCGGTTTGCTCCATGATCAGAAAAATTGCATTCACCAATAGCATAAAGACCTGGAATGGTCGTCATCAATTCATAATCAACCCAGAGACCTCCCATGGTATAGTGCACTGCCGGATAGATCATCATCGGCATTTCATAGGGGCTCTCCGCAACAATCTGCTCGTACATCTGAAAGAGGTTGCCATAAAGCGAGTCAATCGCATCATGGCCCTTGCGTTTGATCGCATCGGCAAAGTCAAGAAAAACGGCCATCCCCGTAGTACCAACGCCAAAACCGGCATCGCAACGCTCCTTGGCAGCCCGTGAAGCCACATCCCTCGGCACGAGATTGCCGAAAGCGGGATAGCGACGCTCCAGATAGTAATCGCGATCGGCTTCTGGAATATCAGAGGCCTTGATCTCTTTGTTCCTGAGCCTTTCAACATCCTTTATCTTGGCGGGAACCCATATCCTGCCATCGTTGCGCAAGCTCTCGCTCATCAACGTCAGCTTGGACTGCGCATCACCATGCACCGGAATACAGGTCGGGTGAATCTGGGTAAAGGCCGGATTGGCAAACATTGCCCCTTTTTTGTACGCGCTCCATGCAGGAGTCACATTGGAACCCATGGCATTGGTCGAAAGGAAAAAAACGTTCCCGTACCCACCACTTGCCAACACAACAGCGTGAGCTGCATGGCGTTCGATCTTGCCGGTAACCAGGTTTCGGGCAATGACCCCTCGAGCCTTTCCATCCACAAGTACCGTATCAAGAACATCACGACGATTGAAAAGCGTAACATTGCCAGCGGCAATCTGACGACTCAGGGCGCCGTAAGCGCCAATTAAAAGCTGCTGGCCAGTCTGGCCCCTTGCATAGAACGTTCTCGATACCTGTGCACCACCGAATGAACGGTTGGTCAGCAAGCCGCCATACTCTCTGGCAAATGGCACTCCCTGAGCCACACAGAGATCAATGATCTGATTACTGACTTCAGCCAGACGATAGACATTTGCTTCACGAGCCCGATAATCGCCACCTTTGATGGTGTCGTAAAAGAGTCGATAGGCGCTGTCGCCATCGTTTGGATAGTTTTTAGCGGCATTGATTCCACCCTGTGCAGCGATACTGTGTGCACGACGCGGCGTATCCTGATAGCAGAACACCTTGACATTGTAACCAAGCTGCCCAAGCGATGCAGCAGCCGAGGCTCCGGCAAGACCGGTACCGACGACAATGATATCAAGTTTGCGTTTGTTGTTGGGGTTTACCAGCTTGCAGCCCGATTTGTAGGCGGTCCATTTTTCAGCCACCGGCCCTTCAGGGATTCTGGCGTTGAGGCGTGTCATTGAAGAGTGTTGTGAGTGTTGTTTTCGGTAAAAAACACAGTCGTTATCGATTATTAACTTATTTCAAAAAATAGAGATAAATCGGCACTGCGCTGAACCCTGCGGCAATAAGAACCGAGTAGACTGAACCAATAATCTTTACGGCGCCCATATACTTGCTGTGGTTCAGGCCAAGGGTCTGAAAAGCAGACTGAATGGCATGATTGAGATGAATACCGAGAAAGATAAAGGAGATGATATAGAAGAGTGAATACCAGGAAGATGAAAACAAAAGAAGGGAACGATGATAGAAGTCGTGGATTGCTATTCCGGGAGGTGGCGATACAAGCCCAATCTTGATAAAGTAAAAATCAATAAAATGGAGACAAAGGAAGATAAAAACAATGATACCGGTGTGAAACATATACTTCGAAAAGAAGGAGGTTTCAGAACTGTTGCCGCAAACGTAGGCTTTTGGCCGTGCTGCACGATTCTGAACGGATACCACCAGACCGAAAAGGATATGGATAAGAAACCCGGCAAAAAGTACGATTTCGAAAACTTTGATCAGGGAATTGGTTCCCATGAAGGTTGCTGCCTCAGTGAACATAAGACCCCCGTCATCATTCAGAAGCATAAGATTAATGCCGAGATGCACACACAAAAATGTAACCAGAAAAAGCCCGGCAAGAGCCATGAGTACTTTTTTGGTAATAGACGAAAACATGAGCATGACGTTCATACTATGGTTTATATTCAATGGGAAAGAACTGCGGATTTTATCCTGTGTACTTCAAGGTAAGTTCCTCTTTTTAAACTTCCAATAAAAAAATGATACCCGACCTTCAGCACTCAACCAAAGCAACCGCTCTGACGGGTGATGCTTCAGCGCCGGCAATTCTCAAAGGAAAGCTGCAAAAGATGAAAGAAGAATGCAATAGCAAGGGTGGACATACAAGATTCTCAATAATGAGTATCCCGTTTTGCAGCAATTGTGTATGAACGGGAAAATCACAGGATACGGGAGAATCGACAGAAATCATGTCAACTCCGAGCCCTTTCAAGGGAAAATCGCTCAGCCAAAGAGCCGCATCAGAGGTGAGCAGAGGGTAACCCTCAAAATAAGCTGCCGAGCCCCAATACTTGCTCCACCCGGAACAGAGCAGCAGAAACTCACTCTCATAAATGAGATCCCGGAATGGATAAAGAGTCTCAACCGTAATCAACCCGTCTGTCAGGCTGCGAAGATCAATCGCCACTCCCTTTCCGGAAAACTGCTCAATAGTGAACGCATCAAGCGAACTGCCTGAGGGAAGAATATGTGACGGAAGATCAACATGTGTCCCGGTATGGGAAGAGATGGTTAAAAGCTGCTCGGCAAAACCATGCTCATCAATGGAAGAGAGCTGCTGAAACCGCGGTCCGGGAGTGCCAGGATAACAGGGCATCCCGGAGCTGATGACCTGACTCAGATCAATGACCCGCATCACCCGTGCACCCTCTGTCGGATTCTTGAAGCCACATAGTCCATAATCGCCTTGACGGCTTTTTCATTCTCACAATCACAAAAGATCTGGTGACCGGAATGCTCCAGCCAGATAATAGACTTGCCTGATGGCTCAGTAGCAATCCTGTTGTAAAGGATAAGGGCGCTTTCAGGACGAACCGTATTTTCCCTGCGGTTATGCACAATTAAAACGGGCACATTGACCCGCCCAAGCAGTTGCTGGCTTATTTTTATCAGCTCAAAAAAAGAGATGATGGCATCTGTTGGCACCCAGGAATAATGAGGAATGCAGGTTGCACAGCCCTGATCCGCAAAATCGCTCTTCAACTTCCAATTTTTGATAATTTTGCTCACAAATGGCGCGGCAAAATGAAGAGGACGACCTGGAGCAAGCACAGAAATGAGCTGAATCGCCGGAGCAACAAGCACCAGAGAATCAATCTTCTCCTTGTGCCTTGCTGCAAGATTGAGCGAGAGAAGCGCTCCCATACTATGGCCGATCACGATAACCTGCTCAACCTCAAGGCTCAGTTCGAAAAGCGCCTGCTCAGCATCCGCCATCCACGACTCCCATCGTACACCACGGAGCGCCTCAGGGGACAATGCACCATGCCCCGCCAGCAGAGGCTGCCTGACCGGAATACCAAGTTTTTCAATAGAGGTGTACAACGATTTCACACTATCAAGCGTCGCCGTAAAACCATGAATAATAAGGACTCCAAAAGGGCTTCGCTCTCTGTGTTGTAACTCCATAATCGACTCTGATACAATCTGGCTGTACAAATTATAAAACGGCTCTCGCTGAATATAATGGGGTATAGGGAAAATTCCCTTGAATTGGCTATTTTTCAGGAACTCATCCAGGTAAAAAACTGAACCGATGCAAAAGAGATACTTCATCCGGCTCCTTCTACTGCCCCTTGTGCTCAGTTCGTGTTCATCGACACGCACCACCGTATCAAGGGATGACGTCAAAGGTATTTCACCCGAAGAGGCATACCGACTGGGCAAAATCAAGAACACTCCCTATGTTATCAACGGAAAGGTCTATGTTCCAATGAGCTACGAAGAGGCTCTTTCTTACCAGGAGAGCGGGATTGCATCCTGGTACGGACAGGAAACGCTCGACCAGCATAACGGACAGTTAACCGCCTACGGGGAAGTTTTCGATCCATCAAAGCCAAGCGCTGCACACAAATACCTGCCTTTACCCTCCATTGTCAAAGTGACCAATCTTGAAACCCGTGCATCAATGGTCGTCCGGGTCAATGATCGAGGGCCATTTGTCGGTGACCGGGTTATCGATCTAAGCGCGGAAGCAGCCAAACGACTGGGATTTTACCAAAAAGGAAGCGCGAAGGTCAAAATTGAGGTTATCTCCCGCTGACACCTCACGCTGGGCTCAGCTTGCCGCCCTGCATAAGAACCAGCTCCCCCTTTGCTACACCGGAGAGTTTCGCCATCTGGTCACACTTTATTCTCAGAATAAAAAAGAGACGTTCATCAGCAACGTCGAGCAGCGTTTCAAAATTCCCCTGACCTTTCGATATGATCACGTCGGCATTATCGAACAACCGCCGGAATTCATCAGAAGTTTCATCCAGCAGAGTGCCCGGATAGACACTGCCTGAAGAGATGACCACAGCCACCTCTTGCAGTCCGGCCTCATACGCATCACTGAGGACGGCGTCATTGATGACCGGCATCGCCCTGACGGCACAGGTAACCGCCAGGCCTGGATTACTGCGCCTGATCTCCTCAATGAACAGCCTGTCGAAAACAATCTCTCCCGCATTGTCGCAAATATAGAGCAGTTTTCCGGCCAACATCAAACGCCTGGAGAGCTCCGCAAAATCAAAACACCCGAATGAGCGTTCACTGATGGTACTCAGCTCCTTTTCAATATCGAGCGATCCGTGTTGCTTGGCACCAAAATCAATGATGTTGCCCGCCGCCGCAATTTTAACCGCATCCTGCAGGGGTTCCGGAGAGTTCCGGATTTTATTCCTGAACTCATCAACGAACTGCAACGCTGTGACGTTCGACTGCTTTTTTATCGCTCCGAAAGGATCGTAATCCGCCCCCTTTCCCGACAAGGCGATGGCCCTGTCTGTAGCGCTTCTGATAATATGCTGCACAACAAGACCCTCGCCATGAGTATCGAGAAGTTGGCGCATCGAATGCTCAAACAGCATTTTTGCGCTCTTCCCGTCAAGTCCGGTAACCTTTACAAGCGATTGCAACTGCTCGAAAATACATGAATAACATCCCGCAGGTATCTGCATAGTACTGTTTATTAAAAGAGAAAAATCCCTTCACAATCAACGCTGGCGCATCTGACTTGCCGCCGATCTCGAAAGCCCTGTCTGCCAAACACTCCCTGTATCACTCCCATTCCATCTCATTATACACCTGCAAAGCGTTCCTGCCGGAGAGAGCATCATAATTTCCCAGATAACGAAACATCGTCTGATCAATCGAACGGATCCCTGTTGCATCTCCGCCGGAAGCCCGATAATCCGAGACCGCCTTGCGAATAAATGATAAATAGCGCCTCGTATCATACGACGCTTTTTCAAGACTTGCCGGATGTCCGTGCCCGGGAATCACTATCCGTGGATGTAACGCAGCCAGGGCATCAAACACCTCCAGCCAGCTCTTGCTGCGGGAATGTTCCTGCACGCCCGGAAGCCGCTCCATGTAAACGATATCCCCGCTGAATACAATCTTTTCGGAAGGCAGCCAGACAAACGAGTCGCCCGGGGTGTGAGCCCAGCCGTGATGCTGAAGCAGCAGCGTTTTTCCTCCGATGGTCAGCCGCAACTCATTGCTGAACACCTCATCAGCAAAAACCGGTTCCGTCCCCCTCATGCCTTCCGCACCAACAAGGTTCTGCAGCATGGAGAGTTGATCTGACGCACGAAATTTCTGATCTTTCACGGCCTCTTCGTGAGCAATGATTTTAGCACCATGCGACTTGAAATAACCGTTGCCAAGCCATCGATGATCTTGTCCGCCGGTATTGATGACATGCGTGACAGGCTTGCCCGTCACGCTCCTGACAAGCGAGTCAATGTGTTCCGCCCCTTTCCATGAAGCCCCGGAGTCAATCAGGATCACACCGCTGGAAGTTACCACAAAACCGAACGTCGCATTATTGCCCAGGTTTTCGGCTGTCCGGTTGTCGAGACCACCGATTATGGCATACACATCAGGTACAACCTTTTGCAGGGCAAGGCTTTCACCAGCGAAAAGAGAAGGGGGTTTCAGTAGTAACGCCGCTATAAACAGTACGATGAGATAACGCATAAACTTCATGGTTTCATGACTTGAAAAATCCCGAAGAGCACGACAGATACTTTCTGCAACCCCGAAGTCCTCCCCTCGATAAATGTTCATATCCGTTTGCTGTTCCCAGTGTAAAAACTGTTTTCATGACGAGGGAAACATTGACCTGTACGTTTTATGCATCGCCGTTCATACCGCCAAAATACTTCTCTTTGAACCACAAGGAAACATTCACCAGGCCGATAAGCGCCGGAACCTCCACAAGAGGCCCGATGACGGCGGCAAACGCCTCCCCGGAATCGATGCCAAAGACTGCTACGGCCACGGCAATGGCAAGCTCAAAGTTGTTACTCGCCGCCGTAAAGGAGAGCGTAGCGGTTTTGGAGTAATCCGCTCCGGCCTTTCTTCCCATGTAAAACGAGGCGAGAAACATGATGATGAAGTAGCAGAGCAACGGTATTGCGATGCGAACGACATCCATGGGAATTTTAACAATATACTCACCTTTCAGCGAGAACATCACCACAATGGTAAAGAGCAGCGCCACCAACGTGAGTGGGCTGATGCGCGGTACAAAAACGGTTTCGTACCACTCCCTGCTTTTGAGGCGGAGCATGACGAAGCGGGTAAGAAAACCTGCGATAAAAGGTATGCCGAGATAGATGAAAACCGACGAGGCGATTTCTGCGATGGTGATATCGACCCTGAACGACGAGAGGCCGAGCCAGCCGGGCAGCACCGTAAGGAAGAGCCATGCGTAAACGGAGAAAAAGAGCACCTGAAACACCGAGTTGAAGGCGACGAGACCTGCCGCGTACTCCGTATCGCCTTTCGCCAGCTCGTTCCAGACGATCACCATGGCGATACAACGGGCAAGGCCTATGAGGATAAGACCGGCCATGTAGTGCGGCATATCGGAAAGAAAAAGCACGGCAAGCACGAACATAAGCACCGGCCCGATCACCCAGTTCTGCAAAAGCGACAACCCAAGCACCCTGGTATTGCGGAACACATCGCCAAGCTCCTCGTACTTCACCTTGGCCAGAGGCGGATACATCATGACGATAAGCCCTATGGCGATGGGAATATTGGTGGTACCCGACTGAAAAGTGTTCCAGAACGCTGCCGTACCGGGAAGAAGATAGCCAGAAAGTACGCCGATACCCATAGCGAGGAAGATCCAGAGCGTGAGGTAGCGATCGAGAAAGGAGAGTTGTCTGGTTGACATGCCCATAATGCTATCCTCCCGTGCTGTTTAAACTGCCAGAAGGGCTGCCGCAGCAACATCCGCCACAGTTGCATTTCAATTCACCCTTCATGGGAAAGCCTGTTTCCGCCCAGCGGACAATCCCGTACTGCATATTGACAGCATTCCGGTAGCCATTGTGCATAAGAAAACGGGTAGCCTTGAGGCTCCTTTCGCCAAGATTACAGGCTATAATCACCTCACGATCCGAGGGAATCTCCCGAAACCGTTCATCGAACTCGCTGAAGGGAATCAGCATGACACCGGGGAGATCGAACGATGCTTCGGCAACCTCTTCACGCTCACGGACATCAACAAGCAATGCTCCCTCTCCAATCATCTTCAACGCTGTCTCAGGAGAGACTTCAACGGCACTATTCATTTGATACTCCTCTTTTATTTATCTGTTCAGTAAATCCTTCAACTCCTCAAGTCCAGTCACGTTACCCTTCGAGTGCATCTCCCCGTCGACTACGAGATCCCTGGCGACGGAGGCAAGTCGCTCGCCTTCATTGCTGTAACCAATTTCTGATACCATTCTTTGTATTTGTTAGTTCATCGCAAATATACGATCAATAATAAAAAAAACAAAGGGCGTAATAAACTTCATCTCTGCCATTTCGACCGATACGGTCGCAACATCACCTATGCCCGCATTGCTCTCATCAGCACATGCAACCTCCGTTGCTCCCGCTGCTGCAGCGGAAAAAGAGGGAGGAACCATGCGCTACCCGGCAGAACCCGGCATCAGAATGCCTCTATATCAAAACAGTCCAATCCACTCACGAAGCTTCTCCTGCAGCTCGTCCCTGACCACACGGAACATCGCAAGCTGTTCGTCAGCATTACCCTGCAACGCAGCCGGATCGTCGAGCGGCCAGTAATATCGGTTACCATCCATCAGGCCGGGCCAGATACGGGGGCAGGTCGCCTGCGCCCTGTTGCACACCACGATGAGATAGTGCACGGGCACCCTGCCAAGATAAAGTTCCACCGTTTTCGGTCTCTGTGCTCCAATATCTATGCCGATTTCACGCATGACCTCGATGGCAAGGGGATGCACCGCGTTTTTGGGCTCGAGTCCGGCGCTCATCACCTCAAAGCGGTCGCTGGCCATATGGCGGAGCAAGCCTTCGGCCATCTGGCTGCGAGCCGAATTACCGGTGCAGAGAAAGAGCACATTTTTTTTCTTTTCCATAACTTGTACATGGGTAAACATTGATGAACCTGAACCGACAATCGTGTAAAACCAGTCAATTCCGCAGCGACTCGAACAGTTTTTCGTAGGAACTGTCTTTCTGGCGGGGTGTTTCGCCGGTTACGAGATAGAGCGCTTCTCGTGCTGTTTTCGTAGCATGATCGGCAATACGCTCAAGGTAGCGCGAGACACTCAGTACCGCGATAAGCTGTTCGATCTCTCCTGGCAGGATTTTCATCGCAGCCATAACAGTTCTCACAATCATCCGATGCATGGAATCGATCTCCTCTTCGATGGCAAAGACCCTGGAGGCTTTTACGGTATCCTTTGCCGCAAACGCATCGATAGCGTATTGCAGCATTTCGGCCACCTTCGCCCCGACACTCTCCAGATCGTATTGCTGCTGCAGCTCCCTGTCGATATCCAGCGCCCGCTCGACGATATGCACCGATAGATCTCCGATACGCTCGATATCGTCATTAATTCTCATGATCGCCACGATAGTGCGCAGATCCTTTGCTACCGGCTGCTGCAGTGCAAGGAACGAGAGGCATTGCGATTCGAGGCGTTGTCCAGCCTCGTCTATATCGTAATCGGCTTGTTTTACCCTGCGGGCTTTATCGATGTCCATCTCCTTAAGGGCCTCGAGCGCAAGAAGCAGGTTCCGGCGGGCGCTGGAAGCGAGAAGAACAAGAGTATCGGTCAGCTCCCTGATATGTTCATGAACGGGACGTTCGGGCATGGCTTAGAGTCAGTTTGGAGTTCTATAAAAAAACAGGCAGTTTCAGCCGAATCCATCTGGATAGAACAGCATCACACGTCGCTTGGGTAAGAGGTGTAGCATAGCTGTTTAACAGGCAAAACCGGTATGCCAAAATAATCTGGAAGCACATATATCACTGTATAGTTATATGTAAATTCCAATGTATGGAACAGAGTAGTGAGGATTTGTTACGATACCGTTAAATCGCCATGCATATCAACTCCGGCGAGCTGCCGATGGCTTCCGGAACCTGCGATCCGCATTTTCTGCAGATGCCAAATCCCGGCTGATTGGTTCCTGAGAGGGGAGAATGGGCGCTGAAAGTGTTCTTCTTCTGACCCGGCAACATCCCGCTCACCTCGTGGCACGGGTGCACTGAAACGGAATGCGACGTAGAAATTTGCGAGATTGAAGCGGTCCGTTCCTCACCACATCCTATAGCCCTATTTGTTCAGAATGTTTTTTCGCCATAGCAAATACATCATCAACACTTTCATTTTGCCAAAGCGTTTGCTGCCATTCAGTATAATCAAATGACTCCCGGTTTATTAAAACGATAAATCGTTCGGCTTCAACAGGCCCCAAACGCTCCCGCAGGGCTTGTATCCCGTCATGACGAATTATGGTATCACTTCTCATCAGCTATTCTCCATAAGGATTGCAAAATCTATCGGATTGAGAGTTTTTATTTCTTGTAATGACTGAGCTTTTTTCAAAAACACACGATCAGTGGTGATGAAATAGTCACATTTTGCTTCAACTGCACAAGCCAGATGCAAAGCGTCTTTCGATTTGATGCCAGTTTTGATTGCGATAGTGGCCCCAAGCTCTCGAATGCTGTCCAAAGCGGATATGTAATGTTTTGACAATGTTTTCCACTCGACTATTGCCTCTCGGTGATCAGGATACGGATTGGCGCTGTTTTCGTAATCCAATATGAATGACCAAACAAGTATCAGTTTGCTATCAAGAACAGCATTTTGAATAAACAGTTTGGCTTCGGTTTCCAATTTGATCCGAGCGGCAGTTTGGATATCGTAAGGCCGATTAAAACAGCACATATCAAGATATATTTTCATCATCAATAATCTATTCGTTGCCGGATATCGTGAAAAGAGACGCATAACTAAAGAAACAGCCAGAGGTCACTTTGTGAAGCTGTGTGCTCGTGGAAAACAGCTTCCGATTGATTTAATATCGAGTGGCATTGTCATTTTTCAATACCTGACAACAAGTTATGCCATGCTAATCGCCTGCAACAGATGGGTAGGAGTTATTTGTAACTATCTTTCCGATGGAATATCCTGCCTATTTCAATCATATTTTTAATTTTGTCAATTCTGAAATTCCCGAACTAATTTTTTCCTTATTTTTGCCATCAATCTTTTTCAAATCTTTGATGGCACTTTTACGGATATAAATTTTCATTTTTCAGATACTCATCAAACGCAACAGATTCTTCACTTCTTGTGGCTCTCAATAATTTCAGATCATATGCATCTTCTTTTGATACAATTTCCAATCCTTCGTTTTTGAAATTTTCCAGAAGCCACCTGACTTTGTCTGCCAATACTATCATTATTGACATTAATGACTATTGTCTGCATTTTTTCCCCTTTCTCAAACAGATTATCGGCAGTTTCTATCAGATATTTGCTGATTCCAGACCAAGTACATTCAATGCGCCATCCAGAAACCCTCCTGCCGATACATTGCCTGTTGTAATTACTTTGAAGCACACAAAAGTTAATACTAAAATATGTCGATTCAAAATCGACCTCCTAACCCGCAGATATTTGCATTGCCATCCATATAAGATAGCAATTGAAAAACCGCTTCCCTTCCTTACGCTTTAACCGAACAGGGCGTGACTCACTGGAAAAACGCCAGATCATCCACAAGATCAATTAGTTACCTCATCATAGCAACGACCTTTTGGGTGTAAACCTTTTGCGACCTCCTGCGATGAGAAGCGCCACTACCCATGTCAAAAGCACAGCCAAAGCAAGAGGTCTGGTACTGCCAGCAGCTTCAGGGCTGATCTTCAAGACGCCAGACCAGGTATTGACGGCAGCATGAAAGAGCATGACCAGTAACAGGCTCTCTCCAGAGCCGTGATATACCCAAGTGATCAGGATGCACAGGGGCATTGTCAGCAAAGCAAAGAGCCAAAAAGGCAGACTATGCTGAGCCGAAGCCGAAATGAAAAAGAGCGGCAAATGCCACACCGTCCAGATGATACCCAGAATAAGGCTCTCCCATGGTGGGCTAAACCGTGCCTCAAGTGCCGGAAGAACAACTCCCCTCCAACCGAACTCTTCGCCCAACGGCCCGCCAATAAAAAAAACGAGTACGATGTTGACCGCTACAATTAACCAGCGAGGCCCAAATGGAACATAGTCGGGCACGGTGCCACCCAATACGATGTGCCCACCCATAGCCAGCAGCATCACCATCGCCGGTCCAAAAATGGCAAGCAGATACCAGATTGGAGAAACGCGCCATACCAATGCCCGAGCGAGCAACTGGCGCAGCTCAGTTCCGCCAGCATATCTCCAGGTTAACAACAGAGCAACCACGCTCGGCGCAAAGGATCCCAACGTGATAAAAACAACGGACGGTACCGGCAGCGAGAACCGCAGATACTCAGCAATCAGCAGAGGCAACCAAATAAGCCAAGCACCGCCAAAGGATACCAGCAAATATAAGGGGAGTGGAATACCATTTACCGAGTGTGAAGTGCGCGAATGTGCTGGTTGCATGGAACCTCGTTCATCGTTGACGGTCACCGTATGATTGTATAAGGTAACAATGCTGCCCAAAAACAGCATTTTAAATCAAGCTATTGCAGCAAGGGTTTGCCCAAAGCCGGAATTCATCGGCCTGAGCGGCCTTTCGCTCAGCATCCATGTCGACTGCCGGGTTGAGCGTTTTTAGCTGCCTCGCCAACTTGAAACCTATTTTTTCTGCTAATAATACAGGAACTGCGTTCCCAATTTGGCGCATAGCCTCACCCCAAGCACCTTTGATGACGAAATCATCAGGGAAAGTTTGAATTCGTTTTGCTTCAAAGGTCGTTAGGTATCGAACGCTTCCATCATTGAAGCGGATCATGTTTTCCCCACCTGGAACCCCGTGACCACCAGCTTTGATTGTTTTTGACGGCCAATCAAAATCACTACCTGTATGACCGGGATACGTACGTGCACCACCTCGAAATATGTGGTCGATTATTCCATGATCTGATTTTGGGTCTGGCATATCAAATAAAGCGTCCCGCATAGTTTGCCATGGCAATAATTCTGGCTCAAACATTCCGTATTTGTCTGTTAGTCGAGATATTCTTTCTCTCAGCAGTGCGTCTAAATCAGGTCGCAACAGTTTATGTACTTTATGGCGCTCCCAGTATTCACCCGTTACGTACATGTCCCAGAGAAGCCTATCTTCTGAGTGTGTTTCTATAGGGAATGACCAAGGCAATGAGATGTCTGCTCGTGTCCCAACAATCACAACACGCTCTCGTGTTTGAGGCACGCCATAATCTGCAGCATTTATTAGTTTAAACTGAACGTTGTATTTTTTCCCTGCATAGGAAAGCCTGCCAATATTACGAAGTTCATCGAGGTGGCTTTTCCAGTTGACGTTATTACCCGCCATAAAATCCGGGTAACTTAATCTGAGGATTATGTATTCAAAATACTCAGAGAATGTTTGACGTAGAAGTCCTTTTACGTTTTCAAATACAAATGCTTTTGGAGCTAGTTTTTCGATAGCACGTATGGCATATGGAAACATGTCTCGGTTGTCTTGCTCGGCTCTGTGCTTGCCACCAAGTGAAAATGGCTGGCATGGCGGACCTCCTGCAACAATGTCAATATCTTCAAGGCTGTCTAAATCAAAATCTTTGATGTCACCAAAGAAAACTCGCGCAGGATCGAAATTCTCAGAAAGTGACTCGCACGCATGCTTATTAAACTCAACAAAGGCTGTATGCTCAAATCCAGACAACTCCAAGCCTTTTGCCAAGCCGCCTGCACCTGAAAAAATTTCAAGGGTCTTCATTGCGTCACCCCCAACTTCTTGAGGTGAAGGAGAATATTAGACATTATCGCGTTTTTCTCGGCATGTTTCCCATTGCACTTATTCGCCCAAGCCCTGCCTTCGTGAATGACATCCCAATCTGATTTGGCTTGTGCATATCGCCCGCTTCCGGGGTCATGATTGCCAAATCCATCAACAGCAGTATTCCAGAGCGGTTTATTTAGTTTGATAAGGGCGGCTTCAATTGCACTGATCATGTCTGAACCCTCCACTTCAAAAATAACGAAGCGACACATGAAATCCTCAAGCGACAGTTGGGCTCCAAGGGAAATACTCCTTCCGTGCTCTCGCAGGCGACCAATGAGTTCGCGTGACTGATTTAGTGCGTTGTCAGAAGAGCGGGCTTGCCTCCACCCTTTGGGAACGGCCTTGCCCACGTAGATAGGGTAGCCATATGAAAGGCGATTTAGTTCGGCGTATCGTTTGTACAGAGGATTACTTCCTGTGTAGTAGAGCGCGTACACCCCCGTCCCAAAAAATGATTCTGGCGGGGGGAGCGTGTGGACAGGTGTGCCATTAAAGAATCTGATCGCATCTTTGACCAGTTCGGCAAAGGCATCGTTTCTATAAACATGCTCACTTCGATCAAATGCTTGCGGTTTCATACTGCGGCGCTATTTTCAGAATCAGGGAGGTGGATTTTATCATGGCACGACTGTTATGCCGAAGCTGACGCCCAACAATAATTAGATTTATTCGCCGAACCTACAGATTTTTGAATTGTAAGGCATACAAGACGCCATTAGAAAACTTCTTAAAACGCTATTAATTGCAAGAATATAAATCACTTGTACCTTGTCTTGCCTTTTGTTTCTACCTCTTATATGGATCAGCATAAAAACGCTTTCTACAGCCAGTCAACAGTACCGCGAGGTCCAGATGGGCCCCGGTTTAAAATATGGTTGTTCGTACATCATTACAGTCGATACGTTCCTGAACGCTTCAAATGTCATATCCGCGTTCCTGCATGTGCGCAGTAAATGAGCGATTGAGTGCGTGAAAAATTGCTCGTGTTTCGCAGCCCGCAACCGAACCTGTTCAAAATCATCAATCACCTGTATCAAGGTAATAAACGTAATCTCATGCCCAAAAACATAGTACGCCACAACAACAGTATAAATACAGGATCATAACGTCCCCGTAAATACCCCGTATCCGGTCAGTATCAGCAGAGCAACAAAACGCAGCACGCGACACGTACCTCCAGCGGCTTGATTCATTGAAAAAACGCCAGATCGTCCACGAGATCATTTATTTGCCTCCTCATAGCAACGGCCTTTTGGATGCAAACCTTTTGCGACCTCCTACGACGAGAAGCGCCACTACCCATGTCAAAAGCACGGCCAAAGCAAGAGGTCTGGTACTGCCAGCCGCTTCAGGGCTGATCTTCAAGACGCCTGACCAGGTATTGACAGCAGCATGAAAGAGCATGACCAGTAACAGGCTCTCTCCAGAGCCGTGATATACCCACGTGATCAGGATGCACAAAGGCATTGTCAGCAAAGCTCGGCGCAAAGGATCCCAACGTGATAAAAACAACAGATGGCACCAGCAGCGAAAGCTGCAGATACTCAGCAATCAGCAGAGGCAACCAAATAAGCCAGGCACCGCCAAAGGATACCAGCAAATATAAGGGGAGTGGAATACCATTTACCGAGTGTGTAGTGCGCGAATGTACTGGTTGCATGGAACCTCTTTCATCGTTGATGGTCATTATATGACTGTAGATGGGAACGATGATGCAAAATAGCACTATTTTAGAGTTATTACAGTAAGGGCTTGCTCGACATGCTGATCATCGGTTGCCGTAAAGCGTTAGCGGAAAGGAACACCGGTAAACTGGCTGGTTAGCAACCATATTGCTTTTATCGATATTTGTTTATGGATTCGAAAAATCGTTTCAGACTCTCATCGTTTTTGTCAAAAAATTCATACAGCGCACCAATTAAGTACTGTGAAACTGACTCAATTCCACTTCTCTTAGCATCGATAAGCCCTGTAACTGCAATCTTTCGCAAATCATCCTCATTTAAGTCCCCGAGCAGGTGATGGCAGCGAATAAGTTCAGACCAAGTATATGCCAGACCCATTGGATCTTGTTCTGCTTGATAGAGTTGGATAGCATTTTGATAGATTAAGGTCGCTTCTTCTGCTCGCTTTTCCGATAAGAGCAAATCACCTAAACTTTGATACACATTGGCAAGACCGAGCTTCGCCTGTTCCTTTTTGTAGAGCTCGATGGCGTTATCATAGTGGCCCCTTGCCAGATCGACGTTCCCGAGTCTCCTCTCCAGGTCGCCGAGGGCTTTCAGGGCATTGGCAAGACCGAGCTTCGCCTGTTCCTTTTTGTAGAGCTCGATGGCGTTATCATAGTGGCCCCTTGCCAGATCGACGTTCCCGAGTCGACTCTCCAGGTCGCCGAGGGCTTTCAGGGCATTGGCAAGACCGAGCTGATCCTGTTCCTTTTTGTAGAGCTCGATGGCGTTATCATAGTGGCCCCTTGCCAGATCGACGTTCCCGAGTCTCCTCTCCAGGTCGCCGAGTAGGTTTTCAAGCAACGCGCCACTCATCATCTGATTGGCACGTTTTAATAGTGCTAGTCCTGCCAAAACGTTAAATGAGTATACGTTTTGTAGTTGTCGGATGAGCTTACGCGCCAACTCTTCATTAGGATTGCCTAAAGCCATATCCGTTTTGCAGAGTTGTTCAATTGCCCATAACTGTTGACTGCTCTTGACGCGGGATTGAATGTTTATATCGCTGCTGACGGTATCAGAAGCATTGCGGGAGAGTTCAATAAAATAATCGTAGGCGTAGTTTCGAGCGCGCTCCCAGTTGAAACTGCAATTAGTGGAATTACTATCCGACACATGCCCTAAAGCATAGCGTGCGATAGGAGGCAGCATAGTGAAACATCCTTTTTCAAGAACAAGTATATTGAAGTCGGTCATGGTGACGCGAGCCTGGCAATGACCGCTTTGCTTTTCCCATAAACTTAGGGTTTCCTCATCAAAACCCTCTGGAAAAAGAGCGGCAAATTGCCAAAGATCCAACGCACCTGGATCCTGTATCAATAAATTTTCAGTAAGGGAGAAAGATATTTCCAGACTATCAAGACGATGACTTGGATTACGAGTCTGGGCCAAAGCCGTGCCCCATTCGTGCCACAGTTCTTGTAGCTTTTCCCAACTGTAGGCACGTCCCAGACGGGCCAACAGGGTGATGCTGAGTGCGTGGCCACCCAACTGTTGATCAACGAAGTTACGGAGTTCGCTTAGGTTAAGCTGAGAAGTTCCGTTCCAGCATTTGGTAAAAAGCGATACAGCACTATCGGTATCAAGCCGGTCGATGTAAATGCTATTACCAAGCACGCTATCCAGATTTACTCTCGATGAGGCAAGAAGGCGTATACCCGGTAGTTGGCTAAGTTCACTCAACAACTTTTTACCACCGGGGGTCTCGGCAATACTTTCCAAATTATCTAAGTAATAAAGTCCGCGAGGGAGAAATGGGCTCAATAGGGTAACATCTCTGATGTGAGCGGTTTCCTCTGGTTTTAAGCCAACTGCAGAGCCTATTTGCCAGAGTAAACGCAAAGTATCCGCATCATCACTTACCTGAATCCAAAACGAGCGTGTGGCGCTATCACCATTTAGCCAGCATTTGAGCGCAGCCTTACATACCTCAGTTTTACCGATTCCAGCACAACCGACAACATACCCGCAAACCGTAGCATGACAGTTGTCACCGGTCAAAAAGGCATTTACTTCTTCTATCTCATGTTTACGCCCAATAACATCCCCTTCGCGAGGCTGTAGTCTCGGGTCATTGCTACCCAACAATTCACCCGGCAGCAATCTTTGTATGGGACGTTTTGGTGTTGGAATTTTTACCTCGTCACATATCAGAGAAAGGATACGTTGATTACCCGTTGGAAATCGATGATTATTATTCCAGTCAGTAAGAAGACTCGGAACATGACTATTGTCGCCATCGTCAGGAAGGATTGGAAAAAAACGTTGATTGTTAAGGTGAGAATGATAGAGATCACTGGTAATAATGGCGCTTTCCCAGGTAACTCCAGCCCCCCCATTATCCTCTATGTCACGTTTTTCAAATAGTTTCTTGTACCGTTCAGAACATACAATTAATACCATACTCGCATCTTCGATGCTGTGCTGCATCCAAGCACGCCACCCTTTTCCAGGTGGATGATTTTGGTATGGGTGGTCGGTAATAACTTGAATCCCATTACATGTGAGCCATTCTGCAAGAGCGGCAACCTTCTCACCAAGAGATCCTTCGTGAGCATAGCTAATAAAAACAGTTGGAATTTCTATCGGTAGGTTTAATTGCATTGAGTCGCTTCCTGTAATTTGCTAAGAATAATTTATTTGATCCAGCTAACCGCTGTTACCTTATTCATATAAAAAAGCCGTCAACAAGGCTACGAACTTCGGATGGGCCCCGGTGTAGATCATGTCTGTTCGTACATCAACGACCAATACATTCCTGAACGGTTCGAATGTCACACACGCGTTCCTGCATGTGCGTAACAAAAGCGCGACGGCATGCATGGCAAGGAGATCATTTTTCGCTGCCCGTAACCTCTGTACCTGTTCGAAATCATCAACCACCTGTACCAAGGTAATAAACGTAATCTCAAGTCCAAAAACATATTACGCCACAACAACAGTGTAACTACAGGATCATGACACCCAAGGCAACGACCCTGCCAACCGGTATCAGCAAAGCAATATCAAATGCAGCAGGCAGTAAGTACCTGCGCTGCACGAAATCGTAGTGGCTACGGGAGCAGTATGCCACCAGTCTGTTGACGAATGCATCCTTTACACAGAAGAAAGAAAAAGCCGGATGTGCAACAACGCCTATCCGGCTCAAAGAGGAAGGTGAAAAGCGCTTAAAGCTGCTACTTCTTCATCACCGCCGCATCATCCATGAACTTCTTCAGTCCGGCATCGGTGAGCGGGTGGTTGGCAAGCTGCTTGATAACACTGTAGGGAATGGTGGCAATATCGGCTCCCATCATGGCTGCTGTGACGACGTGTTGCGGATGGCGGACACTGGCCACGATCACTTCGGTCGGGTATCCGTAATTGTTGTAGATGGTGACAATCTGCTTGACAAGCTCCATGCCGTCGGTGCTGATGTCGTCAAGACGACCGACAAAGGGGCTCACATAGTCCGCTCCGGCTTTGGCGGCAAGCAGCGCCTGGTTCGGGGAGAAGACGAGCGTGGCGTTGGTGCGGATGCCGTTTAATGAGAAGTGTTGGATGGCTTTCAGTCCGTCGATGGTGAGCGGACACTTCACCACCACGTTTTCGTGGATTGCGGCGAGATCTTCGCCTTCGGCAATCATCTCCTCGGCCGTGAGGCAGGTGACCTCGGCGCTGACCGGACCGTCAACGATTTCGCATATGCGGGCGATGTGCGCCTTAAAGTCGTTGTAGGTGAAGTTTGACGGATCACCAACGATTTTTGCGATGAGCGACGGGTTGGTGGTAACACCATCAAGCACGCCGAGTTCGGCGGCTGCAAGAATTTCGTCGAGATTAGCGGTATCAATAAAAAATTTCATTCTCTCTTCTTACACGGTTACTTGTTGACGATCCAGCAGGGCATTGAAATTTTTTGTCTGACGGCCTTCCCAGTTGCGTTTGTGCCAGGCATAACCGGCGATCAGTGGCAGAGCAATGGTTGCTTCGGCAAAGACCATCTGCTCGTGTACGGTATCAACCTTGCCCCATGAACTGGCCTCCTTGAGGGTTGAGCCGGAAAGCGCTCCGTCACGCTCATCGGCGACCGTGATCTGAACGGCATAGGTGTGCATGGAGACATCGTCATGGCCAAGCACTTCAGCAGCAACAACAATATCCTGGGTAAAGTTTTTCGGCACGCCTCCGCCGATCATGAAAATGCCGGTCTTGTCATTCTCGATCTTGATTCTGGTCAGTTCACGAAAATCCTTGACGGAATCGATTGAGACATGTTTTTCGGGGTTGTTCCACTGGTGGTGCACAAGGCCGAATCCGGCAGAACAGTCCGAGAATGCCGGACAGAAGATCGGTACGCCTTTTTCGTATGCCTTATAGACAATGGAATTTTTGTCGAGGTTATTTGCCTCGATATATTTGGCCATCTCCACAATAAATTCGCGGGAAGAGTAGGCTCCTGGCTCCATGGAGTTGGCGATTATTGCCGTTGTGTCATCGCAGACACGAAGGTCGTCCTCGTCAATGTAGGTGTCGTAAATGCGGTCGATGTGCAAATCCCTGAGAATGGCATCATCCATAAAGGGGCTTCCCTTGTAGTGACGGAATCCAAGGGCTTCAAAAAAGTCCTGATCAACAATGTTTGCGCCAGTGGAGACAATGGCATCAACCATATTGTTCTCGATCATATCAATAATGACCTGCTTCAACCCTGCGCTGATCAGTGAACCGGCAAGGGTGAGAATAACGGCGCACTCCTTGTCCTGCTGCATGAGATCGAGAATGGAGGCCGCTCTTGCAAGGTTACGTGCCTGAAAAGCGGTGTCGCTCATCTGGTCAATCAGGGGAACAATATTCAGTTGTTTGATATCAATATGGCGCACCGGCGCGCTCAGTAGCCCTTCTTTTGTGAATGCTGACTGCATAACTATCTCCCGACGTATTATAAATGGAAAATAAAAAAGAGAGTAAGCTTACTATATCACACACTCAAATTACCGGATGCTGCTTCCTTCCGGATCTGACATGGTTGGGCAACTGAGCGTTGTATAGGACTTACTCTCTAAATATAGGGGTTTTCGAATTCTCCTGTCTGTGACGAAATCGAAAAACAAGTTGGATAATATAGTCTATCGTCTCATGAAAACAAAAAACAAACAAAGGCCTTTTATCTTTCTGTCAACTGTTATAACTTCCGAAGCATTTGGAGCCTTACTGAACCACAACCCTGCCTGAAACAGCCGCACTCGCAGCCGGGTTACCGCGGCACTACTTATTTTTATGGGAACACAGCGAATTTTAAGCGGAATGCGCCCTACCGGCAAACTCCATCTCGGTCATTTTACCGGTGCCCTTGAAAGCTGGGTCGAGCAGCAGAATCAGCTTGACGAAACGGGTGCGAGAGTCTATGAGACCTGCTTTCTCATTGCTGATTATCACAACCTGACGACCTCGCTTGATACCAGCGAGATTTATGCCAACACGCTTGATATGCTGCTCGACTGGCTGGCGGCTGGCGTTGACCCTGAAAAAAGTCCCCTCTTCCGCCAGTCGCAGGTGAAGGAACATGCTGAACTCTTTTTGATTTTTTCCATGCTGATCACCTCTTCGCGTCTCGAAAGAAACCCGACACTGAAGGAGCAGATACGTGATCTGAATATGGAGTCACTGGTATACGGTCATCTCGGTTACCCCGTTCTGCAGGCGGCTGATATCCTCCTCTACAAGGGGAACGTTGTTCCGGTAGGCGAAGATCAGATCCCCCATGTAGAGATTACCCGTGAGGTCGCACGCAAATTCAACAATCACTTTCCTCACCCTCTTCTGGGAGAGGTCTTTGCTGAACCGGAACCAAAAATCACAAAATTTTCCCGTCTGGTTGGCCTCGATGGCAAAGCAAAGATGTCGAAGTCTCTTGGCAATACCATTCTGCTCTCGGACGGCCCCGAAGAGGTGCTGAAAAAAATGCGCACGGCGGTGACGGATACACAGAAAATCCGCAAAAACGATCCAGGGCATCCTGAAGTCTGCACCGTTTTCAGTTATCATAAAAAATTTACCCCGGAGGAACAACTCTGCAGCATAGAGAGTGATTGCCGGGCAGGATCGCTTGGCTGCGTTGACTGTAAAAAACTGTGTGCGGCAAATATTGCACAGGAGCTGGCTCCCCTGATTGAAAAACGCCGCTATTATGAAGCACACATGGAGCTGGTAAAAGAGATTCTTCTTGACGGCGAGGCCAGGGCAAAGGTGATTGCCGGCCAGACCATGCAGGAGGTGAGAGCAGCCATGAGGCTTGGCGAAACAACCTGCAGTAACCATCTGTAAAATCGAATGCTGAACAACAACAAACAGGCCTTTATTTTCGACATGGATGGCGTGCTGACCGATAATATGCGCTTCCATGCCGATTCATGGGTTGAACTCTTCAGCGATTTTGGCCTTCAGGGGCTTGACGCTGAACGCTACCTGGTGGAAACCGCAGGTATGAAAGGCCTTGACGTTCTCCGTTACTTCCTCGACCCGCAGATCAGTGAGAGGGAGGCTGAACGCTTGACCGAACTCAAGGACTTTCTCTACAGGGTGATGTCGCGAGAGCGCATCAAAGCGATGCCTGGCCTTGGAGGGTTTCTTGATGCCGCTGAAAAACGGGGAGTCCAGCTTGGAATCGGCACCGGTGCAGGCCCGAAAAACATTGAGTATGTCCTTGGCCTGCTGAACATGACCAATACCTTCCAAGCAATTGTTGATCCCTCACAGGTGCGCCACGGCAAACCGGAACCTGATATATTTTTGCGTGCAGCCTCCCTGCTCAACGCCGCACCTTCTGATTGCATTGTCTTTGAAGATGCTCTGCCGGGAGTTGAGGCTGCCCGGAAAGCGGGTATGCAGTGCGTTGCGGTGACAACAACCAACCAGGCCGATGCATTCAGCCAGTTCGACAATGTCCTGCAGATCATCGACGACTTTACCTCCCTTTGCCCTGATGATCTCTTGAGAAAACTCAATGAGAAGCAACCCATGACCCTCTTATAACGATATCAGATGAAAGAATTTTTTCGTCCGGTCATCAGCAATGCGCTCCATTCGGCAGGCATTACGACCGACAAACAAATCATTATTGAACAGCCCGCAGATAAAAAGTTTGGTGACTTTTCAACCAACATCGCCTTGCTTGCGGCCAAAGAGTGCAGGAGAAATCCCCGTGAACTGGCTCAGACTATTATAGAGCACCTGAGTTTTCCGCCTGATACCATTGCGAAAATTGAGGTGGCGGGAGCGGGCTTTATCAACTTTTATCTGACGCCGCTCTTTATCATGCAATCGGTTGAGCAGGTGCTGCTTGACGGGGATGAGTATGGAAAAGGGGAGTCTGGCAAGGGAGAGAAGGCTATCGTGGAATATGTCAGCGCCAATCCGACCGGGCCGCTGACCATAGGACGTGGCCGGGGCGGGGTGCTTGGAGACTGCATCGCCAACCTCTTTGCAACACAGGGTTACGCGGTTACCCGTGAATACTATTTCAATGATGCCGGACGGCAGATGCAGATTCTGGGTGAATCCGTGCGGTTCCGCTATCTGGAGCGCTGCGGTGAAACGATAGAGTTCCCTGCAACCCATTATCAGGGAGAGTACATCGGGGAGATTGCCGAAGAGCTGTTCAACGATCATGGAACGGCACTTGCCGATAGTACGGATGTGCAGATATTCAAAAAAAGAGCGGAAGAGATCATTTTTGCATCAATACGCAAGACCCTTGAACGCCTCGGCATACGGCACGACTCATTTTTCAATGAGCATACTCTTTACACGCCGGACGCAGGGGGAGTGACCGGGAACCAGAGAGTGATTGATGCTCTCAGGGAAAAAGAGTTCATTGCCGAATATGATGGCGCAACCTGGTTTTTGACAACAAAGCTTGGCCAGGAAAAGGACAAGGTGCTGATCAAGTCTTCAGGCGAACCGAGCTATAGGCTGCCGGATATTGCCTACCATATCACCAAGTATGAGCGGGGCTTCGGCATGATTGTCAATGTTTTTGGCGCTGATCATATCGATGAGTACCCTGACGTGCTTGAGGCTCTGAAGATTCTTGGTTACGATACCCGGCACATCAAGATTGCCATTAACCAGTTTGTGACAACAACGGTTGACGGACAAACGCTTAAAATGTCGACAAGAAAAGGCAATGCCGATCTGCTTGACGATCTGATTGACGATGTCGGAGCAGATGCTACCCGCCTCTTTTTTATCATGCGCAGCAAGGATTCGCACCTGAACTTCGACGTTGAGCTGGCAAAAAAACAGTCCAAGGATAATCCGGTCTTCTATCTGCAGTATGCCCATGCCCGAATCTGCAGCCTGTTGCGTATGGCTCAACAGGAGATTGGATTTGATGCCACTTCCAGCCCGGAGCTGCACCTGCTGCAACGGCTTACCTCTCCGGCAGAGCTTCAGCTTGGATCTGCCTTGCTTGATTATCCGGATATGATAAAAACAAGCCTGCGCCTGCTTGAACCTCAGAAAATGGTTGAATACCTGCACTCCCTGGCGGAATGTTTTCACCGTTTCTACCAGGAGTGCCCCATCCTCAAGGCGGAACCGGATATTGCGAGGGCAAGACTCTTTCTTTCAGTGGCAACACGACAGGTTTTGCGCAACGGATTCAGGATTCTCGGGGTTTCGGCTCCGGAATCGATGTAGCATGATGCTCCTCCCCGGCGTAGAGCCCATACTCCATGATGTAGCGATGCACTGAGGGGGGAACGAGAGTGGAGATGGAGCGTCCGCTGGCAACAACACTCCTGACAAGCGTTGAGGAGATATCGCAGGCGAAATTGACAAAGCTGATACACGCTTCACACGGGATGATTTCAGGTCGCGGTGTGCTCTCTGATTGTGTTGACACTCTTCTGAAAACCACCACATCAGAGAGGGAACAAAACGTTTCTGACTCTTTCCACTTTGAAAATTCCCTGAAACTGTCCTCCCCGACAAGCAGCGTCAGCTTGTCGGCAGGGTAGAGAGTACGAAGATAGCGCAGGAGATCAACGGTATAGGATGGCTGCTTTTTTTCAAGCTCCCATCCGCTGACCTCACTGAAAGCGCCGGTCAGATTGATTTCCTGAGTGAGAAGCTCAGCCATGCGCATCCTGTGCACATCGGCTCTCCCACTTTCCGGCTTGAAGGGGTTATTTGAAACAGAAACAATGAGTTTATCAATACCAAGAAGCTCTCTGGCGAAAAGGCAGAGAGCCAGGTGACCATTGTGCGGCGGATCAAAGGTGGCGCCGAAGAGTGCCAGATGCACAGAGCTATCCTCTGATCAGCTTTTAGTGTTTTGCTTGATTTTATCCCTGTTATCCTCCATATCCTTCTGCTTATCAGGGAAATTCTGCAGGTACTGATCAAGTGCCTGGCTGGCATCAAACCATTTTTTTCGCTTCATCAAGACATCAATCTTTCCTTCCCAGGCTGGCTTGATATAGACGGTATCCGGATAACGCTTGATGAGTTCGTCATAAAAAATACCTGCCGCTTTATACTTTTTAAGCTGAACATACTGGCGAGCAATAAAAAAAGTGTTCTTTGCCAGTTTTTCTCTCAGCACAGGAATTGCCTTTTCTGCATACCGCAAAGTATCAATCCGGGCAAATTGAGTGGTTGCCGTTGCATAGCTCTGCTTATAGGAGGCATTATCCGGATTGATTTTCAGCAGCTCACGGTATGTTGTGACATCGCTGGCAATCTTCGAGGAATCAACCATCGGATAGAGATCGAGATAGGTTGCAAACTGCGTGATGGCTTTCGCGGTATGTTCCTGATCGAGTTCAAAATGCGGAGAGAGCTGTTCATAGGATTTGGCAAGCATAAACTGGGCTGTTCTTGCATAGGGTGTTGAGGATATTTGCTGCTGCAACTTGGTAAACATTTCAGCAGCAAGCAGATACTGTCCGGAATGGTAATAGGATTGGGCCAGAAGAAAGAGCACATCATCCTCAAGCGCTGTTGCCCTGGAGGTAAACAGCAGCGATTCAAGCCCGAGAGCGGCTCCCTGATAATCTCTTTTATCGTACATCTTCACCGCTTTGCCATAGGCTTCGTTAACGCGAGTGGTTGCTGAGATCTTTGCCGGTTTTGAGGATGAACAACCGGAACTCATCAGTAACCCTGTCGCCAAAAGCATCAGCGCTGAACGTGAAATAAATCTGTTAACCGACATAGAATAACTCCATAATCCTTTTTATAGAAAAGCGAAAACGTATAATACGAAACTGCGCAAAAAGAAACAGCACTTGATGAGCAATTACAGGGCGATTTTCAAGAGCGGCTATTTCGGCTCTCCTGGAGGAAAACCGCTCTCCTCTGCACAGAAACAGAATGGAGGCAGGGAGATAATAACAGTTCACGATAAAAGAAACGGCTGGAGAAAAGTTCTTGTGGAGCTTAGGGGAGTCGAACCCCTGACCTTCTCATTGCGAACGAGACGCTCTACCAACTGAGCTAAAGCCCCGAATCCAGGAATATTCGATCTTCGTCTAAAAAAAATAGCCTGCACATGCAGGCTATTGACTGTTGATCTTTTCAGTCAACACTGCCGCTCGCCCGCCTGTTTCAGGAAACAAGACTCTTGCGAAGCATTTGCAGTTGATGACTGATACTGCCATCATAGATGGTGTCGCCAATTTTAACAGCAACCCCGCCAATAAACTGCTCGTTGATAGCCATCCTCGGACGTATTTCCTTGCCGGTGAAGGCCGCAAGCTTCGTAACAAGTTCTGCGGTCTGCTCATCAGAAAGGGCCGTGGCGCTGGTTATATCGACATTGATCACCCCTCTCTTTTCATCAAGAAGAATCTGAAACTCATCAATAATTTCAGGCAGGAGCCCGGCACGTTTCTTGTGGGCAACAAGCCTTAAAAAAAGAAACATTTTTTCCCCGACAGAGTCCTTGAAGATCTCTTCAAGGATATGAATTTTCCTGTCTCCTTTGACGAGAGGGCTGCGCAACGCATAGACAAGATCACGGGAGTGTTCAAGAACCTCCTTGATCACGTGCAACTCATCAACAATCTGATTGAGAAAATTACCCTCTTCAGCGGCTGAGAGGAGAGCGGAGGCATATCGACGGCTTGCAATGAGAGTTGACATGACGATGAGTCGGTTTTCAGTTACGTTTTGTTGAAAGATCCTGAATCATGCTGTCAACGATCTTTTTCTGCATGTCGGCATCAAGAGTTGTTTTGATAATCTTTTCAGCTCCCTTAACAGCAAGATCAGCCACCTCGTTTCTCAGCACATCAAGCGCACGGCGTTTTTCCTGTTCAATTTCATCTTTCGCCGTTGCAATCATTTTTTTCGCTTCTGACTGAGCCTTTTCAGTGATATCGGCGCGAAGCTTATCGGCATAATCCTTTCCTTCACGGATGATTTTATCTGATTCAGCATCGGCTTTTGCCAGAAGTTCCCTGTTTTTGCGCAAAATAGCCTCTGACTCCTCCTTGGCGCTGTGCGCACGATCAATAGAGGACTGAATTCCCTTTTCTCTCTCTTCCAGAGCGCCGATAATCGGGCCCCAGGCAATCTTCTTCAGAATAAGCAGTACAATCACAAATGTGATCGCGGTCCAGAAAATAAGACCGGGATTCGGACTCAGAAGACTACCGGCAAGAAGTATAATTCCCGACGTAAGCATGAACAATGTTTCCTTTAACGGGTTAATAAAACCCGGTTGCAGTCTGAAAAGAGCAGCCGCAACCGGGATATCTTCTGTAACGAACCTGCAGGCAGTTCACTCTTACTTAAGAGCAAGAAGCACACAGATAACTTCACCGAACAGGGCAACACCTTCGATAAGAGCTGCTGCAATAATCATGGTCGTACGGATATCAGCCGTTGCTTCAGGCTGACGGGCGACGCCTTCTGCAGCAGAAGCTGCTACATTACCAATACCAAGACCAGCGCCGATTACAGCAAGACCAGCACCTATACCAGCTCCAAGAAAACCCAAACCTTCCATCTTGTAATTACCCCCGTTTATTTGTTGTAAGTTTTTTGCTAAAAAGAATTAGCAGTGTTAAAACCAGTTAATGAAACGCATAAAAATAACAGTTCTTCCTCAACAATCCTGAGCTTTTTTCAATGGTGAGCAACCCCTGCCTCATGCTCCTCATGTCCTTCGTGTGCCGAAGCAAGACCAATAAAGAGCGACGAGAGCATCGTAAAGATAAACGCCTGAAGGAAAGCAACAAACAGCTCAAGCAGGTAGATAAAAATTGAGAACGGAACCGACATGACAACAGCCACGATATAGCTCTGCAGAATAAAGCTGATAAAAATCAGACTGAGAATCACAATATGGCCAGCAGTCATATTAGCAAACAACCGGATGGTCAGTGCAACAGGCTTGGTAAATAACCCGATAAACTCAATCGGAATCATGATAATCCAGAGCGCCGGGTGAGTTCCGCCTGTCAGATGAGCCAGATAGCCTTTGATGCCATGCGCTTTCAGTGCCGCAACCTGTGTTATAAAGAAGGTAAACGTAGCAAGAGTAAGCGTGACATTGATGTTGCCAGTCGCCGTTGCTCCATAGGGAACAAGGCCGAGAAGATTACATAACAGGACAAAAAAGAAGACGGTAAGGAGATAGTTAAGGTACTTTTCATACCCGACACCAATATTTGCCTTGGCGACGTCTATACGGATGAACTCAACCAGCGCTTCCATGGCGTTGACCAACCCCGTTGGCGCCTGACGAGCCGTCATCTTCTTGTATTTGCTGCCGACCAGGGAAAAGAGAATCAACAAAATTGCCGATACCACCCAGAGCATAACAACGTGCTTGGTAATTGAAATATCAACACCTGCGATTGGGGGGATTTTAGGGAGATGAACCTCACCAAAGGGCTCAAAAGAGAAGACGTCATTATCAAGGATATGATGCATGATAACATCGCCCGCCTTTTCCTCTCCATGGGCGTGAGCTGCAACTGCAGCCTCAGCGGTCGGGGCTGATACCGAAGCCACAGAGTCGTGAGGAGGAGTGGACGCCTGTTCAGTCAGAGCAAATGCGGGGCCGTTCGCATTCAGCAGAAGAGGTACAAGGAGTGCTATTACCTTGAGAAAAGCTTTGGCCTGTATGACATTTACCCGTTTCATGCAGTGTTCTTTTTCTGTTTATTTTTCTTTTGATACCCGAGAATTTCAACAATCACATAGATACAGTAAAAAGCAAAAAATGAGAGCACAAAGTCGTTGACAACTACCATACTGCGGACAATGACGACTGCAATAAGCAGCATCAGCAACAACATCCGAACAGCCAACCCACCAAAAACGAACTTGGTGAATACGGCAGACTCCTTGTCAACTGCGTATTCAAAGAGAACATAACCAATAAGCGCATTGGCAACAACCATTATCCATGCCAGAAACACCGAATGAATATCTACGCTTCCCGGCTCAAGTCCTGTATAAATCACCATCCATAAAGCGACGGACAAAATACATAACTTTACTAAAAAATCAAACAATGGTTTCATCTCCCCCTTTCTTTCCTGATTAACAAAAGCATAAACCGTAACTGCTCTATTTTTTTTTGTTTGCTGACCGCACGACCTTCATGAGCAAAAGTACCATACCAAACATGCCAATTGCAACCCCGGCCAGAAAGAGCAGTGGCGAGGTACCAAACCGGCTGTCGGCCCAATACCCAAGCAACACAAAAAACACAAAACTTGCTGCAATCTGCAAGCCAAGGCCCATATAATCTGACAGGGCCCGGGCAGAACGCCCAAACTGCTCGGAAAACCGTTCCTCATCAGGTGTTTTCATTGCCGAGGATCCTTGTTTACATTCAGACTGAAAAGCACGTTGCACACCAGCGAAATCTGATAGCAGTCGCTCTATCTGTCTCATGCCCGGAAGATACGACTCTTCCGGAAATAATGTACCTTTACCGGAAATTCTTCCTCCAACTGCCGGCAAGAGAGAAGAAATATCCTGTTTTTTTGAAGAAACGCCATTGCAAAAAATAGGCGAACACGAATTTCGGTATCAATGATAAAAATTCCGATATAATGTTATGAACCCAAAAACAAGCGTGAGTGCGGCTCAAACAGCCCTCTCGGAAAAATATATCGTGCCTGAATGCTTCCGTCATTATGACGAACTCATTGCACTGCAGAGCACCAGAAACGGTGGAGTAAGCGAAGGCGCCTATTGCTCACTGAACGTTGGAAGAAATACCCTGGATGGTGAAGAAAAGGTTCGGGAAAACACCCGGCGCCTCTGCACAGCAGCAGGCATTGACCCTGAAAGAATGGTCTTCTCCGATCAGGTGCACGGCACGGAAATACTTTGCGCCGAAAAACCAGGACATTACCGGGGCTATGATGCACTCATTACGGACAAAAAAGAGCTTTACCTCTGCATCTTTACTGCCGACTGCTACCCTCTGCTCATCTACGACCCGCGCCATAAGGTCACCGGAGCGATTCATGCCGGATGGAGAGGAAGTGCAGGAAATATTGTCATAAAAACGATTGAAGCGATGCGGATGAACTTCAACTCCCTGCCCGCTGAGTGTGTAGCCTATATCGGCACAGGAATTTCTCCCGGAGCCTATGAGGTTAGTCGTGAGGTAGCCATGGAGTTTCCTCCGGATAGCCGACAGCGCTCAACACGCTCACAGGATGAGGAAAAATACCTGCTTGATCTGGGCATGATCAACTACCGGCAGCTTCTGACATCAGGAATTCCACCCTCGAATATTGAACGCTCAGCGCTATGCTCGGCTGGCGACAGCAACCTGTTTTTTTCCTACCGGCGTGATCAGGGAATAACTGGCCGCATGGTCAGCCTTATTGGCGTCAGATTCTCTGAACACGGCCAACACGAATAGTGGAAACCATAACAGAAAATCTTTCGCCCAGGCAAAAACTGATTTTTACATAAAGCTCCGGCCGTAAGTACCATAAAGTGCATGAGCTTGACGACAAATCTCCTCTCTGAAATCAGGATGAGCAATCGTTGCCAATGCTTCGGCTCTCTGGCGGAGATTTTTTCCATGCAGATTCACAATCCCATACTCGGTCACCACATACTGCACATGAGCCCTGGTCGTTACAACGCCTGCTCCCGGCTTAAGTTGTGGAACAATTCTTGACAGTCCGGCCTTTGTTGTTGACGGCAGGGCAATAATCGGTTTTCCCCCTTCCGAGAGGGCTGCACCCCGAATAAAGTCCATCTGTCCTCCAAAACCGGAGAAATATTTCTGCCCGATGGAATCAGCACAGACCTGACCGGACATATCAATTTCAAGAGCGCTGTTGATAGCGGTCACCCGGGGGTTTTTCCTTATCTCCCGTGTATCATTAACATAATCGGAGGGAAGCATTTCAACGAGCGGGTTATCATCAACAAAGTCATAAAGCTTCCGCGTGCCAACAAGAAAGCTTGCGACAATAATCTCTTTGTGGGTTCGTTTTTTGCGACCATTGATCACCCCTTTTTTGACCAGATCAATCACCCCGTCAGAAAACATCTCGGAATGAATACCCAAATCCCTGTGACCGGAAAGCGCAGCAAGAACGGCATCCGGAATTGCACCGATACCCATCTGCAGTGTAGCGCCATCTTCGACAATGGATGCAATATGGCGTCCGATACTGATCTCGGTATCAGTTAACACATGGCGGGGAGTCTCAAGGAGGGCGTCATCCACATCAACCATTGCATGAATCTTGCTGATATGAAGCATTCCTTCGCCATGCGTGCGCGGCATATTCGGATTTACCTGGGCAATAACCACCTTTGCAGCATGTACAGCAGCAAGAGCAACGTCAACCGAAACTCCCAGAGAGCAGTAACCATGACGGTCAGGAGGGGAGACATGGACAAGAGCGACATCAAGCGGCAACACCTTGTTGTAAAAAAGAGAAGGAATATCGCTCAGAAAAACCGGAATGGCATCCCCATCACCTTCCTGAACCGCCTTACGAACATTCCTGCCCACAAAAAAAGCATTCAATCTGAAACTATCACGATACTCGGGCTTTACATAGGAAGCATCACCCTCGGTGTGCAGGCTGACAATTTCAACATTTCTCAGCTCATCAGCGCGCTGCACCATTGCATCAATCAAGCGCTGCGGAGTTGCTGCCGCAGTATGCAAGAAAACCCTGTCCCCCGACTTAATTCTGGCTACCGCATCTTCTGCGGAAAGCGTACAATAATTCATGAACCCCTTTACATTTGGTTAAAAAAGGCAATATCAGATCCCGTTTTTTTTCCGGCGAAGATATGCTGGAGTATCTGACAAACCTTTTTGTATTTTATCTTCATGCTCCCCTCTGCCACTTGGCAGCGACGAGTTATAATCGGCATCGTGCCCGGTATTTTTCCTCCCTGCGACCTCATGAGGATCATTAATGGACAACTGCCTTCTGATATAGGCCGGAATACGTAAATCTTCTTCCTGACGTTCAGGATGAAGGGAGGCCGTCTGCCGAACCGATGAGGGCGCCTGGCCAAGCCTGATACCAGGAACAGGTGCAACAAATTGCCGAACAATCGGCACCGTTCCATCGTCCTGCGACTTGCGCTTGAAACCGGTTACAATCACGGTAACCCGGATTTCGCCTGATACCTGGGGCTCATCAACGTAGCCGTTGATAATCTTGGCATCACTGCCAACCTGCTCCTCGATATAGTTCATGGCATCCGACATGTCCCTCATGGTGACCTCTCCGGTAATATTTACCAGCACACCTTTAGCCCCCTTCACCGAAACACCCTCAAGAAGAGGACTGTTCAGCGCATCTGATGAGGCTTTCAGCGCACGACGCTCACCTGCAGCAGCAGCAGAACCCATAACCGCATCTCCGGCTCCTGCCATAATGCTGCGAACGTCGGCAAAATCGACATTGACATGACCATGTCGGGTAATAATATCAGCAATACCCTTCGCCGCCCTGTAGAGGACATCATTCGCCATATTAAAGGCTTCCGTGGCGCTGACCCCCTCTTCGGCAATACTGAGGATCTTTTCGTTTTCAACAAGAATAAGGGTATCGATATATTTGCGCAGTTCGACAATGCCTCCATCAGCAATCTTCGCCTTGACCTGACCTTCAAAGTTAAAGGGTCTGGTCACGACACCAATGGTAAGAATACCCATATTCCTTGCAATAGAGGCAATTACCGGAGCCGCACCTGTACCGGTACCTTTGCCCATTCCGGCAGCAATAAAGACAAGATCGGCTCCCCGAAGCTGAGCGGCAATAATTTCACGATCATCTTCTGCAGCCTGACGCCCCTTTGCCGGATCGGCTCCAGCACCCAGACCGTTCGTAGCCTTCTTGCCAATCTGCACCCTGAGTGGAGCTTTCGAGTTCAGGAGCGCCTGGCGATCAGTGTTGAACACGATATACTCCACACCACTGATCTTCCTGTCGATCATATTATTTACCGCATTGCCGCCACAGCCGCCAACGCCGACAATCCTTATGGTAACCCCTTTGCCCTGGTCACTGTCAAACAGGCCCGGATCAAGCTCAAATGCCATGCTATCAGTTCTCCCTTTAAAAGGCTCTTATTTGCTCTTTCATCATAGATTATCCCAGAATTTCTTCATGCGATCCACAATTTTTTTCCCCGAAGGAGTCTGCTCCTGCACCAGGGGCTCTTCCCTGCTTCCCTGAGGAACATCAACAGGGAGTATCTCTGCTGTCGAAGCGAAGCTGTGATCTGCCGAGAGATTATTCTGAAATGCATGGGCAACAAGACCCATTACGGTCGCATACATGGGGTTATTGACGGAACCCTTGATCCCTCCGGAAACCCCCTCCGGATACCCGATACGAACATCAAGTCCAAAAACATCATGAGCAAGCTCTTCCGTACCTGGCAGGAGTGAACCTCCCCCCGTTATAATAGCTCCCGCATTGAGATATTCATAATAGCCCGACCGCTGCACCGAGTCACGCACAAGCTCCAGAATTTCCATCATCCGGGCCTCAATAATCATCGTCAGTGAGCTCTTCGGCACGGATTTTTGTGTCCGTCCCTCAATGCCCTCAATCAGGAGATCCTCATCCTCACCACTCAGCTTGCTGTAGGCACAGCCATGTTTTATTTTCAGATCTTCAGCGACTTCGTAAAGCGCCCTCACCCCATGAGCGATATCATGAGTAACATCGTTGGCAGCAACCTTGATGACCTCAGAGTAGCGGATAGCCCCGTCAATATAGATAGCAACTTCAGTAGTTCCACCCCCGATGTCAATGACGACCACACCGCTTTTCTTCTCACGCTCTTTCATGACAGCCATACCGGAAGCCACCGGCTCAAAGGTGACTGCACTGATCTCAAGACCTGCTTTCTCAACACACTGCTTGATATTACGGATTTTTGTCCTCAGACCAACCACAATATAGGCGCTGCCCCTCATCGTTGTCCCGGCCATCCCTATCGGATCAAGAAGCCCCTCCTGATCATCAACAATGAACTCCTGCGGAATAACGTGAATAATTTCATGATCAATATCCAGATAACGGATATTGGTCTTGGCTTTCTCCAGAAAACGTTTCACATCAGAATCATTGACAATTCCTGTCTGATTGATACTGATTTCCGAATTACTGTGAATACAATGGACATGTGCTCCGGAAATACCGACATTAACTCCATGAATACGAATGGAGGACTCCCGTTCAGCATCAGCAACGGCGGCTCTGATAGCAGCTACAGTCTTGTTAATATTGACCACAGTCGCCCGTTGAAGACCATCGGAATTAGAACGCCCCTTCCCGAGCACGTTGAGCTTTCCAATTTCATCTTTTTCGGCAACCACCACACACACCTTGGTTGTTCCAATATCAAGACCTACGGCAATATTGCTCTTCAGCATTGTTCTATTCTTGCATGATTATCACAGGGAAACATTCTGTGGTACCTCCGGATATACAGGATCCCTGGTAAAAATCCTGTCTCTGAACCTCAGGTCCACAGTCTCATAAGCGTCAAAACCTTTCTTGGATACTACCTTTTGCCAGAATATCTCGAATTTTTTCAACTTTTCCTTGTAGTTCCCATCATTACCGACAATAAAACGGGTGGGAGCCTGAAGCGCAAGGCACCAGGCCATGCCGTTGTCTGCAAGATGAAATTCACGAATAAGCAGGCTCGCATACTCACTCTCTGAAAGAGCCACAAGAAACTGCCGGATTAATTCGATATCCTGACGGTCAAGTTGCCGCAGATTGTTCCTGGCAATCCGAAGGTGCGTAATACCCGTAATTTGTAACAAGTTCGGAAACCGCTCAGAACACCCCTTCGTACGCGGCAAAAGAAATCCCTCACGATCAATAACCAGCACTTGCCCGTCAATAGCCGTTACTGCAAGAGGTTCACGCTCAAAAACCACGACACGGACAATGCCATTCAACTCCTTGCTTATCTCGGCATCCCTGAGATAGGGAATCACCAGAATCCTTTGTTTCAGCTCCTGTACGTCGAGTTTCTGCAAATTCCTGCCCTGAAAAGGAGCCATGCGCGATAACAGCTCTCTTTCGGAGATGATTGAGGCTCCATCAATAACAAAATCCCTGACCACCACCTCTTTTTTCCACTGGGAGGCATAATAGGCCAGCGCAGCAAGAGCGACAAGTACTATCAGAAAAGAGAGTACCCGCAAAACCCGGCGGCCACTTGACGCTTTTTCAAATCCGTTCATGACGCCGCAAAACCCGACTGGGAGTCTTCATTGCCCTGAACAGCAACACCCTCTCTGCAGAAATTGGCAACCCTTGTTGCAAGATGGGTGATATCACCGGCACCCATGAAAAGAAGCATATTTCCATTAACTGACCACTCCTTGAGAGCAGTAAAGAGATTTTGCATATCCGCAACAAACTCCACATGTTTCCCTCCAGCCTTACGGACAGCGTCCGCAATTAACTCACCATCGACACCGGGATAATCAACTCCCTTTTCACGCGCCGGATAAATATCGGCCACGTAGACCATATCCGCATGAGAGAGTGCCCAGCCATATTCATGAGCAAACTCCCGGGTACGGGAAAAGAGATGTGGCTGAAAAACCGCCACGATTCTGGAGTCACGCCATCCGCTTTTGGCTGCCCTGACAGTCGCCTTCACCTCTGTAGGATGGTGGGCATAATCGTCCACAACCATAAGACCGTGGCCATTATCATATTTTACCTGAAACCGCCGCCTCATACCACTGTACCGACCAAGCCCGGCAATCAGTCGCTCAGGAAGGATACCCAGCTCAAGACCTGTCGAAAAAGCTGCGAGGGCATTAAGCACATTGTGGCGCCCCGGAACCTGAAGAGAGACGTCCCGGTACTCCTGGCCAAAAGCCTTGATTGAAAAGGTAGTATGCTGGTTATCGAGAACAATATCAAAAGCCATAACATCGGCAGGCTCATCAATTCCAAAAGTTGTACAGAGGCGATTCATCTTCGGCATGATCTTTCTGATCTCCGGCCAATCGACGCAACAGATCACCCGCCCGTAAAAAGGCACTTTGTTGGCAAAAGCAACGAAGGCCTCTTTCAGCTCATCAAGCGTGCCATAAGTATCCATATGCTCGGACTCAAGACTATTGACAACGGCAATGGTTGGTGTCAGCTTCAAAAAGGCGCGATCATACTCGTCAGCCTCAATAACCATATATTTTCCCTCACCAACCACGGTACTGCCTTTCAGATAGTCCGAGATACCGCCAATCATGACCGTCGGCGACTCATCCGACTCAATCAGCATGGTAGCAATCATGGCGGTCGTTGTTGTTTTCCCATGCGTACCCGCAATGCATATGCCGTATGTATAGCGCATCAGCTCACCAAGCATCTCGTCACGCTTGATGACCGGAATACCAGCTTTCTCAGCGGCAATCAGTTCGATATTATCCTCAGCCCGTATGGCCGAAGAATAAACAACAACATCAGAACCTGCGACCTGCTCAGCTCGATGCCCCTTATAAATTATTGCCCCATGCTCGGCAAGCTTTTCAGTCACCTCACCAGACGAAAGATCCGAACCCGTCACCCTGAACCCTGACTTCAGCAGCAATTCGGCTATTGCACTCATTCCAGCGCCGCCAACACCGACAATATGAACACTTTTTGTTTTTCCCAGTTCCATGTAAATCCTCTTTCTTAATTTTTTTTAGCAAGGCTGATGATGCGCAAGGCAAGCTGATGAGCCGAATCCGGATATGCGAGCTTCCGGGATGCTGCTCCCATACGTTTCAGCCTCTCTTTATCATGCAGCAGCTCAAGAATATTTTTTATCGACGCCTGCTGGCCAAGACGATCATCCTCAACCAGCATAGCCGCCCCACCCGTAACAAGCGCCCGAGCATTATGACGCTGATGGTCTCCAGTTGCATAGGGGTAAGGAACGAGAACCGATGGCTTGCCAAGGTTAGTCAGCTCAGCAAGGGAAGAGGCTCCTGCCCTGCAAAGCACAAGATCGGCAGCGCCATAAGCAACTCCCATCTCTTCAATATATGGAGCAACCCATATATAAGGAGAGGGCTGCATCTTGCTCTTGATCCTCTCGAAATCAAGCGCTCCGGTCTGCCAGACCAGATTTGCCGAGGCCGTAATCAGGTCAACTCCCTCAAGCACCGCATTGTTTATTGAGCGGGCACCCCGGCTTCCTCCGAAAACCAAAAGAGTAGGACGCTCTTCAGAAAGTGCAAAATACTCCCTGGCCGCAACCTGCTGCGGCAAGGCAAAAGAGCGCGCAGGATTGCCGGTAACAAAAAGCCGTTTTTTATTGCGGATAAATCGACGCGCATCATCAAAAGAGAGATGCACTTCACTGGCAAGTGCGGCAAGCAATTTTGTTGTAACACCAGGAAATGCATTTTGCTCCTGAATAAGCGTCTTTTTACGCATGAGCTGGGCGGCAAGCAGCAGCGGAGCACTGACAAATCCGCCCGTACCCACAACAACATCGGGAGCTTCTCTGGCAATCAACGCAGCAGCACGTCCCAGAGCCGCAACAAAATCGGCAATTACGCCAATATTCGCAACAATATCCGCCAGCGCCCGCCCTCGTTTTAAACCTCGTACCGGAATAAGATGCAACCGATAACCAAGTCTTGGAACTTCGGTCGCCTCAATGCCGCCCGTTGTGCCAACAAAAGAAATCACCACATCCGGCACCAGCTTCCTGAGCTCCCCGGCCATAGCTATTGCCGGATAAAGATGTCCACCGGTTCCGCCTCCGGCAAAAAGCACGTTCATTCCACCCTCCATGAAGTTGCATCAACCGGTATGCTCCTTTCAATCGCCGGTTTCTTGTACCGTGCTACGCTGATAAGAATCCCTACACCGAGAGAGTTAAAAAGAAGCGCCGTACCTCCATAACTGATAAAAGGGAGTGCGACACCGGTCGTCGGAAGCAAATGGCAGGCAACGGCAATATTAACAAAGGCAAAAAGCGTGATAGCCATCGTGATACCGGTTGCAATATATTTACCAAAACTGTCAGCAGCATGTTTGGCAATGATAAGGCCACAGATTAAAAATCCCGTAAAGAGCGCAATAACGGCTAAAGCGCCGATAAACCCATACTCCTCACCAACAACAACGAAGACAAAATCATTATAGGAGAGGGGCAGATAGAGCTCCCGCTGCTTGCTGGCCCCGACACCAAGGCCAAACAGCCCCCCATTGCCCAGACCAATCAATGCCTGAACAACCTGGTAGGTCGCCCCCTGTTCATTTCCGCTGGTCAATGAGTGCAACCGGGCACGCCGATATGGCGCTGCTATGGCAAAAACAGCGGCAATAGGTATCAGTACGGATACCGTAGCAAGGAGATGACGAATACTGACTCCCCCGATAAACATAAGCGCAAACCCTATGAAGGCAATAAGCGACGCCGTACTGAAATTCGGTTCGAGGGCAACCAGAGCCACGACAATCATCAACAGGGTCAGCATAGGATAATAAGAGTTGTTAACATCTTTTATATATCCCTGCTTTTCAGTGATCAGTCTTGAAAAATGAAAAATAACCGCATATTTGGCAAAATCCGACACCTGGAATTTCAGCGGTCCAAAACCAATCCAGCGTGCAGCTCCGGTAATAAGCCCAACCGCTTTCAGAACAAGCAGCAGGGTCAAAAGCACAATGCTTGTAAAAAGGATGATTTTGCTGGTCTTCCAGAAAACATGATAGTCAAGCTGGGCAACAAGGAGTACGGTACCAATTCCAAGAATGGAAAAGAAAAGCTGACGCCATAAAAAATATTCTGAACTTGAGTACTTCGTGACAGCCCATCCCGCTCCGCTGCTGTAAACAACAGCAATACCGATACACATCAGAACAGCCACAATAAGGATCAGAAGCTTTGCAGCAACTCCCTCCTTGCCTGGATGTGGCAACAACTCGCTCACGGCAAGAGCCTCTTCTGCAGGGCCCGGTAAGTGATCAGTATTCACCATGATGATAACTGATGAACGCATTGTTTAAACTGCATACCGCGATCCTCAAAATTTTTAAACATATCAAAGCTTGCGCACCCGGGTGAAAAGAGCACCGTCTGCCCGGAGCTTGCCGCATCTCGTGCCAACAAAACCGCATCTTCAAGCGATCCTGCCGCCTTGACAGCAACAACATCCTTAAAGGCTGAAACGATCTTGTCCTGCGATTCACCCAAAGCAATGAGCAAAGATACCTTTTTCTCGACAAGTCTGGTAATCGCAGCGTAATCATTCCCCTTGTCGCGTCCTCCGGCAATAAGTACCGCAGTAGCAGGAAGCGCTTCAAGCGCCTGACGCAACGCATTCATGTTTGTCGCTTTGGAATCATTAACCCAGTCGACTCCATTGATGGTCATGACAAATTCCTGACGATGCTCAACACCCCTGAACTCCCTGATTACCTGACAAACCACTTCCCGTTGAATACCCAAAGCTCCTGCAACAGCAACAGCCGCAAGTACATTTGAGATATTGTGGCGACCACGAAAACTTTTTTTCAGAAAATCTGATGTCACAAGAACAGGCTCATCCCCGTCAGGCGTATGGGCAACAAGCGTGTCGCCCTCAAGAAAAAATGTTCGAATGTCAGGAACTCCCTTGCAGGCAGGTTCCATGCCGAACGACATAATGTTGAAAGGAAACTGATCCCTGCAGGCAAAATGTTCCCTGAGCAGCGCATCGTCCTCATTGTAGATCAGTGTATCCCCGGCACCCTGATTGGCATAAATCCTGAACTTGGCCGCAGCATAGCCCTGCAGCTCTCCTGCATAGCGATCGAGATGGTCCGGCGTAATGTTCATGATAACAGCAACCTCAGGCTTGAGAGTGGGTGAGCGCTCCAACTGATAGCTGCTCAACTCGACCACGGCAATATCACCAGCCTTCATATCCAATACCATTGAAGAAAATGGCACACCGATATTGCCGACACTGTAAGCCCTGTAACCATTCCGGAGGCCATCCTCTTCACAGAGAGCATGAACAAGCGTCGAGGTGGTGGTTTTTCCATCCGTACCGGTAATACCAACAATTCTCGCCTTGCAAAAACGGCTCGCCAACTCAATCTCACTGTAGAGAGGAATATTTCGCGCCTGCAGGGTTGTCACAACCTCGGCATGAGGGGGAATACCCGGACTGATGACACAAAAATCAGCCTCATACACCGCAGGCGAATGCCCCGCCTCTTCGAAAGGGATCTGCATCTCCCGGAGATGCTGCATCTCCTCTGCCCCCATGGTTCCAAGCTCGCTGACAAAAACCGTCGCACCTTTGCGAGCAAGCAGTTGCGCTGCCGCAATTCCGCTTTTGCCCGCGCCAATGACCGACACCCTTTTACCCTTGAGATCCATAACTGTTATCTGAGTTTTAAGGTCATGAGACTGGCAAGAAAAAACAGGATGGTCAAAATCCAGAATCTGATCACAATCTTCTGTTCCGCCCACCCTTTCAATTGAAAATGATGATGCAGGGGAGCCATTAAAAAGATCCTTTTGCCTTGGCCATATCTCATTTTTGTATACTTGAAATAGAGTACCTGAAGAGAGACCGAGAGTGTTTCGAGGAAAAATATACCGGCAATCAAAGGCAAGAGCAGCTCCTGTTTGATTAAAAGCGCAATAACGGCAATCGCGCTGCCAAGCGCAAGGGAGCCCGTATCACCCATGATAATCTCTGCAGGATTGGAATTGAACCACAAAAAGCCCACACAAGCCATAACAATTGCCATGCTCACCACAGCAATCTCGCCACCTCCGGGAATAAAGGGAATATTGAGATAGACTGCATAGACCGCATTTCCCGCCAGGTAGGAAAAACCACCCAGACCCATGACCACAATAGCCGAACTTCCGGCAGCAAGCCCGTCAAGACCATCGGTAAGGTTGACGGCATTCGATACTGCGGTAATGATAAAAATAACGATCGGTATATAGAAATAACCGTAATCAATGGTCAGATACTTAAAAAAAGGAACCGTTGTCGTCGACAGGAGCACCGAAAAAGAGGGATCATACCAGGTATAGCATCCAACCACCAAACCCAGAGTGACCTGCCCGATAAGCTTGTATCGAGCGGAAAGCCCGCCCTTGATCTTCAGTACCACCTTTCGGTAATCATCAATAAACCCGATAATCCCCATCCATAGAATGGCAAGCATAATCAGCCAGACATGCGGATCAATGAATTTTGACCAAAGCAGCACCGAGATCTCAATGGAAAAAATAATCAGCAGCCCACCCATGGTTGGGAGCTTGTTTTTCTTTTTATGTTCCGGAGGCGCTTCCTCCTTGACCGGCTCAATAAACCGTGTTTTCAGGTATTTGATAAATCCAGGACCGACAAACAGGGTAATCAGCAGCGCTGTGATCGCCGCTGCGCTGGCCCTGAAGGTGAGATATTCGATAACATGAAGCCCCGGAAGGTCAAAAAGATCATTAATGTACCTCAGCAGATAATAAATCATACCCTATTCTCGCCCGGTTATGGTTTTTGCATTGATAAGCGCATCGACAACCTGCTCAAGTTTCATTCCTCTTGATCCCTTAAAAAGCACGATATCTCCCTCCTGCAGTACCGTCCGTAATGCTTCAAGAAGCGCTTCGCGGCTTTCGAAATGGCCCCTGTAACGTTCGGGAACTGCCCGGCCAAAAAGCCGTGCACTCTCACCAAAGGTAAAGAGCAGATCAACTGAACTCTGCTGAAGATAGTTGCCAATTGCCTGATGCTCAACCTCTCCCGCCAATCCAAGCTCAAGCATATCGCCCAGAACGGCCACTCTTTTGCCTGCGCCGGGAAGATCACAAAGCGCATCAATCGCCTTGCGCATGGAGTCTGAATTGGCATTATAGGTGTCATTAAGGATTCTCACTCCACAGGCATCAAGAACCTCAAGCCGTTTCCAGCCTGGAGCAGGAGTGAGACGCTCAAGACCCTCGCGGATCTGGCAGAGCGAGAGACCGAAATAGTGACCAACTGTAGCCGCCGCAATGGCATTCATGACATTATGTTTTCCTGTAAAATTCAACGTTACCGGTTCTGAACCGGCAATGGAACAGAGAAGAAAAGAGAGTGCGCCTGCACTGTTTACCGAAATATCCCTGGCCCAACAGGAGTGTTCCGAACGTGTTGCCATTCCATAGGGAACACTTCCAGCCATCCCCGAGGCTGCCGCGCTGATCCTCGGATCATCCATATTGACAAACGCAATACCTCCGCTCTGGCGAAGATAATCGAAAAGCGGTATCTCCGCCGCCTCAACACCATCAAGATCAACAAGAAACTCAAGATGCTCATGGCCAATATTCGTCAGGAGAGCATGGGTTGGGCTGCCGATAGCCGCAAGCAAAACCATCTCACCCGGATGATTGATACCCATCTCGACAACAGCAATATCGGTGTCACCTCTCAGTTGCAACAGGGTCAAAGGAACCCCAAGATGGTTGTTCCTGTTGCCCTCACTCATATGAACCCTGAAACCGGTTCCAAGTACCGAGGCCACCATCTCCTTGGTTGTTGTTTTTCCATTGCTGCCGCCAATAGCCAGAACGGGAATCGAAAACTGGTGGCGGTAGATCGTTGCAAGCTGCTGCAGCCCTGCAACCGTATCATCCGTCACAATAAATCCTTTTCCTGGTGGCGGATCAACAGAGCCCTGCTCCTCATACCACTGACGACTCACCATCGCCCAGGAGGCACCCTTTTCAAAAACAGTGCCAATAAAGCAATGACCATCTGCATTTTCACCTTTCAGGGCAATAAAAAGCTCTCCCCCTCTCACCTCTCTTGAATCGATAACCACAACGGGAGAAACCATCTCCTGCGGAGGCTGCGAAGGCGGCAGAGAGTCGCCATGCCCTCTTCCGGCCTCGACCACCTCTCCAACCTTCCGAAAATCATCAATCGTCAGCACGCCTTTCCTGTTCAGTTGTACTCTCTCCTTTTCCGGATATCCGGAAACATTTTCCTGCATAGCTGTTTTTATGATCGCCTGATCTGAAAAAAAATATTTGTGGCCGGCTATCTCCTGATACTTTTCATGCCCTTTTCCCGCCACAAGAAGGAGATCTCCCGCCTTGAGCATCAGAACCGCCCGCCGGATGGCTTCAGCCCTGTCACTGATCCTCAGGTAATGAACCCCGGTGATACCACGCTCGATTGCATCAAGAATCTCCTCCGGATCTTCATCCCGAGGATTGTCAGAGGTAATAATAACCTCATCGGCAATTTCTGAAGCAATCCGCCCCATTTCAGAACGCTTTTCCTTGTCTCTGTTTCCTCCACACCCAAAAACCACGATAAGGCGGGAAGCATCCTCCTTGAGGCCATGCAAGGCATCAAGCGCCTTGAAAAGGGCATCCGGAGTATGCGCATAATCAACAAAGGCCATCCACCCCTGACGGCTCTCACCAACTCTTTCCATGCGCCCCTCCACCGTCGAAACCGCAGAAAGAGCATTGCATATCTCTTTGGCAGAGAGAGCCATGCCCGTTCCAATGGCCGCAGCTTCAAGCACATTCATGACATTGAAGTTTCCCGGAAGCTTAACCTGCATCTCCACTGACTCATCGGGAAAATGAAGCACAATGGTACTTGAGGCAAGGGTACCCTGAAGAAGATCTGCTGCAAAGAGCCTGCTGCACGAGAGCGCTGGCTGAAGCCCCCGCTGCATGGTACAACAATATATTTTATCATCTGCTACACGAGCCGCCATTTGTTCGGCATAAGGATCATCAATATTCAGCACCGCAAACCCGTCCGGCGAAAGCTGATCGAACAGTTGCTGCTTGGCTTCCGCATAATCGTGCATGGTTTCATGAAAGTCAAGATGCTCCTGGGTCAGGTTGGTAAAGAGCGCCGCATGAAACCGGATACCATAGACCCTCTGCAACACCAGTGCATGAGAGGAGACCTCCATCACGGCAGCCTTGCATCCCGCTTCCAGCATCTGACGGAAAAGCGCATGAAGGCCATGAGCCTCCGGAGTGGTACGATCCAGCGGAATTTCGAGTTCTCCAATCCTGCACATATTCGTCCCGATATAACCAGCAGAAATACCATTGGCATTCAGCATGGCCGTAATCAGCTTTGCTGTCGTGGTTTTGCCGTTGGTTCCGGTAACTCCGATAATCAGCAACTGATCAGAAGCTTTTCCATAAAAAATCCGAGCAGCCTCCGCCAGAGCTTTTCGCGCATCAGCGACCTTGATATAGAGACAGGGAAGAGCAGGATCAGAGGGAAATTCTTCGCAGATCACCGCTGCAGCCCCTCGCTCAACTGCACTGCGGATAAAGCGACCTCCATCGGTAGCATAGCCTTTTATCGCAACGAAAAGCGATCCGGGAAGTACCTCACGGGAATCACTGGTAACCATGCTGATCGCCCCCCCAAAGCCAGCTTTTCCCAGAAGCTCCAGAGAGGAAATTTCCTTGAGCAACTCCTCCAGTTGCACCTCCTGCAGGTTGGAACCATCACTTGATACCGTCATGAGGATTTTCTGTTGATGTTTCCTGAAGCAAGCACCACCCGTATCACCTTCTCTTTTACAACCCTGCTGCCAGGAACAATACTCTGACGAACAACAACCCCCTCAAACTCTCCCGAATAATCCATCTCCAGATTGAGCCATTTCAACAGGCGCTGGGCATCGCGCCCCTTAAGTCCACGAAGATCAGGCACAACTACCGTCACGATAGAATCAAGGAGCCTCTTTTCCGGAGAAGGAATTGCGAGGTTTTTCTGCATCTCCTCCGAACAGGCAAGCATTCTCGATACAATGGCCGAAAAAACCGGAGCCGCAACGGTCGCGGCATAATAGGCCGTCTTCGGATTTTCAAGAATCACAATAAGAGCATAGCGAGGCCTTTCTACGGGAAAATAGCCAACAAATGAGGAGACATAAACCGGTTTGGCATACGACCCTCCATCAGCACGTCTTGCCGTTCCGGTCTTGCCAGCAACAGTCACTCCCGGCACAGCCGCATTTTTAGCCGTTCCACTGTCAACAACCGCCTTGAAATACTCCTTCCCGACATATCTTGCTGTCTCTGCGGAAACCACCCTCCTGACCGTTTCAGGAACAGCTTCCCGAACAACCTGACCCTCTGCATCAATAATTTTCTTGATGATATAGGGCTTCATTAACTCGCCATCGTTGGCAATTGCGGCATAAGCCTGCAATATCTGCAATGGAGTAGCCATAACCTGATAGCCGTAACCCATCCAGGGAAGCGTGGTCCGATCCCATTTTGAAAGCGACCGCACCATTCCCGGCGCCTCACCAACCAGCCCAATGCCCGTTTTCTTTCCAAATCCGAAATTTCTTGTATAGGCATTGAACTTCTCCCGCCCAATCTCCATTGCTGTTTTTGCTGCCACAATATTGCTGGAATGCATAATTGCCTCACGGAACGTTATGTTGCCGTAAGACTCATGATCCCTGATTTTGAGATTATAGATGGGCATAACCCCATGATTGGCAAACACCACATCATCGGCTTTTCTTTCCAGGACTTCCGTTGCAGCAGCAGCCATCACCAGCTTGAACGTTGAACCGGGCTCGTACATCTCGGTTACTGCGCGATTTCGTGAGTTCTGGCGAGTCCAGGTCGCCCTATGGTTCAAATCAAAAGCAGGGTTATTGGCCATGGCAAGGATCTCTCCGGTACGAACATCCATAACAATACATGCCGCAGCATCAGCATTGAAGTTCCCGACAGCCTTTGCAAGTTCATCTTCCACAATGCTTTGAATATCACCATCAAGAGTCAACTGTACCGTATTGCCTTTTATCGCCTCCTGTTGCCGGGCGTCAGGCGCCGGGTAACGAATACCTGTTGCTGTTCGCTGTAAAATTCTTGTACCGTCACGCCCTTTCAACGCTTTATTCAACTGTAATTCGAGTCCGCTGCTTCCATCAGTTTCGCTCTTTACACTCCCGATGGAGCCGATCACCTGAGCCGCAACGTTCAGGTAATAGCGCTGCTGCTCCTTTTCGAACCTGACACCGGGCAATTTTTTCTCGATAATAAGCTGCATAAGCGGCATCGCTTTTGCGACCGGTATTTTCCGACCAAGAACAGCCGCTCCTTTTCGGCGCTGCAACTCTCGAAGATAAACCGAGCGGTTGACGCCCAAATGGCGGGAGAAAAGGGTCGCCACAGCCCCTGAATTGTCGATATGTTTCTGTTTCTTGCTTCCAGGCTCCTTCACAGGCTTTCCTTGCTTGTCAAAAAGCGGAGTATTGCGAACCGTCCGGGGATTGGCGTAGAAGGAGATGGATTCAATACTTTCTGCCAGTAAACGCGAATGGCGGTCAAGAATAGCGCCGCGCTGGGCACGCTCTGTAACCTCCCGCTCATATTGCTTGGTGGCTATCTGCTTATATTTTTTGGCATTAATAACCTGAATACTCAGTAACATGCCAATAATTGCGACAATAAATATCGAAAAAAGAACAACGACGATACCAAGCCGCTTGCCGAACTCCCGATCATCCGGCCGTTTGCTCTCCTGCTGGCCACTCATGAGCGATCCCCTCCATTGAAGATGCAATCAATCATGGCACAAGCTCAACCGGAGGAATACTCGAAGCCACAACCCCAAGCGCAGCAGCATTTTCAGCAATATTACGGATACTATGCAATTCACCCATTTTAAGTTCCTGTGAGGTTATAACACTTGATGTCATCTGTATCTGCTCTCGAAGCTTTTCATTATGAAGAGCAAGATTGTTAATCGCAAGGTTGTTATAGGTCTGGAAAAGAATAATCCCCATTCCGGCCAGAATGTACAAAAACGAGGTCGGACGCAAGAGTAAACCGATATCGAACTCAAGCGCGTTGCTGACCATCTCTTTGATCCCTGAATTCGGAACCTCCTGAGCCTCGCTGCCAACAGCAACCACCTCCTCAGGCCTCTTTTTTGCGAAGCCCTTGACACCCCGCAGGAGACCTCGCAAAAAAAGTGCCACCCTCTTACTCGCTTGCACGACGACCTCCCTCATGAATTTTTTCAATAACCCTCAACTTTGCGCTTCTTGCCCTTGAGTTTAACGCAATCTCATCCGGGGCAGCAATAAGGGGCTTGCGGGTAACGGGGGCAACCGATCCCCACGAAAGAGGCTCCCGCAAACCAACCCCTTTGGGTCCCCAATCACTCCGGGCCTTTTCAGCAAAAACTCGTTTCACGATCCGATCCTCAAGAGAATGATAACTGATAATGGCCATTCGTCCCGTCTCATCAAGGCAATCGATACCATCATAAAGCGCCTGGCGGAGAACATCAAGCTCGGCATTTACCTCTATTCTCAAAGCCTGAAACACTCTTGACAACGTCTTGATAACCTTCTCGCCGCCATGCGCATTACCACGAATAATAGCCGCAAGCTCCTGAGTGTAGGTGACTGCCCCATGTTTCTGACGATAGGCAACAATCGCCCGTGCAATGCTGCGACTTCTGGGCTCCTCTCCATAACGGTAAAAAAGCCTTGCAAGCTCCTGCTCATCATAGCCATTAACAATATCAGCAGCACTTCGGGAAGCATTGCTGTCCATCCTCATATCAAGCGGCCCCTCCCTCAGGTAACTGAACCCCCGATCAGGGGTATTAATCTGAAACGATGAGACGCCAAGATCAAGCAGAATACCCATAACCTTCGGTTCCAGCCCTTTTTCCGCGCAGATCGAGGCAATCAGCCCACCCATATCACAGAAATTTCCCTTGACCAAAACCGTGGAGGCTGCAAATTCCTTGAGCGTTTCACCCGCCACCCGTAATGCGGCATCGTCCTGGTCGATGCCGATCAACAGCGATCCCGCAAGGAAACCCGCATCAAAAAGTGCACGCAACATCGCCGAAGAATGGCCGCCGCCGCCAAGAGTCCCATCGACATAAATACCAGGTTTTCTGACCAGAAATGCCACAACTTCGTTGACCAGCACCGGCTCATGAAATATATCTCGTACCATAACCATTAAAAATACCTTCCCGCAAGCGAAGCGAAACGATCAGCACTCTCCTGCAAGAGAGCAGCAAGGCGCTGCGGATCCCAGATAATCATTTTTGTATCAGCCCCGATAATAACAACATCCTTTGTAATACCAGCATGATCGAGGAACTCCCTCGACAGAGCAACCCTCCCCTGACGATCAAGCTCAACCATTTCAAGACTCTCATACATCAAGGTCTTCAAAAGGCGCTCCTCGGGATTAAAATCCGAAAGACCGGAAAGTGACTTTCTCATTCCAGCCCAGATGAGCGGTTCATAAAGCTCAAGGGAACGGTCGGGCGCTTTCATGATATACAAACCTGAAAAAGCATCTGCAACACCCTCGACCGTAACACTTTCGAACTTCCGGCGAAACCTTGCAGGAATCATAAGGCGCCCCTTCTCATCGATGGCATGTCTCTCTTTTCCAATAAAGCCCGCCATTGTGGCAATCCCTTTAGCCCCCGTTATGCTTATAACCTCACCTGTTACATCTTTTTAACCGTAACCGGACGTAAAAACCAAAAAAAAACCAGCGAGGGCCGCAATACATCCCATTTTTTACCATTTTGCGCCACTTTAAAATGTATAAAAAAGGATGCACTAAAAAAATATTAGTCTATTTTACACTCCAGCAGAAATGCCGATATTTCGAATGAATACAACCCCAATGAAAAGAGGAGCAAAAGAGATCCTGATTGATGGCTATAACCTTATCCATAAGCTTCATCCCTCTCTGACCTCGGCGTCTCTTGATGTTCTGCGCAAGGAAACAGAAACACAACTCCTCTGTTTTCAACAAAAAACAGAGTGTCCGATAACCGTTGTCTATGATGGAAAAGGGAGCCCCAGAGAGAGTGCGTGCGGGGCGCCACTGCATATCGTCTTTACTTCAGCCTCAAAAAGTGCTGATCACTGGATCATTGATTACGTAAAGTCGTTGAACACAAGAGTAAAAAAGGTTACTATTGTAAGTTCAGACGATGAGATTCGACGGTACGCAACAGCATTCGGAGCAACATGCGTAAAATCCGAGACATTTGCACTGCAACTCAATGAACTGACAGCAGATGCTGCCGTTCAGGACAAGAGCCGCCACTCCCTGCGCATGACGGTCAAAGAAAAAAAATTCAATGACAAATTGTTGAGCGAAAGGGAAGTTTCTCGATGGATGAAGCTCTTCGCACGCGAAAAATCGTAGTAACAACCCGGCTCATTTTCTTATACTTTTGTTTGTCACCAAAGCACCACCCTTAACCACCGTCATTATGATGTCCGACAGCACCGTCAACAATACCCTACATTGGCAGGAACTTGACGAATGGAGAAAAAAAATCGACACCCTTGACCAGCAGTTATCCTCCCTGCTCTGCGAAAGATTAGATTGCGCACAAAATATCAGCTCCCTGAAATCAAGAATCGGAGAACAGGTACTTCAGCCAGAGCGGGAAAAAGAGGTACTGAACAATGTACTGAACCATGCCGACTCGCCTCTGAAAGCTCACACATTGGAAAAAATCTATCGATGCATCATCGAGGAGACCCGACTGTTTCAGCATGAATGGAAAAACAGTCAACCAGGTATCCATGCCAGTTAAAAGGCAGCTTCGAAATGGCATCAAAAAAAACTTCCTCCCGTAAACCGCTTCTTGGTGGAGCAGCTATGCTGCTGACGGCATTGGCATTTTTTTTATTCCTGCCCGGACTCAATACAGCATCAAAAGCCACCCGCCTGACCGTTCACAAAAAAATGGGGGCCCGCGCCATTATTGATGAACTGTACCGTTCCCGTTCGATTACCAGCAAATGGCCTGCACTGGTAACCATCACGATTATTCCAAGAGTGCACCGTGTCAAACCGGGAAGATATACCATTCCGCCCCGCATGTCGAATTTCATGCTCATGTATTATCTGCATACGCATCCGCAAGATGAGGTACGCGTCACCCTTCCCGAAGGGATTGATCTCAGAAAAACCGCCCGCATCCTCTCCCGAAAACTTGACCTTGACTCTGCAGAGTTCATGATGGCGACAGCAGACCGCAATTTGCTCCTCAAAAAGGGGATAACGGCAAAAAATGCAGAAGGCTACCTGCTTCCCGGAACCTATGACTTTGCCTGGGCATCCACGCCCGAAGAGGCGGTCGGATTTCTTGTCGGACGCTTCCGCCATTTCTACACCGACAGCCTGAAGCAGGTAACCGCCCAAAGAGGACTGAACGAAACAGCCCTGCTGACCCTTGCCTCTATCGTTGAAGCCGAAACCCCGCTTGACCAGGAAAAAAATCTTGTCGCCAGCGTCTACCTTAACCGCCTGAAAAAAAATATGCGGCTGCAAGCCGATCCAACAGTACAATATGCCCTTGGAGGAGCTGCCCGCCGCCTCTATTACAAAGATCTGGCAGCCGGTTCCCCCTACAACACCTATCGCCATAACGGACTCCCTCCAGGACCTATCTGCAACCCCGGAGCAGCATCAATCCTTGCCGTACTGAACCCTGCGAACAGCAATTTCCTCTACTTTGTCGCCACGGGAAAGGGAGGGCATTACTTTGCCGAATCACTGACAGAGCACAATGCAAACATCAAAAAGTACAAACTCACCCTCAGCAATACCGGACACTGACGAAAACAAGCAACAGATACCCATCATCCACCTGTTGAGTAGATCGATTATATTGGCTATATACATTTAAACGAAAATCATTTTTTTAACCAATCATCAGAGCAATGCAGAAAAAGAGTTTATCCGACATAGCAATTCAAGGCAAACGGGTATTGATGCGCGTTGATTTCAACGTCCCTCTCGACAGCAACAAAAAGATAACGGACGACAAGCGAATCATTGAGTCACTTCCTTCCATCAAAAAAGTCCTTGAAAATGGAGGCCGACTCATTTTAATGTCGCACCTCGGAAGACCAAAAGGAAAAGTCAATGCCGATTATTCACTTGCCCCTGTAGCAACAAGACTTGCCGAACTGCTCGATTGCCCGGTTACCATGGCGAAAGAGTGTATCGGTACGGAGACCATGCAGCAGGTGCTTGCACTGCAGGACGGAGAGGTGATCCTGCTTGAAAACCTGAGATTTCACCCCGAAGAAGAGGCAAATGACCCCGATTTCGCACGCGAACTCGCATCACTCGGAGAGGTGTATGTCAACGACGCATTCGGCACAGCACACCGCGCACATGCCTCAACAGAAGGCATTACGCATTACGTCCAAACAGCCGTTGCAGGCTTTCTGATAGAAAGGGAACTCCTCTACCTCGGAAAGGCGCTGCAGGAACCCGAACGACCTTTTGTAGCAATCCTCGGTGGCTCAAAAATATCAGGGAAAATTGACGTTCTTGAAAACCTCTTCAAAAAAGTCGATACCGTCCTGATTGGCGGCGCCATGGTTTTCACCTTCTTCAAGGCACAGGGTTATGAAATCGGAAACTCTCTGGTTGAAGAGAGCAAAATTGAATTGGCACTGAAAATTCTTGACGAAGCCAAAAACAAGGGAATCAAACTCCTTCTTCCCGTAGACGTCATTGTTGCGCCTGAAATTTCCGCAACCGCCGACTGCCATTCAGAAATGATTACCGCCATCCCCGAAGAGATGATCGGTGTCGATATCGGCCCCCTCACGGCAGAAATCTACCGGAACGAAATTCTTTCCGCACGAACCGTACTCTGGAACGGACCTATGGGCGTTTTTGAAATCGATAACTTTGCTGCAGGCACCATGGCAGTCGCACAAGCAATGGCCGAAGCAACAGCAGAAGGCGCCACAACCATTATCGGTGGAGGCGACTCTGCAGCAGCCGTAGCAAAAGCTGGTCTGGCGAACGAAATGACCCATATTTCAACCGGTGGAGGCGCAAGTCTTGAATTCCTTGAAGGCAAGGAGCTGCCGGGTATTGCCGCACTGAACGATTGACCGGTTCTGCACACGACAAACCCTTTTACAGAAGTTACCTTTGAGATGAACCAGACCAATCGATGAACTACTCGAACCAGCCATACAGTCCGGGGGGATTTCAGTTTATGCCCCCGGCAATTAAAACCATCATTATTATCAATGTTGCCGTTTTTCTGCTGCAATTCTTTACACCATTGGGTGCAATAATTCAAGCGCTCGGCGCACTCTGGCCAATCGGTTCCAGCAACTTCCAGCTCTGGCAACCGCTGACCTACATGTTTCTGCACGGCAATGGCACCCATCTCTTCTTCAACATGTTCGCCCTCTGGATGTTCGGTGCTGAAATAGAAAATCAGTGGGGAACCCGGCAATTCAACATCTACTACTTTACCTGTGGTATCGGCGCTGCAATCATCAACCTTCTGGCAACCATAGGCGATCCCTATCCAACCGTCGGCGCTTCCGGCGCCATCTACGGCGTACTGCTCGCCTTCGGCATGATGTTCCCCAACCGCTATATTTTTCTCTATTTCCTCTTCCCCGTCAAGGCAAAATATTTTATTGCCGGCTACGCACTGATCGAATTTATCTCCGGTTTCGGCAGCCGCGCCATGGGAAGCGGCAGCAACGTTGCCCATTTTGCACACCTCGGTGGTATGCTGATCGGCTTCATCTACATTACCATCAAACGAGCAGAGTGGTCGTTCTCCGGACTCTTCAGCAAAATCCGCCCCTCCGGCAAAAAGAGAAGCGGTCCGCGCCTCCATACCCGGAACAGCATAACACCACCGGTCTCCGAATCTGAAATCGACGCCATACTCGACAAGATTTCCGAACGCGGCTATGGCTCACTGACCGCAGAAGAGCGACGCAAACTGCTCAAAGCAGGCGGAAAAAAGTGACTGAACAGAAACAAAACGCAAGTCAGGAACAGATGAAAACGACATTGGATGGAGCTACACGCAGGGCAGAAGCACTGATAAAAAACCCCCGGAAGAGAAACAAACTGCTTGATGCCGCAGGCAAGGTAGCCTCTTCCGGGAAATACGCCCTGCAACTCTCAGGCATAACCGAAAAAACAAAGACGCTGATCCGCATGGTACGCAGCACGGCCAACAGGGAGTACCTCGATACCCCCTGGCAGACCATTGTGCTCATTAGCGCCGCCCTCATCTATTTTGTCTCTCCCTTCGACGCACTGGCTGACTTCCTCCCGCTTATCGGGTTTGTTGATGATGCCGCCATCATTACAGCCCTCTTTGCTTCAATCAGCAAGGATGTCGAAAAATTCACCGCATGGGAAACAACAAAAGCAGCGCCCGATACGGCAAGCATCAGCTCTGCGGAGCCGGAGTGACCGTTACCAACCCAACACGCTCAAAACAGGCAACACTCTCGATGTGGCTGGTATGCGGGAACATGTCAACCGGCTGCACCGATAGCAATTTGTAACCCTGAAGGCAGATCTCCTTGCCATCACGGGCAAGGCTTGCCGGGTTGCAGCTCACATAGATAATCCTCCTTGGCCTCAGCCGCAGCATCGTAGAGAGCGCCTTCGGGTGCATACCCGCGCGAGGCGGATCGGTAATAATCACCCCCGGAGCATCATAACTTCCGAGCAGATCGAGCATACCCTGAAAATCCTTGAGATCAACCTGGAAAAAAGCCACATTGTCAATGCTGTTAAACGCCGCATTGGAACGCGCATCATTGATGGAACTCTCAACCACCTCAAGCCCCACAACCTGACGACAATGCTTTGCCAGATAGAGGGTTATCGTACCTGTCCCGCAATAGAGGTCATACACCGTATCCTCCGCCCTCAACCCTGCAACCTCCAGAATGCTCTGGTAAAGCAGCTCCGCCTGTGACGAATTCGTCTGAAAAAAAGAGTTCGCCGATATCCTGAAATCAAGAGCGCCAAGACGCTCGGTAATGTATCCCGCTCCGCTGAGCGTAAACTCCTTCTCCCCGGTAGCAACCGTATTTTTGCGCTCGGTCACATTGTTGACCACCGTCATCTTCTGCCCGGCCATCCCGGACTCAAGATGCATCCGGTAACGCTCCATCAGCGGCTCATCATACCAGGAGGTCACCAGGTTAACCATAACCTCTTCACGGTTTTCACTGAACCGCACCACAAGGTTCCGCAAAAAACCGGTATGCGCCTTGGCCCCATAAGGAACAAGAGCGTTGGCAAGCGCAAATTCACGCGTCAGGGCAAGCACCCTGTTCATCGACTCCTTGGCCAGGTAGCAATAGTCGATATCGATCACCTTCTCAAAATTGCCGGGAGTGTGAAAGCCGAGCGCAAACTCCTTCGGGCGGGCAAGAGTCTCCATCGAAAGCTCCTCCGGCAGCAGGTAACGCATATTTGAGCAGGAGAATTCAATCTTGTTCCGGTAATGAAACGGCTCACGGCAAGCAAGCGCCTCCATAACCGGGGGAGCAACAAAATCCCCGAGATGCTCAAGCGCATCCTTCACCTTTTTCTGCTTGTACACAAGCTGCGCATCATAACGGATATGCATCAGCTTGCACCCCCCGCAAACGCCAAAATAACTGCAAACCGGCTCCGTCCTGTCCGGCGACGCTTCAAGCACCTCAACCGCAATCGCCTCAATGTAGCGCTGCTTCACCTTTTTTATTTTAGCCGAAACCCGGTCACCAATCGCAAGCATCCCGCTCACCATCACCGCCATGCCGTTGTCAAGCCGCCCGAAACACTGCTCCTTCTCCGCCAGATCCGTGACCGTCAACTCAATAGTATCACCCTTCCTGAAAGTATTCCCGTCTTCCATTAGAACCTTTTTATACCTTTTAAAATCAAAATGTTACAGCTCTTCCAGCTCCGTATATCATCTGGTCATCCGGAACAGCAACCCCTGAACATACAAAACCGCCCGCTTTCGGGACAGGAAAAAGCACACCTTACCTCCCCACACCCGCAAATATCCAAAACCCTTGCCCTATTCTGCCGGGATGTGACCGAACACGTATCCACGGAAGCGACTTGCCATGACCGGGTCAGTTTTACGCTATTCAGACCCATTTTAAAAATCTGGACGCCGAAGACATTCCTATTCCACCACGTCAGTTGTCCCGGACACCACCCTCATTCGAAGAGTGATGAGCCAAGCCTTTTTGATTGATACGAATGTTCTCTCTGAACTAATGCGTACTCAGCCAGATCAGCAAGTTATACGCTGGTTTGATGTGCATGTTAAAATCAAGGCAATCGCTCATGAGAAATCAATGCTGCTTGTCACAAATCCGAGGAGCTCACCGCTTATCAAGCAGATTGAGGCGAAATTGGTAGGTAGCAATGAATGACTCTGCATAAGTGAAAATCCACCAAAAAAACTCCTCTCACTGCCCAATATCCGTAACTATCTCAAACTCTTATCTATATTATCACTGGTATTTTCCGGTACTATCCGACACGAACTCGTTCATCAGGCATAACGGTCTCAACTGATATTGCTTTGGAAAGCACGGCTAACAAAAGAAACGCCCCCAACACAAGTTGAAGGCGTCAGACCGGAGATGCTATCTCTGGTGATGATTTGGAACAAATATAATCATTTTGAAATGAATGAGCCAACACCTGTTGCGCTCAATCAAACGGGATGCAAAAATTCATGAGCTATTCCTCAATACGCGACAACCATTCTCATGGCACCGTCGGAGATTTTCTAAAAAAAAACATCACAGACGCCTCCAGCCTCTCCATTGTCTCCGCCTACTTCACAATCTATGCTTTTCACCACCTGAAGGATGAATTAACCAGCATAGAAAACCTTCGCTTTCTTTTCGGTGAACCAACATTTCTCAAATCACTCGATCCCAATAAAGTCAACACCCGCGATTTCAAAATTGAGGACGACCAACTTGTCATTCCTACTGAAAGCCGCCTTACCCAAAAAAACGTTGCCAGAGAATGCGCCGAATGGTTAAGCCGCAAAGCTGAAATACGCTCTATGGTCAAGCCTAACTTCCTGCACGGCAAAATGTACCACATTCTTCAACCCAACGGGGTTGAAAAAGCCATTGCCGGAAGCTCCAATTTCACGGTCAACGGTCTTGGCCTTGGTGGCAACCGGAATATAGAACTCAACATGATCATCGACAGCGACCGTGACCGCACCGAGCTGAAAGAGTGGTTTGATAACCTCTGGAACGATCAATCGGGTATTGTTGAAAATGTCAAAGAGCAGGTACTCAGCTACCTTGAACAGCTCTATGTCGAAAACAGCCCTGAATTTATCTACTACAAAACGCTCTTTCATCTTTTCGAAAACTACCTTGACGAACAAAAGCAAGGCGGCCTGCTCAATGAGCGTACCGGTTTTTTCGACAGTGAAATCTGGAGCGAACTCTATGAGTTTCAGAAAGACGGCGTAAAAGGCGCCATCAATAAAATCCTGAAACACAACGGCTGCATCATTGCTGATAGTGTTGGTCTTGGCAAAACCTACGAAGCGCTTGCCGTTGTTAAATACTTTGAGCTTCTCAATGCAAAAGTCCTCGTACTCTGCCCTAAAAAACTGTCCGGAAACTGGTCAATTTACCAGGCAAGCCAAAACAACGCACTCAACCCCTTCGCAAAAGACCGCTTCAGCTATACCGTCCTGTTCCATACCGATCTGACAAGGGTAAGTGGTCGTTCCGACGCCAACGGTATTGACCTCGGCAACTTCAACTGGGGCGCTTACGATCTCATTGTCATTGACGAATCCCACAACTTCCGTGGCAATCCCCTTGAAAAAACAAGGGAAGATGGCTCGACGCAGATGAACCGGGCTCAATGGCTGATGGAAAAAATCATCCGCTCCGGAGTCAAAACGAAGGTGCTCATGCTCTCTGCAACACCCGTTAACAACTCACTCAGAGATTTGCGAAACCAGATAGCCTTCATCACAGAGGGTAAGCCAGACGCCCTTTTTGAGTGCTGCAAAATCAAGGATATCCCCTTTACCCTGAAAAACGCCCAAACCCATTTTACCAACTGGGCCGATACAAAAAAGAACCCCAATCGCAATATGAAGCAGTTGCTTGAGCGACTCGATTCAGGATTCTTTAAGCTGCTTGACGAATTGACCATAGCCCGATCGCGCAAGCATATTAAAACATTTTACAAAATTGAGGCTATTGGCAAATTCCCCGAACGCCAGAAACCACAATCAGTCTATCCTGATATTGATCTCAAAAACCGCTTTCCCTCATACGACCGGCTCAACAGGCTAATTCTCGATTACAAGCTCTCGATTTTCAATCCATCTGCTTATGTCAATCCGGAGCAACAGCAGAAATATGAGGCAATGGCCGGTACTCAGGTACTGAATTTCTCACAGGCCTCACGTGAAAGTTTCTTGATCGGCATGATGAAAGTCAACTTTCTCAAACGCCTTGAAAGCTCCATCAAATCGTTTGAAATTTCGATGGACCGCACCATTCAAAAAATCGAGCTACTCGAACAAAAAATACAAAACTTCATCGCTCTCCCGAACGTGTCTCAGGAAGAAAACCTTTTGACTTATGAGCCCGGAGATGATGAGCTTGAGGAAAACGGCGATGAACAGGAGCAGTGGCAGGTAGGTAAAAAACTCAGGTTTGACCTTGCCGACCTTCGGCTTAATGACTGGCTTGCCGATCTTCAGAAAGACAAGGAGGCTCTTGTCGATCTGTACAACAATGCAAAATCAGTAACGCCCGACAGGGACGCAAAGCTGCATGAAATAAAAAAGCTTATCGCCGCAAAATCAATAAAATCCAACAAAAAGGTTCTTGTCTTCACAGCCTTTGCCGATACCGCCCAATACCTCTACGAGAACATCAATACATGGTATCGTCAGGAATTCAACCTCCACTGTGCCTTGGTGTGTGGCAGCACCACAAAAACAAGCTATGGCAAGAACGACTACAGCGCCATACTGCTCAACTTTTCTCCCATTGCCAAAAACCGTTCAAAGTTTGTGGACTATTCCCAGGAGAGAGAAATTGACCTGCTCATAGCCACCGACTGTATCAGTGAAGGCCAGAACCTTCAGGACTGCGACTACCTCATCAACTACGATATCCACTGGAACCCGGTTCGCATTATCCAGCGCTTTGGCCGTATCGACCGGCTTGGCAGCAAAAATGAAACTATCCAACTGGTCAACTTCTGGCCCACACGAGATCTCGACAACTACATCAATCTCCGTGAAAGGGTAGAAGCCCGCATGGCTCTTGTCGACGTTACCGCCACCGGCGAAGACAACATCCTCAACACCGAGCAAATTGAAGAGCTGATCACCGACGACCTGAAATACCGTAACCAGCAGCTCAAAAAACTTCAGAACGAAGTGCTTGATCTGGAAGAGATGGACGAAAGCGTATCACTGACCGATTTTACCCTCGACGATTTTCGGATTGAACTCCTCAACTACCTTGAGAACAACCGAACCAAACTAATGCAGGCCCCACTTGGCCTCTATGCCGTTGTGCCCGCACCCGCAGGCGAACATGCCGAAGCCTCCGCAAAAAAACAGTTCTCCCAAAGTGAGCAGGATATCATCAAACCCGGTACCATTTTTTGTCTTCGCCAAAAAGGAGAGAGTGATGGTAACGAGCAGGTCAACCCCCTGAACCCCTACTTTCTAATTTACATTCGCACAGACGGAACAGTGCGCTATAATTATGTCAATGCCAAGCAGATACTTGAGGTTTTAAGGATACTTTGTCAGGGAAACGCCATGCCTTACGAAGAACTTTGCGGATTATTCAATACCGAGACCGACAATGGCCAACACATGGAGCAACACACCCTGCTTCTAACAAAGGCAGTCGAAGAGATTATCCGTGTCTTTAAAAAACGCACAGCACAAAAACTGACCACCGACCGTGGAGCCATAATACAGCCCCGGAAAAAACAAATTGAACAACTCAGCCACTTTGAACTCATTACCTGGCTTATCATAAAGTAACCTCATGGCAAAGACCGACACCGAAATCAAATTCAGCATTGAACATGCAATCAAGGCATTCAGTTGCGGAAATTTGACTGATAATTCGCTCAAACTCTTTCAGGCACTTGGCTACAACACCGACCGCCAGCAACCACTACCCGACAAAACCTTTGCCTGCTTTAAAGAGTACTACATCGACTCCGATAGTCGTTTCAACTCAGAGAAGGCCCTTGCAAAAGAGTGGCAGCAGATTGACTTGCTCTTTCAGTTGACCAAAGAAGAAGTGACCGGCCAGAACTCTCTTTTCGATACAATCCAGGTTGACCGTACCATAATAGAGGCCTACCTCTTTTTCTGCATTGAACTCAACGACAGGGAATACACCAGAACCGCACTCAGCCAGATCACCAGAGAAATCAACAAGGTATTTAAAATGCCGGTCATGGTGCTCTTCAAGCTCGGCGACAAGCTCTCTCTTGCGATCATCAACCGGCGGCTACACAAAAAAGATGCAGAAAAAGATGTACTCGAAAAAGTTACCCTGATCAAGGATATCAACATCCAGCAACCTCACCGGGCCCATATTGAAATTCTCTTCGACCTCACCATTGAAGAGCTTCGGCGAGTACACAAGTTTACCAACTTCGTAGAACTGCATGAAGCATGGTCAGAAACACTTGATACAAAAGAGCTGAACAATCGCTTTTACAAGGATCTTTCAAACTGGTACTTCTGGGTGAGGGATTCAGAAGATGTCGTATTTCCGAAGGATGTCAAGAGCACGGAGGACAGGGCACTGTTTCTTATCCGCTTTCTCACGCGCTTTATTTTTTGCTGGTTCCTGCGCAAAAAGCGGAATCCCGGAACCGGGCAAAGCCTGTTGCCACAAGAACTTTTCAAAAGGGAGGGGATTGGGAACTTGCTCCTGGACGCTTCACCTGGAGCGTATACCTATTATCCTGCCATTCTTCAGAACCTCTTTTTTGCCACTCTCAATACAGAGATGGATAAGCAAGGATTTCCGCATAATCGTCGGTTTATCGACGAGGGGGATGGGCGGAGCAGTGACGATCACATGATTCATTCGGTGTGGCGGAACGCCCATATGCTGCAAGACCCGGAGGGATTCGCGAGACTCTTGCGCCAGGTTCCATTTCTTAATGGAGGTCTTTTCGAATGTCTGGATGATCGCGTGACGAAGGGCAAGTCGAATTTCACCGAAGAAATCCGAATCGACGGATTCTCGAACATACCTAAAAAGCATCCAAAGCTTCCCAACTATATTTTTTTTGGAGACGACCAACGCATTGATCTCTCTGATGCATATGGAGATACAAATCGTCGGAGAGAGACCGTGCGACCACTCCTTACTATCCTGTCCAGCTATAATTTTACACTCACAGAAAACACCCCTCTGGAACAGGAGATAGCCCTCGACCCGGAGCTTCTTGGCCATGTTTTCGAAAACCTTCTGGCTGCCTACAACCCCGAAACGGGCACTGTGGCTCGCAAATCCACAGGTTCTTTTTACACTCCGCGCGTTGTCGTGGACTGGATGGCAGACCAAGCGCTTGCCATTCATCTAAACAAGGTACTCTCACGTTTGACTGGTGTAGAGTCCGAACGAACTGATCCGCGTCTCAAGGTTCTCCTTTCATGGGAAGAAGCGGGCCTCGAATTCAACGATGAAGAAAAAGAAGCGCTCATCGACGCTATCGACAGCCTTAAAGTTCTTGATCCAGCCTGCGGCTCGGGTGCTTTTCCCATGGGGGTACTACAAAAACTCGTGCACGTGCTTCGCAAGCTCGATCCTGAAAACCGTGGATGGCGCCGGAGGCAGGAAGCTGCGCTCGAACGTATCGAAAGTCCCACGGCCCGAGAAGAAGCCTGTCTGGCTATAAAACGGGCCTTTGCACATGATAACGACGATTATGGCCGCAAGCTTTACTTGATCGAGAACTGTCTCTATGGCGTGGACATCCAGCCTATTGCCTGCCAGCTCGCCAAGTTGCGTTTTTTTATTGCGCTTATCGTCGACCAAGAGATCGACGATGCATATCCTAATTACGGCATTCTGCCGCTTCCCAACCTGGAGACCAAAATAGTTGCGGCTAACACTCTACTTGGCCTACAACGTCGTCTACTGCTGCTTGCCAACGAAAGCATACTTGACTTGGAAACTGAATTGCAGCAAGTGCGTCACAACTATTTCACCGCGCGCCGCTACAAAGATAAGAAGGCGTTACGGGCCCGCGACAAGGAACTTTGCGACGCATTAGCGGAACAATTGGCAGAAGCCGGGGGGTTAACGCCCTACGATACTCAACGCATTGCTAGCTGGAATCCTTACAAAACGAATGTGGCAGCAGCTTTCTTTGATCCTGCTTGGATGTTCGGCCTCGTTAGGGAAGGCGGATCTTTCGATATAGTTATTGGCAATCCTCCATATGTCCGGCAGGAACAACTCCGTAACATGTCTGTCACAGGAAGCGGCGGCCAGTTTCACTCACTCAAGGAGGTCTTGAAAGAGCAATATGAGTGCTACACTGGTACCGCTGACCTCTACGTCTATTTTTTTGAGCGCGCACTTCAGCTTCTGCGGATTGGTGGGACACTGGCTTACATAACAAGTAACAAATACATGCGTGCAGCTTACGGTGAAAAATTGCGCACCTATCTTGCCTGTTCGACTCGACCACATGCCATCCTAGATTTCGGTGACGCACCAGTTTTCACCGCCATCGCCTACCCCTGTATTATGATCACAGAGAAGACCTTGCATGTTGAAAAAGGCCAGCTTCCTTCCGCGAGTGGGCTTGGGCGTATGCTGTCCGGTGTTGATAGCACCTTGCCCGTGTTCACTTGGAAACCCTGTGACGATGTGACCGGTTTTCCGGAGATTTTCGAAAGCCATTCCCATTCCCTTGCTCAGCGCGACCTCAAATCCGATGGTTGGCGACTGGAAAGTCCCGTACGCTTGCGCTTGCTCGAAAGGCTACGCCTAGCTGGAACGCCGCTGGACAAATCCGTGCAAGGGCGGTTTTATCGAGGCATTCTCACAGGCCTTAACGAAGCCTTTGTAGTTGATCGTGACACGTACGACCGTCTTATCGCCGCGCACCCTTCATCGGCGGAGGTGCTAAAACCGTTTTTGCGCGGGCGAGATGTGAAAAAGTGGAGGTGTGAGTTCCAAGACCGATGGCTCATTAAAATTGGATCTTCCGAGAATGAACGGCATCTTTGGTCAGGCGAATCGGAAAGGGAGGCCGAGCGTAAGTTCGCGAATATCTACCCGGCCATTCACGGCTGGTTCGAGCCGTTGCGAGATCGGCTCATACAGCGCTATGACAAAGGCAGATACTTCTGGGAACTCCGCTCATGTGACTACTGGCGCGAGTTCGAGCAACCGAAGATCATTGTCCCAGCGATCGAAGACGATGTGAACTATGCTCCTGATGCAGGAAGTTTCTATGGTAATGATAAGACGAGCATCCTGATTCCGTCTTCTGTTCCATTTACAATCGCAATCTTGAACTCGACGATTTCGTGGTGGATTACGCGCCAAGAGTTTGCATCCCGTCAAGGCGGTTATTACGAGTTCAAACCAATGTATGTCTCGCGTATACCTATTCCTAATGCCACGCCCAACCAACAGCATTATTGTGAGCTGCTGGCGGATGCGTTAATCTGGCTATATAGTCCAAATACGGTGAGCAAGAAAGATGACATGCCGCTTTCCTTGATGAAAGCCTACTTCGAGCAGTGGTTGAATGGGCTTGTCTATGAGCTTTTCTTCCCTGATGAACTTCATTCCCGCAAGATCAAGCTATTTGCAGAGACCGTGCGCTTTGTACCTCCGGATTTTTCCACGCTTTCGGAAGAACAGAGGATCAAACGTTTAAGCGATTCATTTGAAAAAGCATATGACAGCAACGCGACAATTAGATCTATGCTCTTTGACCTTCGTTCGTTGGAAGTCGTTCGCATCATCGAAGAACCGACAGAGCGCAACGCAATGACACCTCTAGCTGACCTATGAATATGACAGTGCCACGCATCGGTAAGATCGTTATCCGCGACTTCCGCTTTTTCCCCGGCAACGAAAACTATACCTTTGAGTTGGGCGATGAGGGGAAGAACTTGCTACTGTTCGGCGAGAACGGTTCGGGCAAATCCTCATTCTTCCAAGGCCTGCGCGTACTCTTGAGCGAATCGCCTCCACCCAGGCCCTTCGATGCTTATCGAAACCTCTTTTATCCGGGTGAGGAGGGGACGATTGCCATTGAGCTTACCTCAGGCATGCCCCAAGACGTGACTTGGGCATATGGTGAGCCGCATCCTGCTGAAATCGGTGAATCAGCTTTTTTCGACCTGGCGAGGCGAGCTACCTTTCTCGACTACAAAGCACTGCTCCGCACGAATGTGTTTCATGAGGATGCTGAGTGCGTCAATCTCTTTCCTCTCCTGGTAGAGACGTTGCTGCGTGATGCGGAATTACCGGACGGACGAACAGTTCATCAGCATTGGAATGCATTGCGCACATTCTTACCAAAGGATGCAACACTTTTTGACGACGCCGATGAGCATGACGCGTGGCCAACCCCTGAAGAGCAAGTCAACGAGTCTGCGAAGCAGTTTCGTGATCAGCTCGACGATTTTCTGAACAAGAGCGCTGGCGGTGACAAGAGTATCGTTGAGCGAGCGAATGCGCTGCTTTCCAGGTTTACAATCGGTCTGGAGATCAAAACGGTGGTGGGAGACCTGAAAGTCAGCGATGCATCTTCGAATCCTTTAGTAAAACAGCACTCTTTTAACGGAGCTGAGGTACGCCTGATCGCCACCTATGCAGGAAAGGCAATCGAGCATCCTGCCCTGTTTTTGAATGAGGCGCGTCTTACCGCCGTTGCCCTAGCTCTTTACTTGGCAGCTGTTCAGGCGACTACTCCCAGAGACGATGCAACTAACATTCCGCGTCTTTTGGTTCTAGACGATGTGCTGATTGGACTCGATTTATCTAACCGTCTTCCCATACTAAAGATCCTTGAACAGGAGTTTTCTGATTGGCAGGTGTTCTTGATGACATTTGACCGAGTCTGGTATGATTTAGCAAAAGAGTACACCGAACATACTAAACAGTGGAGCTATTTAACATTGCGCGTATTGCCAAGTACGCCAGACAAACCAGGTAGTCCAATCATTGAGCCATGGACTGACATGCTTAAAAAGGCTGATGTGCACTTACAAAATGGCGATCTTATGGCAGCCGCTGTATACATCCGCGCTGCTTTTGAAACCCGGATCAAGAACGTTTGTAGGGATAACGGAGTCAAAGTTGCTTACAAACCCGATCCGAAAGACGTCAAGTCGGATCAACTTTGGAATGAAATTTGCGATCGCCAGAAGTTAAGGAAGGAAAACGGACAGCATGATTTTCTTGATCCGAATCTCATGCAAGACGTTGAAAAAGTACGCTCGACTGTGCTTAATCGTCTAAGCCACAGTGGGCCAATGGGCTTAACCACTACCGAGGTGAAGGATGCATTGGATATCATCCGCAAATTGCAGATCCACGAATTCAAGAAAGCTTAAATAACAAGCTTTTTGTGAGCATTGTTCCGTTATCATCGGCAACCTGGGTGGGGGGGGAGTGCAAAAGTAATATATGAACATCCGTGGTGAAGAGAAGTAAGGATATGATTCTACTAAATTCCCACCCCACTTCTATAAATGTGAAAAGGCGCAGAAACTTTTTTGATGAATACCTATCCGGTGAACAACGCCAGACTTGTTTTGCCTCAGCTGGCAATTAGTAACAGGTAATTATAAGGTTATCTTATTGAAAAAAAGATAATTAGTCATGTAATATCTGTTCAATACTTGCAGAGAATTGAAAAACCGACATAAAGGAGAGGCCATGACACAACAGGACAAAATCAAACAGATACTTGACTCGCTCAATAACCTTCAGGAGAACCTGCTCTCCCTGCCTGACGACATGCTGCTCAGTATCGACCCGCGTGACAACGAATCACTGGCTCAGGGAACACAGTTCATCATGGCATATAACGATAACCTCAGTCAGTTTACCGGCAGCTCCGCCAAAATAGCGCAGATGATAAAGGCACATTTCGGCATAAATCCCGAAGAAGATGATGTGGTTAAAGAGTCCAGCAACCGCCAGCAACGAGAGCGCCTTATCGCTGAACTCGACAAAACAGAACCCCATTATCTTGGCGAAAACTTCACCTACAAACGCCCCTATGGCTTCATCCTCGGTGAAACCGCCTACAAAGGCCTGAAGACCTGGAAAACCCTCTACCTGCTTGTGCTGAATATGTTGCAGGCCACCGATCCAGCAAAGTTTGCCGCCCTCCCCGAAACCGAACGCTTCATCAGCAACCGGGGTAAACCCCTGTTGTCATCAAATGAACACGATCTTCGCCTCGGTGAAAAGCTCGACTCCGGCCTCTACGCCGAAATCAACCTCTCAGCCAACGCTCTCCTCAAATACATAAAAGAGCTACTCGAACACTTCGGCCTCGACCCCCGAACCATGAAAATCTATCTCCGCGAAGACCGCGATGCCGATATAGTATTTTCAGATCAAGCAAACTCAAATCAGCACAGATGAGCCTTCCGTATCATCCAAAACAAGGCACCATTGTTATTTGTGATTTCAAAGGTTTTGTTTCTCCTGAAATGGTTAAGCGAAGACCGGCAGTGATCGTTTCTCCTCGGTTGCGTAAAAGAGAGGGCCTTTGTACCATTGTTCCTTTAAGTACTACGCCACCGAAGGTTATTGAGGCTTATCACTACAAGTTGTACATTGATCCGGTTCTTCCTGAGCCCTATAACGCTGAATTTCACTGGGTAAAAGCCGATATGGTCTATACCGTATCATTAGACAGACTTTTTCTGCCATTCGTCGGAAAAGATCAGGGTAAAAGGAGTTACGATATAAGAGTAATAAGCACAGATGAACTTGTTACTATCCAGCAATGTAATTTTGGCTGGATTATGAATAATCCCTTGACGATCACTCCACAAAAGAGGATATTGCAACCGTACCCGCTCTCCTGACTTGTCAGGATCGGGCTTAAGTCCACCTCGGTGGCCGCCATGCAAGAGAAAATCAATTTAGCATGGTGTCTTATTAAGGCCCATTATTCGTACTGGGCCTTTTTTTTGCCCTTATCACCACGGAGCAATTAAAAAAGCCCATCATTGCACTGAGAAGGATACCCTTCAACGGCCAGAGGCCGACCTTCATGCAAAACAGGCTGATGATATTTCAAAGCAGAGAAGAGAGAGAAAACAAAAAGGCCCCGGAAAAAGTCCAAAGCCCCATTGTCGACCGGGAAAAGCCCAATCCTTTGACATATTTTACCTGAAACGTACTGTTCTTGCAAATGATTTCTTTTCAAATTCAGGTACCAACACCCACCCTTCATGTAGCAAGACGCTTCGCTCCGTTTGCGCAGCCCGGACGGGCACACGGGCAAACTGTCGCTGGCCCGCACTGCCCTCATTCTTCGCAACACCCGACCCCAAAAGCACACAACAGTGCACTGCAAGCCTTCCTCCACCTTCGCGGGAAGAATTCGCTACGGCTCCGGAAGGTGCAGAGCGCTGCATCAATAATCCGGGAGTACCCTGACAAAAGCAAAGGCCCGACAGAATCGAGCCTTTGAGTAATATCGGCTTGCTGCTTAGCGCAAACCCCGGGGCAAAGCCCATATGAAACACCCAAGAATGTAGAAATTTTTTTTGTTTGTGTTAAAACAATCACGCCCCTGAGATCATGTTTTGGATGGCAGTAATCATTGGTTCGTCTACAGGAGCCAATCGACCTGTCGCATTCAGTGACTCGAGAATCGACAAAGCACGTTTCAGATGCTCTTTTTCAGCAGAATCATGTGCCTTTGCAAAGAGGACGAGAGATACTGCGAGGTCGCGCTGGTAGTCGGCACGATCCGGCTCGGACTGCGCAAGACGCTGCCGGATGTCGAGCGCCTTCAGAAAGGCATCGCGCGCTTGCTCACCCTGACCCAGAGCACTGTACAGGTCACCCATCTTGTTGTACGACACGGAGAGGTCGCGCTGGTAGTCGGCACGATCCGGCTCGGACTGCGCAAGACGCTTGGCTATTTCAAGCGCCTTCAGAAAGGCATCGCGCGCTTGCTCACCCTGACCCAGAGCGCGGTACAGGTCACCCATTCGCTCATACGACACGGAGAGGTCGCGCTGGTAGTCGGCACGATCCGGCTCGGACTGCGCAAGACGCTTGGCTATTTCAAGCGCCTTCAGAAAGGCATCGCGCGCTTGCTCACCCTGACCCAGAGCGCTGTACAGGTCACCCATCTTGTTGTACGACACGGAGAGGTCGCGCTGGTAGTCGGCACGATCCGGCTCGGACTGCGCAAGACGCTGCCGGATGTCGAGCGCCTTCAGAAAGGCATCGCGCGCTTGCTCACCCTGACCCAGAGCGCGGTACAGGTCACCCATCTTGTTGTACGACACGGAGAGGTCGCGCTGGTAGTCGGCACGATCCGGCTCGGACTGCGCAAGACGCTTGGCTATTTCAAGATCCTTCAGAAAGGCATCGCGCGCTTGCTCACCCTGACCCAGAGCGCTGTACAGGTCACCCATCTTGTTGTACGACACGGAGAGGTCGCGCTGGTAGTCGGCACGATCCGGCTCGGACTGCGCAAGACGCTGCCGGATGTCGAGCGCCTTCAGAAAGGCATCGCGCGCTTGCTCACCCTGACCCAGAGCGCGGTACAGGTCACCCATCTTGTTGTACGACACGGAGAGGTCGCGCTGGTAGTCGGCACGATCCGGCTCGGACTGCGCAAGACGCTTGGCTATTTCAAGATCCTTCAGAAAGGCATCGCGCGCTTGCTCACCCTGACCCAGAGCGCTGTACAGGTCACCCATTCGCTCATACGACACGGAGAGGTCGCGCTGGTAGTCGGCACGATCCGGCTCGGACTGCGCAAGACGCTTGGCTATTTCAAGCGCCTTCAGAAAGGCATCGCGCGCTTGCTCACCCTGACCCAGTGCGCGGTACAGGTCACCCATTCGCTCATACGACACGGAGAGGTCGCGCTGGTAGTCGGCACGATCCGGCTCGGACTGCGCAAGACGCTTGGCTATTTCAAGCGCCTTCAGAAAGGCATCGCGCGCTTGCTCACCCTGACCCAGTGCGCGGTACAGGTCACCCATCTTGTTGTACGACACGGAGAGGTCGCGCTGGTAGTCGGCACGATCCGGCTCGGACTGCGCAAGACGCTTGGCTATTTCAAGCGCCTTCAGAAAGGCATCGCGCGCTTGCTCACCCTGACCCAGAGCGCGGTACAGGTCACCCATCTTGTTGTACGACACGGAGAGGTCGCGCTGGTAGTCGGCACGATCCGGCTCGGACTGCGCAAGACGCTTGGCTATTTCAAGCGCCTTCAGAAAGGCATCGCGCGCTTGCTCACCCTGACCCAGAGCGCGGTACAGGTCACCCATCTTGTTGTACGACACGGAGAGGTCGCGCTGGTAGTCGGCACGATCCGGCTCGGACTGCGCAAGACGCTCGTAGCGTGCAACAAGTGTTTCGTATCGCCGGAATGCTGTGCCGGTCTGTCCGAACGCAAGGTGCGCTTGCGCCTCTTGATCGGCAATTGAACCGAACCCGGAATGCTCTATGGGCAGGGTTTCCAGTACCTCGGAGGCAAATGCAGCAACATCGAGGGAGCGTTGGTTCCGGCTCAGAAACGCCAGGCAAGCGTTCGCGAGTTCCGAAGCTCGGTCGTAGTCAGCGCCGGAGAGGAAGTTGCGCACCGCCTCCACCAGATCGTCCAGACTGTGGCTCTCGTTTTGCACCCGCCACATCCGGTAGCGACCTGCCCGGAGGCAACGTTCTGCGTGATTGGCCGGGTCAAGCTGTTCCAACCCCTCCGCCGTCCACCGATGCACCCAGGCAGAGCGGTCATCAGGATCAAGGTGAAGGAGTGCCATGTTGTGCAGGCGAACCAGCGCTCGATCAGCGGCAGCAACGTCACCGGGAACGGCAGCATCATCGCTTGCCAGCATTCTCGCGACGCCAGTTGGTGTGACCGGCAGGTTCGACACCGCGACCTGAAGCAGCACCTGTTCGATCCGCTCTTCACGTGCGGTCTCAAGTAACTCGTCGAGCATGATATCGCGTGCCGCTATCGACAGGGTGTGCTGAAGAGCCTGATCTGCGTCACCGAAGGTGCTGCCTGGAGCAAGGCCGACCTCTTTCAGCAGGGTATCGAGCCGCTTCATCATGTGACGCAAACGCCGCTGCTGACCACCCAACAGGGTATTGATAAACTCAAGGGAACGCGGGTGCCCGCCGAGTATGCGCAGTATCCTGCGCCGTTGCTCCGGCTCCAGACCCGTCGCAGAGTCCGAGCGGTTGAGCGCGTCGAGGCGTAGTGCCAGTTTGCGGGTTTCGGCCGGACTGAGTGCACCGACAGGAATGTGCCGGAGAAATAAACTCATCTCCGGAACCGGATTCCGGCAGGTGATAAGCAGTCGTCCGCGTTGGGCATGTTCAGCCAGGAATTGCATACTGACTGCGATGTCGGGGTTGAGAAAAGCATCACCGCCCGGATGCAGGTTCTGCTCGAAGTCATCGAGGAGCAGCACCACACGCTGTTCATCGAGAACTCGCGCGACGAGCCGCAGGCGATCGCGGTCATCGATACCGGGGTGGTCGAACTGAGCGAGTATACGATTTGCCCAGGGTGGATTACAGGCAATAAGCTCATCACGCAATGCCGTGACAATACCGGAGAGATCGAAACGCCCGGCGTGAACCGGAACGAGATAGCCATCCTGACGAAGGCGTTGCATGGCACGTCCTGCCAAAGCGCTCTTGCCGATCCCCCCGATTCCGGTCAGCACCACACCGGAGAAGGCTCCGGATTCTGCACGCAGAGTGCGCAGTGTCTCCCTCAGCTCCTTGCGCCGACCAATCAGATCACCGATGAGCAGTTGCGGTACGGCTCCAGCCGCGTCGTGCACCGGCTGGAGCTTGAGGGGATCATTGTTGAGAGCGAAGTTTGCCAGCGGCCGTTCGTCACCCCTTATGAAAAGTGCTGCAGTTGCGTACTCGGGTTGGGTCGCATCAAGTGGTTCGTTCCGCTCGATAGCGGCAAGCCGCTCACGCTCAAGCTCTTTGCGGGCTTGCGCGAGCGCCCGACTCGCAAGCAGATGCTCGCCATCTGCCAGATGTTGGTAAAATGATCGGGCGAGACGGCTTGCGTATTGATCACTGACTGAGGTCTGCATGGCCAGTATTGCCGGCACTCCCGACTGCAGCAAGGCTTCAGCCAGGCTAACTGTGTGGCCATCCTGAACGGCTCCGTGGCAGGTATTGAGGAAAACAAGAGGGAGCGGTCTTCCCTTTTCCCTGAGCGGAACGATCAGTTCGTCTGCTGTGACCGAGACGGCTTGCCCCTCTTCATCTTCCAGTTCCAGCATTCCCGGACGGCCGTGGCAGGAAAGATGGAGCACATGGTAGGCATCGCGCTCAATCGCCCTGGCGATCTCGTCCGGATGGCCAACCTCAAGAATATGCACCTCGACATTTTCATGCCGCTGCAGCGGTTCCACAGCATCGAGGATGTTCTGTACCTCACGTTCATAATCGAGCACTGCGGAGGAGGTTGTTCCCTCGTCAGGGGCTCCGACCGCAACGAGAATCTTCAGCGGCCCTGCCAATGCCGGGCTTGCGGTACCTTTCAGATCAGGTGGTCGTCGCAGCAGGATGCAGGCGGGATGGGTAGCCAACAGGCGATCATCGGGCAGGCGCAGCGCATCGTAGGGCAAGCTGAGCAATGCGGATCCCGAAGCTTCCACCCGAACCTCGACCAGCGTTCCAACCGGACTTCCGTCGAGAAGATCGGCCAGAGCCTGCCCTGAGGATTCCGGTAAGCAGAATGCCCGCAACTGTCGGCCAAGATCCACGAGGCTTGATTCCTGCGCCGCCCGTTCCGCAGCGACGGGATTGCGCCCCAAGCCAGTGACATGGCAGGTCAGAAAGTTGCTCCGGGCCTGGAACAAGGCTTTCGGGATTGTTGGATGAGAGGCTGTTCCGTGGACATCGTCACCGATACGCACCTCGACCGTGATCCCATGGTTCCCGTTCTCACCCGACGTTTCCCGGAGCGAAATCGAGACCAGCTCGATCCCTCCATGCTCCGGATGCCGAATCGGCGATGGTAAGGCCTGGCGGTAGCGCAGCGCATCGATGATCGCGTCGATCTGGTCGATACCCCGGCGTGCCAGGGGACGAAGAAGCGGAGGAACCCATGCACCGTCGCCGACGACTACCGGAATGAGCAGCTTCCCTTCCTCTATCCGCGAGTAGGTCAGATAGCTGACCTCTGCCTCCACCCAGCGGCTCGATCTTGTGTGTGACGAGAAAACGATGATTCCCGCATGTGCAGCATCCAGACCGGCGTTGATGCTTGCGACAATATCATCGCCGGGGCCGATCTCCCACTTGTCCAGCCACGGTTCGAATCCGTGTTCTCGTAATAGGTGGGCTAACAGCTCAACCTGCGGCTTGTCCTCAGAAGAGTGGCTGATGAATACCTTCATACGTGTGACTCCTGAGACAATCTCTTTTTATGTGCTCTCATGCTTCTTTTTTTTTGCCCTTTATGGCGCTACACAGAACTGATCAGGCTGAGGATCAGGAGTGATCGTCTGAACGGTCCCGATACTCTGAACGAAAAAGCCGGGAAAGGCTTGCGAAAAAAATAACAGTAATATAGTGATTATCGGCTACGGTATGCACCGCGCTTTTTGGCAAGCACGATACCATTCAGATTGATATCCCTCCCTCACTTTTTCACATCCGCAGCAACCCGCATCCGCACTATTTTGGTGGGATTGGTAACCATGCCATTGTTGTATGACGCTCCTGCCTTGACCTTTTCGACAAATTCCATGCCGGATACCACTCGTCCCCAAACTGTGTATTGCCCGTCAAGGAAGGGTAACTGGTCGAAACAGATGAAAAACTGGCTGTCGGCACTATCGACACCAGAGGCGCGTGCCATAGAGACGGTACCGCGATTATGATGAACAGGCGAAAATTCGGCTTTAAGCTGCTGGCCGGAACCGCCGGAACCGTCACCGAGCGGATCGCCGGTCTGGGCCATGAATCCGGGGATAACACGGTGGAAGCTAAGCCCGTCATAAAACCCTTTGCGGGTCAGCACCTTGATGCGTTCCACATGGCGGGGCGCAATATCAGGACGCATCTGGATGACAACTCGTCCTGAGGGAAGGTCGAGATAAATCGTGTTTGCGGGATCAAGTGAGGGTGACGCATGAACGGCCAAGGGAAGGATTCCAGCCAAAAGCCCGAAAAAGAGGGCTATAGCGATAGATGATTTTTTCAGCATGGGAGAGAGGTAACGGTTGGTTGAACAAGTTTGTGTATGATAACGAATCTTTATGGCTTGCGTGCCAACAATGCCGCTCCAAAAACTCCGGCGCTGTCGCCGAGAAGCGGACGGAGCAGGGGAATGCGGAGTTCGCTGTTGAACAAATGCCTTTCGATTGCCTGAACGGCCTCTTGTGCATACAACTGCTCTATCTGCCCGACTCCACCGCCAATGATGCAGAGATCAGGATCAAGAATATTGATGACTGTAGCGAGCGCTTTTCCAAAATAGAAGAGCAGTCGTTCGATTGTTGCTGCGGCGGCATCATCGGAATCGCAGGTGGCCGCAATCCGCTCCAGGGGCTTGAAGCTGCCGCTCAACTGGTGATAGTAGCGCTCAAGTGCCGGACCGGAGATAACGGTTTCGACGCAGCCCCTCCGACCACAATAGCAGGGTTCTCCGCCAGGTATCAGTTCATTGTGCCCCCACTCTCCGGCAATGCCGTGGGCGCCCCGGCGGGCTTTGCCTCCACAAACAATCCCGCCTCCAACGCCAGTACCGAGAATAATACCGAACGCCACCGTTGTATCCTCACGCATCAGTGCCGCACCAGAGCCAAGCAGGGATTCAGCAAGTGCAAAACAGTTGGCATCATTTTCAAGCACAACGGCCCTTTTGAGGAGTTGCTCAAGATCATCTTTCAGATTGCGGCCGTTCAGGCAGAGGGTATTGGAATTTTTCATGACGCCACAGGCAGCATCATAGCGTCCGGGTGTGCCGATACCGATTGTTGAAGGGAGCATTATACCGGACTCAAGAGCGATCATCCCGATCAGTTGCTCGATACGCTGAAGAATATGGTTGTAACCTTCTGAGGCCTCTGTGGCGATTCTGCGGCGCATCACGGGCTTCAGGTGATTATTGATCACCACCGCCTCGATTTTGGTACCACCGAGATCTATACCCCAAAAGTGTTCAACCATGGATGCCGCTCCCTTTACGCATCAGACGGGGCTGGATAATATTTTTCAGGAGCCATGAAAAAAGCAGATAGACAAGAAGCGCACTGAAGATTCCGATAACCATACCTGCAAGAACGTCGCCTGGATAGTGAACGCCAACGTAGACCCGTGAAAAGGAGATGGCTAAAGCGTAGAGAATCATGGTGCCGATGAAGAGCTTTTCAACTACGGCTCCCCGATGAAAGCATATCCAGGTGATGACAGCGACGGCGGCGGAATTTGCAGCATGGGAGGAGGCAAACGAATAACTCCTTGGCTGACTGATGAGCAGTCGGACGTGGTCGAGGGCAAAGCAGGGTCTGATACGCTGGACAAGGGGCTTGAAAACTCCTGATGCTACAAAATCAGAGAGGCCAACAGCAAGAAGGGCAAGAAGAATCACCAGAAAGGCGTTTTTTCCCTTTCTGGCAACGATGAACAGAGCAATAAGAACAAAAATATGCCAAGAGAGGCGCCCGTTGGTCAGAAAAACCATGAGGTCATCGGCTGCCGGGTGAACCAGTTCACGGTTCAGCAGCCGAAAAAGCCAGACATCAGCCTGCTCAAGGGGCGCCATCATTGTGCCTACTTTTTAGCTCCCCCTTTTTTCTGTTTCCTCTGCGCACCGGCAGGAGCCAGGCCAAGGTTCACCTGCGGCATGTCGGCTGCGGTCGTCGTCTTGTTGATATAAAACTGCTGCGCAACGCTGAAAATGTTGAACATCAGATAGTACAGACCAAGACCGGCTGGCATATTGTTGAAAAAGAGCAACATCATGGCAGGGAACATGTACATCATCACCTTCATCTGCTCATTGCTCTGTGTCGTCGGTGTGATCTTCTGCTGCAAATACACGGTCACCGCCATAAGAATGGGGAATACCGCGATATGACTCCCGTACATGGGGATGGCAAAGCCAAAATCAAAAATGGAATCCGGCACGGAAAGATCCTTTGCCCAGAGAAAGCTGTGCTGACGGAGCTCGATCGATGAACGGAAAACATAAAACATGGCAAAAAGAAGCGGCATCTGCAGCACGACAGGAAGACAGCCTCCTATAGGGTTTACACCAGCCTCTTTGTAAATCCTTCCAAGCTCACTTTGCAGTTTTGCTGGATTATCCTTGTACTTCTCCTGAAGCTCCTTGAGCGCTGGCTGCAGGGCCGACATTTTTTTCATGGACTTCGTTGAAGCCATGGAAAGGGGATAGGTCACCAGCTTGATCAGAAAGGCAAAAATGATGATGATCAGACCATAGTTACTCACAAAGCCATTCATCCAACTGAAAACAGGCAGAATGATAAACTCGGCAAAGGGTCTGGTCAGCCAGTCCCATCCGAAGTCCATGATCTTTTCAAGACCGACTTTCTGTGCCTTGACAATGTTGTAATCAAGCGGCCCGAGGTAGAGACTGAATTTGTCATCAACAACACCAGCCGTTGAGGGAACCGCAATTTTCAAGGCTGCAAGGTAACTCTCAAAATCATTACCCGTCTCTCTTTTGCCATCAAGGTAAATCCCTGCTGATTTTCCATGAGGAATCAGCGCGGCAACAAAATATTTGTTACGGACAGCAACCCACTGCGCTTCGCCTGACTGCTCTTCGCGATAGGACTGTTTTTCCTTGCTTGCATCAAGTTTTACAAGGCTCCCGCCAAGATAGGCGCTGGCCAATGCACTCTGGGCTTCATCCGGACGATTTTTTTCTGAAAAGGGCACCCCCCCGTCCCACTGCACCTGATATTCGTTTCCTGCAAGCTCGCTGGCAAAGCCTGTCAGCTTGACATCGTAATCTACCTTATAACTGTCTCCGGTAAAGCCGAAGATAATATCGATAGCCTGCTGTGGCGCAACATCAAGGTGGTAACGAACCGCATAACTCTCTTTGCCTTTGATGGTGCGAAGAGTGTCGAGTGTGACATTACTGAAATAGAGGTCGCGGGTATCGATTTTCTTACCCTCACGTGTCAGAAAAAGCAGCGAAAGGGCTCCGTTTTTTCCATTGCTGACCAGATCAAAGGGGAGGCGATTGCCATCCAGATGCTTTTTAAGCACCAGTGACTTCAGTGTCGCTCCCTTGGAGGAGAGTGTTGCTCGAAAAAGATCATTTTCTACCTTCAGGAGTTTTTCCTGACCTCCGGATGAGGATGCAAAAACACCAAAATTATCGGCTGCAGGGATCGAAACTGCAGGAACCTGAACATCGGACTGCACCACAGTCTCTGTTTTCACCGTCTTTGACGGCAGCAGCGGTTTTTTCTCTGGCGACATAAACTGAAGCCAGACGATCATGATTACGGCAATAATTGCAAGGCCGGTTACCGAATTTCTATCCATTACCACTCTCTTTAGTTTTACCAGAAAACTTGTTTTTGTTTACGGATACAGGGGGAACCGGATCAAACCCGCCCTTTGAAAAAGGATTACATCGCAGAACACGCCAAACGGTCAACCATGAAGCATAAAAAAAATTATGCCGCTGGAACGCCTCAAGAGCGTAACTTGAACAGGTAGGAAAATATTTGCAGGACGGACCGAGCAATGGAGAAAGGAACGCCCGGTAAAATTTTATCAGCACAATCGGCACCTGATTGAAAAACTTCCAGCTACTCATGCTCATCATACCATTCTATCCGGTAAAACAACTTTATCCGTCATGTTTGAGCTGACCATCAGAGTTCAGGAAAGTATCATACCCTGCAACAACCCTCTGATCTCCTCCCTGAACGCTTCAAGGCCTGGGGAAGTCTTTCTTCTGCCCATATAAAGAAAAGCAATGCAAAGCATTCCGTCGGCACTCCCTTCGTGCTGACCCACCTCTCGACTCTTTAACACTGATTTTTCATGTCGGTAAGCTTCTCTCATCATTCTTTTGATCTTGTTGCGCCCAACAGCAGAATGGACCGTTTTTTTACTCACCGCAAACAAAATAGACGGAAATGGCTGAAAACAAGCGTTGTCAAGCTGAAGAGAAGCGTACACAATTCTTAAAAAATCACCCTTCACACTTTTTCCATTCTTGAAAAGGAGTGAGATCGGCAGCTTTTTCCTCAAGATCTCTTGCTTGCGCAGGGAATGACTGTGCACCATATTCAAAACTTGAAAAGAGCAATTTTTTTGATACCGCCAGTCTCACGAACAAGCTTATTGACCAGCCGTACCCATCGCGCTGCTTACTGAAAGCGAATGACGTCCCTTTGCCCTTCTTGCAGACAGTACTTTTCGTCCATTCTTGGTAGACATTCTCTCACGGAATCCATGCTTGTTCCTTCTTTTCCTGTTCCTCGGCTGATAGGTTCTTTTCATCGCTTATAGCTCCACACTTGTTTAGGTACAATTCAAAATTATAGGGCGCGTAATTTAGCATATTGAACGGTCAATAACAAATGGTTCCACTCACTGACCATTCTATCGACAAGAACAACCACCCTCCAACCCTGAGTAATCAACACTATAGGAAGTAAAAAACAAGCACGCCACCACAAGTTGTCAACAATGTTGATAACTTGTGGATAAAATATTTCAAACCCCGGAAACCCCAAATAATCCGCACACTCAAAAGAATCAACACATGTTGACTACTCGAACAACTATTTTATATAACAACCAATTATATAATAGTTTAAAGTGTTGAAAAGTCTCCGGGCAAACACCCCTCCATACAACGGAAATTTCATAAAGGAAATTGTTTTTTATCCACATAAAACACTAACTTGTGAACAGTAAATGTTGATGGCGCTAACTATGAAGACCCTTACTCTTAAAAATACCGTATTTTATGCTTGAAGTTACGTCAAATACGTTTCAAGGAAAAACCAAGAAAAACAGCTCA